>NZ_FOEI01000023.1 GCF_900110615.1 Flavobacterium urocaniciphilum
GAAAGGTTTGTACATCCTTCTAGATCCGATACTAAAACCGTGTGTACTCCTGCTTCAACTCCTGTAAACACGTTACTAGTTTGCCAAGCTCCTCCGTCAATCGAATAAACTAAGTTTCCTGTTCCAACTGGGTTGACTGTTATAGTAATCGTTGCATTGTTTGTAAAGGCATCTGTTACAGTTGTTGTAAATCCTGTTGCTGGGAATACTTCAATTACCGTAGCCGAAGATTCTCCAATACATCCTGTTAAGGTATTCGTTACAATTACTTGATATTCTCCTGCTGTTGTAACTTCGTATGTTGAACCTGTTGCTCCTGCAATTGGATCGAATGTACTTGTTGCAGTATTAAACACAAACCAATCGTATGTATAATTCGGATTGTTTAATTGTGTATTTAAAATATAACTTTGGTACGTTGTTCCTGTTGCTTGATTCACACAGATGTGTCCGTCTAGTAATACTGGTTTTGGTAGTGGATCTACAAAAATGATATAATCTGTAAAGCCACCCTCACAATCTCCTAATTTTGTTGTAACTCTATACTTCACATAACCTTGAACATCTGAAGTATTTACCAACACATCTTGAATTTGAATTGGTGCCAATCCTGTTCCAGGTGTTGCTCCTGTTACATTTTGTGATTCTAAAACTACCCACTCTAACATAGTTCCTGCAATATTCGGGAATGCTGAAATGGTTAAATTAGTTGTTTCTTCACTACAAACTTCATCTTGTAACAATCCGATTGGTGTTCCTGGGATTGGGTTTACTGTAATTGAAGCTACGTTAGTCATCGTTGCACCAGTACAGTTTCCATTAATTGGAGTCACATCAAAACTAATGCTTCCTGCTACTAATGGGTCTGTTAAGTTTAATTGTAAATCGATGTTTCCTGTTGTAGAAGTTCCGCTTGTTGCTCCTCCTGCAATTTGAACATTCGTTGCCGAGTTAATTTGCCATGTAAAAGTGGTTCCTGTTGGATCTGCATCTACATCAATCT
>NZ_FOEI01000010.1 GCF_900110615.1 Flavobacterium urocaniciphilum
GTGCAAAGATAACATCTTTATTTTTTATAATCCAAATCTTTTTTGAAGTTTTTTTAAAGTTTTTCGCTTTCGCCTTAAACTCAAACCCTTAAAGATTTATATCACATTAAATAAAGAACTTCGCTTGTTGTGCGCTCAACTACTTGTTGATTGCGGGTGCAAAAGTACCACCTTTTTTCAATTACGCAAGCCTTTTTGCAATCTTTTTTGAAAGTTTTTTGTTAAACTCACGTTTACAGGAAGTTACCTTCGTCGATTTTATATTACATTTTATCGATAAACACGCAAAAACTAAAACAACAAGCATGCATCAAATAAAAAGGGTTGTAAAAACCTTACAAATTCAGTTTTTACAACCCAAAATATTATCACCTATATATATTATATAGTATAAATTCTTATTTATTGATTAGCTTTTTTTCTTAGCTCCATTCTTTTTTACCCAATTTTCGATTAATTCTGTTTCAGAAATTGGATTTTTAGCTTCTTGTTTTACTAATTTACCTTCTTCAAAACATCTAATAAGATATGTTTCTATATAGTAATCTTCTGGAACTTCCATTGGATTATACTTTTTTTTCAAATCAATATTAAAAACTTTAGCTGTATTATTAGACCAAAAGGCTTTCCATCCACTTTTATAATTCTTAATTAGGTCGTAAGTACTTTGCCCAGTTTGTCTATCTATTAGTTTAACTAAAATTTGTCCTTGCTTTTGTGAAAGCTTTTTTAGTTTAGGTTCAAATTCTTCATTAAGATATTTTTCAACTAGTTTAAAATATTTCTTTTTTTCTTTATTCGTTTTAAGCTTATCCATTGTTGCGTTTATATTCACTAACTTCTCAGCAGTTAGCTTCGCATAGGGATAAACCACCCTTACTCTTTTTTGTAAAAGTAAAATTTGTTCTTTTTCTTCTTTAGTTAATTTTTCAGTATGCGCATCGGTAACCAATACTTCTTCAATAACAATTTCTTTAATGTACGATGTGTCCTGTTCAATTGCTAAAGAATCGGTTTTTGTTTTTTCTTGCGCTTGTACTAAAGAGAACCCAAAAAGTAAAATTAAAATCAGTCTATGCATACCTATATATATAAAGTGTAAAATTATAAATTTAATTAGCAAGTTCAATGCCAATTTTTTATTTTAGCACAAAAAACATCAAATAAATGAAAAGTATTTTAAAAGATAGTTCAATTGCTTTTTTAGAAGCCTATTTAAATAATGCCTCACCTACAGGATACGAAAGTGAAGGTCAGAAATTATGGATGGATTATATGAAACCTTATGTTGACACATTCATAACAGATAATTATGGTACAGCAGTAGGAGTAATAAATCCAGACGCACCTTTTAAAGTAGTAATTGAAGGACACAGTGATGAAATTTCTTGGTACGTTAACTATATAACTGATGATGGTTTAATATATGTAATAAGAAATGGAGGAAGTGATCATCAAATTGCACCCTCAAAAAGAGTAAACATTCATACCAAAAAAGGTATTGTTCGTGGTGTTTTTGGTTGGCCAGCAATTCACACACGAGGAAGAAGCGGTAAAGCTGAAGAAACAGCCAAAGTTGAAAACATATTTATTGACTGTGGATGTAGTTCAAAAGAAGAAGTTGAAAATTTAGGTGTACATGTAGGATGTGTGATTACGTATCCTGATGGATTTGAAATTTTAAATGGAAATAAATTCGTTTGTAGAGCCATTGACAACAGAATGGGTGGTTTCATGATTGCGGAAGTGGCAAGACTGTTAAAAGAAAACAAGAAAAAGCTACCTTTTGGATTATATGTTGTAAATGCAGTTCAAGAAGAAATTGGTTTACGTGGAGCAGAAATGATTACACAAAGTATCAAGCCAAACATTGCAATTGTAACGGATGTTTGTCACGACACCAATACACCAATGATTGATAAAAAAATTGAAGGTGATTTAAAAATGGGTAAAGGTCCGGTTATTGCCTATGCGCCAGCCGTGCAAAATAAATTAAGAGATTTAATTACCGATACGGCAGAAGCTAAAAAAATTCCATTTCAACGTCATGCGACTTCAAGAGTTACCGGGACAGATACTGATGCTTTTGCTTATAGTAATGGCGGTGTACCAAGTGCTTTAATTTCGTTACCGTTACGTTATATGCATACAACTGTAGAAATGGTTCACCGAGATGATGTAGAAAATGTAATTAAATTAATATACGAATCGTTATTAAAAATTGAAAACAATCACGATTTCTCTTATTTTAAATAATGAATAAAATTGCCTTATCAATATTTTTTTCGCTTTTAACAGCACTGAGTTTTTCTAACGAAATAATTAAGAAAAAATTCAACTCTAAAAATAATATTGATAAGGTTACTTTTTTTAGAAGTTTAAGCAATGAAGATAAAGTTGAAAACATCACTTTTTTCAAAAAGGAATTTTCCAGCTTATTGAATCAAAATTCTAAAAACTATACTCACAAAAAACATTTCCTTTTTGTTCTTGGGTTAATTAATCAGATACAAAATGAAAATTTAGAAGCCATTTCTAAATTTAACGACTTAATTTCAGACAAAGCTTTCAATTTATCAGAAAGAGAAACCATGGATATTTATGTAGCCATGCAAGAATGCTACTTAAAACTTAATTTATATTCCAAGGTATTTGACATTAACAAAAAAATAAACACCTTAATTATAAATGGTGTTGATTATCCCTTATGGAGTTATAATATACAAAGTAGACTCTATTTACAATTACAACAATATGACAAAGCGATTTCTCAATTGAAAAAGGAAATTCAATTGTTATATAAAAATACGAAAAGAGATTCTTTAATTATTCCTTCGGCTTATAATGATTTAGGATTCTATTATCATTTAAATAAAGACTTCAAAAACGCTTTATTGTATTACAACAAATCGATTCAAACAGCAAATAGAAGTTTGAAATCTACAAATCCATCAGCATATAAAAGCATAATACTAAGTTCACAAAGTAATATGGCGAGTTTATATTTAGAAATTAAAGAATACAATAAAACCATTTCGATTTTAAATAATGAGGTTTTAAATAAAGTTGAAAACAAAAACACTCCTATATATATACAAAGTTTATTGTTGTTAGGCGATGCTTATTTAAAAACTAATAATGTAAAGAAATCAGAAGAAATTATCAATTCGTTAAAACAAATTTGCTGTTTAGAAGACATTACTTTAAAAATTCAGTTTTTAGAAATTCAGGCTTCCTATTTCAAGAAACTAAAAGACTATAAAACTTCCTTAGAAATCACTTCAGAAATTAAACATTTAAAAGATTCTTTGCTTACAGTTCAAAATTTGAATCTTTTGAAAAGTACCGAATTAAACTATTTTATTGAAAATAAAGAAAAGGAAGTTGCTACTAAAAATTTAATTATTGAAGAAAAGGAAAAAACAAACCTTATAATAATTATAATAGGATTGATTGCTTTATTAGTGACAGGAACAATAGCCTTACGAAATAACCGCCGCAAAAGAATTGAAATTGAAAAAATGAATGTTTCCATTTCTAATAAAAAAGAAGAATTAAAAACATCTTTACACGAAAAAGAGTTATTATTAAAGGAAATTCATCATAGAGTAAAAAACAATCTTCAAGTTATTTCTGGGATTTTAAACATACAGAATAATACTATTACTGATGAAAAAACCAAAAAATTGTTAGTTGAAGGTCAGGATAGAATTCAAACTATTGCATTGTTACATAAAACCATGTATCAAAATGAGAATTTCAATATAGTAGATTTTAAGACGTATATTAATGAATTGATTTCATATATTAAAAAAGCAAATATCAATGATCATAAAAACATCGAAATACATATAGAAATTGAAAACATTCGATTGAATATAGATACCGCTATTCCTTTAAGTTTGATCATCAATGAAATCATTACGAATAGCTTCAAACATGCATTTATTGGTAAAAACGAAGGATTGATTTCAATTTCCATTTTAAAAACAAATAACGAATCCTATCAATTAATTATAAAAGATAACGGAATTGGATTACCAGAAAATCTTAACATCGATAGAAATAGTAAAACGGTAGGTTTCGATTTAATTTATGGATTAAGTCAGCAAATTGAAGGTAAAATTGAAACTTCAAATGATCACGGAACCTTAATTAAAATTCAATTTAAAGAACAAAAATGACACAACATCCTATAAAAATATTAGTTGTTGAAGACGAATACATTACTCAAAAAACCATTTGTAATTATCTTACTGAAATTGGTTATGAAGTAATTGACACATCAATGAATGCAGCAGATGCGATTGAAATTATAAAAAGCAAACCTGTTGATTTTGTTATTTTGGATATTAATATAAAAGGAGAACAAAACGGTATTTGGTTAGGGAATAATATTGCTGAAAATTTCAATTTACCTCATTTATATTTAACCGCCTATTCTGATACCGAAACCATTAAAAACGCCTTACAATCAAATCCATTAGGTTATTTGGTAAAGCCTTTTCAAAAGCACGATTTATTTACTGCTATTGAAATTGCCATTTTAAATTTTAATAAAAGTCAGAATTCTAATGAAAAGCAGCTTTTAGTAAAACATAATGAAGTGTATACTAAAATTAATTTCGATTCGATATTATATATTGAGAGTGATAAAAATTATTTGATTATAAATTGTGAAGAGGATGTTTATCGTTATCGTTCCACCATTTCAGATTTTGAAAATATCATGCCCAATTATTTCATCAAAACGCATAAAGGTTTTATTATAAACACTCAAAAGGTGAAAGAATTTTCCAATTCTACTGTAATAATTAATGATAATAAAATACCGATTTCAAAATCTCACAAGGATTTGGTTTTAAACATTTTACATTCAATTTAACCATATTTCCCTAAATTCGATTCATATTTCCCAGTTTTTTTAAAACTTAAAAATTATATCTGATTTTCGTAGTTAAAATAACTACTAAGTCATGAAAAAACTACTATTTACTTTACTTTTCCCTTTATTTATACAGGCTCAAGTTGGTATAAACACCACAACACCCGACGCTAGTTCAATGCTAGATATTAATGCTACTGATAAAGGTTTATTAATTCCAAGAGTTTCAATTCCAAATTTAAATGCAGCAGCACCTATAACTTCACCTGCAACAAGTTTGTTAGTTTACAACACCAATACAACAACTGGTGCTGGATTTTATTATTGGGATGGAACAAAATGGACACCTTTTACTGGTGGCACTAGTCATTGGACTAAAGTCGGAAATGACATTTATAACAATAACACCGGAAATGTTGGTGTAGGAACTACTACTCCAACTACAAAATTTCATGTAGAAAATGTTGGATCACCTTCTACCTTATTAAATCAGAATTTTGAAACCAACGCCATTACTCCATTTACTACTGGTGGAAATGCAAACTGGGCAACTCAAACTACTGTAAAATATGCTGGAAGTTATGCTGCAAAATCGGGAACAATTGCCGATAATCAAAGTACACAAATGTCGCACACAATTGTAATACCTTCTGGTGGAGCCACATTAAGTTTTTTCTATAATGTAAGTAGTGAATCTAATTATGATTATTTACGTTTTTATATAGATGGGATTCAACAAAATCAGTGGTCTGGAGCAATTGGTTGGACACAACAAACCTATATATTAGCAGCAGGATCTAGAACATTAAGATGGGAATACAGTAAAGATTCTTCATCAAGTTCGGGTTCAGATGCAGCATATATTGATAATATTTCAATTGTAACTGCTGCACCACCTGCAATGAGAATTGTAGATGGAAATCAAGCCAGTGGAAAAGTATTAACTTCAGATGCTAGTGGTAATGCTTCTTGGCAGGCAATTACCAATAGTAGTATTTCAGATATTCCTATTATGGCTTCGGTTCAAGGAATGGTTATTCCAATTTGTAATGATGTAAGTGTAGGATCTACGGGTAGTTTTAGCGTAACTATAAAAGGAGTTCCAACTACAGTAAGTTGGGAAGTTTTAGGCAGACAACAAAAAAGTGGTTCCCAATTAGTAAGCGGAA
This sequence comes from Flavobacterium urocaniciphilum, assembly GCF_900110615.1. GTDB lineage: Bacteria > Bacteroidota > Bacteroidia > Flavobacteriales > Flavobacteriaceae > Flavobacterium > Flavobacterium urocaniciphilum. The sequence goes on from NZ_FOEI01000010.1 coordinate 6,055, forward strand.
ATCAATTAGCACGTGCTGAAGTATTAGCAGAAAGACTTCAAGTTAGATATAATTTTAGTCCGCAATTACCCTTTAATCCAAATGGTTTCATTTTTAGTGCGAACAACAATAGTGGATTTCCAGATGTTTTTGTTTTAAATTATGCTAATAAATCGCAATCTTCAGTAACAATTAATATTGCTAGAGTAGAGCGTTTTGCAGAACAATCGGGTGCCAATTGTTGGACAGGACAATTTTATTTTGATGCTTTTATTACGAATTAATATTAGTATTATTTCATCTTAAAACTTCATAATTATTTTTTTATTTAATATTCGAATGACCAAGCTTAGGCTTGGTTTTTTTATACAATTAATTTTAATATTATATATTTACCACTTGTTAAGCGACATTTAATTCTTCAAAACACAACTATTGAGCTTAAAAAAAACATTACTATTATTCTTTTTTTTCACTTTTACTTTAAGTAATGGTCAGATTAATTCTGTTCAAGATTTAAAAAAAATGAATTTGGAAAAAAAATGCACTTATTATATAGAATTAAGTAATGAAGAAAAAATAAAACATATTGGTGTATTTGAAAAAGAATTTCAAAAAATAGACATTGAAAATCTCCACAAAAAAGAATTACTTAATTTAAGGCTTTCACAAGGTTTAATTGAAAAAGCAAAAGGCAATTACATACAATCTATATTAAAAATTAATGAAGTTTTAATAGATGATAGTCCAACCATACTTCCAAAACATTTATTAATAGTATACCTTTCTTTATACGAATCGTATTTAGAACTCAATATTTTTTCAAAAGCTATTGAAATAAATTCTAAAATTGAAGAGCTTTCCAAAAAAAATGTTTCAATACCATTATGGGATTATAACTTAAAAAGTAAGTTATTTTTTAAAATGAAAAAATATAAAGAAGCGACTATTCAATTAGCTAATGAAATTGAATTGCTTAAAAAAAATCCTTTAAGAGATTCTTTAATTATTCCATCAGCTACAAATGATTTAGGTTTATATTATTATGTAATAAGCGATTATAAAAAAAGCGAAATCAATTTTAATAAGTCGATTCAATTAGCAAAGCGATCATTAGATACATTATCTACAAACTATAAAGAATTATATTTTACAGTTCAAAATAATTTAGCTCGATTAAAAGTACGTCAAGCTAAAAATGAGGATGCCATACAAATTATTCTCAAAAATGTATTTTCTAAAATTAAACCAGGAGCAGAATTATACACTGAAGCTTCCTACATATTGGCAAATGCTCAATTAAACATTAAAGATTTTAAAAATTTTAATGTCACACAACTTTATAATGCAAAACATCAAGATGATCATCCGAATTATAAATACCAATACATCAGTTTTCAAATTAATTATTTTTCTTTAATTGGTAATTATAAAAAAGCATTAGAACTACAAAAAGAGTTATACAATTTACGTGTTTCAGAAATTCAAAATGAAAATTCAAAACAATCTAAAAGTCAAGAAATAGATTATCTTTTAATAGAAAATGAGAATACCATTCGTCAAAAAAACAACGAATTAGAAGATCGTAATATTAAAATATTAATATTTCTAATTTCCTTTTTTGCATTAACAATTATCATTATTTCATATTTATATATCAATATTCTTAAAAGAAAACGTCAAATTGAAAAAATGAATTTGGCAATTTCTAATCAAAAAAGTGAAATTGAACAATCCCTAAAGGAAAAGGAAATATTATTAAAAGAAGTTCATCATCGAGTGAAAAACAATTTGCAAATAATTTCAAGTATCTTAGACTTACAATTATTAAGTACAAACAATACTGAACTTATAGACAAATTAAAAGAAGGACAAAATCGTATTCAAACTATTGCTTTAATACATAAAAACATGTATCAAAAAGAACTATATAGTGAAGTTAATATTAGAGAATATATTGAAGAATTGATTCAGCAAATTCAACAAGCTCAAAATAACAGAATTGAAATAGAAATTAAATACAACATTCAACCCGTTTTATTATCCTTAGATATTACTATTCCTTTAAGTTTGATTGTTACTGAAATTATAAGTAATTCTTATAAACATGCTTTTAAAGAAGTACTAAAAGGAGAACTATTAATTTATTTTGAAGAAGTTTCGCCTAAAAAATATATTTTAAAAATTTCAGATAATGGAAAAGGATTCGATATAAATGAAATTGACACTAATGATTCAATTGGTTTAGATTTAATTCATGGATTATCAGAACAAATAAACGGTGAAGTTTCTATTGATTCAAATTTAAACAAAGGCACAACTATAACTATTATTTTTTCTTCTCATGATTAGTAAAAAATTAAACATATTGATTATTGAAGATGAATACATCACTCAAAAAAGCATTGAAAAAAACTTAATCGTTTTAGGTCATAATGTAAAAGGACGCGCTATGGATTATGACAAAGCGATTTCCATCTTAAATGAAGAAAACATCGATTTTGCTATTATCGACATTAATATTAAAGGACAAAAAAAAGGAACTGATATTGGGACATATATTACCAATCATAAAAAAATTCCTTTTGTTTATTTAACTTCTTATTCTGATACAAAAACAATTCGCTCAGCAATTGAAACCGAACCTTATGGTTATTTAGTAAAACCATTTCAACAACACGATTTACTAACAGCAATTGAAATAGCTTTAATTAATTTTAATAAAGAAATAGGAAAATCAGAACTTCCTCAAATTCAAATTAAAATTGGAGATAAATCCATTAAACTGAATCTCGACGCCATTTTATTTGTAGAAAGTGATAAAAATTACGTTAACATTCATACCAATAAAGAAATTTACAAATACCGAAATACGCTTCATGAATTTCAAGAAAATTTACCTTCTAATTTTGTTCAAACCCATAAAAGCTTTATTGTAAATTTTAATTGTATTACTTCTGTTTCAAAAAATTTAATAGAGATAAATGAATTTAAAATTCCAATTTCAAAATCATTTAAAGAAAATATTGATATATATCTTACAAATACAAAAAAATAAAATAGACGTTTGATGAATTCGTCCCTATAACGCATTCATTTGTCCCTCAAAAATTAAAGTCGTAACAACTCCTAATAATTTTGATGATTAGAACAACACAAATCATCTCAATTATGAAAAAAGTTTTATTTTTATTTCTACTGCCTTTACTAACACTTGGTCAAGTTGGAATAAACACAACTACTCCAAACAGCAGTTCAATACTCGACATAGAAGCAACTGACAAAGGTATATTAATTCCAAGAATTTCAATTCCTAACTTAAGTAGTGCGTCACCGATTACTTCTCCAGCTACTAGTTTGTTAGTTTATAATACCAATACCACTACTGGAACTGGGTTTTATTTTTGGAATGGCACTAACTGGGCTCCTTTAGGCGGAGCGGATAATGATTGGATTTTTTCTGGCAACAATATTTATAATGGCAATACAGGCAATGTAGGAATTGGAACTGCTACTCCAACTACAAAATTACATGTTGAAAATTCTGGACCAGCAGTAAGTATTTTAAATGAAAATTTTGAAGCGAATTCATTAGGAACACTAACAACTTCTGGAAGTCAGAATTGGTATGTACAAAATACCCAAGTTGGAGCCGGAACTTACTCAGCAGCTTCTGGTGGAATTACCCATAATCAACAAACCAATTTAACGGCAACAGTTACCTTAACTTCACCTGCAGTTTTAACTTTTAAATATAGAGTAAGTTCAGAAGGTAACTTTGACTATCTTCGATTTTTTGTAAATGGTACACAAATTACTCAATGGTCAGGAAATGTATCTTGGGCAACGTATACTTATAATTTACCAGCTGGTAATCATACTTTAAATTGGAGATATTTAAAAGATGGATCTCAAAATTCTGGAGAAGACAAAGCATATTTAGATGATATATTAATTACTGGTACAACTTCAAGTTCTGTTATTCGTATTGTTGATGGAGCACAAGCAGCAGGTAAAGTTTTAACATCTGATGCGAATGGTAATGCTTCATGGCAATCCTTAACAAATAGTTCAATTCCAAATCTACCACAAATAATAGCGGTGAGCGGATTTACCATTCCATCTTGTTTTAATTATAGTGTAAATTCAACTGGAACATTTACAAAATCCATACTAGGAACGAATACAACTATAACTTGGAAAATATTACAAAAACAAACGGCAACAAACACAGTTACCGCAACTACTCCAACTGGAACTGCTCAAGTTGCTTCTGGACCGGTATTAGCGGAACGTTTACAAGTTGAATATACGTTTAATCCGCCGCTTCCGTTTTCACCAAATGCAATTATGTTTACTGTAAACAACACCTCATCTTTACCAGATGTATTTACTTTAAACTATGCTTCAAAATCAACAAATTCAATTGTAGTGAATATAGCAAGATCAGACTCATATGGAAATTTCACTACAGCGTCTTGTTGGGCTTCACAATTTTATTTCGATCTATTTATAACCAATTAATAAACACCAACTGTTAATAAAAGCCATGTTCATCATGGCTTTTTTCTTAGAATAAAATGTAAATTGCCATCAAAAATTAGTACTATGTCACAACACAACGAAACTATTGCTTTTAAATGGTTCGAAGCTTTTAACCAACATAATTTAGAAAATTTATTAAGCTTGTACGATGATCATGCGGAGCATTTTAGTCCGAAATTAAAAATCAGAAAGCCAGAAACAGAAGGATTAATAAAAGGAAAAAACGAATTGAGAATTTGGTGGCAAGATGCTTTTGATAGATTACCGACTTTACATTATAAAGTAACTTCTTTAACGGCAAATAACGATAGAGTATTTATGGAATATATTCGTCAAGTTGAGAATGAAGAAGATATGTTAGTTGCAGAAGTATTAGAAATTAAGGATGGTAAAATTATTTTCTCGAGAGTTTATCACGGATAATAGATAAAAAAAAATCCCGACTAACGTCGGGATTTTTTTTATTTTCCAAGCATTCCTGCTTTTAAGTCGTCATCTGCAGGTTTATTACCTAACCAAATTCCGAATAATGCTTTTTTGAAATCTAAACCATCAATTGTTCCTTTTTTAGTTCCGTTTTTGTATACTGAAACACCTTCACCTGGAACATAAACGATAATAAAAATATCTTTTTTATTAATTTTTTCTTTAAAGAAACTTTTAAACTTATCAATTTTTGCTTTTAATGGTGCTGTTTTTTTACCTGTAGAATTTTCGAATCCTTCATTAATTGCAGTAGTCATTTTTTCTGAAGTAATTAAACCTGAAACAATATTCAATTTAATTGCCATTGCTTCGTTAGCAGCAGAAATTGCATTTCCATCAGTAGATTTTTTAGTAACATATAAAGAACCAACATACATATCCATAAACAGTTTTTCACGAACTCCTGCTCCATTTAATGTTAAGTTCTGTCCTTCAATTGCTAGTTTGGCATCTACTTTTACATCTCCAACTGTTTTTTGAGCTGAAGCAAATATTGCTGTTAAAGCAATGAATAAAGTTAAAAATTGTTTTTTCATATTGTTATATTTTTTAGTTATTGCTAATATATTAATTTTTTTTCTTCATTTTATAAATAAATGCATTTAATTCGAAACCTATTAAAAGCAAAATGCAGTTTATCCATACATAAAACATCATTACAAGAAGTGTACCAATTGAACCATATAATTCATTATATCTTGCAAATCGCTCTACATAAATTCCAAAAACATAAGAAGATAAAGCAAAAAGTAAGGTTGTAAAAATTGATCCGTAACTAAAAAAAGCAACTTGTTTCGTTTCTTTCGTTCCTAATTTATACAACATTGAAGTAATGGTTAAAACCATCATTCCGACAAATACATATCGACAAATTTGCAATACTGAAGCATTGGTAGATAATCCGACTTGATTTTCAATTTTTTGAATAAAAATCTCAAACACAACGATTGCAGCAACGGTAAAAATCAGCAAAAAGGCAATAATTAAAGATAATCCAATTGCTATACTATATTGTCTGAAATATCCTCTTTTAATACTAATATGTGAAGACATTTCAAATCCGTCCAATAAAGCATTTATACCATTCGACATTAAATAAATAGATAACAAGATACCGGTTGAAAGTAATCCTTTATGACTTTTATTTAAAATATCATTAATAATATTGGCAATGGCATCGTATGTATTTGGTGGTACATTTTGTGAAACGAATTCTAAAAAGTCGGCTTGAAAATTTTCTAATGGAATATATGGTATTAAGTTAAACAGAAATAATGCAAAAGGAAACAAAGCCATGAAAAAGCTAAATGCGATGGCACTTGCTCTTTGAGTCACGGCTCCATTTGCGATTCCTTCAAAATATAATTTGATGACATCATACAAAGACATTTCGTGAAAAATTGCTGGTTTGATCGATTTTAAAAAATTGACAAACACATTCACAAAAGGAATCTTTTTTATGTATTCTTTCAATAATATTGGCATTAGATAGCTTTTAAACTCAAATCCATATTATGAACCGAATGCGTTAAAGCACCTGATGAAATATAATCTACACCACAAAGCGCATATTCTCTAATGGTTTTCTCGTTGATATTACCAGAAGATTCTGTTAAACATTTATCGCCAATAATTTCTACTGCTTTTTTAGTCGTTTCAAAATCGAAATTGTCTAATAAAATACGAAAAACTCCACCAGCAGCTAAAATTTCTTCTACTTCAGCAATGCTTCTAGCTTCTACAATAATTTTTAAATCTTTATTGTGCTCTTTTAAATAGTCTTTCGTTTTAGCAATAGAAGCTGTAATTCCACCCGCAAAATCATTATGATTGTCTTTTAACATGATCATATCATATAAAGCGAAACGATGATTTTCACCACCACCAATTTTAACCGCCCATTTTTCACAAGCTCTAAAATTTGGAGTTGTTTTTCGAGTATCTAAAATTTTCGCGCCGGTTCCTTCAATTAAACGAACATACTCTTTGGTTTTAGTAGCAATAGCACTCATTCGTTGCATACTGTTTAAAACCAAACGTTCTGCTTTTAATATCGATTGCGAACTTCCGTGCACATGAAAAACGACATCTCCATGTTTCACATCAGTACCATCCTGAATAAAAGTTTCCACTTTCATGTTTGGATCTACGTAATTAAAAACCATTTTGGCAAATTCTACACCAGCAATAATTCCGTTATCTTTTACCAAAAGTTTCGCGCTTCCTTGAGCTGAAGCTGGAATACAAGCTAATGAACTATGATCGCCATCACCAACATCTTCTCTAATGGCATTGGAAATTATTAAATTTAATTCGTTTTGAAATTGTTCTTCTGTAATCATATTTTTTATTTAATTGCAAACTAGCAAATTCCTTCGAAAAGCTCAGGATGACATTGCAAAGTTCGCTAATATTTTTTCTTTTGACTTATTTCTTTTGACTTTTTACTTTTGACTTGGCTCTTTATCCCTAAACCTCATCCGAAGTAAATGATTGTTGCAATTTCTTTTTATAAGGTCTGATAATTAAACGTGCTTCTCTATCAAAACGAATGTAATTATATACCCAATTTAAGAAAACAACTGCTTTATTTTTAAATCCGATTAAGGAAATTAAATGGATAAACATCCAGACAAACCATGCAAACACACCACTAAAATGAAATTTAGGCAAATCTACCACAGCTTTGTTTCTTCCAATAGTTGCCATCGAACCTTTATCGTTATATTCAAACGCTTTTAACGGCTTATTATTTTGCAAATTGACAAAATTTTCTGCTAATAATGCGCCTTGTTGTATAGCAGGTTGTGCCATTTGCGGATGTCCTTTTGGATACTTTTCCGTTTCCATGATACAAATATCACCCACAGCAAAAATAGTATCGTAACCTTTTACTTTATTATGGGCATCAACTTTTATCCTATCAATTCTTTCAAAAATGGCTTCTTTGTTTAATCCAGAAATTAATTTTCCTGCCACTCCAGCTGTCCAAATAACTGTTGATGAATGCAATTCTAAATCCGAATTTGTTGACACAACAAAACCATCATAACCTGTAACACGAACATTTTTATGCACATTAACTCCCAGTTTAGTTAAGAATTTTTCGGAAGCTATAGACGATTTTTCCGTCATGCTATCTAAAATTCTATCTCCACTTTGAATTAAATGAATTTGCATTTTATTGATATTCAAATCGGGATAATCTTTTGGCAATACTGCTTTTTTCATTTCTGCTAAAGCACCAGCTAATTCCACACCCGTTGGACCACCACCTACTAAAACGAAATTCATTAAACTTTCACGTTCCGCTTCGTCATCAGTTAAAAGTGCTGCTTCAAAACTCTCTAAAATTAAACTTCTAATATTTAAAGATTGTGGAATTGTTTTCATTGACATACTATTTCGTTCAATTTCTTTATTCCCGAAATAATTTGTTTTTGTGCCTGTGGCAATTACTAAATAATCATAATGTAAATCGCCAATATCTGCAATAATCCTATTGTTCGCTGCATCTATTTCTTTTACATCTGCCAACCGAAAATAGAAATCTTTATATTCTTTGATAACTTTTCGTATTGGATATGCGATAGAATCTGGCTCTAAACCACCTGTTGCTACTTGATATAATAAAGGTTGAAAGGTGTGATAATTATGTTTATCTAACATCACAACCTGATAGTTTTTATTTCTTAATTTTTTAGCTAAAGAAATTCCAGCAAACCCACCGCCAATAATTACAATTCTTTTTAATTCAGCATCTGGTATGTTCATTTTTGAAGTGTTTATTTACAAATTTAAGTTTTTAATTTCTTCTAATCACAAAGTTTCCAAAGATTTTTCTCAAAGTTCTCAAAGCATTTTTTAACATTTTCAACTTGATTCTTTTTACTTTTTACTAGCCTCTTTTCTAAATACATTTTACTTTTTTTTAATCATCTTTGTAACAAATGCAAAAACATTTCTACTTATAGTGTATGAAATCTGAATCGGAAGAAAGTTTCGTTAAACAATTAAAGGCAAATCAGAATATTGTCCACAAAATTTGTAGGCTATATACATCTGATCAGGATTCTCATAATGATTTGTTTCAAGAAATTACAATTCAGTTATGGAAAGCTTATCCACAATTTAGAGGCGATTCCAAATTTACTACTTGGGCCTATCGTGTTGGATTAAATACCGCAATTACTTTATATCGAAAGAAAAAAAGAAGTATTGAAACTACTCCTTTTGATACAGAATTTCATAGAATTAAAACAGACGAATATAATTACGAAGAAGAAGAGCAGTTGAAATTAATGTATAAAGCAATATCTGAGCTGAATGACATTGACAAAGCTTTAATCTTTTTATATTTAGAAGACAACGATTACACCGAAATTTCGGAAACTTTAGGAATTAGCGAAGTGAATGCTCGTGTGAAAATGAATAGAATTAAAGGGAAACTTAAAAAAATATTAAATCCGTAACCCATGGATGAATTAGAATTATTAAAAAAAGACTGGAAGAAAAACGATATGCAATTTAAGCAAGTTTCTGAAAAAGAAATTTATTCGATGTTGCACAAAAGTTCGTCTTCTATAGTAAAATGGATCTTTATCATTAGCGTTCTAGAAATTGTTTTTTGGACAGGATTAAGTGTACTTACAAGTAACGATACTTATTGGAAGATGCTAGAGAAATATCATTTAAAAACCATAATGCAAATTTTATCCATAATTAACTTTGGAGTAATTGCTTATTTCATTTATAGATTTTATAGCAATTACAAAAAAATTAACGCTACAGATTCAATTAATCAATTATTAAAAACCATTATTAATTCTAGAAAAACGGTTAAACAATACGTTACGTATAACTTAGCCATGATTGCTTTATCTTTAATTTTATTTTTTGGTTCTCAAGCGATGTACGAACCCAAAATTCAAGATATTTTAAACAAATTTGGAACAAATTCCTCTAAAGGTTATTTAATTGTATTTGGTTCATATTTCTTAATTATTTTAGTATTTACCATTATTATTTGGCTTTTCTACAAATTGATTTACGGTTTATTATTAAGACGATTAAATAAAAACTATAAAGAATTACAAAAAATAGATTTCTAAATAAAAAAGCCGTTCGATAATTGAACGGCTTTTTTTATTTTAATATTTCCATTGACGCTCACGATTGAGTTTCAATTCTTCTTCTAAAATTTCTTGAGGAATAACTTTTAAAAATGATGAATGTTGTTCGATTGCAAATTCAATTTGTTCAACAATTTTTTCCACTGAATCATTTTCGTAATCAATTTCTAATGGTGGTTTAATTTCCATAGATTGTAGAATTCCTTTTTTCTTTACGAATAATCCTTTCCTGTCAAATGAACGACGAAATCCATCAATTACTATTGGTACAACTATTGGTTTATGTTGTTTAATAATGTGAGCTGTTCCTTTACGCACTGGTTTGAAAGAACGTGTTGTTCCTTGTGGGAATGTAATAACCCAACCATCTTCTAAAGCAATTTTAATGTTTTCGGTATCGTTTGGATTTACTTCTCTTTTAATATCTTTTCCTTCTGCACGCCAAGTTCTTTCAACTGTAATCGCACCAACATAAGCTAAAATTCTTGGTAATAATCCTTCTTGCATGGTTTCTTTAGCTGCAACATAATACATATTTAATTTAGGCTTCCATAAATACATTACGTTTTTAATATTGTCCTCTCTACCTTTTAAAGCAGCATTAAATACGTGAAACATTGCAGTAACATCAGCAAAATAGGTTTGATGATTTGAAATAAAAAGAACGTTTCTATCTGGTAAACTTCTAATAATTTCAGAACCATCAATTTGCAAATTATTAAAGCTTCTGTAACGACTATGTGTAATTAAACCAAGAATACGGATTAACCACGTCTTGATGAATAATATATGTCCGAATGGATTTCTTTTAAATAATCCCATAAGTTTTAAGTTTGAAAAAGGGTTGCAAATTTAGCAATTTTAAACTACTTGATCGCATTTTTAAACAACTCTTTTAATTCACTGAGCATCATTGCAGTAGCTCCCCAAACTACATATTTTTCCACTTGAAAAGCTGGAACATCAATATTTGTAGCATAAGAAGTGGTCATTTTTGTTTGTACAATAATTTCATCATTAAGTAACTGATGAATAGGTAATTCCAAAACCCTTTTAACCTCATCTGGATTCGGTTTGAATTCTAAATTCTCCGTTGAAAAACCTAAATAAGGTGTGACCAAAAAATTACTTGGTGGAATGTAAATTTCACTAAACTGTCTAATAATTTCTATACGATGCATTTCTATTCCGACCTCTTCTTCCGTTTCTCTTAATGCCGTATATTCTAAATTTTCATCTTCTACTTCTTCTTTCCCACCAGGAAAACTAATTTGTGAAGAATGCACTCCTGGATAAGTATTACGAACTATTAAAGCCAAATGCGCTAAGTCATTTTTAGGATAAACCAACATCAAAACTGCTGCATTTCTAGGTTGTTTTTCGGTATACGATTTATCCTTAAGATAAGTAATTCGTTCCAAAGGTGCCATTTTTATGTGCGCATCTGTGGCCAACAACTTTTCTTTCTTTAAATTTGTAATATTATTTATAAAGTAATGGAATTGCATTTTTTTTAAATTCTAACACATAAAGGTACAAAAATATTTACATAAATGTATAGTAAAGCAGAAGCACAATTAATAAAAAAAGAATTTTGGAGCACTTTTGGAAACGAATATCCAAGAAAGTGGTTATTGTATAATACCAAAATTAAAGATGTCACTTTTAAATTTAATGTCGACAATAAAAAGGCATACGTAATGCTAGATATTGAGCCAAAAGAAGACAACAAAAGAACCATTTACTATGAAAAAGTAGAATCTTTAAAAGATATTTTGTTGGAAGAATTTTTACCAGATGCAATTTTCGAACGCAATTTGTATTTAGAGAATGGAAAAGTAATTAGTCGAATTTGGGTGGAACTTTCAAATGTAAGTTTAAACCGAAAAACCGACTGGGAAACCATTTTCAATTTCTTCTATGATAAGATGGATGCTTTTGAACGTTTCTTTTATGAGCACGAAGATTATATTAAAGATTTGGAGATTAATACTTAATATATAGCATAAAAAAATCCCTCTAATAAATATTAGAAGGGATTTTTTTTACAAACAAATTAAACTAATTATTAAAAACAATAATTATTTTCTGCGATTACCTTAGCGGCAATTTGCTCTCTCAATTTAACAACATTAGGCATGTTTACATATTTTGTATAACGGCGTAATCCCATTAACATCATACGTTGTTCGTCGCCCTCAGCAAAAGAAACAATTCCTTCTTTTCCTTTTTGAGTTACTACATCAACTGCGTTGTATAAATATAATTGAGACATTGCTAATTGTTCAGCAACTTTATCAGCACCTAATTTCTTAGCCATTTTCTCCGTTCTTAAAATAGCACTTTCTGCCATATAAATTTCAATTAGCATATCTGAAGCCGCCATTAATAATTGTTGGTGCGATTCTAAATCTGGTCCAAATTTTTGAACTGCTGCACCAGCAACCATTAAAAATGCTTTTTTCAGCTTACCAATCATTTCTTTTTCTTCTGCTAATAACTCAGTGTAATCTGGCACATCGAAAGATGGAATTCCCATTAATTCTTCGGCAACAGCCATAGCTGGACCTAATAAATCAACATGACCTTTCATGGCTTTTTTTACTAACATTCCCACAGAAAGCATACGATTGATCTCGTTTGTACCTTCGTAAATACGAGCAATACGAGCATCTCTCCAAGCTGATTCCATTGGTGTATCTTCAGAGAATCCCATTCCTCCAAAAATTTGAATTCCTTCATCTGTACAATTTTGAACATCCTCAGAAACTGCAACTTTTAAGATAGAACACTCAATTGCATATTCTTCTACACCTTTTAATTCTGCTTCTTGGTGTGAATTGCCATCTGCTTCACGAGCTTCAATTCTGTTTTGAATATCTCCAGCCGCTCTATAAACTGCACTTTCATCAACAAAACAATTCGTAGCCATTTCCGCTAATTTTGATTGAATGGCTCCGAAACTAGAAATTGGCGTATTGAACTGCATTCTTTCATTTGCGTATTTAACTGCTCCAGAAATAGTTCTTCTTTGTGCTTCTAAACACGCAGCCGCTAATTTAATACGACCAACATTTAAAGCATTCATCGCAATTTTAAAACCTTCACCACGACCCGCTAACATATTCTCTACTGGAACTTTCGTTTCATTGAAGAAAACCTGACGTGTTGAACTCGCACGAATACCTAATTTATGTTCTTCTTCACCTAGTGAAATTCCGTTTAAATTATCTCTATCGTATTCAACAATAAAACCTGTAATGTTTTTATCATCTTCAATACGAGCAAAAACAATCATTATATTACAAAAACCTGCGTTAGAAATCCACATTTTTTGTCCAGAAATTAAATAGTGTGTTCCATCTGCTGATAATACCGCTTTCGTTTTTCCAGAATTCGCATCCGATCCTGCTCCTGGTTCTGTTAAACAGTACGAACCAAACCACTCACCTGAAGCCAATTTTGGAACATATTTTTGTTTTTGTTCTTCTGTACCGTATAAAGTAATTGGCATAGTTCCAATTCCAGTATGCGCTCCAAAAGCTGTTGAAAATGATCCTGTAGCACCAGAAATATAATCACATACTAAAGCTGTGTTTACGAATCCCATTCCTAATCCGCCATATGCTTCAGGAACAGCTACTCCTAAAAATCCTAATTCTCCAGCATTACGCATACATTGTTCTGTATACGCATAATCCTTTTTCTCAAATTTATCTTTATGCGCCCAAAGTTCTTTGTCTACGAATTCTTTAACAGAATCGCGCATCATAATTTGTTCTTCGTTGAAATCTTCTGGTGTGAAAACACTCTCACACTTTGTTTCTTTTACAAGGAATTGTCCTCCTCTAGTTATATCTTCCATTTCTATATTTTTTATGTTGGTTTTTAAATAGCTTACATCAATTCGAAAATTCCAGCAGTTCCTTGTCCGGTTCCGACACACATAGAAACAATACCGTATTTTGATTTTCTTAGTTTCATTTCTTCAAATAATTGAACAGATAATTTAGCACCCGTACAACCAAGAGGATGTCCTAATGCAATTGCTCCACCGTTTACGTTAATGATATCCGGATTTAAACCTAATTCACGTGTAACTGCTAAAGCTTGAGATGCAAATGCTTCGTTTAATTCAATTAAATCGATATCTTTTAGAGACAAACCTGCTTGAGATAATGCTTTTGGAATAGCTTTTACTGGTCCGATTCCCATGATTCTAGGTTCTACACCTGCTGAAGCAAAGTTGACTAAACGAGCAATTGGTTCTAAGTTTAACTCTTTCACCATTTCTTCACTCATTACTAAAACGAAAGCAGCACCATCACTCATTTGAGAAGAATTTCCTGCCGTTACGGATCCATCAGCAGCAAAAACCGGTTTTAATCCAGACAAAGCTTCAATAGAAGTTCCCGCTCTTGGTCCTTCATCTTTAGAAACCACATATGATTTCGTTTCTTTTTTACCATTTTCATTAACAAAAGTTTGTTCCACTGAAATTGGTACAATTTGATTATCGAATTTACCTTCCGCTTGTGCTTTCAACGCTTTCATATGAGATTCGTAAGCAAACTTATCCTGATCTTCTCTAGAAATGTTGAATTGTTTGGCAACAGCTTCTGCTGTTAATCCCATTCCCCAGTAATAATCTTCATTTCCGGCCGCAGCAACTTTATAATCTGGAGTTGGTTTGTAACCACCCATTGGAATATAACTCATACTTTCTGCACCACCAGCAATGATACAATGTGCCATTCCTGATTGAATTTTCGCCGTTGCCATTCCGATAGTTTCTAATCCAGATGCACAATATCTATTTACGGTCACACCAGGCACATCAGTTACTTTTAATCCCATTAAAGAAATTAAACGCCCCACGTTCAACCCTTGTTCTGCTTCTGGCATTGCATTTCCTACCATAACATCATCAATTCGGGTTTTATCTAAATTTGGCAATTGCGCCATCATATGTTCGATAGTTTCTGCGGCTAATTCGTCTGGTCTTTTAAAACGAAATAATCCTTTTGGTGCTTTTCCTACTGCTGTACGATAAGCGGATACTATATATGCTGTTTTCATAATTATTTTTTTGAATTAATTTCTTAAAGGTTTCCCTTTAGTTAACATAAACTGTACACGTTCTAACGTTTTTCTTTCTGCACATAATGATAAGAAAGCTTCACGTTCTAAATCCAATAAATATTGTTCAGAAACTAACGTTGGTTCCGATAAATCGCCACCAGCCATTACATAAGCCAGTTTATTTGCAATTTTTTGATCGTGTTCTGAAATATATTGTCCAGCTACCATTTGATCTGTACCTACTAAAAACATACCTAACGCTTGTTTTCCTAAAACTTTAATATCGTTTCTTCTTACAGGTTGTGTATAACCTTGGTTAGCCATTTGTAACGCTACTTGTTTAGCTGTTGCAATTTGACGATCTTTATTAACTACAACAATATCTCTTCCTTTTTGAAGCACTCCTAAATCGAAAGCTTCATAAGCAGAAGTAGCCACTTTAGCCATACCAACCGTTAAGAAATATTCTTGTAAAACGTTTAATTCAACATCATTTTTTCTAAATAAATCGGATGCACGAAGCGCCATTTCTTTAGAACCACCACCACCTGGAATTACACCAACTCCAAATTCTACTAATCCGATATACGTTTCAGCAGCAGCAACTGCTCTATCCGCATGCATCGTTAATTCGCAACCACCACCTAATGTCATTCCGTGAGGAGCAGCAATAACTGGAATAGCAGAATAACGGCAACGCATCATCGTATCTTGGAACATTTTTATGGCCATGTTTAACTCATCGTATTCTTGTTCTACTGCCAACATGAAAATCATAGCTAAATTGGCACCAACAGAGAAATTTGCACCTTGGTTACCGATAACTAATCCTTCGTAACCTTTTTCAGCCATATCTATAGCCTTATTAATTCCTTGTAACACTCCAGCTCCGATAGAATTCATTTTAGAAGTAAATTCTAAATTTAAAATTCCGTCACCTAAATCGGTAATAATACTTTCGCTATTATTCCAAACTTTTTTGCTTTCGCGAATATTGTTTAAAATAATAAAAGCATCTTGACCAGGAATTTTTTCTGTAGTTTTAGTATCTTTATTGTAGAAATAGGTTGCACCATCTTTTACAGAGTAGAATGACGTATTACCAGAAGCTAACATATCATTTACCCAACTTGCAGGTTGATATCCTTCAGCTTGCATTAATTCGATTCCTTTTTGCACTCCGATGGCATCCCAAATTTCGAAAGGTCCATTTTCCCATCCGAAACCAGCTTTCATAGCATCGTCAATTTTATAGAATGCATCTGTAATTTCTGGAATTCTATTTGAACAATATGCGAACATCGCAGTAAAGTTTTTACGGTAAAAATCACCTGCTTTATCTTTTCCTGTAACTAAAACTTTAAATCTATCAATTGGTTTATCAATTGTTTTAGTTAATTCTAATGTTGCAAAAGAAGCTTTTTTCGCTGAACGATATTCTAAAGTATCTAAATCTAAAGAAAGAATTTCTTTTCCTTCTTTTTTGTAGAAACCTTGATTCGTTTTGCTTCCAAGCCATTTATTTTCCATCATTTTATTGATGAATTCTGGCAATTTGAATAATTCTAAAACTTCATCCGTTTTACAATTTTCGTAAATTCCGTTGGCTACGTGAACTAAAGTATCTAAACCTACTACATCAACCGTACGGAAAGTTGCCGATTTTGGTCTTCCGATAACTGGTCCGGTTAATTTATCAACTTCTTCAATAGTTAAACCCATTTCTTTTACTTGGTGGAACAAGCTCATGATTCCGAAGATTCCGATTCTGTTTCCAATAAAAGCTGGTGTATCTTTAGCTACAACTGAAGTTTTTCCTAAGAATTTTTCTCCATAACCATTTAAGAAATCTAAAACTTCAGAAGAAGTTTGTGGTCCTGGAATAATTTCAAATAATTTTAAGTAACGAGCTGGATTGAAGAAGTGTGTTCCGCAGAAATGTTTTTGAAAATCTTCACTTCTACCTTCACTCATAAAGTGAATTGGAATTCCGGATGTATTAGAAGTAATCAATGTTCCTGGTTTACGGAATTTTTCAATTTGTTCGAAAACGCTTTTTTTGATATCTAAACGTTCTACAACTACTTCAATAATCCAATCACAAGTAGCAATTTTTGCCATATCATCCGTTGTGTTACCTGTAGTAATTCTACTTGCAAAACTTTGATGATAAATTGGAGATGGTTTTGATTTTAACGCATTTGCTAAATGATCGTTTACCAATCTGTTTCGAACCACTTTACTTTCTAAAGTCAATCCTTTTTTTGTTTCAGCTTCTGTTAATTCTTTAGGAGCAATATCTAGAAGTAAAACTTCTACACCGATATTTGCAAAATGGCAAGCAATTCCGCTTCCCATAATTCCTGAACCAATAACAGCAACTTTTTTAATATTACGTTTCATACAGATATGTATTTATATTGTGTTTATTTTATGTTTTTATCGAAAATTTCTTTTTCTAAAATTTGTTCGTTGATAATTTCAGCAACTTCCATAAAGTTTTGAAGTTGTTCTGGTGTTACTTTCGATTTAATAACTTCATTAAACTGAAGTACAGTTTGCTTTGACAATTCTCTTTTTTGCTTTCCTTCTTCAGTAAGATAAATTAGAACACCTCTTCCGTCAGCTGGATTTTTTTTACGAATGATTAATCCGCGTTCTTCCATTGACTTTAATGTTCTTGTTAAACTAGTAGCTTCCATTCCCATTCTCGGACCTAAAGCTGTTGAGGGAATTCCTTTATCTTTATCAATACTTAACAAAGCAAAACCAGTAGCCATTGTTGCGCCATACTTGGCCGCTTCTTCGTTATACATTCTTGCAACCGATTGCCATGTATATCTTAAAACATAGTCTATTGTTTTATCTTGCATATAAAATGGTTTTAGCAAATATAAAAAAAAATACTATGCATGCATAGTATTTTTAAATATTTTTTTAGGCTTTTTTTTAAAATTCTTTGAAGAGTATAGTAAAATTAAGGAAAAAATCTAAACAATTAATAAGGAATACAAACAAATGCTTGAGAAAGTGTAGAAGTAAAATCTGAAATTTGTAGAAATAAAAAAAGGAAAGCTTTCACTTTCCTTTTTTTGAGCCGATGGAGGGACTCGAACCCACGACCTGCTGATTACAAATCAGCTGCTCTAGCCAGCTGAGCTACACCGGCGACTCTATTGCTTTATTGCGGTGCAAATATAGTCTTGATTTTTTAATTTGCAAAAAAAAATTAAATTTTTTTTGACTTTTTTTTACTTTAATTCGTTTACTTGCGCAACAAATTGATTTGCAGCAGCTTCGAAATCTTTTCTTATTTGTTTAAAATGAGCTTTTTTGTTTTCAACACCTTTTTCACTCACTCTAGCCATTAATCCATCAAAAGAATCATAGATACCATCTACTAAAGCATCAGATGCTGGAGTTGGTTTTCCTGTTGTAGTCATTTCCCAAACATAAACTATGTTGATGATATCACCTAATACATAGTTAATTTCTTTTTTCAAGTTTTTAACGCTTGCCATTTTGTAATTTTTAAAATTTATGATGCAAAAGTAAACAATATATTGATATACTACTAATTAAATTGTGATTTCAAGTATCGTAGCATTTCCAATTAGCTCAAATTCTTCAATTATGGCCGGAATTAAAATCGTATCACCTTTTTCAAATTCATAACCTTCATTATCGAAAAACAAAGAAAATTCACCATGTGTACACATTAGAACCGTAAAAGTATCGTTTTGCTTTTTCCAAAAATATTCACCAGAAACTGGTAAAATATTTGTTTTAAAGAAAGGACAATTTACTAATTCTGTACTTTGATTAATAATTTTTGCATATTTAACTTGCGCGTTAGAAACCTCAAAATTAATAGCATCAAGCGCTAATTCGGTATGCAATTCTCTTTCATTTCCATTAGCATCTACTCTATCCCAATCGTATAAACGATACGTAATATCACTAGTTTGTTGAATTTCGGCAATTAATACCCCAGCTCCAATTGCATGAACCGTACCCGTTTCCAAAAAGAACGTATCTCCTTTTTTTACTGGAATTTCATTTAAAGCACTAACTAATTTTTTCTCTTTTATTAAAGTAAGATATTCTTCTTTTTCAATTTTATTTTCAAAACCGACTACTAATTTCGAATCTTCATCTGCTTGCAACACATACCACATTTCCGTTTTTCCGAAGGAATTGTGACGTAATTTAGCTAATTCATCATTTGGATGCACTTGAATAGATAAATCTTGTTGTGCATCTAAAAACTTAAAAAGCAAAGGAAATTCTAATCCGTATTTTTCAATCGATTTAGAACCTAATATTTCAGTTGGAAATTTTTCAATTAATTCATTTAAGTTCAATCCAGCAAATTCACCATCTTCTACCACACTGATATTATTTTCAACGGTAGATAATTCCCAACTTTCGCCAATTTGGTTGCCATCAAAAGATTTATTTAAATAATCTCTTAATTTATGGCCGCCCCAAATGCGTTCTTTAAAAATAGGTGTAAATTTTAAAGGATAAAAATTCATTTAATTTCCACTATAGGTTACGTAATTTCTAGGTGTTTCATACAAAACAACCTCTAAATCATATTTAATTTCGATTTGATTTCTTAATTTTCGCCATATAACTACAGCAATATTTTCAGCAGTTGGATTTAAATCTTTAAATTCAGGAACATCTAAATTTAAATTTTTATGATCAAATTCATCTTCAATATGCAATTTAATCAAATCTGCTAGTATTTTCACATCCATTACAAAACCTGTTTCTGGACTAATTTCACCTGTAATATTTACAATTAATTCGTAATTATGACCGTGGAAATTTGGATTATTACATTTTCCAAAAACCAAATCGTTTTGTTCATCAGACCAATCTTTTCGATACAACCTATGTGCGGCATTAAAATGCGCTTTTCTACTTATAGTCGCTCTCATTTTATGATCTGTTAGAAATTAATTTTTCTTCAAAATGATGGTAAAATTCTTCAAAAATAATTTTAAACCAAATAGTATATTCATCTGGATTTTGAACCATATCGTTTTTTACATCTTCAATAGCCATCCACTTCCAACTTTCTACTTCGTCTTTATTAATAATAGGTTCTTCATTAAAATAACCAATCATTACATGATCCAATTCATGTTCTGTTAAACCATTATCAAAAGGAGCTTTATAAATAAAATGAAACATTTCTTTAAGTTCTGTTTCAAATCCCATTTCTTCACGAAGTCTTCTTGTTCCTGCTTGAATATTTGATTCATTTTCTCTTTGATGACTACAACACGTGTTTGTCCAAAGTAGCGGAGAATGATATTTATGATGCGCACGTTGTTGAAGCATCAATTCGTTTTTATCATTCAAAATAAAAACTGAAAAAGCTCTGTGTAACAATGCTTTTTCATGTGCTTCTAACTTGTTCATTAACCCAATTGGATTATCATATTTATCAACTAAAATTACTTTTTCTTCTCTCACTATTGAAAATTTAGATGTCAAATTTACAAAAAAATAAATTTTAAAGACAAAGATATACTGAAATAAAGACTTTAACGCAATGTTAATAAATTTGAGTTGATAATACCATAAATAATTGTATTTTTACGCTTCGAAAATTTTAAGAGAAAAAATGGGTAAAATCATTGCAATTGCCAACCAAAAAGGCGGTGTAGGAAAAACAACAACATCAGTAAATCTTGCAGCTGCTTTAGGTGTTTTAGAGAAGAAAGTATTATTAATCGATGCCGATCCTCAAGCGAACGCAAGTTCAGGCTTAGGAATTGATGTAGAATGTGTAGAAATTGGAACCTATCAAATATTAGAACATAGTAATAAACCAGAAGAAGCGGTTATGTCTTGTACAGCGCCAAACGTTTCAATAATTCCAGCTCATATCGACTTGGTTGCTATTGAAATCGAATTGGTAGACAAGGAAAACCGTGAATACATGCTTAAACAAGCTTTACAAGAAATTAAAGAACAGTATGATTATATTATTATTGACTGCGCTCCTTCTTTAGGTTTGTTAACATTAAATGCATTAACTGCTGCTGATAGTGTAGTTATTCCAATTCAATGTGAATATTTTGCATTGGAAGGTTTAGGTAAATTATTAAACACTATAAAAAGTGTTCAAAAAATTCACAATCCAAATTTAGATATTGAAGGTTTATTATTAACCATGTACGATTCGCGTTTACGTTTATCGAATCAGGTTGTGGAAGAAGTTCAAAAACATTTCAACAACATGGTTTTTGAAACCGTTATTCAAAGAAACATTAAATTAAGTGAAGCGCCTAGTTTTGGTGAAAGTATCATTAATTATGATGCAACGAGCAAAGGAGCAGCAAATTATATTAATTTAGCAGAAGAGATTATCAAGAAAAACGACCATATATAATGACAAAAGCAGTAAAAAAGCCTGTATTAGGAAGAGGATTATCAGCACTTTTAAGTGATCCAACTAACGATATTAAATCGGTAGAAGATAAAGGTGCCGATAAAGTCGTAGGAAGCATCATTGAACTTGATATAAATTTTATTGAAATTAATCCGTTTCAACCAAGAACGAATTTCAATGAAGAAACGTTACAAGAATTAGCCAAATCTATTAAAGAAGTTGGTGTAATTCAACCTATTACAGTTAGAAAACTTGAATTTAACAAATACCAATTAATTTCTGGAGAAAGAAGATTACGTGCTTCAAAATTATTAGGACTTGCGACAATTCCGGCATATATTCGTTTAGCAAACGACAACGAATCTTTAGTTATGGCTTTAGTTGAAAATATTCAACGTCATGATTTAGATCCAATTGAAGTTGCTATATCTTACCAAAGATTAATTGAAGAAATTAGCTTAACTCAAGAAGAATTAAGTGAAAGAGTTGGTAAAAAACGTTCTACAATTACAAACTATTTACGTTTGTTAAAATTAGATCCAATCATTCAAACCGGAATGAGAGATGGATTTATTTCTATGGGTCATGGTAGAGCCTTGATTAATATTGACGATCAAGATGTTCAAAGTGATATTTACCATAAAGTAGTGACTCAAAATTTATCTGTTAGAGATACAGAAGCTTTGGTAAAAAAATACCATGAAAGTTTAAAACCAAAAGCAGAAAAAGGAACTACTTCAAAATCATTTGAAATTGCTTCAGAACAAAAGAAAACATTTACAGATTTCTTTGGTGCTAAAGTAGATGTTAATGTAGCGGCTAATGGTAAAGGAAAAATCACAATTCCGTTTCATTCTGAAGAAGATTTTAATCGAATCATCAAATTAATCAACAGCTAGTGAAGCAATTATTTTACATAGTTGGATTGTTTATTTTGAGTATTCACTTTTCGTTTGCTCAAGATAAAGAAATGCAAATTGAAACGAATAAAGAAATAAAAAACGACTCTATAAATCCTTTAGCTCCGGCAAAAGCTGCATTTTATTCTGCAATTTTACCTGGATTAGGCCAAGCGTATAACAAAAAATATTGGAAAATTCCGATTGTGTATGCTGCTTTAGGAACAGGTGTGTATTTTATTATTGATAATAGTCAAAAATACAACGATTTCAGAAACGAATACAAAGCAAGATTATTAGGAACTAACGATCCTAACGATCCAACTTTTGGTAGACTTTCAGATGACAGTGTAATTCGTGGACAAAAATTTTACCAAAGAAACCGAGATTTATCTGTTTTAATTACCGCTGGTTTATATATTTTAAACATTGTTGATGCCAATGTTGATGCACATTTATTGCAATTTAATGTAAACGATGATTTAACTTTAAAACCAGACTTACATACAAATCCTTATAACTTTAAGCAAAATGTAGGTTTTTGCATAACCTACCAATTTTAACATTGCTTTAAGTAACAAGAACAACAAAAATCTAACTAATTCAACATGAAATCGTCAAACATACATTTTTATAAATAAAAAAATATTAATTGCGATTTTAACAAATAAACAAACACACATGAAAATAGCACTTTTAGGATACGGGAAAATGGGGAAAGTAATTGAAAGAATTGCTTTAGAAAGAGGTCATGAAATTGTACTTAAAAAAGGAAGTCAAGATGGTTTTGATGGCTTATTAAATGCAGATGTTGCTATTGATTTTAGTGTTCCAGATTGCGCTGTTAGTCATATTTCAGAATGTTTAAATAACAATATTCCAGTAATTTCTGGAACTACGGGTTGGCTTGCTAATTATTCGGATATGGTTAATTTATGTGAAAAACAAAACGGAAGTTTTATTTATGGTTCAAACTTTAGTTTAGGTGTAAATATTTTTTTCGAATTAAATGCATATTTAGCTAAAATGATGAAAAACCTTTCAGACTATAAAGTTTCAATGGAAGAAATACATCACACACAAAAATTAGATGCACCAAGTGGTACAGCCATTAGCTTAGCACAAGGAATTATTGAAAATACAGAATATACAGATTGGACATTAGAAAATCCATTAGCCAATGAGATTTATATTGATGCCAAAAGAATTGAAAATATACCTGGAACACATTCTGTTTTTTATGACAGTAAAGTAGACCAAATTGAAATTAAACACACCGCTCATAGTCGCGAAGGATTTGCTCTTGGTTCTGTGATAGCAGCTGAGTGGATTATTGGTAAAAAAGGAGTGTTTACTATGAAAGACGTTTTAGGAATTTAAGTAAAAAATTTACGATTTACGATATATAAAATACAATTAATAATATGGAAATATCATCTTGGATTATCACGATTTTAATCATTAGTACGATTCATGGAATTTGTACTTGGAAATTATATTTAAAAGCAAATAGACAAGCTTGGGAAGCATTTATTCCTGTATATAATGGCATTGTAATGATGCAAATTGTAAATAGACCAAAATGGTGGATTTTATTATTATTCATTCCAATTATTAATTTATTGATTTTACCTGTAATTTGGATTGAAACACTTAGAACTTTCGGAAAGAAAACCACTGCCGATATGTGGCTTGGAATAGTTTCTTTAGGTTTATATATTGGTTATGTAAATTACACTCAAGAAGTAACTTATATTGAAAAAAGAGATACTAAACCTGCAACAAAAGCATTAGACACATTAGGTTCATTAAGTTTTGCTTTAATTGTAGCTACTTTTGTTCACACCTATTTTATTCAACCGTTTGTAATTCCAACATCATCATTAGAAAAAACATTATTGGTTGGCGATTTCTTATTTGTAAGTAAGTTTCATTATGGAGCAAGAACTCCTATCACTACAGTTGCTGCACCAATGGTTCACGATACTATTCCTGTTATTAAAACAAAATCGTATTTAGAGCGTCCGCAATTACCCTATTTCAGATTTCCTGGTTTTCAAAAAATCGAAAGAAATGACATTGTTGTATTCAACTGGCCAACAGATACATTATACCATATGTATAAAAATGCCGATAAAAAATACTACAAACCTATCGACAAAAAAACCAATTATGTAAAAAGATGTACTGCAATTCCGGGTGATAAATTGGAAATTAAGAATGGTATATTGTTCATCAATGGCAAAGAATCAATTTTACCAGAAAGAAGCAAAGTTCAATACTCATACAAAATAGCTTTTGATAACACCGTTGAAAATATTGGTAGTTATTTAGAGCAAGCATTAGTAGAAACGGAGTCAACAGATGGTTTTAGAACAAATGAAACGAAGGATACTTTAATTGTAGCAGCATTAACTAAAGCTGGCGCAGAAAAATTTAAAAGTATTACAGGAGTTAAGTCTGTAGAAAAAATAATAGCTACTACATCAGAAGATGGTATTTTCCCAGACTTTAGAGACGGAAATGCACCAAAAAACAGAAATTGGAATTTAGACAATATGGGACCAATCTATATTCCAGAAGCAGGTAAAACAGTTGCTTTAAACAAAGAAACATTACCGTTTTATAAAATGATAATTACAGAATATGAGCACCATAAATTAGAAGTGAATGGTAATGAAATTAAGATTGATGGCAAACCAGCAACTTCTTATACTTTTGCACAAAATTACTATTGGATGATGGGAGATAACCGTCATAATTCATTAGATGCTCGTTATTTCGGATTTACTCCAGAAGATCATATTGTTGGAAAGCCAATTTTCATATGGATGAGTTTTGATATAGACAACAGACTTGGAAAACCATTCTTAGACCGATTTAGAACAGATCGATTTTTCACTACAGTTAGTGGTGATGGTGAGCCTCAGTCGTATTTCAAGTATTTCTTAATCGCATTAGCAGGTTATTTTGCTTGGGATTGGTATAGAGGTAAGAAAAAGAAAAAAGAAGCAGAAACTTTATAAAATAAACAAAGAGTTGTAATTTAGTTTGCAACTCTTTTTTAATTAGAATACGATTACGAATATGAAAGATATAATTTTATACCCAACTTACTTTCCTTCAATAAGTCATTATATTGCTTTAGTAAATGCTGAGAAAGTAACTTTTGAAGTAGAAGACACTTTTCAAAAACAAACCAACAGAAACAGAATGTACATTTATAGTCCGAATGGCATTCAAATGTTAAACATTCCTTTGAAACATGATATTGGTGTAACGAAGTTTAAAGATATTAAAATTGAAAATGATTTTAATTGGCAAAAGAATCATTTCAAATCACTAGAAGCAGCTTATCGTGCTTCACCCTTTTTCGAGTATTTTGAAGATGATTTCCGACCTATTTTCGAAAAAAAGCACACATATATGCAAGACTTAAATTTTGAGGTTTTCGACTTAATAAATGATGCTTTAGGAATAAACATTCCATTTGAAAAAACAACCGAATATTTTCATGACATTTCTGAAAAATTAGATTTTAGATATTTAGTTAACGGAAAGAAAGATTCTACTGTTATTGAACCTTATACACAAGTTTTTGAAACCAAACACGGTTTTATAAATAACTTATCTATATTAGATTTATTATTTAATGAAGGAAGACATGCCGTAGATTATTTGAAACAACACAGTTTATAATTACTAAAAAGCTATTTAAAAACTTAATATAAAAAAAGTCCCGATTTACATCGGGACTTTTTTATTTGAAAGATATTAAAGATTAAGCGTTATGCTCTTCTTCAATTTGTCTTTTATCAGCATTTGGCATCGTATCTACTAATACTGGAGTAGCAATAAATAACGATGAATATGTACCTACAATAATACCAATTAACATTGCGAAAATAAATCCACGAATAGAATCTCCACCAAAGAAGAACATAATTGATAATACTAAAATCATTGTTAATGATGTATTTAATGTACGTGATAACGTTGTATTAATTGAGTCATTTACAATTTGATCAAAACTTCCATGGTGAGATTTACCACCTAAGAATTCACGAATTCTATCGAATACAATTACCGTATCATTCATAGAATAACCAATAACTGTTAAGATAGCAGCAATAAAGTGCTGATCGATTTCCATATGGAAAGGCATGAATTTGTATAATGCAGAATAAATACCTAATACGAAAATAACGTCGTGAGCTACTGCAGCAATTGCACCTAAAGAATATTGGTATTTTCTAAATGAAACTACTAAGTATAAACAAACAATTAACATTGCTCCGATAACTGCCCAATAAGCGTTTGTTTTAATATCTTCAGCTACCGTTGGACCAACTTTCATAGATTGAACAACTCCAAAAGATTTACCTTCTTGAGTATTATTGAATTCATCATAAGTAAGTTGTTTTGCAAAGAAAGGTTTTAAAGCATTGTATAATTTTTCTTTGATTTCTTTATCAACTGCAACACCTTCTTCTTTAATTTTATATTTCGTTGTAATTTTTAATTGATTATCTGTACCGATAACTTTAGCTTCAGCACTTTTAAATACATCTTCAGCAGATAAAACTTTAGTAACATCTTCAGCAGAAACTGGTTTGTCAAATTTAACTTGATATGTTCTACCTCCTACGAAGTCAATACCTTGATCAAATCCATTTGTAAAGAAAGAAGCAAAACTTAAAATACATACTAATAAAGAGAAAGCATAAGTAAATTTCTTAATTTTTAAGTAATCAAATTTAAATCCTGTAAACCAATTTTTAGTAATATTAGTACAGAACGCTAAAGATCTTCCTTTTGCAATATCGTTATCAATAAAGAAACGAGCAATAAAAATAGATGTAAATAACGATGTAAAAATACCAATTAATAATGTAGTTGCGAAACCTCTAATTGGACCTTCACCAAAGATAAATAAGATAGCACCTGTTAAAATGTGAGTTACGTTTGCATCAATAATAGAACGCATAGCACCTTTCCATCCGAAAGCTGTTTTTACAGCATCTTCTAATGATAAACCTGCTCTTAATTCTTCTTTTGCTCTTTCGTAAATAATAATGTTTGCATCTACTGCCGTACCCATTGTTAATACGATACCTGCAATACCTGGTAATGTTAATACGAAACCTAAGCTCGCCATTAAACCAAATAATATGATTAAGTTAACAATTAATGCAGCATTTGCATACCATCCAGCTCTACCGTAATAGAATACCATCCATAACGAAACTAATAATAATCCAATAATAGAAGATAAAATTCCATTATCAATAGCTTCTTGACCTAAAGATGGTCCAACAACAGCACTTTGAACAATTTCAGCAGCAGCAGGTAATTTACCAGCTCTTAATACGTTTTCTAAATCGGCAGTTTCTTCTAAAGTAAAGTTTCCTGAAATTTCAGTTTGACCACCAGAAATAGCTTGTTTAGCAGAAGCAGCAGAATAAACTACATTATCTAAAACAATAGCAACCATATTACCTTGTTTTGCGATATCTCCTGTTAATTGCTCCCATTTTCTTGAACCTGTTGGGTTCATTTGCATACTAACAGCTGGTTTACCAAAACGGTCGAAAGATTTCGACGCATCTGTAACTGCTCCTCCTGTTAAAGGTGCAATACCATCAGCAGTACCTTTTAAGAAATATAATTCTGTAATGTCTTTATTTTTATCATTTGTTTTACCCCAAGCAAATTTTGCATTAGATGCAGCAGCTGGTAATAAAGCTCTGATATCTGCTCTTTTTAAATAAGAGTTAATTAAAGCAGTATCTTTAACATTGAATGAAGGATTCATTGATTGAGCCTTCATATCAATTTTACTAAAGATTGGGCCTAAATCTTTTGGAGATTTATCAGCCGTTTTGTTATCTGTAATTAAATCGTTGATTTTAGATTTAGTATCAGTTGCAGCAGCTTTAGTAGTATCTACAGCAGCAGTTGTAGCTTTCGTTTCCGTTTTCTTTAACGCATCGTTAGCTAAAACTAAAAAGTTTCCAACTTCGTCTGGTTTTAAAGTTTCCCAAAACTCTAATTGAGCTGTACTAGATAATAATTTTTCAACTCTATCAATATCTTTAGCACCAGGTAATTCAACTAAAATTCTTCCTGATTCTCCTAATTTTTGAATATTTGGCTGAACAACACCGAATTTATCGATACGCTCTCTTAATACTCCGTAAGCACTTTCAATTGATTCAGAAACTTTCTTTTTAAGAACCACTTTAACTTGATCATCAGTCATGTTAAGTTGAATCTCATCTGATAAATTTCTATTATAAAAAGCCTCTGGAGAAGCTAATTTTACTGTACCATTTGATTCAGCAGCAAAAGCATCAAAAAATGCATCTAAATAATCTTGATTTCCTTTTCTTTCTTTAGTAGCTCTAGATAAAGCTCTGTTGAAAGTAGGGTTTTTAGAGTTATTAGATAATCCTTTTAAAATGTCTTTTACAGAAACTTCTAAGATTACGTTAATACCTCCTTCAAGGTCAAGACCTTTGTTGATTTGTTTTTCTACCACATCATTATAAGTAAATGAAGTAAATCCTAAGTTCATTACTTCTTTTTCACCCATAGATTTTAAATACTCATTCTCTTTAGATGTGTCACCTTTGGCAAATTCTTTCGCATCATTAGCAATACCATTTGCAACGAATGTAAATGATAACTGATAAATACTTACAAGTGTAAATACGATTGCAAAGAATTTAATTAGTCCCTTGTTCTGCATTATTAATTATTTTAGTTATTTTTTTTAAAAACGGACAAATATATCATTTCAAACACGATAAAACAATTTTATTTTCAGTTATCCTCTGTTTTTTTTAAACATTTCTCTATTTACAACTTTTCTTACTATTCAAACGATTGAATTTCAGACAAATAAAAAATGCGTCTATCAAGACGCATTTTAAATTCTAACTTATTTTTTCAACTAAGAAACATTTTCAACATTAGCATCTGCTAAGGCTTTGTACGTTCCATTTGTTAATTTTTCTCTAATTGCTTCAAATGCAGATAACGTTTCATCAATATCAGCAATTGTATGTGAAGCTGTAGGAATCATTCTTAATAAAATAATACCTTTTGGAATTACTGGATACACAACAATTGACAAGAAAATATTATAATTCTCTCTTAAATCGTTAACCATAACCATTGCTTCAGGAATAGAACCTTCAAGATATACTGGAGTTACACAAGTATTTGTATCACCAATATTAAATCCTTTAGTTTTTAATCCGTTTTGTAAATAATTTACATTTTCCCAAAGTTTGTCTTTTAACTCTGGCATTGTACGTAACATCTCTAAACGTTTTAACGCACCAACAGTCATAATCATTGGTAACGATTTTGCAAACATTTGAGAACGTAAATTATATTTTAAGTAATCAATTACATCTTGATCTGCCGCTACGAAAGCACCAATACTCGCCATAGATTTAGCGAAAGTAGAGAAATACACATCAATTCCGTCTTGACAACCTTGCTCTTCTCCTGCTCCAGCACCTGTTTTACCTAATGTACCAAAACCATGAGCATCATCAACTAATAAACGGAAGTTGTATTTTTCTTTTAAAGCAACGATTTCTTTTAATTTACCTTGTTGTCCTCTCATTCCGAAAACTCCTTCAGTAATAACTAAAATACCACCACCTAATTCTTCAGCCATTTTAGTAGCACGTTGTAAGTTTTTCTCTAAACTTTCAACATCATTATGCTTATATGTAAAACGTTTACCCATGTGCAAACGAACTCCATCAATAATACATCCATGACCATCAACATCATAAACAATAACATCATTTTTAGTCACTAAAGCATCAATAATAGACACCATTCCTTGGTAACCAAAATTTAATAAATAAGCTGCTTCTTTTTGAACAAAACTAGCTAATTCATTTTGTAATTGTTCGTGTAATATAGTGTGTCCACTCATCATACGAGCACCCATTGGATATGCAGCACCATATTGCGCAGCTGCTTCAGCATCAACTTTTCTAACTTCAGGATGATTTGCTAAACCTAAATAATCGTTTATACTCCAGTTTAAAATTTCTTTTCCATGAAATTTCATTCTTGGACCTAATTCTCCTTCTAATTTAGGGAACACATAATATCCTTCAGCTTGTGAAGCCCATTTTCCTAAAGGCCCTTTATTTTGTTGTATTCTTTCAAATAAATCTTTAACCATAATACGATTCTTAAATGTGAGGCAAAAGTATAAATAAAAATGAGTTTTTAATAATTTTTTTTACAGAGTTACCTCAACTTCATTTTATTACACTTTCATCAACTACTTTTCTTGCAAAAAATAAAGTTTTACTTATCTTTGACATTCGTTATGAAAGAAATTAAAATTATAGAATGCCCACGTGATGCTATGCAAGGCATCAAAGCTTTTATTCCAACTGAAAAGAAAGTGCAATACATCCAATCTTTATTAAGAGTTGGATTTGATACTATCGATTTCGGAAGTTTTGTTTCCCCTAAAGCCATTCCTCAAATGCAGGATACGGCTGAAGTTTTAGCGCAATTAGATTTATCACAAACAAAAAGCAAATTACTGGCTATTATAGCCAATACACAAGGTGCTGAAATTGCTAGTCAACATAAAGAAATTCAATATTTAGGCTTTCCTTTTTCAATTTCTGAAAACTTTCAGATGCGAAACACACACAAAACCATTGCTGAATCTTTAATTACTTTACAAGAAATTTTAGAAATCGCTACAAAATCGAATAAAGAAGTAGTAACCTATATTTCTATGGGATTCGGAAATCCTTATGGCGATCCTTATAATGTTGAAATTGTTGGAGAATGGACTGAAAAATTAGCCAATATGGGTGTGAAAATCTTATCACTTTCAGATACGATTGGG
Source organism: Flavobacterium urocaniciphilum (assembly GCF_900110615.1). Classification (GTDB taxonomy): domain Bacteria; phylum Bacteroidota; class Bacteroidia; order Flavobacteriales; family Flavobacteriaceae; genus Flavobacterium; species Flavobacterium urocaniciphilum. Next base: position 37,492 of record NZ_FOEI01000010.1, read on the forward strand.
TCTTCAACTCCAGAAATTATCGATTATTTATTTAGCAATTTAATTCCAAAATATCCAAATATCGAATTTGGCGCCCATTTACATACCACTCCTGATACTTGGTTTGAGAAAGTCGATGCAGCATACAAAGCAGGTTGTGTACGATTTGACGGCGCTATAAAAGGTTATGGCGGCTGCCCTATGGCAAAAGACGATTTAACAGGAAATATGCCAACAGAAAAATTACTTTCTTATTTTACATCTGAAAAAGCAAATACTAATTGTCACCCGATGAGTTTTGAAAGTGCTTATAATGAAGCTTTAAAAATTTTTAACGTTTATCATTAGTAAAATTAAATATCACAAAAATATCCTTTAAATCTTTCTTCTTATTTTCTTTACCAGGATTAACCATAAAATAAAAAGAAAATAATGCAGACAATATAATAGAAACCAAAACTTTACCTACTATATTTCCAGTCATCATTTCAAAATAATTAGGCTCAAAATATAAATTAAGAGAGTAAAATAGGAATGAATCTAACACCGAAATCACTACACTAGGAATCAAAAAGTGAAAAAATATCAATTTTGGAAATTTCGATTCAAAATATTTATACAAATATATTATAAGCAACATATCCATATACAGCAAGAACAAACCTGTAATAAATAGGTTAAAATCAAAATTAAACACTTCTGCTAAAAAAGTAGTATTCCTAGAAAAGTTATCAGACAAAATTTGCTCTAAAGAAATATAAGACAAGAACACGAGAATAATATTACTGAGAATAATTCCATACACCGCACTTCTTACTTTTAATACATTTTCATTTTTAAAAATCAATAAAACTGCAAATAACGTAGACGTAAAAATCAAGGTTGATCCTGGCGAAAATAGAAAAGTATCAAAATATAAATTATATACATTACCCGATAAAATTGTTTGAAAGAATTGCATCGTTCCTAAAAACACATATAGCAAACCTAATCCAAAATGCTTTTTAGATGTATACAAACCAAAAATTATCAAACCGACAATTAAAGTTTCTAAAAAAAAATATATAAATGTCTCCATTTCACAAATATAACTAATTCTTTATAAATCAATTATATCAAAAGTTGTCATTTACTTAAATTTGTCTTATATTTGCACGCAATTTAATTACAAATTGCACCATGATAGCACACAACACAAAAATAATTGGTGAAGGACTAACCTACGACGATGTTTTATTAGTTCCCAATTATTCTGAAATCCTTCCAAGAGAAGTTTCTATTCAATCAAAATTTAGCAAAAACATTACTTTAAACACGCCTATTGTTTCCGCTGCTATGGACACAGTAACAGAAAGCGCTATGGCTATTGCTATGGCCCAAGAAGGTGGAATTGGAGTACTACATAAAAACATGTCTATCAAAAAGCAAGCTGCAGAAGTACGTAAAGTAAAACGTGCAGAAAGCGGTATGATTATAGACCCAGTAACTTTACCATTAACTGCTAATGTTGGCGATGCAAAACACGCTATGCATAAATATGGTATTGGTGGAATTCCTGTTGTGGATGAAAACGAAGTTTTAAAAGGAATTGTTACCAATAGAGATTTACGTTTCGAAAAAAATAACGAAAGAGCTATTACTGAGGTAATGACTTCAGAAAATTTAATTACTGCTCCTGAAGGAACAACTCTTTTACAAGCTGAAGAAATTTTACAAGGCAATAAAATTGAAAAATTACCAGTAATTAATACCGAAAACAAATTAATTGGCTTGATTACTTTTAGAGATATCACTAAATTAACTCAAAAACCAAACGCTAATAAAGATAAATTCGGACGTTTACGTGTTGCAGCTGCCTTAGGTGTAACTGGTGACGTTTTAGAACGTGCAGAAGCTTTAGTTAACGCTGGAGTTGACGCTGTAATTATCGATACGGCTCACGGACATACAAAAGGTGTTGTAGATGTATTAAAACAAGTTAAGACTAAATTTCCAGATATTGATGTAGTTGTAGGAAACATTGCAACTCCAGAAGCGGCAAAATATTTAGTTGAAAACGGTGCCGATGCTGTAAAAGTTGGAATTGGCCCAGGATCTATTTGTACCACTCGTGTAGTTGCAGGTGTTGGTTTCCCTCAATTTTCAGCCGTTTTAGAAGTTGCTGCCGCTTTACAAGGAACTGGAATTCCTGTAATTGCTGATGGTGGTGTTCGTTATACTGGAGATATTCCTAAAGCATTAGCAGCTGGTGCCTCTAGTGTAATGTTAGGATCAATGTTAGCAGGAACTAAAGAATCGCCAGGTGAAACTATTATTTTTGAAGGAAGAAAATTCAAATCATATAGAGGAATGGGTTCTGTAGAAGCTATGAAAGAAGGTTCTAAAGACAGATATTTCCAAGATGTTGAAGACGATGTAAAAAAATTAGTTCCAGAAGGTATTGTTGGTCGAGTTCCTTACAAAGGTGAATTAAATGAAAGCATGCAACAATTCATTGGTGGTTTAAGAGCCGGAATGGGTTATTGTGGTGCTAAAAACATTGAAACCTTACAAGCGACTAGCCGATTTGTACGTTTAACATCAAGTGGAATTAGTGAAAGTCACCCACATAATGTAACCATTACGAAAGAAGCTCCGAATTACTCGAGATAGTATTCAGTGCTCAGTTTTGAGTAGTCAGTATAAAAAAATCCATTCCTTTCGGAATGGATTTTTTATTTTTTACCAAATACTTGAACCACATAGATTTTGGTTTTCGACTTATTTAAAGCGAAACCAAAACCGGTATAATTATACTCGCTATTTTTTATATTTTTCAAATGACTTGGTGAATTTTCCCAAAGTGATTTCATCTTTTCTGTTAATACAGCATAATCAATTGGATTTTTTGGAACCGAAGTAAATAATAAATTTTCAGCCACTAATACGTATTTATTACTTCCAAAAACTTTAACTCTATCAACCAATTCTTTTGTTCTAGAATTCTCTTTCTGAACGTGATCTAACACTTCTTTATTCGCAATATATTTCGCTTGATTTTCGGCAGCTTGATCCAAATTTTTATCGCGTATTAACACTGCACATTTATTCTCTATTCGAATAGCATTAATCTTATCAAATAAATTCGAATCTAATTTTGTTACTTCAACTTCTTGTTGAAAACCTAACAAAAACAACACTATAATCGCTACACTTTTCATTCTTCTTCTTTTTATTAAAACGTAATAAAAGGATATTTATTTTAATAGAAAATCATAAAAAAGTCATAAAAAAAACCCACTAAAATAATAGCGGGTTTTAAACTGTAAATTAGATGCTGAAATAAATTCAGCATGACAAAGTGCTATATTCCTAAATAATTACTTGGTGTAATCACTTTCAATTCTGCTTTAATTTCATCAGAAACATTCAACGTTTCAATAAATGCATGAATTGATTCTTTATTGATAACTGTGTTTGTTCTTGTTAAATCTTTTAACGCTTCATACGGATTTGGATATCCTTCTCTACGTAAAATAGTTTGAATTGCTTCAGCAACAACCGCCCAATTTTTCTCTAAATCTTCTTCAAACTTTACTTGGTTTAATAATAATTTATTCAACCCTTTTAAAGTCGCTTCAAAAGCAATAATTGTATGTCCGATTGGCACACCAATATTTCGTAAAACTGTACTATCTGTTAAGTCACGTTGTAAACGAGAAATTGGTAATTTAGCCGATAAATGTTCGAAAATAGCATTCGCAATTCCTAAATTTCCTTCCGAATTTTCAAAATCAATCGGGTTTACTTTATGTGGCATTGCTGAAGAACCAATTTCACCTGCTTTGATTTTTTGTTTGAAATAATCCATCGAAACGTATGTCCAAATATCTCTATCTAAATCAATTAAAATCGTATTGATACGTTTCAATGCATCGAAAAAGGCTGCAAAATGATCGTAATGCTCAATTTGAGTAGTTGGAAACGAATGACGTAAACCTAAAGTTTCTTCTACGAATTGTGTTCCGAACGCTTTCCAATCGCTATTTGGATAGGCTACCTTATGCGCATTATAATTTCCTGTTGCTCCACCAAATTTTGCTGCAAAAGGCACGTTGAATAACAAACGCATTTGCTCTTCAATACGCTCCACGAAAACTAAAATTTCTTTTCCTAAACGCGTTGGCGAAGCCGGCTGACCGTGAGTTCTTGCTAATAAAGGAACATCAGCCCACTCGATTGACAATTCTTTTAATTTCTGAACAATAGAAACTAAACTTGGTAAATACACATTTTCAAACGCTTCTTTCGTTGAAAGTGGAATTGCAGTATTATTAATATCTTGAGAAGTTAATCCGAAGTGGATAAACTCTTTAAATTCTTGTAATCCGAATTCGTCAAATTTCTTTTTGATAAAATATTCAACGGCTTTTACATCGTGATTAGTAGTTTTCTCTGTTTCCTTAATCCAAAGTGCATCTTCAGTAGAAAAATTCTCGTAAATCTCTCTTAATTTCCCAAACAGGTTTTTATCTACACCTTGTAATTGAGGAACATTGAATTCGCACATAGCGATAAAATATTCTACCTCAACTAAAACTCTATATTTAATTAAAGCTTCTTCAGAAAAATAAGCGGATAACGATTTTGTTTTACTTCTGTAACGTCCGTCAATTGGCGATACTGCATTTAATTCGGTAAGTTGCATATTGTTGTGTTGTTTTTTAAAGGTGCAAATTTAGTGATTAGTGATTAGTTATCAGTAATAAGTTTGGAGTTTTTTAAACTTTTTTAACTAATTTTTCTTTCAAAATTTTCATTCCTTCGCTCGCACTCAATGGTAAAACTTCTAACGGATTGGCTAAATCGTAAATGATTGCCGGTTTCGGATCGACATAATAAACCGGAACATGAGATTTTGCATAATGCATCAAACCTGCAGCAGGATAAACTTGCAACGATGTTCCAATTATAATTACAACATCCGCCGTTTCCATATGAGGAATCGCATCATCAATCGCCGGAACTTGTTCTCCAAACCAAACGATGTCTGGACGCAATTGTTCTCCTTTTTCATTTACATCACCAATATAAATATCCGTTTCCCAAAAAATACTTTCGTTTTCTGAATATTCACCACGCACTTTTACCAATTCTCCATGTAAATGCAAAATATTGGAACTTCCAGCACGTTCGTGTAAATTATCTACATTTTGAGTAATAATTTGAATATTAAAATTCTGTTCTAATTCAGCTAAAATCAGATGCCCATCATTAGGTTTTACTTCCTTTAGCTGTGCTCTGCGTTTATTATAAAAATCTAAAACCAATTTTGGATTATTCTTCCAACCTTCTGGTGATGCGACTTCCATAATATCGTGATTTTCCCAAAGTCCGTTTGAATCTCTAAATGTTGAAATTCCACTTTCGGCGCTCATTCCTGCTCCTGTTAAAACTACTATTTTTTTCATCATAATATGTTCATTTCCTTATTTGTCTCCCTGTCTCGTTTATTTTTGGAACGTGATCAGTTTTTGAAGCTAATTCCTGCTTTTCGCTGTATCTTTTTATTTTGAGCTAACAAATTGCTTCGACAAGCTCAGAATCACAATTCAAAATAAAATAAAAAGGATGCCGCTACAATCAGGGCTAATTTTCATTACTTTGCAGTAAATTTAATGAAATGTCGAAAAACAAACTTGCCTTATTAGAATATTTAGAAGGATTTATTTCTGAAAACAGGAAAAAACGATTTATGGATGTTCTAAAAAACAGAACCAATCATTTTACCATAGCGATTGAAGATGTGTATCAATTGCACAACACCAGTGCAGTAATGAGAAGTTGCGAAGTTTTCGGTATTCAAAATTTACATGTAATTGAACAGCGTTACGGCAAAGAAATAGACAAAAAAATTGCCATGGGCGCTGAAAAATGGGTAGATATTACCACTTACGATACTAGAAAAGCTTGCGTAAAAAAACTAAAAGAAGCTGGGTATCAAATTATAGCTACTACTCCACATAACGAATCTTGTATGTTGGATAAATTTGACATTACTAAAAAATCGGCCATATTTTTTGGAACAGAAATTGACGGATTATCAGACGAAGTGATGCAACAAGCAGATGGTTTCATTAAAATTCCAATGGTTGGATTTACTGAAAGTTTAAATGTTTCCGTTTCCGCAGCTTTAGTTATACAGGATATTACCAACAGATTGCGTCAATCGGAAATAAATTGGCAGTTGACTGAAGATGAAATTTTAGAAAAGCGTATTGATTGGGCTAGAAAATCAATTAAGAATTTAGAATCTGTAGAAAGCAGGTTTAATTCTTAAAATACTCTACACCATTTTCACCAACATATCCTATACCGTTTATCGTTTTAACTAAGAAAATATTAAAACTCCAACTATTATTAATTTGTATCGATTCTTTATCTAAAACATCTAAATATTTAGCAGCAATGGTTGGATAAATAGTATTAAAAACCTTTATTCCTACTTTTTTATTTTGAAAAAGCAATGTTAAATATAGGTCTCCATTTTTTTCAATTTTATCATATTCAAAAGGTAAAACAATTTCATTATTTTCATTTAGCATTCCGTATTTACCCTCTTTTAATACTTTAAAAACTTTCTTTTCTTTATGGGTATCTAGAAAACTAATTTCATCATATTTAGGTTCAATTAATATCTTTTCAGTTTTTAAATCAAAAACACCTAGCTTATTGTTCTTAGTTACATAAACCACATTTTGATTGGCATCATAATCTACATCATCATACAATTTCAATAATTCATTTTTATTTTTAAAATCCTCTCCACTAGAATCGTATTCTTTCATTACTAGCATTGGAAGTGCATCACCATCAAGAGGTTTCTGAATAATTTTGGTGTCATAGTATTTTTTTTCTCCTGTTGAATTAGATGCCAACCAAACATATTTTGGATTCTTTTCATCTATTTCCTTCCAAGAGGCATAAACATCATCATATTGTATAGGAATAATTAATTCGTTTTTAGAATTTATTAAACCACATTTTAATCCAACATACACTCTGAAACTATTATTTCCTGCTGTTTCAACAAGATCATATTTACAAGGAATAATTTCTTTTAAATTAGAATAAAATCCCATTTTACCTTTTTTAAAAACTTGAATAAATTCAGTATCATATTTATTCAATTTTATAGAATCGTAAGAATGATTTAATGGCAAAAGCATTTGATTTTTCTCATCAACAACAAATCGCTTATTGTTCTTAGACAACAAAAAAGTTGCTTTTCTATGATTAAATAAATCGAACTTAATATCTTCTACTTTATCAAAATAAGGTTTTACTACAACTTTCCCAAGCGTATCACAAAAACCCCATAATTTACCATCACGATACGGAATCAAAGGGTAATTTGTAGTTTGAGAAAATGAAATTGAAGTAATAAGTATAATAAAAGGTAAAAAGAATATTTTTTTCATATTATTTCTTTTTCAAAACTTTATAATCATTATAAGAAATTGCCAAAGCATCTAATACTTGCAAATCGCTTGCTGTAGCAATAAATACTTTAGAATAATTACATTTTTCTAACACTCTTTCGATTTCCAATTTATTCATTTGAAGTAATAACATTAACGATTCTCTATCTGAAGTATTACTTAGAACTTCTTTAAAATTAGCATCGTTTTTCAAATCAAGAATTTTTTTCAATTCTTTTTCTTTTGCATTGAATAAATTATAAACTAAATCGACAGGATTGGTAAGTGATTTTAAAAGATTTTCTGTAGCATTTTTGGCTTTCATTCCCGGTTCATACCCTAAATTTACACCTTGAATATTATATCGGTAATTTTCATTTTCTGGAAGTAATTTCGTGTCTATTTCTAAGTAACCTGTTAGTGGATAACGCAGAACCAAAACCGTTTCGATTTCCTTAATTTTCTCACTTAATACAATGGTTTTATTTCCTGTTAGCCATTTTGAACTAACCTCAACCTCTGCATAATTATATCCAATATGCGAAAATAATAATTTATCATTCGCTTTAGCTTCTATAACAAATTGACCGTTTTCTGATGCTAAAACTGAAGTGGAAGTATTTTTGTTTACTACTGTTACACGAGCAATTGGTTCATTAGTTTTAATGTCAACAATTTTACCTGTAACTTTAATATTCAACGTATCTGTTTGAGCAAATCCCAAAACAGATAATAAAAGAATAAATATGTGTAGTACCTTTTTCATTTCAAATATTTGAACAAAAATAAGATTAAATTTTAAATAGTTTAAATTGTTAACATAAGATTATAAAACAAAAATCCCGAAACGAATTGATTTCGAATCGGGATTTGTATAAATATTGACTACAAATTAGTCTTTACTTCTTCTTGGTGTTCTTTTAGCGCTTTCAAAACTTGAACCTGAACTTCTTCTTTCTGAAGTACGTCCTTCGCCTCTTCTTCCGCTATCACGAGAATCAGATCTTCTTTCACCATCACGTTTTGGTCTATCACTTCTGAATCCTCCTTCTCTGCTTCCGCCTTCACGTCTGAATCCACCTTCTCTATTTCCACCATCACGTCTGAAACTTCCATCACGACTTCCACCTTCTCTTTTTCCAGAGAAACCACCATCGCGTTTTCTGTCTCTACCGTTATGATCTCTTCTTCCAGAATTTTTAGCACCGTCGTTTTTAGAAATTTCAACGTTGATTCTTCTTCCATTATGCTCTAATCCGTTAAGAACTGTCATAACTTTATCTGCTAATTCTGCATCTGTATTAAAGAAAGAGAAACCTTCTTTTACATCTACTTTGAAAACATCATCACGACCAACTTCTAACGTATCTCTTAAGAAATCTTTTAACTCCATCCATTCGAAACCGTCACGCGCACCTAAGTTTACAAAGTATCTTACTGCACCTGAAGTAGGAACTTCCCCAGCTTTTCCAGGAATTTGAGTTAAATCTTTCGATTTTTTATAATAGTTTAAGAAACGGTTAAATTCAACAGAAACTACTTTTTTGATTAATTCTTCTTTATCTAAATCACCTAAAATATCAAAAATTGCAGGTAAATAATTATCGATAGCGTGATCTGTTTCCGTATCTTTAATTTTATTCGCTAAGTGTAATAACTGAATTTCGCAGATTTCCATTCCAGAAGGAATTGTTTTTTCTTCGAATTTCGTTTTGATGATTCTTTCGATTGCATGAATTTTTCTAACTTCACTTTTCGTAATAATTACAAATGAAGTACCTGATTTACCTGCACGACCTGTACGACCTGAACGGTGCGTATACGTTTCGATTTCATCTGGTAATTGATAATTAATTACGTGCGTAACATTATCAACATCAATTCCACGAGCAGCAACGTCAGTAGCTACTAACATCTGAATTTGTCTTCCACGGAAAGCTTTCATTACACCATCACGTTGTGCTTGAGATAAATCTCCGTGTAATGCAGCTGCATTGTATCCATCTTCAATTAATTTTTCTGCTACTGCTTGAGTATCTCTTTTAGTTCTACAGAAAACTACTGAGAAAATGTCTGGATTAGCATCTGCCAATCTTTTTAAAGCCTCGTATCTATCACGCGCATTAACTAAATAATACTCATGAGAAATATTTGCTGAACTTGAATTTTTATGACCAACCGTAATTTCTTGCGGATCTCTCATAAATTCTTTTGCTATTCTAGCTACCTCTTGTGGCATTGTTGCCGAGAATAACCATGTGTTTTTGTCACGTGGTGTTTCAGATAAGATACTTGTAATATCTTCATAGAACCCCATGTTTAACATTTCGTCTGCCTCATCAAGAACACAGATGCTGATGTTTTTAATATTCACCATGCCTCTGTTAATCATATCTTGCATTCTACCCGGTGTAGCAACAATTACTTGTGCTCCTCGCTTAATATCACGCGCTTGATCATTAATACTCGCGCCACCATATACCGCAACCGTGTATAAACCGTCGATGTATTTTGAGTATAATTTAATCTCGTTTGTAATTTGCAAACACAATTCTCTAGTTGGAGAAAGTATTAAAACTTGCGTTTGCTTGTTGAATGGATCAATCTTTTGGATTAGCGGAAAGCCGAAAGCGGCTGTTTTTCCTGTTCCTGTTTGGGCAAGAGCGACGATATCTGTGTCATCTTGCAATAATAGTGGAATAGCTTTCTCCTGTACTTCTGACGGGGTTTCGAATCCTAAATCACCTATTGCTTTTAACAACGACTCGTTTAACCCTAATTGCTCAAATTTATTCATTATATATTTTTAAATTGGGTGCAAAGGTAGAACTAATAATCGGATAAAACTAATTTGTTTTTAATTGATTTTCAGAAAGTTACGTTTTATTAGCCGGAAGTTGGAAGCTAGAAGCTGGAAGTTTAATCTAAATTAGATAAGAAATTTATCAATTTTTGGACTGCAATTCCTCTATGACTGATAACCGATTTTTCTTCCATACTCATCTCAGCAAATGTAGTTGAAAATCCTTCTGGTTGAAATATCGGATCGTACCCAAAACCTTGACTACCACTCTTTTTAGTAGTCATTTCTCCTTTTACAATGCCTTCAAACAAATGTTGTTCGTTATTAATATTTAAAGCTATAATGGTTTTAAATTGTGCTTTTCTATTGGTTTTAGAGGCTAATTTCTGTAAAACCAAATTCATATTATCATCGGCATTTTTTTGCTCTCCTGCATAACGAGCCGAATATACACCAGGTTCGTTATTTAAGGCTTCAATTTCTAAACCTGTATCATCCGCAAAACAAGGCAAGCCATAATTTTCGGTAACATAATTGGCTTTCAAAATGGCATTTCCTTCAATAGTTTCTGCTGTTTCCGGAATATCCACCAAACAACCAATATCTTCTAAAGAAACAATTTGAAATTGTGAACCGACTTGCTGTTGAATTTCAGCAATTTTATTTTTATTGTTGGATGCGAAGACTAGTTTCATGTTTTTAATTTTAATGAGTCAATTTTCAATGTGCCGATTGTTTATAATTGTCCTATTGACTAATTGTCGAATTGACACATTAAACTAACAACTTCTTATTAATATCCTTAATCAATTGCGGACCTTCATAAATAAAACCCGTATACAATTGCACTAAACTCGCCCCAGCATTTAATTTTTCAATCGCATCTTCAGCTGAATGAATTCCGCCCACTCCAATAATCGGGAACGATTTATTACTTTTTTCTGATAAAAATCGAATCACTTCAGTCGAACGCTTCGTTAATGGTTTTCCAGACAATCCACCTACCTCAACTTTATTTTCAGAAGTTAATCCGTCACGAGAAATGGTTGTATTCGTTGCAATAACTCCTGCAATTTTAGTATCATTTACAATTCCAATAATATCTAACAATTGATCATCCGTTAAATCGGGTGCAATTTTCAATAAAATTGGCTTTTGCTTTTGTTTAGTTGCATTTAAATCTTGTAAGGTTTGCAATAATTTTGTTAACGGTTCTCTGTCTTGTAATTCACGTAAACCTGGTGTATTAGGCGAACTTACATTCACCACAAAATAATCTACATAATCATACAAAGCATTAAAACAGATTACATAATCGTTAGTAGCTTCTTCATTTGGCGTGACTTTATTTTTACCAATATTTCCACCAATTAATACACCTTTGTTTTGTTTTAATCTTAAAATTGCCGCTTCTACTCCACCATTATTGAAACCCATTCGGTTGATAATAGCCGAATCCGATTTTAATCGAAACAATCTTTTCTTAGGATTTCCGTCTTGAGGTTTTGGAGTAAGTGTTCCGATTTCAATAAATCCGAATCCGAAATCTGACAATTCATTGAATAGTTTTGCGTCTTTATCAAATCCTGCAGCTAAACCAACAGGGTTTTTAAATTTTAATCCGAAAACTTCACGCTCTAAACGTTTATCTTCAACTACATAAATTGCTTTGATAATTGTAGTTACAAATGGAATTTTAGAAATAAATTTCACCAATGAAAAGGTAAAATAATGTACTTTTTCTGGATCAAAACAGAATAAAATTGGACGTAATAATAATTTATACATAGTGTAAGTTGAGTTGTTGCGCAAAAATAGGAAAATTTTAACAAACAACTTTAATTTATTTTTATACATTTGTATATACAAATATCAATCTTAAATTATGAATCGAAAACGATTTTTAGGACTTTTGAGTTTGACTCCAATATTATTTGCTATGCGAAATTTAAACGAATTATATAATTATAAAGACGCTTTACCGAATACAGCAAAAATGCCTGTGCTTTTTTTAGGTCACGGTAGTCCGATGAATGCCATTGAAGAAAATGAATTTGTAACTGGCTTTAGAACTATCGCCAAAACTATACCTACTCCAACAGCAATTTTATGTATTTCTGCCCATTGGTTTACCAAAGGAACGAAAGTCACCGCTATGGAAATGCCACAAACGATTCATGATTTTGGTGGTTTCCCAAAAGAATTGTTTGAAGTACAATATCCAGCGAAAGGTTCACCAGAATTGGCTCAACTTACTAAAGAGTTAATTCTTCCTACAGAAGTTGAATTGAACCACGATTGGGGATTAGATCATGGCGCTTGGAGTGTGATTAAACATTTGTATCCAGAGGCGAATATTCCTGTAATTCAAATGAGTATTGATTATAGTTTAACAGGAGAAAAGCATTTTGAAATCGCACAAAAATTACAAGAATTAAGAAATAAAGGCATATTAATCATTGGAAGCGGAAACATCATTCACAATTTAAGATTAATCGATTGGGCAAATTTCAACAAAGACAATCATGGCTACGATTGGGCAAAAGAAGCACATGCCGATTTTAATAAATACATGTTAGATGGCGATTTTAAATCGTTAATCAATTATCAAAATCATAGTGAAGCTTGGAAATTAGCCATTCCAACACCAGATCATTATTTACCTTTATTATATACGTTAGGATTGAAAAACAACAATGAAGAATTGCAATTGTTTAACGACAAATTTGTGGCAGGTTCGTTAAGTATGACTTCAGTGAAGATTGGATAATAAAAAAGAGTGCATAAGCACTCTTTTTTATTTAGGATTCGTTGCAATCACAAACTTTAAATTATTCTTGACTCCTATTTGAAGTACATCGACTAAATCTTGTACTTGCAAATTAAACGGAATACGAACAACAACTGTTTGTTCTTTATCGTTACCTACTTTTGCTAATAATTCTTTTTCTAAATCATCATAATTAACAGGTTGCTTATCGATAAAGAATTCTTTATTTTCATTTACAGATATACTGATAAATTGTTTATTTGTTTTTTCATTAGTTTTCGATTTTGGCAATGTCATTTTAATAACATTCGGATTAGCCAAGGTTGAAATGATAAGAAAAAACAACAGCAAGAAGAACATGATATCACTCATAGAGGAAGCATGTACTTCTGCATGAAATCGTCTATTTCTTTTAATTGCCATTTGGTCTCTGAATTATGTTTACAAATTCCAATACTTGTTTTTGAACATTTAACATAAAATGATCAATTTTTCCATTTAATAAATGATATCCTGCATACGCGAACAATCCAACAATAAGTCCTGCTCCAGAAGAAATCATTTTTTCATATAAACCTCCAGAAATATTACCAATACTGATATCTTCAGTAATCGAAATACTATAGAAAATTTTAATTACACCACCAATCGTACCAACGAAACCTAAAGTTGGAGCCATACCGGCAATTAAACCTAAATGTCCCATTTTTCGTTCCATTTCACCTAATTCGATTTGAGCCATTCGCTCCATATTCGATTCAATTTCAGCAATAGGGCGACCAATTGTTAAAATTCCTTCCTTAACTACTCTAGCTGTTGCATTATCAAGTCTTTCTGATGCACCAATTGCTAAATTAATATTCCCATTATTTAAATGAGTACGAACTTCTTTTAATAAAAAAGTATCATTTTTAGTCGCTTTTGCGATATACATATATCTTTCAAAAATTAGATAAATGGTATAAAACAATAATATTGCAATTGGTATTAAAAATATACCACCTTTAAAAATAAATTCTAAAACTGAAATTTCAGTATCAACTGGCGCAGTTGTAGTTGCTGTTGTGTCTGTTACTGCTTTTGCAACTGTATCAACTGTAGCTTGTAAAAAAAATCCAATCATATGTAATAGTATTCGTAATTAATTTTTGAAATTTGCACTAAAGATACATTTTTCTATAAAGTATAAAACTAAAAAAAATCTAAATTATTTTGTGCTGATGCAAAATAAATGAAAATAAATATAAAAATGACATATAAAGAAACAATAAATTGGTTATTCAATCAGCTTCCTATGTTCCAAAACGTAGGTGCTAGCGCGTATAAAAAAGATTTAACCAATACGTTATTATTAGTCAACCATTTAGAAAATCCACAACATAATTTCAAAAGTATCCATGTTGCTGGCACCAATGGAAAAGGTTCTACAAGCAGTATGATTGCTTCCGTATTAATGGAAGCAGGATATAAAGTTGGATTATACACTTCTCCCCATTTAAAAGATTTTAGAGAACGCATTACTATAAATGGAAAACAGATTTCTAGAGAATATGTCAAGAAATTTGTATCCAACAACAAAACTTTTTTTGAAAGCACTCAATTAAGCTTTTTCGAAATGACTGTTGGTTTGGCTTTTCAATATTTTTCAGACAAAAAAGTAGATATTGCAATTATTGAGGTTGGCATGGGCGGACGATTGGATTCTACCAATGTTATTTCACCTTTACTCTCTATTATAACTAATATTGGAAAAGACCACACTCAGTTTCTAGGCGATACTTTAGAAAAAATTGCTTTTGAAAAAGCCGGTATTATCAAACCAAATATTCCAGTAGTTATTGGTGAATATACATCCGAAACAAAACCAGTGTTTTTAGAAATTGCACAAAAGAATAATTCAGAAATTCATTTTGCTCAAGACAAAAAGCATCCTGATTACCCTTGCGGACTTCTAGGTGATTACCAAATAAAAAATAAAAAAACAGTAATTGAAGCTTTTCGAAATTTAAAATCTGATTTGATAGTTACAGAAGAAAATATAAAAAACGGTATTTTAAATGTAGTTAGCAATACCAATTTGCAAGGTCGCTGGCAAATACTAAATGAAAAACCAAAAGTAATTTGTGATACGGCTCACAATGCACATGGACTAGAAATTGTAATGAATCAATTAAAAAAGGAAAAATTTAATCAATTACACATCGTTTTAGGGGTTGTAAACGATAAAGATTTAGATTCTGTACTGCCATTATTCCCGAAAAACGCAAAATATTATTTTTGTAAACCAAAAATTCAAAGAGGTTTAGATGCTAAAATTTTAAAAGCAAATGCAAGCGAATTCGAACTAAAAGGAAACATATTTAAATCAGTTTCAATAGCTTACAAATCTGCTTTGAAAAATTGCACTGAAAAAGACCTTATATATATAGGTGGAAGCACTTTTGTTGTTGCAGAAATAATTTAATTTTTTTTGATTTTTTATTTGCAGATATAAAAAACAACTGTATATTTGCACTCGCAATACAGAAGTAGAGCACTTTATTGGGGCAATTAGCTCAGTTGGTTCAGAGCACCTCGTTTACACCGAGGGGGTCAGGGGTTCGAATCCCTTATTGCCCACCACTTTTAACTCCTTAAGAAATTAAGGAGTTTTTTTATGCCAAAATTTAATTTATAGACCTTTTATTGTTTACATACTTTATAGTCTTATTAAAGACAAACACTAGAATAGATACAGTCTAAAATAAAAGACAGAATTAATAAACAAAAACACTATAATTAAAAAAGTAAAATATAATTATCTTTTTACAGTAAAACTATTTGAAGTTTAAGCTTAGCCTTATCAAGCTAATTTCAAACTTTACACATTATTCAAAGTAATAAAAACACTTTTATAATAATGTGAAAAACTTCAAAATTTCATTTCAAAATTCACTTGCATACAATATATAAATTTTGTAGCATTGTATCACTATATCAAAAATCCGCTCATCCATTATAAACAGAAGTACAAAAGGAGTTTTCAACAAATTGTTAATAACTACAACCTACAAAAGTGTTAAAAAATTAAAAAGCCAGCATTTTCAATATATACGTAACTTTTTGAAAATCAAATTATTCGGAAATTTTTGTTGAAAATTTTGTTAATAACCAATTATTTTTCTTGATTATTTAAAAAAAAACAACATATATTTGTCCCATAACTTTAAAATAAAAACAATTATGAAAAAAGTATTATTATCTGCTATAGCAGTATTTTCATTGACTTTTGCTAATGCACAAGAAGAAGAAAAAGGAACTGGAATGGGATTTGGAAAAGGTGACTTATTCATGTCTGGAGCTCTTTCAATTGGATCTCAAAAAACTGGTGATGTAAAAGCTAATGGTTTTGAAATCGAGCCTAAAATTGGTTACTTTGTTTCTGAGAACATCGCAATTGGTGGTAAAATTGGATATGCATCTATGAAAGCTGAAAATGCTGGTGTAGACACAAATGACATGTCAGCTTTATCTTTAGGAGCTTTTGGAAGATACTATTTCACTCCAGCTTCTCAATTTTCTTTATTTGGAGAATTAGGTGTTGACTATTCTACAATTGATGACAACTTAGCTGATGTTCAACAAAAAGAATTAGGTTTAGGTTTAGGTTTAGGTTTAAACTATTTCGTGTCTGACAACTGGTCTATCGAAGCTACTTGGGCTGGATTAGGTTATACATCTAATGACAACGGTGGAAACGGTGCAGAAAAAACTAATTCTTTTGGATTAGGTGGTGACTTAAGAGCTATCTCTTTTGGTGTTAACTACAAATTCTAATTAGTAGATACTTATAAAAACAAAACCCCGCAATGCGGGGTTTTTTTATAAGATTTTTTTTATAAATTATAAATTTTCTGTAAATATTTTCTTATTTTTGTAGGATATTTTATAAATTATAATTCATGAAAAAAATCTTGCTAATTATTCTTCTTTGCAACACAGCTTATTCTCAAAGTGTTTGCAATCCAATTGGAACTACAACAAATCCTAACTTTCCTACAAACCCTCAAAATCAAAGTTTTTTAAACAATTTTGATTGGACCACAACTAGTAGCTCTTTAAACATCAATACTGTTTGCACACCAAACAGTTATACAACTAATCCTTTCGAATCGAATCAAACAGAATTATTACCTCTTTCCCTTGTTAAAGACAATAAACCAGAAGATGGATGGGAAATAGTAGCTTACAATTTAGGCTATAATAATAACAACACTCCATTAAACGTAAGACCTGAGCATACCTATTATATGCTATACAATAAATATACGGGTATAGTAAGAGTTTTAGTAAAATGGTGCCGAAATGTAAATTACAATGGCGCAATGTTAACAATAAAATTTGCTCCTGGCTTCCAATCTAACCTACTCGACATGGCATACGATGAAAAAACAACTGACATGCCTCATATAGCAAACCCTTCATTTAGTACAGTTTTAAAATTTTATAACGACAACAATTTTTGGGGGTATGCAGATTTTAAATTAAACTATGACCCTTGTACTTGTTCTTTTACAGAAAGTTCAAGATTATTATTATATTCTGAATTAATAACTAATTCATCAGTTGAGTTAACAGGTAAAATCTCTGGAACAATATCATCAATTACTAATGGAGCAGGTAGTGTTAATTCGAATGGTAGTTTCTGGAAAACAGCAAATGTTATAAGCGACAAAATGATGCAAATACATGGAGGCATTACAAGTTTTCAAGAAAAATACCAAAAAATATATGAAAATCTTGCAGATGGAGGTATAACTATAAATGCAATAAATCAATTAGGAAATTTCTTTAATAACAATGCATTTATGAAAGCTGGCCTAAAAGCTGTTCCTTATGCAAGTTCAGCTGTAAAATTTTTATCAGGTTTATTAGGTGGAGGAGCAAGTGGCAACCAACCAATTCAGTTATCACCATTAAGTGTAAATTTAGATGTAAAAATCTCCGGAACAATAAGTACACAAGACCCAATGCATAATGTAACTATAGGCTTACCAGGATCTCAAAGCCAAAACATCTTACAAGGTGTAGAAAACGGACAACCCTTATACAATGAAACATTAGGTGTATTTTCACTAGTAAACCAACCAATAATGTATTACACAGAAACTCCAACTTCTAAAGGCTTTGTAAACAGAGAAAGGAAACAAATGTTCGATAATGTTAATTATGAGTATTGGGAACTATATAACGAATATAATTTTATTTCTAGAAATTATAAACTATCGGGAGAAACATTAAAATACGCCATAAACCCAGCCAGTAATTTAATATTGCAAGATGCAGAGATAATGTTAATAACTGAATACGAACACCCAAGCTTTGTATATAAAAATAAATATGGTAGTTTATATAATGTTTCGAATACAGACGAAGCAAATGGATTACCTATAACAGGAACCAATACAGGACCAATGATTGATAATATAAACTTCATTTTCCAAAATTCATTTAATCCAATTGGTGCAAATAATTTTAAAAATGATTATTCGTTTTCATATCTGTACGATATTCAAAATAAATCTGGCTCAAATTATAATAAAAAACGTAGAATTATCTATAGCCAAGGTACATCTAATTATTACCCATATAATACAATTTATTACTGGAAAGGATATAATGACAACACACCATGTATTGCACCTCCAAACTGGCCATCTTCAGAATTTTATGGCTCTCAACCATTTAGATATGTTCAAACTAAATCAGATGATTTCAACTATTCAACTTTAAACCCGACAACTAATTTTAGAAATGTTAGTATTATTGGAATGTCTGGTACAGGCCAAACAATTAGACCTGAATTTCTTGCCCCTAAAGTAAAACAGTTTAAATTAAAATTTGTTTTAAATTTAAAAAGAACGGATAATCCTAATGCTCAAAACGTATTATATGTAGTAACTTATCCAGTAAAACTATTACCTGCACCAGTTGGATACAACATGACAGGATCTGATTATATTCTAGACGCTCAAACATATGCTAACCAAATAGGATATAATCCTGCGACACCTACAAATAAATTTGTACCAGCAACTCAAGCAGAATTAGCTACTTTATGCTCAAGCACTACTTACAGAAATGGAAGAACAAATCTACAGGGTAGAATAAGCAATCAAAATTTAACTGATGAAGACAAAAAAATTTCAAATAGTCCAGTTTTATATCCTGTTCCAATTGAAAATACTCTAAATATTAAAACCAATTCATGCAATTTAGTTTCGATTATTGATATTAACGGAAGTATTATTATGGATATTAGCAACACAAAATTGAATGATGATATTGCTATAATTGATGTTTCGAATTTAAAAAAGGGAATTTACATGATTTCGTATTACGATTCTAAAGGCGAAATTCACTTTATGAAAATGATTAAATAATCGAAAAAAATAGTTGATTTCAAAAAAAATCCCGATTTGTATCGGGATTTTTTTATAATATTTATTCAATCTTTTATCTTTCAAATTCTTTTAATGTATTGATGATAATGTTCACACAATCCATTAATTGTTCTTCATTCATCACTAAAGGCGGTGCAAAACGGATTATATTTCCATGTGTTGGTTTAGCTAACAATCCGTTTTCAGCTAATTTCATACAAATATTCCAAGCCGTATCACTTTCTTCCGTATCATTTATTACAACGGCATTCAACAATCCTTTTCCTCTTACTAAAGTTGCTATATTAGATGTTTCAATATACTTACCTAATTCGGCACGGAAAATCTGACCTAAACGTTCTGCATTATCTGCTAATTTCTCATCTGTAACAACCTCTAAAGCAGCAATTGCAACTGCAGCCGCAACTGGATTTCCACCAAATGTAGAACCATGTTGACCAGGTTTAATTACATTCATAATAGCATCATTCGCTAAAACTGCAGAAACTGGATAAACTCCACCAGAAATTGCTTTACCTAAAACTAAAATATCTGGTTGTACATTTTCATGATGAACCGCTAATAATTTACCTGTTCTAGCAATACCTGTTTGAACTTCATCTGCAATGAACAAAACATTATGTTTTTCACACAATGCTTTTGCTTTTGCTAAATATCCTTCAGAAGGAACATAAACTCCCGCTTCACCTTGAATTGGCTCAACTAAAAATCCAGCAACATTTGGAGAAGAAGTAATTGCTTTTTCCAACGCCTCTAAATCGTCATAGGCTATTTTAATAAATCCTTCAGTAAATGGTCCGAAATTTTTACGTGCATTTTCATCATTAGAAAAAGAAATAATTGTAGTTGTTCTACCGTGGAAGTTGTTTTCACAAACGATAATTTGTGCTTGCTTTTCCGCTACTCCTTTTTTCTCATATGCCCATTTTCTACAAATTTTTAAAGCAGTTTCAACCGCTTCAGCACCTGTATTCATTGGCAACACCTTATCAAAACCAAAATAGTTAGTGATAAACTGCTCATAAACTCCTAATTTATCATTATAAAAAGCACGAGAAGTTAACGTTAATGTTTGTGCCTGATTTACCATTGCTCCAACAATTTTTGGGTGACAATGACCTTGATTTACCGCAGAATATGCAGATAAAAAATCGTAGTACTTTTTACCTTCAACATCCCAAACATACACTCCCTCTCCTTTGTTCAAAACAACAGGAAGTGGATGATAATTGTGCGCTCCATACTTATCTTCTAGAGCAATTGCTTCAGCCGAACTAATTTTTTCTAAAACTGACATGATTTATTTTTTATTGATTGTTAAATCGCAATTCCTTCTTTTGGAGAGAAATCATCCATAATTTTGTAAAATTACAAAATATAAATTCCAAATTCCAAAAAGAAAACGTTGGAATTTGGAATTTTAAAAAATTTGAAATTCATTACAAATTGTACATTTCCAACAATTTAGTCACCGTATTCCAATTTCGAATTGTAGCTACTACATTCAATTTCTTTTCAATGTATTTTTGATCTAAACGTGTTTTTCCTGCTCCAACTGCATATTTAATATAAATCCTACTCAAATCTACAGCAGCTTCATCTGGCTTAAACTGACTAATTTTTAAATCATTAATCGCAGAGGAATTCAATTCTTTAGAAATAAATGCCACATATAACTTCTTCGTATCACAATCTTTTTCTTTTAGAAACGGATTATTTTTAAAACACGATTCTAAATCTTCTTTCGAAATCACTACAATTGGAACATCTAACCCTAATTGTTTAAAAATTTCCTGTTTAATCGCAAAACCAACTGAAGCACCATGCTCTTCTTCCGAATCTATAAAAACATTACCCGATTGAATATACGTTCTTACATTTTGATAGCCCATATTTTCTAATAACGTTTTCAAAACATCCATTTTAATCATGTTATGTCCGGAAACATTAATCCCACGCAGTAAAGCCAAATGTGTTTTCATCAATCTTTTTTTTTTGATAAAAGTAAAATAATTTATCGTATCCCCATAACAATTCTTACTTTTGCAACATGGGAAAAAGAAGAACAGAAAAAATCGTATTCGAAAACGTACAAATCCTTGATGCAGGTGCAAAAGGTGTATCGGTAGCAAAAGCTCCTGATGGTAAAGTAATTTTTATTCCGAATGTTGTTCCAGGCGATGTAGCCGACATTCAAACAATGAAAAAAAGAAAAGCTTTTTATGAAGGAAAAGCGATTAAAATTCATCAGTTTTCGGAACACAGAGTTGAACCAATTTGCGAGCATTTTGGTGTTTGCGGTGGTTGTAAATGGCAAAATATGAAATACAGTCAGCAATTGCATTACAAACACAACGAGGTTTACAACAATTTAAAACGAATTGGAAAAATTGACTTACCAGAATTTGAACCTATTTTAGGATCAGAAAAACAATTTTTCTATAGAAATAAAATGGAATTTGGTTTTTCATCATCAAGATGGATGACACAAGAAGAAGTAGATTCTGGAGTTGAATTAGATAATAAAAACGCAGTTGGATTCCATATTCCAAGAATGTGGGATAAGATTTTAGACATTAACAAATGTCATTTACAAGAAGATCCTTCAAACGATATTCGTAATGAAATTCGTCGATTTGCTAACGAAAACAATTTATCTTTTTACAATCCAAGAACTAATGAAGGATTATTAAGAACCTTAATGATTCGTACAGCTTCTACTGGAGAATTGATGATTTTAATTCAGTTTTTCGATAGAAATAAATCGGAAATCGAATTAATTATGAATTTCTTAGCTGAACGTTTTCCTAACGTAACATCTTTACAATATGTTGTCAATCAAAAGTTAAATGATACTATTTATGATCAAGATATCATTACTTTTAAAGGCAGAAATTATATTTTAGAAGAAATGGAAGGTTTACAATTTAGTATTAATGCTAAATCGTTTTACCAAACCAATTCCGATCAAGCATATGAATTGTATTCAATTACTAGAGAATTTGCTGGCTTAACGGGTGAAGAATTAGTGTACGATTTATATACTGGAACAGGAACCATTGCGCAATTTGTTTCGAAAAAAGCAAAAAAAGTTATTGGTGTAGAAGCCGTTCCAGAAGCTATTGCGGATGCCAAAGAAAATGCGAAAAGAAATAATATTTCTAATTGTGATTTCTTTGTGGGTGATATGAAAAATGTTTTCAACGATGATTTCATTAAAACACACGGACATCCAGATGTAATTATTACCGATCCACCAAGAGACGGAATGCATAAAGACGTTGTGGAACAAATTTTAAAAATTGCTCCAGAAAAAGTAGTTTATGTAAGTTGTAATTCAGCAACACAAGCGCGTGATTTAGCGTTAATGGATGAAATGTATAAAGTGACACGTGTTCGACCAGTTGATATGTTTCCACAAACACATCACGTAGAAAATGTTGTGCTTTTAGAAAAAAGATAAGAAATGGGAAAAGTTTTTCAAGTATTATTATTAAGTTTTGTCTTTTCAAGCTGTGAAAAAGATGACATTTGTGATAGAAACACACCAACCACTCCGAAAGTTGTGATTGAATTTTATGACAATGCATCTCCAACTACTTTAAAAAACATAACTAAATTAAAGGTTGACGCAGCAGGATTCACTACACAGTTAAATTTTGACGCAGTTAGTAAAATAACGCTTCCGTTAAAAACGTTCGCTGATGTTTCTGCTTTAAATTTAACTTTAAACGGAACGGATACGGATAATACAAATGATAATTTAGACGAAATCACTTTTAATTATACAAGAAGAACGGAATATGTATCTAGAGCTTGTGGATATAAAACCTTATTTACTTTAGATGCAACAAATCCAGTTGTATTAACTAATGACGCAAGTAATTGGATACAAAATATTACTGTAACTCAACCAAATATTGAAAACGAAAATGAAACACATGTTAAAATATATTTTTAGTATCGTATTTATTTTGTGTTTTTCAATAGTGATTAACGCACAAGAGCAAACAAAAGATACTGTAAGAATTCCGCAACGTTACGGTTTACGACTTGGAGTTGATATTCATCGTTTAACAAAGTCGTTATATGATGACAATTATAAAGGATTGGAATTAGTTGGAGATTATAGAATTACAAAGAAATTTTACATAGCTGGAGAATTAGGTAATGAAGAAAAAACAACTGATGATGATAATTTAAATTATACTACCAAAGGAACGTATTTTAAAGTAGGATTTGATTACAATGCTTATGAAAACTGGTTAGACATGGAAAACCAAATTTATGTTGGAATGCGAGCTGGTGTAGGGAGTTTTAGTCAGCAATTGAATTCGTATAACATTTATCAACCTGGAAGTTTTTACGGAGTTAATACTGTAACAAATGGTCAAGAATTCAACGGACTTTCAGCTAGTTGGTTAGAAGTCGTAACCGGATTAAAAGCAGAAGTTTTTAATAATGTTTATGTTGGATTTTCATTACGTTTAAATTACTTAATTAATAATAAAGAACCCGATGGATTTGCTAATTTATACATTCCAGGTTTTAACAAAACTTATGAAAACAGTAAATTCGGCGCTGGTTTTAATTACACAATAAGTTACTTTATACCTTTATACAAAGGTAAAACGAAAGCTAAAAAACAATAAAAAAATCCCAAATTCTAATATTTAAATTGGAATTTGGGATTTTTAAATTTTGGAATTTCACTATTTAATTTCTTTTACTCCTTTAAAAAAAAGCCATTTCATAAATAACTTTTCACCTTCATGCGTTTTCACTGCTTGAAATTTTGGAGATAAAATTAGAGTACTTAAAAATGCCGCAATTAAACATTGTATAGTACTGAATCCTGAATACGCTTCAAAAAGATACTTAAATGGAAAGTAAATGATTACGAATCCTAAAAAATTAAATAATATTGATTTGGTTTGTTTAGACATAATGATATTTTCTTAAATCTTTAAATTTCTATTCTTCTACTCTATTATTAAATTTAGTACGCTTACTTCCAGCATACATTTCAAATTTTACAAAACGAGCTTCTAATTTTCCGTTGAATAATTTTATTTTTCTACTCGGACGTAATCCAACAAATTTTAAAGCTTCTAAATTTGAAGTAATAAACCAAGCATTTGTTCCTGGATAATTTTGCTTCAATGTATCGCCAATTTCTCTATAAAATCGTTCCATTTCAATATTCAATCGTTCACCGTATGGTGGATTAAAAACAATATGCAACGGACCTTCCACTTCTTTTTCCGATTCAAAAAAATCACCTTGTTTAATCGTTACATAATCCGATAAATTGGCATTTTCAATATTATCTTTAGCTTTAGAAACTGCACTTGGAGCTTTATCAAATCCTGTAATCGTATAATGAAATTCTTTAGTTTTTTTCAATAATGAATCTAAGATTTTATCAAACAATTCGGAATCCCAATCCATCCAACGTTCAAAAGCAAATTCTTTTCTATTGATATTAGCAGGAATATTACAAGCAATCATTGCTGCTTCTGCTACAATCGTTCCACTTCCACACATAGGATCTAAAAAATGTCCGTTTCCATCCCAACCTGAAAGCAATAACATACCTGCGGCTAAAACTTCATTAATTGGAGCAATATTCGTAGCAGTTTTATAACCACGTTGGTGTAATGAAACACCAGAAGTATCTAATGAAACCGTACAAAAATCTCTATCAATATGAATATGAATACGTAAATCTGGAAAATCTTTATCGATACTTGGTCGCTCACCAGTAGCTGCTTTAAATTGATCTACAATAGCATCTTTTACTTTTTGAGCTACAAATTGACTGTGTGTAAATTGTTCCGAATATAAAGTCGTTTCAATAACAAAAGATTGCTGAACTTTTAAGTAATCAGACCAATCTATTTTCTGAATACCGTTGTATAAAGTTTGCTCATTAAAAGCTTTAAAAGTATGAATTGGTTTTACAATTTTTAAGGCTGTACGTAAAGCTAAATTTGCTTTATACATAAAACCTTTATCACCCTGAAAACTCACACTTCTTGTACCTTTAACTACATTTTGTGCGCCAAGTTGCATTAATTCTTTTTCTAATATTTCTTCAAAACCAAAAAAAGTTTTGGCAACCATTTTAAAATTTTCCATAGACCTCTTTCCCTCAGAGAGAATTTATTAATTATTATTTGCAAAAATACATTAAATTTGTTGTTTAATAATTTCCAAACAGATAAATGTCAGATTCATTAGCAAAAAATTCAGAAAATTGGTTCAGTACTTGGTTCGATACACCTTATTATCACATATTGTATAAAAATAGAAATGATGAGGAAGCACAAGGTTTTATGGATAATATTACTCATTATTTAAACCTTCCAGAAAACGGAACTATATTGGATTTAGCATGTGGAAAAGGAAGACATTCAATTTATTTAAACAAATTAGGTTATACAGTTACTGGTGTCGATTTATCTGAAAACAGCATTAACATTGCCAAAGAATTTGAAAACGAAAATTTACATTTCAAAACGCACGACATGCGCGTACCTATGCATGAAACGTATGATGCCGTTTTTAATTTATTTACAAGTTTTGGTTATTTTGAAACTCACGAAGACAACATCAATACTTTAAAAGCTATAAAAGAAAGTCTGAACGAATATGGTTTTGGTGTAATTGACTTTTTCAATGCTGATTTTATACTTGAAAATTTAATACCAGAAGAAACAAAAGAAATTGACGGTATCGTTTTTAACATTAAAAAACGTGTTGAAAACAAAAAGATAATTAAAGAAATTCGTTTTGAAGACAAAGGAGAATCATACTTTTTTACAGAAAAAGTATCTGCTTTTACATTAGAAGATTTTGAACAAATGATGGAAGAAGCAGGAATATATTTATTAGAAGTTTTTGGCGATTATAAGTTGAGAAAATTTTACAAAACGCAATCAGAACGTTTAATCATGATATTTAAATAATGAATTACAACATATACATTTTTCCTTTATTATCAGTAATTATTGGTTATATATTCGCCACATTTTTCGCTCCAAAAAGCAAAAAAAACTTAAAATTATTATTAGCTTTTAGTGGTGCCTTTTTATTATCGTTAACGGTAATGCACTTGCTCCCTGAAATATACCACAATGAAGAAATTGTTGTAGAACCAGGTCATGAAGGTCATATACATTCAAAAATTGGAATTTTTATCATGATTGGTATTGTGTTTCAGATCATTTTAGAATATTTCTCAAAAGGTGCAGAACACGGACATGTACACGGTCATCAAAAAATATCTCACATTCCATGGTTGTTATTTTTCAGTTTATGTTTACATGCACTTTTAGAAGGCTTACCCATTAATAAACATCCGCATTTAGCATACGGAATTGCAATTCATCACTTTCCGATAGCGATTATATTAACTACGTTTTTCAAAAATGCACAATTGAATGCAAAAGCGATATTATTTTTCATGATTGCTTTTGCCTTTATGACTCCAATTGGAACATTTATGGCAGATAATTTAAACTTCATCACACACTATTACACCCAATTATCGGGAATAGTTATTGGAATATTATTTCATATTTCGTCTACTATTATCTTTGAAAGTAGTGAAGGACATAAATTTAATTTAGCCAAACTTTTAGCCATTGGTTTAGGAATTGTATTGGCGAGTTTTATGTAGAATTATCGAAATAACTTTTTTACCAATTCTATATCGAAAGAATCATTTTTTATCGAATAGAAATATTTTATTTGCCAATTTTGTGTTTTTTGAGCTTGTTTACTTGTTGGAACATCCCAAGGCGGATAGACTCTAATGCCTCTTTTTCCAGAAGACTTGTTATTAGTAATTATTCCTTTTTCTAAAAGAATTGATTTTGGAAATACAAATTGACCTAAATCTTCACCGCTTTTTGAAGTGATAACAATCATGTCGAAATTGTCTGAAACATCAAATGGAGTTGTAATTCCTTTATCATTTCTTTTCCAAATTGTTACAAACTGACCAATTTTTGTTGGTGTAATTTTTGAAAGTCGATGTATAATTTGAAACGAATTTAGTTTGAAGGCACAAGCTTGATATTCTTCACTTTCAGAATCAATTACAAGATTTGAAAATTCAAAATTACATTTATTGTAAACATTTAGAAGTTCTGAATTTAATGGATTGTTAACTCTCATTATTTATTCTTTTCTTCAATCCAACGACTCATAAATTCTGTGCTTCGCATGGTGTGAAATTGCAACATTTGGCCAATAAAATTATCGTTTCTGTGTGATTCTATATTAACTTGAAGAGTATTTAAAACTTCAATAAAATTTGCTTTATATTTAGAAAAAAGAAATTTATGTTTAATGATTTCAAAACCATTATTTACTGCTTCTTCCCAAATCTCTTTATTGGAATATAATTCTTTTGCTTTCTGTATGAAATCAGAATAATCATCTGCAATATATCCATTCCAAGGCAAATTATCGTGCATCGCTTCTGCTCCAATTGATGTAGTTACCGATGGCGTTCCATATTCCATACATTCTAGCAACTTCCCTTTTATTCCTGCTCCAAAACGGATAGGCGCTAGTAAAACTTTTGCTGAACAAATTACTTCTCCTGCACTTTCCGCTCTACCACAAATTAAAAATCGTTCTTTTGGATTGTGCAATTGATACACTTTCTGACTTGGATAGGCTCCATAAATATTCATTTTAGCATTAGGAAGTAATTCTTTTAGTTTTGGCCAAATTTCATTTTTCAAAACTAAAACAGAATCCCAATTGGGTTCATGATAGAAATTACCAATAAAAACAAAATCTTGTTTTACATCATAATTTTGATTTTCAGCATTAAAATCATCAATCCAAAGTGGTAAATAAAACAAAATGGATTTAGGAACTTGAAACTTGGTTTGCAATAATTCCATTTCATAATCAGAAATCATCAATGACAAATCACATCTAAAAATAGAAGCAATTTCTCGTTTTGCTACATCAGAATTATAATTTAAATCATTAAAAGAAATATTTTTCTTAACCGCATCCTGTCTGGCATTTCGCAAACAATGTAAATCTTCTGTGTCTAGTATTTTAATTGCATTAGGCAGCACATTTGATATACGCCAACCAAATTGCTCCTCCACCATAAATCGATCAAATAAAACAATATTTGGATTGATTCGAAGTGCTAATTCATCAAAACTAGAATCATTAATTTGAATAGAATGTTGCTTTATTCCTAAACTCGATAAATCAAAAGCAAATTCACTTTCTGATGCAATAGAGGCATACTCAACTATATATTTTTGAGATTGAAAAAAACGAATTAATTGAAGCATTCTACTTCCTGCTGCTGAAGAATTAGGCTCAACCCAAACCGAACTAATGATTAAAATTTTATTCATAGTCCAAATATACAAAGATTTTTTTGGGCGTTCCCTTACAGGTCGTGTGTTTTACTATATCTCCGATAATCAAAAACTACAAATAAATTTTTGTTTTTGCATATCGGAGGATAACGTTTCACCCACTAACGCTTTGCTATTTCATAAGGTAATATCCTTTTAAAAGAAAAACACTAGAGTTAAAAGCAAAAAAAAGAGGCTATCTTTTCAGATAGCCTCTTAATAAAAGAAGGCGGCGACATACTCTCCCACAAAAATGCAGTACCATCTGCGCAGTTGGGCTTAACTTCTCTGTTCGGAAAGGTAAGAGGTG
>NZ_FOEI01000002.1 GCF_900110615.1 Flavobacterium urocaniciphilum
ATTTCGTTTAAATGTTATTTAAAGAATGTTTATATTTGCTCAAAAAGTGACACATTTCAATTTACAAAGTGGCACATTTCAATTTTTCGATTATAGAAGAATTAGATTTTAAAATAAGTTACCGAGTATCTAAAGTATTACAAAACTTAGGTGAAATTACAGTTCGTTCTTCACTTACAGATTATACGTATGAAATTTCGGAAACATTATTAGAAAATCAATCTAAATTAATGTACCAAATTAAGTCGAATAAAAATTTGTTTTATACTTCGTCTCGTGGAGTAAATGAAACAAATATTGTAGTAAGTTCTGAAGTAAATTCTATCGTTGAAGAATGTATGAAAACGGAGAAATTATTAAGTAAAAACCAGAATTTATCTTCTATCACTGTAAAATTACCACATGAAAACGTTTCGGTTCCAGGTGTGTATTATTACATTTTCCAATCTTTAGCTTGGGAAGGAATTACAATTGATGAAGTTATTTCTACAAGTAATGAGTTTACAATTATCGTAAATGAAAATCAAATTGATGTTGCGTTTAGCGTAATTAAAGATTTAAAAAGAATAAGTTAATTTACTTATTGATAAGAAATAAAAAAGCTGAGATAATTCTCAGCTTTTTTTATGTTTAATTTATTCTGATTTTGGGTCCATAACCCAAGATTCCATAAATTTTGTAGTATAGTTTCCTGCCACATAATCTGGATGATCCATTAATTGTCTGTGGAATGGAATGGTTGTTTTAATTCCTTCGATATAGAATTCATCTAAAGCACGTTTCATTTTGCTAATTGCTTCTTCACGAGTTTGAGCAGTCGTAATTAATTTAGCAATCATAGAATCGTAATTAGGTGGTATAGTATATCCAGCGTAAACGTGAGTATCTAAACGTACTCCGTGACCTCCTGGTGAATGTAAAACAGTAATTTTACCTGGAGAAGGTCTGAAATCATTATAAGGATCTTCAGCGTTAATACGACATTCGATTGAATGTAATTGAGGGAAATAGTTTTTACCAGAAATTGGCACACCAGCAGCTACTAAAATTTGCTCACGAATTAAATCGTAATCAATAACTTGTTCTGTAATTGGGTGTTCTACTTGGATACGAGTATTCATTTCCATGAAGTAGAAATTTCTGTGTTTGTCTACTAAGAATTCAACTGTTCCAGCTCCTTCATATTTAATGAATTCAGCAGCTTTAACCGCAGCTTCACCCATTTTGTTTCTCAATTCATCTGTCATGAATGGAGATGGAGTTTCTTCTGTTAATTTTTGGTGACGACGTTGAACCGAACAATCTCTTTCAGAAAGGTGACATGCTTTACCAAAAGAATCTCCTACAACTTGAATTTCAATATGACGAGGTTCTTCAATTAGTTTTTCCATGTACATACCGTCATTTCCGAAAGCTGCAGCAGCTTCCTGACGAGCACTTTCCCAAGCTTTTTCTAATTCTTCTTCTTTCCAGATGGCGCGCATTCCTTTACCACCACCACCGGCAGTTGCTTTCATCATAACTGGATATCCAATTTCTTTAGCAACTTTTTTAGCTTGTTCGAAATCTTCTAAAATACCGTCTGAACCAGGTACACAAGGAACGCCAGCTTCTTTCATAGTCGCTTTTGCCGTTGCTTTGTCACCCATTTTTTCAATCATTTCAGGAGAAGCTCCAATGAATTTAATGTTGTGTTCTTGACAAATTTTAGAAAACTTAGCATTTTCAGATAAGAAACCATATCCTGGATGAATTGCGTCTGCATTAGTAATTTCTGCAGCAGCAATAATATTCGACATTTTTAGATATGATAAATTACTTGGTGCTGGACCGATACATACAGCTTCGTCAGCAAATTTTACGTGTAAACTTTCCGCATCAGCAGTAGAATAAACAGCAACCGTTTTGATTCCCATTTCTCTACAAGTTCTAATTACACGTAATGCAATTTCACCTCTATTGGCAATTAATATTTTTTTAAACATATTTTTATAATTAGATAATTAGACAATGTGTCAATTAGACTATTTATGAAGAAAGAAAACTTCTAACTTCTAACTTCTAACTTCTAACTTTTTTAAGATGGATCAACTAAAAATAATGGTTGGTCGAATTCAACTGGTGAAGAATCGTCCACTAAAACTTTTACGATTTTACCTGAAACTTCCGCTTCGATTTCGTTGAATAATTTCATTGCTTCTACAACGCAAACTACATCACCTTTGTTAATTGTACTACCTACTTCAACAAATGGAGATTTGTCTGGAGCTGGTTTTCTGTATAATGTTCCAATCATTGGAGATTTAATTGTGATGTATTTTGAAGTATCTTCAACTGGAGTTTCTGCTGCTGCTGGAGCTGCTGGAGCTGCTGCAACTGGTGCTGCTGCTACTGGAGCAACTGCTGCTGCCATTTGTGGTGCTTGTTGTACGTAAGTAATGTCTGGAGTATTACCTTCTAATGTTGTTCTAATAGTGATTTTTACGTCACCAGTTTCTAATTTAACTTCTGCTACACCAGAATTAGAAACAAATTTGATTAGGTTTTGAATTTCTTTTAAATCCATAATTAAGTTGTTTTAGTTATAGTTTGTTATTTGTTGTAAGCCCATTTTAAATAGATAGCTCCCCATGTGAAGCCACCACCAAATGCAGCAAAAATTAAATTATCTCCTTTTTTAAGTTGATCTTCGAAATCACATAATAATAATGGTAACGTTGCAGATGTAGTATTTCCATATCTGTGAATGTTAATTAATACTTTTGATTCTTCAACTCCCATTCTATTAGCCGTTGCGTCGATGATTCTTTTGTTTGCTTGATGTGCTACTAACCAGTTTACGTCATCATGAGTCAAATTGTTGCGCTCCATGATTTTTTCACTTACATCAGCCATACCAGAAACAGCATATTTAAAAACAGTTTTTCCATCTTGGAATACAAAATGTTGTTTGTTTTTAACCGTTTCTTCTGAAGCAGGTAAAATAGAACCACCTGCATCAATTTTTAAGAATTCTCTACCAATTCCATCTGATTTTAAAATTTCATCTTGAAGTCCTAAACCGTCAGTATTTGGCTCAAATAAAACAGCGCCAGCACCATCACCAAAAATGATACATGTAGCGCGGTCAGTATAATCAATAATAGAAGACATTTTATCAGCTCCTATTAATAAAACTTTTTTATATTTTCCTGATTGAATATAAGCTGAAGCAGTAGACATTCCAAATAAGAAACTTGAACAAGCAGCTTGTAAATCGTAAGCAAATGCATTGGTAGCTCCAATTTGCGTAGCTACATATACACCAGTTGAGGCTACAGGCATATCTGGAGTAGCGGTTGCCATGATAATTAAGTCGATTTCTTTTGGGTTTAAGTTGGCTTTTTCAAGTAGGTTTTGAGCGGCTTTAATGGCCATAAAAGAAGTGCCTTGACCTTCTTCTTTTAAAAGTCTTCTCTCTTTTATACCTGTTCTAGAAGTGATCCATTCGTCATTAGTATCTACTAAAGTTTCAAGAACTTGATTAGATAGTACGAAATCAGGTACATACGAGCCTATTGCGGTTATTGCGGCAGTAATTTTATTCATAAATAAATAATTTTCTTTGCAAAATTAAATGCGTAAAGAGGCGAAAATTACGAAAAAAAACGCAATTCTCTAAAATACATTCTATAATTTTATCGTGTAATAAAAAAAAAACTCTCACACTGTGAGAGTTTCTCATTTATTTTGATGTAATTATGCTACAGCTTCAGTTTTGTCAATTACTACTTGACCTCTGTAATACATTTTACCTTCATGCCAGTAAGCTCTGTGGTATAAGTGAGCCTCACCAGTTACTACGCATGTTGCAATTTGTTGTGCAGATGCTTTGTAGTGTGTTCTTCTTTTGTCTCTTCTAGTCGATGACTGTCTACGTTTAGGATGTGCCATTTTACTTTATTTTTTATCCGTTAATAGTTTCTTTAAACCTTCCCATCTTGGGTCGATTTCTTCAGTTTCTTTTTCTTTGGTTTCAGCAGGAGAAAATTTCTCTAAATTTTTTAATGCTTCTGTTTGTAACGTTCCGTCTTTTACGCCAGGATGAATCCTTTTTGATGGAATGGACAACACAATCATTTCATAAATATATTGAGAAACATCAACTTGAAATTCTTCATGTGGCAAGATGATAAATTCATCATTGTCGTCATTAAATTCTTCTCCAAATCTAACTATCAATTTCATTTTTCCCTTTACAGGTAAATCAAAATCTTCATTTGTTAAATCGCAAGGAACATTTACAGTTCCTTTGTGTGAGAAATTAATCTCAAGCATGTTGCTTTTTTTCTCTAGTATCGCTATCACTTTGAGGTCAGAATTGTTAAATTCGTCGTATTCAAAATGAGTAAAGAACGTATTATCTACTTGAAACTCAAACTGGTGTTTACCTAATTTTAAGCCAGAAAACTGGATTAAAAACTCTTTTAAATTGTTCATAACATCAGTTTACCCCTTTTTATAAGGGTGTGCA
This sequence comes from Flavobacterium urocaniciphilum, assembly GCF_900110615.1. Taxonomy (GTDB): domain Bacteria; phylum Bacteroidota; class Bacteroidia; order Flavobacteriales; family Flavobacteriaceae; genus Flavobacterium; species Flavobacterium urocaniciphilum. The sequence continues at coordinate 4,514 of NZ_FOEI01000002.1, forward strand.
AAGATACAAAAATATTGTAAAAACAATAATTTTATTTACTTTTTTTTAGTTTAAACTTTAGCAGTCGATTTTTTTAAGGGATTGCTTGTAAGTTCTTTATATTCAATTCTATTTTTGAAAATGTCAATTGCGCTGTATACTGCTTCTCGGAAAGATCCATTATCTGCTATGTTTTTTCCAGCAATATCGAATCCAGTTCCATGATCTGGAGAAGTTCTTACTTTGTTTAAACCTGCTGTATAATTTACTCCTTCACCAAATGATAACGTTTTAAAAGGAATTAATCCTTGATCGTGATACATGGCAACTACCGCATCGAAATTTTTATATTGATTAGAACCAAAAAAGCTGTCTGCTGAAAACGGTCCGAAAACTTGAATGCCTTTTTTAAATAGAGTTTGTAAACTTGGTTTAACAATTTCATCGTCTTCTTTTCCAATAACTCCATTATCTCCACTGTGTGGATTCAATCCTAAAACAGCAATCTTTGGTTTGTTGATTTTGAAATCTTCAACTAAACTTTGATGAATAATAGAGATTTTCTTTTCAATTAATTCAGCAGTAATATATTTGTGAAGTTCGTTTATTGCAACATGATCCGTAATTAATCCAACTTTTATGTCTTCATGAATCATAAACATTAAAGCGTCGCCATCTAATTGTTCGTTTAAATAATCGGTATGACCTGCAAATTTATATTCTTCAGTTTGAATATTATACTTGTTAATAGGAGCAGTAACTAAAACATCAATTTGATTTTCTTTTAAGGCTTTAGTTGCAGCTTGAAATGATTTTAAAGCATATTTTCCAATAGTATCGTCTAATTTTCCAATTTCTAAATTAACGCCTTCACGCCAAGTGTTTAAAACATTGATCTTGCCAGGAACTATTTGTTCTATTTTGTCAATACCTTGAATATTTGCAGTTAGTTCGTATGTTTTTTTTAAAAAAGATACAATTTTAGCATTAGCAAAAATTACTGGAGTACATAATTCAAGCATTCGATTATCTTCAAATGTTTTCAATATCACTTCAGGCCCAATTCCGTTCATGTCTCCAATAGAAACTCCAACAATAATATTTTCAGAATGTTTTACCATTTTTATTTCTTAATTTTGATGCAAATTTATAAAAATAAACCGTCATATGTTTACAGGTATAGTAGAAACTCTTGGAATAATTTCAGATATTAAAAAAGATCAGGAAAATATACACTTAACAGTTCAAACAAATATTACTTCAGAATTAAAAATTGATCAGAGTGTTTCCCATAATGGAATTTGCTTAACTGTTGTGGAATTATTTGATGATAAACATGTGGTAACTGCCATTAAAGAAACTATAGACAAAACTACTTTGGGATTATGGCAAGTTGGTGAAAAAGTAAATATTGAAAGAGCCATGAAATTAGGTGATCGTTTAGACGGTCATATAGTACAAGGTCACGTAGATCAAACGGCTAATTGTACGAATATTGAAGAAAAAGAAGGGAGTTGGGAATTTACTTTTGAATACGATCCTACTTTAAATAATATTACTATTGAAAAAGGTTCCATTACTGTAAATGGAACAAGTTTAACGGTTGTGAATTCTAAAAAAAATAGTTTCAGCGTAGCTATTATCCCTTATACTTATGAGCATACTATTTTTCATACCTTTAAAATAGGCACGAAGGTTAATTTAGAATTTGATGTCGTGGGTAAATATATTGCTAGAATGTATGAATTAAATAAATAATTCTATTTCTTGATAATTTTTACAGTTTGTCTACCTGTGTTGTTGTGGAAATTGATAAAATAGTTTCCAGCTGCATAAGGGAAATCAAAAGTGTATTTTTTTACACCTATATTATATATATCGTCTTTAATTAAATGTTTAACTAATTTTCCTGTTTGATCATATACTTCAATGATAATGTGATCTTCTGCTAGAAAATTAATTTCAATATTTAATTTATCAACTAAAGGATTTGGAGAAACCTTAATGTCTAATGGCGTTCTGTCTTGTTCTGCAAAATCTGTATTTGATAAAAGATTACTCATTTTATATATTGTTCTTCCACTAGCATATGCTGTATTTCCAATAAAAAAGATTCGGTTTAAATTGCTTCCAACTCCAGTATTAGTCCAACTTACACCGCCGTTAGTTGTTTCGTAAAATCCTGTAGTATGACCACCCATCCATCCGTGATTTTCGTCTAAAAATCCAACTGCTTGAATGTCTATTTCTGGTGCATTTTGAAAAGTCCAACTCACACCTCCGTCAATACTTTTAGCTAATCTGCCTGGGTTTGGAGAAGCTGCTTCCACTGAGCCAAACATAACATTTTGATTTGAATTCAAAACTTGTAGTTTCCAAACATAATCGCCATTATTATTGGTGTTTAATATTTCTGTCCAGGTAATTCCTCCATCTGTAGTTTTTAAAATAACACCACCTGTTGTATTTCTTCCTGAGGCAAATCCAATAGATTCGGTTAAAAATTGTATTTCTACTAAAGCTGTTGCGTAAGCCGACATATTGATGTACTGCCAAGTGGCACCGCTATCAGTTGATTTTATGATAAAAGCAGGAGAAAAATAAGCGCCACATCCATATATTGTTGAAGTACCAACACAATCTATCCCACAAATAGCAACTGGATTTGGAGTGATGTTTGTGACTAGATTCCAAGTAGTTCCACCGTCTGTTGTTTTGTAAAATTTTTGATTTAAAGTACCTAAAAAGCCAATATTTTCATCTAGAAATTCGATATTTCTAAAATAAGTGCTGCCTAAAAGGCTTCCTGTTGTTTGTAGTGTCCAGTTTACACCCCCATCAGTAGTTTTAAATACCTTTGGATCGCCTCCGTTTGCGGCCCAACCTAAATTTTCATTTAGAAAATACACATCGTCAAATCGTTGGTTACTCGCAATTGAATTACTGGCAATTGAAGTTAATGGTTGCCATGTTTGAGAAAACATAAAATTTATAAAGAAAACCAGAAATAGTGCAATTTTTTTCTTCATGATACGTTTAGTATAAATAAAAAAAACCCCTAATTAGGAGTTTTCTTGTTATATCTTTTCTGTGAAATAAAATATCCAGTTATAAGTGCAATAAAAAATAACACTACTATACCACTATCAATAGGTAGACCAGGCGGTGGTTCCGGCGGTGGAGGTGGTGGATCTGCAGCAAACGCTTGAACAGAACTCAACACTAAGGTTAAAATAAAAAAGATTTGGGCAAATTTATTTTTCATCTTTTTTTGCGTTTATGTTATTTTTTACAATCTATTTTACGAAAATAGAAAATAAAATATTAAAAACAATTATTTTTTATATTTTTTTAAAAAAATGTGGTCCCACCTGGGCTCGAACCAGGGACCACCTGATTATGAGTCAGGTGCTCTAACCAACTGAGCTATAGGACCAGTTTTGAGTGTGCAATATTAGGGCTAATTTATTTTAGGTGCAAATTTTTTTTGAAACTATTTCAAAAGTTAACGTTAATTTGTTATAAATCAGTGTTTTCTTGGCATAATTCAATTAAAACACCGTTAGTGCTTTTTGGGTGTAAAAAGGCTACTAATTTATTATCTGCTCCTTTTTTCGGAGTTTCATTTAAAACCGTAAATCCTTCTTTTTTTAATCTTTCAATTTCTTCATGAATATTTTCTACATCAAAAGCTATATGGTGAATACCTTCTCCTTTTTTGTCTATAAACTTAGCAATCGGACTATCTTCATTAGTCGCTTCTAATAACTCAATTTTATTTGGGCCACACATAAAAAAGGAAGTTTTTACTCCTTCACTTTCTACTTCTTCAATTTTATAGGATGGTTGTCCGAATAGTTTAGCAAACAATTCATTTGATGATTCTAAATCTTTAACAGCAATACCAATATGTTCTATTTTTCTCATAAATACACTCATTTTAGCTTGCAAAAATAATCATTGAAATTTTTAATTCTGTATTTTTGAATGTAAAATTGTATTTTTGCAGCATGGAAACAAATAGACAAAAAAAAATAGGAGCGCTTTTACAAACGGATTTAGTTGATATATTGCAAGGAGAGGTAAGAAAAAACTCTATTTCAAACTTAATTATTTCTGTATCAAAAGTTAATGTAACTTCAGATTTATCAATTGCTAAAGTATATTTAAGTGTGTTCCCTTCTGAAAAAGGAGCTGAATTATTAGCTGCAATTAAAACGAATACACCACTTATTAAACACGATTTAGCTCAAAGAGTAAAATTACAATTAAGAAGAGTGCCTAATTTGATTTTCTATATAGATGATAGTTTAGATTACATCGAAAAAATTGATAATGCTCTTTCTGGTAAAGAAAACCCAATTGAAAATCCAGAATTATTAGACAGAAGAAAAAAGTCGTAATTTGAATTTTCCTTTCTACATAGCTAAAAGATATGCCTTTAGTTTATCGAAAACGACTGCGATAAACATTATTACTGTTATTGCTTCTTTTGGAATTATTGTTGGTGCCGCAGCATTGTTTGTTGTACTTTCAGTTTTTAGTGGACTACGTGATTTTAGTTTAAGTTTTGCTAATGCAACTGATCCCGATTTACGAATTGAAGCAAATTCTGGTAAATCTTTTTTCATTTCTGAAAATCAAGAACAACAATTAAAAAATTCTAAACTTTTTACAAAATATAGTAAAGTTGTAGAAGAACGCGCTTTGTTTTTTTATAAGAATAAAGAACAAGTTGCCTATTTAAAAGGTGTGGATAATCAATATATCCAAGTTAATAATTTTAATAATTATTTATTTGCTGGTAATTGGTTAGAACCAAATTCCAATGAAGTTGTTGTAGGTTCTGGAATTTCTAGAAGATTGTCATTAGGACTTTTAGATTACAATAATGTTTTGGAAGTTTTTGTTCCTAAACCAGGTTCTGGAATGATTGAAAATCCAGATGATGCTTTTAATAAATCGCCTTTACTTACTTCTGGAATTTTTCAAGTAAGTGAAGATATAGACGACAAATATATCTTTTCTTCTATTGATTTGGCTCAAGGATTATTAAGTTATAAACCTAATCAAATCACTTTTGTAGAATTTAAATTGGCGCCTAATGTAATAGAGGAAGATGCCGTTGCGACGATCAATTCGATTTTTAAAAATCAGGTAAAAATTAAAAATAGAGCTCAGTTAAACGATGCTTTGTATAAAATGTTGAATACCGAAAATATCGTTGTGTATTTAATATTTACCTTAGTAATTATTATTGCATTATTTAATTTAATTGGTGCGATTATTATGATGATTATTGAGAAAAAAGGTAATTTAAAAACCTTATATAATCTTGGAGTAGAAATCAAACATCTGAAAAATATCTTTTTATTTCAAGGGAATATTATTTCAATTTCAGGAGGAATTGTTGGCTTGTTTATTGGAATTGTAATCGTTTATCTTCAACAACAATTTGAATTAATTATGATTACTCCTACGTTAGCCTATCCGGTTAGAATGGAAATAATTAATGTAATTATTGTGTTTGCAACTATTGTAATTTTAGGTTTTATTGCTTCTAAAATTGCTAGCAGCACAGTGTCTAAAAAATTATTAGAATGAGAAAAGTAATACTTATAATATTAGGTTTTGTTTTGTTTGGATGTAAATCTTCTCAACCAATATCAAAAATAAATCAAGAAGGTGAAATTAATTTGATTTTGAACGATTGGCACAAAGCTGCTGCAGAAGCTAATTTCAATAATTATTTTAATACGATGGCTGATGATGCGATTTTTATCGGAACCGATGCGACAGAAAATTGGAACAAACAAGAATTTATAAAATTTGCAAAACCTTATTTTGATAGAGGTAAAGCATGGAGTTTTACTTCTTTAGAACGAAATGTTTATATTTCTTCTGATATGAAAATGGCTTGGTTTGATGAATTACTAAATACTCAAATGAAAATTTGTCGCGGAAGTGGCGTTTTAATTATGGATGAAAATGGTAATTGGAAAATTAAACATTATGTGTTGTCCATGACGGTACCAAATGATAATGTAGATGAAGTCGTAAAAATAAAATCTTTATTGGAAGATAAAGAAATAGAAAAACTAAAAAATTAATACTTTAAAATCCCTTTTCGGGATTTTTTTTTGCTCTATTAAAACCAAACTTTATTTTTTCTCGTATATGATTCTAAACTAATACTGATGAATTATGAGAATAAATAAAAAAATCAAAATTTTCCTTTTAAGTATATTGGGAATTTTCGTGTTGCTGTTTGCGATATTAGTATATCATATTGCCAATGCAAGACCTATTGAAAACGCTACCATCCAAATTAGTCGAATTGATTTTGACAAACCTTTTGATTCATTAAGTACTATTCTTATAAAAGAACAACTTCATTCTATAAAAGGAGTTAAAAGCGACATCATTGTAAAAAATAATGTTGTGGTTTATTTTCATGATAATCAAATTGTTAATTCTAAAAAAGTATATACTGAATTAATGAATAAAGGTGATTATAACGCCAAACGTTTTATTTTACCTGCAAGTCTTGCTAATAATCAAGTTTGTCCTGTAATGAAAAAGGATGGGTTTAAATATAAGTTTTCCAAATTCATACAATCAATTTTTTAATTAACCAATAAATATTAATATTATGACAAAGTTTTCGAAATTTACATTAGGACTAATGCTATTAGGAACATCAATCTTTTTTTCATGTAATGATGATGATCCTGTAGTTGCAGAAAAACCTTCAATTTATGCAAGATTAGGAGGGACAACAATGGTTGCTGATCCAGATAATCCTGGGCAAATGATTGAACAAGGAAGATTAAGCTATAGAAAAGTAGTTAATAGTACTGTCGGTTTAATTGTTGCAGATGTGCAAAGTAATGCATCGGGTAATTTAGGGGCTCATTTCGCGCCGGTATTAGCTGAAGTTGGTGCAGGAAACACTACTAATTTGGCTATTTTAGTAGATAATCTAACAGATTTTTTCTCGTTTAATACAGGTGGAACTAATCCTGTAAATACCTATTCAGGTTTAAACATGGTAGATGCTCACAATCCAGCTACAAATCCAAGAATGGGAGTTAAAGCTACAAATGCTAATTACGATAAATTTGTAGGTTATGTTGGTGCTGCAGCTATAGAAAATGGCGTGCCTGCCAATTCAGAATTATTTAATGATGTTGTTGCCGTATTAGAATCGTTAAGAAGTCCAATTGTTCAACAATAATAAAAAAAGGCTGTCATTTCTGACAGCCTTTTTTTTATTTATAAATGGTTTCTTTTAAATTTTTAAACATATCAGTAGTCATGTTTTCAATATCAAAATCATTTTTCCAACCCCAATCTTGTCTTGCACAACTGTCGTCGATACTTGCTGGCCAACTGTCGGCAATTTTCTGACGGAAATCTGGTTCATAAGAAATGGTGAAATTTGGATAATGTTTAGTAATTTCTTCTGCTAATTGTTTTGGTGTAAAACTCATCGCCGATAAATTATAAGAAGAACGAATTTTTATAGCATCCACATCTGCTTGCATAATTCCAATTGTAGCTTTTATGGCATCATCCATATACATCATTGGAAGTGCTGAATTTTCCGATAAGAAACTAGTAAATTTTCCTTCTGTAATGGCTTTGTGGTAAATGTCTACTGCATAATCTGTAGTTCCGCCACCTGGTTCAGTACTCCAACTAATTAAACCTGGATATCTTATACTTCTAATATCTACACCGTATTGTTTATGGTAATATTCCGCCCAACGCTCTCCAGTTTGTTTAGAAATTCCATAAACCGTACTTGGTTCCATAACAGTATATTGTGGGGTATTTTCTCTAGGAGTTGTTGGTCCGTAAACTGCTATACTTGAAGGCCAAAATATTTTTTTAATTTTTCCAAGCTTGGCTAAATTCAACACATGAAATAAAGAATTCATGTTCAAATCCCACGCAAAAGCTGGATTTTTTTCTGCAGTAGCCGATAATAAAGCGGCCATTAAATACACATCAGTAATTTGATATTTCTCTATAAGTTGTTCAATTTGATTATAATCTAAAGCATTTACAACTTCAAAAAGACCATTTTTAACAACATCGTTTTCTAATTTTCTGATGTCTGATGCAATTACATTTTCAACACCATAGGTTTCACGTAATTTTGCAGTTAATTCGGTGCCTATTTGTCCGCAAGCACCTATTATTAATATCTTGGTTTGCATAGTTAGTTTTTTTGTTTCACAAAGATAAAATAATGAGAATAATTTTAGCTTATTTATTTTGTTGTTTTTTCTGATTTGTGATATACTAAACATTTAACGCAATTTTCTAAATATTCTTGTAAACATTTGTAAATTTGCAATCCATAATAATATAAGATGCGCTTTTTCAAGATAATAGTAGTTTCAATTTTTAGTAGTATTTTGTTGTTTTCGTGTAAAGATGAAGATCAACAGAAGTTGCTGATTGAAAAAATGGAGAAAAAAAATAGAGAATCTTTTGAACAAATAAATAAAGCTTGGGATTTAAATATTCCACCTTCAAGTCCTGAAGTTTCTGCTGCACTTTCAAATTGGAAAGATTGGCAAAGTTTTGTTCAAGAAATTAAGCAAAAGCCAAAAACTTCAATTAGTGCTTTCAAATTAAAAGTCAAAAATTTAGTTTCAAAATCGGATAGTTTGCATTTAACGGTTCCAGGAAGATTCAATCAGCCTCAAGTTCGAAGTAGAATTGTAGCCTTGCAAACCAAAATTTTAGCGTTAGAAACTTATTTTTCTTTAGATGTAGTTCCGCATGAAAAAGCTAAAGATTTAATTGCAGCCATAAATAAAGAAATAAATGCTTTTTATATGCAATGTGAAGAAATTGTTGTAAAAAGTAAAATTCCAACTGAAATTGGTGAACCAGACATAATTCGTATAAAAGATACAACAAGAAATGCCAAAGCCGTTAATTTTGACGAGTTAGAGCAAAAAGAAATTTTAGAAAAAGATAAAAAATAGAAATAAAACCACTGAAATCATGCAGTGGTTTTTTAATTTTGTGTTCAAACTAAAACAAATTGAGTAAGTTAAATATCATTGAAAAATATCAGCAATTGCCAAAAATTAAGCAAATTGCTGAAACTTTTGCGTCAAGAAAAAAAGTAAATGTTACCGGATTAGTTGGTTCTTCATTGTCTTTTGTAGTTGATGCTTTGTTTAAAAAATCGGAATTGCCTTTTCTTTTATTATTTAATGACAAAGAAGAAGCAGCTTATTATTTAAATGATTTAGAACAACTAATCAATGATCAGGATGTATTGTTTTATCCAGCATCTTTTCGAAGACCTTATAGCGATGCTGAAGAAACCGATAACGCCAATGTTTTATTACGTGCTGAAGTTTTAAATCGAATCAATTCTCGCAAAAAACCTGCTATTGTGGTTTCGTATGCAGAAGCCATTTTCGAAAAAGTAGTTACGCGTAAAGAATTAGATAAAAATACGTTGAAAGTTCATGTGAACGATAAATTATCTATTGATTTTATCAATGAAACCTTATTTGAATATTTGTTCAAAAGAGTAGATTTCGTTACCGAACCAGGAGAATTTTCAGTTCGTGGTGGTATTATTGATGTGTTTTCTTTTTCAAATGATATTCCTTACAGAATTGAATTTTTTGGTGATGAAGTAGACAGTATTCGTACGTTTGATGTAGAAACGCAATTGTCTAAAGAAAAAGTCAATAAGATTACTATTATCCCAAATGTCGAAAATAAAACTTTACAAGAAGCTAGAGAAAATTTCCTTGATTATATAAGTGAGAAAACAGTTTTAGTCATTCAAAATACAGAATTGTTTGGATCACAATTAAACAGATTATTTACGAGAGCTAATGAAGCTTACGATAAATTATCAAAAGAGATAAAACGTTCGGCGCCTACAGAATTATTTGTTAGTGAAGAACAATTTTTAAAAAGAGCTTTAGATTTTTCAGTAGTTGAATTGGATAATAAACCGTTATTTAAGTCGGAATCAAAATTCGAATTTCATACCCAACCACAACCTTCTTTTAACAAACAATTCGATTTGTTGATGAATAATTTGCACGATAATCATTTTAACGGAATCAAAAATTATTTGTTTTCATCGAATGAAAATCAAGCGAAACGATTCCGAGAAATATTTCAAGATATTGAAGAAGATAGCGAGGAAAATATCAGAAAAAAATACGATAACGTTGTATTGCCTTTGTATTCCGGATTTGTAGATGAAGAACTTCAAATTGCTTGTTATACCGATCATCAAATTTTTGAACGATATCATAAATTTTCCATCAAAAATAATATTTCCAAAAAGCAATCGGTTACACTGAAGGAATTAACAGCGCTTTCAATTGGCGATTATGTGACGCACATAGATCACGGAATTGGGAAGTTTGGTGGATTGCAAAAAATTCAAGTAGAAGGCAAAACACAAGAAGCGATTAAATTAGTTTATGCTGATAATGATATTGTATATGTAAGTATTCATTCGCTTCATAAAATTTCAAAATACAATGGTAAAGATGGTGCAGCACCTAAAATTTATAAATTAGGTAGTGGCGCTTGGAAAGCTTTAAAACAGAAAACAAAAGCACGTGTTAAACATATTGCTTTCAATTTAATTCAGCTTTATGCAAAACGTAGATTGGATAAAGGTTATGCGTTCGGACCGGATACGTACATGCAAAAAGAGTTAGAAAGTTCTTTTATTTACGAAGATACACCCGATCAAATTACAGCAACTCATGATGTAAAAATGGATATGGAAAACGACCGCCCAATGGATCGTTTAGTATGTGGTGATGTTGGTTTTGGGAAAACGGAAGTGGCTATTCGTGCAGCATTTAAAGCGGTTGATAATGGAAAACAAGTCGCCGTTTTAGTGCCAACAACTATTTTAGCATACCAACATTATCGAACTTTTTCTGAACGTTTAAAAGATTTACCCGTTACGTTAAGTTATATGAATCGTTTTCGTACAGCGAAACAAAAAGCAGAAACGATTAAAGGCTTGGAAGAAGGGAAAATAGATATTGTTATCGGTACGCATCAATTGGTAAACAAGAATGTAAAATTCCGCGATTTAGGATTGTTAATTATTGATGAAGAGCAAAAATTTGGAGTAAACGTAAAGGATAAATTAAAAACCATTGCTACTAATGTGGATACTCTTACGTTAACCGCAACGCCAATTCCAAGAACCTTACAGTTTTCATTAATGGCGGCTCGAGATTTATCAGTAATTACAACGCCACCACCAAACCGTTATCCAATTGAAACTAATGTAATTCGTTTTAACGAAGAAACCATTCGTGATGCGATTTCTTATGAAATTGAGCGTGGCGGACAAGTGTTTTTTATCAATAATCGAATTGAAAATATCAAAGAAGTTGCGGGTATGATTCAACGTTTGGTGCCAAATGCTAAAGTCGGAATTGGTCACGGACAAATGGATGGTAAAAAGCTTGAAGAATTAATGTTGGCTTTTATTGAAGGTGAATTTGATGTGTTGGTAGCAACTACAATTATTGAAAGTGGGTTAGATGTACCTAATGCAAATACAATTTTTATCAATAATGCGAATAATTTCGGTTTATCCGATTTGCATCAAATGAGAGGAAGAGTAGGTAGAAGCAATAAAAAAGCGTTTTGTTATTTCATTACGCCGCCGTATTCAGCAATGACAGACGATGCACGCAAACGAATTCAAGCTTTAGAACAATTTTCAGAATTAGGAAGTGGATTCAATATTGCCATGAAGGATTTAGAAATTCGTGGCGCAGGTGATTTATTAGGTGGGGAACAAAGTGGATTTATCAATGAAATCGGATTTGATACGTATCAAAAAATCATGAATGAAGCTATTGAAGAATTGAAAGAAAATGAATTTGCCGATTTATATAAAGATGAAAACGATATCGAAACCAAAGAATTTGTAAAAGAATTTCAAATTGATACGGATTTTGAATTGTTGTTTCCAGATGAATATATTAATAATATTTCGGAACGATTAGCGTTATATAATGAGTTGGGTTCTGTTAAAAATACAGCCGACTTAGATGCATACGAACAACGATTAATTGACCGTTTCGGACCTTTACCAAAAGAAGCGATTTCGTTGTTAAATAGTGTTCGAATCAAATGGAAAGCGACTCAAATTGGATTAGAAAGAATTATCTTGAAACAACACAAAATGATAGGTTATTTCATTGGTGATCAGCAATCTAATTTTTACCAAAGTAACCGATTTATGAACGTCATGCGTTTTGCTCAAAGCAATGGTAATTTATGTAAAGTGAAAGAAAAAGAAACGAAAAATGGGTTGCGACTTTTAATCACTTTTGAAAATGTAAAAAGTATAAATAAAGCATTGGAATTAATCGAAATGATATAATCCTAAAAAAAGTTGCAATTATCTTTTTAAAAATACTTATTTTTACACGTTTGCATACTAAATAACCAAATTTATAGTTATTTATAAAAATTATTTACATTGAAAAATCTACAACTAAAATATATACTTTCTGTTGGTGTTTTGGCTATAATTTTAGCCTGTTCAACAAGAAAAGATTCAGCTATTAATCGCGGTTGGCATTCCATGAACACCAAATATAATGTTCATTATAATGGAGATCTAGCACTTCAAAAAGGAATTGATGAAGTTAAAGCAACTTATACCGACAATTTTTGGGATGTGCTACCTTTAGAAAGAATGCAAATTACAGAAGAAGAACAAAAACCTGGCGATACTAAAAATGCCAATTTTGAACGCGCTGAAACCAAAGCAACAAAAGCCATTCAAAAGCATTCCATGAATATTGGTGGTTATGAGAAAAATAACCAAATCGATGAATCGTACTTAATGTTAGGAAAAGCAAGGTATTATGATCATCGTTACTTACCTGCGATGGAAGCGTTTAATTATATTCTTTACAAATATCCAAATAGTAATAATGTGTATCAAGCACAAGTTTGGAGAGAAAAAGTAAACCTAAAATTAGAAAACGAACAATTGGCTATAAAAAATCTGACAAGAACTTTAAAAGGTCAGAAGAAAATTAAAAGTCAAGATTTAGCAGATATTCATGCGGTTTTAACTCAAGCTTACATTCAAACTAATGCAATAGACAGTGCGATTGCAACAATTAAAATTGCAAAATCTGAAACAAAATTAAAAGAAGAAAAAGCGCGTTATACGTTTATTTTAGGTCAATTGTATGAAAAATTAAACTATAAGGATAGTGCTTTTGTAGCTTTTCAAGAGGTGATTGATATGAAAAGAAAATCACCAAGAAGCTATACAATTTATTCACACTATAAGCAATTCTATCAGTTTGATTATGAAAAAGGTGATACGGTAGCATTTCATAAAAACTTAGATAAATTATTAGAAAATATTGAAAACAAAAGATTTAAAGATATTTTACATCATCAAAGAGCGGTTTTTTATGATAATAAAAAGAATGAGTCATTAGCTATTAAAAATTATAATAAATCAATTAAAGAATCTTCGGGAGATAGATATTTAATGGCTTCTAATTACAGAAACATTTCTACTATTTATTATAAGAAGCATGATTTTCATAACTCGAAAAAGTATTTAGATTCTACACTGTTACATTTAACAGAAAAAAATGCTGAATTTAAACCGTTAAAAAAGAAATTAGATATTTTAACGGATGTTGTTAAATATGAAGATATCATTAATCATGCAGATAGTGTAATTACTGTTTCAAGAATGTCGCCTTCAGATCAAATTAATTATTATAAAGATTACATCTTAAAATTAAAAAAGCAAGATTCTATTGCAGCTAAAAAAATGGCTGAAAAAGCTATTTTGCCAAATTCAAATCCAAAAGGAGCATTAAAAGGAAAAGAAGATTTTGGAAATATGGCGCCTCCAGGACCGGGTGGAGCAATGAATCCAATTCCTGATCCAACAAGTAAAAAAGAACAAATGGTCAACAAATTGGATAATCCTCCAGTTGTAAATCCAACTCCAAAATCTAGTTCTTCATCTTCTTATACTCAAAGTAATTTCTACTTTTATAATCCTACAACTGTAGCACAAGGAAAAATTACCTTTATTAAAAAATGGGGTGATAGAAAACTAGTAGATAACTGGAAATGGAATGCTTCATCCGGAAATAATTCTCAAGATAATCCAATTGAAGATGATACTATTGAAGATAATACAGTTGATATTAATGATTTGGAAAATGCGGGTGCTGAACCAAAATATACTACAGCTTTTTATATTGATCAATTGCCAAAGGATACAAAAATTCTAGATAGTTTAAATATAGAAGCAAATCATGCGCGTTTTCTGTTAGGTTCAATTTTTAAAGAAAAATTAAAAGAAAATAAATTAGCAATTAATACATATGAAGATATTCTAATCAATAAACCAGAACAAAAATTAGTTTTGCCAACGTATTATAATTTATACCAATTATATAGTTTGGAAAATTCAAGTAAGGCTTCTGAATTTAAACAAAAAATAGTATCTGAATATCCAGAAAGTAGATATGCTTCTGTTTTTAATAACACTACAGTAAATGCTGAAATAAATGCCGATTCCGAATTTAATGCCTTGTATTCGAAAATTGAAAAAGGTCAATATCGAGAAGCAAATTTAGAAATTGATGCTTTATTGAAAAAATATGATGGAGACGAATTGAACGCTAAATTTGATGTTTTAAAAGCGAAAATATCAGCACGATTATTTGGACTTACAGCGTATAAAGCAGCATTGCAAAAAATCGTTAAAAACTATCCTAAAAATATAGAAACAGAAAAAGTTGGAACAATTTTAGGAAGAGATATTCCAGTTTTAGAAGCGTTACAATTTGGAGCGGAATCTAAATCGTATAATTTAATTTTCGTTACGAATTACCCTAATGAAGCTTCTCATAAAAACTTAATTGATAAGTTAAATAAATATGCAAAAGAATCTGGCGATGTTAAAATTAAAGTTTCAAATGATATATATAATGTAGAAAAGAACATTATTGTATTACACGGAATTATTAATAAAGGTACAGCCGAATCGGTTGCAAGTTATTTGAAAGAACACAAAGATTATAAATTGAAAGATACGGCAATTGTAATTTCAAATGAAGATTATAAAGTGATTCAAGTAAAGAAAAACTTAGAAGAATATTTAACAAAACAGTAAGTCGATGTCAGATAAGAAAACAAAATCAGATTACGATTTATTAGGTAGAACCAACCGAATTGTAGAACAAACCATTATTACTGGAAATATAGTTTGTGTGGCCGATTTCAGATTGGATGGCGAATTAATTGGTGATATTACATGTAAAGGTAAGATTGTGTTGGGTCCGAAAAGCAAAGTGGAAGGAAATATTACCTGTAAAAATATCGATATTGAAGGTAAGTTTAATGGTAAGTTAGTAGTTGAAGAGTTACTAGGAATTAAAAAATCAGCCAAAATTTCAGGTGAAGTAGTGGTTGGAAAATTAGCCATAGAACCTGGAGCTATTTTTGAAGCCAGTTGCGAAATGAGAAATTCTTAATTTCGAATCCATCGAATCCTTTGGAAAAACAATTAGATGAGATAAATGAAATCGGTTTAGACTTTATTCAACGAATACATTTCTTATATGGAACAAGAAAATAAAAATAAGCCAACTAATAAATGGATGCAACTAATTAGCATTCCAGCTCAAATGGGTATTATTATTTTTTTGTTTGCTAAAATTGGTATGTTTGTAGACGAAAAATACCCCAACAAAAACAATGTCTATTTCTTAATCTTCACTTTGTTAGGAGTAGCATTGTCATTATATAATGTAATCCGACAGGTTAATAAAATAAATTCAGATAAATAATGGAGTTTTATTTTTTTAGTTTTCTTTTTTTATTGCTAACAACTTTTTTAAGTTACTTCGTTTTAAAGACTGTATCTAAAACAAAAAAAGAGAATTTAGGTTTTTGGTTTTTATTTGTTCTTACTTTGAAAACAATACTGTTTTATGCTTTTTTACATTATGTATTGCTTAAGAATATTGAATTTAATTTTGATTATAAGATTTTTGTTTGCAGTTTATATATGATTTTCGTGGTTTTTGAAGTTTATTTTGTTTCAAAATTGTTAAAAAACTAAAATTATGCAATCAAACTAAAAAATATTAAAAAAATCTCAATTTCAAACTTGCTATATTAATAAAAATTGTACTTTTGCAAAAAAATTTAAACAATAAAATATAATATCTCAAATGGTGATTTCAAACAAACCACTGAATTTATTTTTAGCGATAGTAATTTCAATATTACCTTTATTTGGTTTCTCAAATGTTGCAAGTGATAGTGTAAGTCATTCTTCTGAAAAACATGCAGTAGAAGGCGCTCATAAAACAGATGCTCATCATGCGGTTGGAGCGGTTAATGAGAAAGATGAGGTTAACGCTTACATAGAGCACCATTTACAAGATTCTTACGATTTTAATTTCTTTTCTGATGGTGAAGCTGGAAAACATTATGGTTTTTCGTTACCAGTAATTTTATGGGATAACGGATTGAAAGTGTTTTCGTCTTCAAAATTTCACAATGCTGAAGAATTAGCAAATGTAGATGGAAGTTACTATAAATTACACCATGGTAAAATTTATAGTTCAGATGCTACTGGGAAATTAGAATTAGATGCTCACAATCATCCTACAAATAACAAGCCTTTAGATTTCTCTATTACTAAAAATGTTGTTTCAATGTTATTTGCTGCTTTTTTAGTATTCTTTATGTTTACTAGTTTAGCTAAAGCGTATAGAAAAAACAACAGTATGCCAAAAGGATTTGGTAGAGTTTTAGAGCCGCTAATTATTTTTATTAGAGATGAAATTGCAATCCCAAATATTGGAGAGAAAAAATATAGAAAATTCATGGGTTATTTATTAACAGTATTTTTCTTTATTTGGATTCTGAATTTATTAGGAATGACTCCGCTAGGAATCAATGTTACAGGAAATATTGCGGTAACTATCTGTTTAGCATTATTTACATTTATCATTACGCAATTCAGTGCTAATAAAGATTATTGGAAACATATTTTCTGGATGCCAGGTGTTCCAGTTCCAATGAAAATCATTTTAATGCCAATTGAATTATTAGGAACATTAACTAAACCATTTGCATTATTAATTCGTTTATTTGCAAATATTACTGCTGGTCACGTAGTAATTATGAGTTTAATTGCAATGATTTTCGTAGGTAAAAATTTAGCTTCTGATTTACCAATTTCAATCGGATTAACATTGTTTATCTCTGTTATTGAAATTTTAGTAGCCTTTTTGCAAGCGTTTATTTTTACAATGTTATCGTCATTATTTATTGGTATGGCGGTGCAAGATCATGATCATGATGATCATCATTAATAAAATTTAATATAAGTTTAATTTTAATATATATATTATGAACATTCCAATGTTAGTAGGTGCAGGTTTAGTAGTAATCGGTGCTGGTTTAGGTTTAGGTAAAATCGGTGGTTCTGCAATGGATGCTATTGCTCGTCAGCCAGAAGCTGCTGGTAAAATCCAAACTGCGATGATTATTATTGCTGCGTTATTAGAAGGTTTAGCATTCGCTGCTTTAATCTTAGGTAAAGCTTAATTAAAAAAGAAACAAAACCTGTAACGGTTGGTTGCAGGTTTGTTTTTATTCAAAAAACTAAATTAATTACAACTCAAATATAAAATGGATAAGTTAATTAACGATTTTTCATTCGGTTTATTCTTTTGGCAAGCTATAATTTTAGTGGTGTTAATTGTATTATTGGTTAAATTTGCTTGGAAACCAATTATGACTACAATTACAGAGCGTGAAGAAGGTATCAAAGATGCTTTATTATCTGCTGAGAACGCTAGAAAAGAAATGCTAGCTTTAAAATCTGATAACCAAAAGTTATTAGACGAAGCTCGTGCTGAAAGAGACGCTATGATTAAAGATGCTACAGCTATCAAAGATAAAATGATTGCTGATGCTAAAGAAGAAGCACAAGTTCAAGGTGCTAAAATGATTGAGCAAGCAAAAGCTACAATCGAAAGCGAAAAAAATAGTGCTATGGCAGAAATCAAAAATCAGGTTTCTTCATTATCATTAGAAATCGCTGAAAAATTATTAAAACAAGAACTTTCTAACAAAGAATCTCAAACTGCTTTAGTTGAGAAAATGTTAGGAGATGTTAAATTAAACTAATCAATAGTTATGTCAAGAGCTGCGATTAGATACGCAAAAGCAATTTTAGATATCGCTTCAGTTAATAATAATACTGTTGCGGTAAATAATGATATGAAATCAATTG
Source organism: Flavobacterium urocaniciphilum (assembly GCF_900110615.1). Taxonomy (GTDB): domain Bacteria; phylum Bacteroidota; class Bacteroidia; order Flavobacteriales; family Flavobacteriaceae; genus Flavobacterium; species Flavobacterium urocaniciphilum. Next base: position 22,839 of record NZ_FOEI01000002.1, read on the forward strand.
TTTTAGCTACTAAAGAAAGTACAGAATTAAAAGAATTTTTTGCAAACCCAATCGTTTCAGAAAATGTAAAATTAAACGCTGTTAAAGAAATCTTTTCTTCAGTACAAAATGAAACAAATGGTTTATTTCAATTGCTTTTAGCGAATAAAAGATTTGAAATTTTACCTGCAATTGCTGCACAATTCAATACTTTGTTTGATGTTGCTAGTGGTGTAGAAACAGCTGTTGTTACAACTGCTATTCCTATGTCTGCTGAATTAGAAACTCAAGTGATGTCAAAATTAAAAGAGTTTTCATCAAACACAATTACAATCAAAAATGTAGTTGATGAATCTATCATTGGTGGTTTTGTGATCAGAATTGGAGACAAACAATATAATGCTTCTGTTGCAAATAAATTACAACAGTTAAAAAGAGAATTTACAACAAATTAATAAATACCATTAAATATATATAAAATGGCAGAAATTAAACCAGCTGAAATTTCAGCAATATTAAAGAAACAATTATCAGATTTTCAATCTGGTGCTACGTTAGAAGAAGTTGGTACTGTACTACAAGTTGGTGACGGTATTGCTCGTGTATATGGTTTATCAAATGCTCAATACGGTGAGTTAGTACAATTCGAAAACGGATTAGAAGCTATCGTATTGAACTTAGAGGAAGATAATGTTGGGGTTGTATTATTAGGACCATCAACAGGTATTAAAGAAGGTTCTAGCGTTAAAAGAACAAACAGAATTGCTTCTTTAAAAGTTGGTGAACAAATGGTTGGACGTGTAGTTGATACATTAGGTAACCCAATCGATGGTAAAGGACCAATTGGTGGTGAATTATACGAAATGCCATTAGAGCGTAAAGCTCCTGGGGTAATTTTCCGTCAGCCAGTAACTGAGCCATTACAAACTGGTATCAAAGCTATCGATGCTATGATTCCTGTTGGACGTGGACAACGTGAGTTAGTTATTGGTGACCGTCAAACTGGTAAATCTTCAGTTTGTTTAGATACTATCTTAAATCAAAAAGAATTTTATGATGCTGGTCAACCAGTATTCTGTATATATGTTGCTGTAGGTCAAAAAGCTTCTACAGTAGCTGCAATCGCAAAAACATTAGAAGAAAAAGGTGCAATGGCTTATACAGTTATCGTTGCTGCTAACGCTTCTGATCCAGCTCCAATGCAAGTATACGCTCCTATGGCAGGTGCTGCAATTGGTGAGTATTTCCGTGATTCAGGTCGTCCTGCTTTAATTATTTATGATGATTTATCAAAGCAAGCTGTTGCTTACCGTGAAGTATCATTATTATTAAGAAGACCACCAGGTCGTGAGGCTTATCCTGGAGACGTTTTCTACTTACACTCTCGTTTATTAGAAAGAGCTTGTAAAGTAATTAACGATGATGAAATCGCTAAAAACATGAACGATTTACCAGAATCATTAAAAGGTATCGTAAAAGGTGGTGGTTCTTTAACTGCTTTGCCAATTATTGAAACTCAAGCTGGTGACGTTTCTGCATATATCCCAACAAACGTAATTTCGATTACAGACGGACAAATCTTCTTAGATGGTGATTTATTCAACTCTGGAGTTCGTCCTGCTATCAACGTAGGTATTTCGGTATCTCGTGTTGGAGGTAACGCGCAAATCAAATCAATGAAAAAAGTATCTGGTACATTAAAATTAGACCAAGCACAATTCCGTGAATTAGAAGCATTCGCGAAATTTGGTTCTGACTTAGATGCAGTTACTTTAAATGTAATTGAAAAAGGTAAACGTAACGTAGAAATCTTAAAACAAGGTTTAAATGATCCGTTCGCTGTAGAAAATCAAGTTGCTATTATTTACGCTGGAACTAAAAACTTATTAAAGAATGTTCCTGTAAACAAAGTAAAAGAATTCGAAAAAGACTTTTTACAATTCTTAAACTTAAAACATAGAGATACTTTAGATGCTTTAAAAGCTGGTAAATTTGATGATAACATCACAAATGTATTAGAAGCTGCTGCTAAAGAAATTTCAGCAAAATATTAATTAATTTTCAATTTCAATGTGCCAATTCCCCAATTGGCGCATTGTGAATTGTCAAATTGACAAATTAAACAAATGGCAAACTTAAAAGAAATACGTAATAGAATTACTTCTGTATCTTCAACGATGCAGATTACTTCTGCTATGAAAATGGTTTCTGCTGCTAAATTAAAAAAAGCACAAGATGCTATCACTGCAATGCGTCCTTATTCTGAAAAATTAACAGAGTTAATTCAAGGTTTAAGTGCATCTTTAGAAGGTGATGTTGCAGCTGAATATACTACTCAAAGAGAAGTTAAAAGAGTATTAGTTGTTGCTATTACTTCAAACAGAGGTTTGTGTGGTGCATTAAATTCAAATGTAATTAAGCAAGTTAAAGCCCTTTCTGATAAATACGGACATGATAATGTTGGTGTTTTTGCAATTGGTAAAAAAGCAAATGATGCTTTACATAAAACAAATTATGTAATCGCTAACAGAAGTGACATTTTTGATGATTTAACTTTTGATAACTCTGCTGAAATTGCTCAAGCTTTAACACATTTGTTTTTAGATGGTGAATACGATAAAATCGAATTAGTATACAACCAGTTTAAAAATGCTGCAACTCAAGTAGTAGTTAATGAACAATTTTTACCATTAGCTCCAATTGCAGGTTCTGATTCTATTTCTTCTGATTATATTTTTGAACCATCAAAAGTTGAAATCGTTTTAGAGTTAATACCAAAATCGTTAAAAACGCAATTGTATAAAGCTTTAAGAGATTCATTTGCTGCAGAACATGGTGCGCGTATGACAGCTATGCACAAAGCAACTGATAACGCAACCGAATTAAGAAATCAATTAAAATTAACATATAACAAAGCACGTCAAGCGGCAATTACAGGAGAAATCCTTGAGATCGTTGGTGGAGCAGAGGCATTAAATAATTAAAAATCTAGTAGATTTTAATTATAAAAGTTAATTTTTTAAAATACTTAAAGTCCCAATTTATTGGGACTTTTTTATTTTATATATTTGTGTAAACACACACAATTATGAAATACTTTTTAACTTCACTTTTTTTCATTTCTTCAACCATTTTATTTTCTCAAAATCTTCAACTTGAAGAAATAATGAAAGGAAACGGATTTGTTGGTAATCAACCATCCAATATTCATTGGTCTGTAGACGGAAAATCTATATTTTTCGACTGGAATCCTAAAAACGAACTTGGAGATAAAGCTTATTATTGGCAAAATGGTTTAAAAGAACCTAAACTTTTACCAACTTCAGAATATAATTTTGCAGAAATACAATTTCATGGTCAAGAACAATTCGATATTGTTTATTATTCTAATCAAGGTGTGCTGTTTGCTTACAATAAAAAATCGAAAGAAAATAAAATCATATATCAAACTTCGGCTTCAGTTAATTCAATTCAAAGAAGTAACAATCCAAATATTATATTTTTTCAGCAAAATAGAAATCTTTTCCAGCTGAATGTCACTAATTTTCAACTGAAACAGGTAACTAATTTTAAAATGGGTTCTAAAAATTCAGATAATAAAAACAATGATAGTTATTTGAATACTCAACAAAAAGAATTGTTTAAATTTATTAATGAAGAAAATGATAAATCAGAATGGAATCAAAACCGTTCGGAGGAATATGAAATTAAATTCCCTTCAGAAATATTTTTCGGTTCCAATACTTTAGAAGCTGTTAAAGTTAATCCAAATGGTAAATTTGTTACTTATAGATTGTCGGAATATTCAAATTCTAAAGAGACAAAAGTTGAAAACTTTATCACTAAAGATGGTTTTACAAAAAATGTTTCAGCTCGAGAAAAGGTGTCTATAAACAATATCAGTAAGCATAAAATGTATGTTTATGATGTTGAAAAAGATGAAGTGAAACCACTTTCTTTTTCTCAGTTGACAGGTATAAAAACAACGCCAAAATATTATCAGGAATACAATGATTTAAAAAATGCAGATCCAATTGAAAAAGCGATAACTATGCAGGCGCCTATATATAATGCAAATGGTAGCTTAGCTGTTTTTGAAGCAAGAAGTTTAGATAATAAAGATCGATGGATACTTCAATTAAATTTAGAAAAAGCAACAATTACAGAAATTGATTATCAACATGATGAAGCTTGGATCGGCGGGCCTGGTATACCTGGTTACAATTTTACAAGTGGGACTTTAGGTTTTTTAGCCGATAATAAAACAATTTATTTTCAATCAGAGGCTTCTGGATATTCACACTTATATACTTTTAATTTAGAAACTAAAAAGAAAACACAATTAACAAGTGGAAATTGGGAAGTTCGCGATGTTACTTTGTCAAAACTGAGTAATGCTTTTTATATTACAACAACGGAAACACATCCAGGAAATCGTTCTTTTTATAAATTAGATATTTCTTCAGGTAAGAAAACACCAATTCTAACGAATGATGGAGCTTATGAAATTGAATTGTCTCCAGATGAAACACAATTAGCTATTCGTTATTCTTACATAAATAAACCTTGGGAAGTTTATGTAGCAGAAAACAAACCGAATCCAACGTTAAAACAAATCACTTATTCTACTACAGAGGCTTTTAAACAATACAATTGGAAAACTCCAGAAGTTGTAACTTTTAAAGCAACAGACGGAACTAACGTTTATGCTAGATTGTATCAACCTAAGTCGGAAAGCAAAAATAGAGCAGCAATTATTTTTGTTCATGGTGCTGGTTATTTACAAAACGCCCATAATTATTGGAGTACCTATCATAGAGAATACATGTTTCATAATTTGTTGTCCGATTTAGGATACACTGTTTTAGATATTGATTATAGAGCGAGTGATGGTTATGGACGTGATTTCCGAACAGGAATTTACCGTCATATGGGTGGAAAGGATTTATCTGATCAATTGGATGGTAAAAAATTTTTAGTAGAAAAATTAGGTATCGATAAAAACAAAGTCGGAATTTATGGAGGATCTTATGGAGGATTTATCACTTTAATGGCATTATTAACCAAACCAGGTGAATTTAAAGCAGGTGCAGCTTTACGTTCAGTTACCGATTGGGCACATTATAATCAGGGTTATACGGCTAATATTTTAAATTTTCCAGAAACGGATCCAGAAGCTTACAAAAAAAGTTCGCCTATTTATTTCGCTGAAAATTTAAAAGATAAATTATTGATGTTACATGGAATGGTAGATGATAATGTGCAGTTTCAAGATGTTGTTCGATTAACACAACGTTTCATTGAATTAGGTAAAAAAGATTGGGATTTAGCGGTTTATCCGGTTGAAGCTCATGGGTTTCAAAAAACCTATTCTTGGGTGGATGAATATCGTAGAATATTGGATTTATTTAATAAAAATTTATTAGGCAAAAAATAATGGAAATTCGTTTATTACATCAAAAAGAAGAAATGTTGGAACACTTAGATATTGTTCAGCAAATGTATCCAGATTTTACTTTAGAAAAATATGGTACACTTTTAGATGAAATGTTAAAAAGCAATTATTCACAAATAATAATTATAAAAGAGAATCAAACTATTGCATTAACTGGCGTTTGGGTTGGAACAAAATTATGGTCGGGGAAATATGTTGAAATCGACAGTTTTGTAGTTCATGAAAATTTTAGAGGTCAAAAAATTGGTGATTTGTTAATTCAAAAAGTTCATGAAATAGCAAAAGAAGTAAATGCCAATCAAATTGTTTTAGATGCCTTTACTACAAATTTTGCAGCTGGAAAATTTTATATCAATCATGGTTTTGTGCCAAAAGGGTTTCATTTTATTAAATTTTTAAATCAATAAAAAATGAAAGTTTTAGTCTTGTTTTTAATAACAATTTTCAATTATAATTCTTGTTCTTCAGAAAAAGGAATACAAGAAGCGAAACAATATGTGGAAAAAATAACTTTTCAAAATTGGGTTGGTGGAGTTAAAGGTGCTGGCGGAGGAACAATTTTAAATGTTGCGTTATCGAAAAGTTTACCCGAAAATATTGAAATGGTAAAAATTCAGTTTCAAGATAGAGAAAGTACTTTTTTTAAAGTAAATGATTTGTCGTATCAAGCATCCATAAAAACATTTGACAATATGAATGAAACGGTTCCAACTCCCACAATTAATACGGGATTAAAACCTAGCCAAGCTCGAATTTATTTTAAAATAGATGGTAAAGAAAGTACTGTTGTTTTTGATGATGTTAAAGAATTAGCTATGTTAGAGTATCCTTCCATTAATAAAAGAAATTAATTACTTTTGTTTACTTTTAAATCTAAAAACAATCTAATTGAGCGCCAATAAAACTCTTTTAAAACAAACCCTTATATACGGTTTAGCCACAGTTTTACCTAGAGTAATCAGTTTCTTACTGGTTAGTCTGCATACATCTTATATGCCAAAACCAGAGATGTATGGTGAAATTACTATTTTGTTAGCTTATATGATATTTTTTAATGTCATTTTATCCTACGGAATGGAAACGGCTTTTTTCAGATTTTATCATAAGCAAGATACTAAAGATGAAGGTCTAATCGAGCAAAATAAAAAAGATGTAATAAGTACGGCTACTGTTTCTATATTTTGGAGTACCATTTTATTTCTATGTATAGCGCTTTTATTTCAAAAAACGTTGGCTGGTTTTTTAAATGTCGACAAAGAATATGTAAACTATGCCATTTGGATATTAGCTTTTGATGCATTAGTAATTATTCCTTTTTCAAAACTTCGAGCAGAACAAAAACCGATTAAATACTCTGTGTTTAAAATATCTAATGTCATTATTAATATGTTGCTAAACGTATTTTTACTGGCCATTATACCAAAATTAGCAAATGCGAATCCGGAAGGTTTTTGGAGTTCTATTTATGTGGAAGATTATCAAATTGGCTATGTATTCCTTGCAAATTTAATCGCTAGTTTGTTCACTTTTGTTTTGTTCATGCCGCATTATTTTCAAGCAAATTGGTTGTTCAATAAGGAGTTGTGGAAAAAAATGCTTAATTACGGATGGCCTATACTTTTCGCAGGTTTAGCATTCGGAATTAACGAGCATTTAGATAAAATATTATTGGATAAATTTTTAGATCCATCTATTGCTAAAGCTGCTGTTGGAGCGTATTCGGCTTGTTATAAAATCGGCTTGTTCATGGTGTTGTTTAGAACGGCATATACTTTGGGGGTAGAACCTTTTTTCTTCAGTCAAGCTGGAAAGGAAAATGCGCAACAAGTGTATGCAACTATCACAAAATATTTTGTCATTTTAGGTTCGTTAATTTTATTAGTTGTTGTGGTTTTCGCCGATGTGGTTAAATTCTTCTTAGTAAGACAACCAGAATATTGGGAAGCTATGACAATAGTTCCTTTAATCGTAATAGCAAATTTCTTTTTAGGAATTTATACAAGTTTGTCAGTTTGGTACAAATTAATTGATAGAACTATTATTGGTGCTTATATTTCTGCAATTGGAGCCATTATAACTTTGGTTTTAAATTATGTTTTAATTGTAAAATTTAATTTAAGTTATGTCGGATCTGCTATTGCAACTATTTGTGCTTATGGAAGTATGATGCTAATTTCTTATTTGTTAGGAAGAAAACGCTATCCAATTCCGTTTGAAATGAGAAAAATTCTAACCTATCTTTTTGTATCGATAACGCTTGCTTGTGTTTCTTTTTATGTTAAAATATTTAGAGATACATACATTTTCGGAATACTTGCAATCATTGGCTTTAGTTACTATATTTACAAAAATGAAACAGAAGTCATTTTGAAATTGATTAAAAGAAAATAATATAAACTTCGCAGTTTAAAAAAATAATATAATGCAAATAAAAATCATCAATAAATCACAACATCCATTACCAAATTACGAAACAAATGCTTCTGCTGGTATGGATTTACGTGCCAATTTAACGGAATCAATCACACTAAAACCTTTAGAAAGAACGTTAGTAAAAACCGGACTTTTTATTGAATTGCCAATTGGTTACGAAGCGCAAGTTCGTCCAAGAAGTGGATTGGCATTTAAAAAAGGAATCACTGTTTTAAATTCTCCTGGAACTGTTGATGCCGATTATCGTGGTGAAATTGGAGTTATTCTAGTAAATCTTTCCAATGAAGATTTCGTTATTGAAAATGGTGAAAGAATTGCGCAATTAATCATTGCTAAACACGAACGTGCAGAATGGTTAGAAACAATCGAACTATCAGAAACCTCTAGAGGTGAAGGCGGATTCGGTAGTACTGGAGTGAAATAAAGCCCCCTAACCCCAGAAGGGGAACAAAAAGGAATAAAAATAAAAATGTAACATAAAACCTATGCTCCTCGATAGGTTACCCCTCTTTTGGAGGGGACAGGGGAGGCAAATATGAAAATAATCGTACCTATGGCTGGACGCGGTTCTCGTCTTCGTCCACATACTTTAACAATCCCAAAACCATTAATTCCAATTGCTGGAAAACCTATTGTTCACAGACTAGTAGAAGATATAGCAAAAGTTATCAATCAACCAATTGATGAAGTGGCATTTATCATTCACGAAAGTTTTGGTGCTCAAGTTGAAAAAGATTTATTAGCAATTGCTACTAAAATTGGAGCTAAAGGAACCATTTATTACCAAAATGAAGCTTTAGGAACGGGTCATGCGATTATGTGTGCTAAAGATTCTTTATCTGGACCAGCAGTTATTGCTTATGCGGATACGTTAATTCGTGCCGATTTCGAACTAGACGCAACTGCAGATAGTGTTATTTGGGTAAAACAAGTAGATCAACCGGAAGCATTTGGTGTAGTAAACTTAAACGATAATGGAGAAATTATCGAATTAGTTGAAAAACCAAAAGAATTTGTATCCGATTTAGCCGTTATTGGAATATACTATTTTAAAGATATTGCTGTTTTGAAAAATGAATTACAATCGGTTTTAGATAATAATATCATTCATGGTGGCGAATACCAAATTAATGATGGTATCAAACAAATGATGGCAAAAGGAATGAAATTCGTTCCAGGTAAAGTGGATGAATGGATGGATTGCGGTAACAAAGATGTAACGGTTGATACCAATAATAGAATGTTAGGATTTTTACAAGCAGATGGTGAAAATTTAGTCGCTGCCAATGTAAGATTGGATAATTCTACGATTATTCCTCCATGTTTTATTGATGAAGATGTATATTTAATTAATACTACGGTAGGTCCAAATGTTTCTCTAGGGAAAGGTTGTCACGTGGTGAATAGTACGATCAAAAATAGTTTAATTCAAACGCATGCGCATATAAAAAATGCTAAGTTAGACAATGCCATGATAGGAAATCACGTTAACTATAATGGAGAATTTACAAGTGTAAGTTTAGGTGATTATTCAACAATGGAATAATTTTTGATTCAAATAAAATAGAACAAAAAACTAATGAGAAAAATAATAGCTTTTCTTTTCCTTTTTCAACTTTCTTTCGGACAAGTAAATCCAGAAGAAGTAGAAACTGCGGAAAATGAATTCGAAAATAATTTTTATGAAGCTTTGAAACAAAAAGCCATTGAAAATTATGATAAAGCTATTTTGTCATTAGATAAATGTTTGCAAAAAGAACCCAATAATCCTGAAATTCATTACCAATTAGGTGTTAATTATTTAGCGCAGCAAAATTACGTTCAAGCAGAAATTGCTTTTAAAAAAGCAGTTGAATTAGAACCAAAACAACGTTGGTATTGGAATGGATTGTACGATGTGTATTATCAGTTAAAAGATTTTCATAAATCAATTCCAATTGTGGAAAAACTGGTCACATTTGATGCCAATATGAAAGAAGATTTGGTGTCGTTGTACATGCATACACAACAATTCGATAAAGCCAAAAAAGTTATCGATGATATTGAAAGTACGGGTACATTAACCAAAACAATGGAAATGTATCAAGTACAAATTCAAGCAATGGCAAAAGGAGTAAAGCCTCAAACAAATGATTTATTAGCTGCCATTAAATCAAATCCGAAATTAGAACAAAATTATATCGATTTAATTTACGTTTATTCTACAGCTAACCAAGAAGAAAAAGCCTTTGAAACGGCTTTACAGTTAGAAAAAGAAATTCCAAGTTCGGATATGGCGCATGTGAGTTTAGTGAAGTTTTACATTAATGAAAACAATAGTGCTAAAGCTACAGAATCTTATAAAAGAGTTGCGAAGAGTAGTAAAATTGACTTCAAAATTAAACAAAGAGTTTTAAATGAATATTTAATTTTTGCCACTAAAAATCCACAATTATTAACGGAAATCGATAATACTATTACGTATTTTGATAATAATATTGGAATGGATGTAACGAAAGAAATTGGAAAGTTTTTTTACAATAAAAACAATTTCGAATTGGCTCAAAAATACATTGAGAAGTCGACTACTAATGATGTAGAAACCATCGATTTGTTATTGAATATTTATGATTTCAATAAACAGTTTGATAAAATGGCTAAAAAAGCAGAAGGATTTATCGAATTGTATCCAACTAAAGCCAACTTGTATTATTACGCTGCAAAAGGAAATAATAATTTGAAAAATTATAAAAAGGCAAAAGATTTTTTAGAAATGGGTATCGATTATTTAATTGACGATTCTAGTTTAGAAATTGGATTTTGCAAACAATTTATTATTTGTGCCGACGGATTATCAGATGCCAAATTAAAACAAACGTATCAAAAAAGATTAGAAACACTTTCAAAACAATAATGAAAAAAACACTTATATTTTTATTTGCTGCAATAGCTATGTTGAGCTGTAAAACGAAGAAAAAGGTTGCCGAACAATCTATTTCAAATGAAACTGTTGTAGATAATAAAGCCAAAGAAGTAATTAAAAAGCACTATGAAAATGTATTGAATTTTCAAACGGCTTCTATTCGTACTTCTGCAAGTTATGAAGATGCACATCAATCTATTTCAATTGGTGCTGATATAAGAATTAAAAAAGATGAAATCATTTGGATCAATTTAAAATTTGTTGGAATTCCAATGGCAAAAGCGTTAATTACACCAACTCGAGTAAGTTATTTCGAAAAGAAAAACGGAACTTTTTTTGATGGTGATTATTCTATTTTAACCAAAATGTTAGGAACCGATTTAGACTTTCAAAAAGTTCAAAATTTATTATTAGGTAAACCAATCGATAATTTAACAAAAGAAGAATTTATCGCTGAAGTGGCAGATAATTTATTTCAATTAAAATCGAAAAACACATCCAACACTGAAAAATTATACAGTTTTGAAAGTGCAAACTACTTATTGAAAAAGCAATTCATCAATCAAATTTCTCAAAATAGAAACGTGTTGGTTAACTATCCATCTTATTTCAATCAAGACAATATGTTTTTACCAACTGGCGTTAATATTGTAGCGAATCAAAAAGATCAGGTTAAAATCGACATAGAATATAAAAAAATTACGTTTAATGAAGCATTAACGTATCCTTATTCTATTCCGGATGGTTATACTCCGATAAATATTGATTAATTTCGCAAAAAAATAATTTTCAAGAATGAACAAATTTCTTCTATCTATATTCGTTTTATTAATGACTTTAACAGTTTCTGCTCAAATTGATGAGAAAGAAAAGTTAGAGCAAAGAAAAGAGCAATTACAAAAAGAATTGTCTGAAGCAAAAGCTAAACTTCAAAACGAAAAGAAAAAGGAAAAATCTGTTTTAAAAGAAATTGCTAGTCAAAACGAGCAAATCAAAATCAGTGAAAAAATCATTTCTACAATCGCTAAACAAGCTCGAATTTTAGATGATAATATTTATTTAACGCAATTGGAAATCAATAAGTTGAATAGAGATTTGAAAATCATGAAAGAAGACTATGCTAAAATGATTGTAAAATCATATAAAAGTCGTTCTGAACAAAGTCGAATTATGTTTGTGTTGTCTTCAAATAGTTTCTTGCAAGCTTATAAACGTGTGCAATACATGAAACAATATGCAGGTTATAGAAAACGTCAAGCGGAAGAAATTAAAATAAAACAAGCTCGTTTAGGTGTTGCGGTTAACGAACTGCAAACGAATAAAAAAGAGAAAGAAGTGGTTATCGTGGAGCGAACAAAAATAAAAGCGGAACACGAAAAATTAAAGCAAGAAAAAGAGAAAACAGCCAAACTGATCCAAAAAGATAAGAAAAAAATAGCCGCTGAAATCGCTAAGATGGATAAAGAACGAAAAGCCATCGATAAGAAAATTAAAAAAATGATTGCAGATGCGATTGCTGCTGAAAATAAAAAACAAGCTGCTGCCAAAAAAGCTGCAGCTCAAAAAAATGGAACAACGGTTCCAGTAAAAACAGCGCCAGTTTCTTCAACAAAAATCGAATTAACACCTGAAGGAAAACTTGCTTCAGATAGCTTTAAAGCCAACAAAGGTAAATTACCTTGGCCAGTTGAAAAAGGATATATTTCTATGGGTTATGGAGATCAGCCACATCCCGAATATAATAACCTTGTGGTTCATAATAGTGGAATTGATATCACTACCGATGCTGGTTCTTCTGCTAGAGCTGTTTTTAACGGTGAGGTTTCTGGAGTTCAAGTTTCACAAACAACTAATTCATATACAGTTCTAGTACGTCATGGAGATTTCTTTACAGCGTATAGTAATTTAAGTAGTGTTTCAGTTTCTGTTGGACAAAAAGTTACTACCAAACAAGTTTTAGGGAAAATTAAAACGAATGCAAAAGGTTCTTCAGTATTAAAATTCGTTATCAATCAAAATACTACGGTACTGAATCCAAAAAGTTGGATTGCTCCGAAATAATATAAAAATCAATTATATCTAAACCTTTGTAAGAGCATTACAGAGGTTTTTTGTTTTTGAGAAGTGTCTAAACACTTTGAGAAATATCTGTATTTATGTGTTTTAAAAAAAATTCTAACTTCTAACTTCCAACTTCTAACTTTGTTTTATCTTTGCACAAAATTAGAATATGCCAAAAATAGGAAATATCATTTTACCAGAACATCCATTATTACTTGCACCTATGGAAGATGTGAGCGATCCGCCTTTTCGTAGATTGTGTAAAATGCATGGTGCTGATTTAATGTATTCTGAATTTATCTCTTCAGAAGGATTAATTCGTGATGCCATGAAAAGTAAAATGAAATTGGATATTTTCGATTATGAACGTCCTGTGGGTATTCAAATTTTTGGTGGCGACGAAGAAGCAATGGAAATGTCTGCTAAAATTGTAGATACGGTTCAGCCTGATTTAGTGGACATTAATTTTGGTTGTCCTGTTAAAAAAGTGGTTTGTAAAGGTGCTGGTGCTGGAGTATTGAAAGATGTAGATTTAATGATCCGATTAACCAAAGCAGTTATCAAAGGAACTAGTTTACCAGTTACGGTTAAAACACGTTTAGGTTGGGACGAATCTTCTATAAATATTGATGAAGTTGCTGAACGTTTGCAAGATATCGGCGTGCAAGCATTAACGGTTCATGCAAGAACGCGTGCGCAAATGTATAAAGGACATTCTGATTGGACGCATATTGAACGCATCAAAAATAATCCTCGAATTTCTATGCCAATTTTCGGAAATGGCGATATCGATTCGGCTGAAAAAGCATTAGAATATAAAAATAGATTTGGTTTAGATGGAATGATGATTGGTCGTGCTGCGATTGGTTATCCATGGATTTTTAACGAAATCAAACATTTCTTCAAAACAGGTGAAAAATTAGCACCGCCAACTGTTGCCGATCGAGTAGAAGCCGCTCAAAATCATTTAATCTGGTCGATGGAATGGAAAGGTGAACGCGTTGGTATTGTTGAAATGAGACGTCATTATACCAATTACTTCAAAGGTATTCACGGTTTTAAAGAATACAAACAAAAATTAGTGACTACTGACGGACACAACGAATTATTTGAAATCTTTAATCAAATTCGTGAAGTGTATGCAAATTACGAGCATCAGGTTTAATTATTTGTTTTTCAGATTCTTGTTAGTCTAACAAACATACTGTCATGGATTATTAAATTCATGAAGAATATTTTGCATTGTTCAGTGTGATAAAATTTAGTAACTTTCCATTTTAAAATTCGCAAAATGCAAAATCTTTCTGCCGTAAAAATACTTCATTTAGATACTAATCATACTTTACTTTGGGAACAATTAGAACAAGCTGGTTTTACAAACGAAGCCGATTTTATTTCTACCAAACAAGAAGTAGAAAACAAAATTGAAAACTATCACGGAATTGTTATCCGTAGCCGTTTTAAAATTGATGCTAACTTTATCGATAAAGCCAAAAATTTACAATTTATTGCGCGTGTAGGTGCAGGTTTAGAAAGTATTGATTGCGATTATGCGCTGAGTAAGAATATCAATTTAATTGCTGCTCCTGAAGGAAATCGAAATGCGGTAGGTGAACATGCTTTGGGGATGATTTTGTCGCTTTTTAATAAATTGAATAATGCAGATAAGGAAGTTAAATCCGGACATTGGAATCGTGAAAGTAATCGTGGATCCGAATTAGATGGTAAAACGGTCGGAATTATTGGATATGGTAATATGGGTAAATCTTTTGCCAAAAAATTACGTGGTTTTGAGGTAGAAGTATTGTGTTATGATATCTTACCAAATGTGGGTGATGAAAATGCAAAGCAAGTTTCTTTACATGAATTACAGCAAAAAGCGGATGTATTAAGTTTACATATTCCTTGGACACCTGAAACGGATAAGATGGTAAATGCAGAATTTATCAATCAGTTTGAAAAACCATTTTGGTTTATTAATACTGCAAGAGGAAAAAGTGTTGTCACAGCTGATTTGGTTGCAGCATTACAATCGGGTAAAGTTTTAGGTGCTGGATTAGATGTTTTAGAATATGAAAAATTATCTTTTGAAACTCTTTTTGAAGGTGAAAAACCTAAAGCATTCGAATATTTATTACAAGCTAATAATGTGTTGTTAACACCACATATTGCAGGTTGGACATTCGAAAGCAAAGAAAAGTTAGCACAAGTAATTGTTGATAAAATTTTAAAAATGTATCGAACAACGTAAATTTCTTACAAATCATTTTATATATTTGAAATTGTAACAAAAACAAAAAATATTCAACTAATTACTAAACTAAAAACTAAAACTTTTAAATTATGAATGAAGTTACTAATCAAGAAGAATGGAATAATCCAAAACCAACTATTCCTGTATTTAAAGTAGATCCTGTTATGGTCTTAATTTTCGGAATTTTGACATGTGGATTATATTTAATTTATTGGAATATTAAAGCTGCCGAAGTAATGAATGCAGTTTCAGGTAAAGAAGTTATTTCTTCACCAGTTGCTATTTTAGCAGGTTGTTGTATGCCTATTAATTTATATTATTACTGGGTTGCTGGTAAAGAAGCTTTACCAAAAATTTACCAATTAACAGGTCAGCCACAAAAAGACGAATCTGTTTTGTTAATGGTATTAGGGTTTTTCTTTCCAATGGTATCTGCAATGATTATTCAAGGTGATATTAACAAATTATACAATTAAACCTTTTATAAAAAATAGAATATATGGAATAATCGGTGTGCTCGTTACGCTGATTGTTCCATTTTTTATTGGTCAAAATAACACTGGAAATTTAGATAACGAACAATCTTTTTGCCCGTTTAAAATGCTTACCGGATTTCCTTGTCCGGGTTGCGGAATCACAAAATCATTGGTATATTTCTATGAAGGTGATCTTTCCAGAAGTTTATACCATCATTTATTCGGACCTTTTTTTGTCCTTTTTTGTCTGTTGGTTTTAGGAAAACTTATTGCAGAAATTATTTATCAAAAACCTTTTTTTGATAAAATCTTTTACAGCATGAAACTCGCTTATGTAATGGGAATACTATTAGGAACGTATCATTTAATACGCCTGTTTTTCTATATTAAAGAACACAATATGGATAGTATTTTAAAACAATCCATTTGGCAATAATTACCCTTTGTGTTTTCTTTCTAATTCTGCTTGAAATTCTTCCATTACTGGTTTAACAGTACTTTCCGGAATATCCGAAATTTTAATATACATCAATCCGTCAATGGCGTTGTTAAACATTGGGTCAACGTTAAATGCAACCACACGTGCGTTTTGCTTAATGTATTTTTTTATTAATACTGGTAAACGTAATGTTCCTGGTTCGATTTCATCAATAATTTTATCGAATTTATTCAAATCAGCTTCCGCTTCATTAAATACGAAATCTTTATCAGCATCTTTTAATTGTACTTTATACGCTGTTTTTGGTTTGATGTACTGTGCAATCCAAGGATCGTAATAATGAGATTTCATGAACTCAATCATTAACGATTTTGAAAACTCTGTAAACTGATTACTGATACTTACACCACCAATTAAATACTTGTGTTCTGGATAATGTAAAGTTGTATGAACAATTCCTTTCCAAAGTAAAAACAATGGCATCGGTTTTTGTTGGTATTCTGAAATGATAAAGGCACGGCCCATTTCTATAGACTGACTCATCATGTCATTTAGTTCTGGTTCAAATTTGAATAATTCATTCAAATAAAATCCTTCTAAACCATATTTTGGAAATATCTTAGAACCAAATCCCATTCTATATGCACCTGCAATCATTTGTGCGTCATCATCCCATAAAAACATATGGTGATAATATTGATCGTATTTGTCTAAATCAATCGCTTCATTCGTTCCTTCACCAACTTCTCTAAATGTAATTTCACGTAAACGTCCAATTTCATGTAAAATATTTGGAATTTTTTCAGCGGTTACTAAAAAGACTCTATAGTTTTTACTTTGTAATAACTGGTAATCGCCTTCTTTTAGAAAATTAATTTCTTCTAAAATCTGATCATGATTAGCCGGTTTTACAATTTGTTTTGGCGGTTTAGTTGAAGTGAATTTAGGAAAAGCCAATTGTGGTTTTTCTGGTTCAAAAGAATTAGAAAGCATGTAGGTTTTCTTTCTTAAGAATTCACCAAATTCTGGAATACTTTCGTGTTCATTTAATTCGCTAACCGGAATTGGTTTTCCAATACGAACTTTAATTACTCTATTTTTCTGTGTTAATAATTCGCTAGGTAATTTAGCTGTACGAAGAGTGTCGTTTAACTTTGATAGAGTGTAAAATAATTTACTGTTTTGAGCGTGAAAATATATTGGAACAACCGGAACTTTTGCTTTTTTAATGATTTTTAAAGCGCCTTCTTCCCAAGGTTTGTCAACAATTAATTTCCCATCTTTATAGGTCGAAACTTCACCAGCTGGGAAAATACCTAATGGTTTTCCATCGCTTAAATGACGTAATGTTTCTTTAATTCCAATAACACTAGATTTAGCATCTTTATGATTTTCAAACGGATTAACCGGCATAATGTACGGCTTCATCGGTTCGATGCGGTGCAATAAAAAGTTGGCAATTATTTTGAAATTTGGTTCACGTTCCAACATTAATTTCAATAATAAAATACCATCAATTCCTCCTAATGGATGATTTGAAATAGTTATGTAAGCACCATCTTTAGGTAAACGTTTTAAATCTTCTTCAGGGATTTCAAATTTAATTTGAAACTCATCTAAAATCGCATTTAAAAACTCAACGTCACTTAAGTGTTTATTTCTATTGTAGATTTTATTCAATGTAGAGATTTTAAGTACTTTCATGAGTAACCACCCAGAAAAAGTTCCTAAAAAACCGTATTTGTCCGTATTTATTGCTTTGGCTACTTCTTTTGCAGTAACTAATCCCATTTATCTATGTTTTGAGCAAGTAACAAAGATAACAATTCTTATTAATTTTTGGTTATGAAAATGTAACAATCACAAATAATTATTGATTTATGTAATTTATATTTTTGATATTGAATTATTTATAAAATAGTGGATTTTATAGCAGTTTTTATAAAAAAGTTTTTCTATTTTTGAGAAATTAGAATGAAAATGGAATGAAGATTATTTCTTATAACGTTAACGGAATTAGAGCGGCAATTACAAAAGGTTTTATTGAATGGTTACAAAGTGCCAGTCCTGATGTAATCTGTTTGCAAGAAATTAAAGCCACTGAAGATCAAATACCAGTTGAAGATCTTAAAGCAGCGGGTTATCCGTATCAATATTATTATCCAGCACAAAAAAAAGGATATAGTGGTGTAGCCGTTTTGTGTAAAAACAAACCGAATAATGTGGTGTTCGGAACTGGAATTGAATCTATGGATTCTGAAGGTAGAAATTTGCGTGTAGATTTCGATCATATTTCTGTAATGAGTATGTATTTACCTTCGGGAACCAATAATGATAGATTGGGTTACAAATTCAATTACATGGATGAAATTCAGGATTATATTGTGAATTTACGAAGAGAATTACCTCATTTAGTTGTCTGTGGAGATTATAATATTTGTCATGAAGCTATCGACATTCACAATCCAAAAGGAAATGAAAAAACCTCTGGATTTTTACCTGAAGAACGTGCTTGGCTAGACGGATTTATGAAAACAGGAATGATTGATTCTTTCCGTCATTTGAATAAAGAACCGCATAATTATAGTTGGTGGAGTTATCGTGCTAATGCCAGAAATAATAACAAAGGTTGGAGAATCGATTATTGTTTAGTTGCCGAACCTTTAAAAGATAATATTAAAAGAGCTTTAATTTTACCAGAAGCCAAACATTCAGACCATTGTCCGGTTTATGTGGAAATGGAATTTTAACTAATAAAATACAACCAAAAACTAAAAATAAACGTCTATTATAAAAACGAAAATTATGATAAGAAAAGTAGGATTAGCAGTAGTAGTATTAGCCATGACAACTTCATGTGTTTCTAAAAAAATCTACCAAGACTTAGAAAATAAATTTGCCGATTTAAAGAAAGAAAGAAATGCGTTGGCAGATGAAAATGATGTATTGAAAACAGAAAACGGAACGTTAAAAACCGATTTAGATAAATACAAATCTGAAGCAGAAAAATTAAAAGCTGAAAGAGATAAATTAGCTGCTGATTATGCGGCTACAAAAAAGAGTTTAGACAATTTAAAAACAGCTTATGCGGCTCTTGAAAAAGATAGTAATGATGCTTTAGATGCTAATATTGCGAAAAACCGTCAGTTATTGGCTGAGTTAGAAGCAAAGCAAAAAGAAATGGCTGCTGAGCAAGACAAATTAAACAAACTAAAAGCTGATTTATTAAAATCTTCTACTCGATTAGCGGAATTAGAAAAAATCATGGCTGATAAAGAAGCAGCTTTGAAAAAATTAAGAGAAACTTTATCTAAATCGTTAAAAGCATTCGAAGGAAAAGGTTTAACAGTTACTGAAAAGGATGGAAAAGTTTATGTTTCTATGGAAAATAAATTATTATTCAATTCTGGAAGTTATGCCGTAAACGAAGAAGGTAAAAAAGCAGTTGATTTAGTAGGTAAAGTTTTAGGTGATAATCCAGATTTATCAGTTTTAATTGAAGGACACACGGATAATGATAAGATCATGGGAACTTTAGCAGGTGGAATTGAAAACAACTGGGATTTATCAACAAAACGTGCTACTGCCATTGTAAATATCTTAACAGCGAATCCGAAAGTAAACAAAGCTAATTTAACGGCTGCAGGTAGAAGTGAATTTGCGCCATTATTAAGCAATGATACCGCAGAAGGGAAAGCTAAAAACAGAAGAATTGAAATTATTTTAACACCAAAATTAGACGAATTGTCTAAGTTGTTAAACGAAATTTAATATTCAAATTATAACGAATCAAACCTAACAATTTTTAGTTGTTAGGTTTTTTTAATTCATGTAATTATGACTAATCTAAATACTTTATTAGTTCAGCTAGAAAACCATATTCCTAATATAGAAAAAACCAATTCAAAAATTTCAAACAGTACCATTGGTTGGCAAATAGACCATTGTTTGATGGTAATAAATGGAGTTATTGGTCAGTTAGCAAAATCAAATCCTGCAGATTTTAAACCAAAATGGGGTTTTTATAAATGGTTAATTTTTACTACGGGATCTATTCCAAGAGGAAAAGTAAGAGCGCCAAAAGTTGTTACACCAGTTGAAATTGCTTCAGCAGAAGATTTAAAATCGAAACTCGAGTTTACTAAAAACAACCTTAAGCAATTCAATGAATTACAGGCAACGTCTTTTTTTAATCATCCAATTTTTGGAAATTTGAATGTGAAGCAATCTGAAAAATTTTTAGCGATTCATACCCAACATCATTTGAAAATTATTGAAGATATTTTGAAATAATTTATGTTATAATAAAAAAAGCTCCAAATGGAGCTTTTTTTATTTAGTGTTTTTCATAACCATATCAACTGTAATTGCACACGATACAATAACTATTTTGTTTGTGTCTTCAGCATGTTCAGGAACAATAGAAACACGGTATTTGTCTGCTCTTGTAAAAAATTCTTTAACAACACCACCCCATTTTTTATTAATTGTACCAATTGAATTACCATTTTGATTTTCAATTTTAAAGTCCCAAGCTTTCCAATCACCTGTAATTTTAGCAATTACTTCTTCTTTAGCATTAATAATAATAAAAGTAGGCTTGAACAATTTAAATTTTTGTTTTATAGTTCCAATTAAGACTTGATTAGCATCATAAACGGTAATTTTACTCATCCAAAATGTCCAACCTCTTTTGATAGTCACTTGTAAATCGTTATCTATGTTGTGAACTTCTAATGTAAAAGGAAACATAGCTTTGTTTAAAAATAAACGTAAAAATTTATGCCAACCTGATACTTTTTGTTGTATAGTTCCAACTTGTTCTGTTTCTTCATTGTATACTTTGTAAGTATTACCAAATTTAAAATAATTCACATTTTCATCGATGAAATATTCATTGCTTTCAAAAAATTTGGGAATCATTAAGTTTTCTTGTTCCATAATATGTTTTTAATTTATGCGAAAATACCTATATTTTATTTTAGGAAGATTTTTTAAACAGTTTTTTTCTGAAAATTATTGATTGTATCTTCGTAAAAATTTTTAAAATGAAATACACAACACTTCCAAATACCAATCTAAAAGTTAGTAAAGCTTGTTTAGGAACCATGACCTTCGGAAATCAAAACACCGAAGCCGAAGCTCATTCTCAATTAGATTTCGCAATAGAACGCGGTATTAATTTTATTGATACTGCCGAAATGTATCCAATTGGTGGTAACGAACATATTTTTGGAAGTACGGAACGTTTTATAGGAACTTGGTTAGCGAAAAACAAGCATAAACGTGATGATTTAGTTGTTGCCACAAAAATTGCTGGTCCAAATCGTGGGATGAGTTACATCCGTCAGCCGTTAGATTTTTCCAAAAAAAGCATCACAGAAGCAGTTGAATTAAGTTTGAAAAACCTACAAACTGATTATATCGATTTGTATCAAACGCATTGGCCAGAACGTGTAATGAATATGTTTCAGAAAAGAGGTTTGGAGAAAATCGATACGAATTGGCAAGAAAATGTTTTTGAAGTTTTAACCGTTTTTGATGGTTTAATTAAAGAAGGAAAAATTAAACATATCGGACTTTCGAATGAAAATCCGTGGGGTGTGATGAAATTTTTAAATGAAAGTGAAAAGCATAATTTACCTCGAATTGCAACTATTCAGAATCCATTTTCGTTATTAAATCGTTTGTACGAAGTTGGACTTTCAGAAATTGGAATGCGTGAAAATGTAGGATTGTTAGCGTATTCTCCATTAGGTTTCGGATTTTTAACGGGTAAATATTTAAACGGTTATCCTGAAAATTCAAGAATGAAATTGTTTCCACATTTTGTGCGATATACAAATGAAAATTGTTTTAAAGCCACAAAATTATACCAAGAGTTGGCCCATAGTTTAGGTTTAACCATTACAGAAATGGCTATTGCTTTTGTAAATCATCAAGATTTTGTTTCATCGACTTTAATTGGTGCCACAACCATCGATCAATTAGAAGAAAATATCAATGCTTTTGATGTGATGCTTACAGATGAGGTTTTACAAGAGATTAATAAAATTCAGGAATTAATTCCGAATCCAGCGCCGTAATTTAGTGGTCAGTAAAAGTACCACAACAAATGCAACGTTTGTTACTCTTTTTAAAGTTTTGAGAGACTAAATTCTGTTTTTTTGCCACGAATTCTCGAATATTCATTTAGTAAATTCTATTTAGAATTTTAATTCGAATTATTCATCGATATAATCGATTTTAATTTTTTTCAAATTATTTAATTCGAGAATTCGTGGCTTAATAAGTAATTAAAACAATTCAATATTCCTTATTCCACCACCAATTTATACTGCGAAATTTCATTATTATCATTTGTAATAGAAACAATGTAAAATCCTGGAACAAGCTGACTAATGTCAATTTTGTTTTGATTTATTTTTTCAGTTGTTTGTTGTAAAACAAGTTTTCCGTTTACATCATACATTTTAATTTCTGTTGGATAATTGTTGGCTGATTTTTCAACAAAAAGTATATTTTTTCCTGGATTTGGATAAATAGAAAATCTATTTTTTTCGAAACTTTCATTACTTAAAGAAGTATCTGTAATTTTATAAATGGTTCCGCTAGTAATATCAGAAATGTATAATTCACCATTTAAATCTTCTCCAAAACTCACGAAATTTCCAGAAAAAGTACTGCTAAAAGTAGTTACACCAGTTAAAGTAGTCATTCCGATTTTTCCTAAACAATAATCGGAAAATAAATACTTACCCACTAAATTTGGATAGGTTGAACCACGATACACATAACCACCTGTTATAGAACAAGCGCCTGAACTATGATTTATTTCCACTAATGGGAAAGTAGTTCCGGTAATAGTAGCGCAATTTCCTGTATTGTTGTAAACAGCATTGGCTTCAAAACAACGCCAACCATAATTTACTCCAGCTAAAGTCGGACTCACTTTATTAATTTCTTCCCAAACACCCTGACCTACATCGGCAATCCATAAATCGCCATTCAATTTGTCAAATGAAAATTTCCATGGATTTCTTAGTCCAATTGCCCAAATTTCATCATTTCCTGCTATACCAACATACGGATTTGTAGGCGGATTGATGTAAAAAGGTGCTATGGTTGAGTTGACATCAATACGCAACAATTTTCCTAAATTATCATTAATGTTTTGTGCTCTGTTGCCTGGATCGCCAGCACTTCCGCCATCACCCATAGCAATATATAAATAACCATCTGGACCGAATTTTAAACAACCGCCATTATGGTTGCTAAATGGTTGCGTAATGGTCATTAAAATAGTTCCAGTTGTATTGGCAATATCTGGATTGGCAGAAACGGAATAACGTGCAATAACGGTATTACCTGAAGTGTTGGTATAATTCACAAAAAAATATCCGTTAGAACTATAATTCGGGTGAAAAGCCAAACCGAGTAAACCTCGTTCGCCGCCTGTACTAATTATAGTTGAAAGATTTAAAAAGGGTGTTGCGTTAACAGTTCCGTTTGAATTTACTATTTTAATTCTTCCGGTTTGTTCCACCACAAAAAAACGAGAGTCGCCAGCATGTGTAATTTCCACAGGTGAGGAAAATCCTGTAGCAAATGATTGTAAAGAAATGGTTTGACACCATGTGAAATTAAAAATACAAAGCAATAATAGTGAAAAAGTAGTTTTCATAGTTAAGAATTTTTAATTTATGTAAATATAGAAAAAAATCTTACAACTTTCAATAAACTGCATGTAATCAGATTATTATAATTTAATATGAATCGCTTGCAATGATTCATTTCCAATAACACTTGCTTTGTGTCCGTGAATTTCATTATTGAAAATAATATGTTCTGGTAGATTATCTTGAGCAATAAAACAGTTGCCAGCAGTAAAAATTTTGAATTCGCCGTTTTGCAATTCGATTTTTAAACTTCCTTTTTGAATAATAATAAAAGTCGCATCTCCCGCTACATGAAAATCGGTTTCGTAACCCACATCACTTCTTCGAATTCTGAAATTTTTGGAGCCAATTTGCTCTGTTAAAAACATTCCACCACGTTGTTGTACTGAAAAATCTAATTCTGAAAAAATGGAAATTCCGTTTTCGTTTGTCGTAATGGTTGGTATAATAAAAGGTTGATTCATAATTTTAATTTCAATCAAAAGTAATAAAAAACCCAACAGGTTTTAGAAGCCTGTTAGGTGTGGTTAAGTTATTTTATTACTAAATTTAGAATCGCTATTATGATAGCGTACAAATTATAATTTAGTTTTCTATTTTAAATATTTCAGTTCCTTTTATCCAAAATATATCAGATTTTAAAAACTTAACTCTTGTTTTAATTATTTGATCTGTTTTGTTTTTAGGAGACTTTATAATAAATCTTGCATTGGAATTAGTAAAATTCAATGTGTATTTTTTATCTAAGTCATTTTGTTCATCACAAATGAATGTAATTAAATTGTCTTTCATAGTCCATTTCCCTTTACCATAGATGTTTTTTTCTGTTGGTATTTCAAATTTAACGTTTGAATAATATTGGAAAAAAAATGTTCCATTTTCGTTTAAAGTTAATTTCCATTCTGTTAAATTACCATCTTTAGTAGTAATGGAAAATTGGTAATCGCCAATAGCTTTATCTACTTGAGAGAATAATGTTAAATTGAATATTAAGATTAAAATTGTTAAAATCGTTTTCATAGGTTTGGTTTTAATATATAATTTCTATTGGCTTTTTTATATTTTATGATTTCTCACAAATCGTTACTAAAAATTAATCTATAAATTTCCAATCACTTTATCTTTTGGATATTTTACTTTGTAACTAATTCTATATTTCTTAGTTTCATTTGGTTTCAGTTTGATTTCCCAAGTTAAAACACCTGTTTCTTCATTGGCTTTTGCACCATCTTTATCCAATAATTCTACTGTCATTTCTTTATCTGTACTTAACGGATATTGATCTTTTAACAACATATTAATTTCTTCTTTTTTGTTGTTTCGAACAATAATATCATAAGTGAACGTTTGTTCTTTGTAAGATGACAAGAATTTAGTCCCCGATTTATCCACCACTTTTTCACGTTTAATGGAGATTTTTTTATCTCTACCCATACTTAAGTTCAACGTATCTTGCGTTTGGTTCGGATTAATTACTGTTTTACCCACATACATCCCTTCGAAAATAATATTGGCTTCACCAGGTAATAAATTATACTTACTATAATCTTTTAATTCGGCTAATAAAAAGGCTTCTTTTTCTACTTTCGGAACCGCATAATATTTATACGTTGCTGGTAATTTTAAATCTTTTAAGGCTACACTGTGCGCTTTTCCGTTTGATAAAATGTCATACGGAATGTCGATGTCGAATGATACGTTTAGTTGACCTTCTACAATTTCTGTATAGTTTGAAATACCGATTTGTTCTTTTTTAGTAACAGATCTATAGCCTAGTGCTTCAACATCTTCCATTGATTGAATTACATTTGATGCAGGTGCATTATTATAAACTTTATAATTCGCAGGATATCCATATCTCAAGAACCAAGCTTGTAATAACGGCGCTACATTATTTTGATTTGGATTTCCGCTTGAAAGTGTCAGTTTCACTTTTTTCCAATCGATTCCTGTGCTTTGCGTGACTTTAGCTTTATACATTAAGTTAATTGGAGTGTTGATGTTTTCCGCACGTAAATCGTAAAATGGTTGCCATGAAGCAGCATTAGTAATATAGGAAATATCTAAATTAACATTACCGGCAATTTCATTCATAACTTGTAAAATTAATTTTCCTTTAGACGCTTTTTCTTCTTTTTCGGTATTGATTTCTAACTTTTTGTTTAAAAAATCAATCTTCTTTTGCATGTCTGCTTCTTTGTCGGAAAGTAAATTCATAGTGTTATTTAACTGCGTTCTTTTGCTATTATAATAATCTACTAATTTCATTAATTCAGCAACACTCAATCCCGAATTTTGTCCAGCCACTTGTTGGTTTTTGTCTAATAATTCAATGGTTTTAGAATGAGAAATACGATCGTTATAAATTTTTAATTTTTCCTTTTGTAGGAATTGAATACTATCGCGAACTCGTTTAATAGACGGATTGTTTTCGTCAATTTCGAATTCTGAAATATAATTCTGCGTAAATTGAACCGACATAACCGTTAAGTTATTGGGTGCGCCAATTTGTACCGTACTTTCGTTTAAATAATCAGCTACATTTTTAATTACGATTTCACTCGTTCCAACAGGTAAATTAACAGAGGTAGATTGCGTTAATTCGGCTCCAGAAAAATATACTGTTGCAGCTTTAGTTTTGGCTGATGTGAAAATTGGTTTTTGTGCAAATGAAATTGCTGTTACCAATAAGGTTATGGATAATATTAGTTTTTTCATGTGTTTGTCATTACGAGGTGCGAAGTAATCTATTACCTCTAGGTTATTTTTACTTTTTATCAACAGTATAATTTTTAGATTTTGCTAATTCGATAATAGATGTACTAATGGCATTTCCTAAATCGTCTTGTTTGTTTTGTTTTTTAGCTTCTGCATCAATAAAATCTTGACGTTTTTTAGCTAATTCTGCAATTTCTTTTTGAATGGTTTCTCTTTCTTTTGTTTTCTCGGCTACAAATTTTTTAATTTCTTCTGCAGATTTACCTTTTAATTCTGAAGGCAATTCTTCCGCTTTAATTTTTGAAAGTGCATCTTTATCTTCTTTTACACGGTCTATTAAATCCCAATCATCATTTCTATAAATGGCACTCGATTTACTAACAGCTCTTTCTGTAGAATTGGCTGCTGAAATACTTTCTGCATTTTTATCTTGAACCATTTGATTCATTTTTTTAGTTTCACCTTTAACACCATATCCTACATAAGTTGTATTGATTTGGATATTTAATTCATTAATTTTAGTATCGTAAGGAGTTAAGATATATTGAATCGTTTGGTTACTATTGATGTTGAAATATTTTCCAGTTGCAGTATCTGCGCCGTCTTTCCATAATAATTTTATACCTTCATTTTGATCACCACAAAAAATAGTATTAACATAAATATTATTTTTTAAAGCAGTTCCTATCGCATCTTTATAATTAATTCCACCTTGATTGAAAGCTTCGTTTCCAGCGATATAAACTAATTTCATATTGTTTTTGCCATCATCCCATTTTAATTCTTTAGTAGCGTCACTAATTACAGCGCCACAATATTCTGAACCGCCATTTGTTCTTAACGAGAATAATTTTTCAGAAATTAAATCTAAATCAGTGGTAAGGGCAGTTACTTGACGGATGTAATTTTTTTCTGCAGATAAACCATCGTTACCATATTCGTATAAGGCAATTTCAATTGTAGGTGTTTTGCCCGAATATTTCAACGTGGTAAGCGTGTTAACGATATTCCATAAACGCGATTTGGCTTGTTCAATTAAACCATCCATACTGTTTGAAGTATCCAATAATAAGGCAACTTGAATTTTAGTGTTTTCTTCAACGATTGGTTTTTTGTCTAATTTGGCAATTAATTGATTAGGTTCAATTTCATTTACTTTATTACAGCTCAACATACTCATTGAGGTGAATATAAGTCCGAATGTGAAAATTACTTTTTTCATGATTATTTAATTTTTTAGCAAAGTAGAATTGGAAACTTTACTGGTTAGAATCTCAAAAATTTTAAGCGCTTAAAGCTGCTCTAATTATAGAGATTACTATTTTCATGAAAAGGTTGGGAAAGAAATAAATTATTTTTCTAATTTATTTATAAGTAGTTCAATTTCAGACTTTTGAATAGCGTATTTTTTTTGTAATTCGCCATCTTTTTCCATTCGATTATAATATTCTAACGCTTTTTTTGCGAAAAAGATTCTATGAAAAGTAGAAGCATGTGGAACTTTTGGAAAAGTTTTGTGAAAACACATTTCATAATAAGCTTGCCATTCACGTTCTTCTCGGGCTTGAATACTATATAATTTTGATTTTTGAATGACGTGCATCATTTCATGAGCTAATAAATTTATTATCAACTCAAATTGATATTCAAAAACATTTTCAGGAATTCTAATGTAAATAGGATCACCGATTTCTCCTTCTGCAGTAAATAAAATATAATCGGGTTTGGCAGGTTCTCTTAAAACTATTCCCGCAAAATTGGGTTGATTCAGTTCAAATTCATCAATTAAGAATAAAGCAGCTTCTTCCGTTTGACCTAATTCATGGTAGGTTTGAAGTAATTGTACTATTTCTGCTTTTTTCTTCATTTTTACCCAAATAATTGTTCTACTAAATCTTCAATTTTACTTAATAGTCGGACTTCAATTTTATAGTTTTTGCGATCTATTTTATTATGTTTAGAAATAAAAATGGTTGAAAAACCTAATTTTTCCGCTTCGTGAATACGTTGTTCCACTTTATTTACGGGACGAATTTCTCCGGTTAAACCAACTTCTCCGGCAAAACAAAAATCTTTATCGATTGTAATGTCTTCGTTAGACGATAAGATGGCGGCAACTACAGCTAAATCGATGGCAGGATCATCAACATTTATTCCGCCAGTAATATTTAAAAAAACATCTTTGGCTCCTAATCGAAAACCAGCACGTTTTTCTAAAACTGCTAAAATCATGTTTAATCTTTTCAGATTATAACCTGTGGTACTTCGTTGAGGTGTTCCGTAAACTGCAGTAGAAACTAATGCTTGGATTTCTATCATTAACGGGCGCATTCCTTCAATTGTAGTAGCAATAGCAGTTCCGGATAAATAATTGTCTTTATTCGAAATTAAAATTTCCGAAGGATTAGAAACTTCACGTAATCCGTTGCCTAACATTTCGTAAATTCCTAATTCGGCAGTAGAACCAAATCGGTTTTTTAAGGAACGCAAAATTCGATACACATGATTTCGGTCGCCTTCAAATTGTAGAACCGTATCAACCATGTGTTCTAATATTTTCGGACCAGCAATAGTTCCATCTTTAGTAATGTGTCCAATTAAAATAACCGGAACATTGGTTTCTTTTGCGAATTTGATAAGTTCAGCCGTACATTCTCTAATTTGAGAAATACTTCCAGCTGACGATTCAATATAATCCGTTTGTAACGTTTGAATAGAGTCGATAATTACAACTTCCGGTTCAATTTCTTCAATTTGTCGGAAAATGTTTTGCGTTTTGGTTTCCGTTAAAATAAAACAATTATCGGTTTGTCCGGTAATTCTTTCGGCACGCATTTTAATTTGTTTCTGACTTTCTTCGCCCGAAACATACAACGTTTTATAAGGTAATTTTAACGAAATTTGAAGTAATAAGGTGCTTTTTCCAATACCAGGTTCTCCACCTAAAAGTGTTAAAGAACCAGGGACTAATCCGCCTCCTAAAACTCTGTTTAATTCTCCATCAGTTGTATTCATACGAATTTCTTCTGATGTTGAAATTTCATTTATTTTTAATGGCTTAGCAGCTTTTTTAGTTTCCGATGATGAAGTTCTCCAAGCTTGTTTTTCTTCTTTCTGAATAATTTCTTCAACGATAGTATTCCATTGTTTACAAGAAGTACATTGTCCTAACCATTTGGCATAGTTAGTGCCGCAACTTTGACAATAGAAAGAAGTTTTAAGTTTAGCCATTGCTATTTATTTTGATTTTATTCGTCTTTTTTAGGTTCTTCTGTTGGAGTTTCTGCAGGAGTTTCAGCTGGTACTTCTTCAACTTTAGGTTCGTCTTTTTTACCTTTCAAAGCTTCAGCTCTGTCTAATAAATAATCTTTAGTTAAATCGCCAATTGGTTCTTGAGTGTACGCACGCATATATTCTTTTGCAGCTCTTTTGTAATCTCCAGTTTTTTCAAAATACATTCCGCGTTGGTATGTACCTAACATAGTTTTTGGATATTGTTTGTCTGAATAATCAGCTAATAACTGAAATTCATCATAGGCTTTGTTTTTTAGAATTGCTGCTTCAATAGCTTTGAAATCAGACATTCTTGGCTGCATTTTTATTCCGATTTTCTTCTCAATATAATCATATTTATCGATTAGATATTGAGCATATCCACTATCCAATTTTAGAATTTTTTCGTTAAATTCTAATTTTGAAATTGGTTGATAACCATTAAAAATAAAGTAGAAAGCACTTGGAATTGCTTCAGCCACAAGTGAATAATGAGAAGTATTTTTAAATACATCGTATCTGTAAATTACATTCGGATTTTTGATGTCTTTAGCTACGTCATCTAATTTTTTTGTTTTTTCTTGAATTTCTTCTAAATCACCTGTAGAAGTTGCATGATAATAAAAAATAGGTTTTTGAATTTTTCCTAAACGTTCAGCAATTCTATCTTCCATAGCTGGAGCCATTTCTGGAGCAAGAGAAATAAAAGCGTTAAAAATTGGATCGTCTTTGTATAAATAAAAGTTTAAAAATCCTGCAGTTGTATCATGACCAGCAATCATTCTAAATGGAATGGTTCTGTATTTTTGTTGTACATATGGTAATAATTCAAAACCAATGAATTCAAAAAATTTAGCACCAGATTCTGCAGGCAAACCATCTTCTTCACTATAGTTACTGTCGTTAAAACGTGTTTCGCCATAATTTTGATCAATAGCAACAATAATCATTTCTGGCAAATCATCCCAGTAGTTACCGTATCTTAAAATTCCAGAAAAAGGATCTGCTAAATATTCGCCATCTAATAAAACTAAAACTGGATATTTTTTAGTAGGATTACTTTCGTATGAAGCAGGAGTAATTATCGAAAAATTACGTTCTTCATTTAGTTTTTTAGACTGAATTTTTTCTGCTATTTTTTGTGAAAAAACAGAAACAGAAACCATTAAAAATAGTAGGACAGCTTTAATCTTCATGATAAAATGATTTAGTAAATAGAGTAGCAATATACTAAATTATTTCTTATTTAAGATAGGTAAAAATAAATATGATAATAAGCCTAAAACGATCGTAAGAATAGTTTGAGAAGTCCAAACTAACCAACCAAATGCAGTACCAATATCGTTAGAAATTCCATATATGCTGTAAATCATAGCGATAGATAATGGGTAAGCTCCTAATCCACCATTGGTAAAGCCAACCGCTAAACTTCCAAAGATAAATCCCATGATAACGATATCGAAACTAATGTTTGCTGTTTCTGGTAAGGCGAAAATAGTAACATAGAACATTAGTAAATACGTAAACCAAATGAAAAACGAAAAGAAGATATACTTCCACTTGTCTTTCATTTTAAGGATACTCGTCATACCTTCAATTAAACCAGATAACTTATTTTTTAGTTTTTTAATGATGTTCCATTCCGCATAAATCCATATTAAAAGGAAAATTACACCTAGAATTACACCTATAACACCAAATAAAATTATTTTATCAAAGGCAATTTTTGCTTTAATAAAGTTATATAATTTGTCAAATTGAAGAATAAAAGCTAATCCGACAAATAAAAAGAAGATCAGTAAATCTACAATTCGTTCGGCTACGATGGTCCCAAAACCTTTGTCGAATGGAACGTTGTCGTATTTTTTTAATAGAGCTGCTCGAGTTATTTCTCCAGATCTTGGAATAGTTAAATTCATAAAATAAGAGATACAAACCGTCATGATATCATTTTTCAAATTGGTTTGATATCCCAAATGATTTAACGAATATTTCCAACGATATGCTCGTCCCCAATAACCAAAAAGAGCGATTACTAAAGATAAATAAATATAAAAATAATCAGCTTGTTCAAAACAAGATTTTATTTTAAGTAATTCTTCTTTTGAAAGTGTAGTGTATTGATAATAAATTAGTCCGAAACCTAATAGTAACGGAATAAAAATAGAAGCGATTTTTCCAAACCTCTCTTTCAAAACTAAGTTAAAGAGTTATCTTTTTCGTTAGGGAAAACCAAACAAGGTTTAAAAGTTTTAGCTTCTTCAAAATCAATGATTCCATAAGCTATAATAATGATGATGTCACCACGATGTACTTTTCTTGCTGCAGGTCCATTTAATGTGATTTCGCCAGTATTTCTTGGTCCTTTAATGGCGTAAGTTTCTAATCGTTCACCATTGTTAATGTTAACAATAGCAACTTTTTCACCTTCTACAATGTTGGCAGCTTCCATTAAAGCTTCGTCAATTGTAATACTGCCGATATAATTTAAATCGGCTCCAGTTACAGAAACTCTGTGTATTTTAGATTTTACTACTTGTATTTGCATGATGCAAAGTTAATTAATTCGACTAAATTTTATAATTTATTTTAACGAAATATTATCAATTAATCTTACGTTTTCTATAAATACAGCTATGAAGCCTCTGTATTTTTTATTGTTTACTTTTCTTTTGCAGGTTAACAACGTGTCTTCGTCTGCAATTTCAAAATACTCTAAATTAAAATTTGGGTACTTTTTAAATTCTTTTTCGACGAATTGAGTCACTTTATTAGCAGATAAGTTTTTAAATTTTGTTTTTGCTTCTAAAAGAATTTTATAAATTATTTTGGCTTCATTTCTGGCTTCAGAAGAAAGTCTTTCGTTTCTGCTACTCATGGCTAAACCATTGGTTTCACGATGAATTGGGCATCCAATAATAGTAACTGGGATTTTGTATTTTGAAACTAATTTTTTTACAATTTGAAGTTGTTGAAAATCTTTTTCGCCAAAATATGCATTGGTTGGGTTGGTGATTTCAAATAATTTTTTCACGATTGTTCCTACACCATCAAAATGACCGGGACGGTGTTTGCCTTCCATTTGATTTTCCAAACCATCGTAATTAAATTTTGTAGAAATAGTATTGCCTTCGTATATATCTTCTACACTTGGAGCATAAATAATGATGTTTTTATTTAATTGCTCTACAAGTTTTACATCATTTTCTAATGTTCTAGGATATTTTTTTAAATCTTCTGGATTGTTAAATTGTGTTGGATTTACAAAAATACTCAAAATTGTAATTTTATTTTCTTTTAAAGATTGCTCCATTAAAGACAAGTGTCCTTTATGAAGAGCGCCCATAGTAGGAACAAACCCAATGCTTAAGCGTTGGTTGTCAATGTTTTTTAAATGTAATTGTAGCTCTTTTTGAGTGTAAAATATTGGCATAAATCAATAATATGAAATGCAAACTTACTATTTTAGTAGATAAGTCCATAAAATTTTATAATTTTGCATATTAAACAAAAATAACAATATATTTTTATGACCGACAAGAGGATATTGTATGTATCATCTGAAGTAGTGCCTTATTTAGCTGAAAATGAAGTGTCATTACAATCTTATGAGTTGCCTAAAATGATTAATGAAGTGGGAGGGCAAATAAGAATTTTTATGCCAAGATATGGAAATATCAATGAGAGAAGACATCAATTACATGAAGTAATTAGATTGTCTGGTATGAACTTGGTAGTTAATGATATGGATATGCCTTTAATTATTAAAGTTGCTTCAATTCCAAAAGAAAGAATCCAAGTTTATTTTATTGATAACGATGAATATTTTAAAAGAAAAGCAACTTTTTCTGATGAAGATGGAGTGATGTATCCAGATAATGATGAAAGAGCTATTTTCTTTGCTAAAGGAGTTGTTGAAACAGTAAAAAAATTAAATTGGGTGCCAGATGTTATTCACGTTCATGGTTGGATGGCTTCATTGTTACCAGTATATTTAAAACATTATTACAAAGATGAAGGTATTTTTGAAGACACAAAAATTATTACTTCAATTTATAGTAATGAATTTGAGGGTACGTTAGATACTGAAATGAAAAGCAAATTAGCATTTGATGAATTACCTGAAGAATCAATTGCGGTTTATCAAGAGCCAAAATTTGAAAATTTAATGAAGGCAACAATTGATCATTCTGACGCAGTGATTATTGCCTCAAATGAAATATCAGCAGATTTAACAAAATATATAGAAACTTCCAAAAAACCTTTTTTACCTTTCACGCCAAAAGAAAGCTTCAAAGAAGTGTATTTAGAGTTTATTAAAAATAAGGTTTTATAAAAAAATAATGAGAAAAAGTATAGCAATTATCTCTTTGTTGTTTTCAATGGTTTTTATTTCTTGTGATCAAGATTATAATACTGTTGGGGCAGATTTAGTAGGAGATGAACATTTTGACTTCGACAAATATGAAGTGGATATCAAAGCATATTCACAAGCAACACAAGAAGTGCAAACCAATAATTTACTAGTTAATCCATTAGGGTTTTATAAAAATCCATATTTCGGAGATACTAAAGCAAATTTTGTTACTAATGTTTCATTAAATAATTTCCAACCTAAATTTGGAACAAATGTGCAAATTGAAAATGTAACATTGTATATTCCTTATTTTAGTACTGTAGATGAAACAAATGATGATGGATCAAAAACATATACTTTAGATTCAATTTATGGAGCTAATCCAGAAAGTAAAATGAAGTTAAGTGTTTATGAAAACGGTTATTATTTAAGTCAATTCGATGCAAACGACCAAAGTCTAGATTCTAGATATTACAATGATATGGATGGGTTAATTGATGCCCAAAAAAGAGGAAATGATGGAAGCGGTAATTCTGTTGCTAATGGTACACGTTTAAATGATAGTTCAGATCCAGCAGAAAATGACCAGTTTTATTTTAATAAAGCAGAAATTAAAATTTACAAAACAAAATTTAATACTGTTTCTGGTCAAATAGAATATTTAGATGAAAATGATAATGTTACTACTGATCCAACTAAATATGTAGTTAAAGAACGTTTGGCGCCTGGAATTTATTTAAATCTAAACAAGCAGTTTTTCAAGAAGAGAATTCTTGATGCTTCTAACTCTGATTTATACAATCACAATACTTTTAGACAATACTTTAAAGGTTTGTATTTTCAAATGGAGCAAGTGGCAGGTCAAGATGGAGCGATGGCCATGTTGAACTTTAATAATGCCAAGTTAAATATTAATTATAGTTCTGTTAATGATGGAGCACAGGCTGGTACAGCAGCAACATCAAAAACAATGTTGTTGTCTTTGGGTTCTGCTACTGGCGGTTCTACAGTTTCATTACAAGATTATTCTTATAGTAGTGCTTATAGTACAGGATTAGCAAATTCTGCAAATGTTTTTGGGAATGTTGATTTTGGACAAAACGAAAGATTGTATTTAAAAGGAGGTAAAGGTTCTGTAGTTTATGTTGATGTATTTGGTGATGATAAAGATAATCCTGATACGGATACTGATAATGATGATGGAATTGAAGACGATGTGACAGATGAAAGTTATCATAATGGTATTCCTGATGAATTAGATTTATTAAGAAAAAAAGGCTGGTTAATTAATGATGCTTATTTAGAGTTCTATATTGATAATTCATCAACTGTAATGGGTGGTGCAAATCAAGAATATGCAGAAAGAATATATTTGTATGATGCTACAAATAATAAAGCTATTTTTGATTATACTTTCGATACAAGTACAAGTTTAAGTGCTAAAAATAACAAATATGTTTATGGTGGAATTTTGCAAAGAGATAATGATGCCACTAGTTCAACTTATAAAAAAGGAATAAAATATAAAATTAGAATTACACAACATATTAATAATATATTGAATAGTTCTAATGTAAATATCAATAAAAACGTAAAATTAGGATTGTGTGTAACGGAAAGTGTTGCAATTACTTCTAATAAATATTTTAAAAACCCATTAACTTTTGGGCCTGGGGCAGAAGATGATATTAAACAATTACCTGTTTCTTCAATTATGGCTCAACAAGGAACTGTATTACATGGTACACATAGTACAGATCCAGAAAAAAAATTAAAATTAGTAATTCATTATACTAAACCAAACTAAACTTTTTTCATTATGTGTGGAATTGTAGGTTATATAGGTCATAGAGACGCTTATCCAATTATTATAAAAGGATTAAAAAGACTTGAGTACAGAGGTTACGATAGTGCTGGTGTTGTATTATATGATGGAAAAGATTTAAAGCATTCTAAAACGAAAGGTAAAGTTTCCGATTTAGAAGAAAGAGTTGCAAAGGAAATAACAATTGACGGGAAAATTGGTTTCGGTCATACACGTTGGGCTACTCATGGTGTTCCTAATGATGTAAACTCACATCCTCATTTTTCAAATTCAGGAAAATTAGCAATTGTTCATAATGGTATTATTGAAAACTATGAGCCATTAAAGCAAGAATTAATGAAGCGTGGTTATACTTTTAAATCGGATACCGATACAGAAGTTTTAATCAACTTAATTGAAGATGTTCAGAAGAAAGATAATCTGAAATTAGGTAAAGCGGTTCAAGTTGCATTAAACCAAGTAGTTGGGGCATATGCGATTGTTGTTTTTGATGCAGATAAACCAGATGAGTTAGTTTGTGCACGTTTAGGTTCGCCGTTAGCAATTGGTTTAGGAGATGATGAATATTTCGTAGCTTCGGATGCTTCTCCATTTATTGAATATACTTCTAATGCTATTTATTTAGAAGATGAAGAAATGGCAGTTATTCGTTTGAATAAACCAATGAAAGTTCGTAAAATTAAAGATGATTCTTTAGTTGATCCTTATGTTCAAGAGTTACAAATGAACTTAGAGCAAATTGAAAAAGGCGGGTACGAGCATTTCATGTTAAAGGAAATTTACGAACAACCAAATGTAATTAAAGATACTTATAGAGGTAGATTATTAGCTAACAAAGGCATTATTCAAATGTCGGGTGTAGAAGATAATTTAGAAAAATTCACTAATGCAAAACGTATTTTAATTATTGCATGTGGAACTTCTTGGCATGCTGGTTTAGTGGCTGAATATGTTATTGAAGAATTTGCTAGAATCCCAGTTGAAGTTGAATATGCTTCTGAATTCAGATATAGAAATCCAATCATAAATAAAGATGATGTTGTAATTGCTATCTCTCAATCTGGTGAAACTGCAGATACTTTAGCTGCAATTAAATTAGCAAAAGAAAGTGGTGCTTTTGTGTTTGGAGTATGTAATGTAGTTGGGTCTTCTATTTCTAGAGAAACTCATGCAGGTGCTTATACGCATGCTGGTCCAGAAATTGGTGTAGCATCAACTAAAGCATTTACCACCCAAATTACAATTTTAACTTTATTGGCGTTACGATTAGCTAAGGCTAAAGGAACGATGAATCATTCTGATTACCAACGATACTTGTTAGAATTAGAAATGATTCCAGAAAAAGTACAAGAAGCATTAACTACTAATGAAGTTTCTAAAACAATTGCTTCTATATATAAGGATGCTTCAAATGCATTATATTTAGGTAGAGGATTTAATTTTCCTGTAGCTTTAGAAGGTGCATTGAAATTAAAAGAGATTTCATACATTCATGCTGAAGGATATCCTGCTGCTGAAATGAAACACGGACCAATTGCTTTAATTGATGAGCAAATGCCGGTTTTTGTTATTGCACCTAATAAAGGACACTATGATAAAGTAGTAAGTAATATTCAAGAAATAAAATCAAGAAGCGGAAAAATCATTGCTGTTGTTACTAAAGGTGATGTTCAAGTTAAGGAATTAGCCGATCATGTTATCGAAATTCCAGAAACGTCAGAAGCATTAACACCATTATTAACTACAATTCCGTTACAATTATTGTCATATCACATTGCTGTATTGCGTGGATGCAACGTGGATCAGCCTAGGAATTTGGCAAAATCTGTTACCGTAGAATAAGTAAAAAAGCGAAATTTTTAAAATTTCGCTTTTTTATTGAAAAAAAGTCAAAAAATAAATTGGTAAATTGTTTCGAAAAAAACTATCTTTGCACTCTGAAAAAAGTATGTTTTTTTCAATTCTAAATAGCTATTAAATAAATACATAAGCAATGTCTAAAGTTACAGGAAAAGTTGCACAAATTATTGGACCAGTAGTAGATGTAGTGTTTGACACTACAAATGTTGAGCTTCCAAAAATTTATGACTCATTAGAAATCACTAAAAAAGATGGTACTAAATTAGTATTAGAAGTTCAATCACACATTGGAGAAAACACAGTTCGTACGATCTCTATGGACTCTTCTGATGGTTTATCTAGAGGTACTGAAGTTGTAAGTACAGGAAATCCAATTAAAATGCCAATTGGACCAGATGTTTACGGTCGTTTATTCAACGTTATTGGTGATGCTATCGATGGATTAGCAGAATTACCAAAAGATGGTGAGAATGGAATGTCTATTCACCGTCAAGCACCAAAATTTGAAGAATTAGCTACATCTTCTGAAGTATTATTTACAGGTATTAAAGTAATCGACTTAATTGAGCCTTATGCAAAAGGAGGTAAAATTGGTTTATTCGGTGGTGCCGGAGTAGGTAAAACAGTATTAATTCAGGAGTTAATTAACAATATTGCAAAAGGTCACGGTGGTCTTTCTGTATTCGCAGGAGTAGGTGAAAGAACACGTGAAGGAAATGACTTACTTCGTGAGATGTTAGAGTCAGGTATCATTAAATACGGAGACGATTTCATGCACTCTATGGAAAATGGAGGATGGGATTTATCTAAAGTTGATACTATGGGAATGAGAGATTCTAAAGCAACTTTCGTTTTCGGACAAATGAATGAGCCACCTGGAGCTCGTGCTCGTGTAGCATTATCTGGATTATCTATCGCTGAATATTTCCGTGATGGAGCTGGAACAGGACAAGGTAAAGACGTACTTTTCTTCGTTGACAACATTTTCCGTTTTACACAAGCTGGTTCTGAGGTATCTGCCTTATTAGGTCGTATGCCATCTGCGGTAGGTTACCAACCAACTTTAGCAACTGAAATGGGTGCGATGCAAGAGCGTATCACGTCTACAAAAACAGGATCTATTACGTCTGTACAAGCGGTTTATGTACCTGCGGATGACTTAACTGACCCTGCACCAGCAACAACGTTTGCTCACTTAGATGCAACAACTGTATTATCTCGTAAAATTGCTGAGTTAGGTATTTACCCAGCGGTAGATCCATTAGATTCTACTTCTCGTATCTTAACTCCAGAAATTTTAGGTGACGATCACTATAACTGTGCTCAAAGAGTAAAAGAAATTTTACAACGTTACAAACAATTACAAGATATTATCGCAATCTTAGGTATGGAAGAATTATCTGAGGAAGATAAATTAGTAGTTGCTCGTGCACGTAAAGTACAACGTTTCTTATCTCAACCATTCCACGTAGCTGAACAGTTTACAGGAATTCCAGGAGTTTTAGTAGATATTAAAGATACTATCAAAGGATTTAACATGATTATGGATGGTGAATTAGACCGTTTACCAGAATCTGCATTCAACCTTAAAGGAAGTATCCAAGATGCTATTGAAGCTGGAGAGAAAATGTTAGCAGAAGCATAATAACAAGTGTTCAGTGAACAGTATCAGTAAACAGAAAACTGAGACTGAAAACTGAGACTGAAAACTAATTAAGATATGATATTAGAAATAGTTTCACCAGAAGCAACATTATTTAAAGGAGAGGTTACTTCAGTAGCCGTTCCTGGTATTAATGGTGAGTTTCAAATGTTAAATAATCACGCTGCTATTGTTTCTATATTAACAAAAGGAAACGTGAAAATTAACGCTCAAAACATTACAATTGAAAAAGAACACGTTTCTAAATTCACTAAAGTAAATGAGCAAACATTTTGGTTACCAATTAAATCTGGTACTATAGAAATGAATAACAATAAAATAATTGTTTTAGCAGACTAATTCAGTTTTTTATTAAAATAATAATCCCGATAAGAGTTTTCTTGTCGGGATTTTTTTATTTTTACTATCCGAAAATATTAATTATGGAAGAAAAAAAACATATAGTAATTTTAGATGAAAAACTCTCTTATTTTCAAATCACAATAATTACATCCTTTTTCCTGTTTTTTATTTATAGTATCATAAATGATATGTCAGAATATCCTTTTAGCTTTTCAATTTGGTATTTTATTTTATTGTTTTTAATGATTTTAAAGCCATTAAGTCTTCTAACTTTTGGATTAGCAGCATCAAGAAAAAATAAAGTTACTTATTTTGTAGAAGAAAATAATTTGCAAATCATAATTGACTTTTTTCTATACAAATACACTAAGAACGTCTCTGTTTCACAATTTGATTATATAGCTGTAAATACTGATTTATTTACATCAGTTACTTTGTGGTATAATGAAAATAAACATTTAAAATTATCTGGTTTTAGTAAAAAAGACAATGCTTTTGTTTACGGAAAAGCATTGGCTAGAACCTTAAAAACAGATTTTCTAAATAAAACAGATGTTAAAAATCCTGTTTGGACAGCCTACAAAGACTTATGAAACTACCTATTTCACTTCAACAGAAATTAAATCAACGTACTGCGGAAAATGCTCTACGAAAATTACCTGTTCCAATAAATGGAATAGATTTTTCTTCCAACGATTATTTAGGTTTTGCTAAAAACGAACAAATTTTTGAAGAAACACACCAATATTTAATTGATAATAATATTAAAATAAATGGTGCAACGGGTTCACGATTGATTTCTGGAAACCATAATCTATATGCTGTTTCTGAATATTATATTGCAGCTTTTCATCAAGCCGAAGCAGCAATTATTTTTAATTCAGGTTATGATGCTAATGTGGGTTTCTTTAGTTCAGTTCCGCAAAGAAATGATATCATTTTTTATGATGAATTGTGTCATGCCTCTATTCGCGATGGCATACAAATGAGTCATGCTAAAGCTTATAAATTCAATCATAATGATTACGAAGATTTAGAAAGTAAAATTTCAAAACACTTTGAAACAAAATCTGAAAACCAATCTATTTATATCGTAACTGAATCTGTTTTTTCTATGGATGGCGATTCTCCAAATATGGAAACTTTAGTTTCTATTTCAGAAAAATACCAAGCACTTTTAGTTGTGGATGAAGCACATGCTTTGGGTATTTTTGGGGATAATGGAGAAGGATTAGTGCAATCACAACAATTACAAGATAAAGTTTTTGCTCGGATCATCACTTTCGGTAAAGGATTAGGTTGTCATGGTGCTGCTATATTAGGGAATACAGATATAAAAGATTATTTAGTAAACTTTGCTCGAAGTTTTATTTATACAACTGGACTTTCACCTCATTCTGTTGCAACAATATTAGTAGGTTATCAAAATTTAAATCAAGCAACAGAAATTGTAAAACTGAAAGAAAACATCAATTTTTTTAATCAACAAAAACAATTGCTAGGCATAAAGCCATTTTTTGTTTATAGTAAATCAGCTATTCATTCTGCCATTATTCCAGGTAATGAAAAAGTAAAGCTTATTGCATTAAAACTGCAAGAAAAAGGATATGATGTAAAAGCAATATTGTCTCCAACTGTTCCAGAAGGTCAAGAAAGATTGCGTTTCTGTTTACATTCCTATAATACAGAACAAGAAATGATAAATGTGTTAACTGATTTGACTAAATTAGTATTTTAATTCTAAAAATGTAATGGCAAAATTTCAACAAATAGCAAATTATCAATATTCTTCAGAAGCGTATTTGTTTAAAGGGAAATTAGAATCGGAAGGTATTGAAGTATTCTTGCAAAATGAAAATACGATTAATACCGATCCTTTATTAAGTAATGCTGTTGGTGGTGTTAAGCTGTTTGTGAAATCTGAAGATATCATTAATGCAAAACAAATTTTAGCAGCTATTCCTGAATACTCATTAGATGATAATGGTAATTTATTAACTTGTCCGAATTGTAAGTCTCAAAAGATTGAAATGGTAACTTCAATTAAAGATGTAAAATCTCTTTTTGCCTTTATTTATGGATTATTAACGCTTTCAATGCCTTTATTTACGAAACACAAACATAAATGTCAAGATTGTAATTTTGAATTTTAAATTTTCACAAAAATTTAATGTTTAATCATGATTGTACTTGCAATTTCTTTGCGAACTTTGTGACAAATTAATAAACATGAAAATATTCGTTACTGGAATTGGAACTGATGTTGGAAAAACAATTGCCTCATCAATTATTGTAGAAGCTTTAGAAGCTGATTATTGGAAACCTATTCAAGCTGGCGATTTAGATAATTCCGATTCTCATAAAATCAAATCTAGAATTTCAAATACCAAAACCCAAATTTTGGATAATGCCTATGCATTAAATACTCCTGCAAGTCCTCATTTAGCTGCAGAAATAGACGAAATTACAATCGATATCAAAAAAATAAAAGAACCTAAAACCAAGAATCATTTAGTAGTTGAAGGTGCTGGTGGAATTTTAGTGCCAATCAATATCAAAGAATGTGTTATCGATTTAATTCAACCCGATTATAAAGTAATTGTCGTTTCTCGTCATTATTTAGGAAGTATCAATCATACTTTAATGACTATCGAAATTTTAAAATCAAGAAATATTAATGTAGCTGGAATTATTTTTTCTGGTGACGAAAATCAATCCACAGAAAGTATCATTTTAGAGAAAACAGGAGTGTCGATGGTCGGAAGAATAGAGAACGAACCTTATTTCGACCAAAATGTCATAGCATATTATGCAGATTTATTTAGAGAAAACCTTTTGAAGTTATAAATTGGTTAAAATTTAATTAAAACACATGTCTTTAATACCTTTGTGTGAATAAAAAGTCCCCATGAACATGACAATTTCAGAAAAAGATAGTTTATACAACTGGCATCCCTATACACAACATAAAATTTATTCTCATTTTCCAGCAATCGTTAAAGGTAAAGATGAATTTTTATGGGATGAAAATGGGAAACAATATATAGATGCAATTGCTTCTTGGTGGGTTAATCCTTTCGGCCATAGCAATACGTTTATTGCTGATGCGATTTACAAACAACTTACCACTTTAGAGCATGTTTTATTTGGTGGTTTTACGCATAATGTAGTAGTAGAATTAGCAGAGAAATTAGTGGAAATTTTACCTTCAAATCAAAGAAAATTTTTCTATTCTGATAATGGATCTACAGCTGTAGAAGTTGCTATTAAAGCATCTTTACAATTTCATTATAATAAAGGAATCAAAAAAGATACGATTATTGCGTTTGATGATGCCTTTCATGGCGACACATTTGGTGCAATGGCAGTAAGTGGTATTGGAATGTTTACGGAAGCATTTCAAGATGCTTTAGTTAAAGTAGTTCGTATTCCTGTTCCAACAAAAGGTAATGAAGAAGTTTC
Organism: Flavobacterium urocaniciphilum; assembly: GCF_900110615.1. Lineage (GTDB taxonomy): Bacteria > Bacteroidota > Bacteroidia > Flavobacteriales > Flavobacteriaceae > Flavobacterium > Flavobacterium urocaniciphilum. The sequence continues at coordinate 66,017 of NZ_FOEI01000002.1, forward strand.
TAAGTTGGCTTTGAAAAAAGCAATTGCAGAAAATGAAGTAGCAGCTTTTATTTTTGAACCATTAGTATTAGGAGCTGCTGGAATGGTGATGTATGAAGCTTCAGAATTAGATAGTTTGATTGAAATTTGTAAGCAAAATGAAGTGTTTACTATTGCAGATGAAGTTATGACGGGGTTTGGAAAAACGGGCAAAATGTTTGCGTGTAATTATTTGCAAAACCAACCCGACATGATGTGTTTGAGTAAAGCTTTAACAGGTGGAACTATTCCGATGGCAATTACTACATTTACTCAAGAAATTTTTGATGGTTTTGTGAGTGATAATGTAAATCATGCTTTATTTCACGGACATACTTTTACAGCCAATCCAACAGGTTGTGCGGCTGCTTTAGTAAGTATTTCGTTATTGAAAAATCCGGAAATATTTGAAAATATTGGTAAAATTACAGCTTCACATCTTCAATATGAAAAGCATATTTCCAACCATCCAAAAGTAAAAACAACTCGTGTTTTAGGTGTTATTTTTGCCTTAGAGGTTGAAGTTTCAGAAAAACAAGGGTATTATAGTAATTTAAGGAACCAATTTTATAATTATTTTATTGATAAAGGTGTAATTTTGCGTCCAGTTGGTAATATCATTTATATCTTACCTTCTTATATTATTTCCGAAGAAAGTTTACAATACGTTTATTCGGTAATCGAACAAGCTTTAAACGAAATTCCATGTTAAAACAACCCGTTTTCATTAATTCAATTGCTTCCATTTCTGCATTAGGTTCTTCTGCTGATGAAATATGGACGAATTATTTACATGATCAAGCGTTGTTTCAAAAAATGGATGCCAATGAAAAATCATATTGGGTATCTAAATTTGCTGAAAAAGAAAATGGATTATTAAATGAAATAATCGCTTCGGATTCTAAATACAAACATTTAGATAAGTCGGTTTTAATGGCGATTTTAGTGGCTAGAAAATGTTTTAAAGAAAGTGGTTTTTCAAATGAAAATGTCGGAATTAATTTTGGTTCTTCTCGTGGTGCAACTGCTTTGTTTGAAAAACATCATTCTGATTTTATAAATGAAGGCAGTGTTTCTACATTTGCTTCACCATCTACAACTTTAGGTAATATTTCAAGTTGGGTGTCCCATGATTTATTAACTAACGGTCCTGAAATTTCGCATTCTATTACTTGTTCAACAGGATTACATGCCTTATTAAATGGAATTGCGTGGTTGCAATCAGGCATGTCCAATCAGTTTTTAGTAGGAGCAAGTGAAGCGCCATTAACGCCTTTTACGTTAAGTCAGTTATCTGCATTAAAAGTATATTCCAACGAAGAAAATGAAAAAGCTTGTAGAAGTTTAGATTTTTCAAAAACTTCAAATACTATGGTTTTAGGTGAAGCAGCTTCTTGTATGTCTATTTCTTTAGCATCAGAAAATGCGTTAGCTAAAATTATTGGAATTGGCTATGCTACAGAAATCCTTTCAAGCGGAACTTCTATTTCTACCGATGCCGTTTGTTTTCAAAAATCAATGAAAATGGCACTTGGGCAAACAGATTTAAATGATGTTGATGCAATTGTTATGCATGCACCTGGTACCATTCAAGGAGATAACACTGAAATGGAAGCTATTAAAGCTATTTTTAATAGAGATTTACCTATGTTGACTTCAAATAAATGGAAAGTTGGACATACTTTTGCTTCTTCTGGAATGTTGAGTTTGGAATTGGCAATTTTAATGTTGCAACATCAAAAATTCATAAATTCTCCCTTTTATACCAATTTAAAATCTAATAAGTTACAAAAAATTCTTGTTAATGCTGTAGGTTTTGGTGGAAATGCCGTTAGTATTTTGTTAGAAAAATAACAGAAAATTCTGATTAACAGTATTTTGTCGGATTTTTAACTCCTCTTGTCGTTTTTTTATTATCAGATTAATTTTATTAAATAAATTTAATCTGTAAACCTTTTTGTAATAATTCAAAAAAATAGTCATTTTATTAAATAATTTAACAAATTAATATTTTTTTGTTAACATAAAATGCATAATTTTAACAAATACAATAAGAAAAATTAAATCACACCCTAATATTAATTTAAAAAATGAAAACAATGCGCTGAGTCTAAATTAGTTATTAATCTAATTCCCCAAGATTATGATAAAAAAAATTACCTCTTTAAAGAAAAAACTATTTTCTACACTAGTTTTTTTTATGCTTACTTACGTAAGTTATTCTCAAAATGCTAATTTAGTTATTAGCGGAAATGGTAATACAATTGCGAACGGAGACATCACACCAAGTTTGGTTGATTTTACCGATTTCGGAAATGTTAACATTGGTTCTACACAAGATAATACTTTTGTATTAAGAAATGACGGTGTTGGCGGTACAAACGCTTCACGAAGAATTTCTTTCGCTAGCCCTGCGGTAGTAATTTCTGGCACAGGTGCTTCTAATTTTTCAATAATTTCTGGACCAACAGGTGGAAGTTTATTAAACGGTTTAGGTACTGTTTTTTCTCCGAATTTAGTTATTCGTTTTACTCCAACTGCACCAGCTGGCATTAAAAATGCTACAATTACAGTAAGATATACAAATAATGCAGGAACTTTAACGTATGTATTTGCGATTAGAGGTAATGCTGTACAACAGCCTGAAATGGATGTTCAAGGAAATGCAAACTCTATTGTTGATGGAGATATAACACCTTCAATAATAGATTTTACAGATTATGGAACAACTTCTATTGGTGCTGGAGTTAATAGAACTTATTTTGTATATAATACAGGTTCAGCTGCTTTAAACTTAGGAGCTATTACGTTTTCTGGTGCTAATCCAGCAGACTTTTCAGTAACTACACTTCCAGCAGCAATTGTTGCTCCTGGCGGAAATACATCTTTTGTTGTTACATTTAATCCAGCTGCTATAGGTACTAAAACAGCTACTATTTCTATTGTAAATAACGATGCTAATGAAAATCCATACAATTATAATTTAATTGGGGTTTGTATTCAAACATTCTTTGATAGTGATGGTGATGGAATTTTCGATAATATCGATGTTGATGATGATAATGATGGAATTCGCGATATTACTGAAGAAACAAATTGTAATAATGCTAATGGTCCGAAAGTAAATTATAAATTTTTAAATGAATCTTTTGGTGCAGGTCCTAGAACTACTATTAATACTACATATAACGCAATAACAACGTATTGTTATGAAAATGGAGTTGGAGCTCCAAATACGGCTGCTTGTCCAACATTAAGTTCTCCAGATCTAAATGATGGTGAATATGCTGTTGCATCAAGTTGCCAAATTGCTTCTTGGGCTCCTACCTATTGGCATATGGGCGGAGATCATACTGGTGATCCTAATGGAAGAATGGCTATCTTTAATGCTTCTTATACTCCTGGAATTTTCTATACTGCTTCAATTACTGGCGCTTTACCAAATATTCCAATTACCTATAGTTTTTGGGTATTAAATATTGATAGAACCGATGCGCCAGGTATCGCTACAAGATTACGTCCTAATGTAAGAGTTGAATTTAGAGATGTAAATAACAATCTTATCACTTCAATTAGTACTGGAAATATTGCACCAACTACTGCAGGAAATTTAGCAGGAAATTGGGTTCAATTTACTGCTAGTTTAAATTTAAATGTAGATGCCTTTAATGTAATATTCATCAATAATGAAACGGGTGGTTTAGGTAACGACTTAGCTTTAGACGATATCTTAATTACACAAGCATTATGCGATTTAGATAGAGACGGTGTTGCGGATGTTTTTGATTTAGATTCTGATAATGACGGTATTGAAGATATTATTGAAGTTGGTTTAGGAAGTTTAAGTAATGCTAAAGGTAAAATGGATGTTGCTTGGATGGACGCCAATGCAAATGGTTTACACGATAGTGCTGAAGGAATTTTAAATGCCCCAGATTTTGATGGTGACGGTGCGCCAAACTATATGGACTTAGATTCAGACAATGATACTCTTTTTGATGTAGATGAATCAGGTGCTGGAAACACAAATGCTGTTCCTGGATTTGTAAATGGTGATGGAGACATTACTGGAGATGGAAGAGGTGACGGTGCAGATACTGAAACGTTTAGAAGTAAAGATACTAATGGAGATGGAATTGTAGAAGGTTATGGTGATGGAATTCTGGATTTATACGATTATGGTTTTAATATTTATGGAAACTTAGATCAGGGTTCTAATATTGCTCCATTTTTAGATTATGTTTTAGATACAGATGGTGATGGCTCTCCAGATTATTTAGATACAACAAGAAATGGAAGTACCTTTGATATTGCTAATACATTATATGCTTCATTAGATGCCAATAATGATGGAGTGATTGATACTTTAACAGATATTGATAAAGATGGAATTGTAGATTTATTTGATACTAATACGGCTTATTTTGGTTCTCCAAGAGATTTAAATAGAAAACTTTTATTAGAATTTGATGGTAGAAATGATTATGCACAAAGTACAGCTATTTTAGGAGGATTACCTTCAGCAACATTAATGTCATGGATCAATTTAGCAAATGGATATAATGCTGATGGAATTATTGTTGGTCAAAATAATTTCCAATTAAAAGTTTCTAACATAAAAAGATTACAAGCAACTGTGAATGGAACTACAGTTACTTACAACACTGCTTTAAATACTAATCAATGGTATCATGTAGCAGCAATTTATTCAGGTGGAAGTTTAAGATTGTATTTAAACGGATTACTTGTTGCTTCTCAAGCTTTAGCAGGTAATATTGCTGCGGATGCTTCTGTATTAACTCTTGGTAAAAATCCTATTGCCAATAACACATTCTTTAAAGGTAAAATTGATGAAGTTCGTGTATTTAATATTGGTTTAACAGATTCACAATTACAAAGAATGGTGTACCAAGAAGTAAAGGATAATGCAACACAAATTAGAGGAGAAGTGGTTCCTAAAGATGTTGGTGCTTTGCCTTATGCAAATATGGTGCGTTATTATAGAATGGATGTTTATAAAGATGATATTATTGACGATTTATCAACGCCTGCTATTGATTTAGTTGGAACGAAAATATTCAATCATAAAGTAATTAATGTTCAACAAGCTCCAATGCCTTTTATTACTGAAAGAACGGGTGACTTCGCAACAGCTGTAAATAGTCCAACTAAAGAAATTAGAGGAATGGATATTATGGATTACGATTGGTCTATTGTTGATGTTAGACACAATATTACAGAACCAGCAAATTCTACAGATTTAGGATTAATTTTAAATCCTGGAGTAATGATCTATATGAATAATGATAATAAATTGCAAAATGATTGGTATTTATTATTAGATGGTGTAATTGATTTAGTTGGTAGATCTCAATTAGTACAAACTACTAATAGCGATTTAGAAGTATCAAGTGATGGTTGGATTGAAAGAGATCAACAAGGAACTTCAAATTTATTTAACTATAATTATTGGTCTTCTCCTGTAAGTCCTGTTAACGGAGGTATAAACAATAGTAATTATACTGTTGCATCTGTAATGAGAGATGGTACTAATCCTGCAAGTCCAGCTACAATTAATTGGATAGGAGGATATAATGGATCTCCAACTAGTCCTATCAGTATTGCACGTTATTGGATTTATAAATTCCAAAACGTAACTGGTGTATATGCAAACTGGACACAAGTTTTAGAAACAGGTACATTAAGTCCTTCTCAAGGTTATACGATGAAAGGAAGCGGAGCCGCATCTCCAAAACAAAATTATACGTTCATAGGTAAACCATATAATGGAACGATTACTAATCCAATTTCTGCTAATAATTTGAATTTAAGTGGAAATCCATATGCTTCTGCAATAGATGCAGATAAATTTATTGATGATAATGTTTCTTCAGTTGCAGGACAATCAACAACTAATGGAACTATTTATTATTGGGAACATTCTCCTTTAAATAATTCACACATTTTACAAGATTATCAAGGTGGTTATGCAGCATACACAAAAGTTGGAGGAGTTCCTCCAATTGCGCCAGCAGGAATTGCAGGTTTAGGTGGAAATACAAAAATTGCTCAAAGATTTATTCCTGTAGGTCAAGGTTTCTTTGTTTATGGAAGCGCAACTGGAGGTACTATCAATTTTAATAATTCGCAAAGAATATTTGTGAAAGAAGATAATCCAGCTTCATTTGAAATGTTTAGATCTAATAATAATGTAGTAAATGCTAATCCAAATGCAGAGATTAATCCAAATGATGCATATAATTTAAATCCTTATGCTAAAATTCGTTTAGGGTTCAATTCATCGAATAATTATCATAGACAAATTTTATTAGGTTTCATGGATGGAAAAGCAACTTCTAATTTTGATCCTGGATATGATGGTCCACTTATGGACGAACATTCAAATGATATGTATTTCAAAAATAGAAATGATAAATTAATCATTCAAGGTGTAGGTGAATTTAATGAAGTAATTAGACATGCATTAAGTGTTAAAACAGATCAAACTAACTTTGTTGAATTCGTTTTAGATGGTGTTGAAAATTTTGATGCAAATAGAAAAATATTCATTTATGATGCTGAAACTGGTTTGTTCCATAATATTAAAACACAAGCTTTCAAAATTAAACTTGCACCTGGAACTTATAACGATAGATTTTATTTAACATTCAATAATAGAAACGTTACAAGTGTTGTACAAAACAGAGTAGAAGAGGTTGAAATTGAAAATGTAGTTAGTGTTAAATATGAAAATGCTAATCAATTTTTACAAATTACAAACGATGATGTAAATGTGTCAGTTAAAAATGTTTATTTATATAATTTAGTAGGACAGCTAGTTAAAACATGGAATGTTCAAAATGAAAAACAAGATGAGATTCAAATTCAAATGGGAGCTCACAATTCTGGAGTGTATATTGTTAAAGTAGAAACTTCAAATGGAACAATAAGTAAAAAGATCAGTATTAAATAATTCATGAAAAATAAAAGGAAAAAGTAGTCCCAACTTGGAAACAGGTTGGGATTATTAGTTTTTAATTGGATGTTTTAAATAAAAGTATTTGATGTATTTAAATACAAAAATGAAGTTTACTGTATTCTATTTTATTTCAATAAAAAATCCCAACTCAAATTAAGTTGGGATTCAATATATAAATTTAAGTTATAGCTTATAATAAATTCATTAAAGCATCTGGGAATAATCCGATTACTAATAATAAAATAGCAGCTACAATTCCTACAATATAATATTCAGAATGATTTGCATATTCTTTTTCGTATTCAGCTTCTTTAGTATACATAGCCACAATAACTTTGAAATAATAGAATACTGCAATCATAGAATTGATAATTGCTACAATAGCTAATCCAATAAATCCGCTAGTGATAATTTGACTCAATAAGAAGAACTTAGCAAAGAAACCAGCTAAAATTGGAATACCTGCCATAGACAATAATGCAATGGTCATGATAAAAGCCATTAAAGGTGATTTTTTAGCTAAACCATTGAAGTTATCAATTTGATCGTTATCTTCATTTTTAATTACAAATAAAACAACTGAAAACGCTGCTAAACCTGCTATTGCATATGAAGTTGCATAAAACAATAAATTGTTTTGAGCTTCGTTGATATTTAATAATGTTAATAACATAAATCCAGTGTGCGAAACTCCAGAATAAGCTAAAACACGTTTGATTTTCTTTTGACGTAAAGCCATAATGTTACCAAATAACATCGTTGCAATAGTAACAACAATAATTACTTCAGTATAGCTGTATAACATTTGACTATTTAAAATGGTAATCAATTTAAAGAAAGAAGCCATTGCGGTTACTTTAGCTAAAGTACTCATCATTGCTGTTACTTGCGTTGGCGATCCTTCGTAAACATCTGGAGCCCAAAAATGCATTGGTGTTGCTGCTACTTTAAATAACATACCAATTGTAATTAAAATTACTCCGATATAAAACCAATATTCTGTACTAGCAGAAATAGAAGCTTCTTGTAAAGTTGCAACGTCAAATGCTCCTGTTGCACCATAAAGCATAGCAATACCAAATAATAAAATACCAGAAGCAAAAGAACCCATTAAGAAATATTTCATTCCCGCTTCATTACTTTTAATATTTAATCGGTCGCTTCCTGCTAATACATAAAGTCCGATTGATAATACTTCAATACCTAAGAAAAACATTGCCATATTAGTAAAAGTTACCATAGCAACTGCTCCAGAAAGCATAAAAACTTTAATAGAAATAAAATCTGATACTTTTGTGCCTTTTACATAACTAGGTGCACTTTGTAATACTAATAAGGCTGTTAATAAAATAAATAAACATGAAAATATTTTACCATATGAATCCATAACAATCATAGATTCATAACCTTTAATTTCAGGAAGGTTTCCTGTTAATGTTAAACCAAACAATGCCATTAAAGAGACAATTGTCACAGGAATAATAATCTTACGCAGATTCATTATTTCTGCTAACAAACAAAATATTCCGATTCCTACTATAGCAATTAATGTACTCATTTTGTATGATTATTTTATTTGTGTTAAAATTGATTGTAAACTTGGTTCGATTAAATCGATAATTGGCTGTGGGAATAATCCAAAGAAAATAGTAACAACTACTATAATCACTAAAACAATACTTTCCTGTTTTGAGATTTTTTGGAATGATTTTGTTTCTCCACCTAACATTACTTTTTGGAACATGCGTAACATATAAAAGGCTCCTAAAATAATTGTAGTTCCTGCAATAATTGCATACCACATATTTACTTTAAATAAACTGTAAAGTAAATTGAATTCTCCAATAAAGTTGAATGTAGTTGGTAAAGCAACTGAAGCTAACATGATAATCATGAATAAAGAAGCAAAGTATGTATCTTGAATTCTAATACCACCCATTTCTTTAATTTCATAAGTATGGTAACGGTTATAAATTAATTCTACAACATAGAATAATCCAACTATTACTAAACCGTGAGAAAGCATTTGTAAAACGGCACCTTGAAACCCTTCAATAGTTAAAGAATATAAACCAGCAGCAATTAATCCAACGTGTGATAACGATGAATACGCTAATAATTTTTTAATATTCTTTTGTTTTAAAGTTACAACAGCACCATAAATAATACCAGCAATAGATAAAGCTACAATAATTGGCATATATTCTTTTGCAGCGCTATCAGATAATGGTAATTGCCATCTTAAAACACTGTATAATCCCATTTTTAACATAATACCCGATAATAACATAGTACCAACTCCTGGTGCTTTGCTATAGGTGTTTGCCTGCCAAGTATGGAAAGGAACTACTGGAATTTTAATCGCATAAGCTAAAAAGAATGCGAAGAAAATATATGTTTTTTCAGTGCTATTTAATTGTAAAGCATATAATTTATTAATGTCGAAACTTCCACCTTTTGTGTATAAATAGATGAACGCTAAAAGCATGAATAAAGATCCTGCGAAAGTGTAGATAAAGAATTTTAAAATGGCTTTCTTTCTTGCTTCGATATCACCATTACCCCATTTTAATGCGATGAAGTAAATCGGAATTAAAGCAATTTCCCAGAAGATATAATATAAAAATCCATCAGCTGCTAAAAATGTTCCAGCCATGGCAAATCCCATGAATAACATTAAAGCATAAATAGCTTTTTCATTTTCAAATTTTGTTACAAAACCAGATGCTATAATTAAAGGTAATAAACCTGTAGTTAATAATAACATAGCCATAGATAAACCATCTACATGTAGTGCGAAGTTTACCGCTGGTCGGTTAATCCAAATTGTATTAACATCTAAATTTTCACCTCCATTAAATGCATTTAAAGCATATAAAGTAGCTCCAAATGCAGCAATACTTGTAAGTAAAGCAATTTTAGATGCTAATTTGTTTCCTGATACATAAGTGGCAATTGCGCCAACTAATAATACGATTAAAACGATACTAATATTCATTATCTTAATTTCGGATATTAAATAAATAAATTAAAAACCCACAAATACCTAATATGAATGCGAATAAATACACACCAATATTACCATTTTGAATTCTTTTACCTTGTATAGACAATGCATACGTTGCACTTCCAAAACCAAATACCGTTTTTGATAAGTATTTTTCAATAAAATTCTTAGCAAAAGTTGAAATAGCATAAAGTGGTTTTACGATGATTGCCATATAAATTTCATCTAAATAATATTTGTTAGATAAAACTTTGTGTAAGCCTTGTACTTCATTATCAGCAACAGGAACTTGTTTTTTCTTCAGATACATTGAATAAGCAATTCCAATTCCGACTAAAGCACCAATAGTTGCAATTGCCATTAACATATATGCTTGACTATCTAAATGATGTTCACCATGTGCTTTATGAGCAAATAAAGGAGCCATATAATGGTTTAACCAACTGTTTCCTGGTAAACTAATTACACCACCAACAGCAGCTAAAGTTCCTAAAATAATTAATGGAACAGTAATTAAAGCTGGACTTTCATGTAAATGATGTTTTTGTTCTTCTGTTCCTCTAAAGTCGTTAAAGAAAGTTAAATACATCAAACGGAACATATAAAAAGCTGTCATGATTGAAGCAATCGAACCAATAACCCATAATGGAATATTAGCATGGAAAGCGGTCATTAAAATTTCATCTTTAGACCAGAATCCTGAGAATGGGAAAATACCAGAAATGGCTAATGTTGAAATCATCATAGTCCAGAATGTAATTGGCATTACTTTTCTTAAACCACCCATATTTCTCATATCTTGCTCTCCGTGTAACGCATGAATTACAGAACCAGAACCTAAGAATAAACAAGCTTTAAAGAAAGCGTGTGTAATTACGTGGAAAACGGCTACTTCATACGCCCCTAAACCTAATGCTAAAAACATTAAACCTAATTGCGATACCGTAGAATATGCTAATACTTTTTTAATATCGTTTTGAACTAACCCAATAGATGCTGCAACAACCGCTGTGATTGTACCCACAATAGCAATTACATTTTGTACATCTGGAGTTAAATCGAATAAGAAATTCATTCTTGTTACCATAAAAATACCTGCTGTTACCATTGTTGCTGCGTGAATTAAAGCAGAAACTGGCGTTGGTCCGGCCATTGCATCCGGTAACCAAGTAGATAATGGTAATTGTGCCGATTTACCACACGCTCCAATGAATAAACATAAAGCAGCAATTGATAATAGGCTAGGAGAGATTACATCTTTACCTAATAAAGATTTAATTTCTAAAAATTCCAACGTGTTGAAAGTATAACCTAAAATGAAAATTCCGATTAAGAAACCTAAATCTCCAATACGGTTCATGATGAATGCTTTTTTCGCAGCATCATTATAATCTTGATTTTTATACCAGAATCCGATTAGTAAGTAAGAACATAATCCTACACCTTCCCAACCGATGAACATAATTAATAAGTTACTTCCTGCCACTAAAGCAATCATGAAGAATACGAACAAATTTAAATAAGAGAAAAATTTGTGCATGTTTTCATCATCATGCATGTAGCTGATAGAATATAAGTGAATTAACGTTCCAATTCCTGTTACGAACAATAACCATAAGACAGATAATTGATCTAATAAGAATGAAAAGTTAACTTTAATACTTCCTACTGTAAACCAATCTGCTAAATGAAACTTAATCGTTTCAGCACCAGAATTAATTTGAGAAAATAAACATAAAGTACATAAAAAAGAGATAAATACTGTAGCTGTACCAATAACACCTGAAACAGTTTTACCTAATGATTTACCGAAAAATATATTGATTAAAAAACCAACTAACGGTGCAAATAATAAAAGTAATATAGTAGTATTCATTTCCGTATTATCCTTTTAGGTTTTTTAAATTATCAATGTCAATATTTCCTATGTTTCTAAATACTGAAACTAAAATAGCTAAACCAACTGCAACTTCAGCAGCAGCAACAGCCATTGTAAAAAATACGAATACTTGCCCTGATGGATCTTCATGGTAAGATGAAAAAGCAACTAAAAGTAAGTTAACCGCATTCAACATAATTTCAATAGACATAAACATGATGATTGCGTTTCTACGATATAAAAGTCCAAACGCACCGATACAAAACAGCAATGCTGAAAGCATGATGTAATTGTTGATGCCAACTGTTTCTAAAATATTCATAATTATATTTTTTCTTCTTTTTTAGAAATTAATACTGCTCCAATCATAGAAACTAAAAGTAAAACTGATGCAAATTCAAACGGAACAGCATATTCGTTTAGTAATACTTTTCCAAGTACTTTAATTGATTGAAAATCGGTTCCAGAATTTACATATTCAATGTTTTCTGGTAATGCTTTTCTTAAGGCAGCAATTAAAACCAAGCATAATAAACCAGCTGAAATTACAGCTGCAAATTTTGTATACAATGGTTTCGAAGTTTCGTCTTCATTATTTAAGTTCATTAACATTAACGTAAATAGTAATAATACCATAATGGCACCGGCATATACGATAATATGAACAACTGCTAAGAATTGTGCGTTAAATAGTAAGTAATGTCCAGCCAAAGAGAAAAAACAAACTACTAAATAAATAGCACTATGAATCGCATTTTTGCTAATAACAGTTAAAAAAGCTGTTCCTAACGTTATGGCTGATAAAATATAAAAAACGTATAATAACATAATTAATTTACTTTATTAGATTGCGTGTTTTTAATTGCCATTTCTAAAGGCATAACCAATTTGTCTTTACCATAAATGAAATCTTCTCTTTCATAATTAGCTTGAACAATTTTTTTAGATTTAGTTAAGTAAATAGCTTCTTTTGGACAAGCTTCTTCACATAAACCACAGAAAATACAACGCAACATGTTGATTTCATAAATTTCTGCGTATTTCTCTTCTCTATATAAATGTTTTTCTTCTGGTTTTCTTTCAGCTGCTTTCATGGTAATAGCTTCAGCCGGACAAGATAAAGCGCATAATCCACAAGCGGTACATCTTTCTCTTCCTTCGTCGTCACGCATTAACATGTGTTGTCCTCTGTAAACCGGACTCATTGTTCTTGTTTCTTCTGGATATTTTATGGTAACTTTTCTTCTAAATAAATGTTTTAAAGTGGTCCATAAACCTTTTAAAATTGTCCAAAGATAAATTCGTTCTAAAAATGTCATTTCCTTGTTGGAAACTTCAATTTTTCTTCCTGATAATGATATTTGTTGTACTGACATTTTCTTACTATTTAAATAAAACCATTACAATTCCTGTTATAATAATATTGATAACAGCTAACGGGATTAATATTTTCCAACCTAAATGCATTAATTGATCGTAACGGAAACGAGGGATCGTCCATCTTACCCACATGTAGAAGAAGATAAAGAAACAAATTTTTGCAAATAAAGCTAAGAATCCTAATATTGCACCAATGTTAATTCCCCAATTTGCGTTTACCCAATCCATTCCTGGGAAATGATAACCTCCTAAGAAAACTACTGATAAAATGGCTGATGAGATGAACATATTCGCGTATTCAGCAAATAAATAGAATCCCATTTTCATTGAAGAATATTCAGTATGATAACCACCAATTAATTCCGATTCACATTCTGCTAAATCGAATGGTGTTCTGTTTGTTTCAGCAAATGAACAGATTAAGAAAATAATGAAAGCTAATGGTTGATAAAAAATATTCCAACCGTCATTTGCTTGCATTACTGTGATTTCTTTTAAAGATAACGAACCCGACATCATTAAGATGGAAATCATCGCTAATCCCATGGCTACTTCGTAAGAAATCATCTGAGAAGAAGCACGAACTGCTGACATTAATGAATATTTATTGTTAGATGCCCAAGCACCAATCATAATTCCATATACACCAATTGATAATACTCCAAAAACGTATAATACAGAAACATCTATGTCTGTTGCTTGCAATAAAACATCTTTTCCAAATACATGGATTTTATCACCCCAAGGAATAACAGCACTTGTAATTAAAGCTGTACTCATAGCGATAAATGGCCCTAAAATGAATAAGAACTTATTTGGTGTATTTGGGAAAAATTCTTCTTTAGTAAATAATTTGGCACCATCGGCAAGAGGTTGTAATAATCCACCCCAACCTGCACGGTTTGGTCCAACACGATCTTGTAAAAAAGCGGCTACTTTACGTTCTGCCCAAGTTGAGTACATGGCCATTAACATGGTTAAAGCGAATACTGCAACAATAATTGCACTTTTTTCTATGATAAATACACTATCCATTAGTTATCCGTATTTTTTAATGGAACACCTGTCATACTAATTTTTTTACGGTCAATATCTCTACCTAAAAGTATGTTTTTCTCTGTTTCAATAACTACTTTTTCTAAAGGTCGAACGTAATTGTTTTGATTGATTACAGAATCTTTCTCAAATTTTCTTGGTCCTTCGATAGTCCAATCAGAAACTTCTTTTTTATCGAAACGACATGTGTTACAGATAAATTCTTCAACTTCTCCGTATTGGTCTTTTCTTCCAGTTACTCTTTGAATTTCGTTACCAAACATCCAAACGGTAGTTTTTCCACAACATTTGTCGCAATCTCTATGAGCATTGAATGGTTTGTTAAACCAAACTCTACTTTTAAAACGGAACGTTTTATCAGTTAATGCTCCAACCGGACATACATCAATCATGTTTCCAGAGAATTCATTGTCAATTGCCGCAGAAACACATGTTGAAATTTGCGCATGATCGCCACGGTTTAAAACTCCATGAACTCTTTTATCTGTTAATTGATCTGCTAAAGTTGTACAACGTTGACATAAAATACAACGATTCATGTGTAATTGAATTTTATCCCCAATGTTTTCTGGTTCAAAAGTTCTTTTTTCTTCTATAAATCGAGTTTCAGATTTTCCGTGTTCAAAGCTTAAATCTTGTAAGCTACATTCTCCTGCTTGGTCACAAACTGGACAATCTAAAGGGTGGTTGATTAATAAAAATTCTGTTACAGATTTTCTAGCTTCTGTTACTCTTTCAGAATTTTTACTATTTACTTCCATTCCATCCATACAACCTGTTACACAAGACGCCATTAATTTTGGCATAGGTCTTGGATCGGCTTCACTTCCTTTTGAAACTTCAACTAAACAGCAACGACATTTACCGCCACTTCCTTTTAATTTAGAATAATAACACATGGCTGGTGGCACTAAATCGCCTCCAATCATACGAGCAGCTTGCAGGATAGTTGTTCCTGGTTCTACTTCAACGCTTTGTCCGTCTATGGTTACTTTCATGTTATAAATGTTTGATTCTTTTCAGAATCTTTTTATGTAATAATTCTATTTAAACCGATTGTTTGCTTACTAAATGTTGTACTTTCGAAAAAGGTTCAGCAACAAAATGGTTTCTATCTTTAATTTTTTCTGGGAATCTTACGTGATATTCAAATTCTTCTCTAAAATGACGAATTGCAGCAGCAACTGGCCAAGAAGCAGCGTCACCTAGTGGACAAATTGTGTTTCCTTCTATTTTAGATTGAATGTTCCAAAGTAATTCGATATCTTCTTCACGACCTTGACCGTTTTCAATTCTCCATAAGATTTTTTCTAACCAACCTGTTCCTTCACGACAAGGTGTACATTGTCCGCAACTTTCATGGTGATAGAAACGAGAAAAATTCCAAGTATTTCTAACAATACATGTTGTATCATTATAAACAATGAATCCTCCAGAACCTAACATAGATCCAGTCGCGAAACCACCATCAGATAACGATTCATAAGTCATTAATCGATCTGTTCCGGCAGCGGTTTTGTATATTAAATGTGCTGGTAAAATGGGCACCGATGAACCTCCAGGAACTAAAGCCTTTAAAGGTCTGTCGTCAATCATTCCACCACAATATTCGTCTGAATTGATGAATTCTTCTACAGTGATACCCATTTCAATTTCAAAAACACCTGGATTTTTAATATGTCCAGAAGCAGAAATTAATTTAGTACCTGTAGATCTTTCTAAACCAATTTTAGCATATTCAGCACCTCCGTTCATTACAATCCAAGGCACAGCTGAAATGGATTCAACATTATTTACTACAGTTGGGTTAGCCCATAATCCTGAAATGGCAGGGAATGGTGGTTTAATACGAGGATTTCCTCTTTTACCTTCTAAAGATTCAATTAAAGCTGTTTCTTCTCCACAAATATATGCACCCGCACCAACGTGAACATATAAATCTAAATCGTAACCCGAACCTTTGATGTTTTTACCTAACCAACCATTAGCATAAGCTTCTTTAATTGCTTTTTCTAATATTTTGAAAACCCACATGTATTCACCTCTAATATAGATGTACGATAAATTACATCCAAGTGCGTAACTTGAAGTAATCATACCTTCAATTAAAAGGTGAGGAATATATTCCATTAAGTAACGATCTTTAAACGTACCTGGTTCAGATTCGTCTGCGTTACAAACTAAGTGACGAGGTTTTCCTGATTTTTTATCAATAAAACTCCATTTCATTCCAACTGGGAAACCGGCACCACCACGACCACGAAGACCTGAAGTTTTTACTTCTTCAGTAATGTCGTCTGGTTGCATAGTTAATGCTTTTTCCACTGATTTGTAACCGCCATTTTCGCGGTATACTTCATAGGTTTTAATCCCTGGAATATTGGCTTTGTCTAATAATATTTTTCTTCCCATGATATTATTTATCGTGTAAAGTTATTTTTTCAGCTTTGCAATCTTCAATTAATTTATCGAAAGATTCTTTAGAAAGTTTTTCGTGATAAAAATCGCCTAATTGCAACATTGGAGCATATCCACAAGCGCCTAAACATTCTACACCCACTACTTGAAACATTCCGTCTGAAGTAATTTCTCCTTCTTTTACTCCTAGTTTAGAGCAAGCATATTCCATTAAATCTTCTACACCACGAGTTGCGCAACAAGATGTTCTACAGAATTCGAACATGTATTTTGCAATTGGTTTAGTGTTGAACATCGTATAGAAAGTAACAACTTCATACACTTCAATAGGAAGAATGTCTAAAATTTCAGCTACTTTTTGTTGAAGTTCTACACTTAACCAGTTGTCATGTGCATCTTGTACTTCATGTAAAACTGGAATTAATGCCGATTTCTTTTTATCTGCAGGATAATGACTGATTAATTCGTTAATACGAGTCATTAACGCTTCAGTAATATTTATCTCTTGTTTGATATTTGATATTTCCATTTTTTTCTAATTTAGAAATTAGAGTTTAGAAGTTAGAAAATTGATTCTGAATTCTAAATTCTTAGTTCATAATTTTTAAGCGTCTAATTCTCCTGCGATTACATTTAAACTTGATAAAATTGCAATGGCATCTGATAACATAGCGCCTTTAATCATTTCAGGATATGCTTGATAATAAATAAAACATGGTCTTCTGAAATGTAATCTATATGGAGTTCTACTTCCGTCTGTTACTAAATAAAAACCTAATTCACCATTTCCACCTTCAACTGGATGATAAATTTCTGCAACTGGTACAGGAACTTCTCCCATTACAATTTTAAAGTGGTAAATTAAGGCTTCCATATTATTGTATACATCTTCTTTTGGAGGCAAGTAATAATCAGGAACATCTGCATGGTATTCGTTTCCTTCAGGCATTTTATCTAACGCTTGACGAATGATGCTTAAACTTTCCCAAACTTCTGCATTTCTAACACAGAATCTATCATATGTATCTCCAGATTTTCCAACAGGAACATTGAATTCAAAATCCTCATATGAAGAGTAAGGTTGTGCAATACGAACATCGTAATCAACACCTGCAGCTCTTAAGTTTGGACCTGTAAATCCGTAAGCCATTGCTTTTTCTGCTGAAATTCCACCTACGTTTACAGTTCTGTCGATAAAGATTCTGTTTCTTGTAAATAAATTTTCAAATTCTTTCCAAGCAATAGGGAATTCTTTTAAGAAAGTATCTAATAATTCAAATGCTTTTGGCGACCAATCTCTTTCGAAACCACCAATTCTTCCCATGTTTGTAGTTAAACGAGCACCACAAATTTCTTCATAGATTTCGTATACTTTTTCACGGAATTGGAATACATATAGGAAACCAGTATAAGCTCCTGTATCTACACCTAAAATAGAATTACAAATTAAGTGGTCAGTAATACGAGCAAGTTCCATAACAATTACACGTAAATATTGTGCACGTTTTGGAACTTCTATATTTAATAATTTTTCAATTGTCATCCACCAAGCCATGTTGTTGATTGGAGATGAACAATAATTCATTCTGTCTGTTAAAGGAGTGATTTGATAAAAAGGACGATTTTCGGCAATTTTTTCAAAAGCTCTGTGAATGTAACCAATTGTAGGTTCTGCATCTAAAATTCTTTCACCATCCATTAATAGGATGTTTTGAAAAATTCCGTGAGTAGCAGGGTGAGTTGGTCCTAAGTTTAAGATAGCTAATTCGCTTCCGTCTTCGTTGTGACGTTCTTCGATATATTTATAATATCTGTGATCTGCTGGTAGTACTACTTTTCCCATGTTAGATTGTTGTATTATTAACGGTTCTACCAAAGAAACGGTCGTCTTTGTCTGTTCTTCCAGAATCTTCCATTGGGTATTCTTTTCTCATTGGGAAAGAAACCATTTCGTCCATATTTAAAATTCGAACTAAATTTGGATGTCCTTCGAATTGAATTCCGTAGAAATCAAACGTTTCTCTTTCCATCCAATCTGCACAATTATATAAAGAGGTGATAGATTTTACTTCTGGATTCGTACCGTTTAAAAACGTTTTTACTCTGATTCTTTTGTTTTCGAACCAATTGTGTAAGTGGTACACTACGCAAAATTTTTCGTTTTCTTGACTATCTGGATAATGAATACCGCATAAGTCTGTTAAGAAATTAAAGTTTAAAGAAGGTTCTTCTTTTAAAAACTTAATAACGTTATAAATTACGTCAGAATCAACTTCAAAAACAAACATGTCGTATTCTGTTCTGAAATACTTCACATTGTCGCCAAATGTTTCTTGTAATTTATTTTGTATGTCTAATGATTCTAAAGCCATTATTACTCTATATTATAAGAAGCTAACAATTCTTTATATTCAGCAGAATGTCTTCTTCTTTGAGATTCATTTTTAACTAACTCTTGTAATTGCATAACGCCATCAACAATTTGTTCTGGACGTGGTGGGCAACCTGGAACATAAACATCTACAGGAATTACTTTATCAATTCCTTGTAAAACGGAATACGTATCAAAAACACCACCAGAAGAAGCACAAGCACCAACAGCAATAACCCAACGAGGTTCTGACATTTGTTCGTAAACTTGACGTAAAATTGGCGCCATTTTTTTAGAAATTGTTCCCATTACAAGTAACATATCTGCTTGTCTTGGTGAGAAACTTACACGCTCAGATCCAAAACGAGCTAAATCGTAATGCGATGCCATTGTTGCCATAAATTCGATACCGCAACAAGATGTAGCAAAAGGTAATGGCCATAATGAATTAGCACGAGCCAATCCAACTACTTGGTCAAATTTTGTAGCGAAGAAACCTTCACCAACATGTCCTTCTGGAGCATCAACCATATTTACTTTATTCTTTTCCATAATTCAATTGCTAAATTATTCCCAAACTAATGCTTTCTTCTTGATAACATAGAAGAATCCGATTAGTAATAAGATCATAAAAACACCCATTTTCAATAATCCCTCCATACCCATTTCTTTAAAATTAACGGCCCAAGGATACATGAAAATTACTTCTACATCGAATAATACGAATAGAATGGCTACTAAGAAATATTTTACTGAGAATGGAATACGAGCGTTACCTACTGATTCAATTCCACATTCGAAACTTTTATCTTTGTTTGCAGAAGATCTTTTTGGTCCCAATAAGTTTGAAACTAAAATTGTACCAGCAACAAAGCCAATTGCAAGTAAAACCTGCATTATAATTGGCACAAAATCATGTTGTGAAGTTTGCATTTTTAAGTTAATTTAAATAATAGCTACAAAAATAATTTGTATTAGCGTATTATCAAAATTAAAACCCTATTAAGAAGTGATTTTTATGAAAATGAAGATATTTTATAATGATTCTAAATAAGAAAAAAGTGCATAAAAAAAGCGCTTCTTTATGGGAAGCGCTTAAATGGTGATAAATTAATCGTTTATAACTACAACGTTCGTTGCTACAATTCCTTTTCTACCTTCTTCTTCTTCGTAACTAACACGGTCTCCCTCGTTTAAGTTTTCAACCTTGATTCCTGTTGCGTGAACAAAAATGTCTTTACCAGTATCTTCGTTAGTGATGAAACCAAAACCTTTAGTTTCATTGAAGAATTTAACTTTTCCTGTTTGCATATTATGCGTAATAATTATTAATAATTTTCCAAAGATAGAATTTTAATTGAAACAAACAAGTTTTTTAACGAGAAAAGCGAACTTTTTAGTTCGCTTTTCTCGTTTGATTTGAATTTTAACTAGTTGTTTACTACAACTGAAATATTTAATTCTTCTAATTGTTTGTCGTCAATTGTAGATGGTGCGTCAATCATAACATCTCTACCTGAATTGTTTTTAGGGAACGCAATAAAATCTCTAATCGTTTCTTGTCCGCCTAAAATAGCTACTAATCTATCTAATCCAAAAGCTAAACCTCCGTGTGGTGGCGCTCCGTATTGGAAAGCATTCATTAAGAATCCGAATTGGTTTTCAGCTTCTTCTTTTGAGAAACCTAATAATTCGAACATTCTTGCTTGTAAGTCTTTATCGTGAATACGAATAGAACCTCCACCGATTTCATTTCCGTTTAAAACCATGTCGTAAGCATTTGCTCTAATTTTTCCTGGTTCAGTTCCGATTAAATGTAAATCTTCTGGTTTTGGAGATGTAAATGGATGATGCATTGCATGGTATCTTCCAGATTCTTCGTCCCATTCTAATAAAGGGAAATCTAAAACCCATAAAGGTGCAAATTCATTCGGATTTCTTAATCCTAAACGCGTTGCTAATTCCATACGTAATGCCGACATTTGAGTTCTGGTTTTGTCTGTGTTTCCACATAAAACAAAAATCATATCACCAGGTTTTGCGCCTGTAATTTCAGCCCATTTTTTCAAGTCTTCTTGATCGAAAAATTTATCTACAGATGATTTTAAACTACCGTCTAATTCATATTTACAGTAAATCATTCCTGTTGCTCCAATTTGAGGGCGTTTTACCCAATCAATTAAAGCATCAATTTCTTTTCTTGTGTAAGAAGCGCATCCTGGAGCAGCGATTCCAACAACAAATTCTGCAGCATTAAATACTGGGAAATCTTTATGTTTTGTTACTTCATTTAACTCACCAAATTCCATTCCGAAACGAATATCTGGTTTGTCATTTCCATATGTTTTCATAGCATATTCATAGGTAATTCTTGGGAATTTGTCTACTTCAATACCTTTAACTTCTTTTAATAAATGACGGGTTAATCCTTCAAATTGATTTAAAATATCTTCTTGTTCAACGAAAGCCATTTCGCAGTCAATTTGTGTAAATTCTGGTTGTCTATCAGCACGTAAATCTTCGTCACGGAAACACTTTACAATTTGAAAGTATTTATCCATTCCACCAACCATTAACAATTGTTTGAACGTTTGAGGTGATTGCGGTAAAGCATAAAACTGACCTTCGTTCATTCTACTTGGAACGATAAAATCGCGTGCTCCTTCTGGAGTAGATTTAATTAAATAAGGTGTTTCAACTTCGCAAAATCCTTGGTTAGATAAATAATTTCTAACTTCCATAGCTACTTTATGACGGAATAATAAACTGTTTTTTACAGGATTTCTTCTGATGTCTAAATAGCGATATTTCATTCTGATATCTTCTCCACCGTCTGTTTCATCTTCAATAGTGAATGGAGGTAATTGTGCTTCATTTAAAATAGTTAATTCTGAAACTAGAATTTCTATTTCTCCTGTAGCCATATTTGGATTTTTAGACTCACGTTCAATTACAGTTCCTTTTACTTGAATAACAAATTCTCTTCCTAAAGATTTTGCTTTTTCAAAAATGGTTTTATCTGTTCTGTTTTCGTCTAAAATTAATTGTGTAATTCCGTATCTGTCGCGTAGATCAATCCAAATCATAAATCCTTTATCGCGTGATTTTTGTACCCAACCCGCTAAAGTAACTTCCTGATTAATATGTGAGGCATTTAACTCGCCACAAGTATAACTTCTAAACATTTGTTTTATTTTTTTGTTTTAAACAGTTCGACCTTCGGTCTCGAGTGCAAAAGTATAATAATTTTAAATTTTATGCAGTCTAAAGAATAATAATCTTAACAAATTTTTAGGGGATAATATTTTTAAATCATTTATATTTACCTTTTTATTTTTTTAAAATTTATAAAATGACACACAACAAAACATTTTTATTTGCAGCTGTTGCAGGGCTATTTTCGTTAACGGCTTCGGCACAAGTTAAATTTTCTGCAAAAATTACTAATAAACCTACAGATACTATTTATGTAAAGTCAAGAGGTTTTAGTCAAATGATTGTAGCTGATAAAAAAGGAAATTTCAACAGTACTTTTGAAGCAAAAGACGGAATGTATAAATTGGAAGTAGATGAGCAATATGCAGATTTGTACTTAACGAGTAAATCAGATCTTCAAGTTGCTGTAGATTATAAAGATTTTGACAAAACAATTGCATTTAAAGGGAATGGTGCTAATGAAAATAACTTTTTAGCTAAAAGAACTTTATCTGATGAAGATGCTCAAATTGAAGAGTTGATGAAAGTTTCTACTGAAGAAGAATTAAATGCTGGAGTTAAAAAATTTAAAGATGGAATATTCAATTCTATGCCTGCTAATTTAGATGCAACTTTTGCAGCTAGGTTTAAAGAAACTACTGAGAAAGAATTATTTGGATTAACTCAATATTTAAAAGGAAGTTTAGAAGTAAAAAAATTAAACGGTTCTGCTTCTCCAACATTTAAATATGAAAACCATAAAGGTGGATTTACTTCTTTAGAAGATTTAAAAGGGAAATTTGTTTATGTTGATGTTTGGGCAACTTGGTGTGGACCTTGTCGTCAAGAAATTCCTTTTTTACAAAAAACAGAACAAGCTTATCATGGGAAAAACATCGAGTTTGTAAGTATTTCAATTGATGAGCAAATCAATAGAGAAAAATGGAATAAGTTTGTAACAGATAAAAATTTAGGTGGAATCCAATTATTAGCAGATAAAGATTGGAAATCTGATTTTGTTCAAGGATATAAAATTAACGGTATTCCAAGATTTATTTTAATCGGACCTGATGGAAAAATTGTTAATGCAGATGCACCTAGACCATCTTCACCAGAATTAGTAACTTTATTAGATACGGTTTTAAAGTAGAAATTGTTAGAATTAATAATTTGTTTTAAAAACAACAGATTGTTAAATTAAACAAATTTTGTTAAAAAAGTTAGTGAAATTTTATTAATTTTGCGCTTTCAAATTAAAATAAATAAAAAATGAGAGTAGCCGTAGTAGGAGCCACTGGTATGGTGGGTGAAGTAATGCTACAAGTGTTAGCAGAAAGAAATTTTCCAGTAACTGAATTAATTCCTGTAGCTTCAGAGAAATCAGTTGGTAAAGAAATTGAATACAAAGGAAAAACTTATAAGGTAGTTGGTTTACAAACGGCAGTTGATATGAAAGCAGATATCGCTTTATTTTCTGCTGGAGGAGAAACTTCAAAAGAATGGGCACCTAAATTTGCTGCAGCTGGAACAACAGTAATTGATAATTCTTCAGCATGGAGAATGGATGAAACTAAGAAATTAATCGTTCCAGAAATTAATGCTTCAGAATTAACAAAAGAAGATAAAATTATCGCTAATCCAAACTGTTCAACTATTCAAATGGTTATGGCTTTAGCTCCATTGCATAAAAAATACGATATTAAAAGAATAGTTGTTTCTACTTACCAATCAATTACTGGTACGGGTGTAAAAGCAGTGAGACAATTAGAAAATGAATATGCTGGTGCTTCTGGTGAAATGGCTTATAAATACCAAATTCACAGAAATGCAATTCCTCAATGTGATGTTTTTGAAGAGAACGATTACACGAAAGAAGAAATGAAATTAGTTCGTGAAACTCAAAAAATTCTTGGAGATAAAACAATCGCTGTTACAGCTACTGCAGTTAGAATTCCAGTTGTTGGTGGACACAGTGAAGCGGTAAATGTTGAGTTCGAAAATGATTTTGAAGTAAGCGAAGTTCGTTCTATTTTAAGTCAAACTCCTGGAGTTACAGTACAAGATAATGTGGATACATTTACATTCCCAATGCCTTTTTATTCTCAAGGTAAAGACGATGTATTTGTAGGTAGAATTCGTAGAGATGGAAGTCAACCAAATTCATTAAACATGTGGATTGTTGCTGATAATTTACGTAAAGGTGCTGCTACAAACACGATTCAAATTGCAGAGTATTTAGTGGCGAATAATTTGGTTTAAATTCAAAACAAATAATATTAAAAGAGCTTTTTTAAAGCTCTTTTTTTATGGTTTTTTTTAACATTTTTTCGAAAATAAAACAGTATTTTCGCATCATGAAGGTTTCAAAAATTCAACTAAAAATAAATGTCGTAATGGCTTTGGCAATATTATTTGCTATTTGCTATCAGTCGTTGCATATTTTTATGGATAATGAACATCATCATTTACATGAAGAAGTTGTTTTTAAACATTCTTCTAAAACTCAAGTTTCAGTAGATAACCATGAAGATTGTCCGATTTGTGATTTCGAATTCGCGGCCTTTTTATCGGAAGATATCTATGTGTTAAATCTATTCGTACCACAACCTAAATTTC
Source organism: Flavobacterium urocaniciphilum (assembly GCF_900110615.1). Lineage (GTDB taxonomy): Bacteria > Bacteroidota > Bacteroidia > Flavobacteriales > Flavobacteriaceae > Flavobacterium > Flavobacterium urocaniciphilum. The sequence goes on from NZ_FOEI01000002.1 coordinate 90,936, forward strand.
ATTTTTCTGACGCTTACGAGTCTATCGTAAAAGAAAAAGAATTTTTATTTTACTCGCATCGAGGTCCACCTGTAGTTTAAATTTTAGTATTTCTGATTTGTCTTTCTTAACATATTGAAGTGACTATCAGAAACCCATTTTAATCGGCAATCGAATATTTCTAATGTTTGTTGGAATATCTCGAAAACGATTTAATTCTATTCAATTTAAACTTTTACTTACACAATGAAAAAATATATTTTTCTCATCATATTGATGGGATTTACAGCTATGGGATTGGCTCAGAATTCAATTTCTGGAGTGATTAAAAACGAAAACAATGAAGTACTTTCAAATGTTGAAGTACTTGTTTCAGATGCTGCCATTCAAACTAAATCAAATGAAAATGGGTTGTTTGAACTTAAAAATTTACCAATTGGGAAAATTACCTTAATCTTTAAAAAAGAAAATTTTGAAATTAAATCCGAAGAAATTGCAATCGGTAAACAAGAGCAAAAAATAATGGTAGTGGTTTTAGAGGAAGAAGCACATCATATTGATGAAATATTGGTGTCATCTATCTTTAATAAAACACAAAATGAAAATGTAGTTAAAATTGACCACATCAATTTGAAAAACATTCAAAATGAAGGAGCTATAAATCTTTCAGACGCTATTGCAACTAATCCAGGTGTAAATGTAGTTTCAACTGGTGTTTCAATTGGAAAACCTGTTATTCGAGGTTTAAGTGGGAATCGAGTGTTAACGTATACACAAGGAATCCGTTTGGAAAATCAACAATTTGGAGAAGAACATGGTTTAGGTTTAAATGCCAACGGACAAGAAAGTGTAGAAATAATAAAAGGTCCAGCGTCTTTATTATACGGTTCGGATGCTATGGGCGGCGTTTTGTTTTTCAATCCTGAAAAATATGCAGCTAATAATCAAACGGAATTTTCTGTAAATCAAGTAGTAAATAGTAATACGCAAGGTTCAAATAGTTCAGTAACTTTAAAGACTTCAGAAGATAAATTTAAGTTTTTAGTCCAAAATAATTACACCACTCACGCCGATTATCAAACGCCAAATGGTGAAACAGTTGTGAATACACGTTTTATCGAAAAAGATTTTAAAGTCGGAACATCTTATGCAACGTCTCGTTATGTAGCCGATTTTCGATACAATTATAACGATTTGAATTTAGGTTTGCCAGAAGAAGACATTGAAGATGCTCGATTTAGAACACCTTTATATCCGAGTCAGAAAATTGAAAATCATTTACTAAGTTTTAATCAGAAAGTGTTTTTCAAAAATTCTAAATTAGAAGCAACGGCTGGTTATGTTTTTAATAATCGAAAAGAATTAGAAGCAGCAGACGAAGTGGCTTTGTTTATGAAATTAAAAACGTTCAACTATAATGTGAGATATTATTTGCCTGATTTTGGGAAGTTCGAAACAATCATTGGTTTTCAAGGAATGAATCAGGAAAATAGAAATTTCGGAGAAGAACGATTGATTCCAAATGCGAAAATTTCAGATATTGGTTTCTTCGGAACTTCACAATATAAAATGGAGAAAAGTTTGTTGCAATTTGGTGTGCGATACGATTTCAGAATCGTTAATATTCATGAATTTGGTGAAATCGGTACAGAAGGATCTTTTCAAAAATTAGATAAAAATTTCGAGAGTATTAATGCTTCTGTCGGATTCAAAACGGAAATAACAGAGAAAATTACATCTCGAATTAACATTGCTACAGGTTTCAGAGCGCCAAACTTATCAGAATTGTCATCCAACGGTGTGCATGAAGGAAGTAATCGTTACGAAATTGGGAATCCAAATTTAAAAAATGAGCAGAATTTTCAAGTCGATTTGAATGTCGATTATAATGCCGAACATTTCGATTTTTTTGCGAATGGATTTTATAACAGCATTAATAATTATATTTTTATTGCACCAAACGGCAACACCATTGATGATAATTTTGTGTACGACTATTTGCAAAATAATGCTGCTTTATTTGGAGGAGAAACGGGTATTCACTTGCATTTACATGAAATCGATTGGTTGCACATGACTAGCAGTTACGAAATGGTTATTGGTAAATTAGATAACAAGATGAATTTACCTTTAATTCCAGCCAATCAATGGAAAAACAATTTTAGAGCAAATTTTAACGTTTCGAAAAATATAAAAAACAGCTTTGTTTTCTTGCAAGCCAATTACACGTTCAACCAAAATAATGTGAGCGAATTCGAAACAAAAACAGGTAATTATTTATTGCTTTCTTCAGGAATTGGAACGGATATCGAATTGAAAAAATCAAATTTCAATGTGTATCTAACGGCTACAAATCTTTTAAACAAAGAATACATTGCTCATTTATCTCGTTTAAAAGCAGACGGAATTTATAATATGGGAAGAAATATAGTTTTAGGTGTAAACTTTAAATTATAGCCGTTATATTTGTAAAACAACAAAAACTACTAAATATGAGAAGAACAATTCTTTTTGCAACTTTAATTAGTTCAATATCAATTATGGCTCAGAATAAAATTAAGTATCCTGTAACCAAAAAAATAGATCATAAAGATGTGTATTTTGGTACTGAGATTAATGATGTATATCGTTGGTTAGAAGACGATAGAAGTAAGGAGACTGAAAATTGGGTGAAAGCTCAAAATGTGGTGACTTATAAATATTTAGACCAAATTCCATTCAGAAAACAAATTAAAGAAAGAATGGAAAAATTGTGGAATTACGAAAAAATTTCTGCACCATTTGTAGAAGGGAAATACACGTATTTTTATAAAAATAACGGATTGCAAAATCAATCGGTTTTATATCGAAAAGATGTGTCTGGAAAAGAAGAAATATTTTTAGATCCAAATACATTTTCAAAAGACGGAACTACTTCTTTAGCAGGAATAAATTTTACTCAAGATGGAAGTTTAGTGGCATATCAAATTTCGGAAGCAGGTTCGGATTGGAGAAAGGTTATTGTTTTAAATGCTGTTACTAAAGAAAAAATAGGTGAAACATTAGTAGATGTAAAATTCAGTGGAATTTCTTGGTTCAAAAATGAAGGGTTTTATTATTCAAGTTATGATAAACCATTAGGTAGTGAATTATCTGCTAAAACAGATCAACATAAATTATATTATCACAAATTAGGTACGAAGCAAACAGAAGATAAAGTTGTTTTTGGTGGCGATAAAAAAAGAAGATATGTTGGCGGTCAAGTTACAGAAGACAATAGGTATTTAGTTATTACGGCTGCGAATGCAACAAGTTCTAATGAATTATATGTGGTTGATTTATCTAATGAAAAATTTGAAATCAAAACGATTGTTGACTCTATGGATTTCGATTATGATTTTATAGATAATAAAGGAAGCATGTTGTATTTTGTTACTAATAATAATGCGCCTAATAAAAAATTAATCATTATTGATGCTAATAATTCAGAAGCATCCAATTGGATAAAAGTTATTCCAGAAACTGAAAATGTTTTATCGGTAACAACTGGTGGTGGATATATTTTTGCTAATTACATGAAAGATGCCATTTCTGTTGTAAAACAATACGATTATGAAGGTTCGTTAATTAGTGAAGTAAATTTACCAGGTATTGGAACAGCATCTGGTTTTGGTGGGAAGAAAGAAGAGAAAATAGTGTACTACACGTTTATGAATTATATTACTCCTAGTTCTATTTATACATTTGATGTGAAAACAGGTAAATCTGCGTTATATCAAAAACCAAAAGTTGATTTTAAATCGGAAGATTATGAGTCAAAACAAGTGTTTTATACTTCTAAAGATGGGACACAAGTTCCTATGATTATTACGTATAAAAAAGGAACAAAATTAAACGGGAAAAACCCAACTATTTTATATGGTTATGGCGGTTTTAATGTAAGCTTAACGCCTTCATTTAGTATTGCTAATGCAGTATGGTTAGAAAATGGAGGAATTTACGCTGTTGCGAATTTACGTGGTGGAGGTGAATATGGAAAAGAATGGCACAATGGTGGAATTCAAATGAAGAAACAGAATGTTTTTGATGATTTTATTGCTGCTGCAGAATTCTTAATTGCTCAAAAATATACTTCTTCTAAATTTTTAGCTATTAAGGGAGGTTCAAATGGAGGTTTACTAGTTGGAGCAACTATGTTACAACGTCCAGATTTATTTAAAGTTGCTTTACCAGCGGTTGGAGTTTTAGATATGTTGCGTTATCATACTTTTACAGCCGGAGCTGGTTGGGCTTATGATTATGGAACTTCGGAGCAAAGCAAAGAAATGTTCAATTATATTAAAGGATATTCGCCTGTTCACAATGTGAAAGAAGAATCATATCCTGCAACATTAGTTACCACAGGAGATCATGATGATAGAGTAGTACCAGCACATAGTTTTAAATTTGCTGCTGAATTACAAGACAAGCAAAAAGGTACAAATCCGGTATTAATTCGTATTGATGTTAATGCAGGTCATGGTGCTGGAAAATCTACTGATGCAATTATTAATGAACAAGTAGATATGCAAGCCTTTACATTATTCAATATGGGAATTAAAATGTTTGTGAAATAAAATAAAAAAGGCTGCCATTTGGCAGCCTTTTTTATTTAAAAATTATCTCCGTCTAGTAATCTACCTACACCACCTAATAAACTTCCTTCTTCTTTACCACCACCATTTTGTGGAGCGTTGGCTAGGATTCTACCGGCAAGTCGGCTAAAAGGTAACGATTGAATATATACTGTTCCAGGTCCGCGTAAAGTTGCATAAAACATTCCTTCTCCACCAAATATGGTGTTTTTTACACCACCTACAAATTCGATGTCGAAATCTACATCTTGAGTATAACCTACTACACAACCGGTGTCAATTCGCATAACTTCACCTGGTGCTAATACTTTTTTAGCTAAAGTTCCACCCGAATGAACGAACGCCATTCCGTCACCTTCAATTTTTTGCATGATGAAACCTTCACCTCCAAATAAGGCACGTCCGATTTTTTTAGAAAATTCAATTCCAACGGAAACACCTTTGGCTGCACATAAAAAGGCATCTTTCTGACAAATAAATTTTCCGTTATATTCTCTTAAATCAATTGGAATTATTTTCCCTGGATAAGGAGATGCGAATGAAACTTTCTTTTTACCTACTCCTTGATTTTGAAAAGCGGTCATAAATAAACTTTCACCTGTTAAAACTCTTTTTCCAGCTGAAAGTAATTTTCCCATGAAACCTGTTTGTTGTGTGCTTCCATCTCCAAAAATGGTTTCCATTTTAATGCCATCTTCCATCATCATGAAACCGCCAGCTTCGGCAACTACTACTTCTTGTGGATCTAATTCAATTTCCACATATTGCATTTCTTCACCATAAATATGGTAATCTATTTCGTGTGCTATCATTTTTTTACATTTTTTGATTTGCTAATAAGTAGAATAAATTTAAAAAATGTTACTCTTATAAATAAAAAAGTCAAGAATAAATTTACTCTTGACCTTTCATAAATATAAAAAAAAATTACTTTAAGAATTCGGATAGTTTTATTGTTTTACCACAATGTTCAGATTCTATTTTGAAAATAACATCTCCTTTTTTTCCTTCATTTGCCCAACGAACTTCTTTGCCAATATTACAACCAATACTCGTTTTGGAACCTTTGTTTAAACTAACAAATCCAGTTCCAGTATGAATACTCACTTTGTCTTTTGTGTCGTTAATTAACGAAAAACTACTTTCAATTGATTTGGAATTAAGGTAAACATTTGACTCTTTAATATTCACAATATTTAATCCAATTATAGAACAGTAAATGCTAAGTAAAATGATTTTCATAATCTTAAATTTTATTTTTTGATAATTTTATGGTTGGAAATTACTCCATTTTCTAATTCTAAAGATAGAAAATAAATACCTGTGTTTAATTCTTGAATTTGTAAAACAGTATTTTGAGTTTCTAAAACCTGCTTTCCATCTAATGAAAATAATTTTATCGATTTAATATTTTCATCAACCATAATGTTTAATTGGTCTGAAGTTGGATTTGGATAAATTGAAACTACAGCAGTATTATTAAAATCTTCAGAATTTAAAACAGAATAATATTCAAATACTCCTAAATCAACTATTGAGTTATTAATTCGCGTATTTCCTCCTAAATCATAAACAATAGTACCTGGAATATATGCGTTATCTCCTGTGTCAATTGCTGGTGAACCTACTTGCAACGTATAATCTGTATTCAATAACGGATCTATATTTTGTCCTCCAATTTGTGCACCTTGACAAATATTTGTACTGTTAATTACTGGACCACCCGTTCCTGTTATATTTAAAGGAGTTACAGAACCATTACCATAAATAATCGAATTTCTAAAGTAATTATTACTTCCATTATCAGTTCGAATTACATTTCCGTTTACTCCCGTATTATTGCTAAAAGTACAATTTGTTATTTGTGTATTAATTCCTAAAGCTGTACCGCCACTTGCAGTACTAGCGCTCAAATATAAACATGAAGGTCCAGTTCCGCTTACATTATTATGAAATAAAGTGTTTGTAAGTTTAGCAGTTCCATACCAACTGTATCCACTGGCACCATTGATTAAAATTTGTGCATTAGTTCCAGAATAGTTGTTTCTTACTACACAATTTTCAATATTTACATTGAAACTTAAATTAGAAATTCCATTGGCAAAATAGTTTGCAAATACACCTGTGTCAGATCCAGAATTTTTCTCGAAAATACAATTTTGAACTTTAATAGATGGTGCATCAAACGGCGTATAAGGGAATAAATAAATTGCTCCACCACGTGTATGATAATATTGTGCAGAAGTAGTTCCAGAAGTTAATGTTGGTCCGTTTGCATTTCCATTACTAATTGTAAAACCATCTAAATAAGCATCTCTAATATTTCCTAATAATGAAATTACATGGTAAGCATTATCTTGTCTGGTAGTTTCTGTTGCAGTAATTGTCGAGTTGTCATTTCCAGAGATATCACCACTTAATCTTGTAATATTTAGAGTTGTGTTTCTTTGAGCTCTAGTGGTTTCAGTTCCATTAAATCCACCGTATATTTTTAAATTCGATTTTAAGGTAAATGTTGAGGTTCTTGCTGTACCATTTGGTTTGTAAGTTCCAGCTGCAACCCATATTTCATTAGTAGAAGCTACTGTTGCATTGATGGCAGTTTGTAAATTGGTATAAGCATTTGCCCAAGAAGTACCATCATTATTTCCTGATGCAGCACTGTTAACAAAAACTGGGGTTAATAGCTTATCTTCAGCAAATAATTGTTCAATTTCTGCTGGTTGTAAGCAGATTTCGTAATATCTAATTTGGTCTAAACCATCTTGATAATCTAAATTTGTTCCATCAGGACTTTTTCCAATCACTAATTGTTTTGTTGGAGTTATCGCTCTTACACTGTAGGGATCAGTTGTTGGTCCAGAAGCATAATCAGTTTCAGCATCAGTTCCAGTTAATACATTGTCCACATACATTTTATAAGTATAGGTTAAAGTATATTGAATTAATCCACCAGCCATCATTCCAGAACTTGTAGAATTTACGGTACAAACTACGTGATGCCATTGTCCGTCATTAATAGGAGCGCTTATTACTTGTCTTACTCCGCTATTATTTCCATTGGTTCCGAAATTCCAACTAATTTGTCCATTAAAGTATATTTTACCATCTTTCAATGAAACACTATATCCGGCTGGATTTGAAGCAGTATTATGTTGGTCAAAAATGTATCTTTTCGGACTTTCGTTTGTAGTTGTTTTAACCCAAAAACTAATAGAATAATTATTAACAGATGATGCGTTTGTACCACCAGCTAAAAATGAATCGCCGTTTAAAACAATTGCTTTATTAGATTCATTATTTCTGTCTGTTGTTATAGTTCTTGAACTTCCAGTTGGAACTAATGTTGGTGTACCAGCAAATAAAGTTGTGTTAGTATCACTAGAAATTGATCCGTTAGTAAATTTGTAATCCTTTATTAATCCGTTTGTTGGAATTTGTGCGAAACTCAAAAAAGAGGCACATAAAGCGAAAAGTGAAAGTAATTGTTGTCTCATAATAGTATAGTTTATTTGAGACAAATTTCTTGGGTATTCTATATATAATTTTTAGTTTTTTTCTGAATTGTACGATTTTCTTTCTAAAACGTAACTTTAAAAAATGTCGTTAATTAAAATTAAAAATTCATCTTTCTTTTCTTTCGCTAACGGAATACTTTTATTGTTTTCCATTACCAAGTAAAAACCATCTTTTTTAGACAATTCTTTCAAATATTTAAGATTAATTAAATAGGAGCGATGCGGTTTGTAAAACACCGATTTTGTTTCCAATTGTTGTGCAAAATGTTTTAAGGGTTTGCAAATTAATTGTGGTTCTTTTCCTTTCAAATAAACAGTAGTATACATGCCATCAGCTTCAAAATAAAGTATGTCGTCGTGGGAAGTAAACAATATTCCTTTCGGAATTTCTAAAGCAATTTTGTTTAAAGCCAATTGCTGAAAAACTCGTTTTAAATCTTCAATTTGTGTTGAAACTTCTTTCGATTCTATGGCTTGTTTTGCTTTTGCTACAGCTTGAATAAATTCTTGCTTATCCAATGGTTTTAAAAGATAATCAACAGCCGATAATTTAAAAGCTTGAATGGCATATTCGTTATAAGCAGTTATAAAAATAAGCTGAAAATTAACTTCTTCTGGTTGTAAAAATTCTAAAATTTGTAATCCAGAATATTTTGGCATTTCAATATCTAAAAACACAACGTCTGGCGCTTCCGATTTTATTAAAGCAACACCAGATTCTAAATCTTCAGCTTCTAAAATACAATCGAAATCTTTACAATTTTCAATTAAATACGTTTGTATAACTTTTCTACTTTTATTTTCGTCGTCAATAATTATCGCTTTCATATTTCTATCGGTATTAATAAAGTTACACAAGTACCTTTTACTTCTTTGTTTTCTATAATTTCTTCAGTATGAACTTCTATTTTATTTTTTCGGTTTTGATTTAAAAGTTGAATTCTTTTCTGATTAGCCGAAGTTGCAAACGATTGATGACTCGGATTTCTCAGTTGTTTTATTTTCATTGCTTCCGTAATACCAATGCCGTTATCTTCAATTTTTATCACTAATATTTTATTTTCAATTTTAAATTGAATGTTCAGTTTTCGATCTGTTTTTTTATGTAGTAAACCATGTTTTAGTGCGTTTTCAACATAAGGTTGAATAAATAATGAAGGCAAATAAATTACTTGATTTTCAATTTCTTTTGAACAGTCAATTTCATATTCAAGTTTATCTTCAAAACGGATTTTTTCTAAATCTAAATATATTTTTAAGGCTTTTATTTCTTCAGAAAGTAACACTTCTTGTTCTCGACTGTGTTCTAAATAAATTCGAATTAATCTCGAGAATTTTACTAAATATTCACTGGCAACTTCTTTTTCATTACTAATAATAAATTCTTGAATAGAGTTTAACGCATTGAAAATGAAATGTGGATTCATTTGCGAACGAAGATTTTCTAATTGCGAATAAATCAATTCTTGTTTGGCATACGCCGCTTCTAATTCTTTTTGTTTGAAATTTTCTGCTTTTTTAATTCGGTATCTGAAATAGAAATACGTTAATAATCCTAATGTTAAAAGGCATAAAATGATAAACCAAGTTCTTTTCCAAAAAGGCGGTTGAATTTCAAATTCAAATTTTACAATTTCTGAATATTGATTGTTTTCGTCTTTTAATCGAAGTTCGAAAACATATTTTCCATCATTTAATTGATTGAAATACAATTTTCTTACGCCTTTTTCTAATGCAATCCAATCGTTAGAATTTCCTTTTAATCGATACTCAAAATTTACAAACGATTCATGTTGAAATCCAGTTGTGTTAAATTCTATTTTAAAAGAATTTTCTTCTGAAGAAAATACATTTTTAGTAAAAGCTATTTTCGAATTATTACAATATATGTTCTGAATATATACGTTTGGAGTATTAATTTTTTTAAATACTTTTTGGGTGTCAATTACATACAAGCCTTTGTTAGAAAGTAAAAATAATTTAGTGCCAATTATTTCTAAATCGGTGTAATCATATGTTTCTAAACCGTCATTTTTCAATATGTTTTTAAAACTTTTTGTAGTTTCATTATACAATTGCAAACCTTTGTCGGTAGCAATCCAAAGTAAATTTTTGTCCGATTTTAATTTGGTAACATAATTGGAAAGTAATCCGTTAGTTGTATTAATGTGTTGGATTACTTTTTGTTGATCAATTTCAAAAATACCATTTTCGAAAGTCGAAAGCCATAAGTTATGTTGCGTATTTTCTAAATCAGTTGCAAAAATTGATTTCGAATTGTTTTTAATTGGTTTGGTGTTGTTCAACATCAATTCGTCTACAAATCCAATATAAGTATTGTTGTTTTTTGAAGCACAAGTATAAGATCTTTTTGCTCGAATTGTAGAGGTGTTTACTTGTATTTTATCTTTTGAAAAAGTAATTTTTGTATTCGTTTTATTATTCGATTGTATGGTGTTCAAAATTGGAATTTGAACAGTAACAGAAGTGTTGTAAACACATTTTATGATTGTATTTTCATTAAGCCAACATAAATCTTTTGCAAAACCAAGTTCTGGAACGGTATAGCAAATTCCGTTATTTAAATTTAAAATAAAACCATTTTCTTCTGAACTGATTAGTAAGCAATTCGACTTTTCATGCAAAAGCAATTTGGTTACTTTTTTAGTAATTGGTAATGTGTAAAGAGTTGATTTATTTGTTGAAATATTTTGAATTCCGATTGTGCCATTATTGCAGCCGAATGCTAAATGGGTTGCATTTAGTTTTGCTAAACAGGTAATATTGTTGGGTAAATCATTTAGTTTTTGAATGTGTAAATTCGGAATTACAAATAACCCTTTTTGCGTAGAACTCATCCAAATATTTTCGTTCTTATCAATAATGATTTTTGAAAAGAAATACTCTTTTAAATACGTGTCTTTGTAAATTAATTGGTTGTTTTTTTCTTCACAAACGATAACGCCTTTGTACGTAGCAAACCAAAACTGATTTTTATGAAGAATACATCTTACAATAGTGCTTTTTTCTAGTTGTTCTGGAAGTTTAAGAGATGTGTTTTTTGATCCGTTTAGTTTAAAAATTTCATTTTTATCACTTATAACAATTACGAATTTATCTTTTTCATTTCCAAACGTTTGATAGAATTTGATTTTGTCCGATTTGCTTAACGAAAATCCAGTTGTAGTTGAATTGTTTTGAAGTTTTCGAATTTGACCACCATGAGTAAAATAAAATTCATTATTAAATACAAATGGATTTCCAAACATTTTAGATTCTAATGTTGAATCTGGATAAAGAGTTGTTTTTTTAGTAGTAATATCAACAGAAATCACTCCTTTTTCTGTTAAAGCTAAAAGCTTGTTATCGAAAATTAAAAATTCAGAAAGTTGTCCGTGAATGTATTGGTTTAAATCAATAAATAAATTTAATTGATTGTTTTTTACATAAAAAAATTGTCCTGAAATATTATTGCACCAAATGGTACCTTTTGCATCTTCTTGTAATCCAAAAACCGATAAGCCTCGTTTGGTTTGATTAGTTAATAATTGAAACGTTTTTCCGTCATAACGATACAAGCCTTTGTTGGCTCCAATCCAAACATATCCTTTTTGGTCTTCAATGATGTCGTAAATTTCAGAATCGGGAAGTCCGTCAAACTCAGAAATTTGAGTAATTACTGGTGTTTGAGCAAAAATGAAAGGTGCCCAAATTAGAAGAATAATATATAATGCCTTTAATCTCATTGTTTATGTAAGGCAAAGTACAACATTTTCTAGAAAATAAATTAGAGTTTATTTCTGAATAGGGTAAGTTCTTTTCTAAAACGATTAAAGCGTAAATCTACGGATTATGAAATTAAACATTCTGTAGCCTAAACGACGTCTTAAAATTTTCATCAAATTAGCATCGAAACCAATGGTATATCTTCTAAAGCTTTTATTTGGGTTTTCTGCAATTGAGAATAATTTTTCTACAATTTGTTGAGGTAAATCGGCATTTTTACCTGATTTATTTTCTAATAAAGTAGAGATTTTATCCATCAATTTATTGTACGAACAAATTTCTGTACCACCACATTTTGTTACGTTTGATTGAAATGAAGTTGGTGCATTTCCAAATTGAACGGTAGAAACACTAATGTTGAAATCAATTAATTCATACGCCATACATTCTGAAAAGCTTTCAACGGCTTGTTTTGTGGAATGATAAAAATTTCCTAAAGGTAAATTTACTAATCCAGCAACAGAAGTAATATTAATAAATTGTCCGAAATTTTGTTGTCTGAAAACAGGAATAAAAGCACGGCACATTTTTACCACACCTAACCAATTTACTTTTACGATATCGTCAATTTTTTCATCTTCAGAAAGTTCTACAAAACTTCTATATCCAATTCCTGCATTGTTAATGATAGTGTCAATTTTTGGATGATTTTCTAAAATAATTTTTGAGGCATTGGTGATACTTTCCGAACAAGTAACATCCAATTCATAACAATAAATATTTGGTAGATGTTTAATATCTTTAGTATGATCAAGATGTAAAGAAGTAGCGAGTACATTCCAATTGTTTTTTGCAAAGTATATAGCAGTTTGTTTGCCTATTCCTCCACCAGCGCCGGTTATTAATACAGTCTTCATTTTAGGCAATTTTAGGTTAATACTTTAATTTAACCATTAATATATATCTAGCAATTTTAGCTTGCTTTCTACTTATATAGGCAGAACCATTTGGTTTAAATCTTCTCGGATTTGGTAATATTGCGGCAATACCTGCTGCTTGCATTCTTGTTAAACTTTTACAGTCTTTATTGTACCAATGTTGTGTAGCAGCTTGAGCCCCATAAATTCCATCACCCATTTCAATACTATTCAAATAGACTTCTAAAATACGTTCTTTACCCCAAATTAATTCTATTAAAAAAGTATAATACGCTTCTAATCCTTTTCGTAAATAACTTCTTCCTTGCCATAAGAATACATTTTTGGCTGTTTGTTGTGAAATGGTACTACCACCTTTCAATTTTTTTCCTTTGAAATTTCCTTCAGCTGCTTTTTTCATGGCTTTAAAATCGAAACCACTATGTTCGAAAAATGTGCCATCTTCACTAGCAATAACCGCTTTTTGTAAGTTTTTGGAAATATCTTCTAAAGGAACCCAATCGTGTTTGGTATCAATGTCTTTTCCGTCTGCAGAATTTTCAAAATGACGAATTACCATTAAAGGTGTAAAAGGAACAGGAACGAATTTATAAAGTACAACAAAAAATAAACTGATGATGTTAAACCACATAAAAGCCTTCCAAAAGTAACGCATAAGTTTACCAAAAAAGCCTTTTTTTTCAGTTGATGTAGATTTTGTTTTAGGTTTTGGGGTTGGTTTTTTTCCTGCCATTTTATGCTAAATCTGCTAATTCTTTACCAATTAAACTTCCAATTGCAACTCCCATGCCGCCCATTCTTACGCCGCAATATACGTTGTTGCTAATTTGTTCTACAATTGGTTTTTTCTGATTACCTACACCCATAATTCCGCTCCATCGATGTTCAATTTCAAAAGGGGTGTTTGGCAAAATTACATTTTTTAGCAAATCTTCCAAGCGTTTTTGAATTAATTCGGTTGTGGTTAATTCGGTTGTTGTTTCACCTTCAAAATCTAAATTTCTTCCACCGCCAAATAAAATTCTATTATTAATATTTCTAAAATAATAATAACCTTGATCTAAATGAAAAGTGCCTTTGATGTCTAAATTTTCAATAGGCTTTGTAATTAATACTTGTGCTCTAGCTGGTTTTACTTGATTATTTGTTAATTCTGAGGCAAAACCATTTGTTGTAAAAAATAGTTTTTTAGTTTTAAAACTAACTTCATTAGTTACCACTTCCACACAATCATTTAAATCTTCAAATTGAGTTACGGTTTGTTGATTTAAAATTAGAATATCATTTTGAATCGCTTTTTTAAGCAAAGCTTGCATCATGTTTCCTGTATCGATTTGACCTTCAAAAGCATTAAAAATTAAATAGTCAAACGTGTTTTGAAAATTAAATCGGTCTACAACTTTGGTGTATACTTCTTGTTTAAAAAGCGGTTTTACGATATCGTTTATAAAGGTTATTTTTTCTACACATTCATTATAAAACGATTCGTTATCTTTTAGAAATAATTCATATCCTCCAAAAGGTTTGTAGTCGATAACGTCATCACCAAGATTTTTTCTTAATAATTGAAGTCCAGCATATCTTTTTTCTATTAATCGAATAACTTCTTCTTCAGTATGTGTTTTTAAATCGTCTATAATTTCTGAAACACTACCAAAACAGGCAAAACCTGCATTTTTTGTACTAGCACCTTGAGGTAAAATACCTTTCTCTAAAACTAAAATTTTAGCATTCGGAAATCGTTCACGTAGTCGGATGGCAGTATGTAAGCCCACAATACCACTTCCAACGATCGTATAATCTACGTTTGAAAACCAGTTTTTTATTTCCCAAAAGCTAAGTTGCATAATGATTTCAAAAAAAATATTGATGTAAAAATAAGAATTTGTTTGGAGTTACATAATAAATATTGATTTTTGCGTTATAAATAAAAACTTACAAAATGAATAAAATATTTTTTGCCTTAATTTTTACTTCTTTCATGTTTGCACAGAAGTCTGATTCGATTACTTTAGTTTTTAAACAAAGTGATTATTTTATTAAATCAAACGAATCTAAAGATGTTAAACGATTAGCTTCAATGGTTTCTTTTATTGATAATTTAGGTATCAAAAAGACTGATATAGATGTGAAAAACCAAACTCAAGCTTTCAAATTTTCCTATTTGCCAAAGGATAATTCTGTTCTGTTATATCATAATTTTATTGAAACAAACAAAACTGCAGTAGTGAAACTGAAAAAAGGTGATGAAGTTGAAATTAGTTATGAAAAAGGGTATCCTTTTTTTACAATACTTAATAGAGAAACAAAACCATTTGATGTGAATTTTGAAACACAAACAAATTTATATTATCCAATAACTTATTACGAGTTTGTGAAAGACAGTAAAAAAAGTCCTGAAAAGAACAGAAAATTATATTCAGAACAAAATGATAAATATAAAGTAAAATTAAAATCAACAATAGATAGTTTAAAATCTAAAGATTTAATTTCTGATGAATTGGCTAATTTGTATTATAAAAATGGAATGCTTTATCTTAAAAATATTTCCAATACCAATTTTAAAGAATTTGAAAATGAATTACAATCAGATGAATTGTTAGGGTTGAAATCTTTTGGGTTTTATGTGTTGAATTACGCAGAAAATGAAATTGGGGTTACTATTACCAAAACTATTGAAACAAATAAAATGGAAATAGATGGTAAAATGAAAAACTTTAACATGGAAAGAAAAAATGTCGACTATAAAGATATGTTTTCTAAGGTTGAAAACTCAACACTTTTTAGTTCAAAAATTAAAACCCTTATATTGTTTAATGTGTTGCAAAGATTAGCATTTAAAAATGATTTAGATGTAAAACTGTATTTTGAAAAATTTAAAAAATATTGTGATGATGCAGAATTATTGAACCAATTTGAAAAAGATAATTTATTAGAAACTAATGATTTAAAACAAATTGATAATAAGTTGGTTTTGTTTGATAAAAACAAAAAAGAAACTTCAATTGACGAATTACTAAAAATAAATAAAGGAAAAGTTGTTTTTGTAGATTTCTGGGCTAGTTGGTGTGCGCCTTGTCGTGAAGCTTTGCCATATTCTCTAAAAATGATTAATGAAGAAGAAATGAAAGATGTTGTTTTCATTTATTTATCTATCGATACAGTATTTGATAATTGGAAAAAAACTACCGAATTTGAAAAATTGCCAGAAACACTCTCTTTCTTAGTTGTAAATCCAAAAGCGTCGAAATGGTTATTAGATTTGAATGTGTCAACTATTCCGCGATATATGATTTTTGATAAAGAAGGAAAATTAGTTAATTCAGATTCAGTTGGACCAAAAACGAATAACCTAAAGAAAGAATTAAAGAAATATTTATAGTTATAAAAAAAAGGACCAAAATTTAAATTTTGGTCCTTTTTTTATAATTCATCATCCATTTTATTGCTTTCATTTTTCAATTTTCTCGATTTGATAGCTTTCATTACTAAAGGTAATGTTGTTATTAGAATTAAAGTAAGGATGATATATTCGATATAATGTTTTAAGTCGATATTAAATTGCTCTAAACAAATTTGGTATAAATAATGACCAGAACACACTAAAATGAACGACCATAAGAAAGAGCTTAAAATATTATAAAGCATAAACTTGCTCTTTTTCATATGAACGATTCCGGCAATAATTGGTACGAAAGTTCTAACGATTGGTAAAAAACGAGCAATAATAATGGCTTTTGCACCATGTTTTTGAAAAAAGTCTTCCGATTGATATAGGTATTTTTTCTTAAATACAAAATTATCATTTCTATTGTATAAACCTTTTCCATAAGTTGCGCCAAACCAATATCCAAATGCATTTCCGATGATTCCAGCAATAGCAATTAATCCAGCAATTAAAAATACAGGTTGATATCCTTCCGGTAAAAAGGTAAGCGGTTCTGCTAATTTTTCGCAATAGATTCCAGATAAAAACAATAAACTATCGCCAGGTAAAAAGAACCCAACGAATAATCCAGTTTCGGCAAAAACAATAAATAAAACTAACCAAATACCGATAGAAACACCACCAACTTCATAATTAATATAAAATTCAGGATTGAATAATTTAGAAAAGCGAAATTTTTCTTCTCCTTCTACGGCTTGTAATAAAAAGTTAAGTTTTATGTTTTGAAATATATTAAATTGCTCCTTCATTTTCTTCTGATTTAGATTCCCATTTGTCAATTGCGGCAGTAGAAAGTGCATTTCCTAATACATTTGTCATACTTCTTGCCATATCACAAAAATGGTCAATTGGTAAAATTAATGCGATTCCTTCTGGTGGAATACCAAACATCGCACATGTTGCTACAACTACAATTAATGAAGCTCTAGGAACTCCAGCAACACCTTTACTAGTAAGCATTAAAACTAACAACATGGTTAATTGTTCAGGAATCGACATGTCAATTCCGTAAACTTGAGCAATAAAAATACTAGCAAATGTCATGTACATCATACTTCCGTCAAGATTAAAAGAATAACCCAGAGGTAAAGTGAACGAAACAATTTTCGGCTGACATCCAAAACGTTCTAATTCTTCTACCATTTTAGGGAAAACAGCTTCTGAACTAGTGGTTGAAAATGCAATTAATAATGGACTTTTGATTCTTTCTAATAATGTAAATAAACGCTTTCCTAAAATTAAATAGCCAACTGCTAATAAAATTAACCATAAGACTAAAATTCCAATAACAAAGGCTCCTAAATATTTGGCATATAATGTAAATACTTCAAATCCGTGTTTCGCAATAGCACTTGCAACGGCTCCTAAAACTCCTAATGGAGCGGTCCACATGATGTAAGAAACCATTTTTAAAACTACGTGAGCAGTAGTGTCAAGTAGTTTAATGATTGGTTTTGCTTCTTTTTTGCTAAATGCTGCTAAAGCCACACCAAATAAGATTGAGAAAATTACAATTTGTAAAATTTCATTTGTTGCAAAAGCTTCAAATAAACTTTTTGGGATAACGTGTTTTACAAACTCTTCTAATGAAAAACCTTTTGAATTTTCAACTAATTCTGAGGCTGCAGAAGTATCGTCTAATCGAATTGAGGTTCCTTTTCCTGGGGCGAAAAAGTTAACTAAAACCATTCCTAATAATAAAGAAATCAGCGAAGCAGAAATGAACCAAGCCATGGCTTTTCCACCAACTCTTCCTACCATTTTCATATCACCCATTTTGGCAATTCCAACTACTAATGTTGAAAATACTAAAGGTGCAATTATCATTTGAACTAAACGAATGAATATGGTTCCAAGAAGTTTAATATTTTTAGAAAATGTTTCAATTGAATCTTGAAATTGATAATGTACAATTCCTCCTAAAGCCACACCAATAACTAGCGAAACGATAATCAGTATAAAAAGTTTGTTGTTTTTCACGATACGAAAGTTTGTTTTTATTTTAGTGTGTGAAAATAGGCATATTTTTTGAAAAAAGTGCTACTTTTAACCTCGTTTTAAAATTTATAACCATGAAGAAGTATATTTTTCTCATTTTCAGTATTGTTACTATGAATGCAAACGCTCAGGAAAATTTAACGCCAGAAAAATTATGGCAAATTGGTAGAGTAACTCCAATTGGAATTTCTAAAGATGGAAAATCTTTAATATACAAAGTAGGAACACCAAACATTCAAGAAAATAAAATCATTTCAAAGTTTTATTCTGTGCCTGTTGGTGGAGGAAATGCTACATTATTAGAGAAAATTGACGGATTGGTTGCTGATAAAAATATTTCTCCGTCTGGTAAAGAAAAATTGTTAAATAATGCTGTTAAAGTAGAAAAATTATTGGGTTCTGATTTATATCCTGAATTAACCAAAACAACTGCTCAGGTATATGATAACTTAGATTATCGTCATTGGGATACTTGGAATGATGGTACGCATAATCATGTTTTTATTGAAACTATTGGTTCAGAAACAGAAAATGTTTTGCCAGCAATCGACATCATGAAAAACGAACCTTATGATTCGCCTCAAAAACCACATGGTGGAGATGAAGATTATATTTGGTCTCCAGATGGAACTAAAGTTATTTATGTATGTAAGAAAAAAGCAGGAACTGCATACGCTTTAAGTACAAATACCGATTTGTATGAATACGATATCAATACGCAAAAAACTAGAAATTTAACGGAAACTAATTTAGGTTACGATACGCATCCATCTTTTTCGCCTCAAGGAGATTTAACTTGGTTGCAAATGAAACGTGATGGTTATGAAGCTGATAAAAATGATATTATTGTGCGTCATAAAGGAATGGATATCAATTTAACAGCTAGTTGGGACGGTACGGTTGATAGCTTCTTATGGAGTAAAGATGGTAAAAAAGTATATTTTATTGCACCAGTTGGTGGAACAAAACAATTGTTTGAGGTTAATTTCCCTGGTTTAGCAAGAATTGCTGTTAGAGTTGTTCAAATAACAGATGGGAATTTTGATGTAAGTGGATTTGTTGGATTTTCGGGAACTTCTGTTTTAGTAACTAGAACTTCTCATACAATGGCTACTGAAGTTTTTTCTTATGATTTAACTAAAAAATCTTGGAAACAAATAACTAAAGTAAATGATGAATTTTATTCAAAAATTGCAAAATGTACTTCTGAAAAAAGAATAGTAACTACTACTGATGGTAAGAAAATGGTTGTTTGGGTAATTTTACCACCAAACTTCGATAAAACTAAAAAATATCCAACACTTTTATATTGTCAAGGTGGACCACAAAGTGCTTTAACACAATATTATTCTTTCAGATGGAATTTTCAATTAATGGCTTCTCAAGGCTATATTGTAGTGGCTCCGAACAGAAGAGGAATGCCAGGGCATGGGGTGAAATGGAACGAACAAATTTCAGGAGATTGGGGCGGACAAGTAATGGACGATTATTTAGCAGCAATCGATGATATTTCAAAAGAAGCGTATGTAGATAAAAACCGACTTGGAGCTGTTGGTGCGAGTTACGGAGGGTATTCGGTATTTCAATTAGCGGGAATTCATAAAAACCGTTTTAAAACGTTTATTTCTCACTGTGGAATTTTCAATACAGAAAGTATGTATGGAACAACAGAAGAAGTTTTCTTTACAAATTGGGATTCAGGTGGAGCTTATTGGGAAAAAGATAATAAAATTGCTCAAAAAACATATAACGAATTCAACCCGATTAAATTGGTTAACAATTGGAATACACCAATCATGATTATTCAAGGTGGAAAAGATTATCGTGTGCCAATTGGTCAAGGTCAAGAAGCATTCCAAGCAGCGCAATTAAAAGGAATCAAAAGTAAGTTTTTGCTATTTCCAGATGAAAATCACTGGGTGTTAAAACCACAAAATGCGTTGGTTTGGCAAGGTGAGTTTTTCAAATGGTTGAAAGAAACTTTGTAATGTGTCGATTAGACAATTTGTCAATTAGCCGATTTTATATATAAATCAGGCCTAACAGGTTTCTAAAGGCTATTAGGTTTTAAAATAAATTAAAAATTTACAATAACAATTCTTCCCTCCTTTGGAGGGAGATAGAAGGAGGCTTTAGATGCAATCATACAACATCATAATTATTGGCGGTGGCGCGGCTGGTTTTTTTTCTGCGATTAATATTGTAGAGAAAAATCCGAAGTTAAAAGTCGCAATATTAGAACGCGGTAAGGAATGTTTAACGAAGGTTAAAATTTCTGGCGGCGGTCGTTGTAATGTAACGCATGCTTGTTTTGTTCCGAATGAATTAGTAAAATTTTATCCACGTGGCGAAAGAGAATTAAAAGGTCCGTTCTCGCAATTTTGCTCCGGTGATACCATTGAATGGTTCGAAAAACGAGGTGTCGAATTAAAAATTGAAGAAGACGGAAGAATGTTTCCTGTTACTGATTCTTCACAAACGATTATTGATTGTTTTGAAAAAGAAGTAAAACGATTAGGGATCAAAGTTTTTACATCTCAAAGTGTGCAATCGTTGTTTTTTAATAAAGACGAACAATGGAAAATTGAGACTCAACATGATGTTTTTCTAGCAGATAAAATTGTGGTTGCCACAGGAAGCAATCCAAAAATTTGGGAACTATTACATGAAATGGGTCACGAAATTGTGTCTCCAGTTCCTTCACTTTTCACTTTTAATATTTCCGATAAACGAATTAAAGATTTAATGGGGCTTTCCGCGCATGCGAGTGTGCAAGTGAAAAATTCAACCCGAGGCAAAGCCGAACGGAGCGGAGCTAAATTAAAAGCTTCTGGACCCTTATTAATTACGCATTGGGGTTTGTCTGGTCCTGGTATTTTACGACTTTCAGCTTGGGGAGCACGTGAATTATTTGATAAAAAATATTGTTTTGTACTTCAAGTCAATTGGTTAGATGAGGTTTCATTTGATGAAGCTATTGAACAATTAAAGGAAATTAAAGAGGAAAATAATAAAAAACTAATTGGCAAATTTTGTCCGTTTTCTTTCCCTAAACGATTATGGGAAAATATTGTTGTTGCCTCTGAAATTTCATTAAATTCGAAATGGGCAGATATAAATAAAAAACAAATCAATGCTTTGGCCAATCAGTTAACCAATGCCGAATTTCAAGTCAATGGGAAAAGCACTTTTAAAGAAGAATTTGTAACGGCAGGTGGAATCGATTTAAAAGAAATTAATTTCAAAACCATGCAAAGTAAAGTATTGCCAAATGTTTATTTTGCTGGTGAAGTGGTGAATATTGATGCGATTACGGGAGGATTTAATTTTCAGAATGCTTGGACAAGCGGATTTATTGTTGCTGAAAATATATAAAAAAACCAACTTATAGTTGGTTGTAATTTTAAACTTCTCTACCGCTATCTAAAGAATTTTGCATATCTTTTAATTCTTGCCATTTTCCTTCATACGCAAATTTAGCTTGTTTAGGCCATGTACTTGGGTCGTAAATTTGATATCGTTCTCCAGCTTTGCTTAATATTTCTCTTAATCTGTCTATGGAAGATTCTGCTAAAGCTTTCCAAGTTAAAATCCCAGAAGTATTAAATAAAGTTTCTATTTTCGGACCAATTCCTTCAACTATTTTTAAATCATTTTCTTTGATTTTTTTTCCTAATATTTCCTTGGCCGATACAGAATCAAAAGATTTTTGAGAAATTGTTGTGTCAACAAATTGATTGGTTTTATAGAATTCTAAATTTAATTTATCAACTTCTGCTTGTAAGTCTTTTTTTTCTAAGAGACATTTTTCAAATTCAAATTTTAAATTACTATCAGAATTTACATTTGATTTAGAAGTTAATTTACCTATCAAATAACCAATAATTCCAAAAATTAATGCAATAGATGCTAATTGTAAATAATTATCCATAATTGAGAGTTTTTAATTAAAGACATCAAAATTAGTGAATTTTTTAATTAAAAAGTTAAAAATCAGATAATTATATAAAAAATTTAGAAATTATTTAAATAATAAATACTAAAGGTTAAAAGTGTAGCAAATGAAACCCAAGCTAAATAAGGGATTAACATATAACTTGCTTTTGGATTAATTGGTTTAAATAATTTATAGCATTCAAAAATCACTAACAACAACAAAATAATTTCAATAGAAGCTAATAGTAAATTTTGTAATCCAAAAAATAAGTACGACCATAAAGCGTTTAAAGCCAATTGAAAAACAAAATATTTCAAAGCGTTTTTAACTTCTTTTGTTTGGGATTCCATTTCATTCCAAATTAATCCAGCAGCAGTTCCCATTAAAATGTATAACATGGTCCAAACGGGTGCAAATATCCAATTCGGTGGATTGAAAATTGGTTTTATCAAAGTTGGATACCAAGTGTTGATAGAAGATTGAGTGATTTTTCCAGATAAAAAACCAACCGTTAAACAAACAGTGATGCAATATAAAATTCGTAGATATTTCTTCATTTTAAAAATTTTATTCAAAGATATTAAAACTTCTGACTTCTATCTTCTGACTTCTAACTTCCTTTTTTATCTTTGTCAAAAATTTTTTTATGTTCACGGATAAAGATTTTATTCTTTCAAATTATAATTCAATTGAAAAGGCTTCATTTTCTTGGAGTGCGCCAAGTAATATTGCATTAGTTAAATATTGGGGTAAAAAGGAAAATGGCGATCAAATTCCTGCTAATCCTTCAATAAGTTTTACATTGAAAAATTGTAAAACAATTACTTCTGTAGCGATAACTTCAAAAGATGAAAAAGAAAATTTTTCTTTCGACTTATTATTTGAAGGAAAGCCAAAAGAAGATTTCAAACCAAAAATCCAAAAATTCTTAGAGAGAATTTATCCGTATTGTCCGTATTTAAAAGAATATCATTTTGTAATTGATACCCAAAATACGTTTCCACATAGTTCTGGAATAGCGTCTTCTGCATCTGGAATGGCAGCTATTGCGATGAATATTATGAGTTTGGAAAAAGCCATTCAACCCGAAATTTCTGAAGAATATTTTTATGCAAAATCATCTTTCTTAGCACGTTTAGGGTCGGGTAGTGCATGTAGAAGCATTAAAGGAAATGTGGTTGCTTGGGGAGAAAATGTAACAATTAAAAATAGTTCCGACTTATTTGGTGTAGAATTTGATGCTATTCATTCGAATTTTCATAATTTTCAAGATACTATTTTATTAGTAGATAAAGGAGAAAAACAAGTTTCAAGTACGGTTGGGCATAATTTAATGCATAATCATCCGTTTGCTGAACAACGTTTTGAGCAAGCACATGACAATATTGCAAAAATTGTTGCGTTATTAGAATCGGGAAATGTAACGGATTTTATGAGTTTGGTAGAAAGTGAAGCGTTAACATTACACGCTATGATGATGACATCAATGCCTTATTTTATTCTAATGAAACCAAATACTTTGGAAATAATTAATAAAATTTGGAAATTCAGAAATGAAACGCAAACACCTGTGTGTTTTACATTAGATGCTGGTGCAAATGTGCACGTTTTGTATCCTTCATCTGTGAAAGAAAAAGTGTTGCAATTTATTCAGAACGAATTAGTTGGCTATTGTCAAAATGGTCAGTATATTTGTGACGAAATTGGAAATGGTAGTCAGTTGCTAATTAATAATTAACAATTAATAATTGATAATTAACAATTGATAATAAAGATTTAAATTAATTTGTATCTTTACTAAAGATAACTAAGTATAAAATACTGTAAACTGTATACTAAAACATGAAAGGACCGCTTTTTTATTCTAAAATATTACTTTTCGGAGAATACGGAATCATTCAAGATTCTAAAGGGCTTTCTATACCTTATAATTTTTATAAAGGTGCGTTAAAAGCAGATGAAAATCCTTCAGAAGAAGCTAAAAAATCGAATGAAAGTTTAGTGAAGTTTGTTACATATTTAGAGCAATTACAAACCGAACAACCAGATTTGGTAACTTTTAATATTGCTGAATTACAAAATGATGTTAAATCAGGGATGTATTTCGATTCTAGTATTCCGCAAGGATATGGAGTAGGAAGTAGTGGTGCTTTAGTTGCAGCTATTTACGATAAATATGCAAACAATAAAATTACAGTTTTAGAAAATTTAACTAGAGAGAAATTATTGAAATTAAAATCAATATTTTCTAATATGGAATCTTTTTTCCATGGAAAAAGTTCTGGTTTAGATCCATTAAATAGTTATTTAAGTTTACCAATTTTAATTAATTCTAAAGATAATATTGAGCCAACAGGAATTCCTAGTCAATCGGCAACTGGAAAAGGTGCAGTATTTTTGTTAGATTCTGGAATTATCGGAGAAACTGCTCCAATGGTAAACATATTCATGGAAAATTTAAAAGACCAAGGTTTTAGAAAAATGCTAAAATCTCAGTTTATTAAATATACCGATTCTTGTGTGGAAAACTTCTTGCAAGGAGATATCAAATCATTATTCCAAAATACAAAAGAATTATCTAAAGTAGTTTTGAATAATTTCAAACCAATGATTCCTGAACAATTTCATCAAATTTGGCAAAAAGGAATTGATACGAATGATTACTACTTAAAACTTTGTGGTTCAGGTGGTGGAGGTTATATTTTAGGTTTTACGGAAGATTTAGATAAGGCAAAACAATCTTTAAAAGATTACAAATTAGAAGTGGTTTATCAATTTTAATTGCAAATCTTAAGATACGAAGAAACCAAACCGATGCTAACTCGTAAATCTAAATTATTACTAACCAAAATATTCAGTTTTTTTTCTGTAGTTCGAGGTTATAATATCTTTGTTATTGCCTTAGCTCAGTATTTGTCTGCTATTTTTATATTAGCGCCAGAAAGAAGAGCGTTAGATATTTTATTAGATTGGCGCTTGTTTGTTTTAGTCATTGCATCAACTTTTGCCATTGCTTCGGGTTATATTATCAATAATTTTTACGACGCTAAAAAAGACATCATTAACCGACCAAAGAAATCTTATTTGGATCGATTAGTGAGTCAGAAAACCCAACTTCGTGTTTATTTTATTCTGAATTTTTTATCAGCACTTTTGGGTTATATAATTTCTTGGCGTGCGGCTTTATTCTATTCGGTTTATATTTTCTTAATCTGGTTTTATTCTCATAAATTAAAGAAATATCCAATTATTGGAAACTTAACCGCTTCTCTTTTGGCTGTCCTTCCTTTTTTCGGAATATTGCTATATTTTAAAAACTTTTATCATGTAATTTTTGCGCATGCAATTTTCTTGTATCTGATTATTTTGATTCGCGAAATGGTAAAAGATTTAGAAAATATTGAAGGCGATTTGAGTAATAATTACCAAACTATTCCGGTGAAATATGGTGAGAATTTCGCTAAAAGAATTATTTCAACTTTGCTGTTTTTAACTTTAATTCCAGTGTATTTTTTAATCAATGTTTATGATGTTGGTTATATGGATATATACTTTTATGTGAGTTATATTTTACTTTTAATTTTTATTTTAAAACTTTGGAATTCCGAAGGAAAAATAGATTACATAAAGCTTCATTTTCTATTGAAAATAATTTTATTAGCGGGTGTAATTTGCATTATTTTGATTAAGCCAACCGTTGTAGAAAACGGGCAGAAACTTCTTTTGATTCGTTAAAACTACTTCAAATTTTACAAATCGTACATCTCATTAAAATTGACTATCTTTGCAAAAAATAAAAAAGAATGAGAAAAGCATCAGGAGATAAAAGAAAAGGTAAACCAACCGAAAATAAAAAACCGGAATTTAAGAAAACAGATTCTAAAAAATCGTATTCTAGAGATAATACTCCTTTTCAAAAGTTTTCGAAAGCAGACAAACCAAAACTAGCTGCAAAACCTAAATCTGATTCGGATGAAATTAGATTGAATAAATATGTGGCAAATTCTGGTGTTTGTAGTAGAAGAGATGCAGATATTTATATTCAAAGTGGGAATGTAAAAGTAAATGGTGAAGTTGTAACTGAAATGGGTTATAAAGTAAAATTATCTGATGTTGTTAATTTTGATGGTGTTACTATTACTCCTGAAAAGAAAGAATACATCCTTTTAAATAAACCGAAGAATTTCTCTACTGAGAAAAATGATAACGGAGCAACAAATGCTTTGCAATTGGTAAGAATGGCTACGAACAGTAAAATTGAACCAATTGGAAGAATGGATAAATCTACTACTGGATTGTTATTGTATACTAACGATACAGAAATGGTTAGAAAATTCACCACTCCAAATCAACGTTCTTCTAAAATTTACCAAGTTTCTTTAGATAAGAATTTAAAATTTGAAGATTTAGAGAAAATTAAAAACGGAATCAATATTGATGGGCATAAAGTTTATGTTGAGGAAATTGCTTACATAGATAATGAACCAAAAAGTGAAATCGGAATCAAAATGAAAACAGCTAATGTGAAAATTGTCCGAAACATTTTCGAACAGTTGAAATATGATGTTATTAAATTAGATAGAGTGGTTTTTGCTGGTTTAACGAAGAAAAATTTACCAAGAGGAAATTGGAGATTTTTAACAGAACAAGAAATTATAAATTTGAAAAATATATAATTAAAAAGTCCGTCTTTAGTGAGACGGACTTTTTTTTTAATGTATTATTTTCTGATGTTCAATTGTTCCATCACTTAATGTGATTTCTAATAGTAAAACTTGATTATTTTTTGAATTTTCAATTTGTACTTCTTTAGCATTGAAATTCTTTTCTATTAGTTTTTTACCTAAAATATCAAAGATGGAAACATGTGATATTTTTTCATTCGAACTTCTAATCAAAATGTTGGTATTCTGACTCAAAGCTGAAATACTAGTATTGGAAACGTTTTCATTTTCTAATTCATAAAACAACTCAAATCTGTTAGTAAATGTTCCAGCTACAGATGAAAAAGTATAAGGGTTTTTACTTATTTCAACAACAGTTCCATTAAAACTGTCTTTCAAATAAATAGGATGACTGTTGAAAACACCTTCTTTGTTTTCTAAATGTAAAGTATAATTTCCTTCGTTTTTAATTTTAAAACTTAAAGTGACTTTATCGTTACTATCAAATTCTGGTCTTCCTTGAATTACATATTTTTCATCTTTTATAGTCGTGAATAACATTGCTTCGTCATATTCAAAGGCTTTTCCGTCTATTCCTAAATCAAAATCTGTTGTTGCTTTTTCATCGTATCCAATTAAGATCTGATTATAATTTTTTTCGTTGTCTGAAAGATTCAATCGGTAAAGATTTTTTTCATTCGATGATTTGAAAAATTGCGTATTCATTACATTATATCGCAAAGCATTATGAAAGAATACATTTTCATTTTCAGAACTGTAAAAGTAAAATCCTTGTCCGGGTTTTATAGAACCATCAGGAATCGGTCCACCTGCTGCAGCTGCCACACCGCCTAATGTGGTGTAAGAAGCAAAGTTGTTAATGGGGTAAATTCCTCCGCTTGCTGGTGCCGTATGTGTCCAAAAATAAAGCGTTTCTATCGTTCTATTTGAGGCAATAAAATGACTTCCTTCTATTGTAGCAGGAAAAGGATTGCCGACTAAATTATAGCCCAATTGCATAGCGGTATAATATTCGCCATTATTTGGAATTCCAGTAAATTGTCCAATATAAGGTGAAGAAGTTGAAGCAGACCAGTTATTCGGACTTCTAATTAAATATCCTGTAGTTGGATTGAAATTATTTGTGGTCGGATTAATACTAACATATGCCGTTGCAGTTGTTGTTCCAGCTGGATTGTAAGTGTAAAATCTATTTGTTAAAGTTTGTGGTGAAAAAGCTAATAAATTTTGATTACTTACTGGCGATGACCAAGCAGTATAATCTAAACGTAATAAATTAGCACTGTTTTTAAATACAGTAATGTTTCCAGTATTTGCAATGTTGTTTATTTGCACCAAATTTGCATTATTTTGAACTGTAAAATTCGCTGTAGACGCAACATTTATTTTTCTAACTACTGTAAATATATGTCCTGTTTGTAAGGTTACTTGTGCGGTTCCAGTTATGTCCATAGAACACATGTCTAAATTTCCTGAAGATGTGTAGTTTCCTGTAAAAACAGCTTTTATATCTTTATTTGGTGTACCATTGTTCCATGATGTACCATTCCAAGTTGTCGTTGACGGGCAGCCAATAATGTTCCATGCATCTGGAGCTTGTGGACCTCCCCAAATCAAAGTTGCTAGATATGGGTTATCAATAAACGGATTTCTATTTCCTTGAATGCTTTGTAAAACATCATTTCTGGTTTTTTCAAACGGACTTACAGGATCTTCTTCGTTCCATTCTAAAAAAATATTTGGCATATCGGTACTATATGTAGCACTTCCACTTCCTACATTTGTTGGAAGACATCTAGTGTTGTAGCGCACATACATATACATCATCATTCTTGCAATATCGCCTTTCCATTCGTCACCTGGATACCAATTTGAAGCTCCAATCGGTCCTGCATCACCACTTCCATCTGCGTATGGGCGATTACCGCGATCGGCATTAAAAGTAACATCTGCGGCTCTAATGTGATGCGCGTCTGTTCCAGGTCCTGGACTTGAAGTGACTAATGCAGGAGTTCCTAATGATAAAGCGTAACAATGTTCCCTGTTCCAAGACCCCGTTGGGCAAGTAGTACTACAAATATTTGAAACAGCATCAATGCGATCGTTTTTATAATCGGCATCTACATCATTATACCCATACATTAATAAAACTTGAGTGGCATTATTTGGATTTTTATCACCAGCTTGTAAAGCATCCCATACATCAGTAGATGTTGAGGTGTATGGTAATTGATTAGTGTGTGTTGTAGTAATCAGATTGGCAAGTGAATTTTTTAAGGTATTGCCTGTTTGTGTAAAATCAATTCCACTATAATACGCAGGTATTTGTGAAAAAGACACTACAGAATATAAAAAAAATAGTATAAAATTCTTCATTTTTACAAATTTGGGGGATGCAATTTAATGTAAAATGTTTAACAAATTAGTACTTTTTTTATAATATTTTTTATTTATATTTGTAAATCTCAAAAAAATAACGAAAATCAAATGAAAAAAATATTTTCAATTTTAGCTTCTGTTTTATTATTAGTTTCATGTGAGAATGACGTGAAAACAAATACACCTGCCATTCAAGGAGAAAAAGATAATCTTTTTTGGAAAGCAGATGATTCTCAAGCTATAATAAATCCTGATAATACAGTAACGCTTAATGGGTATACAGATTATGAACATGTTACTGTAACCGTTCCAAATACTGTTGGAACTTATAACTTAGGTACTTCTAATCAATCGATTAATGCTTCTTATACTTATAGTAACGAAGGTACTTTTTTGTATAATGAAACTGCAATTGTACCTGGTCCTGTATATAAATTAGGAAGTTTTGTAAATATGGGTAATGGATATGCCTTATTAAATGGAAATAATTTAAATACAACAGGTGGTTCTGGAAACGGATTAACTTTAAGAATTACTTCTAATACAGCTGGTCAAGTTACGGCAGCTACTATTGCAAGTAGAGGTACAGGTTATAAAGCTGGTGATATTGTAACAATTGCTGGTGGAAATAATAATGCAACAGTTAGAATTTTAAATGTAGTGCAAAGTAATGGTACTGTTACTTTAGAAAAAATTGAGAATGGTACATATTCTGGAACATTTTCATTTAACGCAGTTGATGATAATGGTAATGTAGTTAACTTCAATCACTGTACTTTTTACAAGGTTCCAGTTTACTAAGATTTATCAAAAATATAATAGACTAACCACTTCATTTTGAGGTGGTTTTTTGTTTTTGTTAATAACTAATATTGTCTTAAAAAAAGATAAATTGTATTTTTGAAATCTTCCAAAATTTGGAAATTACTTTATAGAATTTTATTATGTATTTAATCTTTGATACCGAAACTACAGGATTACCTAAAAGTTGGTCAGCACCTATAACGGATACTGACAATTGGCCTCGCTGTATTCAAATTGCTTGGCAATTACACGACGATATGGGTAAACTTATTGAGCATCAAGATTATTTAATTAAACCAGAAGGATTTAATATTCCTTATGATGCAGAACGAGTTCATGGAATTTCAACAG
Source organism: Flavobacterium urocaniciphilum (assembly GCF_900110615.1). GTDB lineage: Bacteria > Bacteroidota > Bacteroidia > Flavobacteriales > Flavobacteriaceae > Flavobacterium > Flavobacterium urocaniciphilum. Next base: position 121,312 of record NZ_FOEI01000002.1, read on the forward strand.
ATTTAGCTCTACATGAAGGACATGATTTAAGTGAAGTTCTAGAAAAGTTTAACATCGCTTTATCTCAAGCTAAATATATAGTTGGTCAAAATGTAGGTTTTGATGTGAATATTATGGGTTGTGAATTTCATCGATTTGGAATTGCAACCGATTTATCTAAAATGCCTGTTTTAGATACCTGTACAGAAACTACTGCCGAATTATTAAAATTACCAGGTGGTCGTGGTGGAAAATTCAAATTGCCAACATTAACCGAACTTCACGAATTTTTATTTAATGAAAAATTTGCTGAAGCACACAATGCTACGGCCGATGTTGAAGCTACTACACGTTGTTTTTTAGAATTAATCAAAAGGGAAAATTTTAGTCAAGAAGAATTACCTGTTTCAGAAGATTATTATGTTGCTTTTAGAACTAATAATCCAGAGGTAAAACCAATCGGATTAAAGCATGTTAATTTAAAACAAGCTTCTGCAAGTTTAAGAGAAAAATTACAGCAACAACTTCCTTCTGATATTGAAATTTTACCAGAAGATTTAGAAGGTATTTCAGATGTTGCATTTGCACATTTACATAACCATTCTCAGTTTTCGGTTTTACAATCTACTATTTCAATTCCGAAATTAATTGAAAATACGGTTAAACAAAAAATGCCTGCTGTTGCCTTAACGGATATTGGAAACATGATGGGGGCTTTTCAATTTGTGAGTGGAATTATTACTCATAATAAAGCAGCTGAAGCCAAAAATGCAGCTCAAATAGAAGCAGGCGAAGAACCTACCGAAACTATTGTTAAGCCAATTGTTGGATGTGAATTTAATGTTTGTCTTAATCATAAAGATAAATCGAATAAAGACAATGGGTATCAAGTTGTTTTCTTAGCGAAAAACAAAAATGGTTATCATAATTTAGCGAAACTTTCTTCAAAAGCATATACAGATGGTTTTTATTATGTGCCTCGTATTGATAGAGAATTAATTCAACAATATAAAGAAGATATTATTGTTCTTACCGGAAGTTTATATGGTGAAGTTCCAAATAAGATTTTAAATATAGGAGAAAACCAAGCAGAAGAAGCTCTGTTATGGTGGAAAGAACAATTTGGTTCCGATTTGTATATTGAAATCATGAATCATAATCAAGAAGATGAAAGAGCCGTAAATTCTACGCTGATTCAGTTTTCAAGAAAACATAATGTAAAGTTAATTGCAACTAATAATACTTTTTACATCGATAAAGAAGATGCGAATGCGCACGACATTTTATTATGTGTAAAAGATGGTGAAAAACAAGCTACACCAATTGGTCGTGGACGTGGATATCGTTTCGGATTACCAAATCAAGAATACTATTTCAAGTCGGCAAGCGAAATGAAAAAACTGTTTTCACAAACGCCTGATGCCATTAGCAACATCCAAGAAATTGTAGATAAAATTGAAATTTACTCACTTTCTCGAGATGTATTACTTCCAAAATTTGAAATTCCAGTTGAGTTTCAAGTGGCAGAAGATTTAGTTGATAATGGTGTTCGTGGAGAAAATAGTTATTTAAGGCATTTAACGTACGAAGGTGCGAAAAGACGATATGGTGAAATTACAGATTTAATTCGTGAACGTTTAGATTTCGAATTATTAACGATAAGTAATTCAGGATATCCTGGATATTTCTTAATTGTACAAGATTTTATTGCAGAAGCTCGAAAAATGGACGTTTCGGTAGGTCCAGGTCGTGGTTCGGCAGCGGGTTCAGCGGTAGCCTATTGTTTGGGAATTACAAATATCGATCCGATAAAATACGATTTACTTTTTGAGCGTTTCTTAAATCCAGACCGTGTTTCCATGCCCGATATTGATATCGATTTCGATGATGAAGGTCGTGGCCGTGTAATGGATTATGTAATTAAAAAATACGGTTCGAATCAAGTTGCGCAAATCATCACGTATGGTAAAATGGCAACCAAATCGGCTATTCGAGACACCGCTCGTGTATTGGATTTGCCTTTATTTGAAGCAGATAGAATTGCGAAATTAATTCCGGCGATGATGCCAGGTAAATGGAACTTGGCGCGTTTTCTTTCTGAAAAAGAAGAAGAAGTTAAAAAAGCTGTTCGTTCAGATGAATTTGATCGCGTTAAAGAATTAATTGAAATTGCGAATCAAGGCGAATTATCGGGAGAAACGATTCAGCAAGCTAAAATATTAGAAGGTTCACTTCGAAATACTGGAATTCATGCATGTGGAGTTATCATTACACCTGATGATATTACGAATTTCGTTCCGGTAACCACAGCAAAAGATTCCGATTTATACGTTACACAATTTGATAATGCGGTTGCCGAAAGTGCCGGATTATTAAAGATGGACTTCTTAGGTTTAAAAACGTTAACGCTTATAAAAGATACCGTTAAACTGGTAAAATATAAGCGCGATATCGATTTAAATCCGGATGTTTTTCCAATTGACGATAAAAAAACATACGAGTTATTCCAGCGAGGTGAAACGGTTGGTATTTTCCAATACGAATCACCGGGAATGCAAAAATATTTGAAAGAATTAAAACCTACGGTTTTTGGAGATTTAATTGCGATGAATGCACTCTATCGTCCGGGGCCGTTAGAATATATTCCTTCTTTCGTACGAAGAAAAAATGGTTTAGAAGAAATCACATACGATTTACCAGCTTGTGAAGAATACCTTGCTGAAACGTATGGAATTACCGTGTATCAAGAGCAGGTAATGCTTCTGTCGCAATCGTTAGCAGGCTTTTCTAAAGGTGATGCCGACGTTCTTCGTAAAGCGATGGGTAAAAAGCAAAAAGACGTTCTAGATAAAATGAAATCTAAATTCATCGATCAAGCTAAAGCTAAAGGTCACGATGAGCAAAAATTAGATAAAATCTGGACCGATTGGGAAGCGTTTGCGAGTTATGCTTTCAATAAATCGCATTCTACTTGTTATGCTTGGATTGCTTATCAAACAGCCTATTTGAAAGCGCATTATCCTGCAGAATATATGGCGGCGGTACTTTCGAATAACATGAATGATATCAAATCGGTTTCATTCTTTATGGAAGAATGTAAACGTATGGGATTAGAAGTACTTGGTCCGGATGTAAATGAATCGTACTATAAATTTACGGTAAACGATAATAATGCGATTCGTTTCGGAATGGGTGCGATTAAAGGTGTAGGAGAAAACGCTGTTAAAACCATTGTTGAATGTAGAAAAGACGGTCGTTATAAGTCAATTTTCGATTTAGCAAAACGTGTCGATTTACGTGCGGCAAATAAAAAGGCTTTTGAAAACTTAGCGTTAGCAGGTGGTTTTGACGATTTTGGAAATACACACAGAGCACAATACTTTCATTCTGATGGTGATAATGTAACGTTTTTAGAAAAAGCGATGCGTTTTGGTTCGAAGTTTCAAGAAAATGAAAATTCTTCACAAGTAAGTTTATTTGGTGATGCTTCCGATGTTCAAATTGCAGAGCCAGTTGTACCACCTTGTGAGGAATGGAATACACTAGAAAAATTATCTAGAGAAAAAGAAGTAGTTGGTATTTACATTTCGGGTCATCCGCTTGACGATTATAAATTCGAAATGAAATATTTCTGTAATACAAAATTGCAGGCTTTAAATAATTTAGAGCAATTAGTTGGGAAGAATTTATCTTTTGGAGGAATTGTTTCAAACGTACAACATCGTACTACGCAACAAAATAAAGGTTGGGCGACTTTTAATATTGAAGGTTACGAAGAAAGTTTCGAGTTCAGAATATTCAACGAAGAATATTTGAAATTCCGACATTTTTTAGTGCAAAATCAGTTTGTATTCATTAAAATCTTTGTAAAAGAAGGTTGGGAAAATAAAGATACGGGTAAAAAATCTGATCCAAGAATCAACTTTTTACACATGCAAAGTTTGCAAGATGTATTGCCCGATTTTGCTAAAAAGCTAACCATACAATTGCCAATTGAAGAGTTGAAAGATCAATTGATTTCTAAATTAAACGAACTTTTCTTAAATCATCAAGGTGATTTTAATGTAACTTTTGAAGTGTTAGAATTGGAAAAAATTAAACGTTTTGTAAAACGTGAAATTGAAATTGAAGAAGAGCTTCAAGAAGAGAATATCGTTGAAACGGATGATGAAGTGGAAGGGAATTCGGAAGTGGTAATGGAAAATCAAATGGAAGAAATTGAAGAAACCATTATCAAAAATAAATTAGAAATGCCTAGTAGAAAATTGAAAATAAATATTTCAAAAGAATTGTTAGAAGGATTAGAAAAAATGCAAATCAATTTTAAACTGAATTGATTTTTCCAATCATTTAATAGTTAAAAGAAATGATAATTTTTTTCAAAGCTTAAATTTATTTTCTACTTTCGCATCAATAAAATTAGTATTAAAAAAATAAACAAAACATATTATGGCATTAGCAATTACAGATGCTACTTTTGAAGAAGTAGTATTACAATCAGATAAACCAGTAGTAGTAGATTTTTGGGCAGCTTGGTGTGGACCATGTAGAATGGTAGGGCCAGTTATCGATGAGGTTGCTGCTGAATACGAAGGAAAAGCAGTAGTAGGTAAAGTAGATGTAGATGCAAACCAAGAATTTGCTGCTAAATACGGAGTTAGAAACATTCCTACAGTATTAGTGTTCCAAAACGGAGAAGTAGTTGGAAGACAAGTTGGAGTAGCTCCAAAGAAAACTTACACAGACGCTATCGACGCTTTATTATAATATCAAAAGTCATTGCGAGGTAAAGAAGCAATCTAGGCTCATCTTGTTTACAAAACGAGATGAGCTTTTTTTATAATTTTAATAATATTGTAGTACCGATATTTTCTTTCGATTCTACTTCAATTTCGCAATCTATGGTTTTGGCTAAATCTCTTATTAAATGCAATCCTAAACCAGATTTTATACCCACTACTTCTTTTTCATCAAATAAAGCTTTAAACTGATTTATAGATGCGCCTTTTCCGTTATCGGAAATAGAAATAAAAGAATGATTGTTTTCACACCAAGCGTTCCAAATAATCTCACCGTTATCTGTTTTTTCTAAAGCTTTTATGGCGTTTCCAGTTATGTTTCTTAATATAGTTTTAAGGTAATTTTTATCGGTTGTAACTTCAAAATTAGAAGTGTTATTTAATGAAATAGTAATGTTTTCTACACTTGAAAAATGATTTTTGATGTCGGAAAACAATTCATTAATTTCTATTTTTTCTGGAACTGGTTTGAAGTTTTCCATCTGACCTTTACTCCATAATAAAATATCTTCCATTGATTGTAAAAGATTTTCAACCCCGGAAATCGTTTTTTGTTCTAAACGTTTTTTGCTTTCTTCGTCTAATAATTCTGGATTCTCTTTTTGAAGATGTAAGAAATGAATTAAACTAGCAACCGGACTTCTTAAATCGTGATTCAAAATATTAAAAAATTGAAGTTTGACTTTATTGGCTTCGTCTAATTCCTGATTTAAAACTTGAAGTTTTTTATTAGATTTCTTCTGATTATTACTTTGTTTAAATAAAAGAAAAGCGATAGCTAGTAATAAGATAAAACCAGTAAATAGATATATTTTTTGCTTTCTAGAATTGGCAATTTCTACATTCTTTAATTTGTTTTCAGTGGATAATACATCAATTTTTTCTTGTTTGTATTTGTTCTGAAATTTAGCTTCTGCATTTGCAATATTTTCTTTTGTAGATTCTAAAAGAACTTCTTCGTTAACTTTATTATAAATTTCAAAATATCGAAAAGCTTCTTGCCAATTGTTAAGTGCTTTATAACTATTTCCAATAAGTTTATTAATAACGATGAAAGAATTTTTATCAAATTGATAAGCGTGTGTTGCCGCTTCTTTTAAAACTTTAATAGCTTCGGTATATTTTTTTTGTTCGAATAAAATTTTACCACGAGTAAGGTTTACTTCCATCATGATTTCTAAATCTTGCGATTTTTTACCGTAAATTTCAGCTTCTCTTAAATATGAAATTGCAGTATTTAATTCTTTTTTGTCTATATAATATTCGGCTAAATATCTGTTTGCCGAACTGATACAGATAAACAAAGAATCTTCTTTTGAAACCAGATTGTAAATTTTTTTTCTATGAAATTGAATGCTGTCTAAGTTTTGCAATCCCCAATAACATTTTGCAAAATCATTATGTAAATAGGCTAAAGCATTTGAGGAAGTTTGTAAATACGGTTTGGCTAAATTTAAATACTCAAGTCCTTTTTTATATTGCTTCATTTTGAAGTAAGCCTGACCAATTTGAGAATATGATATGCCAATATTTACTGTGTTTTTTGTGTCACTTTTTTTGAATAATTTTCTATATTCAATAGCTTTTAGTTTGTAATCAATAAATTTAGAAATTTCCGATTTGTCTAAATGATATTCTCCTAAACTTCCATATAAAATCCCTTTAGTATTTACATTGCTAGTAGTATCTACAACCTTTTTAATGTAGTTAACAAGTTCTTCTCTTTTATCAAATTGCTTGGTAGAATAGTATAAATAGTTTAAACGCATTAAGGCTAGCGTTTCTTCTTTTTCAAACTTACCATTTTGAGCAATTTTTAATGATTTTTCGAAATACGGAATGGCAAGATTGTATTGATTATTGTCATATTCATAACCATATCCTTTATAAAAATTAAATTTCGATAAGTATAAATTGTTATTAGATTTAGCTATTCCTACAGTAGCAATTTGAATGAGTTTTTTATATTTTTCCTCATTAATTGATTTTTCACACTGATTTACTAAAATATCTAACGATTCATTTTGACCCCAAGTGTTTATAGAAAACAACAATAGTAAAAGTCCTATAAGCCTCATACAATAAGTTTTAAATTCTCTTTATAACTTCTTCCAATTGGTAACAAAATGTCATTATTCAAGTGAATGTCGTTGGTTCCAATTTTTTTTATGAAACTCTTTTGAATGGCAAAACTTCTATGAATGCGAATGAATGAATTAAAATGATTTTCCTTTAATAAATTACCTAAACTACTTAGTACACAATGTTTTTTGGTTGGTGTAACAATTAGTGTATAGTCTTTTAATGCCTCTAGATATAAAATATCTTTACAGTTTAATTTAATTTGAGTATGACCTTCCTTAATGAAAATTTCATCTTGATTTTCTATTTTATCATACAAGTTGGCCTTATGTAACATGGAAAAATACATTTCAATTCTAGAAATAGTACTTTGAAATCTTTCGAAATTTAAAGGTTTTATAAGAAAATCGAATGTCTCTACTTCGTAACTATCTGCAGCATGTTCTGGATAAGATGTAATAAATACACAAACTGGAATTGTAGCTATTTTTTTTCGAAGTTCAATTCCGGATAATTCGGGCATATCAATATCAGAAAAAAGAATGTCGGCTTCATTTATAAATTCGCTGTTTAATGCTTCAATCGCTGAGCTAAAAACACCTAAAATATTTATAAATGAAAATTTCTTAACATATGATAAAACAGTTAGTCTGTCAATTTCATCATCGTCAATAATTATACATTTTAACTGACTCATTCTCTCCTAATTATTGGTCAAAAATACAATTTTTTTTCATTTGTCTATTTAAAATGTTGTTTATCTATTTGTTTAAAATTAACTGAATTTTAACAATATTTTTGGAGTAAAATTTACAATTATGAAAAAATACATATCTGTTTTAGTATCGTTCGTTTTTATTCAAATTGGCTTCTCACAAGTAGGAATAAATACAACAACCCCAAATGCTCAACTAGATATTAAATCATCTAATCAGGTAACACCTGCCAATACAGATGGAATTATTATTCCTAAAATTGATGCTTTCCCAGCAGTAAATCCTACTGCATCACAGCAAGGAATGATGGTTTATTTAACAACAACCTCTTCTGGTAAAGCACCAGGATTTTATTATTGGGATAATACTGTAACAAGTTGGAAAGGAATTGGAAACGATTCAGGTTGGTCATTAACAGGGAATTCTGGTACTAATACAATTAATAATTTCATGGGTACAACTGACAATCAAGACGTTGTTTTTAAAAGAAATAATGCAAAGTCAGGATTGTTAGGTGATTATCTTACAAGTTTTGGAAATTATTCTTTGAGTCAAAACGTATCAGGAACAGGAAATACTGCATTTGGTGCATATTCTTTATGGAGAAATGTTTCTGGAAACAATAATGTTGCAATTGGAAGCGATGCGATGAGTCGTTCTTCGGCAGGTTCAAACGGAACAGCAATTGGTTATGCAACCATGTTTTATTTTGGAGGAGGAGCAGGATCTTATACTAATACAAACACTGCAATTGGATATAAATCTATGTTAGGAGAACATTTTGGTTCATCCCCTGGAGCTTCAAATAATGGTTCTAATAATACAGCAGTGGGATATGAATCATTACAAGGTATTTCTTCTGGAGATGATAATACTGGTATTGGATATAGTGCATTGTATGCGAATACTACTGGATATAATAATACGGGAGTTGGAAGTTCTGCTCTGGCGACAAACACAATAGGAGCTCAAAATACAGCAGTTGGAAAAAGTGCACTAGGAGCTAATACCACTGGTAATTCTAATACAGCTTTTGGTAGCGAAGCTCTTTCAGATAATACAATTGGAGGAAGTAATGTTGCTATGGGTTATGGTTCTCTTACCAGTAATACAACGGGAAGTTTTAATCATGCTTTTGGAAAAGGTTTGACGTTAAATACAACAGGAAGTTATAATATGAGTTTCGGATTTGAGGCTCTACATAATAATACAACTGCAGGATATAATCTTGGATTTGGATATCAAGCTTTGTTTAATAATACAACGGGTAATTTTAATTTTGCTATTGGGAATGCTGCCATGAGAAGTAATACTACTGGAGGAAATAATTTAGCTATTGGAACTAACGCCCTTTTCTCTTCTTCAACTTCTTCCTTTAATTTAGCTTTAGGACATAGTGCTTTATATACAAATACTACTGGTACGAGTAATGTAGCAGTTGGTACTTCAACACTTTATGCAAATACAACAGGTGGTTATAATGTTGCTTTAGGATTCAATGCTTTACATGATAATACAACAGGGAATTATAATGTTGCAATAGGATATAATTCATTAAACTCTAACACAACAGGTTATGGCAATATTTCAATCGGGAGTAATACACTTTCCAATAATGTTAGTGGGATGAGTAATACTATAGTTGGGACTGGAGCTATGACAAGCAATGTTACTGGATGGATTAATACTGCAGTTGGTAATGGGACACTTGCTGATAATACTAGTGGAGAACAAAATGTTGCTATTGGTAGTGTTTCGTTAGCTAACAATACTATTGGTATAAAAAATGTAGGATTAGGGGTGAGAAGTTTGCATTTTAATGTAAATGGAAGTGGTAATGTTGGTTTAGGTACAGATGCTTTGCGTACAAATGCTACAGGTAATCACAATACTGTAGTCGGACATGAAGCAATGTTAAATGCAACAGATGTTTCAAATAATGTTTCAATAGGTTTTCAATCTTTACAAAATAATCTAACTGGAAATGGAAATGTCGCTATTGGAAATCAAGCAGGTTATAACGAATTAGGTTCAAATAAATTATACATCGAAAATAGTAGTGTTTCAACTCCTTTGATTTATGGTGAATTTGACAATGATATTGTGAAAGTGAACGGTGTGTTTAAAGTGCATAAAAATGCAGCAGATGCTGAAGAAATGCAATTAAATAATACTAATATTTTTACGCATAGTACAGGAAATCAAGACTTTGGTTCGGGTCAAAATGAATTTATTTTATCTTCAAGAGAATTCGTAGCAGAAACTGGGGGAATTTATGGAGATGGGAATGCGGTTACAATTTGGTCGCCAGGTGATGGTAATCAAGGACAACCAGCAGCTATTGTGTATTTTTTAGATGAAGATTCTTTTGAAGGAACAAATACTAATCCTTATGATAATTCTGCGGTAAAAAGTTATGTTTCAGCTGCAGGTGCTTATGTACAGGTTTCAGATGCAACTAAAAAAGAAAATATAGTAAAAATTGACAACGCATTAAATAAACTTCAAGATTTAAATGGTTATACCTATCAGTTTAAACAGGCTAAAGGTGAAATCGAAAAAGGTGATAAACCAATTAAATCGAGTGGTGTCTTAGCTCAAGAATTAGAAAAAGTATTGCCAGAAGCTGTACAAAAAAGCACATCGGGTGATTATTATGTAGATTATGCTGCAATTACACCGTTATTAATTGAAGCAATAAAAGAACAACAAAAAGATATCAAACAACAAGAACATAAAATTAATTCTTTAGAGGAAAGATTAGCGAAATTAGAAGCTTTGTTGAATAAAAAATAAAAATAAAAGTTAAAAAAGACTCCATTTGAGTCTTTTTTTTTGTCCTTTTTTTGACTTGCGAAATATTAAAAGTATATTTGAATCGAGCCGAAATTATAGAAAAATGAATTTAGATTCTCAAATAGAAAAAATTTCTCAATTTAAAAATTTAGAACTTTTAGCAAATCAAATTGTTGAAGGTTTTATTTCTGGCTTGCATAAAAGTCCTTTTCATGGTTTTTCTGCTGAATTCGCAGAACATAAAATTTATAACACTGGAGAAAGTACCAAACATATTGATTGGAAACTTTTCGCAAAAACCGACCGACTTTACACAAAGAAATACGAAGAAGAAACCAATTTACGTTGTCATTTAATCATTGATAATTCGTCTTCTATGCATTATCCAAAAGTAAAAGATGATCAATTGTTCTATGAAAGTAAAATCGGATTTTCAATTTTAGCTTCTGCTGTTTTGATGAACTTGCTAAAAAAACAAAGAGATGCAGTTGGTGTTTCGGTTTATTCAGATACCTATGAATATTATGCTTCAGAAAAGGGAAGTGAACGTCATCACAGAATGATTTTAAATCAATTTGAGAATATTTTAAACTTTCCAAAAGAATCAAAGAAAACAGATACAATAACTTATTTGCATCAAATTGCTGAAAAAGTACATCGTCGTTCTATGATTGTTTTGTTTACAGATATGTTTATTGGTGAAGATAGTGAGCGACTTTTTAAAGCTTTGCAACATTTAAAACATAACAAGCATAAAGTAGTTTTGTTTCATGTGTATGATGGGAAAACCGAATTGAATTTTAATTTTGATAATACACCTCGTAAATTTATTGATGTAGAAACAGGTGAAGAAGTCAATTTGTTTGCAGAAAACATGAAGGAAAGTTATGAGAAAGTAGTGAAAAATTACTTTGAAAACATTGCAAATACTTGTTCGAGCTATAAAATTAAGTATGTGCCTGTTTCTATAGATGAAAAATTCGAAAAAATTATTACTACTTATTTGGTTGAAAAACAGAAGTTTGGATAATTAAATAAAAAAAGATTAGCATTTTTTTTAAAAAATATTTGCAGGTTTAAAATTCTGTAGTATATTTGCACTCGCATTACAGCAATGGTTTGGTAGTTCAGTTGGTTAGAATACATGCCTGTCACGCATGGGGTCGCGGGTTCGAGTCCCGTCCAGACCGCAAAATTTGGGAAGCACTTCAGCAATGAAGTGCTTTTTTGCCCAAATATCTTGAGGTTTCAAGATGAAAATAGTTGTGTTGTTTATCCCAAGAAATTGGGTAAAGGTTTAGTAGTTAGACCAATGAAAAGCTCTCCAGACTTGGTAGAGCTTTTTTGATTTTATATGTTTATAGTTTATTTTTTATATTCAGAAATTGGTGATGTTTATTATAAAGGTTTCACAACTAATATTGAAACTAGACTACAGTATCATCTTTTAGGTAAGAGTAAATTTACTTCTCGATATTCTGATTGGAGATTGGTTTATTCAGTTTACTTTGATACTAAATCTGAAGCTTTGCGTGAAGAAAAACGATTGAAACGTTTAAACAGACTTTCTATTGAGAAGTTGATTACAAAATAGTGGTAAGTTAAATTAAGAATTTATGATAATGAAAAGCTCTTCTCGTCCTTAAAGACGAGATAGAGCTTTTTTGATTTTATAATATCTTCAATTTACTTTCATATAGTATTTTTTACTTCATTCTTTCTTTTTTATTGTTTGCATAAATTATTTGTATTTTTTTTAATATTGTTAGTTTCTGATTATCAGATTAGTGCTAATAAATTATGTAATTGCCTTTATAATATAGGGTTCAATAGTTTTTTTTAAGTAAAATTAATTATATCTTTGCAACGCATTACAGCAATGGTTTGGTAGTTCAGTTGGTTAGAATACATGCCTGTCACGCATGGGGTCGCGGGTTCGAGTCCCGTCCAGACCGCAAAAAAGCTCTTCAATTATGAAGAGCTTTTTTTATTCCTCTTTGTATTTTGTCGATAAAATCTTACATTTTGTCGATATTAAAAAACTTTAACAATTTTAGACTTAGGTTTTTTGTACTTTTTCACTCTAAATAACACAATATGAAAAAAATACTACTATTCTCATTACTATTAATTGTTGGCTTAACACAAGTTGTTTTTTCACAATGTTTGTCGGCAACTAATTTAATAGCAACTAATGTAACAGCTACGTCTGCAACAATTTCTTGGCAAGATCCAAACGTTAATTCAGGAAATCAATATGTTTTGTCTTATACACTTAATGGTGCAACAGCTGGGTCAACATTATCTCCAGTAGTGAATCCTTTTCAATTAAATGGATTAACGCCTTGTGGTACGTATACAGTAACGGTAACTATAAATTGCGGAGCTGGAAATAGTACTCCTACTACAATAGCTTTTACTACTAGTTGTTCTGGATCTTCATTTAATCAGCCTCAGAATTTATCGCAGTGTGTTGATAGTCAAACTAATTTAGCTTGTTTCGATTTAAATGCTAATAATGCAGTAATTTTAGGAAATAATAATAATCCATCAGTTTATACGATTACATATCATGCTACTCAAGCAGATGCTGCAAATGATGTTAATCCATTAATTTCTCCTTATTGTGTTCCTTTTGGAAATTATACTTTATTTTCTAGGGTAGAAGATAATACTATGGGTCAGATGATGCAAATTAATGCTTTTACTATTTCTGCTCAAAATTACATAAACGGAGGAAATTTAAGTCCAATTTCACAATGCGATGCCAATAATGATGGAGTTGTTATTTATGACCTTACAACTTTACAAGCACAAGTTTCTTCATTAAATCCTTTGGTTTATTATTCGACAATAACTAATGCGCAAAATGAAACTAATCCAATTGCCAATCCATCTGCATTTTCGGTTAATGTAACTATGCCGTCAACGACAATTTTCGTAAGAGAAAATAATCCTAATGGTTGTGATGTAATTTATTCTGTAAATCTTTTAACACAAGGAAATTGTAATATCGCTTCAGTTTGTGCTAATGCTAATTCACTTTGTGGAACATTAGGTTCGCCATTTATGAATTCAGTAAATGTTCCTAATAATGGTCAAATGGGTTGTTTAGGTTCTACGCCTAATGCTACATGGTTTAATTTACCAATTAGTAGTTCTGGTGCAATTAATTTGCAAATTAATCAAGGAAATAATGCGCCTTTATATAACAATCAAGACATAGATTATATTATTTATGGACCTTTTGCTTCAAGTTCTGGAAATTGTTCTTCTATTAATGCTTCAAATATTGTAAGTTGTAGTTATTCTGCTGCAGCTACAGAATATCCAACTATTCCTAATGCTGTTGCGGGTCAATATTACTTAATGATGGTTACTAATTTTTCTAACCAACTTGGAGTTATTAATATTAATGTTTTGCCAACTTCTACAGGTATAATTGATTGTACAGGATTAGCTTTTACAGCCTTTTTAGATACGAATAATAACGGTACTAAAGATACAGGTGAAGTAAACTTCCCATTAGGGGATTTTCATTATGAAAAAAATAACGATGGAACAATTCATAACATTACTGCGCCAACAGGTAAATTTGGAATTTATGATAATAATGTTTCAAATAGTTATGATGTAAGTTATACGGTCAATCCAATTTATGCTTCGTTATACAATGTGAATCCATCTGCATTTAATAATTTATCAGTTACAAATGGAGTATTAACTCAGTATTATTTTCCGGTAACATCATTACAAAATTACAACGATTTAGGCGTGGTTGTTGTGCCAATAAATAATCCTCGTCCAGGTTTTAATTATCTTAATAAAATTGTGTATGGTAATTTAGGTAACCAAGTTGTAGCGAATGGAACAGTATCTTTTACTAAAGATGCAGCGGTTACAATTTCTACGGTTTCTCAAACTGGAATTGTAAATAATGCTACAGGTTTTACATATGATTTTACCAATTTACAACCATTTGAATATAGAACAATTGATGTAGTTATGTCGGTTCCAACTATTCCAACGGTTAATGCTGGTCAGTTTTTAACTAGTAGTGCAACTATTATGCCTTTAACAGGTGATGTTGCTCCGGAGAATAATGCCAATTCAATTAGTCAGATGATTATAAATGCTTATGATCCTAATGATAAAACAGAAGCGCACGGACCTCAAATTTTACATTCTAGTTTCACGTCTAATGATTATTTATACTATACAATTCGATTTGAAAACACAGGAAATGCAAGTGCAATTAATGTGAGAATTAATGATGTATTAAATGCTATGTTAGATGAAAACACTATTAAAGTAGAAAGTGCTAGTCATGCTTACGTTTTAGATAGAGTTGGAAATAATTTAACTTGGAAGTTCGACAACATTTTATTACCGGTTTCTGTTGCCAATACGATGACAGGAAAAGGGTACGTTACTTTCAAAATTAAACCAAAACCAGGTTATGCAGTTGGAGATATCATTCCAAATACAGCTTCAATCTATTTTGATTATAATCCTGCTATTGTAACCAATACTTTCCAAACAGAGTTTGTTAGTGCTTTAGCTTCAGAATCATTTGATGTTGATGAATTTGCTGTATATCCAAATCCAACTTCTTCAATATTAACAATTCAATCAAAAATGAATAATACAATTTCAGAAATCAACGTTTTCGATTTATTAGGGAAACAACTTTTAAATAAGAAAACTTCGGTTTCTT
The DNA here is from genome assembly GCF_900110615.1 of Flavobacterium urocaniciphilum. GTDB lineage: Bacteria > Bacteroidota > Bacteroidia > Flavobacteriales > Flavobacteriaceae > Flavobacterium > Flavobacterium urocaniciphilum. Next base: position 136,401 of record NZ_FOEI01000002.1, read on the forward strand.
CTACAGAGATTGATATGACGAGTTATAGTCCAGGTGTTTATTTACTTGAAGTGATTTCAGAAAACAATCAAAAGAGTATTCATAAAATAATTAAGAAATAAAAACTAAAAAATCCCGATTCGTCGGGATTTTTTTATATCCAAATAGAATAGTTTTTTGCAGTAATCCAAATGAAAATACCTAATAAAATAAATCCGTAAAATACTTTCATGAAAGTTCCGGCTAAAAAGCCAATAAAAGAACCAAATGCGGCATTAAATGCGCGTTTTTTATCTTGAGAATTATACATCAATTCACCAATAAAAGCACCTAAAAACGGACAAATTAAAAATCCTAATGGAGGGAAAAATAAACCAACAACTAAGCCTATGTTTGTTCCCCAAATACCGTAACTTGTTCCGCCAAACATTTTGGTGCCTTTGGCAGGAATTAAGTAATCTAAAACACTTAAAACTATTGTAATGAGTAATGTTATACCAAGAAGCCAGTAATTTGTTTCAATGCCAGGAACAAAAAACAAGCACAATAAACCCAACCAAGAAACGGGTAAACCCGGTAAGGCAGGTAAGATGCTGCCAATAATTCCTCCAAAAATCAAACAAATTCCTAAAATCAATAAAATATATTCCATAAAAGTGTATTTTTGAAAATCTAAAAGTATAAAAAAATAAATGAACAAAGTAATTGCTTTATTACTAATACTATCGCTACAATCGTGCCAATTTTTCGATAAAAAGGTACCAGATGAAAAGGATTTGTTAGAACAAGAACTCAAAAAAATTGATTGGGCTCAAGTAGACGAATTTCCTTCTTTTTCTATTTGCGATTCGATAACTGATAAGGCTAGTCAGCAAAGTTGTTTTTATGAAACCCTTTCTACGCAATTACATTCGAAATTAAAAGACGATAGCATTGCAAAATTGTTTCCGCAATTAGATACGATACAAGTAAAAGTGATTATTTCTTCCGATTCTCATGTAAATTTTGAGCCAATTATTTCAGATACTATTGCATATAATAAAACCCAATTAGACAGTATTTTTCAATTGCGATTAACCGATTTTCCTAAAATTAATCCGGCTATAAAAAGGGGTATTCCAGTAAAAACGGAATTTCAAATGCCTGTGGTTTTAAAAAAGTAGTTTTTAGAAGCTATTCCTGCTGTCCACTATATCTTTTTATTCTGCTTTCGGCACTTCGACAAGCTCAGTGTGACACCTCAAGCAAACTAAAAAGGATGCCGTTTCCATCAGGGCTAGTTAAATTGACGGTTTTTCCATTCAAATTTCCCAAACATCACTTTCATAACAACTAAAACCGTAAAGAAAGGATATAAAATAAAGCTACCTAAAAAGTTTTTAAAAGTAACTCTGAAATACGTCGAGCTAAACTTTAAAAATAGAAAGTCTATTCCAAATTTAACCAACCAATAATAAATGGTCATTTGTAGTAATTCTGATTTGTAAAAAGGTAAAAGCAACAAAAGAAAACTGCTCAAATTCGTTAAAAAAACCACTAATCCTAAAATTTTTGGATACCAATTCGTATACGCAGTTGTTTTACTGGCCCAACGTACTCTTTGATGAATTAAAGCCTTCCATGATTCGCAACTTTTCGTAAAAACTACATTCCAATTGCCTAAATAAGCGATTTTTTCTGGCGCCACTTTCATAGCCTTTTGTAGCAAAAAAACATCATCTCCACTGGCTAAAGAATTGTTGCCTTCAAAACCATTTAATTCATTAAAAAATGTTTTTTGGTAAGCAAAATTCGCTCCGTTACACATAAATGGTTTTTCAATTCCGAAACTTCCAGCCGTTACACCTTGTAAACTCAAAAAATCATTGTTTTGAAAATCGTGTAAAAAACCGGATTCCGATTTATAAGCCACCGAACCCACACACATTTTTGCTTGTTCGTCCTGAATTTTCGAATCAAAAATTGTTAACCAATTTTCTGGGACTTCACAATCGGCATCTGTAGTTACAATCCAATCGTATTTGGCAAGTTGAATGGCAGTTTCAATCGCATCTTTCTTCGGAGAATTACTTTTTCTTTGGTTCGAAATAAGAGAAATTTGGAATTTGGAATTTAAAATTTGGAATTTTTCCTCCGATTCATCATCTACTAAAATCACTTCAAATAAATCAGTTGGATAATTTAATTTCTCAATCGATTTTAAAAGTTTGGGTAAGTTTTCCGCTTCATTTCGAAAAGGAACTACAATTGAAAAACGTGTTTTAGGTTCAATGATTTGAATTGTATTTTGTTTGTTCATCTTCACCATGCCAAAAGCCAATTGAGTAATCAAAGCCACATAAAAGAAAAGAAGCACAACAAATAAAATCATACGTTGTTTATTGGTTTGTCAGTTTTGAAAATTAAAACGAAGTAACTTCCAATTAAAACTGGGAGTACAACATTTAATAACCACATAAAAGTACTAATAAAAAGCACAATATATTCGTCGATATTTAATTTGTCGAAAAACCAAATGGCTACACCGCCTTTCACAACAAAATCTAAAAACTGAAACGAAGGTAACGAACTCGCAATAAAATAAACTGTTGTTATGGTTGCCATTAAAGTAAAATAATCAATATCAACTCCAAAAAGTAAAAATAAAAAGTAATACTGATGCGAAAAAGTCAAATACCTACAAATTGCTAAAATGATATTTTTCTGGTGAATTTTTTTTGGAATTTCTTGAATCTTTTCAAAAAACAAAGCAATAGAATATCCTTTTATAGTAGCGTTTTTAGTCAGGAATAGAAAAGTTAATAAAAGTATTCCGAATCCTAAGAGTACATAAAAATAGGTATAATACCCTAAATAGAATAACCCAATTAATCCGAACAATACAGTCAAAACCATTTGAATTCCGTTACAAATTAGGTTTAAAAACAATACGCGTTTGGTTTCTTTCTTTGGGAAATAAAGGGCTTTTCCTGCGTATTCTCCAATTCCATTGGGTGTAAATAAACCAGCAGTAACGCCAGCTAACACTTGTTTAGTTGCGGTGTAAAGAGAAATTTTTTCAATAACTAAAACTAAATTTTTCCATTTTAAAATCTCTAAAAAACGATTCAAAACACTAAAACACAACATGAATAGAATCCAAGCAATAGTAAATTTATGTTGTAAGATATCTGAAAATTGTTTCCAACTTAATTTTTCATCGTGAGCTAATTTGTCGTAAATGAAATAAAATGCACCAAAAACAATGATTAGTTTTATTATAAGTGTGAGATATTGTTTAGTTTTGTTTGAAATCATTTTGCAAAGAAAAGAAAATTAAGAGTTATTTCGCAGAGTTACGCTAAGTATCTCAGAGAAACACAAATTAATTTAGAGAAACTTTGTTGTCGTCCTGAGCTTGTCGAAGGAGACTTTGCGAATTTCTGTGTATTAAAATATGTCTAACGAACGCATTATACTTGGCATTGATCCTGGGACTACCATTATGGGTTTCGGACTCATTCGTGTGGTAAATAAAAAGATGGAGTTTATTCAATTAAACGAATTACAACTCAATAAAATGGACGATCATTATATGAAATTGCGTCGCATTTTTGAGCGTACCATTGAATTAATCGATACCTATCATCCAGATGAAATTGCTATTGAAGCTCCTTTTTTTGGTAAAAACGTACAATCGATGTTAAAATTAGGTAGAGCGCAAGGTGTAGCTATGGCAGCAGGTTTGTCTCGCGATATTCCGATTACAGAATACGAACCGAAGAAAATTAAAATGGCCATTACAGGTAACGGAAATGCCAGTAAAGAACAAGTAGCGAAAATGTTACAGCAATTGTTAGGGCTAAAAACGTTACCAAAAAACCTCGATTCTACAGATGGTTTGGCAGCTGCAGTTTGTCATTTTTTCAATTCGGGTCGTGTTGAAATTGGAAAAAGTTATTCAGGTTGGGATGCTTTTGTGAAACAGAATGAATCTAGAGTGAAAAAATAAGGCAATTTCTCAATTAGCCAATATGTCTCATTTTTAGGATTATTTTATTGGCACATTGTCAAATTGAACATTGAAAAATTAGTCAAATGTCAGGAATTTACATCCACATACCTTTTTGCAAGCAAGCTTGTCATTACTGTGATTTTCACTTTTCCACTTCAATGAAGAAAAAAGACGAAATGGTTTTAGCATTGGCAAAGGAAATAGAACTGCGTAAAAGTGAATTTCAAAACGAATTGGTAGAAACTATTTATTTTGGTGGTGGAACACCAAGCGTATTAACGATTGACGATATACGATTTTTGATTGATTCCGTTTATAAACATTATCGAGTAATTGAGAATCCTGAAATTACTTTGGAAGCCAATCCTGATGATTTAGATCAAGAAACCATTCTTCAATATGCTAATTCGCCAATCAATCGTTTATCCATTGGTGTACAATCTTTTTTTGAAGACGATTTAGAACTGATGAATCGTGCACATAATTCGGCGGAAGCCAAAAAATGTTTAGAATTTGCCACACAACATTTTGATAATATTTCTATCGATTTAATTTATGGAATGCCCAATATGAGCAACGAAAAGTGGTTGCAAAATATAGAAACTGCGTTGAGTTTTAATATTCCACATATTTCCAGCTATGCCTTAACGGTTGAGCCAAGAACAGCATTAGACAAAATGATAAAAGTTGGGACGGTTCCGAAATTAGACGACGATTTAGCGCAACAACATTTTCATATTTTAATTGATAAATTAGAAGAAAACGGATTTGTTCACTACGAATTATCGAACTTTGGAAAACCTGATTACTTTTCAAAAAACAATACTGCCTATTGGTTGGGTAAAAAATATATCGGAATTGGTCCGTCTGCACACAGTTATAATGGCGAAAGTAGAAGTTGGAATGTGGCAAATAATTCGTTGTATTTAAAAACGATTGCTGAAAATAAAGTACCATCGGAAACAGAATTCCTTTCCAAAAACGATCGTTATAACGAATATATTATGACTGGTTTAAGAACGATTTGGGGTGTTTCTTTGGAAAGAATTGAATCTGAATTTGGTTCAAAATATCTAGATTATTTACAAAAACAAGCAGAGAAATTCATTTTAGAAGAGCTTTTAGAAATCGTCACTTCGAGTGTTTCGATGAAGTCTGAATCGAAAAGTATCGAGAAGCAAGTTTTAAAAACTACTAAAAAAGGAAAGTTTTTAAGTGATGGTATTGCGAGTGATTTGTTTTTAGTAAATTTGGAATAGTTTAACCACAAGGTTCGAAAAGTTTTAAATAAGAAGTCAAAATGACAATCAAACTAGATAATTTTACGATTGATTTATCAAAACCTTTAGATATCTCATTACCGATTACTTCAGACGGAAAAAATCCGATTGCTTGGTATCAAAATCAACCAGAAATTTCACCCGTAAAAATGGGCGATTGGATAGGAAAAGTTTCAGAAGGTAATTCGTCCACAAATTTTAATAATATCTTTTTCAATCCGCACGCACACGGAACTCATACTGAATGTTTAGGGCATATAACGAGAGAATTTTATAGTGTCAATCAAGCCTTGAAACAATTTTTCTTTATGGCTGAATTGATTTCGGTGCAACCTGAAGAAAGAAATGAAGATTTGGTTATTACGAAAAGTCAAATTGAAAATACGCTTAATGGTAAAAGACCAGAAGCAATCGTAATTCGTACACTTCCAAATTTAGAAACTAAAAAACATATTAACTATTCGAATACGAATCCGCCTTATTTATTAGAAGAAGCGGCGACGTTTATTCGAGAAATCGGAATCAAACATTTATTAATTGATTTACCAAGTGTAGATCGAGAAAATGACGAAGGAAAGTTGTTGTCACATAAAGCTTTTTGGAATGTGAAAAACGTGAACAATGTAAATGAAGATGCTCGTTTTGATTGTACAATTACCGAATTAATTTTTGTTACTGATACAATTTCTGACGGGAGTTATTTGTTAAACTTGCAAATTGTTTCTTTTGAGAATGATGCGAGTCCGAGTAAACCAGTATTGTATAGTTTAGAGTCTTAAAAATTAAGAATATGAACATTCAACAATTATATGAATTCTGCTTATCCAAAAAAGGAGTTACCGAACATTTTCCTTTTGATGAAGATACTTTGGTGTTTAAAGTAGGTGGAAAAATGTTTTGCTTGACTTCCTTGCAACAATGGGAAAAAGATGAACCAAGTTTGAATTTAAAATGCGATCCCGATAGAGCAGAGGAACTTCGAGCAGAATATGAAGCGATTCAGCCAGGGTATCATATGAGTAAAAAACATTGGAATACCGTACGTTTCCATTCTGATGTAAATGATAAAATGATGTGTGATTTAATTAATGATTCTTACGATTTGGTTTTTAGTAGTTTAACTAAAAAAATTCAAGCGGAGATACAATAACGTCACTTCGAGTGATTCTAATTTTTTTTCAGAATTGTATAGAGAAGTAAAAATTAGGCATTACTTTTGATAATATTACAACAACAAACTATAAACGATAATAAAGTATTATGATTGATAATTTAAAGAAAATATTAAACGAAGACCAAGATCCAAAGGCAATTGAAAAAATCACTTCTAAATTAGAAAACTTATTAATGTCTAATGAAGAAGTAGGTTATATAGCTGTGCAGAAAAAACCAGCTATTACAGTATTTCCAGATAGTATTGTAGTAACTAATAAACGAATTATTTTGTGTAAGCCCAAAAACCTTGGTTTATCAATGGAGTTTGTAGATTACGATTGGGATGATGTGGCTGGAACTTTTGTAAAAGAAGGAATTTTAGGTTCTGATTTTACGTTTTCAACCAAAACAGAATTAACACATACAGTAGATTATTTGCCAAAAAATCAAGCACGCAAATTGTATACGTATGCCAAAGAGCAAATGGATTTATTGAAAAATCCTAAAGCTTCAAGTTCAATTGTTGAAGAAATTGCGCCAGTTTTTGATGAAGTTATTGAAGAAGTTCCAACGGAAGAAGTAACGCATTTTGCAGAAATTATGCCTATTGAAGAAGCTTTAATAGTTCCTGATACTGAAGTGGAGGCTCCAATACCACCACATGAGAAAAAATTATCAGATCTTTCAAAAGATGAATTGTTTGAGAAATTGAATAATTATAAAAAACTGTTGGATAATGGTTTAATTCTTCAAGGAGAATATGATAAATTAAAAAATGAAATTTTACCTTTGTTGTAAGATTAACTAAAATAAAAAACCGACTAATTTATGTAGTCGGTTTTTTTATATCAAATAGTATTAAAACAAAAAATCCCGACAGAGTCGGGATTTAAGTGGTACCTCCAGTCCCGAAGTTTCGGGAGAACCAGGAACTATTTTTTAGATAATATATCATTTAATATTTCTGGGTTTTCAATTATTTTTTGAATGAAAACTTTGCTTTTCATTTTTTTAATAAATTTTTCTAGATAAAGAATATTGCTTTTTTGCTCATTTTCAAATGACAGTTTTATTTCCCAATCAGAAGCAATTTTTGTGAAACTACCTTTAAATTCATGAGTATTATGTAAGTTAAGTCGGAAAGTAACATCTGAAGTTTCACCAATATAAAATTTATTGGTAGAAGAAGAATAAAGTATATATAAAAAATGGCGCATAGTAAAAACAAAAAATCCCGACAGAGTCGGGATTTAAGTGGTACCTCCAGGGATCGAACCAGGGACACACGGATTTTCAGTCCGTTGCTCTACCATCTGAGCTAAGGTACCTTGAATAATTCTGTAATATTACTTCCTTATTGCGGGTGCAAATATAGAACCATTTTTATATTTTCCAAAACAAAAAATAAAAAAAATCATTTTTGTACATTTGTAATTCTAATATTTAGATATGATATTCACCATCGATGTAGGAAATACAAACATTAAAGTAGCTGTTTTTAAACAGGTTAACTTAATAGAAAAGTTTGTTTTTCAAAAAGAAGAATTTGAAAAAAAATTTTCAAAAATTTTCAAAAATTATCCAAATTGTACAAAAGCAGTGCTTTCTTCTGTGGGAAAACTGGATCAAAATGAAATTTCTTGGCTAAAAAAACAGGTAGATTTGTTTGAAATTAATCGAGATTCTGCATTTCCTTTTCAAAATTTATACGGTACGCCAAATACGTTAGGTGTAGATCGAATGGTTTTAGCAGCGGGAGCAACATTATTATTTCCGAATCAAAATGCATTGATTATAGATGCGGGGACTTGTGTAACCTATGATTTTATTACTAATAATAACGAATATTTAGGAGGTGCTATTTCTCCAGGTTTGCGTTTACGTTATGAATCACTTCATAATTATACCGCAAAATTGCCTTTGTTGACTAAAAATGAACCTAAACATTTTATAGGAATTAATACAAATGAATCGATACATTCTGGAATTGTAAATGGATTGTGTTATGAAATCGAAGGCTTTATTTCTGAATATTCTGTTAAAAACGAACAATTTACAATAATTTTAACAGGCGGAGATGCTAATTTTTTGGCTAATCGATTAAAAAGTACCATATTTGCCGATGAAAATTTCTTATTGAAAAGTTTACAACAATTATACACTTATAATTTACAAAATGATTAAAAGAATCGCCTTAATAGTTACGATACTACTAGCAAATTTTGGTTTTGCACAAGAAAATACACCTTCTCCTTATTCTTTTTACGGAATTGGAGTTTCAAGATTCAAAGGAACAAATGATATTGTTAATATGGGAGGAATCAGTGTTTATGCTGATAGTACACATATTAATGTTTTAAATCCTGCTACTTATTCAAATCAAATTGTTACTAATTTTCAAATTGGAGGTACTAGTTCTTTTTATAAATTGAATGCTGGTTCAACTTCAGAAAAAGCAAAAAAAACAACTTTTGATTATTTTACTGTTAGTTTTCCTTTGTTTACAAAATGGGGTGTTTCAACAGGTATTTTGCCACAAAGTGCAGTTGGATACAGATTTATTAGAAATAATGGAACGGTAGATGGAACTTTTAGTTCTTATTTAGGAAAAGGTGGTGTGAACAAGGTTTACTTAGGAACTGGTTATAAAATTACTAAAAAATTAAGTTTAGGAATCGACTTTCAATATTTATTCGGGTCTATTGATACTCAATCTCAATTGTATCAAGTAGGGGTGCAATATGGTTCGCAAGAAATTAATGAGTCTACAATGTCAGGTGTTGCATTCAATACAGGTTTAACATATAATACTGCTTTAAATAAGAAATTAAATTTAATGACCAGTGTTATGTTTTCTCCAGAAGCAACATTAAATTCAAATAATGTTAGAACGGTTTCAACTGTTTCTTTGACGGGTTCAGGAGTAGCAGTTCCAGTTAGTTCTCAAGAAGTTTCGGTGCCAGATAGTAAATTAAATATTCCTTCAAAAATTGCCTTTGGTGCTGGAGTTGGTAATAGGAAATGGTTTTTTGGAGGTGATGTAACTTTAACAGGTTCTAGTAATCAGTTAAATAGATTTGATAACTATGAAAATGTTTCTTTCGAAAATGGTTCTAAAATTGCTTTTGGTGGTTTTATTTTACCTAAATATGATTCGTACAATAATTATTTACAAAGAATTACCTACCGTGCAGGTTTCAGATTTGAAAATACTGGTTTAGTTATTAATAATACTTCAATTAAAGATAAAGCTGTTAATTTTGGATTAGGTCTTCCTATTTCAGGAACTTTTTCAAGTATCAATATTGGAGTTGAATATGGTGTAAGAGGAACGGTAATGAAAGGTTTAGTTCGTGAAGATTATTTCGGAATTAGCGTTGGATTATTGTTTAATGATAAATGGTTTAAAAAGACTTTATATAATTAATACTAATGAAAAAGATTGCTGAAATAAGTATTCTATTTACTTTTATTTTGCTTTTGCTAAGTTGTGAAAGTAATTTAAAAGACGTTCAGCAAATTTATAAAACTACTTTTGTTCCAACTGGTGAGGCTGATTCTGTTAATTTAAAATACACGGATTCAGGAAAAGTGAAATCCATTCTTCAAAGTTTGAAAATGGTTGACTATTCTACTGCAAAGAATCCTTTTGTTGAATTTCCAAAAGGGGTTTTGGTTACATTAATTGATAATAAAAATAATAGAACAACTGTTGTTGCTGATAAAGCTATATCTTATAAAAAAACAGAAGTCATTGATTTAATTGGTAATGTAAAAATTACTACTCATGAAGGTAAAAGATTAGAGACAAATCAATTGTATTTTGATCAAAAAAACGAGTGGTTTTTTACCGAAGAACCATTTGTTTTTAAAGATTCTGACGGTAGTTTTCTTCAAGGAGTAGGGATAGATTTTAGTAAAGATTTTAAAATCTTCAATATGCAAAATAATAATGGAGAAGTTAATAATATGAAATAAAAAATAACATGAAATATTTTAAATATACTCAGTTTTTATACCTTTTTGCAGGAATTTTGTTTGCAATTTCTGTAATTTATAAGATGCTAAACAATAAAGACTACGCAATTCAATTAATAATCGCAGTAGCATTTATCATTATGTATTTTGTAAGAAGAAGTTTTGTAAAAAAAATGGAAAACAATCAAAAAAACAAATAAAAAACTTGCAATACTATTTTATTATTAAATAGATAATTGTATTTTCGCCCTCTGAATAAAAATAATCAATATATAAAAAATGGCAATTTTATCAAAAATTAGACAACGTTCTATTTTATTAATTCTAATCATTGCATTAGCGTTATTTTCATTTGTATTAGCAGATGTTATTAAAAGTGGTGGATTTAGTGGTAGTACAAATAATATTGGATCTATCAATGGAACTAAGTTCGATTACCAAGAGTTTATGAATAAAGTTGCTAATGTCGAAAAACAACAACAAGGCATTAGTAATACTCAAGCAGTAAATTCTGTTTGGGATCAAGAAGTTAGAAAAGCTTTATTAACTGAGCAATATGACCAAATTGGGTTATTATTAGGTAAAGATCAATTAATGTCTGTTATCAAAAATGATCCACAACTTTCAAAATCTCCACAGTTTTTAAATGCAGCTGGACAGTTTGACGATAAAAAATTTGCCGAATATATCAATTCTTTACAAAGTGCTCCAGATAAAACAATGTGGAATCAATGGAAAGCATATGAAGTTCAAATTGAAGATTTTGCTAAAGAACAAATCTATAATACTTTAATTAAGTCAAGTGTTTATACTACTAAAACAGAAGGGAAATTAAAGTACGAAAGAGACAATAATAAAGTTGATTTCGATTATGTAGCTGTTGCTTATTCTACAGTTAGTGACGATCAGGTTAAAGTTACTGATGAAGAAATGATTGCTTACATGAAGAAAAATCCTAAAAAATACAAGTATGATAATACAAGAACTTTAGAATATGTATTAGTTGAAAACAAACCTTCTGCGGAAGATGAAGCAGCTATGAAATCTAGAGTGGATGGATTTTTAAATGGTAAAGTAGAAATGAGAAATGGAGTTAATGATACAATTCCTTCTTTCCGTACAGCTACTAATTTAGGAGAATATGTTAACAAATATTCTGATATCAAATTCGATTCTACTTATGTTGCGAAAAAAGACATCAATCCTCAATTTGCTGAACAATTATATGCTTTATCTCCAGGTCAAGTTTACGGACCATATGTAGATAATGGATATTCTAAATTAACTAGAGTTGCTGGTAGAAAATCAGGTGCAACTGCAAAAGTTAGCCATATTTTAATTGCTTACAAAGGTGCAATGCAAGCTGCTCCAACAGTTAAATTAACTAAAGAAGAGGCTAAAGCGAAAGCAGATGGTTTATTAGCGCAAGTTAATGCTAATCCTGCTAGTATGGCTATGTTAGCTATGACAAATTCTGACGATCAAGGTTCTAAAATGAACGGTGGAGTATATGATAATGTTGCTCCAGGTCAAATGGTAAAACCTTTCAATGATTTCTTATTTAACAATGCAATTGGAAAAACAGGAGTTGTTGAAACAGATTTTGGTTACCATGTAATGAAAGTTGATGGTAAAAATGATGCAGTTTTATTAGCTACTGTTGCTTTAAAAGTTCAACCATCAGAAAAAACAGAAGATACAAATTACAATAAAGCATTAAAAGTTGAATCAGATGCTACTGCAAATGGTATTGAAAAAGCAGCTAAAACTTCAGGGTTAAAAGTTGCTCCATTAGCTAGCGTTAGAGCTTTTGATGAAAATGTTGCAGGTTTAGGTTTACAAAGACAAATCGTAACTTGGGCTTTCAACGATGATACAAATGTAAATGATGTTAGACGTTTTGATATTGCTAACCAAGGATTTGCAATTGTTAAATTAAAATCTAAAAATGATGACGGTATTTTACCTTTAGATATGGCAAAACAATCTGTTGAGCCAATTATCAAAAATGAGAAAAAAGCGGCAATCATTAAAAAGAAAATGACTGGGTCTTCTTTAGAAGCGGTTTCAAAAGCTACAGGTTCAACTATTTCTCCAGCAGTTGGTGTAACAATGGCTTCTCCAGTAGTTCCAAATTTAGGATACGAACCAAAAGTAATTGGTACAGCATACGGTTTAGGAGCTGGTAAAACTTCAAAAATTATTGAAGGTAATTCAGGAGTTTATATGGTTAGAACAAAAGCTTTAGTAAAAGCACCAGTTGTTAAAGACTTCAAAACTCAAATTGATCAATTAAATCAACAAACTAAAGGAGCGGCTTCTTATAGAATCATCCAAGGTTTAAAAGATAAAGCTGATATTGTTGATAATAGAGGAAGATTCTAATATCAATTAAAAATAAAAAAAGGGCTGAAGTAATTCAGCCCTTTTTTTATTTTTGCAAAAAATTATATGAACATTTTTAAAATGCTACTTCAAGTATTTAGTAATAAATCTAATACTAATGATTTTGAAGTTAAATCAAAAGATATAGAAGAGATGAAAAAATATTTAATTGTTGGATTGGGAAATATTGGTTCTGAATATGTTAATACAAGGCATAATATTGGGTTTAAAATTTTAGATTTTTTTGCTCATCAAGAATCAATTTCATTTCAAACACAAAAGTTAGGTGATGTAGCAGAATTTAAAATTAAAGGAAAGTCTGTATTTTTTTTAAAGCCTAATACTTATATGAATTTAAGTGGTAAAGCGCTTAAATATTGGATGGAAAAGGAAAATATATTAAAAGAAAATGTTTTAGTGATAACGGATGATTTAAATTTGCCTTTTGGAAGTATTAGAATTAAAGCAAAAGGATCAGATGGTGGTCATAACGGGCTTAAAAACATTCAATTGGTGTTAAATTCATCAGAATACCCTCGTTTTAGATTTGGTATTAGTGATGAGTTTAAAAAAGGGCAACAAGTTAACTATGTACTTGGAGAATGGACAGAAGAGGAAAAAGAATTGCTTAAAGAACGTTTGAGTATCTCGTCTGAAATCATTAAATCGTTTGTTGCTGCTGGATTAAATAATACGATGAATACTTTCAATGGTAAATAATTAATTTTCTATTTAGGATAAAAAAAATGCCCATATTTCTATGGGCATTTTCTATTTTGAATTGGTGTTGAATTATTCGATAACAATTTTCTTGTTTTCTTTTCTTTCACCATCTTTTACTGTAATAATGTAAATGCCAGCTTCAACATTGTTTAATTGAATGTTTTGGTTAAATACAGAATTATTGTTGAAAGATTTATTATAAACCTGTCTTCCTCTAATGTCATGAACCATAATTTCAATATCATTTGACGATTGAGAAGTAAAGTTTACATTGAAATTACCATTATTTGGATTTGGATAGATTATTAAATCATCAATACTTGTAAATGAATCGCTTGATAAAGGAACTTGAGCCATACAAAGTGTCATGCTCCAAGCATCAACTGTACCTACGTCACCATTATAATAATCGGTTGCGCTTAATGTCCAGTTACCTACGGCCGTTTTTCCACCAAATGCACTTAGCGGTTGTTGTGGTTTAACATTTCCAGTAATTACTGGGTTTAAACAAGAACCATTTGGTAATGCACTAGCTGCAGCATCTGTAAAGTTAAATGTATATGTTGCAGGAGTTGTAGCTCCTTCATCACAATTTCTGTTCATTAATCTGATTTTAGTTCCGTCTGGGTGACTTAATTCTAAAACGATATCTTGAACATAAGTATGACTTAAAGTAACTGTTGTAGTTACACTATTAATATTTCCAGTTACGGTTCCTGGAACTGTTACTGTTTTTGTAGCTGTTGCTCCTGGAGCATTTGCGCCTGTACCGTCTTGAACATTCATTGAAGTATCATTAGTGTAAATATATGTACAGTTAGATTCTCCAGTTGAAAAACTAAATGCAGAACTAAAAGTTCCTGAACATCCAGCATTCTTAGGCAATACTCTCCAGTAATATGTAGTAATTTCATTTAATCCTGTTACTGTTGCAGTTGTTCCAGTTACATTTGCTGAAGCAATAATATTTGTAAATGCAGCATCTGTAGCAACTTGTATGTCATAAGACGTTGCTGCAGCATTTGCAGTCCATGTTAAAATTGGTGATGTAGAAACACCAGTAGCAGCATTCGCTGGAGTAGTTAAAGTTTGAGTTGTGAAATTTCCATTTACAACTGTTAAGTATAAATTAACTGTTTTTGTTGTAGCGCCAGAAGTACCCGTTACAGTAATTGTGTAACTACCAACCGCTACTGCTCCTGTAGAAGAAACATTAACTGTTACTGTTCCATTAGCATTTATTGTGCTAGGTGTAAAAGTTACTGTTGTGTTTGCTGGATTACCAGTTGCAGTTAAATTAGTTGTACCAGAAAAACCTCCTAAAGCGGAATAGTTTAATGTATAAGTTGTGCTATTTCCTTGGCAAATTGTTTTGTTTTGAGCGCCATATGCACCTCCATAAGCTAAACCAAAAGTTGATGCAGGGGCACTAATTGTGAAATTAGTATTTGATATATCTAAAAATACATGATTGTAACCTTTAACCATAATTCTATTATTAGCACCAGGATTATTAGGAATAGTTACCGTTTCAGTACCATCATTAGGTACATTTGTAGCTAATAAAATTGGATAAGTATTTCCTCCGTCAGTTGATAAATAAATATCAACAGTTGGACAGTTAACATTGTTAGCAGTTGTTCCAGCAACGCTCCAAGTTACAGTCTGATTTGTTCCTGTTTGCCAAGTAACAGCTGTATTTGGTGCAGTTACCGCAAAAGGGCCAGCAGTTGCATTTACAGTTAATGTTGCAATATCATATTCTGTTTGTCCAAAACCTAAAACGTTATCTCTAACAGTTACTGCAAAATTTAAAGTTCTTGCTACAGAACTTAAAGCTTCAACAGTAATTTCACTACCAGTAGTTGTCGCAGAATTAGCTATGATACTTTGGATTCTTGGGAAATATCTAAAAGCGTTGCTTGATGGTGAATAAGATCTGAAGTTAGGACCACTTGCTTTTGAAATTGCTGCAGCACTTTGTGCGCCTGTTTGAGTTGAAGAAGCATTATCAATTTCTTCCCAACAATACGTTAAAGCATTGCCTGCATCAGGATCTGAACCAACAGCTGTTAAGATAAAAGGAGTGCTTTTAGGGATTGTATAGTTTAACCCAGCGTTCACAGTTGGAGTGTTATTTGTAATACTAGTTCTAACTGGACAAGTTTTTGATTCCATGTTAGATTGAATTTGATCAATACTTACTATGTGGAAATATGCATCAGAATTAAGTTGAACATCTTGCGCAGTAATTCCAGCATAACCCATTATTGTAGAACCAGAACCAGGCTCAACATTTACACCTGATCCTTCATTGTTATGAGAAAATGTATGATTTGCTCCAAATTGGTGTCCCATTTCGTGCGCTACATAATCAATATCAAATGTATCTCCAGAAGGCACCCCGTTTCCTGGTGAAGTGTATCCTGAACCCTTGTTTTTGTCAGTTGTTGAGGCTGTATCGTCTTCACAAACACATCCAATACATCCAGCATTACCACCACCTCCTGTAGAACCAAACATGTGACCTACATCATAAGCAGCGTTATTGTTATCAATTGGAGTTCCAACACCTGTTAAATTGTTACTCAATGTGTTTTGTAATTGAGTATTCCAGTTTGTCATAGTAGTATATGGATCTGTACCAGAATTATAATAAATAACATTTGTTGATTGTGAAATAATATTCATGTGAATACATAAATCCTTTTCAAATACACCATTTACTCTTGTCATAGTGTTGTTAAATGCTGTAAGTACATTGGCAACTTGCGCAGAACTTGTCGCTCCAAAATAATTTGAATACTCTGCATTACAAGATAAAGCTAATCTAAAAGTTAAGATTTGATTTAAACTAGATTTATTGGCTGAGCTACTTTTTTTAGAAATTTTATTAGCTAAAGTCATTTCAGACGTTCCACAAGTAAATGGTAATTTTCCTTTTCTACTTTTTGCAGTATAAGCGGCATAAATTGTATTGTCTGAAGAATATGGCTCCATAAATTCTGATAACCCATTAGGTTTTATAGTCATGGTTTGAATGCCATTCGGACTAATACTTAATCTTAAAATATTTTTTGGGTTTTCAACTCCACTTCCAACATATGCTTTGATTTCTGGAAATAAAGCTTGAAGTTCGGCATCAAAATTTGACGCTTCGTACATTTTGTAATTTTCTAATTGACCATCAGCATTTGGGATGGTAATAATTACAGATTTTGCATTTTTTTTAAATCGATCCTCTGCCTGAAATAATTTGCTTTTTAATCCAGCTAAATCTAATTGGTACAGCTTGAATTCTTCAGGAAATTCAGTTCGTTGAACAATTTTGTTAATGGAGTACACATCAGATGTGTTTTTTTTACTCCATACATTCTCGGTTTGTGCATTTGAAACTTGAAATGCAAACAAACTTACTAATGAAAGTAGTAGTGTTTTTTTCATTTTTTTTAGGTTAATTTGGTGTTAATTAGGTAAATATAAAAAAATATCAATATTGTTGGTTTAAATATTAAAAAAAAATAAACTTGTTATTAAAAAAATGTAAATTTTTAAGTATAACTGCATTTTTGATATTTTTTTTTCTGCTCTAATGGATATTTATTGTTAAAATTTTTGAAATGCATAATAAATATTATTAATTAATGAGAATTATTATGTTAAAGTATTGATTAATAAAGTTATTATTTCAACAAATTAATGTAATTATTGAAAAATTATTATATTTGTTAGCTAATTAACCATATTTAAATTAATCATGAAAAAAATTACTTTAATTTTATCATTATTGGTTTGTTTTACTAGTGTAATATTTGCACAAAACAAATCTGGTGGTAAAACAGTTTTTGGGAGACAAGTAAATCCTGAAAATATAACTCCATCTGGACATATCAGATGTGCTTCTAATGAATATGAAGAATATTTAAGAAGTCAAGATTCAAAGATGGAAACAAGAGAGCAATTTGAAAATTGGCTTGCTCAGAAAATTAAAGAACAAAAAGACTTACAAGAAGTTTCTTCGCAATCTGGAGGTATTATTTATATCCCTGTTGTAGTTCACGTTATTCACAATGGTGACGCTTACGGAACAGGTGAAAATATTACTGATGAACAAGTTCAATCTCAAATGACTGTTATGACACAGGATTTTAGAAAAATGGCTGGTACACCAGGTGAAAATTTTAGTGCTGTTGGAGCTGACACTCAAATAGAATTCGTTTTAGCTAAAGTAGATCCAAACGGAAACCCTACTAATGGTATTGATAGAGTTAATATGTGTAAAGCTTCTTGGTCTACAGGTGATATTAATTCAATAGTTAAACCTGCTACAATTTGGGATCCAACATTATATATGAATATGTGGTCTGTTAATTTTACAGATACTTCATTATTAGGTTATGCGCAATTTCCTTCTTCATCTGGATTAACAGGTTTAAATGCAAATGGTGGTGCTGCAAATACAGATGGTGTTGTTGCGGGTTACGGATTTTTTGGAAGTTCAGATTTAGCTACAGGTAATTTTGCTGCTCCTTTTGATAAAGGAAGAACAATGACTCACGAAGTTGGTCACTTTTTAGGATTAAGACATATTTGGGGTGATGCAAATTGTGGAACAGATTATTGTGCTGATACACCAACTCATCAAACAGCTAATGGAGGTTGTCCAACTCATCCAAAAGCAAATTCATGTGGTACTTCAGATGAAATGTTTGAAAATTATATGGATTATACAGACGATGCTTGTATGAATATTTTTACTAATGATCAAAAAACAAGAATCACAACTGTAATGAATAATTCACCAAGAAGAGCTTCATTAAAAACATCTACGAAAGATGTAGCTATTCCATTATTCGCTAATGATGCTGAAGTTATCATACAAAATTCATGTACTAATGATCCAACATGTGCAGTTCCAAATCCACCGTCTCCAGCTAAAACTGTATATCTATACAATAGAGGGACTTCAAATTTAACGTCAGCTACAATAAGCTATAATATTAATGGTGGAACAACTTACAATCAAAACTGGACTGGTAATTTGGCAACTAATCAATATGCGGTTGTTACTTTAACAAATTCTGCTTCTTATGGAACTTTAAATGTTTCTATAACTGCAGCTAACGGAACAGACCAAAGAGCATCAAATAATACAGCTTCAAAAACATTTGGAATTACAAATCCATTGGCTTATGCAAATACAACTTCATTTACTTTTAATTTAGTTACAGATAGATATGCATCTGAAGTTTCTTGGAAGTTAAGAAATCAAGCTGGTACAATATTATATTCAGGAGGTACTGGAGGTACTGGTGGAGCTTATACTAATGGTACAACTAATACATTACAGTATGTAGTTACTAATCAATCTTGGACATTGCCAGCTAGTGGATGTTATTATTTAACAGTTACGGATTCTTATGGTGACGGATTATATGATGGTATTAATGTAGGATATTATACGGTAACAGGTGCATCTACAAATGTTGTTAATGTAACTGATTTTGTGGCATCTAATCCTGCTAATACACCAGCTTCTAGAGTTAGCTATTTTACAAATAATATTGCGTTAGACAGTGATAGTTATAGTTTAATTAGTGATGTTAAATTATATCCAAATCCTTCTAGAGATTTCTTTACAATTGATGTTCCTCAAGGAATTGAAAGAACAGGTAAAATGGAAATCTTTAACAGTATTGGTCAAAAAGTAGTTGTAAAAAACATTTCTTCTGATGCAGATTTAACTGTTGATGTGGCAAGTTTTGCTAATGGAGTTTACTTCTTAAACTTAAATTTAGGTGATGCAACTAAAACATTAAAATTCATCAAAGAATAAATTTTAATAATATTTTATACAAAAAGGATTGGTTTACGCCAATCCTTTTTATTTTTGTACAAAATAAGAGTTTTGAAAATATTTAATTCCATCTACGAATTTTCTTCAGCTAAGAAAACAGTTGTAACTTTAGGTACATTTGACGGTGTTCATATTGGGCATGAAGCCATATTGGATAAAATTTGTCATAATTCTAAAGAAGAAGAAGATTTAGAAAGTGTTATTCTTACTTTTTTTCCTCATCCACGATTAATAGTTTCCGATAATTGCGATATTAAACTGTTGAATACGATTGAAGAAAAATCGCAATTGTTAGCCAAAAAAGGAATTCAAAACTTTATTATTCATCCTTTCGATAAAGCTTTTTCAGAATTATCTCCAAGAGAATTTGTAGAACAAGTTTTAGTGCAAAAGCTCAATATTCAAAAAATCATTATCGGACACGATCATAAATTTGGAAAAAATAGAGCGGCAGATTTTAATGATTTGTTAGCATTTGGAAAAGAATTTGGTTTTGAAGTTGAAGAAATTTCTGCTCAACAAATTGATGAAGTTTCTATAAGTTCAACAAAAATAAGAACTGCATTATTAGAAGGTGATGTTACGCTTGCTAATAGCTATTTAGGTTATACCTATATGTTAAATGGTATTGTAGTGAAAGGAAATCAATTGGGAAGAACTATTGGTTATCCTACTGCTAATATTGAAATTCCTGAAGAGTATAAATTAATTCCCAAAAACGGTGTTTACATAGTATCTGTTTTATTAAATGGAGTGCTTTTAAATGGTATGATGAATATTGGTGTAAAGCCTACTTTAGGATGCAATAAGTTGTCTATTGAAGTACATATCTTAAATTTTTCAGAAGATATTTATGGAAATAAAATCCAAGTGAATATTTTAAAACGAATAAGAGAAGAGCAGAAATTTGATTCTTTTAATGATTTGAAAAATCAATTAGAAAAGGATAAGCAAGACACTATTCATTTCTTTGAAAATAAGTAATGAAAAAATATTTTTCAGAACATATAGAAAATTCTGGATTAGTAATTTTTAGAATATTACTGGGTTTATTAATTGCATCCGAAAGTTTTGGTGCCATTATTTTAGGATGGGTAGATACCATTTTCATCAATAGTAAATTTTCTTTTAATTTTATTGGATTCGATTTTTTACAAATTCTTCATGGAGAGAAAATGTATGTGTATTTTTCCATGATGGGAATATTAGGGATTTTAATCGCAATTGGACTTTTCTATCGCTTTTCAATGATTTTATTTACGATTATGTGGGCTGGAGTTTATCTCGCACAAAAAGAATCCTATAACAATCATTATTATTTTTTAGTTTTAGTTGGTGTTATCATGTGTTTCCTGCCTGCAAATGGAAAGTTGAGTTTAGATTCGAAATTTTTTCCAAAAACCCAATCCACAACTTTGCCTAGATGGATGCCGTTCTTATTAATTTTTCAAATTTCAATTTTATATTTTTACGCTGCAGTTGCTAAAATTTATCCCGATTGGTTGGATGGTACTTTTTCTAGAATTCTTTTAAACGGAATCACGCAACATCAGTTTTTGTTAGATATTTTCAATCAAAAATGGTTTTTGTTATTGTATGCTTATGCAGGAATTTTATTCGATTTATTCATAATTCCCGCTCTTTTTTGGAAACGCACTAGAGTATTGGCTATTATTGCTTCATTTGCATTTCATATTTCAAATTCGATAACGCTTAAAATTGGTATTTTTCCTTTTTTAGCGCTGAGTTTTATCGTTTTAATTGTAGATCCAAAAACTTTTCAATTTATATTTAAAAAATCAGAAACACCGAAAATTTATCCATTCAAATCCAATTTGTATGTGTGGTTTTTTGTCCCTTTTTTTATCCTACAACTCCTTTTTCCTTTACGTCATTTTGTAATTAAAGGTGATGTTTTGTTTACAGAAGAAGGCCATCGATTATCATGGCGAATGATGCTTAGAGAACGAATTGGTGAATTGAAAATTAAAGTTGTAGATCCAAAAACAGAATTGTCAAGATATTATGATTATGAATCGGAACTTACTTCTACACAAATAAAAACCCTAAAACATTCTCCAGATTTAATTTGGCAATATTGTCAAAGAATTAAAAAGCAATATAAAGAACCAGTTGCCATTTATGTTGAAAGTAGAGTTTCTATTAATAGACGTCCATTTGTTACTTTAATTGACGAAAACGTCGATATGACAAAGGCACAATTTAATTATTTCCAACATAATGATTGGATATTACTTCAAAAATTAGATTAACATATCTAAAACAAAAGTTAAAAATACAACTGATTATCAGGTAAGTAAATAAAATTTTTGTACATTTATAGTAATCAAATCATTACTATGAAATAGCGTGCAAAATGTTTGCTCTGCAATTTTCAAGACACCTACGATTACATATATTTATTTAAAACTAATTAAATTCTTTATATATGAAAAATCAAAATGAAATAAAAAATGGAGTCTTAATCTTCATTGGAATTGGTCTTTTCTTCTTATTAATGGACTTATTCGGATTAGCAGATAAAAATTATTTAAGAATTCTGAATGCATTTATTGTGTTGTTTGGAATCAGTAAAACCATAAAAAGTAATTATTCCAATGGAATTACAGATTATCTAGAAAACCTAGTTTCTGGATTTAAAACAGGAATTATTGGTGTATTTTTAGGTATTGTTGGATTGATCGTTTTTGTTTACATAAAAGGAGGCGAAACGTATTTAGCAACCTTATCGGATACATTCTTCTTTACAGGGAAAACGAATCTTGTTAAGTATTGTGCAGTATTATTTTTTGAAGGTGTTGCTTCTTCTTTAATTGGTTCCTTTGCCTTGATGCAGTATTGGAAAGATGTTCCTGCAGTTTCAAAAAAATAAAAACTTTTACACATAAATTTTTTCTTCAATTGTAAATTAGTACTTTTGAAGCATAAATTTATGATTTTATGAGTGTGACTAAACATAACTGGACGAAACAAGAGATTATTGATATTTACAACATGCCATTAATGGATTTGTTATATCAAGCAGCATCAATTCATAGAGAACACCATGATCCAAATACGGTTCAGGTTTCTACACTTTTATCAATTAAAACAGGTGGTTGCCCAGAAGATTGTGGATATTGTCCGCAAGCAGCACGTTATCATACAGATGTTGAAGGAAACGATTTAATGTCGGTTTCACAAGTTAAAGCTCAAGCTTTACGCGCAAAATCATCAGGTTCTTCAAGAGTTTGTATGGGTGCGGCATGGAGAAATGTGAAAGACGGTCCGGAATTTGATCAAGTATTAGAAATGGTTCGTACAATTAACAAACTAGACATGGAAGTTTGTTGTACATTAGGTATGATTACCGAAAATCAAGCACATCGTTTAGCAGAAGCTGGTTTATATGCATACAACCACAATTTAGATTCATCAGAAGAATATTATAAAGAAGTAATTTCAACTCGTGGTTTTGAAGACCGTTTAGAAACTATTGAAAACGTTCGTAAAACTAACGTAACGGTTTGTAGTGGAGGAATTATTGGAATGGGAGAAAGTATTGAAGATAGAGCGGGAATGTTAGTAGCTCTTTCTACTTTAAATCCACAACCAGAATCGGTGCCAATTAACGCATTAGTAGCTGTAGAAGGAACGCCATTAGAAGATGAAAAACCAGTTGAAATTTGGGAAATGATTCGTATGGTTGCAACAACTAGAATTGTTATGCCTGAAACGCAAGTTCGTTTATCTGCTGGTAGAACAAACATGAGTAGAGAAGGACAAGCAATGTGTTTCTTTGCAGGTGCGAATTCAATTTTTGCTGGAGATAAGTTATTAACAACTCCAAATCCAGATGTAAATGAAGACATGAAAATGTTCGAATTATTAGGATTAAATCCGCAAAAACCTTTCATCAAAAAAATGCAACCAGAAACAGTTGAAGCGGCTGATTCTAAATTTGAAGCTTTAGGAGAAAAACCAAAATGGTCTAGACCTGGACATACAATCGAAAGAAATTTAGAAGCTTCTGTAAAAGGTAAATAACACTTTTTTAAGAAATTTATTTTCACAATTTTATAAATTTGCTCTAACAACATCTGTTAGAGCTTTTTTTATGGGGATATTTTTAGAAGAAATTGAGCGCGTTAAAACAATAAGCAAAGAAGATTTTTACAATAATTATGTAAAAAAGCAAAAGCCAATAGTTATTGAACAATTAACAAATGATTGGCCAGCTTTTGAAAAATGGAATTTGAATTATATTAAAGAAATTGCTGGTGATAAAACGGTTCCATTATATGATGACCGACCAGTTTCTCATAAAGACGGATTTAATGAAGCGCATGCTAAAATGAAGATGAGCGATTATGTGGATTTATTGCAATCGAAACCTACAAACTACCGAATTTTTCTTTATAATTTAATGCAGGAAGTTCCGCAATTAAAACACGATTTCAAATGGCCAAAAATCGGACTTCATTTGGTGAAACAATTACCAATGTTGTTTTTTGGAGGCGAAAATTCGAAAGTTTTTATGCATTTCGATATTGATTATTCCAATATTTTGCACTTTCATTTTCATGGTAAAAAACGTTGTATGTTGTTCAGTCCAACAGAAACGCCCTACATGTATAAAGTTCCCTATTCTTTAATTTCTAGAGAAGATATCGATTTCGATAATCCGGATTTTGAAAAATGGCCTGCTTTAAAAAAAGTAAAAGGATTGGTGTGTGATTTAAATCATGGTGAAATGTTATACATGCCAGAAGGTTATTGGCATTATATGAAATATGTTACACCAGGTTTTTCTATGAGTTTACGAGCGTTTCCAAGAAAACCAATTAATTTATTGAAAGCGGTTTATAATGTGTTCATCATGCGTCATTATGATAATTTTATGCGAAGAAGAAAAGGGCAAGCTTGGATTGATTATAAAAACGAACAAGCCATTATAAAAACAAATAAAAATATTTAAGAAAAAGTCCAGAGTAATCTGGACTTTTAAGCAAAATGATAATCAGTTGTTTGTGCAGTTATCGTAATATTCTCCTCTATAATTTCTTTTAAAATGCTTTCAATGTCGTTAGTGTAATTTTGATTGATCACAATATTGCTTTTCGTCCAAATATGAATCAAACTAAAATCTAATCTTTTAGTTGTTAAAACCCCTAACTTTTTTAAGGCAATTGCGTTGTATTCTTGTTCAATTTGTTTTTTAATTGGAATAACTAATAGTTTCTTTTTTAAATATAATGCTTCTGCTGGAAGTTCGAATCCAGCATTACATAATACACCTTCGCAATAGCTAAGTTTAAATAAAAAGTCTTCCTCGTTAATTGGATATACATTACAGTTTCCTAAATAATAATTACACGTTGCATACTTCGAAAAAATATGCCATTCTGCATTTATTTTAGATAAGACTTTTATAATTTTTGCATCGGAAAAAGACGGTAAATAAACCACATAACTGCCTTGTGTAACTTGAGGTTTAAGGTTTCT
Organism: Flavobacterium urocaniciphilum; assembly: GCF_900110615.1. GTDB lineage: Bacteria > Bacteroidota > Bacteroidia > Flavobacteriales > Flavobacteriaceae > Flavobacterium > Flavobacterium urocaniciphilum. The sequence continues at coordinate 161,257 of NZ_FOEI01000002.1, forward strand.
TACTTTTTCTCTAATTATTGGTGTAAATATTTTTTCATGATAACTTTCAAAATGAAAACCATATTTTTTTCTACAAGGTGCATATAGTTTTAAAATTAATTCCCCAAATAAATTCGTTTTTTTTGGTTTTGGAGTTTCCTTAAAAAACAAAGAAGATTGATGTGATAAAGAAATAATATTTCCTCGTTTTAAAATGGAAGACCATGCAGAAATCGGTTCGTAATCGTTAATTATCAAATCGTATTTTGAAGGTTTTAATTTAAAAACATCTTTTACAAATGTCCAATAATTATTGTTTAATAAAGTTTTCCAATACGAAACTTCTCCTTTTTCATTATACACTAATGAAATACCTTTACAATTGTATTTAATTTCAAATGGAAGGCTAATTTGCGATTGATTTCCACTAGCCAAAATATCTACTTCACCAAAAGTTTTTAAAATCGGAATAATTTCTTGCGCTCTTGCTAAATGTCCATTTCCTGTTTTTTGTACGGCATATAATATTTTCATAATTCTAAAAATTAATTACATCTCTAATAAGCATTTCTATGGTTTGTTGTTCAAATAAATCGAGTTCAGTATCTGTTTTTTCTTCAAACATTTTTTTGTCGTAAGTGAATAATTGCCATTCTGAATCGTGGTATTCTAATGCGGTTAAATTTTCTATCCAATCGCCACTGTTCAAATAAATACACGAGCCATTTTTGGATTTTATTTCTTTAATTTGAGGTTGATGAATGTGTCCGCAAATCACGTAATCAAATTGATTTTCGATGGCTAATTCAGAAGCCGTTTTTTCAAAATCTCCAATAAATTTCACTGCTTTTTTAACGTTGTTTTTGATTTTTTTCGAAAAGGAATATTTCTCTTTTCCCATTTGTGTTAAAAACCAATTCGATAATACATTTAAACGTATTAAAGTATCATAACCCCATCCGCCTAATTTCGCAATCCATTTAGAATGTTGAACCGATGCATCAAACACATCACCATGAAAAATCCAAGCTTTCTTTTTACCGAAATGAATTACTTTTTTGTTAACTAATTCAATATTTCCGAAAGTAGCATTGGCAAATCTTCGTAAGAATTCATCATGATTTCCAATGATGTAAGTGACTTCTGTTCCTTTGTTCGAAAAGTCGATGATTTTTTTAATAATTTTTAAATGACTTTTTGGAAAGTAACTTTTTTTAAATTGCCAAATGTCTATAAAGTCGCCATTTATAATTAAATGTTTGGGTTCAATGGATTTTAAATATTGTAATAATTCTTTCGCCTGACAGCCGTACGTTCCAAGATGAACATCAGAAATTATTACCGTATCAACTATTCTTGCCATAATACATGTTGTATTGTTTTAGCAAAGTAATAGTTTGTTTATTAAGGAATTAGTCTTCTAATATTAAGAAATTGAAGTAAAAAAAAACACCTAATTAATTTTATGTTAATTAGGTGTTTAGTTTTTTTGCCACGAATTTTCGAATTAACACATAGTGAGTTTGGAATGAAAATTTTAATTCGAATTATTAATCGACATAGTCGATTTTAATCAATTTTTTAAATTTTTTTATTCGAGAATTCGTGACTAATTTTTTTAGTTTGAATTATTGCTGAGTAACTATTTGCAATGTTTCGCGACTAATTTGTTTTACCAATACATTTTTATCTTTTTCTACAACTTCGGCAGAAGCAGCGTCAAAATGGCGAATAGTGTACAATGAAACATTTTCATTATACGATACTTTGAACTTTTTAGATAAAACAGTTTTCAATTCGTTGAATTTTTCAAACTTGTCTTCTACACAAACAGAAAAACTAATAGCTGAATTCTGAATTAAACTTACTTTAATTTTATATTTATGGAACAATCCGAAAATTTCACTAATATTTTCTTCCATAATAAAAGAGAAATCAATTGAAGATAAAGAAATTAAAATCTGGTTTTTCTTCACGATAAAACAAGACGTTTTTGGTTCTAAATCAGCACCCTTACTTACGCTAGTTCCAGGTAAAGTTGGGTTTACAAACGATTTAACATATAAAGGAATTTCTTTTTTCTGTAACGGTTGTAACGTTTTAGGGTGAATTACACTTGCACCATAGAACGCTAATTCAATGGCTTCTCTATAGGAAATCTGATTTAAAAGCACTGCATTTTCAAAATATCTCGGATCGGCATTTAAAACTCCTGGTACATCTTTCCAAATAGTTACACTTTCAGCGCCCATACAATAAGCAAAAATAGCTGCTGTATAATCTGATCCTTCACGACCTAAAGTTGTTGTAAAGTTGTTTTCATCCGCTCCAATGAAACCTTGAGTAACGAATAAAGATTTTTTTCTGTTGATTTTTGAAATCAATTTTTGAGTTTGTTCCCAGTTTACATTGGCATCACGATACGTGTTATCTGTTTTAATGAAATTTCTAACATCTAACCATTGATTGGTAATGCCAGATTCATTTAAATAATGACTCACAATTGTAGTGGAAACAAGTTCTCCAATACTGATAATTTGGTCGTATACAAATGAATAATTTGGCGATTTATTACTTCTAACAAAATATTCTAAATCATCAAAATGAGCAGTAACATCGAAATATACTTCATGTTCTTCATCTTCAAATAAATCTAAAAGAATTTGATTATGGTATTTTCTAATATCTTGAATAGAAGAATATAATTCTTTAGATTTTTCAAAGTAATTTTTGATAACAATTTCTAAAGCATTAGTAGTTTTTCCCATTGCAGAAATAACTAGTAAAACATCTTCATGTCCAACCGTTTGTAAAACTTGTAAAACGTTTTTTACTCCAGCTGCATCTTTTACTGATGCGCCACCAAATTTGAATATTTTCATTGTGTGTTTATTTTGAGAAATTTAAAATTCCTCGGTATTAATAGTTGTATTATTCTTTGTTTAAAAATAAATTTATTCCGTTCTCATCCATTTGAGCTACGCGCCAATCGTGTAATATTTTAGCGCCACTTTTTTCATAAAATTCAATGGCAGGTGTATTCCAATCTAAAACATTCCATTCAATACGTCTCACATTGTCTTTTTTTCCTTGCTTTATGATTTCAGAATACAAGGCAAATCCAGCGCCAGTTCCACGATTTTTTTCTTTTACAATTAAATCTTCTAGATGGATTGTTTTGCCTTTCCAAGTGGAATATCTGTAATAATATAAAGCGACACCTATTATCGTATTATTTTCTTCTGCAACAAATGTGTGAAACAACGGTGTTGATGTAAATCCATCTCGAACTAAATCTTCAGCAGTAATGACAACGGCATCTGGTTCTTTTTCAAATACAGCCAATTCCGTTATTAATTCTAAAACAGCTGGCATGTCTTCTGGTGTTCCTTTTCTAATTTGTAACATGTTAAACAAATAATTCTAATTGTTATTTTATATCGGATTTGTTATAAAAGTATGCAAATGTAATTAATCGATTTTGGTTTGGAAAAAAAATTTAGGATTATAACAAAAATTTATATTTTTAGAAAAATTCTAATTTTTTTGTTGTTTTGGAATCTATTTTAAAAAATTCAAACAGCATAAAATATTCGTGTAAATTTATGTAAGTTTGCAGTACAATTCAACTAATCTATTTCGTAATGGAAGAAAGAAATAAAACCCTTGGTGAGTTTATCATCGAAAATCAAAAAGCACATCAGTATTCCTCTGGTGAATTATCAAAAATTATCAATTCAATTCGTTTAGCGGCAAAAGTAGTAAACTATAAAGTTAATAAAGCGGGTTTAGTTGATATCGTAGGAGCTGCTGGTGATCAAAATATTCAAGGTGAAGATCAACAAAAATTAGATGTTTATGCTAATGAAGTGTTTATTCAAACGCTTATCAATAGAGAAATTGTTTGTGGTATTGCTTCTGAAGAAAACGACGATTTCATCACTGTTGAAGGGTTAGATAAAAGTCATAATAATAAATATGTTGTATTAATGGATCCTTTAGACGGGTCTTCTAATATTGATGTAAATGTTTCTGTAGGAACAATATTTTCTGTTTATAAAAGAGTAACTCCAGTTGGAACGCCTGTTGCTTTAGAAGATTTTTTACAGCCAGGTAATCAACAAGTAGCGGCAGGTTATGTAGTTTATGGAACGTCTACGATGTTAGTGTATACAACAGGTCATGGTGTAAACGGATTTACATTAAATCCAGCAATTGGAACGTTCTATTTATCGCATCCAAATATGCAGTTCCCAGAAAAAGGGAATATTTATTCTGTAAATGAAGGAAACTATATTCATTTCCCTCAAGGTGTAAAAGATTATATTAAATATTGTCAAGCGGAAGAAGAAGACAGACCTTATACTTCACGTTATATTGGAAGTTTAGTTTCGGATTTTCATAGAAACATGATTAAAGGTGGGATTTATATTTATCCAACAAGTTCAAAAGCGCCAAAAGGTAAATTACGTTTATTATACGAATGTAATCCAATGGCTTTTATAGCGGAACAAGCTGGAGGAACAGCTTCTGATGGATTTACAAGAATTATGGATATTCAACCAACAGAATTGCATCAAAGAGTACCTTTTTTCTGTGGGGTAAAATCAATGGTTGAAAAAGCAGAAGAATTCATGGAAAAAGCTAAATAAGTTATAATATTCTGCATAATGTTATAAAATGTTATAAAAAAAGAGCGACAGTGATGTCGCTTTTTTATTAATTTTAAATTCCTTAAGTTTGGAAAACCAAATTAACCTACTACTATATTGTTATGCAAGAATTTTTGATTTATTTTAATATGGGTCTCACACATGTATTGGATATTAATGCATACGACCATATTTTATTTCTTATAGCCCTAATGATTCCTTATGCATTTAAAGATTGGTCTAGGGTATTGTTATTAGTTTCCTTATTTACTCTTGGACATTCCTTAGCCTTATTGTTATCAGTATTTGGAGTAGTAAAAATTCAAGCGCATGTTGTTGAGTTTCTTATTCCTATAACCATATTAGTTACAGCTATATTTCATTTGTTTACAGCTGGAAAATCAGGAAAAAAAGAAAGTATTACTTTTGTAGCTATAGTTACAGTTGTATTTGGTTTGGTACATGGTTTAGGATTTTCAAATTATTTTAATACCATAATGGCTGGAACTAGAGCAGATAAATTAATTCCGTTGTTAGAATTTGCATTAGGAATTGAAGCTGCTCAAATTATAGTTGTAATTGCAGTATTAATTTTGGCATATGTGGTGCAAACTGGATTTAGATTTTCTAAAAGAGATTGGGCTTTAGTAATGTCGGCTTTTGTAATTGGTGTAGTGTTACCCATGATTTTACAAAGCGAAATATTTGGATAAAAGTTGATTCTCCGAGCTGAATATATTATTTATAATACAATAGAATTAGTTCAAAAAAGTATTTAAAAAAATAAAAACTTTGCGAACCTTTGCGAAGAACTTTGTGTTTCTTTGCGGTAAAATTAAACATGAAAGAAAAGAAAAAATTAAAATACGATAAAGCCTATTTACGCATTGCCTCAGAATGGGGAAAACTTTCTTATTGTAAGAGAAAACAAGTTGGCGCAATTATTGTAAGAGATAGAATGATTATTTCTGACGGCTATAATGGAACACCAAGTGGTTTTGAAAATTGTTGTGAAGACGAAGAAAATTTAACCAAATGGTATGTGTTACATGCTGAAGCTAATGCAATTTTAAAAGTAGCTCGTTCTACGCAATCTTGTGAAGGTGCTACGTTATATATAACGCTTTCGCCCTGTAAAGATTGTAGTAAATTGATACATCAGTCAGGAATAAAAAGAGTAGTTTATTTAGAAGAATATAAAGATACTTCTGGTGTCGATTTTTTACGAAAAGCAGGAGTAGAAGCAGTCCATTTACTAGAAATTAATGAGTAAACATAATTCAAAATATTACATCTTCATTCCGGTAATTATCGCCTTATCATTTGCTGGGGGATTATTATTTGGAGATAAAATTAATATTTTGAAAAATGCTCGAATCGGTTCCAAAACCGAAGGTAAAATAAAACTAAATAAATTACTGGATTTCATAGATAACGAATACGTTGATGATGTGAATACCGATTCAATTGTCGACCTAACAGTTTCTGGAATATTAGAAAAATTAGATCCTCATTCAGTTTACATTCCTAAAGAACAAGCAGCTTCCGTTTCCGAAAATATGGAAGGAAATTTTGTGGGAATTGGAGTGAATTTCTACATGTATAAAGATACATTAACGGTTATAAAACCCATTCCGAATGGCCCTTCAGCAAAGGTCGGAATCAAACCGGGTGACCGCATTTTATTTGCTAATAACAAACAACTTTTCAAGAAAAACTATCTATCTGAAAATTTATTCCCAATTTTAAAAGGAGAAATTGGCAGTAAAGTTGATTTATTGGTATATCGAAAATCAGAACATAAAAGCTTTAAAGTTACGGTTACTCGTAGCCTTGTGCCTGTTAAAAGTGTTGATGTTTCAACTATGGTTAATAGTAAAATGGGCTATATAAAAGTGAATCGATTTGCAGAAACTACTTATAGTGAATTTCATAATGCTATACTTTCTTTAAAGAAAAAAGGCATGTCGGAATTAATTGTCGATTTAAGGGGAAATGGTGGCGGATATCTTGAAATGGCTGTTGCTATGGCAGATGAATTTTTAAAAGACAAAGAATTAATCGTTAAAACAAAGAATAAAAAAGGAGCTGTTGACTTATCGTATGCAACGGCAAAAGGTTCATTTGAAACAGGTAGATTGTTCGTTTTAATTGATGAAAATAGTGCATCTGCCAGTGAAGTTTTAGCGGGAGCGATTCAAGATAATGATAGAGGAACTATTGTTGGTCGTCGTTCATTTGGAAAAGGATTAGTGCAAAGAGAAATGAAATTAGATGATGGTTCTGCTGTGCGCTTAACGATAGCAAGATATTATACGCCTTCAGGTAGAAGTATTCAAAAACCATACGAAGATAAAGGTGAAAAATACTTTAACGAGTTTGAAAAACGCTATTTAAACGGTGAATTATACGAAGCCGATAGTATAAAAGTTGCCGATAGTTTAAAATTTAAAACAAAAAGAGGAAGAACAGTTTATGGTGGTGGCGGAATCATTCCAGATGTTTTTGTGGCCTTAAATAAAAATCATAATCAAGAAGGTTTGTCATTACTGCTGCAGTCTGAAATTATGAGTTATTATGCTTTTGAAAAACTAGATGAAAATCGAACTTTTTTCAGTAAATTCAATAGTCAACAATTGAAAGAAGAATTATTTAAATCCGATAAATATTTCAATCAATTTAGAGAATACATTGCAAATAACGGGTTGATGTTGAGTTTGGCAAATCATAAAGAAGAAGTGCTTACCTATTTGTATGCCGAGTTTTCAAAACAACTTTTTAACGACACATCATATTATCAAATTACACTTCCAAAAGATAAAATGATTACTAAGATTTTAGATAAACAAAAACACATTTAAGAAATTATTTACAAATTTTGTCTTTTGTTTAACTATTAGCTATTCTTTATACTCCTACATTTGATCCATAAATAATCTTTTATGGAAAGAATTTTACTTCTGTTTTGTTTCAGTATTTCCTTTTGTTTTTCTCAAAATGTCAAAGGAAAAATTATGGCTGATAGTTTGCCAATTTCAAATGTGGAAGTAATAAATATTACCCAAAAAGAAGTTGTTAAGGCGAATAAAGATGGTAGTTTTCAAATCAATGCTTCGACTAAAAATTGGATTTCATTTTATCATAAAGATTATGATGTTGTGAAGATTTATATTGATTCACTATTCGATTTTTCTAAAAGTTTAGAAATTGTTTTAATTCGGAAATCTGAAAAAATTGAAGAAGTTGTAGTGAAAAATGCAACTCCATATTTTAAAGATGTTAATAAAGGAATATCAGTTGCTCCTGTGAAAAGTAATGCTTACGGTTTTTCAGATGGAACAGCATATACTGGTGTTAATTTAATGGCTGTAGGAAAAATGCTGTTTGGTTTGTTCAAAAATAAAGATAAAGAAGTACAGAAAAAGCGTGAACCTATTCAATTTTTAACATTTGTAAGAAGAAGTTATAACGATGATTTTTTAGCAAAAAGTCTAAAATTAGAACCCACTGAAATGGAGGCGTTTTTGAGTTTCTGTAATTTCGATGAAAAATCAAAAGAAATTGTAGAAAGTTATGATGAGATGGTGTTGTTGCAGTTCCTCATGACAAAATCAGAAGAATATAAAAAATTACATCAAAAGGAATGATTTATTCTTTTACAGAATCGTGAACCTGAACAGGTTTGCCATCATTCCATAAGGTTAAAATATCAGTCGCAGCACTAGCACCACTTCCTGCTGCAATTACTAACTGACTTCTATGTCCGGCCAATGTTCCAATTGCGTAAATACCTTCGGCAACTAAATGATCGTTGTTTTCAAGTTGAATTCTGTTTTTTTCAGGAGCAGCTTTTTTATGAGGAATTACATATTGTTCTAATCCTTCAATAGTAAACGGATTTCCAGCACCAATACCAATAACCACTATTTTTGATTGGTAACTATTTTTGTTTGTAGTAATTGTAAAATTCCCAACTTCACCAGAGATTTTCAATACTTTTTCACCAATAATTTGATTGATATGAGGATAATTGTGTGCTAAATGTTCTAAGCTTTCAACTAATAATTCGCTGCCTAGTTTTCCTGCTGGAATTCCGTAGGCATTATTAAATAAAGCGTTTTGTAAAGATGAGGCTTTTTGATGTGCAATTATGGCAATTTTTTTATCCATCATAAATGGTTTTTCTTTCGCTGAACCAAATAGTAAGGCTGCAGAAACTCCAGAAACACCACCGCCAATAATTAATACTTCAAACATTTGTCAATTATTTTGTTTGTTCCACAACTTTTCTAGCAACCATAAAAAGTGATACGATTACAATGGCACAAAATGAGGCAACAATTCCAATTAAAGCTACCGTGCTTTCTCCTTCAAAAGGTTTTTCAAAATCAATTTTTGTTGCATTAAAAACGATGGTAATTAATGATAATGCAATAACAATGTAAGTAAATATTTTCATTTTTTTAATTTTTCAGTCCAACTATCAAACAATTTTGTTATTTAATGGTTAAGACCAATTTGGGTATTTTAATTTATATAAATAATCCTTTAACATTAGCGGCAAATAATTTTATCGAAATAGCCAATAAAATAACACCGAATACTTTTCTAATAATTCCTAATCCATTTACGCCTAATAATTTTTCAATTTTTCCAGACGATTTCAAAACACCATAAACTAATATTACATTAATAAGTATGGCTATTATAATATTAACTTTATCATAAGCAGCTCTTAATGATAATAAAGTGGTCATCGTTCCAGCGCCAGCAATCAAAGGAAAAGCAATTGGTACAATAGATGCAGTGGTCGGATTGTCTTCTTTGTATAATCGAACGCCTAAAATCATTTCTAAGGCTAAGAAAAACAATACAAATGAACCTGCAACCGCAAACGAATTGGCGTCGATTCCAATTAGTTTTAAAATTTCTTCCCCTACAAATAAAAAGGCAATCATAATAATTGCCGAAACTATAGTTGCTTTTTCCGATTGTATATGACCAATCTTACTTCTTAAATCTACAATAATAGGAATACTTCCAAGAATATCAATAACGGCAAATAAAATCATCGATATCGTAAAAACTTCTTTCCAATCAATTCCCATAGTTATTAAAGTAAATGTTTTTGCAAATATAAAAATATTAAGTGGATAGAAGGTTTGATTTAACGTAAGATTATTATTCTATAAAAACTATTCGTAAAAAACTTCTAACTTCTAACTTCTAACTTCCAACTTTAATTTATCTTTGCTCTTTAAATATATAAGAATGTTTCAACTTCAAAAAACCATAGTTTCAGAAGAAATTATTGAAAATGATTTCGTGTGTAATTTATCAGCTTGTAAAGGTGCTTGTTGTGTAGATGGAGATGCTGGTGCGCCATTAACTCAGGAAGAAACACAAATCTTAGTTGATATTTATCCAAAAGTAAAACCATTTCTTCGTCCAGAAGGAATTGAAGCTATTGAACAACAAGGTGCTTTTGTAATTGGTGACGATGGTGAATACGAAACAACGTTAATTGATGGAAAAGATTGTGCGTATGTAATTTTCGATGGAAAAACTGCCCTTTGCGGAATTGAGCAAGCGTATAATCAAGGTATTGTAGATTGGAAAAAACCTGTTTCTTGTCATTTATATCCTATACGTGTAAAAGAATATTCAGATTTTTCAGCCGTTAATTATCATAAATGGCATATTTGTTCAGATGCATGTACGTTAGGAGCCGAATTACAAGTTCCAGTTTATAAATTTGTAAAAGAAGCTTTGATTCGAAAATTCGGAATTGAGTGGTATGAAGAATTAGAAAAAGTTGCTGCTGAATTGAAAAAATAAACAGCAAAAATTATAACTTAAAAATCGTCTTAGCAATTGAGTTATCAGTAGTTTAAGACGATTTTTTGTTTTTATTTAATTATTGTAAATTACTGATAATTAAATAGTTATAAAAATTATTAATAAATTTACAATTGTTAAAAACTTGGCAATTTTGTGAATAAGTTTGAATAAGTTTGGCTTTTATTATTCAATTCATTTCTTCAAATTTGTAAAATCAAAAATTGAAAAAAAGTATCTAACTAATTATAAAAAAATCAATTATTTATGTCTACCGTTGAACCAATTTTACAAGAAAATAAAAATCGTTTTGTAATTTTTCCTATCAAGCACCATGATATATGGGAAAGATATAAAAGTATGGAAGCTAGTTTTTGGACGGCGGAAGAAATTGATTTACATCAAGATTTAACCGATTGGAATCATAAGTTAAATGACGATGAAAGATATTTTATCAAACACATTTTAGCTTTCTTTGCTGCTTCTGACGGAATTGTAAATGAAAATTTAGCGGAAAACTTCGTAAATGAAGTGCAATATGCTGAAGCGAAATTTTTCTATGGTTTTCAAATCATGATGGAAAATATCCATTCTGAAACGTATTCTCTTTTAATTGATACTTATGTAAAAGATGAAGCGGAGAAAACAGAATTATTCAATGCTTTAGATGTATTTCCTGCTATTAAGAAAAAAGGGGAATGGGCATTAAAATGGATTGAATCGCCTTCTTTTGCAGAGCGTTTAATTGCTTTCGCAGCTGTTGAAGGTATTTTCTTCTCTGGAGCTTTCTGTTCAATTTATTGGTTGAAAAAACGTGGTTTAATGCCAGGTTTAACGTTTTCAAATGAGTTAATTTCTCGTGACGAAGGAGTACACTGTGATTTCGCAGTACACTTACATAATAATCACTTAATTAATAAAGTTCCAACGGCAAGAATTAGAGAAATTATTGTTGATGCTTTAAATATCGAAAGAGAGTTTATTACAGAATCGTTACCGGTTTCTTTAATTGGTATGAACGCTGGATTAATGACACAATACTTAGAATTCGTTGCTGATAGATTATTAGTAGAATTAGGTTGTGAAAGAGAATACAATACAGCAAACCCATTCGACTTTATGGATATGATTTCTTTACAAGGAAAAACCAATTTCTTTGAAAAGAGAGTTGCAGAATACCAAAAAGCAGGTGTAATGAATACAGATACAGATGCTCAAAAGATTTCTTTTGACGCTGATTTTTAATAATTAATACAGTATTTCCCCAAATCCTGACAAAAATTTATCCGAATGCTTTTGCTCAAAAGGTAAAAGCGAGCCTTAATTACTGGCTAAATAATTAATACAAATAACCCGAAATTGTAAAGGGATTTACAGTTTCACAAAACAAACTAACTATGTACGTAATTAAAAGAGATGGCCATAAAGAGCCAGTAAGTTTCGACAAAATCACAGACAGAATTAAAAAACTGTGCTATGGTTTAAACGATTTAGTAGATGCTGTAAAAGTAGCTATGAGAGTTATTGAAGGTTTATACGATGGTGTAAGTACTTCAGAATTAGATAACTTGGCAGCTGAAACAGCGGCTTCAATGACTATTGCTCACCCAGATTACGCACAATTAGCGGCTCGTATAGCAATTTCAAACTTACATAAGAATACTAACAAATCGTTTTCTGAAACAATGAAAGCAATGTATACTTATGTAAACCCAAGAACAAATTTAGCAGCTCCGCTAATTTCAGATGAAGTTTATAAGGTTATTGAAGAAAATGCAGAATATTTAAATTCGCATATCATTTATAACAGAGATTTTAACTACGATTATTTCGGATTTAAAACTTTAGAGCGTTCTTATTTATTAAAAATCAATGGTAAAATTGTAGAACGTCCTCAACATATGTTAATGCGTGTTGCAGTTGGAATTCACTTAAATGATTTACCGGCTGTTTTAGAAACGTACGACTTAATGTCGAAAAAATATTTCACACACGCAACGCCAACATTATTTAACGCAGGTACTCCAAAACCACAAATGTCTTCTTGTTTCCTTTTAGCAATGCAAGATGATAGTATTGATGGTATTTATGATACTTTAAAACAAACCGCAAAAATTTCTCAGTCGGCTGGTGGAATCGGATTATCTATTCACAATGTACGTGCAACAGGTTCTTACATTCGTGGAACAAATGGAACTTCTAATGGAATCGTTCCAATGTTACGTGTATTCAACGATACTGCTCGTTATGTAGATCAAGGTGGTGGAAAACGTAAAGGTAGTTTTGCTATTTACATCGAACCATGGCATGCTGATATTTTCGATTTCTTAGATTTGAAAAAGAATACCGGTAAAGAAGAAATGCGTGCGCGTGATTTATTCTTTGCTATGTGGACGCCAGATTTATTCATGAAACGTGTACAAGAAGACGGAAATTGGACATTAATGTGTCCAAACGAATGTCCAGGTTTATACGATGTTCATGGTGATGAGTTTGAAGCGTTATACGAATCGTATGAAGCAGCTGGAAAAGGTAGAAAAACCATCAAAGCTCAAGAATTATGGGAAAAAATTCTAGAATCGCAAATCGAAACTGGAACACCATATATGTTGTACAAAGATGCGGCTAACAGAAAATCAAACCAGAAAAATTTAGGTACGATTCGTTCTTCGAATTTATGTACTGAAATTATGGAATATACTTCGAAAGATGAAATTGCAGTTTGTAACTTAGCATCTCTTTCGTTACCAATGTTTGTTGAAAACGGAGCGTTTAATCATGAGTTATTTTACACGGTTACTAAACGTGTAACGAAAAACTTAAACAAAGTAATTGATAGAAATTATTATCCTGTTATTGAAGGAGAAAATTCTAACAAACGTCACCGTCCAATCGGATTAGGAGTGCAAGGTTTAGCTGATGCTTTTATCATGTTAAGAATGCCTTTTACAAGTGATGAAGCGAAACAATTGAACCAAGAAATCTTCGAAACTATGTACTTTGCAGCAGTAACAGCTTCAATGGAAATGGCAAAAGAAGAAGGACCATATTCAACATTTAAAGGTTCACCAATTTCTCAAGGAGAATTCCAATACAATCTTTGGGGATTAAAAGACGAAGAACTTTCTGGTCGTTGGGATTGGGCAAGTTTAAGAAAAGAAGTAATGGAATTTGGAGTACGTAACTCATTATTAGTAGCGCCAATGCCAACTGCTTCAACTTCTCAAATTTTAGGAAATAACGAAGCGTTTGAACCATATACTTCAAACATTTATACACGCCGAGTTTTATCTGGTGAGTTTATCGTTGTAAACAAACATTTATTAGAAGATTTAGTAAAATTAGGATTGTGGAATGAAGAATTAAAACAAGAATTAATGCGTGAAAACGGATCGGTTCAAAACTTAAACATTCCTCAAAACTTAAAAGATTTATACAAAACGGTTTGGGAAATGTCTATGAAAGACATCATCGATATGTCTCGTCACCGTGGATATTTCGTAGATCAATCGCAGTCGTTAAACTTATTCATGCAAAATGCAAATTACTCGAAATTAACGTCGATGCATTTCTATGCTTGGAAATCGGGATTAAAAACAGGAATGTACTATTTACGTACAAAAGCTGCTGTTGATGCGATTAAGTTTACGCTTAATAACGATAAAAAAACAGAACCAATTGTTCAAACAGCTCCAAAAGAGCAATTAGAAGTAGTGCAAGTGGCTGAGCCAGTAACTACTAATGCTATGACAGCTGAAGAATACAGAGCAATGATTGAAATGGCTAGAAATGCTGGTCCAGAAGATTGCGAAATGTGTGGTTCATAGTCATTGCGAGGAACAAAGCAATCTGATAAACATAATTCAAAACAGCCATTATTTTTAGTGGCTGTTTTTTTATACCTTTGTACTCGAGACCGAAGGTCGAACTGTATGTAATAAAAAAATAAAATTATGGCAAAAGAAAAAGGAATTTATACAGGAAATATTGAACAAGATGCAGATGGAAATTTTTTCTGTGGTCCATATTTGTTAGATTATAAATTAGTGGTTTCAAAATTTAAAATTGGCGATGAAGTCAATATTAAAACAATCATTGAAAACCCAAGTGATAAAAGTTATGAGAAGTATCCAAAAAAATCCAATTTGTTTTTCTTGTCGAACTTAAAAGAGTAAATTTTAAAAGCCTTCATTTCGAAGGCTTTTTCTTTTGTAAATTATTATCTTCGTATTTCTAAATTCTAAATTCTAGTTTTCAATGATGCAATGGGAACAATTGTTGTCTTTAAAAAGACAAGGCGATACAAGTAAAAGATTACGTAAGGAACAAGACGATACCCGTTTAGGTTTTGAAGTAGATTACGATAGAATTATTTTCTCATCAGAATTTCGTTTGCTTCAAGATAAAACGCAAGTTATTCCGCTTTCTAAAACAGATTTTGTTCACACACGCTTAACACACAGCTTGGAAGTTTCTGTTGTGGGTCGTTCCATTGGAAGATTAGTTGGGAAAAAAGTATTAGAAAAATATCCGCATTTACAAGAAATTCATGGGTATCAATTAAATGATTTTGGTGCAATTGTTGCCGCAGCATGTTTGTCACACGATATTGGAAATCCGCCTTTCGGACATTCAGGTGAAAAAGCAATTGGCGAATATTTTTCTTCAGGAATCGGACAAAAATATCAATCGGAACTTTCTGAAAAAGAATGGCAAGATATCGTTGATTTTGAAGGAAATGCAAATGGTTTTTCAATTTTAACATCCAGTAGAGAAGGCGTAGAAGGTGCGTTACGATTATCCTACGCGACTTTAGGAACATTTATGAAATATCCGAAAGAAAGTTTACCTAAAAAGCCTACTTCAAATATTTGTGATAAGAAATACGGATTCTTTCAACAAGACAAAAAATTCTTTCAAGAAGTGGCAACTGAATTAGGAATGATTTCTAATAAAACGAATCCAGATGTAGGATATTTTCGTCATCCATTAGCCTTTTTAGTAGAAGCGGCAGATGATATTTGTTATACGATTATCGATTTTGAAGATGGAATTAAACTCGGATTAATAAATGAAGATTTCGCTTTAGAATATCTTATTAAATTGGTTCAGAAATCTATTGATTCTAAGAAATACCACGAACTAAAAACAAAAGAAGATCGTATCAGTTATTTACGTGCTTTGGCTATTGGAAGTCTAATTAATGATGCAGTTTCCATTTTTATGGAAAATGAAACAGCAATTTTAAAAGGTGAATTTTCCGTTTCTTTAATGGATAAAAGTCAGTATAAAGCTCAAATTTCAGATATAATAAATATTAGTATTAAAAATATTTATCAATCTAAAGAAGTTATTGAAAAAGAGATTATTGGTTATAAAGTTATTCATACTTTATTAGATGTTTTCATCACGGCATATATAAATACTTCGAACAATAAGGCAACTAATCATGATAAATTAATTATGAATATGTTACCTGAAAAATACAAAGGAAATAAAGAAACCATGTATGATAAATTGTTGAATATCTGTCAGTTTGTTTCTCTTTTAACGGATGGAAAAGCGATAGAAATTTTTAAGATAATTAACGCTAATAAATTTTAATATTAACTCATAATTAAAAAATCATCATTTTTCTTTGTTTTTATTTGTAAATTGTTAATTTTGAGGACTTAATAAAACCTCAAACTAATGAAAAAACTAGTACTACTTTCTTTGAGTTTAACAGCTTTATTGTTTACTAATTGTAAAAACGAAGAAGCAGTTAAAGAAAATAAAGGTGTTGATGTTGATAAAAATAATTCGGTGAGTATTCCTCAAACTGAAAATGAAAAATCAACTCAATTAACTGAATCTACTGCTGATAAAATAGAAACAGTATCAAAATCTATTTCTATTATCAATCAACAAATTGCTAAGAATTCTACTGTAAATGCAACTCAGAAAACAAATCCTGAAGTTGAATTGCTTAGAAAACAACATGCACAATTTTTAGAAAATAGCCCTTTTAAAAAGTCGCTTTCTTTATCAAAATCTGAAAGAAAAGCAATGGGTATTACTCCTAATAAATATTACGAAAGTGAATGGGAGTTAACAATGGATCCTACTTTAGGTCGACCAACTCCTGAAAAATTAAAATCAATTAAAGAAAGTCTTGAAAAACACAGACAAGATGAATTAGCTTTAGGTAGAGTACCTGGAGACGCTTCTGATAATAATTGGGTTGAAAGAGGACCAACTAATGTTGGAGGTAGAGTTAGAGCCATTATGTTTGACCCTAATGATCCTACAACTGAAACCGTTTATGCTGGTGGTGTTAGTGGTGGTCTTTGGAAAAATACAAATATTTCAAATCCAAGTTCAGTTTGGACATTGGTAAATATACCAGATAATTTAGCCGTTTCATGTATTACTTATGATCCTAATAATACCAATACATTTTATGTAGGAACAGGTGAATCATATGTAGCTGGAGATGTAAACGGAGATGGTGTGTGGAAATCTACAAACGGTGGAACAACTTGGACTAAAATTTTTGGTGGAATTACGGGTCCTTCAAACTTCCAATCAAGTTCAGTTGTAACGGTTAATTCACCAGCTGGAATTGCCGGAAATTATGTATCTGTAGAAACTACAGCTTTTGGTATTTCAATTACTGATCCAATTACTTCAAATGTTGTATTAGTTAGTGATGGTACGTCTTCGCCAACAAGTTTAGGATGTAATGCATTAGTAAATGGGAGTAATGTAAATGGGAAAATAGCTTTAATTAGAAGAGGAAATTGTTCGTTTATTCAAAAAATACAAAATGCACAAGCTGCAGGTGCAATTGCAGTTATTATGATTAATAACGTGCCGGGTACTCCACTTCCAATGGGAGGAACAGATACAGGAGGTACGATTACAATTCCATCAGTAATGATTTCTAAACCAGATGGTGATTTAATTGAAGCGGCATTAGCTTCAAATACTGTAAACGTTACTTTACAGCCTTCAAATGGTGGTATTACAGGATTGGTAGTTCCAGGAAAACAACATATCAACGATATTAAAGTTAGAAACAATAATGGCGTATCAGAAATTTATGTAGCTGCCGGTGATGCATTTTATAGTGCGGCAAACTCAACTACATTTCTTGGAGGGCCAGAATTTGGATTATACAAATCGACAGATGGTGGTTCTAACTGGTCGGAGTTAAATTTACCTTTAACAGTTGGAGCACATAAGCATTGTCCTAATGATATTGCAATCGGTGCTGATAATGAAATTTGGGTTTCAACTACTAATAGTGTAGTTTATGGTGATGGTGGAGGAATGGTATTCTCTTCAACTGATGGGGTGGTTTTTAATGAAAAATTCACAGTTCCAGGTGGAGATAGAACTCAAATTGCTGTTTCTAGAACTACTGCAAATAAAGCATATATTTTAGCTGAAATTGGATCTGGTGTTCAAATGTATAGAACAACTGATGATTTTGCAACGTATACAAGTTTACCTTTACCTGATGACGCTGATACAGGAATTACTCCTGCCGATTTTACTAGAGGTCAAGCTTTCTATGATTTAATGTTAGAAGTTGATCCAAATAATGATCAAGTAGTTTATACTGGAGGTATCGATTTGTTTAAAACGACTAATGGAGGTACAAGCTGGACGCAATTCTCTCATTGGTATGGTGGTTTTGGATTCCAAGAAGTACATTCAGATCAACACACAATGGCTTTTGCAAATGGATCATCAACTAAAATGGCATTTGGAAATGATGGAGGGGTTTACTTCTCAAGTAATTCAGGAACAAGTACTACTTCAAGAAATACAGGATTAAATATTACTCAGTTTTATACTGTTGGTGTAGCTCCAACTACAAATGGAATGACTGGTGAAAATTTCCTTGGTGGTGCACAAGATAATGGTTCACAAATGCTTTTAAATGCTCCTGCAGGTGCTGGAACAAGTACAGAGGTTCAAGGTGGAGATGGTGCGCATGTATTCTTTGATCAAAATAATGTTGGAACTGATAGATATAGAATTACAAATTATGTATATAATCAAAATATTAATTTGTATAACTATGCTACAAGTACTACTAGGTCTATCAATTCTGAAAGTACAAGTTATGGGTCATTTATTTGTCCAATGGCTTTAGATTCTTCTTTAGATATTTTATATGCAGATTATGCTGATACAGGTGCTGCAACTCCGGTATACAGAATTAGAAGATATACAAATTTAAAATCAGGAACAGTTAATAAAACACCGTTAACAAATGCTCTTTTAACATCAACTGTTACCTCTTTACACGTTTCTAAATATACAACAGCTTCAACTACTTTGTATTTAGGGACTAGAAATGGAAAGCTTCTAAAATTAACAAGCGCAAATACAACTCCAGTTTGGACAGATATTACAGGGCCTGAATTTGTTGGTAGTATTTCTGATGTGGAATTAGGGGCTTCTGAAAATGAAATTTTTGTTACAATGCATAATTATAATGTTGTGAGCATTTGGTATACTACTAATGGTGGTACATCATGGCAAAATAAAGAAGGTAATTTACCGGATTTACCAGTAAAATGTATCTTGAAAAATCCATTAAATGCTAATGAAGTTGTTATTGGAACAGAATTAGGAGTTTGGTATACAAATACATTTAATAATGCTTCACCAGTTTGGAATCAATCATATAACGGAATGAGAAATGTAAAAGTTACAGATCTAGATGTTAGAAATGATAACAAACTTTATGCTTCAACATATGGTAGAGGAATTTTCTCTGGAATGTTTACAAATACAGTTTTATCATCAACTGATTTCTCAACTCAACAAGTAAATATCTATCCAAATCCAACAAATGGAGTGGTGAAAATTAACATACCAAATTACTCGAATGATTTAAATGTTAATGTATACGATTTAAATGGTAGAGAAGTTTTAAATCAAAAAGTAGCAAACTTTAATATTGAAAGTACTATTGATTTATCAGGACGTGCTTCTGGATTTTACATCTTAAAAATTGAAGGAGAAAATTTAAACTATTCTAAAAAGATTATGTTGAATTAATCAATTTCTAGATAAAATTAAAAAACCGTCACTTAAAATTAAAGTGACGGTTTTTTTTATGCTTTATATTTTAAAGGTAAATAAACTACTTTTTTAGTTTCAAAAAATTCTTCTTCAAAATAATCGGGTAAATCGAAAAGTTGAACCGTTTGGTAAGCCGATAATTCTTCTGTTAAATCACCGCCTTTTAAATACAAAATTCCATTCTTCATTTCATGAGTGGAATTTTTCTTAGTTTTGTCTTTGATCCATTTCACAAAATCGGGCATATTAGTTACGGCACGACTCACAATAAAGTCAAACTCTTCTTTTACTAATTCCGCTCTTTTTTGTTCTGCTTTTACGTTTTTTAATCCTAATCCTTTTGCAACTTCATTAACCACTTTTATTTTTTTTGCAATTACGTCAATTAAATAAAAATCGGTTTCAGGAAACATAATGGCTAACGGAATTCCAGGAAAACCTCCACCAGTTCCAACATCTAAAATTTTTGAACCCGGATTAAATTGGATCACTTTTGCTATACCTAATGAATGTAATACGTGTCTGGTATACAATTCTTCAATATCCTTTCTTGAAATTACATTAATTTTTGAATTCCAATCAACGTACAAGTCGTATAATTTAGAAAATTGTTCTATTTGAGTTTCCGTTAAATCGGGGAAGTATTTTAAAATCAGTTCCAAAATGTTAAATTTTTCAGCAAAAATACAATTTTTATGTCATATGAGTTTTATCATAAAAAGTTTTCAATAAATATTATTACATTTGAACTCTTAAAATTGAAATGAATATGCAAGCGCCAACTTTTTCTAGATTAGATAAAAATCAGTTCTTTAGAACGTTAAATAAAAGAGTAAACGATTATTTTAAAGAAAATAATATTAAAAAAACAGGTAACTGGAAATTACATGTAAAAACTATAGTGATGTTTGCTTTATTTTTTACACCATTTTTCTTTATGTTATTTGTAGAAGTTCCATTTTGGGCTTACATTTTAGGTTCTATTGTAATCGGAATTGGAATGGCTGGTGTTGGTATGAACGTTATGCATGATGGAAATCATGGTTCGTATTCTTCAAAAACATGGTTAAACAAAATTATGGGTGGAAGCATCTATATCTTAGCTGGAAATGTTTACAATTGGCAAGTGCAACACAATGTTTTACATCATACTTATACTAATATTCCTGGACACGATGAAGATTTAGATGCAGGTAGAATCATTCGTTTTACAAAAGAAGCAGAATGGAGTAAAATTCATAAATTCCAACATTATTATTCTATCTTTTTATACGGATTGCTAACGATTAACTGGTGTATCACTACCGATTTCAAACAAATGGCTAGTTACATAAAAAGAAAATTATCTTACGGAAGCGAGAAAAAACCAGCTACACTTTGGACAGGTTTAATCATTTCTAAATTAATTTATTTTAGTTTCTGGATTGTATTACCTTTAGTTTTTGGAGTTGCTAATTGGTGGACTATTTTAATCGGTTTCTTTGTAATGCATTATACAGCAGGATTAATTTTAAGTGTAATTTTCCAATTAGCACATATTTTAGAAGATACGATCAATCCACAACCAAATGAAAATGGTGAAATTGAAAATACTTGGGCCATTCACCAACTATTAACTACTGTAAATTTCGCACCAAAAAATTGGATTGTAAATTGGTATACAGGTGGATTAAATCACCAAATAGAACACCATATTTTTCCTAATATTAGTCATATTCATTACGGTAAAATTGCCGAATTAGTAAAACAAACGGCTGCTGAATGTGATTTGCCTTATTTCGAATATAAAACGATGAGAAGTGCGGTTATCGCTCACTTCAGGCATTTAAAAAACTTAGGAAAAAACCCTCAATTAGCATAAGAAAAAACGAGACGCGATTTATCGCGTTTCTTCATTTAAATAATATTTAACGACGCAACATGAACCACATTTTATCCGAAAGAATTAATAATCTTGCCGTTTCACAAACTTTGGCAATGGCGGCTTTAGCAAGAGAATTAAAACAGCAAGGAAAAGACATTATCAGTTTAAGTTTAGGTGAGCCTGATTTTAATACACCAGATTTTATTAAAGAGGCGGCAAAACAAGCAATCGACGACAATTATTCTACGTATCCACCAGTTGATGGTTATTTAGATTTAAAAGAAGCAATTTGCGCTAAATTCAAACGTGATAATAACTTAAATTATACGCCTAACCAAATTGTGGTTTCAACAGGTGCCAAGCAATCATTGTATAATGTTGCACAAGTTATGATTAACAATGGTGATGAGGTTATTTTACCTGCGCCATATTGGGTTTCTTATTTCGAAATCATTAAACTTTCTGGTGGAATTCCAGTTGAAGTTCCTACTTCTGTAGATACTAATTTCAAAATTACTCCAGAACAATTAGAAGCAGCTATCACACCAAAAACAAAAATGATGTGGTTCAGTTCGCCTTGTAATCCTTCTGGTTCAATTTATAGCAAAGAAGAATTAACAGCATTAGCGGAAGTTCTAAAAAAATATCCAAACATTTACGTAGTTTCTGATGAAATCTATGAGCACATCAATTATATCGGTGATTATTGCTCTATCGCTTCAATCGAAGGAATGGAAAATAACACTATTACCGTAAATGGTGTAGCAAAAGCTTTCGCTATGACAGGTTGGAGAATCGGTTATATTGGTGCGCCAGAATTCATCGCAAAAGCATGTACAAAAATGCAAGGTCAAGTTACAAGTGGTGCGAGTTCTATTGCGCAACGTGCAACAAAGGCAGCTGTTGAAGCAAATCCATCAGCTATTAAATATATGGTGGACGCTTTCAAAAATAGAAGACAATTGGTATACGGATTACTTTCTGAAATTCCTGGTTTCAAATTAAATATGCCAGAAGGTGCCTTTTATTTCTTCCCAGATGTATCGTATTATTTCGGTAAAACCTTAAGAGGAACGGAAATTAAAGACGCTTCAGATTTAGCCATGTATTTATTAGCAGAAGCAAACGTAGCAACAGTAACTGGTGACGCTTTCGGAAGTCCGAATTGTTTACGACTTTCGTACGCAACTAGCGAAGAGCAATTGACTGAAGCAATGAAAAGAATCAAAGACGCATTGTCTTAATATATTTCGCCCCTTGGAAACTTGGGGCTTTTTTAATTTAATTTTTGGGCGTTCCTCCGATAAATAAAAATATTGCACGGCATATTTTTATTTATCGGAGTCGGGCTTTCCGCAGTACATGGTACTTTGCTTTAATCCCTAACGTACATCAATTTTCAAAACACAACTAAAATGAATAAAAAAATAGTTTTATTAGGTTCAGGAGAACTAGGAAAAGAATTTGTAATCGCCGCACAACGCATCGGGCAAACTGTAATTGCAGTTGATAGTTACGAAAATGCACCCGCAATGCAAGTAGCTCACGGTTTTGAAGTCATTAATATGTTAGACGGTGCCGAATTAGACAGAATCATCGCTAAACATAATCCGGATTTTATCGTTCCTGAAATTGAAGCCATTCGTACCGAACGTTTTTACGATTATGAAAAACAAGGAATAACGGTTGTGCCTTCTGCAAAAGCAGCCAATTTCACTATGAATCGTAAAGCCATTCGCGATTTAGCGGCTAAAGAATTAGGATTAAAAACAGCTAATTATCGTTACGCAACTTCTTACGAGGAATTAAAAAGTGGAGTAGAAGCAGTTGGTATGCCTTGTGTGGTAAAACCATTAATGAGCTCGTCTGGAAAAGGACAATCTACTATAAAATCGGAAGACGATATCGAAAAAGCTTGGAACTACGCAGTAGAAGGTTCTCGTGGTGATATTGTAGAAGTAATTGTAGAAGCTTTTGTAAAATTTAATTCAGAAATTACCTTATTAACTGTAACTCAAAATAATAATTTACCAACGTTGTTCTGTGCGCCAATTGGTCACCGTCAAGAACGTGGCGATTATCAAGAAAGTTGGCAACCAGCAAGAGTTTCAGATAAAGACATTGCTGAAGCACAAGATATGGCGAGAAAAGTTACTGAAGCTTTAGGTGGTGCTGGACTTTTCGGTGTAGAGTTTTTCTTAGCTGATGATGGTGTGTATTTTTCAGAATTATCACCAAGACCACACGATACCGGAATGGTTACGTTAGCCAATACTCAAAATTTCAACGAATTTGAATTGCATTTACGTGCGATTTTAAGTTTACCAATTTTCGAAATTACGCAAGAAAGAGCAGGAGCAAGTGCGGTTATTTTAGCTTCTGAAAATTCAGATCATCCTACTTTTACTGGTATTGAAAATGTTGCAGGTCAACCAAAAACCGATTTCAGATTGTTCGGAAAACCTACTTCTCGACCTTACAGAAGAATGGGTGTTGTGTTAAATTATGATAATTTAGATACACCAATCGAAGAAATTGTAGAACGTGCGAAAAAAATTGCTACTTTAGTGACTGTAAATAAATAGATTATGAAAAAAATAATTGTAGCAGTAGTTTTTGGAAGTTTACTTTTAACATCTTGTGGACCAAAACGTATGGGTTGTGGACCTTACAGAAGATGTGAAGTAAAAATGCCAACTAAAATGAATTCAGACAGTAATAAATCTAAACTTTCATAAATGAAAAAAGTAGCCCTTTTATTTTTCTTTTTATGTTTTTTCAACGGTTTTTCGCAAGAGAAAAAAGCAGAGAAAAAAGCAGAGAAAAAACAAATTGTTGAAGTATCATGCGGTCAGTGTAAATTTGCTATGACTGATAAAAAAGGTTGCGATTTAGCTGTTCGTATAGATGGAAAATCGTATTTCGTTGAAGGAACTACTATTGATGATCATGGTGATGCACACGCTGATGACGGATTTTGTTCAGCAATTCGTAAAGCTGAGGTGATTGGCGAAATTAAAGACAATAAATTCATAGTAACCTACTTTAAATTACTTCCTACTGATAAAAAGTAATGGAATTAATTCTTCAAAATATCTCAAAATACGTTTCTTTAACTCCGGAAGAAGAAACGTTGTTTTTGTCTAAAATCGAATATAAAAACTTCAAAGCCAAATCGATTTTATTAAGTCCTGGTGAAATTGCAAATTGTACTTATTTTGTAAATTCTGGAATTTTAAGAAGTTTTACTATTAATGATAATATTATTGAACACGTATTGCATTTTGCCTGTCAAGGTTGGTGGATTGGTGATATGTACAGTTATATTTCTCAAAAACCAGGAAATCTTTTTATTGAAGTGTTGGAAGATGCCGAACTGGCTATTATTTCAAAAGAAAATCATGAAGAACTATTTCATCAAATTCCTAAACTTGAACGTTTTTTCAGAATACTTGTAGAAAACTCTTTGGTTTCCCATCAAGAACGATTAATGGATAATTTGAGTCTTACCGCAGAAGAACGTTTTGAAAAATTCTGCAAAAAATATCCAACACTTATTCAAAATGTCTCTCAAAAACATATCGCTTCTTATATTGGAGTAACACCTGAGTTTTTCAGTAAAATGAAAAGTAAAATATTACGAAAATAGCTTCAAATTCTAAACAAAACTCAAAAAAATGGACTAGAATTAGAAATCTCCATTTTTTTATAAGAACTTTGCAAACATTTTTTCGGCAAAACCCAAAAAAATTAAAGTTTTTAGATAATGAAGAAGAAGATTGAAATTTTAGCTCCTGCAAAAGATTTATTAACTGGTATCGCAGCTATTAATGCTGGTGCTGATGCCGTTTATATTGGTGCCCCTCAATTTGGTGCCCGCTCTAATGCGAATAATTCAATAGAAGATGTTGCAGCTTTAGTGGAATATGCGCATTTATACAATGTGCAGGTTTTTGTAGTTATCAATACGATTTTGTACGATAATGAATTGGAAACGTGTCGTCAATTAATTTGGAAATTGTACCATATTGGAGTAGATGCCTTAATTATTCAAGACATGGCAATTATGGAAATGGAATTGCCTCCAATTGTATTACACGCCAGTACACAAGCAAATAATCGTGATGCCGATAAAATTAAATTCTTAGCTGATGCCGGAATGAAACGTGTAGTTTTAGCACGAGAATTAAACTTACATCAAATTAAAGAAATTAGTGATACAACTGACGTAGAATTAGAATTCTTTGTTACTGGAGCATTGTGTGTTTCTTTCAGTGGAAACTGTTATATGAGTGTCGCAAATGGTGAGCGTTCTGCCAATCGTGGTTCTTGTGCACAAAACTGTCGTTTACCATATAACTTAATTGATGGTCACGGTGAAACCTTAATCAAAAATAGTCACTTACTTTCGATTAAAGATTTTGATGTTTCGAACCAAATTCCAAATTTAGTGGAAGCCGGAATTGTTTCTTTCAAGATTGAAGGTCGTTTAAAAGATATCGTTTACGTTAAAAATAACGTGTCGTATTTACGTAAAAAATTAGATGCGTTTTTAGAGGAAAATCCAGAAAAATATACAAAAGCTTCTTCTGGAACATGTACGTATACTTTTGATTCTGCTTTAGATAGAACATTTAATCGTGGTTATACCGATTATTTCGTAAACGAAAGACATCAAGCGATTGGTTCTTGGGAAAGTCCAAAATCGAAAGGACAATATATCGGGAAATTAATCAAAACGGTTGGTAACTCGTACGAAATTGAAAACGGACATTTCTTAAATAATGGCGATGGATTATGTTTCATTAATGAAAATAATGAAGCAGAAGGAATTTACGTTAATAAAGTAGAAAACGGAATTGTGTATCCGAATGTTCTGAAAGAAATTAAAGAAGGAACTTTTATTTACAGAAATAACGATGCTGCTTTCATTAAATTAGTAGAAAGAGAAGATAGTGCGGTTCGAAAAATTAGTACTACTTTATTGTTAACCGAAAATGAAAATGGTTTCGAATTAATTGCAACAGATGAAGACGGAAATGTAAGTGTAGCAAAATTAGAACACGCAAAAGAGCCAACTAAAAATGGTGAATCGTTAGAAGAAAATTTTAAAGTAAACTTAGCGAAAACCGGATTTACACCATATAAAGCTGAAGAAATTGACGTAGTATTTTCTCAAAACTGGTTCTTACCTATTTCAAAAATCAATGAATTACGTAGAACGGTTTTCGAACAATTATCGGAAATTCGTTTGAAAAATTATGTTCGTAAAGAACACCAAATGGAAAAAACATCGCATCCTTATCCAGAAACGAAATTAGATTTCATGTATAATGTTGCAAACAAAATGGCTCGTAAATTCTACGAACGTCATGGTGTTACTGAAATCGAAAAAGCATTCGAATTACAATGGGATCCAGGTAAATCTCGAGTAATGACAACTAAATATTGTATTAAATACGAATTAGAACGTTGTCCGAAATACCACCGTGAAAACATGGATAAAAAACTAAAAGAACCATTAGTATTAAAACAAGGTGAATTAGAATATAAATTAAAATTCAATTGTAAACCTTGTGAAATGGAGATTTGGGAAAAAGATGCCGAATTCGAAATTGAAGAAGACCACATTCATTAAAATATAAACCGATGCTTGAAAGAGTCATCGGTTTTTTTATTTCTTAATCTAGGTTAAGAGACTTTTCTTACACTTGAATGTAAATTTGTATCATAATAATTAGTAAATTTATAAGATATGAAAAATACAGTTTTACATAAAGCCAATACAAGAGGTCATGCCAATCATGGTTGGTTAAATGCCTACCATAGTTTTAGTTTTGCAAATTGGTATAATCCAGATAGAATTCATTTTGGAGTACTTCGTGTTTTAAACGATGATACTATTGCTGCTGGTATGGGTTTCGGAACGCATCCACACGATAATATGGAAATCATAACGATTCCTTTAGAAGGCGATTTGGCTCATAAAGATAGTATGGGAAATGCGGCAACCATTAAAACAGGTGATGTACAAGTGATGAGTGCAGGAACAGGTATTCAACACAGTGAATTCAATCCAAATCCTGATCAACAAACAAAATTATTTCAAATTTGGTTGTTTCCAAAAGTTAGAAATGTAGAGCCTCGTTATCAACAAATTACTTTAGATGTAACGGAACAAAAAAATAATTTCGCACAAGTTTTATCACCTAATGCTGATGATGCTGGAGTGTGGATTCATCAAGATGCTTGGTTTCATTTAGCCGATTTCGATAAGGATTTTTCTAAAACCTATGAAGTTAAAAAAGAAGGAAACGGAATGTATGTTTTTGTGATTTCAGGAACGATAACTGTTGACGGTCAAGAATTAGAAACGCGTGATGGTCTTGGGATTTGGGATTTTGAAACCTTAGATATTAAAGCAACTACTGATGCAAAATTTTTATTAATGGAAATTCCAATGGAGTAATTATGAGTGAAGATGTGCAACTAAAAATCAATGATAAAAACGGTGCTTTTTATATTGAAGTTGATGGAAAACAAGAAGCGTTAATGACGTTTGTATTTGCAGGTGAAGATAAAATTATCATTGATCATACGGAAGTCAATCCAGGAAATAATGGTAAAGGTTTCGGAAAAAAAATGGTAACAAAAGCGGTTGAGTTTGCTCGCGAAAAAGGCATTAAAATAATTCCACTTTGTCCGTTTGCGAAAAGCGTTTTTGATAAAACTCCAGAATTTAGAGACGTGTTATAAATATGGAAAATTTACTTGAAAATAACATAACTGGGAAAATTGGTACTCAAAAATATTTGTGTACCATTTCTTGGCGTAACGGAACATTTGTAATGGATGAACCTGAAAGTATTGAAGGACAAGATTTAGGTCCAGATCCATATTCAACGCTTTTGGCATCTTTAGCAGGTTGTACGTTGTCTACGTTGCGAATGTATATTGATAGAAAAGGATGGGATATTCCGGAGATACATATTTCATTGAATTTAGCTCAAGAAAACAATCCCGAATTAACGACTACTATTACAAGAGAAATTACTTTTTCAAATGAAATTGAAGAAGATATCAAAAACAGGTTATTAATCATTGCAGAAAAATGTCCTGTTTCTAAAATATTAAAAAACCAAGTTTTAATCAACACAACTATATAATTATGGATCCGAAAAACATTACAAAAGAATATACTAATGGAGAAGTTACCATTGTATGGCAATCTGGAAAGTGTATTCATTCTGGTAATTGCGTGAGAAATAATCCGGATGTATTTAAACCAAAAGAACAACCGTGGATTACACCCGAAAATTCTACAACAGAAAAGATTATTGAAACAGTGAATAAATGTCCGTCTGGAGCATTAACTTTTTATTTGAACGAAAAATAATGGTTCACTATACTACAATTGTAAAGGCATCTTTGGATAAAGTTTGGCAACATTTAATTTTAAAAATTGAAAAGCCTGGAAATTTTGTTCCAGGTGTAAGTGATGTGCATATTTTAGAAAAAAAAGAAGATTTTGTAACTAGAAAAATGACCATTACTTCAGAAGGTAATGCCACAACTTTGATAGAGAAAATTACTTTCGAACCATATAAAGTAAGATTTTTATTGCTCGAACATCCGAAATTTGAAGGTTATGTAGATAATGATATTAAAGCTATTTCTAATGATGAAACAGAAATGACTTTTACCATTAATTGGAAAGATAAAACATCGCAAGCCGAATTTAATAATCAAGAATTGGTAAAGAACGCTGTGCTAAAAACTAAAAAATATATAGAAGAAAATTAATGAAAAAAATAATCGCATTTGGAGGTTCATCAAGTAAAACTTCCATTAACAAACAATTGGCAACGTATGCAGCCAATCTTTTTGAAAATGCTTCGGTAGAAGTTTTAGATTTAAATGATTATGAAATGCCCGTTTTTTCTGTTGATAAAGAAAAAGAGAACGGCATTCATCCATTGGCTACAGAATTTTATGCTAAAATTGGTAGTGCCGATTTAATTGTATTGTCTTTGGCTGAACATAATGGCGCGTATTCAACAGCTTTTAAAAATATTTTAGATTGGACCTCTAGAATTAATGCGAAAACTTTTCAAGAAAAAGAAATGTTATTGTTAGCGACTTCGCCAGGAGCACGTGGTGGAAGTTCGGTTTTAGATATTGCAACCAAACGATTTCCGTATCAAGGAGCAATCGTAAAAGGAAGTTTTTCATTACCAAGTTTTTATGAAAACTTCGATGTGGTAAACGGAATTATCAATCCAGAATATAAAAATCAATTACTCGATATTATAAAATCTATTTAACTAAAAAAATAATATTATGAAATTTACTAGAACAGCAAAAGCAAATTGGAAAGGCTCTGGAATGGAAGGTAAAGGGCTAGTGAGTACACAAAGTACAACTTTAAATGATACACAATATTCTTTTAAATCTCGTTTTGAAGAAGGTGTGGGAACGAATCCAGAAGAATTAATTGGAGCAGCTCATTCGGGTTGTTTTACGATGAAATTAAGTTTTGTACTTACAGATGCAGGTTATGTGCCTGAAAATTTAGATACAACAGCAAAAGTTACTTTTGAAGATGGTTTGATAACTTTAATTCAATTAGAATTAAATGCCAAAGTGCCAAACATTTCAAATGAAGAATTTCAAGCTTTAGCAATTAATGCCAAAGAAAATTGTCCGATTTCAAAATTATTAAATGCCGAAATTTCGCTCGTTGCAAATTTGGTATAAATTAAAAAGGGAAGTTTTAAAAAAAACTTCCCTTTTTTTATTTCTTAATCTAGGTTAAGTGATGAAGCTTTAATGTCGTAATATCTTTGTACTATCAAATTGACTCGAGGCGAATGCCGAACAGAGCAAAGCTAAAATATAATTAAAAAGATAAAATTATGGCAACAACTAAATGGGTAATCGACCCAACACATTCAGAAATCGGATTTAAAGTTAAACACATGATGTTTACAAATGTTTCAGGTAATTTTGGAACGTATGATGCAACAATTTCAACAGAAGAAGATGATTTTACAAAATCTTCAGTTGAATTTTCTGCTTCTATAGATTCCATAAATACTAAAAATTCAGATAGAGACAATCACTTAAAAAGTGCAGATTTTTTTGATGCTGAAAACCATCCAAAATTAACATTTGTAGCTTCTTCTTTTTCAAAATTAGACGATTCTAATTATGAGTTAGTAGGTGATTTAACTTTACGAGGAGTAACTAAAACCGTAAGATTAGCAACTGAATTTAGCGGGTTAATGAAAGATCCTTGGGGAAACACAAAAGTTGGATTAAACATTGAAGGAAAAATTAATCGTAAAGAATGGGGATTAAACTGGAATTCTGCTTTGGAAACGGGTGGTGTTTTAGTTGGAGAAGAAGTAAAATTGATTATCGAATTACAATTGGTTAAACAATAATTGAAAATCCAATTAATAAAAAACCCTGAGCTTTCGTTCAGGGTTTTTCTTTTATAAAAAGGATTATTTTTTTAAACTCAAATTTTCAAATGTAGAAACATCAATAATTTCTTCATTTTCTTCATCAAATGAAATCTTAATCATATCACCTACATTTGTAATGGGTAATTGATTGGAGATTTGTGAAGAACCCACAAAAATATTTGGAGAATTTTTAACCGTGAAATAATAAAAACTATTACCATTTTTAACATCGGTTTGGATTCTTTCTACTACAGATTCAAGAACTTTTTTAGCCGATTTACTATCTACATTTATTTTGTTTCCTGAAGAATTGAAAGCAGTTTTATAAGCTGTTAACGCTTCACGCATCGTATTTCCAGTTCCAACAATTGTATAATCTGCAATCGAAACCATAGCATACATTTTTACTAATCCACCATTGTCTTTTAACGTCATTACATAGGTTGGAATGTTATTAATATTATACGGAATCGGTAACGAAGCCACAAAACCTTTTTCTTGTACTTTTCCTTGTGCCGAACTTTGTGCGGCAAATTCTGTTGCGCCACTTTGTTTGTAAAAAGTAGTTTCTTTTGTTCGTGTATCTACTAAAACAAAACCTACAGCCGATTCGTCTTTTCCTACAGATGTAATACCAGTATACCAATACGATTTATTATCTTTACCGTAAACCAACGTTAAATCTTCTGTAATTTGAAGTTTATTTTCGTTAGAGAAATTCCAATAACCGTTTACATATTCTCCCCAATCATTCAATTGATCTTTGATAAAAGAAATAGGTTGAATACGGTCTACCCAAGCTGGAGTATTTTTAATTTCATATTCTTTAATATCGCCTGTTTGTGCATTTAATACGACTACTCCAGTTGCATCATTTCCAGAGAAACCAATTTTCTTTTTGTATTTTGTGGCTACCCAAAAAGGTGTGCCTTTTTCATCAATTTCAAAAGTAAAATCTGCTAAACCAGTTGTGCTGTAACCGTTAAAATATAAATATCTACGCATATCAGAATTAAAATATGCTTCGTGTTGATATTTTAAACGAATTGGTTTTCCATTAACTTCTTGAACCAATTTTACATCACGTTCATTTGTTGCTGAAACCATAACGTATCCAGTTGTTCCTTCAGTGTTATTCAACCATTTAAAGAATCCTGAATGTACTAATGGAGCAATCCAGTATAATTTTCCATTTACTTTTTGAATAAAAAATTCACCTAAATGAGCCTGACTTCCCAATGCTGGTTGAGATCCTAATATTTTTTCTCCTAATAAATAAGCTAAATTTTCATCAACTACTCTAATTTCATGCATCGAAATTGGAGCAATATGATTCGTTAATTTGTCGCCATCAGCAACTTTTCCAATTAAGTTACGATAATCTTGCGTTCTAAACATCGGACTCGAAGTAAAGAAAGGCAAGACTAAAGCATAAAAAATAGCGATTCCAATTAATAGTGCTGGTATTTTCCAAAACACTTTTAAAGGTTTGTAACTTTTCCCGTCTGAACTAATTGTGAATTTTGAGAACGAAAAGAAAAGAATTGCTGCTAGAATAATAAATAAAAAGGTAATTCCAGTAAATCCATAACTTATTACAGGTAAGGAAAGATAGAAATATGCTACAGTTATAATTATAACTAGTAGAATGGGTAACAATTTTTTCATTGAAAATAGTTTAGTTTTTGTAAATATTAGTCATAATTGTAATGAGATTGTTACAAATTAAGTATTTTTGTTTTTCAAAATTTTTAAGAAATAAACTAGAAAAGATATAATATGAAAGCATACGTTTTTCCTGGGCAAGGCGCACAATTTACCGGAATGGGTAAAGATTTATATGAAAATTCTGCTGTAGCTAAAGAAATGTTTGAAAAAGCAAACGAAATTTTAGGTTTCCGCATTACAGATATTATGTTTGAGGGAACAGCTGAAGAATTAAAAGAAACGAAAGTAACACAACCAGCTGTTTTTTTACATTCAGTAATTTTAGCTAAAACGTTAGAGGATTTTAAACCAGAAATGGTTGCAGGTCATTCATTAGGTGAATTTTCTGCATTAGTTGCTAATGGCGCTTTATCTTTTGAAGACGGATTAAAATTAGTTTCTCAACGTGCATTAGCTATGCAAAAAGCGTGTGAAATTACGCCTTCTACTATGGCTGCCGTTTTAAATTTAGACGATAAAATTGTTGAAGATATCTGTGCATCTATTGATGGTGTAGTAGTGGCAGCGAATTATAACTGTCCTGGACAATTAGTAATTTCTGGAGAATATAAAGCTGTTGAATTAGCTTGTGAAAAAATGAAAGAAGCAGGCGCAAAAAGAGCTTTAATTTTACCAGTTGGTGGTGCTTTTCATTCACCAATGATGGAGCCAGCACGTGAAGAATTAGCAGCAGCAATTGAAGCTACAACTTTTTCTCAACCAATTTGCCCAGTGTATCAAAATGTAACTGCAAGTGCAGTTTCAGATGCAAATGAGATTAAGAAAAACTTAATTATTCAATTAACAGCTCCTGTAAAATGGACCCAGTCAGTAAATCAAATGATTGCTGATGGAGCAACTAGTTTTACGGAAGTTGGTCCAGGTAAAGTATTAGTTGGATTGGTTAATAAAATCAATAAAGAGGTTGAAACTATTTCTGCATAATTTTTTTTAAGATGAAAAAAATAGTTGGAATATTGACAGTAAGTTTTTTATTAATAGCTTGTCAAGAAGAAACTCGTGCCAAAGTAAAAGATGCAGGAAAAGCAGTTGGTGCTGAGGTGAAAGTAGCCGCTCAAAAAACTAAGGCTAAAGTTGCTAAAGTTATTGATACTGCTAAAGTCAAACAAAAAGTAAATAAGGCCATTGTTAAAGGTGCTGAAGCTATTGAAAAAGGTGCTAAAACGGTAAAAGAAAAAGCTAGTAATTAATTTATTTTATTAGTTGTAACTTATAATTTAAAAAAAAAATCTCGTCTAGTATTTAGACGAGATTTTTTCTTTTTTATTTTATTTCACCACCTTTTATATCGTATTTTTTTACTACTTGTTTTTCTGGATCTAATTTTTTTGGACCAATTGGAAAACGAACATCAACGTGTTTTGAAGCTATTGTTCCGTCATCGTCAATTGTATCAGCTCTGTTTGCTACTAAATTCCAAGAAAAACTAACATTTGATTTTCCATTGTTTAATTCTTTTACTTTAAATCCATTTGTTGATTTTTCAGTTACAAAAACACCGTTACAATCTCCTTCAAGTTGTATGAATATTTTCATTGGATGTTTTTCATCAACATAAATATGTTTGCTCAATAATTTGTCAATTGTAATATATGCTTCACCATTTACTAATTTTCCAGTACCAAAATCTTCAAATAATATTTCTGGAGTTTCTGTAGCATGTAAGATTCTATTATTTCCTTCGTCATCTTTAATCATTGTAGATAAAGAACCTCCTCCTAAAACTTTATAGGATGTTCCATTATTTCTAGCTCCAACAAAAACGAAATCTGTAGTAGCTGTATTCGCATCAAAATATCCGCCATAAGTTACATCCCTCGCAGCAGCCGAACCACTAGTAAAATAATTTACATCTTTACCCGCAATTCTTGCAAATGGCCCATTACTTGTACTAGTATTGTCATCTTGATCGTATTCGAAATAGGCAGCATTATAATCTACTCCAGCTCCTTTTCCTACACCTCTTGCGAAAATTCCAGTAGTTCCTTGACCCGAAGTACCTATCGATTCACCAGGTAATTCAGTAAAAGTAGTTCTTCCTGCAACACCTAATACACCCATCACAGTTGAAGTTGCATTTGCGGCTAAATTTGCACTAATACCAATAACACCTCGACCTCCATTTGAATCTAAATTTCCTCCATCAATAACAAATTGTGTATTTGTTGCATTTAAAGCCCTTATAGTTCTTGCTGAATTGCTACTGTTTACAAATAAACCCACTTGTGTAGCTCCTGCATTAATTGTGGTTAATGTGTTTGTCTGCGGAGTTCCTGTTCCTACAATAACTTGTCCGTCATTTTCAACCGTCATTCTCAATGTTGCATTTGTTCTAATTTGAAAATTCTGATTGTCAGAAGTTCCTAAATATTGAGTGCCTGGTGAAGTTCCAGCATTTCCTGTTAAACTCCAGTTTTGTGCAGCTGTTGAACGTAATGCAATCCAGCTTGATCCCGACCAATAATAGAAACCAGGAGTAACACCTGTTACTCCAATTCCAGCTGTAGCTGTGTTGTATACTAAAATACCTGTTGCTATAGGTGAAGGACCAACGGGTAATTCAAGTAAAGTTGAAGTTAATGCAACTCTTGGAATTAGTAAACCTCTGTTGTTGCTTTCAATTTGTAATTCAACTCCGTTTTCAATTGCGGTTGTGCCAATTCCAACTTGACCAAGCATGCAATTAATTGTAAATAAGTAAGTAATAAAAAGTATTTTTTTCATTTTCATTTTGTTTGTGATTTCTTTACATCCATTTACGAGAAAACTTGTACTTTGGATTTTATTTGATTAATTTTTTATTTAGTGCTAAATTGTTAATATTTTAAATTTCAGTTTATTTGATTTTTTTTTATTTAGATTTGTAAGAATCTAACAACAAAAAGATGACACAAGAAGAAGTTTTAATGCTTATTGAAAAGAAAGACGGCAAAGCATATACGTATTTATATAATATGTATTCAAAAAGTTTATTTGCTGTAATTTCAAATTTGATTAAAAATAGGGAAGAAGCTGAAGATGTTTTACAAGATGTATTTGTAAAAATTTGGAAAAACATCGATTCATTTGATTCAGAAAAAGGCAGATTGTACACTTGGATGTTAAACATAACAAGAAATACAACCATAGATAAAATGCGTTCTAAAGGATATAATAAGTCCTTAAAAAACCAAGAGTTAGATAATTTCGTAGGTATTATAGATAACGAAAATAAGTTTATAAACAAGATTGATGTGATTGGGGTAAGTGAGTTCATAAAAAAACTCAAACCAAAATGTATTCAAATTATTGATTTATTGTTTTTTAAAGGATATACTCAAGCTGAAACTTCAGAAGAGTTAGAAATTCCTTTAGGAACAGTTAAAACTTTAAATAGAACTTGTATAAACGATTTAAGAACTTATTTGAAAGTATAGTTATGAAAAATAAAGAATTAATAGAGTCAGGAAATTTAGAGTTATATGTTTTTGGATTATTATCTGAAGCAGAAATGACTGAAATTTCTAAAATTGCTGCTGAAGATGCTGATGTAAAAAATGAAATACTTTCAATTGAGAAATCGGTTGTGGCTTTGTCATCTAGTTTTGCTCCAAATTTATCTGCTGATAATTATAGTAAAATTAAACAGAAATTAGATTTAGATAATGAAGTAATTCAATTGCAATCAAAATCAAATGTAAAACAATACATTGGTTGGGCAGTAGCCGCGGTATTTTTAATAGGTTGTGGAATTTTATATAATCTTCAAAATAAAAAGGTAACAGAAATTAACGATTTATTAGAAGATAAAAACACATTAGAACAAACTGTTTCTGCAAAAGAACGTTTAAACAATCAAATTAATACATCTTATGCGGTTTTAAAAGATGAAAATAATATTGTTGTAAAATTAGCGGGTCAAGCGGTTTCGCCAACATCTTCTGCAAAAGTATATTGGAATAACAAAACAAATAAAGTTTATGTTGATGCATCAAGTTTGCCAACTCCTCCAGAAGGCAAAGTATATCAAGTTTGGTCGTTAAAATTAGCTCCTACATTAACACCAACTAGCATCGGATTGATTGATAATGCTGAAGATAAAATGAAATATTTAATTGAAGTTGAAGGTACTGTTGGAGCCGAAGCATTTGGAATTACATTAGAACCAAAAGGCGGAAGTAAAACACCTACAATGGAACAATTATATGCTTTAGGTAAAGTTTAATTTTTTTGGCACGTAATTTGAATATTGATTTTTGAGTTCAAAAAATTAATAAATTATTTAATCAACCAAAAAATGAAAAAAGCAATTTTAGGATTAGCATTCGTTGCTACAGTATTAGTTTCTTGTGAAGACAAAGCTAAAAAAGATGCAGAAAACAAAGTAGATTCAACTACAACTGCAGTAGAACAAACTATCGATTCAGCTACAATTAAAGCTGAAGGAGAAGTAGATTCAGCTAAAGCAAAAATTGAAGCTGGTGCAGAAAAAGCTGTAGAAGCTGGTAAAGACGCTGCAACGAAAGCTGTTGATGCTGGTGCAAAAGCAGTAAAAGAAGAAATTAAGAAATAATCTTCTTAGTTAGATTTGAAAGTCCCGATGAAAGTCGGGATTTTTTTATTTCTTCTTTTTATAATTGATAACAAATACTCCAATAATAATTAGAATTACTGCAATGATAAATTCTTTTTTTACGACTTCATGATTCAAATACCAACCTAAAAATACTGCGATTATGGTATTTACATAACTTAAAATGGAAACTTGTATCGGACTTACTTTTTTTAGAGCATATTGATAACTAAATAATGCAATTACAGATCCGAAAACGGCTAAATAAATTACAGCTCCAAAACTTTTTAACGACCAACTTTCAATATTCGATTCTGGATAAATTATGAAAGAAAGTATGATTTGAATAATTGATGCAATTAAAAATTGGTAAAATAAATTTAAAAGCAAATTGTTCGAATCGAGATTTAATTTTTTAGAATAAATAGTTCCAAATGCCCAACTTAAAATTGCTAAACTTAAAAATGCTACACCTGTTTTGTAATCCGGATTGAGTATTTCGCTTAAGCCATCTTTGAAAATAAAAACTACACCTGAAAATCCGAGTAATACACCAACAAAACCTTTTAAGTTAGGTTTTTGAAGTTGAAATACTATACTCATTAAAAATATCACAACTGGATTTATGGCGCTAATAATTGACGTCAAACCTGATGGTAAAGTCAGTTCTGCAACAGTTGTAAAACCATTGGCAAAAACCAACATTAAAACCGATAAAATTGTTTGTTGATAAAATCCTTTTCTACCAATCCATCTCATTTTTTTAGTGAATAATAAGATGAAAAAAACAATTAAGGCAGCAACAAAATTTCTTATGGCAGTAGAATACCAAGGCGGAATGGTATCTACAGCAATAGAAATGCCTAAAAAAGTAGTTCCCCAAACCAATCCCACGATAATCATGGAAATAATTAGTTTGATGTCTACACTTTTAGGCATTTACTTTATTTGTATTTTAGTTTGAGAGTTTAAATTAACTCCTAATTTTTTGTTCCCATTTCCAAGCGCTGGCTAAACTTTCATCTAAACTAGATTCGGCTTTCCAACCTAAAATGTTATTGGCTTTATCTGTATTGGCATAAGCTTCAGTAATGTCGCCTTCACGTCTGCCTACAATTTTATAATTTAATTTTTGACCAGAAACTTTTTCAAAAGAAGCAATTACTTCTAAAACGGAACTACCTGTTCCTGTTCCTAGATTGAACGTCTCAACTTTTTCTAGATTCTTTTTATTGATTAAACGTTGTAAAGCTACTACATGTGCTTTTGCTAAATCAACTACATGGATATAATCTCTAATTGCTGTTCCGTCTGCTGTTGGATAGTCGTTACCATAAACAGATAATTGTTCGCGTAAACCAATAGCAGTTTGTGTAATGAATGGTACTAAATTTTGAGGAATTCCTAATGGTAATTCGCCAATTTCTGCACTTGGATGTGCTCCAATTGGATTGAAATAACGTAAAAGAATTGCGTTTATATTAGTTACTTTAGCTACGTCATGAATAATTTCTTCACCTATTTGCTTGGTATTTCCATATGGTGAAACAGCAGGTTGAACAGAAGCATTTTCTGTAATTGGCATTTTTTCCGCTTGACCATATACCGTACAAGAAGAACTAAAAATAAATTGTGCTTCTGGTTTTTGTTGTAATTCTTGTAAAAGATATACTAAGGTGTTAATGTTGTTTTCGTAATACAACAACGGATTTTCAACACTTTCGCCAACCGCTTTACTAGCTGCAAAATGAATTACACCAGAAATATCTGAATATTTTTTAAAGAAATTTTGTACAGCAGTTTTTTCTCGTAAATCGATGTTTTCGAAAACAGGTTTTTTTCCCGTAATGCGCTCAATTCCATCTAAAACTTCAATTGAAGAATTAGATAAATTATCCAATGCAATTACTTCAAAACCTTTATTTTGAAGTTCCACAACTGTATGAGAACCAATAAATCCTAAACCACCCGTAACAACTATTTTCATAATTTATTTTAAAAATTCTAAAACGGAATCCGTAATAAATTTAATTTGTTCGTCGTCTAATTCAGTATGCATCGGTAATGCAATAACTTCTTTGCATAATTGATTTGTTACTGGAAAATCTTCTTCTTTGTAACGAACATCTGCATAGGCTTTCTGACTGTGTAAAGGAATTGGGTAGTAAATAGCACAAGGAATTCCTTTTTCTTGTAAGTGTGCCAATAACGCATCACGTTTTCCATTTGTAATTCTAATAACATATTGATGGAATACATGACAATCGCAATTTTCACAAATTGTTGGAGCAACAATATTTGGATTAACTCCTAATGCTAAAGTATATTTTCTGGCAGCGTCTTGACGTGCTTTGTTATAAGTGTCTAAATGCGGTAATTTTGCTTTCAAAACTCCAGCTTGAATACTATCTAAACGCGAATTAACACCCACAACATCATGGTGATATCTTTCATACATTCCATGATTTACAATTCCTCTAATAATGTGCGCTAGATTATCATCATTTGTAAAAATAGCACCACCATCACCATAACAACCTAAGTTTTTAGAAGGGAAAAATGAAGTTGCTGCTACATGTCCGATAGTTCCAACTTTCTTTTTAACGGCGTCTTTGTTCGTATAATCGGCACCAATAGCTTGAGCATTATCTTCAATTACGAATAAATTATGTTCATTTGCAATTTCCATAATAGCATCCATATTCGCAGCACGTCCAAATAAATGAACAGGTACAATAGCTTTTGTTTTTGGAGTAATTGCTTTTCTAATACCGTCTAAAGAAATATTCATGTTATTCATGTCTACATCTACTAAAACGGGTGTTAATTGTAATAAAGCAATAACTTCTACAGTAGCTGCAAAAGTGAAATCGGCCGTAATTACTTCATCGCCTGGTTTTAATCCTAATCCCATCATGGCAATCTGAAGCGCGTCTGTTCCATTTGCGCATGGAATAACATGTTTCACGCCTAAATATTTTTCTAAATCTGCTTGAAACTGGTGAACTAAAGGTCCGTTTATATATGTGTTGTTTTCTAAAACGTCTTGAATTGAAGCGTTAACTTCATCTTTTATTTTTTCGTATTGACCTTTTAAGTCAACCATTTGTAATTTTCTCATATTCGAAATACATTAAGAGTAGCAAAAGTAAGAAATTCTACTTACATTTTTTCAGTTACACAAAAGAAACGTAATTTAGCCACATAAATTATTTATATGCTATTTATTTATAATCTTGTTGTGCTTTTGGCTTCACAAATTTTAAAACTTTTGGCGCTTTTTAGTCCAAAAATGAAATTGTTTGTTGATGGAAGAAAGTCGGTTTTTCAAACCCTAAAAAATAAAATTCATCCAGAAGACAAGGTCTTTTGGTTTCATGCTGCTTCTTTAGGAGAATATGAACAAGGATTGCCAGTAATTGAAAAAGTTAAGTCGGAATTTCCACATCATAAAATTGTTGTTACTTTTTTTTCTCCTTCGGGATATGAGGTTCGAAAAAACAATACTGTTGCAGATGTTACAGTTTATTTGCCATTAGATTCAAAAGCAAATGCGAAACAGTTTTTAAATTTGGTTCATCCTGATAAAGTATTTTTTATCAAATACGAATTTTGGCCTAATTATCTGAATGAATTAAAAAACAGAACTATTTCTACCTATTTAATTTCTGGAATATTTAGAGAAAATCAAGTTTTTTTCAAATGGTACGGTGGCTTTTACAGAAATGCTTTAAATGCTTTTAATTACTTTTTTGTGCAAAATGAAAAATCAAAAAGTTTATTAGAATCCATTGGTTTTTCTAATATAAAAGTATCTGGTGATACCCGTTTTGATAGAGTAGCAGCGATTTTAGAAAAAGATAATTCCTTAGATTTTATTGAGCAATTTAAAAACAATCAGAAAACCATTGTTGTTGGAAGTAGTTGGCCAAAAGATGAAGAATTGTTGGTTCAATTTATAAATGATTATGCAGATGAAAAGTTGAAATTTATTATTGCACCTCATAATATCAAACCAGATCAAATTCAGAATTTACGAAAATCAATTACAAAATCTACGGTTTTGTTTTCGGAAAAAAATAATATTGATGTTTCAAAACACAATGTTTTTATTATTGACACCATCGGAATTTTAACCAAAATATATTCTTATGCAGATGTTGCGTATGTTGGCGGTGGTTTTGGAAATCCTGGAGTTCATAATATTTTAGAACCAGCCACTTTCGGTATTCCCATTGTAATCGGTCCCAATTATTCTCATTTTGCTGAGGCTTCTGCATTAGTTGGTTTGCAAGGCTGTATGTCAATCAAAAACCAATTAGAATTAAATGAAGCGTTTGATTTATTGCTTCAAAACGAAGATGAACGTACTGAAAAAGGACATATTTGCGAAACATTTGTTCAAATGAATAAAGGTGCAACGAACACCATTTTTAAATCTATTTTTTAATGAGATTGCTCGTTTTGTTATTTGTTTTTAGTTTGCAAGTTGCTTTTTCACAAGAAAGTAAAAATACTACTGGAAATAAATTGAAAGGAAAAGAATTAGCCAAAAGAAGAAATCAACTATTTGATAGTATTACGAAACACTTTGATTCTATTGCCAATGATTCTTCTGTAAAAGAATTGTTTAAAGTTGAAAAATCGAATGAAGCTATAGGTCCGATTTCTTTCAGAATTAATAAGAAATATGCATTTGGAAATTATATCGATTTGAAACATGTTTTAGAACCAATTGGTTACGATTTTCTTCATACTACTTTAGACGAAAAAATTAAAGGAGAATTGTTTTATGTGTTTTATAAAGGAAACCTAGCTGATACTCAGGTTAAAAGTGATTTTGAAAAAAAACTTCTAAATCAATTAAAGCTAATAAAGAAGGTTCAATTAGAAAATTATACTACTTATAAAGTTTCGATAATTAATTCATTGTTGATTAAATCATTTGAAAGAGATTATAAAAATGTTTTTGATTTTCAAGAAAAGCGTTTGTATTTTTCAGGTAAAATTCAACAATTCATAAATGCTTTAAATGGCTTTTTTCCTGGTAAAATTCATTTGATTGAAAATAGTGGTGATGAGAATTTGTACGATATTAATATCGATGTTTCTTCATTAGAAAAATGTTTGGAAGAATTAAAATTTTTAGGTTTTGTAATTGAAGAAAACAACGAAATGGTAAATCATACGTATTTCAAATTGAAATAAGAATCAAAAAAAAATCTTAACAAAACATTAAAAAACAATCTAGTTTTTTCAAAAAACGTAACTTGCACACCATAAATTATACACATATGAAATTTTTAAAACTATTTTTATTATTATTTGTTGTTCAATTTCATGCGCAACAAGGCGGAATGTGGGTTCCATCTTTGTTGAAAGGAATGAATGAGAATGAAATGAAAGCATTAGGTTCAAAACTTACTGCAGAACAAATTTATTCTATTAATAAATCTTCGTTAAAAGATGCTGTTCCTCAATTTGATGGAGGATGTACAGCTGAAATGATTTCTTCTAAAGGATTATTGTTAACTAATCACCACTGTGGTTATGATAATATTCAAAGTCATTCTACAGTTGAACACGATTATTTAGCGGATGGATTTTGGGCTTACAAAATGGAAGATGAATTGCCAAATCCTGGTGTTGTGGTAACATTTATTGTTAGTATTGACGATGTGACGACTACGATTTTAGCGGGAACAGAATCATTATCTGAAGCGGATAAGCAGAAAAAAATTCAACAAAATATTGCTGAAATTTCTAAAACATATAAAAAAGAAGCTTGGCAAGACATTTTAGTTCGTACTTTTTTTGATGGAAATCAGTACTTACTTTTCGTAACAGAAAATTTCAAAGATGTTCGTTTAGTTGGAGCGCCACCAAGTTCAATTGGAAAATTCGGTTCGGATACAGACAACTGGGTGTGGCCTCGTCATACAGGAGATTTTTCTTTATTTAGAGTATATGCAGATAAAAATAATCGTCCTGCAGAATATTCAAAAGACAATGTGCCATATACTCCAAAACACTTTTTCCCGGTTTCAGCAAAAGGAGTAAAAGAAAATGATTTTACAATGGTATTGGGATATCCTGGAAGAACAACAGAATATTTGCCATCGTATGCAGTTGAACAAATTGCTTATGATTTAAATCCAGCTCGTATTGAAGTGCGTGATGCGGCTTTAAAAGTTCAAGACGGATTCATGAGAAAAGATCAAGCGATTAAAATTCAATATGCTTCAAAATATGCATCTATTGCAAATGCGTGGAAAAAATGGATAGGAGAGCGTAAAGGTTTAATTAAATCAAATGCGGTTGGCGTAAAACAAAAATTTGAAAAAGATTTATCAGATAAAATTGTAAAAGCTGGTAAACAAGCTGAATACGGTAATTTATTATCAGATTTCGCTAAAAATTATGCTGAAATTAAAGACTATGCTATTGCTAGAGATTATTATAGTGAAGTTGTTTTACGTCATACTGAAATTTTAAATTTTGGTTACCGTTTGTTTCAACTTGAACAAGTATATACTGCAAGAGGTGAACAAGCTTTTAATGACAGAAAGAAAAATTTAATTGAAGGTTTTGAGCCATTATATAAAGATTTCAATGCACAAGTAGATGAAAAAGTGTTTGAGAAATTAATTGATATTTATTCAAAGAAATCACCACAACAATTTTTACCAGAATCTTTAAAAGGAATAAACGCGACTCAAGTTTCAGCGGATATTTTTAAATCATCAAAATTAACATCTTATAATGGATTAAAAGAATTGTTAACGGGTGATGCAAAAACTGTAATTGAAAAATTAAATCAAGATAAAGGATTTGCTTTTGTAAAGATGATTGCTGAAGCCTATAATAAAAATGTAGCGCCTAAATACGACGAAATTAATTTAAGAAATATTGCTACGCAACGTACTTACATGAAAGCAATTTTAGAGTTAAGTCCGAAATCAGCTCGTATTTTCCCAGATGCGAATTCTACTTTACGTGTAACGTATGGTAAAGTAAAAGGTTACAAGCCAAGTGATGCTGTAGTGTATACACCATTTACTTATTTAGATGGAGTGATGGAAAAATATGTGCCAGGTGATTACGAATTTGATGTTCCAAAAAAATTAATCGATTTGTATAATGCAAAAGATTATGGAAAATATGCTGATAATGGTAAAATGCCAGTAGCATTTATTGCAACAAATCATACAACTGGAGGAAACTCTGGAAGTCCGGCTTTAGATGCGGAAGGAAACCTTATTGGATTGAACTTTGATAGAGTTTGGGAAGGAACTATGAGTGATGTGTATTATTCGCCAGATATTTGTAGGAATATTATGGTTGATTCTCGTTATATTTTATTCATTATTGATAAATTTGCAGGGGCAAAAAATTTAATTGACGAGATGAAAATCATTTATAATCAGCCTAAAACGTCAAAAAAAGTAAAGAAATAATGTTTGGCACAGTTGTTGTTAAATAGCATTCCGGAATCCAAAGAAAAAAAATTAAAAAAAAGTCGATAAAATTGTTTGACATTTAAAAAAATTTATATCTTTGCTCCAAATTAATAATTAACCTTTATAATTTAATTAAGATGAAAAAAGTTGTTTTAAGCTTAGCATTCGTTGCTGCTGTATTAGTATCTTGTAACAAAAAAGCTGAGGAAACTCCAGCTGCTGACTCAACTGCTGTAGATACTACTGCTGTTGT
This sequence comes from Flavobacterium urocaniciphilum, assembly GCF_900110615.1. Taxonomy (GTDB): domain Bacteria; phylum Bacteroidota; class Bacteroidia; order Flavobacteriales; family Flavobacteriaceae; genus Flavobacterium; species Flavobacterium urocaniciphilum. Next base: position 206,137 of record NZ_FOEI01000002.1, read on the forward strand.
AGCTGATACTACTGCTGCTCCTGCTGCGGATACTACTGCTGCTCCTGCTGCTGATACTGCTAAGGCTCCAGCTGCTGCTCCAGCTAAAGAAGAAGTTAAACACTAATATTTGACCTTCTTTTCGAAAAGAAACTAATCCCGATGTAAATCGGGATTTTTTTTTGCTTGTAAGTGTCTTAGCGAGGAACTAAGTAATCTTTGTTAAATCATAAATAAGGTTTATCATGCTAAGAAGAGTCGAAGCGTGTTTTTATTTAAAAAATACTTTTATAGTAATTCTTTGTGAATCTCTGTGATTCTTTGAGGGTCTCTATGTAATAATACTTGGTTATCCAAAAATATCTTCCGCTGGAGGGAAAATATCTTCCGATTTCGAAAAATCTAAAAATTCGGCTTGAGGTCCGTACTTTATAATTTCATCAATTCCTTTCTGTAGTAATAATTGTGTGGTGTATTTTCGGCTAACCGCTATCTCTTTATCATTTAAAATGATTTTAAAGTAAAATTTTCCAGAAGGAGAACGAAAACGCATAAAAAACAATTTGTCTACGGATTTCTTAAATAAATCGATTTCGTCTTCGCATTCGAAACGCAATTCAAATGCATTACTTGTAAAAATGGTTTTACCTCTACGAGAAGTTAATTCGTATTTGTAATGTCCGCTAAGTTTTTTGCTAATTACAAAAGTTGCCATTTTTAAAAAGATGAATTATTTGCCGTGCAATATAATGATTGTTTTGAAATATGATTGGAATAAATAAAATCCAAACTCATATAAAACAAAAAAGCTCCAAACAAAGTTTGAAGCTTTTAGTACTCAAGGCGGGACTTGAACCCGCACGAACATTACTGCTCACTGGATTTTAAGTCCAGCGTGTCTACCAATTCCACCACTCGAGCAAGTGATACTATTGAATTTTTTAAAATTTGTACTCAAGGCGGGACTTGAACCCGCACGAACATTACTGCTCACTGGATTTTAAGTCCAGCGTGTCTACCAATTCCACCACTCGAGCGAAATTTTAAAAAATTATTGAGCGAAAAACGGGGTTCGAACCCGCGACCTCAACCTTGGCAAGGTTGCGCTCTACCAACTGAGCTATTTTCGCAAATTTGTAAAGAACTTTTTTACTGTTTTGCGAGTGCAAATATATATCTTTTTTTCTTCTTTACAACACTTTTTTTTAAAAAGTGGGCTTTTTTTTATTTCTTCAAAAGCATTTTTTTCAATTCGTTTAATTTCATTAATGCCTCAACCGGAGTGAGTGTGTTGATATCCAAACTGTTAATCTCTTCTTTGATGTCTTCTAATAATGGATCATCTAAATTGAAAAAACTTAATTGCATTTCATCTTTTTCTGCTTTTATACCATTTAAGGCTTCTCCAGAATGATCTTTTTCTAATTTCTTTAATATTTTTTGCGCTTTTTGAATCACCGTTTGAGGCATTCCAGCCATTTTTGCAACGTGAATTCCAAAACTATGTTCGCTTCCACCTTTTACCAATTTTCTAATAAATAAAACGGTGTCTTTTAATTCTTTTACCGAAACATTGAAATTTTGTACTCTTTCAAAAATACCTTCCATTTCATTTAGCTCATGATAATGAGTAGCAAATAAGGTTTTTGCTTTACTTGGATGTTCGTGTAAATATTCGGCAATCGCCCAAGCGATAGAAATTCCATCATAGGTTGAGGTTCCTCTTCCAATTTCATCTAACAATACTAAACTTCTATCAGAGATATTATTCAAAATGGAAGCGGTTTCATTCATTTCAACCATAAAAGTAGATTCGCCCATAGAAATGTTATCGCTAGCACCTACACGAGTAAAAATTTTATCTACAATTCCCATTCTAACTTTTTCTGCCGGTACAAAACTTCCCATTTGAGCCAAAAGTACAATTAATGCCGTTTGACGTAAAATAGCCGATTTACCCGACATATTCGGACCCGTTATCATAATCAATTGTTGGGTATCTCTATCTAAAAACACATCATTAGAGATATAAGGTGTGCCAATTGGAAGTTGTTTTTCAATAACAGGGTGTCTTCCGTCTTTAATGTCTAGGTCGAAGCTCTCATCAATCTCAGGTTGCACGTATTTGTTTTCAATTGCCATTTGTGCAAAACTTTGTAAACAATCAATTTGAGCTATTAAATTAGCGTTTAATTGAACAGGTTTAATGTATGTTGCCATCCAATTCACCAATTGTTCATATAACATGCTTTCTAATTGCGAAATTTTATCTTCCGCACCTAAAATTTTCGATTCGTATTCTTTTAGTTCTTCTGTAATGTAACGTTCAGCATTTACTAAAGTTTGCTTTCTAATCCATTCAGCTGGAACTTTGTCTTTATGTGTGTTTCTAACTTCAATATAATATCCGAAAACGTTATTAAAAGAAATTTTTAAAGATGGAATTCCTGTGTTTTCACTTTCTCGTTTTTCTAACGCTTCTAAATAGCCTTTTCCAGTTGAAGAAATATTACGTAATTCATCCAATTCAGCATTCACACCAAAAGCAATTGCATTTCCTTTATTAATAGAAACAGGTGCGTCTGGATTTAAAGTCGTTCCAATCTTTTCTCTCAATAATTCACAAGCATGTAAGCTATCGCCAATGGTTTTTAAGGCTTCATTTTTCGATTGTAAAGCCAATGTTTTAATTGGAATAATCGCGTCTAAAGAATCTTTTAAATAAATCACTTCTCTTGGAGAAACTTTTCCTGTAGCCACTTTTGAAATTAAACGCTCTAAATCGGAAATCTGTTTAATTTGATATTGAATTTGGTTTAATTCTTCGGAATTTTCTTTTAAATACGCTACCACTTCATGACGATCTTTAATTTTATTGATGTCTTTTAAAGGTAAAGCCAACCAGCGTTTCAATAAACGAGAACCCATTGGTGAAAGCGTTTTGTCAATTACATCAATTAAAGTAACTGCATTCGGATTGTAGCTATGATATAATTCTAAATTTCGAATGGTAAATCGGTCCATCCAAACATAAGCATCTTCTGCAATACGTTGAATATTGGTAATGTGTTGAATTTTATTATGTTGTGTTTCCGATAAGTAATATAAAATTGCTCCAGAAGTAATAATTGCCTCCGTAAAATCATCCACTCCAAATCCTTTTAATGAATTCGTTTGAAAATGTTTGGTTAAACTTTCAAATGCATAATCTTCTTTATAAATCCAATCTTCTAAATAGAAAACGTGAAAATCTTCACCAAAAGCTTGTTTGAAATTTGCTTTTTGTTGCTTGCAAACTAATACTTCACTCGGGCGGAAATTTTGTAATAATTTGTCAATGTATTCTTCATTTCCTTCAGCGGTTAAAAATTCTCCTGTGGAAACATCTAAAAAAGTAATACCGTTTGTTTTCTTACCTAAATAAACAGCTGCTAAAAAGTTATTCGATTTCGATTGTAAAATATCGTCGTTAAAAGAAACTCCAGGAGTAACTAATTCGGTAACGCCACGTTTTACAATTGTTTTTGTCATTTTTGGATCTTCTAATTGATCGCAAATGGCAACTCGAAGTCCGGCTTTAACTAACTTTGGTAAATACGTATTAATCGAATGATGTGGAAAACCAGCTAAAGCCGTTTCGCTTTCACTTCCGTTACCACGTTTGGTTAAAGTGATGCCTAAAATTCCAGCGGTGCGAATTGCGTCTTCACCGAAAGTTTCATAAAAATCTCCTACACGAAAAAGTAAACACGCATCAGGATATTTCGCCTTAATGGTGTTGTATTGTTGCATTAACGGAGATACTTTTGGTTCTTTTTCCTTTACTTCGGATGCTGATTTTTTAGCCACAATTCTAATTTTTAGTGCTGGCGAAGTTACTAATTTCAAAAATCAATAGCAATTGCAATATCAAATTTCAATTTAACTATATCCACAATTTTTAATCTTTGTAACTTTGCAACCTTGTAACTTAAAATAAAATGAGAAAATTAGCCAACGCCGAATTAAATAGAATTAGTAAAGAGGAATTTGCAGAAGCAAAAAAATCGCCAATCATAATTGTACTAGACGATATTAGAAGTTTGCATAATATTGGTTCTGTTTTTAGAACTTCAGATGCATTTTTAATTGAAAAAATCTATTTATGCGGAATTACGGCTGTGCCACCCAATAAAGAAATTCATAAAACCGCTTTAGGAGCAACGGATACTGTAGCATGGGAATACGCTAAAGATGTTTTGGAAGTTGTAGCTAAATTGAAAGAAGAAAATGTAAAAGTTTATTCTATTGAGCAAACGGAAAATGCAATTATGTTGGATGATTTTCAACCAGAATCGGATACAAAATATGCCTTGATTTTTGGAAACGAAGTGAAAGGCGTTTCTCAAGAAGCGATTAATTTATCGGATGGTGTTATTGAAATTCCACAATTAGGAAGCAAACATTCTTTAAATATTTCAGTGAGTGCTGGAATTGTTATTTGGGATTTGTTTCAGAAACTGAAATAAAAATTCCAAAAACAAAATTCCAAATTCCAATTTTTTATTTTGAAATTTTCATGTTGATCTCATTTAAAATATAAATGTAATCTTCTTGTTTTTTTACAAAATCTAATTCGGAAACATCGATTATTAATACATTTAAATCGGTTTGTGTTTTGATGTAATCTAAATATCCTTGGTTGATTTTTTCTAAATATTCGGCAGAAATTTCTTGTTCGTAACTTCTTCCGCGTTTTTTGATATTAGCTAATAAACGTTCCGTGTTTTGATACAAATATACGTATAAGTCGGGCTTTGGCATTTCTTTATACATGATGTCGAACATTGTTTTGTACAAACGAAATTCGTCTTCTTGTAAAGTTACTTTTGCGAAAATTATCGACTTGAAAATATGATAATCGGCAACAATAAAATCTTTAAATAAATCGAATTGCGCTAAATCATCCGATAATTGATGGTAACGATCTGCCAAAAAAGACATTTCCAAAGGAAAAGCATAACGACTTTGGTCTTTATAAAATTTAGGCAAAAACGGATTGTCGGCAAATCGTTCTAACACTTTTTTTGCGTTACAATCTTCAGCAATTTTATTAGTAAGTGTTGTTTTTCCAGCGCCAATATTTCCTTCTATGGCAATGTAATTCAGGTTTTGAAAATTTAAATTTTCAAGAGGGTTTTTAAGATTTCCAATGACAGTAATTTCAGAAGTGTCTTCACAAATTGAAATTAATTCTGAAATAGATTTATTTAATTTTGGATGTTGCCATTTTGGAGAAATATCACGCAAAGGATACAATACAAATTTCCGATTATGTAAGTGTTGATGCGGAATTACTAAATTTTCCGTTTCAATAATTTCCTCGTTAAAAGAAATCAAATCGATATCAATAATTCTCGATTGATAACCTTCCGATTCCGATCGAACTCGGCCTAATTTTTTTTCTAATTTTAATATTTGATTTAATATTTTTTTGGCCGATTTATGGGTATGAATTTTAACATTGCAATTATAAAACGCTTCACCTTCAAAACCCCAAGCTGGAGTTTCATATACTTTTGAAATATCAATTATGGTTGCAATAGTATGATGAATGGCTTCAATACAAAACAACAAATTTTCCAATTTGTGTCCCATATTAGTTCCTAATGAAAGTATGATTTCGTTTTGTGTCTTCATCTGACAACAAATTAACAAACAATTTTAGACTTATGCTTTACATAAAATATTTTTTTATGAACATGTAACAAAATCCTTTAAAATGCTACTCATCAGTAAATAAAATGATAATTATGAATTTTTTTAAAAGCGTTTTTGCTACAGTTGTAGGAATATTTTTATTTATAATACTTAGTTTCTTTCTTTTGATTGGAATCAGTGCTTTATTTGGCGGTGATGGTGGTAAAGTTAAAGTAAAAGACAATTCGGTAATTCAACTGGATTTATCCAAAGTTAATTTCGATTATACTGGAAAATATAAATCGGATAGTCCGTTTAGTGAATTAATGATTGACAAAAGTAAAGTTGGTTTTATTGAAGTTTTAAACGCTATCGAAAATGCTAAAAAAGACGATAAGATAAAAGGAATTACTATTGTAAATAACCAATCTACATTAGGTTTGGCGCAAAGTAAAGAGTTGAGAGATAAATTAGAAGATTTTAAAAAGTCGGGTAAATTTATCATGTCGTATGCTAATTATTTTACGCAAAAAGAATATTATATTAATTCGGTTGCCGATGCAGTTTATTTAAATCCTGCTGGAGAAGTTGATTTTAAAGGATTAAGTTCTGAGTTATTATTCTTCAAGAATTTCCAAGATCAAACCGGATTAAAAATGGAAATCATTCGCCATGGAAAATTTAAAAGTGCGGTTGAACCTTTCTTAGCACAAGAAATTAGTCCAGAAAACAGAGAACAAGTTACAGCTTTATTAAATTCAGTTTGGAATACTATTGTTACAGATATCGCAAAAACGAGAAAAATTCCAGTTGAAACTTTAAACGGAATTGCAAATGATTTATTAGCGCGTACTCCAAAAATGGCGTTAGAGAATAAATTGGTTGATAAAATTGCTTATGAAGATGAGTTTAATGATGCTATAAAATCGAAATTAAAAGTTAAGAAAGAGGATGATTTAGAATCTATTTCTATTGCTGATTATGTTGCCGATTCTTCTTTAAAATCTAATGATTATACTAAAGATGATATTATTGCGGTAATTTATGCACAAGGTGAAATTAATGGAGGTGAAGGTGATGTAGATTATATTGGTGAAGGTTCTATTAATCGTTCATTAAAAGAAGCAAGAGAAGATGAAGATGTTAAAGCCATTGTTTTAAGAATTGATAGTCCGGGTGGAAGTGCTTTGGTTTCTGAATTAATTTGGAGAGAAATTGAATTGACTAAAAAAGTAAAGCCAGTAGTTGTTTCTATGGGTAATTTAGCTGCTTCGGGTGGATATTATATTGCTTGTAATGCGAATACGATTTTCGCGGAACCAACAACTATAACGGGTTCAATTGGAGTTTTCGGAATGTTACCAAATATGCACGGATTTGCAACTAAATACGGAATCAATGCAGAGCAAGTTCAAACGCATAAAAATGCTGCTGGATATAGTGTTTTCGAACCAATTTCAGAAGATTTTAAAAACGTAACGTTGGAAAGCATTGATAATATCTACAAAACGTTTGTTACACGTGTAGCAACAGGTAGAAAAATGTCTTTTGCTCAAGTTGATGCTATTGCTCAAGGAAGAGTTTGGACAGGTTCAGATGCAATTAAAAATGGATTAGTTGATAAATTAGGAAATTTAGATGCTGCTATTAAACACGCTGCCTCTTTAGCTAAATCAAAAGAGTACAGAACAGAAAATTATCCAGAATACAAAAAAGATTTCAATAAAATATTTGAAGCGTTAGCTGGAGCAAGTATTTATAAGTCGAAAGAGACGATTATGAAAGAAGAAATTGGTGAGGAAAATTATATGTTGCTTCAGAAAATTAAAAAAATTAACAATAGAAAAGGTATTCAAATGTTAATGCCTTACGAATTGAATTACTAAAGTCATAAAAAATTTAGTTTAAAATTAAACATGAAAACGTCATTCTGTAAAGTTTGACGTTTTTTTTAACAATAATTTGGTTAAAATTTATTCTTTGGTATTAACTTTGTAGTAATTAATAAAATCTTTAAAAAAATCATTCTTATGTTGAAAAAAGTTTTAAAATGGTCTGGAATTACGTTGCTAACACTTGTAATTGTTTTGGCAGCAGTACCTTTTTTGTTTAAAGATAAAATCAAATCACAAATATTAGAAACGATAAATAAAAATGTAAACGCTAAAGTTGAATTAGAAGACGTTAGCTTAAATTTATTTAAAAGCTTTCCGCGTGCCAATGTAACTTTAGACAAAATTAGTGTTATAAATAGAGCTCCATTTGAAGGTGATACATTAGTATATTCTGATAAAATCAGCTTAAAAATGAGTATGATGGAACTTTTCAATGGTGAAAATGAACCTATGAAAATAGAATCAATTACTACTGAAAACACAAAGTTGAATATTCTTTTCAATAAAGATGGTGTAGGAAATTATGATATTGCTTTAAAGAAAGATGAAAAAGAAACCGCTAAAGAAGAAAAACCTTTCGCGTTAAGTATTCAAAATTATGAAGTTGAGAATTTAAGATTTACGTATAAAGATGAAGCTTCTAAAATGAAAATGGTTTTAGATAGCATCAACCATGAAGGTACAGGAAACTTCGAACAAGATGTTTTAGATTTAGATACCAAAACAACTGCGAATCTTACTTTTGATATGGATAAAAGTAATTTTATGCGCAATGTGAAAATTTCTTTAGATGCCATTTTAGGAATCGATTTAAAAAATAGTAAATATACTTTCAAAGAAAATAAAGCGTTAATCAATCAGTTGCCATTAAACTTTAATGGGTTTATTCAAATGGCTGAAAAAGAGCAGGTTTACGATTTAACGTTTAACACACCTTCTTCAGATTTTAAAAACTTTTTAGGATTAATTCCGGCTCAATATGCTGGTAATTTAGATGGTGTAGAAACGACAGGTAAATTTGAAGTAAAAGGAAAAGTAAAAGGTAATTTAACAGACACAACTATTCCTGCTTTTAACGTGGAAATGTTGTCTAATAATGCGTCATTCCATTATAAAGATTTACCAAAATCAGTAAAAAATATTCATATCGATACACATATTGTTAATGAAACAGGTGTAATGAATGATACGTATGTTGATTTAGATAAACTTTCATTTGCCATAGATCAAGACGTGTTTAATGCAAGTGCTCATGTTAAAAATATTGCTGAAAATCCGAATGTAGATGCGGCTTTAAAAGGTGTTATTAATTTAGCAAATGTTTCAAAAGCATATCCTGTAAAATTAGAAAAACCATTAAGCGGTGTATTAAGAGCGGATGTGAAAACAGCTTTTGATATGAAATCGGTAGAAACTAGTCAATATCAAAATATTAAAAATTCTGGAAATATTAATTTAACAGGATTCAATTATGCTGGACCAGAAATGGCTAAACCAGTAAGTATTTCAGTTGCAGATGTAACGTTTAATCCAACTAAAATTAACTTGAATAAATTACAAGCTAAAACAGGTAAATCGGATGTAAATGTTTCAGGAAGTTTAGATAATTTTTACGGATTCATGTTTAAGAATCAAATTTTAAAAGGGAATTTCAATTTGAATTCTTCTTTATTTGCGGTTTCTGATTTCATGGCGCCAACGACAACTACTAGTGAAGATGGTAAGAAAACTACAGAACAAGTAAAAATTCCAAGTTTCTTAGATTGTACATTGTCTGCAAAAGCTACAACAGTTATTTATGATAATTTGAATCTGAAAAATGTTGCAGGAACTTTAATTATAAGAGATCAAGCGGTAAATTTAAAAGGGTTGACTATGGATGTTTTTGGTGGTAAAATTGGTCTTAACGGATTGGTTTCAACTAAAAATAAAGTGCCAACTTTCGATATGGATTTAGGGTTGAATACAGTTGATATCGGTCAGACTTTCTCTATGTTAAATACTTTGAAGACAATTACACCAATTGCTGGAGTTATTGCTGGTAAAATGAATTCAACTATTAAATTAAATGGTAATTTAACACAAAGTATGATGCCAGATGTTAAATCGATTTCTGGAGATTTATTTGCAAGTATCTTACAAGGTTCTTTAAATAAAAATAATTCAACTTTATTGACTGATTTAAGCAGTAAAGCAACATTCTTAGATTTTAAAGATGTGAATTTAAAAGATGTAAAAGCAGCACTTTCTTTTGAAAATGGAAAAGTTTCTGTTAAACCATTTACGTTAAAACATAAAGATATTGCTGTTCAAATTGCAGGTTCGCATGGATTTGATCAAAACATGAATTATAATTTAAAATTCGATGTACCAGCTAAATATTTAGGGAAAGATGTGAATAATTTAATTGCTAAATTAACACCTGCTGATGCGGCTAAAATTGAAAATGTTCCTGTAAATGCTTTAATGAACGGAAGTTTTAAATCGCCAAAAATTACAACTGATTTACAAAGCGCAACTAAAAATGTAGCTTCTCAGCTAGTGAAAATGCAAAAAGATAAATTGGTTCAACAAGGAACGGGAGCGTTAACAAATATGCTTGGTGGAAACAAACCAAAAGATACCACTAAAACTACAACTACTCCAAAAGAGCAAGTTGGTGGTGCTATTAAAGATGGAATCAAAGGATTGTTTGGAAAGAAGAAAAAAGAATAAATTAAAAATTTTATATAAACAAAAAATGCCAAGTGAAAACTTGGCATTTTTTGTTGTTTTAACGTATCAGGTTTTTGAAACCTGACAGGTTAATTATCCTAAGAAAGGATAGCTATAATGTTCTGGAGTAACGAAAGTTTCCTTAATTGTTCTAGGAGAAACCCAACGTAATAAGTTTTGTGCAGAACCTGCTTTGTCATTTGTTCCTGAAGCTCTTGCTCCACCAAATGGTTGCATTCCTACAACTGCTCCAGTTGGTTTGTCGTTAATATAGAAGTTACCAGCAGCATTTTGTAAGGCAACCGTTGCTTCTTCAATTGCATATCTGTCTGTACTTAAAACAGCACCTGTTAAAGCGTATTCAGAAGTTTCATCTATTAATTGTAAGGTTTCAGACCATTTTGCATCTTCATATACATAAATTGTAATTACTGGTCCGAATAATTCCGTTTCCATTGTAGCGTATTTCGGATTTGTCGTTACAATAACAGTTGGCTCTACAAACCATCCTTTTGATTTATCGTAATTTCCACCAATAATGATTTCAGCATCTGCATCTTTTTTAGCTTGATCGATATAACTTGCTAATTTGTCAAAAGATCCTTCATGAATTACTGCTGTAATGAAGTTTGAAAAATCTTCTGGTGATCCCATTTTCATAGTTGCTACATCAGCAATTAATTGTTCTTTTACAGCTGGCCATAAACTTTGAGGAATATAAGCTCTTGAAGCAGCAGAACATTTTTGTCCTTGGAATTCGAAAGCACCACGAGTAATTGCAGTTGTAACTTGTTTTACATTAGCAGATGGGTGAGCCATAACGAAATCTTTTCCACCTGTTTCACCTACAATTCTTGGATATGTTTTGTATCTGTGAATGTTTTCACCGATTTTTTTCCAAATTTCTTTGAAGATAAATGTTGAACCTGTATAGTGAATACCAGCGAAATCTGGAGAAGCTAATACTGTATCTGTAATCATAACTGGATCACCAAAAACAACATTAATTACTCCGTCTGGAACTCCAGCTTCTTTGAAAACATCAATAATAACTTTTGCAGAAAAAACTTGGCTATCACTTGGTTTCCATACCACAACATTACCCATTAAAGCCGCACTCGCAGGTAAATTTGCTGCAATTGCTGTAAAGTTAAAAGGAGTTACTGCGTAAACGAATCCTTCTAATGGACGGTATTCTACACGATTCCACATATCTGATGTCGACGCCGGTTGGTCTGCATAAATTTGAGTCATGAATTCAACGTTAAAACGTAAGAAGTCGATTAACTCACAAGAAGCATCAATTTCAGCTTGGTGAATTGTTTTTGATTGTGCAATCATCGTTGCAGCATTTATTTTTGCTCTGTATGGACCAGCGATTAATTCAGCCGCTTTTAAAAAGATAGCAGCACGTTGTTCCCAAGCCATGTTTGCCCATTTAGTTCTGCTTTCTAAAGCATTTGCAATTGCTTTTTCAACATGAGCTTTTTCTGCTAAATGATACGTTCCAACTACATGTTGGTGATCATGTGGAGCAGTCATGTTTCTTGTGTTTCCTGTGAAAATTTCTTCTGAACCAATATATAATGGTACGTCAATTTTAGAATTCCACATCGCTTTGTAAGCGTCTAAAACTCTTGCTTTTTCTGGAGAATTTGGTGCGTAACCTTTTACCGGCTCATTTACCGCTTTAGGTATATTAAAAAATCCTTTTAACATTATTTAGTTTGTTATTTGTTAGACTATTTTTGAGATAGTTAGCCAATTGCTAAAAACCAATACAAAAGTACAAAGGATAAATTGAATTCTAAAATAAATAATTTTAGTTTAACGCAAATGGAACGCTTAACTTAAATGTCGGAATTTGAACTTGAAAAGTTTCATTGGTAATTAAGTTAACCATATTGTAATATCCAGTCATTGCTCCAATTGTAGAATGTAGCATACAACCTGAAGAATATACGTGTTTGTCTCCTGATTCTATAATAGGTTGTTGTCCAACAACACCATCACCTTCAATAACTTCAGTGAAATTTAAAGAGTCCATAACTTCCCAATGACGAGAAATTAATTGAACCGTATTTTGAGTTTGGTTTTCAATGGAAATTTCATAAGAAAATGCATAAAGTAATTGGTGTTCTTTATAGTAAGTTCCTTCAAAACGTGTAGAAACAGAAATTTTTATGCCGCTTGTGATTTGAGTTACCATTTTGAAAATTTAAGTATTTCAAAGTTACTAAATATAACGCTAACTAAATGTTAATTTTTAATTTCAGTGCTATTTTGTCTAGCAATTCCAACAACTCTATCGTATCGTTCTGCTGGTCCTTTGTAGTAAACTAAAACAATATATTCATTTTCTGTTTGATAAAAATTCCCATCTATTGCATTTTCTTCATCAATTTTACCATTAGCATCCACTAAAGTATATTGGTAGTTTGTAAATCCTTGTTTGATTAATACTGCTTTTTCAAATGTTTTAGTACTAGCATTATATTCCATTTTAAATTCATCTGAAATTTGATAATTATTAAACATTCCAGAAATATAAACAGATTTGTTTAATGAATTTTCATCAGCAGCTAAACCAAAATATACCCAAGCATAATCGGCTTCAATTTCGTTATTTGTAGTGTTAAAATTAGTTACGAAGAAATTGCCGTTTATATCTGGGAAATACGTGTAAATTTTGTTTTTTCGAGGCTCGTTAGTGTATAAAATAGTATTATAAATATCGCCAGTAGTAACTTTAGCAATTGCGTTTGAAGCCGCACGAATGTTTTTATTTTCGAAATTTAAAAACTCATTACCCGCCCAAAATTGTGTTTCTTTATTGTATCTGTAAATCAATTGTGTGCCAATTGTATATTGTGGTTTAATGTTGTGAATGGCATTGCTAAATTTCCCATTCTGATAGATAGAAACTTTAAAATTTTCTTTGGGATTTTGTAAAGGTTTGTCTTTGTAATCTATGAAAAATTCAATGTTTTGTTTGTGTTTGATGGTTTCCATATCACGCGAACGTCTGATGGTGACACCAATTGAAGTAAGGTCTTCATAAATGATAAACTTTCTTGAGAAAATGATGTTTTGTTCATCATCGTAAACTTTCACAATATAGTTTCCGCTTTTAATGATTTGATTGAATCGATTTGGAAAACTCAATTTATAATGTGAATATACTTGCAAACAATTTAATGAATTTTGATAATCCTGAATTCTTTGATTATCTAATCCGCTTATATATTCATTTTTTAATAATTGACTTGGTGTCCAGTCGTAATTATAATGTTCAATGGTGTAGTAATAATCTTCTTCATTACCAAATAAATCATCAAATTGTAAATTGAAACTTTCTCCCAATCTAAAAAAAGGAATCGTATTGTTTACATTTTGAGAAAAAGTAACCGTTTTAATGTTATAAGGTGGTGCAACTTCTTGTTCTTGCGAGAAAACTACAGTAGCAAATAATAGTATAAAGATTTGAAATTTTAACTTCATATGATTTTGATGTATTTCGTAAAAATAGCCAATTTTAAAATAAAATAGCCTTTTTGATTTCTTAAAACTTCTTAAAAGAATGTTATTAAATATTAAATGTAAAAAAAGTTATGTTAAAATATAATATTTTGTAGTATTTATCGTTTTAATTTGCAATCATGTTAAAATACAAACAAAAAATTATTTTATGAATTATTTCAAAAAGTTTTCGGTAGCTCTTTTTGTGTTGCCCTTGAGTATAATGGCTCAAGATTTAGATGTGAAAGTTCCGTTTGATCCAAATGTGAAGACTGGAGTTTTACCAAACGGTTTAACTTATTTTATTAGAAAAAATGCGAAACCTGAGAAAAAAGTCGATTTAAGACTTGTTATTAAAGCGGGTTCAATTTTAGAAACCGATCAACAACAAGGATTGGCGCACTTTATGGAGCATATGTGTTTTAATGGAACAAAAAGATTTCCAAAGAATAAATTAGTCGATTATTTACAAAGTATTGGGGTGAAATTCGGACAGCATTTAAATGCTTATACAAGTTTTGATGAAACGGTTTATTTTTTACCAATACCAGCAGATAGTCCTGAAAAAATTGAAAATGGATTTAATATTTTAGAAGATTGGGCTTTTAATACTACTTTATCACCAGAAGAAATTGACAAAGAAAGAGGTGTTGTTTTAGAAGAATACCGTTTAGGATTAGGAGCTGATAAAAGAATGATGGGTCGATTTATGCCAAAAATGATGTATAATTCTCAATATGCACATCGTTTGCCAATCGGTCAAAAAGAAATTTTAGAAAATTTCACTTATGATAAATTAACTAGTTTTTATAAAGATTGGTATCGTCCAAATTTAATGGCAGTTATTGTTGTAGGAGATATTGATGTGAATGAAATGGAAAAGAAAATTAAAGATCATTTTAGTTCATATAAAAATCCTAAAAATGAAAAACCTAGATCACAATTTGAAGTTCCTAATCATAAAGAAACTTTTGTTGCTATTGAATCGGATAAAGAAGCTTCAAGTTCTGATGTGCAATTATTATATAAAGATTTAGATACTCCAAAGAAAAGAATAACTGAAAAAGATTTGAAAAAGGCAATTGTTGAAAGTTTATTTACTTCGATGATTAATGCTCGTTTAGACGAATATGCAAATGGAAATAAACCTCCATTTTTATATGGATACTCTTATCATGGCGAAACTTTTGCTCAGACTAAAAATGCTTATCAATCGATGGCAATGACTGAAGACAACAAGCAGTTAGAAGCTTTAAAAGTTTTAGTAGATGAAAATAATAGAGTAAAAAAATTCGGTTTTAAACAAGGTGAATTAGATAGGGCTAAAGCTGAAGTATTAGCTTGGAAGGACAAACAATATAAAGAAAAAGATAAGCAAAATTCAGAAATGTATGTAAATGAATTACAATCTCATTTCTTGTCGGGTAACTTATTACCAGGAATTGAATGGTCGTATGAATTTTATTCTAAATTTATTCCAACTATTACTTTGGCAGATGTGAATGCAGAAATTTCTAAATTAATTAGAGAAGAAAATCGAGTAGTTATTTTAACTAGTCCAGAAAAAGAATCAATTAAAAAAATTACAGAATCAGAAGTTTTATCGGTTCTTAATAATGATGCCTCTACAATTAAAGATTATGAAGATAAAGCTGTTGCCGCTTCATTATTAAGAAATCCAATTAAAGAAGGTTCAATTATTAATAAATCGACTATTGATAAAATTGGAGTAAAAACGTTTGAATTATCGAATGGTGCTGTTGTAAAATACAAAAAAACCGACTTCAAAAATGAAGAAATTTTATTTGAAGCCGTAAGTTTTGGTGGTTCTAATTTGTATTCAAATGAAGATTTTAAGAAAGTAAATTGGGCTAATGGAGGTTTAACAGAAGCTGGTTTTTCTGGATTAAAAACGAATGATGTTACAAAATTCATGACGGGTAAAATTGCAAATGTTTCTCCATATATTTCTGGATTAACTGAAGGTTTAAGAGGTTCGTCTACACCAAAAGATTTTGAGTATATGTTACAAATGATGTATGCGTATTTTACAGATTTAAATTACGATGCAGAAGCGTTTGAAGCGTATAAACAAAAGCAAAATTCAATGTTTGCTAATATTGCTTCACAACCAAACTTTTATTTTAGTCAAGAATTTTATTCGTATTTGAATCAAGACAATCCACGATTTTTAGGATTAGTACCAATGGAGAAAGATTGGACTTATACCGATTATAAATTAGCATATGAAAAATATAAAGAACGATTTGCTAATGCCGGAGATTTTGAATTTTACTTTGTTGGAAATATTGATGAAACTCAATTTGAAAATTTAATTAAGAAATATATTGCTTCTTTACCTGCAACCAAATCTAAGGAAACATACAAAGATTTAGGATATAGAGTTAGAAAAGGGGAAGTAAAAAAAGTGGTAAACAAAGGTACTGATCCGAAAAGTAATGTAAATATTATGATATTTGGAGAAACTTCATATAATGCCGATGAAGTACTGCCAATGCAGTTTTTAGGCGAAATTTTAAACATCAAACTAACAGAAAAACTTCGTGAAGCGGAAAGTGGGGTTTATACAGTACGTTCAAGTGGTTCAGTTTCTAAAGTTCCTTATGGATCTTTTAATTTTAATGTTTCATTTCCATGTGGTCCAGATAATGCTGAAAAATTAATCCAATCTACACTTCAAGAAATGGAAAAATTAGTAGCAAACGGTCCAGAAGAAAAAGACTTATTAAAAGTAAAAGAAACGAATTTGTTAGACTACAAAAAGAATAGTAAAGAAAATAGATATTGGATGTCTAACTTTACAAAAGCTTTTACAAATTCAGGGAATTTAGAAGATATTTTAAAATATGAAGAAAATGTAAATGCGGTAACGGCAAAACAAATTCAAGAAGTTGCAAAAAAATATCTAACTAAAGAAAAGAAAATAGGAGTTCTAATGCCAGAAGAAAAGAAATAATGTAAACAAAAAGTCCCGATTTAATCGGGACTTTTTTTATTTATAAACCACAGGAATAATTTCTCCTTTTGCTAAACAATATTTTTCAACTAAATCGGCAGAAATAGTATTGGTGTAATCTACTTCTTCCACTCTAAAACCAATGCTTCTTAATTTGTCGAAATAATCTCTACCATACACACGAACGTGATCGTATTGTCCGAAAATTTTAGCACGTTCTTTTTGATCTGTAATTGAATCATCTGAAAAAGTAACTGCTCTATTTAAATCTTGCGGAATTTGAAATATTCCCATTCCACCTGGTTTCATGACTCTGTATAATTCTTGCATCGCTTTAGTATCGTCTGGAATGTGTTCTAAAACGTGGTTGCATAAAATCATATCATATTGATTGTCTTCAAATGGCAAATTACAAATGTCTGCTTTTACATCTGCTAATGGTGACAATAAATCAGTAGTCGTATACTCCAAATTCGCCTGCTTTTTAAAACGTTTATAAAACTCTTGTTCTGGAGCGAAGTGTAATACTTTTATTTTTTCAGTTGAAGTGAAAAAGTTAGTTTCATTTTTTAAATATAACCATAATAAACGGTGTCTTTCCAATGATAAAGTACTTGGAGATAATACATTGTTTCGTTGCGTTCCATACCCATAAGGTAAAAACATACGAAAACTTTTCCCGTCAATTGGATCAGTAAATGTATTTCCTTTTAACAAAAACGCAATAATAGGACGAACCACAATACTCAATCTAATTAAGATTGGACGTGGAATCGTGTTAAGTATAAATTTGAATATTTTTTTCATTTTGTTATTACACAAAGTTTCACAGAGAAATCACAGAGATTCGCAAAATTTTGTTTTTATGTATTTATAAATCGTTTAATATTATTTTTTAAAATTTTAGAATGAAAGTTGATTAAAAGTCCTAAAGGAAATTCGCCTAATTTTAAATAGGTAAGAATTTGAGCTTTATGAACTTCATTTAATTCTTCAACGGTTTTTAATTCTATAACGATTAAATCATTGATTAATAAGTCAATTCTATAACCGTGGTTTAATTCGATATCTTTATAAATAATTGGTAAAGAAACTTCTTTTTCTACTTTTAGTCCAATTCTCTCTAATTCAAAAATTAAACAATTTTGATAAGCAGATTCTAAAAGTCCTGGTCCGAGTATTTTGTGTACTTCTATTGCACAACCAATTATTTTATACGATATTTTGTTAATTTCTTCATTTAGTTATTTCATTAAATTTAAAATTAATTTTGCGTGGCTTTGAGTAAATTTTGTGTGGCTTTGTGTGATAATTATAAAACTAATGGTACGCTTCTTAAACCGTCTTCTTCATTACTCACAATTCCTAGAGCTTCATATATATAGGCGAAAGTTGAAAGTAATTCTGGTTTTCCGTCAACAATAGCTACATCGTGTTCGAAATGTGCAGATGGTTTTTTATCGGCAGTAGTGATTGTCCAACCATCTTTATGTTGAATGATGTTTTTAGTACCCATATTAATCATCGGTTCGATAGCAATTACCATTCCGTTGATTAATTTTTTACCACGACCTCTTTTTCCATAATTCGGAACTTCCGGATCTTCATGCATTTTTCTACCTAAACCATGTCCACATAATTCACGAACTACTCCATAACCATGTCCTTCGCAATATTGTTGAATAGCATAACCGATATCTTCTACACGATTTCCAACTTTAGTTTCACGAATTCCAATGTATAATGATTCTTTAGTAACTTGTAATAGTTTTTTTGTTGCTGCATCAACTTCACCAACTTCAAAAGTATAAGCATGATCACCGTAAAAACCATTTTTTAATGCACCACAATCTACAGAAATAATATCGCCATCCACTAAAGGAGTATCATTTGGAATTCCGTGTACGACTTGAGTATTCGGACTCATGCATAACGAATTTGGAAATCCATACATTCCTAAAAATGCTGGTTCTGCACCATGGTCTCGAATGAAAGTTTCGGCCAATTTATCTAAATATAAAGTCGTTACTCCAGGTTTAATTTCCTTCGCAATCATCCCTAAAGTTTTAGAAACAATTAAAGCGCTTTCACGCATTAATTCTATTTCTTCAGCAGTTTTTATTACAATCATTTTAATGAAATTGAGTTTGCAAAAATACAATAATCTTTGGATAATTTTTATCTTTATGAATAGTATGAGTTTTGTCATATTTTAAGAGGTAAATCGCAAGTAATTTTGCATAAAAATTAGGTATGGGAAAATATGTAACCGCAGCAGAAGCTGTACAAGTTGTGAAATCTGGAGATCGAATTTATGTTCAAGCTGCCGCCGCAACGTCAACAATTTTAACAAAAGCATTAGCTGAAAGAGCGAGTGAATTAAGAAATGTAGAAATTTGTCATTTGCATACAGAAGGAGATGCGCCTTATGCTAATCCAGATTTATCGGAGAGTTTTCATGTGAATTCTTTTTTTATTGGAGCGAATGTGCGTCATACTTTAAAAGCTGGAAATGGATCGTATACACCTGTTTTTCTGAGTGAATTGCCTTCGCTTTTTAGAAAAAAAGTTTTAGAATTGGATGTTGTTTTTATTCATGTTTCACCGCCGGATAGTCATGGTTATTGTTCATTAGGAGTTTCAGTTGAAGCTAGTTTAGCCGCTATAGAAAATGCAAAAATTGTAATCGCACAAGTCAATAAAAATATGCCAAGAACTTTTGGAGATGGCATTTTACATGTTTCAGAAATTGATTATTTGGTTGAGGTTGATGTGCCGATTTTTGCACATGAAGTTTGTCCGTTTTCTGCAGAAGAAGAAAAAATCGGTGAATATGTAGCTTCTTTAATTGAAAACCAAAGTACATTACAAATGGGAATTGGTTCCATTCCGAATGCAGCATTAAGTAAATTAAAGAATCATAAAGATTTAGGATTACACACGGAAATGTTTTCAGATGGCGTAATCGATTTAATTGAAAATGATGTTATAAATTGTAATTATAAAGGAATTTCTAGAGGAAGAGCATTAGCAACATTTTTAATTGGTTCGAAACGTTTGTACGATTTTGTAAATGATAATCCATTTATTGAAATGAAAGAATCTTCTATTGTTAATGACACGGCTAATATTAGAAAAAATCCGAAAATGATTGCTATTAATTCGGCTATTGAAGTTGATGTAACAGGTCAGGTTTGTGCCGATTCCATTGGAGCACATATGTATTCTGGAGTAGGAGGTCAGATGGATTTTATTAGAGGAGCATCTTTAAGTCAAGGTGGAAAAGCCATTATCGCATTGCCTTCCATAACAAAAAGAGGAGAAAGTAGAATTGTACCACATTTAAAACAAGGAGCAGGAGTGGTAACTACTCGTTCGCATGTTCAATACATCATTACAGAAAACGGAATAGCGAATTTATATGGAAAAACGTTGAAACAACGAGTAAATGAAATGGTTAAAATTGCGCATCCTAGTCATCAAGAAGCAGTGGAAAAAGCTTATTATGATATGATTAAATAAAAAAAATGCTCCCAATTGGGAGCATTTTTAATTTGGATTCGCAATCGTTTTATATAAATCTACATTCGAAATAAAGAATTTATTTTCAATTGAAATTTTTGATAATTGTGCTAAAACTAAATTGTTTTCTCTGGTGTTAATTAGAAATAATGAACTTTCTCCCATTTCAAAAAGTCTTTCTTCAGAGTTTAACAAAGTCGTGTTGTCATTTACTAATTCTGAAATAATAGTTCCTTGTTTTTTTAAGGAAATCAATTCAGCTTTTTGAGAAGCGATTTTATTATTTATTTGTTCTTTTTCAAAACTAATGGCAAATTTTTCCGATTCGATTTTTTGTTTGGTTAGTTTTAAACTTCCTCTTTCTTTTCTTAAGAATAAAGGGAATGCAAAATTTACTCCCAATTTATAATTTTGAAATTGAAACTCTTGAAATTGATTAGGCGTATTGATGTAATTATATCCTATGTCTATTTTTGGTAATAATTGATTTGATTTCAGTTTCCTATCAATCTCTAACATGTTTATTTTATAATTGATTGCATTTATTTTGGGATGATTTTCAATTGAAAAATCTACTAAATTTAGTTCGTCCGTTTTTAAATAATCTTGAATGTTTGAAAATAATTTTTCTTCAGGAAACATTTGTTCTTCCAATTCAATAGGAATGGAATTAGTAGTCCATAAATAATTAGACAATTCTAAACGCGATTTCGTTAATTTCAAAAGAGCATCTTCTTTATTTAATAATCTGTTTTTAAATGTGATGCCAGCTTCAACGCTATCAATTGCGGCTTTGTCGCCTTGTTCTACTAACGTTCTAATGCCTTTAAATCGTATTTCTGCATTTTTTAAATAAGTTTCATATAATTTAAATTCATCATAAGATTTTTTCCAATTAAAATAAGCGATTGATGCCGAATGCAAAACCTGAATAGCTTGTAAATTTCTTTCAGCATTACTCAAATTAATATTGATTTTTGCCTTTTTTAAATCGGCCATTCTTTGATTAATCAGAAAACCTTGTAAAACAGGAACAGAAATTCCAGCATAAGTCAAACCGTCTGTTGGTGTTGAATTTTGAGGATTTACATATAAACCATCTGTAGATTCAAAGCCACCTTTTACTTCAATTCCGTACCAAGTTGGAATTTTAAATCCACCATTAAATAAAGAATAATACGTTTTATCATTAAATTCTTTATTGCTAAAATCGGCTTCAATTTTCGGATCGAATGCACCACGAGCCATCAATAAATTAGCTTGTGCATCTGAAATTTTCAAATCGGCAATTTTAACTAATGGGTGGAACTTTTTAACCATTCCTAAATATTCATTAAACGACAATTCGTTGTTCGTTTGTTGTGCGCTTACTGCATTTATAAATAAGAATAGGATAAAAATGTAAGTCTTTAAAATACTATTTTTCAACATCATCTTTTTTCTTTTCTTTATCAGATTTATAATAATTTGGAGGGAAACCGTTTAAAGTTCTCCAGATTTCAAACCAGATTGGTACATTATCTAATAATGCCATTGTTTGTGCGCCCGATCCAATACTCAATTGTTTTGGCCATTTTTGTTCTTTCGGATCCGGAGCAATTAATACTCTGTATTTACCATTTTCTGAAATGAAATTTTCAATGGCTACAACTCTTCCGCCAAAAGTTCCGTATGATAAATCGGGCCATCCTGAGAATACAATTGTTGGCCATCCATCAAACCATACTCTAACTTTTTCTCCTTTTTGAATTAAAGGAAAATCATTTGGAGAAATGAATGTTTCAACAGCAATATCGTATTGAGCAGGCATGATGCTCACAATTGGAGTTCCTTCCTTTATGTTTTCACCAATACCTGATTTTAAAGCTCTGTTTACATAACCGCTTTGTGGCGCTTTTATGTAATACATTCCATTTCTAATTTTGTAATTGTTGTATTG
Organism: Flavobacterium urocaniciphilum; assembly: GCF_900110615.1. Classification (GTDB taxonomy): domain Bacteria; phylum Bacteroidota; class Bacteroidia; order Flavobacteriales; family Flavobacteriaceae; genus Flavobacterium; species Flavobacterium urocaniciphilum. The sequence continues at coordinate 228,362 of NZ_FOEI01000002.1, forward strand.
ATTTTGCAGTTTATTTACTTGTGCTTTAGTGTCGTATTTGCTGCTTTCTGCGGTATATTGATCACTTTGAGCTTTCGATAATTTTTCAGAATATTCTGCATTAATTCTGCTTATTTCAACACGAGCATTTATTAATTCATTTTCACTGCTTAGCAATTTGTTTTCTTGAGTAATTAATTTTGCTTCAATTTCTTGTAATTTCAAACGCTTTTCTTCCACATCCGTTAAGGGTTTTAAACCTTCTTTATTTAATTGAACCGAACGTTTAAATTGTGTATTAGCGATTTTGATTTGCGTTTTAATGGCTTCTAAATCCATACTGTCACTTTTTATTTTTAAAAGTGTTTGTCGGATTTTGTTTTTAGCTTGTTTTGATTTTAAATCTCTTTCATTGTTTATTGCATTCATTTGTGAACCAAGTGCTGTGACTTTTCCTTCATAAGAATTTACCGCATTTTCCTTAGCTAACATTTGATTTTTAGTATTTTCAACTAAATTCGGGTCTAAGTAATCTTCTTTTATTTCTGAAATGAATAAAATAGTATCGCCTTCTTCTACATAATCCCCTTCATTAACATACCATTTTTCAATTCTTCCTGAAATTAAAGATTGTATCGTTTGCGGTCTTTGGTCTGGTTTTAGAGTTGTTACTGCTCCCGAACCAGAAATATTTTGTGTCCAAGGAAGAAATAAAAATAGTATTACTACAACAATAAAAGCCAACAAAATTTTATTTAAAACCTTGTAATGATTCGTTTTATATAATTTTTGAATAGTGCTGAATTTTTCTAATTTCTCACTATTTATTCGATTGTTATTTGAAACATTTAACATAATTATTTATTTAAAATGTTACTAATTTTTCCTTTTTCCATTGTAATAATTCGGTTGCTATTATTACTAAATTCTTTATTGTTAGAAGTAACAATTACAGTCCATTTTTGATTTGGATCCATTAGAAATGCAATTATTTCTTTGGCTGTTTGTTGATCCATTTTATCAGTAGGATTTTCTAAAAACAGAATTCTAGGTTTGTTTAAAATACAACGCGCTAATAGTATCTTTTGGATATTAGAAGAAGAAAGTTGTTTGCCGTCTGGAATAATTGGTGTTTGTAAGCCTTCAGGTAATGTTTTTATGAAATTAGTAAGTTTTAAATTGTCTAAAGCCCACTTAATATCTTCATTTGAAATATTCGGATTGTTGTAGGTTAAATTTTCAAATATGGTTCCTTCGAACAATGTTTCATCTTGTAAAATACTGCCAAAATGTGTTCTGTATTGATTGATGTCCATTTTGTTAAAAGTGTCGTCATTAATGATGAAATGACCTTGTGTTGGTTGAATTAACCCTGTTAAAATTCTAAATAAAGTGGTTTTACCAGCACCGTTATCACCTTCAATTGTAATTTTTTCACCTTGAGCAATTTTTAGATTAATATCATCTAAAACATATACTTTATCATCTGAAAATTTAAAACTTACATTTTCAAGTTCTAAAGAAAGATTGATGGTGCAATTTGTTTGAATAGTATTTGATTCTGGTTCAATTTCTAAATCAGTTACTTGTCCAATTTTTTCAACAGAAGTTAATACATCATAAAAAGTTTCTAATCCTAAAATTATTTTTTCAACTGAATTAATCACTAATAAAATGATGATTTCAGCGGCAACGAATTGACCAATATTCATTTGCTGATTTAAAACTAAAAACCCTCCAATTAATAATAAACTGGCAGTAATAATTATTTTAAAAGTAATCAATTGTAAAAATTGTCTCTTAATTACTTTAAAATGTTGTTCTCTATAATTGATGTAATCATTAACTAATTTATTGTTTTTGTCTAGAGCAAAATCTAATTGATTTGGATTTTTAAAACTAAAAGAGTTTTTAGATAATTCTTGTAACCAACCTGCAACTTTGTATTTAAATTTCGATTCTTTTAAACTGGTTTTCAATCCAGAATCATACGAAAATTTAAAAATCATATACAATAAAAGCGTTAATAATATTCCAAAAATGATAAAGAACGGATGATATAAGGAAAGCAAGATTATTCCAAATAAAATTTGAAGTAAAGCTGCAGAAAAATCCGTTAGTAATTTTGAAGTACCTTTTTGAATTGATAAGGTATCAAAAAAACGATTGGCAATATCTGATGAATGCTTGTTGTAGGTAGCATTAAATTTTAATTTCGGAATACGATATGAAAATTCAAATGCCGAACGAATGAATATTTTTTGTTGTAAATTTTCCGTTATTCGTAATTGCATAACCGATAAAATTCCAACAAATGCTACGCCAAGAACTACAAGTATTACTAATACAACCCAAGAAACACTTGCTCTTCCAGCTTGTATGAAATTAATAATGGCTTGAATTCCTAGAGGCAAAGATAAACTGATAATTCCCGCAAAAATGGCGTAAGAAATTATTTGAAAAATATCTTTTTTGTCTAATCGTAATAAGTTAAAATATCTTTTTAATGGTGACATACTTTATTGTTTTAAAAGATTTTCTATTAAATGAATGTAAAAGGAAGACGGATTAACTTCATCGTTACAATTCGTAATAGTTTTTAAATGGTTTTTTAAGAAATGCTGATGCAGCGATCCTTCAATTATAGATGATACTAAACTTTTCGCAAACGGATAATCTGGGTTTACATCGTTAATCATTTTTTCAATTCTATAATTAACTTGTTTGTAGATTAAGAAAAACCCTTCTTTGTTTTCTTTGTCAACATGTTTAGTATGAAGCATTTTTGCAAATTCTTCAATAATGATTTTATTTAAAATAGATTCGTTAACATGTTCTGTAGAATGATCATCATGAATAGTTCCTGTTACAATGCTTATTGCTTTTTTTAGTTTTTCTAATTTGTTTTCAATATTAGCAGTTGAAAATACCAATCGATATTCCATCCAAGCCCAATACCAAGAAGATAAGTATACTAAAAGTTTATGTTTATTTTCAAAATACCTATAAATGGAACTTTCGTTAGAGCCAATTTTTTCGCCTAACTTTTTAAATGTAAATTCTTCAAAGCCAATTTCATCAATGAGAATAATACTTTGCTGTATTATTTTCTTTCCTAAAACCGAGGTTTCAGGGTCTTTTACATAGATTTTTGGATTTACTTGAATTTTAATATTTGTAATATAACCATCCATAATTAATAATTTATAGCGCAAATATAATAGTAATACTATTACGTTATAATAGTTTAACTTTTATTTAATAATTGTCCATAAAAAAAACCATCAATTTTGATGGTTTTTTAATTTATAAATTCGGAGAAATTTATTTTTTTAATTCTAATTTTTCTGCAAAATAATCGCAAAAATCAGTCATGGTTGCGGCCATTTTTTCGTCACCAGTTGCACGTTGAAAAGTATCTGTCATGGCTACTAATGTTTGATGGAAAAATATTTTCATTTCATCAACAGGCATGTCTTTTGTCCATAAATCGATACGTAACGTTTCTTTGGTATTTGCATCCCAAATGGATAATAATACGGTTTTTGCTTCTTCGTTATTTACGCCACCATCTTCAGCTGTCCATAGTAATTTTTCTGGAACATTATTTTGGTCTAATTCTATATTGATTTTTATTTCAGATGATTTATTCATTATTTCTTTGGTTTGTATTTTGAATTGTTAAAGATTATTATTGGTTCTGTTTTTAATAATTGGTCTACAGTTACATCGTTATTTTCCATATAACTTTTTACAATTTGCCAACCTACCCATTGTCCAACTCTTCCAGGTGATTCTCTGTCAATTTCAGGTCGCCCGAAGTTCGTAAATGGACCGTCTTCAATAAAACGTTGATTGTTTTTTAGATTGCTTTCGTATAATAGTTTTTCTTCGATGAAATACGCCCAAATTTGTGCTTCATTTTCTTCACACCATTTGTATTTTATTTCAGAAAATCCAATTTTTTGATAGTTTGGTACCTCTGGAATTAATAGGTCTTTTAAGTATTGTAATTTACCATAATAAATCATTTCACTAATAAGTGTTTTGTCTTGTGAAGGCAAAATTTTTCTATAAGCGAAATTAGTTACTAAGTCGGGCAAAATTTGGTTTGGTTCTAAGTTTGCTTTTTGGTATTCTGAGAATTCACCATAAAACTTATAATCTTTTCCTAAATAAGCATCTAATGAAATAATAATTTCATCATTTGTGTAAAATGCTTTTTTGTCAATGGTAATTTCATTGATGATAGTAAATACTCTCGGTGTTTTTTCTTCTGGAAAATAATATTTCACACGAGAAACTAAATTTTCAATATCATTCTCTAATTTAGAAAGATCGTTAAATTTTTTTTGAACGTCTTTGTTTAAGTCGATAAATGCAGGTTCTTTCGATTTGTTAATCCAAAATTCACTTGTATATTCTTCTCTTTCAGGAAGAAATTTCGGGTATTTTCTTTTTAATTCAACAAGTTTTTGTTCGTCGACATTTAAAAATTCTTTATCAAAGCGCTCAATATTTAAATCTACCGACTTCTTCACGTCTGCTACTTCGATAGCATCATTTTTTTTGCATTGTATAAAGAAACAACCTGAAATAAGTAAAAAGATTAATTTTTTCATCGTATGAAATTTACTATTTTTATCAAAAATTATTGAACTGCAAATATATAATTATATAGCTAAAGTATTTATTAAAATTATGTCAAATAAAACCGTTTTAAATTTAGAAGGAATAAACAATCATATTGTAAATTGGTTGAAAACGTATGCAGAAAATTCTGGTGTAAAAGGATTTGTTATTGGAATATCAGGAGGAATTGATAGTGCATTAACATCAACGTTGTGTGCCCAAACAGGTTTTCCGGTTTTATGTGTTGAAATGCCAATTCATCAAGCGCAAAGTCATGTTAATAGAGCCAATGAGCATATTGATCAATTAAAAAAACGTTTTCCAAATGTTTTTAACGATAGAATTGATTTAACACCAAGTTTTGAAACCTTTAAAAATAACGTGCCAACTTGTGAGAATGAGAAAGCTTTACATTTAACTTTAGCAAATACTCGAGCTCGTTTACGCATGACGGCTTTGTATTATATGGCAGGAATTCATGGTTTTTTAGTTGCTGGAACAGGAAATAAAGTGGAAGATTTTGGAGTAGGGTTTTATACGAAATATGGAGATGGTGGAGTAGATGTGAGTCCGATAGCCGATTTAATGAAAAGTGAAGTGCGAGAATTGGCGCGATTTGTTGGAGTTCCTGAAAGTATTTTAGTGGCTAAGCCAACTGATGGATTATTTGGCGATGATCGAAGTGATGAAGATCAATTAGGTGCTAATTATGACGAATTAGAATGGGCTATGTTAGAAGCGGAAAAAGGTAGTAAAATAGAAAATTTTGAAGGTAGACAAGCCGAAGTTTTTGCTATTTTTTCTCGATTAAATAGGATAAATCAGCATAAAATGCAACCGATTCCTGTATGTAAAATTCCAAAAGAATTAAAAATCAGATAAATACATTCTGTTTTTTTGAAATATTTTTCCTAAATTTGTGTAATAAAATTATTGCTAACATTTTAAAAAGGATACAGATGATTACAGTTTGTTTAGCAGATAATTCCCCTGTAGTACACTTGGGAGTTCAGACTTATTTTAATAATAATTCTACTATAAAAGTAAAATACGGTGTTACTAATTTTGCTGATTTGGAACGTAAACTAGCAGCAGATTTAGTAGATTGTGTTATTATAGATGTAGAATTAGAAGGTTTAAATAGTATTTTAAAAATTAAAACATTACTTCAAGAATATCCAGACTTAAAGGTAATTTTCTTTACAAATGTTTCAGATACTATGTATGCACCACCTGCCATTAAAGCGGGCGTTAAAGCTTATGTTTCTAAGAATGTTATATTGCCTGAATTGGAAAATACAATTACTAGAGTAAGTAATGGTGATTTGATATTTAGTTCTGAAGTGAAAAAAGCCATCGAAATATTAAACAAAACCAAAAAATCGGAGCGTTTATATAAAAAGCTATCGACAAGAGAAATCGAGGTTTTACGTTATTTTAGTGAAGGAAGAAAAAATAAAGAAGTGGCTAAGATTTTAGATTTAGATGAAAAAACCATCAGTACATATAAATTGCGTTTATTGCAGAAATTAAGCGTAACCAATTTATTGGATTTAATAAATAAGGCTAAACAGTTAGAGATAATATAATTGTTTTATTAAGTTGTTTTTAATTTTGTCATTTCGAATAGTTGTTGTTTTAACCTATTCGAAATGGCAATTTTTTTTAAAAACGAACCAAAACGCGACCTAAATTTTTAGCAATTACGTTTCTTAAAGTAGTTAAATCTTTACTTGTTGATAAAATTTCAGAGTTATCTACAGTTACATCTGGAGAAAGATTTTTCATGTTTTCAGCAATCATTTTATCTATCAATAAAAAGCGATACGATAATATAGTTTCGGAAACATTTTGTTCAAGTGTTAAATCTTTATCGTCCACAACAATTTTACGTAAATGCCATTTGTGAAGCGTATCGCGTTCTTCCAACATTAAAATAGAAGTGATTTTATCTGTAATTTCAGGTGTTGTTTGTGAAATGTATTTATCAATTTCAAATTCTAAATTTTGATTGTAATAATTGATAATATCTTGATAAATATTTCTAAAAATGGGATTCGATAATTCAATTTCATCTTCTTGCAACGCCAAATAAATTTTTTCGTAAATTTTATAGGTGTTGTTTTCTTTTACTTCAACCAATTCGCCATTTTCATCTTCCACCTGAAAAATATCCGTAAAGGTTTCCGTTTTCAATCCGTTAACCAATAAAATTTCAATAATTTTTTGTTCAAAAATATATTGCGTATCAATTTTTTCAGGTTTTAATTGCTCGTTATTTTTTACAACTTCAAAAGCCTTTTTTTCTTCTACGAATTTTTTATTCGCATCCGAAATATCTTTTTTAAGTAATTGTGCTAACGTATTGTACAAAACTTCTTCCGAAATATCCATAATACGAGAACATTCTTTAATGTATACTTCACGTTTAATGGTATCCGAAATTTTAGAAATACTAATTACCATATCTCTAATTAATTCGGCTTTTTTTATCGGATCGTTATTGGCTTCTTTAACTAATAAATCGGCTTTAAACTGTATGAAATCTTTCGAATTTTCGTCTAAATATTTTTTTAAATCATCATATGAATTGTTTTTCGCAAAACTATCAGGATCTTCACCATCTGGGAAAGAACAAACTTTTACGTTCATTCCAGCTTCCAGAATTAAATCGATTCCACGAATAGAAGCGCGTAAACCAGCCGCATCTCCATCAAAAAGAACCGTCATGTTATTGGTTAAACGACTTACCAAACGAATTTGGTCTGGTGTTAAAGCCGTTCCTGAAGAAGCAACTACGTTTTCAATACCACTTTGATTAAATTGAATGACATCGGTATATCCTTCCACCAAATAACAATTGTCTAATTTGGCAATCGATTGTTTGGCTTGAAAAATTCCGTATAAAACTTTACTTTTATGATAAATTTCACTTTCAGGTGAATTTAAATATTTTGCGGCTTTTTTGTCGTTGGTTAAAATTCTTCCACCAAAACCTAAAACACGACCGCTCATGCTATGAATTGGGAACATCACGCGACCTTTAAATCGATCGAATGTTTTTCCGTCTTCTTGTTTTACGATGGTTAACCCGGTTTTTTCTAAGTATTCTAATTTGTAGGCTTTACCTAAGGCTTCTTTAGTGAAAGCATCCCAAGAATCGGGTGAATAACCTAATTGAAATTTTTCAATAGTGTCTTTTGTAAAACCACGTTCTTTAAAATAGGATAAACCAATAGCTTGACCCTCATCCGTATTCAACATCGTTTTGTGAAAATAATCTCGAGCAAATTCCGAAACCAAATACATGCTTTCTTTTTCGTTGGCTTGTTCGATATCTTCGTTAGTTACAACGGTTTCTTCTACTTCAATTCCGTATTTATTGGCCAAATATTTAATGGCTTCCGGATACGTAAAATGTTCGTGTTCCATTAAGAATGTGACGGCATTACCACCTTTTCCTGATGAGAAATCTTTCCAAATTTGTTTCACAGGAGAAACCATAAACGAAGGCGACTTTTCGTTCACAAACGGGGAAAGTCCTTTCATATTACTTCCGGAGCGTTTTAACTGTACGAAATCGCCAATGACTTCCTCTACACGAGCTTGGTCAAATACTTTTTCTATGGTTTCTTTTGAGATCAATGTTGAAAATTTGGTAATTGCTGGTAAAAATACAATATTAAAAAACATAAAAAAAACCTACAAGAAAAATCCTGTAGGTTTTGAAAAAAGCATTTTATATATAACTCAAATGTAATTCTGTTTTTTAGTTCCAATCAAAACGAATACCTAATGAAATATTGTTTTGGTCGATTGGATTGTTTTTGAAAATTGGGTTTAAATCGTATTTCAAGTAAAGAGAAGTTTGTTTGTAACCAATATAAGTACTTAATCCGTAAGTAAAATCGTTTACGTTAAAATCTCCTTTTTGTCTTTCTGTAATTTTATAACCATCTTGACGGTATGCAATAAATTGTTTAGAGTTTGTATTTACACCCACAAATCCACCGATTCCGAAACGAGCACCTCTATGTGATTTGAAAATTTTATTTTCACCGTCCATTTTTGTTTTAGAAAAATCAAATTCTAAATGCATTGGTACTACAAAATATACGTTTTTAAAATACGTTCTATTAGGTCTTAAATCTGTGAAAAAAGGCACTAAAACAGTTTGGTTGTCCACATCAGCTAAAACTCTGTTTTCACTAGCTTGTAACATGTTGTATTGAAATCCTAATCCATATTTAAAATGCATTAAATTTGAATTTTTAGATAAACGCGTGTTCCAAGTAATTCCCCATTCAAAAAAGCTAGAACGGTTGTATTTGAATTCCGAATTGGCAACTGCACCATCAGTAACTAAATTGTTATAACCAACTGCAAAAACAAATTGACTTGTAGTTCTGTTTTCAGATTTTAAAGAATCTTTTTTTGCTCCAATTGAAATTTTCATTTTGTTTTTAATGCTGTCATTTGTTACTTCAACATCAACTTTTCCATGAACTAAATCTCTTATTAATGCTTCTTGTTCAGCTACTCTTGTTTCAATATTAGCTGCGTGTTTTTCTGCAGCAGCTGTTTTTAAAGCAGCCGCATCTTCTTTAGTTATTTTGTTTTCTTCAACTTGTTTTTCAATGGCAGATATTTCCAGTTTTAAAGCTTGCTTTTCTTCTTCAGAAATAGATTTAATTTTTGTTGAAATTTCTTTTACTTTTTGTTCGAAAGTTTTTGTTTGTGCGTGTACTTGTGTGCAAGTAGCTAGTAACGCTAAACTTAGGTATAAAATAATTTTTTGCATGATTTCTAAATTTTAAAATTGTTGTTTAATTATAGTTTCTGTTTACGACTGCCGATTTGGCTTGTTTGAATTTACTTAATGCTTTTTCTTTAAACGATTGATTGAGCTCTGATTCAACCGAAGAAAGTAAGTCATTTGAATTCACTTTTATTGATGATTTATAAGGATTTACAACTTCTTTATCTTTTTTCTGACCTTGCGCTTCGGCCAATAAAGTTTCTGGAGTTACATAATTATAATTTGGTTTTTGATTTATTTGTTCTTGTTGTGTTGCTTTGTTTTCTTTTTCTACAACTGCTAAATAAGTGTCTAATTTAGATTTGTGGATCGAATTGTCATTTACTTTAGGTACTACTTTTGTTTTTGTGTTTGAAGTTTTAGGTGTAGCTATTGCTAATTCGTTTACTTCGTTATTTGAAATACTGATTTCGTTATTTTCTGTAATTTCAACTTCGTTTGAAGGTGTTTCTTTAGTTGTTACCACTTCATTTTGTGGAAGTGAAATTTCAGGTTTTTGATTTTGTTGAAAAAAAACATATCCAATTCCTGTAAATACAAGAAATGTTGCAGCCATATTTAACCAAAAGAATTTTTTTGGTTGTTTTTTTTCTTCAGCTACTGTTAGCATAGCGTCTAATCTATCCCAAGCTTGTGAAGAGGGTTCAATTTTTCTGGAATTGAATTTCTCTTGTACGTTTTTATCGAAATTATTTAGTGCCATTGTTCTTATTTTTTAATTCTGTGATTTGGGTTTGCAACATTTTTCTTGCGTGAGAAAGTTGCGATTTTGATGTGCCTTCTGAAATATTTAATAATTCTGCAATTTCATTGTGTTTGTATCCATCAACAACATATAAGTTGAAAATCATTTTATATCCTTCGGGTAAATTGTCTATTAATAATTGTATGTCGTCAATAGAAAAATCACCTTCAATTTCATAATTTGCTTCTTCTTCAGAATACGTTACATCGTCAATATTAGCATGATTAAAACTGTTTTTCTTAACTCTTAAATAATCGATGCATTCGTGTATCATTATTCTTTTAATCCAACCTTCGAAACTGCCTTTGTGTTCAAATTTTTTCAGATTGGTAAACATTTTCATAAAACCTGAAATCATCACATCTTCCGCATGGTGAATGTCTTTAATATATTGTCGACACACACTTAACATTTTAGGAGAAAATTTGGTGTACAATTGATGTTGCGCCTGACGATTGTTGTTTATCGCTTCTGCAATCAAATGTTTTTCTTCTTGATGTAATGGAATTACTTTCATGTTTTTTTACAATTCTATATTCTAAATTGGCTTATATTTTAAAAGACGATTATTGTTTTAAAATGGTTGCATTGGTTAATGTGTCAATTTTCAATTAGCAATGTGCCGATTAAATCTTCTATTAGTATAGACGATTTTGTAATTAAAAAGGTTGCATTGGTTAATGTGTCAATTTTCAATTAGTCAATATGCGATTGAACCATCTACTATCATAGACGATTTTGTTTTTTAAATGGTTGTATTAGACAATTTGTTTTTTGTACTCTTTTAGTAATTGGCTAATTGGCACATTGAAAAATTGGCTAATTAATTATATCTTTCTTTCAATTACGTAATTGACCATTAAGATTAAAGAATCTTTGTAAGTAGAAGGAGGGAAGTTTTGAATTAATAACAATGCTTCTTGTTGAAATTCAATCATTTTTTGTTCGGCATAAGTTAATCCACCATTGTTTTTTACAAAGTTGATGACTTCCTTAACGCGTTTTTTGTCTTTATTATGATTTTTTATCGAATTAATAACCCAACTTTTTTCTTTTGGAGAACAATTGTTCAACGTATGAATTAAAGGCAAGGTCATTTTTTGTTCTTTAATATCAATACCAGTTGGTTTACCGATGGCATCATCTGTATAATCAAATAAGTCGTCTTTAATTTGAAAAGCCATTCCGATTAACTCGCCAAATTTTCGCATTTTTTCAATTACTTCTTTATCATCTGGAGCAACTGCACAAGCACCTAAAGAACAACACGCCGCAATTAAAGTAGCTGTTTTTTGTCGGATAATTTCGTAATAAACATCTTCAGTAATATCTAATCTACGTGCTTTTTCAATTTGTAATAATTCACCTTCGCTCATTTCACGAACGGCAACAGAAATTATTTTAAGTAAATCGAAATCGTTATTATCTATAGAAAGAAGTAATCCTTTTGAAAGTAGAAAATCGCCTACTAGAACCGCAATTTTGTTTTTCCAAAGTGCATTGATGGAGAAAAAACCACGACGTTTGTTACTATCATCTACTACATCATCATGAACCAACGTTGCTGTGTGAATTAGTTCAATTACCGAAGCACCACGATAGGTTCTATCATTTACTGTTCCGCCAGAAACCATTTTAGCGGTTAAGAAAACAAACATTGGTCGCATTTGTTTTCCTTTTCGGTTAACGATGTAATGGGTAATTCGGTTTAAAAGAGCCACTTTAGAAGACATAGCCAATTGAAACTTCTTTTCGAAAAGTTCCATTTCAAAGGCAATCGGTTCTTTTATTTTTTCGGTGATTTTCATTCGATAACAAAAGTAGCTAATTTCAAGTTAATTTACTAACTCTTATTCGCTAATTGTCCGCAAGCGGCATCAATGTCTTTTCCGCGACTTCTTCTTACTTTTACCACAATATTGTTTTTCTCTAAAGCAGAAATATAATTGTTTATCGCTTGTTCGCTGGCTTGTTGGAAATTTCCATCATCAATAGCGTTGTATTCAATTAAATTGACTTTACAAGGTACATATTTGCAGAATTTCACTAATGCATCAATGGAAGCTTTATCGTCGTTAATGCCTTTCCAAACTACATATTCGTAAGTGATTTTGCTTTTGGTTTTTTTATACCAGTATTCCAACGCTTCTTTTAATTCGGGTAACGGGAAACTTTTGGTGAAAGGCATGATTTCATTTCGAGTTGCTTCAATAGCAGAATGTAAGGAAACGGCTAATTTGAATTTCACTTCATCATCCGCCATTTTTTTTATCATTTTTGAAACGCCAGAAGTTGAAACCGTAATACGTTTTGGCGACATACCTAATCCTTCATTAGAAGTAATCATGTCTATGGCTTTCATAACGTTTGGGTAATTCATCAACGGTTCTCCCATTCCCATGAAAACGATGTTGGAAAGCGGTCGGTCGTAATACAATCGACTTTCATTATCAATTGCTACAACCTGATCGTAAATTTCACCAGGTGTTAGGTTTCGCATACGTTTCAATCGAGCGGTAGCACAAAAATTACAATCCAAACTACAACCAACCTGACTAGATACACAAGCAGTTGTTCTAGTATTTGTTGGAATTAAAACCGATTCTACAATTAAGTCGTCGTGTAAACGAACCGCATTTTTTACCGTTCCGTCTTCACTGCGTTGCATCGTATCAACTTTTATGTGGTTGATTACAAAATTAGCTTCTAACATGGCACGAGTTTCCTTTGAAATATTGGTCATATTTTCAAAAGTATGTGCGCCTTTGTTCCATAACCATTCGTAAATTTGATTACCACGAAATGCTTTGTCTCCGTTTGCTACGAAAAAATCTCTTAATTGCTCTTTGGTTAAAGCACGTATGTCTTTTTTATCTGCTTGCATGGTGCAAAAATAGTGAATTTAGAATTTAGAATTCAGAAATCTGATTATAGAAAAAATTGAATTTGTACTTTTGTAGTTCGAAAATCAAATTATTATGCATTTCATATCTGATAAATTAGAACAATACGTTGCCGATCATTCACAATTAGAACCAGAATTATTGGTTAAATTGAGTAAAGAAACACACCAAAAAGTGTTGCAACCAAGAATGTTAAGCGGCCATTTTCAAGGAAGAGTGTTGAGTATGTTGTCTAAAATTATCAATCCGAAACACATATTAGAAATAGGAACGTACACAGGTTATGCAGCATTGTGTTTAGCAGAAGGATTGCAAAAAGACGGAACGTTAGATACGATTGATATTAATGAAGAATTAGAAGAAATTCAGCAAAAATATTTTGAGTTGTCTGAATATTCAGAGCAAATTTTCCAACACATTGGCGATGCTATTGAAATTATTCCAACCTTAAATAAAAAGTTTGATTTGGTTTTTATCGATGCAGATAAAGAAAATTACATTAATTATTTTCATTTGATTGTTCCGATGATGAACAAAGGCGGAATTATTTTATCGGATAATGTATTGTGGAGCGGAAAAGTTTTACAAGAAGTAAAGCATAACGATAAAACAACTCCAATTTTACTTGAATATAATAAAATTATAAATGAAGATCCTCGAGTAGAAACAGTTTTATTGCCTATTCGTGATGGGTTAACAGTTACTCGTGTGTTGTAACTTTTAAAAAGGTTTGAATAAATTTTACATATAATTTGTAAAACAAAATCCCAACTAAACTTCCAAAAAGATATCCAGTTAGAATATCCAAAGGAAAGTGTAAGCCAAGGTAAATTCGGCTATACGCGAAAATTAATGGATATAAAAAAAGTAAAAAAGTATACTTGTAATATTTTCGTAAAATTAAGAAAATAAACATCATGGCTGCTGTTGAATTAGCAGCGTGTCCAGAAAAATAACTGAATGTTAAGCTTTCTTTTACAATTCTGATTTGATCTTTAATTTCTAAGTCGTTACATGGTCGTAAACGTTCTACGCTATTTTTAACTAAGTTGGTTACTTGGTCTGAAAAAGTAATCATTAATGCAATGAAAACTAATGTAATTAGAAATTGTTTGGGAGTAACTTTTTTATATAAAATGTAAGCAACCAATAAGAAAAAAGGAATCCAATTCAATTGATTGGTAATTAATTTCCAAATTGGATCAAAAGGTTCAGAACCCAAATTGTTTAAAAAAACGAAAAGACTTTTATCTAAATCAATAATTTTTTCCAACATTACATTTGACGTTTTATTGGTCCAGATAAGTTTTCAAATTCTTCTTTAATTTCTTCTACAGGATTTTGTAATTCCACAGGATTAATCGCTTGATTCATGCTTTCTTTAGCACTAGCAATCTCTTCAGAAATACCGCCAGTTAAGCTTTTCATATCTAAACCACTTTCTTCAGCACCTTTTTGAATTTCGTGCTTAATTTCATTGGTAGCGTTTTTTAATTGCGCCATACCTTTACCTAATGTTCTGGCAATTTCAGGGATTTTGTCAGAACCAAAAAGCATTAAAATCACAATTAAAATAAAAAAAAGCTCGCCGCCGCCTATACCAAACATAATTTGTAAAATTTGAATTGCAAAGTTAATAAAAGTTAGAAGTTAGATGTTAGAAGTTAGAAGTTTTTTAACAAAAAAGTGCAATCCTAACGAATTGCACTTTAATAGTTTGTTGTGAAATTATTTCTTTTCTAAAGTATCGAATTTATCAGCTGCTGCTGCTTTAGGCCAAATATTATTTGTGGTGTCAATATCAGCAGTTTCTAGTTTTGGATCTAATTGAATTTTTACTACTTTTTTCTCTGTTGCAAAAACACGTTTAGCAGTAACATTGTTTCTTCTCCAAATTTGAACAGGGAATTTGTGTGTTTCTTTAGTTCCGTCTTCAAATTCTAATTCAGCGATAATTGGCATCATCATACCGCCTGGTTTTTCAAATTCTACTTCGTAAAAATACTTCGGATTTTTAAGCGCTGCTTTTTCTTCACTAGTATAATTTTTATTTAAGAAATCGTTTAAAACTTGAATTTTCTCTTTTTCTAAAGCATTTTTTGATTCTGGTTTTAATTCTGCAGATTCTTCAGGAACTAAATAAATCATCGGACCTGCATCAGCAATTTTTCTACCTCTTCTGTTAAATGTTTCTTTAACTTCTTTAGTTGGGTTTTCTGTAACATAATATTGAGCTACATTTTTAATTCCTAAATCAACATAATCTGTTGAGTAGAACCAACCTTTCCAAAACCAATCTAAATCTACAGCAGATGCATCTTCCATAGTTCTAAAGAAATCTTCTGGAGTTGGGTGTTTAAATTTCCAACGATTTGCATACGTTTTAAACGCATGATCAAATAATTCGTGACCCATAATTGTTTCACGTAAGATGTTTAATCCAGTAGCTGGTTTTCCGTAAGCATTTGCACCAAAATTATAAACCACATCACCGTTACTCATAATTGGTTCTAAAAATTGTTGATTTCCTTTCATGTAAGGTACAATTAAACGAGCTGGACCTCTATCTACTGGGAAGTTTTTGTCGAATTCTACTTCTGTTAAATATTCTAAGAAAGTATTTAAACCTTCGTCCATCCAAGTCCATTGTCTTTCATCTGAATTTACAATCATCGGGAAGAAATTATGTCCAACTTCATGAATAATTACTCCTAACATTCCATATTTTACACGGTCGCTAATTCTTCCGTTTTCATCTGGTCTTCCGTAATTCCAACAAATCATTGGATATTCCATTCCTTGGTCTTCAGCTGAAACGGATACCGCTTTTGGATAAGGATAATCAAAGGTATATTTTGAATATGTTTTTAAAGTATGAGCAACAGCTTTTGTTGATAAATCACCCCAAAGTGGATTGGCCTCTTTTGGATAGATAGAAACTGCCATTGGTTTTTTATTTCCAACTTGAACAGCCATTGCGTCTATGATAAATTTTCTAGATGTAGAAAACCCGAAATCTCTAACATTTTCAGCTTTAAATTTCCAAGTTTTTTTAGCTGTTGAAAATCCTTTTTCTGAAGCTTCTGCTTCTTGTTGTGTTACAATAACCACTGGTTTGTCAAAAGTGTTTTCTGCTAATTCCCATCTTTTAACTTGTTCAGCAGTAAATACTTCATTTCTATTTTGTAAACTTCCTGTAGCTTCCATTACGTGGTCTGCAGGAACTGTAATGCTAACATCGTAATTTCCGAATGTTAAAGCGAATTCACTTCTTCCCCAAAACTGCATGTTTTGCCATCCTTCAACATCGCTATACACACACATTCTTGGGTAAAACTGTGCCATTACATATAATTTGTTCCCGTCAGGAAATAACTCGTAACCAGAACGACCATTTTTAGCAGTTCCCATGTAATTTACAATATTGTACCACCATTTGATTGAGAAAACTAATTTTTCTCCTTTTTTTAAGGGTTGAGGTAAATCGATACGCATCATAGTTTGATTGATGGTATATTTCATATTGTTCCCTTTGGCATCTTTTACATATTCTAAATTGAATCCACCTTCGAAAGGTTTTTCCATATAGTTTTGAGCGAAATTTGCTGGAGATGCTGCTCCTGGAATACTTTGATTGTCAATTAGAGTTGTTGCACCATTTGGTTTTTCGATATTTTGATCCAATTGAACCCAAATGTATTCTAATGATTCCGGAGAATTATTATAATACGTTATCGTTTCATTACCATTTAAACGAGAAAGTTTGTCGTCTAATTCAACGTTAATTTTATAATCAGCACGTTGTTGATAATAAGCTGGTCCTGGAGCTCCAGAAGCAGTTCTAAACATGTTAGGTGTAGCCATTTCGCTATACATTTGACTAAATTTGTTAACGTCATAATGTCCACCTTCTCTTTTAATTTCATCTTTCTTAATTTCTTGTGCATAATTTGTTGCAGAAGTAAGAGATAAAAATATAAATGGAATTAACTTTTTCATAATTAGCTTGTTAATTGTATTTCACTTTTTGATTGTTATTAGTATTGGTATACAATAATGTTTTTTTGTTACCATTTATATTCAAATGTATTAAATTTTGTTGTTCACTAAAAACATCAATTAATACATTATTTGTAATGTCAATATCTTTTATTTTGTCTTTAAAGTCAATTTTTAAATAACAAATTACAATATTGTCTTCTTGTTCTTTAGCTAAAAAACTAAAGTTCTGAATTTTATTATTGACTTTTATTTTCAAATTTTCTTCTAAATATTGTTCAATAAATTTATTAGCATCGGTAACTTCATCTTTTGTGGTAATGTAAAAATGCTTTTTGTATTTTTTGTGTAACGCTTTTTCTAAATCATCAATAAATAAACGAGAAGTAATTTGAATGGCTTTTTTTTCTTTTACATAATCAATTTGAAAAACACCCACGTAAAACTTATGCAAAGTAAAAGAACTTGCAAGGACTAGAATTAATAATACGATGCTTACTTTAAATTTATTCATCTTTTTTAGATTCTGTTTCTGGTTTAGGTGTTTCTTTAATTTCGGTTTTTAATTCTTCTTCAGTTTTATTTTCTGGTTCTTTAGGCTTTGGATTGTAAGGTTCTAAATTGTTTAATTTTAAATATTCAACCGCAAGTTGACTCATTCTAAAACTTACCATTTGTTTGTTTTTTGCTTTTGAAGCTTCTACAATTTGTTTGTCTTCTACAATATAAAAAATAAATCCATTAATATAATCTTCTGGAATATGAAGCGTATTCATAATGTAATCACTATCAAATGAATTGTTGATTTTCTTTTGTAAAAATTCTTTTCGTTCTACTTCTAATTCAGCTTTTAGTTGTTTTGTTCTTCCTGAAATGGCATTTAATAATGGATCGATTCCGAAATGTGTATTCAGTCCAAATTGTCCGTCTATGTCTGATGCTGTTTTTAATCTTCTTTCTGCAGGAGTGTATTTTTTTTGTCCTTTTGGTACTAGTCCTAAAGTTTCTGCATTAACATTATCATGACTGGTTACCATTATTTCCTTTATACGCTTACTATAAATTTCTAGTTTTATAAATAATAAATCGCTTCCGAAATCTTTTTTGGTTACAATGTGTTTTTTAGCAACTAAATGAATGGCGCTAAAAACTATTGTATCATTAACCTTAGCTTTTAATTTAAAATATCCACCATTAGTAGAAATTGTGTTACTTTTGTTTGAGATATTTACAATGTTAATTCCATCATTGTCGTTTGTTTCTACAATGATTTTTCCTCTAATTATTGAATCTTGTTGTGATAAAATAAATTGAGAGCAGAATAAAATTAATATTTGTAATAATCTTTTCAATAAAGTTGAATTATTTTGTAAAAATATAGGTTCAATTTTTAATCTACTAATAAAATTTTGTTAAGAATATTGAAAATTATATAAAAATATGAAAAGAGTTATAATTGCTAGTACTTCAACGTTATATAATGGTGGTTATTTAGAATATTTGAAACCAACATTAACCGACTTTTTTAAAGATGTAAAACAATTAATTTTTGTTCCTTTTGCTCGTCCAGGCGGAATTTCACATGATGAATATACGGAAAAAGTTGCTGGTTTTTTCGCAGATTTAAATATTGCTGTAAAAGGTTTGCATGAATTTGAAAACAAAATTGAAGCTATAGAAAATGCTCAAGCAATATTTACTGGCGGAGGAAATACATTTGTATTAGTTAGTATGTTGTATAAATTTAATTTATTAGATGCTATTCAAAATGCAGTTGAAAACGGCACACCTTATTTGGGGTCGAGTGCGGGAAGTAACATTTGTGGTTTAACAATGGGTACAACTAATGATATGCCAATTATGTATCCGCCTAACTTTAGAACTTTAGGTTTAGTTTCTTTTAATTTGAATCCACATTATTTAGACCCTATTGAAGGATCGACACATATGGGAGAAACACGAGAAACACGAATTAAAGAGTTTCATCACTATAATCCACAATCTGTTTTAGGATTGAGAGAAGGAAGCTGGTTAGAAGTTTTAGGAGATAAAATAACTTTAAAAGGAGAATTGCCTGCAAGATTATTTCAACAAGGTAAAGAGCCAATAGAATTAGAAACTGGTTCTGACTTGAGTGAATTAAAATAAAATATGCCTCAATTTATTTGAGGCTTTTTTTTTGAGCGGAAGACGAGGGTTCTCGTTATATGTAACGAGACGACATTCAGCTTTAAATTTTTTTTAAATAAAAAAAGCCTCAAATTTCTTTGAGGCTTTAGAGCGGAAGACGAGGGTCGAACTCGCGACATTCAGCTTGGAAGGCTGACGCTCTACCAACTGAGCTACTTCCGCATGGTAGATTTTTTATTTCAATAAATTTGAGCGGAAGACGAGGGTCGAACTCGCGACATTCAGCTTGGAAGGCTGACGCTCTACCAACTGAGCTACTTCCGCATGGTAGATGTTTTTGTTTTGTGGGTGCAAATATAATATCAAATTATAGTTAATTGCAAATTTTTTTTGAAAAAAAATAAGATATTTTGTGATTAAGTTTGTAATTCGTTAGTTAATAAAAGGTTATGAGTAATATAAAAATAAAAAAAATTTCTCATTTAGAAACAATTCCGGTAAGAAGTGAAGTTTTACGAAAAGGTAAACCTATTGAATCGTGTTATTTTGAAGGTGATGAATTAGAAGAAACGGTACATTTTGGATTGTTCAATGATGAAATATTGATAGGAGTTGCTTCTATTTTTAAAACAAAATCGAATCATTTTTCTGAAGAAAAGCAATATCAATTGAGAGGAATGGCGGTTTTGGAAGACTACCAAGGAAAAAGGTTAGGAGGTGTTTTATTAGAAGAAGCAATTCGGTTTGTACAACAAAATCAAGCAGATATTTTATGGTTTAACGCAAGAGAAAATGCAGTAAATTTTTACAAAAATTATAATTTTCGTATTTTTGGCAAGCCATTTGATATTAATGGGATCGGAATTCATTATGTGATGTATATGAATTTTGTCGGTTAAACACGCTTTTCGTCGACATTATTTAATATGCACGCATATTTTTTTAAATTTGTTATATGATGAAGAAAATTTGCATATTCATAGGTTTGCTTTTTGTTGTTTTTATGTCTTGTAAAAACAGCTCTAAGGAAGAATTTGTTGAAAGTGAAGATTATTTCGATACCATCAGAAAGATGACTGTTCACGCAATGCCTGAAGATTTATTAGCAGATAAAACAGATAGTATAAGAGGGCTTTACAAGCAATTTGATAATCATGAAATTTGGATTGATTCTGAAAATAGAGAAGATTTAATATCTCAAATTGAAAAAGCAAAATACGAAGGATTGAATCCGGAAGATTATAATTTATCTAAAATTTATCAAATTGAATTACGTAAAGATTCATTACAATTAGAAGAACAATTAGCCTACGATATTTTACTTACACAAACCTTTGAGAAAATTTGTAACCATTTCTATAGAGGTAAATTAAACCCAAAAGAGGTTTATGATAATTGGGATTTATATGAGAAAAAAGTAGCCTTATCTTCCTTAATTAAACCAGCAATTGAGAACAAAAAAATTGGAGCTACCATAACTAGTTTGTTGCCTACACACCCTCAATATTTGTCTTTAAAAGAAGCCTTAGCCAATATTAATACTTTACCCAATTCTAAATTTGATTCGATTAATACCAATCAAAAAATTAAGCTGAATGATAATTTAGAAGTCATTAAAGAAATTAAACGTCGTTTAGTTTATTGGAAAGATTTAAAAGTTAATGATACGCTTTATACTTCTAAATATGATGCTAAAACTTTTGAAGCAGTAAAAAAATTTCAAGCCCGTCACGGACTTAAAAATGATGGTGTAATTGGTATTGGTACTTTAAAAGCATTAAATTATAATAAAGAAACTCGAAAGGCTCAGATTTTAGCTAACTTAGAGCGTTGGCGTTGGTTTTCTAGAGATTTAGGTGATCAATATTTAATAATTAATTTACCGGATTATTGGTTAAATTATGTAAAAAATAACGATACCATTGCTACGCGAAAAATTGTTTGTGGAAGACCAAAAAGAATGACTCCAATTTTATCTTCAAGATTGTCCAATTTTGTTTTTAATCCAACTTGGACTGTTCCACCAACTATTATAAAAGAAGATTTATCAGTTGAAGCTTCTGCTAATAGAAATTATTTTTCAAGAAATAGAATTACTATTTATAATGGTAAAAATGAAGAAGTTTCTCCTTATAGCTGGAATCCAGATAAAGCTGAAAGTTATCGTTATGTTCAAACGCCAGGTTATAATAATTCGTTAGGTTTAGTAAAATTCAACTTTCCTAATCATCATTTGGTTTATTTGCACGACACTAATCATAGAGATTATTTTGCATACACCTATAGAGCATTAAGTTCGGGTTGTGTTCGTGTAGAAAATCCAGTAAACTTAGCTAAATTAATTCTTTCTGATCAAGATAATGGAAGATGGAAAAGTATCGATTCGATTCGAAAAGAAAGAGCGGAAAGAGAAAAGAAATTAATGCTTCAAAAAAATTATAAGCCTAAAAAACTTACTCCAGAAGAATTGGCTGAAAAAATGAAACTAGAAGCCGAAGAAAAAGATGAGATTGATAAAATCATTGATAAAAAAGATACGTACTATATAAAAGTAAAACAACCCATTTATATCCATCAACTCTATTGGACAAGTTGGAAAGATAAAAATGGATTGCAGTTTAGAGATGATATCTATAATTTGGATATGATGCTATACGAAAAATTAAAAAGTTCGTAATATTCTTTTCCTTGTTTAATTTATGAAACTAATTTAGATTTAGTTGCATACATTCTTGTTGGATGATAAATGAATAAAACCGATTTGTTTTTAATTGTATGGATCAATTTAGAAGCAACTTCTGGTGCTACAGCAGGACAACCTTGACTTCTTCCTATAAATCCTTGTTTTTGTGCTAATTTTTTAGATACATAATCAGCACCATGAACAACTACAGATCTTTCTCTTGCGTTATTGTTTAATCCGTATTCTTGTCCGTCTAATTTTAAAGATAATCCGTGTTTTCCAACATAAGTTTCACCTGTAATGAAAAACCCTAAACTACTTTTGTGTGATTCATTTTCGTTAGAAAAGTATTTTGCAAATTCTTGACCAGAATTCATACCATGAGAAACTAAAGTTTGTAATAAAACTACTTTGTTTTCCATGTCAATTACCCACATTCTTTCTTTTGTAGAAGAAAAGCTAAAGTCAACAATAGTTAAAACTTTATTTAAAACTTTACCTTGATTGTCTAATTGTGAGTAACCTTCAAAAGCATTTTTAAAAGTTTCTAAATTAGGTAATGTAAAATCACCAGCGTTTATTTCATTATATAGAAGTTCTGTTTTTTCTTCAAAACTTAAAACTTTATTCTCTGCAAGCATTACTGATTTCTCAGTAGTAATCTTATTTGAGTTTGTTTTAGATGTACCTTTTATAGTGTTTTCATTAATTTTTGTGTTAAGAAAAAATCCTAAAAAAAGTAAAGGTAAAAATTTGTAACTCATTGTAAATCTTGTTGTTAGTTGTATAATTCTGGAGCCAAATATAGAATTAATTTTTAATAAAAAAAATTTTTTCGTGTTTTTTAACGATTTTTTTCTGCATTTCGTCGATTATTTTGCATTTCGTCGATTTGTACTATTTGAAAAAGCCTTTAAAATCTATAGGTTTCAGATATTCAACATATTGTAGGTTTTTTGTGAAAAATAAGTAAAATAAAATTTAACATTTATTTTAGAAACATTATTTGTGCTTATTAGACTAACGATTCAATCGTTAATCAAATCATAAATGAAAGTATTTAAAATCATCAGTCTAGCTCTAATCTCTCAATTTTCTTTTGCTCAAGAAAGTTTATCTGAAATTGAAAAAAAGAAAGTTTCTGCAATTAAAACCTCTTCATCAATTAAAATAGATGGTAATTTAGACGAAAGCGATTGGCAAAATGTGCCGGTAGCAAAAAACTTCGTAATGTTTGATCCAGATAATGGGAAACCTGAAAGAGAAGAATTACGATCTGAAGTGAAGGTTTTATATGATAACGATGCGGTTTACATTGGTGCAACCTTATACGATAATGAGCCGGATAAAATTTTAAAAGAAATTACTGAAAGAGATGATTTTGGTGCTGCCGATTTTTTCGGAGTTTTTATTAACGGTTTTAACGATGGTCAGCACGAATATAGTTTCTTCGTAAATACTTCAAGCGGTCAAGCCGATTGTATTCGAACGAATCAAGGTGAAGATTTTTCTTGGGACGCTATTTGGCATAGTGAAGCTAAAGTTACTAATTTAGGTTGGCAAGTTGAAATGAAAATTCCTTATGCCGCATTGCGTTTTTCTAAAGAAGATATTCAAAAATGGGGCATTCAGTTTTTTAGAGAAGTAAGACGTTTACGTCAAAAATTCACTTGGAATCCTGTGGATAATAGAAAAGGTTCGTTTACACAACAAGCTGGAGAATTAGAAGGAATATCTAATGTGCAAACTCCAACGCGTTTGTTTTTAATTCCGTATTCTTCTTTTTATTTGAATAGTTTCGGAAAAGAAAAATCATTTGGAACTTTAAAAGGTGGTTTAGATTTGAAGTATGGTTTAACAGATGCTTTTACCCTTGACATGGTTTTAATTCCTGATTTCGGACAAACAAAATTTGATAACAAAATTTTAAATCTAGGTCCGTTCGAACAAGTATTTAACGAAAACCGACCTTTTTTCACAGAAGGTACCGATTTATTTAGTAAAGGTGGATTGTTTTATTCGAGAAGGATTGGACAAGGTCCAAGTACATATCCAAACACATCACCAACAGAAGAAGTGGTAGAATATCCTAATGCAGTGGATTTGGTTAATGCAGTTAAAGTTTCAGGTCGTACAAATGACGGATTAGGAATTGGATTTTTAAATACGGTTACTAAAAAAACAGATGTAGTAATAAGAGATGTAGTTACGGGCGATGAAAGAATTGAAACAGTTGAACCTTTAGCGAATTATAATGTTATGGTGGTTGATCAACGTTTTAATGGAAATTCTTCTGTTTCTTTAATTAATACTAATGTAACGCGTGATGGAGAATTTAGAGATGCGAATGTAACAGCAACAGCTTTCAATTTGAGTACAAAAAAGAATACCTATAATACGAATGGTGTTTTTAGATATAGTTATGTAAATGATTATAAAGATTTAGACAACAAAAAAGGGATTTCATCCAATTTAAATTTTTCTGAAACAGCAGGTAAAGTTAGATTTTCGGTTGGTGGAGAATATGTTTCTGAAGATTATGATAATAATGATTTAGGAATAAACTTTCAAACTAATTATTTTGCATTAAATGGTAGTGCTAGTTATAGATCGTTAAAACCAACGGAGAAATTAAATTCATACCGAATAAACTTTAGTACATATAATCAGTTTGATAATCGTACACATTTTTTACAAGATCAGAATTTTAATATCAATGCTAATTTTACGAATAAGAAAAATCATGCAGCTGGATTCGGATTTAATATTAATCCTTTTGAACGATACAATTTCTATAATCCACAAGTGGAAGGTAGATATGTAATTTTTCCTAAAAACTACGGAACTTGGGCTTGGATTTCTACAAATTATAACAATAAATTCGCATTAGATTTAGAACCAAATATAGGTTTTGCTGAAGCGAAAGGTTGGTGGTATTGGGGATTAAATGTTAGTCCGAGATACCGTTTTAACGACAAGTTCTTGTTAATCTATAGAAATAATTTCTACAACGAATACCAAGATTTAGGTCGTGTCGCACAAAATGGAGACGATATTGTTTTTGCAAAAAGGGATAATCAAACGTTAGAAACCGGATTAGAAGGTAAATATTCTATCAATGCTCAAATGAATTTCGGATTAAGATTAAGACATTATTGGTCATTTTCTGAAAATAATTCGTATTATAAATTGTTAGAAAACGGTAGAGTAGAAGAATATGCGTATACCAATAATAGAAACTCAAATTTCAATTCTTGGAATTTCGATTTATCATACAGTTGGTGGTTTGCACCAGGAAGTCAAATGTCGGTTTTATATAGAAGTAATGCCGGAATTTTTCAACGAGAAATTGATAAAGACTTAAGTTATCAAGCGAAACAAGTTTTTAATCACGAACAATTAAATCATACTTTTTCTATTAGTTTGCGTTATTTTATCGACTACAATCAAGCGAAAAACGTGTTTAAAGGAAAAGCGTAATTTTAAGGTCATTGCGAGGTACGAAGCATACGAACAAAGCGAACTGACGAAGTAATCTAATTTTTTAGTAATTTCGTACCATAAATTAAACACAATGAACAAAAAAGTTATTTTAATGATTTTGGATGGTTGGGGACATTCGCCAGATCCAAAAGTTTCTGCTATAGACAATGCCAATACGCCTTTTATAGATTCTTTATATAAAAATTATCCAAATGCCGAATTGCGTACAGATGGACTTCACGTAGGTTTACCTGAAGGTCAAATGGGAAATTCGGAAGTAGGTCATATGAATTTAGGTGCTGGCCGTATCGTGTATCAGGATTTAGCGAAAATTAATTTAGCAGTTCAAAATCATACCTTGAAATATGAAAAACCATTAATTGATGCCTTCAATTATGCAAAAGCGAATCATAAAAAAGTACATTTTTTAGGTTTGGTTTCTGATGGAGGTGTACATTCACACACTTCACATTTACGTGGATTAATAGAAGCGGCACAAGAAAATGGTGTGCAAGATATGTTTGTTCATGCTTTTACAGATGGTCGTGATGTTGATCCGAAATCAGGTAAAAAATACATTCAAGATTTACAGGAATTTTTAGCCAATACCAACGCAAAATTAGCTTCTGTTGTAGGAAGATATTATGCGATGGATAGAGATAAACGTTGGGAACGCGTTAAATTAGCTTACGATTTAATTGTAAATGGAATCGGAGAAAAATCAAATGATTTGGTGGCAAGTATTCAAAAAAGTTATGATAATGACGTAACCGATGAATTCATCAAACCTTTATTTGCTGAAAACGGAAAAACTATTGAAAATGATGATGTAGTGATTTTCTTCAATTTCCGTACGGATAGAGGTAGAGAATTAACAGAAGCGCTTTCTCAAACCGATTTTCATGAGCAAAACATGCATAAATTACCGTTGTATTATGTAACACTTACAAATTACGACGAAACTTACGAAAATGTACACGTAATTTATGATAAAGATAATATTACTGAAACGTTAGGTGAAGTACTTTCTAAAGCTGGGAAAAAACAAATCCGTATTGCAGAAACTGAAAAGTATCCACACGTTACCTTTTTCTTTTCTGGTGGAAGAGAAGAGCCTTTTGAAGGCGAATCGCGAATCTTAAAAAATTCACCAAAAGTAGCTACTTACGATTTACAACCAGAAATGAGTGCTTTCGAATTGAAAGATGCACTTGTGCCTGAAATCCAAAAAGGAGAAGTAGATTTTGTGTGTTTAAATTTCGCAAATGGTGATATGGTAGGTCATACAGGAAGTATGCCAGCAGCTATTAAAGCTTGTGAAGCTGTGGATGTTTGCGTAAAAGAAATCATTGAAACCGCTTTAGCGAATAATTATACGACGATTGTAATTGCCGATCATGGAAATTGTGAAACGATGATTAATCCGGATGGTTCACCAAACACAGCGCATACAACCAATCCAGTTCCAGTTATTTTAGTCGATAATGATAAAATAAATATTCATTCGGGAGTTTTAGGAGATGTTGCACCAACTATTTTAGATTTAATGGGAATTTCTCAACCAGAAGCTATGACACAAAAATCTTTATTATAATGAAGAAATTAGTAATATTTCTTTTTATAGTTATGACTACAAGCTGTTCGGTGGGAATTAAAACTCGTGGAGAGGATGGTAAACCTGGTAAAAATGGTAAACCTGGTACTGCTCAAGAAAAAGGTGAAGATGGAAAAAAAGGTGAAGATGGGAAAAGTAATAGTGTTGGAATAAAATTATAGATAATTATGGCTTCAAATATTCCTGTAGTAAAACAAGCAGCTTGGATTTCCATAATTCCACAAATAGGTGTGATGATACTATTATTTGGATTCTACTATTTAATTGGGTTAAAGGAATTTATACTTTATGGCGCATTAACTTATTTATTGTTTTCTTATAGTTTGAGGGTTTTTGTGCCAAAAAGCCATAGGAAAGGAATTAAGTTAATGAAAAAAAATAAATTTGAAATTGCAATTTTGAATTTTGAAAATAGCTATAATTTCTTTGTGAAAAATAATTGGATTGACAAGTATAGATATTTAACACTTTTAAGTTCTTCGAAAATGACTTATAGAGAAATGGCATTGTGTAACATCGCTTTTTGTTATGGTCAAATTGGAAATGGTAAGATGATGAAAGAATATTATAAAAAAACTTTAGTAGAATTTCCAGATAATAGTATTGCTTATTCTGCAATAAAAGCAATTGATTCATTAAAATAAAACAAATAAAAAACTCCCAATTTGGGAGTTTTTTTATTTTTATTCAACATCAGATTTTTAAAAATCAGATCCCGTAAACAATTCTTGGTTTACGCTATCGATATAATTTAATACGTCTTCTTTACCTAATGCATTTTCAGATGAGGTTACAAAATATTGTGGCATTTCTTCCCAATTATTGGCTAATAAATTTTTCTTGTACGCCGCTACATTTTTCTGAATAACGTTTTTTCCAATTTTATCGGCTTTTGTAAAAATGATACAAAACGGAATTTCACTTTCTCCTAAATATTCTATAAATTCTAAATCAATTTTTTGAGGTTCATGACGAATATCTACCAAAACAAATGCACAAATTAATTGTTCTCTGCTTTCAAAATAATCCGTAATAAATTGTTGAAATTTCGCTTTTGTAGTCTTTGAAACTTTAGCATATCCGTAACCTGGTAAATCTACTAAATGCCAATTTTTATTGATTAAAAAGTGATTTATTAACTGTGTTTTTCCAGGTCTACTTGATGTTTTTGCTAAGTTCTTATTATTCGTTAGCATATTAATCAATGACGATTTTCCAACATTCGATCTTCCAATAAAAGCATATTCAGGAATTCTGTCCTTCGGACATTTAGCCACTTCTGAATTACTAATTACAAATTCGGCACTATTAATTTTCATAGTATTTAAAATTTAAAAGTCATTCAAATTTGAATGACTTTATGTTTTTATATTTTTTTCTCCGTTAACCAACCGTATAATAATTCATTAAATTGGTCTGGCTCTTCCATCATTGCTGCATGTCCACATTTGTCAATCCAATATAAACTCGAATTTGGAAGTAATCTGTTAAATTCATCTGCAACATCTGGAGGTGTTACTTTGTCTTGTTTTCCCCAAATAATACATGTTGGTGCATGCATTTTTGGTAAATCCTTTGCCATATTATGACGAATCGCACTTTTGGCAATCGTTAAGGTTTTCAATAATTTAATTCGATCATTAACCGTTGCAAAAACTTCATCTACAATTTCTTTAGTTGCAATTTCTGGATTGTAAAATACATCTTGAGCTTTCTTTTTGATGTATTCATAATCCCCACGTTTTGGGTAACTTTCTCCCATTCCGCTTTCGTATAATCCTGAACTTCCAGTAATTACTAATCCTTTTACTAATTCTGGATATTGTTTTGTAAAATATAAACCGATGTGTCCGCCTAACGAATTTCCAACTAAAATGACACGTTCAAATCCTTTAAATGTAACAAAATCTTTAACGTATTTTGCAAAAGCTTTCACATTAGTTTTCAGTAAACTCTGCGTATAAATTGGTAATTCTGGAATGATTACTTTATATCCTTTTTTTGGGAAAAAAGTAGCAACACCATCAAAATTACTCAAGCCTCCCATTAATCCGTGTAAAACGATAATTGGAGTACCTTCTCCTGCTTCAAAATAAGTATATTTCTTTTCTTTCTTTATCATAAAATCTCTTCGTGTACAAATAATCTAATAGTTACAAAAATACACAAATTTTTCACATATGGTCATTTACAGAAATTATAAAATAATTAATTACATAAATGACTAAAATTCAATTTGTTTGATGTAAAATCTTATAAAATCTTCCTGTTTTTTAAACTCAATTTTAATTAGTTGAAAACTTCAAATCTTCGTCAATAAGTGTGTTTTAAGACCTTAAGTGGAATTTGATTCATTTTTGTGTAAAAACTTATTAACAAAGTGGTAATTTGTGGTAAAAAGTGGTAAAATATTTTTTAAATTTGTCTCATAAATATTTCATTTGTAAAAGTTGGATACTTTTTTCGGGACATATGAGTGCAAAGTAGATGCAAAAGGAAGGCTAATGGTGCCTGCACCTCTCAAGAAGCAATTGGGCAATCTTGAAGAGGGTTTTGTGTTGAAAAGATCTGTGTTTCAGCCTTGTTTGGAATTGCATCCAATTGCAGAATGGAATAAAGTCATGCAGAAAATCAATAAGTTAAATCGATTTGTGAAAAAGAACAACGATTTTATTAGAGCTTTTACAGCTGGAGTAAAAATGGTTGAAATTGATGCAACGGGAAGATTATTAATTCCTAAAGATTTAATTCAGTTTTCTAAAATTGATAAAGACATTGTATTATCCTCAGCAGTTTCTATCATTGAAATTTGGGATAAAAATTTATACGAATCTGCTTTAGAAAGTTCAATGGCCGACTTTGCAGATTTAGCAGAACAAGTAATGGGTAATCAAAACGAAGACGAAGATGGAATATCATAATCCGGTACTTTTAAAAGAGACAGTTGATGGTTTAAATATTAAGCCTGATGGTGTATATGTGGATGTGACATTCGGTGGTGGTGGACATTCAAGAGAAATCATGAGAAGATTGGGTCCGAACGGGAAGTTGTTCGCTTTTGATCAGGATGAGGATGCATTAGAAAATGCAATAGATGATGAAAGATTTGTTTTGATTAATGAGAATTTCAGATTCATCAAAAGATTTTTACGTTTTCATGGTGTAAAAAAGGTTGATGGAATTTTAGGTGATTTCGGAGTATCGTCTCATCAATTTGATGAAGCAGATAGGGGTTTTTCAACTCGATTTGACGCGGCTTTAGATATGAGAATGAATCAAAAAGATGCACTTTCAGCTTATGAAGTAGTAAATGATTACGATGAAAAAGAACTGAAAAGAATTTTTGTTGAGTTTGGCGAATTGAAAAATGGTGGCGCAATGGCAAATACTATTGTGGCAGCTAGATCGGATAAGAAAATTAAAAACACCGAACAATTAAAACAAGTATTGTCTAAGTTTTTACCAGCTCATAAAAGCAATAAAATTTTAGCACAAATCTATCAAGCGATTCGAATTGAAGTAAATCAAGAAATTGAAGTGTTGAAAGAATTTTTAACACAAACAGAAGAATTGTTAGTGTCTGGCGGTAGATTGAGTGTCATCTCTTATCATTCCTTAGAAGATAGATTGGTAAAAAGATTCATTCGTAACGGAATGTTTGAAGGGGAACCAGAACGTGACTTTTTTGGGAATTATGAAGTTCCGTTTAAAATCATTGAAAAATTAATTGTACCAACTGCCGATGAAATTGAAATTAATAATCGTGCAAGAAGTGCAAAATTACGTGTAGCTGAAAAAATATAATGACAAAAGAAAACAGTATATATAGTCTTTTAAAAGCGAAATTCTTAATTGAAGATGACGCTTTGAAAACATGGAAATTCATTATTTTCTTGTTTTCATTGGCTATGTTGATGATTTACTTTAATCATAATTACGACGAAAAGAATTATAAAATCACCAAACTCACCAATGAAGTAAAAGAGTTGCGTTCCAAGTTTGTTGATACTCGTTCTGAATTAATGAAACTAAAAATGGAATCCACCATTTCAAAAAAAATGGAAGCAAGACAAATTTTACCTTCATCGGTACCACCAAAAAAAATAGTAATACACAAACCAGCTGAAAAAAGTTTTTTCGATAAGTTAAAAATATGGCAGTAAAAAAAGATAACATCATTTCATACAGACTCACTTTTGTAGTAGTCTGTGTTTTTGCGTTTTCTATTGCCATTGCTGTTAAACTATTCAATATTCAATGGGTTGGTGGAGATTATTACAGAGATTTAGCGAAACAACGTACCGTTAAAAACTTTGAAATCCCAGCTAATAAAGGAAATATTTATTCTTCAGACGGAAGTTTGTTAGCAACCTCTATTCCGGAATATACAATTCGTTTCGATGCCGTTGCACCTACAGATGAAAATTTTGAAAAGCATTATGTAGATCTTTCGGATTCTTTGGCAACCATGTTGAGTAAAACTTCAGGTGAATTTCAGAGAGAATTAAGAAAAGCACGTAATACTAAAAACAGATATTATTTAGTGGCTCGTAAATTGAGTTTTACGGATTATATGCGTATTAAAAAATTCCCATTATTTAAACTTGGTGCCAATAAAGGTGGGATTATCGTAGAACAACAAACTGTTCGTAAACATCCTGTCGGATTAATTGCAAATAGAACTATTGGTTACGAACGCGATGGTAATCAAGGTAAAGGTTTAGAATATGCTTTTCGTAAATATTTGAATGGTAAAAATGGTCACCGTTTGATGCAAAAAATTGCAAAAAATCAGTGGAAGCCGATTTCAGATGTTAACGAATTAGATCCAGTTGATGGATACGATATTATTTCAACTATTGATGTTTACATTCAAGATATAGCACACCATGCTTTATTGAAACAACTAGAGTTTTATGAAGCAGATCATGGTTGTGTAGTAGTAATGGAAACTAAAACAGGAGAAGTTAAAGCCATTTCAAATTTAGGAAGAGCTGAAGACGGATCGTATTTCGAAACACAAAATTACGCAGTTGCCGAATCACATGAACCGGGTTCAACCTTCAAATTGTTAGATTTAATTGCCTTACTAGACGATAAAAAAGTGGATACTTCGAAAGTGTATAATACTAATGGCGGTGTAATTACTATCAGAAATAAAAAAGTTAAAGATTCTCACGAAGGTGGTTATGGAAGTATTTCATTAGCTAGAGGTTTTGAAGTTTCTTCAAACACGGTTTTAGTTCAAGCCATTCAAGAAAATTATAAAAATAACCCAAAAGAATTCACAGACAGATTAAACAGTTATGGTTTAAATAAAAGAATGGGGATTCAGTTGTTAGGTGAAGGGAAATCATATATTCCACAACCAGGAACGACTAATTGGAATGCGCTTTCATTGCCATGGATGGCATATGGTTACGGAGTTTCTATGACGCCTTTGCAAACCTTGGCTATTTATAATGGAATTGCTAATAATGGTAAAATGATTAAACCCATTTTCGTAAAAGAAATTAAAGAATGGAATAAAACCATTAAGAAAATTGAAACAGAAGTCATCAATGAAAAAATGTGTTCTGATGAAGCATTAGCTAAAGTTAAAAAGGTTTTAGAAAATGTAGTTAAAAAAGGAACAGGAAGTAAATTATATTCTGCTGATTTTTCAATGGCTGGTAAAACAGGAACAGCGCAAGTAGATTATTTTAAAGGTCAAGATAAAATTTACTATGCTTCTTCATTTGTAGGTTATTTTCCTGCAGATCAACCAAAGTATTCTTGCATAGTTGTGGTGCATAAACCTAATGTAGCAGCAGGTTATTACGGTGCAGATGTTGCCGGACCAGTGTTCAAACGTATTGCTCAAAAAATATTTACGGATGTTCCAAATACGAATAAGTTTAAGAGCATAAAATTGAAAAATGCAAAGCAAGATGTTTTGTATGCCGATTATGAAAAAAAATCTCAAGGAAATACAAATAAAGTTCCAAATGTTAAAGGAATGGCAGGAATGGACGCTATTGCTTTGTTAGAAAATTTAGGATTAAAAGTGAAGTTTTCTGGTGTTGGAAAAGTTAAAAAACAATCAATTAATCCTGGAGAAGTATTTAAGAAAAATCAAACTATAACAATTGAATTATCGTGAACAATTTAAAAGACATATTATATAAAGTTACTATTGAAGCCGTTCATGGTTCAACCGATTTGACAATTAATAAAATCGAGTTCGATTCAAGAAAAGTTTCTAATAATGATGTTTTTGTTGCCATAAAAGGTACACTTTCTGATGGTCATCAATTTATTGATAAAGCCATTGCTCTAGGTGCATCTGTTGTTGTTTGCGAAGAATTACCAACAACTTTATTAGATACGATTACATACGTTAAAGTTCAAAATTCGAATCAAGCGTTATCCTTTTTAGCGGCTAATTATTTCGATAATCCTTCACAAAAAATAAAATTAGTTGGAATTACTGGAACTAACGGTAAAACTACAATCGCTTCTTTATTATATCAAATGTTTAAAAAAGCAGGTTATAAAGTTGGATTGCTTTCTACTGTGAAAATTATGGTGGATGAGGTAGAATATAAAGCGACACATACTACGCCTGATTCATTAACCATTAATCATTATTTAAATGAAATGATTGAAGTAGGTTGCGAATTCTGTTTTATGGAAGTTTCATCACACGGAATTCATCAAAAACGTACAGAATCATTACATTTTGAAGGTGGTGTGTTTACTAATTTATCACATGATCATTTAGATTATCACGATACGTTTGCAGAATATAGAGATGTAAAAAAATCATTTTTCGATAATTTACCAAAAACAGCATTTGCCATCACTAATGTAGATGATAAAAATGGTAGCATTATGCTTCAAAATACGGTTGCCAGAAAAAGAACGTATGCGTTAAAAACGTATGCCGATTTTAAAGCTCAAATTTTAGAAAATCAATTAACTGGTTTAGTACTGAAAATCAATAATGATGAGGTTTGGACAAAATTAATTGGTTCATTCAATGCTTATAATTTATTAGCTATTTATGGTGTTGCGTTAGAATTAGGAATTGAAAGTAACGAAGCATTACGATTATTATCTGAATTAGAAAGTGTGTCAGGTCGTTTTCAGTTTATCATTTCTAATTCAAAAATTACTGCAATTGTTGATTATGCGCACACACCTGATGCATTAGAAAATGTGCTAAAAACAATAGAAGACATTCGTACTAATAACGAACAATTAATAACGATTGTGGGTTGTGGTGGCGATAGAGATAAAACCAAAAGACCAATGATGGCAAATATCGCATCAACAATGAGTGATAAAGCCATTTTTACTTCAGATAATCCAAGAACGGAAGATCCGCAAACCATTATTGATGAAATGGAAGCGGGAGTGGAAGGTCAGAATTTCAAAAAAACAATTTCTATTTTAGATAGAAAACAAGCTATAAAAACGGCATGTCAAATGGCTAATCCAGGCGATATTATTTTAATTGCAGGAAAAGGACATGAGACGTATCAAGAAATTAATGGTGTGCGTCATGATTTTGATGACATGCAAATCGTACAAGAAATATTAAATCAATTTGAAAAGTAAACCGTTTACAGTAACTATAAACCATTAGACTATGTTATACTACATCTTTAAATACTTAGACGAAGCATACAATTTGCCGGGTGCAGGTTTGTTTCAATATATTACCTTCCGTTCTGGAATGGCCGTTATATTATCGTTGTTGATTTCTACTATTTATGGTAAAAAAATAATTAATTTTTTAAGAAAACAACAAGTAGGAGAAACAGTTCGTGAATTAGGTTTAGAAGGGCAAACTCAAAAAGCGGGTACGCCAACTATGGGTGGTTTAATTATTATTTTAGCTACGCTTGTGCCAGTTTTATTATTAGCAAAATTGGATAATATTTATATCATCTTGCTTTTAGTTACTACAGTTTGGATGGGAAGTATTGGTTTCTTAGATGATTATATTAAAGTTTTCAAAAAAGATAAAGAAGGATTAAAAGGGCGTTTTAAAGTAATTGGTCAAATTGGTTTAGGTATTATTGTTGGTGCAACGTTATATTTTCATCCTGGTGTAACCATTAAAGAAGATGTGGTTCTTAAAAAAAATGGTATTGAAACAGTTGTAAAATCAACTTCTCCTGAGGTTAAATCAATGGAAACTACTATTCCTTTTGTAAAAGATAACACATTTGATTATGCAGAAATTTTATCGTTCATGGGTGACGATTATCAAAATTGGGCTTGGATAATTTTTATACCTGTTGTAATTTTTATCATTACTGCGGTTTCTAATGGTGCTAATTTAACAGACGGTATTGATGGTTTAGCTGCCGGAACTTCTGCCATTTCAGTATTAGTTCTGGGTATTTTCACCTTCGTATCGGGTAACATCATTTTCTCTAATTATTTAAATATTATGTATATCCCAAATTCTGGGGAAATGACTATTTATATTGGTGCTTTCGTAGGAGCTTTAATTGGATTCTTATGGTACAATACGTATCCTGCTACTGTTTTCATGGGAGATACAGGAAGTTTAACAATTGGTGGAATTATCGCAGTTATTGCTATCGCTGTTCGTAAAGAATTAATGATTCCGGTATTATGTGGAATCTTCTTAGCAGAAAACTTCTCGGTTGTTTTACAAGTCGCTTATTTTAAATATACGAAAAAGAAATTCGGTGAAGGGCGCCGTATTTTCTTAATGTCGCCTCTGCATCATCATTACCAGAAAAAAGGTTATCACGAAAGTAAAATTGTAACCCGATTCTGGATTGTAGCAATTCTATTGGCAATTTTCGCATTAGTTTCATTAAAGCTAAGATAATATGAGGTTAGTAGTTTTAGGTGGAGGAGAAAGTGGAGTTGGAACCGCTATTCTTGGAAAGAAAAAAGGATATGATGTTTTTGTATCTGATTTCGGAAAAATAAAAGAAAATTATAAAGAAGTTCTTAGTATAAACAATATTTCTTGGGAAGATGAAAAGCATACAGAGGAATTAATTCTGAATGCCGATGTAGTAATGAAGAGCCCTGGAATTCCTGAAAAATCACCAATAGTAAAGAAGTTATTAGAAAAAAACATTCCTGTAATTTCTGAGATTGAATTTGCTGCACCCTTTACAACAGCAAAAACCATTGGAATAACAGGAAGTAATGGAAAAACAACTACTACTTTGTTAACGTATCATTTACTAAAACAAGGAGGTTTAAATGTCGGTTTAGCTGGAAATATTGGGAAAAGTTTTGCTTGGCAAGTAGCCGAAAACAAACACGATTGTTATGTACTTGAATTAAGCAGTTTTCAATTAGATGGAATTATAAATTATAAGCCAGATATAGCCATAATAACCAATATTAGTCCAGATCATTTAGATCGATATAATTACGATTACAATTTATATATCGATTCGAAGTTCAGGATTACGATGAATCAAACAGAAGAAAATTATTTAATATACGATAACGATGATGAAGCGATATCAAACTGGTTAGCCAATCATCAAATAAAAGCAAAAAAAGTGCCTTTTTCCATTACAGAAAAATTAGAACAAGGCGGAAGTATTACAGAAAACAACGAAATAAATATCAACCTAAACGAACAAAATTTTATTATGCCAATCAATCAACTTGCTTTAGAAGGAAAACATAACGTTAAGAACGCTATGGCTGCAACAACAGTAGCTCAATTAATGAATATTAGAAAAGCTACTATCAGAGAAAGTTTATCTAATTTTCAAGGCGCAGAACACAGATTGGAAAAAGTATTAAAAATAAATAATGTTCAATATATCAACGATTCAAAAGCTACCAATGTAAATGCTACATTTTTTGCTTTAGATAGTATGACTACTCCAACGGTTTGGATAGTTGGAGGTGTTGATAAAGGAAATGATTACGACGAATTAATGGCTTTAGTTCGCGAAAAAGTAAAAGGAATTATTTGTTTAGGAGTTGATAATAAAAAATTAGTTGAAAAATTTGAAGGTTTAGTGGATGCCATGATTGAAACAACTTCAATGACAGAAGCGGTTAAAATTGCAAGTAAAATGGCTGAAAAAGGAGATACTGTTTTGTTGTCTCCAGCTTGTGCAAGTTTCGATTTATTCGAAAATTATGAAGATAGAGGTCGCCAATTTAAACAAGCGGTGCAAAATTTATAATAATCGTCAGTTCGAGTGTTTCGATGAAGTTTTGAATCGAAATGTATCGGGAACAAAAACAAAAAGATGAACAAATTAAAATTTTTAAAAGGAGATAAAACCATATGGGCAGTAATATTTTTATTGGCCATAGCATCTTTCTTGCCTGTATATAGTGCCAGTACGAACTTGGTACATACGGTTGGAACAGGTGGTACAACTTTTGGAATTTTAATGAAACATTTGGTGCATCTTGGTATCGGAATGATCATTGTATATTTTGTACACAAACTACATTTCGAAAAATTTAAGAAGTATTCCATATTCGGAATGATTGTGATAATTCCTGCTTTAATATTTACTTTATTGCAAGGAAAAACTATCGGTGGAGCCAATGCCAGTCGTTGGTTAACCATTCCGTTTATCAAT
The DNA here is from genome assembly GCF_900110615.1 of Flavobacterium urocaniciphilum. Lineage (GTDB taxonomy): Bacteria > Bacteroidota > Bacteroidia > Flavobacteriales > Flavobacteriaceae > Flavobacterium > Flavobacterium urocaniciphilum. The sequence continues at coordinate 265,948 of NZ_FOEI01000002.1, forward strand.
TTATCCATTCAAACATCTACGCTTGCCTTTACAATATTAATGGTTTATGTAGCTAGAACGTTGTCGAAATTAAAAGAAACAAAATATACTTTCCAAGAGTCGTTTATTCAAATTTGGATTCCAGTTGGATCGGTTTTAATTTTTGTTTTACCATCCAATTTCTCTACAACTGCATTAATGTTTGCCATGGTTTGTATGTTGTTATATGTTGGACAATATCCATTGCGCTATTTAGGAATTATCTTGGCAACAGGTGTAGCATTTTTGGCACTATTCTTTTTATTAGCTAAAGCTTTTCCACAACAAAAAACATTTAGCCGTGTAAATACTTGGGTAAGCCGTATTGAAAACTTTGCTACCGATAAACCCGATGAAGATAAATATCAAATTGAAAATGCTAAAATCGCAATTGCAGTTGGAAAAATAAATGGTGTTGGACCCGGAAAAAGTATTCAAAAGAATTTCCTTCCACAATCTTCTTCCGATTTTATTTTTGCTATTATCATTGAAGAATATGGTTTAATTGGTGGTTACATATTGGTGTTCTTTTATATGCTTTTATTCTTCCGATTTTTGATTAGAGCTAATAAAACCAATAATATGTTCGGGAAATTGCTCATCATCGGACTCGGATTTCCAATTATCATTCAAGCTTTAATAAATATGGGAGTTGCTGTTGAATTGTTACCGGTTACAGGTCAACCTTTACCTTTAATTAGTAGTGGTGGTACTTCTATTTGGATGACATGTTTGTCGTTAGGAATTATTTTAAGTGTTACCAAACGAGAAGATGAAATAGCTGCCGATTTAAAAGATATGCAAGATAGAGAAGCAGCATTACAAAGAATTATTGATAGAGAAGTTTCGGTAATGAATGAAGAACATGAATCTTCTTCAATTTCAGAAGACGAACAAAAAATAAATGATATGAAATATTCAATTCGTGAATCTTTAAAAGAAGAACACGAAATGGATACAGATGGAGATAGTTTATTAAATGGAGAAAATCCTATGAATGCTATTTTAAATAAAAAATGATGAAGAAAAGATTTATTATTAGTGGCGGTGGTACTGGTGGACATATTTATCCAGCAATTTCTATTGCTAATGAATTAAAAGCTCAATATCCTGATGCTGAGTTTTTATTTATCGGAGCTAAAGATAAAATGGAAATGCAAAAAGTTCCTCAAGCAGGTTATAAAATTGAAGGACTTTGGATTTCGGGTTTTCATAGAAAATTGACACTTCAAAATGCTATGTTTCCATTTAAGCTTTTGTCGAGTTTGTTTAAATCATTTTCTATTTTAAAACGTTTTAAACCAGATGTGGTAATTGGTACAGGCGGATTTGCAAGCGGTGCAATTTTAAAAGTGGCTTCTATGTTTGGAGTTCCAACTGTTATTCAAGAACAAAATTCATATCCAGGAATTACCAATCGTTTGTTAGCTAAAAAAGCAAAGATTATTTGTGTGGCGTATGAAAATTTAGAACGCTTTTTTCCTAAAGATAAAATGCGTTTTACAGGTAATCCGGTTCGTCAAGACTTAATGGATATTACTAGTAAAAAAGCGGAAGCTATTTCTCATTTTCATTTAGATCCTAATAAAAAAACGCTTTTAATTTTAGGTGGAAGTTTAGGAGCAAGAAGAATGAATCAATTGATTGAAAAAGATTTAGATTTCTTATTAAGTTTCGGATATCAAATTATCTGGCAATGTGGAAAACATTATTTAATTGATTATTCTAAATACAACGATAAAGATAATGTTCAAGTAACGGCTTTTATTGATAGAATGGATTTGGTTTATGCTGCTGCCGATTTGGTTATTTCTCGTTCTGGAGCTTCATCGGTTTCTGAATTGTGTATTGTTGGGAAACCCGTAATTTTTATTCCTTCACCAAACGTTTCAGACGATCATCAAACTAAAAATGCAAAAGCAATTGTTGATAAAGGTGGTGCAATTATGATTAAAGAATCTGATTTAGAATCTGATTTTAATTTGGTTTTTGAAGCATTAGTAAAAGATAATGGAAAATTGGAAAGCTTAACTGAAAATATTAAAAAGTTAGGATTGCCAAATGCAACTAAAGATATTGTTGAAGAGATTAAAAAGTTAATCTAAAAGTTATACTCAAATTTCAAGTTTGAAATTTATTATAGTCATTGAAATTATATACAAATGAATTTAAATCAAATACATAACGTTTATTTTATTGGAATCGGAGGAATCGGAATGAGTGCTTTGGCGCGTTATTTTCAATTCATTGGAAAAAATGTAGCAGGTTACGATAAAACAGAAACTCAATTAACGAATGAGTTACTTGAAAATGGGATTAAAATTCATTTTGAAGATGATGTTAATTTGATTGACGAAAGTTTTAAAAATAAAGAAAATACTCTAGTTGTTATTACGCCAGCAGTTCCTAAAAATCATTCGGAATGGAATTATTTTTTGAATGAAGGATTTACGGTTAAAAAACGCGCAGAAGTATTGGGAATTATCACTAAAGATACTTTTTGTTTCGCAGTAGCTGGTACACATGGGAAAACAACAACTTCATCTATATTAGGACATGTTTTATATGAAAGTGGAGTAGATGTAACTGCCTTTTTAGGCGGAATTGTGGAAGGATATAACACGAATTTAATTGGTTCAGGTAAAACTGTTACGGTTGTAGAAGCAGATGAATTTGATCGTTCGTTTTTGCATTTACACCCTAATTTGTCTTGTGTAACTTCTATGGATGCTGATCATTTAGATATTTATGGAGATGCGGCAGCCATTGAAGAATCTTTTAGAGAATTTGCGCACAAAGTTCCTTCGGAAAATTTATTTGTTATTAAAGGATTGCCTTTAGAAGGTAATACCATTGCGGTAAATGTAGGTGCCGATTATGTGGCTCAAAATATTAGAATTGAAAATGGATTTTATGTGTTTGATGTTAAAACCGCTACAGAATTAATTGAAAATGTAAAATTCGGATTGCCTGGACATCATAATTTAACGAACGCATTATTGGCTTTTGCAATGGCAAAATCGTATGGTGTAGACGTAGAAAAAATTAAAAATGCACTAGCAACTTTTAAAGGGGTTCGTCGTCGTTTTTCATTTCAAATTAGAGAAGAAAAATTAGTTTATATCGATGATTATGCACATCATCCAACCGAAATAAATGCAGTACATCAAGCGGTTAGAGAATTGTATCCTAACAAAAAAATCATAGCTTGTTTTCAACCTCATTTATTCAGTAGAACAAAAGATTTTATTGATGGATTTGCAGAAAGTTTATCACAATTTGATGAGATTTTGTTGCTGGAAATTTACCCAGCAAGAGAATTGCCAATGGAAGGGGTAAATTCAAGTTGGTTGTTAGGTAAAATTAACAATCAAAATAAAAAATTAGTGAGCAAAGTTGAGTTGTTAACTTGTTTTAAAAATTCTGATGCAAATGTGTTCGTAACTATAGGTGCAGGTGATATTGGAGAGATGGTAAAAGACATTAAAAAAATATTAAATGAAAAGGTTTAGTTGGCAAAATATTCGCTTGGTTTTGATGCTTTTTCTGGTAGTGTTTTTGTATTCTTTTACGAATATTAGAAACGAAAGCAGAAAAATTAACAAGCTGCAAGTTGAATTTCAAGGCGATAACAAAATGTTTTTAACAAACCAAATGGTTAATAACTTGTTAATACAAAATTTGGGAGGTACTTTTTCAATCCAAAAAGAACAAGTAGATTTGAAAGATTTGGAAAGTGACTTAAAGAAACATCCATTTATCGAAAAAGCAGAAGTTTTTACATCTGAAGACGGAGTGTTAATAACAAAAATATCGCAAAAGTCCCCAATTGCTAGAATTATTAACAAAAACCGAAATTTTTATGTAGATAAAAATGGCAGTGTTTTTCAATTGTCAAATAATTTTTCATCGAGAGTTCCTCTTGTTCAAGGAAGTATCGAAGGAGAATTGAAAAAAGGATTTGTAAAAACCTTTTGCGTAATTGCCGAAGATGATTTTTTAAAAAAGAATATAATCGCAATTGATATTCAAAAAAACGGAAGCATGAAAATGCTAACAAGGGAATATGATTATGAGATAAATTTTGGAAAACCAATTCAAATTGAAAAAAAGTTTAAGAATTATAAAGCTTTTTATCAATATGCAACGAAAGATTCGTTGATTGGAAAGTACAAATCGGTAAATTTAATTTTCACACAACAAGTAGTGTGTTCTAAATAAAGAATAGATGATGAACAAAGAAAGTATTGCAGTAGGATTGGATATAGGTACAACAAAGATTGTAGCTATGATTGGCAAGAAAAATGAGTACGGGAAATTAGAGATTCTTGGAGTAGGAAAATCCAAGAGCCTTGGTGTGCATAGAGGTGTAGTAAATAATATTACACAAACTATTCAGTCTATTCAACAAGCAATTTTAGAAGCAGAAAACGATTCTGGATATAAAATTAATGATGTAGTAGTTGGTATTGCGGGACAACATATCCGTAGTATTCAACACAGTGATTATATCAGTAGAAAAAATCCTGATGAAGTAATTGGTGATTATGATATTGAGCAATTAACGTCTCAAGTTCAAAATTTAGCCATGCTTCCAGGTGAAGAAATTATTCATGCATTGCCACAAGAATTCAAAATTGATGGGCAATCTGAAATTTTAGAGCCAATTGGTATGTATGGAGCAAGAGTAGAATCGAGCTTCCATATTGTTGTTGGTCAGGCAGCTTCTATTAGAAATTTAGGACGTTGTGTTAAAAATGCAGGTTTAGAATTAACAGGATTAACATTAGAGCCTTTAGCTTCTGCCGATGCTGTTTTAAGTGAAGAAGAAAAAGAAGCAGGTGTTGCTTTAATTGATATAGGTGGTGGAACAACTGATTTAGCAATCTTTAAAAACGGCGTAATTCGTCATACAGCTGTAATCCCTTTCGGAGGAAATGTGATTACGGAAGATATTAAAGAAGGATGTTCGATCATTGAAAAACAAGCTGAGTTATTAAAAACTCGTTTTGGATCAGCTTGGCCAGGTGAAAATAAAGACAATGAAATTGTTTCTATTCCTGGATTAAGAGGTCGTGAGCCAAAAGAAATTTCGTTAAAAAACTTATCGAAAATTATTCATGCTAGAGTCGTGGAAATTATCGAGCAAGTATATGCAGAAATTAAATTATACGGTCATGATGAACCAAAGAAAAAATTAATTGCTGGTATCGTATTAACAGGTGGAGGTTCACAGTTAAAACATATCAAACAATTAGTGGAATATATTACAGGTATGGATACTAGAATTGGTTATCCAAATGAGCATTTAGCAGGCAATTCAAGTGAAGAATTATCAAGCCCACTTTATGCAACTTCTGTAGGTTTAGTTATGGAAAGTTTACGTAACCAAACGAATAGTGCTACTCCATTTGTAGAAATGAAAGCGCCAGAACCAGTAGTAATTCCAACACCACAACCAGAAATTGAAAAAATTGTTGAAAATGTTATTGAAGAGGAAGAAGTGAAAAAACCTCAAGTTCAAGAACAAAAACAAGAAATTCAAGAAAGAAAGAAAAAATATGACTTTAATAACCTTTTAGGGAAAATTAAAGAATTTTTAGATAACGTAGAATAAGAAGCAATTATATAACTATAAAAAAAGCCAAATATATGGAAAGCAACAACGAATTTGGAAATATTACATTTGATTTGCCAAAGAATCAATCGAATGTGATTAAAGTTATAGGTGTAGGTGGAGGCGGTAGTAACGCTATCAACCACATGTTTAAACAAGGAATCATCGGTGTAGATTTCGTAGTTTGTAATACTGACTCTCAGGCATTGCAAACAAGTCCTGTGCCTAATAAAATTCAATTAGGTGTTAACCTAACGGAAGGATTAGGAGCGGGTGCAAAACCAGAAATCGGACAACAAGCAGCTCTAGAAAGTATTGAGGAAATTGAAAAAATGCTTGATGCAAACACTAAAATGGTTTTTATCACTGCCGGAATGGGTGGTGGAACAGGAACAGGTGCTGCGCCAGTAATTGCTCAATTAGCAAAAGAAAGAGGAATTTTAACTGTTGGTATCGTAACTATTCCATTCCAGTTCGAAGGTAAAACTCGTTCTGAACAAGCTATGGAAGGTGTAGAAAGATTAAGAAAACAAGTAGATTCTTTAATCGTTATCAATAATAATAAATTAAGAGAAGTTTACGGAAACTTAGGTTTCAAAGCAGGTTTCTCTAAAGCTGATGAAGTATTAGCTACAGCGTCTAAAGGTATTGCTGAAGTTATTACTAATCACTTAACTATGAATATCGACTTAAAAGACGCTAAAACAGTTTTAAGTGATAGTGGAACGGCTATAATGGGATCTTCAGTTGCAGAAGGTGTTGATAGAGCTAAAGAAGCTATTCAGTCTGCTTTAGATTCTCCGTTATTAAATGATAATAAAATTACAGGTGCTAAAAATGTATTGTTGCTTATAACATTTGGTGCTAATGAAATTACTATTGATGAAATTAGTGAAATTAACGAATTCATCCAAAACGAAGCAGGTCATAATGCAAATATCATTATGGGTGTTGGTGAAGATGAAAAGTTAGGAGAAGCTATTTCTGTTACAGTAATTGCAACAGGTTTTAATATTGAACAACAAAAAGAGATTATCAATGCAGAACCACAAAAGATTATCCATTCTTTAGATGGTGAGCAAAAAATTCAACATAATTTAACACCAAGTGCTCCATTAAGTCAGCCAGCTGTTCAAAATCAAGTTTTTGAAGTTGAAACGCCAAAGGAAGTAATTAATGAAGCGCCTGCGAAAGTTGTTTTTGAATTAAATGATTTTGAAGTAGAGCAACCACAACCGGTTCAAGCTCCAGTTTCAGATTTAATTCCAACTTCGGATTATATCAGAAATTTAGATGTGTTTTTTGAAAATGTATCGGCAGAATTTCAAAAACCAGTTGCGGTAGTAGAACAACCAATTTTCCAAGTGGAAGTTCCGACTCAACCAATTCAACATATTGAGCCAGTTGCACCGGTAGCTTCATTTACGCAACCAGTTGTACAACCTGTATTTGAATCAGTTCAACCAATTCAGCAAGTTCAGCCTGTTCAAGAATTTGAAATTATTTCAAACTCGGTAAGAGAAATTGAAGTAATTGAGCCAGAATTTGTTGTAGCAACTCAAGATTTTAATTTTTCGTTAGATTTATTCGAAACAAAAGCGGAAACAACTCAAAACACAATTGTTTTCGATTTAAATCCAGCAGTTGAAGAAGTTAACGAAATTAAAGTAAACGAAGCCGTTCAGTTTTTCCCTGTGACAGAATTAGGTCAAGAAGGAATTATTAAATATACTTTAGAAGAGGAAATTGAAGAAGCTTTCGAACCAGCTGCTGCTGTTCAACAAGTAGCTGAGCCAATTGATGAAGAAGTGAATTTTACAGTTAAACAAACTACTCCGGTAGCGGCTGATAATCACTTCGGAATTGATGCGGTTTCTCCAGTTGAAATGTCAATTGAAGAGATTTTAAAAGCGAGAGCGGAAGAAAGAAAAAATAAATTAAAAAGTTTCAATCACAAGTTCAATAATCCAAGTAGAATTGATGATTTAGAAAAAGAACCCGCTTTTCGTCGTCAAGGATTAGATGTAACGAGTATGCCGAATCAAAATAATCAATCTCGTATGTCATTAGGTATTGATAGCAACGACGACGTTCAGTTACGTTCCAACAATTCTTTTTTACATGATAATGTAGATTAATCTCAAATAAAACTAACCAATTACTATTAATTCCCGTTCCGTTTATTATCGGAACGGGTTTTTTTATTAAATTCGCATCACTAATAAATCAATAATCAAAAAAGATATGAGTTTAGAGAGCAAAATCATGGATCACATGAAAGAAGCCATGAAAGCAAAAGATACTGTTGCATTAGAAGCATTACGTGCCATTAAATCGGCAATCATTTTAGCAAAAACGGAAGCTGGAGCAGCTGATGGTTTATCAGAACAAGATGAAATTAAAATGTTACAACGATTAGTAAAAATGCGTAAAGACAGTGCGGAAATTTTCACTACTCAAAATCGTCCAGATTTAGCAGAGCCAGAATTGGCGCAAATTGCTGTAATCGAAAAATTCTTACCAGCTCAATTATCTGAAGCAGAAGTAGAGGCTATTATCGGTAAAATTATTGCTGAAACAGGAGCTTCTGGAATTGCTTCAATGGGTAAAGTTATGGGATTGGCAACGGCACAAATTGGAGGTCAAGCTGAAGGAAAAACAATTTCAACTATTGTTAAAAAACTTTTAGTTTAATCATAAATTAAAATAAGTAAAGTTGGGAGTGAATGAAAAACTTCCAACTTTCTTTTTTATATTAGTATTTAATTGGCTTCGTAGTTCAACTGGATAGAATGGCGGATTTCGGCTCCGTTGGTTGCAGGTTCGAACCCTGCCGAAGTCACCAAAACTTTTATTATGAAATTCATCTCAATATTCTGGTATATATTTTCAATTGCTGTTTTGTGCTTATTAAGCTATACCTTTTCAATAGTATTTTATAATTCAACAAAATTATTTTTCCCGATTTTAATTTCTGTCATTTCAGGCTTTTTCTTTTTTTTAGGATTGTTCAATATTGATAAATTAAGTAAGTTATTATACCTTAATGTTGCTTCAGATGATAAAAATTCTGGATTAAAATATATAGTGCTTTTTGTATTTGTAATTGCAGGAACTATTGTTTCTTATACAATTTTTGAAGAAAGAATTGAAAAGGCGCTTTTAAAAGATGGTATAGTTGTAAAAGCCAAAATTAAAGATGGACAACATCAATTTACTCAAGGATTCAAAAGAAAAACGGACAAATACTTTTTAGATTTATATTTTAAAACTGAAGCTGGTTTAGAATGTGATTTTAAAGCAGAAGTTACTTCAGATATGTTTAATAATGCATTTCAAGATTTAAAAGTAGATGTTGTGTATTTAGAATACGAACCATCTGTTTATAAAGTTTTGCTTAATGATGAAAATATTAAACGTTATAGAAACATAGAAAATAAGAATTTAAGTTTAAAAGAGATCGATAAATTTATGGCTTTAGCGGATAATAAAAAATTTCGATTCTTGAGAACAATTAGTGGTGGTTGGGATACTAAAGTGGAAGATTTTGGTAGAATTTATTTCAATTTATTAAAGAAAGAAGCTATCATCACGTTTAATGCAAATGAAAAAATAGTTTTATTTCAATCTGAAAATATTGTTGATGATAAATTGTTTATACCAAAAACCGAATTGGTTAAAAAATTTAAGAAACCACAAAACGAACTTGATATTATTAAGTATATGAATTCTATTCAAGTGGTAGAATCGGATAATTTCGAATTAAAAAACCATAATGTTGAAAAAACGAAAGTGATAATTGAAAATGGTGTAATTACAAATTATTTAATTCAAAAAAAGTAAGCTCCCTATGAATAATGTTGATCCTAACGAATATACATTAGGTTTTGTAGATTACTTCATGATCTTTTTATTATTGGCGCCAATACTTTTCGGATTTTTGTACTTTGCATTTTATGTTTTTGAAATAATTTATCATCGAAACACTAAAAAACCTTTAGTAGTTTATGGGAACATTATTTTTAGAAAATTGTCAGATGTTGAGCGTTTGTCGTTAGAACGGAATTCTGTTTTTTATCAACGCTTAAAGCCAAAATATAAAAGGTATTTTGAACATAGAGTGGTTAAGTTTATCGAAAGAAGAGAATTTCTAGAACGAGATATTGTTATCACTCAAGAAATGAAAATTCAAATTGCTGCTGTTTATGTGCAATTGACTTTCGGTATGCGTAATTATCAAAATCCATTGATTGAAAAGATTATAATTTATCCAAATGCTTACTTATCTACGCATACAAATGAATATTATAAAGGTGAATTTAATCCGGCTTTAAAAACTATTGTGTTTTCTTGGGCCGATTTTAAAGAAGGAATTAGTATTACAAATGATAATCTAAATTTAGGTTTGCATGAATTTACACATGCCTTACATTTTTTAACGCTTAATAGTAATAAAAACACTTATGTGTTATTTAAGGAGTCCTTGTATAATTTATTTAGTTCTTTTAAAGAAGAAAAATTAGGGCAAGAGTTGTTTAATTCAGGTGTTTTAAGACAATATGCCTTTAAAAACCAATTTGAATTTGTAGCTGTTTTATTGGAGCATTTTTTCGAATCACCACAAGATTTAAAACAAAAATTTCCTTCAATTTATGTAAAAGTGAAGGAAATGTTGAATTATAATGAAAAGATTTTTATTTCGTAATAATCTTTAAATCGGCAATAATTTCAGTAGGGTTATCTGCACCAAATACATAACTTCCAGCAACTAATACATCTGCACCTGCATCTACCAATTGTTTAGCATTTTTATTGGTAACACCGCCGTCAATTTCAATTAAAGTATTCGATTTACATCTTGTAATCATTTCTTTTAATTTGAAAACTTTATCGTATGTTTTTTCGATAAAACTTTGTCCGCCAAATCCTGGATTAACACTCATGATACAAACTAAATCGATATCTTGAATGATATCTTCTAAAACAGAAACACTTGTATGCGGATTTAAAGCAACACCAGCTTTCATACCTTCTGCTTTAATCGCTTGTAAGGTTCTATGTAAGTGTGTGCAAGCTTCATAATGAACAGTTAATACATCAGCACCTAATTTTTTAAAAGTTGAAATATAGCGATCAGGATCTACGATCATTAAATGAACGTCAATTGTTTTTTTTGCATGTTTATTTATTGCATCTAAAACAGGCATTCCAAAAGAAATGTTGGGTACGAAAACGCCATCCATAATATCAATGTGAAACCAATCTGCTTGCGAATGGTTAACCATTTCGATATCGCGTTGTAAGTTTGCAAAGTCAGCTGCTAAAACTGAAGGAGCAATTAGTGTGTCTTTTTTCATGTTGTTGTATTGTTTTGGCAAAGGTACAATAATTTAAAATATTTTAATATTCAAAATTTCAAGTAGAATATTCCAAGTTTAAAAATCTTGAATAACGAATGATGAAAAACGAATGATGAATTTTGAAGTTTTTATAAAAACAAAACTCCGGTAATCAGTCATTTGATATTAAGAGGATGAAGCCCAGTGGGCTTCAGGTACACAAGCTTTAGCTTGTTATTTATTGTATTCCTTAAAAAACAAAACTCCGGTAATCAGCCGGAGTTTCAATCATCAATCAAAAAACGAACCGTTTAAACGGTTGTTCACGTTTAAAAAACTTATCCTAAATAAGTTTTTAATATTTTACTTCTAGAAGTGTGTTTTAGTCTTCTAATTGCTTTTTCTTTAATTTGGCGAACACGCTCACGAGTTAAATCAAAAGTTTCTCCAATTTCTTCTAAAGTCATTGGGTGTTGATCTCCTAAACCGAAATATAAACGCACCACATCCGCTTCTCTAGGCGTTAATGTTTCTAATGCTCTTTCAATTTCAGTTTGTAAACTTTCATGAATTAATTCTCTATCAGGATTTGGTGATTCACCAGAACGTAAAACGTCGTATAAGTTAGAATCTTCACCTTCTACAAGTGGAGCATCCATAGATAAATGACGACCAGAGTTTTTCATTGACTCTTTTACATCATTTACAGTCATGTCTAGTTCTTTTGCAATTTCCTCAGCACTTGGTGGACGTTCGTTAGATTGCTCTAATAAAGCGTACATTTTGTTGATTTTATTGATAGAACCAATTTTGTTTAATGGTAAACGTACAATACGTGATTGTTCTGCTAAAGCTTGAAGAATCGATTGACGAATCCACCAAACGGCATAAGAAATGAATTTAAAACCACGCGTTTCATCAAAACGTTGAGCTGCTTTAATTAAACCTAAGTTTCCTTCATTAATTAAATCTGGTAAAGTTAAACCTTGATTTTGATATTGTTTTGCTACAGAAACAACGAAACGTAAATTCGCTTTAGTTAATTTTTCTAACGCGCGTTGGTCTCCTGCTTTTATACGTTGTGCTAAATCTACCTCTTCATCGGCAGTAATAAGGTCAACCTTTCCAATTTCTTGTAAATACTTGTCAAGGGAAGCAGTTTCACGATTAGTTACCTGCTTAGTAATTTTAAGTTGTCTCATTTAAATATCTCCTAACATTAAAAGTGTTATTGTTATACGTAATAAATAATCAAAAAGTTACAAAAGATTTAAAAAAAATGTTCATCTAATAAATAGATGAACATTTTTTTATTGTGTATTGGTTAATTAAAGTAGTCTATCTCCAAACCAAAGTCCGTTTTTTTCGCCATTTATCATCCAATTACCTTCCGCATGATTTCTATTTAATATGCCAGATATTTCACCAATATGAAGATTTGCATTGATGATATATTGTGGGTTTGGTTTGCTTGGAAATTCTTCACTTGTACTGTCGTCAATTGGATTTGAAATAGTAATTTCACCAACTACGTCAGTAAAAGCAAAAGAATTTAATTCTTGCGTTGTACCAGATATTTTCATTTGACCATCCGAAGTAAAGTTGACACTTCCATGTACTAAATCGCTTTTAAAAATACCTGTATAACATTTAATTAAAGAGGTTGAAGTTTCTTTTTTCAAACAAATTTTATAATTTTCTTCTCCAAAATAAGAAAAATTAAGAATGGATATGTAATTTCCTGTAACTTCTATCATTAGTTCTAATTTAATATTATCATCTTCAAAAATGAATTTTTTAAATGTAATACCTTGATTTTTACCTTCTTCTTCAGTTATTGGAACATTATTTAAAATAAAAGTTTTGTTGTCATTTGTAATGATTTTTGCAAAAATTTGGCTGTCATTATACAAATTTACATAAAGAGCTCCCGAAATATCTCCTGTAATAACTCCTTTATAAATGCCTTTATATGAGTTATCGTACACTGGATTGGCTTCTGGTTTACTAGCAAATTGTGCTGTTGATGTCGTGTCGGTTGTTGCGTCCATTGTTTCATCAGTACAACCTGATAAAAGGCAACAAAAAAATAAAAGTACATAAACGTTTTTCATGATGATTAAATTAAAAATTAAACTGAGATTAAAGATTTATTGATTATTAAATCTTGGTCAAAGTTACTTATTGGCTTTTTAACCATCTGATATTTAACTTCTTAATCGGTATAATGGTTTTTCATGTGGTTAAGTGACCAACTTTTAAGAAAAAATTATGCACTTTACACTTTATCGGATGAAGTAATGTTAAAATCTATATTTTTTTAAGAAAATTTTAATTTAAAAAATCATTTTGTAAACGATGCTTAAAGCGATCGATTGGTTTTAAATCGACATCAATTTCATCATTTGAAATGTCAAATGGATCGTCTAAGCCTCTAATTAATAGATACAAATAACAAAATAAAAAAGTAACTGCGGAGGTAACTAAATAATCTGCTGGATTTGTTTTAAATTTTGTAATTAATAACAATGCCATTACTATAAATAAGATGCTTTTAAGTAAAATATAAGCCGGTTTTATGAAATTATTTCGAGAAATGGAATAGGCACGAGTTAACTGTTTACGCATGGCATTTGTATTTTCTTGAATGCCTTTAATCGCTTCTTTATCTAAGCCGCGTTCTGCAAAATAATAGGCAATTTCGTTCGACTTTCTAATTAATGGAAAAATTACATTGGAATCTTTTTCTTTCGAGTAAATCCAATCAATGATACCGTCAGTTATAGCGAGTAATTCATTACGTAAATGGGCTTTGTCTAATTCTTCTTTGCATAAATCGGATGTTCCGGTTCTTGGTGCTCTTATGGCTAAATAAATCCAATCTTTTATGGCTTCTAAATTAGAAGCTACTTCTCCAGGAATTCGTTCGCTTTCTTTGAAATCCGACATCGTTGCCGCTAATAATAATCCGAAAACAAAAAAAGCACCAGTAAAGATGATAGTGATATCAGACAATTCAATTAAATCGTGAAAATCCTGACCGTATAAATTCAAATGTTTAAAAACGAAATTTTTAATTATTAAAATGAATAATGCCGCAATTAATGATTTAATAATTATCGTTCTGTTGGTAATGAATTTCATGATGTACTGTTTTGAACAAATTTAGAAAGATTTACTTATTTTTCTAATAATTTTTGTTCGTCAGAATTTATAAAATGACTCACCGTAAAAATTCTTGGTTTGATTAAATTAACTGCGTCTAAAGCGCTAATTAAGTTTTTATATTGGCATTTGTCACTTGGTTTAATGATTACAGTTAATCCTTCTTTTTCTGGACTAACAACACGTTCAAGTACATATTGATTGATTCGATTGAATTCATTTGTAAATTCCTTAGAATCTATTTGAAATACTTTTGGTTCTTCCATTGGACTTTGTGCCATTCCGAAATACATAACCACTTTATTGTTTTCACCTAATAAAAGAGTAAGGTTTCTCCAGATCTCTCCACCGCAAACAGGGTAATCAGGACCACAAGTATTATGTTCAGGCAATGATAAATCTATATGTTCAGGTTTCTTCATAAAACTTTGTAACATGAAAAACATGATTAATAAGTAAGATAAATTCACCATAGCCGTTAAATCTACTCTTGGGTGTAACTTTTTTGTTTTGGGAGTGAGGCTTTTTCTACCGTATGTGTGTTTACTTGTGTGCATAGTGAAGTGGTTTTAGTTGATATTGTATTGCGAACAACAACTATGCCGATTATGTTTAATTACTCCACTAAATAATTATCTATCCTATTTGTGAAAAAATCAATTTTTTGATACATACGGTTGAAAAATATTTTCTGATCTTTTTTGCCTGATTTGCTAATCGATTTGGAGTTTTTCAACTGATTGATGATAAATTCTTTTTCGTCTACACAAATTTTAGTATCTGAAGTTACATAATAACTCAACATGTTATGAGGAATAAAAAAAGTTGATTTTTTTTCATTCGTAAATAAAACGGTATTGTTTAAAACTAATAGTTCGTTATAGTAAATGTCGAAGTTTAAAGTATTGTTTTGTATCTTTTTTTCAATATTTAAAATGATATTTTTAATGTCTTCAATAATTAGTTTTGCATTATTGTAGTTGAGTAAACCCGCTTCAAAAAAGTAAAAAACTTGTTGTAAAGCACTGTTAATAGTAGTGTCGTTCCAAATTTCTACGCGATTGGTGTTTTCAAAAACGGTTACTAATTGTGAAGACTCATTAAGCATCGATTCTTCTATTTTAAAGTTTTCAAAACTTAAATTTTGTTCTGCAGTTAAAATATTCAACCAAACATAAATTTTAAACTTAGAAAGTAATGTGCCGCCAATAGTATAATGTAAAGGTATGTCTTTGGCGGAATAATACACAGTTGAATTATTCGCCTTAAAATCTTTTAAAAGTTGTGCTGATTTTTCTAAATACAATTTAAAATCACTAATCGATTTGATGGTCTTCGTTTTATCTAACACATATTTATCTTCTTTCCGAAATAAACTATCCATTGAAATATCGAAATAATTGCACAACAAAACTGTTTCTTCAATAGTGAATTTACTTTTTAAAGAGATTCTTCTGTGTGCTGCATCATAGCTAATGCTTAAAGCTGTGGCAACTTCATCAATTAAAGAAACTTCTTTGTCAATTTTTGTTCTGATGTCTTTTAAAAGGATTTCTTGATAATTCATTGTTTGTGATTTTCGCAAAATCAAATATACAAATAATTATTTAGCGCAATTTATTTTGTGATTATTAAAATACTTTTGAATTGTAATTAAATGAAAAAATTATGAAAAAGTTTAAAATTAAAGTCACCAAAATAGCGGTCAACTTTGAAAGTAGTACGGCTAAAGATTTAATTCACTATTCGAAAATAATTAATCAGATACAGATTAAAAACAGTATTCATTTTAATATCAATTTAAATTCTTTATTATGAACAAAATATTAATAATGATTTTGTTTGGGTGCTTTTCCTGCAAATCATATAAAGAGATTAAAGACAAAGAATTGGTGCCAATTTCTTCTAAAAATTTAGGTGAATTTCATTCCGTTTCAAACATTAAAAAGAAAACAGAATATAAAGTTTCTATACAGGAATTATTCGGGATCAATAATCTAGATTCATTGGTTAAAGTTAAAATCAATAAGAACGATGAAATTGAAATTCATTATAAAAATGTTTTAGGAGGAAATGAAATAACTACTTATAAAGGCAAATTTAAAAAGAATTATTTCGAAGTTTTTCTAGATAAAAAACGCATCATTTTACCACCATTTTATTGTAAAAACCGTGTAAACAGATTGCGAATTGGTTTGTCGCAAAATAAAGAATTAGTAATTAACAGGCATTATGATTATTCGGGTATGTTTATGCTTTTTGCAGCAGGAAATTCCGATAGTAAACAATATGTTTTTAAAAGTAAATAAGTTATGAAGAAGCAAATTTTATTACTGCTATTATTTAGTTTTTCAAATATGTTCAGTCAAGATTCAATTCGATATGCGACACATTCTCAAATATTTAGTTTGTCGCCCATTTCTAAAAGAGTAGATAAAGTGAATGGTTTAGTGGTTGGAGTAGGGCATTACGATAGTCGATTTATAGATAAACAAACCATTAACGGCATTAATTTAGAAGTCAATCCGACTGCTCTAGCGCTTCCGTTATTTGTGTTGTATTTGCCGGAAATTATCAAACAAAATAAAATGAATATTGATAAAGATAGTTTGAAAATTGTTAGAGTTGAAAAATCGAAACCTTTGATCCAAATGAATGGTTTGAATATTAGTTCGGGTTGCTTTACCACATCTGTAAATGTAAACGGTTTAACGATTTCTACATTTAATAAGATGAATAAAATAAACGGAATTTCCATTACAGGTTTAGGTGTTCAAGCAGATAAAATTAACGGACTTACACTGGGTGCGTACAACGGAACGAATGACTTAAACGGAGTAATGTTGGGTTTGTTTAACGAAACGTGTTCTTTAAATGGATTGCAACTTGGATTTTATAATTATTCGGCAACAAATTCGGGTATTCAAATTGGAATTTTAAACATGTCGAAATCTCGCGGATTACAATTCGGATTGTGGAATATTAACAACAAAAGGTCGATGCCTTTTATAAATTGGTAAAAAGATGAAAAAGTATATTTTAATAGTGTGTTTGTTTTGTTTGCAATTTTTGATGGGTCAGAATTCTTTAGAAAAACTAGAAAAATTAAATCAATATGAATTACTTAAAGAACAAGAAGAATATGAACGTGTTTATATTGAAGTTGGTTTAGTAAAACCAATTGGTAATTTGAGTAATAAGTTCGATGTTTCACAATGTTATGGATTTTGGTTTAGAAGTAAAATTAAAAACAATGATTTTATAGATATTGGTTTGAATGTGGTGATACCGAATAATGCTTCTAATATTAATGTAAAGTACAAGGATTCTGTCTTTTCGATTGGTTCAAGAAGATTTGGTGGGAATTTAGGTTTCCGATTTGCAAAAGTTTTTCCTTTCTCAAATGTATCGCCACGAAATAATGTAGAATGGTTTACGGGTTTTGGTGTTGCAACAATGTTTTATGACGCCAATCATAAAAGATATGAAGATATAATAAATGGAAATTATGATGCTGAAAGTAGCGAGAAAAGCTATGAATTTGCATTAACAACGTTACAATTCTCTCAAGGAATAAAAATGAATATAAAAAATGTTGGGTTGCAATTCAATTATCAATTTACACCATATGGTTTGTTTGAAAATCGAATTGAACCCAATTTTGGAAGTCAAAGTATAATGTTTGGTATTTATTACCGACAATAAACTTATTCTATAATTACTTTTTTAAATATTTGTTTAGAATCTGTCGAAATCACACACATGTAAATTCCGGCGCTTAATTCAGAAATTGGTAATTGTTCTGTTAAATTAGAATTTGTAAACTCTTTTTCTAAAACTGTTTTACCATTTAAGCTTACTATTTTTACTGAATAATTATCAGCGTCTAAAGTTCCTTTATTGATAAAAAGATTATTCTTTGCTGGGTTTGGATAAATAGTAATTTGATTTTCCGAATTGAAAGCTTCGTTTGATAAAGCTGAAGTATTGGCAACTGCAAAATGCAACATGGCTCCAACGGCAGCTTTAGTAACGTTATAAGCATAAACCGGGTCCATATTTATTAATAAATCATTTGCAGTATGTGGAACCGTTGATTCATTTGTTTCGTAAAAGCCAGTAATAATTTCGTTATTATCTTCAAAAGGCATATAATCTGATGCGTAAGCATAAGATAAGTTAGTGTTTAACGTAGAGTATAATCCAACACAAGTTATTAATTCATTAGTAATAGTGTTAGATTGAGCATTATTCGTAGTTGGTGTGTTGCTTTCATCTCTTTCGCAAGTAATGGTGTTGTTTACTTGTCCGGCAACTCCACCTACTTGGTCAATATTAAAAACCAATTTAATATCTAAGTTGTTTGGATTTACAACGTTAGTTACATAATGCTGACTCCCTTTTAATCCGTCTTCTTCACCACTAAAATGAATGAATTTTATAGAATATTCCGTTGGAATACTTTGTAATAATCGAGCAGTTTCTAATAATACATTTGTTCCGCTACCATTGTCGTTTGTTCCTTTTCCAGTTATTGTATCGTAATGTGCACAAATGATAACAAAAGTGTTTGGGTATAACGTTCCGGTTTTGGTTACAATTATGTTTTTACAAACGGCAGTTGAACCAGTATAGGTGAATGGATCTTCAACAATTTGTGCAGCAGAATAACCATAACTTAAATATTTATTTTTTATCCAATTTAAGGTGTTGGTTTGAGCAGCACTTCCTCGAACTTTAATTCCGTAATTTTCGAAACTCGTTAAATTTGCTGTGGTGTTAGCTTGTGAAACTTGATTCACAACATCTTGATAACCTTGAATAAAGGTCTGCGAAAATGCAGTTGTGTTTGTTAGAAATAGCAATACTATTCCAATAGTTAGTGTAAAGTTAGTTTTCATGTTTGTTAGATTTGGTACACAAATATATGAAAAAAACTATATGTAACTAATTGATTGTTAAATGTTATAAAAATTTAAAATTGGTACGAAATACCTGCTCTAATTGAAAATAAAGAAGGGTTTAAATCATTGCTTCTCATTGAATTTAAAAAATGATAATGGAAACTTGGGTATACTTCAAATTGTAACTTATCTGAAAACTTATAAAAACTATAGAATTTTAAATTTGCAGTAAAATTGCTTTTGGTTAATGTCTCCAATGGTCCAATTTCAATAGTTTCATTTTGGTTGTTAATAGAAACACTATTTTCTTTAATAATGGTGTGACTAATTCCTGAAGATAAAGCAAATCCAATTTTCTTGTCTAATATTTTATAATAAAACTCTAATGGAATTTCATACATACTTAAATCATGATGCATCATTAACTTGTTTGATGATGAGAAACTTACCCCTGAATTGTTATTTACATCATTAAAAACAATATTGTTGGAATTCGTTTTTTCAATTTCAGTCACAGTTGAATTATTGATGTAACCAATTCCAACTTGAAGTCCATAATTTCTACTAGTCATCCATCGAATTAATATTCCGTATTGTTCATTTTTAGACGAAACAAGATTGTTGGAATTGAAATTTCCTTTTACTTGATTTTTAGGAAATAAACCAGTTCCGTAATATGGTGAAACAATAAATGAATTGGTTTTTTCTTTTGGTTTTACTTCAGTTGAATCTTTCTCTTTTTTAGGCTCTGGTTTTTTAATTTGCTTTTTTGAAGCCGCAGCAATTGCTAATGTATCTTTAGTTTCTTGTAAAGTAATTATTGTTTTTGTGGTGTCAATTTTACTTTCAGTTTGAGCATTATTTATTGCAATATTATCTTTTGAATTTGAATTATTAAAATCAGTTCCAATTGTATTTTCTTTTGTTGATTGGTTGTTTTTCTTTTTAGATGATTTTTTATTATTCTGAGCAAATACTTTAGTATTGGAATTAGACTCCAATTTAAAAGCGTCTTTTGTGTAATTTTTCTTTGATTTCTTTCTTGAATTTTTCTTGGAATTGTAATTAGTACTATAAGAATTATTAATGTTTGAATTATTGTTCTTAATAGTATTTTTAATTCTATTTCGATTTGAAACCGAATTTATTTTCAATTCATTATTTTCTGAATTGTTGTTATTTTGATTGTTGTTTATTGTAGTTTGTTCTGAACTGTTATTTACAATATTAGTATTTGAATTGTTCTTAATTTTTTGATTATTGGAATTTGAGTTTTCAAATTTTAAATCAGAATTTATATTAGAATTAGAACTCGCATTACTATTTGAATTTTTTTCAAAAGAGTCAGATTTTTTCTGATTTTTAAAATCTGAATCCATCCAATTTGTTGAATACACAAGAAGTAAAGTAAAAATACATCCTGCTAAAAAAGCTGCAAAAAACAACCAAAAGAAAGCTCTTCTTTTTTTCTTTTTTTGATCTAATTCTTCTTCAATTTTATTCCAACCATTATCATTTGGCGTAAAATCCATTTGATTTAGGTTTTCTTTAAAAAATTGTCCTATATCTTTTTTAGTATCCATTTTGAACGATTTTACTTTTGAATTCTAATACTTGTTTTTTTAAAATATTTTTGGCTTTAAATAAATTGGATTTGGATGTGCCTTCAGAAATTTGAAGCATTTCTGCAATTTCTTTATGCGAATAATTATCTAATTCATATAAACTGAAAACCAATCGGTATTGATTGGGTAAGGATTGTATAAGGGCTAACATTTTATCCAAACTAATATCCAATTCATGTATTTCAATATCTGTATCTTGAATAGGATAAATTAAGTTTTCAGTTGGTTCAAAATTTATGGAATTTTTAAATTTTGAAATGGCCTTATTAATGGTAATTCTTTTCATCCAACCTTCAAAAGAACCTGTGTTTTTAAACTTGTCTATGTTGGATAATATTTCGATAAAGCTATCATGTAAATTGTCTTCAGCTTCCGAAAAAGAAGAGCAATATTTCAAACTCAAATTGAAAAGTAATTTGCTGTAAAGACAGTAAAGCTCTTTTTGATGAGTTTTACTGCCTTTTTGGCAACCTAATATGATTTCGTTTAAGTTATTCAATTCTCTAAAAATTAAAAATATCTAATTACTCTAGTTTTTGTTTGAGAACTATTTTTGTTTACAATAGATTCAACTCCAGTTTGCATATTAATAACAACTGCATTACTTGTATTTGATTCTGTCGAACTCCAATAATTTGCGTTTTCAAAGTTACCTAAATTTAATGGTGATAAATTAGAATATATTTGTTGTAACTCATTTTTTGATGGAATAAACCAATCATGTGATACTCCTATATATGCATTTTTAGCTGTTCTACTAATTAACGTTCCATTGTTTTGATTACTACAAATTGATGGATTAGTGGCATAATTGTTTAAATTAGTATGAAAGTTTAAATTCGTGTATGTATTTTGTAATCCCGTTCCAATTTGACTAAATTGAGCGTTGGTGATGTTTGAATTCATACAACCCCATTCTTCTGTTGGAAAATCAGTTGGTGCTACTTCAATGTATTGCCATCCGTTGCTAAATTCAGATTTTTTATAAGCTATAATTCCGTCATTCGGACCAAGATCTCCAATTTCATATTCTTCATCATCCTTGCAATCCTTAATTAATGTTTTTACGATATTATTGGCCTTAATTTCAATTACATTTTCATCCATTGTTAAGATTTCATAATTGAAATTCCATCCAGTTGAAACTGCTGAAATACCAGAAAAATTCACATTAAAAAATAAATTATTTTCAATAAAAAGGAAAGACCAAGTTCCGTAATAGATTTGATTTTGATGGTAAAGTTCCATTGTCCCGTCTAAATTTGTCGTTAAAACTGCACCTGCAAAATCGTTGTTTTGACCGTCAATAAAAGGCACTTCCCAGCCACATGGTATTAGGTTTCCAGCTAATGACCATCCGCAGTTACCAATAATGTCTTCTTTCGAACAAGCATCAATAGCAAGTTTCAATTCTGCATTGTTATTTACAGTAAAAATGGTGCCATCTTGTAGTGTTGTTTGTAAAGGATAACTAATGCTAATGAAATTGTTGTTAGGTAAATTTTCTAAAATATTACTAAACATTGCGTTACTAGTTAATGTTTTTTGATCTATTATTTGCATGCTTTGATTGTAAATAAATAGCTGAAATGGATAAATGAATTTAACACAAGTAATTGACTTTGTTGGATCTGTCTCATCATTTGTCATGTATTGAATAAGTTCAAATAATTCATCTTCTTTTTTTATAACTTCTGGAAGCTTTAATGCATCATCAAAATCGTTATTTTGACAACTAGAATTTAATAAAAAGAATAAAATCGGTAGTATTTTAAATAGCTTTTTCATTGTGTGTGTTATTGGTTGTATATAGTAGTATCAGAAAAATGAAAAGGTTGCCTCAAAAAATTAAATTAATTGTAATAATAAAATGTTTCTCTTACCATTTGAGTGTTGTTTGTACTGTTTATGTCTGTGGTTTTGGTATATTCTAAATAATTGTTAGAATTAAAATTTGCGATGTAATTATTTCCAGCTGGTTTGTAATAAAAGTTTCCAAATTGTGCGATTGGTGTTAAAGTTAAGTTGCTCAATGCCATATTGTTTAATTGGGTGGTGGTTTTTAAAATATTTAACGGCATTGGATTTGTAAAATAATCGAAATTATGAGTTTGAGTTGGTGATGTCATTGCTGTTGGCTTTAATCCGTCATAAATTAATTCAATTGATCCAGTGGAATTGTATGGCGTTTTTTTGTAGATTAAACCATCGTTGTTTTTGAAGAAAGTTCCTAAATTAATAACACTATTGTCTAAAGTGTTTGTTGCTTTTGCAATAACTGAATTGTCAGAATTATATTCGAAAGAAATTACCATTACATTATTTGGAAAATCTGTTCTTCTTTGTATAATTCTTCCTTGATTGTCATAAGTTATTTCTTGTTGAGAAATAATTTCACCATTCGTGTTTAATTGTTGTGTGTTAATGGCGTTTCCAGTTGTAACTTTTATATATCGAGATGTCCATTCATTCAAATAATTGAAAACCGTATCTGCAATAACTTCATTGTTTGAATAGTATTGAATTCTTGTGTAATCTGCTGATGGATTTGATTCATACGTTTGATGAATAACTTTTTTGTTTAATGTCATCAAATTTTGATTGGTAGGTGAAGTTGTGTCTTCATTTAAATTTTCATTATCACATGAAAATGATAATACTGAAAAAATTGTAGCTAAAGAATAAATTTTTAGAGTTTTCATACTATTGTTTTTATTGGTTCTAATATTTAGTTATTGAAACTATGAAAAGGTTGCTTTTAAATAATAAAAAAAACCTGAAATTTATTTTTCAGGTTTCAGTTTTTATAAAGTATAATGTATTATGTACTTGTTATTCTTCAATTTTTGATTCTTTTTTCTTGAAATTGACAATGTATCTTAATCCAGTATTTAATTGAAAATAGGTGTCTATATAAGCTCCATCGTTTTGTGTAATATTAGTAAAACCGCCACTTGCTTTTAATTCTGTAAAACAAATGAAATCTTTAAACACATTAAAATCAAATCCTAAACCTAATACTAGTTTTAATTCTTTATCTTTTAATGCTATTGCTTCTTTTAATTCTGGAAAAGCATCTGTTTCTTCGGTTAAACCATGATAATAATTTGATGTGTCGAATAAATTTATTCCTAAACCTGCTTCTAAATACGCCCTAATATTTTTTTCATAATCAGGAAATCCAGAAAATCGATATCCAATATCAAATGAATTTGTATTGTAAGAGTAAAAGTTTTGCCTTTTGTCACTTCTTACGCCATAATCGGTATTGTGAAAATTTAACGTAATTGCCCCTGTAGAAGTTTGTTTTGGATCTTTAAAGTATAGTATAGTTTGAAATCCTTTGTTAACATTCCATAATCTTTTACCAATGGATGGTTTGTCAATAAAAAAATTAGCATCATCAATACTAGAGGCATGTAAGCCTAAAGTTGGACCAAATTCTAATGTTTGAGACATTGCCAATAGTGGGAAAAATATAAAAGTAATAAAAACTAACTTTTTCATAAAATTAAAGATGTGTATTTAAAAATTTATGTAAAATTATAAAAATTCCTACAAAAAAAATCCCGATAATGTAAAATTATCGGGATTTTAAATATTTAAAAATGATTATGCTTTTGGAGCATCGTCTTTTTTCTCTTCTCTTGGTGGACGAGGTAATAATTGTTTACGAGAAACTTTTTCTTTTTTCGTTTTTGGATCTACACCTAAATATTTCACCATAAACACATCTCCCATATTTACTACGTCAGTAACATTTTCAGTTCTTTCCCAAGCTAATTCAGATACGTGTAATAAAACTTCGTTTCCTGGCGCTTTTGTATATTCTACAACAGCTCCGAAATCTAACATTTTAATTACTTTAACTTCGTATGCTTCACCAACTTCTGGTTTGAAAATGATTGAGTCAATTTTAGCTAAAACAGTTGCAATTCCTTCTGGACTAGTTCCTAAAATTTCAACTACACCTTGCTCGTCTACTTCGTTTATTACGATAGTTGTTCCTGTAGCTTTTTGTAATTCTTGAATTACTTTTCCACCAGGACCAATTAAAGCTCCAATAAAGTTTCCAGGAATTGTTCTTGTAATGATTTTTGGTGCATGTACTTTAACTTCTGCTCTTGGAGTAGCAATCGTTTCAGTTAATTTGCCTAAAATATGTAAACGACCTTCTCTTGCTTGATCTAACGCTTGTTCCATGATATCATAACGTAATCCGTCAATTTTAATATCCATTTGACATGCAGTAATACCTTCTGCTGTACCTGTTACTTTAAAATCCATATCTCCTAAGTGATCTTCATCTCCTAAAATATCAGATAATACCGCAAATTTTTCACCATCAGTAATTAATCCCATTGCAATTCCAGAAACTGGTTTAGTCATTTGAACACCAGCATCCATTAATGCCATTGTACCCGCACAAACTGTAGCCATTGAAGAAGAACCGTTTGATTCTAATACTTCAGAAACTACACGAATAGTATAAGGACAATCTGCAGGAATCATATTTTTTAAAGCACGTTGTGCTAAATTTCCGTGACC
Organism: Flavobacterium urocaniciphilum; assembly: GCF_900110615.1. GTDB lineage: Bacteria > Bacteroidota > Bacteroidia > Flavobacteriales > Flavobacteriaceae > Flavobacterium > Flavobacterium urocaniciphilum. The sequence goes on from NZ_FOEI01000002.1 coordinate 291,164, forward strand.
AACTTCTCTTCTTGAAGTTCCTCTTAAAGGTTTTGCTTCACCTGTAGAGAAAGGAGGGAAGTTATAGTGTAAATAGAATTTTTCTTCACCTTGTTCAGATGGAGAATCAATCATATTTGCTTCTCTAGATGTTCCTAAAGTTACAGTTGCTAAAGCCTGAGTTTCTCCACGTGTAAATACAGAAGAACCATGAACTCTTGGTAAATAATCAGTTTCACACCAAATTGGTCTGATATCTGTAGTTTTTCTACCATCTAAACGTAATCCTTTTTCTAAGATTACATTTCTAACTGCTTCTTTGTTTGTTTTGTAGAAATATTTTCCAACTAAATCTCCGTTTTCAGCTAATTCTTCTTCAGTAAATAAAGCTTTAACTTCTTCTTTAACAGCGGCAAATTTTTCTCCTCTTTCACTTTTTGCTGAAGCTTCTTGAGCAATAGCGTAAATTTTATCGTAAGCTGCAGCTTTTACTTTAGCGTAAATAGCTTCATCTTCTTTTTCTCCTTCATATTCTCTATATGCTGGAGCACCAATTGCAGCTCTCAATCTTTCTTGAGCGTCAATTTGAATTTTGATTGCATCATGAGCAAATTTGATAGCTTCTACCATTTCTGCTTCTGAAATTTCTTTCATTTCTCCTTCAACCATACAAACTGAATCTCTAGAAGCTCCAATCATCATGTCGATGTCAGATTTGTCTAATTCTTCTCTGCTTGGGTTGATTACAAATTTTCCATCAATACGAGCAACACGTACTTCAGAAATTAAATTGTAAAACGGAATGTCTGAAACGGCTAATGCTGCTGAAGCGGCTAAACCTGCTAATGCATCTGGCATAACTTCTTCGTCGTGAGACATTAACTGAATCATAACTTGTGTTTCTGCATGATAATCGTCTGGGAAAAGAGGACGTAATACACGGTCAACTAATCTCATAGTTAAAATTTCACTGTCACTTGGACGTGCTTCTCTTTTGAAGAAACCTCCTGGAAAACGACCAGCGGCAGCAAATTTTTCGCGATAATCTACTGTTAATGGTAAAAAATCCACTCCTGGATTTGCGCTACGAGCAGATACAGCAGTTGCTAATATCATCGTGTCGCCCATTCTAACAACTACAGAACCATCGGCTTGCTTTGCTAAACGTCCTGTTTCGATAGTGATATTTCTTCCATCACCTAAATCGATTTTTTCTACAAATAATTGTGGAATCATAAATTTAATTCTATAAGGTTAAACAATGGGTTAGTTGTGTTGTTGTTGTAGTTGTTGTTTGTGTAGTTGCTTCTAACCCAATGAAAAACCAAACTTTTATTGCTTTTTTTGTAAACAAAAAGGGGCACAAAGCCCCTTTCAGTGTATTATTTTCTAATTCCTAATTCCTTAATGATAGAACGATATCTGTTGATATCCTTTTTCTTTAAGTAATCTAAAAGACTTCTTCTTTTTCCTACTAAAAGTACTAACGAACGCTCAGTGTTATAATCATGACGATTCTTTTTTAAGTGCTCCGTTAAGTGAGAAATTCTGTGCGTAAATAACGCGATTTGTCCTTCTGCAGATCCTGTGTTTTCTGCTTTTCCTCCGTGTTTAGCGAAGATTTCTGCTTTTACTTCTTTAGTTAAGTACATGCTAATATTTATTTAAATGATTATTATGTAGATTGAGTTTGTCTCAATACGGGTGCAAAAGTAGGAATGTTTTTTCGTTTTACCAAAATTATTCGAAAAAAAGTGTTGCTACTTGCTCATTTACAAATTCTAAGAATCTTTCATCAGCTTCAGTAAACGGATCGATAACATGGCTATCAATATCAATTTGACCAATGTTTATTCCATTTACAAATAAAGGAACTACAATTTCAGATTTTACAGTAAAGCTACAAGCAATGTAATTATCTTGAGCAGATACATCTGGAACCACAAAGTTTGCATTACTTTCTGCAACTTGTCCGCAAATTCCTTTTCCAAATGGAATTACAGTATGATCGGTTTCTGCACCAACATATGGTCCAAGATGCAATGTTTTTGCTTCATGATTAGCAAAATAAAAGCCAACCCAATTATAATACGAGATGTTGTCTTGTAATAATTGGCAAATATTTTTTAGCTTTTCATCTCTTGTTAAAGGGCTATTAACAATTGATATGATTTGAGGTTTTAAGTTTTCGAATGGCATTTTTAATTTTTTTTACAAAATTATATATATTAGAGCATCTAAAAATTATATTTTTGTTAAAAATCAAAACATTTTGAAATGAGCTTAATGTTAGATTTTATTTGAAACATTGTATGTGATTCTTCAATTTCATATCACATAAACGAAACAATAGACACCGCCATATGAAAGATATTATAAACCAGCATAAACCCTTTTTTGTTTTTTTACTCAAATTCGTTTTGTTTTATTTGATTTTTACGCTGATTTATAAATTTTATTTAAGTCAGTTTGAAGTTCAAAATAACGAAGTGGATAACATAACTAAATTTGTGGCGGAACAAACAAAATCGGTTTTAGTTGCTATGGGTAAAGATTCGGATGTTTTAAAACATGAATTTGAACCTTCTTATAAGATTCTTTATTCTAATAAATATTTGGCAAGGGTTGTGGAAGGTTGTAATGCAATAAGTGTAATTATTTTGTTTGCATCTTTTGTTTTTGCTTTTTCTTCTACTTTCAAAAGAACTTTTTTATTCATCATAAGTGGTTCACTTTTAATTTTTGTATTAAATATTTTAAGAATTGCTTTTTTAACGATTGCATTGTATAATTTCCCAAAAAATGAACACTTCTTACACGATATTGTTTTTCCAATTGTCATCTATGGTGTGGTGTTTTTATTGTGGATTATATGGGTATTAAAATTTTCTGGCTATGCAAAAGTTACTTCAAAATAGAAAAAGTATACTTATCGTTTTAGCTTTAATTTTGATATTAATCATGGTTAGAGTTTTTGAAGATGATTTGTTTTACGATCCTTTTTTGGCTTTTTTTAAGGATGATTTTCAGAATAAATCGTTGCCTGATTTTGATGGTTTTCATTTATTTTTAGGTTTGTTGATGAGGTATTTCATAAATAGTGTGGTTACCGTTTTAATTATTTACTTTTTATTTAAAGAAAATTCAATTGTTAAACTTACGAGTATATTGCTAATAGTTTTTTTTATTGTACTTATTGGATTGTTGTTTTTATTATTGAATTATTCTACACATCCTGATTATTTGTATGTTTTTTACATTCGCAGATTTCTAATTCAACCGTTGTTTTTAATTCTCTTTGTTCCAGCTTTTTATTATCAAAGGAAAGTCCAATAATTTTTCGTAACTTTATATAAAGTTATGCGTAATGAAAGTAACGAAATATTCTGGTGAACAAATTGAATTTCAAAAAGATAAACTTATTCGTTCCTTAAAAAAATCAGGTGCCAATGATTTTATGGTTTCCGAAATTTTTCAACTTATTGAACCGCAATTGTATGATGGAATACCATCCAAAAAAATTTATAAACTCGCTTTTCAATATTTAAAAAATTATTCCAATGCGCATGCGGCTCGATATAATCTTAAATCGGCAATAGCTGCATTGGGTCCAGCCGGATTTTATTTTGAAAAATTCATTGCAAAAATTCATGAATATTTAGGTTTTAAAACAGAGATTAACTTGCGTTTTCAAGGAAAATGTGTTTCTCATGAAGTAGATATCGTACTTTTAAAAGAGAATGTGGTAACCATGATTGAATGTAAGTTTCACGCTGGAGTTGAAGCAAAGTCAGATGTAAAAGTTCCTATGTATATTTTATCACGGTTTAATGATTTAAAAGATAGGACCTATGAAATGTTTGGCGATATGAGGTATATTGATTCATGTTTAATTGTTACCAATAATAAATTTACAGAAGACGCTTTGGCTTTTGCAAAATGTTCTCATTTAAAGATGTTGAGTTGGGATTTTCCGCATCAAAATGGATTAAGAGATATTATTGATCAATTGAAAATTTACCCCATAACTTGTTTAACAACACTTACAATTGCTGAGAAAGAAAAATTATTAGCAGAAAATATTATCATCACTAAAGATTTATTATCCGATAAAAGTAAACTTGAAAAATTAGAATTAAGTAAAGCTAGGATGAAAAGAGTTTTAACTGAAGTCAACCAATTATAAAACAAAACAACATGAAAATTCATTTTTTAGGAGCAGCAGGTACCGTTACAGGTTCGAAATTTCTGATTGAAACAGATGAATTACGAATTTTGGTAGATTGTGGAATGTTTCAGGGTTTAAAAGAACTTCGCGAATTAAATAGAGAGCCGTTGTCGGTTTTGCCCAATTCGATTGATTTTGTGCTCTTAACTCACGGACATTTAGATCATTGTGGTTGGCTTCCAAAATTGGTTAGTGAAGGTTTTTCAGGTAAAATTTTCTGTTCTCATCCCACAAAAGAAATTGCTAATTTAATATTATTGGATAGTGCTAAAATTCAGGAAGAAGAAGCGGAATTGGCCAATAAAAATAATTATTCAAAACACAATCCAGCTATTCCTTTATATACAACTGATGACGCAAAAAATGTATTGCCGTTATTTCGAGTGGTAGAACCTAATTTAGAAGTTAAATTATCAGACAATTGTTGGTTTAAATTATTTTATGCTGGACATATTTTAGGTGCATGTTCCATTGAATTACATGTAGAGGATAAAGTTTTAATTTTCTCAGGGGATATTGGTCAGGATGATGATGTATTAATGTTTCCTCCCATTAAACCTAAAAAAGCCGATTTCATTTTTTTAGAAAGTACTTATGGTGATAGAATTCATCCTCAAGAAGATGTTTTATCAGAATTAGAAACTATTATTAATGATGCTGTTGCCAAAAATGGCAATGTAATTATACCAAGTTTTGCTGTAGAAAGAGTACAAACTATGATGTATTTAATTTGGCAATTGAGAAAGCAAAATAAAATTCCAGATATTAAATATATTATCGACACACCAATGGGAATAAGTGTATTAAATGTTTTTAGAGATAATTTGAAATGGCATAAACTACCCATAAATGAATGTGAAGAAATGTGTGATGTATTTACGTTAATTTCTGATTATGAAGATACCATTGCGGCCATTTATGATAACCAACCCAAAGTTGTAATTGCGGCAAGTGGTATGGTTACCGGTGGGCGAGTGCTTTCTTACTTAGAACGATATATAACGGAACCCGAAAATACGGTTATTTTAGTAGGCTTTCAAGCTGAAGGAACTAGAGGAAGAAGGTTGTTGGAAGGTGAAAAAGAAATTAAGTTTTACGGGAAATTTTATCCAGTTGAAGCCAAAATATTTTCAATTGAAGGTTTATCGGCACACGGCGATCAAAACGACTTGTTGAATTGGATGAGCGAGTTAGAAAACTCACCTCAAAAAATATTTTTAATTCATGGTGAAAGTACCGCATTGGAAGGGTTAAAGTCCAAGATTTCAGAGCGTTATAATTATGACTGTCAAATACCTATTTTAAATCAAGTAATTGAATTATAGAACGTAACATTTTTTTAAGAAGATATTTTTTTATATTTGCATCAATGAATTTCAAAAAGCACATAAGTATTTTCTTAGCATTATTTATTTTATTAGTAAATAGTAGTGCAAGTTTGGTTATGCATTATTGCCAAGATCAAATTGCTTATGTTTCATTAGTTTTTCAAGATAAAAGTTCAAATGACGATTCAGAATTACACAGTTGTTGTGTAGAACTGAAAAAAGTTGATGAAAAAAAAGAATGTTGTTCTGATCAAGAAATTAAAGTAGAAAAAAAGGTTGATTATACTTTACTTAAAGATTTTCAAATTAAGTTTACTGCTGTAACCTTTTTACCCTATCAAGAAAACGTTTTTCAATTTGCTGATGAAACTTTCACAAACCATGAGAAATTAAGCTATTATTGCGATTCTCATGCACCTCCACTTTATAAACTCTATTCTCAATTGGTTTTTTACGCATAAATATTTTAATTTTTAGATTAATTCGTCTTGAATTTATTGACGAGTTGTAAAGAATTATTAATATTTATACCAAAATTATGTTTAAGAAAATTTTATTATTGGTTATTTTTCCAATAATTTCCTTTGCACAATCTAGTGTAACAGGTAAAATCACCGATAAGGATAATAATCCTATTCCAAATGTAAAAATTACAAATGTTGAATCGAAAAACGTTTTGTTTTCAGATACTAGCGGTATTTTTTCATTGATTCAAGGTAATGGATCGGTTAATTTAGTTTTAGAAGCAACAGGTTTTAAAACTTTAGAAATTTCTCAAAGTTGTGCTCAAGATTTTACCATTCAATTAGAAGCTGCTGAAAAAGCGAAAGATATCGAAACCATTACGGTTATTTCAGATAAGAAAAGTGCTTCTCATTTAAAGAAAGTCACAAATACTTTAAATTTATCTCAAAAAGAATTACAAAAAGCTGCTTGTTGTAATTTATCAGAAAGTTTTGAAACCAATCCTTCAATTGATGTAAATTTTTCAGATGCAGTTACTGGTAATAAACAAATTAAAATGTTAGGATTAACGAGTCCGTATATTTTAATGTCTGAAGAAAACATTCCAGCTATTCGTGGAGCTTTACAAGCAACCGGATTGAATTTTATTCCTGGACCGTGGGTAGAAAGTATTCAAATTACTAAAGGTGCAGGAAGTGTAACTAATGGTTATGAAAGTATTTCAGGTCAAATTAATTACGAATTATTAAAACCAATTAAAGAAGTACCTTTCTTTTTAAATACTTATGCTTCAAACGATGGTCGTTATGAAATGAATACCAATTTCAAAACAAAATATTCAGACAAATTAAGTTCTTTAGTATTGCTTCATGGTAATGTACGTAACCAAAAAAACGACATGAATCACGATGGATTTTTAGATAATCCACTTGGAGAACAAGTTAATATTTTAAACAGATGGCAGTATAATGATGCCGAAAAAGGTATCGTTTCATTTTTCAATATTAAATATTTTAAAGATGAGAAAAGTGGCGGAACGATGCATAATTCAGATCCATTAATGAGTTGGCAAAGTAATGTGGTGACAGATAAACTCGAATTATCAAGTAAAATTGGATATGTTTTTCCAGATATGCCCTTTCAAAGTATTGGATTCCAACAAGCTTTTCAAGTAAATAATCAAAAGTCAATGTTTGGTTCAAATCAACATAATATAACCCATAAAAGTTATTTTTCGAATTTATTGTTTAACTCAATTATCAATAATACCAAGCATAAATTTATTACTGGAATTAATTTCAATTACGATGCTTTCGAAGAAGATTTACTAGTAAATTTTAGTCAAAATTTTGATAGAAAAGACACATCAATTGGAACGTTTTTCGAGTATTCGTATGATAATTTAAACAATTTTAGTTTTGTATTAGGAGGAAGAGTGGATAATCATAATCGATTAGGAACTTTTGTAACTCCAAGATTACATGCAAAATATGTTCCTTTTGAAAATACAACTTTACGTTTTTCGGCAGGAAGAGGAAAAAGAGCAGCCAATATTTTTGCGGAAAATATTAATTATTTAGCAAGTAATAGAGATGTTACAATTTTAAATGAAAATGGTAAGTTATACGGATTAAATCCAGAAATTGCTTGGAATTACGGAGCAAGTTTACTTCAAAAATTCTATATTTTCGGGAAAGAAAACGAAATTGTAGTTGATTATTATAAAACCGATTTTGATAATCAAGTTGTAGTAGATTTAGAAAATTCGCAACAAGTAGTTTTTTCAAATTTAAAAGGAAAAAGTTTTGCAGAATCTTTCCAGGTTGAATGGAATATTAATCTAATGAGACATTTAGATTTAAGAACGGCTTATAAATATTTAAACGTAAAAACAGATTATTCAACTGGATTATTGCAAAAGCCTTTACAAGCGCAACATCGTTTTTTTGCTAACATTGCTTATGAAACTCATATTTTGGATAAAGGTCAGCAATGGAAATTTGACGCAACTTTCAACTGGATTGGAGAGCAAAGATTACCTAATACGATGTCGAATCCAACACAATATCAGTTAGCAAGTAATTCTCCAGCTTATAATTTAATTAATACTCAAGTTACTAGAACGTTTTCTAGTTTTTTTGAAATGTATTTAGGAATTGAAAACTTAGGTAATTTTAAACAAACAAATGCTATATTAGCAGCAGACCAACCAAATGGTAATTATTTTGATAGTACTATGATTTATGGTCCGGTTTTTGGTAGAATGTTTTACGCGGGTTTGCGTTTTAAAATTAAAGAAGCAAAAGCAAAAGAAGTTCAACAAGTAGAAAATCATAATTAATAAAATACGAATATGAAAAAATTAGTTTTAGTAGTTTTAATCGCATTTTTTGGGTTAACAGCAAATGCTCAAGAAAAGAAAAGTAAAAACAAAAAAGTTGAAATTGAAGTAAGTGGAGTTTGTTCAATGTGTGAAAAACGTATTGAAAAAGCGGCTTATTCTGTAAAAGGTGTAAAAAGTGCTGAATGGCATGCTGATCATCAAGATTTACATTTAATTATCGACGAAACAAAATGCAGCATTTTAGATGTTGAAAAAGCAATTGCAAAAGCTGGGCACGATACACAAGATGTAAAAGCAACGGATGAAGAGTATGCTAAAATTCACGGATGTTGTAAATACAGAACGCAAGAAAGTCATTAATTGTTAAATAAATTTTTTATATTTGGTATACTAACCAATTAAATTATTTATTATGCCTTTTAATCCAATCGCTTGCTTAGTAGCAGCTTTATCAACGTTTTTAGTAGGTTTCATTTGGTATAATCCAAAAGTATTTGGTACTATTTGGATGAATGAAACGGGTATGACAGAAGAAAAAGCACAAAAAGGAAACATGATTAAAATCTTCGGATTAACATTATTGTTTTCATTAATGATTTCTTTTATGGTTGTTCCTTCGATGGTAATTCATCAAATTGGAGCATTTCAATTAGTAGGAGGTGATGAAACAAATGCCTCTTTAATTGAATTTATGAAAGACAAAGGTGATGCTTTCAGAAGTTTTAAACATGGAGCATTACATGGTTTTTTTGCAGGATTAATGTTTGTATTACCTGTTACTGCAATTAATGGTTTATTTGAGCATAAATCTTGGAAATATATTTTAGTAACTGCAGGTTATTGGATTGTTTCTTTAACTATTATGGGTGCAATTATTTGCGGTTGGAAATAATTAATACCGATGATGTATTCAATATTGTTCAATAATTGAACAATTTTCATACTATATCGGCATTAAACTGTAATCAGAAAGTAATAAAATTAAATTTGTTTAACATTTTATTATAATACATAAGTCCTACATTTGTAGGACTTTTTTTTGGCATTGGAAAACATTACTATTAAAATATTTACGTCAGTTAATCAACTTCCTCAAACTTGGGATGAAGTGGCTAGTATTAATCATTTTTTACAAACACCCTATTTGAAAGTGTTAGAAGATTCAGCACCTACGAATATGGAGTGTTTTTTTATTGGTATTTTTGAGAATGAACAACTTATTGGTACTTCATTAGCCCAATATTTAGATATCAATAAATTAGAATCCTTTGGAGAACGAGACAATTGTTTTAAAACCAGTATCAGAAACTTTATTTTCAGAAATTTTGCGTCACATACCTTGTTTTTAGGGAATAATATGATTACAGGGCAAAATGGTTATGCCTTTTCTAAACAAATTAGTTTTAAAGATATTAGTACGTTAATGATTCAATGTGCTGATGAAATAATTGCTTACTTTAAAAAGAAAGGCATAAAAATGCACATTATTTCTTTTAAAGATTTCTATGATGAATGTTCGGTTGAATTTAAAAAATATGATTTTTCACATTTATATGAATTCAATACACAACCCAACATGATTTTCAATTTGCATCCTGAATGGAAAACCAAAGAAGATTATGTGGCTTCATTTACCAAAAAATACAGAGATCAATACAAACGTGCACACAAAAAATTTGATGGAATTCAAGTAAAAGAGCTGACTTTAGAAGAAGTTATTTCCAATGAAGAACGAATTTACGAATTGTATCATTATGTGGCTAAAAACGCGCCGTTTAATACTTTTTTCTTAGCAAAAGATCATTTTTCTACTTTTAAAAAACAATGTGGCGAAACGTTTAGAATTTTCGGATACTTTTTAAATGATGTTTTAGTAGGATTTCATTCTATTTTACAAAACGGAACAGTTTTAGAAACCTATTTTCTGGGTTATGATGAAGAAATTCAAAAAGAAAATATGTTGTATTTGAATATGTTATACAACATGACCGAATTCGGAATTGAAAATAATTATAAAAAGATAATTTTCGGAAGAACAGCTTTAGAAATTAAGAGTTCAATAGGAGCAGAGCCTGTACTAATGTCTGGATTCATTTATCATAGTAATGCAATAGTAGATAAATTTTTACCAAAAATATTTAAGAAACTAGAACCAGATGTGGAATGGAAACAAAGACATCCATTTAAAGAATAAAAAAAGCTCAGTTATTTCAACTGAGCTTTTTTATTACGTCATAGTATCTATTTCTTCCTGAACTTTTTCCCAATCTTCTAATAATTGATCCAATTCTTTTTTCTTTTTTTCATAAGCGGTAAAGAAATTCGCATTTTCAATTAATTTATCATAATTAGAAGCTAATTCTTTGTCGTCTTTTTGAATGTCCTTTTCTAATTGTTGAATTTGACTTTCGATTTTAGACAATTTATTTTGTAACGATTTTTGTGCTTTTTGTTCTTCGTAGCTCAAACTTTTCGCTTGTTTGACTTCAACTTTTGGAGCAGCTTTTACTTCGTCTTTCTTCTCAATTTCACGCATATTTTGTGCGTTTCTTTGTTCTAAGAAGAAATTAATATCACCTAAATATTCTCTTATCTTTTGATCTTTAAATTCATACACTGTATTGGCCATACCTTGCAAGAAATCTCTATCGTGAGAAACCAATAATAAAGTACCTTCAAACTTTTGTAAAGCCGCTTTTAAGACGTTTTTCGATTTAATATCTAAGTGATTCGTTGGCTCATCCATTACTAATACATTGATTGGTTGTAATAGTAATTTACATAGTGCTAAACGGTTTCTTTCACCACCAGATAATACTTTTACTTTTTTCTCAACATCATCTCCTCTAAATAAAAAAGAACCTAACATATCGCGAACTTTAGAACGATTACTGTCTAAAGCTGATTCTAACATAGTATCTAATAATGTTTTTTCGCCATCTAAATATTCCGCCTGATTTTGGGCAAAATAACCTAGTTGTACATTATGACCTAATTTTATCGTTCCTTCATATTTAAATTCATTCACAATAGCTTTGATGAAAGTCGATTTTCCTTGACCATTCTGACCAACGAAAGCGATTTTACTTCCACGTTCTACTAAAAGCGAAATATCTTTTAAAATAACTTTGTCGTCGTATGCTTTAGTTACATGTTCTGCTTCTACAACAACTCTTCCTGGTGTTACAGAAACAGGGAAGGAGATGTTCATTACCGAATTATCATCTTCATCCACTTCAATACGTTCAACCTTATCTAATTTTTTAATAAGTGATTGAGCCATTGAAGACTTAGTAGCACTATATCGGAATCTGTCAATTAATTTTTGAGTTTCCTCAATTTTTTTAGCTTGATTTTTTTGAGTTGCCAATTGCTTTTCGCGAATTTCTTCTCGTAACACTAAATATTCCGTATACGGTTTATTGAAATCGTAAGCTTTTCCTAAAGAAATTTCAATAGTTCTGTTCGTAACATTATCTAAAAACATTTTATCGTGCGAAACGATGACAACAACACCTGGGAAATTTTTCAAGAAACTTTCTAACCAAATGATACTTTCAATATCTAAGTGATTCGTAGGCTCATCCAATAACAAAATATCATTCGATTGTAATAATAATTTCGCTAATTCAATTCGCATACGCCATCCACCCGAAAAAGTATCAGTTTGATTGTCGAAATCTTCACGTTTAAAACCTAATCCTAATAATATTTTTTCAGTATCACCAACATAATTATAACCACCATGAATTTCATATTGATGTTGATAATCGCTTAATTGTTGAATTAATTCTGAATATCCTTCACTCTCATAATCGGTACGAGTCGCTAATTGATGATTAATTTCATCAATTTTGTTTTCGTAATATTTTATTTCTTCAAAAGCTTGGTACGCTTCATCTAAAACGGTTCTTCCTTTTACGAAATCGATATCCTGACGAAGAAATCCAATTTTGACTTCTTTTTCAGTAGCAATTGTTCCACTATCTGGTTTAAAATCACCTGCTAGCATTTTAAGCATGGTTGATTTTCCAGCACCATTTTTTCCAACTAAACCAACTCTGTCGCCAGCGCCTAGTCTGAAAGTTACTTCTTCAAAAAGGAATGTTCCACCAAAGGAAACCGATAAATTATGTATATTAAGCATGTTATGTGACTAATGTTGCGCAAAAATACTATACTTATTTTACCTTTGTATAAAATTTTAAGAAATGTTTGGAAAAGGATCAAAAATTTACGCAATTACAACAGGTTGTTGTCCAAAATGTAATGAAGAAAACATGTACAAAGACACCAATCCGTTTCATTTATCTAAAATTTATGATATGCATGAACAATGTTCACATTGTGGATTAACATACAGTATTGAACCTTCTTTTTTTTATGGAGCAATGTATGTAAGTTATGCTTTAGGAGTTGCATTTTCTGTAGCAGCTTTTATCGTTTCTTATGTTTTTTTCAAAACAAATTTAAAAATTGCTTTCATTGCAATAGTTGTAACACTAATTGTTATGATGCCAATAATGATGCGATTATCTCGAAATATTTGGATTAGCTTTTTTGTAAGCTATGATAAAAATTGGAAGGAAAAATTATCGAAATAACTTTTTGTAAATTCTGTTTACGGATATTTCGTTATCTAATTCGATACCATTTTCGATAAAATTAAATAATTTATCTGCTAGATACGGAGCAAATAATACCCCACGTGTTCCTAGTCCATTTAAGATGTATAAATTTTTATATTGATAATGATTGCCAAGTAAAGGTCTTCTGTCTTTTACAGTTGGTCTAATGCCTGCAAAATGCTCAACAATCTCAAAAGGGCAGGAGATAAGCTCTTTCAGATTTGATACTAATTCTTTTTTTCCTTCTTCTGTTAAATTAGTAGACTTGTCCTCCCAATTATAAGTTGCGCCCACTTTATATAAATCATTTCCAATAGGTAAAAAGAAAATACTGGAATTGATGATTTTATCTAGTTTTAAATCTGGTGCTTTTATGATTAGAAGTTCTCCTTTAGTGCCATCTAATGGTAAATTGTTAAAATGTGGATTGGCATGTATTCCAAAGCCTTCAGCAAAAACGATTTGTTTTGCTTTGTATTCTTCGTATTGAATGAAAGATTCTTCAATTTTTAACTTTGAATAATCAAAAGTATCTTCAATTAAAATATTTAAATTTCGTAGATAATTAATGTATGTCTGTTTTAATTCAAAAGTATCTAAAAAACCTGTATGATTAACTTTTCCAAATTTATAAGGTTCTTCAATAAAAGGATGATTTAAATTAACTAAAGATGAGTTTAAAAAAGCAGTTAAGCTAGGTTTATCTGATGCGATAAACCAATTGTTTTGTTCTTCAATTGAATTTAATTTTCTATATAATGAAATTTCAAATAAAAATTTAGTTTTTAATTTTTGCTCTAATTTTTTGTAGAAAGGTATTGAAATTTCTAACTGATTTTCTGCTTCCCATATTTTAGTGAATCTTTTTAATACAACGGGGTTGTATAATCCTCCAGCAATGGTTGTAGAGTTTTGAGAACTATCATTTATAACTCTAATTTTTTTACCATTATTTATACATGTTTCAGCAAAAGCTATTCCAGCTAAGCCACTTCCTATAATAATATAATCTAATTCCATTTTTTAGAGTTTGTGCAAATTTAATTAAAGTATATAGATACTTTTATTATATAACAAAAAAAACTCTTGCCGAAGCAAGAGTTTAGTATTTTATGATTGGAGAAATATTTTAATTAGTAATTCCACATATCTAATTCGAAATTACGTATTTTTTCTTTTACTCTCTCAGATTCTAATAATTGCATTTGAGAGTTTTCTTTCATGTAATCTTTAATCTCTCTATCTCCATATACATTTTCTTCTAAGTAAATTACACCACTAAAACGGCGTGAATTTAATAAGTGATCAAATGAAAATGGCATAGCTGAGTTTTTCTCATTGAAAGCTTTAGCTTGATGTAACACTTCTCTTGAATCTGGGAAATAAATCCAGAATAAATCTACATATTCTTGTTTATCACTACCACCTTTTAAAGTGTAAACATCTGGTACAACTGGACAAATACCTAATAAACGGTATTTTAATTCTCCTTGACGTTTATCAAAGTACCAAAATCCTTTAACTCTATAACCAGCAACATCAATTGGTTTAATCTCGTATTTTACGATAAACTCATCAGAAATTTTAGTAGCTCCTGAGTTTAATTCTTCAATACCTTGATCTAAAGTATCTTTGAATGACAAAACTTTTTCAATTTCTTCGTATGTTTTCTTAGTTGTAAAGTAACCAGAATCATAAACTTCCGTAATCTTTTTATCTTTAATTCCATTCATAAGAACTTGATAAAGAGGAAGTCTATCTGTACCTAAATCTTTAGAGTCATCTACAGGATAATACATAGGGAAGTTAACTCTTTGATTAACATCGATTAATTCCCATACTGCTTTCCCCATTAAGATATCTCTATCTCCAACATAACCATATGGTAATGGTTTGTCGTTGTCAGCATTTAACTCTGCTTGAGTTTTTTTACCTATTTCAGCAGGTGTTTTTGCATTAAGTAAGTTAGATTGAGCAAATGAAAATGTGCTTAAACTAAATACAGATACTAATAAAAAATTTCTCCAATTCATTTTTTTATTTTTAATTGTTATTGAATTTCAAAAGAACATGGGCTTGTTGCTTTTGGTTTAACAGATAAACCAGCAAATTCTGCTTTAATTTCAGAAATTGTTACAACATCACCTCTACCTGCTTTTTTGATAGCTGCTAATGCAGAAGCGTTCATTCTGTTTCCAGATACTACAATTGTAGGTTGTCCAGGAACTTTTAAATTAAATTGTTTAACAGTAACTGTGATAGGGAAATCGAAATCTTCCATAACAGCTGTAACTGTTGATTGTTCTAAACTTGATTTAGGACCTTTTGGAGAAGCTTCACCTCTAATTCTTCCTTGTGGTGAAGGTAATCCTTTGATTCTAAATGGAACACTACTTGAAACTGTTTTACCGTCAGGTAATTTACCAGTTGCTGTAATTGTTACAGATGTTCCTGTAGTAGGAGAGATGATATAAGCACCTTGTTTACCAGCTGATCTCATTCCTGGAGCAGAAGCAGTTACTTTATCTGCTGAAATACCAGGGATAGAAACAGAAATTGGGTTATCAACTCCTCTATAAACTACATTCATTTTGTCAGCAGAAATAATTGCTTGGTTTGGTCTTGGAACAACTACGTATTTATCTTCGAATTCGATAATAACTGGTTTACCATCTTCAATGAATGTAAATTTACCTGTGATGTTTTTCTCTCCAATTCCACCAGCAGTTGCTGTAAATACAGCTTGTCCGCTTTCAATTTTAGAACTTGCACCGTTAACAACGATAGATTGTGGTACAGTTGACTCATCGTAACGTCCTAATACAACTCTACCTTTTACTGCTTCACCTTGGAAAACAACGTTTTTCTCAAAGTTAACAATAGCTTTATAATTTTTCATAGAAGCTGCAGCTGCAGTTGTATTTCCAATTAAAGCATTGTAAATATCTTGTTCTACTTTTTTAGCATCATTTTGAACAGCTGATAATTTAGAAACTGTTGCGATAGCAGGGAAACCTTTGTAGTGGTAATCTAAATATTTTTTCTTAACACCTTCTCCGTCAGTAACGTCAGCAGTGCTGAATCTTTTATTTAAATCTTCCATGATGATTTGATATTTCACATCTTTACCGATAACACCAGCAATTCCAGATTTGAATTTATCAAATGCAGCTACGATTTCAGTTCCTCTTTTTGAGTAACCATCACCAGCAAACCATACTTCATCAATAGTTGATTTATCCATTGCTTCGTAAGGTAATTTCCCTTTGTTAACTCCACTTTCTTCTGGTTTGAAAGAACCAGATACTTCAGATTTTACACCTTCAATAAATTTGAAGAATTCGTCAACAATAGGTCTGATTTGTTTTGCTTGTTCGAATGGAACTCCAAATTGAGCTTTATTCTCACCAGCTTTAGAAGCTAATTGATCATATAAACCTTGGTTATAATCTTTCGAAAATTTATTAACGTCAGAGAATTTTTCATTCATTAATCCGAAGGCTGATAATACTTCTTTTGACATGTTAAGTGCTAACATGGCGATGAAAACCAGATACATCAGGTTGATCATCTTCTGTCTAGGGGTTAAATTTCCTCCTGCCATTTCTTAATAATTAGTTTTTGTTAATTAATTTGTTAATTGAATTTGATAAAACTAATTATCCTCTATTTTGCATTGCAGATAACATTCCACCATATACAGCATTTAATGAAGATATGTTAGAAGTCATAGATTGCATTTGCTCTTTTAATTTAGCTGCATTTTCAGCAATTTGTGCGTTAGCATCAGCATTTTTCTGAGCTCCCTCGATTTGTGCTTTGTATAAATTGTTTAATGCTTCTAATGAACCAGCAGCGTTAACCATTTCGTCAGCATATTTCTTTTGAGATGCAATAGCGTCAACTGTAGGAGCGATTCCTTTAGCTGCACCTTCGAAATTTTTAATACTGTTTCCTAAGCTAGTCATTAATTCAGCATCAATTTTAGCATCTTTTAATAAGTTGTCTAATTTTTGAGATAATAAACCTTGAGCTTCAGATGGATCTTCTTTCTTTAATGATCTTGGTTTTGCCTCTCCACCTGCTAATTCAGGATATACTAAAGACCAATCTAAATCTTTTGGTGGTGCTTCGAAAGCAGATAAAGCGAAGATAGCTGCTTCTGTTAATAATCCAACAATAAGCATTGGTCCTGCTCCTGGCCAGTGCATTAATTTGAATAATGCTCCAACGATTACTACTGCTGCCCCCATTCCATAAAGGAATCCCATTACTTTAGGTGGTAAAATTGCCATAATTTAAAAATTTTAGTTAGTTAAGTTAATTTAGTTAAGTTTAATATTTTCTTATTTTGGTCTTGTTCCAGTTGCATCAGTACCCATATAATCTTGTACTGTTCTGAATCCGATGTAACTTCTTGCAGAATCTGCATATTCAAAGTCACGAGTTGATACTTGTAAGAAGAAAGCAACATCTTTCCATGATCCACCACGAACAACTTTTCTTTGGTTTTTAGCATCAGCTACGTTTGGATTCATTGTAGAAACAAACTCATAAGCTCCTGCGTCATAAGCTGATTCTGTCCACTCAGAAACGTTTCCAGCCATATTGTATAAATGGAAATCATTTGGTTCGTAAGATTTTGCTTCTACAGTGTATAAAGCTCCATCAGCTGCGTAATCTCCTCTGTTTGGTTTGAAGTTAGCTAAGAAACATCCTCTGTCGTTTTTAGCATAAGGACCTCCCCAAGGGTAAGTTCCTGATTCGATTCCACCTCTAGCAGCATATTCCCATTCTGCTTCAGTTGGTAAACGGAAAGAGTTAACTTGATCTCTACCTTTTTGTTTTTTAACATATGAATTTTTGTACATAGTTCTCCAAGCACAAAATGCTTTAGCTTGTTTCCAAGAAACTCCTACTACTGGATACTCACCATAAGCTTGGTGCCAGAAATAGTCATTATGCATTGGCTCATTATAAGAATATGCGAAATCTTTAATCCATGCAGTTGTATCAGGGTAGATTTCTAAAGCTGGAGCATCTTCGTAAAAGTTTTTACGACCTTTTTTCTTAACTGCTTTATTTAAGTCTACTTGATTGTATTTGAATTTTAATTTACTTACATCAATCGTTTTTAACCCATTAAACGATTCTGATTCAGGTAAATACATAGAGTCCATTACTTCAACATAATCCGCGTCTGGATATTTAGCAGTTTCTGTAATTAATTTTGGACCTTTTTTTCCGTTGTTTAACTTACGGTTTGCATACGGATCGCTATCTGTACCAACACTATAGTAGTTTTCGTACATATATTTATCATATGCAGTCATTTTTTCTGGATCAGCATCTTTAAATGCGAAATCTCCGATGCTTCCACCTTTTTTACCGCCTTTTCCGCCTTCAGCTGGTTTAGCACCTGCCTCTTCAGCTTGAATAGCTAATCGAGTTCTAATGATTGAATCTTTTACCCATTCAACAAATTGACGATATTCACTATTCGTAATTTCAGTTTCATCCATATAGAATGAACGTACCGTTACGGTTTTAGTTGGTGCGTCTTGAATGTTGGCAACATCATCATCTGATTTACCCATTATAAAGGCTCCACCTGGAATAAGAGACATACCGTATGGTTTCTCAGAAAACCATTTCTTACCTTTAACTCCTACAAGCTCACCTTTATCGCCTTTACCACAGCTTGTTAATAAAGCTAATGCTGCTGATAGTACTAAAAATTTTTTCATATAAATTGGGTTAAAAAATTTTATTTATTTAAGGGTTCAAACCTATTTAATTATTTTGACATATACAATAGCAATTTAAAAAAAAACTTAAAAAAATGCATTTTATCGTATTTTTTGACACTTTTACCGATTTAGTAGAAACTTTTTTTGTGCGCTTTCCACCATCTTTCAGGGATTTCCGCGTCACATGCAGCTAAATAATCGTCATGAGTGCATGGTAATAACGTTTTTTTTGTTGTTTTATTGTATATGCTATTATAATTTATTTCAATCCACCATCTTTCCGAGCGATTACTTTTGTAGAAAACTAATTCTTCATCATCCGCTAAAACGATGTATTTGTTATAATTTGTTTTTTCTTCAAATGGATATTCATAGGTTCTAAAATGATAACCTTCTATGAAATACCATAATAATTGCGCAATTAAATGATTTTCGTTCTTAGAATAGAATTGATTAAATATTCCAAAAACACTTACTTTATCACTAATTCCAGCATATCTTGCTAATGAACATATTTCTCTACCGTCAAATCCGTTAGGATAAAACTCTGTTTCGTTGCCTAAATCAGCTGAACGAATAGCTTTTAAATCCAAACTGATTATATCAGCATCTCTAAAAATGGGCTCTACAATTGCAGGATTTTTTATTATTTCACCTAAACGATAAGCATCGAAAAATAATTTGTCAATCAAATCAATTTCTTCTTGCGAAGTGTAATAGGTTTGATAACCAACACTGCTAAAATTGTAAAGATTGTTAGGTTCTTCAATTATGATTCTTGATAAATAGGAATCAGATTGTAATTTTTCTTCTTTAGCAAAGTCGAATTTATTATCAATAGCAACTAAATTTACCATTTGATCAAGATTGTCAAATGCTCTGTATAGAGCATAGGTTAAATCCTGTGAACCACCAACGACCAAAGGTATAATTTTTAGTTTGATTAATTCCGCGCAAATTGTTTTTAACACAAAATAAGTGTCGCTTGTTTGATTCCCAACTAAAACATCACCTAAATCAGCAATTCCTTTATTCCAGTTTCCTGGAAATAAACTGTAAAAATTTCTTCTAAAATTATCGAAATCGTAATCTTCATTTTCTAAATCGGCACCTCTATTTTCATTTGCACAAATAATGGCTAAAGAGATGTTTTCTAGATTTGGATAATCCGTATCGGTATGCATTACAACCTTTTTACCTAAACTTTGATTAGATAAACTTTCTACATATTTCTGTATGTTTTCTGAAACAGGTTGTAAATATTCGAATATCATAAATTATTTCTTTTTAGCGGTTGTTTTTTTTGCTGTAGTTTTTTTTGCCGGCGTTTTTTTCTCAATCATTTCCTTAACTTGTTCTAAAGTTAATTTTGATGCATCGACATCTTTACTTAGTTCAATTTTAATTTTCCCTTTCGTAATTACCGATCTTCCCCAACGTGCTTTTTCAACTTTAATTCCTTCAGCTTCCCAATGATGGATTACTTTGTCGATATCTTTTTGAATTTTCTCTTCAATCAATTCAGCCACATCACTTTGAGTTAAATTATCAAAGTTGTATTTTTTATTTACGTTGATAAACATTCCATTCCATTTAATGAATGGGCCAAAACGACCAACACCTTTTTGAACGGGTAAATTTTCGTAAACTGCAATTGGAGCGTCTGCTTGAACTTTTTCTTGAATTAATTCAATAGCTCTTTCTAAAGACACATCTAATGGATCTTCACCTTTAGCTAATGAAATAAACTGCGATCCAAATTTCACATACGGACCAAAACGACCATTATTTACTTCAATTTCTTCACCTTCATAATTTCCTAATGATTTTGGAAGTAAAAATAAATTTAAAGCGTCTTCTAAAGTAATATTGCTAATGTTTTGTTCGGCACGTAAACTTGCAAATTGTTTGTTGTCATCTTCTGCATCTCCAATTTGAGCCATTGGTCCGAATTTACCTAAACGTACACTTACAGGTTTCCCTGATTTCGGATCGATTCCTAAAACACGTTCACCACTTTCTCTATCGGCATTTTTTTCCACATCAATAACATTTGGATGAAAATGCTTGTAGAAATTATTCATCATGTTATGCCAGTCTTCGTTTCCAACGGCAATCTCATCAAAATCTTGTTCTACTTTTGCAGTAAAGTTATAATCTAAAATCGTTTCAAAGTTTTTCACTAAGAAATCATTTACGATTCCTCCAATATCTGTTGGAACTAATTTTCCTTTGTCTGAACCTGTATTTTCTTTTAACGTTTGAGTTTGGATTTCGTTTCCAACTAAAGTTAATTGCTCGTATTTTCTTTCTGTTCCTTCAAAACTACCTTTTTCAACATAATTTCTATTGATGATTGTTGAAATGGTCGGTGCATAAGTTGAAGGTCTACCAATTCCTAATTCTTCTAATTTTTTAACTAAAGAAGCTTCAGTATATCTGCTTGCCGGACGTGTAAATCTTTCTGTTGCAGTAATTTGTTGCATGTTCAGTTTCTCATTAACTTTTAATGCAGGTAACATACCTTCTTGTTCTTCTTCATCGTCATCGTTACCTTCTAAATATACTTTTAAGAAACCTTCAAATTTGATTACTTCACCAGTTGCAGAAAAACTTTCATTATGTTTATTCGTTTCAATTTTTACGTTCGTACGTTCTAATTCTGCATCACTCATTTGCGATGCTAAAGTACGTTTCCAAATTAATTCATATAAACGAGCTTGATCTCGATCTACATCAACCGTGTGGCGACTCATGTCTGTAGGACGAATGGCTTCGTGAGCTTCTTGAGCACCTTTCGATTTTGTGTTGTAATTTCTTGGTTTGCTATATTCTGCACCATAATAAGAAGTAATTTCTGCTTGAGCAGCATTCATAGCTTCTTGAGATAAGTTTACACTATCCGTTCTCATGTAAGTAATCAAACCGGCTTCGTATAATCTTTGTGCAATTTGCATTGTAATTCCAACAGGTAAATATAATTTACGAGCAGCTTCCTGTTGTAACGTTGAAGTTGTAAAGGGTGCTGCTGGAGATTTTTTTGTTGGTTTTGTTTCTAAATCGCCAACTTTAAAATCAGCGCCAATATTTTTTTCTAAGAATGATTTTGCTTCTTCTTTCGTATTGAAATTTTTGTTCAATTTAGCTTTAACAACTTTTCCTGCTTCATTTGTAAATTCTGCACTAACAGAATAACTACCAACAGGTTTAAAGTTTTGAATTTCTCTTTCACGTTCTACAATTAAACGAACAGAAACCGATTGAACACGACCAGCCGAAAGTCCACCTTTTACTTTTTTCCATAAAACCGGTGAAAGTTCGTAACCTACTAAACGGTCTAAAACTCTACGTGCTTGTTGAGCATTAACTAAATTATAATTGATTCCTCTTGGGTTTTCAATTGCTTTTTGAATGGCTGTTTTAGTAATTTCATGAAAAACAATTCGTTTTGTTTTACTCGGATCTAATTTTAATTCTTCAGATAAATGCCAAGCAATAGCTTCTCCCTCACGGTCTTCATCGGAAGCTAACCAAACCATTTCTGCTGATTTTGATAGATCTTTTAATTTTTTTACGAGTGCCTTTTTATCGGAAGAAACTTCATATTTAGGTTTAAAGTTATTTTCTACATCTACACCAATCTCTCTTGAAGGTAAAT
The DNA here is from genome assembly GCF_900110615.1 of Flavobacterium urocaniciphilum. Lineage (GTDB taxonomy): Bacteria > Bacteroidota > Bacteroidia > Flavobacteriales > Flavobacteriaceae > Flavobacterium > Flavobacterium urocaniciphilum. Next base: position 313,544 of record NZ_FOEI01000002.1, read on the forward strand.
CAGCTATATGTCCATAACTTGATTCTACTTGATAATCTTTACCTAAAAATTTTTCAATTGTTTTTGCTTTCGCAGGTGACTCCACGATAACTAAATTCTTTGCCATTTTCAATATTTTGATGGGACAAAAGTAGAAGTTTTTTTTGATATATATATATAGGAGTGTTTTTTTTGATTTTTTTAAAAAAAGGAAACAAAATCTAACATTTGAATTTTTCTATTCTAATATTTTGTTAATTGCGTGCTGACAACTTGACAGATAATAAAATTTAGCACTATCTTTGCTCGCAGAATGAAGTTGCATTTTGTTATGAACAACATTCAAAAAATAGCAAAAGGATTATGGAAGAAAAGGTAATTGAAGAAATTAAGCAAGGAACTAGCTTAGTTCAAGATCAAAAAGATGGAAATCAGAAAAAATTATTTATTGAGAGCTATGGTTGTCAAATGAATTTTTCTGATAGTGAAATTGTTGCATCTATTTTATCTGAACAAGGTTATAATACGACTCAGAATTTAGAAGAAGCCGATTTAGTATTAGTAAATACTTGCTCTATTCGTGATAAAGCAGAACAAACGGTTAGAAAACGTTTGCAAGAATATAATGCCATTAAAAAAATCAATCCAACCATGAAAGTTGGGGTGTTAGGTTGTATGGCAGAGCGTTTAAAAGAGAAATTTTTAGACGAGGAAAAAATTGTAGATATGGTTGTAGGTCCGGATGCTTACAAAGATATTCCTAATTTGCTTAAAGAAGTTGAAGAAGGTAGAGATGCTATTAATGTTATTCTTTCAAAAGAAGAAACGTATGGTGATATTTCTCCAGTTCGTTTAAGTAGTAACGGAGTTTCTGCATTTGTTTCTATTACACGTGGTTGCGATAATATGTGTACGTTTTGTGTAGTTCCTTTTACACGTGGGCGTGAACGTAGTCGTGAGCCTGAAAGTATCATTGAAGAAATTCAAGATTTACATAACAGAGGTTTTAAAGAAGTTACTTTATTAGGTCAGAATGTTGATAGTTACCTTTGGTATGGTGGCGGTTTGAAAAAAGATTTTGAAAAAGCTTCTGAAATGCAAAAAGCAACAGCTGTAGATTTTGCTCAATTATTAGACAGATGTGCTACGCAATTTCCGAAAATGCGTTTCCGTTTCTCAACTTCAAATCCACAAGACATGCACTTGGAAGTAATTGAAGTGATGGCGAAACATCATAATATTTGTAAATACATTCACTTACCAGTTCAATCGGGAAGTACAAGAATATTAAAAGAAATGAACCGTCAACATACTCGTGAAGAGTATATGACTTTAGTAGATAATATTTACAGAATTATTCCAGATATTTCTTTATCTCAAGATATGATTGCTGGTTTTCCAACAGAAACAGAAGAAGATCACCAAGATACGTTGAGTTTAATGGAACATGCAAAATACGATTTCGGATTTATGTTTGCGTATTCTGAAAGACCTGGAACTTTAGCTGCGCGTAAAATGGAAGATGATATTCCTGAAGCTGTGAAGAAAAGACGTTTAAATGAGATTATCGATTTACAACAAAAAATGGCTTTAGAACGTACAAAACGTTTTGTAGGTCAAACCGTTGAAGTGTTAATCGAAAAGGATTCTAAGCGTTCTGATTTACATTGGTCGGGTAGAAATTCACAAAATACCGTAGTTGTTTTCCCTAAAGAAAATTATAAACCAGGTGATTTTGTAAATGTAAAAATCACAGATTGTACTACTGCTACTTTAATTGGAGAAGCTGTAGGATATTCAGAAATTATGAACTAAGGATATTTATTTCAATAAAAATAAAAAGAGATTGCTTCGTGCCTCGCAATAACTATGGAATCAGTTCAAAACATAAAACAACGCTTTGAAATTATTGGTAACGATCCAAAATTGAATCGTGCCATTGAAAAAGCAATCCAAGTTGCTCCAACAGATATTTCTGTTTTGGTAACGGGGGAAAGTGGTGTTGGAAAAGAAAGTATTCCGAAAATTATTCATGCACTTTCGCACAGAAAACATGGTAAATACATTGCTGTAAACTGTGGTGCAATTCCAGAAGGAACTATTGATTCGGAGTTGTTCGGACATGAAAAAGGTTCGTTTACAGGCGCAACTTCTACTCGTGAAGGGTATTTTGAAGTAGCAAATGGTGGAACTATCTTTTTAGATGAAGTTGGAGAATTGCCTTTAACTACTCAAGTTCGATTGTTACGTGTGTTGGAAAATGGTGAGTTTATTAAAGTTGGTTCTTCCCAAGTACAAAAAACAAATGTTCGAATTGTAGCTGCCACAAATGTTAATATGTTGGATGCTATTGAAAAAGGTAAATTCCGTGAAGATTTGTATTATCGTTTGAGTACAGTTGAAATTAATCTGCCTGCTTTACGCGAACGAAAAGAAGATATTCATTTATTATTTAGAAAATTCGCAGCCGATTTCGCGCATAAATATAAAATGCCTCCAATTAAATTATCAGATGATGCGGTTCAATATTTATTGCATTATCGTTGGAGTGGAAATATTCGACAATTACGTAATGCTGCAGAACAAATTTCTGTTCTAGAAACAAATAGAGAAGTTTCGTTGCAAACACTTCGTACGTATTTGCCAAATACAGAATCAAATGCTTTACAAGTTGTTAGTGATAAAAAAAGCGCTAATGATTTTAGTAACGAAAGAGAAATTTTATATAAAGTTCTTTTCGATATGAAAAGTGATTTGAACGATTTGAAAAAACTAACTTTAGAATTGATGCAAAATGGAAATGCTAAAGTTCAGGAAAATAATAAATCGTTGATTCAGAAAATTTATGGCAATACGGAAGAAAAAAATGCTATTTTTGAAGAGGAATCTAGATTACATGTTTTACCTGTAGAAGAGGAAGTTGAGCAAGAAGAATTTATAGATGAAGACGATAATGAAAACTATTTATATGCTGAGGCTGTAGATGAAGAAGAAACATTGAGTTTAGAAGCAAAAGAAATAGAATTAATAAAAAAATCGTTAGAAAAAAATAAAGGAAAAAGGAAAGCAGCCGCTGATGAATTAGGAATTTCCGAAAGAACTTTATATAGAAAAATAAAACAATTTGATTTGTAAACAAAATGAGATTAACTTTTAAAATATTTACAATTTTAGCACTATTTACAATTGTAAGTTGTAATGTAAAATATAACTTTACAGGAACAGGTAAGATTAATGCTAAAAGTTTTCAAGTCAATTATTTTCAAAATAATGCAGAAATAGTGGAAGTAGGTATTGAACGTATTTTTACTCAAAAATTGAAAAACATAATTTTAAACCAAACCAATTTAAATTTGGTTACTTCTGGTGGCGATTTATTATATGAAGGCGAAATTGTAGATTATCGTATATCACCTATGTCTGCAAACGCAGAACAATTATCATCTCAAAATAGAATGACAATTACAGTTAATGTTAGGTACTCAAATAAAAATGCTGAAGAAGATAATTTTGAAAAACGTTTTTCGTTTTTTTATGATTACGACGCTAATAAGTTACCTGCCGAAGTGTTAAGTGAGGCTCTTGAATTTATTTACGGACGTATTACTCAAGATATTTTCAATGAATCTTTAGCGAAATGGTAACTAATTTTTAGTTAAAACCTATTCACTATTCCTTAATAAAAAATGAATACAAACGATTATATCAACTTACTCAATAATTCTAAAGCTATTAACGACAAACAAACGTTAGTATTAGAAACTATTGTGCAAGAATTTCCTTTTTTTCAAAGTGCCAGAGCTTTATATTTAAAAGGATTGTATAATCAAGAAAGTTTCAGATATAATTACGAATTAAAGAAAACGGCTGCGCATACTACAGATAGAACCGTTTTGTTTGATTTTATTACTTCAGATGATTTTAAAATTTTCCAGCAAGATGTTTACGATAAATATCAAGCCGAAATTCAAAATATTGAAGTTACCGATTTTGAACACATTCAAGAAGTTCAAGTTTCTGATTTAGTTATTGAATCCAAACCAGAACCAGAAAGTATTGAAGAAAAATTAGAAATTGGAAAGCCATTCACTTTTGAAAAATCAGAAACACATTCCTTTACCGAATGGTTACAACTTTCAAAAATGGCCCCAATTGAACGTGAAGAAGATAAAAATACTACTGCTATTTCATCAGAATTAGAAAAAAAATTCGATTTAATTGAAAAATTTATTGAGTTAAATCCGAAAATTGCTCCAGCAAAAGAAACGGCGTCAGCACCCGCAAATATTGCTAAAAGCAACGAAATGCCGTCTTCAATTATGACAGAAACATTAGCTCAAATATATTTAGAACAGAAAAAATATACTAAAGCAATACAAGCTTATGAAATTTTAATTTTGAAATATCCAGAAAAAAGTAGTTTCTTTGCAGACCGAATAAAAAATATAAAAATTTTACAACAAAATAATTAATACATAAAGTTATGTCATTTACAATTTTTTTAGCACTAATAATCATTGTTTGTTTTTTATTAATTCTAACAATTATGGTACAAAATCCTAAAAGTGGTGGATTATCTTCTTCTTTTGGTGGTGGCGCTCAAATGGGTGGTGTACAAAAAACAACAGACTTTTTAGAAAAATCTACTTGGGTTTTAGCAGGTGCGTTAATCGTTTTAATCTTATTATCTGCTTTAAGTTTTAATGGTAGTACTGGTGGTTCTAAATTAGTAGATGAAAATGCTCCGGTTTCTGCTCCAGCAACTCCAGCAGCATCTAAACCTGCAGCTACAACTCCAGCAGCAGATTCAACAAAAAAATAATTTGTAGAAAATATATAAAAAATGCCAGCCTGTCAGTGCTGGCATTTTTTTTTAAGTAAAAATGTCAGAAATAGGGTTTGGCACAATTTCTGAAAAAAAGAAAATCGAAAAATTAAAATTTATATTGTTATGTCTATAAAAATAAAACCAATTGCAGATAGAGTGGTGATAGAACCATCTGCTGCCGAAACTACAACTGCTTCAGGTATTATTATTCCTGATACTGCTAAAGAAAAGCCACAAAAAGGAACTGTTGTTGCTGTTGGTTCTGGTAAAAAGGACTATGAAATGACAGTACAAGTAGGAGACGTTGTTTTGTATGGTAAATATGCAGGTACAGAATTAAAATACGAAGGGAAAGATTATTTAATCATGCGTGAAGACGAAATTTACGCGATTTTATAAATTCTGAATTAAGAAGTTAGATTTCAGAAAAAAACTGACTTTTAATTTTTTTTCTTACTTTCAGAATTGTGTATTTAAATTAAAAAGAAAACATATTTCAGATTTCTACATTCAGATTTCTAAATTTAAAATTAAAAAAAAATGGCAAAGGATATTAAATTCGATATTGATGCACGTGACGGATTAAAACGTGGAGTAGATGCATTAGCTAATGCAGTTAAAGTAACTTTAGGACCAAAAGGAAGAAATGTAATTATTTCTAAATCATTTGGTGGACCAACTGTAACAAAAGATGGAGTTTCTGTTGCTAAAGAAGTAGAATTGCAAGATCCATTAGAAAATATGGGTGCGCAAATGGTAAAAGAAGTTGCTTCTAAAACGAATGATTTAGCAGGTGACGGAACAACTACAGCTACTGTTTTAGCGCAAGCTATCGTTAAAGAAGGTTTGAAAAACGTTGCTGCTGGTGCCAATCCAATGGATTTAAAACGTGGAATTGATAAAGCAGTTGAAGCTATTGTTGCAGAATTAGGTAAACAAACGGTTGCTGTAGGAGATTCTTCAGAGAAAATCAAACAAGTTGCTTCTATTTCTGCTAATAACGATGAAACTATTGGTGAGTTAATTGCTACAGCTTTCACGAAAGTAGGTAAAGAAGGTGTAATCACTGTAGAAGAAGCTAAAGGAACAGATACTTACGTTGATGTAGTGGAAGGAATGCAATTTGATAGAGGCTATTTATCTCCTTACTTTGTAACAGATGCAGATAAAATGGTTGCTGAATTAAGTAATCCTTATGTGTTACTTTACGATAAAAAAATCTCAAACTTACAAGAGTTATTACCAATTTTAGAACCAGTTGCACAATCAGGACGTCCTTTATTAATTATTGCTGAAGATGTAGACGGACAAGCGTTAGCTACTTTAGTAGTTAATAAATTACGTGGTGGTTTAAAAATTGCTGCTGTAAAAGCTCCAGGTTTTGGCGACAGAAGAAAAGCAATGTTAGAAGATATTGCTATTTTAACTGGTGGAACTGTAATTGCTGAAGAAAGTGGATACTCTTTAGAAAATTCAACATTAGAAATGTTAGGTACTGCTGAAACAATTTCTATTGATAAAGATAATACGACTATAGTTAATGGTGCTGGAAATGCAGAAATGATTAAAGGTCGTGTGAACCAAATTAAAGCGCAAATGGAAGTCTCAACTTCTGATTACGATAAAGAAAAATTACAAGAGCGTTTAGCTAAATTAGCAGGTGGTGTTGCTGTTCTTTATGTTGGTGCTGCTTCTGAAGTGGAAATGAAAGAGAAAAAAGATAGAGTAGATGATGCTTTACACGCAACTCGTGCTGCAGTTGAAGAAGGAATTGTTGCTGGTGGAGGTGTAGCTTTAGTAAGAGCAAAATCTGTTTTAGATTCATTAAAAGCTGAAAATGCAGATGAAGCAACTGGAATTCATATCATTTCTCGTGCAATTGAAGCGCCATTACGTACTATTGTAGAAAATGCTGGTGGAGAAGGATCTGTTGTAATTGCAAAAGTTTCTGAAGGTTCAGGTGATTTCGGTTTCAATGCTAAAACAGGTGAATATGTTCAAATGTTAGCGGCTGGAATTATCGATCCTAAAAAAGTAACTCGTGTTGCTTTAGAAAATGCAGCTTCAGTTTCTGGAATGATCTTAACTACAGAATGTGCTTTAATCGATATTAAAGAAGATGCAGCTCCAATGCCAATGGGTGGTGGAATGCCAGGAATGATGTAATCTAATTTTAGATTTACGATTTTAGATTTACGAATAAAAAAAATCCGTCTTGAAATTTTCTTGACGGATTTTTTATTTGGATTTATTTTTTTAGAAATTCTTCTTAGCGCTAATGCAAACGTTTAAACCAGGTTCGGAAATATTAAATTGTCTGAATCTCGACATATGATTGACATATTCTTTGTCTAATACATTATTTGCCGTTAACGTAAAATCAATCTTTTTGTAAGTTGTAAATACTCCAATATTTAATATAGAATATCCCTTCGTTTTTAACTCGTTTTCTTCAATTTTATTTTGATCGAATGTAGAAGCTAAATTAATACTGAATGATGATTTAGTGAATTTCCCAAAATCATTCATATTCAAATAAAATGTATTCGAAAGTTTTGTAGGCGTCATCATTGGTAAGTATGAATTATTGTCTGTTCTTTTACCTTCTAAAGTTGCGTATTTAGTTTCAAATCGGAACCATTTCAAATGAACTGGGTGAATATCTAATCGAACTTCTCCACCTGTTAACTCTGCATCAGACTGGTAGAATTTATATTCTGGTACCATATCTGTTGGGTTGGTATTGTTTGGGACCATATTTCCTGTTGCCGCAATATAAATGTAATTGTTTACACGATTGGTAAAGAAAGAAGTTTCAAAAGTTATCGAAGGTTTAGCATAAGTTACATTGAAATCAAATTGATTGTTATGTTCTTTTTCAAAATTAGCATTACCCGTTTCAAATCGTCTCGATTCTAATTTGTATCCGTTAGAAGTTAATTCGTTTAAATTTGGAGAGCGGTAACCCGTTGCAAAACTTGTTCTGAAGGTTAAATCTTTTAATACAGTATATGCTAAACCAAAAGAAGAACTTATGTTGTTATATGATCTAGAAATTTCTGGAATGGTATAATTCATGCCGTTTGTCATTTCAGTGTCAAGTTTTCTGGAATCATATCGAGTTCCTATTGTGAAATTGAAATCATTAAAATCAAATTTACTTACAGCAAACAATCCGAAATCATTAATTTTCGCATTTGGAATTAAAACTGTCGCCGCTTCGTTATTATTTTTATTGTTTTGAAGCATTCCTTGAGTTCCAATAATGGTAGAAAATCTATTCCATTTTGGAGTGTACCATTTTACATTATACGTAACGCTTTGTAACGTCATATCTACATAACGATAGCCTTTTTTAACTCCAGTTAATTCTTCATTTTCAGAACGGTGATTGTTTTGATAGCCCAGAACCACATCAAATTTAGATTTACCTGTTAAAAATGTTGATGAAGATGTAATTCTATTATCAACAACCGCATGAAAAGGTGCTTCAATTTCAAATGGGTATTTTTCTTTTTCGATATCGGTATTGATAATTTCTCCATTTGGGCCAAAAACAATGTCTTTTCCATCTAAAATTCCGAAAAAAGCTTGATTAAAGGTGTAAGATAAATTTGTTGAACCCCATTTTCTGTCTGTTCCAATATACGCTTTTGCGCCATATTCCAATAAACGTGTATTGGGTACTCTAAACGATTGATTGTCTATGAAATAATCGGAATATAATTTTCCTAATCCGCTAAATCCCCAATTATATTTTTCTTTAGCTCCATCTACATTAGCTAATGCTCTCCAGCCTAAATTATTACTCGACATAGAGGTAAAAGCTGATGATTTAATAGTTCCTACTGCTGCTGGTTTCGATTTTATGAAATTCACAACTCCGCCCATTGCTTCCGGTCCAAATAATAAACTTTCCGGTCCTTTAATAACTTCAATTCGGTCTAAACCATTTTCATTCACTCCAATTCCGTGTTCGTCGTCCCATTGTTGTGTTTCAAATCGAACACCATCTATAACTGTTAAAACTCTATTGCTCGATAATCCTCTAATTACAGGTCTGGAAATTAACGTTCCGGTAGTTGTAGCATCAACACCAGGGATTTTATTTAAAACATCCATCACACTAAAACCTCCATACTTTTGAATATCATTACTGTTTGCAACATCTACTTTAAAAGTGTTTTGTTGTTGTTTGTTTTCAAAGGCATTAGTTACTACAACCTCATTAATTTCAATTGTTTGAGTTTTTAAAATTACATCAATAGTAATGGTTGGTTCATTCTTTTTGATCAAAATTTCTTTAATTACGGTTTCGTAGCCTAAATGAGAAAATTGTAATTTAATTTGTCCTTTTGCTTTAATGTTAAAGTTGTAATTGCCCATTTCGTCAGTAATAACCCCTTTGTTTAATTCGTTAATAAAAACAAATGTGTTCGGAATAGGGTTGTTGGTTGTTTCTTCTTTTACTGTTCCTGAAATGGTGTTTTGTGCAAATGAAAATGTGCAACAAAAAAAGATGACAAGTTTTAAATAAAGTTTCATTTTAGTTTTGAGGTTTTGGTTTGTTTGAGGTATAATTTAAGTTATGGGTTATGCTTAATGAGATAATATGATTCATAGTGTCGTTGCCTGAACTAGAGGTAATAAAATGGTTTAGATAACCAATTTCTAATCTTATTGTGTCTTCGTAATTAATTCCAAATCCAACTAAAAATCTGTTTTGATCAAAGAAATTAGAATTAATTTTATTATCAGCTAAGTTGAAAAATAATTCATCTTGTAAAATAGCATAGGTTTTATTTCTGTCGTTATTGAATTTGAAAAGATGAAAAGTGTTTCTGTTTAGATATCTCAATCTATTTTGATAATTTGTAGCTTCTACAACTACTTCATCGTCTACATTTAAAATTATATTGTCAACAAATCGTTGTTCCAATCTAAATCTATGTAACATAACATTTAAATCATTAGCCCAATTATGATTGAATTGAATTTGTTCCCAAGCTCTATTTTCTGTAAAAAATTCGTTTACTGATGGTTTAAAAGTTTTAATTAATCCGTATCCGGTTGTAAAAGTTGTGTTTTTATTTAAATAATAAATTCCGCCAATTCGAAATAAATTTTGGTTGTTTTGTTCAAATTTAGAATCGCCTCTAAATTGGAATTCTAAATAAATGCCAAATTGATTGCTTAATTTATATTGCCCCGTATAAGCTCCCCAAAGCGCCTGTCTATGGATTGTTTTTTGTGAAAATAATTGCGCAACTAAAAAAAGTGAACCTAAAATCAATCTGTATTTTAAAGACATTTTTTTGAGAATTTATTTAATTTAATAAGGTCTAAAATTACTACTTTCAGATTTAATAAGCGTAATAAAATATTTTTTTTCATTATTTACTTGTGGAAATCAAAAAAGGTTGTATATTTGCACTCGCATTAAGGAAGAAGATTTAGCCTTAATTAAAATTGAAATTCTGATTTAAAAATATATCGCGGGATAGAGCAGTAGGCAGCTCGTCGGGCTCATAACCCGAAGGTCACAGGTTCGAGTCCTGTTCCCGCTACTAAGAAGCCATTCAGAAATGAATGGCTTTTTTTATGCAATTAACTCAGGTTCAATTATTTAACTTTAAATTAATAGTTATTTCTTAGGTTTAAGAAAATAAAAAACACTACTTTTGCACCTTTATTTTTTGAAATTATGAACATGAAAAAAATTGTTGAGTACAGAAAACTACTTAACGTTACTAAAACTGCCACTTTAAAAGAGTTAAAAACAATCTACAGAAACAGTATGAAGGAAGATCATCCTGATACTATTGCTGATCCAGTTGAACGTTTAGCGGCTGAAGAAAGAAGTAAAAACATCATTGAGGCATACCACTTTTTAGTAAGTATTGCTCCTGAAACTCAAGAAAAAGTAAAAGAAGCATACGAAATCACTACTAAAACATCTAATATTTTAGATTTTTGGATGGATAACGGAGTCTTATATATCAACTTTTTAGATGGTAGTGAGTTTGAATATTTCGGTGTTCCAAAAAATACATACATTAAAATGGTAAATGCAGAATCGCCAAGTCGTTTTGCACGTCGTCATATTTACAATGAATTTTTATATAGAAGTGCAAGCAAATTAGTAGCTGCAGAATAATCTTTTAAATAATATAGTATAAAAGCCATTCTGAAAGGAGTGGCTTTTTTATGTACCTTTGCAAAAAAATAAATTTATGTCGCATAAAGCAGGTTTTGTAAACATAATAGGTAACCCAAACGTAGGTAAGTCAACTTTAATGAATGCTATGGTTGGTGAGAAGTTGTCTATTATCACAAGTAAAGCACAAACAACTCGTCACAGAATTTTCGGAATTGTAAATGATGAAAATTACCAAATAGTATTTTCAGATACTCCTGGAATTATAAAGCCAGCCTATGATTTACAAACCAGCATGATGGATTTTGTAAAAAGTGCGTTTTCTGATGCCGACATATTAATTTACATGGTAGAAATTGGTGAAAAGGAATTAAAAGATGAAGAATTTTTCAATAAAATTATTCATGCTAAAATTCCGGTTTTATTGTTATTGAATAAAATCGATAAATCGAACCAAGAATTATTAGAAGAACAAGTGCAAGCTTGGCAAGCAAAAGTTCCGAATGCAGAAATTTTTCCAATTTCAGCATTAGAGAATTTTAATGTTCAAGAAGTATTAAATAGAATAGTGGAGTTATTACCAGTTTCTCCACCGTATTATCCAAAAGATGCTTTAACTGATAAACCAGAACGTTTTTTCGTAAATGAAACGATTCGTGAAAAAATCTTATTAAACTACGATAAGGAAATTCCATATGCTGTTGAAGTTGAAACGGAAGAGTTTAAGGAAGAAGAAAACATCATCCGAATTAAATCGGTGATTATGGTAGAACGTGATACTCAAAAAGGAATAATCATTGGACACAAAGGTGCAGCGCTGAAAAAAGTAGGAATGCAAGCACGTGCCGATTTAGAATTGTTTTTTGATAAGCAAATTCACATCGAAATTTTCGTAAAAGTGAATAAAGATTGGAGAAACAACGCGTTTCAATTGAGAAGATTCGGATACAATCAAAAGTAGTTACTAGTAATTAGTGAAAAGTAAATAGTAAAAGTGATTTGAAAAAAGCAGCTGTAATCTAGCCCCGATTGGAAGAAGCTACCTTGTAGCCTGGAAAGCGGGAAAGTCAGTGTTTTGAAATACAAAATATCGGCTTCTAAAAATAAAAAACGTACTTTTGCACAAAATATAAGAATAATGAACAATATCGTAGCCATAGTAGGAAGACCAAATGTAGGAAAATCTACTTTTTTTAATCGTTTAATTCAACGTCGTGATGCCATAGTTGACTCTGTGAGCGGAGTAACTCGTGATAGAAACTACGGAAAAAGTGAGTGGAATGGAAAAGAATTTTCTGTTATTGATACGGGTGGATATATTAAAGGTTCCGACGATATTTTTGAAGGAGAAATTCGTAAACAAGTAGAATTAGCTATTGATGAAGCTGATGCTATTATGTTTATGGTTGATGTAGAAGAAGGAATTACTCCAATGGACGAAGAAGTTGCAAAACTTTTACGTAAAGTTACCAAGCCAGTTATTTTGGTGGTAAATAAAGTAGATAATTCGAAACGCCATACTGATGCATTAGAATTCTATAACTTAGGTTTAGGAGAATATTTTGCTATTGGTGGTATGAATGGAACAGGAACAGGTGATTTATTAGATCATTTAGTAAAAGTGTTACCAGAATTACCAGAAGCTATTGAAGAAGAAAATCCGTTACCACGTTTTGCTGTAGTTGGTAGACCAAATGCAGGAAAATCATCTATTATCAACGCTTTAATTGGTGAAGATCGTTTCGTAGTTACAGATATTGCAGGAACTACTCGTGATGCTATTGATACCAAATACAATCGTTTCGGATTTGAATTCAATTTAATTGATACTGCTGGAATTAGAAGAAAAGCTAAAGTTAAAGAAGATTTAGAATTTTACTCGGTAATGCGATCGGTTCGCGCTATTGAACATTCTGATGTTTGTATTTTAGTTATTGATGCTACAAGAGGATTTGAAAGTCAGGATCAGAATATTTTCTGGTTAGCGGAAAAGAATAGAAAAGGAATCGTAATTTTAGTAAATAAATGGGATTTAATTGAAAAAGATACCATGACGTCTAAAGAATACGAAAACAGAATTCGTGAGCAAATTAAGCCGTTTACTGATGTTCCAATTATTTTCGTTTCGGCATTAGAAAAGCAACGTTTATTAAAAGGATTAGAAGCAGCAGTTGAAGTTTTTGAAAACAGAAAGCAACGTGTTGCGACCTCAAAATTCAACGAATTGATGTTGCCAATTATAGAGGCTTATCCGCCACCAGCATTAAAAGGTAAGTATGTGAAAATTAAATATTGTATGCAATTACCAACGGCAATTCCTCAGTTTGTGTTTTTTGCTAATTTACCACAGTATATTAAAGATCCGTATAAACGTTTTATTGAAAATAAACTAAGAGAAAATTATAATTTTACTGGAGTTCCAATTGATATTTACTTCAGACAGAAATAGTTATAAAAATAAAAAACCCGATAAGCAATTATCGGGTTTTTTGTTTATGTTTTTATAGACTGAATACTAAATACTGCGACTGATTACTGAATTTACCAACTTCCTCCAGCTCCACCACCAGAGAATCCTCCGCCGCCAAAGCCACCTCCGAATCCTCCGCCAGAAGAACCACCTCCGAATCCACCACCAAAACTACCGCCGCCAAAACCGCCTCCGCGACCCATTCGGCTTAAAATAATGATGTCTCCTAAATCCGGTCCTCCAAAGCCACCTGAATTACTACCGTTTCCTTTGTTTTTAGATGCAATGGTAAGGAAAATGATAATGAATACTATGATTAATATTATAGGTAAAATTCCGGGTCCGTCACTTTTTCTTTCACCTTTGTATTTTCCTTTTAAAACTTGAAAAATAGCATCAGTTCCTTTGTCTAATCCTTGATAATAACTTCCTGCTTTAAATTCTGGTATGATGATGTTTCTAATGATTTCACCATTAATACCGGCTGTTAATCTTTCTTCTACACCATAACCAGGTGCAATCCATATTTTTCGGTCGTTTTTAGAAAGTAAAATCAGAATACCATTATCTTCTTTTTCTTGTCCAATTCCCCATTCATGAGCCCATTTTGGTGTTAAAATTCCGATGTCTTCATTGTTTAAATCTTCAATAGAAATGAAAACAATTTGAGTTGAGGTACTATCCGAATATTGAATAAGTTTCGATTCTAATTGCTTTGCTTCACTATCGCTTAATGCTTTAGCATAATCGTATACAGAAGTCTGAAAACTTGGTTTTTTAGGAATTGTAAATTGACCTAAAGCAATAGAAGTAAAAAGTAAGGCTGTAATGAAATAGAATACTTTAAAAGCATCTATTTTCATGTTTTTAACGACTAATGTTTTCATCTTAATTTCTTGAAATTTCGTTAGACAATTCATTAGTGTCGTTTTCGTGATCGTAAGGGAAGTATTTTTTTAAACGTTCACCAGCTCTTAAAATTCCATTTATGAGTCCGAGTTTAAATTCTCCTTTTTTAAAATGTGAAATCACAAGGTCTTTTGTGCAATCCCAGAAATCATCTTCAACTAATTTGTCAATTCCCTGATCGCCAATAATTGCAAAACTTTTGGTTTGCATACAAATGTAGAAAAGTACTCCGTTTTTTAATTCAGTTGCATCCATTTTAAGGATATGAAAAACCTCCTGTGCTCTTTCAACAGGAGGTTTAGTATTGTTTTCTTCAATGTGCACACGGATTTCTCCAGAAGTATTTTTTTCTGCTTCTACAATAGCTTGAACAATTTCTTGTTCTTCTGCTTTAGTTAAAAAATCCTCAGTTTTCGACATTATTTTTTATCTTCTTTATTGTCAAAATTAAAATTTACATCAACTGGTTTTTCAGCACCAGCTACAGCATCGAAGTATGGTTTCTCTTTGTAATTTCCTAAGAATAAAGAGTTAGGGAATACTAAAATGTAATTGTTATATTTTTGTACAGATTCGTTAAATCTAGTACGAGCAGTTAAAATTTGATTTTCCGTACTTGCCAATTCGTCTTGTAATTTTAAGAAGTTTTGGTTTGATTTTAAATCAGGATATTGCTCTACTGTAACTAATAATCTAGATAATGAACTGTTTAAGTTACCTTGTGCTTGATTAAATTGTGCTAACTGTTCTGGCGTAATATTTGTTGGGTCAATTTTTACAGAAGTTGCTTCAGAACGAGCTTTTATTACTGCTTCTAAAGTTGATTTTTCAAAATCTGCAGAACCTTGAACCGTTTTTACTAAGTTACCAATTAAGTCATTTCTTCTTTGATAAGTTGTTTCAACGTTACCCCATTCTTTACTTACATCTTGATTTACACGTACAGCACCATTTTTAATGCTTATGAACCAAAAAAATAAAATTGCTAATACACCTAAAATAATAACAATCGGTAAATACTTTCTCATAATTTTATAGTTTAAGTTAATTTATTTAGTTTTTAATTTTTTACTGTTAACTGTGACTCTGACATATCCAGAAACTTCGGGACTTAATCAAAGTCCTTTTTTCATTTCTAATAATTGATTTTTAATCCCTTCTAATTTAGTGATGATTTCAAAATTATTTAAGGTTTTCTTTTTTCCTTCTTTTAAGTGTGTTTTTGCACCTTCTAAAGTGAAACCACGCTCTTTAACCAAATGGTAAATCATTTGTAACACTTTTACATCATCCGGACGAAACATTCTATCGCCTTTAGCATTCTTTTTAGGATTAATTTCGTCAAATTCTTTATCCCAAAAGCGTATCAAGGAAGCATTCACGTCAAAAGCTTTTGCTAATTCGCCAATACTATAATATCTTTTTTCTGGTAAGTTTAATTGCATTATTCTATTATATTTTCAAATTAATCAAGAGATTGATTTTCTTGATTGGCTAATTTACTAATTAAAACATATTCTTGAGCAGAAATACTGCCGTAATAAAAATTTAATGGATTTACAACTTCACCATTTTTATGAACTTCATAATGTAAATGTGGTGCTTCACTTCGACCTGTACTTCCAACATATCCAATAATATCCCCGCGTTTCACCTTTTGACCGGCTTTTACTTTATATTTACTTAAATGAGCATATAAAGTCAAATATCCATAACCATGGTTGATTTCTATATGATTTCCATAACCTGATAAACTCGCATCTGCTTTTCGAACAATTCCGTCACCAGTTGCATAAATTGGTGTTCCTGTTTTAGCCGAAAAATCCATTCCTTTATGAAATTTTCTAATTTTTGTAAATGGATCACTTCGATACCCAAAACCTGAAGCCATTTGTCTTAATTCTTCATTTTTTACCGGTTGAATCGCCGGAATCGCTTTTAATAAATTTGCTTTTTGTTTCGCTAGTTTTGTAATTTCATCTAAAGAAACCGATTGAATAGCCATTGCTTTCATGATTTCATCTACTTTTTTTGAAGAACCAATAATCAAATCACTATTATTAAAATCTTCTAGATCTTTATATCGATTAACGCCGCCTAAACCTGCACGTCTTTCTTCGTTTGAAATAGCAGTGCTGTTAAAATAAACACGATACAAATTATTGTCGCGCTGTTCTATTGCAGATAAGCCCTCATCCATTAAAGCAATTTTTCGATTCAATAAATTGTAATTTTGTTTCATAATTTCCAACTCACGAGCTTGTAATTTCGATTTTGGTGTTTCAAAAAAACTGGTGTTACTCAAAATGAAAAAGCATAAAAATCCAAATAATGCACTTGCAAATAAAAACAAAAACGCATAGCCAATTTTGGTACTGTTTTTAGTTACAATTTGCTTAAATGCCAATTTCTCAGCATCATAATAATATTTGACTCTTTTCATTAAATTGTTTAAAAATTACTATTTTTGTGCTCTTTATTACAAAGTAACAATTATTATACGAAAAATCTTTAGAAATGTTTCACTTTGAAACAGAAATTTTAGTTTTTCAATAAATACATATCAAATGAAATCGCAAGACATAAGAAAAGCTTATTTACAATTTTTTGAAAGTAAAGGACATACCATCGTTCCTTCTGCACCAATTGTTTTAAAAGATGATCCAACCTTAATGTTTAATAATTCGGGAATGGCTCAGTTTAAAGAGTTTTTCTTAGGAAATGGTACACCTAAAAGTCCAAGAATTGCAGATACTCAAAAATGTTTACGTGTTTCAGGGAAACATAACGACTTAGAAGATGTTGGTTTTGATACGTATCACCACACTATGTTTGAAATGTTAGGAAACTGGTCTTTTGGAGATTATTTTAAAAAAGAAGCGTTAGCTTGGGCTTGGGAATTTCTAACGGAAGTGTTAAAGTTAGATAAAGATCGTTTGTATGTTTCAGTTTTTGAAGGGAATCCTTCTGAAAATGTACCTTTCGATCAAGAAGCATTTGATATTTGGAAACAATATGTTTCGGAAGACCGAATCATTTTAGGAAATAAAAAAGATAATTTCTGGGAAATGGGAGATCAAGGTCCTTGTGGTCCATGTTCAGAAATTCATATCGATTTACGTACAGAAGCAGAAAGAGCAGCTGTTTCGGGTAGAAGTTTAGTAAATGCCGATCATCCACAAGTTGTTGAAATTTGGAACAACGTTTTCATGGAATTCAACCGTAAAGCGGATGGTTCTTTAGAAAAATTACCTGCACAACACGTTGATACCGGAATGGGATTTGAGCGTTTATGTATGGCAATGCAAAACGTGACATCTAACTATGATACAGATGTTTTTACGCCGCTTATCGCGAAAGTTGAAGAGATTACTGGATTGAAATATACTTCAAATGAAGTAAAAAATATCACTGAAGAGCAAAACAAAACAAATATTGCTATTCGTGTAATTGTAGATCACGTTCGTGCGGTGGCCTTCGCTATTGCAGACGGACAATTGCCTTCAAATACAGGTGCGGGTTACGTAATTCGTAGAATTTTACGTCGTGCCATTCGTTACGGATTTACGTTCTTAGGAACAAAAGAACCTTTTATCAATAAATTAGTAGCTGTTTTAGCTACGCAAATGGGTGAGTTTTTCCCTGAAATTAAAGCGCAACAACAATTAGTAACAAATGTAATTCGTGAAGAAGAAGCGTCTTTCTTAAGAACGTTAGAGCAAGGAATTCAATTGTTAGAAAACGTAATGCAAAATACTTCAGGAAAAGAAGTTTCTGGAGAAAAAGCATTCGAATTATATGATACTTTCGGTTTCCCTAAAGATTTAACTGCGTTAATATTAAAAGAAAAAGGATATACGTTTAATGAAACTGATTTTGAAGCAGAATTACAAAAACAAAAAGCACGTTCTCGTGCAGCTTCAGAAGTTTCAACGGAAGATTGGAAGGTCTTAATCGATGGAAATGTAGAAACTTTTGTAGGATATGATCAAACAGAAAACGAAGTTAAAATTACTCGTATTCGTAAAGTAGATTCTAAAAAAGATGGTGTTTTATATCAGATTGTTTTAGATAACACACCTTTTTATCCAGAAGGTGGTGGACAAGTAGGAGATAAAGGGGTTTTAGTTTCTGCGAATGAAACGATTGAAATTATTGATACGAAAAAAGAAAACAACTTAATTTTACATTTTGCAAAACAATTACCTGAAAATGTAAATGCTAGTTTTACAGCTAAAGTGAATACTGATTTACTAAATGCGACATCTAAAAATCACTCGGCTACGCATTTAATGCATTTGGCTTTGAGAACAATTTTAGGAACGCACGTAGAACAAAAAGGTTCATTGGTAAATCCGAATTATTTACGTTTCGATTTCTCTCATTTTTCTAAAGTGACGGATGAGGAATTACTTCAAGTTGAAGCTTTTGTAAATGAAAGAATTGCACAGCAAATTCCTTTAATTGAAAGAAGAAGTATTCCAATTCAACAAGCGTTAGACGAAGGTGCGATGGCATTATTTGGCGAAAAATATGGTGATACTGTTCGTGCGATTAAATTCGGTGATAGTATGGAATTGTGTGGAGGAATTCACGTGAAAAACACTGCGGATATTTGGCAATTTAAAATTGTTTCGGAAGGTGCAGTAGCAGCGGGAATTCGAAGAATTGAAGCGATTACTGGTGATGCAGTGAAAGATTTCTATACGAAACAAGAACAAACATTAGCGGATATTAAAGAGACGTTGAAAAACCCTCAAGATATTTTAAAATCGGTGGTTTCTTTACAAGATGATAATGCAAAATTGAAAAAACAAGTTGAGCAATTATTAAAAGAAAAAATCGACGGATTATCAGCTAGTTTAGTTTCTGAAATGAAAGAAGTAAACGGAATTAATTTCTTAGCAAAACAAGTTGATTTGTCAATGAGTGCAACGAAAGATTTAGCACAAGCGATTGGAACTTCAAAACCAAATTCCTTTGTGTTCTTAGCTTCAATTGAAGAAGGTTTACCAAATATTCACTGTTATATTTCTAAAGAATTAGTAGCCGATAAAGGCTTAAACGCTGGAAATGTAATTCGTGAGTTAGGAAAACTTATTGATGGGAATGGTGGTGGACAACCGTTTTTCGCATCAGGAAAAGGTAAAAATGCTAACGGAATTGGTGCAGTTTTAGAAAATGTAGTAAGTTTCGTGAAGTAAAATATAATTAATTATTAAAAACCCTCCATTAGTTTAGAACTCTTGGAGGGTTTTTATTTTAATTCGCTTTTTTATCAATTACAGCTGTAGCTTCAATTTCAATTAACCAATTTCTATTTCCTAAAACGGTTACACCAACTAAAGTACTTGCGGGATAATTTTCAGTGCCTAAAAAATCTTTTCTTACTTTTCTGAAAATTGGTAAATCTGTTTCTGGATTGAAATTTACTATATACGTATTCATTTTTACTACATCTTTAAAACTAGAATTACACTCTTTTAAAAGTTTTTCTAATTTTTTAAAAGTAGCAATGGTTTGAGTTTCTAAATCGTTGCCTTCCCCAATTTGTCCAGAAATATGTAAGGTTTTCGTTTCACCAGTTTCTGTGATTACTACTTGCGAAAAACCTTCGTTAGGATGTAAATATTCTTTTTTGAACATAAAATAAATTATTTTCTCTCTCCAATTTGTTGACGCCACATCGCATAGTATAATCCTTTACTGTCAACCAAATCTTGGTGTTTACCTTGTTCTATAATTTTACCTTGTTCTAAAACAAAGATTTTATCAGCATGCATGATAGTAGATAATCTGTGAGCGATAAGTACAGTAATTCTGTTTTCATCGGATATATTTCGAATCGTACTATTAATTTCTTCTTCAGTAATAGAATCTAATGCTGAAGTAGCTTCATCAAAAATCAATAAATTAGGATTTCGCAAAATGGCTCTGGCAATAGATAATCGTTGTTTTTCACCACCTGAAACTTTTATTCCACCTTCACCAATTGTGGTATTGATTCCGTTTTCAGCTCTGTTTAAAAGATTATGGCAACTGGCTTTATGTAAAGCATTTAAAAGTTCTTCATCTGTTGCGTTTGGCTTTACAAATAATAGGTTTTCTTTAATTGTACCGGAGAATAATTGGGCATCTTGGGTAACGAACCCTAATTGTTTTCTAACTTCTAATACATCCACTTTTTTCTCATCAATATTGTTGTAAGTAATACTTCCAGTTTTAGGTTTGTACAATCCAACTAATAATTTTACTAATGTTGTTTTTCCAGCTCCAGAAGGCCCAACAAAGGCAACAGTTTCTCCTTTTTTAATTTCAAAAGTGATGTTTTCAACCGCTTTAAAACTAGCAGATTGATGTTGAAAACTAACTTCATTAAACGCTAATTTTTCAATGACGCCAATTTTTGATGGATTTTCAGGTTTGTATTCCGATTCTTTTTCTAATAATTGTTTGAAATTGTCTAACGATACTCTTGTTTCATTTTTTACAATGATAAATTGACTCATTTCTTGCAATGGATTAAAAATGAAGAAGGTAAAAAACGTCATCGTTAATAAATCTCCCACTACAATTTTACCTTGAAAAACGAAGTAATAAAGAGTAAAAACCACTAAGGTACGCATGAAATGAACCGTTGTTCCTTGAATAAAACTCAAACTTCTGATGTAACGAATTTTTTGTAATTCTAATTTTAAGATTTTAAGCGTGTTAAGGTTTAAACGACTTTCTTCTTGATGCGTTAAACCCAAACTTTTAACCAATTCAATGTTACGTAAACTTTCTGTTGTAGCACCAGCAAGCGCATTGGTTTGAACCACAATTGATTTAGAAACTTCTTTGATTTTTTTACCTAAATACGAACTTACAAATCCGATAATAGGTGCAGTTACGATAAAGATTAAGGCTATTTTTACATCAATTCTTGCGATATATACAAACACAAAAATAAATCCAACAATAGTTTGAAATACTAAGGAAATGGAAAGATTGATTAATTTTTCAGAATCAATTCGTACTTTTTGAAGTTTGCTTAACGTTTCGCCACTTCTTTGATCTTCAAATTGTGCAAAAGGTAAGTCTAATGATTTTTTAATACCATCTGTATACATTTCAGCACCGGTTCGTTGAATAACAATGTTCGTAAAATAATCTTGAAAATTTTTAGTTATTCTAGAAATCATTGCAATGAAAATCGATAGTCCAAGCCAAAATCCGACTGACTTTAAAAAGCCTATTTCATTTCCCTTATATTTAGCAATTCCAACACCGCAATCTTGCATTAATTTACCGGTAATAACCGAATCACTTAAGCTAAAACAAATATTCAAAGCGGCCATGAATAAAGCAATAAGTAATAAATATTTATGTTTTTGTAAGTATGAATAAAGTAACTTCATTTCTAAAAATTTATCCTACAAAAATAAGGAATAAAAAGTCTTACTGTATTTTTTAGGAAGTATTTAACTTGTTTTTGTACTTTTGATTAAAGATAATAAGAACTATGAATTTTCAAACGCAAATACCTATTTCTAAATCAGATTTTCCAATAGATTATTCTTCAAAAATAATTTCCTTTGGTTCTTGTTTTGCTGAAAATATGGGTGAGAAATTTGAATATTTCAAGTTTGAAAATGTGGTAAATCCATTCGGAATAATTTTCAATTCGGTTTCTATTGAAAAGTTAATTATAAGATGTATTCGCAAGCAATATTTTACGGAAAACGATATCTTTCAACATAACGATTTATGGCATTGTTATGAAGTGCATTCGGAACTTTCAAATTCTAATAAAGAAGAATTTTTAACAACTTTGAACGAATTAATCGATTCCACTCATCAACAACTATTAGAATCAACACATATAATTATTACACTTGGAACTTCATGGGTGTATCGAAACATTGAATCTAATGAAATTGTTGCCAATTGTCATAAAGTGCCGCAAAAACAATTTACTAAAGAATTACTTTCTGTAGCTCAAATTGAATCGAATCTTCAAAAGATACTTTCGGAAATTCAAACTATAAATTCGCATTGTAAATTTATTTTTACCGTTTCACCGGTTCGTCATATTAAAGACGGATTTATGGAAAATAACGTGAGTAAAGCGCATTTGATTGCAGCTTTGAATTCTGTTGTCACATTGAGCTTGTCGAAGTGCAACTATTTTCCGAGTTATGAAATTATGATGGATGAATTACGCGATTATCGTTTTTATGCAGAAGATATGTTGCATCCAAATCAAACGGCAATTGATTATATCTGGATAAAGTTTTTCGAAAACTATGTTGCTGAAAAGGAATTCGGAACCATGCAACAAGTTTGTGATATTCAAAAAGCGTTGCATCATAAACCATTTAATCCGAACTCGGAAAGTCACTTAAAGTTTTTAGAAAATCTGAATTCTAAAATAACTTCAATTAAGAGTAAACTACCTCATATTCAATTTTAAAAATACGCATTTTATCGTATTTCCTTCTGTATAGTTAAGTTGTAAGTTTGTCTTGTAACTATAACTAAAATCTTATGCAATTTTTCAAAAATACTATTTGCATGATCTTATTTTTTCTTTCGTGTAATGAAGCTTTTTCTCAACGACCAGTTTTAACAGATGAGGAAATTGTTTCAGAAACAGTAACTAAAGAAATTGATCAGGTTTTTCAATCTGATGATTTTTTAAAAAAGAAAAATAAAAAATTTGCAGATGTAACTGGTAAAATGGTAATCGATATTTCGGTTATTCAAAGTGGTAAAGTAGCAACTTTTTTTAAAGTTGAGAGCGACATTAAAAACATTGATTTTATCGATTTTATGTCTGAATACATTTTAGAACATAAATTCAAATTTAAACTTCAAAAAAAACAACGATATAAAATTCGTTATTCCGTAACATTCTAAAAAAAAAACTAACTAAAAACGCAAGATTATGAAAAAATTAAGTTCACAAGTAATGTTGTTTGTTTGTTTACTGACAACCGTTACTTCTTCAGCCCAATTTGGAAAATTAATAGACAAAGTAAAAGGTGGTGGAGGTTCAAAAAAATCTGGAAGCTTTGCAGTAGCATGGGAATCAGAATTTGATAATAAAGCAAGTCGTTTAGCTGTTGCAGTTAATGATGGAGAATATATTTTAGGTACTGATGATAATTCAGCAACCGTATTAGATGCTACTGGTAATAAAGTTTGGAGTGGCGATTATAAAGACATCACAACTAATAAAACGAATAAATGTGAATACCAATATATTATTCATAAAGGAAAAGGAAAAGGTGGTTATTTGTTTCTTTTTGATGCTCGAAAAATGGGAACTGATAGAGTTGCAGTTATTGATATCGTTTCTGGAAAGGAAATGTGGAATTCTGAACAATATCAAAATTTAATACCTAAAGATGGAGATAATTCTGGTTCAGATGATGGTGAATTAGAAACTGTTAAATACATTTTCGAATTGGATGCTTTTTTAATTTCTCAAAAAGAATCTGTCATTTTAGTAAAAGCAAATACAGGAGAAAAAATTTGGGAAACAAATAGATTTAAAGGTTCTGTTGGGAAATATATTTACGATGCACAACGCAATGAAATTATCATGATTAATTTCAAACCAACTGCTTTAGGAGCCTTATTTGCAGGTTTCAAAAACCAATTGGTTAAAATGAATGCTAAAAATGGTGAAATAGTATGGGAAGCAACTTTTACTGGATTCATTGAAAAAGAATTAGTTACACGTCGCGCTATTGTAGATTTATGGATTAAAGGTGATAAACTTTTCTTATACTTAAATGGTTTACAAGTTTATAACTTAAATAACGGTCAGAAACTTTGGGAAGCTATTTATGAAAATGATATGGAGAAAAGTAGTGGAAGTTCATTTTTAGGAAATAGATCTAGAAAAGGATTTTATAGAGTAATGGCAGATCCTTTATTTACTGATAATGCAGTTTATATAGTAATGTTAGGTAATCGTGACAGAACGAAATATATTGAAAAACACGACTTACAATCTGGAAAAGTTTTATGGACTTCAGAAAAAATTACAGGTGCTTTTTGTATGCCAAATATTTATTTAACGGGTGATAAAATAATGTGTCAAGTTGGTGGAAAAGTTGAAGTTCAAGAATGGAGATTAGAGAAAAAAGTAAATCCGTATGGTGGTGGTGAAACTCAAGAATGGGTGCCTTATATCTATTGGGATTATAAAACACAAAAAAATGGTGTTTTAGCGATTGATGATAAATCGGGAACGACTTCATGGCGTTCAGAAAAATTTGACAAACGTATAACTGATTTTGTTTTAGATGGCGATAAAACATTATTTGTTGGAGATGGTGATCAATTTTATGGATACGATATTAAATCTGGAAATCAATTGTTTGATGTAAAACACAATGATGCAGGTGTAGGAAAAGCAACTGATGTAATCGATTTTAATGATAAAGTTGTTGTGCTTTCAGAAAAAGGATTAGCTTCTTACAATAAAAAAGATGGTTCTAGAGCTTATGCAACTGAGAAAATAAAAGGAGTAGATTTCTTTTATAAAATTGGCGAAAATTACTTTTTAAGAGATCAACGCAATAGTAAAAATATTCTTCATGGAATTGATATGACAAATGGCGATTTAAAAGGTTCTGTAGAATCGAAAGGAAAAGGTGGAAGTCCTGAATATGGAAACGGTTTAGATGTGTCTGAAGATGGAGAGTTTATCTATGCTTTTAAAGGTAAAAAAGTTGAAAAAATTAAAATAAACAACTAAGCGTTTTTAGTTTGTTGGTTGAAGTGGGCTCTGAATTTATTCATGGCCCATTTCTGTTTGAAATGTATTGTTAACTAAATAAGTTTTTATACATTCGTTATAAATTTTAAGAACATGAACAATTCATTACAACATTCAAATTCAATTTTTAGTAAAATTTCGGAAGTTAGAAAATGGCTTTGGGCTATCGGATTTATTGTAGTGTTGTATTTGTTTTTTCAATTTTCAAATAAAAAAGAAGATACCAATGTAATTGAATACGATACAGCTTTAATTCAACAACAGATAAAAAATGTTGGAAAATTGGTAGTTACTGAAGGTCATTTTTCTGAAGTACTAACGTATAAAGATCAAAAAAAATATTTGGGAGATTGGTTGTCTTTTGAAAAGAAAGCCATTGTGGTCATAAATGCTGATGTTACTGTAGGTTTCGATTTAAGTCAGGTTAAATTTGAAGTGGATTCTATTCATAAAGTATTGAAAATTTCTAACCTTCCAAAAGAAGAAATAAAGATCAGTCCGGATTATAAATATTATAATATTGATCAAAGTACTTTTAATGAATTTGAAGGTCAAGATTATAATAAAATCAATAAAATAGCTCGAGAAAATCTGAATAAGAAAATTAATGCTTCAACATTAAAAACTGATGCTAAGAAACGATTGAAAGAAGAGCTTTTTAAATTATATTCCTTTGTAGAAATTATGAAATGGAAAGTAGAAATTGAAGGAGAAACCGTTTCCAATCAACAAGAAATTCAAAAATTTTTACATTAAATACGACAAATTTCGTATTGTACTAAAAGCATAATTGGTTCAATTTTGTAGAAAACTTATGCTTTATGATTTTCACTTTTGCCATATTGATATTTTTATTGTTTTTGTGGATTTATTGTTTGTTGAAAAACAACAATCAAATCAGATCAGAACATTATAAGAAGATAAGTGAACTTAAAGCAACAATTTATTCGTTGCATTTAAAAGAAAAACAATTGAACGAAAAGGTTTTAATTAGTAAAAATTTTGATGTTACTTTCAAAAATGATTTCAAATTAATTGGTGCTGAAATTGTTTCATTGCAAGAATTTTTTTTAAAGTTAATTTCTGAAAAAAAATAAGTAACTTTATAAAAAATGCAGATACAATGATTAAAAAAATTACTTGTTTTATTTTCGTTTTATTTTCTTTGCAATCCTTTTGTCAAAATTTGCAAAAAATTTTAGTCAAAGCATATACTTCCCAGGATTCTTCAGATTATTATTTTAAAAAAGCCAAAAAAGCTATCGTTTCTGTAGCAGATGAAGGCGAGTTTTATTTTTGTAAAAGCGCTCGTCAAGCTGATTTTGGTTCTGCAGATAGTGCAATTTATTACGCTAATATTGCTATCCCTAAACTTAAAGAAGGAAAAAGTCATAATTCGTTATTAACAGTTTATAATAATTTAGGTCATATTTATAACGGTAAAGGTCAATATGACAAAGCTATTAACTATAGAATTGAAGCGTTAAAAATAGCTGAAAGTCAGAAAAAAACTAATTATATTGGACATTTATATACTTATATTTCTTATGATTATCATGATTTTGAAAATTATGAAAAAGGAATTTTTTATGGTAAAAAAGCGCTTCAAACATTTACCAATGATAAAGCTTCAAAAGGTACAGATTATCATTCAGCATTAAATGCTATTGCGATTAATTATGATGATTGGAATAAACCTGAATTGGCTTTGTATTATCATAAATTAAATTTCAAATATGTAAAAGGAAAAGATACGTTAATACTAGATAACACGTATAATAACATTGGAAATACACTTTTAAAACAGAAGAAATTCGCGGAAGCAAAAAAGTGGATAGTACGTTCCAAAAAAATTATCGATTATAAAGTCAAAATGAAAATGCAAACGGTTGCAGATTATGAATATGCAACTTATTATACCAATTTAGCAACCATTGCATCTGAATTAAATGAGTTTGAAGATGCCGACAAGTATTTCGATTTAGCTTTTAAATATTCAAAAAAATGTAATGTAGCAGAGAAACTTCGCGATTATTATTTTCAGAAAGCGAAATACAATAAGAAAAGAAACAATCTTTCTGAAACGATAAAAGAACAGGAAAATTACATTAAACTTAGAGATTCAATATACAATGTTGAGCGAGATGAAGCATTGGCAAAAATGGAAGTCAAATACCAAACAGAGAAAAAACAGAAACAACTTTTAATTGCCAAAAATCAAATTTTAGAAAAAGAAGAAGAAAATGAAAAGAAAACGTATTGGTTAATTTTTGCATCATTTTTAATCCTTTCTAGTGTAATTATTGGATATTTGTTTTTCCGTCAGCAAAAGCTTAAAAACAAACAACAAGAGCATGAATTTGAATTGAAAAATGCCATTGCAGCAATTGAAACTCAAAATAAATTGCAAGAACAACGGTTAACAATTTCGAGAGATTTGCATGATAATATTGGTGCTCAATTAACTTTTATCATTTCTTCCGTAGAAAATTTAAAATTTGGATTTCCGAATATAGATGATAAAATTTCAAATCATCTTAGTAAAATAAGCAACTTTACAAAAGATACAATTGTAGAGCTTCGTGATACCATTTGGGCCATGAATAGCCATGATATTAATATCGTTGATTTGCGTAGTCGCTTATTGAATTTTATTGAAAAAGCTCAAATTTCATCCTTACAAACTAATTTTAAATTTACTATTGACGATTCGTTAAGTCAAATGAAAATTTCTTCTTTACAAGGTATTAATATTTATAGAGTGATACAAGAAGCAGTAAATAATGCTATTAAACATGCAAATGCTCAAAATATTGAAATTTCTGCTAAAGAAATTAATAATGCATTAGTGTTTGATATTTTTGATGATGGAGTTGGATTTAAATTTGATGATATTGTTCAAGGAAATGGACTTCATAACATGAAAAAGCGAATAGAAGAAATTGGCGGACAATTTCAATTGAATTCAACCGAAAAAGGAACTCATATAACTATTACAATTTAAGTTAAATACGATAAATTACGTATTTACTCACATAATCTATTCTGCTACATTTGGATTTTAATCCAGTATGAAAAAAGCTAGAATAGAAATAGTTGTCCTAATTGTTGTAGTAATAATTATATTGCTAAACTTATATATTTATATAAATACATTTTCAAAATGATAAAAATTGCAATTGTTGACGATAATACTTTTCTACAAAAAGCGATCCAAGAAAAATTATCTTTTTTTAATGAAATTGAAATCAAATTTACCGCAGTTGAAGGTGTAGATTTGATGCAAAAACTGGATAAAAATCATAATATCGATTTAATTCTAATGGATATTGAAATGCCAAAAATGAATGGTATTGAAGCCACAGAATTAGTGAAAAATAAATTTCCACATATTAAAATAATCATGCTGACTGTTTTTGATAATGATGAGAATATTTTTAAAGCAATTAAAGCCGGAGCGGATGGATATTTTTTAAAAGAAGTGAATCCACAAGAATTATTTAACGGCATACAAGATACTTTAGCGGGTGGTGCCGCCATGACACCTTCAATTGCTTTAAAAACCTTAAAATTGTTAAGAGAACCTATTGTTTTCGAATCTGAAAATGAAGATATAGTTTTAACAACAAGAGAAATTGAAGTTCTAGAACAACTGAGTAAAGGTTTGAAATATCAAGTTATAGCAGAAAACCTTTTTTTGTCTGTAGGGACAATACGAAAACATGTAGAAAATATTTATAATAAACTACAGGTGCATAATAAATTGGAAGCAGTTCAAAAAGCAAAAAACAACAAACTGATTTAATTAATATACGTATTTATACGTATTTTTTTGTATTTAGGCATGCTATAAATTTGTTAAAACTTTATATTATGAAAAAACATTATCTTTTTTTTTTATTAACTGCATTATTGGGTTTCAGCCAGCAGCCTACTTTGGTTAAAGATGTAACTTCTACATTAAACCCAAATGCATTGTCTACTTCTCAAATTCCATGGAATAATTGTGTGTGGAATGGTAAAGCTTTTTATTCTGGTTCAGGTTCAAACAGATTAGTTGTAACTGATGGAACGAATGCAGGAACAGTAGGGATTTCTAATCTTGGAGGTGAAACAATTTCTAAAATAATTCCAGCACAAGATTTTGTATATGTAATTACTTCCGTTACAACTTTTACTCCATCTATTTCTGCAACTGATAAGATTTGGAAAACGGATGGAACTCCTGCAGGAACTGTTTTAGTGAAGACTTTAGGTACTACAAGTTTATCTGAAATTAATATTTATTATAGCGTTGAAGGTCATAAAAAAAATTATTCTTTAGATGGAAATGTTCTTTATTTTTCAGCCAAAGATGCTACAAATGGAGTTGAAATTTGGAGGACTGATGGAACAACTATAGGTACATATATTGTTAAAGATATTATGACCGGAATTTCTGGTAGCGCTCCAGCTGGATTTTGTAAAATTGGATCTGATGTGATTTTCAAAGCTTCTTCTGTTGGAAATCCTGGTAAATTATGGAAAACTGATGGGACTGATATTGGAACTTCTCAGATTCCAGTAACGGAGCCTTTCTATATAGTGAATTCAGATATGGTTAAGTTGGGTAATAAAGTAGTTTTCTTTGCTCATAATACTGTTGACGGATATGAACCATATGTTAGTGATGGAACCGCATCTGGTACATTTATGTTGAAAAATATTAATCCTGGTGGAAATTCATTACCAACACAAGCTCAAGGATTACATTTAAAAGTAGTTGGGAATTATTGTTTTTTTATTGCAAATGATGGTGTAGATTTTGGACTTTGGAGAACTGATGGTACAACTGCAGGAACGATAAAACTTAACTCAGAAAATAATAACATTAGTGATTCTGCATATTCTGCAGTAGATAATGAAAAATTATGGTACATAAATTATAATTTTTCTGGATCAGGAGCCAATTCTAAATTGATTGTTACTGATGGTACAATTGAAGGTACTAGTGTGGTGCATTCTACTTTAAGTTATCCTCAAAATTTAAAAGTTTATAAAGGTTCTGTATGGATGCAATCGCGCGACTTAGGTTCGCCAGCAAATGCAGAAGTATGGAGAAGTGACGGTTTACAAGTGAATACAAATTTAGCTTTCGATGTTGGAAATGGTGCTTTTAGTTCAAATCCAAACGGATTCTTTGAATTAAATGGGAAATTATATTTCTTTGGTGAATATAATTCTAATAATAATTTTGGATTATTTCAATTTAATGGTGATTTCACTTTTAATGGAAGTGTTAATTCAGATTGGAATAATAAAAATAATTGGAATAGTACTTTAGTGCCAAATTCTTCTGATAATGTAACAATACCTTCAGGATATTCAATTTCTACATCGGCAAGTGCATATGCTCGAAATATTAGTGTTGCTTCCCCCATAAACCTTAATGTTGGAAATTTGAATATTTATGGAACAGCTTCTTTAAATAATTCAGCAAAAATTACCTTAAATAATAATAGTTTAATTTTAAAAGGAAAAACAGCATCTGCAACCGGAGATTTAACTTCATATATCGTTACAAACGGAACAGGAAAAGTTTCGGTTGAAAATGTTGATGTAGCTAGAGGAATAGTAAATTTACCTATTGGAACATCTACTACTTTTAATCCAGTTTTATTGACCAATTCGGGTGTAAATGATACTTTTTCTGCACGAGTTGAGACGGGTATATCATCTACTTATTCAGGAGAAATACCAGGAAGTTTATTAACTAATAATGCAGTTAATGCTACTTGGTTTATAAATGAAGCTACAGCAGGTGGTAGTAATGTTAGTTTAGGTTTGCAATGGAACACTTCTCAGGAACTTTCTGGATTTGATAGGAATAATGCAAAAATGGGTCATTTTAATGGTGTTTTATGGGATGGATTTTCGGGTGCTTTATCTGGTACAGACCCATATACTTATTTGGTTAATGGAATTTCAACATTTTCACCGTTTAGTATACAAAACAATAGTGTGCTTTCTGAGGAAGAGTTTAATGTTACTACTAGTTTTATTAAATTATTTCCAAATCCTTCAAATGGAGAGTTTTCAATAAATATATCTGAAGATTTAAGAGGAAGTAATGTTTCAATTTACAATTTGATAGGGCAAAAAGTTATGAGTTTTGAAATGAATGATTTAATTACGAATACTAATTTAAATTCGGGAATTTATATTATTTCAATTATTAAAGAAGGTAAAAAGTTTACTGAAAAAATTATTATTAAATAATTTGTGTTTGTGATAAGTATAGAAAATACGTATTTATACGTATTTTCTTTTGTTTTATGAAGATAATATTTGTCAATATTTAATTTTTCATTAGGTTTAATTTAAATATTAAAATAATACACAAAATTTAACCAAGCTATTTATATATATGATTAAAAAAATTTATTATTTATTATTGTCATTAATGACAACAATAGTTTACAGTCAAAAAGTATTATTTGAAGACAATTTTGATACCAATGCCAATGGTTGGGCACTTTCAAATGACGGTTATAATGTAACAGTTGATAAAGGTAAGATGTTTATTGAAAATACGCATCTTCAAAATTCAAAATGGAGTTTATATGACGTTTCATTTGATGCAGGAACGACAGATTTTGATGTAGAAGCAACTATTCAATTAGAGTCTTCAGTTGCCGATAATGCTTATTACGGAATTGTACTTTGTGGTTATTCAGATAATTCAGATTATAGGGTTTTTCAACTATCTGCGAATAGATATTTTCAAATTTATCATTACTATAACAAAGAGTTTCATTATTTAAAAGAATGGGAAAAAAATGATATAGTTAAAGGGAAAGGAAATAAAAATCTTTTACGAATAGAAAAACGTGCTCATTTAACAAAGTTTTTTATTAATGGAACTATGGTTTTTCAAACGTCTGAAAATTTATATTATGGTTCAAAATTTGGGTTTATTCTTGACAAACAAACATCAATTTCAGTAGATAATTTAAAAATTACTCAAGTTCCTTTTAGTATTGATGTTGTGGAATCTTTCAATCCAAATATTAAAATGACAAAAATGCCAGAATCAATTTCTTCTAAAGAGTTTGAGGAAGCAAATCCGGTTATTTCTCCAGATGGTAAAACATTGTTTTGTGCTAGAAAAGATTGTAGTTTAAATTTAGATTCTACAAAAGATGATGTTTGGTTTAGCAGTAAAGATGCAAACGGAAATTGGTCTGAAATGAAAAATTTAGGTAGACCTATCAATAACAATGATTATAACTTTGTAATATCATGTTCACCAGATAATAATACGCTTTTAATTGGAAATACTTATAATAGCGATGGTTCTGTTAAAGGTCCAGGTTTGTCAATAGCGAGTAGAAGTATTAGTGGTTGGAATGTTCCACAAGAAGTTGTAATGGAAGATTATCAGAATAAAAATAAATTTGTGGCTTATTTTTTAACTAACGACAATAAACACTTACTTATTTCTGTAGAACGAGATGGAGGTTATGGTTTTAAAGATCTATACATTTGCGAATTAAAACCTGATAATACTTGGTCTAAGCCTAAAAATTTAGGAAATGTTATCAATACTTTTGAAGAAGAAACGAATCCATTTTTAGCATCCGATGGTAAAACACTTTATTTCTCTAGTAAAGGTCATCCTGGATATGGAGCATTCGATTTATTTGTATCGAAACGATTAGATGATTCTTGGACGAATTGGTCGAAACCTCAAAATTTAGGAAATGTGATTAATTCTGTAGATTATGAATTAAGTATTTTCTTATCGGCAAAAGGAGATAAAGCTTATATTGGTAAATCGAGTGATATTTATGAAGTAGATAATTCGGTAAAAATTGATCCTGTTGTTTTAATTAAAGGAAAAGTATACGATAATAAAACAAAGAAAACACTAAGTGTGCCAATTGTATATAATAATTTAAAAAACAATACAAATTCTGGAAAGGCTATTTCAAATCCTGTAGACGGAAGTTATTCAATTGTATTGCCATTTGGTCAGAAATATAGTTTTATGGCTGAAAAAGAAGGGTATTATGCCGTAACTGAAAACATTGATATAACAAACCTAAATGAATATAAAGAAATTGAAGTGGATTTATATTTGAGTCCGATTGAAAAAGGAGAAGTTATTCGATTGAATAATATATTCTTCGATTCTGGGAAGTATGACTTATTATCGGAATCATATGCAGAATTAGATAAATTACATGCAATTTTATTGAATAACCCAAGTATGAAAATTGAAATATCAGGTCATACTGATGCTGTAGGTTCAGATACAGATAATATGAGTTTGTCTAATAATAGAGCAAATGCAGTAATGCAATATTTATTAAAGAAAGGAGTGAATGGAAATCGTTTATCTTCGAAAGGTTATGGAGAAACTAAGTTTATAGCCACAAACGATACAGAAAAAGGTAAACAAAAAAACAGACGTGTAGAATTTCTGATTTTAGATTTATAAGAAAAAGGGTTAACTTAATTAAGTTAACCCTTTTTTAAATATAAAAATATGTGTTGAGGATGTATTATCCCGGTTTGGTTGTTGTTTATAATTTAGATTCTAAAGATTGCCATCCGCCACCATTCATAGATTCAATTCCATTGCGGTTTAAAATTGCATTGGCTTGAGCGCTTCTCATGCCACTTTTGCAACATACGATTACAGGTTTATTCAATTTTTTAATATCGGAAATTTTAGTTTCGATAATTTGTAAAGGAATGTTTTTTGAATTTTTAATATGACCCGATGCGAACTCTTCGTAGGTTCTTACATCAATAATAATTGCATCTTTTTGAGTAAATTCTGCTATGCTTTTTGATTTGTCTCCAAATCCTAATAAATCTAAAATGCCCATAACTTTTTTTTCAAAGATATGGGCATTAGATATAAAACTAAGTAACAAAAGTTACGTTATACGTTTTCCTTTTCGAAAATTAATTGCAAACCGTCTGTGATTAAATGCGCTACTTCAGGTCGTTCCATTTTTACTTTTTCTAAATGATTTAAAACTTTTTCAACTAATTCTGAATTGTGTTCTTTTTCGGCTAATTCAGCAATTTCAACACTTAATAACCAATCTTTAGGATGGTTTGAAGAAACAGCAGCAAATGCTTCTTTTAAAGTAATTTCAGAACTATTGTTTTCTCTGTAGTTTCTTATGTTTTTATATAAGTTTTCTAATTCTAATCTTTCAGCTGAAAATTTAGGTTTAATAGTTGTTGTTGAAGGTACATGAGTAATCATATCGAAACTATTCACGTCTGCAGGACCGGAAAAAGCGGAAGTAACTTTTTTACCAACAGCCATATCGTAAATTCCCCATTCAGGTGCAAACAATACAGTGTCACCATGAGTAACTGTACAATTTTTGAATTTGATTAATAAAATTTCACCTTGTAAATTTCTTGTCCCAGTAACAATTTCTCCAGAAACTTTAATGTTTCCTTCAAATTCTAAAGTGATTTGCTCGCCTTCATAAATGTCGTAAGCGCGTAAATCTCTTGGCCCCATATCTTCAATGGCTAAATTGATTCCTTTTAGCATTCCGATAGGTGATCCGAAACCTTCAGCATGAGCTTCTGTTCCATGACTCACTAATTCTTTTTCTCTATAAGCTAAAGCAGTTTTTCCAGTAGTTTGAATGTAAACTGGTTTTCCTTCGTTTTCAATTACATTCGTAAATACACCTGAAATTTGTAAACCTGTACTTAATTCAATTGTTCCTAAAGCTTTAGATTTAATAAGTTTTTGAATCCCAGATAAACCACCAGTTCTTAAGGCCATTTTGTTGGCAAATTCTTCTAATACAGAACTTAATTGTGCGAAATCTGGCGTTACAAAAAGTTGAGGTTGAGGTTTTGTGATGTCGAAACTCTGATCGGCAGCAGAAATATCATAAGGTAATTTCTTTACATTATCGGTCATACACCAAGCGCTTTCCCCAATTGAAGAAAGTAAACCGGCACCATAAATTTTAGGATTATCTACAGTTCCAATTAAACCATATTCAACAGTCCACCAATGTAAATTTCTGATTTTAGACATTTCAGATAATTCACCCATGTTATTTTGTAGAAAATCTACTTGTTCTTCAGCAGCTTTAATTTCCTCTTCTGGTGTTCCTTCAGCTTCTTTTAGAATAGAAAGTAAACGAACAGCTTCGTATAATTCATAATCTCTCGCAGATGAAATGGCTTTACATCCAATTTCTCCAAATCTACGTAAATATTCTGCATATTCCG
This sequence comes from Flavobacterium urocaniciphilum, assembly GCF_900110615.1. Classification (GTDB taxonomy): domain Bacteria; phylum Bacteroidota; class Bacteroidia; order Flavobacteriales; family Flavobacteriaceae; genus Flavobacterium; species Flavobacterium urocaniciphilum. Next base: position 348,924 of record NZ_FOEI01000002.1, read on the forward strand.
GATTGGCAATAATAGGAGCGTGGCCAGCACCTTCATGAATAATATCTGGAGCAGGAGTGTATTCTATATTTTCTAATTGGCGAATATCGCAAGCAATTACTAAAACATTATACGCTTGAAATTCCATAAAAGCACTTGGTGGAATAAATCCGTCAACGGCAACAGCCGCCCAACCAATTTCTTTTAAAATTCGGTTCATTCCGTACATATTCGGAATGTTTTCAATCTCTAATCCTGTTTTTTCTAATCCTTCTAAGTATGATTTGTGAGCAACTTTTGATAGATAATCAACGTTTTTACGCATTACATAACGCCAAACTGCTTGATTAATTGGAGTGTAATCAGCGTAATCTTGAGGTTTAATAAATTGTTTTAAATGCGCTGGAAGTCTGTCTATCAGTGCGTTGCTTTCAAAATGCGTTTCCATAAATATATGTGTGATGTTTGACGTAAAATTACAATAAATTTTATATCAAATTATGATTTTTATCATACAAAATAATTTTCCGAAAAGCCTAATTGGTTTCTTGTTCTAATTGATTGGTTTTTGCTTTTCTGTTTTTTAAGACATTTAAATAACGTAAAGCAATTTTATCGTTATAATCTGTGTACGATTTAGTTGCCCATTCGATGGCTTTATCTAAATCACCATTAATTTCATTGATGATGGCCATATTGTAACACGCTCTTCCGGCAATTTTTGGATCATGATTGTTCGTTTCTAATAACCAAAGTTCTGCTGCATTATCCCATTTTCCTGCTTGTGCTCTTCGTTGTCCAATTGCAAAATTATTTGTTCCTTTTACATAATAATCTCTAGAAACTCTATGGTTATATGGTAAGATTCTTAAAGCGTATTCGTATCCCATGTTTTTAGATACATTTATAACTGCATCTTTTCTTCCTAAAATGGTTTCAAATGCTTTTAAAGGGTTGATTCCTCTTCCGCTTAAAGTTACTGTTTTTGCTGTCGTATAATAATCACTTATCACCTTGTCTTTGTTGTCGTAAATTCTCCAACCTGATTTAATTAGAGTGTTTACAGTTGCTTCATGTTCAATAATTGGGATTTTAATTCCAAAATTATTGTTTACCTGACTTGTAATTGTTTTGTAATTTATGTTAGAATCAGTATCGTAAAAAGAAAGTTCATAAAGTGCTTCAATGTTGTGTTTATTACAAATTTCATCAATTTTTGCCCATGTTAATTCAGCTGAAAATTGATCGATTCCGTATTTTTTAAAATCAACACTATCAATTACCACTACGCTTTGTATTCTATTGTTTTTTAAAAGTTCATCTTTAAGATTTTCGATAGCTGCAATACCACCTTTTTTATCTAATTCTTTACCTTCTAAAGTTAATATTTTATCTATAGCATCAAATGCTTCATATTTTTTATCGGGAATACTTCTGTTGATGATACCAATTTTAGTAATATTTTTATTGATATAAACAGGAGCTGGTTCTGTTACGGTAAGCGTTAATTGATTTGTTGAACTACAAGATTGTAGTAAAATAATTATGGTTATTAAAAGTAGATTGGAGTAATATTTTTTCATAATTTTTTTTTGCTAATGTATGTGAAAATAAATGTTTTGCAAAAAAAAGTCACGAAATTTCGTGACTTTTTTAATTTGATATTATTTTAAAACTATTGTTTTACAACTGGTGGATATTTTTCTAAGATTTTAGTTACGAATTCAGCAATTCTTTCGTCTTTTCTATCTGAATTTGTTGTTAAATATCCTGAACCACTTCCTTGCCAAACCAATTCTTTAGTTTTATTGTCGATGATGTCGATAAATAAAGTTCCTTGAGGTGTAGTTGTAGTAGTAGAATAATTCATTCCCCAATATGGACCCCAGCCCCAGCCATAACCGTAGCCCCAACCCATATTGTTATAAATATTTACACGTTCACTTTCTTTCGTGAAAATACTAATTAACACATCCGGATTTTCAGATTTTGTAAATCCTTTTGATGGCATAACATCATCAATGGCATACAAAATTCTTTTTTTGTCCAAGTCAGAAATTTCAGCTTTATCGATGCTCGTTTTGTTGTAAGCATACGTTTTATAATCAGCAAAATTTGCCTTTTTGTCATAATCTGTATTTACATATACAGTAGAACATGAAGTTAGGATAAAAAGTCCTAAAATCGGAAGTAGTTTAATTAGTTTCATAGCATTGTATTTAAATTAATAAATTATCATCCACTAAATTAGGAAGCGTTACTTTCAATAAAGGTTGTACTTCCATAGCTCTTTTTATAGCGAAAACTGCGCCTTCATTTCTTGCCCAGCTTCTTCTTGAAATTCCGTTGTTAACATCCCAGAACAGCATCATTTCCAAACGTTTAGACGCTTCTTTAGTACCATCAAGAACCATACCAAAACCTCCGTTAATTACTTCTCCCCAGCCTACGCCACCACCATTGTGAATAGAAACCCAAGTTGCCCCGCGGAAACTATCTCCAATTACGTTATGAATGGCCATATCTGAAGTAAAACGAGAACCATCATAAATGTTTGAAGTTTCTCTATATGGTGAATCTGTACCAGAAACATCATGATGATCTCTTCCTAGAACCACGTATCCAATTTCTCCGTTAGCAATAGCTTTGTTGAAGGCTTCAGCAATTTTAATTCTTCCTTCAGCGTCAGCGTAAAGTATACGCGCTTGAGAACCAACTACTAATTTATTTTCTTGAGCACCTTTAATCCATTGAATATTATCTGCCATTTGTTGTTGAATTTCAACTGGCGAATTTTTCATCATTTCTTCTAAAACATCACAAGCAATTTTGTCTGTTTTAGCTAAATCATCCGGGTTTCCTGACGCACATACCCAACGGAAAGGTCCGAAACCATAGTCGAAACACATTGGTCCCATGATATCTTGAACATACGATGGATATTTGAATTCTCTTCCTAAAGTTGGATTTGGATTCATAACATCTGCACCAGCTCTAGAAGCTTCTAATAAGAAGGCATTTCCATAATCGAAGAAATACGTTCCTTTATCTGTATGTTTATTGATAGCTGCTGCATGACGGCGTAATGTTTTTTGAACTTCTACTTTGAATTGTTCAGGATTATTTGCCATCATTTCATTAGATTCTTCAAAAGTAAAACCAGTAGGGTAGTAACCACCCGCCCAAGGATTGTGTAATGAAGTTTGATCTGAACCTAAATCGATATGTAAATTTTCTTGGTCAAATTTTTCCCAAACGTCAACAACATTTCCTAAATACGCAATAGAAACCACTTCTTTGTTTTCTAAAGCTGTTTTAACTCTAGTTACTAAAGCATTTAAATCTTCAATAATTTCATGAATCCAACCTTGTTCGTGTCTGATTTTTGTAATTTTTGGATTTACTTCGGCACAAACCGTAACACAGCCTGCGATTGTTCCTGCTTTTGGTTGAGCTCCCGACATTCCTCCTAAACCAGAAGTTACGAATAAACCTCCAGAAGGCGATTTTTTAATTTTTCTGAAACCATTTAAAACGGTAATTGTAGTACCGTGAACAATTCCTTGTGGACCAATATACATATAACTTCCAGCAGTCATTTGTCCGTATTGAGAAACCCCTAAAGCGTTCATTCTTTCCCAATCATCCGGTTTAGAATAGTTAGGAATTACCATACCATTTGTAACAACTACTCTTGGAGCTTCTTTATGTGATGGGAATAAACCCATAGGATGACCAGAATACATAACTAACGTTTGTTCTTCAGTCATTTCTGATAAATACTTCATGGTTAACAGATACTGAGCCCAATTTGAGAAAACAGCACCGTTACCGCCATAAGTAATTAATTCGTGTGGATGTTGCGCTACAGCATAATCCAAGTTATTTTGAATCATTAACATGATTGCTTTTGCTTGTTCCGATTTTCCAGGATATTCTGAAATTGGACGCGCTTTCATTTCATAATCTGGACGAAAACGATACATGTAAATTCTACCATACGTTTCTAATTCGTTTTTAAATTCTGGTACTAATTCGGCATGATGTTTTGGTTCAAAATAGCGTAATGCATTTTGTAAAGCCAATTTTTTTTCTTCGTCAGTTAATATTTCTTTACGCTTTGGTGCGTGATTAATTGAAGTTTCGTATTGTTTTGGTTGCGGTAAAACCGATGGAATACCTTGTTGTATTTGTTCTTTAAAAGTCATGTTTTGTTTATTAAGTTATTGTTGTTTTGAAAACGATGCATGAGGGATGGCAGCAAACTACCGTGTAGTGCGAACAGCCCGACCTTGTTGCGAATGATATTTGATTGCTTTACATTAGTTATGCAACAAGGGCATGCCCAAATTAATAACTAGGGATAACGTATATCAGACCTGTGGTAGGTTTTGTAAATTTTGATTCTATATTTAAATAATTGAATATCCATTTTTATTTTTTGATAGTACCTGTTTTTTTGTCGAAACCATAAGGGCAATGACGGCATCCGCTTTTACAACAATACCCTCTTTTTAAGTGGTATTTTTCAGTGAAACATTTATAACCTTCAGGCGTGTAATAAAAATCTTCACCTTCTTTTAAGTTGTTCGGATTTAATTGATCATTCATATCGACAAATTTAACAACTTTGCCTGAATTGAAGCTAATGTTTTTAAATAATTAACAATACAGTTTGAAAGTATATAATATAGAAAGACCTCAACTATAAAGAAGAGGTCTCCTAGATATGCGATTGAAATTCAATTTCAATCTATCTAACCTAAACAAAAAAACTATACTTGATTTACAATCATTTCTTTTTATTGTCTTCTAAAAACTTTTCTAAAACTTTAATTTTTTCTTGCATTTGAACGATGAAATCGTTTTGTTCTTGAATGGATTTAATCACTACAGGGATGATTTCACTATAACTAACACCTAGGATAGGCATTTCTACTTCCACTAATTTACCAGGTTGTTCTTCCAGTTCTTTCCATTGATGTGTTTCAACAACTTCTGGAAGTACTTTTTGTAATTCTTGTGCCATAAATCCTAATTTTTGTTCTTTTTTGTTTTCTGGAACAGTATGTGAACCAACTTTTTCTACTTTCCATTTAAATTGCATAGGGTTTAATTGCATAACTTCATTTAAACCGTATTTTAAGTTTTGAATGTCTGTTTTTTCCTTTTCGTCTGAAGTGTTTATAGTTCCGTTTACTGCATAAATGGCTGACCATCTATTGGTTGCTGAACCTACATTTGGAGACAATCCAGATATTGGAGAAAAACGATGACTTATTTGAAATTCATTCACTCCGTCAATCATGTATTCTACAGAACCCATAAACACTTTAGTGCCACTAGCAGCTCCATTGGTTACATGTAGATTTAGAGTTGATGGTGAAGTTCCTCCAATTTTTACAGGGCCTCTATGGTATATAGGATGAAGATTGTTGTATCCGCCAGGAGTAAAAATCCAATCGAAATCATCCATTAGAGCTAAAGGCTTATTTTTCCATGTTGCCACTCCAAATTCATTTGAAACTAAAACTTTATTATTGCCTTCAGAACCATCTTGAAGAGTAAAAAGAAGGACAGAACCGTTTAAATGTAGTTTTGTAGTTGGATTTGAAGTGCCAATACCAATGTTACCCGTTTCTGAAATTCGAATTGCTTCAGTATTGTTTGTTACGATACTTAAACCTTGATTGTCAGTTGTTCCAAGTGAATTTGTACTTGGGTTCGTTCCAGAATTTCCATTTAATCCCCAGCCACTACCACTACCTGCAAAGCTTGTCCAGATTGTTCCATTATAATAATAAAATCCGGGTGTATTATCTGATTGATAAATTAATAAACCTGTTGCAGGCGTTGGTATTGCATTTCTTTGTACTAGTGTCATTCTTGGAATTAAAATTCCTCTTGTAGTGTCAGGTATGTCTAAGGCTGCACTTGGGTCTGGAGTAGACGTGTTGATTCCTACTTGTGCCCAAGAAAATGTTGAGCAAAGTAGTATAAACTGAAATATGTATATCGTTTTTTTCATTTTTACTTTTTGTTTTCTTGAGATACTTTTTTAATTAAGTTGTCAATTTGAGAATTTAGCTCAATTAATGTAACTTGGTTTTCTTGAATCGATTTTACAACTACTGGTAAAATTTCACTATAACTTACACCTAAATGCTCTGCTTTTATTTGAGTTAACGTTCCTTTTTTAACAGTCCATTCTTTGTCTTGAACCGTTTCAGGTAACACTTTTTGTAAATCTTGTGCTATAAAACCAATTTTTCTGGACGGATTTGGGTCCACATCTTTTTTCCAGAAGTAAGAAACAGGTTGTAATTGCATAATTTCACTTAAACCATATTTTATGGGTTCGATTTTTTCTTTTTCTCTTGCGTCAGAAGTATTTATGACTCCATTTGTAGCATATATTGTACTCCATCTTAAACCACTTCGTCCTATTGAAATACTATTATCAACACTTGGTATAATGGAATTAGATACAAGAAATTCATTTAAACCATCTACAATGTATTCATTTGAACCAACACCAACTTGTGTTCCTTCTCCTAGATTATTATAGATATCTAAAGGTGTTCTTGCTGTTCCAGAATAACCAACTTTTGTTAATCCAGTTCTGTAAATTGGATCTGTATCTAAACTTCCTGAATTAAAACGCCAATCATCATCTGGAGTAGCAGAACCCGGATTTGTCCAAGTTCCATTTCCGTTAGCATCTGAAATAAGAGCAAATCCCATAGCTTGATTTCCGTCTTCAATTCGTAAAGCAGGATTTTGGGGAATTACAGTAATATTATCTACTTGAACACCATACAAATTAGAAGTTGTCCCTTTAAAAATAAATCGAAAACGTAAACTATAATTGTTTCCAGGTGTAATAGGTAATGTTTCTGAATACGTTTGGTCAAAAGCATCAAAAGATTTTAAAACTAGTGTGCTTTCAATAGTGTTTAAAGTTTCATTATATAAATCAACTTTAAAAGTGTCGGGTAGTAAAGAATAATTATATCCATAATTAAAATTGACATTAATAAATGGTTCAGCAAATGCACCAATTTTTACCACTAAGGTAGCGTCTTGATCCGTACAAGTTCCTAATTTAATTACAGCACTATTTCCACTACAACCAGCGCAAGGATAATTCGTTGTTATTGTTGTATTGAATCTCCATAAATTTGTTGCCGTAGTACAAGTAGCGAATGTGTAAATTGGATCTGCGCTATTTGTGCTAATAGTGTAGGGAACAGGTGTGAAACTTTCAAAGTTTTGTGTAAAAATTGGAGTTGTAGTAGTTTTAATGTTTAACTTGGAAGTAGGTGTTGTGTTGTTTATTCCAATGTTTCCATTACTAAGAATTCGAGCAGCTTCAGTGTTGTTTGCTTTTAAAATTAAAGGGTTGTTGTCTAATGTTCCAAGTTTATTTGTTGTAGGTGTTGTGCCTGAATTTGCTGTTAAATCCCAATTGTTACTTGAACCTCCAAAAGGTGTCCAAACTGTTCCGTTAAAATACCAAAATCCAGCTGTGGCGTCTGTTTGGTACACTAATAATCCTTTAACTGGTGATGGAATAGCTGTTTTTTGAGCTTGTGTAACTCTTGGAATTAAAAGACCTTTAGTTGTACTTGTAATATCTAAAGCTGCACTATTGTTAGGTGTAACCGTTCCGATTCCAACTTGTCCAAATGAAAGTAAGCAGTAAAGGGTTAAAAGCAATATATATATCTTTTTCATAATTATTTATTGATAATAGAATTTACATTTTTAGTTAATTCATTTATTTTGTCTTGTAAAGCTTTAATAGTATTATTTTGTTCTTGTTTAGCTTTAACTAATACAGGTATTAATTCTTCATAATTTATCCCTAGCAAATCGTTTTCAACTTTAGTTAGTTGTGTTTCGTTTTCAGGATTTAAGGCATTATAAGAAGAAGTATAAACCACTTCTGGAATAATTTTTTGAACTTCTTGTGCAATCAAACCTAATTTTAATTGTTTTTTGTCATTAGGAATTTCAATAGCATTGTGTTTTTCAGATTTCCAATAATAACTAACTGGTCTAAGTTGAAGAAGTTCTGTAAGTCCGTAAGTAATGGTTTGAATGTTTTTTTTCTGATTTCTGTCTGAAGTTTGAATAGTACCATTTGCAGCGTAAATTGTATTCCAACGATTCGTACTCGTTCCTACTGTTAATGCTGCAGTATTATCGGTAATAGGAACAAAATTTTGATTAAAAATGATTTCATTATTTCCATCAGAAATGATTTCTACGTCTCCAATTCCAAAAGTAGAACCACTAATTGTGCCATTATCTACATCTAAATGATGCAGAGTTGATCCTGTTCTTCCAATGACTGTTGGTCCCCAATGAGAAATGGGATCCGCAAAAGTTGAACCGGAAACAAAATTCCAATCGTAACTTGGACCTGCAAAAACTAACCCTGTTGGGTCGCCCCAATATGCATTACCACTAGCATCTGAAGTAATTACATATCCAGAGGCTTGTAATCCGTCAACTACTCTAATGGCTGGACTTGTTCCAGTAATGTGTAATTTGTTTGTTGGGTTGTTGTTGTTTATTCCAATATTGCCTGTTGTTTTTTGAATTCTTAGTCGTTCTGTATTATTGGTTTTTAATACAAAATCTTGAGCGTCAGATGTACCTACGAAGTTAGTAGCGTTAGTACCTGTGTTTCCAATAATACTCCAGCCTGTAGTTGGGGCTGAAAAATTGGTCCATACTGTACCGTTATAATACCAAAATCCTTGCGTGTTGTCAATTTGAAAAATTAGCAAACCTGTTGCAGGACTTGTAATTGCATTTCTTTCTGCCATTGTCATTCTTGGAATTAAGATTCCTCCTGTAGTGGAATTGATGTCTAAAATTGAAGACGGGTCGGGATTTATAGTTCCGATTCCAACTTGTGAAAAGGAGAAATTATTTAATAAAATGAACAAGAAAGTTGATAGTAGTTTTTCTTTCATAGTCTTTAATGTTGGTTGTTTTTAAATAAAATCTTTTGGTTTAATTAAAAAATAATAGTTAGTTTTGATGCAACAAACAACTATAGTTTTTGATGGATGTAAAAGTATTTGTTATATTTATTGTTATAAGATTTTACAGTACTACAAAGCATCAATAAGACTACTACAAAACTACTACAACTATGTTTATCAGTCATTTAACCTTTATTTTTAGCGCCATCGGTTTTCTGTTGTTTATAATTAAAAGTTATCGTCAAACTGATTTTGAACGTTTTTTAACTTTGTTTTCATATTTATATTTTTCTTTATCAGGAATGTGGCTCTATTTGAATTTTTATTCGAATACAACCAATTATTTATTTGATTTATACGGTGCAGTTAGTGAAAATATAGCACTTTTGGTACCAGTACTGATAGTTTATTTGTTCAATAAGAAAACAGTTAATTATTCTATTTATAAGTATCTAGGGTTTGTTTTACTTGTAGGATTTGTTTTTTTTGGAATTCAATATTTTATAGCGAGTGGTTCTGAAAACAAACTCATTTTTGATCGTTCTAATTCGAATCTTATCTATAATGTATACATACAGTTAGGGTATGATTTTATTCTTTTTGGTGTTTTTTTGATTGGATTGAGAAAAATAAAATCTGATTTGAGTACAGAATTGTTTGATGGTATCTATAAAAAAGTTTTTTTAATTTTATTTATTGCCTATTATTGTCAAGATATTTTATATTTTTTGATGGTTCTTTTTTTAATGAAGAATACAAATTTTGAGTATGGAGAGTATATTACCTTATTTTTAAATTTATTAATCTCTGTACTTATTATTACTCTTGCACTTTATACAAATTGGTTATTTGTTTTAAATAAAATTAAAAGAGGTTGGGAAAAAGTAAATATTGAACAACAAAAAAATGAATTACAAGTTTTTTCATTCGATTTAAAAAGTAATCCTAAAGATGTAAAAAGTTGGAACGATTTTAAACAAGTTTATGCCGAAGAGTTTAAAGATATTATTGTTGAGGTAGAAAAAATTGAGTTTTTAAGTAAAACGGAAAAGCTCTATGCTGCTTTTCAACCTTTTGAGTTGTCTCATAAAGATATTGCATCATTGCTTAGTGTTTCTTTACGTACGGTTGGGACTAACTTTTACCGTTTACGACTAAAATTAAAAGAAAATAATTTTGATGAAGATTTTCCTTATCATGAAAAAAAGACCACTATTTAGTGGTCTTTTTTTATATAGTAATCTACCCAATTACATTAAGTTTATAACAAGTATGTTTTATATAAGTATTTTTAGCAACTTTGTATAGATGATAGTTATTGTATTTAAATATTTAACACCAAAATGGGTGAGGGGAATAACTTTATTTCCATTTATTGTTTTATCTGAAAAAATAGATAAACAAGATGTCGTATTGTTAAATCATGAACGTATTCATTTAAGACAACAATTAGAAATGATGGTTGTTCCTTTTTTTATAGTATATATAATTGAGTTTTTATTTGGTTATATTAAGTTTCGTAATTGGCAAAAAGCATATAAAAATATTTCATTTGAACGCGAGGCTTATACAAATGAAAAAGACCTTTACTATTTAAAGCAAAGGTCTTTTTGGAGATTCTTAAAATACTATTAGTACATTACTTTTCTTACTTCTTCTGAGTTGTCTTCTAAAGTAACTTTTACAATTAACATACTATATGTTCTATTTAAGCTGTTTACTTGATAATTTGTATCTTGTATATTGTTTTTATTTACTAACAATTTACCTAATGTATCGTAAATTAAAATGTCTTTAATTTTTAAATTATCTGATTCAATAGTTAATACATTATTGTCGAAAACTTGTAATTGATTTGTGATTTCTGTAATGTTTTCATTTTTAGAAAAACGAATTATAAATCGATCTTTAATAACTCCTTTATTTGCAATAAACGAATAAGGTGCGTTTTTCAAATTGAAAATTGAATTCATTAATTTATCTTCAATATAAATGTTTTTAATTTGGCTCTAAGAATAAACCATCAATATTGCTTAAAGCAATTTTATATAATCCATCTTGAGGAACGGCAACTCCAATATTAACTTTATCATTTTTGTCAAATGGTAGTTTTCTACCTTGGATAACCATTTCATCATCTCCAATTAAAGAGAAAATATTTAAAGATAATTTTTCATTTGCAAATGCATCAAATAAACGATCCTCTTGATTAGTAGCATTTTCAACATAACCTAAAAGAGATCTAACATTTGAGCCATTTGGATGAATAATATCAAACCAAATTCTATGTTTTTCTAAATCATCTGAATTAATTTCTTCGCTTGAATTTCTATAAAATACAGAGTTGTTATACGTACTGCTTCTTAATGAATTGTTGAAAATTAAATTTTCAGTAGCTGCAGCACTTGTATGTAACATCGATACAAAGAAACCTTGACCACCAGCAATATAACCATTAAAAGCACCTGCTCCACTTGAAGCTCCAACAGAGTTATATGTTATGTAATCTGTAGGTGTATAATTATAAACGTAGTTGTTATAAAATGGATCTGAAATTGATGAAGATGGTAATGTTCCATGCGTCCAAATATTAACGAATCCAGCAATATTAGTGTTTAAAGTTAAGAAATTAATTGCATGAATCGCTGAAGGATATGGGTTTCCTACTAAATTCCAGTTATCATCATCTTTAGTTCCTAATGTAGTTGAAACTACAGTATTATAATTTACACCATTATAAGTTCCTCTACTAATTGGAATTGCAATATTACCATTGTTTGGAACACCAGTAAATGTAGCTGTATAATTTGTTAATGCAGTTAATGAATAAGAATCTGGTCCTCTTAAACAATAACCTTTACCTAATACCATAGTTTCATTAGCGTAAGTCCAATTACCAAAATTATTTACAGCTGCCGTTGTTGGTAACCATTTATATTGGTAACCTAAACTTGTTCCAGGTGATACGGCGCTATTTGCAAATCCAGCTACTGGCGTTGACCAATAAACATAATCTTGTCTTCTTATGTTTGCCGTTCTTTTGTATTGAATATTACCAGAATTTGTAACATTGTTAATTTGTACTAAGCTTCCAGTGTTTTCAATAATCATGTTTCCACCAGCTGCAACATTTACAGCATTTGTAACAGTAATTGAATTTCCAGGGTTTACAGTTAATATACCTCCAGATTGAATGTTTATACTACATGCATATGCAGCTGAACCACTTGAAATAATCGGTTTGTTTGTTGTATTTGGAATTAATACACTTTCTGTTGATGTAGGTACACCTGAAGGTGTCCAGTTTGCAGCAGTGTTCCAATTAGTACCTGCTGAACCATTCCATGATTTTGAAGCATTTACTGTAACTGTTGTTTGGTCTGATTGCTTTAAGGTTGTACCGTTACAAAGTGTATAAGTAATTTCTGCTGTGTATGTTGTTGTAGCAGTAGGGCATACATTAATTACTGGTGTTGTTCCAACTACAGGACCTGTTGTTCCTGCGCCTTGATACCATTTAATTGATGCAATTGAACTTCCAGATGGAACAAAACGCCAAGCTTCATTTGTTGAAGTCCAGTTAGGGTCTAAAACATTTCTTCCTGGAGGAACAGAAGCTAAAGTACCTGTAGCATTTTGAATACCAATTACTGCATTTCCATCATTCCACATTCCTTCAACACCAGAACCTGAATAAGTAGTTATTCTTTTTTTATTTACATAAACTTCAATAATATTTGAATTTTCATATAAAACTATCATTCCAGTATAATCGTTTGTAGTGTCATTTGAATACATTGGTACATTATACCAAGATACTACTAATGCTCTACAACCTGTAGGTAATGTAATTAATTGCCAACCAACATTTCCACCATTAGTTGGATTGATATCATGAAATACTCCAAAAATTGAATTTTCAATTAAAGCTGAATGTCCACTTACCGGTAAATTTGCTCCAGTTGAACCGTACATACTCCAACTACATGTTCCTCCAGCTGTATTGTTAACTAAATCAAAAGTGATTACACCATTTGAACCAATTAAACATTTGTTATAAGTATTACCATAGAAACAAAAGTCAAAAGGTAAATTAACTTGTGGAGACCAAACGTCGTCTACATTCACACTTACAGGGTTAGTTAACCCATTAAATGGAATAGGAGGATTATATTGAATTGGTTCAACCATGTAATTAGTTGTGTTTCCTAAATCTAAATAAGTAGCTTCTAAATCTGTACAGCTACCAGTAGAACAATCAAGAGGAGCAGGGTCAGCACCATTTAAGTTTAATCCACCTGATACAACATTTGGACAACCTGTTAAAACATCACTAACTACCATTGTAGTAAACGTTCCATTTGAAGAATTACTGCTAATACTACTGTTAGTACACGTAACTACTAATCTCCATAATACAACTCCACTTGCAGGTGCTGTTGCGTTATAATTTGCATAAGAACTTGTTGCAGCACCAGCATTTGTCCATGATCCACCTGAGTTTGTACTATATTGCCATTGATAAGTCATGTTTAAAGCTTGAGTATATCCTGTAGCTGAAACAGTATAAGGACTTCCTGGCCAAGTTGTATTTGGCGAAGTTGTTACAGTTCCTCCAGTTGGAGTACCTGCACAAGCAGGAAAACAAACGCCACTATAAGAAACTGATAAAGCAAAACCAGAATAAACAACTGAACTATCAGAAGTAAATTGAACTGTTAGAGTTTGTCCTGCAGTTCCTGTGTAATTTATTGATCCTGTACCTGAGTATGTACCTAATAAAGTACCTCCAGTTCCTACACCAGAATAAATTTTAATATAATCAACACTTTCTGTTGTATAATTTCCAGATATTGTAATTGTAGCAGAAAGACCAGCTTCTAGAACTGTATAACCATTTGAACTATTTGCATAATCTCCTGATACACCACCATTGTCATATAAAACAATATTAGTTCCACAAGAAACAGTATTGTTTCCAGTAGCTGGTATGTTTTGAGTAGAAACAGAATTAAATGTACCGTTTGTAGAAGTTGCACTTTGTCCGCTAGCAGTACAAGTAACAATTAAATGCCATAAAACAGTTGTTCCTAATGCAGGAGCAGTTGCAGTAGTATTTGAATAAGAACCTGTGGCTGCACCTTGATTAGTCCAAGATCCACCGCCGTTTGTACTATATTGCCATTGGAATGTAAGTCCAGTAGCACCAGTGTATCCTGTTGCAGAAACTGTATATGTTGAACCAGGTGATGCTGAAGCAGGTGTTGCAATTGCAGTACCTCCAGTAGGAGTTCCAGCACAAGCAGGATTACAAACGCCACTATAAGTAACGGTTAAAGCAAAACCTGAATAAACAACAGAACTATCAGAAGTAAATTGAACCGTTAATGCTTGTCCAGCTGTTCCTGTATAATTTATTGATCCTGTACCAGAATATGTACCTAATAAAGTACCTCCTGTTCCAACTCCACTGTAAATTCTAATATAATCAACACTTTCTGTTGTGTAGTTACCCGAAATAGTTATGGTTGAAGCCAATCCGGCATCTAAAACAGTATAACCACTTGAACTATTAGCATAGTCACTTGTACCTCCATTGTCATATAAAATAATATTTGTACCACAAGTTGCAGTATTATTTCCAGAAGATGGGATATTTAATGTAGAAACTGATGTAAATGTACCATTTGTAGAAGTTGCACTTTGGCCACTTGCTGTACATGTTACTATTAAATGCCATAAAACCGTAGTACCTAATGCTGGTGCAGTTGCTGTGTAATTTGAATAGGTTGCAGTAGCAGTACCTTGATTAGTCCATGATCCACCACCATTAGTACTATATTGCCATTGATACGTTAAACCAGAAGCATTTGTAAAACCAGATGCAGAAACTGTGTAGTTAGATCCAGGATTTCCTGATGTTGGAGAAGTAATAGTTGTTCCTGCAGTAGGAGTACCTGTACAAGCAGGAGGTGCAGTTACTTGAACAGTATAATCTTCTGCTTCTGTATAAGTATCCGTTCCACAAGCTGCAGGGTCTGTAGAAAAATAGTTTGCTACTACCCTTAATCTATAACTTCCAGGAGCTGTACCAACAGGGATAGTTATTGTACCAGTTGCTCCTGAAACATAAGAACCAGAAGCATATACTTTTTCACCTGCATCAGCAAAATCTAAATCGTTATTCCAATCAACCCAAATATTAATTCCATGTGTTCCAGAACTAACTGTTGTATTAAAATTAAAACTACTTCCAGAAATTTGACTTACAATTTGAGCAACATAATTTCCATATCCTCCTGCTGAATATGTCGTGTTATTATTTATATTTAAAATACCGCCAGTAGTTGAAAATTTATTTATCCAATACGTACTTGAAGTTGTACTGTAAGAACAATATACTCCAGCAGTATAAGTAAAACGAATTTCACCTCTAGCTCCAGCTCCACCAGCACCTTCTTCGCCTCCGCCGCCTCCGCCGCCTGGTGTGTTTCCATTACCTCCAGCTCCATTAGTAGCACCAGCTCCACCAGTTCCTCCACTTGGAGCATCTCCACCTTTTCCACCAGAATTTCCTCCAAGAACACCTGAGTTACCCGTAGAGTTAGTAGATCCTCCTGATGCTGCTCCACCAGTTCCTATAGCTCCTTCATTTCCACCACCACCAGTACCACCATTTGCTGTTAAAGTGAATCCGCCAATAGTTATTGTTGAATTACCACCTGTTACACCTGTTCCTGCCGCTGCACCACCGCCAGCACCGCCAGTTCCTATAGTAAAAGGAATTACGGCTCCAGGTGTTACAGTTACAGTTCTAGTAACATAAGCTCCAGATCCTCCACCAGATCCACCGTCTTTATTTACATTTGACCCGCCGCCGCCGCCGCCGCCGCCCCAAATGTCAACTTTAACAGATGTTACGCCTGTTGGTACAGTCCAAGAACCTGATGTTGTGTAGGGTTCAGTTGTTTGAGAAAACCCTATAAAAGGGAATAATACAAGTAGTAGTTGTATTACTTGTTTTAAGTTAATAATTTTTGGTTTCATTTTTTTTGTTTAGTCTTTTGTGTGTGTTTATTGATTTACATAATTAATTGTTTATTATAACTTTTATTAATTTAACATTACCAAATGATTATGTTATAATGTTGAGCAATATAAATATTTTAAACATATTCTGTATGAAATGTTTAAAAAATTCGACACAAAACAATAAATATCGACGAAATGCACTATAACTCGATAAAATACAAAAATGATTAAAAAAATTAAGTTTAATTGTGTTAAAAGTTAAATGTTTAACAAAAAAAAGACCTCTAAAAGAGGTCTCTTCCCGCGTTAATGTTAAATTTAATAAATGATTTTTTTGGTAATCATTTTATTGTTTTCAAGTAAAACTTTTACAATTAAAACACTTGAGGTTGGTTTTAATTCGGTTAAAATTTGTTCTAATTGATTGATATTTTTTTTATCAATTACTTTTTTGCCAAGTACATCATAAATAGATAAATCTTTGATTGCAATTGTTGATGATTTTACATTAAGTTGATTGTCAACAAAAATGGTAACCTGATTAGTATTTATGTTATTTTCATCAAATGATAAAGTCTGATTAGTGAATTTTATATTAAATCTATCGATATTTTCTCCTTGATTAGAGTTAAACGCATAAGGAGAATTTCTCAAATTGTGAACTACATTTAATAATTTATCTTCTAAATAAATTTCTTGGTTTTGATTTGTAAAGAAACCGTCTACATCTTTTATAGCAATGTTGTAATTTCCAGTCGTTGGAATTTTCATTGCCAAAGGTATAAAATCATTATTGTTGAAAGGAAGACTTCTACCTTGAATAATATTTCTATCATATCCTTCTAATAAAGAATAAATGCTGAATGTTGCTTTTAAATCGGCTTGAGCATCATACATTAAATCTTTTTGGTTACTTGCCCCATTAATATAAGCGATTAATGTTGATGTGCTAGCTGATTGTGAAACTAAATCAATCCATATTCTACCTTCAGGATAAACGTCTTGAGTTGCATTTGAATTTCTATAAAATTGATCATTTCGATACGATACATTTCTCATAGAATTTGAGAAAATTGCATTAGCAGAAGTAGAAGCACTTGTAGGTTTCATCATTACAAAAAATCCTTGTCCAGCTCCAATATAACCATCAAAACCTACCGGATCTGAAGGTCCAGATAAATTATAAGTCAAATAATCTGTAGGATCATAATTATAGGCGAAATTGCTATAAAAAGGATCTGCAGCTGTTGTGCTTGGTGCTATACCATGACGCCAAATATTGATAAATCCTGAAAGGTTTGCAGAATTGGTTGTTAAAAAAGCATCTGCCGATATAGAGGATGGATATGGATTTCCTAATAAATTCCAATTATCATCATCTTGATTGGCGTTTGTAGGCGAAAAAGGAGATGGGTAAGTTCCAACTGTATTGTAAGTTCCTCTTGAAATTGGTGTGTTTATTGTTCCATTATTTGGTACGCCAGTAAATACTGAAGTGTAATTTGTTGGAGAATTAGTCGGTGCATTATTCAATCCTCTTTCAATATATCCTTTACCAAGTATCATGGTTTCATTTCCATACGCCCAAGTACCAAATTCACCTATGCCATTTCCAGGAACTGTTGGCACCCATTTATAAATATTAGCATTATTAGAATATGTTGAAATATTTGCAGCACTAAAATTAGCAACAGGACTCGACCAATATACGTAATCTAAATTATCAACAAATGATATTCTTTCCATGTTTATATTTCCAGAATTAACCACATTGTTAACTTGAACTAAACTTCCGTTATTTCTAATTGTAAAAGTTCCAGAAGCGTTAACATTAACAACATCTGTAACTTGTAATATGCTATTGGATCCAATTTCTAAATTACCACCACTTGGAACAGTAATGGAATAAGCATAGGCTGGGGTAGGACCAGTAATTACTGGACTAAAACCTGAATTTGAGATTATAGCACAATCTGTTGATGAAGGAACATTGTTAGGTGTCCAATTTGCTGGTAAAAACCAATTTGAACTAACAGATCCATTCCATACTTTACTTGAACTAATAAGGCTAACATTACTACTAGGATTTGAAATACAGCCATTATTGTTTGTAACAGTAAAAGTGTAATTACCAGCAGCCAATCCATTAATGGTATAACTACTTCCGGAACCTGAAATTGATCCAGGATTTATGGTCCAAGTTCCTGAAGGAAGATTGTTTAATTGTACGCTTCCTGTTGGAACAGAACAAGTTGGTTGAGTAATTGTTCCAATGGTTACTGTGCTTGGTTTTGAATTAACAGATATAGAAATGGCTTCAAAATTATTATAAGTATTTCCACTATATGTTGTGGTACAAGTTAAAGTAGCTGTATAAGTACCCACTACAGCATTTGTGATAACCGGATTTTGTGAGGAAGAAGAACTGCTTCCGCCTCCTGGTGCAATTATTGTCCAACTATAAGTAACAGCAGTTCCAAAGGTTCCAGAATAACTTCCTAATAGATTAATTGAGTCTCCTTCACAAACTGGTGAATTTGAATTAGGAATGGCATTTAATGTACCATCTCCAGCCATAACTTCATCAAAAGTTAAAGCTGTAGTTCCACCACCATTACAATATGCATAAACAGAAGTACCAATGTGAATGTCTTGGTTGTGATTACAATCTCCAATTAATCCAAAATAATCAGGGTTTGGAGTGATGTCTGATGTAACATATAAAACAGCATTTGAAGGTAACATTAAATCTACTTTATTAATAAAAGTTATTGTTCCTAAATATGGAGTAACTGAAATTAATTGTGTATTAAAAATGTAATCAGTTCCATTTCCACCGGTATTTGTTCCGGTTAATGTTAAATTACCATTTATTACAATTGATCCAATGGTTCCAGTATTGATTCCAGCTGATCCAATTGTAATTGAATGCCCTGATTGAATCGTAACAACACCAGTACCTGATGGGTTCTGACCAGGATAAGTAGGGGCGGAAACCCAGCTACTACCGTCATAATATTCCCAACTACCTAAAGTAGTCCAAGGACCGCCTGGATTAACAGATCTATAATCTCCCAAAGATTGACTAAATATTTGAGAAGAAGCGAATAACATCATCAATAAAAATATCCTATATATATAAATATTTAAGTTGTTAAAGCTAAGTAGGATTGTGTTGGGATAGGGCTTTTGGAGTTTGAAGTAAATATTATTCATAAATTTCTCTTTTAGCTATTACAAAGATACCATTATAAGTAATGTGAATTTAATTTCAAGCCTTCTTTTAACCTTGAAAATCAAGCACTTAATCGAAAAGTTTTTTTAATTCGAATTGATATTAATCTTAAAAAGACCTTTTAAAGGTCTTTTTCATTTTTTAAAATGCAATTTAATTTCTTGTTTCCTTTTTTAATGTTACTTCAGTATGTTTTAAATTTGAAGGTCCAATAGGTAGTCTTAAACTTTCAAATTCAGATGTCGTTTTACCACTGATGTCTTTTGAATTGGCTCTGTTTGCAACAATATGCCAAGAAAATGAGATGTTGCTTTTTCCATTATTAAGCTCTATAACTCTAAATCCTTCAATTGTTTTTTCCGATACAAAAACACCATTACAATCTCCTTCAAGTTGTATAAATACTTTCAAAGGATGTTTTTCATCTACTATTATTGATTTGGCTAAAATTTCATCTATTTTTATATAAGCTTCACCATTCTCTAATTTTCCAATGCCATAATCTTCAAATAATACTTCTGGAGCTTCCGGACAAAACATGACTCTTGGAACATTATTTTGATCAGGGATTAAAGTTGAAGCAGTACCATTTCCTATAACTTTATAATCAGTTGTTGAACCATTATTTCCACCTGAATTAGTATGTCTGTATTTGATTCCTGTATAAGAATATGATGGGGTTGATGCTGAACTTACACCTCCTTCAAAATAGCCTCCATATAAAATATCTTGAGCACTTAAAACACCATTTGGTGAGGCATTATCTTTTCCTGCTAATTTTGCAAATGCGCTATTATTAGATGTTGTAGAATTGTTATCAGAATCTAATGAAAAAGCAGCTGCAGCATGTCCATTATGAGCGTTATTACTCGGATCGCCATTTCCGCAAAAGCCATATATACCATAACCATTTACATGAGATCCAGATACTCCAGCACCAAGAGTTGGAATAACACTTGCGCCACCTCCGCCACCTAAAATTGCAATTCCTGTAGCATTTGAATTTGTACCCCAAAAAGCATTGCCTTTACCGGTTGAATCGTCATTTGCTGTTGCTCCAACAGCATCATTTGTAGCTCCAGTTTGAGTAATTCTTAGTTTTGTATTTGCATTTCCAGCATTATTTATGGCAATATTTCCATCACTTCTGAAACGCATTCTTTCTAAATTGTTCGTATGAACTCTCATATCAACATTGTCTGTTGTTCCTAAAAAGTTAGTTGCAGCTGAACCAAATGCATTAGGGACAGTTGAACTATTTCCAACTAAAGACCAATCTAAACCACCAGGAGAACCTGCAAAAGCTACCCATCTTGTACCGTTCCAATAATATAATCCTGGACCTACATTGTTAGGTGCAGCTCCTGCCGTTGCAGTATTGTAAACTATAGTTCCGGTTGGAATGGCTCCACCTTGTGGATTTACTACAGGTGCTTCTACAATAATTGAAGTTAATGCAACTCTTGGTGCTACAAAACCATAATTTGTTGCTACAGTTGGATTTAAATCAAGTGCACCTGCTGGAGTTGTAGTTCCTATACCAACTTGTGCATTTAATTGAAAAGTAATAAAGATTAAAAAGCATACAATATTTTTCATAACAAGCTGAATTTGTGTGAATTATACTGCAATTTACTTACATTTTTTTTAAAGAATAAGTAGTTTGAATTTTTCTCGTTATAGTGTTTTTAATATTCGTTGAATAACAAAAAAGGGCAACCAAATTTGGTTACCCTTTTTCTAATTAATTAAGGTGAATTAACTAAACAAAAAAATTATATTTTAATTTCTCTTAGAAGTTTCTTTTTTATTGTATTTGATGATTCCTTCAGGAATTCTTTCAAATTTAACTTTGTTTCCATCAAAATAGATAGGAGTTCCTTCTTCTTTACCACCATCATTATTCATAACTCCATTAATGTTTTTATCAAAATCTTTTGCTAATATTGTTTCTGAAATTTCCACCCCGTTTTCAAACCCTGCTCTAGTTCCAATTGCTGTCCAATTAAAAGCTACATTGCTTGTTCCGTTCATGTTTTCTTTAACATAAAATCCTTCTTTAGTTACATTGCTTACATATACTCCTTTTGATTCTCCAGTTGGTGTAATAGTAATGTTAATCCCTTCTTTTTCTGAAACTAAATTTTTAAAAGATTCTTTAAATGAAATGAAACTTTCACCATTTGTTAATTTTCCAACACCTCTTGTAGTAACATCCACTTCTGTTGAAGTAGCAGTATACGAAACAGCCTTTTCGTTATTTGAAGTTTCAGTTAATTGAATAATTGGTTGATTTGTGATAGTATTCCCTTGAACATACATTCCGAATTCATCTCCTTTAGAAACTAAACCATATTGATTTCCTTTTACATATCCACCCATAAAACCACCATTTACTCCTAAACCAATAATATTGTTAGCTTTGTTAGAAACTGAATTTCTACCATTTCCACTTCCATAATCGGTATTGTTATTTCCAGCATAAATACTATAATTAGTTCCGTTTTTAGAAACATATCCTAATAAACCAAAATCACCTGCTGCATTTGTTCCTAAAACTCCACCTGTCGCATCTGGTTGACTTGCCACACCTAATAATAAAATGTCTCCAACAACTCCAAATTGATAAGCATCTGTACCTGCAGGTGTTGAACGTGTAGCGAAGTTTCCATATACTCCAGCAATAGATTTTGAAGATGAATTGTAAGCTCCTCCTGATAATCCTGTACCTCTAGTAATGTTGTTGTTTTCTCCTAATACTGATGTTGCAGTAGCTAAACCAGAAGCAGTTTCATCTATAATACCATGTACTCCAATTGGAATAGTTGTTACTCCTGAAGCACCATCTGCTTGTCCTAATACTCCTTCTCCTGTTTGTACATAACTTGAAATTGTACCTGGTTGCGTTAAACCTACAACTCCATAACCAGTTCTATTTGAAAATCCAAAAATACCTATACCACTATCGTCAGCGTATCCAGATATAGCTCTTTTTTTTGTGCTATTTGGATATCCTGTAATGTTTTGAAAAGCAGTAGCTGAAGTATTTGATGATAAAATATCTCTTGAATCTTCCCCTGAAGCTTTACCAATTACAGTATTTCCTTCAACTCTTAAACCGTTTGTTGGAGCTGCATTAGTAGAAGCATAAGTAGCTCCTATACTTACATTGCTATTTTCTCTTAATCTTAAACCTTCTGTGCCGTTTGTTGTTAAACTTATATTATCGGCAGCAGATCTAAAAACTCCTGTATTTGGATCTGCATTCCAAGAAAAAGCGGGTGTTCCTGCAGCACCAGCGTAATAAGATTGTAATTGTCCGTTTGTGTTAGAAATATTCAAACGATCTGTTCCTTGAGTTTTAAATCTTAAATCTTGAGCATCAGTTGTACCAATGAAATTTGTGCCTGCTGTAGTTCCAGAGTTTCCAGTTAATGACCAATCATTATTTGCAGAAGAAATCATTAATCGAACCCATCTGTCTGACGCTACTGTAGGAGTAGTTTCCCAGTAATAATAACCTGGAGTTACATCTCCAGCAGTTGCAGTATTGTATACTAACTCTGATTTTGTGGGAGTTATAATTGTAGCAGTTGTTGTATTTGTTAATGCTACACGAGGAATAATTAATCCATCAGTAGTTGATGTTATTTCTAATGCTCCTTGTGGTGTTGTATTTCCAATCCCTACTTGAGCGAAGCTACCAATTGAGCAAAAAATTAGTAGTAATTTGATTCTTAAGTTGTTAGTCATTTTTGTTTGATTTTTTTGCAAATATACACTTATTTGTTAAATTTCAATGCAAAATGCCTTTTTTTTGAAAAATTATAACTTTGTTCCCGTAATTAAAGAGGTTTTTTATTTTTTTTGTATGTATTAGAATAAAAAAAAGCCTCACATTATGTAAGGCTTTTTTTATAGTAAAAAGAAAATTTTATCTTTTTTCAACTTTAGAAGTACCAGGTTTTGGAAAATTAATTTTTTCTGGTCCGATTGGGAATCTTACGTCATCAAATTCTGAAGTAACTTTTCCTTTATTGTCAGTTGCATCAGCTCTATTTCCAATAATTTGCCAAGAAAATTTAGTATTCGATTTACCATTATTTAATTCAGTTACAGTAAATCCTTTGTTTGATTTGTTTGAAATAAACACTCCATTACAGTCACCTTCTAATTGTATAAAAACTTTTACCGGTTTTTTATCAGAAATGTTTTTACTTAAAACTTCATCTAAAGAAATTACTGCTTTTCCATTTATTAATTCTGCTTCTCCGAAATCTTGGAATAAAACTTCTGGTGCTTCAGTACAATACATTACTCTGTTTTTTCCATCATTATCTTTTACCATTGTAGATTTTGTACCAGCAGATAAAATTCCGTAATCAGTTCCACCACTTCTCATACCTACATAGGCATAATCGTTAGTTGATTGACCTCCATCAAAAAAGCCACCATAAAATTTTCCACTTCCACCACTTTCACGACCTGCAATACTAGCAGTTGCTTGAATAGTTGTACCAGTATCAGCAACGCTAAAATAACCACCTTGTCTTTGATCATTATTACTTGCTGCATTTGTTGCTGTTCCTACTAAACCAGCTTCTCTACCTGTTCCAACCGCTCCAACGTTCCATCCAGCTTGTGTAGAGAATCCGTTTCCAGCTCCATCAAAAGCACCACCAGCATTCATAGTAGTAGCGCTAGCATCAACACTGTGTCTTCCATAAATTCCAGCATTTCCTTGTCCAACTGCATATCCATTAATTGGGTAATCATTGCCTGAAGCAACAGATGTAAACATGTCAATTGTTGGGAAAGGGGAAGCAGCTCTAATATGCACGTGATTATTAGCTGCATCTACAAAGAACATTTGAGATTCTCCTGTTCCTTCAACTCTAAAATTATAATTTTGTGCGTCTTCATTTACAACTGTTTCAGTTGTACCCATTCTAATTCTTTCAATGCTATTTGCTCTTAAAATTAATGGTACGTTATCTGTTGTTCCAACATAATTTGTTGCAGGATTAGTTCCTGTGTTTCCAGATAAAGACCAGTCTAAACCTCCTGGAGAACCAGCTAAAGAAATCCATTTTGTACCATCCCAGTAGTACATTCCAGGAACTACATTGTTAGGAATTGAACCTGCAGTAGCAGTATTCCATACTAAAGTACCAATTACTAATGATCCACCTTGTGGATTTACAACTGGAGTAGCAACATTAAGTGCTGTTAAAGCAACTCTAGGAAGTACTAATCCGTTTGTGCTTGAATTGATGTCTAATGCACCAGCAGGAGTTGTTGTACCAACACCAACTTGTGCTTTCATACTAATTGTTGCAATAATTAGTAGTAAACTAAGTTTTATTTTCATGATCTTGGGGGTATGTTAAAAATAGGCGCAAAGATAAGTTCAAATGTTATAAAAATGCAAATAATAGCCTAATATAAATTTTTTTAACAAAATGAAGTATTGATAGTAAATAGGTTAGGAGTTTTTTTGTTTTTAAAAAATGAGTTTTGATAGATATTAATAAAAAAAAGCCCTTACAAAATGTAAGGGCTTTTTTATAGAAGTTTTATTTTTTAGAAAATAATTTTTCTAACCTCTTCAGTATTATCATCTAAAGTTACTTTTACAATAACTAAGTTATTTGTTCTAGCAAAATTATTTGGAACAAAAGTAGTTTGATGAATACCATTTTTACTAATTAATAATTTTCCTTGAACATCAAAAATTTGTACATTTTTAATTTTCTGTTTTCCAGATTCAATTGTTAATACATTATTGTCATAAACAACTAAATCATTTAATGTTACAGTTGTATTTTCAATATCATTATTAATGAATTTTATGATAAAACGATCTGTAATCGTACCTTTTTTAGACATAAATGTATAAGGAGCATTTTTTAAATCATAAGTTACATTTAATTGCTTGTCTTCTAAATATATTTTTTGATCAGTATTTAAGAATAAACCATCTAATGAACCAATTGCAATTTTATACAATCCATCTTGAGGTATAGCTACTCCAATATTTACTTTATCATTTGAGTCAAAAGGAAGTTTTCTACCTTGAATTAACATTTTTTCATTTTCAATTAAAGAGAAAATATTAAATGAAAGTTTTTCATTTGAAAAAGCATCAAATAATCTGTCATTTCCATTTGTAGCATTTTCAACATATCCTAATAATGCTCTTGCACTATTTCCTGTAGGACCAACTAAATCAAACCAAATTCTATGTCTTTCTAATTCATTTGAATCTGTATTTTCACTATTTGTTCTAAAAAACTGACCATTATTATATGTATTACCAGTTCCGATATCTCTTCTTAATGAATTATTAAAAACTAAATTCTCAGTTGTTGCTGCAGTTGTATGTAGCATAGAAACAAAGAAACCTTGTCCAGCTCCAATATATCCATTAAAACCAAGTGGGGTAGAAGCTCCTGTAGAATTATAAGTAATATAATCTGTTGGTGTGTAATTATAAATATAATTGTTATAAAATGGATCAGCTATTGCACTAGAAGGTAATGTTCCATGAGTCCAAATATTAACAAATCCTGCAATGTTAGTGTTTAATGTTAAGAAATTAATTGCATTAATTGCAGAAGGATATGGGTTTCCTACTAAATTCCAGTTATCATCATCTTTAGTTCCAGGTGTTGTTGAAACGCCAGTTGAGTAATTTACTCCATCATAAGTACCTCTGCTTATTGGAATTGTAATATTTCCATTATTAGGTACTCCAACAAATGTCGCAGTATAATTGGCAGCTGTAGAAAGTGAATAAAAATCAGGAGATCTTAAACAATATCCTTTACCTAAAACCATAGTTTCATTAGCATATGTCCAGTTACCAAAATTATTAATACCGCCTGTTGTTGGTAACCATTTATATTGATATCCTAAGCTTGTACCAGGTGAAACTGCACTATTTGCAAATCCTGCAACAGGTGTTGACCAATACACATAATCTTGTCTTCTAACAAATGAATTACGTTTCATTCTGATGTTTCCAGTATTAACAACATTGTTTATTTGCACTAAGTTAGCGCTATTTTCCATGTTAATCAATCCTGTGCCAGCAACATTAATGACATCTCCAATTGTTAAATTATTATTTGGATAAATATTTAAAACACCGTTGTTTTTAACATTTAAAGTTTTACCAAGAGCGTATGAGCCTGCAGTATTTATTTCAGATGGTCTATTTGCAGTTGTTGCAATGTCTGGAATAATTACACAAGTATTTGCGTCAGGAACACCAATAGGGCTCCAGTTATTTGCATTATACCAGTTATTATCAACTGAACCTTTCCAAATTTTTGATTTATTTAAAATTGTAATGTCTTGACTTGCAGTACAACCATTAGAAAGAACAGCAGTTGCCGTAAATGTATAGCTACCTAATTCTAATTGAGTTAAAGTAGGTTTAACATACACTGTTACAATTGGTGATCCAGCTACATAAGGTGTTGTTGCAGCAGGATTAGTATAAACATCAGGTAGAGTTGTAGGGCTAGACCATACAAAGGCAGTGTTTAATGGTAAATCACCAAAAATTCTTATATCATCCACAGCTACTCCGTCAGGTAAGTACCCAGTTGCAGTACCTAAAGAATGATGTTTAACTCTAACTTTAAGATTAGCTTGATTAATATATCCGTTTAAATTATATGATAAATTAACAAATTTAGTTCCAATACCTGTGTCAGCAGTGAATGTTTGTAAAGTTGTCCATGCTCCACCTCCGTTTGTTGAGATGTCAATTGTTACAAATTCGTCACTATTGTTTGTGTTGTCTGGGTAATATCGTGAATAATAAAACTTCATAGTCATGGTTAAATTCAAATATGAAGTTGAATTTAATGTTGCAGAAACTAAAGAATTCTCAACTAATACATCTGGAGGTGTTCCGGA
Organism: Flavobacterium urocaniciphilum; assembly: GCF_900110615.1. Classification (GTDB taxonomy): domain Bacteria; phylum Bacteroidota; class Bacteroidia; order Flavobacteriales; family Flavobacteriaceae; genus Flavobacterium; species Flavobacterium urocaniciphilum. The sequence goes on from NZ_FOEI01000002.1 coordinate 376,098, forward strand.
ATCAGATGTAGCTAAAGCAAATAAGTTAGGTGCAAGGCCACTTGAAATAGCTGGTTTCCATGATAATCCAACAGTTGGAACAAAAGTACTTGGTCTGTTTGTCCATTTCGTGTCATTTTTAATACCAGCAGGTGTTGTGTCTGAATTTACATTAGTAAAAGCTCCTAAAGCTCCACCCTCAAATCTTTCATATAATAAGTCAGTTAGTTGTTTGTCACCACCGGCAGATAAAGAAACAATTGTGTTTTCTCCACAAACATCAGGTGAAGATTGTGTAAATGTAAGAGTAGGAGTTGGGTTTACTCTAGCTACAACAGGTGTTCTTACAAATGATTCACACGTTCCATTCCAAGCAGTGCAATAAAAAGTTGTTGTTGATGAAATAGATGGTGTTTCCCATGTACCACCACTTGTAGATGTGCCTAAAAATAAACCGCCTGTAAGTGAATCGTACCATCTTATTTCAGTTGTTCCAGCTGTTCCATTGGCTACTAAATCAACAACACCAGAATTACAAACACTACCTTCTGTTACAGAAGTAATATTAGCATCGCATCTTTGAATAACAGTAAATAAATAATCTTCGGCTTCACCGTATTCAGTTGCTGTATAAGCACCAACAGGTATAGTGTTAAATGTTTCACAAGCATCGAAATTATATGAAAAAGTTTCATTTGTAACTGCTGGAGGGCCACTTACATAAAAGCTATTATAAGTTCTTACTCTAATTCTATAATTTCCTGGCACTGTTCCAGTTGGAATTACAAAACCAAATGTGCTTGAAATACCTGCAGCTGGTGGTCCGTAAACTTTTTCGCTGTTTTCAAAAGTTCCGTTTTTGTTCCAATCTACCCAGGCGTAAAGTTTTGTTCTACCTCCTATTGATTCTACAATCATATTTACCCCTTCTCCTTGAGCTTGCTGAGCTTTTATTGCTAAACCAGTAAAGTCTTGATAACCAGGTGTTACATCTGAATAAGTACTTATGTTGTTTGTTTCTACTAATGTTCCAATGAAGGCAACTCTACTGATGTATCTATCGTCATTTTGACCTAACGTAGTTTGTGGAGTACAAGGTGCTGGAGCTGCTCCAACAGTAGTTGCGTTACCAATTAAAACAGTTGGATTTGTATTGTATAAAGGTCCTCCACTACATAATGCGTTCATTGAATAAACATAAAAATAGTAAGTAGAAGTTGTGTTTAATCCAGTTGCCGTGAATGTTGTGTTTGAATCTGTATCAACAACAGTGTTTCCTACACCAATACTAGAGCCAATAGCATAAGTAGTTCCATCCATAACCAATCCAGTAGGAGAAGTACCAGTTGTATTCATAACTACTAAGTAGTTTTGAGGAGCTGGAGCTGCTGCTGTAAACGAACCTGCAATAGATGTAGCTCCTGGAGTTAATACTAAAACAGTTGGCTGAGCAGTAGGTTCTGTACAAGCTGGAGCTGCAAGAATAGTAACACTATAATCTTCAACTTCACCATCAAATCCATTAGCACATGGAGTTGAAACAGTTGTAAAACGTGTAGCAACTCTCATTCTTGTAGTTCCAATTGCTGAATTTACTGGTATTAATATAGGATAAGGACATCCTGAACTTAATCCATTTGCATTATTTGTAACGGTTCCTAAATCATATCCTTCACCTGCGTCATCAAAGTCCCCGTCTCTATTCCAGTCAAACCAAACCATTTGTGCCATAGTGTAATTACCGTCTGTATTTACTCTTACATTTATATTATGCGTTTGGCCTTGTGTTACAGTAGTGTTTTGAGTTCCAGTATAATCTGTATATGGAATAGCTGCTGTTGTAGCAGTTGTGTTATTAATAGTGTTGAATTGTACATTTGTAATACCATCAGGGAAGTTAGTATTTGGTACAGAAGCACAATATACTAATGAAATATTTAAGATTGCTGTTGTAGAATAAGTAGATGTGCCACAAGCATTTGTTGCAGAAGCATGATACTGATATCCATCCATTCCCATTGTTACGCCTGTGATGTTTAATGTTGCAGTTGTAGCGTTACTATAAACTCCACCGTTTGTGATGGTTGTCCAAGTTGACCCTCCATTTGTACTTACTTGCCAAGTGTAACTTGTTGGAGTGTTAGATCCAACAACGGTAAATGAAGTGTTAGATCCAGCAGCTACACTCACACTTGTAGGGTTTGTTGTTATTGTTGGAGAGGTTGTAACTATTAATGAAGTTGAAATACTACAAGTTGATGGAAGTGTGTATACAACCGATACTGAACCTGTACTTACGCCAGTAACAACACCTCCTGCTGAAATTGTTGCAGATCCAGTGCCATTTACAATTGACCAAGTACCTCCTGCTGATGCGTTTGTAAATGCAGGTGTAGTACCGCCTGTACAAACTGTTGCAGCTCCACCTCCTATAGCAGCTGGTAGTGGATTTACAGTTATGCTTCTTCCGTTATTTCTTCTTCCGTTATTGTTGATATCTACTACGCCAGAAGTTGTACCAGCTCCGACTACTGCAGTAATTGTTGTTGTGTTTACTACTACGATGCTTGTACATGCAGTTCCGTTTACAGTAATTGTTGTAGAACCTAAAGTTGAGAAATTTGTCCCTGTGATAGTTATAGTGCTACCAACACAAACTGGACTAGGTGTAACATTTGATACGGTAATGTAATCAAACATAACACATCCTGGAGCACCTGCACCTCCAGCTCTACTTGTTCCTCCAGATCTAACACCACCACCACCACCTGCGCCTGGTTGGTTTCCAGGAGATCCAACAGCGTTATTTCCACCAGCTCCACCAGCTCCAAAAATAGTAAATGCTGTACCAGAGTTTCCTCCATTTCCTGCAGGATTTCCACTTCTTGTTCCTGGTAAACCATTGCTTAAAGTTGTTCCTGCAGAACCTGATGCAATTCCACCGTCACTATTTCCGGCAGTTATAGCGGCATTATTTGCCAATCCTCCAGTACCAAATCCACCAGTTAAAGTTACAGATGGTGTTACTGCGGTTACTGAAGATGCTGTTCCGTCTCCTCCGTTTCCTCCAGCAGCTCCAGCAGCTCCGCCTGTACCAACATTATATGTAAATAAGTTTGTTGCAGAAACTGCTATTTGAATAGATGAAGCAGCTCCACCTCCTCCGCCATTTCCTCCTGCGTTATTTGAATTTGATCCACCACCACCACCACCAGCTCCCCAAGCAGAAGCGTTTACGTGTGTTACATTTGCAGGTACTGAAAAAGTTTTGCCTAATCCAGGAGTATTATCACTTCCAGGAAATTGCCCAAAAACACTTGTTAAGCCGAAAAACATAAAAACAAAAACAGAAAGTAGGCTGAGTCTGTTTTTTAGAAAATCAATATTACAAGACAATATTGTGTCGTGTAAAAATGTTGTTAAATTGTAATTTTGTTTCATAGAATGGGTAGTTTGTAATGTTTTTTATCAGAAATTTATTATTTTTTTAATAAAAATTGTAAATCTCACTTTAACAAATGTAAAAAAATTTTATCAAAAAATAACAATAAAAAGTGTTAAGAATTTAAAAAAAAATTATTATCATGTGTAAAAAATATTCGACAAAAAGCTAAGTTTATCGATAAATATTTAAAAAATTAACAAAATTTACGTTTTATCTTATTTTTATGCTTTTTATGGTGTTAATTTTTAAAAGTAATTAAATTTGCATACTTTTGTTTTATAACAAATTACAGATAAAAACGTTTTTTTTTAACAAAATTTTGTGTTAACTTTGAACCTAACTATTTGAGGATAAAAATTATATCATATGAAAAAAATATTACTAATTAATTTGATGGTAGCATTTACTTCAGTTGTAAATGCACAGTTGTTTGTAAAAGACGGCTCTTATGTTTACATGACGAACCAATACATGACTGTTATGCAGGATGTTAACTTAAACAACACAGGTAATTTTTACCTTAGAAATACTTCGCAATTATTACAAAAAGGATCTGGAGCTTCTGTGAATTCTGGAACAGGAAAGTTGTCTGTTTTTCAAGAAGGAACTGTTAATAATTTTCAATATAATTATTGGTGTTCGCCAGTTGGTTCAGGTGCTGCAGGTAATCCATTTGGTATTACTTTGTTAAACAGACCAACAGGATTAACTAGTTCTACTGCAGCTGAAATTTTGCCAACTAATAATTATAATGGTACGGCTACAGGTGGTGCAGGAAGTACTATGCAAATTGCTCCTTATTGGATTTGGAAATTTGTGTCTCTTTCTCCTGTATATGCTAATTGGCAGTATGTTGGTAATGCTGTAACTTTAAATCCTGGTGAAGGATTTACAATGAAAGGTACTTCTGGAACTGATGCTTTGGTTGCTGATGCTTCTGAATCTGTAGCTAATAAAACAGGAGCAGCACAACGTTATGATTTTAGAGGTAGACCAAATGATGGTAATATATCAGTTACGGTATCAAATGGTAATTTAACGTTAGTGGGTAATCCATATTCTAGTGCAATCAATCTAAATATGTATTTAGTTGAGCATACAGGTAGACAATATGATGGTTCTGGGAATGTTTCTGCTGGTGGTAATCCTAATGTTATTGATGGTTCAGCTTATTTTTGGGAACACAGTAAAACAGCAAATACTCATTTATTAGCAGGATATGTTGGTGGATATGGTACTTATGTGGCTAATGGTGTAAATGTAGGAACTCCAGGAACTTGGACTTCTGCTACTTGGAATACTTATAATGGAGACGGTACTTTAAATACTACAGGTGCGTCTTCAGGTTCAAACTTTAAAAGACAATTCTCTCCAATTGGACAAGGATTTATGGTTAAAGGAATTGCAGCAGGATCTTCAATTATGAAAAATGCTTATAGAGTTTTTGTTAGAGAAGGAGTTGCAAATAATTCAACTTTTGAAAAAAATGCAAATGTTGCGGATTCAAATACAGGTACAAATTGGTATGATATTCCTAATGTTGCCGGAATTGATTATACTCAAATTTCAAATTTACCAGTTCCTCAAATTAAATTGTTAGCAGTTTTAAATAATGCAAAATCTGTTGAAGTAGCTATGGCTTTCAATCCAAATACAACAGAAAGTTATGATTTAGGATATGATGGAGTTTCACCAGAAATTTATGCAAATGCTCCTGATATGGTTTATTTTGGTCAAAACAATAATGAGAAAAAATGTGTAATTACTACATTACCTTTCAATATTGAAGCTAGAATTCCAATTGCATTTAAATGTGCTGCTGATGCAAACATTAAATTATCTGTAAAAGATATTATTAATTTCTATGATTCTGAAAATGTTTATATTTTCGATAAACAATCTGGAATTTATTATGATATAAAAAATGCTGAATTCAGTATGAATATTCCTGCTGGAGAAAATAATAATCGTTTTGAAATTACGTTCAAAAATTATGATGCATTATCAAACGATATCAATTTAGCGGTGAATGCATTTGAAGTGTTTCAAAACAATGAAAATTCAATGTTAACAATCGTTAATACTCAAAGAAAAGAAATTGAATCTTGTCAGTTATATGATGTTGCTGGAAAATTAGTTTTATCTAAAAAGAATTTAGGTAAAAATGATTTAATTGAATTGTCTACAAATTCATTAAACAACGGAGTTTATATTGTAAAATTACTTACAAATGATAAAGTAACTGTTGAGAAAAAAGTTATCGTAGCGAATTAAATAATTAAATAATATATTTAATCCCGATTAAGTTTTACTTTTTCGGGATTTTTTATTGCTATGAATCAAAAAATTAATCAAGAATTTCCACATGAAATTTCTCTTTATATAAAAAGGGAAGATTTGTTACATCCTATTATTTCAGGAAATAAATTTAGAAAATTAAAATACAATTTAGAAGAAGCAAAAAAGCAAAACAAGAAAGTTTTATTAACTTTTGGAGGTGCTTTTTCAAATCATATAGTTGCGGTTTCGGCAGCAGGAAAAGAATTTGGGTTTCATGCAATTGGTATAATACGAGGAGATGAATTGTCTAATAAAATTGCTGAAAACCCTAGTTTATTAAAAGCGCAACAATTAGGAATGCAATTCGAATTTGTAACAAGAGAGCAATATCGTTTAAAGGATTCTTACGAATTTATGGAATCTTTATCTAATAAATATGGAGATTTTTACATAATTCCTGAGGGTGGTACAAATGAATGGGCTATTAAAGGTTGTGAAGAAATACTAACGGAGTCAGATTTTGAATTCGATTATATTTGTTGTGCCGTTGGAACAGGTGGTACAATTTCAGGTTTAATAAATAGTTCTGATTCTAATCAAAAAATTATTGGATTTTCTTCCTTAAAAGGTGATTTTTTACAAAATGATATTGCTAAATTTGCAAACAAACAAAATTGGTCCGTAAATTGTGACTATCATTTTGGAGGATATGGAAAAGTAACGGATGAATTAATAGATTTTATTAATACATTTAATTTGAATCATAAAATTCCATTAGATCCAATTTATACAGGGAAAATGATGTTTGGTGTTTTTGATTTAATTGCAAAAGGCTATTTTCCTAAACAATCAAAAATACTCACAATTCATACAGGTGGATTACAAGGTATTGCCGGTATGAACAATTTATTACAAAAAAAAGGAAAAACGACTATCGTAATATGACAAAGAAAATTTTAATTTTATTTTTATCCGTACTTTTTATTAGTTGTGGAGGTTCTAAAATCAGAACAACTAGTACAAAAACTCATCCTGTTACAAAAAAACATCCAATCAAAACAACTACAAATGAAAAACCAGTAGTTAAAGTTACTCCAACTGAAACAAAAACAACTGGGAGTGAGGTTTTAGTAGCTACTTCAAAAGTAAAAGCTACTACAGAAGATGTTAAAAAATACATTTTAGATTTTAAAGAAACCGCTAAAAACAATATGAAAACCCATGGTGTACCAGCAAGTATAACTATGGCTCAGGGTATTTTAGAATCGGGAGCTGGGTTTGGTGATTTAGCGAAACAAGCTAACAATCATTTTGGAATAAAATGTCATACTGGTTGGACGGGTGAATCAGTTAAATATGATGATGATGCCGAACAAGAATGTTTTAGAAAATATAAAGATCCGGCTGAATCGTATAAAGATCATTCTTTATTTTTAACTTCTAGAAAACGATATGAAAACTTGTTTAAGTTAGATAAAGGTGATTATGAAGGTTGGGCTAATGGTTTAAAACAAGCTGGTTATGCGACGGATTCACTATATCCATCAAAACTTATTGGGATTATAGAACGTTACGAATTGTATAAAATTGACAATGAGGTTTTAGGTAGAAATTTTGTCCCAAAACCAAGAGTTGTTGTTCAAGTGGAAGGGGAGCATGTTGTTCAGCAAGGAGATACTTTGTATTCATTGTCTAAAAAATACGGAATTACTGTTGACGAATTGAAAAGTTTAAATAATATAATGGATACCGGAATTGCTATCGGTCAAAAATTAAAAGTAAAAAAATAATGTTATATCAAAGAAGTAGTCAGTTATTTGTTGAAGCAAATAAAGTTATACCTGGTGGTGTAAATTCTCCAGTAAGAGCATTTAAAAGCGTTGGAGGTAACCCAATTTTTATTAAAGAAGCCAAAGGGGCTTATTTGTTTGACGAAGATGATAATAAATATATTGATTATATTAATTCATGGGGGCCAATGATTTTAGGTCATGCTCATGAGCCTGTAATCAATGCCATCATTGAAAAAGCTAAAAAAGGAACTTCATTTGGAACTCCAACAGAATTAGAAACTAAAATTGCAGAATTAGCCGTTTCTATGGTTCCAAATATTGATAAAATTCGATTTGTGAATTCTGGTACTGAAGCGTGTATGAGTGCAGTTAGATTAGCTAGAGGTTATACAAAACGAGATAAAATAATTAAATTTTCGGGTTGTTATCATGGTCATTCTGATTCGTTTTTAATTGCAGCGGGTAGTGGATTAAGTACGTTTGGTGTTCCTAATAGTCCAGGTGTAACAGAAGGAACTGCAAAAGACACTTTATTGGCTCGTTTTAACGATATTGAAAATGTAAAATCGTTATTTGAAGCTAATAAAAATGAAATTGCTGCAATTATTATTGAGCCTGTTCCGGGTAATATGGGTTGTATACCACCAAAAGCATCGTTTTTATCAAGTTTAAGAGCACTTTGTGATGAAAACGGTACGTTGTTAATCTTTGATGAAGTAATGACTGGATTCAGGCTAGCAAAAGGCGGAGCACAAGAATTATATGGAGTACGTGCAGATATCGCTTGTTACGGAAAAGTGATTGGAGGTGGTTTACCTGTTGGTGCTTTTGCAGGAAGAGAAGAAATTATGAATTACTTATCGCCAATGGGGCCTGTTTATCAAGCTGGGACTTTATCTGGAAATCCATTAGCTATGGCAGCTGGTTATCAAATGTTGTTGGAATTAAATTCTGATGCTCAGATTTTTTCTCGTTTAGAAGAAAAAACGGCTTATTTAGAAAAAGGAATTGATAAAGTTTTATCTGAAAACAATATCGATTTTACAATCAATAGAGTGGGTTCAATGATTTCTGTACATTTTGATAAAAATGAAGTGTATGATTTTGAAACCGCTAAAAATGGTGATAACGAGACCTTTAAAAAATTCTTCCATGAATTATTAAAGAAAGGAATATATATTGCGCCTTCTGCTTATGAAACTTGGTTTATTACGGATGCTTTATCGTATGAAGATTTAGATTATACGATTAAAAGTATTGATGAAGTAGCAAAAACATTGTAAAAAAAAATCCCGACATTGTCGGGATTTTTTTTATCTATTTTTAGTTTGTCAATTTTTTCAACAAACCTTGTCTGCTCTCGATTGCTTCCATTTGTTTTGCATCAAGAGTAGCTCTTAATTTTAATTCAATAATATGAGCTAATTCAGTTTTTCTTTCAGTAGAAAGATTTTCATTTAATGTTCTGTATTTGTATTCAAATAAACCCATTAAGTCTTGGCTTAATTTAGCATCTAATTTAATTACTTCATTAAGTGCTGTTAAGTTGTTTTTAGCTTCAACTTTTTCATCAACTTTTTTGAATTCTTTTTCTTGTGCGTTAGCATTAATTGTAAAAGCTAGTAGTAACACAAGAATACTAAGTATTTTTTTCATTTTGCGATTGTTTATAGTTTTTCCAAAAATATGAAAAAAAATTAATTTTTAAAGCTTTATTTTAAAATTATTCTCTTTTTTCTTTTCTTTTTTCTTTAACCTTTTCAATATTTTCATTTTGCATCGCTTCCCATTTCTTAAATTGTTCATCAGTTAAGACAGTTTTTAGCTTTGCTTTTAACTCTTCATGCTGTTTAGTCATTTTCTCTTTCATTTCAGCTCTAGCTTTTTCACGTTCTGCTTTTAATGCTTCTTTAGTAGCCATATTTTCTTTTTGTTGCGCTTCGAAAATTTCTTTAACTTTCTTTTTCTGAGTTTCATCTAAACCTAATTTCTCAGTAATGCGTTCTGTTCTTTTTTCTACTCGTTCTTCAGGAGTAATGTTTTTTCTTTTTTCTTTTCTTTCTTGTGCAGAAACACCTAATGTAACTAATAATGTAATTACCAATGCTAATTTTTTCATGATATAAGATTTAAAGTTTAGTATTGGACAAGATGTTTTTAAAATGGTTTAATGACACAAAAAAAAATCGGCAATATGCCGATTTTAAAAAGTTATTAATTGTTTAGTCTAGTTTGTCTGGACTCATTATGTCTATGGCATTTTTCCAAGTTCCGTCTTTTTGTTTTTTCCAAATAGTTACTCCTTTAAATGTTTTAACTTTTTCAGCTCCAGTTGAATCTTTCATTATTATTTTAGATTTTTCTATTAAATATCCCATGTCGCCACTTTCTGAAACTTCAGCACTAATTGGTTCCCAACTTATACTGAAATTTTTATCATTCAAAGATTCCGTTACCATATCACGAATTGCTTTTTTTCCTTTTAATTCAGGTCTACCAGCAGAAAATAATACAGCATCATCTGTCCAATAGTTAACCGTTTTATCAATGTCTCTTGATGCTGCTGCCACAGCCCAATCACGACTTGCTTGCATAAGTTTTTCACTTTCCTCTTTTTGGTCAACTTTCTTTTCTTGACAGCCAGATGTAATTAGTAGTAAAGTCGAAATAAATAGACTTTTAAAAAATGTAGTTGCTTTCATTTATATATAATTTTTATAGTTACATATTAATTAGTGCAGCTAGTTAATGTAGATAGGTGTAAATGTAATTTTTTTTAATAAAAAAACCCTCAAATTGGTTTAAAATGAGGGTTTTAGCTGTTGTATGGTAAGATTGTGTTATTTTATCACCACAATTTTTTCAATTTCATCTTGGTTTTCAATTTCTAAAAAACCTTGTTCTTGCATCCATTCATCACTGTAAATTTTACTCATATATCGAGAACCGTGATCTGGGAAAATTACAACAACATTGCTGTTTTCATTAAATTCACCAAGTTCTGCATATTGTCTTACCGCTTGAAATGCTGCTCCCGAAGTATATCCTACAAAGATTCCTTCTGCTCTGGAAATTTCTCTAGCTACTAAAGCACTTTCTTTATCAGTAACTTTTACATATTGGTCAATTATATCAAAATCGGTGGCAGTAGGAATTAAGTTTTTACCTAATCCTTCAATTTTATAAGAATAAATTTCATTTTCATCAAAAATCTTAGTTTCATGATATTTCTTCAAAACCGAACCATAAGCATCAACTCCTAAGATTTTAATAGCAGGATTTTTTTCTTTTAAATATTTTCCTACTCCGGAAATGGTTCCACCTGTTCCACTACAAATTACAACATGAGTCACTAAACCATTAGTTTGTTCCCAAATTTCTTTTCCAGTAGTTTGATAATGCGCTTCGATATTCAACTCATTAAAATACTGATTAATATAAATTGAATTCGGAGTTTCCTCATGAATGCGTTTGGCAACTTCATAATAACTTCTCGGATCGTCTGCAGCAACACTAGCTGGGCAAACATATACTTTAGCACCCATGCTTTTAAGCATGTCGATTTTATCTGGTGACGATTTGTCGCTAACTGCCAAAATACATTTGTATCCTTTAATCATACTAATCATTGCTAAACTAAAACCTGTATTACCAGAAGTAGTTTCAACAATTGTGGCACCTGGTTTTAAAATACCTCTTTGTTCTGCAGTATTAATTATGTGTAATGCAATTCTGTCTTTAGCTGAATGGCCAGGATTGAAAGCTTCTACTTTAGCATAGAAATTTCCTTTTAATCCGTCTGTAATTTTATTTAATTTGATAATTGGTGTGTTTCCAACTAATTCTAAAACAGAGTTATAGGCGTTTATTTTGTTGTTCATTTTTATTTTTTAATGTTTTCTAAATCGAATAAAAAGGCGAATTCTTTAGCTAATTCTTTTAAAGCTTCAAATCTTCCTGATGCACCACCATGTCCAGCGTCCATATTCGTATCTAAAAATAATTGTTTATTATTCGTTTTCATTACTCTTAATTTTGCTACCCATTTAGCAGGCTCCCAATATTGTACTTGCGAATCGTGTAATCCAGTTGAAACATACATATTTGGGTAATCTTGTTCTTTTACCTGATCATATGGAGAATAAGATAACATATAATCATAATATTTCTTTTCGTTTGGATTTCCCCATTCGTCATATTCTCCAGTTGTTAAAGGAATGGAATCGTCTAACATAGTCGTAACCACATCCACAAAAGGAACTTGTGCAATTACACCATTATATAATTCAGGCGCCATATTTACAATAGCTCCCATTAATAATCCACCTGCCGAACCACCTTCTGCATATAAATGCTTGTTAGATGTATATTTTTCAGCAATTAAATATTTACTACAATCGATAAAATCTGTAAACGTATTTTTCTTTTTTAATAGTTTACCATTTTCATACCAATCTCTTCCTAAGTCTTCACCACCGCGAATATGAGCGATTGCATAAATAAATCCTCTGTCTAATAAACTTAAACGAGTACTTGAGAAATAAGGATCCATTGATGAACCATATGATCCGTAAGCATATAATAATAATGGGTTTTTGCCATCTTTTTTCATGCCATTTCTGTAAACAATTGACATAGGAATTTTAGTTCCATCATGTGCAGTTGCCCAAATTCTCTCTTCAGTATAATTGTTTTTGTTGAAATTACCACCTAATACTTCTTGTTCTTTTAAGATGGTTTTTTCTTTTGTTTTCATGTTGAAATCAATTACAGAAGATGGAGTTGCCATAGATTGGTATCCATATCTTAAAATCTCTGTGTTAAAATCAACATTAGAAGTTGTATAGCATGTATACGTTTCACTATTAAAAGGTAAGTAATAATCTCCTGAACCATTCCAAGGTTTAATTTGGATTTTATTTAAACCATTCGAACGTTCTTCAATAACTAAATAATCCTTAAAAATTTCGATTCCTTCAATTAAAACATCTTTTCTATGCGGAATTAAATCGTTCCAATTTTCTTTTGAAGTAGCATTTTCAGCTGTTTTCATCAATTTGAAATTGGTTGCTTTATCAGCATTGGTAACGATGTAGAAATTTCCTTCGTAGTAAGAAATAGAATATTCAAGTTCGCGAACTCTTGGTTGGAAAATTCTAAAATTTCCATCGGGATTATTCGCTTCTAAAATTTGATATTCAGAAGTTAACGTACTTGTTGAACCAATGATTAAGTATTTTTTGGATTTTTCTTTATAGATGAATGTGTAAAAGGTGTCATCTTTTTCATGAAAAATCATTTCGTCTTTAGATGTATCGTTTCCAAGTTTGTGCTTGTAAACTTTGTCTGAACGTAATGTTTGTGGGTCTTTTCTAGTGTAAAATAAGGTTTTATTATCAGAAGCCCAAGTACTACCGCCAGTTGTATTCTCAATTTTTACAGGTAGAATTTCTCCTGTTTCTAAATTTTTAATTTGAATAGTATATTGTCTTCTAGATACTAAATCTACTCCAAAAGCAGCATATTTGTTATCTTCACTAATATTAATTCCAGAAAGATTGAAATAAGATTGACCTTTAGCCATTTCATTGCAATCAAACATAATTTCTTCTTTAGCGTCTAAACTGCCTTTTTTTCTAGAATAAATTGGATAATCTTTTCCGGTTTCAAATCGAGTAATATACCAATAACCATTGTATAAATAAGGAACTGTACTATCATCTTCCTTAATTCTCGATTTCATTTCTAAGAATAAATTATTTTGAAATTCTTTAGTATGAACCGTCGATAAATTGTAATAATCATTTTCTTTATTCAGATAATCAATTACTTCCGGATTTTCTCTTTCATTTAACCAATAATAATTGTCTGTTCTAACATTGCCGTGTTTTTCTAATTTTTTAGGAACAATTTTAGCTACAGGCGGTTGAATCGTATTCATTTTTTTCTTTTTGTTTTGTGAATGTATTTGATTAGTAAACATCAGTAAAATCGATGCAATGATTAATTTTCTCATAGGAAAGTTTTACTATTTGTTTAGTTTGATTTCAAACATTTTATCCCAATTTTTTCCTGTGATAAAAACAGTTTTTGTAGCTGGATTGTAAGCAATTCCGTTTAATACATCTAATTCAGGATGTTGTTTGACTTTTGATTTTAAATCGCTAAAATTAATAACCGATTCTACAGCTCCATTTTCTGGATTGATAATGATAATAGCGTCTTTTTGATACACATTTGCCCAGATTTTTCCATCAATCCATTCTAATTCATTTATTTGTGAAATAGCATTTGTGTCCGAATAAACATTAATAGAATGTGCTAATTTTTGAGTTTCAGGGTCTAAGAAATAAATCGTGCTAGAACCATCACTCATAATTAAATGTTTGTCGTTATGTGTTAAACCCCAACCTTCAATTTCAGCAAAATAATTAAATGTTTTTTCTTTTTCTAAAGTTTCGGCATTATAAATAAATCCGATTTTATTTTTCCAAGTTAATTGGTAAATTTTTCCATTAAAAACGGTGATTCCTTCTCCAAAAACATCTGGACTTAAAAGTATAGATTTTGAAACAGAACCCGTTTTGTAGTCAGTTTTTCTTAAAGTAGATTCACCATTTTGACCTGTTCCTTCTAAAAGAATTCCTTTGTAAAATTCTAAACCTTGTGTATACGCATTTGAATCGTGGTTATAAGTGTTTAGGATAGTATAGTCTTTTGTTTCGTATAATTTCGGAGTGATATTAGATACTAATTCAAAAGAAGTAACACATTCGTTGTTTTTCCCTTCAAAGTAAATAGTGGCTTTAATATCTTGTAAGCCAAATTTCAAATTGTTTAATGGAAAAGTTAAAGGTTTTTCATTTTTAGCAGTTCCTAATTTTATATCATTTGCAAAGTAAACTACAGAGTCGATTTTTACTTCTTCTTTGTTTTCTATACCTAAATTAATGCTTTCGTTTTGTTTGTAAACCTGTTTTAGGTTTTTTGAATCTATGGCGAATAAATCTTTTTCTTCACCGCAACTACCTAAAAGTATAGTTAAAGCTGTGATTATTAATAAGTTATTTTTTTTCATTTTTTATATTGTTTGAAATACAATAATACAATTTATTTTAAACTAAATTTTGATTTGCAAAGATAATAAAAGATTGTATATTTGCACCGGCAAGTCCTACACGACCAGCTCCTGCAAAATCCTCCAGGGTGGGAACGCAGCAAAGGTATGCGGTTGTAGCGGTGCGATGTAGGTCGCTTGCCTTTTTTTATTTTACTTTTCTTCTTAAAAATCTTATAAAATTTACCGGAATTTCACTTTTTTAGTTAGATTTGTGTTGTTTAAAATCGACATAAATGAAAAAGTTATTCTTATTACTTACTACTAGTGCAATTTTTATAAGTTGTTCCTCAAATAAATCTTCTGTTGCTGCAAGAAATAAAATGCCAGTAGATTTAACAAAATACGTAAACTTTATTAGTGAAGAAAATCTTTCTAAAAATTTACATGTTATCGCTTCAGACGAGATGGAAGGTAGAAATACTGGAGAAGAAGGTCAGAAAAAAGCGGGAAGATATATCATTGAACAATATGAAAGTTTAGGAATAAAAAACCCTCCAGGTTCTGCAAATTACTATCAAAAAGTGCCTTCAGAATTTATGCAAAAAGGATTTGCGCCAAAATTAAACGACTCTGAAAATATTTGGGCGTTTATTCCTGGTGCTGAAAAACCAGAAGAAGTAATTGTTATTTCAGCTCATTATGATCATATTGGTGTTAAAAACGGAGAAGTTTATAATGGAGCAGATGATGACGGTTCAGGAACTGTTGCATTAATGGAAATTGCAAAAGCTTTTATGGCTGCTAAAAAAGATGGTTTCGCACCAAAGCGTTCTATTTTATTTTTACATGTAACAGGTGAAGAGCATGGTTTACATGGTTCTAGATTTTACTCAGAAAACCCATTATTTCCTATTAAAAACACAGTAGCCGATATCAATATTGATATGGTAGGGCGTAGGGATACTATTGGAAATCATAAAGAAAATGGCAAATATGTTTATGTTATTGGTTCAGATCGATTAAGTTCTGAATTACATACTATTAATGAAGAAATGAATAAAAAATATGTTGGATTAAATTTAGATTATAAGTTTAATGATAGAAATGATCCAAATAGATTTTATTTCCGTTCAGACCATTATAATTTCGCAAAAAAAGGTATTCCTTCTATTTTCTTTTTTAATGGAGTGCATGAAGATTATCATGGTGCAAATGACACTGCAGATAAAATTGAATACGATTTATTAGCTATGCGTGCTCGATTAGCTTTTACTTTAGCTTGGGAATTAGCGGATAGAGAAAATAGAATTGTTGTGGATAAAGACGGTAAATAATGAAAATACTGATTCTGAATGGACCTAATTTAAATTTATTAGGAAAAAGAGAAACATCAATTTATGGAAATCAAGATTTCAATTCTTATTTTGTAGAATTGAAATCTAAATTTCCAACACTTCAACTAGAATATTTTCAATCAAACATTGAAGGAGAAATTATTTCAAAACTTCAAGAAGTAGGTTTCTCTTATGATGGTATTGTTTTAAATGCCGGTGCTTATACGCATACTTCAATTGGTATTGGTGATTGTATAAAAGCAATTGAAACGCCAGTAATTGAAGTACATATCTCAAATACTTTTTCAAGAGAAACGTTTCGTCATCAATCTTTTATTTCGCCAAATGCAAAAGGTGTAATAATTGGTTTCGGATTAAAAAGTTACGATTTAGCCTTAGAATATTTTAATTAATACAACCCTTTTAAAATTAAACTCGTCTACAAAGAAAAAGAGTTAAAAGCTCACATTACAACCCAATAAAAAACAATTTTATGCGCACAAAAAAACTATTTATTGCAATTTTATTTTTAATTGCTAATTTTTCTATTGCCCAAATACGAGGAAAAGTAACTGATGAAAAAGGTACTCCATTAGCGTACGCGAGTGTTTCTATTGAAAAAACCTATAACGGAACTTCTTCCAATGAAAATGGAGAGTACGAATTAAGTTTGAAAAAAAACGGAACCTACACATTGGTTTTTAAAATTTTAGGATATAAAACCAAAAGAATTACTCAAGAAATCAATTCATTTCCCGTTATTATTAATGCTGAATTATCAGAAGAAGAAAAATCTATTGAAGAAGTAATCATTAAAAAAGGGGAAAATCCGGCTAATATTATCATAAGAAATGCTATTGCAAATCGCAAAAAAAATACGGAAAAGACCGATAAATTTGAAGCGGATTTTTATTCTAGAGGTATTTTTAAAGTAAAAGACGTTCCTAAGAAATTTATGGGAATTGAAATTGGTGATTTAGATGGAAATGTAGATTCTACTGGGGCTGGGATAATATATCAATCTGAAACTGTTTCTAAATTAAAATTTGAAAAGCCTAATAATCTAAAAGAAGAAATTATTGCTAGTAAAGTTGCAGGTAATGACAATGGTTATAGTTTTAATACTGCTTTAAATACGAATTATGATTTTTATCAAAACACTATAAAATTCGGAATTCCGTTAATTTCTCCAATTGCTTCTAATGCTTTTAATTATTATAAGTTTAAATTAGAAGATTCTTTTACAGATAGTTATAATAATTATATCAATAAAATTAAAGTTACTCCAAAAAGAGATAATGAACCCGTTTTTGAGGGCTATATTTATATAGTTGAAGATACTTGGGCAATCTATGCTATTGATCTAGATATTAAAGGATACAGAGCGCAACAAGAGTTTTTAGAAAGTTTGAAATTGGTTCAGAATTTTAACTATAATCCGGATAATAAATTATGGGTTAAAAACATACAAACTTTTGATTTTCAAGCTGGTGCTTTTGGAATTAAATTCAACGGAAAATTCACACACGTTTTTAGTAATTATACTTTTATTGAAAAGTTCGATAAAAAGACATTTACAAGTGAAGTAGTAACTTTTGCTGCTGAATCGAACAAAAAAGATCTTGAGTATTGGAATGAAAACAGACCAGTGCCACTAACTGAAGAAGAGAATGTAAATTATATTAAAAAAGACAGTGTGTATAAAGTTAGAAATTCTCAAGTTTACTTAGATTCTACAGATGCTGTTACAAATAAATTCAAACTTGCAGATATTGTTGTTGGTTACACGTATAAAAATAGTTTTAAAAAGGCCAGATTTAGTTATGATGGTCTGTTAAATTTGACTTCTTTCAACTTTAATACCGTTCAAGGTTTTCATTTAGGTTCTGGATTTTCATATTCCAAATTCAATGAAGAAAAAGGAAAAAGAACTAATATTTCTGCAGATTTTGAATATGGTTTTTCCGATAAAAGATTAAGGCCAACGGCTAGTTTTTTCCATAAATTTAATAATACTAATGATGCTTTTGTCCGATTTAATGCTGGAAATAAAGTAAGTCAGTTTAATGCAACGCCACCAATTTCTAAATTAGTTAACTCGGTAAGTTCGTTACTTTTCAAAAACAATTTCATGAAATTATATGAAAAGGAATTTGCTGAAATTAGTACTGGTAGAGAAGTAGTGAATGGGTTATTCATGAATACTTCTTTAGCTTATGAAAATAGAAAGCCATTATTTAATACTACCGATCAAGCGTGGGTGAGTTCACAAGATGTGTATAGTTCTAATAATCCATTAAATCCTGATTCGGATGAATTTGCTGCGATTGATGAACATCATTTAATGAAGTTTAGTTTAGGTGCACGAATTGTATTCGGACAAAAATATATTACTCGTCCGGATGGAAAAATGAACATGAATGAAGGTAAATATCCTACACTTGGTTTAACCTATACAAAAGCATTTGCAGCTTCTGATAAAAAGTACGAATTTGACTTTTTAGAAGCACGTTTAAATTATAGTAAAACACTAGGAAATAAAGGGAGTTTATTGTTAAATATGAAAGCAGGAAAATTTTTTGATGCAGAAACCATTTCATTTGTAGATTTTAAGCATTTTAATGGGAATTTAACGCATATAAACATTGATGGTAGTTACAATACTTCTTTTTATTTATTGCCTTATTATACGCATTCTACAAACGATCAATATTTTGAAACGCATATTAATTATAATGATAATGGCTATTTTATGAATAAGCTTCCATTGATAAATAAATTAGGATGGAATTTAGTAGGAAGTTTTCATCAAGCAGCAACACCAGTTTATAAGCCTTATCAAGAAGTTTCCGTTGGTTTAGATCGAATTGGATTTGGAAAATTCAAAGTATTCAGAGTTGAATATGTTAGAAGTTACCAAGGAGGATTTCAAGGTGATGGAGTAATGTTTGGATTACGTTTTTAATACTTTTGAAATAAAAAAAATCCTCAGCATAAACTGAGGATTTTTTTATTTTATTAATTGAATTTATAATATAAATTCATGTTTAAATTTGAAACTTTTGATTTAATAAAATTTAGATCTTGATTTGTTGAATATCTCAATTCTAAACCATATTTTTCAAGGAATTCATATCCAATTCCTAAGTTCAATGAAAGACCTGGGCCAGGAACGTATTGATTATAATCTTCTCTGTCTGGGTTGTTTTGAGGTGTTGAAATTGTAAACAATTTAGACGATAATTTTTTACTTACTTCTAAAGCTAAATCTAAAAACAATCTATTTTTATTATTAGACATGTAATATCTTCCTCCTAAGTCAATATTCAATTGTTTTGCCTCGTAAATGAATTCTTCAAAAATTACACTAGTTCCACTTGGAACATTTGTTCTTTTATTCATCGAAATCGTTCCAATATTATCAAAAGATACTCTACCAAAAAGGTCGTATTTTTTTGAGTAATTGTAAATTACTTCGGCTCCAAATGTTGCAATTGTTTTATTGTTTGAAAAACTTTTGCCGTAATAGTCTTCATTTTCAAAGCTAAGTTTGTAATTTTTGGCCCCAGCAAATATTTTATACTGAAATTTCCCAGAATAATCATTTTTAGTTAAATCTACACTTGAACCACCATTTTTATTTACAAATAATTTCACTAAGTCAGATTTAGAATATCTTAATCTTTCATCTAAAGTGTTATCTTTAAATAAATATCTTAATTGGCCAACATATTGCAAGTTTTTTTGAATTGTACCATTGCTATTTGTTTCGTTGTAAATTAAGTAAGTAATTTTTGGATTACTCGTACTATTGAAAAAATAATATTGTGTGTCATTATGATAACTCAAGTATAGATTGTATTCTCCTTCTACAATTTTTCTTAGAGTAATTGTTTTTGATACTAATTCAACGTCAGAATTCCCATAAGTTTGTATATCATGAGAACGATTTTTGTCTACTTGAACTTCTTGAACATAATATTTTTCTTTTCCATCAACCACAAATTCTTTGATTGTATTTATTGAAAGGAATCTAGTTTCTTTATTTAAATCCTCTTTAAATTCAAAATTATTTACATCGTAAATTTTTTCAGAGTTGATAAATCCAGTTATTTTTTCATTGTTGTTGGTAATGAATTCAACTGGTTTGTAAGTGTTTTGCGAAAATGCGATAACACTGAATAATAATAAAATTAATCTCATGTTTAGTTATTAGGTTGTTAAAAATATTTTAGGCTAATACAACTAATTTATTATCGCCATCTACAACAACTTTTGTTAAGCCATGTTTTGCTAAACCTTTCATAGCAGCATCCCATTTTTTACCACTTAAACCTGCTTTTTCTTTTAAAGTAGCAATTGGTTGATTGTTTTCTTTTTCTAGTAAACTCACAATGAATTTTTCATCTTCCGTTAATTCAATTGTCACTTTTTTCTCTGGACGCATTTGCGGGAAGAATAATACTTCTTGTATTGACGGATTGTTTGTTAAGAACATAATTAATCGATCCATACCAATTCCTAATCCAGATGTAGGAGGCATACCATATTCTAATGCACGTAAGAAATCTTCATCGATAACACCATTTGCTTCATCGTCTCCTTTTTCTGCTAATGCCATTTGCGCTTCAAAACGTTCTCTTTGATCAATAGGATCATTTAATTCTGAATAAGCATTCGCAATTTCTTTACCACAAACCATTAACTCAAAACGCTCAGTTAATTCTGGGTTGTCACGGTGTTCTTTACATAATGGCGACATTTCTTTTGGGTAATCAGTAATGAATGTTGGTTGAATGAAGTTTCCTTCACATTTCTCACCAAAAATCTCATCAATTAATTTTCCTTTACCCATTGTGTCATCAACTTCAATACCCATAGATTTTGCAGCTTCACGTAATTCATCTTCTGTTTTACCTGTAATATCAAAACCTGTAAATTGTTTGATGGCATCTGTCATCGTAACACGAGCATAAGGCGCTTTAAAGTTTACTTTATGTTCTCCAAAAGTAGCTTCTGTTGTTCCGTTTACTTGAGTGGCACAATATTCTAATAAGTTTTCTGTGAATTCCATCATCCAGTTGTAGTCTTTGTAAGCTACATAAATTTCCATTGCTGTAAATTCTGGATTGTGCGTTCTATCCATTCCTTCGTTACGGAAGTTTTTCGAAAATTCGTAAACCCCATCAAAACCTCCAACAATTAATCTTTTTAAGTATAATTCGTTGGCAATTCTCATGTATAATGGAATGTCTAAACTATTATGATGCGTGATAAACGGACGAGCCGCTGCACCACCAGGAATACTTTGTAAAACTGGAGTTTCAACTTCCATATAACCAGCTTGGTTAAAAAACGTTCTCATTGCTGTAAATAATTTTGTTCTCTTCATGAAAACTTCTTTTACATGAGGATTTACAACTAAATCTACATAACGCATTCTGTAACGTAATTCTGCATCATTAAACGCGTCATAAACTTTACCTTCTTCGTCAGTTTTTGGTAAAGGTAATGGACGTAATGTTTTGCTTAAAAATGTAAAGTTAGATACACGAATACATTTTGCTCCAACTTGAGTGGTAAACAATTCTCCTTCAAAACCTAAAAAGTCACCTAAATCGGTTAATTTTCTAAATACCGTGTTGTATAATGTTTTGTCTTCACCAGGACAAATGTTGTCTCTGTTTAAATACAATTGAACTCTTCCTTCACTATCTTGTAACTCAACGAAACAAGCTTTTCCTTGATCTCTTACACTCATAACACGTCCGGCAACAACCACCTTTTTACCTTCCTCAAAGTTGTTCTTTATGTCAGATGAAGTGTGCTTCACTGGATATAAATCAGCAGGATATGGGTTGATACCTAAATTACGTAACGATTGTAATTTCTCTCTTCTAATAATTTCTTGTTCCGAAAGTTGCATAATCTTTTTGTTTTTTTGAGAGTGCAAAGATAGTTAATTGAATTGTAGTTTCAAAGTGCGAATTTTATAGGATAATTAATTCAAAATTGTATCTTTGAATTGAAATAATAAAATGTAAAAATGAAAAAAATTATCGCTGCTTTATTTATCAGTTTTTCTTTATTAAGCTGTTCTATTTCTGAAGAAGTTTTCTTTAATGCAGATGGTTCTGGAAAATTAGCTTATACAATTAACATGTCTAAAATGATGGAATTGACAAAAGAATTGGATAAAAAGAATACCAAAAAAATGTCGAAAGGATTGATGGACGATACAGAAAAAGATGTAGATAGTGTAATTGCTTTTAAAGATATTCCAGCTAAATTTAAAAAAGAAGGTAAAGAATTGACTCCTGAGCAAATTGCCAATATAGAGAAAATGAAAGATTGTTCTATGAGAATTGTTGTTAACAATGCAAAGAGTGAATTTAAATACATTTTGACTTCAGATTTCAAAAATGTAAATGACATTGGAAATGTTGGTTCAATGGTTTCAGCAATGCAAACAGCTTCTGGTAAAAATACGGATGCATTAGGTGCAACTGCTAATGATTCGGAAGTTAAATATACTTATGATGGGAAGAAATTTACAAGAACTGTAATTGAAAAGCCAGTTGTTGAAGAATTGGAAGAAGTGTATGAGGAAGAAGTGTATGAAGAAGATCATTCTGGTGAAGATGTTATTGAAGAATTAAAAGATACAACTATCGTTAATGATGGTGCTGATGATATCGAGTATGAAGAAGCAGTTTCGGAAGATGAAGAAATATCTGAAGAAGAAATTAAAAAAATGAACGAAGAGTTCAAAAAGATGGGTGAATTAATGGAAAAAGGGATGAAAGAATCTGCTTTTGAATTTAAATATACTTTTACTAAAAAAATTAAAAAAGTTTCTTTACCAAAATCTCAATACAAATTAAGTGATGATAAAAAAACAATTTTCATGAAATATGAAATTGAAGAATTCACGAAGAAAATTAAAAACTTAAATTTTGAAATTGTTTTTGAATAAATTTATAATTCAAAAATTATAAAATTTATAACAGATACATTTTGAAGAAAGTTGCAACTTTGCATTATGAATAAAAAAATTCAACTATTCGATTTAGGAAATAAAGATTATAAGGATACTTGGGATTATCAAGAAGAACTTTTTCAAAAAATTGTCGACTTAAAAATTCAGAAAAGAGAGAATCCTGAAATAATTACTCCAAATTATTTTTTATATGTAGAACATCCGCATGTTTATACTTTAGGTAAAAGTGGAGATTTTTCAAATCTTTTACTTTCGGAAAAACAATTGGAAGAAAAAGGAGCAACATTTTATAAAATTAATAGAGGAGGAGATATTACGTATCACGGACCTGGTCAAATTGTAGGTTATCCTATTTTAGATTTAGAAAACTTTTTTACGGATATTCATAAATATTTACGTTTGTTAGAAGAAGCGATAATTTTAACACTTGCTGAATACAGTTTAAAAACAGAAAGAAGTCCAGGTGAAACAGGAGTGTGGTTTGATGTGGGTACGCCATTTGCAAGAAAAATTTGTGCTATGGGTGTGCGTGCTTCTCGTTGGGTAACCATGCATGGATTTGCATTAAATGTAAATGCAGATTTAGGCTATTTTGATAATATTATTCCTTGTGGTATTCGTGGTAAAGCGGTAACCTCAATGCATGTAGAATTAGGAGCTTCTGTAGATGAAGAAGAAGTGAAACAAAAAATTTTAAAGCATTTTCAAAATTTATTTGAAGCAGAATTGATTTAAAATTCCAATACCAATTGTTCAGGTAATAAACGAAATGTTTTTCTGTGATATTTCGTAATTCCATATTTTTTAATGGCTTCTCGATGTTCAATTGTCGGGTAGCCTTTATTTTTTTTCCAATTATACATTGGAAATTCTTCATGGATTTGATCCATAAATTCATCTCTATAGGTTTTAGCTAATATTGAAGCAGCTGCAATACTTAAAAATTTAGCGTCACCTTTAATTATGGATGTATTAGGAATGGAATTTAAAATTTCAATTTCAGTGGCATTGAAAATTTTTCCAATAGTTTGTTTTTTGCCTAATTTGCCATTTAATGGTCGATTTCCATCAACTATAATATGTTGGGGTAAAGTTTTCAATTTTAAAACACTTTCTTGCATAGCCTTCATAGAAGCGTTTAAAATATTTATTTCATCAATTTCTTCGTTGTGAATATGTGTAAATGCAAAATCAAATAATTCTTCAATAATTGGCCTGAGTTCAAAACGTTTTTTTTCGGAAAGTTGTTTGGAGTCATTAATCGACTTGAATATTATTTTTTCAAGTTTAATTTGAGCTTTTGTTAAGGTAATGTTAGGGTTGTGTAAAATTATAGCGCTAGCAGTTACTGGGCCTGCAAGGCAGCCTCTTCCGGCTTCGTCTGTGCCGCATTCAATTATAAAATCGTTATAACATTTCTTTAACATAAAATATTTTTTGCAAAATTATACATTTTTAACGCAACCTTTAACACTTTTTATCATCTAATATGTAGTTGTTTCGGCAATCTAATTTTTTTAGCTAAAAAATTTTAACACAAATAAATTGATAATATTCCGAAGTATTATTTGTTTATTTAAGAAATTATTAAGAAGTTTGCGGAATAACTAACTCAAATAAAATTAATATGAGATCGAAGTTCAAATGGATTTTTACGCTATTAGTGGCGTTAACAATGCAGTTTTCTTTCGCGCAAAAGAAGGCTGTTACAGGTACAGTTACTAGTGAAGGGAAGCCTTTACAAGGAGCGGCTGTAATTATCAAGGGTACTAAAGAAGGTACTCAAACAGATGAGAATGGTAAATTCTCTATTCAAGCGGCACAAGGAGATGTTTTAGAATTTTCTTATTTAGAGAAAGAAACTAAAACGGCTACTGTTGGTGCTTCTAATACAGTTAATGTAACATTAACATCAGTTTCAAAAGTTATTGAGACAATCGTAGTAGATGGTGGTTATAAAAGTACTACAAAAGCTACTTCTGTAGTATCTCAATCAACTGTTAATGCTAAGCAAATTGAAGACAGACCAAATGTTAACTTCTTAAACTCGTTACAAGGACAAGTTGCTGGAGCTAATATTTCTTCTTTCTCAGGTCAGCCAGGTACTAACAAAATTGATGTTATCATTAGAGGGGTAAGTTCATTGAGCGCTTCTACTGATCCATTATATGTAATAGATGGAGTTCCGATGACACAAGCTTTCTTTAGAAACTTAAACGGTAACGAAATTGAATCTGTAACTGTTTTAAAAGATGCTGCTGCAACTGCTATCTATGGTAACAGAGCTACAAACGGGGTAATCAGTATTAGAACTAAAAAAGGTTCTTTTAGAAAATCTTTTTCAGTTAATTACTCTTCATCTTATGGTTTAACTGAGTTTAGAGGTGATGATTATAATTTACCAAACGCTATTGATCATTTAAAATTACAACAAAAAGGTTTTAATGAAGGTGTTGGTATTTTAGGAAGTGCTTTTGCTGTTACTGGGTCTTATTTAGGTGGTGCTTATACGCATACTGTAGATC
Organism: Flavobacterium urocaniciphilum; assembly: GCF_900110615.1. Lineage (GTDB taxonomy): Bacteria > Bacteroidota > Bacteroidia > Flavobacteriales > Flavobacteriaceae > Flavobacterium > Flavobacterium urocaniciphilum. The sequence goes on from NZ_FOEI01000002.1 coordinate 401,514, forward strand.
CTACTAATCTTGAGGCGTATTCAGTTAATACAAATTGGAAAGATATTTTCTTTAGAACAGGTACTACTAAATCTCACGATTTAAGTTTTTCAGCTGGTAGTGAAAATTTAAATAACTATACTTCGTTAAGTTATTTTGATCAAGATGGTATCGTGCCAACTACTAATTTTAAAAGATTTACTTTTAGAAGTAATTTTAATGGAAAAAGTACGAATGAGAAATTTAATTATGGTTTAAATGTTTTTGGTGCTTATTCTAAAAGAAATCAGTTAGAGCAAGAAACAAGAGCGGGTATTAACTCAAACGTTTTACAAAACCCATTAACAGGATATATTAATTCTCCAGCTTTCGTTGATCCAAGTTTCTATCAAGGAGGTCAGCAATTATTTGATGAATTAGGAAACCCTGCATTGGATATGACTCCTTATATGTTAATGGATTTATTTGGAAGAAATAATGCGCCAAGTTTCTTTAATGAAATTAAAACAATTGTTACAGGTAATGCTTCTTATAAATTAAGCAAAAACTTAACAGCTTCTACAGTAGCAGGTATTGATTTTGCTGACGATAAAAGAAACTTTGCAATTGGTCCAAATGCATACTTATCTATCGTAAGAGCTTCTGGAGCGGGTCAACCTTTCCATGGTTTAGAAAATCAAAGTACTACTTCTGAGTTTTCTTTCAACTTAACAAACAAGTTAACGTATAAAAAAACATTCTTAGAAAAACATACTGTTGAAGCTTCTGTTTTCCAAGAATATGTTAAAGCACATAGAAAATCTTATGTTTACCAACAAATTGGTTTAAATCCTTTAACATGGGAACCAGGTGCTGGAACAGGTTATGTAACTTATACTACTGCTTTACCACTTTCTTATGCTCCTTCAGTTGGTGCGTCTAAATTAGATGCTGGTTTATTATCTTATTTTGGATCTGTTGATTATGATTATGATCAGAGATTTGGAGTTGCAGCAACAATTAGACGTGATGCTACTTACCGTTTCGTAGACGATTACAAATGGGGTACTTTCTGGTCTGTGGCTGGTAGATGGAATTTATCAAACGAGGCATTCTTAAAAGATGTGAGTTGGATGAACGAATTAAAATTAAGAGCTTCTTATGGTTTAACAGGTAACCAAAACATTCAAGCTAGAGGTATTGATAGTAATCTTTCTACTATTTTTAATCTACCTCAAGCAGTTAGAGATTTAAATTCTGTTCAAGCCGGATATTTAGGTTCTTCATCTTTTGGAGTATCATCTTATGCTAATAGAGATTTAAGATGGGAAGAAACAGCTCAATGGGATTTAGGAGTTGATTTTGGTATTTTCAAAAGATTAACAGGATCGTTTGATTACTATAACAAAAGAACAACAGATTTATATAAAAATTTAATTATTTCTTCTGCAAATGGTATTCCTAATATTAATGCAAATGATGGAGATATTGAGAATAAAGGTATTGAGTTAGCATTAAAATATGATGTGTTAAAAAATACTAAGTTCAAATTATCGGTTAATGCAAATGGAGCATACAATAGATCTGCTTACAGAACTCATGGTGCTTCAGATATCGACGGAGATGGTGTTGTTATTAATGGTGGTAATATTGCTAGAATTGGTGGTCCATTATTCGAATACTTTGCTGTTCCTTATTTAGGAGTTAACCCTGCAAATGGTAATTTATTATTCTTAGATATTAACGGTAACGAAACTGAATCTCCAACTGTTGCTGATAGTAGAGCTACTAAGAAAAGCCGAATACCAAAATATACAGGTGGTTTTGGATTCAATGCTTCTTACAAAGGATTCTTTGCTGATGCTTTATTTACATACTCTTTTGGAGCATGGAAATATGATACAGATTACAATGGTTTAATGGATATCAGAAATGCAGATTTATTCCCAGTTTCTACAGATTTATTTAATGCTTGGACTCCAAACAATACAAATACAGATGTACCTGCTTTAGCAGCAACAAACTTTGATTCTGGAGATATTTCTGACAGATTCTTAAGAGATGCTTCTTATGTTAGAGTAAGAAATCTTACAGTTGGATATAGTGTTCCAAATGAATTCTTAAATAAAACTTTCTTAAAACAAGTTAGATTTAGAGTTATGGCTGAAAACATGTTAACTTTCACAAAATGGAAAGGATTTGATCCAGAAAGTTTTGTATCTAGTCAAACAGGATACTATCCAACTCCAAAAATCTTCACTTTTGGTGTAGATGTTAACTTTTAAAAATTAAAATTATGTTAAAAAAACTTTTATTAATAGGTTTAATTTCATTAGGATTTTATTCTTGTGACGATGCAATTGATATTGTTCAAGATGGTGAATTAAATGATGAAAGGTTGTTTACGAATGTTGGGAATATGCAAATGTTCTTAAATGAAGTTTACGATAGAGTATCTGTTCAGAATGATATCATGGTATCTTCTTTATTAACTGATGAAGTTGGTTTAGGTAGTGCAGGATTTGCTAATGATACACAAAGATTTTTTATCTTTTCTACAAATGGATATGCATCTGCAATTTGGAGCCAACATTATCAAGCAATTAACTATGCAAATAGATTAATTAGAGGAGCTCAATTGGTTAATCCTACAACTCCTGCTGATATTACTGCTTATAATAATATTTTAGCGCAAGCAAGAGCTATTAGAGCATTTTGTCATTTCCAATTATTAACTTATTTCTCTCCAGATATGAGTAATAATAACGCGCCAGGTGTAATGAAAATGGATTATGTTCCAACTATTCAACAATTAAACCCAAGAGCTACTACTGGAGAAGTTTTTGGATTAATTGAGTCTGATTTATTATTTGCTGAAAATAATATTTCTACTGCTACTACTGGTACAGATAGCTGGAAATATTTTAATTCAAATACTATCAATGCATTACGTGCTAGAATGTATTTGTACAGAAAAAATTATGTATTAGCTGAACAATATGCTGATGCTGCAATTGCTAATGGTCCTGCTTTAGCTACTTGTACATTTGGTAACTCTGCTAATATTCCTCAAACTACAAGTGTAATCCCTCCTTATACGGCTGGGCAAGTTACTGCTTTAACTGCTATGGAAGCTGCTGCTGCATCTGCAACAAACGCTCCATTATATAGAAGAATGTGGGTTGATCAAGCTTCTGCTCAAGGTGAGATGATTTTCTCATTAGGAAGACTTAACAATAATGCAAACTTTGGTAGTCAGTACAATACTAATCAATCGAATTTAGGTGGTGGTCCATTATTTGATATGGGTAGAACTTTATTTGATTTATATTCTCAACCATTAGGTGGTGGTGCTGAAGATTTCAGAAGATGGTCTTTCGTTGATAGAACATCTACTATTTCTGCAACTCCTGCAACTGCTACTAAAAATGGTGAAGTAATTGTAATTGATAAATATCCTGGAAAAACAGGTAATGCTGGTTCTAATGACTTAAAAGTATTCAGAACTTCTGAAATGTATTTAATCAAAGCTGAATGTAGAGCTAGAGCTAATGATTTACCAGGTGCTGCTCTTTTAGTTCAACAAGTAAGACAAGCAAGAAATTATATTGCTGCAGGTATTGTTCCATTACCAGTTTATGGTTCAAATATGGCTGCTTATGCTGATATTTTATTAGAAAGAAGAAAAGAGTTAGCTTTTGAAGGTCACAGATACATCGACTTAAAACGTTTAGGTGCTGATGCAGGTGTAACTTCAACTGATAGATACCCTCAAGACTCTGTTAATGCTTCAGCTACTAATCCAGCTAACATTAATGTTACTGACTATAGATTTACTTTACCAATTCCTCAAAATGAAGTAACTGTAAATCCAATGTCTCAAAATACAGGTTACTAATATTTTTAGTAATTTAAAATTAAAACCCCGATTGTATCGGGGTTTTTTTATTTACACAAATTCTCATTACATTTGTTCTTTAAAATTCAATAATGAGAAAACTATTAGTAGTGTTATTTCTTTTACCTATTTTATCTTTTGCTCAAGAAAAAGATACAACTTTGGTTAAAGAACTAAAAGCAGAAATTAAGTTATACAAAACATTCAATTTGGAAAAAGATAGTATTGCAATAGATACTTCTTTAACTATTCAAGATGAATACAAGTACAATTATTTAAGAAAAGATAACTTTGGTTTATTTTCATTTGCAAATGAAGCCTATTTGTATAATCAATTAGATTTCTCAAAAAAGAATTCTTTCCTATTGCCTCAATTTGGTTTTAATGCAAAACATATTACGTATTTAAATAATAATGATATTTATTATTATTCTGTACCTACACCATTAACTGATTTGTATTTTAAAACAGTGATGCGTCAGGGTCAAAGTTTAGATGCCTTACTATCTGTTAATACTAAGCCTAATTTGAATTTTACGGTAGCTTATAAATCAATTCGTTCAATAGGTGATTATTTTAATAATTTAACTAGTTCTGGTCATTTTCGTTTTATTACTAGTTATCATTCGCCAAATAAAAAATATTATTTGCACGCAAACTTTGTTGGGCAAGATATTTTAAATCAAGAAAATGGTGGAATTGTTGATCCTACACAATTAGACGGAACTAATACATCTTTTGATCAAAGAGAAAGAGTTGATATTTATTTTAATGATGCGTATTCTAAACTTAAAGGAAATAGATATTTCTTAGATCATTCATATCAATTTAATTCAGGTAATAGTTTAGTGCTTAAACATCAAATGTATTATGAGAATAAATTTTTTGAATTTATACAACTTACTAAAAGTGATAGATTAGGAGAAGCTTTATATAATTCCGTAAACAATAAAACAAATTATGATGTTTTTTATAATAAAGCGGGTTTAAGTTTTAAAACAAAAAATTTAGGTGAAGTATCTTTCTTTATAGATAATTATTCTTACAACCAATTTTATAGAATTCCTTTAGAAACTACATATGTTTCTTCTATTCCATATAATTTCCATAATAGAATTAATACTATTGGTGGGCAATATGATTTCGATCATCGTAAATGGAATTTTCATATTTTAATGCAAAATGCTATTTCAAATAAGCCAACTTCTAATTATGAAGCTTTTGCGAAATATAAATTTGACGAGAATCAATATGTTAAAATTTCAGCTCAACAATTAAGTAAATTACCTGACAATACTTTTGTATATAATCAGAGTGATTATGCAAACTATAATTGGTTGAATTCATTTAAAAATGAAAAGCAATCCATTTTAAAAGTAGAAACAAAAAACAAATGGTTTGAAGCATTTGTACAACTTTCCAACTTAAGTGATCATTTGTTCTTCTATAATACAGAAGAAAAAATAGATAGTTTAGTGGTGAAACCTTTTCAATATGAAAAAGACATTCAATATTTTGCTGCAGAAATTGCAAAAGAAGTTAAATATAAAAACTGGGCTTTAGATAATAGAGTGAAATTTCAACAAGTAGAACAATCAGATAATGTTTTAAATGTTCCACAATTTATTACTAGAAATACATTGTATTATACCAAAGCTGTTTTTAAAAAAGCAATGTTATTACAAACGGGTGTTACTTTAAATTATTTCTCTAAATATTTTGCAGATGATTATGTGCCCGTAATTGGTGAGTTTTATACTCAAAACATAACAAAGGTTGGTGATTTTCCAGTGTTTGACTTTTTTGTTAACGCTCGAGTTCGTCAAACTAGAATTTATTTAAAAGCAGAACATGTAAACGCATTGTTTGCATCTAAAGTAAATTATTATAATACTCCTAATTATCCTTTTAGAGATTTTCACATTCGTTTTGGTTTAGAATGGAATTTCTTTAAATAGAATTTTTAAACAAAATATATTCGGCTTACCTTTGTATTAATAACATAAAAAACTATAAATAGAAGAAAAATTATAAAATGAAATCACCATTGAAATTGAGTTTTAAACTAAATTAAAATTGGTGAATTCATTTGATCATAAATAAATTAAAAAGACAAATGAAATACGCAAAAAACATATTAGAAACTATTGGTAATACTCCTTTAGTGCAACTTAATAAAGTAACAGCTGAAATTGATGCTTTAGTATTAGCTAAGGTTGAAACGTTCAATCCTGGAAACTCTGTAAAAGACCGTATGGCTCTTAAAATGATTGAAGATGCTGAAGCAGATGGAAGATTAAAACCAGGTGGTACTATTATTGAAGGTACTTCAGGGAATACAGGTATGGGGTTAGCTTTAGCTGCAATTGTAAAAGGTTACAAGTGTATTTTTGTTATTTCTGATAAGCAATCAAAAGAAAAATCAGATATTCTTCGTGCTGTTGGCGCAAAAGTTATTGTTTGTCCAACAGATGTAGAACCAACTGATCCTCGTTCGTATTATTCTGTATCTAAAAGATTAGGTGAAGAAATTCCAAATTCTTGGTATGTTAACCAATATGATAATCCAAGTAATGCAATTGCGCATTACGAACAAACAGGTCCTGAAATTTGGGAACAAACGGAAGGGAAAATTACACATTTCGTAGTTGGTGTTGGTACAGGTGGTACTATTTCTGGTGTTGCTAAATATTTAAAAGAGAAAAATCCAAACGTAAAAATTTGGGGAATAGATACTTATGGTTCGGTTTTCAAAAAATATCATGAAACAGGTATTTTTGATGAAAATGAAATTTACTCATACATCACTGAAGGAATTGGTGAAGATATTTTACCTAAAAACGTTGATTTCTCTTTAATTGATGGTTTTACAAAAGTTACCGATAAAGATGCTGCTGTTTATACACGTAAATTAGCATTGGAAGAAGGTATTTTCTGTGGAAATTCTGCTGGTGCTGCAGTAAAAGGTTTATTACAATTAAAAGAACATTTCAAACCAGAAGATGTAGTTGTGGTTCTATTCCATGATTCTGGAAGTAGATATGTTGGTAAAATGTATAACGATGATTGGATGCGTGAGCGTGGATTCTTAGATGAAGAAATAACAAAAGCAGAAGATTTAATTAAAGAACATAAAGATAAACCTTTAGTAATTGTTCGTACAGAAGAATTAGTTTCTCATGCAATTGAAAGATTAAAACAATATAAAATTTCTCAGATTCCAGTAATCGATACTACAGGGTTTGTGGGAAGTATTGATGAGTCTGATTTGTTTAGAAGTTATTTCGAAAATAAAGATATTGCTGAAATGCCAATTAAAGATGTAATGGGTAAACCTTATCCTATTGTTTCTGCTGCGGCGCCAATTGATGAAGTGTCTAAATTAATCAGTAAAGACAATCAAGCAGTATTAGTGGATTTAGGAAATAATAAATATCACATCATTACAAAACACGATATTATTAGTTCAATTAAATAAGAATTTTATCGTCAGTTCTAGTGCTCCGATGAAGTATGATTCGGAATGTATTATGAATTTTCTTATAAATATTAAAACGGATAGCAAATTGTTATCCGTTTTTTTTATATTTGTTTTATTATAAGCCAAATTAAAATTTATACGCCATGCATGAAGAATTTCTCCATTATTTATGGGTAAATAAAAAACTACCATTTACTCAGCTCAAAACCCATCTTAACGAAAATTTAGAAATTAATCATTTTGGACAGTTCTTGCAAAATGCTGGTCCAGATATTTTTAATGCTCAAATTTCTATTGACCAGCAAAAATGGGCTGGAAATATTGAAATCCATATTAAATCTTCCGATTGGTATGCGCACCATCATGAAAAAGATTCTAATTACGATAATGTAATTTTACACGTAGTTTGGGAAAACGATTCTCCTGTTTTTCGAAAAGACAATTCTGAGATTCCTACATTGGAATTGAAAAACTATATTCCGTTATCAGAAATCAACAACTATCAATCTTTGATTGTTTCTAAAACCTGGATCAATTGTGAAAATCATATTTCTGAAATTGATGCCTTTATTTGGAATAATTGGTTGGAAAGTTTGTTTTTAAATCGATTAGAACGAAAATCTGAATTTATTGATAAACGATTGCTTGAAACGAATTTCGATTGGGAAGCTGTGTTTTTTGAAATGCTAGCCAAAAATTTCGGACTCAATACTAACGGGGAATGTTTTTACGAGTTAGCCAAATCGATTCCTTTTTCTATTATTCGTAAAGAAAGCTTTCATGTTGAAAATTTAGAAGCTTTATTTTTTGGGAAATTACATTTATTGGAAGAAGCAATAGAAGACGATTATTATTTAAGATTAAAAAAGATTTGGAATTATCTTAAATTGAAATATAAAGTACCCACTACAATGGTTCAGCAACCTCAATTTTTTCAACTTCGTCCGGATAATTTTCCAACTATACGATTATCGCAATTATTGAACCTTTTTGCAAATAAGCAAAATTTGTTTTCTCAAATTATCCTCGCTAATTCTTATGTCGAAATTAAGAAGTTGTTAGAATGCGACACCTCTGATTATTGGAAACATCATTATAATTTCTCCAAAACAAGTAAATCAAAATCGAAAACATTAAGTAAACAATTTATCGATTTACTGATTATCAATACAATTATCCCTATAAAATTTTGTTATGAAAAGAATTTAGGAAAATTGAATATTGAAGATTTAATCAAACTTTTAGAAGGTATTCCGCCAGAAAAAAATTCAATTATAGATAAGTTTTTTGAATTCAAAGTAAAAGCTTCTTGTGCATTTGAAACACAGTCGTTATTAGAATTGAAAAATGAATATTGTAAAAAAAATCGCTGCTTGAAATGCGCTGTCGGTTTGCAATTATTAAAAAACTAATTATCTTTATACTTTCTAAATATTAAATGTACGGTTTACTTCATTTTTTCGAAAAAAACGGATTTTATGTGGCTTCGCGATTAGCGGATAGACTCGGTATGCGAGCAACTCAAGTTCGATTGTTTTTTGTTTATATTTCGTTTATTACTGTAGGTTTAGGTTTTGGATTGTATCTAACATTAGCTTTTTTGTTGAAATTAAAAGATATGGTCTATACTAAACGCAGTTCTGTTTTTGATTTATAACTAACTTCCTCAATAAACTTTATGTTTAAGCTTTTTGCTTAAATTAATTTGCGTTTACATATGGACATTTACAACAATTAAATGTATCCTATGAAACAATTCGTATTATTAAAATTTTCTAAAACTCATTATTTAGGAATTGCAATTTTGTTATTTCTAATTGGGGCGTTGCAATTTCTAATCTATTGGAATACAACTTCAGCAACAGACAATGTTGAATTATCTAAAGAAGAAAAAGAATGGCTTTCGGTTCAAAATGAAGTCGATAGCTTAAAAGTAAGTACTGAAGAAAATAAAACTAAAATGTATCCCTTCAATCCTAATTTTATTTCCGATTATAAAGGATATAAAATGGGTATGACCAACGAACAAATTGATAAGTTGCATCAATTTCGTAATCAAAATAAATATGTAAATTCTAAAGCAGAATTTCAACAACTTACAGGTGTTTCTAACGCTTGGATGAAACAATACGCTCCTTATTTTAAATTTCCAGATTGGGTGACAAAAAAATCTACCTATAAAATTCAATCAAACTTCGAAAACAAATATCCAAAATATGAAAAGAAAGAAGTTAAAATTGTAGTCCAAGATATTAATACTGCCAATCAAATTGAATTAGAAAAAGTATACATGATTGGTGAAAAAATGGCTTTAAAAATTTTGGCTGAAAAAGAAAAATTGGGAGCATTTGCTTCTATGGAACAATTGGGTTTTATTTGGGGAATATCGCCTGATGCAATAGAAGATTTGAATAAAAGATTTCAGGTAAAATCAAATGTTGGAATGAAGAAAATTAAAATCAATGAGCTTTCAATTAAAGAATTGCAGCAATTTCCCTATTTTAATTATTCCATAGCCAAGAATATCGTAACATATAGAAGCATGAATGGGGAAATTAAACAAATTGAAGATTTAATAAATATAAAGCAATTTCCTGTTGAAAAATTAAAAATAATCGCCGTATATTTGGAATTCTAAAAATAAACACAATTAAACCAATAAAATTACACAATTAGAGATATGAACTCAGCATATTTTACAGAAGAACACGAATTATTTAGAGAGAGTTTTCGAAGTTTTTTACAAAAGGAAGTTGTTCCGCACATTGAAAAATGGGAAAAAGAAGGAACAATAGAACGATTCATTTGGAAGAAATTCGGAGAAATGGGCTTTTTCGGATTGAAATATCCTGAAGCATATGGTGGAATGAATTTAGATTTGTTTTACACAGTTGTTTTCTTAGAGGAACTTCAAAAAATTAAATCTTCTGGTTTTGCAGCAGCTATGTGGGCTCATGCTTATTTAGCAATGACGCATTTAAATGCTGAAGGTTGTGAAAGAATTAAACAAGAATATTTAGCACCAAGTATTGCGGGTGAAAAAATCGGAGCATTATGTATTACAGAACCTTTTGGAGGAAGTGATGTGGCTGGAATGAGAACAACTGCAGTTAAGCAAGGAGATAAGTATGTTATTAATGGTTCTAAAACATTTATTACAAATGGAGTTTATGCTGATTACTACGTAGTGGCGGCTAAAACTAGTCCGGAATTAGGAAATAAAGGAATCAGTATGTTTTTAGTTGATAAATCTGTAAAAGGAATTTCGGCTACAAAATTGGATAAATTAGGTTGGAGAGCTTCAGATACTGCAGAAATCGCTTTTGATAACGTAGAAATTCCTGCTGAAAATTTAATGGGTGAAGAAGGAAAAGGATTTCCATATATCATGCAACATTTTGCTTTCGAAAGATTAATTATGGCTATCAATGCTCATGCTAGAGCGGAATATGCTATTGAGTATACTATTAATTATATGTCGGAACGTGAAGCGTTTGGGAAAACAATTAATCAATTCCAAGCGTTAAGACATACGATGGTGGAACATGCAACTGAAGTAGAACACTGTAAGTTGTTTAATTATGCGGCAACAGCTCGTTTAGATAAAGGAGAATATGTAGTTAAGGAAGCAACTATGGCTAAATTAAAATCTACAAAAGTGGCAGACCTAGCTATTTACGATTGTTTACAAATGCTTGGTGGATACGGTTATATGGAAGAATATCCTTTAGCACGTTTGTTAAGAGATAGCCGTTTAGGACCAATTGGTGGTGGAACTTCTGAAATCTTAAAAGAAATTTTATCAAAAATGATAATTGATAACCAAAACTATAAACCAGCGGTTCAACCATAGTTATTAAAATAACGAAGCGAATAATGTATAAAACCAAGTAATAAATAATTGTTACTTGGTTTTTTGTTTTTAAAATATTTTCGACTTAATAGTTTGTTTTTCAAAATAAATATATACTTTTGCACCCGTAAATGAGAGGAGGTGTCTAGATTATGTTAATTATCCCAATTAAAGACGGAGAAAATATCGATAGAGCATTAAAGCGCTATAAAAGAAAATTTGATAAAACAGGTACTGTTCGTCAGTTACGTGCACGTCAACAATTCACGAAGCCATCTGTAACAAGAAGAGCTCAAATTCAAAAAGCTGCTTATATTCAAACATTAAGAGATAGCTTAGAAAGTTAATATCTTTTTTGAATAAACATATCAACCGTTAGTTTATAAATTATAAATTTGTAACTAACGGTTTTTTTATGCGCAATAATCTCGAAGCACATAGTGAGTATTTACTAAAAGAAAAAAAGTATTCTCTTTTAACAGTAAAAGCATATTATAATGATATAGTAGCTTTTCAATCTTTTTTAAATGAATACCACGATTCTTGTCGAATTGAAGAAGTGAGTTATTCGTTAATTAGAAGTTGGATTGTATATTTATCCGATCATGAATTTTCTGCCAATTCGATCAATAGAAAAATGGCGTCACTTAAATCGTTTTTTAAATTTCTTCTAAAAACGAAACAAATAGAAATAAATCCTTTTTCCAAACATAAATCCTTAAAAACTTCCAAACAAGTTCAAATTCCTTTTTCTGAAAAAGAAATCAATCAATTATTTGAAATTCATTTTTTAGAAAATGATTTTGAATCTGTTCGAAATAGATTGGTTGTTGAATTGTTCTATGCAACCGGAATGAGACGAGCAGAACTAATTAATTTAGAAACGAATGCGGTTGATTTTTACGGGAAAACAATTAAAGTGTTAGGGAAGAGAAATAAAGAACGAATTGTGCCTATTTTACCTGCAACAATCGACTTGCTGAAGTTGTATCTGTTACGAAGAGCGGAATTAGAAAGTATTATAACGCCAAATAAGTTAATATTGTCTAAAAAAGGAAATAAATTAAGTGAAACATTTGTTTATCGATTAATAAATGATTACTTTAGTACTATATCTGAAAAGATAAAAAAAAGTCCCCACGTTCTTAGGCATTCGTTTGCAACACATTTGTTAAATAGCGGTGCAGATTTAAATTCAGTAAAAGAGTTGCTCGGTCATGCAAGTTTGTCTTCTACTCAGATTTACACACACAGTAGTTTGTCTGAATTAAAAAAAGTTTACAAAGACGCACATCCGAGAAACAAGTAAGCAATGTTTAATTTAATAACTATTTATTATTATGAAAGTAAATATTCATGCAGTTAATTTTAATATTGACAGAAAATTGGTTGATTTCGTAGATGAGAGAATGTCTAGATTAGAAAAATATTATGATAGGGTTGTATCTTCTGATGCTTTTTTAAAGTTAGATAATACGAGTGAAAAGGAGAATAAAATTGTAGAATTAAAAGTTTTAGTACCAGGAGATGATTTTGTGGTAAAAAAGCAAAGTAAATCATTCGAAGAAGCTGCCGATTTAGCAATTGAATCATTAGAACGATTATTAGTTAAAAGAAAAGAAAAATTGCGTGCTCACAGTTAATTGAAAAAAATATTTAAAAAAGTTTTGATTAATAAATAAAATCCATACATTTGCAGTCCGTTAGAAATAGCGGACTTTTTCTATGTATAGAAATGCCGGTGTAGCTCAGCTGGCTAGAGCAGCTGATTTGTAATCAGCAGGTCGTGGGTTCGAGTCCCTCCATCGGCTCTTTGAATTATTGAAAAAATTAATTTCAAAATGCAAATTTTGAAGTTTTGGCTAGGGGAGATACTCAAGCGGCCAACGAGGACGGACTGTAAATCCGTTGGGAAACCTTCGCAGGTTCGAATCCTGCTCTCCCCACTAATGAATTTAGAGTTCTGAATTTAGAGATACAAATTCTAATTTCTAAATTCAAACTTCTGGACTCACACTTGCCGGTGTAGCTCAGGGGTAGAGTGCTTCCTTGGTAAGGAAGAGGTCACGGGTTCAAATCCCGTCATTGGCTCATAGTAAAAATGTATATTTTTGAACACTAATAATAAATAACTAAGATTAAATTTTAAAATCATGGCAAAGGAAACATTCGACCGTTCGAAGCCCCATTTAAATATTGGTACTATCGGACACGTAGACCACGGTAAAACTACGTTAACAGCTGCAATTACTAAAGTATTAGCAGATGCAGGTTTATCTGAAGCAAAATCATTCGACCAAATCGATAACGCTCCAGAAGAAAAAGAAAGAGGTATTACAATTAACACATCTCACGTTGAGTATTCAACTGCTAACCGTCACTACGCTCACGTTGACTGTCCAGGTCACGCGGATTACGTTAAGAACATGGTTACTGGTGCTGCGCAAATGGATGGTGCTATCTTAGTAGTAGCTGCTACTGATGGTCCAATGCCACAAACTCGTGAGCACATCCTTTTAGGTCGTCAAGTAGGTGTACCTAGAATGGTAGTATTCATGAACAAAGTTGATATGGTTGATGATGCTGAGTTATTAGAGTTAGTTGAAATGGAAATCAGAGATTTATTATCTTTCTATCAATATGATGGTGATAATGGACCAGTTATCCAAGGATCTGCTTTAGGTGGATTAAACGGTGATCCAAAATGGGTTGCTACAATCATGGAATTAATGGATGCTGTTGACAACTGGATTGAATTACCAGTTCGTGACGTTGAAAAACCATTCTTAATGCCAGTTGAGGACGTATTTACAATTACAGGTCGTGGAACTGTTGCTACAGGTCGTATCGAAACTGGAGTTGCTAATACTGGAGATCCTGTTGAAATCATCGGTATGGGAGCTGATAAATTAACTTCTACAATTACAGGAGTTGAGATGTTCCGTAAAATCTTAGATAGAGGTGAAGCTGGAGATAACGTAGGTTTATTATTAAGAGGTATTGACAAAGCTGATATCAAAAGAGGTATGGTAATTGTTAAGCCAGGATCTGTTAAGCCACACGCTAAATTCAAAGCTGAGGTTTATATCTTGAAAAAAGAAGAAGGTGGACGTCACACTCCATTCCATAATAACTACCGTCCACAGTTCTACGTACGTACAACTGACGTAACTGGTACTATTATGTTACCTGCTGGAAGAGAGATGGTAATGCCAGGTGATAACTTAACAATTGATGTTGAATTATTATCTCCAATCGCTATGTCTGTAGGTTTACGTTTCGCTATCCGTGAAGGTGGTAGAACTGTAGGTGCTGGACAGGTTACTGAAATTTTAGACTAATTATAAGTCAATTATAAATAACTGTGTCGTTTTTAACGACACAGTTTTTAACAAACGAGCGTAGTTCAAGGGCAGAATAGTGGTCTCCAAAACCATTGATGGGGGTTCGAATCCCTCCGCTCGTGCAAAATAATGTAAGATATCATGTTAAAATATTTTTCTGAAGCATTCGAAGAATTAAAATCAAATGTAACTTGGCCAGAGTGGAACGAAGTTCAAAAGTACACAATTGTTGTTGCATTGTTTTCAGTAATTTTTGCTTTAGCAACTTGGGGTGTTGATTTATCTTTTACTAAGATATTAAATGGATTCTTTAATTTGTTAAAAGGTTAATTTATAATGGCTGATAATAACGTAAAGAAGTGGTATGTTGTAAGAGCGGTAAGCGGACAGGAAAACAAGGTTAAGGCTTATATTGAGCAAGAAATTAACCGTGTTGGAATGGCTGATTACATTTCTCAAGTACTTGTGCCTACTGAAAAAGTAGTTCAAGTTAGAGATGGGAAAAAAATAGCAAAAGAAAGAGTATATTTTCCAGGTTATGTTATGATTGAAGCTAACTTAACTGGGGAAATTCCTCATATTATAAAATCAATTACTGGTGTTATCGGATTTTTAGGTGAAACTAAAGGTGGTGATGCAGTGCCATTAAGACAAGCTGAAGTAAATAGAATGTTAGGAAAAGTTGATGAATTATCTGTTAAAACAGAAAATATCAATATCCCATATTCTGTAAATGAAACAGTAAAAGTTATTGATGGTCCTTTCAATGGTTTCAATGGAACAATTGAAAAAGTAAATGAAGAAAAGCGTAAACTTGAAGTAATGGTTAAAATTTTCGGAAGAAAAACGCCATTAGAATTAAGTTTTATGCAGGTTGAAAAAGTATAATACGTTACGAATATAAATCCGCATCAATCGCTTCCAATTGATAGATGTGTTAAATTTTTAAACAATGGCTAAAGAAGTTAGTAAAGTAGTTAAACTACAAGTTAAGGGAGGTGCTGCGAACCCGTCGCCACCGGTTGGACCTGCTTTGGGAGCTGCTGGGGTTAACATCATGGAGTTCTGTAAGCAATTCAATGCTAGAACACAAGATAAACCTGGCAAAATTTGTCCAGTACAAATTACTGTGTACAAAGACAAATCATTTGATTTTGTTATCAAAACTCCACCTGCTGCAGTGCAATTATTGGATGCTGCAAAATTAAAATCTGGATCAGGAGAACCTAATCGTAAAAAAGTAGCAAGCGTTACTTGGGATCAGATTAAGGCTATCGCTGAAGATAAAATGCCAGATTTAAATGCATTCACTACTGAAGCTGCTATGAGTATGGTTGCTGGAACAGCTAGATCTATGGGTATAACTGTAACTGGAGATTCTCCTATAAAATAAGAGATATGGCAAAATTGACAAAAAAACAAAAAGAAGCTGCTGCTAAAATTGAAAAGAATAAATTATATTCTTTAAAAGATGCTTCAGCTTTAATCAAACAAGTTGCTTCTGCAAAGTTTGATGAATCAGTTGATATCGCTGTTAAACTTGGAGTTGATCCTAGAAAAGCAAATCAAATGGTTAGAGGTGTAGTAACTTTACCTCACGGAACAGGAAAAGATGTAAGAGTTTTAGCTCTTGTTACTCCAGATAAAGAAGCTGAAGCTAAAGCTGCTGGTGCAGACCACGTAGGTTTAGATGATTACCTTCAAAAAATTAAAGATGGTTGGACAGATGTTGATGTAATTATCACTATGCCAGCTGTTATGGGTAAATTAGGTCCATTAGGACGTGTTTTAGGACCAAGAGGTTTAATGCCAAACCCTAAAACAGGTACTGTAACTATGGATGTTGCTAAAGCTGTTCAAGAAGTAAAAGCTGGTAAAATTGACTTTAAAGTTGATAAAACTGGTATCGTTCATGCTGGTATTGGTAGAATCTCATTTGATGCAGATAAAATCTACGACAATGCTCATGAAATCGTTCAAACATTAATCAAATTAAAACCAACTGCAGCTAAAGGTACTTATATTAAGTCTATCCACTTAACAAGTACTATGAGTCCTGCTATTGCTTTAGATCCTAAAGCAGTATAATTGGTAGTTAAACATATTTAGTATGACTAGAGAAGAAAAATCAATTGCTATTGAAGATTTAACTGCACAGTTAGCAGATGTAAATGTTGTGTATTTAGCAGACATTTCTGGACTTGATGCAGGAACTACTTCAGACTTAAGAAGAGCATGTTTTAAAGCAGGTATTAAATTAGAAGTTGTGAAAAATACATTGTTAGAAAAAGCAATGGAAAGTTCATCAAACGACTTCGGAGATTTAGCTTCGACTTTAAAAGGAAATACTTCAATCATGATTGCAGAAACAGCTAATGGTCCTGCAAAAATTATTAAAGAATTCCGTAAAAAAGGTCAAAAACCAGTTTTAAAAGGAGCTTATATTAATGAAGAAATTTATATCGGTGACGAATTATTAGACAGCTTAGTAGCTATCAAGTCTAGAGAAGAAGTTATCGGTGAAATTATCGGATTATTACAATCTCCAGCTAAACGTGTACTTTCAGCTTTATTAAACAATGCTGAAACTAAAGGTGAAGCTGCAGAATAAAACAAAACGCACTTAATAAATTACATATTTTAAACACATTAAAGATAGAAAAAATGGCAGATTTAAAACAATTCGCAGAACAATTAGTTAACTTAACAGTTAAAGAAGTTAACGAATTAGCAACAATATTAAAAGATGATTATGGTATCGAACCAGCTGCTGCAGCTGTAGTAGTTGCTGCTGGTGGTGGTGAAGCAGGTGGTGCTGAAGCTCAAACTGAATTTACAGTAGTATTAAAAGACGCTGGTGCTTCTAAATTAGGAGTTGTTAAAGCGGTTAAAGAATTAACTGGTTTAGGTCTTAAAGAAGCTAAAGATTTAGTTGATGCTGCTCCAACAAACGTTAAAGAAGGAGTTTCTAAAGATGAGGCTGAAGGTCTTAAGAAAGCTTTAGAAGAAGCAGGTGCTGTTGTTGAGTTAAAATAATCTAACTTACAAAACAAGCTAGGTTTAGACCCTGAGAACTGTTCTCAGTGGTCTAAACCATTTTTCGTATAATAAAATTAAATCATATTTTATTATAAAATATTTTAGAATACAAAATCGCTATTAACAAAAGTTTGTTGTAAACAACCACTTATTAAAGGCGTAATTCATATAAGAAGTTTTATATGAAACTGTTTTTTTAATCAATACGAAGAAAGAAAATAATTGTAATACGTTGTTTTTAAAGATGTATTGATTGTAAAAAGAAAGTATTAATTGTTTTATGAAATTGTGTTAAACACAAAAATTACTTTTTTTTAATCAAAATCTTATCATTGATGATTGCTAATCAGACTGAAAGAATCAATTTTGCCTCAACAAAAAACATACCTAGTTATCCAGACTTTTTGGATATTCAGGTAAAATCTTTTAAAGATTTTTTTCAATTAGAAACAAAATCGGATGAAAGAGGCAACGAAGGTCTTTATAATACCTTCATGGAAAATTTTCCAATAACTGATACTAGAAATCAATTCGTTTTAGAATTCCTAGATTATTTCATTGACCCACCTAGATATACTATCGAAGAATGTATTGATAGAGGGTTAACGTACAGCGTTCCTTTAAAAGCGCGTTTAAAATTATATTGTACAGATCCTGAGCACGAGGATTTTGAAACTATCGTTCAAGATGTATATTTAGGAACTATTCCTTATATGGCGCCAAGCGGTACTTTCGTAATCAACGGAGCTGAACGTGTAGTTGTTTCTCAGTTACACAGATCTCCAGGGGTTTTCTTTGGACAATCTTTCCACGCAAACGGAACAAAATTATACTCTGCAAGAATTATTCCTTTCAAAGGATCTTGGATTGAGTTCGCAACTGATATCAATAACGTAATGTACGCGTACATTGATAGAAAGAAAAAATTACCTGTAACAACTTTATTCCGTGCTATCGGTTTCGAAAGAGATAAAGATATCTTAGAGATTTTCGACTTAGCAGAAGAAATTAAAGTTTCTAAAACTGGAATTAAAAAATATATCGGTAGAAGACTTGCTGCACGTGTATTAAATACATGGCATGAAGATTTCGTAGATGAGGATACTGGAGAAGTAGTTTCTATCGAGCGTAATGAAATTATTTTAGATCGTGACACTATCTTAGATAAAGATAATGTTGAAGAAATCATCGAAGCAGATGTTAAAGTAATTTTATTACACAAAGAAGATAGCAATCAAGCTGATTATGCTATCATCCATAATACATTACAAAAAGACCCTACTAACTCTGAAAAAGAAGCAGTAGAGCACATATACAGACAATTACGTAATGCTGAACCGCCAGATGAGGAAACAGCTCGTGGTATTATCGACAAATTATTCTTCTCAGATCAACGTTACAACTTAGGTGATGTAGGTCGTTACAGAATGAATAAGAAGTTAGGCTTAGATATCCCAATGGATAAACAAGTTTTAACTAAAGAAGATATCATTACGATTGTAAAATACTTAATTGAATTAATTAATTCAAAAGCTGAAATCGATGATATTGACCACTTATCTAACCGTCGTGTTAGAACAGTTGGTGAACAATTATCTGCTCAGTTCGGTGTAGGTTTAGCTCGTATGGCTAGAACAATTCGTGAAAGAATGAACGTTCGTGATAACGAGGTATTTACTCCAATCGATTTGATCAATGCTAAAACATTATCTTCGGTTATTAATTCATTCTTCGGAACTAACCAGTTATCTCAGTTTATGGATCAAACGAATCCATTAGCAGAGATTACTCACAAACGTCGTTTATCTGCACTTGGACCAGGAGGTTTATCTAGAGAAAGAGCTGGTTTCGAGGTTCGTGACGTTCACTATACACACTACGGACGTTTATGTCCGATTGAAACACCTGAAGGACCAAATATTGGACTTATTTCTTCATTAGGTGTATATGCTAAAGTAAATGGAATGGGATTCATCGAAACACCTTACCGTAAAGTAGTTGATGGTGTGGTAGATTTAGAATCTGAACCAATTTATTTAAGCGCTGAAGAAGAAGAAGGAAAAATGATTGCTCAAGCAAACATTGAAATGGACGACAAAGGAAAAATTACTGCTGCTAACGTAATTGCACGTGAAGAAGGAGATTTCCCAGTTGTAGATCCAACTGCTGTACATTATACAGACGTTGCTCCAAATCAGATTGCTTCTATTTCGGCTTCTTTAATTCCATTCTTAGAGCACGATGACGCCAACCGTGCCTTGATGGGATCAAACATGATGCGTCAGGCTGTTCCTTTATTAAGACCAGAAGCTCCAATTGTTGGAACTGGTTTAGAAAGACAAGTAGCGTCTGATTCAAGAGTGTTAATCAATGCTGAAGGTTCTGGAGTTGTAACTTATGTAGATGCTGATAAAGTAACTATTAAGTACGATAGAACGGAAGAGCAAAGAATGGTAAGTTTTGAAGAAGATGAAAAAACATACCAATTAATTAAATTTAGAAAAACGAATCAAAGTACAACTATTAACTTAAAACCTATCGTTAGAAAAGGTGATAAAGTAACTAAAGGTCAAGTACTTTGTGAAGGATATGCAACGCAAAATGGAGAATTAGCTTTAGGTAGAAACTTACAAGTTGCCTTCATGCCTTGGAAAGGATACAACTTCGAGGATGCGATTGTAATTTCTGAAAAAGTTGTTCGTGATGATATTTTTACATCTATCCACGTTGATGATTATTCATTAGAAGTTAGAGATACTAAATTAGGTAACGAAGAGTTAACTAACGATATTCCAAACGTTTCTGAAGAAGCAACTAAAGATTTAGATGAAAACGGAATGATCCGTATTGGTGCTGAAGTTAAACCTGGTGATATCCTTATCGGGAAAATCACACCAAAAGGAGAATCAGATCCAACACCTGAAGAAAAATTATTACGTGCTATCTTTGGTGATAAAGCTGGTGATGTTAAAGATGCTTCATTAAAAGCGTCTCCATCATTACACGGTGTAGTTTTAGACAAAAAATTATTTGCTAAAGCTGTTAAAGATAAACGTAAGCGTTCTAAAGATAAAGAAGATTTAGATAAACTTGAAATGGAATTCGAAGTAAAATTCGTTGAATTAAAAGACAGGTTAATCGACAAATTATTCTTAATCGTTGACGGAAAAACTTCTCAAGGTGTAATTAATGATTTAGGTGAAGAAGTATTACCAAAAGGTAAAAAATTCACTAAAAAGATGTTACAAGCAGTTGAAGACTTTGCTCACTTAACAAAAGGACAATGGACAACTGACGAGCATACAAACTCATTAATTAATGACTTAGTACACAACTATAAAATCAAATTAAACGATTTACAAGGGGTATTAAGAAGAGAGAAATTTACAATTACTGTAGGTGACGAATTACCTTCAGGAATTTTAAAATTAGCTAAAGTTTATATCGCTAAAAAACGTAAGTTAAAAGTAGGGGATAAAATGGCAGGACGTCACGGTAACAAAGGTATTGTTGCTAAAATCGTTCGTCAAGAAGATATGCCTTTCTTAGAAGACGGAACACCAGTAGATATCGTATTGAATCCACTAGGGGTACCTTCGCGTATGAACATTGGACAGATTTATGAAACTGTATTAGGTTGGGCTGGTTTAAAAACTGGTAAGAAGTTCGCAACTCCAATTTTCGACGGTGCTTCATTAGATCAAATCAATGCTTTCACAGACGAAGCTGGAATTCCAAGATTCGGTCATACTTACTTATACGATGGTGGAACAGGAGATCGTTTCCATCAACCAGCAACTGTAGGTGTAATTTATATGCTTAAGTTAGGTCACATGGTTGATGACAAAATGCACGCTCGTTCTATCGGACCTTACTCATTAATTACGCAACAACCTTTAGGAGGTAAAGCGCAATTCGGAGGTCAGCGTTTTGGAGAGATGGAGGTTTGGGCACTTGAAGCATATGGTGCATCAAGTACTTTAAGAGAAATCTTGACAGTTAAATCTGATGATGTTACAGGTAGAGCTAAAACTTACGAGGCAATCGTTAAGGGTGAAACTATGCCAGAACCAGGATTACCTGAGTCATTCAATGTATTAATGCATGAATTAAAAGGTCTTGGTTTAGATATCAGATTAGAAGAATAAATATAGTTAACAGTTACAGTCGCAGTTTACAGTATTTTCTGAAAACTGTGACTGAAAACTGAAAACTTTCATAAACAAGTTTTTAAAGGATTTATACCCGTAACCCGTTCCGATTTTTTATAACAATCTTAATGATTCTTATAACTAGCACTTCAAAAAATTGAAGTTTAGAGAAGTAATTCGAGGTAGTAGTTTAATGAGAAAAAATGCATCAAACTAAATCCAATTTTTAATTGAAAATAAATCAATAGTAGAAACTATGATGAATAATAGAAACAAAGACAAAAACGCTGGTGTAAAAAGATTTAATAGAATTACTATTGGTCTTGCTTCTCCAGAATCGATGTTGTCAGAATCAAGAGGTGAAGTTTTAAAGCCTGAAACGATCAACTATCGTACACATAAGCCAGAAAGAGATGGTCTTTTCTGTGAAAGAATTTTCGGACCAGTAAAAGATTTCGAATGTGCTTGTGGTAAATACAAAAGAATTCGATACAAAGGAATCGTTTGTGACCGTTGTGGTGTTGAAGTTACAGAGAAAAAAGTACGTAGAGATAGAGTAGGTCATATCAATTTAGTTGTGCCAATCGCTCATATCTGGTATTTCCGTTCACTTCCAAATAAAATTGGTTATATCTTAGGTTTACCTTCTAAGAAATTAGATATGATTATCTACTATGAAAGATATGTAGTTATTCAACCAGGTATTGCTAAAGGTCCAGATGGTGAAACTTTAAATAGATTAGACTTCTTAACAGAAGAAGAATATTTAAATATTTCGGATTCTTTACCAATGGAGAACCAATATTTAGATGATACAGATCCTAATAAATTCATCGCTAAAATGGGTGCTGAATGTATTATGGATTTATTAGCGCGTACTGATTTAGATGCTTTATCGTATGAATTACGTCACGCTGCTAATAATGAAACTTCTAAACAAAGAAAAACAGAAGCATTAAAAAGATTAAATGTTGTAGAATCTTTCCGTGAAGCAAATACTAATAGAGAAAATCTTCCAGAATGGATGATCTTAAAAGTAATTCCAGTTATTCCACCAGAATTACGTCCGTTAGTACCACTTGATGGAGGTCGTTTCGCAACTTCAGATTTAAATGATTTATACAGAAGAGTTATCATCCGTAACAATCGTTTAAAAAGATTAATGGAAATCAAAGCTCCTGAAGTAATCTTACGTAATGAAAAACGTATGTTACAAGAAGCGGTAGATTCATTATTCGATAACACTAGAAAAGCTTCTGCTGTTAAAACAGAATCAAACAGACCATTAAAATCTTTATCAGATTCATTAAAAGGTAAACAAGGTCGTTTCCGTCAAAACTTATTAGGAAAACGTGTTGATTATTCTGCGCGTTCAGTAATTGTTGTTGGACCAGAAATGAAATTGTTCGAATGTGGTCTACCAAAAGATATGGCTGCTGAACTATACAAACCATTCGTTATTCGTAAATTAATCGAAAGAGCAATCGTTAAAACAGTTAAGTCGGCTAAGAAAATTATCGACAAAAAAGAACCAGTAGTATGGGATATCTTAGAAAATGTAATCAAAGGACATCCAGTATTACTAAACCGTGCTCCTACGCTTCACCGTTTAGGTATCCAAGCGTTCCAGCCTAAGTTAATTGAAGGAAAAGCAATCCAATTACACCCATTAGTATGTACGGCTTTCAACGCCGATTTCGATGGTGACCAGATGGCGGTTCACTTACCTTTAGGTCCAGAAGCAATTTTGGAAGCACAATTATTAATGTTAGCTTCACATAATATCTTGAACCCTGCGAATGGTGCTCCAATTACGGTACCTTCTCAAGACATGGTACTTGGTTTATATTATATGACTAAAGAAAGATTATCTACACCTGAATTAGAAATTAAAGGTGAAGGTTTAACTTTCTATTCTGTTGAAGAAGTTCACATTGCATTAAACGAAGGAAGATTAGACTTAAATGCACGTGTTAAAGTTAGAGCGAAAGACTTTAATGAAGCAGGTGAATTAGTATATCAAATTATCCAAACTACTGCAGGTAGAGTATTATTTAACGAAGTAGTACCTGAAGCAGCTGGTTATATCAATGAAGTTTTAACTAAGAAATCTTTAAGAGATATTATTGGTAAAATTTTAGCAGTAACTGATGTTCCTACAACTGCAGCTTTCTTAGATGATATGAAAGATATGGGATATAAATTCGCCTTCAAAGGAGGATTATCATTCTCATTAGGGGATATCAGAATTCCAGAACAAAAAGAAAAGCTTATTGCTGATGCAAGAGAGCAAGTAGATGGTATTTCTATGAACTATAACATGGGTCTTATTACTAATAATGAGCGTTATAACCAAGTTATTGATATCTGGACATCTGCAAATGCTCAATTAACAGAATTAGCAATGAAAAATATCCGTGAAGATCAACAAGGATTTAACTCTGTATATATGATGCTTGACTCTGGAGCGAGGGGATCTAAAGAACAGATTCGTCAGTTAACTGGTATGCGTGGATTAATGGCTAAGCCTAAAAAATCTACTGCCGGTGGTGGTGAAATTATTGAAAACCCGATCCTTTCTAACTTTAAAGAAGGTTTATCAATCTTAGAATACTTCATTTCTACGCACGGTGCTCGTAAAGGTCTTGCCGATACGGCTCTTAAAACTGCCGATGCAGGATATTTAACAAGAAGATTACATGACGTTTCTCAAGATGTTATCATTAACTCTGTTGATTGTGGTACTTTAAGAGGTGTTGAAGTTTCTGCTTTAAAGAAAAATGAAGAAATCGTTGAAACATTAGGAGAAAGAATTTTAGGACGTGTTGCATTACAAGATGTAATTAATCCATTCGATTCTCAAGTTTTAGTTCATGCTGGTGAACACATTACGGAAGCAATTGTTAAAGCTATTGAAGCTTCTCCAATTGAAAAAGTAGAAGTTCGTTCTGCATTAACATGTGAAGCTGAAAAAGGAATTTGTGCTAAATGTTACGGACGTAACTTAGCAACTGGTAAAATGGCACAAAAAGGAGAAGCTGTTGGAGTTATTGCTGCACAGTCAATTGGAGAGCCAGGTACACAGTTAACACTTCGTACGTTCCACGTTGGAGGGGTTGCTGGAGGAATTTCTGAAGAATCTAGCATTGTTTCTCGTTTCGCTGGTAAATTAGAAATCGAAGATTTAAAAACAGTTAAAGGAGAAGATGTAGATGGAAACTCTATCGATATCGTAATTTCTCGTTCAACTGAATTAAAATTAGTAGATGTTAATACTGGAATCTTATTAAGTACTCATAATATTCCTTATGGTTCTACAATTTTCGTTAAAGACGGAGATACAGTAGATAAAGGAGCTACTATTTGTAAATGGGATCCATATAATGGTGTAATTATTTCAGAATTTACTGGTAAGGTTTCTTATGAAGATATCGAACAAGGACAATCGTTCTTAGTTGAAATCGATGAGCAAACTGGTTTCCAAGAAAAAGTAATTTCTGAAGCTAGAAATAAAAAATTAATTCCAACATTACATATTTATGGTAAAGATGGTGAATTAATTAGATCGTACAACTTACCAGTAGGTGCTCACCTTATGGTAGATGATGGTGAGAAAATTAAAGCGGGTAAAGTTTTAGTAAAAATCCCTCGTCGTTCATCTAAATCAAGTGATATTACAGGAGGTTTACCAAGAATTACGGAGTTATTAGAGGCTCGTAATCCTTCTAACCCAGCTGTTGTTACTGAAATTGATGGTGTTGTTACTTTCGGAAAAGTTAAGAGAGGTAACCGTGAGTTGTCTATTGAATCTAAATTTGGTGATGTTAAGAAATATTTAGTTAAATTATCTAACCAAATCTTAGTTCAAGAAAACGACTTCGTAAAAGCGGGTATGCCATTATCTGACGGAGCAATTACTCCAGATGATATCTTAAGAATTCAAGGACCTTCTGCTGTTCAACAATACTTAGTAAACGAAATTCAAGAAGTTTACCGTTTACAAGGGGTAAAAATCAACGATAAACACTTTGAAGTGGTTATTCGTCAGATGATGAGAAAAGTAAGAATCCAAGATCCAGGTGATACATTATTCTTAGAAGATCAATTAGCACACACTTCAGACTTTATTGTTGAAAACGATAAGTTATACGGAATGAAAGTTGTTGAAGATGCTGGTGATTCTACGAATTTAAAACCAGGACAAATTGTTTCTCCAAGAGAATTAAGAGATGAAAATTCATTATTAAAACGTGAAGATAAAAACTTAGTTTCTGCGAGAGATGTTGTTACTGCTACAGCTACACCTGTATTACAAGGTATTACTAGAGCATCGTTACAAACTAAATCATTCATTTCTGCGGCGTCGTTCCAGGAAACAACTAAAGTATTAAACGAAGCAGCAGTAGCTGGTAAAATTGATACATTAGAAGGATTGAAAGAGAATGTAATTGTTGGTCATAGAATTCCTGCTGGAACTGGTATGAGAGATTATGATAATATTCTTGTAGGTTCTAAAGAAGAGTACAGCGAATTAATGGCTGGAAAAGAAGAATTCAGCTACTAATTAATAGTATTTGATATATTTTTAAAAACCTAACAGATTTTTTCTGTTAGGTTTTTTTTAATTAAAAAATATACTTAATCTTGTAATAATCTTATATGAACTTAATAACGTATTCTTAGTCGAAGTAACTTCAAAAAAAACTTATAAGACTTATATGTTTAAAAATTAATACAAAATGGAAAATAACAATCAAGAAGGTCAAATTAATATTGAATTAGACGAAAAAGTAGCGGAAGGAATTTATTCTAACTTAGCTATTATTAATCATTCTAATACAGAATTTGTGTTGGATTTTATTTCGCTAATGCCGGGAGTTCCAAAAGCAAAAGTGAAGTCAAGAATAATTTTAACACCCCAACATGCCAAGCGTTTACTTAAAGCTATGCATGACAATATTCAAAGATTTGAAAGTATTCATGGTCAAATTAAAGAAGAGGAGCAACCTCCAATTCCTTTAAATTTCGGACCAACAGGACAAGCGTAATTAAGAGCCTTTCATTTTGAAAGGTTTTTTTTGTGCATTTTGTCGGATTATTGTTTTTTTTGTCGGTAAATTATCGCTATTTGTTAAATTCATTCTATTTTAGTCTACTTTTTTAGAAATATTAACAAAAACCAAATTATCAATGAAAAAACTTTACTTTAACTTTGAAAAAACGAAGTATACCAATAAGGTGTATTTGTTTTTTTTAATGTTGTTTTGTTTGTTTGTTAATTCAAGTTATTCGCAAATTGGTGTAACGGTTACAAATAATACAAATACAACACCAAACTTAGCAGCAAGTTACACATCACTTGCTAATGCTTTAACAGATTTAAATGCTGTTACAGCAATGTCTGGTCCTGTAACGTTAACTTTAGCGGCAGGGAATGAAACAGCTCCGCCAACAGGTCTTATACTTGGAAGTGCATCTTTAAATGCTGTTTTAAGTGCAACAAACACAGTTACTATTACCGGTACTGGTGCTACAACAATTTTAAATGCTGGAATTGGTACTGCTACTCCTGCATCTACAGTTCCAGATGGTATTTTTAAATTAGTTGGAGCAGATTATGTTACCTTAAATGCTATAACTTTTACGGATTCTAATACAACAAATCCTGCTTCAATGGAAGTAGGATTAGGTATGTTTAAATTATCTGCTACTGATGGTTGCCAAAATAATACAATCCAAAATTGTATCTTTAACATGCAACGTGTAAATAATGCTAATGCTACCGCTCCAATGGTTGAAGGGTCAGTTGGTATTGCCTTAATGAACTCTACAGCAATTGCGTCTACAACAGCATTAACAGTTACAGCGGCTTCAGGTGCAAGTTCAAATAATAAATTTTATGGAAATACTATTAATGGTGGAAACTATGGTATTGTTTTAAGAGGTTTTACAGCAGTTTCCCCTTTTACATTAGCAGATACTAACAACGATGTTGGAGGTGCTTCTTTAGCTACAGGTAATACAATATTAAATTTTGGTGGAGCTGCAGCTGCAGCTAACCCTTCAGCAGGAATTAGAATTGTGGATCAATGGGGAGCAAATATTTCTTATAATAATATTAATAATAATAATGGTAGTGGTGTTAATCACGTTTCAACTTTAAGAGGGATTGTCACTTCAGGAGGTACTTCTGCTTCCATAAATATCAATAATAATACTGTTTCAATTCAAAGTGGTGCTACTACTTCACAATTGGATGGAATTAATAATGGTATCGGATCTACTGCAGCATCAAATACAGTTAATATTAATAATAATACGGTTTTATTAGGATACCCTAATGTTGCAGCTGCAGGTAATACAATTAATGGAATTATTAATTCAGGATCTGCTTCAGTTGTTAATGTGAATTCAAATTCTGTTTCTCAAATTTCTGGTGTAAATTTATATGGAACAGGAAGTTGGGTGATGATTGAAGGAGGTTCTCCAGGTGGAACTTTAAGTACTTCGAATAATATAGTTAGCAATATTGTAAGAGCTGGAGCAAGTGGAAATATAAGAGGAGTAAAAGCAACAACTCCTACTGGAATGTGGACTTGTACAGGAAATTTAGTAGAAAATATTAGTTATTCATTAGCTACATCAACAGGTAATATAGATGGTATATATGATCTTTCTTCTGCTACTTTAACAAACATCTATAGCAATATTGTTAGAAATCTTTCTACACCAACTACCGGAATAATTCAAGGAGTTAGAGTGAATACAACTGCTGGAACACATTCTTGTAGCAATAATCAGGTTTATAATTTTTCAACTACTGCTGGTGGTGCAGGAGGTGGAACCTTTACTGGTATTTCTTATGGTGTTGGTGTTACATCAATTTTTGGTAATACAATTTATAATTTAAATAGTACAGGAACAACTGGTGGTACAGTTGGTACAATAACTGGTCTTTCTCAAACAGGTGGTACAACAAGCTCTATGTATAATAATAAAGTTTATAATTTATCATCAACAAGTACTGGTGCAACAATTATTGGTATAAATTCTTCAGTAGTTACTACAAGTTCAATTTATAATAATTTAATTGGAGATTTATTTGCTCCAGCTGCAAATGTTGTAAATGCTATAAGAGGTATTGATGTTTCTTCTACTAACGCAAATGTTTATCATAATACTGTTAATATTAATGCAACAAGTACAGGAACAAATTTTGGTTCTAGTGCATTAAATGCGTCTGCAACAACAAATTTAGATTTAAAAAATAATATATTTTTAAATGCTTCAGTTGCAAATGGTACAGGTTTAACAACAGCTTATAGAAGATCTACAACAGTTTTAACAGCTTATTCAACAGCTTCTAATAATAATTTATTTTATGCTGGTACACCTAGTGCAACAAATTTAATATTTAATGATGGTACAAATAGCGATCAAACATTAGCTGCTTTTAAAGCTAGAGTTACTCCTAGAGAATCATCATCAATTTCTGAAAATCCAACATTTGTATCAACAACTGGATCAAATTCAACGTATTTACATATCAATACTGTAACTCCAACTGGAATTGAAAGTGGAGGAATGGCAATTGGATCAGTAACTACAGATTTTGATAATGATATTCGCCAAGGGAATGTTGGATATGTTGGTACTGGTTTAGCTCCAGATATGGGTGCTGATGAATTTGAAGGAGTTTCTACTACTCCAGTTTGTTCGGGAACACCTGCTTTAGCAAATACATTAACTTCTAACAATAATTTCTGTGTAGGAAATTCAACAATTTTATCTTTAGATGTTAATTATACAACATTGGGTATAAGTTATCAATGGGAATCTTCTATGGATAATATTTCATATTCTCCAATTGGAAGTGCAAATTTATCATCATATACTGCTTCTCCAATTTTTTCAACATGGTATAGATGTGTTGTTTCATGTTCTGCTTCTGGTTTATCTATGACTTCAACTCCAGTGCAAGTAAATATTAATATGGCAACTTTTGCTACAATTCCTTTAACTGAAAGTTTCGAATCTACATGGATAACATCATGTGTAACAGCACCATTAGGTGAAGATGTACCTAATAATTCATGGAGAATGATTAAAGGTGTTGATGCTGATGCTTCATGGAGAGCCGATAATACGACTACAACTTTAAGTGGTTGGTTATCAGTAAATGGAGCTTATACACCAATTTCACAAAATGGCGCTAGATCTGCAAGATTTCATTCATATAATGTTTCTCCAGCGGGAGACAAAGGATCATTAGATTTATATGTTAATTTATCACCTGCAGGTACTAAAGAATTATCATTTTACTACATTACTCCAAATACAGGAATTGATCAATTAGAATTGTTTTTATCAACAGATGGAGGTGCAACATTCAATCCTTTGGCAACAACTCCAGCATTAGCAGCGCCAACAACTGCTGTTACTACTTGGACAAATGTTAAAGCTAATTTAGCTACTAATTCAGCTACATGTGTAATTAGATTCAGAGCAACTGGAGATAATGGATCTTTTGATATTGGTTTAGATAACGTTTCAATTACTTTAATTTGTAGTGGAGCTCAATCTATTACAACTTCACCAAATGTTTCAATTTGTAATGGAGATTCAACAGTTTTATCGGTTTCAAGTGCTAATGATCCAAATCATAGTTATGTTTGGTCACCAGCTACAGGTTTAAGCGCAACTACTGGTTCAAGTGTTACTGCAAATCCTACAACTACTACTACATATACAGTTACTGCAACTGATTTGATTGGTGGTTGTGTTACAACAGGTTCTATCGTTGTTACAGTAAATCCTGCTCCTACAGCAGTTACTGTTACACCAGCTAATGCTCCAATTTGTACAGGTAGTATTCAACAATTAACTGCTACAGGTGGTAAATATATTATTACTTCACTTTCTGGAACTGGAGCAAGTACTTCAGTAGGAAATACAACAGGATCTACTTTAGGTCCAAATCCTCTACAGAATTATTATGGAGGAAATAAGCAACAGTGGATTTATACTGCTGCAGAATTATCGGCTTTAGGTTTAGTTTCTGGTACTCAAATTAATTCCATTAAATTAGAATTAGTTAATGCAAATACTACAGTTGCATTGTCAAATTTAGTGGTTAAAATGAAAAATACTACTACTGGTAGTTTTGCTTCTACAACTGCATGGGAAACGGGTTTAACTACAGTTAAAGCTGCAGGAAGTTATACTCCTGTTGTTGGTTTAAATACATTTACTTTTGACGTTCCATTTACTTGGGATGGAACAAGTAATTTAGTTATCGAAATGAACTACAGTAATAATAATACTGGTGCTGGTTCTAATTATAACACTGCAAAATATAGCCCAACTGCTTTTGTAAGTACAATTTTCTATAGAAATGACACTCAAACTGCTGCAGTAATTGATGCTTTTGTTGGTGCAGCAAACTATACTTACAGTTCTAGAAATGACGTAACATTTGGTTATTATGTAAATGCGCCAGTAACATGGTCACCAATTACAGATTTATATACTGATGCAGCTGCTACAATTGCTTATACAGGAACTGCAACAAATATGGTTTATACAAAACCTACTGCAGGTATAACTTATACGGCAACTGCAACTTTAGGAGGATGTACGAAATCTAATACATCTGTAGTTTCATTAGTGCCAAACACTTCAAACTCAACAACTGCTTCGGCATGTGATTCGTATACTTGGTCAGTAAACGGTGCAACTTATACTTCATCTGGAACGTATACTAATGTAGTTGGATGTCATACAGAAACGTTAAACTTAACAATTACTCCAAGTACTTCAAATTCAACAACTGCTTCGGCTTGTGATTCATATACTTGGTCAGTAAATGGTGCAACTTATACTACATCTGGAACGTATACTAATGTAGTTGGTTGTCATACTGAAACGTTAAACTTAACGATTACTCCAAGTACTTCAAATTCTACAACGGCTTCGGCTTGTGATTCATATACTTGGTCAGTAAACGGTGCAAATTATACTTCATCAGGAACGTATACTAATGTGGTTGGTTGTCATACAGAAACGTTAAACTTAACGATTACTCCAAGTACTTCAAATTCAACAACGGCTTCGGCTTGTGATTCATATACTTGGTCAGTAAATGGTGCAACTTATACTTCATCAGGAACGTATACTAATGTAGTTGGATGTCATACAGAAACGTTAAACTTAACGATTACTCCTAGTACTTCAAATGCTACAACTGCTTCGGCTTGTGATTCATATACTTGGTCAGTAAACGGTGCAACTTATACTTCATCAGGAACGTATACTAATGTGGTTGGTTGTCATACAGAAACGTTAAACTTAACGATTACTCCAAGTACTTCAAATGCTACAACTGCTTCGGCTTGTGATTCATATACTTGGTCAGTAAACGGTGCAACTTATACTTCATCAGGAACGTATACTAATGTAGTTGGATGTCATACAGAAACGTTAAACTTAACAATTACTCCAAGTACTTCAAATTCTACAACTGCTACGGCTTGTGATTCATATACTTGGTCAGTAAACGGTGCAACTTATACTTCATCAGGAACGTATACTAATGTAGTTGGATGTCATACAGAAACGTTAAACTTAACAATTACTCCAAGTACTTCAAATGCTACAACTATTTCAGCTTGTGATTCGTATACATGGTCAGTTAATGGAGCAACATATACTTCATCAGGAACGTATACTAATGTATCAGGTTGTCATACAGAAACGTTAAACTTAACGATTACTGTTGCAACAATTTCAGGTTCTTCTACACAAGTTATTAATGGTGGTATTGCTACTGATGTAACTATTGAAGATATCGTTGTTACTTCAAATGGTACTGTTACTTGGTACGCGTCTGCTTCTGATGCTGCTGCAAATATTAATCCATTACCGGCTGGAACAGTATTGAATAATGGCGACATTTATTATGGTGTTACAAATATTGGTTCTTGTAGAAGTACTGTTTTAGCAGTAACGGTAACAGTAGTTTTAGGAACTGAAAGTTTCGATTTAAATGAATTGAATTACTATCCAAACCCTGTTCAAGAAATGTTTAATATCAAGTATAATAGAAATATTACAGATATTCAAATTTTTGATTTATCAGGAAGAATGGTGAAATCACTTCAGCCAAACACAGATATGGTAGAAATTAATTTAAGAGAATTATCTTCTGCAATGTATATTGTAAAATTAAAATCTGAAGATAATAAGCAAACTGAAATTAAAATTGTTAAAAAATAATTTCAAAGTATTATAATTTAAGATGGACTAGCCTTTTGGTTAGTCCATTTTTTTTACTTTTGATTTAAATTATAATGAAACATAAAAATGTTACAATTAAGGAAAATTGAAAAAGATGAATTGTCAATAATAAAAGATTTGGCATATGAAATTTGGCCAGATACTTATAAAGAGATTTTATCTGAAGAGCAATTAAACTATATGTTAGAAAAATTTTATTCTATTGATAATTTAGAAAGTCAAATGAATAATGGTCAGATTTTCGAATTGTTATTTGAAGAAAGTCAAATATTAGGTTTTGTGGCTTATGAATTCAATTGTAACCAATCAGATAAATTAAAAATTCATAAAATTTATTTGTTGCCAGGAACTCAAGGAAAAGGATTTGGAAAATTTATGATAGATCAAATCATTAGTGGAGCTAAAAACAACAATCAAAAAGGAATTTTTTTAAATGTAAATAAATATAATAAAGCAAAATTCTTTTATGAAAAAATCGGATTTATAATTGTAAAAGATGAGGTAATTGATATTGGGAATAATTATGTAATGGATGATTATGTAATGGAGTATGTTTTCAAATAAAATCATTTCAAAAAATATAAAGCTATAGAAATCAAGGTTTAATTGGTCTCTTTTTTTTGTTTTTCGCTGGTATTTAAAGCGTTACGAAAATTGTAGTTCTTTTGTAGTAGTCGATTTCTTATTTTTTAGAATTAGTTTTTATTCATTTGCGCCATAATTAATTAAATGAATAAAAATTATATCATGAAAAAAATTACTTTACTTTTATTGATGATGTTTAGTACTGTCTTTTACGGACAATTAAGTAACTATACATTTACTCAAACTGCAGGAACTTATACACCTGTAACAACACCAATAACAGTTATTAATGGAAATGTAGATTCTGCCGTTTCTCCTTTAACAAATATTGGATTCAATTTTATTTTAGACGGAACATCATTTACTCAATTTTCTGCTACATCAAATGGATATATTAGATTAGGTGTAACAGGAAGTACAACTGCATATACTCCAATTAGTTCAATTGGTCAAGGTCCAGCGATTGCTTTTTTTGCAAGAGATGGTAAAACGAATGGAGCAGTAGTTTATGAATTAACAGGTTCAGCGCCAAATAGAGTTTTAACTATCGAATATCCTAATTATTTTATTGATTGGTCTGCAACAGGTAATACTTTATCAGCTCAAATCAAACTTTATGAAGGAACAAATAAAATTGAAATCGTATATGGAGCTTCTGCTAAAGTAAGTTCTTTTACTGGTCAAGTAGGTTTAGTTTCAAATACTAATAATAATTATTCAAACAGAACAACAACTACAGATTGGTCGGCAAGTGCTAATGGAGGAAGTAATGCAAGTACTATGACTTGGTCTGCAACTGTAGGTCCTGCAAACGGATTAACATATACTTGGAATCCACCAACATGTTTAGGTCCAACTAGTTTAAATGCAAGTAATTTAAATACGAATGATGCAACATTAAATTGGACTGCTTCAACAAGTAATCCTTCAAATAATTATGATGTATATTGGAGTACTTCAAATACTGCTCCAACGGGTTCTACAACACCTTCGGCTTCAAATGTTACTTCTGGTTATATTGCAACAGGTTTAAATCCAGCAACAACATATTATTGGTGGGTAAGGGCTAATTGTGGAAGTGGTGATACAAGTGTTTGGGTTTCGGGAACTAGTTTTATTACAAACTGTGCTTCAGAAATTGCACCAACAGCATTACAAAATTTTGAAACATTTACTGGTACAGCTCCAAGTCCAATTTGTTGGTCTGAAGCAACTGGTGTAATCGCTCCAAACTCTATTTTAACGTATACAGATAGTCAATGGCGTTTAAAAACAAATGGATTTGCAAATATTAGTGCTGCAAATAAAGGTGCTTCAATTAATTTATTTAATAATAAAAAAGAATGGTTAATTTCTAATGCTATCGATTTAGGTTCAAATCCTGGAGATTACCAATTAAGATATAAATACGCAGTAACTTCTTATAATGGAACTGCTGCTCAAACTACATTAGGTTCACATAGTATTAGTGTTATTATTTCTACAGATGGTGGAACTACATGGTCTGATTCAAATTTAATTAATTTATATACTGGACCTGGAAGTTTTTCAAATACAGGTGTAGATGAAATTGTACCGCTTAATGGTTATAGCGGAGTAGTAAAAATTGCATTTGTAGCTACTGCTTCTAATACAACAACAGATGTCGATTTTCATATTGATGATTTTGTAATTGAACCAAATGCATTAAGTTCTGAAAATATTGTTTCCGATTTAAATGCTATTGTTTTTGTAAAAGATAATCAGATTACTATTTCAACTGGAAATTTATCAATGAATACTATTACAGTTTATGATTTACAAGGAAGAACATTAATTTCTAAAAATGGAATGAATACTTCAAATGTAGTTTTAAATGAATTAACAGTTAATAATCAGATGGTTTTAGTTGAAATTCAAACTGAAAAAGGGAAAGTAACTAAAAAGGTTATTTTATAATTGTATTTTTTATTAAAAGAAAAGCCGTATTGAAAAATACGGCTTTTTTGATTTTATAAAAGTTTTGAAAATTGTAATTATCGATTTCTTTTATCGTAATTTCTACTTCCATAATTGGTTTTCTTTTCACGTAATATACTCGCTTCTTCCGTTTTACTTGATGGTTCAATAAGAGAATTCAATTCGGTGATTTCTTTTTCAGTTAATTCACGATATTTTCCAACAGGTAAATCTAATGTGATATTAATGATACGGATTCTTTTTAAAGTTGTTACTTCATAATCTAAATATTCACACATTCTTCGAATTTGTCTATTTAAACCTTGTGTTAAAACAATTTTAAACACAAACTGACTAACTTTTTCTACTTTACATTTTTTAGTTACTGTATCTAAAATTGGTAAACCATTACTCATTTGCTTAATGAAAGTATCCGTAATTGGTTTGTTCACTGTAACGATGTATTCTTTTTCGTGATTGTTTCTAGCGCGTAAAATTTTGTTTACAATATCTCCATCGCTAGTCATAAATATTAAACCTTCACTGGCTTTATCTAATCTTCCAATTGGGAAAATGCGCTCAGGATAATTGATATAATCAACTATGTTATCTTTTATACTTGTATTGGTAGTACACTCAATTCCGGCAGGTTTATGGAAAGATAAATAGATGTGTTTTTTATTGGCATTAGTAACAAGTTCACCGTTTACACGAACTTCATCACCAGGCGCAACTTTTGTTCCTAATTCAGGGGTTTTTCCGTTAATCGTAATTCTGCCTTCTTCTAATAATCTATCGGCTTCTCTACGAGAACAAAACCCAGATTCGGATAAATATTTATTAATACGTACTAATTGTTCTTGCATTTGGCAAAGGTAGTTAAAGCGAGCTTGTGAAACAATCTTTTTTTATTTCTAGTATTAAAGCAAAAAAAATCCCGATGAAAATCGGGATTTAATTTTTATTACATTTTAGCGAAAAGCTTTTCCATTTTTTCTCTTTCCTCATCAGCTAAAACACTGTCAACTAAAATACGTCCACTGTGTTCGTCTGTTAAGATTTTCTTTCTACCAGCAATTTCCATTTGAGTTTGTGGTGGAATTGTAAAGAAAGAACCAGCAGAAGCACCACGTTCAATAGAAACAACAGCTAAACCGTTTCTAACGCTTCCTCTTATTCTATCATAAGCATTTAATAAACGCTCCTCGATTTTTTCTCTGTACTCTTTAGATTTTTCAGATAAGAAATTTTCGTCTTTTTCTGTTTCAGCCATAATATCACTTAATTCAGCTTTTTTATGTTTTAAGTGATTTTGTTTGCTGTCTAATTTTTCTTTAGTTTGAGCAACAACTTCTTTTTTGTTTTCGTAAGAAGCTTTCATTTCTTTAATGTGCTTTTCAGCTAATTGAATTTCAAGTTCTTGAAACTCGATTTCTTTAGATAAAGAATTGAATTCTCTGTTGTTACGAACATTTTTTTGTTGTTCAGAATATTTCTTAATTGATGTTTTAAAATCATCAATATTATTCTTTTTTTCCTTGATTTGGTGGTCAATTGAACCTAAATCTTCGTTTAATTTTTCTAAACGCTTTGTTAATCCAGCTACTTCATCTTCTAAATCTTCCACTTCTAAAGGTAATTCACCTCTTACATTTCTAATTTCATCAATTTTAGAATCGATTAACTGTAAAGCATAAATTGCTCTTAACTTTTCTTCTACGCTTAGTTCTTTTGTATTTGCCATATTGTTAAAAATATTTAACCGGATTTGTATTTACTTCTGATAAAATGATTGCAAAATTAGTGATTTTTTCTTTAAGATAATCAACAATATAATTTTTTGTATATCTTTCACTTTCAAAATGTCCAATATCTGCCAAAAGTAGCTTGTTTTCGGCTTCATAAAATTGATGATATTTTAAATCGGCAGTCAAAAAAGCATCCGCACCAGCTGAAATTGCATTTTTTATTGCAAAACTTCCACTTCCGCCTAAAACAGCAACTTTTTTTATTTCTTTATTCAAAAAGGCACTGTGTCTAATGCCACCACATTCCATTTTTTCCTTTACATAGTTTAGAAAATCATGTTCTTTCATCGGTTGATCTAATTCACCGATCATGCCTAAACCGATATTTTGATGGGCATTTTCAATGTTGTAAACTTCATAAGCTACTTCTTCATAAACATGATGCGTGAAAAGTGCTTTTAAAATATTCTTTTGAAGATGTTTCTCAAATATGACTTCAATTTTAATTTCTTGAGATTCTACAAATTCAAATCGGTCTCCATATTCAGGGTTGCTGTTTTCATTACCCATATAGGTTCCAATTCCTGAACTGTTAAAACTACAATCTTCATAATTTCCAATGTTTCCAGCGCCAGCTTCAAACAATGCATTTCTTAATTTTTCTGCATTATCAGGCTGTGTATAGGTAATTAACTTTTGAATAAAATTTTGTTTAGGAATCAATATTTTGGTGTTTCTTAATTTTAATGCGTCCGAAAATATTTTATTAACTCCTTTTTGATGATTATCCAAAGCAGTATGAATGGCGTAAATGGCTATGTCGTTCTTAATAGCTTTTAAAACCGCACGTTCAACATAATTTTTACCCGTAATTTTCTTCAATCCTGAAAAAAGAATTGGGTGGAAGCAAACGATCAGATTACATTTTTTATCAATAGCTTCATCAATAACTTCTTCCAAAGCATCATGACAAACTAAAATTCCTGTTATGTCATTTGAATGCCCGACTAATAATCCAACATTGTCAAAATCTTCGGCATAAGCTAATGGTGCTAATTCTTCCAAATATTTTGTGATTTCTGATAATTGCATGAGTTTTGTAAAATTTTATTATTTCAAAGATAAAAAAACTTATTTTCGTAGTATGAATTTATTAAGAAAAATACTTTTTCCTGTCGGATTTATATATTGGTTGGTGACTTTCATTAGAAATTGGTTGTACGATATAAATTTCTTTAAAAGCAAAAGTTACAATTTGCCTGTTATTGCTATTGGAAATTTGAGTGTAGGCGGTACTGGAAAAACGCCACATACCGAATATCTTATCCGATTATTAAAAGCTAATTATAAAGTCGCTGTTTTGAGTCGTGGTTATAAAAGAAGTACAAAAGGTTTTGTGTTGGCGGATTCAGCAATTTCTGCTGCTGAATTGGGAGATGAATCGTATCAAATTTTTTCTAAATTTCCAGATGTTACGGTTGCAGTTTGTGAAAATAGACAAATCGGAATTGAAACGCTTATTTCAAATTCAAAACCAGATATTATTTTATTAGACGATGCCTTTCAACATAGAAAAGTAAAAGCTGGTTTTTATGTATTGCTAACGGCTTATGATGATTTATTTTCAGATGATTATATTTTGCCTTTCGGAAATTTGAGAGAAAGCGCAATTGGAAAAAAACGGGCAGATTTGGTAATTGTAACTAAATGTCCACCTTCAATTTCTATTCAAGAACAAGATCTTGTGAAGAAGAAATTAAGTTTTGATGGACCAGTGTTTTTTACATCAATTGAGTATGATGAAAATGTATATAGTCAAACAGAGGTTGTAAAAGTTGCAGAATGTAAGCAAAATGAAAAACTAATTGTAGCTGGAATTGCCAAACCTGAATATTTTGTTGATCATTTACAATCGGAAAAAGATATTGTGAAAATTTATCCTGATCATCATAATTTTTCAGAAAATGAATTGTCGGAATTAAAAGAACTGACTCAGAATTTGAATTTAATTACGACTGAAAAAGATTATGTAAGATTAAAAGGGAAAGTAAATGATGTCAAACTTTATTACCTGCCTATTCAATCAAAATTCATAAAAGAAGCTGATTTATTTAATGAAACCATAAACAATTGGGTTAAAAATTATTTAACGTAAGCGTTTATCGTTTTGTAGAAATGTTCAGGATTGAAAGGTTTAGTAATTACTTCGTTCATTCCGAAAGAAAGTAACATTTCTCTATTCTCGTTTAATGAAATCGCAGTTAAAGCAATTACTGGAATTTCTTGGTTGAATTCTCGTATTTTTTCTGTTGCAATAGTACCGTTAATTCCAGGTAAATGAACATCCATTAAAACTAAGTCAAACTTATTATTTTTAACAGCTAAAATTGCATCTTCACCATTATCAATAACAGTACAAATCATTCCTTTGTTTTCAACCATTTTTTTAGTTATCATTTGGTTGATTTTGTTGTCTTCAACTAATAAAACATATTTATCTTTTAGGTTGTCAAAAGAATCGCTATTTTCAATAATACGATTAGGAGAATTGATTTTTTTAGCTTTTTCAAATTCTAAATTGAAATTGAATTTAGTTCCTTTATTTACTTCACTTTCTAAATGAATTTCTGTGTTTAAAAGCTCCATAATTTTCTTTACAATGGCTAACCCTAAACCAGTTCCTCCATATGTTCTGTTGATTTCAACCGATCCTTGAGAAAAACTATCGAAAATATTAGATATTTTATCGGCTGGAATTCCAATTCCGTTATCTTGAACAATGAAATTTAAAGTGATGTTGTTTTTTGATTCATTTACAACTTCAATTTTTAAGGTTACATCACCATTTTTCGTAAACTTAATAGCGTTATTAATTAAGTTAATTAAAACTTGAGATAATTTTGTTGGGTCGCCTAAAAAATATTCGTTGCCATTGGTGTTCATTTCTAATTTGAAATTAACCTCATTTTTAACGATAAATTCATTAAAGGATTGTTTGATGTTATTGATCAATTCAATAAGATTAAATTCAATTTTTTCTACATGAATATTAGTTGATTCTAAACGGTTAATTTCTAAGATATCATTAATAAAATTAAGTAAATAATTACCTGAAAATTCTAACGATTTTAAGTAGTTTAACTGACTAACTTTTGGTTTTTCTTGTAGTAATAAATAGGTAATTCCATTAATAGCGTTTAATGGAGTTCTAAGTTCGTGACTTACCGTTGACATAAATTCAGCTCTTGCTTTAGAAGCTCTTTCTGCTTTTTCTTTTTGTTCGATAAGTTCTTTGTTTTTTTCTTGTAAAATCTTGTACGTATTGTTTCTAATTTTATTGTTTTTGTATAAAGAAAAACTCAATAAAGATAGAATCGCAATTAATACGATACTCATAATACTTATTAATCGTGAAAAACGTATCGATTTTAATTGATTGTTTTTTTCCTTTTCTAAACGCTCAACAACTTCTAATTGATTATCATGAGTTTTTTTATTTACTAATAAATCAGTTTCGAAATTATTTGAATTTTTATTTTTTTCAAGATTTAAATATTTTTTTAAATAGAAGCTAGAAGATTCAAAATCGCCATTTTTTTCACTGATAGCAATTAAATTCGTCAATATTTTTTTCTTAGAAATACGTAAAGAACTTTTTTCAATCATATCATAAGCTCTTTTGGAATATTCAAAAGCTTTGTCGTAATCTTTTTTGGAATAATAAATATTGCTTAATTGATACAATGCTTCAATTTTACTGTTTTCAACATCATTAGCATCGTTTACAATTTTTTTGAAAGTAGTAATTGCATCATCTAATTTGTTCGTTGCCTTTTGTGTTAAACCTTTTTGTAGTTCAATTAAAGGTAATGCATCATCTAAATTTAATTGGTTGTAAATTTGATACGATTTATCAAAGTAAAGTTTAGCAATTTTGAAATTCTTTTTTTCTAAATACAGTTCTCCTAAAGAATAGTTGGTTTTAGCAACTTTAGAAGTAACTATTTTATTAATTTCATAATAATTAGAACATTTGATAAAGTATAAAATAGCTTGGTCGTAATTTTTATTTTCTAATTCTATGTTTCCTAAAAAATAAAAACAATCATATAAAGCTTCTTTGTTGTTTGTAGCTTTAGAATACTTTATGGCTAAATTGGTATAATTTATAGCGTCTTCTGAATTGTGTTTTTCTTCAAAGCTATAATTGGCAAGTTCTAAATAATAATTTATGCTATCTGCTTTGTTCTTCAGATTTTGAGAATAGGCGAAATATGTAATAAAAGAAAGTAAAAAGAGTATTTTTTTCATTTTTATTTACATATCGCTAATAGTTAGAATGTGTTAA
This sequence comes from Flavobacterium urocaniciphilum, assembly GCF_900110615.1. Lineage (GTDB taxonomy): Bacteria > Bacteroidota > Bacteroidia > Flavobacteriales > Flavobacteriaceae > Flavobacterium > Flavobacterium urocaniciphilum. Next base: position 443,152 of record NZ_FOEI01000002.1, read on the forward strand.
AATTAGTAATTTTTTTTAGATAAAAAAACTATTAAGTCTATTAAACGAGATGAATAGCCAATTTCGTTGTCGTACCAACCTACAATTTTGACCATTTTATCAATTACTGAAGTCAATTGTGCATCAAAAACACATGAATTCGGATTGTTTATTACATCAACTGAAACTATTGGGTCTTCTGTATATGAAAGTATGTTTTTTAGTTCGTTTTCCGAAGCTTTTTTGAAGGCTGCGTTAATTTCTTCTATGGAAACTTGTCTTTTTACATTGAAGGTAATATCAGTTAAAGATCCGTCTGGAACCGGAACACGAATACCACAACCTCCAATTTTTCCATCTAATTCAGGGAAAATTTTAGTAATAGCTTTTGCCGCACCAGTTGTAGTTGGTATGATAGATTGTGAAGCACCTCTAGCACGTCTTAAATCTTTATGGGGTTGATCGTGTAAACTTTGATCAGTAGTGTAGGAGTGAACCGTAGTAATATAAGCTTGCTCAATACCGCATAATTCTTGAATTATTTTAAGCATTGGCGCCGCATTATTGGTGGTACAACTCGCATTTGAAATGATTTTTTCAGAACCATCTAAAATGTGTTCGTTTACACCTAATACTACTGTTTTAATGTTGTCATCTTCTGGTGGAGCAGATAAAATTACTTTTTTTGCGCCTGCAGAAATATGTAATTGTGCCGATTCTATTGTTTTGAATTTTCCAGTCGCTTCAATTACGAAATCAATATCTAAATCTTTCCAAGGTAATTTAGTAATATCACTTTCATGGAAAAATTGAAACTGTAAGTCACCAACAAGTAATGTTTCTTTATTTGTTGAAACATTCTCTTGCAATACTCCATGAATACTGTCGTATTTAACTAAGTGACTCATGGTTTTGATATCGGCAATATCATTTATAGCAATAACTTCAATATTTGGGTGATTTAGAAGTAAACGAAATAAGTTTCTTCCAATTCTTCCAAAGCCATTTATTGCAACACGTATTTTCAAATTTTATTATTGAGATATTGATGAATTTAATTTAACTAATGTTTCAAAATTAGTGAATATGTTTTTCTGCATGATAAGAAGAACGAACTAATGGTCCGCTTTCAACATGAATGAAACCTAATTCTTTTCCAATTTTTTCATATTTAGCAAATTGTTCAGGAGTAATAAATTCTTTAACTGGTAAATGCTTTTTACTTGGTTGTAAATATTGACCAATTGTTACTACATCAACTTTAGCATCTTTAAGATCGTGTAACGTCTGGATTACTTCTTCTTCTGTTTCACCTAAACCTAACATGATACCCGATTTCGTTCTGTTTAAACCTTGTTCTTTTAAGTATTTTAAAACGGCTAAACTTCTGTCGTATTTTGCTTGAATTCTAACTTCACGCGTTAATCTTCTTACCGTTTCAATATTATGAGAAACTACTTCTGGAGCTACTTCAATAATTTTGTCTAAATGTTTTTCGCTTCCTTGAAAATCAGGAATTAAAGTTTCTAAAGTAGTTTTTGGATTCATTCTTCGGATAGCTTTTACAGTTTCTGCCCAAATAATAGTTCCCATATCTTTTAAATCATCTCTATCTACACTAGTAATTACAGCATGTTTGATATTCATGATTTTGATAGAACGCGCTACTTTTTCAGGTTCTTCCCAATCAACATTTTCAGGGCGACCTGTTTTCACCCCACAAAATCCACAAGAACGAGTACAAATATTTCCTAAAATCATAAATGTTGCTGTTCCTTCACCCCAACATTCACCCATGTTTGGGCAACTACCAGAAGCACAAATGGTGTTTAATTTGTATTTGTCAACTAAACCTCTTAGTTCTGTATATTTTTGTCCAACGGGTAATTTTACTCGTAACCATTTTGGTTTTGGTGTTGGTGGAAAAACACTATCTGTAGCCATATTTTATTCTAAATAAATCTGATGCAAATATACAAAACACAAAAACAATAAATTCATATGTTTAGATTATATTTTTTTATGGTAACATATCCATCCTTTATACTAATTTGTTTTTTGCTAACGCTATGTTTTCTTGATGTGATTTCATAAAAAAACCACAAAATAAAATGTACTTTGTGGTTTTTAGTAATTAAGATGTAGTTGTAATATTATTCTTCTTCGATTTCTCTTAAATCTATTTTAATTGAAAAAGTACGCTCGCTATTTACAGCTTTACCATCAACCATTCCTGGAGACCATTTTTTGTTCATGGCTTTTAAAACTCTAATCGCTTCTTTTTCAAAAGCTATATCTGCATTGTTAACCATTCTAATATCAGTCATAGAACCATCTTTAGCAATTGTAAACACTAAGCTAATTGTTAAGAAATCTTTGTTGAAATTTGCAGGAACCTTGTAATTATCCGCGACAAAATTTCTAAACTTATCAATTCCACCTGGAAATTTAGCTTCAACACCTAACACTCCTTTATAAATACTATTTCCTGTTCCTTCCGTATTACTTGGTGTAGATGGAGTAGAAACTGTTCCGTTTGGCGTTCCAGCAGGTCCAGGATTTCCATTTGGATCACCATTTGGATTGTATGGCGTACTTGGAGTTGGGTTTACTGGCTCTTTTACAGGTTCAACCACAGTACGATCTACTATTCTTGGAGGAACATTTGTATCCGGCGTTAGGTTTTTTATTGGATTTGGTGTTCCTTTTGTTTTTGGTTTTTCTGGCTCTATTTTGTTTTTAATTTGTTTAATGACTACAACAGTTGGATCAGGTAATTTAGGTGCGTCAGGTTTTATAGGTTTAACATCGTCTGTAGTAAATGAAAATAATCCTAAACAAATGGCTCCAAATCCAATTCCGAAAAATAAGGCTTTTAAAGTTGTTGTATCGCTTTCTTTTCTTAATCTGTAAGCGCCGTAAGCTTTGTTACGATCTTCGAAGGCTACTTCTAGCCAACTGTCTCTTTGTACGTTGAAATTTGACATAATATAAAGTTTTTAAGATTGATATTTGCGTATATTATAAATCTTAATAAAAAATCGTGCCAAAAATACAATGAATGAATAATTTTATTGAATTATTCTGTATAATCTAAGTCAATATCGTGAGTTTCTGCAATCGTTAAAGTCGCGTAAATAGCCAATAGAAACACAATTATTCCAACGATTATTGCGCTGTTAATTACGCCAGAAGTTGGTTTAAAAAAATCGAAACCAATTAACATTACGGGTAATAATCCTCGTACCATATTCGGAATGGTAGTTGCAGCTGTACTTCTAATATTGGTTCCGAATTGTTCTGCACCAACCGTTACAAACATCGCCCAATAACCTGTTCCTAATCCGAACCACGCACAGAAAAAGTAATATGCATTCTCAGTTTTTGCAAATCCAGATAATAATAATGCTACACCAACAATAGTGAAAAGGATCATGTAAAAAATAGCTTTTTTTCTTGATTTTAAGTAATGAGATAAAAATCCGCTCGCAAAATCACCAGCAGAAATTCCAATATAACCCCACATGATGGCTTTACCAGGAACTAAGTTTTCAATTCCCATAGCATCTGCAAACTGATTCGCCATCAAAGCTAAAATACCAATACAATACCAAGTAGGTAAACCAATTAAAATACATTTAACATATTTTATAAATCGATCTTTTGAATTGAATAACATGAAGAAATTACCTTTTTCAACAGAAGTATCGTGTTCAATGTCTTTATAAATTCCTGATTCGGATACACTTACTCTTAATACCAATAAAGCTAAACCTAAAGCACCGCCAATAAAATATGAAGTTGTCCATTCTGAAGTCATTTGAACCGTTAATTGAGCAACAACAGCTCCTAATAATCCAAATCCAGCTACTATTGAAGTTCCAATAGCGCGTAAACTTTTTGGTAAAGATTCGGATACTAAAGTAATTCCGGCACCTAATTCGCCAGCTAAACCTATTCCGGCAATGAAACGTAATGCAGCATAAATTCCAACAATATTTTCTTGAGGAAATTGTGGTAAAAATCCGCATGCAATATTCGCTAATGAATACACTAATATTGAACCAAATAAAACCGAAAGACGTCCTTTTTTATCGCCTAAAATTCCCCAAAGAATTCCACCTAACAATAATCCAGTCATTTGCCAATTGATAATGGTTGTGCCTGCTTCGTCAACGTTAACACCTAATGAATTTAAACTCGGAACACGAACAATTCCGAAAAGTAATAAATCATAAATGTCTACAAAATAACCTAATGCTGCAATGACAACAGGGATTGAAAAAAGATGTTTTAGTTTTTCAGAAAAAGTAAAGTTTTCCATTGGTTTAATAAAGTTTTGCCAAACCTAATGAAAATTTTTATGAAGTAAAAATCTATTTTCCGCTTATAATTTCGGCTAATAATTTTTTAGCACGAAGTAATTTTATTTTGATGTTATTCAATGGCTCATTCAATTGTTCGGCCATATCTTGATAGCTCATTTCTTGAAAATAACGCAATTGTATAACTTCTTGATAAGCAGGTTTTAACTGTTTAATTTGTTGTAAAAGTTTAGATAAGTTTTGTTCGGTGATGATAGTGTCTTCAACAGTCGGAGTGTCGTCTAAAACTTGATTCGCAATACTGTCTTCTTCGTCGGTAATTTCTAGAAATAGCGTTGATTTTTTCTTGCGAAGCATATCAATATGTACATTTTTCGCAATAGTAATTAACCAAGTGTTGAAACCAAATTCCGGATTGTAAGTACTAATTTTATCAAATGCTTTTGCAAAAGTTTCAATTACAATGTCGTCTGTATCAGTTTCGTTTTCAGTACGTTTAAGCATGTAGCCATACACTTCATTCCAATAATAATCGAGAAGAAACGTAAAAGCAACTTGATCGCCTTGTTTTGCTTTTTGAATGTATTTTAATATTTTTTCTTGTTTTACTTCCAATGTACCGGTTTAAAAATCAGGTTTGTAAAAAAAACTCTGATTTGTGTAAAAATTAAAATGATTTCAAAAATTGGATACCAAACTATAATGTCTTTTTCGTTTAATTTCGCAGCTCCGTAACCTAAAACTATCCAATTAAAAATATATCGGAAGCCTAAAACACTTGCTACAATAATCCAATTATATTGGAAAGATAACAAAATTATTGCCAAAGTAATGCAAAGAACTTGTGAAATAAAAAATAAAGCTAATTGAAACTTGTCAAAACCTTTATAGTGCTTTGCAGTTGATACGTGTCTTCTTTTTTGTAAAAACCAATCTTTATAGGTTGTTTTTGGTTTAGAATACGTAAAACCTTCAGGGTTGTAACAAAGTGCAGTATTGGCTTTATTAGCTGCTTCATTAATGAATAAATCGTCATCACCTGAACGTACTCGGATGTGATTGATAAAGCCATTTACATTAAAAAACTCCGATTTTTTATACGCTAAATTTCTGCCAACACCCATATAAGGTTTTCCAATTTTCGCCCAAGAAAAATATTGTATAGCGGTTAAAACGGTTTCGTAACGGATGATTTTGTTTAAAAATGAACCTTTAATTTTTTCATATCCACCATAACCTAAAACGATGGTTTTTTTGAAAGAAAAATGCGATGTCATTTCGGTAATCCAATTTTCGGAATTCGGACAACAATCGGCATCAGTGAATAATAAATATTCGTTTTTAGAGGCTTTTATTCCTAAAGTTAATGCGAATTTTTTGTTTCCCCAAAACGCTTCATTATTTTTAACTTTAACTAATTTAATAAACGAATATTGTTTTTCATATTCTTCTAATAAATCAAGTGTTTCATCGCTAGAAGCATCGTCAATTAAGACTAATTCGTAGTTTGGGTAATTTTGAGAAACTAAAATAGGTAAAATCTTTTTCAGATTTTCGTATTCATTTTTGGCGCAAACCAGTACAGAAACAGGAATGCTTTTTGGAGTGTCTTTCTTTGGTTGAACAAATGAAAAACGACTAAAAACAACCGATTGATAAATGAATTGAATGACAAAAAATACTAAAAATGCAATAAAAAGTATAAATAAAATTGTTTCCATGTTTCTCTTAAAAGTTGTGCAAATTTAGGCTTAATTGTTTACAATTTCAAGTTTAATTTTTTGGTTAAAAGCTAGAATAAAATGTATTTACTATTTTGAATATAGTAAATCATAAATCGTAACTCCCAAATCGTAAATTAAATCACATTTACTTCCGCTTCAATTTCAATTCCGAATTTTTCTTTAACTGTATTTTGTACATTTTGCGCCACTGCCCAAATTTCACTTCCAGTTGCTTTACCGTAGTTAACTAAAACTAATGCTTGTTTGGTGTGAATTCCTGCATCGCCAAAACGTTTTCCTTTAAAACCGGCTTGTTCAATTAACCAACCAGCAGGTACTTTAACTTGAGTTTCCGAAACAGGATAATGCGGCATTTCTGGATAATTTGCTTTTGCTTTTTCGTAAATTTCAATTGGAACAATCGGATTTTTAAAGAAACTTCCGCTGTTTCCTAATTCTTTTGGATTCGGTAATTTGCTTTCACGAATCGCAATCACGGCTTTACTAACATCTTGAATTGTTGGGTTTTCAATACCCATTTTTTCCAATTCAGTATCAATAGCACCATAAGAAGTGTTCAGTTTATGATTGTTTTTGCTTAATTTGAAAACAACAGATAATATTACATATTGATTTTTCAATTCGCCTTTAAATACACTTTCTCTATATCCGAATTGACAAGCCTCTTTGTCGAAAGTTGTAATTTCTTGTGTTTGGATATTCATCGCATCGCAAGAAACAAACGTATCTTTAATTTCTACGCCATACGCACCAATGTTTTGGATAGGAGTTGCGCCAACATTACCCGGAATTAAAGATAAATTCTCAATTCCACCATAATTATTTTGGATGCAATGCATAACAAATTCGTGCCAAACTTCACCAGCGTTTCCTTTTACCCAAACGTAATTATCGTCTTCTTTTACAACTTCAATACCTTTGTTATTGATGTGTAGAACTAATGCGTCGATGTTTTGAGTTAACAACATGTTGCTTCCACCGCCTAAAATAAATAACTTTTTATTTTGGTTTTCTTTTAATACTTCTGCTAATTCATTTGGAGAATTTACTTCGCAAAATTCAGTTGCAAATGCTTCAATTCCGAAAGTGTTGTATTTTTTTAACGATTGTTGTTTGGTGATATTCATGTTTTTTGTGAATAGTAATTAATGATAATGAAAAGCTATATTACTTGGCTCTTTATACTTTTTACTTTTTTCTTACAATTGTTTTCTCAAATCTTCTTCAGAAACAAATTCGTTTTTAAAAAAGGTTTGTTTTCCGTTCTTAATAACTATTACAACAGGTAAACCTTGATAACCTAATGCATTAAATAACGATTTGTTGGCATCGGCATCAATTCTATGAACGATTACTTTTTCTGCCATTTCTGTGCTGATTTTATCTAAATATGGAGCCATTTTTTTACAAGGACCACACCATTTTGCATAAAAATCAATCACAACTGTTTTGTCAGAAACCATTAATTTCTTGTATTCTTCTTGTGTCATTCCCGACCATACGGCATTTGTTCTCGGATTTGCTTTTTCCCAAGCCATATATCCACCATCTAATTCAATGATGTTTTTGAAGCCTAATTCCGCTAAATGATTAGCTGCTTTTTTACTTCTTCCACCAGACAAACAATATACAAAAACAGGTTTAGATTTGTCTAATGTTGCCACTCCAGCATCAAAATTATCACCGTTCCAGTTTACATTTTTAGCATCTGCAATTTTACCATTGGCATATTCTTCTGGTGTTCTAACGTCTAAAATTTGTGCTTCTTCTGTTTTTATAATCAAATCTTTAAATTCTGTGGCATTTATGCTTTTGTAATTTTGACTATTCGTGCAGCTTATTGATAAGAAAAAGATAGCAATTGCTAATATGTTTTTAATGTTTTTCATAATTTAAATATTGAATATTTTATAACTTTTATGGGTTTGTTTGATAATGTTTTCTGTTCGATCGGCATGAGTATCGGAAATAAAAATTTGTCCGAATACATCATCATTTACCATGTTTACAATCTGTTGAACTCTGAAAGCGTCTAATTTATCAAAAATATCATCAAATAACAAAATTGGTAAGGTTTTCGTATGTTTTTTGATGAAATCGAATTGCGCTAATTTCAAAGCGATTAAAAATGATTTTTGTTGACCTTGAGATCCAAATTTCTTTATAGGAAAATCAGTAATGTTAAATAAAATATCATCTTTATGAATTCCAACCGTAGTATATTGAGTAATTCTATCTTTTTGAAGGTTTTGATGTAATAAATTATCTAAAGAATCAAGGTGTAATTGACTGTCGTATTCAATGGAAACTTTTTCAGCATTTTCCGAAATGATTTCATATAATTCTTGAAAAACCGGTACAAATTGTTCTAAAAACTCTTTTCTTTTTTTGTAAATAACGTGTCCGAATTCTGAAAGTTGTTCATTATAGATACTCAAATTATCAGCATCAAAAACTTGGTTCAAAGCAAAATACTTTAGTAGTGCATTGCGTTGTTGCAAGGTTTTCTGATAATTAATTAAGGTGTTTAAATAGGTAACATCAAAAGTAGAAATTACATTGTCGATGAATTTTCTTCTGGTTTCGCTTCCTTCAATAATTAAATCGGTATCACTTGGCGAGATAATTACAATCGGAATTAAACCGATGTGTTCTGAAAACTTATCGTAAATTTTTCCATTGCGTTTTAAGATTTTCTTTTGCGCTTTTTTGTAACTACAGATTATTTGTTCGGTACGATTTTCTTTTTCGAATGTTCCATCGATTACAAAAAATTCTTCACCATGTTTGATGTTTTGCGTAGAAAGCGGATTAAAATAACTTTTTCCAAAAGCCAAATGATAAATAGCATCTAATATGGTGGTTTTGCCAATGCCGTTTTTACCTACTATAGCATTAATCTTGCTTTCAAATTCGAATGAATTATCGGCAATATTTTTATAATTAAGTAAGGATAGCTTTTTTAAAATCACGTTATTCGAACTTGAAAAGTGTGTTTATTTTTACTTTAGAGTACAAATGTAAGTTCAAATTTTAAAAATATAATAAAAGAACTTTTAAATTTAAATAAAAATTATATTTTTGCACCTCTAACAAAATTTAAGTTAAATGGCAACATATAATAAAAGAGGTTATAAAGCCCCAAAACCAGAAGTAGAAAAAGAACCTGCGTTTGATACAACAGTAGAAGATATTAATGTAAACGAAAACGAAAGCACAACTGCCGGTGTTTTTAATACATTAGACGAAACTGCAAACAAAACAGAAGAGTGGGTAATTAAAAATCAAAAAGCTATTTTAGGTGTAATTGGTGCAATAGCAGTTGTTACTTTAGGATATATTTTATTTAACAAATTTGTATCTACTCCAAAAGAGGAAGAAGCATTTAAAGAAATGAATCAAGCGCAAATGTATTTTCAACAAGCGGTTGATGCTACAGAAAAACAAGATTCTTTATTTAAATTATCTTTAAAAGGTGGTGAAGGAAAATTAGGTTTTGAAGGAGTTATCGCTGAGTATTCAGGGACTAAAGCAGCAAACTTAGCGGAATATTCTGCTGGTATGGCTTCTTTACATTTAAAAGATTTTAACAAAGCTATTGAGCATTTAGATAACTTTTCTACTAGTGATGTGAATTTAAAAGCTTTAGCTATTGGTGCAAAAGGTGATGCAAATGCTGAATTAAATAAAAATGAAGAAGCGTTAAAATTATATGTTGAAGCAGCTAATGTTTCTGAAAATGATTATGCTACTCCAAGATATTTATTAAAAGCGGCTAACATGGCAATCTTTTTAAAGAAAAATGATGAGGCTTTAGGATATTTAAAAACTATCAAAGAGAAATATGAAACGTCTCAAGAAGGTAGTTCAGTTGATGCTTTAATTGCTACTTTAGAAAAATAATGGCAACAGAAAATAAAAATTTATCTCAATACGATAAAAACACAATCCCAAACGCGAAAGATTTTCGGTTTGGGATTGTTGTTTCAGAGTGGAACGACAACGTTACCGAAGGTTTGTATAATGGTGTAGTTTCTGCATTAACAGATTGTGGTGCATTAACAGAAAACATTACAAGATGGAATGTTCCGGGTAGTTTCGAATTAATATTTGGAGCACGTCAAATGCATGAAAAATTGGAATTAGATGCTGTAATCGTAATCGGTTGTGTAATAAAAGGTGAAACCATGCACTTTGAATTTGTATGTGAAGGCGTTACGCAAGGCATGAAAGATTTGAATTTGTTATATGATGTTCCAACAATCTTTTGTGTGTTAACAGATAATAATATGCAACAATCTATTGATAGAAGTGGAGGGAAGCACGGGAATAAAGGTGTGGAAGCCGCAATAGCTGCTATTAAGATGATTGATTTAAATAGAAAATAAAAATAAAAGTCCCGATTGTATCGGGACTTTTTTATTTCGACCAACCTACTTGCTTGCGCCAAATTTCAAATTGTAGTTGTTTTTGTTCCCAATCTGAAGGTGGATTTTCTTTTTCTATTTTAGCTTCGTTTCTTAAATGCGAGGTTTGTTGTTCTAAAGTATTCAAATGAAGCTTTTTTCTTCTTTCGTTAACTTTGTCTAAATCATCAAATGGAGCTGGATTTAAAACTCCATTTTCATCCCAATCAAATTGAGTTCCATATAGTTGAGGTTTGTGTTCGAAAAAATGAATACGATCTTCTAAATAAGCAATATGAATTGGGTTGATGTCTTTTTTTTCTTTTTTCATTAACGACAAACACGATTTCATAAAAACGGGTAAGCTGATGGCGTGTTGAATAATTAACCAAGCGGCATCGTAGGCTTCTTGACCTACTTTTTGAACGGTTGGAAAACCAATTTCTTTGATGATGTGCTTAAGTTTTCGGGCATTATCGATATGGATTTTTTCCATTTCTGCATGATAATCTTCCGTTAGTAAATTTTCTTCCAGAAGATGTATCCTAAAATTTAAATCTTTTTCTTTTAATCTAATTATGGCATCGCTATAATTCTTCATAGTTGAAATTTTTTACAAAATACAAAAAAATATGTTATTAAATTATGTTAAGAACATTGCTTTTATGATATTTTTTCATCTTAATTTCATTAAATTTGTCGTTTAACCCTTTATAACTTATAACAGATTAATGTCTGGAATTATTCAATTATTACCTGATCATGTAGCGAATCAAATTGCGGCTGGAGAAGTGGTTCAAAGACCCGCTTCAGTGGTAAAAGAGCTTATTGAAAATGCTGTAGATGCAAAAGCAACCGAAATTAAACTTATTGTAAAAGATGCTGGAAAAACTTTAATTCAAGTCATCGATAATGGTTCTGGAATGAATGTTACAGATGCCCGTTTATGTTTCGAACGACATGCCACATCTAAAATACGCCATGCAGAAGATTTATTTGCCTTACATACCAAAGGATTTCGTGGTGAAGCATTAGCTTCTATCGCTGCAGTTGCGCATGTAGAATTGAAAACCAAACAAGAACAAGAAGAGTTAGGTATTCATATCATCATTGAAGGTAGTAAATTGGTCACTCAAGATGTAGCGGTTTTACCTAAAGGTACCTCTTTTTTAGTTAAAAATCTTTTTTTCAATATTCCAGCACGTCGTAATTTTTTAAAATCGGATAATGTAGAATTGAAACACATTATTGACGAGTTTGAACGTGTTGCTTTAGCACATCCTAACATTAGTTTTACCATGATTAGTAATGGGAGTGAAGTGTTTAATTTACCAAGTTCTAATTACCGCCAACGAATTGTAAATATTTTTGGAGGAAAAACGAATGAAAAATTAGTTCCTGTTACAGAAGAAACAGAAATTTTAAAAATTAGTGGATTTGTTGGAAAACCAGAATTTTCAAAGAAAAATCGTTCGGAACAGTTTTTTTTAGTTAATGATCGATTCATTAAAAGTCCGTTTCTGCATCATGCTATTATGAGTGCCTATGAAGGATTGCTTAAAGATAATAATCAGCCGAGTTATTTTTTATATTTAGAAGTTCCGCCTCATACGATAGATATTAATATTCATCCTACTAAAACTGAAGTGAAGTTTGATGATGAACAAGCTTTATACGCAATTTTACGTTCTACTGTTAAACATAGTTTAGGAATGTTTAATGTGGCGCCAGTTTTAGATTTTGAACGCGACGCAACATTGGATGTTCCGTATCATTATAAAGACAAAGTTTTGGATACACCAATTATACAAGTGGATAGTACTTTTAATCCATTTGCAATTGAAACTGAACCTAAAAAATCATATTCATCGGGTACTTCAAGTTCATCAGTTTCTTATACAAAGAATACAATTTCTCAGCCAAGTTGGGAAAGTTTATATACCGATTTAAAGCAGGACACTTTTGAAGTGGCTTCTGTGAGTTTTGAAAACGAAGTAGTGGCTAGTAAACTTTTTGATGAAGAAATTGTGGAAAGTCAGACTTTAATGTATCAATTCAATAGAAAGTACATAATAAAAAGTATGAAATCGGGCTTGTTGGTTATTCATCAAAATCGTGCACATCAGCGCATTTTATATGAACAATTCTTAACGAATATTACAGTACTTCATGCTTCTAGTCAACAATTGTTATTTCCTTTAGAAATTCAATTTTCAAGAGAAGAAATGATGTATTTGAAAGAAATACAGCCTAATTTAGAAGGAATTGGTTTTGCTTTTGAAAAGATGGGATTAGATGTAGCTGTAATTTCCGGATTGCCTGCTCAAATTGCTGATACTGAAGTGAATTCAATTTTACATGATTTGATTTATAATTTACAAGAAAACCTACCAGAAGATAGTTTTTCTTTAACCGATAGTATTTCAAAATTTATGGCTAGGAGTGTAGCTGTAAAAACGGGTAAGTATTTAAATACTGCCGAATTAGAAAATATAGTAAATGGGTTATTTGCTTGTAAAGATCCAAATGTATCGCCATTTAACAAACCTATTTTTATTACATTAACCACAGAAGATTTAGATAAAAGATTTTAATTATGTTTAATAATATGACACCGGTTGTTAAGCAACTATTAATCATTAATGTTATAGTTTTTGCTTTGAGTCAATTTATGACTCAGAACTATGATAGTTTAGCTTTATATTATTTCGAAAGTGAAAAGTTTCGTTTTTGGCAACCATTTACACATATGTTCATGCACGCCCCAATGCCAAATTTTGCTCACATATTGTTTAATATGTTTGCGTTGGTTTCGTTTGGTTCAGCTTTAGAACATTATTGGGGAGGAAAAAAATTCTTGTTTTTTTATATTGCATGCGGATTAGGAGCTGCAGCAGTACAAACAGGAATGAATTATTATGAAATACATCAAGTAGTAGATCAATTAAAAATTTCTCCACAAGATTTACAAGTTATTTTTGATACTCCTTTAAAAGACGTATTTGATTCAAATGGTCATTCTATAGGGAAAGTAGATGAAATATTAACAAAAGCGAATTGTACTCAAGCTGACTTTGATAAACTATCTGTTATGTATGGAAGTTGCGTTGGAGCATCAGGAGCTATTTATGGTTTACTAGTGGCATTTGCGTTTATGTTCCCATTAGCTGAATTAATGATGTTATTCATTCCTGTGCCAATAAAAGCAAAATATTTTGTACCGATTATTGTTGGATTAGATTTGTTTTCAGGTACAACAGGTTTTTCAATTTTCTCTGGTGGTGGAAATATAGCCCATTTTGCTCACGTTGGAGGAGCATTAACCGGCTTTATTTTGATGATGGTTTGGCGCAATAAGAAGTTTAACCATACGAGATGGAATTAGTGTTTTAAATTTCAAGTAAAAAGAGCTAAGTAAAAAGTAAAAATATTCAAGATATATAAATGAGCATATTTAACGATTTAAAACAACAATACAAATTTGGAGATGTTCCACAGAAATTAATTTTTATTAATGTCTTAGTGTTTTTTGTAAGTATTGTTTTCTTTTTTCAATTCAGATTTGGGGCTTTTAATTACCCTACATGGCTTGCTTTATCATCGGATTATAAAGAAGCCGTGTTTTTTCCATGGACGTTATTGACCTATATTTTTTTGCATTCAGGTCCGTTTCATTTATTGTTCAATATGATTTTTCTGTTCTTCATTGGAAATTTGTTTTATACTTTTTTCAATACCAGACAATTTTTAACGGTTTACTTTTTAGGTGGTTTTTTTGGTGGAATTTTTTATCTATTGTATAGTTATTTATTTGGGCATTCAAGTTTTTTGGTGGGGGCAAGTGGTTCAGTAATGGCTATTTTTATTGCAGTAGCAACTTATTCACCAAGTATGCCAATTCGAATGCCTTTCATTGGATATGTTAAACTTTGGCAGGTAGCTGTTTTTTATGTTTTTGTAGATGTTTTATACTTGTTGTCTGATAATACAGGTGGACATATAGCGCATTTGTCTGGAAGTTTAATGGGTTATATTTTTTCAGTTTTAATGTTAAGAGGTATTGATATCAGTAAAATATTTGCTTGGGAAAAGAAAAAAAATACTACATTTAAAAAAGTTTATAAAAATAAACCAGAGAAAAAATATCAATCTGTGCGTGTAAAAGATGTAAATGTTACGCAACGTCAGATTGATGAAATATTGGATAAAATTAGTAAGTCGGGTTACGATAGCTTAACAAAAGAAGAAAAAGAATTTTTATTTAAAGAAAATAAATAAGCGTGTTTAAAGGATTGTCATTTATATCAAAATCCATGTTGTTTTTTAATGTAGTATTAGCAATTACTACGTTAATGGCTTATTTGTTGCCTTTTTTGGCCCCTAAATGGTTTCCTTTCTTAAGTGTTTTAACGTTGTTTTTACCCTTTTTTTTGGTGCTTAATTTACTTTTTTTCTTGTATTGGTTCATTCAATTGAAAAAATACATTTTTGTTTCTGGTTTAGTTCTTTTGTTGGGTATTACATTCATTAATAAATTTTATAATTTACAAGGAACGGAATTGCCAAAATCTGAAAATGATTTCACGGTTATGAGTTATAACGTTCGATTGTTTAATAAATTCAATTGGAACCAAAAAGC
Organism: Flavobacterium urocaniciphilum; assembly: GCF_900110615.1. Lineage (GTDB taxonomy): Bacteria > Bacteroidota > Bacteroidia > Flavobacteriales > Flavobacteriaceae > Flavobacterium > Flavobacterium urocaniciphilum. Next base: position 458,246 of record NZ_FOEI01000002.1, read on the forward strand.
AAATATTCCTGCACAAATAGCCAAATTAGTTGAAGATAAAAATCCAGATATTTTATGCATTCAAGAGTATTCTGATTTTGAAAAGACAAGATTTTCAAATTATAAATACAAACAAATCTTTAAAGAAGGGAAAAATATTATTGTTGGTAATGCTATTTTTTCAAAATTTAAAATTATAGATAAAGGCGTAATCAATTTTCCTGAATCTAATAATAATGCAGTTTTTGCAGATATTGTGAAAGATAAAGATACAATTCGAGTGTACAGCATGCATTTGCAATCCATTAAAATAAGTACTGAAATTGGAGATGAACAAATTCAAAAAATTGATGAATCTAAAACTAAATCAATTTTCAGAAAAATAAGTGATGCTTTCACGAAACAACAAGAACAAGCTTTGCTTTTAAAAGCTCATTTTAAAGATTGTGAATACAAAAAAATTATTTGTGGTGATATGAATAATAGTGCTTTTTCTTTCGTTTATAGAACGATAAAAGGACCCATGCAAGATACTTTTGAAACCAATGGTTCCGGCTTTGGAAAGACATATAATTTTAATTATTATCCAGCACGTATCGATTACATTTTTGCAGATAAAAACATTCAAATTAAAAGTTTTGAAACTTTAAATGATTTCTATAATAGTGATCATTTTCCTTTAATTTCGAGGTTGGAAATTAAATAATATCTAAATCGTACTGATTTAAAAGTCCGCTTAAATTTTCATTGGAAAACTTCGTTTTACTAAGCTTGTTATTTTCTGGGTTGATAGAAAAATGAATGGCTGTTGTGAAATCTGTTTTTTCTAAATTGGTGTTTTCGAAAATAGATTTTGATAAATCGCACGAATCAAATTTTACATTAGATAAATTACAATTTGTAAAATCGACATCAATAATTTTAGAATTAATGAATTTTGAATTCTTTAAATTCATTTTGAAAAAAGAACAAACCTGTAAAACTGAATTTTCAAAAGATACTTCAAATAAAAAATCATTACAATATTCAAATTGAAAACCAACTAATGTACATTCTTTAAAGATTACTTCTTTAAATGAGGTGTTGCTAATATTTGGAGTTTCGAAGTTACAATTAATAAATTCGCAATTGATAAACGAACTATTAGATAGGATTGTTTTACTGAAGTTACAAGAATTAAAAACACATGAATCGTATTCGCCTGTTTCAAATAATTCAGTAGAATAATTGATTTTATTAAATGTTGTATCGAATAGTAGTTTCATAAGAATAAAAAAAACTGCTTTAAAAGCAGTTTTGAATATTTTAATTTTCTTCAATTGATTTTCTCTCTTTTACCCATTTAGCTAATTCTTTACCATATAAAGATTTTGCTGCTTTTGGACTTAAAGTTTTATTAATTGTATCTAATAATTTGATGTGCGCATCTGGAATCTCAGTAAGAGCAATATAAGGAGAAACTTCAAATTTAGAATTTACTAATGCAAAATTTGCAGTAGTGATATATCTTCTAACTTTCAGTTTTTCTTTTTGAGTTTCAATATCTTTATTTGCTTCAACTTTATTTGCTAAGTTGTTTTTGATTTCTTTTTCTACTAAATCTAAATTTTCATTGTTTAATTTCGATTTAATTTTTAAGAATTTTTCATACACTTTTTGATTTTCAGAACCTGTAATTTTTGCACTGGCAAAAAATTCCTTTAAAGTTGTGTTTAAAGTCATTTTTCCTGGTTCTGCAAAAAGGTGGATACTGTTATCAATCGAACTAGTAGTTCCTCTATCTAAAAATACATATAACATTTGTGGTTCATCAATTTGAAATTTTGTTTGAAATTCAGATTCACCACTAATAGTAATTGTGTCTAAAATTACTAAACTCGTATCTTTTAATTGTTGAATGTATAATTTTCCTTGTTTTAAACCTTCTACTTTTCCAGTTAATTCTACATTTCCTGTTTTGTTAGTTGATTTACTACAAGCTAATACTACTAAAGCAACGGTTAGTATAAGTAATTTTTTCATGTTTCATTTTTATAAGATTGCAAAGAAAATAAAAAAAACCTCAAAATAATAGTATTTTGAGGTTTTTGTATATAAAATTATAAGGTTTTATCCTTTTAACCAAGCGTTTTTAAGTGCTTCTTTAGTTTTGTCTGAAGCAATAAATCCAGCTTTTTCTTCTTTAGGTAAAACAATTTTTCCTGATAACGTTAATTCGTTTCCGTCTCTTTTTACTTTTACAGTAATATTGTCACCTTCTTTCCAAGTTTCACTAGACATAATTAAATCGTAAATATTATCTAAGTTATATTCTGTGTTATTGAAAGCTAATAATGCATCATTACCTTTTACGCCTAAACTGCTTAAGAAAATGTTATTGCTCACATCTGGTAAAGCTTTAATTTGTTTCGTTGCTTTATCTACTGTTACTAATGGAATACGTCCTTCTTTTAAGAATGGATTTCCAGGAACCATAGTTTTAGCATTTACAACACCCATTTTTGCGAAAAATTCATTGTAAGGAATTGGAGTTTCACCCGCTACATATTTGTTTAAGAATTCTCCAATTTGAGGATAGGTAATTCTAGTTATTGTTGCGAATAAATCTTCATCGTTGAAAGGTTTGTTGCTTCCGTATTCGTTTGATAAATCTTGCATTAAGTTTAAAATACCTTTCTGACCATTGCTTAATTCTCTTAATTGAATATCAATACACATAGCTATTAATGCTCCTTTTTGATACACGTTTAAGTATTGATCTTTATAGGGTTGTTCTAAAACGTTTTTACTCATTTTAGTAAAACTCATTTTATCATTCATCGAATTTGCTTCCTCGATTTTTCCAGCCATTCTTTTGTAGAAATCTTCCTCTGAAATTAATCCTTGATTTACTTGGAATAAATTAGCGAAATATTCTGTAATTCCTTCATACATCCATAAATGTTCAGACATTTTAGGTTTGTTGAAATCGAAATAATGAATTTCTCTTGAATGTACACTTAAAGGAGTTACAATGTGGAAAAACTCGTGAGAAACAACGTCTTTTAATTGTTCTTGTAACGCTTCTAAAGGCATCATTTCTGGCATAACTACCGTTGTTGAAGTCATGTGTTCAAGCGCTCCAAATCCTTTAGCGTCTTTAGCAGCCATGTCTGATAAATACAATAAAACAGTGTATTTTTTGTTTGCATTGAATTTTCCTAAGAACTTCTTTTGAGCTCTCATGAACTTTTCCGTTTCTGGAGTAATATCTGCCGCTTTGTGTTTTCCATTCGGAGAATAAACACTGATAACAATATCCATTCCTTCAACATTAAATTCCGTTACATCTGGTTTAGTATACATCATTGGATTGTCTACTAATTCTGCATATCTTGCCGTTTTGAAAACGTCTACTTCTTTACTCGTATCAGTATCCACTAAAGATGTTGCTCCCCACATGTTCGCAGGATGTTTAACTTCAACTGTATAAGGTAATTCCGATTTTCCTTCAAAATATCCAACGAAACCATGTGTGTTTAAAACGAAATTTTCTCCAGCTTTTATATTAGTTCCTGCTGGTGAAAAAATATCATCACTTTCTCCAAAACCTGCGCCGCCTTCTGTATCATATGTATCATTAACCAAATAAGTTACTTTAGCCAATTTTGTAGCATCGTAAATGGTATATGAATTTTCATCCATTTTAGCAATTTTCAAAGGTTTTCCTTTGCTATCGTATGCTTTTACATTTTCAACATATCTTCCGTAATTATCTTCTGAATATGTTCCAGGAACAATTTTAGGGATATTAAAAGTGGTAGTTTCTGTTGTAATTGTTGGATTTGTAATAGTTACTTGAACTTTGTCGTCTTTTACATTAACTAAATCGATACTTACAGAAACATAGTTTTTAGTAGTAGTAGACGCTACATTTGAAGTTTTGCAGCTCATTAAGAAAAAAGCAAAACCAATAGTCATTAATATTTTTTTCATTACTTATATTTTTACTGATATGTATATGTTTAAGTAAAATTGTTACAAAAAAAGAATCCCGAATTGCTCGGGATTCTTTTTAGTCGAATTTATTTTTAATATAATATTTACTATCTAAATCGTCGTCGTCATCAAAATCATTAAACTTTTGAGGTTTTGGTTTTGGTTTTCCGGCTGCAACTTTCTTTTTCCAAAGTTCAAAATTGTCTTTGGATAATTTTTTGCGCATCATTTCCGTAACTTCATTTTCTGAAATTCCGAATTCTTCTTTTATTACTTCAAAAGGTTTTCTTTCCTCTTGAGCCATACTAATCACTCTTTCGATTTCTTCTTGTGATAGTTCTACCTTTTTACTTTTTTTCATTAGTCGAAAAGTACCATTAATGTTATTTATAATCTTGTATCAAATGACATTCCAATATTAATAAAAAAATATATTTCGAAGAAAAAAAAATGAAAAAAATTATTTTATTTGTCGAAATGTTAAATTTATCCTCTGATTCTTAGGGCTTGAAGATTTTGGTATTTGATGTTTGTAATGAATTTGAGAGCCGTTTTTCATTACTAATAAGCTTCCGTGTTGTAAAGTAAGGGTTTGTTTAATTTCTTTTCTTGTATTGTGTTTGATTTGAAATTGTCTTTCTTCACCTAAACTAACAGAAGCAATAATAGGATCTCGGCCTAATTCTTTCTCATTATCGGCATGCCATCCGTTACTGTCTTTTTCATTTCGATACAAGTTGAGTAAAACTGTTGTAAAATGTTCGTTGATGGTATTTTCAATTTCATCTTTAATAAACATTAAAGTTTCATTAAAAGGATGTGGTTGCATTACAATATTTGAATAACCATAAGGTTTTCCTTCATTTCCGTACAAAGCAGTTAATCGAGGTTGAAGAATTTTTTTTCCAAAAATTGTAATTTCATCGTGTTGCCATTTTGTTTCTTTCAAGAGCTTTTCAAAAAGTAAATTCGCTTTATTAGTATCGAAGAAATTCGGATAGTAGATAAATTCCGCATCGGGTAAATTTAAATAAATAGGTTCTTCGTTAAAAAATAAATTAGACATAAAAAAAGCGATGAAAATTTCACCGCTAATTTAATTAATTGATTTTGATTCTTATTTATTCTTTTTCTTGTAACAGGTTTTTATAGATAAATCCTGCTATTATTGCTCCTAAAATAGGTGCTACCCAAAATAACCAAACTTGGGTTAAAGGTTCGCCACCCGCAAATAATGCTTGAGATAATGAACGTGCAGGGTTTACAGAGGTATTGGTTATTGGAATACTAACTAAATGAATTAGTGTTAAACCTAATCCAATTGCAATTCCTGCGAATTTTCCGTTTGCAAATTTGTCTGTTGCTCCTAAAATAATCAAAAGGAAAAATAGGGTCAATACAAATTCGGCAGTAAAAGCGGCCATCGTTGAATAACCTTGTGGTGAAAAAGCATCAAATCCATTTGAAGCAAAAGCCCCCGCTTTAGTATTGTCTATTTGAAAACCATCTTTTCCAGATAAAATGTAGAATAAAGTTCCGGCTGCAGCAATTGCTCCAACACATTGAGAAACGATATAAGGTACAATTTCTTTGGCTTCAAATCTTCCGCCAGCCCACAATCCTAATGTTACTGCGGGATTAAAATGTCCGCCTGAAATGTGTCCAACTGCATAAGCCATTGTTAAAACAGTTAAACCAAATGCCAAGGAAACACCCATAAATCCGATTCCTAAATCTGGAATTCCAGCTGCAAATAATGCGCTACCACAACCTCCAAAAACAAGCCAATACGTTCCGAAAAACTCTGCAAATAATTTTCTCATAGTAAATAGTTTAATTTTACAATTAATGTAAAAAGGTTAGTTATACTAATTTACTAAAAAAACAGAGTAGAGTAGTTACTTGATAATAAACTTATTAACAAGAAATATTAACTATTTTTTTTCGAGAAGTTAATGTTCATGATAACAATGGCTAATATAATTAACAAAATACCAATCCATTGCCAAAGCACAACTTTCTCTTTTAAAAGTAAAAATGCCATCATTACCGAAACAGGTAATTCTAAAGAAGCGACTATACTTCCTAATCCAATTCCTGTATGTGGAAAACCAGCATTTAAAAGCATTGGAGGAATTATTGTTCCGAATAACGCTAAGAATAAACCGTATTTTCCAAAGATTTCTATATTAAAAGTTCCTGTTTGAGTATAAATACTGAACGCAAAAACAATTACGGCACCACCTAATAACATGTATAAACTTCTTTGAGCAGAAGAAATACCAAGAGCAATTTTGTTTGCAGTAAACATAGTTGTTGTAAATGAGGCTGCTGCAAGCATTCCCCAAAAAATTCCTCTCCAATCTAAGTTAAATTGACCCGTGTATAATTTAGTTGCTAAAGCAGTTCCAATTAATACAATAATTACAGAAACAACTTTTTGAATAGAAGGTGCTTTTTTGTCTAAAATCCATTCTAATAAAACACCCATCCATACCGTTTGCATTAATAAAACAATAGCTATTGAAACATCAATATAACGAACACATAAGTAATAAAATACACTAGTCATTCCTAAAGAAGTTCCTGCAATCATTAAATGAAATATGTTCTTCGGACTTGCTTTTACAACTTTTTCTTTGTTGTTAAATTTTTGAAAGGCATTAATAATTAAAACCCCAATTATTCCATATATAAATTGTGAAGAAGTTACTTCTGCGGTTGAAAATCCATCTTTGTAGGCTAATTTTACAAAAGTGGCTAACATACCATAACTTGTTGCGCCTAAGGCAACTAAAAAAACTCCCTTTAATACACTATTTTTCATTTTTATTTTTTTAAAAAGCCGACAAAGATAGTTTTAAAACTTTAAAAGAGTAGTATTAGGTGAAAAATTTTCAGTTTAAAAAAAAAAGCCCAACAAAAATGTTGGGCTCAGAGTTCAAAAAAATAATGTACTTATAAAGTTACATTGTATGTTACATCATTAGGATTATGGTAATAAGTGGCTAAATTGTCACATTCGTTATTTCCGAAATCTAACACACCATCTAATACGGTTCCTTGTAAATTTAATTGACCTTGTGAAATATAGTTACAAGAATATTTTTTTATTAAAGGTTGAATTACTGTTGAAGTTAACGAAGAACCATTTGGTCTATTAACCGTATGCGTTCCTGAAATTACTTCGTAAATATTGTCTGCAAGAATTACAGTTGTAACTCCGGCTGTTTGTCTAACAGTTCTTGTTCCAGAATGTGTAAAGTATACTCCATTTGGGAAAGTTATTTTACCATTTGTAACTGTTCTCGTCCATTGTGGAGTAGATGCATTTGTAGTTTGATTTGTGTAAACAACAGTTCCTTCTATCTTTTTAAGATTTACATAATAGTTATTTCTTTCAATTGTCATTGTTGATCCATTTGCCATTACATAACCTGAAAGTGTAATCGTTAATATTCCAGAACGTGTTACGCCGTTTTGCGTACATCCTGTTCCAAAATCAATAGTAATTATTTTAGGAAATACACCAGGTGTTGTATTGTTTACTGAAACTGTAGCACAACTCGGAACGGTATTGATTTCGTTTGCTGTTCTGCTTGAAAAACCTCCATTACTACTAGCAACTTCAATTCCAGCATTAAAGTCTAACTCACTTGTAAAATCTGCAATCATTGAAGTAGTTACCATTTCACTGTCAACATTTTCAGATTGTAGCACTTCTTCCCTTGAACATGAAGCAACTAAAATTGCCATCAATGCGAAAACATATGTTTTTAAGTTTTTCATGATAAATAGTTTTTTAGGATTATGAGATTAGACTAAGGTAATCAAAAAAGGTTTAATCTGTTTTAAATTTATCTAAAAATAATGATAATTTTTTGGCTCCTTTTTCATTTAAATGATCTGCGTCATAAAAATCATTTTTGTTGTAATTATTTGAATGCATGAGATTTATGTATGTGCAATTTGAATTAGTTATAGCTAAATTGTTTATTACTTTATGTGTTTTTTCTAACTGAATTTGATTTAAATTTTTGTAATATGAAGAATGTGTTGGAGTTGTGATAAAAATTATTGATATGTTTTTTTTATGACAAAGACTGATGATTTTCTGTAGGGTTTTTAAATTGTCATCAAGCAAATCAAAATTCTTAGCAGTATGTTTTTTAGCAGTAAATTCTCCTTTAAATTCTTTTTTATCTTTAGAATTGAAATTGGTTCCCCAGCCTAAATTAGAAGAAGTTATGAATGATTTGTGTAATACATAATGTTTTATAGTTTTTTTAAGATTCGATTTAATGTCGCTATTTAAAATTTCAAATTGATTGTTTAGATCTGTTTTTATTGGGAAATCATAATATAAAACATAATTTTTCATACGCCATTTTTCAATGTCAGTTTCCAAGGTTTCAAATAAACTGAAATATGAAATTGGTATGATTACTGTTTTTAAGTTTTTAAATTTAGATTCATAGGTTTTTAATATTTCATAATCTAAATCCAACGATTGGGAAACATAAGCAGCATTAAAGGTTTTTTTAGAAAAGTAATTAGGGTTTATGCCATAAAAAGTATGTGAACTCCCTAAAATTAAAGTGTTAATTTCACTTGCATTTTTATCTAAATATTCTTTTTTAAGTTGATAGTCGTTTGGAATTTTGCGTAAAGAAATTTCCAATACCAATAGAAAAATAATAATTGGAAGTATGATTTTTAAAACATATATGAGAAACTTTTTCATTAAGAAATCCAATTGTTTTTATCCAATTTATATATAACATGTGTTTTTTGAGTTTCGCTTATTAAAACTTTATCCAATAAAATGGCACCTAATTTTTCAACAGCTTTTCGAGAGCGAAAATTCGATTCTCCAATATGAAAAATGATGGTATCTACAAATTTAAAAGCATAATTTATCATTAGGTTTTTTACAGAACGATTGTAAGGTGTGCCCCAATATTTCCTATCGATAAAAGTATAACCTATTGCAACAGATTTATCAGTTTCATTCAAGTCATAAAAGGAAGTTTTACCAATTACATTGTTGGTTTTGATATCAATAATTTTAAAACCAGAATGAAAATCAATAATTTTTATAAAAAGCTTATAAAAAATTTCCTTTTTATATCGATCACTTTCTGGATGTTGTTCCCATACTAATTCATCTGAAGCAATGTGGTATAATTCTTCAAAATCATTTTCCGAAAGTGGAACTAATTGAACTAAATCATTTGATAATGTAGGTTGAAGATGCATTACAATTTTATCTGGTATTTATAAATTCGACTCAAACCATTTTCGTATTTATTGATTTCTTTTTCAAAATCTTCCATCGTTTTGAAGCCCAAATTAGTAGTCGAATTGCGTTTACTTGTAAAATATAAAGTCTCGGTTTTCGCATCGTAAAACGGACAATAATCCATTAAATTTGAATTGACTTCAAGGCCCATATTTCTAGATAAATCCCATTCGCCATTTTGATTTTTATAACTGATAAATAAATCGCCACTACCTAAACCTCCAACTCTATTATAACCAGTGAAAATCAAGAATCTTTCATCTGGAGATACAAAAGCATTGAATTCATATCCTGCAGAATTAATATTTAAACCTAAAGTTGTGGGTTCAGAATACTTGTTGTTTTCCCATTTACTGAAAAATATATCGTCTTTCCCTAAAGATTTTTGCCCGTCGGAAGTGAAATAGATATTTCCGTTTTTAGCTAAAGAAGGATAAAATTCATTATTAGTTGTATTAACTGGAGCTCCTAAATTTTTTGGTTTCGACCATTCGCTTTTTAATGTTGTTCTTTCCACATACCAAATGTCATAATCTTTTGGTTTTGTAATAGAATCGTGTAAAGATCTATTGGAAGAAAAGTATAATTTTAATCCATCTGCTGATAAAAAAGGTTCGATGTCTCTAAATTTTCCTGTGAAATTCATCAATTTTGGTTCGATCCATTTTTTATTTTCTTTTTTGGAATAGGCAATTACAGAAACTTCTTCATTGGTATTTTGAACAGTAAAATAAATTTCATCTTGATTAGAAGAAAGTGCCAAATCTCTTACGTTGATGTATTTTTTCAGAAAATCAAAAGCAGCAACAGGCTTAGTCGTTTCTTGTGAAAATCCGAATACAGTTACAAAAAGTAAAAATATTTTTTTTATCATAGTTTTATTTTTTTGAAGCTAGTGCAATTACATGTCCGTCAAAATCGGCTAAATAACCAACTGTATCGCCCCAATCTCTCGGAGAAATCGGATTAATTAATGTTGCGCCAGCGTTTAAAAGTCTAGGAAATTGTTCTTCTAAATTCTCTATAGTTAAATATAATTCACAGCGTGGAATTCCGTTTCCATTTTCTGGATGAGGTAATGTAGGAGAAACAATTTTTGCAATTCCATCATTAGGCATTAAACCAATTTTTGTAAATTCATTTAAAGTGAATTCAGTCATTCCAGGCACATGAAGCGTTGGTGCTTGCTGGAACATCAATTCATAAAAAGCTTTGCTCTTTTCTTGGTTGGAAACGTATAGAATGAATTCTAAATGGTTGATTTGCATATGTTATCTCGACTTTTTATTTTGTTCACAAAGAGAAATAATTTCTAAAATTCTATTTTGTCTGGTTTCTTCTCTTTTTGCTTGATTGAGCCAATATAAGTAGCTTTTTCGATACGTTTTACTAAAATTATGATAATTTTCTTCTGCAATTTTATTTTTGTCGAAAGCTGTTTGTAAATCTGATGGAATTTCTAAATTCTCTACGGCATCTAAGCTTTCCCAAGAACCATTTTGTTTAGCAATTTCAATTTTTTTTAATCCGCTTTCGTGCATTAAATTATTGGCAATCAATTCGTCAATGTAATTTTTGTTGACTTTACTCCAAACACTTTTGTCTTTTCTGGGTGTGAAGGTTTGTTTTCTGCGTTCATCATCAATTTTTCGAACGGTAGAATCAATCCAACCATAACAAATGGCTACTTTAACAGCTTCTTCCCATCGCATGCTTTCCATTTCGCTGTCTACTTTGTAAAAGATAAGTTCTACAACAGTATGTGTTGCATGATTTTCATGTAGCCATTCGCGCCATTCTGTATGGTTTTTAAAATAGAGTAATGGTTTGTTCGTCATTTTGATTAAATTAATAAACCCAGTTATTTATGTAAGTGTAAAACTGGTATATACCATCAATCTTTTTTAATAAGATTGATTGACCGCTGTCGTTTCCAAATCGTATTACAATAATTGCATATGTTTTTGAAAAAGAAAAATATGGCCTAGTAACATAAATTGGAAATTTAGACCAATTATTAAATCTATTATTGAAAGTATTTATTTCGTCTTTAAGAACTTGTTGTTCTTCAGGGTTTGTTATGTTTAATGATTTGTTTACTTTTTTAAAATTTAAAGTTTCAATGTTATGATCGACTAAATATTTTGATTTCAATTCTTCATTTGACCATAATTTGACTTGGTTGAAGTTGATAACTTTAGGAAAATCATTTCTTAAAATACTATCATTATCCAAGTTTAAAATATTCGAATCGGATTCTTTTATTTTGTGTTTTAATTCTGTGTAAACATCACCACCCATATTAAAATTCAAAGGAATGTTACTAAAAATAAAACCTTTGTTTTTTAATATAGAATCTAAAACGATATTTTCCTGGGTAAAAGCAATATTTATAAAGAATAAAAATATAATCAGACTTAATTTTTTCATGTTTAATATTTTTTCAAATAAAAAAATCCTGCAGTGTTCAATATTCTTACAGGATTGATTTGTTGTAAATTATCTAATTATAGCCGAACAAGCAATTCTTCCACCAGCATTTCCAGTTGGTTGTGTAACGAAATCATCGGCATTTTGATGTACAATTAAACCTTTGTTTAAAATGTCTTTGGTTTGATCGCCACATCCAATGCACCATTCGTCAGTTTCTAAAGAAATAAAGCCATGTCCGTTTTGGTCGGCTTCGAAATTTCCTATATCACCTTTATGGCATTCGCCAGAATTCCATTTTCCGTGTTTTTTGAAAGTTGGATTCCAATGTCCTCCAGAAGATGCAGCATCAACGCTTGAACAATCTGCTTTTTCATGTATGTGAATAGCGTGTGTTCCAGGTGTAAGTCCTGAAATATGTGCCTCAAATCTTACTTTCCCATTTTTCTCTTTAAATGTTGCAAAACCAGAAACATTACTGTTGCTTTTTGGTTCTAAAGTAATTTTCAATTCGTTTCCAATTGTATCGGTTGATGGTTTGCAACTGCTTATTACCATACATAATAATCCGATTCCTAAATATAAAGTTTTCATAATTCGTCAATTAAAATAATAGTTAAAGGTAATAAAAAAATCCTGTAAGAATTTTACTTTCTTACAGGATTCTGAATTTATAAAAGTGATTTTTTATTTCAACGTTTCAAAACTTCTTTTCACAAAAGCTGTTAGTTCTTCACCTTTTAATAAACCTTGCGATAATTTTGCCAAATCTAAAGCGTTTTTAACTAATTCTTTCTGAGCTGATTCATCTGCGTTTAAGATAGTAGTCGCTAATTCTGAGTTTGAGTTCACTACTAAATTATACATTTCAGGGAAATTGCCCATTCCGAACATTCCGCCACCGCCAGTTTGACTCATTTCTTTCATTCTTCTCATGAATTCTGGTTGTGTAATAATAAAAGGAGAAGAAGTGCTGTCTAATGCTTCTAATTGAACAGTATAATTTTCTTTTGGAACAATTGTTTCTAAAGTCGTTTTCAATTTTTCTTTTTCTTCTTCCGATAATTTAGAAATTTGTTCGTCTTCTTTCTTAATTAATTTATCGATATGATCTGCATCTACACGAGCAAAAGTTAAGTTCTCATTATCAGCTTCTAATTTTTGAATTAAATGCGAAACAATAGGAGAATCTAATAGTAAAACTTCATAACCTTTTTCTTTAGCAATGTCAATATAACTGTGTTGTGCATCTTTATCAGAAGCATATAACACAACTAATTTGCCATCTTTATCTGTTTGATTAGCAGTAATGGCTTCTTTTAATTCTGCCAAAGTATAATATTTGTTATCTGTAGTTGGATACAATACGAAATCGCCAGCTTTTTCATAAAACTTTGGCTCAGAAAGCATTCCGTATTCTAAAACTACTTTAATATCGTTCCATTTTGCTTCAAAATCTTCACGGTTTTCATTGAATAACGATTTTAATTTATCGGCAACTTTACGTGTAATGTAATTTGAAATCTTCTTAACATTTCCATCAGCTTGTAAATACGAACGAGATACGTTTAATGGAATATCTGGAGAATCAACAACACCTTTTAGCATCATCAAAAATTCTGGAACGATTCCTTCTACATTATCAGTAACAAAAACCTGATTTTGATATAATTGAATTTTGTCTTTTTGAATTTGTAAATCAGCCGCTAATTTTGGGAAATATAAAATTCCTGTCAAGTTAAAAGGATAATCTACATTTAAATGAATGTTGAATAAAGGTTCTTCAAATTGCATTGGATACAATTCTCTGTAAAAACTTTTATAATCTTCATCTTTTAAATCAGAAGGTTGTTTCGTCCAAGCCGGATTTGTATTATTGATAAAGTTATCTACATCGATGTATTCTGGTTTGTAATCGTCTCCTGCATTTTCAGGTTTTGGAAGCGCTTCTTTTTTAGTGCCAAATTTAATCGGAATAGGCATGAACTTATTGTACTTAGTCAACAATTCACGGATTTTAAACTCTTCTAAAAACTCTAAAGAATCTTCTGCAATATGAAGAATAATTTCTGTTCCTCTATCCGTTTTTGTATGTGCTTCTAATGTGAATTCAGGGCTACCATCACATGTCCAATGAGCAGCTGGCTCATCTTTAAATGATTTTGTAATGATTTCCACTTTTTCAGCTACCATAAAAGCCGAGTAAAATCCTAATCCGAAATGACCAATAATTCCAGCGTCTTTAGCAGAATCTTTGTATTTGTCAAGGAATTCTTCTGCACCTGAAAAAGCAACCTGATTGATATATTTTTCAACTTCATCAGCCGTCATACCTAAACCTTGATCGATAATGTGAAGTTTTTTCCCTTCTTTGTCTATTTTGATTTCAATAATCGGATTTCCATATTCTGTTTTAGCTTCACCAATACTTGTTAAATGTTTTAATTTTAAAGTTGCATCGGTAGCATTTGAAACCAATTCGCGTAAGAAAATTTCATGATCACTATATAGAAATTTCTTAATTAAGGGAAAGATGTTTTCTACTGAAACATTAATTTTTCCTGTTGACATAATTATAAATTATTTAATTAAACATTTTTACGAAAATGGAATAGTCAAATTAAATACCAAACGAATATATTGTGACAAATTGTCTGATGTTTATTTGAAATTAATGTGACTTATAAAATAAATTTCGATAACTTTGTAAGACTAATACTAAAATAATAACTCTATGAAAAAAACTGTATTTATTATGGTTATGTCGATTTTAGCATTGGCATGTAAGCCTCAACAATCGGTAACTAGTACAAAATTGGACAATAAGTCGGAAAGAATGATTAAAGGAGATTGGATTATTTCTTCTGTAAAATATGTTGGTTCAGATGTATTTAAGGTTACTTCATTTAACATAGCAGATTCTAAATGCTTCGAAGAAAGTTTATGGACGTTTGTGTCGAATAACAATACTGGAGAAATGGTTTTAAATAAAGCAAATTGTGCTGCTTATGGAAGTCAGATTACTTGGTATGTTAATAAAGACGGGAACTTTGTTATGAAGTTTTTAAGTGAAGGTCTAAAAGCGAAGCACACGCCAAGTGGTTATGTTTTAAGAATTGCCAATCAAACAGAAACGTCGTTTCAATTAATCGATAGAGCTGCTGTAGGAAGTAATAGTGCAGAAATAGTATATCAATTTGAAAAAATGAGTAATTAATTATGAAAAAGAATATTGCAATCGGATTGAGTTTAGTGTTACTAAGTTCGTCTTGTTTTACAAGTTGTAAAGCCGTTAAAAATTCAAATAACACTCAAAAAGGTGCTGTAATTGGTGCCGCAGGTGGTGCTGTTTTAGGAGCTGTTTTGGGTAATAATTTAGGAAAAGGTGGAAAAGGAGCTTTAGGTGCTGTTATCGGTGGTGTTGTAGGTGGTGTTGCTGGTGGATTAATTGGAAGAAAAATGGATAAGCAAGCACGTGAAATTCAAGAACAATTACCAGGAGCACAAGTTGAAAGAGTAGGAGAAGGGATTAAATTAGTTTTAGGTGAAAATGCAGTTCGTTTCGATTTTAATAAATCTACATTAACTTCTACAGCTAAAGCCAATTTAGATAAATTAGTTCCTGTTTTTAAAAATTATCCAGATACGGATATTAAAATTTACGGTTATACTGATAGTAAAGGAGAAGACGCTTATAATTTAAATTTATCGGATCAAAGAGCTGCAGCTGTTAAAAGTTATTTATCTAGCAAAGGTTTAGTGAGTTCTCGTTTTACAATTATGGGAATGGGTGAAGCAGATCCTGTAGATTCAAATGAAACAGAAGCAGGAAGAGCAAACAATAGAAGAGTAGAGTTTGCTATTTTAGCCAATGATAAAATGATTGAAGATGCTAAGAAAGAAGCAGGAAACTAAAATCTGCTTTTAACTTTTGAACATAAAAAAAGAGGAACATTGTTCCTCTTTTTTTTATTATAAATATAAATTATTCACCGAATTTATAGGCAACACCAATTGAAGCATTATACATAATTCCGGTAAATGAATTTGGTGCTTGAGTGTAAGCTAATTCACCGTTGAAAAAATAATGCTGTGAAACATTAAACAATGCTGAAAAATCAGCTGTTAAATATAGTTTTTCTGCCACTTCAAATCTTGGAGTAATTCCAATTACAACATTAAATAAATGGTCAGTATTTACATATTCTGGTATATCTGATTTTAAAACTGAAACACCACCACCTGCATGTGCAATTACATTAAAAGGTTTTAATGCTGCACGAGTATCTGCTAAAGTACTAAGGTTAATAACTCCTTGAGCAGTAAATCTTGTATTGGTTGTTCCTGTTTTCATCCCTCTTAAATCATTTTGAATAGAAAATTCATCCATTCCAAAATCGACTTTAGCTCCGAAAACTTCATCAAAATCATAAGTTACACCTGCTCCAATATGAGTCATGCCGTTATATTTTGGATCATAAGATCCATTTAAACCATAATTGACTTCAATACCATATTGCGCACTCGCGAAAAAAGAACTAGAAACTAGTAGTAAAGTAAATATTTTTTTAATCATTGTTAGTTAATTTTTAATAATTTTGGGTGCCGCAAGATATAAAAAAAAAATTCACAATTCAGATGCTTTCAATAAAAATCGATAAATTTTCTTACTTTGATAATGAAATACTTAAAAATGTAGTGTTTTCATTAAAATCTGGACAACATTTGTCTTTAATTGGAGAAAGTGGATGTGGAAAAAGTACCTTATTAAAATTAATTTATGGTTTAATTGACTGCGATCATGGAGAAATATTTTGGAATGATATTCAAGTTTTAGGTCCGAAGTTTAATTTAATACCAGGAATGCCATTTATGAAGTATTTGGCACAAGATTTCGATTTGATGCCCTTTATTACAGTTGGTGAAAATGTAGGGAAGTTTTTATCGAATTTTTTTCCAGAAGAAAAGCAACATCGAATTGATGAGTTATTAGCTTTAGTTGAAATGACCGAATTCAAACATATCAAAGCAAAATATTTGAGTGGCGGACAAATGCAACGCGTGGCCTTAGCTCGAGTATTAGCGCAAGAACCTGAAGTGTTGTTACTTGATGAGCCTTTTTCGCATATAGACAATTTTAGAAAAAACGATTTACGTCGAAAAATTTTTAATTACTTAAAAGAAAAACAAATTACCACATTAGTAGCCAGTCATGATATTAATGATATATTTTCATTTTCAGATGAAATCATTGTATTGAAAAATAATACAATTTTAGAACATGGTAGTCCGTCTGAATTATATCATAATCCAAAAAACAAATATACAGCTGCGCTTTTCGGAGAAGTAAATGAAATTGAAATTGATGGAAAAGTTCACTTAGTTTATCCGAATCAATTGCAAATTGTAGATAAATCTGAAATTAAAGTTGAAGTAGTAAAATCGTATTTTAAAGGTAAATATTATTTAATAGAAACTCAATTCCAAAATCAAATTCTCTTTTTGGAAAATGAAAAAGCACTATTAAAAGGCACTACGATATATTTAAAAAAAATAGGCTTGTAAATTTTACAAGCCTATTTTTTTATTTAGTTTTTTAAATATTTTTCTAAAAACTGATCTTGTTCCCATAATAAGTGTAAAATATTGTCTTTAGCCGCGTAACCATGACTTTCTTTTGGTAATAAAACCAATCTTACTGGTGCACCTAAACCTTTTAAAGCTTGGAAATAACGTTCCGATTGTAGTGTAAACGTTCCAGGATTATTATCCGCATCACCGTGAACTAATAATAATGGTGTTTTCATTTTATCAGCTGAATTAAATGGCGACATTCCCGAATACACTTCTGGTACATCCCAAAAATTACGTTGCTCACTTTGGAATCCAAATGGTGTTAAAGTTCTGTTGTAAGCCCCACTACGTGCAATTCCACAAGCAAATAAATTAGAATGTGTTAATAAGTTTGCTGTCATGAAAGCGCCATAACTGTGTCCGCCAACCGCAACTTTTTTTCTATTGATGAAACCTAATTTGTCCACTGCATCAATTGCAGCTTCTGCATTTGCAACTAATTGAGGAATAAAAGTATCGTTAGGTTCTGTTTTGTCTTCTCCAATAATTGGGAAAGAAGCATCATCTAAAACGGCATATCCTTTAGTTACCCAATATACAAATGAGCCATAGTTTGGAAATGTAAATTCATTTGGGTTTTTATCACTTTGTCCAGCCGAGTTTTTATCTTTAAATTCTGCAGGATACGCCCAAATTAATAATGGAAGTTTCTCTTTTTTAGCAGTTCTATCGTAGTTTGCAGGTAAATACAACGTTCCAGAAAGTTCTACTCCGTCTTTTCTTTTGTATTTGATTACTTCTTTGTAAACGTTTTTAATACTTGCAAATGGATTCGCGAAAGCTGTAATTTGTGTCAAACTATTTTTAGATTTAATGTTTCTCATGTAATAGTTTGGATACTCATTTTTCGATTGAAGCATTACTAATACTTCTCCTTTTTTGAAATCTTCAATAGATAATAAATCTTCTTTTTTGTCTTTATAAGTTGAAGTGTATAAACGTTTCGTTTTTTGCGTTTTTAAATTGAATTCATCAATGAATGGGAATTGGCCGTCTTTTGTAAATCCATCTCCAATTAAATATGCATTATCGTTTTCAATAGCTAATACATATTTGTTGAATTCATTTCTTTTGGTTTCAAAATTTCCTGGATCAGAATAAATATCTTGAGAATTTCTATCCGAAATAATTTTTGCCTCAGCATTTACATTTGAAGGATTAACTAAATACGTTTTTGTATTTCTTGTGTCG
This sequence comes from Flavobacterium urocaniciphilum, assembly GCF_900110615.1. Taxonomy (GTDB): domain Bacteria; phylum Bacteroidota; class Bacteroidia; order Flavobacteriales; family Flavobacteriaceae; genus Flavobacterium; species Flavobacterium urocaniciphilum. The sequence continues at coordinate 476,760 of NZ_FOEI01000002.1, forward strand.
TACCAGCTGTCAAAAACAATAGCATAATTATCGTTACCCCACATGATTCCTCCATAACGTTGTTTAGTTTTAAAGAAAGAAGTAGGATTGTTTGTAAATGGAGCTTCCCAAACAAAAATTTCATCTCTATATGGAACGTTTTTAGATTGATCGCCTTCGTCTAAAGCTTCAACAAATGCCAATGTAGCCGGTTTGTCGTTTCTCCAAGACATGCTTCTTTTTCCTTTACGAACTGAAGAAAAACCTTTTGGCATAATTTCATTTAAAGGAACTTCGTTAACCACTTTAATTTCTTTTCCATTATTATCATATACAATTGTTTTTTGAGGAAATCTACTTAAAGGAACAATGTAAGAAAATGGTTTTTGAATAGTAGTTAACATTAAATATTTTCCATCAGGAGAAAAGCTTTCACCAGCATAAATATCTGCAGATTTGAATAATTCAGCTTTTCCTGATAATGAAATTTTATATAATTCTGAAGTAACTAATGATTCAAAATTCGCTTCATCAGTTTTGTTTTTTAATAAATCTTGAAACGTTCTGTTTTGTGATTTTGAACCGTCAGATGTTGAAACCGTTGGTCCTTTAGGTAAATCTTTTTTACTATCTATTAAAGGCATTCTGTTTTTTGGAAGCACTTTTACCAAAAGCGTTTCGTTGTCGTTCATCCAGTTGAATGGACTTCCTAAATTGGCGTTTAAATTATCTGCAGTAATTCGAGTTGCATTTGCAGTAACAACGTCAATTACCCATAATTCAACACCATTTTTAGTCGTATTTGTAAATGCAATTTTCTTTTCATTTGGCGACCAGCTTACATTTGTAATAAGTGCATTTTCAGGTAAACCTTTAACTTGAATTTCGTTTTTGTCTTTTACTTTTCTTAATTTCAAGTTATTGATATAGGTAACGGTACTTGAAATATTAGTAACCGGATTTACGCGTAATCCACCTAAACGCATTTCTTCCTGATTTAAATCGTCTAGTGTTTTATAAGTGTTTCTGTAACTTAATAAAAGGTATTCTTTTTTCGAATCCATATTTACAGAAGGCGCACGTTGGTAATCGGCTAGTTCTAAAATTTCTTTTGATGGTTTTTGATAGGTTACATTTTCCTGAGCAAAACCGGTATAAAAAGTAAATGTTAGCACTGCTAAAGCAAAGAATTTCATTTTCATATTTGTGTGTTTTTCAAGTGTTGAATTTAAAAATTAGTGTAATTAATTTATAGTTTGTTACATTTTTTAACGATAAATTGTTGTTAAAAGTATTTTTATTAATAAAAAAAGTATAACTTTATAATTATTAACCTTAAATATAAAATAAAATGGGAAAATTTGTAGTTAGACAAACTCCAACTGGAATTAAATTTGACTTAAAAGCTGGCAATGGTCAAGTAATATTAACAAGTGAAGTATATACAACAAAAGCAGCTTGTTTAAATGGAATTGAATCAGTGAAGAAAAATTCTCAAGAAGATTCAAGATTTGAAAGATTAGATTCTAAAAATGGTAAACCATATTTCAATTTAAAAGCTACAAATGGCCAAGTTATTGGAACAAGTGAATTATATGAATCAGTTGCAGCAAGAGATAACGGAATTGAGTCTGTTAAGAAAAATGCAGCAGATGCAGAAACTACAGAAGAATAATTTTTTATAAAAATAAATTAAAGCTCGATATTTATCGGGCTTTTTTTATCTATTGTTTATTATTTTATGGAAATGATAAAAAATGGTAAATTTGTATTCAATAACTAATAGAATTTTATGTATCATTCAAAAATATCAGGATTAGGCTATTATGTGCCGGAAAATGTTGTAACAAACGATGATTTATCAAAAATAATGGACACTAATGACGCTTGGATTCAGGAAAGAACCGGAATTAAAGAGCGTCGTCATGTTGTTAGAGGTGAAGATACTACAACCTCAATGGGTGTAAAAGCTGCTGAAATTGCTATTCAACGAGCTAATATTGCTAAAGAAGATATCGATTTTGTGATATTCGCAACATTATCACCCGATTATTACTTTCCAGGTCCAGGAGTTTTAGTACAACGCGATTTAGGGTTAAGAACAGTTGGAGCTTTAGATGTAAGAAATCAGTGTTCTGGATTTGTTTACGCTTTATCGATTGCAGATCAATATATCAAAACGGGAATGTATAAAAACATCTTAATCATTGGATCTGAAGTGCATTCAACTGGTTTAGATATGACCGATAGAGGTCGAGGTGTTTCGGTAATTTTTGGAGATGGTGCAGGAGCAGCTGTACTTTCAAGAGAAGAAGATGTAACGAAAGGAATTTTATCAACGCATTTACATTCTGAAGGACAACATGCTGAAGAATTAGCCTTAATTGCACCAGGAATGGGTAAACGTTGGATTACAGATGTTATTGCGGATAACGATCCAAATGATGAAAGTTATTATCCATATATGAACGGACAGTTTGTATTTAAAAATGCAGTTGTACGTTTCAGTGAAGTAATAAACGAAGGATTACAAGCTAATAATTTGCAAGTTTCAGATATTAATATGTTAGTGCCTCATCAAGCGAATTTGAGAATTTCTCAGTTTATTCAACAGAAATTCCAATTGTCAGATGATCAAGTGTATAATAACATTATGAATTACGGAAACACTACCGCTGCCTCTATTCCGATTGCATTAACAGAAGCTTGGGAAAAAGGAAAAATTAAAAGTGGTGATTTAGTAGTGTTAGCCGCTTTTGGTTCAGGATTTACTTGGGGAAGTGCTATAATTCGTTGGTAAATGAAAGATTTTTACTTAGATAAATTTCAATATACTTTTGATAAGAATCAGGAAATGATTGCTTATTTGTGTGAAAATGAATCTTTGTTGAATGAGAAAATTCATTTTTTAATTTCACATATTTTAAATGCTCATGAAATTTGGATGACAAGAATTTTGAAAGTTCCAACCCAATTTGGAGTTTGGCAATTGCAAGAGTATTCGAATATGACTAAAATTGACAAAGAAAACTTCGATTTAACGAAGCAAATTTTGGAGAGTAAAGATTTGAATGAAAAAGTCGATTACAAAACTTCAACAGGTGAATTTTATAGTAATGTTTTGCACGAATTATTATTCCACGTTGTAAACCATTCTTCGTATCATAGAGCGCAAATTAATTCAGAATTAAAAAGCTTAGGTTTGAAACCTTTAATCACCGATTACGTATTTTACAAAAGACAATAAAAAAACGTCCCGATTATTTCGGGACGTTTTTTTTTAAGATATTTTTGAATCACTATTTGTAAATTGAAAAGAATTAAAACATTCCACCACCACCTTGAGTTTCTTGCTTATCTCTTTGTTTTCTTTGTAATTCTTTGTTTTTACCACCACCAAAGTTGTAGTTTAATCCAACATAGAACGTTCTACTTTCCCAATGGAATTCACCATTTTGTTGGTATGGAATATTACCATTGAATCCGAAATGCATTAAGTTAAACATGTCGTTATATCTAGCGGTAAGAGTTCCTTTTCCTTTTAATATTGTGTAGTTAGCGCCTAAATCAACTCTGTACATTGGAGTTCTTAAGAATTGTAATCCTAAATCACGACCTCTATACATAGCAAATAAATTGAATTTTAACGATTTTGTTGCTGTGAATGTATTGTTTAATCTGGTATTGAATAAAGTAACGTCAATTTCTTTATTTTCTGGTTGGTTTGTTACAATATTTGTTACTGTTCCTCTAACCGTTTTAAAGTAAACATCTGCACTAGCATTTGTAGACCACCATTTAGTTAATTTTAAATTAGCATTAATTTCGGCACCCATCGATTGGTTGTTATCGAAGTTGTCAAAAGATAAAATGTTTTGGTTATTATTTTGTGGATTTGGATAAATAACTCTAGAAATTTCATCATTAATTTGACGGTAAAATACTGCTGATGTCACCGATCCAATTTTTAAAATTTTCGTATAATTAATTTCGAATGAATTTGTAAACTGAGGCTCTAAAGCTGGATTTCCTCTTGATTCCATTAAAGGTGTAGTCCACTCTCTAATTGGATTAATTTGTCCGATACTCGGGCGGTCAACTCTTCTTGTATAGTTAACGTTGAATGTATTTGTATCGTCTAATTTATAACTTAAATAAGCAGAAGGATAAGCAGTGAAAATATCATCTTTAACAGCTGTGTTTTCGTAAAAATCAGGATTACTTTCGTTTTTAGTAAATCTTGCATATAAGTTGTATTGCTCAATTCTTACACCAACTTGTGCACTAAATTTTCCGAATGTTTTGCTATAGTTTCCATAAACAGCATGAATGTTTCTATTGAATGCAAAAGGATTGTTAGCGTAGAATGGTAACGATTCATTATAGAATGAATTTTGTCCGTCTTGAATTCTGCTTTCGTATCCTAATTCTAATTTTGCTTTTTCACTTAACGGATTAACATAATCAATGTTAAATTGCGTATAATTTGTTTTGTTGAAAATGTCATTTAATTGATATGTTCCGTTAGTATAATAATTCGAAACATCTTCATTTGAAGTTTTAGAATAGTTTAACTGAAAATCAATTGTTTCACCTTGTTTTTTGAATAAATGTTTATAAGCTAAATCATACGTTTGATTTACACTTCCTGCATTATTATCATTTAATTGTAATTCATCTGTGTTTGATGGGTTATCATAATCAATTTCTGTTCTAGAAATTCCTTTTCCGTCTGTTACATTCCAGTTTGTAAAAAATGAAATGGTGTTTTTGTCATTAATATAATAATCAGCACCTGCTTTAATTAAGTGCGAAGTATTAGTATTGTCAAAACTAAATTTTTGATAATTTTCTAAAGTAGGTCTTTCACTATCCACAAAACCGTAGTTAGCATTTTTACCATGGTTAAAACCGTAGTTAGTGTAGAAATTTACTTTCCCAACTTTATAATTTAAATTTAAAGATTGATTCGTTTTCGGTGTTTTTCCAAAAGTAACACCCGAAGTAATGTTTCCATTAAAACCTGTTTGTGTGTTCTTATTTAAAATGATATTGATGATACCACTGTTTCCTTCTGGATTGTATTTTGCTGAAGGATTAGTAATTAATTCAACTTGTTTGATAGAAGCAGAAGGAATTTGTTGTAATAACTGTCCGGCATCAATATTTGAAGGTTTTCCGTCAATTAATACACGTACATTTGAATTTCCACGTAAGCTTAATTCTTTGGTTTGTGGATCAACACTTACGGTTGGAATATTATTAAAAATCTCAGATGCTGTTGTTCCAGAAGCAATTAAGTCTTTACCAATAGTAACAACTTTACGATCTGCTTTTTGTTCAATAGTTGAACGTTCTTTAACAATAGTAACCGCTTCAATTGATTTTGCATCAGAAACTAAGGCTAAATTTCCAAGATTTATTTGAGAATTTCCTTCAGATAAATTAAGTTCTTTAGTGATATTGATGTATCCAACATAGTTTACTTGTAAAACTAGAGGTTTTAATTCAAGGTTTTTAATTTCAAAACTTCCATCTTCTTTTGTAGTAACTACAGCAACTGATTTTGTTCCATCTGTAATTTTTACAGTTGAATAACTCATCGGTTCTTTAGTAGAATTGTCAATGATTTTACCTGTAACAATTCCGGAGTTTGGTTGCTGAGCCACTAAATTTGTAGTGTAAATCAGCAAAAATGCGAATAAAAATTTAATTGATTTCATATGATTTGTTTGATTGATTTCAAATTTTTTTGAAATGGGGTGCAAATGTAATTTCACTTGAATTAACATTAAAATTTTGAATGTTAATTGTTTCTTAATTCTTCAAATTGTTATTATTTTATTGCATTAGACTTACAAACTATTTTTTTGTTACAAATCGACTTACAGTTTCACTAAAAATAGTATCTTTGCACGCTAAAATTTAAGATTATGACACTACAAGAAATTCTTACTTCTGAAATACAAAAAGCAGTTTCTAAATTGTTCGATATTTCTATTGATAGAGTTGAATTTCAATCAACAAAAAAAGATTTTGAAGGCGATATCACTATGGTTGTTTTTCCTTTAGTTAAAGTATTAAAAGGAAATCCAGTTGAAATCGGTACGAAAATTGGTGAATATTTAGTTGAAAATGTAGCGGAAGTATCTAGGTTTAATGTAGTGGCAGGATTTTTAAATCTTGTAATTGCAGATGAATTTTATTTCAATTTCTTTAATGGAATAAAAAATAATGCTCAATTCGGATTTGTTGCACCAAAAGAAGGTGAAAAAGCAGTAATGGTTGAGTATTCTTCTCCAAATACAAATAAACCGTTGCATTTAGGTCATATCAGAAATAATTTATTGGGTTATTCCGTTGCGGAAATTATCAAAGCATCAGGTAAAAAAGTATATAAAACGCAAATTATCAACGATCGTGGAATTCACATTTGTAAGTCGATGTTGGCTTGGCAAAAATTCGGAAACGGACAAACGCCAGCTTCTACAGGTTTAAAAGGTGATAAATTGGTTGGTAATTTTTATGTAGAATTTGATAAGGCTTATAAAGCAGAAATTAATGCTTTAATGGCTGAAGGTAAAACGGAAGAAGAAGCTAAAAAACAAGCTCCATTAATTTTAGAAGCGCAACAAATGCTTTTAGATTGGGAAAATGGTAAACCTGAAGTTATTGAACTATGGAAAACCATGAACCAATGGGTGTACGATGGATTTGAAGTAACTTATAAAAACTTAGGTGTCGATTTCGATAGTTATTATTACGAAAGTAATACGTATTTATTAGGAAAAGATGTAGTAGAAGATGGTTTAAATCGTGGTGTATTCTTTAGAAAAGATGATGGTTCGGTTTGGATTGATTTAACGGCTGATGGTTTAGACGAAAAAATAGTTTTACGTTCAGATGGTACTTCAGTTTATATGACTCAAGATATCGGAACAGCTATTCAACGTGTTAAAGATTATGCAGATGTTGGTGGAATGGTTTATACGGTTGGAAACGAACAAGATTACCATTTTAAAGTGTTATTCTTAATTCTTAAAAAATTAGGATACGATTGGGCACAACATTTGTATCATTTATCATACGGTATGGTGGAATTACCAACCGGAAAAATGAAATCTCGTGAAGGTACAGTTGTAGATGCAGATGATTTAATGGCTGAAATGACTACAACAGCACAAGCTATTTCTGAAGAATTAGGGAAATTAGACGGATATAACGACGAAGAAAAAGCAAGTTTATATAAAACAATTGGTTTAGGTGCGTTAAAATATTATATGTTAAAGGTTGATCCGAAAAAACAAATGATGTTTAATCCAGAAGAATCAGTTGATTTTAACGGAAACACTGGACCTTTCATTCAATATACATACGCTCGTATTCAATCGATTTTAAGAAAAGCGGATTTTGAATATAAAAACGTAAGTACTTCTAATGGTTTAGAAATGCACGAAAAAGAAAAAGAATTAATCAAACAAGTTCAATTGTTTCCAGATGTAATTCAAAGTGCAGCTGACAACCATAGTCCGGCTTTAATTGCAAATTATACATACGATTTAGTAAAAGAATTTAATTCTTTCTATCAAAATGTATCGATTTTAGGAGAAGACAATATGGATAAAAAGATTTTTAGAGTTCAATTGTCTTATGTTGTTGGAAATACAATTAAAAATGCATTCGGATTATTAGGAATCAATGTTCCAGAACGTATGTAATATAAAGTTAGAATTTAGAATTCAGAAGTTAGAAGTTTCAATTTTTATGTTCTGAATTCTAAATATTGAATTCTAAATTTTTAAAAAAAGTGAATCAAAACAAACCATATTTTTTTCAAGCTTGGGCAATTGTATGTATTGCAATTCTTTCATTTATTGGATTTAAGTCGTTTTTACCAAAAAAATTATTTCCTGAAAGTTCAAATAACAAAAATGTTGTTGTAGATAGTTTAATGCTTGACGCAGTAGCGGAAGGTGGAAACTTGAGTGAAGAAGATACGCTTTCAAACAAAACCATAAAATTCGTTTCGAACCCGTTAGGAATTCAGTTTTCTGATGAAAAATTTGAGCAATACAAAGGATATCAATATTTGATTCCTTTTTTTGAAAAATTATATCAGTTAGAAACGAATAAAAAAGGAAAAGCGCGTATTGCTTATTTTGGAGATTCCATGACGGATGGCGATATGATTGTGCAAGATGTTCGTACACAATTTCAAAGTATTTTTGGTGGAGAAGGAGTTGGTTTTGTAAATATTACCTCAGAATCTGCCGGTTCACGTGGTTCAATTCTTCATGAATATTCTCAAAATTGGAAAGCACAATCGTATTTAAAAACAAAAAGTCCATTGCGCTCTTTTGGTGTAAACGGTTCGGTGTTTTTTGCGAAAGACACGGCTAATACAACTTGGGTAAAATACAAAGCGGGAAGAAATCGTTTTTCTACAACTTTAAATAATCCTACGGTTTTTTATGGAAGTTCGAAAAATAAAAAAGCCTGCATTCGTCAGATAATTGGAAAAGATACAATTTATAAAAAATTAAGTCCAAATTCAATATTGAACGCTACTCAAGTTGCGGGTGATGTTAAAAATGTAAAAGTCAACTTTATTAATGCAGATTCGATTCCATTTTACGGATTTAACTTCGATAATGGAAAAGGAATTCATGTTGATAATTTCTCTTCAAGAGGAAATTCTGGATTGCCATTAAGTACTTTTAATGTTGATTTAATGAATGCATTCCAACAAAAATTAGGATACGATTTAATCATCCTTCAATTTGGAACGAATGTATTAAACTATGGTTCGTTAAATTATACTTGGTATGAACGAAAAATGACTTCAGTTGTAAATCATTTAAAAGAATGTTTTCCAGGTGCAGCTATATTAATTATTTCTACTGCAGATAAATCTACCAAATACGATATGCAAATGAAATCCGATTCTGCTGTCGTGCCGTTAACATTAGCACAAAAACGTTATGCTGTAAAAGCCGAATCTGGTTTTGTGAATTTATACACCTTGATGGGTGGAGACGGTTCAATGGTTAAATGGGTAGAAAATGTTCCGGTAAGAGCCAATAAAGATTATACGCATTTTAATCATAGAGGAGCGAAAGAAATTGCTCAATTAATTTATAAGCAAATCGATACAGGTTATCAAGAATACAAGCGATTAAGAGCGATTGCTACGAAAAAAGCAAAGCCTAAAAAGGTTGTTAAAGATTCTAGTTTGCCAGTAAAAAATGATACAATTAATGAATAAGTTTATATATATATTACTTTTTTCAACTATAGGGTTTTCTCAAACGGATTCTCTTAAAGTTGAAATGGATTCTGTTACAACACCTTTAGATTCTTCAAAATTTGAAGCTTTTAATAATGTCATTTACAATGAAAATGCATTGGACAAAGTTTTTGAAAAATTATATTTATTAGAAGAAAATCAGGATCGTAAAGTTAGAATTGTTCATATTGGTGATTCTCATATTCAAGCGGATTTATTTACAGGAAAAATTAGAACTAGATTGCAACAAGTTTTTGGTAATGCAGGTTTCGGATTTACTTTTCCATACAGTTTAGCGGGTACAAATAATAGTGCTCCAATTCGTTTTACAGGTTCTGGTGGTTTTTCTGCATCAAGAAATTTATATGCTGATGCTTCAAAACCAGTAGGATTAAGTGGGATTTCTTTTCAGCCAAAACAAAAAGATTTTCATATCGATATGTTAGTGAAAGATGCTAAATACGATTTTACAAAATTGAAAATCATATCTCCTAATAATGCGAATATTTTTAAAGTAGCTTTTGCTAAAAAAGGAATTCCTACTCAAGAAAAAGTTGCGGTGGTAACTCCAGCAACTTCTTCTCATAAAGTAAAACCGGGTGAAGTTTTAGGTGTAATTGCGGATAAATATAATATTTCATTAAAACAGTTGAAGTCGGCTAATGGCTTAACTTCTGATAATATTCGAGATGGGAAAATTTTAAAAATTCCTGGTGGAAAATCGGTTACAACTTACAAAACGGTTACAACTGTTAAATACATTTACGAACCAATCGCTTTAGAAAATACGCCGATTTCAAATAATTATAATTCTACTACACCAATTGATAAGATTACTATTATTGGTGATGAAAATACTTCCGATTTTGCCTTAAATGGTTTGATTTTGGAAAATGAAAATCCAGGTATAACATATAGTGGTATTGGTGTTAATGGCGCAAAAAGTAGTGATTATAATAAGTTTCCATTGTTTTTTGAACAATTACCAGCATTAGAAGCAGATTTATTTGTTATTTCTTTAGGTACAAACGAAAGTTTCGACAAACAAGATTTAGCAACTTATTATGGGAATTTAAAAACCATGATTGATGGAATTAAACAAAAATGTCCTGAAGCATCTGTATTAGTTACGACTTCACCACCTTCTGTATTACATAGAAAGGCGCAAAATATTTACATTGAAAAATACGCTGAAAAAATAATAGAAAATGCTAAAGTGGATAATTTTGCGGTTTGGAATTTATTAGACATTTTCGGTGGAAATAAAAGTATCAATATAAATTCAAGAATGGGATTAATGGCAAAAGATAAAGTACATTATTCTAATGCAGGATATGAGAAACAAGGAGAATTGTTTTTTGATGCATTCATTCAATCATACGAATTATATAAATCTGAAAAATAAGAAGTAGTGTTGCAAGATTGGTTCAGTAAAAATATTGGAGTAATTACTCCTGAAATTATAAAAAGTTGGTTTGTATACGATAAAGACGCGCCTTTATTGTTCAATACGGGCTTGTTTTTAGGTTTGTTCTTGGTTTTCTATTTTTGGTATATTTTACTTAGAAAAGCAAATACATTGAGAATGGTATATGTAATTCTATTCTCTTTATTTTTCTATTATAAATCAAGTGGTATTTACTTTTTATTATTATTAGGATCTGCCGTTGTCGATTATAATTTAGGTAATTTAGTGCATCGAACATCGAGCATAATTAATAAAAGATTGTGTCTTACTTTTAGTATTATCTTAAATTTAGGATTTTTAGGATATTTCAAATACAGTAACTTTATTGTAGATATTACCAATAATCTTACGGGTGGAAAAATGGCATTTTTTGATGTGATTTTACCGGTTGGAATTTCATTTTATACCTTTCAATCGATTAGTTATATAATAGAGATTTATCGTAAAGAAATTGAACCAACGAAACGATTTGTAGATTACTTATTTTTCGTATCGTTTTTCCCTCAATTAGTAGCCGGACCAATTGTACGTGCAAAAGATTTCTTACCGCAAATTTATCAGAAATTAAATGTCACTCAGGACGATATCAATAGAGCTTTTCTTTTGATAATTGGTGGTTTAATTAAAAAAACAATCATCTCAGATTATATTTCCATTAACTTCGTAGATCGTGTTTTCGATTTGCCAAATGCTTATACGCCTTTTGAAAATTTAATGGCTTCTTACGGATACACCATTCAAATTTATTGTGATTTCTCTGGATATTCTGATATGGCAATTGGTGTTGCTTTGTTATTAGGATTTAAATTACCTACGAACTTCTTAACACCATATAAATCGGCATCTATTACGGAGTTTTGGCGTCGTTGGCACATTTCGTTATCCACTTGGTTAAAAGACTTCTTGTATATTTCTGTAGGTGGAAATCGTCATGGAACTTTTGCTGGATTCTTATTTCCGGGATTGTTTTTTGTTGGATTAATTATTTGGGGAATTTCATTCTCTGCAACGAGTAATATTCCTTTAATTATAGCGGTTTCATCGGCAATTTTATTTGCTTTAACCTTCTTGCTTTCTAAAGATAGAGAAAGAACAATGTATACCAATGTGAACTTAATGACTACCATGTTGTTAGGTGGGTTATGGCATGGAGCAAGTTTGCGTTTCATCATTTGGGGAGCTTTACATGGATTAGCATTAGCTGTTCACAAAATATTTTTAGAACATTATCCACCTGTGAAAAGAAAGATTACTTTTTTTACGCCTTTTTTAAAGACTTTTTCAATTGTTGTTACGTTTCATTTTGTAGCTTTTTGTTGGATATTCTTCAGAGCAAAAGATTTTCCTACAGCTTTACAGGTTATAGAAAATATCGGAAAAGTTACTTTCGACTTTAACCAATGGTTAATTATCGCACAAGGATATAAAAATGTATTTATCTTAATGTTTTTAGGATATTTCTGGCATTATATTCCTCAGAAAGTAATTGTGGCCATACAAAATGTTTTCATTTCAATGCCGTTAATTACTAAAGCTATTGTGTTAGGATTGATTTTTTGGTTGGTATTTGCAACAGCTTCTGCAGGTCCGCAACCATTTATATACTTCCAGTTTTAGTTTGTAATTTTTGTTACACTGATTTTTAAGTAAGTTTAGTACATTTACTGAAATAATTTTTATGAAGAAAATGTTATTTAGTAATTGGCATTTTATGCGTTATTTCAGAATTGCAATTGCTTTGTTTTGCTTTTATACTGCTTACGAACAAAGTCAATGGTATTTTGCAGCTTTTGGAGTTTTCTTTTTGTTTCAAGCAATTTTTAATCTAGGATGCGGAAATAACAATTGTAATTTACCAAGTAATAAAGATAAAAATGAGTAAGTTTCAAGAATTAATTAATGGAGAAAAACCGGTTTTAATCGACTTTTTTGCAACTTGGTGTGGTCCTTGTCAGGTATTAGCGCCCATATTAGTTGAAGCAAAAGAATCACTTGGAGATACTGTTGCAATTATAAAAGTTGATGTGGATAAAAATCAGGAAGTAGCGGCACAATTTCAAGTACGTGGTGTTCCAACAATGATTTTATTTCAGAATGGAAAAATGTTATGGAGACAATCTGGAGTTGTTTCTAGTAATGAATTAGTGAGTATTATTAAACAGAAAGTTAATGTTTAAAAAATATAAACTCACTTTAATTGGTGTAATTATTGGTGGCGTTTTAGGATATTTATACTATTTATTCATAGGATGTGCATCTGGAACTTGTAAAATTACTTCAAACCCTTTAAATAGTTCTTTGTATTTTGCCTTAATGGGAGGTTTGTTGTTTAGTTTTTTTGAAAAGAAATCGTAACATATTGTAACTAGTTTAATTTAAATGTTTTAGATAATAAAACGCATTGATTTTCGTTAACTTTGTTATACTAAACTCAAAAATTATGAATAAATTAAAATTAATTTCAGCTTTTATAGCAATTTTTATGCTATTTATTCCAACAGCTTGTAGTGATGATGATGATACTCAAAGTACATCAGTTGATCCTACACCTGTAATCAATACAATAAATAATGGTACTTGGAGGATTACCCTTTATAACGATTCAGGAACCGTAGAAACTACAAATTTTACTGGATATAATTTTACATTTGGACCAAGTAGTGTATTAACAGCGATAAATGGTTCTACAACAGTAACAGGTACATGGTCTGTAACCTCAGATAATAGTGGAGATGACAGTCCAAGTAATGATTTAGATTTTAATATTGCTTTTGCAACGCCAGCTAATTTTGCTGAGCTTACAGATGATTGGAATATTATCTCATACACATCTACAAAAATTGAATTAATTCACGTAAGTGGAGGTGGAGGTGGAACAGATTATTTAACTTTTGAAAAAAATTAAGATAATTTTATCATTTTGAAATTCAAAAATTTATATATTTGAAATTCAATAACAAAAAAGAAGTTTAATTTTAAAATACATATCATGAAAAAAGTATTGTCAATTGTTGCTTTAATGGCATTTATGGTTTCTTCAGCTGCTGTAGTTGATTTCAAAGAAAAAGAAAAAGAAAAGAAAAAAGCTACTACAGAAAAAAAATCTTGTTGTTCAGATAAAAAAGCATCTGCAACTGCTACTGCAACAACTAAAAAATCTTGTTGTTCAAAAAAATAATAAGTGCATTTTAGATAAAAAATTAACCGTTTATGAAAATAAGCGGTTTTTTTATTTCTATAAATAGAAGTTTATAAAACCGCACTTTGTTACTTGCCAACTTTACCTTATATTTGCACCTCATTAAAAAGTTGAATTATTATGTTTGATAATCTTACCGATAAGTTAGATAAAGCATTTCATATATTAAAAGGACACGGTAAAATTACCGATGTAAATGTAGCGGATACCTTAAAAGAAGTTCGTCGTGCATTATTAGATGCCGATGTTAACTTTAAAATAGCTAAAGATTTTACTACTCGTGTAAAAGAAAAAGCGATTGGTGAAAATGTATTAACTACTTTACAACCAGGACAATTAATGGTTAAGATCGTTAAAGACGAATTAACTGAATTAATGGGTGGTGATGTAGCGGGTGTAAATTTATCTGGAAATCCTTCTGTAATTTTAATGTCAGGTTTACAAGGATCGGGTAAAACAACTTTCTCTGGTAAATTAGCCAACTTTTTAAAAACTAAGAAACAAAAGAATCCTTTACTTGTAGCGTGTGATATTTACCGTCCAGCGGCGATTAATCAGTTGCATGTTGTTGGAGATCAAATTGGTGTTGAAGTATATTCAGAACCAGAAAATAAAAATGCTGTTTCAATTGCAGAAAACGCTATTAAGCATGCAAAAGCAAATGGATTCAATGTGGTTATCATCGATACGGCTGGTCGTTTAGCTGTTGATGAAGAAATGATGAACGAAATTGCTAATGTTCATCAAGCGGTAAAGCCTCAAGAAACATTGTTTGTGGTTGATGCAATGACAGGGCAAGATGCTGTTAATACTGCAAAAGCATTCAACGATAGATTAGATTTTGATGGAGTTATTTTAACGAAATTAGATGGTGATACTCGTGGTGGAGCTGCAATTTCAATTAAATCTGTTGTAAACAAACCAATTAAATTTATTGGTACAGGTGAGAAGATGGACGCTATTGATGTGTTCTATCCAGATCGTATGGCGGATAGAATTCTTGGAATGGGAGACGTTGTGTCTTTAGTTGAAAGAGCTCAAGAGCAATATGATGAAGAAGAAGCAAGAAAATTACAAAAGAAAATTGCTAAAAATGAATTCGGTTTCGACGATTTCTTAACTCAAATTCAACAAATTAAGAAAATGGGTAGCATGAAAGATTTAGTTGGAATGATACCTGGTGCTGGAAAAGCATTAAAAGATGTTGAAATACAAGATGATGCTTTCAAACATATTGAAGCAATTATCCAATCGATGACTCCAAAAGAAAGATCAAAACCTTCTATAATTGATATGAAAAGAAAAACGCGTATCGCAAAAGGTGCGGGTAGAAAAATAGAAGAAGTAAACCAATTGATGAAGCAATTTGATCAAATGAGCAAAATGATGAAAATGATGCAAGGTGGTGGCGGAAAGAACCTTATGAAAATGATGGGTGGAATGAAAGGCATGAACTAATATATAAAGGCGCAATTTACTTGCGTCTTTTTTTATGAAATTTATAATAAAACAACACAACAAATAAAAAACAGAATGGAATTATTAGACGGTAAGAAAGTATCTGAAGACATTAAAAATGAAATTGCTGCTGAAGTAGCAAAAATGAAAGAAAATGGAGAAAAAGTTCCTCATTTAGCAGCAATTATTGTAGGTAGTGATGGAGCAAGTTTAACGTATGTTGGAAGTAAAGTAAAAGCTTGTGAAAGAGTTGGTTTTGAATCGACTTTAATTAAAATGCCAAGCACAACTTCAGAAAAAGAATTACTTAAAAAAATTGAAGAGTTAAATCAGGACGATAATATTGATGGTTTTATTGTTCAATTACCATTGCCTCCACAAATTGATACTCAAAAAATATTAATGGCTATTGATCCTTCAAAAGATGTTGATGGGTTTCATCCGGAAAATTTCGGAAAAATGGCTTTAGATATGAGTACATTTATTCCTGCAACTCCATTTGGAATATTAGAATTATTAGAAAGATATAACGTTCAAACGCAAGGTAAACATACTGTTGTAATTGGTAGAAGTCATATTGTTGGTAGACCAATGAGTATTTTAATGGGAAGAAAAGGGTTTCCTGGAAATTCAACTGTAACGGTTACCCATACCCATACAAAAAACATCAATCAAATTACATCTCAAGCAGATATTATTATTTCAGCATTAGGCGTGCCTAATTATTTAAAAGCGGAAATGATTAAAGATGATGCGGTAATTATTGATGTTGGTATTACTCGTGTTGTTGATGAAACTACAGAAAAAGGATATAAAATTGTAGGAGATGTTGATTTTGAAAATGTTTCCAAAAAGGCATCGTATATTACTCCAGTTCCAGGAGGTGTAGGTCCGATGACTATTGCAATGTTGCTTAAAAATACATTAATCGCAAGAGAAAATAGAAAATAAGAATTTTAATTTATTTAGGTAAAGTTAATTTTAATAAAAAAGCTCGATTTTATATCGGGCTTTTTTTATACAGTATGTTTTGTGTTTTCTGCTTCTTTTAAAATTAAAAACTTATAAAAAGTAAAGTGAGATAATCCATAAAAGAAAATAACCATCTGATAAATTGCTTCACTTTTAATGTAAAATTTATTGATGAAAAATGCACCTATTTGTATAATAAAGAAAATGGAACTGATTAATAACCAATAGCCTTTTAAATCGAAATTTTTGTTATAGTGAATTATCGCAATTCCTCCCATAAACGAAGTAATTAAGGCGTTTAATAGCCAGATTAACAATGAGTCACCTAATGAATACATTACTAATTCTATGATGTATAAATATAGAATAAAAAAAGGTAAACTAGCTAAAATTATAGCTTTTCTGTTTGATTTGTTAATTAAAGGGAGCAAAAGGATTAAAAGACAAATTTTAAAACCAATTGAAGCAAAACTGCCGTATAAAAACAAATCTTGATTACTTGTTGCAAATAGTATGGATGCGGTTTGATAAAGTAGTAATCCAAATAAATAAATAAAATTGGTTTTTCCAGTAAGTAAATATAAGAGGATTAAAATTGGGATTCTGCAAAACCAAAATATTGTTTCAATTGATTTGTATTCTAAAATTGAAGAAAGGCTATATAGTACTAAATTCACAAAATAAATTGCAGTTAGTAAAAAGATTATATTCTTATATTTTGATACGTCTATATTAATCAAAAGTTTTAAAATGTTGGTTTTGACAAAAAAGGGATAAGTTTTGTTTGAAATATAAAGATAGTTTTAAAATCCCATATGTCAAAATTTTGAGAGAATAGATAAAAAATAAAACACCCTTAAATTGTAATAATTTAAGGGTGTTTATAGTTTTTAAATGTTATTATTTTAAAAAAGACATTTTCTTTTTATTTATGATAAAATAAGCAAAAGCAATTCCTACTACTGCTAACCAAATAATTTGAGTATTAATTGGAGCTGCTGGTGGATCTGGATCAGCAGGTGGATCAACAGGTTGAGCTGTTGCTAAAAAACTCATTAATGTTATAAAAACAGTTGAGTATAGTTTTAGTAAATTTAATTTCATTATATTTTAGGTTTGGGGTTTTTATTGAATGCGAACAAATTTATAAAAAAAATCGATAAAAAAAACTCTAAATTAAAATTCTGATAAATTATTAGAAGAATATCCTTTTAATTAGCTATTAAATTTCTAAATTTTTAGTTAATATATCATCAATTAGTTGTTTAATTGTAATCATTTCATATTTTTGCTTGTTGCAAATAAAACCATAACAAAACAATGAAAATTCAAAACATTTTTATACTATTATTTTTATCATTTTTCGCAAATTCATTTGCTCAAAAAGAGAAAGAGGTTCTTTTTACAATCGATAATAATTCTTACTATACCGATGAATTCAAAAGAATTTATTTAAAAAATTTAGATTTAGTAAAAGACGATTCTCAAAAAGATTTAAATCAATATTTAGATTTGTTCATTGGATATAAATTAAAAGTTAGCAAAGCTTATAAATTGGGTTTGCAAAACGGTGTTAAGTATCAAAATGAATTGAGTTCTTACAGAAATCAATTGTCAAAATCTTACTTAAATGATTCAAAAGTTACGAATCAATTAATTGAAGAAGCTTATAATAGAGGTTTGAAAGAAGTTAAAGCTTCTCATATATTAATTTCAGTAGATGAAAATGTTAAAGGTGCAGATACTTTAGCATTTTATAATAAAGCTTTAGAATTAAAAAAGAGAATTGAAAAAGGTGAAAGTTTTGAAACGGTTGCAGTAGCTAATTCTCAAGATCCTTCAGTGGCTGATAACAAAGGAAATTTAGGCTATTTTTCAGCTTTTAGAATGGTATATCCATTTGAATCTGCGGCATACAAAACGAAAGTAGGTCAAATTTCAAATCCTGTTAGAACACGATTTGGTTATCATATTATTAAGGTTACCGATATTAGAGATAATCAAGGTGAAGTTTCTGTAGCTCATATCATGATTTTAAAACCTACTGAAAATTCAGAAGAAGCTAAAAATAAAGCTAAACAAACAATTGAAGATATTTATAAAAAATTAACGCAAGGGGAAAGTTTTGAAGCTTTAGCAGCACAGTTCTCTGAAGATAAATCAACTTCTCAACGTGGTGGTCAAATGCAACGTTTTGGTACAGGGCAATTAAGTTCTGAAGCTTTTGAAAATGTTGCTTTTTCACTTAAAAATAAAGGAGATTATTCTAAACCTTTTGATTCAGGTTTTGGATGGCATATTGTAAAACTAATTGAAAAACATCCAGTAAAAACATTTGATGATTCTAAAGCAGAATTAGAATCAAAAATTAAAAGAGACGAGCGTTCAATTATCATAACAAATACACTGGCAACAAAATTAAAGTCGAAATACTCTTTTGAAAGAAATGAAGCCCAATTTAAAAATGTAGAAAAAGTTGTAAATGATAATATTTATAGTCAAACTTGGGAAGTGCCAACTAAAAATGAAACACTTTCAGGAGAAATTGCTACTGTAGATAAAAACAAAAAGTTAAGTACAACTACTTTCTTAAATTATATTCAATCGCAACAAAAAAACAAACTTACAACTAAGCCAGTAAAGAAATTAGTTTCTGAATTATATGATTCATGGAAGTCGGAACAATTAATCGCTTATTATAATGAAAATTTAGAAAATGAGTTTCCAGATTTCAAAAATATAATGAATGAGTATAGAGACGGTTTATTGTTGTTTGATTTAATGGAAAAAGAAATCTGGACAAAATCTAAAAATGACACTATCGGATTAGAAAATTTTTACAATGCTAATAAAGAAAAATATACTTGGAAAGAACGATATGATGTTGATATTTTGTCATCAACAGACGAAAAAGTAATTGAAAAAGCTAAGAAATTATTAAAGTCTGGAAAATCAATTGAAGAAATCAAAGCTAAATTAAATCAAGATAATAAAGTTGCCATCATGGTAAAATCTGGATTGTATGAAAGTGATTATGAAACATTGAAAAAAATGCCAGTAATTAATAAAGGAATCAACAATTCTTTTAAAGATGGAAATTATTTCTTTTTAGTAAATGTAAAATCAATTAAAGCTGCTGGAATTAAATCGTTTGATGAATGTAAAAGCCGTGTAATTAATGATTATCAGCAACATCTTGAGGCAACTTGGGTAGATGATTTGAAAAAAGAATTTACTGTAAAAATCAATCAGGATGTGTTTGAGAAAACAAAACAACAATTAAAATAATATGAAGTTAATCTGGAGTTTTATTGGTTTGTTTTTTTTGGTTTCTTGTAATAATGAAGCTAAAAAAGATAAGTCTGAAGCTGTAGCCAGAGTTAATAATGAATATTTGTACCAATCGGATTTAGAAAATTTAGTTCCACAAGGTACATCGAAACAAGATAGTATTGCTATTGTAAAAGATTTTATTAAACGTTGGGCTACGCAACAATTATTGATGGATAATGCAACTAAAAACATCAATAAAAGTAAACAAATGGAGCTCGATAAATTAATAAATCAATACAAAATTGATTTGTATTCAAAAGCTTACTTGGAAGATTTAGTGGTAACAAAAATAGATACCGTTATTACTGATCAGGAAATTGAAAATTATTATAATAAGTACAAAAATAATTTTAAAGCCAATAGTCCTTTAGTAAAATTGAGATATATTAATTTAGTTAAAGGAAATAATAAGTTGCAAACGATTAGAGCAAAGTTTTCCAATTTTTCAAAAAAGGATAAGAAAGATTTACAAAACTTAGCTATTCAGTTTAAAAGTTATGCTTTTAATGATAGTATTTGGGTTGATATAGAGCAAGTATACGAACGTTTGCCTTTTGTGAATCAAGATAATGTAATTAAGTATATAAGTGCCGGAATGTCGTATCAATATCCAGATTCAACATCAATTTGGCTAGTAAAAGTAAAAGATGTAGTACCAAAAAATAGTGTAGTGCCTCTGCAATATATCAAACCAACAATTAAACAAGTTATTTTAAATAACAGAAAAACAGATTTAATAAATAAAATTCAAACAGAAATAACAAATGACGCCATTAAAGACAATGATTTCGAAATTTTTAAATAAAACAAACCTTTTAATATTAGCCTTTTTGCTTTTTTCAGTAGCAAACTTTGCTCAAAAGAAACAAAAAGTGGATGGTGTTGCTGCAGTCGTTGGCGATTTTATCGTATTAGATTCTGATATTGATTTGATGTATTTAGAATTAAAAACGCAAGGTGTAGATGTAAGCAAAATTACACGTTGCGAATTACTTGGAAAACAATTAGAAGATAAGTTATACGCTCATCAGGCTATTCAAGATAGTATTAAAGTTACTGACGATGAAGTTCAGGAATTTATGAAAAATCAAATGAGTACGTTTGTAGAACAATTAGGTTCTCCAGAAAAAGTATATGCTTATTTTAAGAAAAAAGATGAACAAGATTTTAATAGTTATTTTTCTGAAATTGTAAGACAAAATAAATTAACGTCTCAAATGCAAAGAAAAATTGTAGGAGATGTAACTGTAACACCAGAGGAAGTTAAACAATTTTTCAATGGAATTCCTAAAGATGAAATTCCTACTATTGGTGCAGAAGTAGAAATCTCTCAAATTGTTATAAAGCCTGAAGTAACTAAAGAAGATAAACAAAAAGTTATCGATAAATTAAATGAAATTAGAAACGATGTATTGAATAATGGTGCGAGTTTTTACAGTAAAGCAGTAATTTACACAGAAGACGAATCATCTATTTCAAGTGGTGGTTTTTATAAAATGAATAAGAAAACACAATTTGTTAAAGAATTTAAAGATGTTGCTTTTCGTTTAAATGAAGGTGAAATTTCTGAACCTTTTGAAACAGAATTTGGTTATCATATTATTTTAGTTGAAAAAATCGTTGGTCAAGATATTGAATTACGCCATATTGTTATGAGTCCAAAAGTGACTACTAAAGCAACAAACGAAGCTTTAGCTAAAATTGAAGACATTAAAGCTAAAATTGAAAGAGGAGATATTACATTTGAAGAAGCTGCTAAAGCTTCATCAGACGATAAGGAAACAAAAACAAATGGTGGTTTATTATTAAATCCAAGAACTTCTGAGCCTCGTTTCGAAATTTCAAAATTAGATCCAGCTTTATACAATCAAGTTAATAATTTAAAACAAGGTGATGTGTCTAAAGTATTTTTAGATCAAGATAGAATTGGAGCGAAATTCTTCAAAATCATCAAAATCAACAAGAAAACAGAAGAACACAAAGCAGATTATGCGACTGATTATCTTAAAATAAAAGAATTAGCACTTTCAGATAAACAATACAAAGAAAATGCTAAATGGATGGAAGAAAACATCGAAAAAAATTACGTGAAAATCAATAACGATTATAAAGATTGTGAGTTTTCAAGTAATTGGTTAAAAAAATAATTTGCCTAAAGAATATATTTCTTAATTCTAACTTCTAAATAATAGAAATGTCAGACGTAATAGCAATTGAAAAATTAGTACAAAAACAAAAGCAATTAAAACAAGAAATTGCAAAAGTTATTGTAGGTCAAGATGAAGTAGTTAATCAAATTGTATTGAGTATTTTTTCGGGCGGACATGCACTTTTAGTAGGTGTTCCTGGATTGGCTAAAACATTAATGGTAAATACGATTTCTCAAGCTTTAGGATTGCATTTTAAACGTATTCAATTTACGCCAGATTTAATGCCTTCTGATATTTTAGGAAGTGAGATTTTAGATGAAACGCGTAATTTTAAATTCATCAAAGGGCCAATTTTTTCGAATATTATTTTGGCGGATGAGATTAATAGAACGCCACCTAAAACACAAGCTGCTTTATTAGAAGCTATGCAAGAAAAATCGGTGACTGTAGCCGGACATAGTTTTAAATTAGATTTACCGTTTTTTGTATTAGCAACACAAAACCCAATTGAACAAGAAGGAACGTATCCGTTACCAGAAGCGCAATTAGACCGTTTTATGTTTGCTATCAATTTAGATTATCCAACTTTTGAAGAAGAAGTTCAGGTTGTTAAGGCTACAACTTCTGATGTAAAAGTAGATGTAAATCCTTTGTTTACAGCAGAAGAAATCATCGAATATCAAAACTTAATAAGAAAAATACCAGTTACCGATAATGTAATTGAATATGCAGTTGGATTGGTTTCTAAAACCAGACCTAATAATCCAATGTCAACAGATTTTGTTAAAAATTATTTAGATTGGGGTGCTGGTCCTCGTGCTTCTCAAAGTTTAATTTTAGCTGCAAAAACTCATGCAGCAATAAATGGAAAATTTTCTCCAGATATTGAAGATGTTCAAGCTGTTGCATTCGGAATTTTAAGACATAGAATAGTTAAGAATTATAAAGCTGATGCTGAAGGAATTTCAGAAGAAGATATCATCAGAAAATTATTTTAAAAATATAAAGTGCTTTAGGGCACTTTTTTTATCAACTATAAAAATGAAAAAATTAATAGTATTATTTCTTGTTTTTGCCTTTTCTTTTCAACAAAATCCTGAAGAAAAATTACAAGCAATTACTGGCAAAACTACCTATCCGTTTTGGTTGCAAATTCCAAAAATGGAAAAACCAGATGAGAAACCTCCGGTTTTAATTTTCTTACACGGGAAAAGTCTTTCTGGTACCGATTTAAATAAAGTAAAACGTTATGGTGTGTTACGCGCTATGGAAAAAGGTAGAAAGATTAATGCCGTTGTAATTGCTCCGCAAATCGCTTCAGGTAATTGGAATCCCGATAAAGTTTTAGAAGTACTTGATTATGTTCAAAAAAATTATCAAACCGATTTAAAACGTGTCTATGTTTGTGGGATGAGTTTAGGCGGTTACGGAACCATGCATTTTGTAGGCAAATATCCTGATAGAGTTGCTGCTGCAGTAGCAATCTGTGGTGGAGGAAATGTTTCTGATGGTTGTAATTTAGCTAAAGTCCCTATGTGGATTCAACATGGCGATAAAGATTTTATCGTTAAAATGTCGGAATCTCAAAAAGTATATGATGCAATAAAAAAATGCAATCCAAATGCAGATGCAACTTTAACAATTATTAAAGGTGGTAATCACGGAAGTGTAGAAAATTTATTTCATCAAAATGCAATGTATGATTGGATGTTTAAATACGTGAAGTAATTTAACTGTAAAAACCTCAATATAAAGTAAAGCGTATTTTGTCAAATTGATAAAATACGCTTTTGTTTTTTTGCAAATTCGTAGTTTAAATTATTAAAATTAAGAATTCCTAAAAAAATAGTTGTTTTTTGTGATATTGTTGAATTAAATTCAGCAAATTAGATTAATTACAAATAATATTTTTGATAATATCGTTTTTTATTAAAAATTTTTTAATTTGAAAAGAAATATATAAATTTGTACCACTTTAATAAAAGAACACAATTAAATTAACCAATTTTATATAATAAATTTCAATATGGAAATGAATATTTATAAAGAGTATATCAAAGAAATTGAAGAGCGTAAAGGTCAAGGATTACATCCAAAACCAATCGATGGTGCCGAATTATTAAGCGAAATTATTGCTCAAATTAAAGATGTAAATAATGCAGATAGAGAAGATTCTCTTCAGTTTTTTATTTACAATACGTTGCCTGGAACTACTCCTGCTGCAAGTGTAAAAGCAAAATTCTTAAAAGAAATTATTTTAGGAGAAGCTGAAGTAAAAGAAATTACTCCAACTTTTGCTTTTGAATTATTATCTCATATGAAAGGTGGACCTTCAATTGAGGTTTTATTAGATTTAGCTTTAGGAAGTGATGCAGTTATTGCAAAAGATACTGCAAATGTTTTAAAAACTCAAGTTTACTTATACGATGCAGATATGGATCGTTTAAAAGTAGCTTATGAAGCTGGAAATGAAGTAGCTAGAGAAATTTTAGAGAGTTATGCAAAAGCAGAATTCTTTACTAAACTACCAGAAATTGCTGAAGAAATTAAAGTAGTTACGTTCATCGCTGGTGAAGGAGATATTTCTACAGATTTACTTTCTCCAGGAAACCAAGCGCACTCTCGTTCGGATCGTGAATTACACGGAAAGTGTATGATTACGCCTCAAGCACAAGAAGAAATCAAAGCTTTACAAGCACAACATCCTGATAAATCGGTGATGTTAATTGCTGAAAAAGGTACAATGGGTGTAGGTTCTTCTCGTATGTCAGGAGTAAATAACGTTGCACTTTGGACAGGTAAACAAGCAAGTCCTTATGTTCCTTTTGTAAATTTCGCGCCAATTGTTGGTGGTACAAACGGAATTTCTCCAATTTTCTTAACTACTGTTGATGTAACAGGTGGTATCGGTTTAGATTTGAAAAACTGGGTGAAAAAAACGGATGCAAATGGAGAAGTAGTTCGTGATGAAAATGGTGATCCAATTTTAGAACAAGCTTATTCTGTTGCTACAGGAACTGTTTTAACAATCAATACAAAAACAAAAAAATTATATAACGGAGATCAAGAATTAATTGATATTTCTAAAGCGTTTACGCCACAAAAATTAGAGTTTATCAAAGCAGGTGGTTCTTATGCAATCGTATTTGGTAAAAAACTTCAAACGTTTGCTGCTAAAACTTTAGGAATTGATGCTCCTTTAGTTTACGCTCCTTCTAAAGAAGTTTCAATTGAAGGTCAAGGTTTAACTGCGGTTGAAAAAATCTTCAATAGAAACTCTGTAGGAACTATTTCTAAAAATGCTTTACATGCAGGTTCAGATGTTCGTGTAACCGTTAATATTGTTGGTTCTCAAGATACTACAGGATTAATGACTGCTCAAGAATTAGAATCAATGGCAGCAACTGTTATTTCTCCAATTGTAGATGGGGCTTATCAATCAGGTTGTCATACTGCTTCTGTTTGGGATAAAAAAGCACAAACAAATATTCCTAAATTAATGAAATTTATGAACGATTTCGGATTAATCACTGCGCGTGACCCGAAAGGTGTTTATCATTCGATGACAGACGTAATTCATAAAGTTTTAAATGATATTACAGTTGATGAGTGGGCTATCATTATTGGTGGTGATTCACATACTCGTATGTCTAAAGGTGTAGCATTCGGTGCCGATTCTGGTACTGTAGCTTTAGCGTTAGCAACAGGTGAAGCTTCTATGCCAATTCCAGAATCTGTAAAAGTTACTTTCAAAGGAACTATGGGAAGTCATATGGATTTCCGTGACGTGGTTCATGCTACACAAGCTCAAATGTTACATCAGTTTGGTGGTGAAAATGTTTTCCAAGGAAGAGTAATTGAAGTTCATATCGGTACTTTAACGGCAGATCAAGCATTTACATTTACAGATTGGACAGCTGAAATGAAAGCTAAAGCGTCTATTTGTATTTCTGAAGATGAAACGTTAATCGAATCATTAGAAATTGCTAAAGGAAGAATCCAAATCATGATTGATAAAGGAATGGATAATGAAAAGCAAGTTCTTCAAGGTTTAATTGATAAAGCAAATAAGAGAATTGCTGAAATTAGATCAGGTGAAAAACCAGCTTTACGTCCGGATTCAAATGCTAAATATTATGCTGAAGTTGTGGTTGATTTAGATTTAATTGCTGAACCAATGATTGCTGACCCAGATGTAAATAATAAAGACGTTTCTAAACGTTATACTCACGATACAATCAGACCATTATCATACTATGGTGGTGATAAAAAAGTAGATTTAGGTTTCATCGGATCTTGTATGGTTCACAAAGGTGATATGAAAATCTTAGCACAAATGCTTAAGAATGTAGAAGCTCAAAAAGGTGAAGTTAAATTTAATGCGCCTTTAGTTGTTGCTCCTCCAACGTATAACATTGTAGATGAATTAAAAGCAGAAGGAGATTGGGAAGTATTACAAAAATATTCTGGATTCGAATTCGACGATAATGCTCCAAAAGCTGCAGCTCGTACAGAATATGAAAACATGTTATACTTAGAACGTCCTGGTTGTAACTTATGTATGGGTAACCAAGAAAAAGCTTCTAAAGGAGATACTGTAATGGCTACTTCTACACGTTTATTCCAAGGAAGAGTTGTTGAAGATACAGATACTAAAAAAGGAGAATCGTTACTTTCTTCTACTCCAGTTGTAGTATTGTCTACAATCTTAGGAAGAACGCCAACAATTGAAGAATATAAAGCAGCTGTTGAAGGAATTAACTTAACGAAGTTTGCACCTTCTCACAAGCTATTAGCTAACTAATCAGATAGTTAATAAAGAATATTTTAAAAGCCCGAGTTGATAAACTCGGGCTTTTTCTTTTATCACAACTATAATTTTCGTAATTTGGTAGGTCTAAAAATTAAATAACACAACAAAAAAATAAAACATATGGCATTTGATATTGAAATGATTGAAAAAGTGTACGCAACTATTGCTTCTCGTGTAGATAAAGCTCGTGAATTAGTTGGTCGTCCGCTTTCCTTAACAGAGAAAATTTTATATTCTCATTTATGGGACGGAACTCCAAATGGAGTGTACAAAAGAGGTGTTGATTATGTTGATTTTGCTCCAGATCGAGTAGCTTGTCAAGACGCAACAGCACAAATGGCATTATTGCAATTTATGCATGCAGGTAAAAAAACAGTGGCCGTTCCTACAACAGTTCATTGTGATCATTTAATTCAAGCCAAAGAAGGAGCAGCTCAAGATTTGGCTTTCGCAAATAAACAATCTAAAGAAGTTTTCGATTTCCTTTCTTCTGTTTCTAATAAATACGGAATTGGGTTCTGGAAACCTGGATCAGGAATTATTCATCAAATTGTGTTGGAAAATTATGCTTTTCCTGGTGGAATGATGATTGGTACCGATTCGCACACAGTAAATGCAGGCGGTTTAGGTATGTTAGCCATTGGAGTTGGAGGTGCCGATGCCGTTGATGTTATGTCGGGAATGTCGTGGGAATTGAAATTTCCAAAATTAATCGGTGTCAAATTAACAGGAAAATTAAATGGTTGGACATCTCCAAAAGACGTTATTTTAAAAGTGGCCGATATTCTAACAGTTAAAGGTGGAACAGGTGCGATTTTGGAATATTTCGGAGAAGGCGCTACTTCCATGTCATGTACTGGAAAAGGAACTATTTGTAATATGGGTGCAGAAATTGGTGCTACCACTTCAACTTTTGGATACGATGATTCGATGAGAAGATATTTAGCAGCAACCGGTAGACAAGATGTAGTGAATGCAGCAGATAAAGTGGCTGGATATTTAACGGCAGATGCGGAAGTATACGCAAGTCCTGAAAATTATTTCGATCAATTAATTGAAATTAACTTATCCGAATTAGAACCTCATATTAATGGTCCCTTTACACCAGACAGAGGAACACCAGTTTCTAAAATGAAAGCGGAAGCCGCTGAAAACGGATGGCCAATTAAAGTAGAATGGGGATTAATTGGTTCGTGTACGAATTCTTCTTATGAAGATATGTCGAGAGCGGCATCCATTGTCGAACAAGCGGTTGCGCACGGAATTTCACCTAAAGCTGAATTCGGAATCAATCCAGGTTCGGAACAAATTCGTTATACAATTGAAAGAGATGGTATTATTGCCACTTTCGAAAAAATGGGAACGAAAGTCTTTACCAATGCTTGCGGACCATGTATTGGGCAATGGGATAGAGCTGGAGCCGACAAACAAGAGAAAAATACCATTATTCACTCTTTTAACCGAAATTTTTCGAAAAGAGCAGATGGGAATCCAAATACACATGCTTTTGTAACTTCTCCAGAAATGGTTGCAGCTATTGCCATTTCAGGTCGTTTAGATTTCAATCCGTTAACCGATACTTTATTGAGTGATAGCGGTCAGGAAATTAAATTGAATCCTCCAAAAGGTGATGAACTTCCAACAAAAGGTTTCGATGTGGAAGATGCAGGTTTTCAAGCGCCAGCAGCCGATGGATCTTCGGTTGAGGTAATTGTTTCGCCCACTTCAGATAGGTTACAATTATTAGCGCCATTTGAGCCTTGGGATGAAAAAAATATTATTGGAGCGAAGTTGTTGATTAAAGCATTTGGAAAATGTACGACAGATCATATTTCTATGGCCGGACCTTGGTTGCGTTTCCGAGGACATTTAGATAATATTTCGAATAATATGCTAATTGGAGCCGAAAATGCTTTCAATGGTAAAACCAATTCGGTTAAAAATCAATTAACTGGTGAATATGGAGAAGTTCCGGCAGTTCAAAGAGCATACAAAGCTGCAGGAGTTCCTTCTATTGTTGTAGGTGATCATAATTATGGAGAAGGTTCTTCTCGCGAACATGCTGCGATGGAACCACGTTTCTTAGGTGTAAAAGCAGTTTTAGTAAAATCATTTGCACGTATTCATGAAACAAATTTAAAAAAACAAGGTATGTTAGGGTTGACCTTTGCTAACGAAGCCGATTACGATAAAATTCAAGAAGATGATACTATCAATTTCTTAGATTTAACGGAATTCGCACCAGGAAAACCTTTGAGTATTGAGTTTGTTCATAAAGACGGTTCTAAAGATATCATTTTGGCAAATCATACGTATAATGAAAGTCAGATTGGATGGTTTGTAGCAGGTTCAGCGTTGAATTTAATTGCGGCTGGGAAAGCATAATCAGAATGTAAAATATGCGAAAAAAAACTCCAAGCGAAAGCTTGGAGTTTTTTTTTGGAATTATATTCAATGAAAAGTTAAATAAAAACTAAGATTTACCTTACATGAATTGTTTTTTATACATTCGCAATCAATAAAAAAGTAGTAAAAAATGAATAAATTAAAAATATTAATAATTGTACTATTTCTTTCAAATATGAGTTTTGGACAAGAAATGTTTGAGTACGAAAAGAAAATTCAAAATGAAGAAAACTATAATAGTATTGATTTAGAATTTATTAACGCTAAAGAAAAAATTAAACTTTATGGAACTTTAATTGAGCCTAAAAAGGAGTATACTAAAATTCTGATTATTGTTCCGGGTTCCGGAATGGATACTAGAAATTGTCATTTTAAGTTAACTGAAAGTCTTCTTGAGAAAGATATCGCTGTGTTTCGTTATGATGAAAGAGGAGTTGGGAAATCTGAAGGTAAATTTAGTTCTGCCAACTATACTATCACTGATATGGCTAATGATTTATCTATAATTTTTGATAGTATAAAAACGAATAAAAATTTATCTTCCAAGAAAATTGGATTGTTAGGACATAGTTTGGGTGGATTGGTTACCATGTCATTAGTTGAGAAAGGGTATAAACCTGATTTTATCATTCAGTGGGCAACTCCTGTGCAAAAAAACGGAGAATTTTTAAAGTATCAATTGAAGACTGGAATCAATAAATTTGAGAATGAATTGATTTTTGATTCGTTAGAAAAAAAACTTGCAGTAATGGAAATATTTCATAATTCTTTCGGTGGTACTTCAGTAGAAAATACTTTGAAAGAAGACTTGAAAATTTATAAAGAAGCACTTAAAAAAGCGAAAGAAATTGGATATACCAATAAAAATTACAATCGTTTTTTTTATTGTAATTTCAATTCACAAAAGCACATTGTGAAAAAAGATTTTGAAACTCTCTATGCTCAAAGTAAAATTCCAATGCTTTATATTATTGGGTCGGATGATAAATTTGTTGATCCAATATCAGAAATCAATAAATTACAATCCTTTCAAAATAATAAGATAAAAATAGTGGTTTTAGAAGGTTTAAATCATTACTTAACAAAAGGTCAACTTGACAAGCCGACATACGAAATTGAAAATATTGCTAAAGATGAAATGATAAATTGGGTTGTTAATCAATAATTAATTACTTTTTTTTCTCTTTTAATACAATTTTTATCAACCAAAATAAATGCAATGCAATAATTGGCAATACAACTAATAATTGCACTTTCGCGACAATATAAGCCAAATAAATTAGGGTAAAAGCAATGCAGATTTGTCCGAATAAAATGATTTTTTGGGTGTTGTTTTTCCAATAGTAAAAAGCGAAAACCAATAATAATGGATTAAATAATAACGCATTATAATTCCATAAAATTTCTTGGTGTAAAGAATACAATCCTACTAAACAGAAAAATAATCCTAATAATCCTGCGAAAATAAAATAAGTAATTTGTATCCCTTTTTTGTTCAATACAATCAGAATTACAATTGCTGCAATTAAAGAATAAATAGAATTAACAAAAGAAAATGGAGTCGTTACCGTTTCTTCATTTAAAACTTTAGTTGGTTTGGCTAATTTTTGTCCGTTATATTCAGTAGTTTCCAACACTTTTTCCAATTCTAATGGTAAAAATAAACGAGTGGCTGGTTGGTCAACTTTAGTTCCAAACATGATCTGAATTCCTAATTTCATATAAAAATCCGACATGTATGGATATAGAATATCTCTGTACGATTGATCAGATTTTGGTTGTTTTAAGACTTCTGAACCCAATATTTTATTGATTTTATCCACAACCATCGTCGTGCAGTTTTTATCAATAAACTTATACGTGTAAAAGCGCTCTTCAGAAGTTAAACTGCTATTTAGTTCGTTTAATAATTGTTGTTTTTGTTCTTTAGACAGATTCAGTTCTTGTTCAACGATACTTCTTCCATCTAATTTATAATTGTATTCAAAATCGTAGTAATTCTCATTCGTAACAAAATATTGCAAATCGCCCTTTACGAATTTCAACATAAAATTAGGTGTGGTAAAATCAAACGCTCCATAATTATATACTACATCAATCTGATTAATATAATCTGTAATTCGAATACCTGTATGGCCATACATTGCATAGGAAACAGGCGCCGTTCCGCAAGTTAAAATACTCACTTTAGCATTGTCGGATAAGATTACGTTTTGAGAAAAACTAAGTATTGGAAGTAATAAGAAAAGTAATTTTTTTAGCATATTGGATTTTTGTTTTACTGAAAACTGTGACTGCGACTGAAAACTGTGACTGCGACTGAAAACTGATAATTTATCTTCTAAAAATACCTAAATCAACTTTTACAGAAAATACGTTAGAATATAAGGCAGCACTTTGGTTTCCTAAATCGGTTAAAGCATAATCAACCTGAATGCCTTTATATTTAAATCCTAAACCAATATTCGGTTGAAAGCTGACTTTAGAAGTGTTGTCAATTTGAGTAATCTGTTGAAAATTTCCAACACCAGCACGTAAGAACGCTAAATCGATATAACCAAATTCAAATCCTACTGCCGGATTAATACTTACCATACTTGTTGAAATAATATCATTCGTTTGGGCAAATTCCATGTTCAAATTGGCAGCAGTTGTTAACGTATAATCGTAATGAAATTCGAATTTTTTTGATAATCCTAATTGTGCTTTTGGTAAGGTAATTTCACTAGTTTCAGGTAATTCTTGATTTTCACCAGGAACTGCATTTTTAATTTTTTCGTATTCTTCTTGATTGATACTCCAGGTGTTGTAAGTAGTAGTAATATCACGAATCATCAATCCAAATTTCCAATCATCTTTGTTTTGAAATTGCAATCCTAAATCGAATCCAAATCCCCAAGAAGAAGCAAAATCTCCAATAATTCGTCTAATTACTTTTGCGTTTACACCATAGTTAAAACCTTGTATGGGTAATTTTCTAGCATATGAAAAAGTAACGCCATAATCTGCTGTAGAAAATAGCGAAATTCTGTTGTAGTCAATATTTCCTTGATTGTTAATTAATTGAGTGGTGTTTAGGATATCGTCTACTCCAAAACGAATTAAAGAAATTCCCCAAGCACTTCGGTCGTCAATAGGCATAGCAAAACCGGCATAATCGTATTGTGCGATGTTAGCAAAATAATTCGCATGCATCAAAGCTATTTGTTTGTCTTCTAGTTGTAAAATTCCAGCCGGATTCCAATATCCCGAATTAACATCAGCAGTTTGAGCGGTTACGGCATTACTCATCCCTAACGCAGCAGCATCAACTCCAATGTTTAAAAATTCGTTAGAATATTTTCTAACCGTTTGTGCCAAAATCGACTGCGAAACCAATATGACAAATAAAAATAGTATCTTCTTCAAAGCAAAATTAATTCTAACAACAAATATCTAAATTTCTTATCTAATAAACTCAAATTCTTTCATTTTATTGTTTACATTTGCTATAGAATTTATCACATTTAAGAAAATTTTAAGAAGATGAACATCAAAAAACACATTCCAAACACAATTACATTATTGAATTTATTTGCTGGTTTATGCGCTTTAATTCACGCGTTTAATGGAAGTTATAGAGAAGCTTTTTCGTTAGTTTGTTTAGGGATTTTCTTTGATTTTTGGGATGGTTTCTTCGCTAGAATTTGGAAAGTACAAAGTCCAATTGGTTTGCAATTAGATTCGTTAGCAGATATGGTAACTAGCGGAGTTGTACCTGGTTTAGTGATGTATAAAATGTTAGGCGATATTCAAGAAAATCAAGCGCAATATAATTTAACAGAAGAAACTTATTATATGGGTGTGGTTCCTTATTTAGGGTTTTTAATTACACTTGCTTCTTGTTACCGTTTAGGGAAATTTAATGTTGATACTCGTCAAACAGATTCTTTCATTGGATTGCCAACACCAGCAAATGCTCTGTTAATTATGAGTATTCCTATGATTCAGTTTCAATACAGTGATGTTGATGCTATATTTGATACATTAAGTAATCCGTATGTTTTAGTAGGAATTACTGCTTTAAGTGCCTATTTATTAAATGCTGAAATTCCATTATTCTCATTAAAAGTGAAAAGCTTTAGCTGGGAAAAATATAAAATGCAAGTGGTGTTTTTAGTATTATCTTTAATCTTATTAGTGATGTTTGAATTCATTGCAATTCCAATTATCATTTTATTGTACGTAATTTTATCAGTTGTAAATAATACAATTCTTAAGAAAGCTTAATGGCAACCAGAAGAAAATATCCTTCTAAAAGTAAAAAACAATCTATAATTAGTCCGAAATCTGTAAAATGGATTCTTGGACTTTTTTTGTTATTGTGTGGAATAATATTCGCTTATCAGAAAAAAGATGCAGTGTTGTATTATTTCGGTTTTAAATTCCGAGGAAGTGAATTAACGGCTGACCAAAGAAGGTTAGAAGATAAACGCATTAAAGATATAGTGGAAAATCATGAAGGGAAAACTTTCGGAATTGATGTTTCGCAATATCAAGGAACAATTGATTGGGATAATGTTGAGGCACGAGAAGAACAGTTTGAATTGAAATTTGTAATTGTTCGTGCTACCGCTGGAAGTAATAAATTAGATACTAAATTCAAAAAAAATTGGCGAAATTTAACCGAATCACTTTACATTCAAGGTGCGTATCATTATTATCGTCCGGATGAAAATTCTACAGATCAAGCCAATAACTTTATCAAAAATGTAAAACTTCGTAAAGGACATTTGCCACCTATTTTAGATATCGAAAAAATGCCAAAAGGTCAATCGATGGATAAATTGAAAGAAGGTTTGCAAAATTGGTTGACTATTATTGAAAAGCATTACGGAATCAGGCCAATTATCTATTCAGGTGAAAAATATTATGAAGATTTTTTAAAAGAAGATTTTCCAGATTATCAATTTTGGATAGCAAATTACAATCCTTGGAAAGAAAAAATTCATGATGATTATTTGCTATGGCAATTTACTGAAAAAGCACAATTGCACGGTATTGATGAATTGGTAGATGTAAATGTTTTTAATGGATCGGTAGACGATTTAAAGAAAGTCTGTTTGAAATAATATTTTAAGTTTAAATTAAATTATCTGTTTTCTGTAAACAAATACTAAAATCATAGTAAAACTTACTAGAAAAGCGGCAATCGATTTTGGATTTGCAAAGTTTATTGTCCAGCCCATCCATGAAACTCTTTTGGGCGGGAATAATCTCTCGTCTTCTTTGTTGTAGTAAAATAAACCTCCAATTTTCCAATTATTAGGGTCTTTATGCCAAGCTTCTAATTGTTCTTTTGATGGATTTTTCATGCGATTAAAAATCTATTTCTGCATCAATTTTTGGTGCGTTAAAATCAATTTTTGTTTTTCTTAATTCGAAATTCTGACCTAAGTATACTCTTCTTACCATTTCATCTTCAACTAATTCTTCAGGTTTTCCAGCTTTTAAAATTCCACCTTCAAACATTAAGTACGTTTTATCTGTAATGGCTAATGTTTCTTGTACGTTATGGTCGGTAATTAAAATTCCGATATTTTTGTTTTTCAATTGTGCTACAATACGTTGAATGTCTTCAACTGCAACTGGGTCAACTCCAGCAAAAGGCTCATCTAACAAAATGAATTTCGGATCAGTAGCTAAACAACGTGCAATTTCGGTTCTTCTTCGTTCTCCTCCTGATAATAAATCACCACGATTCGTACGAATATGACCTAATGAAAACTCTTCAATTAAGCTTTCCATTTTAGCTTCTTGTTGTGCTTTTGTTAGATTTGTCAATTGTAAAACCGACATAATATTGTCTTCAATACTCAATTTTCTAAAAACAGAAGCCTCTTGAGCTAAATATCCAATTCCGTTTTGTGCACGTTTGTACATTGGGAAATCAGTAATATTCATATCGTCTAAATAAATATTACCAGCATTTGGTTTAACTAAACCTACAATCATGTAAAAAGAAGTTGTTTTTCCAGCTCCATTCGGACCTAATAAACCAACAATTTCTCCTTGATTTACTTCTACTGAAATACCTTTTACAACACTTCTTTTCTTGTATGTTTTAATTAAATTTTCTGCTCTTAATTTCATTGTTTTTAATTTGTCAATTGTCAATTCGGCAATATGCCAATGTTTCAATATTTGGTAAAAATATTAAATTTATTTGAAGTTGAAATTTTATTATTATTAGTTTAACTTTTTGAATAATCGGCACATTGGCTAATTATTTAATTTGCTGATTTTCTAATGCCTCCCAAAATTCATAGGCTCTACGTAAATGTGGAATTACGATAGTTCCACCAACTAAAGTAGCGATACTCATAGCTTCCATCATTTCCGTTCTGTTAACACCGTTTTTAAAAGCTGTTTCTAAATGGTATTTGATGCAATCGTCGCAACGTAAAACCGCAGAGGCAACTAAACCTAGTAATTCTTTCGTTTTTACATCTAATGCACCTTCCATATAGGTGTTGGTGTCTAAATTGAAAATTCTTTTGATAACTTTATTGTCATCTGCTAATAACTTTTCGTTCATTTTCGAACGATAGTCGTTAAATTCTTTAATTAAATCGCTCATTATGTAGTAGTTTCAGTTTTTTTATTTTTATTCGTTATGAAAGCACTGATGAAAATACTGGCTTCATAAAGTATTACTAATGGAATGGTTACAATAATTTGACTAATAACGTCTGGTGGCGTTACAATCGCTGCAATAATTAAAATCACAACATACGACCATTTTCTGTATTCTCTTAAGAAAGCTGGTGTAACCAATCCTAAAGTTGATAAAAAGTATATGATAATTGGTAATTCGAAAACCAATCCAGTAGCCAAAGTTGTTGTTTTTACCGTTCCGATATAAGAATTGACATTAATGTCGTTTTTAATCACATCTGAAACAGAAAACGTTGATAAAAAGTTTAATGATAATGGTGTTAAAACAAAATAACCAAAACCAACTCCTAAAAAGAATAATAAAGAAGAAATAACGATAAATTTAACAGCATTTCTTTTTTCTTTTTTATATAAAGCTGGACTAATGAAATTCCAGAATTGTAATAAAATATAAGGGAAACTGATGATAAATCCGGCAGTAATACACGTCCAAACCAATAATGAAACCTGTCCTTCAATTTCTGTATTTTGTATACTGAAATTTAAAGTTGGATCGCAAAAACTTTTATCTAAATCATACTTGTTTGCTAAATCGCAAAAAAACTGATACGTAACAAAATCACCTTTCATTGGTCCGAAAATAATCGTTTGAAAAATGAATTCGTTAAAAAAGTAGGCTACAACTCCGCCAATTAAAATTGCTGCAGAACTTCTTACTAATAACCATCTTAATTCTTCTAGATGGTCTAAAAATGACATTTCGTTTATATTCTTTTTATTCTTTTTCGCCATTATACGATTCCTTCTTTTAAAATATCGTGTAAATGTAACACACCTTTGTATGTTCCATTATCAATAACCATTAATTGAGTAATTTTATAATCTTCCAAAACATCCAATGCTTCTGAAACTAACACGGTAGAATTGATTGATTTTGGATTTTTAGTCATGATGTCTTGTGCTGTTAAATCAGAAAACGTTTCTCTATCTGTTAACATTCTTCGGATGTCTCCATCGGTAATAATACCAATTACTTCATTGTTATCTACTACAGCTGTTACTCCTAAACGTTTTTCGGAAATTTCCATAATAACTTTCTTAATTGAAGCATTTGGAGCAACTTGTGGAGTATGTGTATTGTCTAACATATCTTTTACACGTAACAATAATTTTTTACCTAACGCACCTCCAGGATGGTATTTAGCAAAATCTTCTGCTTGGAAATTTCTCAATTGCATTAAACAAACCGCAATGGCATCACCTAAAACCAATTGAGCTGTTGTGCTATTTGTTGGAGCTAATCCTAACGGACAACATTCTGCATCTACATGTGCTAATAAAACTAAATCTGATGAAGTAGCTAAAAATGAAGTTGGATTTGCGGTCATTCCAATTAAAGTAGTTCCGAAACTTTTAATAATTGGGGCTAATACTTTAATTTCCGGACTGTTTCCACTTTTTGAAATACAAAGTACTAAATCGCCACTTTGAATCATTCCTAAGTCGCCATGAATTGCTTCCGCAGCATGTAAAAATATTGATGGAGTTCCAGTTGAGTTTAAGGTTGCAACAATCTTCTGTGCGATAATAGCGCTTTTTCCAATTCCAGTAACCACTAATCTGCCTTTAGATTCGTAGATTAATTGAACGGTTTTTACAAAATCCTCGTTAAGATAATGAGTTAATTTTGAGATACTTTCACTTTGAGAAAGTATAGATTGTTTTGCGTTTTCTAGTATAGATTGTGTTGTGTTCAAAATTAAGTAAATTATGTTTTTGTTTTTAAAGAATAATTGTATCTTTATGTTTGCAAATTTAGACAAATTCAAATAATAATTGTCTAAATTATTTGTTTATAAGTTCAAGCAATTTATTTTCATGAAAGAACAAAAAATAGATTTATACAAAGAGTTAAAAAAATACTTTGGATTTTCCCAATTTAAAGGGTTGCAAGAAAAAGTAGTTGAGAGTATTATTTCTGGGAATAATACTTTCGTTATAATGCCTACAGGTGGTGGTAAGTCTTTATGTTACCAATTACCCGCTTTGGTATTGGATGGTACTGCAATTGTAGTTTCGCCATTAATTGCTCTGATGAAAAATCAAGTAGATGCTATTCGCAGTATGGGTTCGGAAGTTGGTGTAGCGCATGTTTTAAATTCTTCATTAAATAAAACGGAAGTCAATCAAGTAAAAGCGGATATCATTTCTGGAAAAACCAAAATGCTTTATGTAGCTCCAGAATCTTTAACTAAAGAAGATTATATTCAATTTTTACAATCTGTAAAGATTTCATTTGTTGCTATTGACGAAGCACATTGTATTTCGGAATGGGGTCACGATTTCAGACCAGAATACCGCAATCTAAGATCAATTATCAAGCAATTAGGAGATATTCCAATTATTGGATTAACAGCAACTGCTACGCCTAAAGTTCAAGAAGATATCTTGAAAAACCTAGATATGTCTGATGCTAAAACTTTTAAAGCATCGTTTAATCGACCAAATTTGTATTACGAAATTCGTCCAAAAACGAAAAATGTAGAAGCAGATATCATTCGTTTTATCAAACAATACAAAGGTAAATCGGGCGTTATTTATTGTTTGAGTCGAAAAAAAGTAGAAGAAATTGCTCAAGTTTTACAAGTAAATGGTATCTCGGCAGTTCCATATCATGCCGGTTTAGATGCGAAAACACGTGCCAAACATCAAGATATGTTTTTGATGGAAGATGTAGATGTTGTTGTGGCAACTATTGCATTTGGTATGGGAATTGACAAACCAGATGTGCGTTTTGTTATTCATCATGATATTCCAAAATCACTTGAAAGTTATTATCAAGAAACAGGTAGAGCTGGAAGAGATGGAGGAGAAGGAATTTGTTTGGCTTATTATTCTTATAAAGACATTGAAAAATTAGAAAAATTCATGTCGGGTAAACCGGTTGCTGAACAAGAAATAGGTTATGCGCTTTTACAAGAAGTAGTTGCTTATGCTGAAACTTCAATGTCTCGTAGAAAATATTTATTGCATTATTTCGGCGAAGAGTTCGATGAGGTAAATGGAGAAGGAGCCGATATGGATGACAATGTTCGAAATCCTAAGAAAAAAACAGAAGCTCAAAATCAAGTTGTTACACTTTTAGAAGCAATTAAAGATACCAAACAATTATTCAAACCTAAAGAAGTTATTTTGGCTTTAGTAGGAAAGGTGAATTCGATTATTAAAGCTCAAAAAATTGATACGTTGAAAACGTTTGGTAGTGGAAAAGATCATGATGAAAAATATTGGATGGCATTAATCAGGCAAATTTTAGTAGCTGGATTAATTTCAAAAGATATTGAGAGTTATGGTGTTTTAAAAGTTACTGCTAAAGGTGATGATTTTATAAAGAATCCTTATTCGTTTATGGTGGCAGAAGACCATGAGTTTAGCGAAGAAGAAGATGAAAATATTGTAGCAGCAACAAAATCTTCAGGTTCTGCAGACGAAGCTTTAATGG
The DNA here is from genome assembly GCF_900110615.1 of Flavobacterium urocaniciphilum. Lineage (GTDB taxonomy): Bacteria > Bacteroidota > Bacteroidia > Flavobacteriales > Flavobacteriaceae > Flavobacterium > Flavobacterium urocaniciphilum. Next base: position 515,983 of record NZ_FOEI01000002.1, read on the forward strand.
CTATGCTGAAAGATTTGCGTAAAAAAGAAGCTAAAAAACATGGTGTACCACCTTTTGTTGTGTTTCAAGATCCTTCATTAGAAGACATGTCTTTAAAATATCCAATTTCAATTGATGAATTGAGTAATGTTCATGGAGTTGGAGAAGGTAAAGCTAAAAAATATGGAAAACCTTTTGTTGATTTAATCGCAAGATATGTAGAAGATAACGATATCATTCGTCCGGATGATTTAGTAGTAAAATCTACAGGTGCCAATTCTTCTTTAAAATTATACATCATTCAAAACGTAGATAGAAAATTAGGTTTAGACGATATTGCGTCTGCCAAAGGATTGTCTATGGATGATTTATTGAAGGAAATGGAACAAATTGTTTTTTCTGGAACTAAATTAAACATCCAATATTGGATTGATGATATTTTAGACGAAGATCAACAAGAAGAAATTCATGATTATTTCATGGAATCAGATACCGATAAAATTGAAGTCGCATTAAAAGAATTTGATGGTGATTTTGATACAGAAGAACTTCGTTTGATGCGAATTAAATTTATCAGCGAAGTAGCAAATTAAATAAATTTCAAATATTTCAAATTCCAAATTCCAAAAGTTTACTTAGGAGTTTGGAATTTTTTATTGTTCATAAACTTCCCCACGATGCGGTCTTAAAGTATCTCTAAATGAAATCATATCCGCTTCATCTACAACTAAATAAGCAATGGCATACATGTCGTTTATTATTTCAAAACCTGTGATTCTTAGACTGTAATTTTCTTTTTCTAAAAATTCTTTCAAATGAATTTCATGATGTTCTGCTGTTTTAGCTGCGGCTTGACCTCTAAAATCCCAGATTAATTTTATTTTTCTAGACATTTTGCATTTGTTTTTTATAAATTTGACTGCTTTCAAAATTTTATTTAAACGTTGCAAAATTACTACTAAAATGAAGTATTACCTACTAAAAATTTTCTTGTTTTCTACATTTGTTTCATTTGCTCAAGAAACATCCTATGAAATTACTTATCAGAAAAGTTCAAACGGAAAAATAATCGAAAATCAAGATTTGATAAAAGTTTTTGCAACTCAAAACCATGTTTTACTTTCTACTGAAAATATAGAATCTAACAAAGCAACTTTACCATTTGAAAGGACTTTAGTTGATATAAAAGATTTAAGTTTTTATCAATCGGCTACTTTGTCATCAAATAAAAGTATAAGTTTCAAAGATAATGAGGCTATTAAAAATCAGAAATTAGAATTATTACCCGATACCAAAAAAATCTTAGGATATGTTTGTAAAAAGGCAAAAACGATAATAAATTCAAATACAATAGATATTTGGTACACTAACGAAGTTAATGTTAAAGCGAGTCCATTAGTTTTAGGTGTAAATTTAGGTTTGGTTTTGGAAATTACGCGTAACGGGAATAGTACCACTCAGGCTATTAAAATTCAAAAGAAAAAGTCAAAAAGCACAATAAATTCTAAAATTGAAAATACGGTTGATGCCTTAACTTATAAAGATTTATTGTGGAAAAGTCGCTTTACTACGATTCCAGTTTTTAAAAATGAAATTATTAATTTTTCGTCTGAATCAAAATCAAATGATTCGGTAATTCGCTTTGCAAACGGAACAATTGCACTTAGAAAAATCCAAATTCCAAGTCAAGCCAAATCAAGTATTGCTTTTTTAGATTTAATGGAACAATCTAATGGTGATGCTTATGACAGAACGGGTTCGGTTTTTATAATTCCAATTTCTAATTCAAAACAAACTTTTCATTCAGGTTTAGAAAAAGGTAAAGACGCCTTGCCGTTTTATGAAAATGGAAACGGAAGAAAATATCAAGGGGTTGTTGCTACTTCAACTTATGAACCATTAACCGAATTAATGCGTTTTTTCACGCCATTCGGAATCAAACAATACAATCATATTCAGTTAAAAGATAAATCTTGGGAAGATCAAGTAGCGTATCGTCAGGAGATAACAGATGTTTTACAACAATATGCCGGTCAAGAAGTTTGGATTGGTGCTTTTATTGGAAATTATGATAAAGGCGGACATAAAATTTCTATGAATCTAACCTTACATCCAGAAGATTTACCTTCAAAATCAACCAAATTATTTCCGTTATTCAATACGACAAATGTTATGGAAATGGCAGGGCAAGATTATGGAACTATGTTTGATGTTGACAAAGGTTTAGAGGTGAAAATTTCGTTGTCGCAACCTTTAAAAAATGCGAAAATTCGATACATTACTACTGGTCATGGTGGTTGGGAAAATGGAGATGAATTTGTGCCTAAGAAAAATACAATTCTTATGAATGGAAAAGAAGTCTTTCAATTTACACCATGGCGTCAAGATTGTGGTTCGTACCGTCAGTTTAATCCAGCTTCTGGAAATTTCCCAAATGGGTTGTCTTCATCAGATTATAGTAGAGCCAATTGGTGTCCGGGTATGGTAACCACTCCAACGTATATCGATTTAGGAGATTTACCAGCTGGTGAATACACGTTTCAAGTTAAAATTCCACAAGGAAAACCAGAAGGTGGAAGTTTTAGCTCTTGGAATGTTTCTGGGATTTTAATTGGAGAATAATTTTTAAGGAATCGTATTATGAAGTATTTATTTGCCTTTTTATTTGTTGGAAGTATTTCTTTTTCTCAACAACTTTCAATTGAACAAGCTAATCATTTAGCAACTTTACCTATAAAATGCTTGCAACAAGAATATCCAAATAAATTGAATCAGTTGCTTTTAAATGAAACAGAATTACAATCTCCAAAGGAATTACATCCTGCATTTTATGGTTGTTTCGATTGGCATTCTTCGGTTCACGGACATTGGAGTTTGATATATCTTATAAATCATTTTCCAAATTTAGCCAATAAAGAAGTTATAATTGAGAAACTAAAAATCAATCTTTCTTCTGCAAATATTCAACAAGAAATTGTTTATTTTTCTAAAACTCATGAAAAATCATACGAACGAACGTATGGTTGGAATTGGTTATTAAAGTTACAATTAGAATTAGAAAGTTCTAAAGAGCCTTTCGCAAAAGAATTAGCCACAAATTTAAAACCGTTATCAAATTTAATTATAGAAAGATATATAGAGTTTTTACCAAAATTATTGTATCCAGTTCGTGTAGGAACACATAATAATACTGCTTTCGGATTATCAAATGCTTGGGATTATGCCGTTTTTTCAAATAATGTTACTTTACAAAATTGTATAAAATCCAATGCGCTTCGAATGTTTCAAAACGATGTAAATTGTCCTTTCGATTGGGAACCTAGTGGAACCGATTTTCTTTCGCCATGTATGGAAGAAGTTGGATTAATGCAACGTATAATGGCAGAGAAAGAGTTTTTAAGTTGGTTGAAAAAATTTGCTCCTAAGTTGTTTTCTAAAAAATGGAATTGGGAAGTAGCCAAAGTTTCCGACAGAACCGATGGACATTTAGTACATTTAGATGGTTTGAATTTTAGTCGAGCTTGGAATATGTATGCGCTAATTAATGCTTTTCCAAAACAGTTTTCACATTTAAAACCATTAGCAGATACACACTTAAACTTTTCATTGCCTTCTGTTGTTGATGGAAATTATGAAGGTGAACATTGGTTAGCTTCTTTCGCTTTACGCGCTTTTGAAGAGAAAAAATAAAACGATTTATTACCTTTGCAGGATTAAAATACAATTATGCCGCGCGAACTACTTATTCAAGTTTCTCCAGAAATGGCGAATAACGAAGAAATGTTATACCAATACGTTTCTAAATTAGTACACACTTCAAGGAAAGATATTCAGAAAATTGTCGTTCTGAAACGTTCTATTGATGCGCGTCAAAAAGCGATTAAATTCAATTTGAAGTTGAACATTTTCTTTAATGATGAGGTTTTTAGCGAAGAGAAAATTGAATTGCCAAATTATCCTAATGTTACTAGTAAACAAGAAGTTATTGTGGTTGGTGCTGGACCTGCTGGTTTATTCGCTGCTTTACAATTAATTGAATTAGGATTAAAACCAATCGTTTTAGAACGTGGAAAAGACGTTCGCGGTCGACGTAGAGATTTAAAAGCGATAAATGTTGACGGAATTGTAAATGCAGATTCTAATTATTGTTTTGGTGAAGGTGGTGCCGGTACGTATTCTGATGGTAAATTGTATACACGTTCTAAAAAACGTGGCGATGTAGATAGAATTTTGAAACTATTAGTGGCTTTTGGTGCTACTCCAGAAATTTTAGTTGAAGCGCATCCACACATCGGAACGAATAAATTGCCGAAAATTATTGAAGATATTCGTGATAAAATTATTGAGTGTGGCGGACAAGTTTTGTTTGAAACACGTGTGACTGATATTCTAGTTAAAAATAATGAAGTTGACGGAATTGTTACTCAAAATGGAGAAACCATTCATGCAAAAAAAATAATTTTAGCAACCGGACATTCGGCTCGAGATATTTTTGAATTATTACATAAAAAAGACATTTTCATTGAAGCGAAACCATTTGCGTTAGGGGTTCGTGCAGAACATCCTCAATCGTTAATTGATAGTATTCAATATTCATGTGATTTTCGTGGCGAATTTTTACCACCATCACCATATTCTATTGTAAAACAAGTGAATGGAAGAGGAATGTACTCTTTTTGTATGTGTCCAGGTGGTGTAATTGCTCCCTGCGCTACTGCAGAAGGAGAAGTGGTTACAAATGGTTGGAGTCCGAGTAAACGCGATCAAGCTACTGCCAATTCTGGAATTGTAGTCGAATTACGTTTAGAAGATTTCAAACCTTTTGAAAAATTCGGACCGTTAGCAGGAATGGAATTTCAAAAACAAATTGAACAAAAAGCATGGCAATTAGCGGGTAAAACACAAAAAGTTCCTGCACAACGAATGATTGATTTTACACAATCTAAAGTCTCAAAAGACATTCCGAAAACATCTTACGTTCCAGGAACAACTTCAATAGAATTAGGAGAAGTTTTTCCTTCGTTTTTAACACAAACAATGCGTGAAGGTTTTGCTGCTTTCGGTAAATCGATGCGCGGTTATCTAACAAATGATGCCATTTTACATGCGCCAGAAAGTAGAACTTCATCTCCAGTACGTATTCCTAGAGATAATTTTACATTAGAACATGTTCAAATTAAAGGATTGTATCCTTGTGGAGAAGGAGCAGGTTACGCAGGTGGAATTATTTCTGCAGCTATTGATGGTGAAAAATGTGCGTTGAAAATTGCAGAAACACTTAGTTAGAAGACTGAGGTTTGAAGCTAGAAGAAAGGAAACTTTGCGAACTTTGCGAAAACCATTGCGTCTTTGCGGTAAAAAATAAAATATGACATTAAAAGGAGAAAATATTCATTTGCGAGCACTTGAACCTGAAGATTTAGATTTTCTTTACGAAATAGAAAATAACGAATCGATTTGGGAAGTGAGTCATACGCAAACGCCTTACAGTAAATGGGTGTTGAAACAATATTTGGAAAATGCTCATCAAGATATTTATGAAGCAAAGCAATTGCGTTTAGTTATCGTTCATACTGAAACAAATAATACAATTGGATTAATAGATTTATTCGATTTTGATGCGAAAAACAGTCGAGCTGGAATAGGGATATTAATTTCTGAAAACTATAGAAATCAAGGAATTGGAAAAGAAACGTTACAATTGATTTCAAATTATGCTTTTACACATTTGAATTTACATCAATTATTTGCAAATATTACTACAAATAATGAAGCTAGTTTATTGCTTTTTAGTAATTTTGGGTTTCAAAAAATCGGTATAAAAAAAGACTGGAATAAAATAAATGGTACTTACATTGATGAAGTACTTTTTCAATTAATTAATAAAAAATAAAATTTTGGGAGCAAAAAAATTATTTGGTAGAATTGTAGTTATTGGGTTATTACTAATTGCTGTAGTAGGTGGTTATGTTATTAATAAAGCATTCACTTCTAATACAAAATTTAATGAAGAGGAAGTTTTTGTATATGTGCCAACAGGTTCAGATTATGAAGACGTAAAGAAGATTTTGACTAATTATGTTGAAAATCAAGAGAAAATTGATTGGGTTGCTTCGCAAAGAAGTTATGATACGAATGTAAAAGCTGGAAAGTTTTTATTGAAAAAAGGAATGAGTAGCTTTAGCATTGTTCGTGCGTTACGTTTAAATGTTCCTGTTAAATTAGCCTTTAATAATCAAGAAAAAGTACAAGATTTATTCGCTAGAATTGCTTCTCAAATTGAGCCTGATACTACAAAATTGAATGCTATTTTTACAAATGATGCATTTTTAAAAGAAAATGGTTTAAATAAAGACAATGTAATGTCATTTTTTATTCCGAATAGTTATGAGTTTTATTGGAATGTAACGCCAGAAGAATTTGCTGAAAAACTTACGAAAGAATACAAAAGATTTTGGAATGATAGTCGTTTAGCGAAAGCAAAAGCTTTAAACTTAACACCAGCCGAAGTATATACATTAGCTTCAATTGTACATAAAGAAACGGCTAAAGCAGATGAAAGACCAAAAGTAGCTGGAGTATATTTAAATCGTTTGAACAAAAACATGCCGTTACAAGCTGATCCAACAGTTATTTATGCTTTAAAACAAAAATCAAACAATTGGGATTTAGTAGTTAAACGTGTAATGCACAACGATTTAATGGTAAGTTCTCCATACAATACATATAGAAATACAGGATTGCCACCAGGACCAATTTTTATGCCTGATGTTTCAGCTATTGATGCAGTTTTAAGTCCAGAAAAACATGATTATTTATATTTCTGTGCAAGTGTTGAACGATTTGGTTACCATGAGTTTGCAACCGATTATAATGAACACTTAAAAGTTGCTGCAAAATATGCAGATTGGGTAGCAAAACAGAACTACAAAAGATAATTCTAAACCAATATTATAATCAGGTGTAAGTGTTAAAATTAATACTTACACCTATTTTTTTATACTATACCCGTATTTTTTACGTTATTTATTCATGAGATTTTTAATTGCAGCCATTTTTATTTTGTTTTCAAGTTTGGGTTTTTCACAAGAAAACCTTCAGCATAAAGTAGTTAAAGGAGAAACTTTATACAGTATCTCTAAGAAATATAATGTGCCTGTATCTCAGTTAGAACAATTAAATCCACAAGCTAAAAAGTCGTTAGCCTTACATTCAATTTTAATAATTTCAGAAAATAACAATACCCAAAATAGTAATGCATTTGAGCATAAAGTTATAGCTAAAGAAACGTTGTTCGGATTATCGAAAAGATATAATGTTAGTATTGAAAAATTAAAAGAATTGAATCCAAGTATCGAATCAGAAGGTTTGAAAGTTGGAACAGTTATAAAGATTGCAGATTCTACTTCTCAGACAATTTCAGATCAAAAAGCGGATAAAAAATCGAAACGTAAGAAAAAGAAAAAAGAAGAAGAATCAGAACTTCAAGAAGTTTTTCATATTGTTTCAGCAAAAGAAACGAAATACGGAATTTCTAAAAAATACAAAATAAGCATTGCCGATTTAGAAAAATTAAATCCACAAATTAAAAATGGATTAGAAATTGGAACTCGCTTAGTTATTCAAACTTCTCAGAAAATTATTCAAGAAGAAATTACTCCAAATATAATAAAACCAGTATCAATTGATGGTATGTCGAAAGCCGATTCGGTTATTGCAACTGCTTCAAATAATATTGGAACAAAATACAGAAGTGGAGGAACAGATTCAGAAGGTTTTGATTGTTCTGGCTTGATGTTTTCTTCGTTTAAAACAATTGATATTACTTTACCAAGAACTTCTTCAGAACAAGCTAATTTCGGAGTAAAAATTGATAAAAATACTGCTCAAAAAGGCGATTTGATTTTCTTTGCTACAAATGGATCAAGTGTTAGTCATGTTGGTTTAATTACAGAGGTATCTGAAAATGATATCAAATTTGTACATTCTTCTACAAGTTCTGGCGTTATAATATCTTCTCTTTCTGAAGAATATTACGAAAAACGTTTTGTTCAAATTAACCGAGTAATACCATAAATTCAAAATTATATTCTTTATTGAAAATCGTTTTCTTTTTCTATCTTTAGCGAAACTACAAACTAACTTATGGAAGAAAAGAAAGAATTTAAAAAAGAAATTGGATTGCTAAATGCAACGAGTCTTGTTGCGGGTTCGATGATTGGTTCCGGTATTTTTATCGTAACCTCAATTATGGCAAGAGATATTGGTGGAGCAGGTTGGATTTTACTAGCTTGGATTTTAACCGGATTTCTAACACTTGCTGCAGCTTTAAGTTATGGTGAATTAGCCGGAATGATGCCTACAGCTGGCGGACAATACGTTTACATTCAGCGTGCTTATGGCAAAATGATGTCTTTTTTATACGGTTGGACCGTTTTTGCAGTTGTTCAAACAGGTGTAATTGCAGCTGTAGCCGTAGCGTTTGCAAAATATACTGCTGTTTTCTTTCCCGTTTTAAGTGAAAGTTTAATTGAAATTGGAAGTTTCAAAATTCAATACCAACAATTATTAGCTATCGTTAGTATCGTAGTTTTAACATTTATCAATAATAGAGGTGTTAAAACAGGTAAAAATTTACAGTTTGTATTTACTGCTGCTAAAATTTTTGCATTATTCGCTTTAATCGTTTTTGGATTATATGTTGGATTACAATCGAATACATTGTCTGAAAACTTTACCAATATGTGGAGTGCAAGTCACGTTACCGTTAAAGATGGGATAAAAACGACTGAAGTGTTAACAGGATTTGCCATCATCGGAATGTTAGGGTTTACGATTATCAATTCGTTATTTTCTTCAGATGCTTGGAACAATATTACATTTATTGCTGGAGAAATTAAAGAACCGCAAAAGAACATACCTAAGAGTCTTATTTTAGGGACATTAATTGTTACAATTGTATACTTATTAGCGAATTTAGCCTATTTCGCTTTGTTACCTTTAAACGGAAATCATATGTCGAGTGATTTAATGGAACAAGGAATAAAGTTTGCAAACGAAGATAGAATAGGGGCGAGTGCAGCTAGTGTTATTTTTGGAAATGCAGGTGTTTTTATTATGGCAGCCTTAATTATGGTTTCTACCTTTGGATGTAACTCTGGATTAATTTTAGCAGGTGGTAGATTGTTTTATGCGATGAGTAAAGACGGATTATTCTTTAAAAGTGCAGGAGAATTAAACAAAAATAACGTTCCAGAAAAAGCATTGTGGTTGCAATGTATTTGGGCTTCTGTGTTGTGTTTGTCAGGAAAATATGGAGATTTATTAACCTATGCAACCTTTGCCAATTTGTTGTTCTACATCTTAACTATTTACGGAATTTTTATATTGAGAAAAAAAGAACCAGATACTCCAAGACCATACAAGGCTTTAGGTTATCCAGTTGTACCAAGTATTTATATCATTTTAGTAGCTTTAATTTGTATTGATTTATTGATATACGATACTTCGAATACAGGTTTAGGTTTACTAATTGTTTTATTAGGTATTCCGATATTTAATTATATGCAGAAAAAAGCAGCATAAGTTCTATAAAAAAAGCCAAACATTTTGTTTGGCTTTTTTACTATTATCAACTTATTTTTCTAAAACTTTTTTTAATTTTTCTCCATTTTTTTCGAAAGCATTTTTTAACATCATTTTCATTGGAATGTTCATTAAATTCATGGGATACGATTCGCTACCGTTAAATTCTTCTGTATGTGTACATGAATTAGTATCAACTGCTTTAATAATTGAAGCTGCTTTGTTGTCGCCTTCAAAGGGTCTTACAAAATGTAAAAGAATATCAATACGTTCGCCATCTAGTTTTGTAATAGTTTGACTACCTTCACCGACATCATCATTTCCATTCCAAGATTGTTTGGCGCCAACCGTTCCGTCTGTTCCTTCGTAGGTTAATTTGATATTTGGATCACCTTCAAAAAAAGTACTCCATTTTTCGTTATTTTTTTGCATTCTTACATAATCGTACACTTCTTTTTGTGGTTTGTTTATGGTTACTGTATGTGTTACTTTATAATCATTCGGAATGAATAAAGCGATTATCAACAGTAAAGCAATAAGGCCAACAATAAAGATAAAGATTTTTTTAAGGATTTTCATACGTTTAGTTTTTGGTTAGTAAAGTAAAGTTAATAAAAAATCCGTCCCAATTTTATTCGGAACGGATTCTTATACTATTTATTTATAATCTATTAGTAATACATATAACGTCTTACTTTAGCAATATATTTCGCTAAACGAATTACTTGGTGACTGTATCCATATTCGTTATCATACCATACGTATAATACGATATTTTTACCATCATTTGATACTAAAGTAGCATTGCTATCATAGATAGAAGGTTGAGCCGTTCCAACAATATCAGAAGAAACTAATTCGTTATTCATAGAATATTTAATTTGCTCAACTAAATTTCCTTCTAAAGCATATTTTTTCATAATTGCATCAACTTCATCTCTAGTTGTAGCTTTTCCTACTTCTAAATTTAATACAACTAATGAACCATTTGGAACGGGTACACGAATTGCGTTTGAAGTTAATTTTCCAGCTAAGCTTGGTAATGCTTTTGCAACAGCGCTTCCAGCACCAGTTTCAGTAATTACCATGTTTAAAGCCGCTGAACGTCCACGACGGTATTTTTTATGCATGTTATCAACCAAGTTTTGGTCGTTTGTATAAGCATGAATCGTTTCGATATGTCCTTTTACAACACCTAATGTATCTTCAACAACTTTTAATACTGGCGTAATAGCGTTAGTAGTACAAGATGCTGCAGAGTAAATTTTTACTTCATCTGGGTTGTAATCTTCATGGTTTACACCATAAACAATGTTTGGAACACCTTTACCTGGAGCCGTTAATAAAACTTTTTCAACTCCTTTTGAAGTTAAATGTCTTGCTAAAGCTTCTTCCGTTGTGAAAGCACCTGTATTATCAATAACTAAAGCGTCATTAATTCCGTATGCAGTATAATCAATTTCTTCTGGAGAGTTTGCTGTAATAATGTGAACAGTTGTTCCATTGATAATTAAAGCATTGTTTTCTGGATCAGCAGATACTGAACCTTCAAAATCACCATGTACAGAATCGTAACGTAATAAAGAAGCACGTTTTTCTAATAAAACAGCATCATTTTTATCACGAGTAACAATAGCACGTAAACGTAATTGTTGCCCTTTTCCGATTTTGCTCATCATTTCTCTTGCTAATAAACGACCGATACGTCCAAAACCATATAAAACAACGTCTTTAGGTTGAATGTCGCTCGTGTTTTTAGCATCTTTTAATTTATCGATAACGAACGCTTTTGCATCGTTATATTTATCATCTTCTAAATGATATTCGTACGTTAATTTACCAATATCAATACGAGAAGGTGGTAAGTCTAAATCTTCAATAGCTCTTGCGATTTCTACTGAATCAAAAATATTAATTGGTTTTCCTACGAAAGCACCTGCATATTCGTGAAGATTAATGATATCACTTACGTTTCTATCAATTAATTGATTTCTAAATAATACTAATTCGATAGATTTGTCATACCATAAATCACTAATGATTCTAACAAATTCTACACATGCTTTTCTTCTGTCTGCTTGAAAAGCTAATTCTTTTTCGTAAATGATGTTGTTGTTCATGAAAAATAAAGTTGTGTTTATACAAAATTTGATACAAAAGTATATATTTCAATCGTTTCCATAAAGTTTTTTTTAAAAAAATATGGTATTTTGAGATTTAAACTTTTATAAAGTATTTTTAAAATTTACTTTTGCCGAATGAAAAAGAAACCTTATTTAATTTTATTGCTTTTGTTTATAGCGTTTAACGCTTCGGCTCAAGATAGTTTACCAGCAAAAAAATGGCTTAGAATTGGTTTTATTTATGGCTATTCTGCTCAAAATAAATTTATTAAGCAAGAGTACGATTATTTTTATGAAAGTAAAATTTTTAAAATTTCCAATCATTTTATGTTGAGAAATAGACCCAATTATAATTTAGAATTGATTATTGAGCCTAGTTATTACCGTTCAAAACACCAAATGCTAAATTATTGGTTCATTAGTCATACTGTTGAAAATGGTGACGAACTAAGAGCGAAATACATGAAAATGAAAGATATTAATGAATATGTTCTGAATGTAGGATTAATGTATAGAAGAAAATTATCAGACAAACATTCATTGTATGCTTATTTAAATTCAGGTCCGATGTTTATTGATACTGAAACCGAAAGACTAAAAAAGGGTTTTGCTTTTAGTGATATTTTTGCCTTAGGTTATAATTATAAAATCAATAAATTATCTTTCGATATCAAAGGAACGTACCGACATGTTTCTAATGCGAATATTCAAAAACCTAATTTTGGATATAATGCTTATGGGTTTGAAGTTGGAACCTATTACGAATTCAATTAAAAAAAAAAACGCCATACAAATGAGTATGGCGTTTTTTTATTGTCACACTGAGCTTGTCGAAGTGTCTTTTCTTTAATTTTTATAAAAAGATGCGATACATTTGACCGTTTTTCGCGATAATCTCGTATCTTGTTTTTTCATTTTCTTCTTTTTTTGCTAAATAGGCCGAAACACTTTCCATATCGGTTACTCGCATGTTGTCAACACGAACCACAATTGAACCTTTTAAATCATTCGCATATTCTGCATAATCTTTATTGGTCACTTGTTTGATTTTGATACCCGATTTTACATTATACATTTTCTTATCGTTCGCGTCTAAATCTTCAAACTCAATTCCGTTAAATTCGTATGCAATTAGTTCTTTCTTAGTCAATGGAACATTTAAATTCATCGTTCTTCCATTTCTCAATAAAGAAACTTTTACAATATCATTTGGTCTTTTAGTATTGATAACAGTTGCTAATTCTGCAGATGAACTGATTTTTTTGTCATCTAATTTTACAATTATGTCTCCTTTTTCAATTCCTGCTTTTTCAGCTCCAGAATTGCGATTGACTTTACTAATGTAATATCCTTCCGTTTCATCAATTCCTAATTTTTTAGCAGCTTCAGCGTTTAATTCGCCACCTTCAACTCCTAAAATACCGCGTTGTACATTACCGTATTTCATTAAATCTTCAATGATTTTTCGAGTTACATTTGATGGAACTGCAAATGAATATCCCGCGTAACTTCCAGTTGGAGAAGAAATCATGGTGTTAATTCCGATTAATTCACCGCGAGTATTAACCAAAGCACCACCGCTATTTCCTGGATTTACTGCTGCATCTGTTTGAATAAACGATTGAATACTCGCTTTATCTAAATTTCTCGCTTTCGCTGAAATAATTCCAGCCGTAACTGTCGAATTTAATTGATACGGATTTCCAACTGCTAATACCCATTCACCAACTTTAATTGCATCCGAATCTCCGAAAACAATAAATGGTAATTTTTCATCGGCATCAATTTTTAATAATGCGATGTCCATTTTACTATCTGTTCCAATTAGTTTGGCTTTGTAGGCTTTGTTATTGTTTAAGGTAACTTCCAATTCTGTTGCGTCCTGAATTACGTGGTTATTTGTAACAATATATCCATCTTCAGATACAATTACACCAGAACCAGTACCAATTTGCTCTTGTTGTCTCGCTTCACCTTGTCCGTAAAAAAAACTTGCAAACGGATCATAAACCGTTCGTACCGATACGTTTTTTACGTGAACTACACTATGTACTGCTTTATCAGCCCCAACTGTAAAATCAACTTCTTCTGCGCCTAAACCAACTGCTTTTGAATAATTGGGAGCAATAGTTAAAAAAGAAACACTCTCTTTACTTTCAATGAATTTATAGGCACCCAATGTAACGGCACCACTCAGTAATGATACGATAAATAGACTTCCTAAATTTTTCATGTTTTTAATAATTTTATAATGTAAATATAACTAGTAATTTTAAATTTCAATTTTGTTTAACGCTCGATTAACAATGTTTAACACGTTTTTAGTATTTAGGCATTTCCTTTCAGGTCGGGCTTTCCGCTGTATCTTTTTATTTTTCTCTTACGGCACTTCGACAAGCTCAGTGTGACACCTCAAGAAGCAAAATAAAAAGGATGTCGCTTTAATCCCTAATGCAATTTTCTGCAAAAAAATAAATATCTTTGTCCTATGCAAATCAACTTTTATAAATACCAAGGAACAGGAAACGATTTTGTCGTAATTGATAATCGTAATAATACATTTCCCAAAAATAATACCAAACTAATTGAATTTTTATGCGACCGACGTTTTGGCATTGGTGGCGATGGTTTAATGTTGTTAGAAAATCATGAGAAATACGATTTTACTATGGTGTATTATAATTCTGATGGTAGTACAAGTACGATGTGTGGTAACGGTGGTCGTTGTTTGGTGGCTTTTGCAAAACATATTGGAGTAATTGAAAATGAAGCGCATTTTGAAGCTTCTGACGGATATCATTATGCAAAAATTGAAAACGATTTGATTGCTTTACAAATGATTGATGTGAATGAAGTTGAACATTTTAATGCCCATGATTATGTGTATACCGGTTCTCCTCATCATGTACAATTTGTAGACGATTTGCCTCATTTTGATGTTAAAAATGAAGGTGCTAGGTTAAGATATTCTGATTTGTATGATGCCAGTGGATGTAATATCAATTTCGTAGAACAAGTGAATACTGACACTTTTTCAGTTCGTACTTATGAACGTGGTGTAGAAGATGAAACTCTTTCTTGCGGAACAGGTGCTACAGCAGTTGCAATTGCTATGTACGCAACTAAAAAAACGAATGCAAATTCAATTAATATTAATGTTTTAGGCGGAAAGCTAATCATCAGTTTTGATGTTGAAAATAACACTTATAAAAACGTATTTTTAACTGGTCCGGCGGAATTGGTTTTTAGTGGAAGTATTTCAGTTTAATTCTGTAAACTCATCAAACTTTTTTTTATTATTTCAAAATGTGTCCAAGGAATAAAGTGGTCAGCCTTTTCTATGGGTATGACTTCAATTTTTCTAGCATTTATAAAGGCTTTTTCCATAAAAGAAACATTAGAGTAGGGTACAAGTGAATCTTCTGTGCCGTGAATAATTAGTATGTTAGAGGTAATATTATGGAGTTGTGTTTTCATAATTTTTAAATCGTCTTTTAACCACCAAAGTTCATCGTTTGATGTTCTAAAAGCTCCTGGAATTAAATACCTTATGGGTTTAGTCATTAAAATAGGTCTCCAGTTTTCAGGAGTTTCAGCATTTGGGTCAATTGAGCCCGCTAAAATCACTAAATTTTTAAACAGTGTTGGACTTTTAGTAGCCAATTTTACAGCGATTGGTCCGCCCATAGAATGACCAATTAAGGTAAAGGGTTGGTTGTTGTTTTTAGATTTTATAAATGGTAAAATTAAGTTGGCTTGCGTTTCCAAATCTTCAGCAGTTCCAAAATTACTGTAACCAAATCCAGGTCGGTCTATGGCAATGAGTCGAAATTGTTTTTGTAAATCTAAATCAGATAAATATTTTTTATAAGCATCCCAACTACCAGGCGATCCGTGTAAAAAGAAAAGTGTAGATTTGGTTGAATCTCCAGTTTCTATATAATGTATTTGATGTTCGTCTGAGATTTTAAAAGTCAAATCCTTATACTCAATATTCGAATTTGAAAAATAAGTAGTTGTTTCTTTAGGAGTCATTCGCATTTTCATGCAAGATTGACAGAATAGTATGTAACTGCAAAACAATATGAAAACAATTTTTTTCTTAGAAATTTTTATGTTCATATTGATGAATGTTTTTGATTTATGTACTATCAAATTTAGCTAAAAAATATCAAAAATAAACGGCGCAGTTTGGTAATTCTTTTTTAATACGTTCGATTTCTTCTTTTGCAATTGGATTGCCTGTTAAAATTAATGTTCTTAGGTTTTTCAGTTTGCTTATTTCTTTTGGTAAAATTTGTATTTGATTTTGTGCCATACTTAAAGTGTTTAAATTTTTCAATTTAACAATGCTTTCAGGTAATGAATTCAAAAGATTAAAATTGATTTGCAACACTTCTAACTTTTCCAAATGATTAATTGTTGTTGGAAGACTCGAAAGTTTGTTATTATCTAAATTCAGTTGTTTCAATTTGGGTAACTGCAACCAATTTTCATCCAATTCATGAAATTGATTATAAGAAATATCTAAAAAGGTTAGTTTTTTTAGTTTTGAAATCGAATTGGGTAAAAAGCTCAGCTGATTATTGTCTAATTCAATCACTTCTAGATTTTTACAATTGCCAAATTCTTCTGGTAGAATAGAAATGTTATTGACTGAAAAAGTAATGTGTTTTAGTTTCTTTAGTTTTGTGAAATTATCAGGTAAACTATTTAGTTTATTGGCAGATAAGTCAATTGTTTTAAGATTCTTACATGAATTTATTGAATTTGGAATTTCTTTCAACTCGTTTTCATTGAATAATAATGTTTCTAAATTTTGAAAATTGGTATTTGATTCCGACCAAAATTCAATATTATTCTTCATTACATTTAAATGTTTCAAGTTTTTAAATTGTTCTATTTCAGAAGGAAATTCAAATAAATTATTCGCTCTTAAATTTAAGTTAGTAACAATATTTGGAGTTTGTAATGAAGTTGAGATATCTTCGAAAATTTGCTCTTTCTTAGGATTAATTTCTTGTGAAAACGAAAGCAAAGGAAGTAGGAATAATAAAAGTAAGTTTTTCTTCATATCGATAAAATATAAAAAGGTCGGAGTATTGCATCCGACCTTAATGAATTTTTTTTGTATTAATTAGATTTTACAACTTTAATCGTTTCTTTTTGGTTTTCTGAAATGATTTCAAAGAAATACACATTTGAACCATTGAAATTTGATAAATCTATTTCTAATGTTTTAGAAACTGAAGTATTTGCTTTTTTCTCGATTAATTTTCTTCCAACAAAATCATACACATTAATTTGTACATCTGAACCTGAAATAGCATTAAAATCTAATGTTACTAAACCGTTTGTAGGATTTGGATAAATTTTCACGCTATTATTATTAGCAAAAGAATCGCTAGATAAAGGTTGTTGACCTAAGAAATCTCTATGTGAGAAAACTAATGCAGCCGATTTGTCAAATTGTACATTTAAACCTGTTGCATCTGTTTGAGCGATATTTGTATTATCAGGATGTTGAACAGAGAAAAATCCGTATTTGAAATCTGGTGTAAATGTTAATCCAGTTGGTTCTGATCCTGCAGGTGCCGAACTATGAATTAATACTTGTGGAGCTGTTTGTCTGTGGTTTGGTCTAACTACCCATATGTAATTTCTACCACCATCTTGAACTACCCATAGATTTCCTTTATCGTCAAATGCTAAGTTGTCGTTTCCGTCTAACCATGCTTCATTTACAATTCCTGTTGAAGTTTGGATTGGATACGTCATTCCACCTACGAAAGTTTCAAAATTTGAAATTGTAGTTCCGTTATCTTTAAATCTATAAACTCTGTTTTTACCTTTTGATGCAAAATAAATCATTCCGTCAGGACCAATTTCACAATCTTCCACACCATTAAAGTTTGTACCACCTAAAGCACCAGCATTAGCAGCTAAATTGTTTCTGTCAGCTTGTGTAGTGTTTGGTACTAAAACCCAAGTAGCAGTTGCAGAACTTGGCTCGTCATCAGATAATGCAGTGTCTAATTTTAAAACGTATACATTTCCAGCTGATAAATTGTTTGCAACTGTTGGTACAAATTTATACACACAATGTGTTCCACCATCTTCACCATAATAGGCTACAGTTCCATCATTACTTACTACAATGTTTTCATGATTCATTCTTCCTAAAGCAAATAATTTGTCTTTAACGCCATTGTTTTCATAATCAACAACACTTGCAGTAGTTGGATCAATTTCAACTAACCAACCCACATCTTGATATCCATCACCATTTGCATCACCAGCAGTAGTATTTTCTTCTGCAGTAACAATTGTTCTCCAAGGTGTTACTCCACCTGAACAGTTTCTTATTGTTGTAACTAAATTTGAGTTGTAAAAATCAACTTTTCTGGTATTTGTAACATCCCAAAGCGGATTCGTAACATTTGAGTTTAAATTAATGTTGACTATTGAAACACCACCAGGATTATTTTCGTGATTTACAGAAAGGTGTCCTAATTTACTTGCATCAGCACCTAAAGATGGGATGTAACCTGTAAAATCATGTGTTCCAGGTACTAAACCTGAACCATCCATATAAGTACTGCCTTCTTTGAATAACATTTGAAAACGTTGTTCAGTTGGCATGATTAATACATTTGTTTGAGTAGTTGGATTAATTGATGTAAAGCAACCAATATGACCATCTTCACATACATAATCTGGATCTTTTTCTTTTAAATATAAATCGAAACCTAAATCAGAACTTGTTAAGTCGCTTTGATGAACTTCAATTGAAATTCTGTTTACACCGCTTGTAAAATATGATTTAGCAATAAAGAATGTTTGATATCTTTTTTCATCTGCAGTTCCAATAGCACTACTAGCAAAAGTATTATAAGCAATTGCACCAGCTGGCATGTTATTTCTTGTAACTTCAACACCATTTACATATAGTACAAAACCATCATCTCTTCTGATTCCGAATTCTAAATCATTTGTAAGAGTATTAATGTCAGTAATAGTAATGTCTTTTGAGAAATACGTAGTAGTGTATTTGTTTGTAGAACTTGGTCCGAAAGAAACTGTTGTTTTACATGGGTCGCCATATCCAAAAGGAGCAATGTTAGAAGTCCAACTTGAGTTGTCAAATGAATTATCTTTCCAAGTAGTTCCTTGATCTGAACCATTGTCTAGAAATTTCCATGTTGAACCTTTTTCAATTAATACAGTTGGTGGAACTGAAGTGTTTTCATAATTTAATTTACGCTCGTTTTTTGAAAAACCTAAAAGCGAAATTAAAAAAGTACTAAGTAGTAAACCTTTTTTCATTTTGTGTTGTTTTTAATTTGTTTGAGGCAAAACTAAAACCACTATGTAATGAAATTTACTGCTTGAAGTTATAATATGTTTATAAAAAAGTTAGCTGTTTTAAGAGAATGTTATCTTGTATGTTTGTTGTCTGAAAGCGATTTAATAAAAGCAATAATGTCGTTTTTTTCTTCTTTACTCAAATTTAATTTATCACTTCCTAATGTTTGATTTTTTGTTGAAATTCCTATACCTTCGCCGCCACCTTGGTTATAAAATTCCAACACTTCTTCTAAAGTTGAGTATGTACCATTATGAAAATACGGCGCTGTTTCATTAGCATTTCGAACCGTTACCGTTTTAAATGATTTTTCATAAATCCACGATTTTTCATATAAAACACCATTTGAATATCTTCCTTCATCTTCGTCTAATTCTTTTGAATTCGGATTCGATAAAATACCTAATATCTCACTTTCGTTTTCTGTATATAATGGTGGAACCAAACCGCTAAAAGTTGGTGAAAAATGACAAGTCGCACAATTGGCTTTTCCTGTAAATAAATTGAATCCTCTTTTTGCGGAATCCTCTAAGCTTGAACTTTCACCACGTACATATTTATCAAATGCGCTATTAAAAGATTGTAACGATAAAACGTAAGAAGCTAAAGCTTTTGTGAAATCTTCTCTGGTAATTTTATTTTTCTTAAAGATTTTTTTGAATTTTTTGCTGTATGTTTCATTTGAATTTAACTTGTTAAGAATTTCAGTATAAGTAGTATTAAATTCTAATTTGTTAAAAATTACATGTTCTACTTGTTGTTCTAAAGTATATGCTCTTAAGTCGTAAAAATACCTGTCAGCAAATGCACTGTTTAATAGTGTAGGTGAGTTTCTCATTACCGTCACACCATTTTTATTACTCATCGATTTGGCTATTCCATCTGCGAATCCTTTTTCGGGTTGGTGACAAGTGGCGCAGTTCATTTTGTTATCCTGACTCAACATCAAATCGAAAAATAACGATTTTCCCAAACGTCGCAATTCATCCGAATCTTCTTCTTTTTTTAGATTGGTGAATTGATACGGATCTAAAAACTGACTATCAAATAATGAAGTACTATTCGGATTCCAAGAAGTGGTGAAATTCAAATTTTGTATTTTTTGAAAAGGTAACAAATCCGCATAAATAGGGTCTAAATGATTTTTTACAAAAGCTAATCGATCTAAATTTTCGAAATTGGATTGTTTTAAAAATAATATAGCATTTTCGATTTTAACTAGCATTTCATTCTTCTCTTTTTCAGGCATTACATTTGAATGTTCTTCAATAAAATCTTTAATTCCTATTAATGAATTACAAGCATCTTCAATAGCGTTAACTGAACCTGGAGTGTCAAAACCTGTAATTCCTAAAGTGAAAATTCTAATTAATTGTAAACGAATGGCTAATATCGCATCGGCAGAATTTAATGGATTTACAGATATTTTTCGATAAACTATATCGTAATTATTGGCTAATCGGATGGCTAAATTGGCAATTTCATTTTTGTTTTCGATGTTTTCTTCTGAAAAAATTAGTTCATCT
The DNA here is from genome assembly GCF_900110615.1 of Flavobacterium urocaniciphilum. Classification (GTDB taxonomy): domain Bacteria; phylum Bacteroidota; class Bacteroidia; order Flavobacteriales; family Flavobacteriaceae; genus Flavobacterium; species Flavobacterium urocaniciphilum. Next base: position 536,562 of record NZ_FOEI01000002.1, read on the forward strand.
AAAACCTGAAATCCTTCCGGATTAGCAAGAATTGGTCGAGAATTCTCTTTTTCAATATGTAAAAGTGGCGCGCCATTAATTTTGGATGAAATGAATTCTGGAAATTGAAAAGCCAATTGAAATTCCACTTTTTTATACGCTTTTCGGCAATCTAAATAGACTTTTTGTAAAGAGTCAATTGAGATTTTATTTTCTCTAAACGCTTTAGTATGAAGTTCTAAAGTTTCAATTTCATTTTTTAATTCTAAAGCAAAATTGGTTTTTAATTCTGAAGAAGTTTCATGAAATTTTGATTTAAAACTAAAGAAAATTAAGATGCTAAAAATGCAAAAAATTATTTTGACAGATTTGAATTTCATTGCGATGTAATATTTTAAGCAATATTACACTTGAATAAATATTTGTGTGTTAGTTAACCATTAAGAAATGGTTACAGATGTCAAGAAATTAATAAGAAATAATATTTTCGTTTTTAGTGTCTTTTTCAATTACACCATCACGTAAACGAATAATTCTATGCGCATGATCAGCTATATCTTCTTCGTGAGTAACTAAAATTACAGTATTTCCATTCGCATGAATTTCGCCAAATAATTTCATAATCTCAACAGAAGTTTTACTGTCTAAGTTTCCAGTTGGCTCATCAGCTAAAATAATCGAAGGTTTGTTTACTAATGCTCTTCCAACTGCTACACGCTGACGTTGTCCTCCAGAAAGCTGATTCGGTTTATGGTCCATTCTGTCTGCTAATCCAACTTGAGTTAACACTTCAGTCGCACGTTCGTTTCGTTCACTTTTAGAATATCCAGCATAAACCATAGGTAAGGCTACATTATCTAATGCAGTAGTTCGAGGCATTAAATTAAACGTTTGAAATACGAAACCGATTTCTTTATTTCTAATTTCAGCCAATTCGTTATCTGGCATTTCACTAACTTGTTTACCATTTAAAATGTAACTACCAGAAGTTGGAGTATCCAAACATCCTAAAATGTTCATTAAAGTCGACTTCCCAGAACCAGATGGCCCCATAAGTGCTACATATTCACCTTTTTCAATTTTTAAATCGATACCTTTTAGAACGTGTACCGTTTCGTTACCTAATTGAAAATCACGTGTAATGTCTTTAATGTCGATTATTGGAGTACTCATTTTAGTAAACAGTTTTATTAAATGTTACCAATAAGTAGTTGGAATTGAATTTTTGTTACAAGAGATTGCTGTTTTAATTTTATAATTTTCTTTATATTTGGTGAATTATGAGGAAAATAATTATACTTTTTTTGCTTTTTTGTTCTATTACCAGCGTAAATGCGCAATGTTGGCAATCTGTTTCTGCAGGTCTTTATACAACTTTTGCAATAAAAAATGACGGAACTTTATGGGCTTGTGGCGGTAATTTTGGTGCGCAATTAGGTGACGGGACTACTACTGATAAAAACTTTTTTATTCAAATTGGAAATGATACTAATTGGAAGAGCGTATCTGCAGGAGGAAGTCATACAATAGCATTAAAAACAAATGGGACATTATGGACTTGGGGTTATAATGGAATGGGACAACTGGGAGATGGTACTTATGTTAATAAATTGGTTCCCACTCAAGTTGGTTTTGATAACGATTGGAAAATTATTTCAGCTACCTATTGGTCTAATTTAGCTTTGAAAAATAATGGGACCTTATGGGCGTGGGGAGATAACAACAATTACGGACAATTGGGTGATGGTACTTTAGTTGATAAAAATATTCCAACTCAAATAGGAACTGATACGGATTGGTTAAAAATATCTGCTGGTCCAACACATAGTTTAGCTATTAAAAACAATGGAACTCTTTGGGTATGGGGTTATAATGGTGCAGGTCAATTTGGAAATGGAAATAATACTGATTCTTATGTGCCAATACAAGTAGGAACAGATACAAATTGGAAAAATGCATTGGCGAGTGATTATAATTCATTAGCTTTAAAAACAAACGGTACAATTTATTCTTGTGGTGAGGGCTATTTTGGCGAATTAGCTAATGGTTCAACTAATGATTTAAATATTTTTACTCAAATTGGTACTCAAAATGATTGGGAAGAAATTGGAGTGGGTATGGATAATTCAATCGCGATAAAGACCAATAAAACCTTATGGATTAGTGGTCATAATATTTATGGAATGTTAGGAAATGGAACAACTATACAAAGCAACAACTTTATACAAGTTGGTTCAGATACTAATTGGCAATTTGCAACAATTGGTGAATATCATACCATAGCTTTAAAAAATGATCAATCGCTATCAACTTGGGGTTATAATTTTTATGGTGAATTAGGTAATGGTACTAATACGACATCATTATTACCTTTAGACATAAATTGTCCTTTAATGAATATTGATAGTCATGAAAAATTATCTTTTTCAATTTATCCAAATCCAATTGAATCAGTTTTAAATATTGTTTCTAATGATAGTGTTAAGGTTGAAAATGTAGTAATATATGATTTATTAGGAAAAGTGATAATCGAACAAAAGCAAATTGAAAATCAAATAAATGTTCAAAATTTAAATTCTGGCATATATATAGTTGCTGTTACTAAAGCAGGTAAAACATTTTTTGCTAAAATTGTAAAAAAGTAAATTTTGTTACAATCAGATTCTAATTTTTTCAAATATCTTAGAACTCCAATTTTTTGAAGGATTGATAATAAAATGTTCCTTTTCTTGTTCGGCTCTAAAAAATACAATTCCCCATTGGAACGTATCAATAGTAACTTTTACTTTTGGATGATTTTTTATGATTTCCCAAGCTTCTTCCATATCGGCCGACCAATGAATGTCGTCAAAAATCCAAACAGATTCATTCGATATCGTTGGTAATAAACTTTCAAAATATTCTAAGGTTGCTTTTTGAGAATGATTACCGTCGAAGTAGATTAAATTTATTGTTTTTGGTTTGTTGTTTTTAGTTTGAAGGTAACTTGTAAATTCTGTGTTTATGAATTCAATATTTTGGAATTTGGAATTTGAACATTCGAATTTTGCGACTTGCATCGTATTCGGACAGCCTTCTAAAGTGATAATTTTTGAGTTTTTGTGTCCCAATGAAAGGGCAGAAGTCGCTAATCCTAAAGATGTACCAATTTCTAGAATCTCTTTTGGTTGAAAATACTTAACTATTCTAAAAAGTAATTTGGCATTTTTTGTTGAAATCCCAGCGTTATTTGCAATGGCGGAAATTTCACGAGTATTCGATTTAAAAACGCGTGAACCCGCTCCAAAATCGGTAACTTCAATTGTGTTTTTGTTTGCTAAAAGCGATTTTCTGTAGTGTTTTAAAGCTTCGTATTCAGGATATTTCGTTTTATCGTAAAAACATTTTGTAATCAAATCAAACACAAATGGCGAATGCACTCCATGTTCGTTTTTGGCGTGATATAGGAATTTTATATAGGATTTAATTTGTTGTAACATTTTTTAGTTTTCAGTCTCAGTCTCAGTCTCAGTCTCAGTTTTCAGAACATCCAAATTTACTTGGATTATTTATCATATAATTAATTAGTTTTCCAATTTCTTTATTTTGTTCATTGAGTTCATTGAATTTTTCGATAGTAATATATTCACAATTTAAAGCAAATTGTAACCAAACATTAGTTTCGGAATTTTCTCCCTCACTATCTGTTAATTTGCTTACAAAATGTTTTACATACCTTCTTTTTCTGTATGATTCAGCAATATTTGCAGAAACACTTCTAGAACTTCTTCTAATTTGGTCGGTTAACGAATATTTTTCTTCTTTTGGAAATGATTTTGAAACATAAAAAATTTCCATTGCTAAACTAAATGATTTTTTAAAGGCTAATAATTCTGTAAAATCCATATTAATATTTTTAAAGGCATATAAATTATAAACTGTAATTTGAGACTGAGACTGTAAACTGAGACTAATTACTCAATTTTCGAACTCAATTCAAACCAACGTTCTTCTTTTTCTTCCAACGTTTGAATCACTTTTTGCAATTCATTCGCTTTCGCTTCAATTTTATCATCAGCAACTTTTCCATCAGCAAATTCTTGTTCAATTTGTTTCTTTTGGTATTCTAAATCTTTAATATCTTTTTCAATTTTATTGAACTCTTTTTGCTCATTAAAACTTAATCCGGCTTTAACTGTTTTTTCTTTCCAAGTATTCTTTTCCGTACTAACACTATTTAAAACTTTTGGTTCAGCAGAATCTTCATATGTTCTAAAATCAGAATAATTTCCTGGGAAATCTTCAATTTCACCTTCGCCTCTAAAGACAAATAAGTGATCTACAATTTTATCCATGAAATAACGGTCGTGACTTACAACCAACAAACAACCTGGATAATCCAATAAGAAACTTTCCAAAACGTTTAAGGTTACAATATCTAAATCGTTCGTTGGCTCATCTAAAATTAAGAAATTCGGATTCTGAATTAAAACCGTACACAAATACAAACGTTTCAACTCACCACCACTCAGTTTTTCTACGAAATCGTATTGCTTTTTCGCATCAAATAAGAAACGCTCTAATAATTGTGATGCAGAAATAATTTTTCCTTTTGTTAACGGAATATATTCTCCGTATTCTTTAATAATATCAATAACTTTCTGACCAGGTTTCGGATTGATACCACTTTGCGTGTAATAGCCAATTTTTATCGTATCTCCGATAATAACTTTACCAGAATCGGGTTCCATTGTTTTGGTTAAAATGTTTAAGAAAGTCGATTTTCCTGTTCCGTTCTTACCAATAATTCCGATACGTTCACCACGTTGAAAAGCATAAGAAAAATCATTTAAAATGGTTCTGTCTGGGAATTTTTTGTTCAATTTTACCATTTCGATAATCTTGCTTCCCATGCGCTCCATGTTGATTTCAAGTTCTACCACATTTTCTTTACGGCGACTTTCAGCAACTTCTTTGATTTTGTAAAAATCATCCTGACGCGATTTCGATTTTGTAGTTCTCGCTTTCGGTTGACGACGCATCCATGCTAATTCTTTAATGAATAAGTTTTGAGCTTTATCAATCGTAGCGTTTTCAGAAATCTGACGTTCTTCTTTTTTCTCTAAATAATACGAGTAATTTCCTTTGTATTGGTATACTTTTCCGTTATCTAATTCGATAATTTCGTTACAAACACGCTCTAAAAAGAAACGGTCGTGCGTAACCATAAATAACGTAATATTTTCTTTCGCGAAATAATCTTCTAACCATTCAATCATTTCTAAATCTAAATGGTTGGTAGGCTCATCCAGAATTAAGAAATCAGGTTTGTTAATTAAGATGATCGCTAAGGATAAACGCTTTTTTTGTCCACCCGATAAATTCTTAACTTTTAGTTTTAAATCTTCTAGCTTTAATTTGAACAAAATTTGTTTGTATTGTGTTTCGAAATCCCAAGCATTATGACGATCCATATCATCAAACGCTTTTTGATATCTTTCTTCGTCTTCCGGATTTTCTAACGCTTTTTCGTATTGTTCAATGACTTTTAAAATCTCATTGTCTGAAGCGAAAATACTTTCTTCAATCGTTAATTCGTTTTGCAAATTAAAATCCTGACTCAAAAACGCCATACGAATTCCTTTTCGAATCACAACTTGCCCCGTATCAGGCTCATCAAAACCATTAATGATATTCATAATGGTAGTTTTTCCCGAACCATTTTTCGCGATAAAAGCAATTTTTTGATCTTTGTTAATTCCGAAAGAAATGTCTTTGAAAAGAACACGTTCTCCGTATGATTTTGATATGTTTTCGACTGAAAGGTAATTCATATTTAATTTGTCAATTAGACGATAAGGCAAAGTGCCATTGTTGTAGCTGCAAAAGTAGGTTTATTATTTGAGATTTGAAATTTAGATTTTTGCATTTCATAAATAAAAATTGCAACTTTGACGTATCAATCAATTGTCTAATCGACTAATCGATAATTGACACATTAATTTATATGCAACTATCCGTAATCATCCTTAATTATAACGTTCGTTATTTTTTAGAGCAATGTGTACTTAGTGTTCAAAAAGCGCTAGTAAACCTTGATGCTGAAATTATCGTGGTTGATAATAATTCTTCGGATGATAGTTGTGAGATGATGAAGCAGTTGTTTCCTAATATCAAGCTAATTGAAAACAAGGAAAATGTAGGCTTTCCAAAAGGAAATAATATTGCAGTTGCAGAAGCAAAAGGCGAATACATTTGTATTTTAAATCCAGATACTGTAGTTGCAGAAGATACTTTTTCAAAAGTCATTGCGAGGTACGAAGCAATCTCTTCCCAAATTGGAATCATCGGTTGTAAATTAATCGATGGAACAGGAAATTTTCTTCCTGAAAGTAAACGTGGCGTTCCAACACCTTGGGTAGCTTTTACCAAAATTTTCGGTTTGTATAAATTTTCTAATTTTTTCGGGAAATATTATGCGCAACATTTAACAGAAAATCAATCGGGAAAAGTGGATATTTTGGTCGGCGCTTTTATGGTTATGAAACGCGATTTGTATCTGCAAGTAGGCGGTTTTGATGAAAATTGTTTCATGTATTCGGATGATATCGATTTGAGTTTTATGATTCAGAAATTAGGAAAAAACAATTACTATTTTCATGAAACTTCGGTAATTCATTATAAAGGTGAAAGTACGGTTCGAGATGAGAAATACTTAAAGCGTTTTCGAGAAGCGATGCAGTTTTTCTATAAAAAACATTTCAAAAAATCAGTAGTTTTTGATGTTATGATGCAAGTTGGAAGCTTCGTATTTACTATTTTCAAGCAAAAACAACAGAAAAATACAGTTAGAAAGATTGAAAAATATGTGATTTTTTCTAAAGATAATTTAGATTTAAATTTGAATAAACCAGTTGAATATTTAACTGAATTTAAGCAATTTGAGTCGAATAAAAATATTAATATTGAAGTGATTTTTGATACGAATTCTTTTTCTTTTAAAGAAATTATAGAATTTATGGAAAATAATAAATCAAAGAATATTACTTTTAAGAACTATATTTCGCAATCAAATTACCTAATTGGTAGCAATAATGCAAACGATAGAGGTGAAGTTATAAAAAAATGATTTTTTGATGATTTCGTGATAAAACATGAAAATATTTATTAATTTTGCATTCCAAAGATAAGAAGACAACATTACTATAATAATATGGCAAGATTTGAATTAAAACTTCCAAAAATGGGAGAAAGTGTTGCGGAAGCAACCATTACAAATTGGTTAAAAAAAGTTGGAGAAACTATTGAAATGGATGAAGCAGTTTTAGAAATTGCAACAGACAAGGTTGATAGTGAAGTGCCATCAGAAGTTTCTGGAACTTTAGTTGAGATTTTGTTTAATGTTGATGATGTTGTTCAAGTTGGACAAACAATTGCAATCATTGAAACAGAAGGTGGTGCAGTAGAAGCAGCTCCAGCGGCTGCAAAAGTTGAAACTCCAGCTGTTGCTGAGGTAGCAAAAGCGGTTGAGGTAGCTAAAGAAGCAGTTGCAGCTCCAGACTTTTCAACTTCAGAAAAATTCTTTTCTCCATTAGTGAAAAACATCGCTAAAGAAGAAGGAATTTCATTAGCTGAATTAGAATCAATTGCGGGTTCTGGTAAAGACGGTCGTGTTAATAAAGAAGATATTTTAAAATATATTGAAACTAGAAAATCAGGTGCTGTTGTAAGTACACCACAACCTGTTGCTGCTCAACCAGTAGCTTCAACTCCAGTTGAAACTCCAAAAGTAGCTCCATCTTTAAATGGTGGTGACGAAATGGTTGAAATGGACAGAATGCGTAAGCTGATTTCTAAATACATGGTAGAATCGGTTCAAACTTCGGCTCACGTTCAGTCGTTTATTGAAGTAGACGTTACTAACATTGTAAAATGGAGAGATAAAGTTAAAAATGTATTCGAGAAGAGAGAAGGTGAAAAATTAACGTTCACACCAATCTTCATGGAAGCAGTTGCTAAAGCATTGAAAGATTTCCCAGGAATGAATATTTCGGTTGAAGGTGATTTCATCATCAAACGTAAAAACATTAATTTAGGAATGGCTGCAGCTTTACCAAACGGAAACTTAATTGTTCCAGTAATTAAAAATGCGGATCAATTAAACTTAGTAGGAATGGCTAAAGCAGTAAACGATTTAGGTAATCGTGCTAAAGCTGGAAAATTAAAACCAGACGATACTCAAGGTGGTACTTATACTGTTACAAACGTTGGTACTTTTGGTTCAGTTTTCGGAACGCCAATTATCAACCAACCACAAGTAGGTATTTTAGCTTTAGGAGCTATTAGAAAAGTACCTGCGGTTATCGAAACTCCAGAAGGTGACTTCATCGGAATCCGTCAGAAAATGTTCTTATCTCACTCTTACGATCACAGAGTTGTAGATGGAGCTTTAGGTGGAAGTTTCGTTAAACGAGTGGCAGATTATTTAGAAGCTTGGGATATTAATAGAGATATCTAATATTCAAAAACATAAATATTTAAAATGCTTGGTATAAATTATCAAGCATTTTTTTATACAATAAAATTTGTTAATTTTAGTTAATATATTTGGTACGCTATTTGATATTCTTCAAGTAATCAATTAACTAGTAAAAAATTATGAAAAAAATAATCTATTTCGCAAGTGCATTAGCTTTGTTTAGTTGCAAGGATGCTATCAAAACAGAAGCTAAAAATGATTTTTTAATTGCTGAGAATATCAAATTTGATGAACCAACAATTAATTCGAATTTAACAATTACGGCAAAAGCCGATTTGTTAGGGTATTGGGTTGGTGAATTTATTGATGATTCTGATTATGATGTGAATGAAGATGAAGAAATTAATGAAGATTTTTACGGAATTGATTATGAGTACAGAAAAAAAATTACTTTTTCTATTGATAAAATCAAAGGAGATGAAATCACTGGACATTCTGTTGTAAGTGGAAATATTCAAAAATTTAAAGGAAAACTTTCTGAAACACCTTATGAATTCAGTATTAATGTAAAAGAGCCAGGTAATGAAAAATCAGATGGTCAATTTGCATTAACTATTAAAAAACAGGATACTCTTTTAAATGGAAAATGGGAAGCATTTAAAAAGGATCAAATTAAAGTCAATAAAAGAAAATTGAGTTTAAAGAAACGTATTTTCGAATATGATCCGAATGCAAAAATTGAGGATAGATATGTTGATTTTCATAAATCAACCATTAAAAAAGTAGAATACGACTCTGAAGATAGTGTTGGTAATCCAATTAAAGAATCGTATGATGACGAACAATTTTATACCACTACCGATACCATTTATCATATTAATCCGTCTACAGAAATTCTTAAAAAAGAATTGGTGGAAAACTTATCTAAAGGAGATGTGTTTGTCTTAAGAAATTTAATTTTCGCTCGTCATGGATTTGCTTTTAGAGATCAAACATTACGTAGTTTTTTTGATTATCATTCTTGGTACATGCCTGTTTATTCTGATGTAACAAAAGATTTAACCTATATTGAAAAGAAAAATATTGCGTTATTATTACGTTACGAACAAAATGCAAAAGAATATTACGATCATTTCGGTAGATAATGTTTGCTAAATCTTTAAAATATATAATCTGGGGAAGTTATTTTTACTTCTCCTTTTTATTGTTATTAATTACCCTTCAGTATATTCCATATAATACAGATGTGGCTTTTCTTCGTATCAAACAAGATGAAATTGCATTAGATTATTATAAAGTAGCTTTCTTTACGCATGTGTATACGAGTATTTTCTTAATGATTTTAGGGTTTTTGCAATTCTCTAAAACCATCAAAAGAAAATTTATTAAAATACATCGATGGTCGGGAAGGGCATATGCAATAATCATATTGTTTCTTTCTGGTCCAAGTGGATTAATAATGTCGTATCATGCAAATGGTGGAATGATTTCTCAAGTATCATTTGTGCTATTATCCATTTTATGGATGAGTTTTACTTTTATGTCGGTATATTATGTTTTGAAAAAAGACATCAAAAATCATAACAAATTCGCTATAAGAAGTTTTGCTTTAACACTTTCTGCAATCTCTTTGCGATTGTTTAAATACATAATTGTATTTTTGTTCCATCCTTTACCAATGGACGTTTATCGAATTGTTGCTTGGTTGGGTTGGACTTTTAATCTACTAATTGCTGAAATAATTATCATTTATTTCTTGCAACGAAAAATTAAATCAGTAAAAAGTTAAAATAATTTATTTTCTAATTATTTGATTATCAATTTTTATTGATTTAAAATTAAAAGTTTCAGGTTTAAAAATTGTTATTAATATCACAGAAATAGTAATTTTTGTTACAAAATTATATCTTTGTGAGCCAAAATGTTAAAATGGAACTGAAGTTAACAAGACCAATTTGTTTTTTCGATTTAGAAACGACAGGAATTGATGTAGGTAAAGACAGAATTGTTGAAATTTCTGTACTAAAAGTATTTCCAAATGGAAATAAAGAAAGTAAAACATGGTTGGTAAATCCAACGATTCCAATTCCACCGCAATCTACAGCGATTCATGGTATTTCTAATGAGAAAGTAGCTAACGAACCTACTTTTGCCGAATTAGCACCACAAGTTTTTGCAATGATAAAAGATGCAGATTTAGCAGGTTATAACTCTGATAGATTTGATATTCCATTATTGGCTGAAGAAATGTTACGCGCAGGTGTCGATTTTGATATGAAAAACAGAGTATCAATTGATGTGCAAACTATTTTTCATAAAAAAGAAGAAAGAACTTTAAGTGCAGCATTGAAATTTTATTGTGGTCAAAGTCTGGAAAATGCGCATAGTGCAGAAGCAGATACAATGGCAACTTATGAAATTATGAAAGCGCAATTAGATCGATATGAAGATTTAGAAAATGATATGAAAAAGCTTTCTGAATTTACAACTCGTAAAAAAGCGGTCGATTTTGCTGGTTTTGTGGCTTTAAATGATAAAGGTCAAGAGATGTTTACTTTTGGTAAATATAAAAATCAATTGGTTGATGATGTTTTTGAAAAAGATCCTGGATATTACGGTTGGATTCAAAATGCGGATTTTCCTTTATATACTAAAAAGGTTTTAACGGCTATTAAATTAAAAAAATTAAATACAAAATTATAATATGAAAATTATCTGTATCGGTAGAAATTATGCAGACCATATTGCAGAATTGGAAAATGAACGTCCATCAGAACCGGTAATTTTTTTGAAACCAGATACGGCAATTTTGCCAAAACAAACACCATTTACTATTCCTGAATTTAGTAATGATGTTCAACATGAAGTTGAGGTTTTAGTAAAAATTTGTAAAGTTGGTAAGTATGTTAGTCCAAAATTCGCACATAAATATTATGATGAAATTGGATTGGGTATTGATTTTACGGCTCGCGATTTACAAACTACTTTAAAAGAAAAAGGTTTGCCTTGGGAAAAAGCAAAGGCTTTTGACCATTCAGCGATTATTGGTGACTTTTTACCGAAAAAAAATTATTCTTCTTTGGAAAACATTAATTTTGAATTGCGAAAAAATAATATAGTAGCTCAAAAAGGTAATACTTCCCTAATGTTGTGGAAAATAGATGAATTAGTATCTTATGTTTCACAATATTTTACTCTTAAAAAAGGTGATATTATCTTTACAGGAACACCTCAAGGTGTAGCATCTGTTAAAGAAAATGATGTTTTAGAAGGATATTTAGAAGGAAAACAAGTTTTTAAAATTCAAGTAAAATAGATGGCATTACAATACAATTTATCAAAGGTTTATGAGATTTCTGAAAACGATAATGATTTCGCTTTACAGATAGTTTCTTTGTTTTTAGAAGAAGTTCCTGTGGAAATTAAATCGATGAAAGACGCTATTGAATTGAAAGATTATACAAGAGCGTATGCTTCTGCACATAAAATTAAACCAACATTAGATTTATTAGGTATGGATATGGCTTATGATGACAATATGTTGGTTATGACTTGGACAAAGCAAGAAGGGAAGCGCAAAGAAATTAAAGACGTTTTCAAATCTTTACGAAATAGAGTAGAGGAAGCTGTTGTAGAAATCAAAAAAGATTTTAATTTATAATAAACACAAAATAAATACTTACTTTAACCACGCTTTGGCGTGGTTTTCTTATTTTTACACAAATAATAAACACAATGAAAGCAGCAGTAGTAACTATTGGAGATGAAATTTTAATCGGACAAATTGTTGATACAAATTCATCTTATATTTCAAAAGCTCTAGATAAAATTGGAATCGCAACTCATGAAATGTTGTCAATTTCCGATGATAAAACTCATATATTAAATACATTAGCCAAACTTCAAAATAATTTTGACGTTGTTGTTATTACTGGCGGTTTAGGTCCAACTAAAGATGATATTACTAAAAAAACATTTTGTGAATATTTCAGTGATGAATTAATTCAAAATGATTCAGTGTTGAGTCATGTTAAAGAAATGATAGAAGGATTTTACAAACGCCCAATTACTCAAGTAAATATTGAACAAGCTTTGGTTCCTTCAAAAGCAAAAGTGCTATTTAATAAAGTGGGAACTGCTCCTGGAATGTTAATGGAGCAAGAAAATACCGTTTTTATTTCACTTCCTGGTGTGCCCTTTGAAATGAAATATTTAGTTGATAACGAAGTAGTTCCTTTTTTAATTGAAAAATATGATCGACCATTTATTGTGCATAAAACATTAATGACGTATGGTCGAGGAGAAAGTTTAATTGCTGAGCAAATTGAAAATTGGGAATTAAATTTACCAAGTTTTATAAAATTAGCATATTTACCAAGTCCGGGTAAAGTTAGATTACGTTTAACGGCTAGAGGTGAAAATGAACAAGCTCTAAACGAAGCAATATTAAATGAAGTAGAAAAATTAAAACCCATAATTGGAGAAATAATTGTCGGATTTGATGAAGATGAATCAATTGAAGTGGTAATTGGTAGAAAATTAGCAGAAAAAGGCTTAACTTTGTCCACTGCAGAAAGTTGTACAGGTGGTAAAATAGCACAGCAAATTACTTCTGTATCTGGCGCTTCAAGATATTTTAACGGAAGTATTGTGGCTTATTCAAACGAAGTCAAATGTGAAGTGCTTAAAGTAGATAAAAATACAATTGATACTTTTTCTGTAGTAAGTGCTGAAGTAGCTAAAGAAATGGCAGAAAATTGTAAAAGTATTTTTAAAACAGATTTTGCAATTGCTACAACTGGAAATGCAGGTCCAACAAAAGGAAACAGTGATGCTGAAATCGGAACGGTTTTTATTGCTTTAGCCACATCGAATACTGTTTTTGTTGAAGAATTTAATTTTGGTCAACCTCGTGAAAAGGTTATAGATAGGGCGGTTGGCAAAGCATTTGAAATGCTAAATGAAATAATTTTAAAAAACTAATAAAAAATAGTTGCATAGTAAAGTAAAAATTCTTTTCTTTGCACCCTTATTTAGAATAACGATATAAAAGTTTAGAATAATGTCAAGAGTTTGTGAACTAACAGGAAAAAGAGCAATGGTTGGAAACAACGTTTCTCATGCTATGAATAAAACAAAGAGAAAATTCTCTGTTAACTTAGTAAAAAAGCGTTTTTACATTGCTGAAGAAGATAGATGGGTAACATTAAAAATTTCTACAGCTGCTTTAAAAACAATTAACAAAAATGGTATTGCTGCGGTTTTGAAAAAAGCAAAAGCAGACGGATTTGTAAAATAATCTGTTAATCATTTAAAATATATATCAAAATGGCAAAAAAAGGTAATAGAATTCAGGTTATTTTAGAGTGCACTGAGCACAAGGAGTCTGGTATGCCAGGAACTTCTCGTTATATCACGACTAAAAACAAAAAAAACACACCAGATAGAATGGAAATCAAAAAATTCAATCCTATCTTGAAAAGAGTAACTGTTCACAAAGAAATTAAATAATATAAGTCATGGCAAAGAAAACCGTAGCAACTTTACAAACAGCTTCTAAAAGATTGACTAAAGCAATCAAGATGGTTAAGTCGCCTAAGACTGGTGCTTATACATTCGTTGAGTCAGTAATGGCTCCTGAAGAAGTTGATGAGTTCTTAAAAAAGAAATAATCTATTCTTATATAGATACTAAAAAAGCTATTTTCATTTGAAAGTAGCTTTTTTTATTTTACTTTTGCTTCAATTAATATAAAAATCATTTAATTAGTAAATTATAAAATGAGTTTTTTCAAAAAAATATTTTCTTCTGAAAAAAAGGAACCTGTAATTGGTGAACAAGCCAAACAAAATTTAGACAAAGGTTTAGAGAAAACTAAAACTTCTTTCTTTTCTAAATTAACTAAAGCGGTTGCAGGTAAATCAAAAGTTGATGATGAAGTTTTAGATAACTTAGAAGAAGTGCTTATTTCTTCTGATGTAGGTGTTAATACTACTTTAAAAGTTATCGAAAGAATAGAGAAAAGAGTAGCTCAAGATAAATATTTGGGTACAGATGAACTAAACTTGATTTTAAGAGAAGAAATTGGTTCGCTTTTATCGGAAACAAATACTGCAAATGATTCTGAATTCATTATTCCAACCAATACAAAACCATATGTAATAATGGTTGTTGGTGTAAATGGAGTAGGAAAAACAACAACTATAGGGAAATTAGCTTTTCAATTTAAAAAAGCGGGTTATAATGTGGTTTTAGGTGCTGCCGATACTTTTAGAGCAGCCGCTATTGATCAATTGCAAATTTGGGCAGATAGAGTAGGTGTGCCAATCGTTAAGCAACAAATGGGTAGTGATCCTGCTTCTGTAGCTTTTGATACGTTACAGTCTGCTGTAGCACAAAATGCAGATGTTGTTATTATTGATACCGCAGGTCGTTTACATAACAAAATTGGTTTGATGAACGAATTGTCTAAAGTTAAGAAAGTAATGCAAAAAGTGGTTGAACATGCACCATCTGATGTATTATTAGTATTAGATGGTTCTACAGGGCAAAATGCTTTCGAACAAGCCAAACAATTTACTGCTGCAACTGAAGTTTCTTGTTTAGCGGTTACAAAATTAGACGGAACTGCTAAAGGTGGAGTTGTAATAGGAATTTCAGATCAGTTTCAAATACCTGTTAAATACATTGGAGTTGGAGAAGGTATTGAAGATTTACAAGTGTTTAATAAAACAGAATTTGTTGATTCATTCTTTAATTAATTATTAGAATATATGTTGGATTTTTTCAAAAATATGACCAATTCGAAGTTATTGGTTATTGCAATAATAGCAGCTTTTTTAGCGATGCCTTTCGATTTAAAGTTTTTAAGTTTTATGAAAAGTGAAAATGTATTTATGGGGTTACGCTTACTTTCGTTTATACTTTTTATGTACGTTGCGATTAAAGTCATCAATAATAAAACAAAGCCAAAATCTAAGAAATAAACTTTTAAATTATAATATCTAAATCCTCAATATGCATTGGGGATTTTTTTATAAATTTATATTACTGAATTTCAATAGTTTATTATGAAAATTTCGGCAACAATAAAAAGTAGTTTTCAAATTCATGAAGTGAATGTTGAAACAGAAAATAACGGAAAACAACTTTCAATTTCTCCAAAGGAAAGTGGATACGGTTCATCTATAAATGGAGGAGAATTCCTTTTTTTAGCTTTAGCCACTTGTTTTTGTAATGATATTTATAGAGAAGCGGCTAAAAGAAATGTTGTAATAGATGGAGTAAATGTTTTGGTTTCTGGTGAATTTGGAGGCGAGGGTGAATCCGCTAAAAATATAAATTATAAAGTTGATATTAAAGCAAATGGACTTACAGAAACAGAAATTGAAAATCTAATTCAACAAGTTGATACAATTGCTGAAATTCATAATACTTTGCGAAAAGGTATAAATGTTACTTTAATTAAATAAAAAAGTCCGATTTCAATAGAAATCGGACTTTTTTATTGTTTCTTATTGATTAGAATTTAAATCCACCTCCAATTTGGAATACCGAATTTTTACTATCAGAATTTTTTATTATTTCGTTAAAACTATACGTGTAACGAGCAGATAAGAAAAACTCATCAAAGTTTAATGATAATCCACCGGCTAATGCGGTATCAAAACTATTGATGTCATTTCTTTCAATTTCAGAATTATTATTCACTACTTTTTCATTAATTTTTAATCCGAATTGAGGTCCTAATTCAAATGCAATGGTATTTCCGGCATATAATTTTAATAAAACTGGTAAATTGATATAATCAATTTGGTATTCCTCAGAATAATTTGTGCCTAAAAATGTGTAATTATTCTCAAAACCCTGACGTGAATAAATCATTTCAGGTTGAATATAGATTACTTTTTCTGCGATTGGTATTTCACCCATAAATCCTACATAAAAACTTGTTCTAGGATCTAAACCATCTTCAAACTTTCCTTGAGTAACTGTTGAATAATTCAACCCGCCTTTGATACCAAATTTTGCATCACTATTACTTTTTGATTCTTCTTGTGAAAAAGCTGATATCGAAATAAAAGCAGTTACTAATAAAATGACTTTTTTCATAATAATTAATTTAGGTTAATATTAAATTGAATTTAGGTATTTATTATTTTTCACTTTTTGTTTTTAGGTTGTATTGAGTGTCTTCAAATTTCGTGCCTTTTTTAGTTTAAAGTTTCCTAAAAATGAAAGAAACTATTTATAATTAACGCATTTTGTCGGCTATTATTGTTTATTGCCGAGTAGCATTCCTTAAGTTTTAGTCATAAAAAAAGTCCGTGATGAAGAATCAACACGGACTTTAAAATATATAGTTATTAGATTATTTAGCGATATTAACAGCTCTTGTTTCTCTAATTACAGTTACTTTAACTTGACCTGGATAAGTCATTTCAGTTTGAATTTTGTGTGAAATTTCAAATGATAAGTTAGAAGCCATATCGTCAGAAACTTTTTCACTTTCCACTAATACACGTAATTCTCTACCAGCTTGAATAGCATAGGCATTTTTAACGCCTTGGAAGCTGTAAGCTACTTCTTCTAAGTCTTTTAAACGTTGAATGTACGAATCTAAAACTTGTCTTCTAGCGCCAGGTCTAGCTCCTGAAATAGCATCACAAACTTGAACGATTGGAGAAATTAATGATTTCATTTCAATTTCGTCGTGGTGTGCTCCAATAGCATTACAAACTTCTTCTTTTTCACCATATTTCTCAGCCCATTGCATACCTAAAATTGCGTGAGGCAATTCGCTTTCTGTTTCTGGTACTTTTCCAATATCGTGTAATAAACCAGCTCTTTTAGCTAATTTTACGTTTAAGCCTAATTCTGCAGCCATTAAACCACATAATTTAGATACTTCTCTTGAGTGTTGTAATAAGTTTTGTCCGTAAGAAGAACGGTATTTCATTCTACCAACGATTTTAATTAATTCTGGGTGTAAACCGTGAATTCCTAAATCGATAACTGTACGTTTACCAACTTCGATGATTTCTTCTTCGATTTGTTTTTGAGTTTTCGCAACAACTTCTTCAATACGTGCTGGGTGTATACGTCCGTCTGTTACTAATTTATGTAACGCTAAACGAGCGATTTCTCTTCTTACTGGATCGAAACAAGATAAAATGATTGCTTCCGGAGTATCGTCAACAATGATTTCAACACCAGTTGCTGCTTCAATAGCTCTAATGTTTCTTCCTTCTCTACCGATAATTCTACCTTTTACATCATCAGATTCAATGTTGAATACAGAAACACAGTTTTCTACTGCTTCTTCTGTTCCAACACGTTGAATAGTATTGATGATAATCTTTTTAGCTTCTTGTTGAGCCGTCATTTTAGCCTCTTCAATAGTTTCTTGAATGTGTGCCATAGCATTTGTTTTTGCTTCGGCTTTCAAGCTTTCTACTAATTGATTTTTAGCTTCATCAGCAGACAATCCAGAAATAACTTCTAATTGTTCAATTTGGCTTTTATGTAATTTATCAACTTCTTGAGATTTTTTGTCTAATTGCTCAATTTTGTTGTTATAATCGTTGATTTTGTTTTCTAATTCGTCGTTAGATTTCTTGCTCTTTGCTAATTCATTAGAAATTTGAGATTCTTTATCTCTTGTTCTTTTTTCAGCTTCAGCTATTTTTTTGTCTTTTGCTAATATTTCTTTCTCGTGCTCTGATTTTAGCTCTAAAAATTTCTCTTTTGCTTGAAGTAATTTATCTTTTTTAATAGTTTCAGCTTCAGCTTTAGCGTCTTTTAATATAGAGCCTGCTTCTTTTTTTGCATTTTTGATTAGGTTTGAAACGTTGCTTTTTTCTAGAAATTTAGCAATTCCAAAACCTAAAGCTATTCCGGCGACGATTCCAATTATTATACTTAATGGTTCCATAATATAGTTTAGATTAATAAAAAAAGCCCACATTAGGGGTCTGAATAAACTCGATTCAAACAGGATTTGAGCTAGCGCAATGTTCAAGGATTCCTACGAATAGGACGTGCTTTAGTATTGCAGATTCACTCTTTTAATAGTTAGTGTTGAGTTTATCAAATATGTACTAATGTGGGCAGTATCTTTAGTTTATTGTATGAACGTAATTCTATTTTGAAAGGAAACTTTCAATTTTTTCGTCGAGTTTTTTCAATCTATCAAAAGCATCTACTAAATCTGTAGATTTATCTATTTGAGTTTGTTCTATTTGAGAAGCAAATTGTAAAGCACACATGGCTAAAACATCTTGCTTGTCTCTTACTGCATAGCTTTCTTCAAACTTTTTAATCGTTGCATCTATCTTCTTAGAGGCTGTTCTTAAACCTTCTTCTTGAGTTGTTTCCACTGTTAATGGATAGACTCTGTCTGCAATTGATATTTTTATTTTTAACTTTTCTGCCATAATTATTCAGAAAGTTGAGCTATACAATAGTCGATTTCTCTAATCAACGAATTTATTTTGAGTTTTGTTTCTCTTTTATATTCTTCACTGCCTAGAAGAGAATTTGTAATTTTTAAACTTTCTAACTCTTGTTGTAAAACACTAAGTTTTTCGTTTTTTTCTTGTGCTGCTGCCTTAATTTCCGTCAATTCTCGAGTTAAATTTTGGTTTAACTGCTCTAAATTCTCCAATTTTTTTGATAATTTGAAGAATTTTACTTCAAGAGAATCAATGACTTTTGACAACTCACTCATTACAATCTTATTCTTTTCTTGATTTTACAAATTTAAAACTTCAATCTTAAAATTCAATACTTTTTTTCAAAAAATTAAATCTTTTTTTAAATCATTGCTAACTACTTAGTTTTCTTCAAATTTTTTACTTTTAATGAAGTCAATTATCAAAGTTGCTATTAATTTTCCAGTTAAATGATTGTTGTTTGAAGAATCTAAATCGGGTGCGCCTTCACAAATATGGAAATAACTAGCATTGTTTTCGCTTCCAGCTAAATGTACAAATTGACGCGCTTTTTCTACACTAAATCCGCTTAAAGTCATGGCGCTACTAGGAATTCCTGGTATGGCGTCTAAATCTAATTCTAAACCAAAAGGTGTATTAGAAATGAATTTTAACGATTGTGTAATTTCATTAGTATAACTTTTTTCTTTTCGAACTCCAATTTCTTCGTAAGTTACATATTTAACTCTATCCTCAATTGATTTTAAAGTATTAAATACACTTTTAGAAACAAAATTTTCATGTAGTCCAAAGATGAAATAGCGTTTTAAAAATCCTTCTTCAAAAGCATAAGTAAATCCATTTCCACTATGACGACCTTCCATAATTCTAAAATCGGTATGCGCATCAAAATTTATGGCATTAACAGGCATTCCTTTGGCTAACGCTAATCCTTTTATGTTTCCGTAAGCATTATTATGTCCGCCGCCAACAATAATTGGATATTTACCCGCTTTTACAATTGCACTAATAACAAAAGAAACTTCTTTGTCGATATTTTCAACTAAACTGAATAGTTTTTTTCGGTCTTCTTTGTCTTGTTGGTTCAATGATTTTGAAATTTCCATTTCATTAGAAAAATCAATTTCACCTAGTGCTATTAATTCATTTCCTTTGCAAAACTTGTTGTGTTGGAAGTTTACTAAACTTTTTAAAGCACTTTCAAAAGCTGAAGCAGTGCCAACTCTACCCATATTTGCTTTTACACCGATGTCTTCTGGTAATCCAATTAAAACGAATTTTGCATTACAATTTGTAATAAATTCCTTCCAGTTTTCATTGGCAGGAACAGTCAAAATCTTTTCTCCGAACTTTATTTCGCCACTTCTATGTTGTGTAATCTTTGCTAAATCCTTAGAATTGAATACTTTCAGTTTTTCCATAACTTGTTTTATAAGCATTCCAAATATAATATTTTCAAGAAACATAGCGTTATATAGTAATAAAAATAAATAAAATTTTAAATTTGTAATAATATTAACCTAAATCATAAAAAATGGAATTAAACCAATCTAATCCGCGAAATTCAGGTTTAAAAGCTGCTGTTGTAGTTTTAGCGTTACTTTTAATGGGAAGTTTAGCTTACATGTATAAATTGAATCAAGACAAATCAGAAGTTGATTCAACTTTAACAAAAACAATGACTGAAAAAGAAAAATTTCAGAAAGAATTAGAAGCTAAAATTGCTGAATATGATGCTGCGATTGCTGATAATACTGCTTTAAAAGGTGAGTTAGAAACTGAGCAAGCTAAAATTGTTGAGTTATTAGAAAAACTTAAAAAATCGGATGGAAACGTTGCGGAAATGTCTAAATACAAGAATGAGTACGTGAAGTTGAAAAGAGAAATGGATAATTTAATTGCTGAAAATAATTTATTAAAAGAGAAAAATACGAGTTTAACTAAAAATTTAGATAGTACAAACGTTGTTTTATCTAATGTAAAAACGGCAAATGATACGTTAACGGCTAAAAACGAAAACTTAGCTAAAACAGTTGAAAAAGGTCAAAAATTATCAGTTTTAAACTTAACTACTTTAGCTGTTAAACAAAGAAGTTCTGGAAAACAAATTGATACGGATAAAGCGAGTAGAGCAGACGTTTTAAAAATTAGCTTTACTATTGCAGAAAATCAAATTGCTAAAACTGGTGAAAGAACGTATTTTGTTCAAGTAATTGATAGTAAAAACAATGTGTTAGGGGATAAGAAAACAGAAACATTCGGAAGTACTTATTTACCTTACAGTTTCCAAAAAACAATTAAATATGAAAACAAAACGGTTCAAGTTCAAGAAGATTTACCCGTTAAGAGTATTTCTGCAGGATCGTATTTTGTAAATGTATTTGATAAAAATGGTGATTTAGTTTCTAAAACTAGTTTCCAATTAAGATAATTACTTTAAGTACAAATAAAAAATCCCGTCTTGTTTTTGTAATAAGACGGGATTTTTTTTAATACTATTCTGTTGGTTTAGTTGAAACCGAATTGAATTTTTCATTGACTTTATTCCAATTGATGATATTGAAAAATCCGTCAATATATTCTTTACGTTTGTTTTGATATTTTAAATAATAAGCGTGTTCCCAAACATCTAAGGTTAATATAGGTGTTCCTTTTACTTCTGCTTTCGACATTAGTGGATTATCTTGATTAGCAGTTGTTGTGATGACTAATTTACCTGATTTGTCTACAATTAACCAAACCCATCCTGAGCCGAATAGTTTGGTAGCACTTTCTGTAAATTGTTTCTTAAATCCTTCAAAAGAGCCAAAATCTTTATTAATTGCTTCTAAAACTTCACCCGTTGCATCGCCACCGTTTGCATTTAAAATTTCGAAAAACAAATTATGATTGTAATATCCACCTGCATTATTACGGATGTCTGTTTTACTCATGTCTAATTTTTGAAGAATATCTTCAATAGATTTTGATTCTAAATCGGTTCCTTTTAATGCGGCATTTAATTTATTGCAATATCCTACATGATGTTTGGAATAATGTGTTTCCATAGTTTTTGCGTCTATAAAAGGCTCTAATGCATTATATGCATATGGTAAACCTTTCATTTGGAAAGCGCCTTCCTCATCTTCTGCTTTTACATCAGCAGGATTTCCCATTGCAGTTGTTTCTACTTTTTCAGGTTCTGGAATAGTAACTTCAATTAATTCTTTTTCTTTTTTACAACTTACAAGACTTAGCGTAGTTACTGTAAGTAACAATATGATTTTGTTTTTCATTTAATAAATTATTATTGATTTTAAACCGATACAAAATTAAAAAAGATAAACATTACTGTCTATCTTTTAACATTTGATGTATTATTTCTATGTATTTTTCTTTTGCTTCATCAGCACTTAAATGACGAACTTGCATCCAGGCATTTTGTTTAAAAGCTGTAATAAGTTCATCAGATTCGTATCCGTGATGACTGTAACTTATGTTTTCTGAAAGTGCTTGTTTATAATAAGCATAAAGAACTAACTGTACATCTTGCGGTACAGAAGTTTTAGGAATTTGTTCGTTTGCGATTCGAATTGCTTCCTTAAATCTTTCATCTAACGATAATTCGCTCATTTATTTTTTACTAATTACTGTTTTATTACCAATGGCTTTATCACCAAGTTTTACATTGATTTCTGTCCCAATAGGGAAGTATAAATCTACTCTTGATCCAAACTTGATAAATCCAGCATCTTTACCTTGAACAACTCTCATGCCTTCTTCAGCATAATTGATAATTCTTTTCGCTAAAGCACCTGCAATTTGACGATACATAATTTCGCCATACACTCTATTTTCAATAACTACTGTAGTTCTTTCGTTTTCTTCACTTGCTTTTGGATGCCAAGCTACTAAAAACTTTCCAGGATGATATTTGCTATATTTTACAATTCCATTAACCGCATAACGTGTTACGTGAACATTTATTGGCGACATGAAAATAGATACCATTAATCGTTTGTCTTTAAAGTATTCTGGTTCGAAAACTTCTTCGATAACCACTACTTTTCCATCAACAGGAGCTAGAACATGATTGTCGCTATTGTCTGCAATTCTGGTTGGATTTCTGAAAAATTGAAGAATCATTATTAAGAAAAAAAGTAAAATGCATTGTAAAACAATACGGAATACTTTCTGATCGTGTAATAGATAATCAACACCAAAAATCCCAGCAACTGTTATTAAAGTTGAAATTAAAATAATTTTTCCGCCTTCTGGATGAAACTTAAGCATAGTTAAAATAAATTAAATATAAAATATATAAAAAGGGAATCACAAAAATTACACTGTCTAATCGGTCTAAAATACCACCATGACCAGGCATTATGTTTCCACTATCTTTTACTCCTGTTTCTCTTTTGAATTTAGATTCAACTAAATCGCCAAGAGTACCGAATATTGTGATTATGATTGCTGTAATAATCCACAAAGTTACGTTAAAAAAAGTATAAAATTGACTAATAATTATAGAAGCAATTATGGTGAATACTATACCACCTACAAATCCTTCTATAGTTTTCTTTGGTGATATTTTCTCCATTAGTTTATGTTTACCAATTGATTTACCTACTAAATAAGCAAAAGTATCATTGCACCAAATCATGATGAAAATAGCTAAAATAATTTCGTATTTAGCGGGTTTAATGAAACTTGGAATAGATAAAAGTAAAATAAAAGGTAAAGTAATGTATAAAAATAAATGACTGTACGTTTTATGGTATTTGGTAAAAGACTTGTTGTTGAACAAGTTAAACAATAATAAAATATTGAAAATCAAACATCCAAATGCTACATAAATAAATTGCGCAGGTAAAATGTTACTTAAAAAATGTCCAACCGACATTAAAATGCCAAACATGGCAAAAAAGTAATAGTATTTATAATTTGTCATTATAGAAAACTCATAAATGCACAAACACATAAATACTGTGAATAAAATATGAAATGAAAGAGTAGAGAAAAGTGTGCAAAACACTAATAATGCTACATAAACAGCGCCACTTATTGCTCTTGTTAACGTTTCACTCATTTATAAATCTTCAATTAAAATTAAATAAAGATTTTTGTGACAACTTCCATAGTGTAAAAAATCTTCTTCACCCGTTTTTTCGAAATATTTTATAGCAGTTATATTTGTTGGGTATTCTTTATCGTATTTACTTTTGATGTTTCTTAAACCATCACCTTTAGTCATTGAAAGCTGACTTGTAGAAGCAAAAACGATAATATTTGCAGGTAATTCGTCAATTTTATAATGTTTTAATTGTTTTGATGAAAATAAGATAGAACCTTCATCAGCAATTAAGTTTTCACATGAAGTAAAAAAGAAAGTTGGGTTGGTAACGTTTTGATATTCTAATTTGTTTTCAACTAAAAAATGAAATAATCTAGAATCAAAACATTGAACTTCGTTTTCAAACCAATCATTTTCTTCAAGAATATTTTCAAAATTTTCGTGTACTTCAGCCATATTTATACAATAGATGAATTTTCCACCATTATTTTTGAAATTTATGGTAAACAACTCGTCAATTGGCGTGTTAACGTCTGGCGTATATGGACTTTTTTGATTTTTTTTGTCTTGGTCTTCAACATCGTCCTGATTCCCAAATATTTTTTTAAAAATATTCATTCTCTTTATCTTTCAGTTCTAAACATTCAAATATAAAAAAATCTTAACTTAAAATTACTTTCAAGCTAAGATTTTTTACACAAAGTTGTTAATAACTTATTCTTCTAATATTTCATGAATATTTTCGAAAGGTCTTTTTCCGAAAAGTTCTTCTAAATCGTCTTTGAAAATTACTTCTCTTTCAATTAAAATACTAGCTAATTTTTCTAACTTTTCTCTGTTTTCAGTTAAGATGGTAATTGCTCTTTGGTATTGTTCTTCAATGATTGCAGAAATCTCTTTATCAATAACTTGAGCGGTTTCTTCTGAGTATGGTTTTGAGAAATTATAATCAGTTTGTCCTGATGAATCGTAATAAGTAATGTTACCTAATTTATCATTTAAACCATAGATTGTAACCATCGCTCTAGCTTGTCTTGTAACTTTTTCTAAATCGCTCAATGCTCCTGTAGAAATTTTATCGAAAACTACTTTTTCTGCTGCTCTACCACCCATAGTTGCACACATTTCGTCTAACATTTGTTCTGTTCTTACGATTTGTCTCTCTTCTGGTAAGTACCAAGCCGCTCCTAAACTTTGTCCACGAGGAACAATTGTTACTTTTACTAAAGGAGCTGCATATTTTAACATCCAGCTAACTGTAGCGTGTCCAGCTTCGTGAATTGCAATTGCGTGTTTTTCTTCTTTTGTGATGATTTTGTTTTTCTTTTCTAAACCACCAACAATTCTATCAACTGCATCTAAGAAATCTTGTTTGTCTACAGCTTTTTTATCTTTTCTAGCAGCAACTAATGCAGCCTCGTTACAAACATTAGCAATATCTGCTCCAGAAAAACCAGGTGTTTGTTTGGCTAAGAAATCAGTATCTAATTCTTCAGATTTTTTGATAGGTTTTAAGTGAACTTCAAAAATTTCCTTACGTTCTCTAATGTCTGGTAAATCTACATAAATTTGTCTGTCGAAACGTCCGGCACGCATTAAAGCTTTGTCTAAAACATCGGCTCTATTTGTAGCAGCTAAAACGATAACATTAGTATTTGTTCCGAAACCATCCATTTCAGTTAATAACTGATTTAAGGTGTTTTCTCTTTCGTCATTACCACCAGACATGTTGTTTTTACCTCTAGCTCTACCAACCGCATCGATTTCATCAATAAAAATGATTGCTGGAGATTTTTCTTTGGCTTGTTTGAATAAATCTCTAACACGAGAAGCTCCAACTCCCACAAACATTTCTACGAAATCGGATCCAGATAAAGAAAAGAAAGGTACGTTTGCTTCACCGGCAACGGCTTTTGCTAGTAATGTTTTACCTGTTCCTGGAGGTCCAACTAATAAAGCTCCTTTAGGAATTTTACCTCCAATGTCAGTATATTTTTCAGGGTTTTTTAAGAATTCTACAATTTCTTGAATTTCTTCTTTTGCACCTTCTAACCCAGCAACATTTTCAAAAGTTACTTTCGTGTCGTTTTTCTCGTCAAATAGTCTAGCTTTCGATTTTCCAATACTGAAAATTTGTCCGCCACCACCTGCGCCACCTGACATTCTTTTAGAAATGAAATAGAAGAATCCAATGAAAATAATGGTTGGTAATAATAATCCAACCCATTCACCCCAATTACTTGTAGGTTTTAAATCGAAATCAGAAATAAGATTTTTCGCTTTAGCTTCTTCTAATCTTTTTTGAAATAACTCTAAGCTACCAACATCTTTAACGATATAATGTGGTCCTTTTTCATTAGTCAAATTTTTAAGTTTTTCATCTTTACTTGCTTTGTAAACAGCTGCTTTTAAAGTAATTTCCGCAGTATTTCCAGCGCTTGAAGTTAAAACATCAACTTTTTCAATTTGATTTTTGTTTGTTAAATCATAAAATTTAGAAATTGAAGTCGGTTGCGGATAATTCATGTCAAAACCACCATTAAAGTAGTTTATAATTAAAATTATTGAAATCGCAACTAAAGGAAAAAACCAAGGTCCAAGTTTTACAACTTTTATAACTGGTTTGTTTTTGTTATCTTTTTCTGACATATTAGTTTAAAATTTATTTTCAAGTGAAGTAATTTTTGCATCACCCCACAAGCTTTCGATGTTATAATATTCTCTAATGTGTTTTTGGAATACATGAACAACAATATTCACATAATCCATCAATACCCACTCGCCATTATCTGTTCCTTCTACATGCCAAGGCTTGTCTTTAAGTTCTTTAGAAACAACTTTTTGAACAGAATTTACAATAGCATTAACCTGAGTATTTGAGGTACCATTACAAATTACAAAATAATCACAAACTCTATTGTCTATTTCTCTTAAGTCTAGAATATCAACATCTATTCCTTTTACATCTTCTATCCCTTTGATGATGTTGGTTAACAAATCATCAGTACTAATATTTTTTGTCATCTATTATTTTTTCGTTTTGTGCAAAGGTATCATTTTTTGTTTTTACTTTTGAAACTTCAACCAAGTAATAGCAAAATTTCTTTTATGCATATCATCAAACTCAATGCCATTGATTCAACAAATTCGTATTTAAAAGAATTATCTTCTAAACAAGCGGTTGAAAATTTCACTGTTGTTTGGGCAGAAAATCAAACCAATGGTCGTGGACAACGCGGGTCGAATTGGGAAGTTGAAAGCGGTAAAAACCTTACATTCAGCGTTTTGATTAAAGATGTGCTGCAAAATTTCGAAGAAGTTTTTAATTTAAATGTGATAGTTGCTGTTTCAATTTTTCAAACATTAACTGAATTAAAAATTCCTGAAATTAGTATTAAATGGGCTAACGACATTTTGTCAGAAAAAAAGAAGATTTGTGGCGTATTGATTGAAAATCAGTTTAAAAGTAGTTCAGAAATCTTATCGGTAATCGGAATTGGCATAAATGTGAATCAGGAAAATTTTATTAATTTACCTCAAGCAAGTTCAATTAAAAACATTACTCATAAAGATTGGAGTAAAGATGAAATATTAATTGCCTTTTTGAAAAAATTTCAGATTAATATTAATCGATACAAAAATGAAGGGTCGGAATATTTTTGGGAAGTGTATCATGAAAACTTATTCAAAATAAATATTCCTTCAGCTTTTGAAGATAAAAACGGCGATAAATTTATGGGTATCATCAGAAAAGTGTTGTCAAACGGATTACTTCAAATTGAATTGGAAGACGACAGTTTGCAATTATTTGATATTAAAGAAGTAAAAATGCTTTATTAAAATAAATCCCAATATCTAAATCCCAAATACCAAATTCCAAATCGTAAATCTCAAATTCCAAATCGTAAATCCCAAATCGTAAATCGTAAATAGTTTTAACATCAAATTATAAATTGTAATTTCTAAATTCTAATTTCTATTCTGTACATTTGCACTACTTTAAAAAAAGACTGCATTTTATGTTACAAAAAATACTTTCAGGACTATATTCTACACGTTTAATGGCGATTTTATTTATTGGTTTTGCTGGCGCAATGGCAGCAGGAACTTTTATTGAAGATGCCTACAATACTGAAACAGCAAGAATTATTATTTACAATACATGGTGGTTTGAAGCTATTATGTTTTTATTTGTGATAAATTTTTTTGGAAATATCAAAAGATATCAATTGTATAAAAAAGAAAAATGGGCAACCTTGTTATTACACTTGTCGTTCATTTTTATCATTATTGGAGCATTTGTAACCAGATATATCAGTTATGAAGGATTAATGCCTATTCGTGAAGGCGAATCTTCAAATATTTTTTATTCAGACATGCCACATTTCACAGCTTTAGTAGATGGTGAATACAATGGTGAAATGAGTCGAAAAAGAATTGAAAAACAAATGTTGTTGTCTCAAGCAACAAATAATTCTTTTAATTATTCAGATAAATTTAATGAAACGCCATTCGAAATTGAATTGCAACAATTTATCATGAATGCTTCCAATACATTTGTACCATCTAAAAATGGAGATTTGTACATTAAATTAGTTGAAGCAAGTGCTGGAAGCAGAAAAGAACATTATTTAAAAGAAGGAGAATTAAAAAACATCAATAATATTTTATTTGCGTTTAATAAGTTTACGCAAGGTGCTGTAAATATTTCTAAAATTTCTGAAGCGTATACTATACAAATGCCTTTTGATGGTAATTTCATGCGAATGGCTGATAAATTTCAAGGAACTGTTTCTAAAGATCAAGCAAGTCCGTTAATGTTCCGTTCATTGTATAATGCCGGTGGAAGTCAGTTTGTATTTCCAGAATTAGCGCAAAAAGGAGAAATTGTTTTAAAATCGAATAACGATTATAAAGACAAAAAGACAGATGATGCAATTGTGGTAAAAGTAACTTCACAAGGGAAAGAAGAAATTGTAACCTTATTAGGTTCAAAAGGAAAACAAGGCGAACCAAAAAGCTTCAAATTGGGTAAATTAGATTTTACTTTAATGTACGGAAGTAAAGTTCATGAATTACCTTTCTCAATTAAATTAGAAGATTTTATTGCAGATAAATTCCCTGGTACAGAAAAAAGTTATTCTGCTTATAAAAGTAAGTTAGAAATTCAAGATAAACAGAAATCGAAAACATTTAAGGATAGTGTTTTTATGAATAATATTCTAGATTATAGAGAATACCGTTTCTTTCAAGCTAGTTTTGATCCAGATGAAAAAGGTACTGTTCTTTCTGTAAATCACGATTTTTGGGGAACTTGGATTACTTACATTGGATATTTCTTATTATACTTTGGCTTAATGGCTATTTTATTTGATAAAAACACTCGTTTTAATGATTTGAAAAAGAAATTAGATAAAATTCGTGCGAAAAAACAAGCGTTAACTGCATTGTTGTTTTTCTTCGGATTATTTGGTTTTGCACAAGATAATCATGCGGGACATAATCATGATGCTCATTCAGAGCGTATTGAAAAGCCTGCGATGCCAACCGCTGAACAATCTTTAAAACAAATTAAGAAGTTTGTAGTTTCGAAAGAACATGCGGAACAATTTGGTCGTTTAGTTATTCAAGATATCAGCGGAAGAATGAAACCGGTAAATACGTTTTCTTCTGAATTACTTCGTAAAGTTTCTAAAAATGATACGTTTGAAGGTATGACATCCGATCAGGTGTTAATTTCAATGAATCATTTTCCAGAGTTTTGGTATCAAATCCCAATCATATATTTAAAAAGAGGAAACGATAGTATTCGTAAAATTATTGGTGTAGATAAAGATGTAAAATATGCGCCGCTTATAAGCTTTTTTGATGAATTTGGAAATTATAAATTAACAAAACAAGCAGAAGATGCTTATAAAGAAGCAATTCCAAATCAGTTTCAAAAAGATTTTATCGATGCAGATAAGAAAGTAAACTTATTATATTCGGCTATTAGCGGGCAAATTTTGAAAGTTTTCCCAATTCCAAACGATAAAAATAATAAATGGGCTTCTTATTTAGAATTGAGTCATGCTACTAACACAAATTTGGATACTGTAAAAAATATCATTCCATTTTACTTTAGTGAAGCAGGTAAAGCCACCCAATCTAAAAATTATAAAAATGCAGAAAGTTTATTAAAAGGGTTGTCAAATTACCAAAAGAAATTTGGTGGTAAAGTAATGCTTTCTGAAGATAAAATAAATACAGAGATTTTATACAATAAATACGATATTTTCAAGAAGTTATTCTCTTGGTATATGTATGCTGGAGTATTAATGTTTGTTTTTGTTATCGTTAAAATATTTAGTGATAAGAAATGGGTTAATGTTGCAATAAAAGTATTTCACGGAATAATTATTTTATTATTTCTTTTACACTTAGTTGGATTAATTGCTCGTTGGTATATTTCTGGACACGCTCCTTGGTCTGATGCTTATGAAAGTATGATTTATGTAGGTTGGGCAACCATGTTTTTCGGTTTAGCTTTCGGAAGAAAATCAGAATTAACTGTTGCATCTACAACTTTTGTTGCGTCAATTATTTTAATGGTTGCACATTGGAATTGGATGGATCCAAGTATTGCCAACTTACAACCTGTATTAAATTCATATTGGTTAATGATTCACGTTGCAGTTATTGTAGCGAGTTACGGACCATTTACGTTAGGAATGATATTAGGTTTAGTTGCTTTATTCTTAATGATTTTCACAAATAAGAACAACAAAAAGAAAATTGAATTAAGCATTAAAGAAATTACCTATATCAATGAAATGGCATTAACGGTTGGATTAGTTATGCTGACCATTGGTAACTTCCTTGGAGGACAATGGGCTAACGAAAGTTGGGGTCGTTATTGGGGTTGGGATCCAAAAGAAACTTGGGCTTTAATTAGTATCATGGTTTATGCTTTTGTAATTCATGCACGTTTTGTACCAGCTTTACGCGGATTGTTTGCTTATAACTTTATGTCGGTTTTAGCTTTTGCAAGTATCTTAATGACTTATTTTGGAGTAAACTTTCACTTAAGCGGATTGCATTCTTATGCTTCTGGAGAAGAACAAAATGTAGTTTATTACGCTTACGCATTAGCAATTGTATTAGCTATTTCAGCTATTGCTTATTTTCAATTCAAAAGGTTTTATAAAAAATAAATACAGATTACAATATTTATCGCAGATTCACAGATGAAATATTTCTGAGAATCTGCGTTTTTTTTATACTAAAAATGACATATTGTCGTTTATTTCTTATAAAGCAAATCATCAATGAAATCAAAGTTAGCAGTCATTTTATCATTAATTGGAATTACTATTTTAAGTAATTTCTATTTAAAAGGGAATTCAAGTAACATAGAAAAGGAAATTTCTCGGACATCTACAAAAGCAGAAGAAATAAAATCATTTTTAAAGAAAAACACTAAGTATAACAACGATATTTTCTTTCTTTTGGATATGAAAATACCTTCTAATAAAAATCGTTTTTTTGTATATGATGCCAAGAAAAATACAATTACAGATTCAGGTTTGGTAGCACATGGTTCGGGCTCAGATACGGAAAATGGTGAATTGAAATTTAGTAATACCGATGGATCTTTAATGACATCTTTAGGAAAATATTCTATTGGAAATTCATATAACGGAACTTTTGGAAAAGCTTATAAAATGTATGGTTTAGACACGTCAAATAGTAATGCTTTTATTAGAAATATTGTGTTACATGCTCATGAAAAAATGCCGTATGAAGAACAAAAATCGCCTATAATTTTAAGTTGGGGTTGTCCAATGGTAAACGAAAAGTTTTATCTTAGAATTCAAAATATACTAGATAAATCAGACAAAAGCGTATTGATGTATATTTATTATTAATTTCAAAAAAGACATTTTTAATATATCATTAACGTAGTTTAGAATTGTTTTTACTACTTTTGAAAGAAAAACATTATGCAACTATTTCATTCATTTACAGCAGTTTTGCTTTTACTTTTTGCTTGCAACAATAATGCAAAAGTTACTTTGAATAATGATGTTCAAACTCAAAAAAATATGAAAACGACAATTGAAAAACCTTCAGTATACAATTTTAAAGTAAAAGATTTATCGGGTAACGATTTTGACTTTGCGACTTTAAAAGGAAAAAAAATAATGATTGTTAATACAGCATCTGAATGCGGATTAACACCACAATACGAACAATTACAAGCACTTTACAATAAATACAGCGACAGAAATTTTGTAATTATTGGTTTTCCAGCTAATAATTTTGGCGCTCAAGAACCTGGAACTAACGAAGAAATTGGCGCTTTTTGTAAAAAGAATTATGGTGTGACTTTTCCAATGATGTCGAAAATTTCAGTTAAAGGTGATGATATGCATGAAATTTATCAATTCTTAACTCAAAAAGCTAAAAATGGATTTGCTGATAGCGTTGTGGAATGGAATTTTCAAAAATATTTAATCGATGAAAACGGACAATTAGTGAACGTAATTTCACCAAGAACTTTGCCAAATGATAAAGATATTATCAGTTGGATAGAAGAAAAATAAGTATTTAATGGTCTGTTTTTTAAAAATCCCAAATTCCATAAAATTGGAATTTGGGATTTATTTTTTTGGAATTTCTTTATAACATTTTCTGCATGAATACAGAATGCAACCAACGATCAAATTTAAAACCTGTTTCTTTTAAAAAACCTGCTTTTTCAAAACCGAATTTTTCATGAAATGTGATACTGCTTACATTTTCAGAATCAATTACGCCAATCATTGTGTGTAAACCTTGCTTTTTGGCTAAAGCAATTAATTCGGTAAGTAACATGTTTCCAATTCCTTTCCCAATATGGTTTTTATTAGCATAAACTGAATGTTCCACTGTGAATTTATAAGCTTCTCTAAAACGAAATTCACTGTAATATCCAAATCCAACTACTTCATTATTTATTTCGGCAACAATAACTGGAAATCCCTTTTGTAATTTTTCTTCAAAAATTAATTTTTGCTGATCTAAACTTCTTGGTTTATAATCATATAGCGCAACACCATTTAATATTTGGTCGTTAATAATTTCTAATATTGCTGAACAATCTTCAGTTTGATACTTTCGAATTATTGTATTCATTGGCAAGTATTTATTTATCCAATAAAAGTATAAAAAATGTGGGTAAATTTGTAAGTTTGTAGTTGAAAAATTAATTTCAAATCACATCAATTGAAAGCCAAATTATATCCTAAAATACAACTTGCACAAGCCGTTATAGAATTATTTTTACAAAAAGAAATTCAACATATTGTTATTTCTCCAGGTTCTAGAAATGCACCTTTAACAATTGGATTTACAAATCATGAATTTTTTAAGTGTTATAGCATTGCAGATGAGCGTTGTGCGGCTTTTTTTGCCTTAGGATTGGCGCAACAATTGCAAAAGCCTGTGGCAGTTGTATGTACTTCAGGTTCGGCTTTATTAAATTATTATCCAGCTGTTGCGGAAGCGTTTTACAGTCAGATTCCTTTATTAGTAGTTTCGGCAGATAGACCACAAAGCAAAATAGATATTGGCGACGGACAAACTATTCGTCAAGAAAATGTATATGCCAATCACATTGTTTTTTCTTCTAATTTAACTGAAGAAGCTTCTAAAGAAAATGATAATTTAATTGTAAAAGCAATTGATTTAGCTATTTCTGAAAAAGGTCCAGCGCATATTAATGTGCCTTTTGAAGAGCCTTTGTATGAAACACTTTCAGAAGCTACATATTTTCCAGAGATATCAGTAAGAAATGCCAATAAACCTGATTTTAAATTGGATTCGAAATTCATTTCAGAATGGAATGCTGCATCTAAAAAATTAGTATTAGTAGGGGAGTTGGCACCTAATTCAATAGAAGAACAATATATAGAATTATTAGCGAATAATGATGCCGTTGTAGTTTTAACTGAGAAAACATCGAATTTACATCATTCCTCTTTTATTGATAGAATTGATACGTTGATTACTTCTTTTACAGAAGAAGATTTTAAAAATTTCCAACCTGACATTTTGCTAACTTTTGGTGGAATGGTGGTTTCCAAAAGAATAAAAGCATTTTTACGTAACTATAAGCCAAAACATCATTGGCATGTTGATACACATAGAGCATATGATACGTATAATGCGTTAACACAGCATTTTCAAACAGATTGTAATGGTTTTTTTAGTCAATTACAAGTTGAAAATAATGTTGTTTCTCAATATAAAAATTATATTACTTCCATTTGGGAAAATCGAAATGCAAAACATAACGAATATGTGACAAACATTCCGTTTTCTGATTTTAAAGTTTTTGATTTTTTAAGTCAGCATTTGCCTTCGAATGTACAGTTACAAGTGAGTAATAGTTCGCCAATTCGATACATACAATTAGTTGATATTGATGATTCTATAGAAGTTTTTTGTAATCGTGGAACAAGTGGCATTGATGGAAGTACTTCAACTGCGATAGGAGCTGCTTTGGTTAATAAAAAACCAACGATTTTAATTACAGGCGACATTAGTTTTCTGTATGATAGTAATGCGTTGTGGAACAATTATATTCCTGCAACTTTCAAGATTATTTTGATTAATAATAATGGCGGTGGAATTTTCAGAATTTTACCAGGTCATCAAGAAAACGAAACGTTTAATACTTTTTTCGAAACCTCACATCATTTAACGGCTGAACATTTGGCAAAAATGTATCAGATTGATTATCATACTGCAAAAGATGAAAAGGAATTGGAAAACGCTTGGAAATCATTTGTTTCAAATAATACTAAACCAGCAATTTTAGAAGTTTTTACACCAGAAAAATTGAACAATACTATTTTGTTGGATTATTTTAAGAATTTGTAAAACTTCAATATTCTAATCCCGAAATTAAGGAGATTATTCGTTGTTTTTTTTAAACATATAAGTCATATTAGTTTTTTCACTATATAGTTTATGACGCTTTGCTTGAAATAGTTCATATAAGTTTAAACTTCATACAACTCAATTGGTAATTGATCGGGATCTTCAAAGAAAGTAAATCTTTTTTGAGTGAATTCGTCTATTCGAATGGGTTCTGTTGCAATGTTATGTTTCGATAAATTTTCAATCGCCAATTCAATATTGTCCACTTCAAAAGCCAAATGTCTTAATCCACGGGCTTCTGGTTGTGAAACTCGTTCTGGTGGATTCGGAAAAGAGAATAGTTCAATACAATAATTACCATTCAACGCTAAATCTAGTTTGAAGGATTGTCTTTCTTCGCGATAGACTTCTTGCGTAATTTCGAACCCTAATATTTCGGTATAAAATTGTTTCGATTTTTCATAATCCGAACAGATAATAGCGATATGATGAATTTTTTTAAGCATTCTCAATAATTCCTTTTTTAATTAAAACGATTTGTCCTAAATGGTAATAGGCGTGTTCAATCATTGCGTCAATGTTTCTTTGATAGGTTCCGTATTTCTCATCTACAAAAACGCTATATAATTTTTCTTCGGACATTTGTTCAACATAACGGGCAAACTTTTCAGAATCGTTCCAAAACTTGCTTAAGAATTTATCCCAATCTTGTTTTGATTTCATTTCCGGAAAATCGAAACTGAATTTATCTTTAATATCAAGTGTTCCTCCTTCAAATACATTTAAAATCCCAGCAATATAATAGTGAATGTGTTGCGATAAAACGGCAATGGTATTAAAATTATGGAATTGTTGTGTTGCAATTTCCCAATCTAAATTTTCCAATTGATCTTTATAATTCGTATTGGCTATCCACGTCCCGTTTAAAATAACTTCTCGAAAACGAGCTGCAATTTGTTGTGAGTTGTTCATTCTTGGTGCTTTTTAGATACTTGTAAATATAAAAAATCCCCAAATTAGATTGAGGATTTCTGTATTATTTTTTAGGTTTACCTTGACTAAACTTAAACTTTTCAACCGGATTTTGTTTTGCAGGTTTTTTTTCTGAAAATTTCGGTTTTCCGGTATTTTTTTTATCGGTTGATGAAGATTCAGTTTTTGGTTTAAACGTTTTCTTGTCACCCGTTTTAGGTTTGAAAGCTGATTTATTTCCTGTTTTTGTGTAAGGTTTTTTCGGCTCGTAAATGTTTTTTTCTGAACGTTCTGTTTGTGGCTGGTTATCTTTATGTGATTTAATCACATCCATTGGATTTTTTGGATTTTCCTTTGTTCCACGTAAATGAATAACCAATGCATTTAAGAAATTACGCAATACTTGATCGCCACAATCTACATATTTTGGATGGTCTTCGTTTCTGAAAAAATTACCAATTTCACCTTTTGAAATACGAAAATCTACTAATTCGAAAATTTCAACAATTTGGTCGTCTCTTAATTGTAAGGCTACTCGTAACTTTTTGAATATATCGTTATTGTTCATGATTTTATTTATGGTTTGATGTTTTTAGTTTATGGTTCATTTTTCATAATTCGTTTTCACTTTGAATCTCTGTAACTCTGTAACTTTGAAACTCTGTAACTTAATTTGAAAGCTCAAAGATACGCTTTTGTTGTGGTTAATAGTTAATAATTAATTTGTTCTTGAAAAAACGCAATTAAATACTTAATTTTTTATATTTGAAAAACTTTTATGAAAAATTAAATGGATACTTATCAAGAAAGAATTAGTTTGTTGCAAGAAATGATTTCCTTTGCTTTAGTAGATGGAGAATTACATGATAGAGAGTATGATTTTATTGAAATAGTAGCTCAAGAATTGGGAATTGCAAAAGAAGTTTTATTAGAATTATATGCTAATAAAGCAGAAATTAAAGTAATAAAAGACGAATTTCATAGAATTTGCCAGTTTTATCGTTTGGCTTTATTAATGCAAAGCGATGGTATTTTACACGATAGAGAAAAGATCAAAATCAACGAAATAGGAATCAATATGGGTTTAAATCCATACGCCATGAAACGTGTGTTAAAAGCGATGGAAGATTCGCCAAATAGTATGGTTGACGGGCAAAGTTTATTGGCAATGTTTAGCGAGCAGTTGAATTAACAATTTTAAGAACCAAGTGAAAAGTTTTTTTTACTGAAAACTTAAATAATCGGTACCCAAACTTCTTCTTCACTTTCTGGGTTGTCGTGACCTAAATAATTATCACCTAAAACTTCAAAATGAGGTCGAGCATCTAATTGATAACCAGAATTGGGTAACCATTCGCCATAAATGTATTGTGCGGTTTTTACAAACATTTCTGAATTACCTTTGTGTAAAAACACAGCATATTTCCCGCCAGTTAATTCTAGTTTTTCAAAACCATCTGGAATATTTTCATAGTCTTTTACTTCAACCGAAGCCCATTTTGTAAATTCTGAAAAAGGAGTGAAGTGAGTAAAATAATCTTCTGGATATTGTTGTAATGAAAATAAATCAGCACTTACTGCATTGGTTATTTCTTTTAATCTTGGCATGAATTTTTTCCAAACTTCTTGGGTTTTATTATCTGCTAAAGACATTTTTATGGAATAACCGATAAGTTTTTTGGAAGGAATTGTTACTATTTTAGGCGTCATATTCAAATGTAAAATTCAAATATATAAAAAATCCCTACAAATGGTTTGCAGGGATTCTATCAAAAAAAAAATTCTATTAATTATTCATTAAAAACTGATAGATTTCATCTTTTAAATGAACTCTTTTAATTCTTAAATCGTTTAAAGTTTCGTCGGTAGCCGGTTCGGCATCACATTCAATTCTGTAAATTTCATGATCTAAAGTGTCAAATTCATGAAACAGTTTTTTAAAATGTGAATTTTCGATTTTTAAATTATTAACTTTTTCTTCGAATTCTGGAAACTCAAGGGTTAAATTGTGTCTTGTTATCATACTAGTTGTTTTTAATTTCTATATCAAATTTCAGATATTTAAAACAAAATAAATATGATAAATGTCAGTTACTTTAAATTCCTTTGATTCTTTTCCATAATTTAGAAAAGATTTCACCATAATTGGTTATTTCTTTATTTTCGGTATAATACGTACCATCTTCTTTGAAGACTAATGGAAAGAAAAATTCTGCTTTATTGTTTTCTAAGCTAATTGGCCCGAATTTTGTACCATAGATACACATTCTTCCGTTTTCCTTACGTGCTAATTCGTATCCTTGTGTAAAATTGAAAAAGGGTTGTAATGCTTCAATTTTTTTCTTTTCTTCAATGAAAGCGATATCATTTTTTTCAAAGTGAAAATGAGTTGGGTAATTTTTATCTAATAAACTGTATTCGCTATAATATAATCCCTCTTTGGTTTTTATAATTGCTTCCCAAAGTATTGTATTAAATGGAGTAGGTACGATTTTTATCTTTTCGTAGGAAATGTTTTTTTCTTCTAATTGCTTAATGAAAATATTCTTCACGTATAAATTTACAGCTAATCCATACAGTAAATAACCCGTTGAAAGGAGTAAAGATATTTTAATTACTTTTTGTCTATTTGGATTCGATTTTTTCATGATCCAAAGCATGATGCATGCAATTAATAACCAAATGGTATATAGAGGGTCAATAACAAACACGTTATCTAACGAGTAAAAATCTTTAGTTAATGGATAAAGAATTCTTGTTCCGTAAGTGGTACAAATATCTAATAAAGGATGCGTGAATAAGGATAAAAAACATGCCCAAACCCAAGAAATGTAACTCGATTTATACTTGTTGGAAAGTATTTTTCCGAAAAGTAAACTCAATATAATGGAGAAAAATATGGAATGGGAAAAAGCTCTATGTATGGATAATTGTTGTATGCTGTCAAAAAACGGATTCAATAGAACGTCTAAATCGGGTATGGTTCCTAAAACAGCACCAAAAACTAATGATTTTTTGCCTATTTCTTTGTCTTTAATGACAGCAAAAGTAATTGCGCCTAATACAACTTGAGATAATGAATCCATACTAAAAGTTTATTTTACTTCAATTAAAAATTCATGTTTGTATAATTTACCTTTTTTGCCTCTAAATGCAATTGAAAGTAAATATTTACCATTATTAAGTTTTTCACTAATAGGATTTACTGTCCAAATGGAACTATTTTTTTCAGCTCCTTTTTTAATTCTTAAATTATGACCAGCAGCACTTAAATTAACTTGTTCAATGTTTTTAGTGATGATTTTAAATTGATTTTCTTTACCAAGTTCTAAATAATCTTTTTCTAATTTAACTTCAATAGAATATATTCCTTCTTTATAAATTAAATTACTTTTCTCTTGTGCTAATATTACATTTGAAAACAAGAATACTAAAGCAAAAATTAAGTTTTTCATGGTCAGAATGGTTTTAAATATTTAAATCGGTACGTAAATCCAAAATCTCAATTCGAAAATTAAGCAATTGGTTCAGCGTACAAGTCGAATTCTGTAGCGTCAATGATTTTTAAATCAACAAAATCACCTGTTTTTAAATAGAATTTTGTAGCGTCAATTAATACTTCATTATCTACGTCTGGACTATCAAATTCTGTTCTTCCAATAAAGTGTTGTCCTTCTTTTCTGTCGATCACACATTTAAAAGTTTGTCCGATTTTTTCTTGATTCAATTCCCAAGATATTTGAGCTTGAATGTCCATAATTTGAGCGGCACGATCTTGTTTTACTTCTTCAGGTACATCATCCACTAAATTGAAAGCATGTGTGTTTTCTTCGTGAGAATAAGTGAAACATCCTAAGCGCTCGAAACGCATTTCTTCCACCCAGTTTTTCAAGATTTGGAAATCTTCTTCTGTTTCACCTGGATAACCCACGATTAAAGAAGTTCTGATGTTCATTTCAGGAACTATTGCTCTAAATTCGTTGATTAATTTAGTTGTTTTTTCTTGAGTAGTTCCACGACGCATCGATTTTAAAATGCTGTCAGAAATATGTTGTAAGGGAATATCTAAATAATTACAAATTTTTGGTTCGCGTTTCATTAATTCTAAAACGTCCATAGGGAAACCAGTAGGGAAGGCGTAGTGTAAACGAATCCATTCAATACCTTCAACTTTTACTAAGTTTTCTAAAAGCTCTGCTAAGTTTCTCTTTTTGTATAAATCTAATCCGTAATACGTTAAATCTTGCGCGATTAAGATTAACTCTTTTACGCCGTTTTTAGCCAATTTTTCAGCTTCAATTACTAAATGCTCAATTGGAGTCGATTTGTGTCCACCTCGCATTAAAGGAATGGCGCAAAAACTACAAGGTCTGTCGCAACCTTCAGCAATTTTTAAATAGGCATAGTTTTTTGGAGTAGTTGTTAAACGTTCTCCAATTAATTCGTGTTTGTAATCGGCACCTAATGCTTTTAATAATAAAGGTAATTCAGTTGTTCCGAAAAACTGATCGATATTCGGGATTTCTTTTTCTAAATCAGGTCTGTAACGTTCCGATAAACATCCTGTTACGAATACTTTGTCTACTAAACCTTGTTCTTTTTTATCGGCATATTCTAAAATCGTATTTACCGATTCTTCTTTCGCATTATCAATAAAACCACATGTGTTAATTACGATGATATTACCTTCGTCTTTAACTGCTTCGTGTGTAACTTCTTTTCCGTTGGCACGAAGTTGTCCCATTAAAACTTCACTATCATATACGTTTTTAGAACAACCTAAAGTAATGACGTTTATTTTATTTTTCTTTAAAGACTTGGTTCTCATGATTTTGAGGTTTAATTTAAAATGAGTGCAAAATTAATAAAAAAATGTCGCTTAACTAGAAGTAAAGCGACATTTATGAAATATTTATGTTTAATTAAAAATTAATCACATACGTTAAAGTTACGTTGTTGTTGTAATTTTTAATTCTTGCAGGATCGATTAATCCAGAAGTTAATAAAGCTTCTGTTCTGTTTCTGTGTTCGTTAGTATAAGAAACATCTAACTTAGAATTTCCAAAATTATACCCTAAACCTGTAGAATAACTTGTTAAATCACCTAAAGCTAAATCAACTTTGTACGGACTTTGTTCAAAACGGTAACCACCTCTTAAACTCCATTTTTTAATTTTATATTCACCTCCAACACGTAATTCGTAATTGTTTTGTAAGGCACTTTTCATATGATTGTTTAAGCCAGTATAATAACTGTCATTTTTTGGTTTAAATTGAGTGTTTGAGTAGTTTTTAGCAATATAATCCACACTTAACAATCCTTTTTGTCCAAAAATTACCGTAGCACTTCCCGTTAATTTACTTGGAGTTTGTAATTTATAAGTAGGATAGATGTTTGTAATGTTTGGATAATAACTATCACTAAAATTATTTGTACCGTCTGTACTTGCAGTTGCTATACCTTGTGTTAATTCATCGTTTAATCTATACCATGTTGGTGTTTCATATGCTAATCCTAATCGTACATTTTGACTAGCTTTTAAAATAGCCCCAAAATTCATAGAAAATCCATTTCCATAGGTATATAATTCGTTATCAAAACGAGCAGCTAAAATTGTTGTGCCACTTGAATATAATGGATTATTGTTACTTTCAAATAATGAAGTTGTTCTAACATAATCAGTAAATAAGAAGTTTAAATTCATACCTAAGTATAATTTATCTTCATAAGCTCCAGAAAAGTTAGCTGTAAATTTTCCATTAAATCCTTTTGCTTGAATGGTGTTTTTATGATAATAATTTCCACCAGTAGGTACATTAGTATAATAAAAATCTCCTGGAGTATCGTATTCAAGCATATACGAATTGTATCCTAATAAAGCTTGTTGGTCAACAAAATCAACATTTCCATAATCTAAACCTGCAACACTTCCTGATCTTGAGTTTGCATATTGAAGAAAATAATTATCCATTGAATTGTATGGGTTAACACCTTCACTTAAAATATAATCATCTAAATGACTGGCGTTTTCATAATTTAAACCAATTGCTAATTTTCTCCATCCACTTTTTGCATTATCGTCTTTAAAAACGAAAACTGCTCCTAATTGATTAATATCTAAAGAATTGTCGTTTGTTTTAAATGAAGTGCCAAAATAACTGGCATTATTGCTTTTGTTAAAGCTAGAAACTGAAAGCGTAGCTTGATTATGATTGAATAAAGAAGTTCCGGCAGGGTTTAAATTCATAGCTGATAAATCGGCACCAATTGCACCAAATGCTCCTCCCATAGCTCTAAAGCGAGCTGTTCCGTTTAAGTTTTCTACACCATATCTTAAAGCGTCAGAAATTGTAGTTTCTTGTGCAAATGTAGCTACTGAACTACCAATTAATAAACTAAGTAATATCTTTTTCATAAAATATAAAATAATGTTATTGTGGTTCAAAAATATACCTGTTCATGTTTAAAAACACAAACAGGTAGTATTTGTAAATATATTATCTTCCGCCACGACCTCCGCCGCCACCTGAGCTTCTACCTCCGCCGCCACCGCCGCCAAAGCTTCCGCCGCCACTTCTTCCGCCGCCAAAATCTGAACTTCTTGGTGTAGAAATTGATCTAGGTTGAGAGGTTTGACTTCTTGGTGTAGAAATTGATCTTGGTTCTGATGTTTGACTTCTAGGTGTTGAAACTGATCTAGGCTCAGAAGTTTGACTTCTTGGAGTGCTAACAGTTCTTGGGTTTCCAGTGCTATTTCCTCTAGGAGTAGAGATTGATCTTGGCTCAGAAGTCATTGATCTTGGAGTTCCAACAACATTTTCTCTTCCTCTTCTTCCTCCATTATATGATTGAGAAGAATGTCTGCCATAATTTCCGTTGTTATAGATATTACCACCTCTTGGACCATTATTGTATGCTACATTTCTACCATACCATCCGTTTCCATACCATCCGTTTCCATAGTAACCACCGTACCATCCATTACCCCAGTATGGTCCGTAATAACCACCGTACCAGCTATTATAGCCCCAGCCATAATAAGGTGAGTTCCAGCCCCATCCCCAGCTATTTCCATAATATCCTCCGTAC
Source organism: Flavobacterium urocaniciphilum (assembly GCF_900110615.1). Lineage (GTDB taxonomy): Bacteria > Bacteroidota > Bacteroidia > Flavobacteriales > Flavobacteriaceae > Flavobacterium > Flavobacterium urocaniciphilum. The sequence goes on from NZ_FOEI01000002.1 coordinate 579,473, forward strand.
CAACTATTCCAGCCCCAGCCCCAATTGTTGCCGTACCAGCCATTATACCATCCTCCGTAATAAGGTCTGTTCCAACCCCAATTATCATAAACGTTAACAGTGATGTTTCCGGTTTGGTTTTCACCCCAACCCGCATATCTTGAATTAGATTCCATCACATAAACAGTATCTGTAGTTGATTTGTATGAGTCAACATCTGTGAAAATTTCAGTTGGACCAAAATCTTCTTTCATTTCGCCAAATTGTTGTTCGTAATTTTTTCCGTTTTGAACGACAACCGTTTCGTTTTGATTGGGTTGTTCGTAAACAACTGTTTTCGAACCATAAGCTCCATCGTCATCATAATAAGAAGAGTTTTGGTACGAACCACAAGAAGTAACAGCAATTCCGCTAACAAGTAGACCTAGTAATCTAAATGTTTTTGACTGAAATATATAATTTGTTTTCATATATAGTTATTTTTATTGTTGGTCTTTGTAAAATTAGTTAGTTTTGTACCACTAAATTAATACAAATAAAACAAATTTTGTGCCAATATTATAAAAATGAGCAAAAAATTAACACTTAGAACGGAAGATTACTCTGCTTGGTATAATGAATTAGTTGTAAAAGCTGATTTAGCCGAAAATTCAGGAGTAAGAGGATGTATGGTTATAAAGCCATACGGCTATGCAATTTGGGAAAAAATGCAAGCAGAATTAGACAAAATGTTTAAAGAAACTGGACATACTAATGCGTATTTTCCTCTATTCGTTCCGAAAAGCATGTTTGAAGCAGAAGAGAAAAATGCAGAAGGATTTGCAAAAGAATGTGCTATTGTTACACATTATCGTTTAAAAACAGACGAAACTAAACCTGGGAAATTAATTGTAGATCCAAATGCTAAATTAGAGGAGGAGTTAATTGTTCGTCCAACTTCAGAGGCAATTATTTGGAGTACTTATAAAGGTTGGGTGCAGTCGTATAGAGATTTACCTTTGTTAATTAACCAATGGGCTAATGTTGTGCGTTGGGAAATGAGAACGCGTTTGTTTTTAAGAACAGCTGAGTTTTTATGGCAAGAAGGGCATACAGCTCATGCTACCAAACAAGAAGCTTTGGATGAAACGGTTCAAATGATGAATGTGTATGCTGATTTTGCAGAAAACTTTATGGCGATTCCAGTTGTAAAAGGTGTAAAAACAGAAACAGAACGATTTGCAGGTGCCGATGAAACTTTTTGTATTGAAGCATTAATGCAAGATGGAAAAGCGTTACAGGCAGGAACATCTCACTTTTTAGGTCAGAATTTCGCTAAAGCGTTTGACGTTAAGTTTGCTAATGCGGAAGGAAAACAAGAACATGTTTGGGGAACTTCTTGGGGAGTGTCAACTCGTTTAATGGGTGCCTTAGTAATGACACATTCTGATGACAATGGTTTAGTTTTACCTCCAAATTTAGCTCCTATTCAAGTGGTAATTGTTCCAATCTTCAAAACGGATGAAGAATTAGAAAGAATTTCAGCTGTTGCGAATGATTTAGTGGCGCAATTCAAGAAATTAAACATTTCGGTTAAGTTTGATAATAGAACAACTCAAAAACCAGGATTCAAATTTGCGGAATGGGAATTAAAAGGTGTTCCAGTTAGAATTGCTATTGGACCAAAAGATTTAGAAAATGGTACTTTTGAAGTTGCACGTAGAGATACCTTATCGAAAGAAGTGAAACCTGCTGAAGGAATTGTTTCTTATATCCAAGATTTATTAGAGCAAATTCAGAACGACTTATTCCAAAGAGCATTAGATTACAGAAACGCTCATATTACTAAAGTAGAAACGTTTGAAGAGTTTAAAGATGTTTTAGAAAATAAAACTGGATTTATTTCTGCTCATTGGGATGGTACACCAGAAACAGAAGAAAAAATTAAAGAGCTAACAAAAGCTACTATTAGATGTATTCCTTTAGATAGCGTAGAGGAAGAAGGTAAATGTGTATTTACTGGAAAAGCGTCTACTAAAAGAGTACTTTTTGCGAAAGCATATTAATGAAATACTGAAGCCAAATTTGATTAATTGCATTTTTGGCTTCATTTTTTTTAATTGAAAATGACTTTGTAAATCAAGGAGTTGTAAAGTAGATTAAAAAAAATATAAAAATTTTTAATGAAGGTCTTGCAGAAATAAAAAATAGTTGTATTTTTGCACTCGCATTACAGAAAAAATGTAATGGCCCGTTCGTCTATCGGTTAGGACGCCAGGTTTTCATCCTGGTAAGAGGGGTTCGATTCCCCTACGGGCTACAAAGTTTGCTGAAAACTATAAATTCATGCTTGGCCCGTTCGTCTATCGGTTAGGACGCCAGGTTTTCATCCTGGTAAGAGGGGTTCGATTCCCCTACGGGCTACAAAATTAGTTGTAAATTAGTTTTGTAAAACAAAAACGAAGTGTCTCTTGTTTTTGTTTTATTAGTTAAAACCAAAGTGATTAGAATTTAATTGTGGGAGGTTTTTCTTTTTTAACTAATAGTTTTATTATTATTACAATTAAATTAAAAGAAAATGGCAAATCATAAGTCAGCTTTAAAGAGAATTAGAAGCAACGAGAAAAAAAGAGTATTAAATAAATACCAACACAAAACTACACGTAACGCAATCAAAGCTTTACGTTTAGCAAATGTAAAAGCAGAAGCTGCTGCTAAATTACCAGTAGTTATCGCTATGATCGATAAGTTAGCTAAAAAGAATATCATTCATTCTAACAAAGCTTCTAACTTAAAATCAAAATTAACGAAGCACGTTAACGCTTTATAATTAAAGCCAACAATATTAGAAAAGCCCTGAAGAAATTCAGGGCTTTTTTTTATTTATACCTGACAGGTTTTTTGAAACCTGTCAGGTATAATTTTATATTTCTTCTTTAGCCGTGGGTGGAGCGGCATCCTGCGAGAGAAAAAACAAGTGATGAACGAAGTTTTTACGAATCGGAGATACAGCGGAACACACGAAAGTTAGTGATTTGAAAATGAATAATTTAGCTCCAAAATTGGCTAAATAAAAATATAGTAATAGTTGTTTGATTATCAAGATAATAAATGTACCTTTGCACTTTCAAAAAAAGAACATATGTCATCTATTAGAAACATTGCAATTATTGCTCACGTTGACCACGGTAAAACAACTTTGGTTGATAAAATTATGTACCACTGTCAATTATTCCGTGAAAACGAGAATACTGGAGACTTAATCTTAGATAATAACGATTTAGAGCGTGAAAGAGGTATTACAATTACTTCTAAAAACGTATCAGTTACTTACAAAGGAACTAAAATTAATATTATTGACACTCCAGGTCACGCCGATTTCGGTGGAGAAGTAGAGCGTGTTTTAAATATGGCAGATGGTGTTTGTCTTTTAGTTGATGCTTTTGAAGGACCAATGCCTCAAACTCGTTTCGTATTACAAAAAGCGATCGATTTAGGTTTAAAACCTTGTGTAGTTATCAATAAAGTTGATAAAGAAAACTGTACACCAGAAGAAGTTCATGAAAAAGTATTCGACTTAATGTTCGAATTAGGTGCAACGGAAGCGCAGTTAGATTTCCCAGCTGTATACGGTTCTGCTAAAAACAACTGGATGTCTGAAGATTGGAAAAACCAAACAGATAGTATTGAGCCATTATTAGATATGGTTTTAGAACATGTTCCTGCTCCAAAAGTTTCTGAAGGTACACCACAAATGTTAATTACTTCTTTAGATTTCTCTGCATTTACTGGTCGTATTGCAATTGGTAGATTAGAAAGAGGAGTTTTAAAAGAAAATATGCCAATTTCTTTAGTAAAAAGAGACGGTACTATCACAAAATCTAGAATTAAAGAATTACATACTTTTGAAGGTTTAGGTCGTAAAAAAGTAGAAGAAGTAGTTGCTGGAGATATTTGTGCAATTATTGGTGTAGAAGGATTTGAAATTGGAGATACAATTGCTGATTTTGAAAACCCAGAAGCATTACAAACAATTGCAATTGATGAGCCAACAATGAGTATGTTGTTTACAATTAACGACTCACCATTCTTTGGTAAAGAAGGTAAATTTGTAACTTCTCGTCATATTAGAGAGCGTTTAGAAAAAGAATTAGAGAAAAATTTAGCTATGAGAATGGCTGAAACGGATTCTGCTGATAAATTTATGGTATTTGGTCGTGGAGTACTTCACTTATCTGTTCTTATTGAAACAATGAGAAGAGAAGGTTATGAAGTACAAATTGGTCAGCCACAAGTAATCATCAAAGAAATTGATGGTGTTAAATGTGAGCCAGTTGAGGAATTAACAATCGATTTACCTGAATCACTTTCTGGAAGAGCTGTAGAATTTGTTACTTTACGTAAAGGTGAAATGCTTTCTATGGAAACTAAAGGTGATCGTATGGTAATTGTTTTCAATATTCCATCTCGTGGAATCATTGGATTACGTAACCAATTATTAACAGCTACGGCTGGTGAGGCTATTATGGCACACCGTTTTATTGGATACGAACCATACAAAGGAGAAATTGCTGGTCGTAACAAAGGTTCGTTAATTTCTATGGAAAAAGGTAAAGCTATTCCTTATTCATTAGATAAATTACAAGATAGAGGTAGATTCTTTGTAGAGCCAAATGCTGAAATTTATGAAGGTCAGGTAATTGGTGAAAACTCTCGTGCTGATGATATGTGTGTGAACGTAACAAAAGAGAAAAAATTAACAAACGTTCGTTCTTCTGGAAATGATGATAAAGCAAGAATTATTCCTCCAATTATTTTCTCATTAGAAGAAGCTTTAGAATACATTCAAAAAGATGAATATGTTGAGGTTACACCAAAATCTATTCGTTTGAGAAAAATTTATTTAACTGAAAACGATAGAAAACGTTTTAAAGTATAATAAGTTAATATAACTATTCAAAACCACGAATTTCAATTGATTTTCGTGGTTTTTTATGTTTGAAATTTGTAGGGTTTTCCATGAACACGATGTTAAAAATGCCTAACTTTGTTATATAAAACTTTAATAATGGAAATTAAACTAAAAACGGGAATTGATAGATTAGAATTTGGAATGACTCCAAAGTACGTAGAAGCTTTATACGGTGCGCCAAATAAGACTTTCAAAGACGATGAGGATAATACAATTTATGTCTACAATAAAGAGCGAATGAAACTAACATTTTATGTGGAAGAAGACATGAAATTAGGTTACATTACAACTACAAATCCTGAAGTGAAATTATTTGGTTCAACAATAATTAATAAAGCTTGGGATTTGGTTAACGGTGATTTAGCAATGAATAAAATCACTAATTTCGAAAAAGATTCAGAAGAAGGTGTTGATATTTATTTTAATGAAGATAATTGGTTATTTCTACATGTAGATTATGATGAAGTAGTGGAAGTAGAAGTTGGAGCTATCTTCAATAATAACGACGAATTCGACTGGAAATTCAAAGGATAAAAAACAAAAAAAAATGAAACCAGTAACCAGAATTTTAATTGGAGTTCTTGGTTTAATAACTCTAATTCCTTTAAGATTAGGGATTCAAAGTTGGTTTGGACAATCGAGTTTAAGTGAGTTTTTTGGTTTTACAAGTCAAAATTCCGATTTAAATAAATTGTTCATTGTAACAGGTGGGTATGTTCTAATGCTTGCAGTCTTTCAAATATTGTCAATTATTTGGATCATCAATAGAAAACCAGAAGGCTTTTTTATGGCAGCAATTGTGGGTTATACTTCTGTTTTACGTGGTATAATTATGTTGCTTTTACTTGGAGTAGATACAATAAACAATATTGTTATTAGTGCAATTCCAATTGTTATTGGATTGTTGATAGCTGTTTTAGCGAATTTAGCAAATGAAAAAGAAAAACTGACTTAGCTTTAAGTCAGTTTTTCTTTTTTTTAGTTTAGTTTGAATTTTTCTTTTAAATATTTTACGGCCATTGCATTGGCTTCTGTTGCTGCTTTTTCGTCAAATTTGGCATTACTTGGATTAGCAAAAGCATGAGCAGCTTCAAATATTTTATAATTTAATACTTTATTGGCTTTTTTCATGTTTTCAGCAAATTCTTCTATGACTTTTTTAGAAATCCATTCTTCCGTAGCAAATAAACCTAGCACATCACAATTTAAGGTTTTTAATTTTTCTAAATCTTTGATTGGCATTCCGTAATACATTACTGAACCGATAGCTTGTTTTTTTGTTAAAATAGCTGATTTTAATGACCATCCGCCACCAAAACACCATCCGATACTTGCAATTTTAGCTTTTTTACCCGCAAATGAAATGGCTCCGTTTACAATGTTTTCTAAACGTTTTTCATTAGCACCTTGCATATATTTAGAAGCGTCTTCGCGAGTAGTAGCCACTTTACCATCGTACATGTCTACGGCTAAAACATTTACATTTCCACCCATTTCATTATACAAAATATCCGATTGTTTTTTGATGTAATCGTTTAAACCCCACCATTCTTGATATACAAAAAGCCATTTATTAGATTTGGTTTTGGCTTTGATGAAATACCCATTAGCATTAATAGTGTCTGCGGTTTTAAAACTGATCATTTCGCCACCAACTAAAGAAGTGTGTTTATAATCTAATGGCAATTCATGAGAGTTGACAAAACTTTTGTCTTTGGTAAATTCTGCCATGTTTCCATCGTTTGAAGCAAAAGCCAATTGACAACAACTTTGAGAAAAAGAAGTAGCAGAAATTAATAAAAAGGTAATCAATAAAAGTATTTTTTTCATGATTTAGATTTTTAGTTTCTCAAATTTACGAATAAAAAAAAACACGCTCTAGGCGTGTTTTGTATTTTTTAACTATTGTTTGATGATGTTTTCTTTTGAGATACATAAATGAAATAGAATCCTAAAATGATAAAAGGAATGCTTAACCATTGTCCTGTTGATAAGGCATTAAATATTGGCATTTTTTCAAAACCACCTTGACTATCTTTTACAAACTCAACAAAGAAACGAACCGACCAAAGTAAGACTAAAAACGTTCCGAATAATAAGCCTGGTTTGTTTCTAGCATCTGTTCTCCAATACATGTAAAACAATATAAAGAAAACTGGAATGTATAATAATGCTTCGTATAATTGAGCCGGATATCTATACGGAATTTTGTCTAAAATATCTTTAAATTGAATATCGTTTGCTATTGCATTGTAAGCTTGGTTTCCATCCGGAATATTAGTTAATTCAGCAGCTAATTTAGGAGGTAAACTATCTTCACCTTTTACAAATTTCATAGCTAAAAAGCTGTCTTTAGTAGTTTCTTTACCGAAAATTTCAGAATTCATAAAGTTTCCTAAACGAATAAAAACCGCTCCAGAAGCAACTGGAATTACAATTCTATCTAAAATCCATAATAACGATTTGTCGATAATTTTCTTTCTAGTAATGATTACCATTGCGATAATGATTACAATGGCAGCACCGTGACTGGCTAATCCACTAAATCCTGTGAAATGTAATTCTGGTTTTGTACTAATAGGTAATAATATACTTAATGGATCATCTGAAATTAATTCAGGTTGATAGAATATTACATGTCCTAATCGCGCCCCTAACATCGTTGCTACTATAGTGTACACAAAAATATTATCTAGTTTTTCTAAAGATAATTTTTCTCTTTCAAAGATGAATTTTGTGATGTACCAACCTAAAGCAAAGGCAGCAACCCAAGTTAAACTGTAAAAACGAATCATGAAAAAACCTAAATCGATACCTTCCGTTGGATTCCAAATCATACTTTAATGTTTATTGTTTGTTGTTTTCTTATTTTTTATGCCTTTTACCTTGGCTCTTTTTTTAAGGAACCGGATCGTAACCACTTCTTCCCCAAGGATGACAACTTGAAATTCTTTTTATCGCCAACCAACTTCCTTTTATAAGTCCGTGTTTTTCCAATGCTTCTTTACTGTAACTAGAACAAGTAGGTTCAAATCTACATGTTGCTGGAGTTAAAGGAGAAATCACGATTTGATAAAATCGAATAATAATAATGAATGGGAAAATTAAAACTTTCTTCATTTAATCGAATTATCTTTTGGTAAAATTTAACATTATAATGTAAATGTAGTACCTTCTTTTCCGTCTTTTAATTGGATGTCAAGTACTGCTAATTTATCGCGGATTTCATCAGATAAAGCCCAGTTTTTATTGGCTCTAGCTTCCTTTCTCATTTCGATAAGCATTTCAATAACACTGCTTAATTTGTTATTGTTCCCTTCAGCTTTTTTGCTTGTTAAACCTAAAACATCGAAAACAAAAACTTCTAAAGTCGCTTTTAATTCCGCTAAATCTTCTGCAGTGATAGTTTCTTTTTTATCGTTTAATACATTAATAATTCTAACGGCTTCAAATAATTGAGCAATTAAAATAGTAGTATTAAAATCGTCGTTCATCGCATCGTAACAAGCATGTTTCCATGTTGCAATATCAACTGAAGAAGTTGAGCTTGTTTCAATTTTTGATAACGTATCAATTGCTTCCATCAAACGGTTGTAGCCTTTTTCGCTAGCAACCATTGCTTCATTAGAAATATCTAAAACACCACGATAATGTGCCTGCATAAAGCAAAAACGCACCACACTCGGATCAAAAGACTTTTCAAAGAAATCATTTCCACCATTGATTAATTCCATTGGTAAAATATAATTTCCTGTACTTTTACTCATGCGTAATCCGTTCATAGTAAGCATGTTGGTGTGCATCCAATAATTAACCGGATTTACACCGTTGCAAGCAGTACCTTGAGCTACTTCACATTCGTGATGTGGAAATTTTAAATCTAATCCACCACCGTGAATATCAAAAGTTTCGCCTAAGTATTTCGTACTCATAGCGGTACATTCTAAATGCCAACCTGGGAAACCAGCTCCCCAAGGCGAATTCCAACGCATAATATGAGCTGGCGATGCATTTTTCCAAAGAGCAAAATCTTGAGGGTTTTTCTTTTCGTCTTGACCGTCTAAATCTCTTGTATTAGCAAATAATTCTTCAATATTTCTATTGCTTAATTCGCCATAATTTAAACCTCTTTTATTGTATTCCAATACGTCAAAATAAACCGAACCTTTGCTTTCATAAGCAAATCCAGAATCAATTAACTTTTGAGTCAATTCAATTTGTTCAATAATATGACCCGTTGCAGTTGGTTCAATAGTAGGAGGTAAGAAGTTAAACGTTTCTAACACATTATGAAAATCAACAGTATATTTCTGTACAATTTCCATAGGTTCTAATTTTTCTAAACGCGATTGTTTTACGAATCTGTCGTTGTCTACATCACCATCGTCTGTTAAATGTCCGGCATCAGTAATGTTTCGAACATATCGAACTTTATAACCTAAATGTAAAAAATAACGATAAATCATGTCAAAACTCATAAAAGTTCTCACATTACCTAAATGTACATTGCTATAAACCGTTGGTCCACAAACATACATTCCAATTTGTCCTTCATGAATAGGATTGAAATCTTCTTTCTTTCCAGATAACGAATTGTAAACTTGTAGTTTATTAGATTTATAAAGTTGCATTTTACTTAATTTATTATTTTTTTACTTTTTTGAAGCTATTTCCTGCTTTCCGTTACAATCTTTTTATTTTTTGTTTTTGTGAACAATAAATAAAAAGGATTTTCACTGCAATCAGGGCTAGGGCTAAGTGATTAGACTGAGCAATCGGTATTAAAAATTAAAATCTTGTGTCTAATTTGATGAATTCTAAAAATTCTCTTTTTACATTTTCATCTTGAAATTTTCCACCATATTCAGCAGTTACAGTACTACTATCAATGTCTTTAATTCCTCTTGAATTTACACACATATGTTTGGCATCAATAATACAAGCAACATCTTCAGTATTTAAAACACTTTGTAATTCTTTTACAATTTGAATTGTTAAACGCTCTTGTACTTGAGGTCTTTTTGCATAATATTCAACAATTCTGTTCATTTTAGATAAACCAACAACTGTTCCGTTTGAAATATATGCAATGTGTGCTCTTCCGTAAATTGGTAATAAATGGTGTTCACAAGTCGAATAAACTACAATGTTTTTTTCAACTAACATTTCACCATATTTATATTTGTTTTCAAATGTAGAAGCACTTGGTTTTTTGTTTGGATGTAAACCACCAAAAATTTCTTTTACAAACATTTTTGCTACTCTATTTGGTGTGCCTTTTAAACTGTCGTCCGTTAAGTCCATACCAAGAGTAGTTAAAATATGTTCTACATCTTTTTTGATTAAGTTAATTTTTTCGTCATCAGTAATATCAAAAGCGTCATTTCTTAATGGAGTATTCGCGCTCGTTGCAATATGATTGTTACCTATTTCGTCTGTATTTTCCTCGTTATGAATCATTATAAAGTGTGATTTGCAAATTACTGCAAATATATACATTTCTAAATTAATTCGATTTATAATTTAACAAACAAAATGAGGCAATTATTTTTACAAAAAAATCGTTCAACAAATAATTAAAACCGATAAAATACATTTTAATCCGATAAAAAGCAATAAGAATTGTTAATTTGTCGTTTTCTTAACTTAAAGTTGATTTTTTTTTTATTTTTGCTAATACAATCAACAACAAACACACATAAACATTAACTTATTTTCATAAAAAAAATGAAAAAATTACTACTACTATTTTTTACTTTTTTAAGTATTAATTTTGTTTTTTCGCAGACGTCCTGTGCTGATTTAGAGCCCATTTGTGGGGAAATTGCACCTTCAGGAAGTATTATTGGTTTGCCTAGTTTAGGTTCGCCAGGATGTTTAGGTTCTGCGCCTAATCCTAACTGGTATGTTATTAAATTTGAAGAAGCTAGTTCAAATCCAGCAATTTTCGATTTACACCAAGGGAATAATCCACCTCTTTACAATAATACAGATATAGATTTTATTTGTTGGGGACCCTTTACACAAACACAAATTCAATCAGGAACAGCATGTAATTCGTTATATGATTTCCCAAGTACAACCATACCTAATAATATTGTAGATTGTAGTTATTCAGCATCTGCTACAGAACAAATTACGATTCCAAATATTAGTAGTCCAAATTCATATTATATTTTACTTATTACAAACTTTTCTGGACAAGCAGGAAGTTTTGTTTTAACCCCATTTAGTACAAATCCAGCGGTAATGCCTCAAGCTAACTGTGCAGTGGTTTGTGGTGTAGATTTAGGACCTACATCTACATCGATTTATCCAAATCCACCAGCAATTAATACAGTAACTATTTGTGGTGGAACGACAACTCAAACATTACATTGTAATTTCCAAAATCCACCAGCTAATCAAAACACATTAGCATATCAATGGTATTTAAATGGAGTTTTACAGCCCGCATTAACTACTAAATCTGTAACAGTTAATCAGGCTGGTACATGGAAAGTTGTTGTTACTAGACCCGGATGTAATAACCCTTCAGAAGATAGTGTAATTATTAATTTTGGAAGTAATCCAACAGCTGTTACTCCACCTACACAAGTTGGGGCAGCAGGGGAATGTAATCCGGTATTTAATTTAACTTCTTTAATTCCAAGTATTGTTGCGCCGGCAAATCCTTCAACTGTTACAGTTACTTTTTATACAGATGAGTTTTTTCTTTCTCCTATAACTAATCCTTCTAATTATTCTGTTTCAACAGATACTATGGTTTATTTTGTAGTAGAAAATGTTTGTGGTACAATTGATTCATCTTTTATGTTAGATGTAAATTGTGTTAATAACGCTACAGCTATTGGAAACTCAATTTGTTCAGGTACTAATGGTCAATTAACGTTTTCAGGTCCAGCAAATGCAACTGTAACTTTTACAGAAGGTTCTAATACATATAATGTTACATTAAATGCTTCAGGTACTTTTGTTTGGACAACACCTGGTGTTTTAACATCAAACACAACTTATACAATAACTAATGTTGCTGCTGGTACTCCAGTTGTGAATACGCCGCTTAATAATACGGTTACAATTACAGTTACACAACAGCCAACAATGACTAGTTTTACAGGAACAACTTCAATATGTAATGGTTCATCAACGAATTTAACTTTTGTTGGAACGCCAAACACAATTGTTACTTATTCAGATGGAACTTCAACGTTAACTACACCTTTAGATGCTACGGGTAATGGTTCTGTAACAGTAACTCCAACTGCATCTACTACTTATACTTTATCAGGTATTGCTACAACGGGTACTCCTGTTTGTACAAATACTGCTACAGGAAGTGTTACGATTACAGTTAACATTCCTCCAGTAGCTGGTACGGATGGTTCTACTACTGTTTGTGAAACAAGTGCAGCTGTAATTGATTTATACTCATTAATTACAGGTGAACAAGCTG
>NZ_FOEI01000008.1 GCF_900110615.1 Flavobacterium urocaniciphilum
AGATTATCAGACAGAAGAGCGAAATCTACCGTTCAATACATCATCTCAAAAGGTATTGCTAAAAACAGAATTACAGGTCAAGGAATGGGAGAAACACAACCAAAAGTGGCTTGTACAGAATGTACTGAAGAAGAACACGCTCAAAACAGACGTAGTGAGTTCTTAATCATCAAGAAATAATCTAAAGATTATATAATATTTAATTACAATAAAAAGAGCGCTTTAAGCGCTCTTTTTTAATTTATAGTATTCTGTATTAATTTTCGTTTTTATGATAATCAGAAGTAAAATATAGCTTAACACTAGGGTATTTTTGATTGGTCATTTGAATTGAAAATTCACTATCAGCTAAAAATACTAATTGTCCGTGTTTATCATGTCCTAAAAACTTTTGCTTTACACGTTTAAATTCCTTGAATTCTTCGTTTTTTGGATCATCTGGTAATACCCAACACGCTTTATAAGCTGGGAAGTTCTCGTAATTACATTTTGCACCATATTCGTGCTCTAAACGGTATTGAATAACTTCATATTGTAACGCACCAACGGTTCCAATTACTTTTCTTCCGTTCATTTCTAAGGTGAATAACTGCGCTACTCCTTCATCCATTAATTGGTCGACACCTTTTTCTAATTGTTTCGCTTTTAACGGATCGGCATTGTTAATGTATCTAAAATGCTCTGGTGAGAAACTTGGAATTCCTTTAAAATTCATTGCTTCACCTTCTGTAAGTGTATCTCCAATTTTGAAATTTCCGGTATCGTGTAAACCAACTATATCACCTGGATACGAAATGTCTACAATTTCTTTTTTCTCTGCAAAGAATGCATTCGGACTAGAGAATTTCAAATTTTTTCCATGACGAACATGTAAATACGGTTTGTTTCTTTCAAAAGTTCCCGAAACAATTTTTACGAATGCTAATCTATCTCTGTGTTTTGGATCCATATTCGCATGAATTTTGAATACAAAACCACTGAATTTTTTCTCTTCTGGCGCTACTAATCTCGTATCCGATTCTTTAGCGCGTGGAGTAGGAGCGATGTCGATAAAACAATCTAATAATTCGCGAACACCAAAGTTATTTAAAGCCGAACCAAAGAAAACAGGTTGTAATTTTCCAGTTAAATAGGCTTCTCTATCAAATTCTGGATATACTTCAGCAATTAATTCTAATTCTTCACGTAGTTTATTGGCTGGTTTTTCACCAATAATTTTTTCTAATTCTGGACTATCAATATCAGAAAACGCAATGGTTTCTTCAATGTTTTTTCGACTATCGCCTTCAAAAAGGTTAATGTTTTTCTCCCAAATATTATAAATACCTTGGAAATCATAACCCATTCCAATCGGGTAACTTAAAGGTGTTACGTGTAATCCTAATTTTTGTTCTACTTCGTCCATCAAATCGAAAGCATCTTTACCTTCACGATCTAATTTATTGATGAAAACAATCATAGGAATATTACGCATACGACAAACTTCTACTAATTTTTCCGTTTGTTCCTCCACTCCTTTTGCAACGTCAATTACAACAATAACGCTATCTACTGCCGTTAAAGTTCTAAATGTATCTTCTGCAAAATCCTTGTGACCAGGCGTATCAAGAATGTTGATTTTTTTGTCTTTATAAATAAACGCTAATACAGATGTAGCTACCGAAATTCCTCTTTGGCGCTCAATTTCCATGAAATCGGAAGTGGCACCTTTTTTAATTTTATTACTTTTTACAGCTCCAGCTTCCTGAATGGCACCACCAAAAAGTAATAACTTTTCTGTTAAAGTAGTTTTACCCGCATCTGGGTGAGAGATAATTCCAAAAGTACGTCTACGTTTAATTTCTTGTTCGAAACTCATATTCAAAAATTTTGGCAAATATACTTAAAATAAAAAAAGAAATAATTAGAGATTTACGACTCAAAAAATATATTTTATTCTTTATCACTTACTAATTTTTGTAGAAATCATTCTACAGTGATTAGTGGTCGTTTGTTTAATTAATAAATTATTTTTGTCTTTTGAAATTATATTAAACAAAACATGTTTTTTTTGATAATTATTTAAAATTGAAATTACATTTTGTTGATATTTTGTGAAAATCCCAAACCAACCACTATTACTACTACTTTTTAAACCCAATTTTGTATGAAAAAAATTTTATTCTTTTTTCTATTGCCATTTTGTGTGTTTTCTCAGCAGGTTGGGATTAACACAACAGATCCAAAAGCTACTTTGGATGTAAATGGTAATATGTTAATTCGTGATGTACCTATTGGTACAAGTGACGATATTTTAACAATTAGTGAAACAGATAATGTTGTTACTAAATTTAATTTTAAAGGTTTTGATTTATTGAATAGAATGTTAATACCATCATGTTCGATAAATACTGTTGGTGCAACAGGTTCTTTTAATAGAGTAGCTAGAGGTGTAACTTATGTGATTAATTGGGAAGTTGTAGGTAGAAATACTGGTTCTGCTGCTAATTTATCTAGTAACGAAACTGCTTCGCGTATGAAAATAAAATACACGATTACTCCGCCATTACCTTCTGTGCCTCTAATTGCTTTTTTAACACCATTTAACGAATCAAATTATCCTGATGCATTTGTTGCTTCTTATTCTGAATTAACTAATTCTACAATTACAGCTCAAATTGTAAGAGCAGATATGAATTCATTTGATGGTGGTATTTGTTGGGCAGGACAATTTTATTTCGACTTAATTTTATTTTATTAAAAACTTTATAAATATGAAAAATTATATAACAATTATACTATTATTTTGCGCTGTAGCAATGAATGCACAAGTTGGAGTTGGCACAAATAATCCTGATGCAACATTAGATGTAAACGGTACTTTAGCCATAAGATCAGTAGATTATAGTGCAACAAATCCAAATGCTTTAATTATTGGTAGTGATAATAAAGTTTATAAAAGAGTTTTACCTATTATGTTAGGTTTTCAACGCATGCAAATTCCAGTTTGTAACTCTGTAAATGTTGGTAGTACGGGAAGTTTTGTACAAACAGTAAATGGAGTAAATTATACTATATCTTGGAGAGTTATTATTAAAGGTACAGGTACAGCTGCAAATTTACCAGCAACAGAGCGTGCACAAAGACTACAAGTTCGATATGATTTTAGTCCAGCATTGCCTTTTACTCCATCTGCCTTATTTATGACAGGATATTCTGAAGTGGCAACTAATGAAGTAACTTTTGCTTTAAATTATGCAAATGTTTCTGCAAACAGTTTAACGGTTAATATCGTTAGAACAGAAATGAATTCTGCTGAATCGCCTGCTAGTAATTGTTGGAGTACTACAAATCTATTTGATTTAATGTTTTTATATCAATAGTTAATTTTAAATGAATATTTTTTTTTAGTTTATATTAATCTTTATTGTGTTAACCAAATGTATTATTTATTTTACTTTACATTACATTATAAATTGAGTATAGATTTGTGATAATTTTAGTAAATATTAATACTTAAAACACTTAATTTTATGCTCCTTTATGGAGCATTTTTTTATAAAAGCCCAAAAAATTTTTAAAAATTGTGAAAAGAAACATTTTAATCGTTGATGATCATCTTGTAGTAAGAACTGGTGTTGCCATTATTTTAAAAAATGAAATAGAAGGTATAGAGATTTCGGAAGCAAAAAGCTACCATGAAGCTTTATCTATGATTTCAAATACTTTATTTGATTTAGTCATTTTGGATATCAATTTACCAGATGGAAAAAACACAGAAATGATTGCTGAAATTAGAAGTATTCAATCTAATTTAAAAATATTAATGTTTTCTGCACATGAAGAAGAGTACCATATTTTAAGATTTTTACAATCGGGTGCTAATGGTTATTTAAATAAATTATGTGATGAAGAAATTATTGTTGAAGCTGTAAAAAGTATTCTTGAAAAAGGAGAATATATTTCCAATGATCTTAAAATGAAATTAACCGAGGTGGAACGCAATATTGAGTTAATCAATCCATTTTATAAGATTTCTAATAGAGAAATGGAAATTGTAAAACTTTTAGTTATGGGCTTAGGAAATTTAGAAATATCTAATGCTTTAGAAATTCAAATGTCAACGGTAAGCACCTATAAAAATAGAGTTTTTGATAAATTAAAAATAAATAATTTAGTGCAATTAATTGAGAAATATAACCAATATTACTCATAATCTACGTCTAAAATTATTGTAATTTTTGTGCCTTTATTTTCTTCGGAATTTATTTTAATATCTCCATTAATCAGTTTTAATAATTCTAAAACCATATACAATCCTAAACCATTTTTTTGGATAATTAATTTTTCTGTATTGTAATTTTCATGTAATGCTAAATAATATTTTTTTAGCGGTTCTGAAAAGCCAATGCCCGTATCTTCAATGGTAAAATAAAATTTATTTTTTAGAATTTTGGTTTCAAGTGTTATGGTTCCTTTAAAAGTATGTTTTGTTGAATTATCAAGTAAATTATGAATTATGATAGCTAATGCTTTTTTATTGATTAAGATATTTTGTTTGATATGGTTTTGATATTCAATTTTTGTTTCATTTGCTAAAGCTAAGTTTTTAAACAGATTTATTTTGTCATTAATTACAATTGAAATGTCTTCTGCAATTAATTTTTCAATGTTGTTTTGGTCTAAATATATTTTTGAATAATCTACTAAATTTTCAACAAAACGATACAGTTCATTTGCTGAATCATTTATTATTTTAGCATTATTTTGTAAGCCTTCGTTGTTGTTTTCTATTGAATTTTTAAACAGGTATTTGGCAGTAATTGATAAAAATTTAAGCGGACTTTTAATATCATGACTAATTGTTCCAATTAATTTTTTTTGTTGGATTATTTTATTAGATAGATTTTCTTGAGTAATTTTTAAATTTTCAACAGTTTTTTGCAAATCAATTGTTTTGTTTAAAATTATTTGTTCCAATTCAATATTTTTCTTTTTCAAATAATAACTTCTAAAAAGGATAATCATTATTACAATACCGAATAGTAAAGCAAATAGTAGTATTTTAAACCAAAGTTTTTCATAAAATAAATAAGGAATATTTATTAAAACTACTTTAGTTTGATATTTCGAGTCGAATCCGTTTAACTTTCTAATATATAATTTATATGTTCCAGGCGGTATATTGGTTAAAACAATATTTCTATCCTGCCCTATAGAAATCCATTTTTCTCTTCCATTAATTTCTAATTTATATTCAAAATTGATATTGTTTTTGTTTCCAAAATAGGGGAAATCTATTTTAAATTTAAATCGATTAAAATCTCTATCTAAAGTAATGGAGTTGTTAAATAATATTGTTTTGTTATCTGCAATAACTTCATTGACAAAAAAGTCGTTACTCGGTGTTATTTTGGTAACGTTATCTGGTAAAAACGAAACTAATCCGTTTAAAGACGGAAAAATAAAATAGCCGTTTTCAAGTTCAGTATTACAAGGTTGACATCCACCGTTAAATTCACTCATTAAAAAACCATTTTTTTTATCATAATGATGATAATAAATTGGGGTTTTAAACTTTACATAATTCAATAAGCTTTTAGCTTCAACTTCAATTAAACCTTTGTTTGTACTTATCCAAAAATGTCCATTTTTATCTTCACTTATACAATGTGTAGAATTTAAAAACAAACTATTATCTGTAGGCATTTTATGAAACACACCATTTTGAAATAAACTAAATCCATTATTATAGGTACAAACCCAAATTTCATTTTTCTGACAAATAAAAATACTTCTTATGTCATTGTCTTTATAATAATATTTATGTAAGGATTTAGAATTTTGATTGTAATTAAGTAATACATTTTCACCCACCATTAACATTTGTTTGTTTTTATATTCAGCAAAAAATTGAATTGGTTCGTTAATGGTTTTAATGTCTTTTGGAGTAATTTTTGATTGATTGGCATCAATAGTAGTTACTGTAAATTGTTCTGTGTTATGAATTTTTCTATACCCTATCCAAATGGTGTTTTTGGAATCACAATAAATAGTAGCTATAAAATTTTTTAAATAGATTTTATCACTTGTTTTGTAATTTGTATTGTAATTGAATCGTATTAATTCATTGTTTCTTTTAATCCAAATATTTTTGTTTTTATCAATCGCAATTGCACGTTGCTCGTTATGTTGATTTAAATTTAATTCTTTAATGAGATTGTTTGTGTTGTATAGTTCACCATTAGCTGTAATAAATTCATTTTCTGAAAAAGGAAAAGTAGCATAATAAAAATTTTCAATAGTATTTGGATTTACTAAGACAGTAAAATCTGATATTGTTAAAATATGTAATCCAACATTTTGAGTACCTATGAATATTTTTTTATTTGTACTATCATAATATAAACAAGAAATTATATAATTTCTTTTGCTGTTCAGTTTATGTATTAACGATATAGTTAAATTGTTTTTGTTTTTTTGAAGTTGAAAAATTTCAGTATCAGTACAAATAAAATATTGTTGTGTTAGGTAATTATATATAAACTTTGCATTTTTGGGTAAAACGATGTTGTTTTTAATAGAATTATTAAAGAAAACATAAGTACCATCTTCGTCTAAAATTACTAACTCGTCATTTAATAGAAAATAATCTTTTTTAGAATTATACGAATTGCGAATACTTTTTATTTCTTTGTTTGATTTTGAAAATAATACGATTCTTTCTTTTTCTATTTTATAATAATTCCTTTTATTATCGTTAATGATACAATTTAAAAAGTTCTTATTTTGTTTAGTGTTGCTATTAAAATAAAATCGAGTTTTCTCATATTTTTCAGAATCAGTAAGTTGAAATTTTGATTTGCTTTTTGTAGCATTTCTTTTATTGATAAACACAACATCATTATAAAATTCTGAATAAGTAATCAAAGAATCCTTTTCTATACTACCTTTTAAATATAAAAACCTATTTGATTTGATATTAATATTTTTGTCATTAAAAACTTTGAAATCTTTACCATCAAATCTAACCAATCCATTTTCAGTAGTCATCCAAATAAAACCATATTTATCTGGAGCAATACTTTTTACAGAATTTTGTGGCAAATGATCAGAATCTGATGAATACCATTCGTCAAAATAGTTTTGTTGTGTAAATCCGTATTGGAATAAAAGAAGAAAAAACAGGTGTATTTTTAATTTCATTTTTTAAAATTACATAATATTCAATACAATTATGTTTTTGTAGAAAATATTCTACAATCTTTAAGCATAATTAAAAAATGCCTTAATAATTATTAAGGCATTTTTTAATTTATTTTATATTTAACATATACTCTTCTAAAGCTTTTAGTTCTTCATCTGTCATTGATTTTGTTACAGCGAAATTAGCTTTCATGATTTCGTATTGTGAAGGATCTACAATTGGTTCCGATTCACCTTGTAGAAAAATAGCAATACTTGCGTTTTTTTCTTTATAAATTTTTGCAATTTCTTTGATGCTTGGTCCAACCACCTTAGTGTCTGGTTTATGGCAAGTGGCACATAATCCTTTACCTTCAAATAATTCTTTACCTAAATTATCAGATGTCGCTTTCACTTCTTCAATAGGATTTCCCATTGGATCTGTTTCTGTTTTCTTCCCACAACTAATTACAATTAAAGTAAAAGCAAGTATAAAAAAAGATGCAATTTTTTTCATTATTTATTCATTTTAAGTATCAAATTTAATCTGCTTTTTAAGATTTAAAAATGATAATTGTCAAGGCTTTATTTTTTTAATAAGATAGCGGCTTCTTTAGCAAAATAAGTTGAAATTAAACTAGCACCCGCTCTTTTGATACACATTAATTGTTCCATCATAATTTTATCATGATCTAACCAACCTCTTTCTGAAGCAGCTTTAATCATCGCGTATTCGCCTGAAACATGAAAAACAGTTACTGGTACATCTACAGCGTCTTTTACTTCTCTTACAATGTCTAAATACGCAATTCCTGGTTTTACCATAACCATATCAGCACCTTCTTCTACATCCCACAACGCTTCTTTTACGGCTTCAATACGATTGGCATAATCCATTTGATAGGTTTTTTTATCTTTTGGAACTACCACATCTGCTTCTTTTGGTGCGCTATCTAAAGCATCTCTAAACGGACCATAAAAGGCTGAAGCATATTTTGCCGAATAACTCATGATTCCTACATTATGAAATCCAGCAGCGTCTAATCCTTCGCGTAAACGTAATACTCTTCCATCCATCATATCACTTGGAGCAACAAAATCGGCACCCGCTTGTGCATGAGAAACTGCCATTTTTACTAATGCAGCATTCGTAGCATCATTAGCAATATCACCATTTTCAATAATTCCATCATGACCATATATAGAATACGGATCTAGCGCCACATCTGGCATTACAATCATTTCTGGGCAAGCCGCTTTAATTGCTTTTATGGCACGTTGCATTAAACCGTTTGGATTCCACGCTTCTTTACCGGTATTGTCTTTTAATGATTCGTCCACTTTTACGTAAATATTTACCGCACGAATACCTAAATCGAACAATTCTTTAACTTCTTCCACAGTTAAATCAATAGAACGACGGAAAATTCCTGGCATAGAAGGGATTTCAACTTTTACGTTTTCTCCTTCAGCAATAAACATCGGAAACATAAAATCACTCGGACTTAAAGTTGTTTCACGAACTAAACTTCTTATAGATTCGTTAACTCTTAAACGACGGCCTCTGTGTAATGGAAACATAATTATTGTATTTTTGTTTTATGAAAAAAAGATTGATTTTGAGTGTAATCGCACTTATTTTTATTATTATCTATAAACTTACAAACTTTGAATTTGGCAATATAGGTATAGCTACAATATTAATTTGTGTGGGTTTACCTTTTTTTGTTTTCGTTTCGTTTGTATTATTTATTATTGGTTTTTATAATTCTTACAAGGAGAAATTCAATATAAATTCAGTGCATTTTAATACGCTATTTGTTAATCTAGTCTCTCTTGTTATAATTTTTAATGATTTTTTGTGTTTTTTAAACCCAATTAATTGGTGATTCTAAAACTTTAATTAACTTTTCTTCTTCGCTACCCACTTCAGGATGATGATCATACACCCATTGTACATGTGGTGGTAAACTCATCAAAATACTTTCTATTCTTCCGTTGGTTTTTAGTCCGAAAAGTGTTCCTTTATCGTGAACCAAATTAAATTCAACATAACGACCACGGCGAATTTCTTGCCAAGTACGTTGCTCGGCAGTATATGGTAAATTTTTTCTTTTTTCTACAATTGGAACATACGCTTCTAAGAAAGAATTGCCAACTTCGGTAACGAAATTATACCAATCTTCCATTTTCATATCTTCTGTTTCCTTGCAATAATCAAAGAATAAACCACCTAAACCACGGGCTTCGTTTCTGTGAGCATTCCAAAAATAAGCATCACATTGTTTTTTATATTTTGGATAAAATTCTGGATTGTGTTTGTCGCAAGCTGTTTTACATGTTTGATGAAAATGTTTACCGTCTTCTTCAAACAAATAATAAGGTGTTAAATCTTGTCCGCCACCAAACCAGCTGTTGATTACGTTTCCGTTATCATCATACATTTCAAAATAACGCCAATTCGCATGAACCGTTGGAACCATTGGGTTTTTTGGATGAATTACTAAACTCAACCCACAAGCAAAAAAATCGGCTTCGCCAACGTTGAATAATTTCTGCATCGAATCGGGTAATTTCCCATGAACTGCTGAAATATTTACACCGCCTTTTTCAAAAACTTGACCGTTTTCAATCACGCGTGTTCTTCCGCCTCCACCTTCTGGTCGTTCCCAAATGTCTTCACGAAATTTAGCTACACCATCAACGGCTTCTAATCCGGCAACGATTTGATCTTGAAGATTTTGTATGTATGAGTAGAATTTATCTTTCATAGTCTCAGTATTCAGTATTCAGTTTCAGTATTCAGTCTTAGCATTTTGTGAACTGCGACTGCGACTGTAAACTGCTTACTACTTTCCATATTCCTTTACCGCTTCCACAAATGCTTTCGCATGATCTACAGGAATATTTGGTAAAATTCCGTGACCTAAGTTTACGATGTAGTTGTCTTTTCCGAATTCGTCAATCATTTCGTGAACCATTTTTTTGATGGTTGGAATTGGCGATAATAATCTTGATGGATCAAAATTACCTTGTAACGTGATTTTTCCACCAGATAAATAACGTGCATTTCTTGGTGAACACGTCCAATCAACCCCTAAAGCAGAAGCTTTTGATTTCGACATTTCATTTAAAGCAAACCAACAACCTTTTCCGAAAACAATCACTTTCGTTTCTTCTGCTAATGCTTCTACGATTTGGTTGATATATTGCCAAGAAAATTCATTATAATCAACTGGAGATAACATGCCTCCCCAAGAATCGAAAATCTGAATGGCATTACAACCTGCTTTTACCTTTTCTTTTAAATATAAAATGGTAGTATCTGTAATTTTTTGTAATAAAGCATGTGCAGCTACTGGGTTTGAGAAACAAAATCCTTTCGCTGTATCAAAACTTTTAGATCCTTTTCCTTCTACTGCATAACAGAAGATTGTCCATGGTGAACCTGCGAAACCAATTAAAGGCACTTCGTTGTCCAACATTTGTTTTGTTAATTTAATCGCATCAAATACGTAACCCAATGTTTCATTTACATCTGGAACGAAAACTTTTTCAACATCTTGAGCAGAACGAATTGGATTGGGAATAATTGGGCCTAAATTGTCTTTTAATTCAACGTGAATTCCCATCGCACGTGGCACTACTAAAATATCAGAAAACAAAATAGCGGCATCTGGTTTTACAATTCTAATCGGTTGAACTGTAATTTCTGCTGCTAATTCTGGAGTTTCACAACGCGTAAAGAAATCATACTTGTCGCGTAAGGCTCTAAATTCTGGTAAATATCTTCCTGCTTGACGCATCATCCAAACTGGTGGACGTTCTACAGATTCGTTATTTAAGGCACGTAGGAATAAATCGTTTTTTATCATTTTTTTATTTTTAGACCTGAAAGGTTTCAAAAACCTATTTGGTTGTTATTAACTATAATATTCTATTACTTCTTCAATTACGTGTTCAATGGTTGGTTGATACGCAACTTGAATGTTTTTAATTTTATTTTCTGGTAATTTTTCTTCTAAACTTGCTGCTGTGGTAGTTCCAATGCAAAACAAAATCTCATTGGTAATGGCATTGTTTTTTAAATAACTGGTAACTCCAGACGGACTGAAAAACAAAATAGCATCTACTGTTTCTTTAATTTTTTGAGACGTTAAAGAAGTTTCATAGACTTTAATTTCATTAAAAGTAATTCCGTTTTCAGTTAATATATTTGGTAAAGTATCTTTGCGAAGGTTTCCACTGAAAAACGTATAACTTTCATCGGCATATACTAACGAAATAATTTCAGCTAAATCTTCTGCATAACCCGTGTGGGCTTCCACTTTAAATCCGTTTTCGTTTAATAATTCTTTTGTTTTTGAACCGACACAAAAAACCGTTTTTTTCTTTAAATCTTCAATATTTGGATGATTTAGAATGCTTAAAACTGCATTTTGACTCGTAAAAATTAAATTATCGTTGATTTTTTTTAAATCGAATGAAATGTTTTCTGTTTTTATAAAATCGGCTTCAATGACAGAAAAATGAGCATTAACTAATTCTTGTTTTTGAATTGATGTTAACGTTTTGGTAGATAATATTGTGGTTTTTTCAGACATTATTTTTTCAATTTTTCTTTAATTTCAGCCATTAATGCGGCTCCACCATTTGCTAAAATTTCTTGCGCACAATTAAAACCTAATTTTTTCCATTCAGAAACATCAACCGATTTTTTGATTTCTAGTTTTTGAACACCATCAATCGATAATAAAACTCCAGTGAAATCAATTACATCATCATTTTCATTATAAGTTGCAATGGCTCCAATTGGCGCAGTACAACCACCTTCTAATGTTCTTAAAAACTGACGTTCGATATAGGTACAAATTTCTGTTTCGATATGATTTAATTGAGAAACAGCATCTAATGAAAACATATCGTCTGCATTACAAACTACTAACATGGCACCTTGAGCGGGTGCTGGTGTCATCCAATTTAAAGCAATAAAATTTTCTGGTTTTAAATTGATTCTTTCTAATCCTGCTTCAGCAAAAATAGCACCACTCCAAGATTCTGAATCGGCTACTTTTTGCATTCTTGTATTTACATTTCCACGAATATCTTCTACATTATGTGTTGGATATTTGTGTAACCAACTGGCTTTTCTTCGTAAACTACTGCTGGCAATTGTACAGTTTTCTTGAGTTAGAAAATCTAAATTTCCTTTATGAACTAAAATATCTAAAGTAGAAGCTCTTTCTAAAACAGCACCTTGAATAATTCCGTTTGGTAATTGAGTTGGTACATCTTTCATAGAATGTACAGCAATATCAATTTTACCTTGAATCATTGCAATATCTAGTGTTTTAGTAAAAATTCCAGTGATGCCTAATTCGTATAAAGGTTTGTCTAAAACAATATCGCCTTCTGATTTAACAGCTATAATTTCCGTTTTATAACCTAAATCATTAAGTTTTTTTTCAACAGTATGAGCTTGCCAAAGTGCTAATTCGCTATCGCGTGTTCCTATTCGTATTGTTTTTTCTTTTGCCATTAGTCGATTTGAAAAACCTTATTGATCCATTCTACACTTTCTTCCACAACTGTATTGTCGTCTTTCAAATGATTAGCAAAATGGCTGGTTATTTTTTGTATTAATTTAGCGGTAACTATTTCTGCATGTTCTTCATTAAAGTCGGCATTTTTCTTTTTCAAGTGATTAATTTCCGATTCTTTAATAGCATTTAATTTCGCTTTTAAAGCATGAATAGTTGGTGCGTATTTTCTTCCTTTAGACCAAGTTAAAAATTCAGTTAAAATTTCTGTGATGATAGCTTCTGCTGCAGGAATATGTAGTTTTCTGTTCTCTAGAGTTTCATCCGTAATTTGTGATAAATGATCCATGTGAATTAAAGTAACAAATGGGTTTTGTTTCACATTTTCATTTACATTTTTCGGAATCGATAAATCTAAAATTAATAATGGTTTTTTCAGATTTAAAATATCGAAATCAACCGTTGGGTTTTGAGCACCAGTTGCAACAACTACCACATCGGCTTTTTGTAATTCTATTTGTAAATCGGAATAATCTTTAACTACCAAATTCAGTTTGTTGGCTAATTTTTCCGCTTTATCTTTTGTTCTATTAATTAACGTGATGTGTTCGTGTTTCGAATGTTTCACCAAGTTTTCACAAGTGTTTCTACCAATTTTTCCCGTTCCAAAAAGTAAAATATTCTTGTTAGAAATATCTTCTACATTTTTAAAAATATATTGAACAGCTGCGAAAGATACTGAAGTTGCTCCACTTGAAATTTCAGTTTCGTTTTTAACTTTCTTACTTGCTTGAATTACCGAATTCACTAAACGCTCCATGTATGCATTAGCTAAATTTAGCTTTTTGCTTTCTACAAAAGCATTTTTTAATTGAGCAATGATTTCAAAATCACCTAAAATCTGACTATCTAAACCAGTTCCTACACGAAAAATATGGTTTAAAGCTTCTTTTTGTTTGTAAACGTATGCGTATTTTTGAAACTCTTCAATTGAACCCTGACTGTTATCACAAAGTAATTGTATTAATTGAAATGGGTGTTGCGCAAAACCGTAAATTTCAGTTCTGTTACAAGTAGAAGTAACTAATAAACTCTCCACACCATTTGTTTTGGCTTGCTGTAATAAATTAGTTTTGGCACTTTCGTCTAAACTAAATTTACCTCTAATTTCGGCATCAGCTTTTTTATAGCTCAAACCGATAGCATAGAAAGTATTTTGTTTTGCGGGTGAATGATTGTCCATAAATGCTTTATCTCTTAAAGATGCACAAAATTATTATTTAGGTTTTTATAAAAACAACGCTAAAAGTACTTTTTATGTCGCTATTTGTTTTTTTTACAGAAAAAGCACTTATTTTGCTATAAACTAGTAACTTTGTAACAAATTCAATGCTGTACAAATCGTTTGTTTAGAATAATTATAAATAACAATATTGAATTTTTACTAAAATGATTTAAAAAAAATAACGCTATGAGTTCACATGAGCTAATAAATATAGATACGGATTTTTCTTTACTTCGGTTTCAAAACGATACTGAAAATGTTGAAATATTTGAAAAACAGGTTGGTACAGGGTTAATTCAGTTTCATTTTAACGTAAAAGGGAAAGCTAAATTTATTTTTAATAATAATACGTATACCCTTGATTTAAATGAGGAAAAGGCATTATTATTATACAATCCACAAAAGGAATTGCCTCTTCATTTAGAAATTCAACCTAAAAGTTGGATTATTTCTATTTTAATTTCGATTAAAAAATTTCATGCTTTATTTTCTTCAGATTCTGAAATGATTCCTTTTTTAAGTAAAGATAATTTAGAAAAGAAATATTATGCAGAAGAAAGTATTAGTCCATCAATGGCAATTGTGTTGAATCAGATTTTCCATTACAACCAAAATTCATCTATTAAAACGTTGTATGTAAAAGGAAAAAGTTATGAATTGTTAAGTTTGTTTTTTAATACGAATGAAGATCCCAATGCAGAACATTGTCCGTTTTTATCAGATGAAGGAAATGTTTTGAAAATTAAAAAAGCCAAAGAAATCATAATTAAAAACATGGCTGAACCACCTGGTTTACAAGAATTAGCAGATGAGGTTGGCATTTCTCTAAAAAAATTAAAAGCAGGATTTAAAGAAATTTATGGCGATACGGTTTTTAATTTCTTATTTGATTATAAAATGGAATATGCTAGAAAAATGTTAGACTCCGGTTCGTATAATGTGAATGAAGTTGGATTGCAAATTGGATACAGTACATCCAGTCATTTTATTGCAGCTTTCAAGAAAAAATACGGAACTACACCAAAAAAATATTTATTAGAAAAATAAAAAAAGAGCCATTAAGGCTCTTTTTTGTTTGTAATTATTTGGTTTTTAGTTATAATAATGTGCTACAATAATAACTTCATCATCGCCAGGTCCTATTTGCATAGCGACTTGACCAGTTCCTGCAGTATTTGCAACGAATAATATTCCAGCGAACATTGGACAATATGTGCCAGGACCAAGTTTTATATAGTCATGACCAGTTGCTTGAAATGTTTTATCAATTCCTCCAATTCCTCCAGCTCCAGAAACACTTCCGTTGGTATAGAAATTCCCACTATATCCTAAAGCTCCCGGATTTCCAGCAAAATTTATTGGCGCGCCATCATAATCAGATGTTATAATTGCACCAGCAGGCCCTCCATTTCTTAAATATACATAAAATTGAGCGGTACGAGCATGAAAATCATCAATTGGAACACCAGTTTTTTCTATCAAATACGATATTGAGTAATTAATTTCAACAATTGCAGGTTTAGTTAAGGTAAAAGTAGATAAACCAGGACCTGTTTGTCTTGGCCATCCTGCTATAGAATAACCCGAACCAGTACCTGTTTGACCAATTACATTTGAATCTGAACCTCCTGTATCTGCAGGGTCGCTAAGATAATTATATGGGTTAAATAACATTTCAACTAAACTTGGAACAGCATTTAAAACTAAATCTCCATTAGCATTAGCATATACACGAGTGTTTTCTGTTGGACCTAAATTTAATGGATTGTTTGGTGAATTTAATCCTTCAATACGTATTGTTGAATTTGATCCAGCAACATGTAATTCTTGTTGTGGATTTGTAGTGTTTACCCCAACTTGACCAAAAGTAAAAATTGAAGCAAAAATGTATGTTAATGAAAATACCTTTTTCATAATTTTTTAATTTAATTGTAAATACGAATTTTTAAATAATCAGAAGAACCTCCAAATCCAACATATGTACTTAAATTGGTTCCATCTTGAGTTTCTCCAAAAAACACTAATGAATGATTGCCTTGAGGAATTGAACCATAACCTACACCATGAATAAATGCATATCCTACTGAACCTTGATTGAAAGAAGTGTATGCTTCTCCATGTAAACCATATTTTTTTGATAATTCTGTTGCATCTAAACCATCATTATTTAAATCAATACAGAAATAACATCTAACCGTTTTAGCAGAAACATCACTAAAAGTTGAAGCGGCTGGAGCAGGTAATACTAAATCTGAGAGATCAATGGTCATAGCATATCTAACTTCAATTAAGGCATCTTGTGGGCTTGAAAAAAGCACATTAGTTCCAATTTGTGAACTTGCTGATGTAATTGTTGCATCATTAGCAACAACGGTTCCATCGCCATAAGGTCCATTTGGAACAAAGTTTGGAATACTAATTAAAAAATTCAATGGTTCGTTTACTCCAACTCCTTCACCTGCAGAATAATTTGGTGGGTCTAAAGTTAAATCACCATTAGCAGTAACATAAACAGGTGCTAATCTTGGTGGAACATTTAATAAAGGTTTATTAGTTGAATTCAAACTTTCTATTCTAATTGTAGATGTTGTTCCTGCAACATGTAAATCTTTTTGCGGTGTACTAGTACCAATTCCAACTTGTGAAAACACATAATTGCAAAATATTGATACTATTATAAGTAATTTTTTCTTCATAACACTTTGGTTTAATATAATCTCATGAATATTGAATCCGGTCCACCAGCGAATCTTACATATGTATCTCTGTTATTTGTTCCAGAAGTTACAGAGCCATAAAAACGGATAGTATGTGCTCCTGGAGTTAAATACATGTATGTTGTTCCGCTATTATAAATATATCCTGTTGAAGCATTTGCAGGAGCTAAATTTGGTTTAACAGGATCAACAGCGCCACTTCCTTTTAAATCAGGATTATTAAAGTTGAAATAACATTTAGAATGTGCTGCATATCTTCTTGTAGTTGAAAGTAATGTAGGAGTATCTAAAGTGAAAAAATTAGTAATGTTTCTTGCATAAATATCTTGAATTATGTCAAGCGCACTACTTTTAAATACTTCAACACTTAACGAATATTTTATTTCTAAAACAGTGTTACGTGTTACATTAAAGGTATAAGAAGTAATTTCAACAACTTCATAACCATCATTGGCTTGGGCTCCTGTAATAGCAACAGTACCATTTACTCCAGCTGTAGTATAAGCATCCGTACCGTCACTATTGTTTGTAGCTGTTACTTTTAGAGTTAAGTCGCCATTGCTATCAACATATAAGGGATATGTTTGTCCGGCAACTCCACCATTGTAATCATTGTTTGTGGCGTTTAAGCCGTCAACTCTAATTGTACCTGTGGACGAACCAAGGTGCAATTGTTGTTGTGGGGTGGTTTTATTAATTCCTACGCCCGACTGTGAAAACACATTTAAAAAGGTGAAAAGAATTAATAATGTTGGGTAGTTTTTTTTCATAGAATTGATTTTTAACTTTTAACGTTCAAATTGTTTGAAACCGTTAATTTTTCGTTATTCTGTCACTATATAGAAAATAAATTAAAAAAAACACAACTTTTATCGAAAAAAATTAACATTTTAACGTATAAAGTAGAAAAAACCTAACAAAAGTCAATTTTTTCTGATAAAAATGTTAATTAAAATAATGACAATTATTTAGTATTTTTGAAGAAATTATTGAATACATGAAAAAAGGAGTTTTACTTGTAAATTTAGGATCACCAGAAAGTCCAACACCAAAAGATGTTAAGCCTTATTTAGATGAATTTTTAATGGATAAATACGTAATTGATGTGCCGTATTTATTGAGAGCTTTATTAGTTAGAGGAATAATTTTAAGAAAGCGTCCGGAAAATTCTGCGGAAGCATATGCTAAAATTTGGACAGATGAAGGATCTCCACTTATTGTTTTTTCAAAAAGAATGCATCAAAAAGTTAAAAATCTTGTTGAAGCGCCAGTAGCTTTAGCAATGAGATATGGAACGATGACCATTGAAAAAGGTTTACAAGAGTTAAAAGATCAGGGAGTTACAGATGTAATGTTATTGGCTTTATATCCTCAATATGCAATGGCCTCAACTACAACTATTTGGGCTTTAGCGGATGAATTAGTGGCTTCAAAATTTCCTGAAATGAAATTAACGAAAGTTCCTGCTTTTTATAATAAACCCGATTACATTCAAGCGCAAGCTAATTCTATAAAAAAACATTTAGAAGGTTTTGATTATGATCATTTGTTGTTTTCGTATCACGGAATTCCAAAACGTCATATTCGTAAAACAGATGTTACTAAATCACATTGTAAAATAAACGGTACATGTTGCGATATTGCATCACCTGCTCATGAATTTTGTTACCGTCATCAATGTTTTGAAACAACAAAACAAGTTGTAAAATTACTGGGTATTCCGGAAGGAAAATACAGTCAAACTTTTCAATCTCGTTTAGCAGGAGACAAATGGTTAACACCTTATACAGATGTTGAAATCAATAAAATGCCTGAAAAAGGAATTACAAAATTAGCGGTTGTAACTCCGGCTTTCGTGGCAGATTGTTTAGAAACGTTAGAAGAAATTGCTATGCGTGCTAAAGAAGAATTTGAAGAACATGGAGGAAAAGAATTTTTAGCTATTCCATGTATGAACGACGAAGACGAATGGTGCGAAGTAGTAGCCAATTGGATTAAAGAGTTTGAAAAGTAATATTTGACAGAGAACCATAAAAAGTAATAATATGTACGAATATTTAAAATCTTTGCATTTAATCTTTGTAATCACTTGGTTTGCAGGGTTGTTTTATATTGTTCGTTTGTTTGTATATCAAATTGAAGCCCACGATAAACCATCTCCAGAAAAAGAAATATTGCAAAAACAATATAAATTAATGGCGTATCGTTTATGGTACATCATTACTTGGCCAAGCGCCATTTTAGCCAGTTTCTTTGCGTATTGGATGTTGTTTTTCACACCATTAGGACAATCTTGGTTGCAAATGCCTTGGATGCATGTGAAATTAGGTTTCGTGTTTTTATTGTATTTGTATCATTTAAAATGCCATCAAATTTTTAAACAATTACAAAATGATGTTGTAAAACATTCTACTAATTTTATGCGATTATGGAATGAAGGTGCAACCATAATATTATTTGCTGTTGTTTTTTTAGTAATTTTAAAAAATGAAATCAATTGGATTTATGGCGTAATCGGAATTATACTATTTTCGGTTTTGATTATGTTAGGATTTAAATTTTACAAAAGAATTAGAACAAAAAACGGTGAATAAGTTTTTCAAAATAAATACATTATCCTTGCGAAGAAGAATTTTCTTGGCGATGTTATTTTTGACTACTTTTTCAACCATACTGATAACAATTGTATCTTTAATTCACTTCCGATTTGAAGCTCAAGAATATCATGAAGAACGTCTTTCTCGTAAAGAAAATGCGATTAAAGAACATATTGATTATATTCTTCAAACTACAACTTATCCGCTTCAAACCAAAAATATTAAATATATTTTTAGAGAACGCATTCACGAATTATCCGATATTCACAGTTTAGAAATTAACTTTTTCGATTTAAACGGTAAATTATTATTATCCTCAAAATCGGCTTTTAAAATTGATAAACAAGTTCCAAATATTAGTGCAGAAACATTAAAAGAATTGCAAAATTCTACTAGTAAAAGAGTAGTAGTTTCTAAACCTAAAGAAAATGATAAATATGTAAAATCATCGTACACATATGTAAAAGATAATAAGTTTAAAAACTTAGCGATATTGAATATTCCTTACGAAGAAAATAGCGATTTTTATAACGAGGAAGCTACAAACTTTTTAAAGAGATACGCTCAGGTTTTTGTAATCATGTTTATCTTTTCAATTTTCTTATCGTATTTATTATCAAGCAATATTACCAAATCAATTACTCAAATTTCAGAGAAATTAGAATTAACACGATTGAATCAACGCAATCAAAAATTAAAATTACAAGACGGTAATCAAGAAATTAATACACTTATTCAATCATATAATTTCATGGTGGATAAGTTAGAGGAAAGTGCCAATAAACTAGCGCAAAGCGAAAGAGAACATGCTTGGCGCGAAATGGCAAAACAAGTGGCACATGAAATTAAAAATCCATTGACACCAATGCGATTAACCATTCAGAGCTTTACTCGAAAATTTGATGCCAACGATCCAAATATTAATCAAAAATTAAGTGATTTTTCGGAAACGTTAATTCAACAAATTGACACGATGACTACAGTAGCAAGCGCCTTTTCAAATTTTGCTTCTATGCCTACTCAAAATAACGTGTTGTTAAATGTTGTGCCGGTAACAAGAATTGCTTTAGAAATATTTCATGAAGATTTTATCTTTTTTAATACAACAGAAGATGAAATTTTAACCTCAATTGATAAAACTCAGTTGATAAGTATCGTTACGAATTTAGTTAAAAATGCTATCCAGGCTATTCCAGACGACCAAGAATCAAAATCGGTTAAAGTTGATTTGACAAAACAAGAATCTACTTTTACATTAAGAATTCACGACAACGGTACAGGTATTTCAGATGAATTTAGAGATCATATTTTCGAACCAAAATTTACCACTAAAAACTCAGGAATGGGATTAGGATTAGCTATTATTAAAAATATAGTTGAAAATTATCACGGTTCTATTACTTTTGAAACCGAAAAAGGAAAAGGAACAACTTTTATTGTTATATTACCACTAAATAAATAAAAAATGGAGAATATTTTAATTGACAAACAAGAAAACATTGCTATTGTAACCATCAATAGACCAACTAAATTAAATGCTTTAAACAAAGCTACTATTGAAGAATTACACAATGCTTTTAACGATTTAAATAATGATAGTGCTGTAAAAGCAATTGTATTAATTGGTAGCGGCGAAAAAGCTTTTGTTGCAGGTGCAGATATTTCAGAATTTGCAAATTTTTCTGTTGAAGAAGGAGAGTTATTAGCTGCAAAAGGTCAAGAATTATTATTCGATTTTGTTCAAAATTTAAGTACTCCAGTAATTGCAGCTGTTAATGGATTTGCTTTAGGTGGTGGTTTAGAATTGGCAATGTCTTGTCATTTTAGAGTGGCTTCTACTAATGCAAAAATGGGATTACCAGAAGTAACTTTAGGGGTTATTCCAGGTTATGGTGGAACACAACGTTTAGCGCAATTAGTAGGAAAAGGAAGAGCTATGGAAATGATTATGACAGCAAACATGATTGATGCTGAAACTGCTAAAAATTACGGGTTAGTTAATCATGTTGTATCTCAAGAAGAATTATTAGATTTTGCTAAATCTATTGCCATAAAAATTACTAATAACTCTAGTGTGGCTATTGCCAAAGCGATTGCCTCTATTAATGCTAATTTTGAAGATGGTGTAAATGGTTTCCAAACGGAAATTAAGAATTTTGGATGGTGTTTTGGTACAGAAGATTTTAAAGAAGGAACTACTGCCTTTTTAGAGAAAAGAAAAGCTGTTTTCACAGGAAAATAAATAATTAAGCCTCAAATTTAGTATGAAGAAATTAGTATTAGTAAAACTATTGATTGTAACGCTACTGGTTACGTCATTAGGTAGTTGTAGTGTACATGTGCATAGAAGGACAACTGTTGTTCATAAACATAAATACAAGCCATTACCCCCAGGACATGCGAAAAAATTACATGGCGAAAAAAGCGCCAAAAATTATACTAAAAAGCGTCGTCATTAGTATTTGAAATATGATAAAAAACCCGAGTATTGCTCGGGTTTTTTGCTATTAATACTTTATGACTTTCTTTCGTTTTCTATAGTTATTTTCATTGTTTTTTTAAATTTTAAAAATACAAAATTTCAAGAAATTGATAAGTTTGGCTTAGTATTTGTATTTCTACTTTTAAAATAAACGTAATTTTTATGGAAGCAAATAGATATATTCGATTTTTAGTTGGAACAAGTTTAGTTGTTGTTTTAAGTAGTTTAGCAAGTTGTAGTGTAACGGTTTCTGCGCCAGTTCCTGTTGTAGTTGTACACGGACAAGTGCATCAAGGTCATTGTCAAAAACAACATCATGGACATCATAATCATGGGAAACACAATGGTCATCATAAGCATAATAAACACCATAGATAAAATAAAAAAACCCGAGCATTGCTCGGGTTTTTTGTATAAGAGAAAATTGAATTATTTTTTCTTTTTTGCTCCTTTTTCTGCTTTTGCAGCTTCTTGAGCAGCTTTCATAGCAGCACGAGAAATTCTTACTTGACAAACAACAGTGTTGTCTGGGTGTAAAATTTTGTAATCAGGAGTTCCTAATTTAGTAACATATAATTTGTTACCCATTTCTAATTCAGAAATGTTTGCTTCTACGAAATCAGGTAAGTTAGCAGGAATAGATCTAACTTTTAATTTACGTTGGTTTAAACGTAAAACACCTCCTAATAAAACCCCTGGAGAAGTTCCAGTAATTTTAACAGGTACTTCCATAGTAACTTCTTTTTTAGCGTCTAATTGATAGAAGTCAATATGTAAAATTTTATCAGAAACTGGGTGAAATTGGATATCTTGTAAGATACCTTCGAATTTTTTACCACCTTCTAAGTCAATTACTACAGTGTGTGCTTCTGGAGTGTAAACTAAACCTTTAAATGCTTTTTCTTCAGCACTAAAATGTACTGGATTTTCCCCTCCGTAAAGTACGCAAGGAACCATTCCAGCATTACGTAAGGCTTTAGTAGATACTTTACCCACGCTTTCTCTTTGTGATCCTTTGATCGTAATTGATTTCATTTGAAATAAATTAAAATTAATAAAAAAATTTGGTTAGGGTTTAAAGGAATGAACATCTTCAAACCAACTAACTTTTACATTAAAAACTTTCCACTAATGGAATTGTTATTTTGTACCATGTGCATTACTTCAGCGAATAAAGGTGCACAACTTACAACTTTTATTTTGTTCGATTCTTTCTTTAAAGGAATAGAATCTGTAACGATTAACTCTACTAATTTTGAGTTCTCAATTCTTTCATACGCTTCTCCTGATAGAATAGCGTGTGTACAAATTGCTCTTACGCTTAAAGCACCTCTTTCAATCATCATGTCGGCTGCTTTAGCTAATGTTCCTCCTGTGTCGATCATATCGTCTACAAGAATTACATTTCTTCCTTTTACTTCTCCAATTAACTCCATCGTATCAATTACATTCGCTTGTTTGCGTTGCTTGTAACAGATAACTACGTCTGATTCTAAAAATTTTGAATACGCATACGCTCTTTTAGAACCACCCATATCAGGAGAAGCAATCGTTAAGTTCTCTAAACCTAAACTTTTCACATATGGTAAAAAGATAGTAGAAGCAAATAAATGATCTACTGGTTTTTCAAAGAATCCTTGAATTTGATCAGCATGTAAATCCATTGTCATGATTCGAGTTGCACCAGCAGTTTCTAATAATTTAGCTACTAGTTTCGCTCCAATCGGCACTCTTGGTTTGTCTTTTCTATCTTGTCTCGCCCATCCAAAATAAGGAATTACTGCTGTGATGTGTCTTGCTGAAGCTCTTTTAGCTGCATCAATCATCAATAATAATTCCATTAGATTGTCGGTACTTGGAAAAGTGGAACAAACTAAAAATACACGTAAACCACGAATCGACTCTTCAAAAGAAGGCTGAAATTCTCCGTCACTATATTTTGAGAACGTTACTTTACCTAGCGGCACACCATATTTACTGGCGATTTGTTCCGCTAGATACACACTTTGAGAACATGCAAATATTTTTGCTTCTGGCTCGTTGTATGACATCTTGTTTAATTGTTTTTACATCTTTGAAATTTTTACTTCTGAATTTATTCTATTCAAACGTATAATTGCCTCGGATGTAGTTAGTTAGTGTTGTTTCGATTTAATCGGGTGCAAAGTTAGTAATAAAATTGAACTCTGAAAGTAAAATTTTAAGTATTTTTCAATTGTTTTTGCAAAGTTTACTTATATTTGCACACTCTTAAGCCCGGATGGCGGAATTGGTAGACGCGCACGACTCAAACTCGTGTTCTTAGGAGTGTGGGTTCGATTCCCACTCCGGGTACAAATTATGAAAGCACTGTGAAAACAGTGCTTTTTTGTTTTATTTTAGTCTGCAATTTTTGATTTTTAAAAATTTGTTAGATTTGTGATGTTTGTAATGTAAATCCCCGTAATCTAGATTTATTTTAAAGCAGGTTTTAAAGATTAATTAATTAAATATGAAATTATTAGGTTTTGATTATCTTTATATGATGGCATATGAAGATATTGTAATAAAGAAAAAAAGTCAAATCTTTAATATGATATTTTATTTGTCATTAATTTATTCAGAAATTGTAGCAACTTTTTTAAATTTTGTTTCAATTTTTATTGATTATAGAATTTTTAAAAATGTTTTTTATAATGTCTTTTTGTTTATTCTCTTCGTTTTATTCAATTATTTTATATATGAAATAAAGAAGAGAAGATTAATAATTCAAAAAGAGTATGTTTTTTACAAAACATACTATGTTGACATAATTTTTTTGATTTCAGGTGTGGTTTTTGTTTATTCTATTTATTTAAATAATAAAATATTTGGTATAATTGGTAGTGTATCAAATTAGAATAACTATATGATACCTTGTGAATCTTTCATATAGTAAAATATATTAACAAAAAAGCTCAGCATTCGCTGAGCTTTTTTTATTATAAACTAGATTTAAATTGTTCTAAAAATCTAACATCGTTTTCATAAAACATTCTAATATCGCCAATTTGGTACAATAACATGGCAATTCTTTCAATTCCCATACCGAAAGCGTAACCTGTATATTCATTCGGATCGATTCCACAGTTTTTCAAAACATTAGGATCAACCATTCCGCAACCCATAATTTCTAACCAACCGGTTCCTTTTGTAATTCGGTAGTCGGTTTCGGTTTTTAATCCCCAATAAATATCTACTTCTGCACTTGGCTCTGTAAAAGGGAAGTATGACGGACGTAATCTAATTTTAGATTTTCCGAACATTTCTTTTGTGAAATATAATAACGTTTGTTTCAAATCGGCAAACGAAACATTTTTATCAATATATAATCCTTCCACTTGATGGAAAATACAGTGCGAACGAGACGAAATCGCTTCATTACGAAAAACTCTTCCTGGAGAAATCGTTCTAATAGGCGGTTTGTTGTTTTCCATGTATCTTACCTGAACAGAAGAAGTATGCGTTCTTAACAACACATCTGGATTCGTTTGAATGAAAAATGTATCCTGCATATCACGTGCTGGATGATATTCTGGTAAGTTTAAAGCAGTAAAGTTATGCCAATCGTCTTCAATTTCTGGACCTTCAGAAACATTGAATCCAATTGTAGAAAAAACATCTAAAATCTGATTTTTTACCAAAGAAATTGGGTGACGAGAACCAATGTTAATCGGACTTCCCGGACGCGTTAAATCGCCAAACAAGTTTACCGATTCTGTTTTAGATTCTAATAATTCTTGTATGCTTTTTACTTTTTCTTCAGCCGTATTTTTTAATTCATTAACTACCTGACCAAATTCTTTCTTTTCTTCGTTAGGTACGTTTTTAAATTCGGCAAAGAAATCTTTCAATAATCCTTTGCTTCCTAAGTATTTAATACGGAATTCCTCTAAAGTAGCTTTGTCTTCAGTTGTAAAAGCTTGAGCTTCTTTAATATGTTTTTTTATTTCTTTTATCATTGTAAAATGGTAATTGTCTGCAAAAATAGGTTTTTTTAGTGAAAAGTGAAAAGTGATGAGTGATTAGTTTAAACTGAACACTAAAATCTGAACACTGAATACTAACTAATAATCTCTTTTTCTAAAAAATAACTCACAATCGCTTCTTTCATTAAAACCGATTGTTCACCAGCTTTTAAAGGCGGTAATTCTTTTACTACTTTATAATGTGGCCAACCTTCTTTGTCGAAAAATTCAAATTCATAATAACCATAAGGTTCTAATAATTTGCAAATAGCAATATGCATTAAGTTTACTTTTTCGTCTTTTTTGAAAGTGGTATTGATTTTACCTAATTCCTGAACGCCAATTAAATAAATAATCGCATCTAAATCCATTTCGTCTCCATCGGCAAACTTTTCAGATAAAAAAGTCACCACTTTTTCCCAGCGTTCTTTTAATTGTGTATCTCTAGACATTTCTGTTTTGTTTTTTGGCAAAGATAGTATTTGAGGATGGCTTTTTGTAGATTTGTTTTTAGAAAAATAGAATTATGGGATTTATCGATATTGTTTTTACAGCTTTACTAGGTTATGCTTTGTATAATGGTTTGAAAAATGGACTTTTTGTAGAAATTGCCTCTTTTGCCTCTTTAATCGTTGGAATTTTTGTGGCCATTAAGTTTTCTTATGTTGTTCGATTAGGGTTAGAAGATGTTTTAAAAACCAATCCGAAATACATTGAAATTATTGCTTTTGCAATTACTTTTTTATTGGTTGTTGTTGCCATTCATTTATTGGCGAAATTTTTCACAGGTTTGTTCAGTTTTGCACATTTAGGCTGGCTAAACAAGTTAGGCGGAGCGGTTTTTAGTTTGTTGAAAACCATTTTAATGTTAAGTGTGGTGATTAGTTTGTTTCAGAAAATCAACATTAATAATATCTTGGTAAAAGAAGAAACGTTGAACAATTCGGTTTTTTACAATCCTATTCAAAAAGTTTCTAAAATGATGTATCCTAGTATCGAAAAATGGTATGAGGAATTTAAGGAGAAAACGAAAGAAAAGCCAGAAAATGAACAAATTTCGGATTCAACTAGTGTTGAATGATTTAGCATGGATTGCAAAACCGCGCTAGCAGGTTTCGGATTCTACAAATGTTGATGAAAGTAATTAACCACAATGTTTGTCACGCTGAAAGCGTCTCAACTTAGTTTGCATGAGATCCTTTCAGGATGACAAACTGGGCGTTTAAACTTGATGGTTAGTTTAGTGTAATTTATTGGTGTGTATTGTTTTGTGTAATTTCTACTCACTCACCCATTTAAATCCAACTCTAGGAATATTTTCAATTGACAAACTCGGTGTTTCTTTAAAGATTTTTCGCAAACGAGATATAAAAACATCTAAACTTCTGCCTAAAAAGTAATCGTCAGATCCCCAAAGTTCCATTAGGATTTTTTCGCGTTTTAATACGGTATTCGGATTGTCTAAAAACAATTTTAGCAATTGGGCTTCGCGTTCTGTAAGTGTAGTTTTAGACGTTTCGTTTTTAATTAGAAAGTTTTCTGGTTCAAAAACAAAACCTGCAAACTCATATTTTTTGATTGTTTTTTCCGTGTTTTTCTGACTTCTATGTAAGAAGACTTCAATTTTTAAAATTAGTTCTTCAATAGAATAGGGTTTTACTAAATAATCATCGGCGCCCAATTTCAAACCTTTAATTCGGTCTTCTTTCATGGTTTTCGCTGATAAAAAAATAATCGGAATTTCCTGATTGCGCTTTCTAATTTCCGTTGCCAATTCGAATCCGTCCATTTCGGGCATCATAATATCAGTAACAACTATATCAAATTGGTTTTTACAAAATGTTTCCAAACCACTTTTTCCATTGGTACAATGCACCACATCAAAGTGTTGTTCTAAATTGTCGGAAGTTAAAAACGCTAATGTTTCTTCATCTTCAACGTATAAAACCTTTTTTTTATGCATAATCTTTCTGATTAATTTGAATGGTAACTGTTATTCCTTTATCGATATTATTTGCGATAGCAATTTTCCATTTATGTAATTCACATATTTTTTTTACATAAGACAATCCAATTCCGAAACCTTCAATATTGGTAATATCTTTTCTTGTAACTCTGAAAAATTTATCGAACACGAAAGGTAAATCTTTTGGCGGAATTCCGCAACCATTATCTTTTATTTCAATAAGAAGTTGTTTGTTTTTTTCATGAACATTAATTTCAATTTTCGGATTCGATTCACAATATTTAACCGAATTATCTACTAAATTGAATACAATATTATAAATATGAAATTCGTCGGCGTTGATTTTATAAGCTTTGTCCACATTTATATTGATGTCGATTTTCTTATCGTATTTTAATTTGATGTTGTCTTTTACCAAATCTAAAACCGGTTTTAATTCGAATTTCGATTTATCAATTAACATTTGCTTACTTTCCGTTTTGGCCACATATAAGATTTTTTCAATGTGTTCGTTCAGTTTATTGGTTTGATTGACAATAATTTGATTGTATTTAGAAAGCTTTGGGTTTTCTTTAATCTCGTTTTGCTGTTTCACATAATTAGACGCAATCAATATGGAAGCTAATGGCGTTTTAAATTCATGCGACATGTTATTGATGAAATCTTTTTGTAATTCGGTGTATTTTTTCTGTTTCAACATCAATAACACGGAATACACATAAATGATTAGTACTAAGAATAAAACAGACGTAAAGATCCAATACTGACTCAAGTTTTTGAAATAATTCTTTTCAATATCCGGAAAACGAATGGCAAAATAATAGGTGTATTCGGGTTGTTTGGTAAAACAAGTTGGACATTTAATAGGTTCTTTTGTTCCATTACTATTAATGTGATTGCTAAATGCCATTTGATCGGAAGAGCAATTGTAAATCGCATATTCAAAATCTAAATCCAGATTTTTTTTCTGAAATTCGGAAATCAAATAATGTTCTAAAATAGTATTTTCAAATTCGTAATTTACGTTAACCGTAAAATAGTTTTCTGAAATTCTTTCTACCTGATTAGAAACCAACAATCCGGTTTGGTTGTCTTTATATAATTTTTCTAATACGTCTTGTAAAGCAAAAAAGATTTTATCTTCAGTTTCTTTTTTAGCAATTTTTCGTGCATTACTAATAATAAATAATTGCATGATGATTACTCCAACAATTGCCAGAAATCCGATTACAATTACTATATTAAATCTTGAAAGTTTCATATTTGGTTTTACTCTTTTTTAATTATTCAATGTTATCGCTTTTAAATGATTCTTAGTTAGTTGAATTTTTTATACATTGCGATACCAATAAATTATATTTTGTTATTTTTAGTATTCTTGCTTTAAATTTTCAACGATATTATAACAATTTTTAAAGCGAAATGAATCATTAACAAGTCATTAACACAATAAATATAACTGATTAACAGCATTAAATAAAAAAATAAATACATTTGCTATATCAAAATTATAAACTTTAAAAACAAAATACTTATGAAAAATTTAAAATTACTAGCTTTTGCATTATTAGTATCATCTGCTTCTTTTGCACAATTAAAAGAGCCTAAAACTCCAGTTACAGGAACAATTACTCCAACTGCAGTTCAAACACCTCAAACTCCATCTCAATTAAAATGGGACAAAGAAGTTCATGAATTTGGTACTATCGAGCAAGGTAAACCAGTTTCTTATGAGTTTACATTTACAAATACATCAAACAAAGATATTACATTAACTGATGTAAAAGCGGCTTGTGGATGTACAGCAACTAACTATACAAAAACTGCTGTTAAACCAGGTGAAAAAGGTACAGTTACTGCAACTTATAACGCTGCAGCAGGTGGTGCTTTCCAAAAAACTGTTACTATTAGAACTAGTGAAGAAAATGCTGCTCCTAAAGTTTTAACTTTCAAAGGAACAGTTAAAGTAAATGAAGTTCCTGCTACAATTACTCCTGCAAAATAATTTAAAAAATTATTATATATTTAATCCCGATAAGGTTTACTTGTCGGGATTTTTTTATGGAAAAAATTGTAATAAATAGTCCGCTCGGATTTGTGCTAATTGAAGGAGATGAAACGGGAATTTCTAAAATTTCAATTACTTCAAATGAAATACTTTTGACAGAAACGATTCCTGATTTATTTACAGAAGTTGTTAAGCAAATGCATGAATATTTTGATGGAAACAGAACTGTTTTTACTTTCAAAATGAATCCAAAAGGCACCGAATTTCAAAAGAAAGTTTGGGAGGAATTACTAAAAATTCCATACGGGAAAACAGCTTCCTATCAAGAAATTACCAACCAATTGGGCGATCCTAAAGCGATTCGTGCGGTTGCTAATGCGAATGGTAAAAATCCACTTTGGATTGTGGTTCCTTGCCATCGTGTAATTGGTTCCGATGGTTCTTTAACAGGTTATGCTGGCGGATTATGGCGAAAAAAATGGTTGTTGAAGCATGAAAATCCCGTGAAACAACAAAGTTTGTTTTAAAAATTTCTTATCTTGCTATTAAATTCTTCTGCTATGAAATTGCTTTTAAAAATCTTCAAATGGTTTATCATTATCTTCAGTAGTATCATCATTTTGATGTATATTTTTGATGTCGATTATTTATTACGTGCCGTTAGAACTATATATTTTAAAGGGTACACTACTGCATTTTTAGAGGATTATAAAGAATTTCCAAATCGTACCATAAAAAAAGGCGTGGGTCAACCTTGGGCCATTTCAAAGGAATACAATTCTGTTCCATCAACGGAAACACTAAATAAAACACATAACGAATTACAAACAATTGCTTATTTAATC
Source organism: Flavobacterium urocaniciphilum (assembly GCF_900110615.1). Classification (GTDB taxonomy): domain Bacteria; phylum Bacteroidota; class Bacteroidia; order Flavobacteriales; family Flavobacteriaceae; genus Flavobacterium; species Flavobacterium urocaniciphilum. The sequence continues at coordinate 30,591 of NZ_FOEI01000008.1, forward strand.
ATCAAGAATGATAGTATTTGGCATGAAAGTTATTATGATGGTTTTGGTAAAGATTCAAAATCGAATTCGTTTTCTATTGCCAAAAGTGTGGTTTCTGCCGCTTTAGGTAAAGCCATTATGGAAGGAAAAATTAAAAGTTTAGATCAAAAAGTAACTGATTTTTTTCCTGAGCTAAAAGGTAAATTTGCGAAAGAAGTTACGGTTGGCGATTTATCTTCTATGGCTTCTGGTTTAAGTTGGGATGAAAAATATTATAGTCCGTTTTCTATAGTTACAAAAGCGTATTTTGATGATAATTTAAAAGACATCATTTTAGGATTAGACATAAAAGAAAAACCAGGTCAACACTTTAAATATTTAAGTGGTAACACTCAGTTGTTAGCCATGTGTATTGAAAAAGCTACAGGTAAATATTTGTCGGATTATGTTTCAGAAAGTTTTTGGCAACCAATGGGAGCTGAAAATGATGCCCTTTGGCAATTGGATGAAGCAGATACTGGAATTGAAAAAGCCTATTGTTGTATTGCCAGTAACGCAAGAGATTTTGCACGTTTTGGCAGATTGTACAAACAACACGGCAAATGGAACGGAAAACAAATTTTAGATAGTGCATTTGTGGCGAAATCCATTCAACCACGTTTTGCTGAAAGTCCAGAATATGGATACGGTTGGTGGCTGCACACAATTAAAGGAAAAAAGTTGTATTACATGCGTGGTCATTTAGGTCAGTTTGTAATTGTCATTCCGGAAGATGATTTAATTATTGTTCGATTGGGTCATTTAAAAGGATTGCAAACTAAAACCGATCCGCATAGTAACGATTTATATGTATATGTAGAAGAAGCGTATAAAATGCTCGAAAAAAAGAAATAATTATCAACCAATAAATTTAATATGTTAAACGCCATTCAATTAGAAAATATCTTGTTTTTAGATATTGAAACTGTACCTGAAGTCGAAAATTTTAATGAATTAGACGATGATTTTCAAGAATTATTTGCTTTAAAAACACAATACCAACGCAAAGACGAATTTACTCCTGAAGAGTTTTACGAAAGAGCTGGAATTTGGGCTGAGTTTGGAAAAATCATTTGTATTTCGGTTGGATTTTTCACCCAAAAAAGTGGGGAAAGACAATTTAGAGTTACCACATTTCAAGGAGATGAAGAACGATTGTTAATCGAATTTTCAAATTTAATTAATAATCATTTTAGTTTGCCACAACATTTATTATGTGGGCATAATGTAAAAGAATTCGATTTACCTTTTATTGCACGAAGAATGTTAATTCATGGAATCAAAATTCCAACCAAGTTGAATTTAATGGGTAAAAAACCTTGGGAAGTTCCTCATTTAGATACTCTAGAATTATGGAAATTTGGCGATTATAAACATTTTACATCTTTAAAATTATTAACAAAAGTATTGGGTGTTCCTTCGCCTAAAGACGATATAGATGGGAGTGAAGTTGCCAAAGTGTTTTACAAAGAAAAAGACATCGATAGAATCGCAACCTATTGCGAAAAAGATGTAATTGCTGTGGCCCAAATCATTTTGAAATTGCGTTTGCAGAAATTATTATCCGACGATGAGGTATTACGAGTATAAAAACAAAAAAGCTGTCCGCAAGGACAGCTTTTTCTAGAAATTAAATTTAAACTTTAAAATAAATTAATTATAGTATTTTACTTTATCAATTCAACGCTTAATGAAGTTCCTTCATACAAAGTTATTGGATCTCCAGCATCATAATAAAGAGTAATTGTATCGTTTGCAGCAAGTGTTACAATTTTTAATTTAGTAATGGTATCTAAATCGCCATTATAAGCACTTTTTAATACAGTTGAACCTGCAATTTTTGTATTGTTTTTTCTTAAATAAAAAGTATGATTTCCATTAGCACTACCTCTTGAAAAGTTTACAGTATAAATTATTTTATAATCTCCAGGTGTTACTACTTTAATACTTGTTGAAGCCATAGTTACACCAGAATTTGGTCCAGTTGTACCATACGTAACATCATTTCCAGCTGTTAAAGTACCATTAGTACTTCTGAAAAGTTCTCCGTATTTTTCTAATTGTGGATTCAATCTAATAATTAAATCATCAATAGTTTCCCAACTAGCTTTTCCATTAGCATCAGAACGTAAAATGTTTCCTTCACCTTGTCTTCCATCCACCATTTTAATGTTTCCAACAATATGTATTTTTTCATCTGGTGAAGATGTTCCAATACCTACTTTAGAATACGTGTCTGTAGTTCCTAAAACAATAGCATAATCTTGTGACGTTTTCGCTTGATAACCAATAGCTGTTGCATATTGTCCAGAAACTGCTGTTTGATTTCCAATCGCAATAGAATATGGAGAAGAAATTGCAGCATTATTTCCTAAAATCATAGCGTTGCTTACACCAGTCGTAATGCTTGAATTTGTTCCAAATGTAATGCTTGAATTTTTATCAAATTTTGCAACAGTACCATTGTTTACTTTTAATAATAAGTCTTGGTAGTTTGTAGTTCCAAGAAAATTTCCATTAGAAATTGCATTTCCACCTATTTTCCAATGATTAGACATTGATGAATCTTGAAATAAATGCCATTTAGTATCCCAAAAGTAAAAACCTGGAATTACATCTGAAATTGTTGCAGTATTGTAAACCAATAAACTTGTAACAGGATTAGTAATTGTAGTTACATCTGTAGTTGATGTTAAACTGATTCTTGGGATCAATAATCCTGAATTTGAACTGTTAATGTCTAATGCTGAAGATGCGTTAGGATTTGTAGTTCCAATACCTACTTGACTGTAAGAAAATTGTAATTGTATCGTAAAAATTACGATAGATAATAAGAGCTTTTTCATAATTGTGTTGTGTGGGTGCAAAATTACAACTTCATAACACACTGACAACCATTGTTTTGCTTACGGCATATCTTAAAAATTGTCAAATTATGTATTTGATAATAAATTTCGAGTATAATTGAGTATTCATTAAGGTTTTCCCTAAAAAATAAACAGGTACATAATTTAAAATTTTGTAAAATGTTATAAATGAACAAATTTGTTACGAATTGTTATATTATTTTTAAGATATATAACGAATTTTAATTTTTAAAGGAGATTTGTTCTGAGTTATAAATTAGTTAAGATAATTTTAACAATTTATCGAAAAGACATAAAAAAAACCCAGTGAATTACTGGGTTTTTAAATTTATCAGAATGTTTTGTTATTCTTTTATAAGTTTGAATGTTTTAGTAAATGCATTGTCAACAACAACCGAAACAAAGTAAATGCCATTTGGAGCATTTAAATTCAGTTCTAATTGAGCAATGTTTTCATTATTTCGTTCCATTATTACTTGTCCAGAAATATTTGTAACAGTAGTTTTTACAGAATTAAAATGTGATCCAAGATCTAAATTAATAATTCCATTTGAAGGATTTGGATATAATTTAATTTGATTGTTTAATTGGAAATCATCCGAAGCTAACACTACGTTTTGACAAGTTGAAGTTGCAATACAACCATTTTTATTTACAATTACTGCATAACTTCCATCTACTGCAGGTGTAAAAGCTTGACTTGTTGCTCCACCAACTGGAGTGTTAGCATTATTACAGTCGACCCATTGATAAGTGGCGCCTGCTTCATTAGCAGTTAAAGTATTACCACTAGCAGAAACTGAAGCGTCAATTGTGCTTAAAGTTAATGTTGGACCAGCAATATAATTTGAAGTACTTCCCACAAAATTAAAGTTAGCTAATGTACCAGTATTGTTATTACCAGAATAATCTAAAGTAGTTGTATTAGTAGTGTTATTACCACCAGGAATTCCGTTGTTAAATTTATAATAACCAATTAAACCAGTTTGTGTAGCACAATATTCAGTATTCATATTTGCAGCAATTTCTGCTCCTGTTTTAGCTACATTCCAAACTTTTACTTCATCTATGGAACCTAAAAAAAAGTTTATATTATCAACGCGTCTAGCTACAGCAAATTTTACAGTTGTACCAGTACTGATTGTAGAAGTAGAAAAATTTCCTTGAACATCTAATACACCATCAACATAAATGGCAACTTTATTAGTAGCGCTCGGATTGTAAACAGCAGCCACATGATGCCATAAACCATTGTTTACTACAATGTTTCCATTTACACCACTTCCTCCAACTTCTAATCTTAATTTTCCTCCAAATAATACATTGAAAGTAAAACGTGCTCCAGTTGCATTTGCACCCCAATCGCAAATTACGTTTTGCACTCCGCCTGTTCCAGGATCAGTATTAGCAGTTGTTTTAATCCAAGCTTCAATAGTTCTAGCATTGTTTCCAGCTACAGCGCCAAAATTTGTTGTAACAGCATCATTTACTCCATCAAAATGTAAAGCGCTTTGTGCTTGAGTAAAAAATGGGAATAATGTAACACCTAATAAAAGGCTTCTAAAAAATAATTTTTTTTTCATAATTGTGTGTTTTTTTAGTATTAGTTGAAGCCGAAAATATTAAAAATTAGGTTTTTTGAATCATTATTGAAGTTTTTACACTTTTTTTGTGGTTTTAGTGAAAAATGTTGTTATAATTATATAAAATATGTAATAAAATTGTTTGTTTTATATAAAATAATGAAATTTTATCAGAATTACTCAAAAAAAAAACCCAGCATATTGCTGGGTTTTTTTTTATAATTTTTTGTTCTTATTGAAAAGCTTGTTCTAAGTCAGCTAATAAATCTGAAATATCTTCAACACCAACACTCAAACGAACTAAATCATCTGTAATTCCAATTTCTTTACGTTTGTCTTCCGGAATTGAAGCGTGCGTCATTAAAGCTGGATGATTTGCTAAAGATTCTACACCACCTAAAGATTCTGCTAAAGTGAATACTTTTACTTTTTCCAACATTTTAATAGCATCTGCTTTTGCACCTGATTTAAAAGTGAATGAAACCATTCCGCCAAAACCACCAATCATTTGTTTTTTAGCAATGTCATGATTTGGATGATTTTCTAATCCCGGATAATATACTTTATCCACTTTTGGATGATTTACTAAATATTCAGCAACTTTAGCGCCGTTTTCACAATGTCTTTGAACACGTAAATGTAAGGTTTTGATCCCTCTTAAAACTAAGTAACTGTCCATTGGTCCTAATGTTCCACCTGTTGCGAATTGAGCAAAATGTAATTTTTCACCTAATGCTTCATCTTTTACAATTAATGCACCAGCAATAACATCACTGTGTCCGCCTAAATATTTAGTAGCCGAATGCATAACAATATCTGCACCTAAATCTAATGGTTTTTGTAAATAAGGAGTTGCAAATGTGTTGTCAACTGCAAAAAGTAAGTTGTGTTTTTTAGTGATTTTTGCTATTTCAGCAATATCCGCTAATTTCATTAATGGATTGGTTGGAGTTTCTACCCAAACTAACTTTGTATTGGCATTAATTAACGATTCGAATTTCGCATAATCAGTCATTTCTACAAAGTGAAACTTGATTCCGTATTCTTGATAAATTCTTGCAAACATTCTGTACGTTCCACCGTATAAATCGTCCATAGCAATAACTTCATCGCCAGGCTTTAATAATTTCATAACCGAATCCGTTGCCGCTAATCCAGAAGCAAATGCTAAACCTCTTGTTCCGTTTTCAATACTTGCTAACGCTTGTTCTAAAGCTGTACGTGTTGGATTGGCAGCTCTACTGTATTCATATTCGTTTAAAGGTACACCTGGACTCGTTTGTACAAATGTAGAAGTTTGATATACTGGTGGCATTACCGCTCCTGTACTTGGATCGTGATGCTGATTTCCGTGAATTACTTTGGTATTGAATTTCATATTCTAATTATATATTAATCTTTTATATTCCTTGTTGTTTGTCGCCTCGCAATTGACGATATTGTTTTCGAGCTTCTGTAAAATAAATACTATCCGGATGTTCGAGTACTATTTTTTCGTATAAATTTTTGGCTTTTTCAGGGTCGTTGAGTTGTTTGTTATAAATCTCAGCCGAATAAAATAAAGCTTCGTCTATATAAATTCCATCTTTATGGTTATCTAAAATGTTTTGATAGTAGCTAATTGCTTTGGCAAAATTACCTAATTTCTCGTAATTTCTACCCACTTTATACAAAGTTCCTGCTTCAATACTTTCACCTTTGTGTTTCACTAAAATCTGCAAGAAAGCTTCTAATGCTTCAGCGGGTTTGTTTTGATATTCTAATAGATCAGCTTTGGAATAATCTTGCAAAGCCACTTTTAAAGAATCTTCAGCTTCATTGTCGCTAATCAATAAAAATAATTCTACCGCATCATTTGCTATTAATTGTGTAGATGCTTGTTTCAATTCACTAGCTTGTTTTTTTGCCCAATCGAAATCCTTTTTAAAAAAACTGGTTTTAGCCATTCGCATACTTGCCTCGTGAGAAAACTCATCGTTTGGTAAATCATTCTGAATTTGAGCATAGTAAATAATCGCCTGATTGAATTTTTCATTAAACACAAAAACATCAGCCATCTCCATTTTTACTTTCGCTTTATTGCGCACATTTAAAGGCATAGCTAACATTTTATCTAAAAGGGCTTTAGATTTTTCAAAGTCATTTAAATAAAACGCTTTAAAATGTGCCGCTAAAATTTGTAAATCGACCGAAAATGGAGAATCTCCATATTGATTTAAAAGGGTATCGAATTTACTTTGAATTAAAGGATAATTTTCTGGTTTCGAATTGGCTATTTCGTTTTTCAATAAAAAGTATTCGGCATTTAAAATAGTAGCTTCGTCTGTTGTGTTTTGTAAAATAAACTGAAAAATAGCTTGAGCCGTTTCATTATCTTTTTCGTTTACACAAATTTGAGCCAATTGAATAATATCGTCAAACGATTCTGGATTTCTTTTATAAATCGATTTTTCCTGAATGAACGCTTTATTGTATTCTTTCTGATTAACATACAACCAGCTTAAAAATTGATTCCAATAAATATCTTGATTTTTCTGTGTTCTAAGTAATAGTTCTTTTTTTAAGGAAGCTACAAAAATATTTTCAACATCATCTTGCATGAAAAACAACAACTGATTTTGAACATTCATGGTCGCATTTTGATTCGAATAAGCATGATCCAACAACTTTACAACCATTACATCTAAATTTCCCATTTGACCTTGTAGTAATGCCATTTGGTAATCGAAATTTAATCCAGAATTTCCTTTCTGACCAATTTCATAGGTTGTATAGGCTTGTTGTAATAATGATTTTTGTTCGAATGCTTGTCCGATTTGATACGCGTAGTTGGGCTGACTTTGAACTACTTCATATGCTTTTTTGTAATACGAATCAGCTTTAGCTTGATCTTTTTGCAATTGCGCGTTATAACCTAATTCTACAAAAAAGTTAGGTTGGTTGAACTTTTCTTTTCTGCTTAATAATAATTTTTCGGCTTTATCAAATTGTTTTAAATTTTGATAACAGCTGGCTAATTTTTGTGTGAAATAAAAATTTCCGGGTTGTTTTTTCTCTATCTCTTCATACAAAGATGTGGCTTTGTCAAATTCGCCTTTGTCAAAGTAATTCTGCGCTAATTGTTCGTTTTGTGCCAAACCAATTAGCGAGATAAAGAAAAACAGATATGTGAATAGTTTATTCATATTTATAAGCCACTAAATTAACAAAAATTAGCCAACTCGATGCAAGGTTAGTAAATATTTAAGAGTTATGGGTTTTTTACAACGTTTGTCACTCTGAAAGAGTCTCAATTTGGTTTGTTTGAGATGCTTTAACTTCGTTGAATCTTCGATTTCAGCATGACAAACGTTGTGGCTTTATTCTATTGTAAAAACAAAAAAGCAACTCCTAAAAGTTGCTTTTTTTATTGTTAGATTCAGAAACAACACTTCAACAAGCTCAGTGTGACACAATACAATATTAGTCAATAATATCAAATCCAGTATATCTTCTTAATACTTCCGGAATTACGATTCCTTCAGGTGTTTGATAATTTTCTAAAATTCCAGCTAATACACGAGGTAAAGCTAATGAACTTCCGTTTAACGTGTGTGCTAATTGGTTTTTACCATTCGCATCTTTATATCTTAATTTTAATCGGTTCGCTTGGAATGTTTCAAAATTAGAAACCGAAGAAATTTCTAACCAACGATCTTGTGCTGTTGAAAACACCTCGAAATCATACGTTAAAGCAGAAGCAAAACTCATATCGCCACCACATAAACGTAAAATTCTATAAGGTAATTTTAATTCTTGTAAAATTCCTTTCACGTGTTCTACCATTCCATCTAATGCTGCATAAGAATTTTCAGGTTTTTCAACACGTACAATTTCTACTTTATCGAATTGGTGTAAACGATTCAATCCACGAACGTGTGCGCCATATGAACCTGCTTCTCTACGGAAACAAGGTGTATAACCTGTACATAAAATTGGCAAATCGCTTTCTGCTACTAAATCGTCTCTGAATAAATTCGTTACCGGAACTTCTGCAGTTGGAATTAAATATAAATCGTCCATTCCAACATGGTACATTTGACCTTCTTTATCTGGTAATTGTCCTGTTCCAAATCCTGATGCTTCATTTACTAAATGTGGCACTTGATATTCTTTGTAACCTGCATCTGTATTCTTGTCTAAGAAATAAGAGATTAAAGCACGTTGTAATTTGGCACCTTTTCCTTTGTAAACTGGGAAACCTGCACCTGTAATTTTAACTCCTAATTCGAAATCGATGATGTCGTATTTTTTGGCTAATTCCCAATGCGGTAAAGCCCCTTCGTGTAACACTGGAATATCACCTTCTTGGAAAACGTTTAAATTTTCTTCCGGTGTTTTTCCAACAGGAACGATATCAGCTGGTAAGTTTGGTAATTTATATAATTCTTCTTGTAATTGAGAAGCGATAGTATTAATAGCTTCATTCAATTCTTTCGATTTTTCTCTAATTTGAGTGGTTTTTTCCTTTAAGATTTCAGCTTTGGCTTTTTCGCCACTTTTCATTAATTCGCCAATATTTTTGGATAATTTATTAGATTCTGCTAAAAGATTGTCTAATTCGGCTTGTGTGTTTCTACGTTTTTCGTCTAATTCCACAACAAGCTCCACAATTGTAGTAGCTTCGAAGTTTTTCTTCGCTAAACGAGCGATAACTTCTTCTTTGTTTTCTCTAATAAAATTTACTTGTAACATGTTTGTTTAATTTTGGATAGCAAATGTATGAAATTGTAGTAAAATAGTAATGAAATTATAGAAACAATTGCTAATTTGACAAGATTATTGTGTTATATTTTAATTATATTTAATATTTTTTGTTATTTTTGTGAAACCTATTAAAAAACCTAACAAATAACCATAAAATAATGAAAAAAATTACCCAAATCTTTTTCGTTTTAGCTACAACATTCTGTTTTTCACAATCTGACGATTCGGATTTTAATAAGATGGTTGAATCTGAAATGAAAGCTGCAAAATCTACATTAGAAGTTCAGGTTAATCCGAATACCTTAAATTATGATGTAACCTATCATGAATTACGAGTTACTATCAATCCGGCTGCTTCTACAATAAGCGGAGTAGTAACAACAACTTTTACAGCTTTATCAAATATGAATACCATAGTATTTGATATGGCAACTGTTTTAAATGTAAGCTCAGTTACGATGAATAGTACGAGTTTAACTTTTTCAAAAGCAAGTAACCAACTTACTATTAATTTTCCAACAACAATAACAACCGGTACAAGTGCTTCGGTAGTCATTACTTATTCAGGAACACCACCAAATGTAGATGGGGAATTTTCAAGAACAACTCATAGTGGAACACCAGTATTATGGACGTTATCTGAGCCATTTGGAGCAAGAAGCTGGTGGCCTTGTAAGCAAGATTTAAATGACAAAGCCAATAGTATTGATGTTTACATTACTGCGCCTTCTCAATACAATTCGGTTGCAAATGGGATGGAACAAAGTAGAGTTATTAATGGCGCAAATGCTACAACCCATTTCAAACATAATTATCCAATTGCTGCCTATTTAGTAGCGATTGCTGTTACGAATTACGAAGTTTTTAATCAACAAGGAGGTTTAGGAACTTTAGCTAGTCCTTATTTCCCAATTGTTAACTATTTATACCCAGAAGAATCAGCATCTTCTCAAGCAAGTTTAGCTGTGACTCCTGATATTATTAACTTTTTTGAAACTAAAATAGGTCCTTATCCATTTAGAAATGAAAAATATGGACATGCAAGAGCAGGTTTAAGTGGAGGAATGGAGCATACAACGGTTTCTTTTATGAATAGTTGGAGTAGAAGTTTAATTGCTCATGAAATGGCTCATCAATGGTTTGGAGATAAAATTACTTGTGGTAGTTGGAAAGATATATGGTTAAATGAAGGATTGACTGAATATATGGCTGGCTTAGTTGTTGAAAATTTTGATGGTTCTGCAAGTTTTGTAAATTGGAAAAACTCTAAAATAACGAATATTACATCTCAACTTGGTGGAGCTACTTATTTAACAGATGCTGAAGCTTTAAATGTTGGTAGAATATTTAGTTCGAGATTGTCCTATAACAAAGGTTCAATGATTGCGCACATGTTGCGTTGGAAATTAGGAGATGTAGCGTTTTTTAATGCTTTAAATACTTATTTAACGGATCCTGCATTAGCGTATGGTTATGCGGTAACAGCTAATTTTAAATCGCACTTAGAAACAGCTTACGGAAATAGTTTAACTGAGTTTTTTAATGATTGGTTGTATAATCAAGGATATCCTACTTATGATATTGTAGCTCAAAATTGGGGTGCTGGTCAAGCTAAGTTAACTGTTAATCAAACGCAATCACATGCTAGTGTTTCTTTTTTTGAAATGCCTTTAGAGATAAGATTAACAGGGAGTGGTGGTCAAATACATGATGTGGTTGTTGACAATACTTTTAGTGGAGAAGAATTTATTGTTTCTTGTCCTTTTCCTGTAACTGGTGTGATTTTTGATCCTAATAAACATATCGTTTCATTAAATAATACGGTTACTTTAGGAAATGAATCTTTTGATATAAATAGTTTGGTTTCTGTGTATCCAGTGCCAACAGCAGATTTGTTGAATATTCAATTGCCGACTAATTTCACTTTAGAAAGAGTTGAGATATTAAATAATTTAGGACAATTGATTTCTTCTCACGAATCGAATCAAATAAATGTTTCGCATTTATCAAGTGGCATACATTTTGTTAAAATTATTACTTCCGAAGGAACGATTCACAAAAATTTCATAAAAAAATAGTCAAACTCTAAAATAATAATGAAAAGTAAGGTGAAAACCTTACTTTTGCTTTTTATAAACAAATCAAATAACAATGATTCAAGTAGCACAAATACTTTTTATATTATCAGTTTTAGTAATTCTTCACGAATTTGGTCATTACATCACAGCCAAAATGTTTAAAATGAGAGTAGAAAAATTCTACTTATTTATGGATGCAGGTTTTGCTTTAATTAAGAAAAAAATAGGTGAAACAGAATGGGGAATCGGTTGGTTGCCATTAGGAGGTTATGTGAAAATTTCTGGTATGATAGACGAAAGTATGGATACGGAACAAATGGAATCTGAACCACAACCATGGGAGTTTCGTTCGAAACCTGCTTGGCAACGTTTAATCGTAATGTTAGGTGGAATTATTGTTAATGTATTATTGGCATGGTTGATTTATACTATTATGTTTTCAACGGTAGGTCAGAAATACATTTCTACAGAGAAAATTCAAGAAAACGGATTGGCTTTTGGAGAAGTTGGACAAAGTGTTGGGTTTAAAAACGGAGATAAAATCGTTTCTATTGATGGAAAATTACAACCTAAATTCAATTGGGCGGTTATTGATATCTTATTAAGCGATGAGGTTATTGTAAATAGAAACGGAAAAGAAGTAAAATTAAATCTTACAGACGAACAAAAAGGTGAAATTTTAGGAAGAGAAGGAAAAGGGTTTGTAAAAGCTCGATTCGAAATGAAAGATATTTTTGTTGATAGTATAGCTTCTAAAAAATCGCAGTTTAAAATAAAAGATGAAATTGTAGGAATTCAAAATCAGAAATTTACCTATTTCGATGAGTTTAAAGATTATTTACATGCGAATAAAAACAATCAAGTTGCTGTTTCAATTAAAAGAGATGCTAAAGATACAGTTGTAAATGTTTTAGTAGATAAAGAAGGTTCTATTGGATTAGAGAAAGACTTTTTTATAAACTCGCAATTAATGTTAAAAGACATTAAAGTGGGTGAAGTTGTTGAAGGTTCAAATGCTGAAAAAGGCAAATTACTTGCAAATGACATCATTCAAAAAGTGAATGGTAAAGAATTAACTTTTTACAATGAATTTAGAACTATCTTAAGTCAAAATAAAAATAAAGAAGTTGTTATTACAGTAAATCGAAATAATGCACCTTTAGATTTAAAAGTTTTAGTTAACGAAGAAGGAAAATTAGGTTTTACAACTAAGCCAGCTAAGGAAGCTACAAACGAATTTGAAATCAACAATAAACTTTCATTTGGTGATGCGGTTTCAGCTGCGGTAAACGAATCGTACCAATTATTAGTATATAATGTAAAGCAATTCAAATTAATCTTAAAACCAGCAACAGGTGCTTATAAACAAGTTCAAAGTCCGATTGGTATTGCAAGACGCTTACCTTCATTTTGGGATTGGGAATTCATTTGGAATTTCACTGCATTATTTTCAATTGGTTTAGCTTTTATGAATTTATTACCAATTCCAGGTTTAGATGGTGGTCATGCTTTATTTACAATTGTAGAAATGATTACAGGCAAGAAATTATCGAATAAAGCAGCAGGTTATGTACAAACTGCAGGTATGATTTTCTTACTTTCATTGATGGCATTAACCTTTGGTAAAGACATTTATCAGTTAATTATAGATAAAATCGCAAATTAGAAGAAAAAAGTAGTAAAATATTTTTGCATATATAAAAATACAATTTATATTTGCACTCGCTAAAAAGATATAGCAACTTCCTCCTTAGCTCAGTTGGTTAGAGCATCTGACTGTTAATCAGAGGGTCCTTGGTTCGAGCCCAAGAGGGGGAGCAACTTTTTAGCAAAATAATAACCCAAGAGGTGATTCCTCCTTAGCTCAGTTGGTTAGAGCATCTGACTGTTAATCAGAGGGTCCTTGGTTCGAGCCCAAGAGGGGGAGCAAAAAGCCCGATACGCAAGTATCGGGCTTTTTTTATTGCTTTTCTTTTCCTTCTAAATAAGATAAACCTTTGAGGTTTTTAGTTGTGTATAATCCGACAATATTTTTTTCTTTACACACTTCAGTATTTTTATCTAACATAAAACAATTTACTAATGGATTAAAACCAGTTAATGGATTTTCATTTTTGGAAAAATCTGGAAAATTAATTAATGTAAAATGGTATGATTTATTTATTTCTACTTTGGAGTTATATTTGTTTGGCTCTTTCTTTGAAATTATTTTATACGTTAGCTTATTCTTTGTGCAATAGACGAAATAAAATGCGTTTAAAGAATCAATTTTGGTTATCGTATAAGTATCTGAAGGTTCTATGGTTTCTTTTGTGTATTGAGGCTTATTTAAAGTCTTGCAGTTGTAAAATAATACTATAATACTACTTAATACTAAAAAGTTTTTCATGAATTATCTATTAATCTATCACATCAAATATACTGAAATATAAAAAGTATAAAACAAAAAAACCGACTAATTAGCCGGCTTTTTATTTTTATGAAAAGTGTATTATTGTACTAAATTCACACCATTAACTTTTGACCAAGTTCCAGAGTTTATTACTGCTCCTGTAGCTGTAGTACTTGTAGTTAATTGCCCTGAAGGGAAAGAAGATGTAAATGAAGAACTTCCCGTACCCACTTGAGTAGTTCCTCCAACAATTTTAACGTTTGTTAATTTAATTTTAGAACCATTTACTTGATCAGTGTTTGTAGCTGCATCTTGAATTCTAACTGCTACTGCATTAGTATCTGTGTATCCTTCAATTAAGATGTTGCTGAAATCACCATTACCTTGTTTTTTAAATTGGATTGCATCGTATTCAACAGAAGCATTTTCAGTTAAAGTTCCAGCTTCTCTTTTTAAAGTAATGTTAGTAATTACTGGCCAGAAGTTGTTGTTGTAACTTTTAGCTTCAACTTCCATTCCGAAGTTTCCAGTTCCTGTTTGGTAAGCATACCAGTTTGTGTTGTTTTGACCTCTCCAACCATCTTGCCAGTCGAAAGCATCATCATAATTTCCGTAAGAAACGATGTTAGAAGCACTTACAGTTCCTCCGTAAAATTCGAAACCATCATCTGCACCTTTATAAGCTACTAAGTTTTCTAAAATTGTTCCAGAACCTACTGAATAGAATGAAAATCCATTCATTTCGCTTGTTCCATCAGTAATTTTTTTACCAGCATATTCTACTCTTACATTTCTTAAAGTACCACCATTGTGTAAAGCATTAGTACCACCATAAGGAATTGCTAAACCATCTTCAGAAGTTGCTGTTGCAACACCACCTGAACCTACGATTGGAGCATCTCCATACATAATGATTCCTCCCCAAGATCCTGGGATTTGTGTTGTATGTGTAAATACTACTGGCTCAGCAGTTGTACCTTCAATGATTAATTTCCCACCATTTTCAACAACTAAAGCGTCAATTCCGTTAGAAACATCTGCAGTAATAGTTGAACCTGCTTCAATAGTTAAAGTAGCACCAGATTTTACTCTAACGATACCAACTAAAGTATAATTTCCGAACGCATAAGTTTTGTTCGTAACAATTTCACCTGTAATTTCTCCAGCAGCTGGAGTTCTTGTTGTAGCAGTTTCATCTTCTTCTGAACAACTTGTAAATAATAAGCTTAAAACTGATAAGCTAAAGAATAATTTTTTCATTGTGATTGTTTTTAATTTGTTGAGGCAAAGTTATTTGTAGCCTTTTATGTTAGGATTAAACTAATATTATTAAATATTTAAATGATAAATTGTTTTGTAAACTTATTGTAAACAAAAAATCCCGATTGCTCGGGATTTTATAGTTTGTTTTTAGAATGTATAGCCTATGTTTAAAGAGAATCCTACGCCTCTTTTGTAATCTTTCATAGTTAATGAAGGCTCATTAATTTGCGTTTTACTATTCTTTCCTAATTCTAATTGATAAGTTGGATTTAAGATATTATCTGCTGCAAATTTGATATCTATGTTTTTATACAATTTAGTATTCCAAACTAAATCTAATTTGTTAAATGGTTTTTCATAGATGTTATCTAAACCTGCTGTACCAATTGCATAAATTCTTTTTCCGTATACACCATATACTAAAGAAACAGTGTTTTTAATATCTTTTGATGCATCAAATTCATATTTTAAATCGGAATTGATTAACCAATTAGAAGCACCTTGTAAATCTCTTGAACTTGAATTTTCTAATAAGTTCGATTGAGTATCAATAGAAACTCTTGTTTTCATTAATGAACTATTAAATCCTAATGATAAGTTTTCTAATTGAGATGATAGTCTTTCAAATTGGAAAATAAATTCTAATTCTGCTCCGTATAAAACAGCTGATTTTGAATTATCAAACGAAGTTGTTTGTGCTCCACCAGTTGCAATAAAGATTCTTTCAATTGGTTTGCTTATACTTTTTCCAAATAATCCGATAGCAAACATATCTTTTTTGTCTGTAAACAATTCGTATTTTAAATCGATATTATAGTTTTTACTATCTTTTAATGTATTTGTCTTTTTAGTTAATGGATAGTTACCAATAATTGAAGATCCGTCTGGATTAACATAAGTAATAGGTAATAATTCCATTGTTGTAGGACGTGTAATAGTTTTAGAAGCAGCAAAACGTAAATTAGAATCATCGTTAATGATGTATTTTGTATTAACCGATGGTAAAACATCTAATCTTAAGTCGTTTTCTTTTAAATATGGAGCTGTAAAACTTGGTGAAGTTAAGCTTCTATATTTAATTTTTCTATCTGAATTTTCTACACGAACTCCAAAGTTAACTTCGAATTTACTTCCAAAATTCCAAAACATATTAGCATAACCTGCATTTACAAAATGATCTAATTTTACTTTATAATCTGGATTTGATTCTTCTTTGAATACAACATTTCCTAAAGCAACATCATTGGCAATTACTTCATTTACATCATTTAAATTAGTTGTAAATTGAGGTTGAGATCCTATTGGTGAACCTGCTAAAAATCTATATGTTGAGTATAAGTTGTTTCTAAAACCGTTATATCCAATCGATAATTTATTTGATTTACCGTTTTCGTTTTCACTGAATTTCCAGTTGTATTCAACTAATCCACTCATATAGTAGTTTCCTTTTACATCTAAATACTGACGGTTTAAGTTATTTCCACCATATGTCATTGTAATATCTGTATCATTTACTCTATTTCCTAAGATAGATTTTCTGTCTGGTTGACTGAAAGCAGTTTTTACATAAGAAACTCCAGCTTTAATAGTGTGCTTTTTGTTTTTTGTAATGTCGTAATTACCTAAAATCTGATTGTTAAAATAATCTGATTGTTCAAACTGATTAATTCTTAATAAACGATTTGGATTTGTAGAAGCATAACCAATTACACCTAATTGATCGTTGATTAAACTTTCTGTTGAACGTAAATAAAAGGAAGTTAAACCAATTGATCCTCTAGACGCTTTATATTTTAATCCAACTAATGCAGAAGATGCTGTTTGGTATTTGTATTCAGAATTGTATACGTTTTTAGTATATGCTCCGTCTCCAGCTTCAAAATATCTGTCAACACCTTTTCTAATTACGTATTTGTTTTCACCATTTAATGATAAAATGTAACTTAAATGTCCGCCACCTACTTTAAATTTCTCAGAATGTAATAATCCAACACTTGTATTCATTGGACTACCAACTTTGTCTACATTCCAAGAATTTTGTTTATGAGCATTTGCATATTCAGTAGAAGTCATGTTAACTGCTGAAGGAACATTTCCGAAAACTCCTGGTAATTCTCTGTCTTTCTTTAAAATTCCGAAGAATCCTTGATCTGAATTTGCGTTTTCCGACATTAAAAAGTCTTCACCATTATTTCCTGTTGTATATCCTAATCCAACACTTAATTTAGTTAAGCTTTTTTGAGCTTCTGATGTTTCAACATTAATAGTTGCTCCAGCAAAATCTCCAGAAATATTTGGATTAAATGTTTTGTAAACACTTAAAACTCCTACAATATCCGTTGGGAATAAATCTAAAGGAATGATTTTTTTAAACGGACTGTTTGAAGGGGCTTGTAATTCATTAACTAATAAAGTATTGTAACGATCTTCTAATCCTCTTACAAATAAACCTCTCGATTCAACTTTTGTAATACCTGTTACTTTAGTTAATCCTTCTTCAACATCACTAACACCTTTACGTGTCATTTCTTGAGCACCGATACTTTGTTTAATTTCAACTGCTTTTTGTTGCTCTTTTAATAAAACAGTTTCTTTAGTTTTGTTAGAAGTAGTTTTAATTAAAATTTCATCAATGTTTTTCGATTTTTCAATAAGTGTAATGTTTACTGTTAAAGGCTCATTTGCTTTTGCAGTAATCGTTCTTTCTTGAGTTGAAAATCCACCTAAAGAAAATTCTAATGTGTAATTTCCTGGTTCAATCTCCATTTCATAATTTCCTTCCGCATTCGTTTCCGTAAACAAGTTTGTTCCTTTTACACGAATTGACACTAAATTTATAGGTTCTTTCGAATTAAAATCAGTAACTTTACCATTAAGTTTCACGCTGTTTTGTGAAAATCCTAATACGGTAAATAAAAGACCAATAAATAATAATTTAATTTTCATTTGAAGTTGTGTTTATATTTTGGTGCAAAACTAGAAGTGATAAATTATTCAAATGTTAGTTCCGAGTTAATTATAAGTTGGGTTAAGGTTAATTTAAGGTTACCATATTAAATTATCGTTAAGCGGTTAAATCGTTTTGTTTTTGTAGTAACTTTGACCAGAATTGATTGAAATATCACTTAAAAATGAAGAAAAAAGACATTAAAATTTTGCTTGTAGACGACGAACCGGATATTTTGGAAATCGTTGGTTATAACCTAACACAAGCAGGATATCAGGTTTTTACTGCTACAAATGGTAAAGATGCTATTAAGCAAGCCCAAAAGCTTAATCCTCAATTAATTATCTTAGATGTTATGATGCCAGAAATGGACGGAATGGAAGCATGTGAGAAAATTAGAGAAATTCCTGAATTAAAAGATACAATCATTACTTTTTTAACGGCTAGAAGTGAAGAATATTCTCAAGTAGCAGGTTTTGATGTGGGTGCCGATGATTACATTGCTAAACCTATTAAACCAAAATTATTAGTTAGTAAAGTAAAAGGTTTACTACGTAGATTAAAAGAAGAAAGTGTTGAAGATACAGACACTATTACTGTAGGGAACTTACAAATTAATAGAGAAGAATATAAAGTAATCAAAGAAGGTCAATCAATAGTATTGCCAAGAAAAGAATTTGAATTATTATATTTGTTAGCCACTAAACCAAGTAAAGTTTTTACAAGAGCCGAAATTTTAGATAAAGTTTGGGGAAGTGAAGTTATCGTTGGTGGAAGAACCATCGATGTTCACATTAGAAAACTTCGTGAAAAAATTGATGACGATATTTTTAAAACGATTAAAGGTGTAGGTTATAAAATAGAATTTAATGGCGATTAATTTCAATAAATCATACAAATTTGCATTTATTTCTTCTTTTTACATTTCCATTTTTGTAATTGGAAGTTTATTAATGTATCATTTTTTTATTGAAAACATAAGTCTATTCGTAATTTTAATTTTTCCAATTACGTTATTCTTATTTAGCTTTTATCTAATACAGTATAGAGTAGAAAACTTCATCTACAAAAGAATCAAAAAATTGTATGATGAAGTTTCTATTTTAGACGCTACTTCTTTATCAAATAAAACGGTAACTACCGATATCACTACACTTACAAAAGATATTCGAAATTTTGCCAAAGAGAAAAAAATCGAAATAGAATCTTTAAACATCCGTGAAGAATACCGAAGAGAATTTTTAGGTAACATTTCTCATGAATTAAAAACACCTTTGTTTACGGTACAAGGTTATTTAGATACTTTAATAGATGGCGGTGCAATAAAAGACAAAACCTTACGTGTAAAATATATTGAGCGTGCATCTAAAGGTGTAGAACGATTAATTAGTATTGTCCAAGATTTAGACATGATTTCAAAATTTGAAGTGGGTGATTTAAATCTGGAAATGTCGAAATTTAACATCGTTTCCGAAATTCAAAATGTTTTTGATATGTTGGAAATGAAAGCAGATCAAAAGAATATCATTTTAATGTTCGACGAAAAATACAGTGCTCCAATTTATGTTGAAGCAGATAAAGAACGTATCCAACAAGTATTAACCAATTTGGTAATGAATTCCATTAAATATGGGAAAGAAAACGGTACTACTGAAGTTTCTTTAGAAAAAATCAATAAAAACAAGGTGTTAATCCGTATTCACGATAACGGAATTGGAATCGAAAAGCATAATTTATCTCGAATTTTTGAACGTTTTTATCGTATTAATAAAAGTGGTTCTAGAGAAGAAGGCGGTTCAGGTTTAGGATTGGCAATTGTTAAACATATTATTGAAGCACACAACGAAAAAATCTTCGTACAAAGTACTTACAAAGAAGGTTCAGAATTTTCATTTACGCTTAAAAACGCTAAATAAATTTTCCCAATCTTTTTCAAAACTATAGGTTCTAAATCCTGTATAAATATCTATTTTTTCTAGTTTATCTATTGTAAATTTATCTTGTTTACAACTCGGAACACTCCCTTCTTTTTTTAATTTTTTCGCTAAATATTCTTGTTCAAACTGACCTGGTGTAGGAATTAAAAAGGCTTTTGTTCCTAAAAAAGCTAAATCCATAAGGGATGAATATCCAGAGCGACAAATAATATAATTCGATTCTTGGATGGCGGTTTCTAATTCATCCGTTTCCATAAAATTGTAAATAATAAATTGGTTTTGAGTTGAAATTTTTTGTTCCGTTTCAACTAATCCTTTTACTAAAAGTATGGTTCCTTTATATGAAGCTAATTCTTCAATTAATTTGTTTTCAAGAAGCGTTCTTTGTGGTTCAGGTCCAGAAAGCACAATAATTAAATCGTACTTTTTAGTAACATTTTTCTTTTTTAATCGGGTTAACGGACCAATATATTTTAAATTGGTAAGTTTATTCGATTCATGACTCAATCTTCCACTTAAATTAACACCTTCTTTTACATCTGGAATCCAACATTCTTTATATTTTTTAATAAAATAATGATGAAATTTACTCGAAAACCAAGTCGTATTTCCTGATAAAACAGTAATTTGATGAGTAATATAAACCGAAGGAATTTTTGATGAATAAATTCCGGGTCTGTTATCAGAAATGATTCCAGAAATAGCATGACGCTTTATTATCTTGTTTAAAAGTTTCTTTTCTTTTCGAATAGAATAGAATAATTTAGGTAATTGTTTGAATATTTTAAATCTGAAATTTTCTTTTTCCTTCGCGTATTCTATGTTAAAAGTAGGTAACGATTCAAAAATATCGTTTGGAAATTCTCTTTTCAACAATTCTAAAGCCGCACCATCTGAAGCAATAACCGGAATATAGCCATTTTCTTTTAAGGCTAAAATTATCGGAATGCAACGTGAAGCATGACCTAAGCCCCAGTTTAGTGGAGCAATTAGAATTTTTGGGGCTGAATTCATAAATTAGAGTTGATTATTTCTTAATTTGTGTACAGAAAATAATCCGATTATTTTTTACAAAGATAGATACTTTAAATTTTATACTTTTGCTAAAAATTATATAAATATCGTGGGAAGTAAAAATAAACTTAAGAGATTTAATGAAAACCTAACTTTTTCTAATGTGTTTCAGCCAACTAGAGAAGAAGTGGTTTCAGATAGTTTAGCTTTAAAAGGAAAGTGGAATTCAGATTTTTTTAAAAATAATAACCCTATAGTACTAGAATTAGGTTGCGGAAAGGGTGAATATTCGGTTGGTTTAGCAGAGAGATATCCAAATAAAAATTTTATTGGTATAGATATTAAAGGTGCTCGTTTTTGGCGTGGTGCGAAAACTGCTGTGGAAAACGGTCTGAACAATGTTGCTTTTCTTCGTACACAAATTGAATTAATTTCTCATTGTTTTGCAAAAGATGAAGTGGATGAAATTTGGATTACCTTCCCAGATCCACAAATAAAATATAAGCGTACAAAACACCGTATGACTAATGCTAGTTTCTTAGAAAATTACAAGAAAATTTTAAAACCAAATGGTTTAATGCATTTAAAAACGGATAGCGAATTCATGCATGGATATACGTTAGGATTATTACATGGTGCTGGTCATGAAGTGTTATATGCTAATCATAATATTTATAAAAATGAAGGAGCGCCAGCTGAAGTAACTGGTATTCAAACTTTTTATGAAAGTCAGTATTTAGAAGTAAATAAACCAATTACTTATATCCAATTTAAAATTAAATAGTGTCAGTACTTTTTGCTTTTGCTTTTGCAGTTTTGTTTTCTTTTGTTGGGGTTTTACCTCCAGGAATTGTTAACATGACTGTGGCTAATTATAGTGTGAAAAAAACATTAAAAAGAGCCAAAAAATTTATTAATGGTGCTATTTTAGTGGTTTTTATACAAAGTGTTATTGGCTATTATTTTGCAACTTTTTTGGAAAGTCATCCTCAAGTCATGCAAAATTTAAAATTAGTCGGAAGTGTTGTTTTTGTTTTATTAACGATATTCTTCTTAGGTAAAGGCATTCAAAACTTACTAAATTCTAAAGATGAAATCAAGAAAAAAACAGCCAAAAGTAAACTAAAACCTTTCTTACATGGTATTTTTATTTCTGGTTTAAATGTCTTTCCTATTCCGTATTATGCCTTTGTAAGTTTGTATTTATCGGCTTTTATTGAAGATTTCTTTTCGAATTTGGTCGGAATAGCTTTTGTGGCGGGTACAACTTTAGGAACGTTTATCGTATTTTTGGGTTATGCCTATTTGTTCCGAAAAATTAAACATAAAGTAACTTTCTTTATCAAAAACATTAACTTTATCATTGCCCTAATTACAGGATTAATTGCGGTTTTTACGATTTATAAATTAAATCATTAAAGTTTTGAATAGCAAAGAAGACAATTTTTTCGAACGTGTGTATGAGGTTGCTAGACAAATTCCATATGGAAAAGTAACTTCTTACGGCGCAATTGCCAAAGCTATTGGCGCAGGTCGTTCGGCAAGAATGGTTGGTTGGGCCATGAATGCTTGTCATGGAAGAGATGATATTCCGGCACATAGAGTAGTAAATCGCTTAGGATTGCTAACAGGTAAACATCATTTTGAAGGAACCAATTTAATGCAACAATTACTAGAAAGTGAAGGAATACAAGTGGTTGACAATCAAATAATAGACTTCAAAAAGCACTTTTGGGAACCCGATTTTTAAAGTTCAAATCGGCAATAAAAAAACCTTATATCGTTATAAAAACTTTTTTAAACGATTAACTACAATCTTTTAAACTTCTTACTATCTTTGCAATCTAAAATTAGTTTAAATAAGCATAGCCTTGTTTAGAGCTTTTTTAAAATTTAGATTTTTTATTAGAGATGAAATTAGATAGAAAAGAAATCCTTTCAGTATTGGAAACTATTTCAATTGCGGGTGAAGGTAAAAATATGGTAGAAAGTGGAGCGGTTCAAAACGTTGTAACTTTCGGAGATGAAGTAGTAGTAGATGTGGTATTAACCACTCCAGCTTTACATATTAAAAATCGCGCAGAAGCAGATATCAAAAAGGTAATTGCCGAAAAAATAAATGCTGATGCAAAAGTTAAAGTGAATATCAAAGTAGAAACACCTGCAAAAGAAGAAGCGAATACTATCAAAGGAAAAGCAATTCCTGGTATAAGTAATATTATTGCGGTTTCATCAGGAAAAGGTGGTGTAGGAAAATCTACAATTACAGCCAATTTAGCCGTAGCTTTATCTAAAATGGGATTCAAAGTTGGTGTGTTAGATGCAGATATTTACGGACCTTCGATGCCAATTATGTTCGATGTAGAATCAGCTAAACCAATTTCGGTAGAAGTAGATGGAAAATCGAAAATGCAACCGGTTCAAAGTTATGGTGTAGAGCTTTTATCTATCGGATTTTTCACTAAACCAGATCAAGCAGTTATTTGGAGAGGACCAATGGCGTCTAAAGCCTTAAACCAAATGATTTTTGATGCAAATTGGGGAGAAATTGATTTCATGTTAATCGATTTGCCACCAGGTACAGGTGATATTCACTTATCAATTATGCAGTCGTTACCAATTACGGGTGCGGTTGTAGTTAGTACACCACAAGCGGTTGCTTTAGCAGATGCCAAAAAAGGAGTTTCAATGTTTATGTCGGATTCAATTCAAGTTCCGGTTTTAGGAATTATTGAAAACATGGCATATTTCACACCAGAAGAACTTCCAAATAATAAATATTATATCTTTGGTAAAGAAGGGGCTAAAAACTTAGCGGAAGATTTAGAAGTTCCGTTTTTAGGTGAAGTTCCGTTAGTACAAAGTATTAGAGAAGCTGGAGATTACGGAAGACCAGCCGCTTTACAAACAGGTTCAGTTTTAGAAACTGTATTTGAAGATTTAGCTAGAAATGTAGTATCGGAAACGGTAAAACGTAACGAAAATTTACCAGCTACAGAAGCAATTAAAATTACAACAATGGCAGGTTGTTCTGCTGTGAAAAAATAGACCTTTTAGACATTAAGATTTTAAACTAAATAAAAGTTATAAAATCTAAATATCTAAAGATTCTAATAATCTATAAAGTCTAAAAAAATGACAGAAATTGAAATAAACGAAAATATCGAAAAAGCTTTAGGCGAAATCCGTCCGTTTTTAAATTCAGATGGTGGTGATATTGAATTAGTTGAAGTTGTAGATGGTAAACATGTAAAAGTTCGTTTACAAGGAGCGTGTACTAGTTGTAGTTTAAGTATCAGTACGATGAAAGCTGGTGTAGAAACTACCATCAAAAAGTATGTTCCACAAATTGAAACAGTAGAAAATATCGCTTAATTTTCTTCCTGATAATTGTCATATTAAATTACGTTATAAAGTTGTTCCTTTATAACATTCAAATTAATACAAATGATTGAAACAGATATATTGATAATCGGTGCGGGTCCAACTGGACTTTTTGCCGTTTTTGAAGCTGGTTTATTACAATTAAAATGTCATATTATTGACGCACTTCCTCAACCAGGTGGTCAATTAGCCGAATTATATCCTAAAAAACCTATTTTCGATATTCCAGGTTATCCTGAAGTATTGGCAGGTGATTTAGTTAATAATTTAATGGATCAAATCAAACAATTTCAACCAGGTTTTACCTTAGCTGAAACGGCGGAAACAATTGAAAAATTAGAAGATGGTTCTTTTATTGTTACTACAAATAAAGGAACGCAACATAAAGCTAAAGCAATTGCAATTGCTGGTGGTTTAGGAACTTTTGAACCAAGAAAACCGCAAATTGATGATATTGCTTTCTACGAAGAAAAAGGTGTAGATTATTTCATTAAAGATCCAGAAAAATACAGAAACAAAAATGTAGTTATTGCTGGTGGTGGTGATTCGGCGCTAGATTGGAGTATTTTCCTTGCAAATGTAGCTTCTTCTGTAACATTAATCCATAGAAGAAATGAGTTTCGTGGCGCTTTAGATTCTGTTGAAAAAGTACAAGAATTGAAAAAAGCAGGTAAAATTAAATTAATTACACCAGCAGAAGTTACAGGAATTAATGGAAGCGAACACGTAGAGTCTATCGATTTAGACATTAATGGTGCGCATCAAAATATTAAAACCGATTATTTTATTCCACTTTTCGGACTAACTCCAAAATTAGGAGCAATTGCCAATTGGGGATTAGAAATCGAGAAAAATGCCATTAAAGTAAACAATGCTTTAGATTACCAAACGAATGTAGATGGAATTTACGCTATTGGTGATGTGAATACGTATCCAGGAAAATTAAAGTTAATATTATGTGGATTCCACGAAGCAACTTTAATGTGTCAGAGTGTTTACAATAGAATCAATCCTGGAAAACGTTATGTATTAAAATATACAACAGTTTCAGGTGTTGACGGTTTTGACGGAACAAGAAAAGAAGCTGAAAAAGCAGTTGTAAAATCGATTGAGTAATGAGTCAAGATATTACAATTTATATTACAGACAGAAATGGTGTGCGTCACGAAGTACAAGCACCTACGGATATGAACATGAACGTGATGGAATTAATCCGTTCTTATGAATTAGCTGAAGAAGGAACCATTGGTATTTGTGGCGGAATGGCAATGTGTGCATCATGTCAGTGTTATTTACTAAACGATGTGTTGCGAACGGAAAGAAACGACGATGAAGAAGCAATGCTGGCCGATGCCTATCATGTAAAAGACAATAGTAGATTAGGTTGTCAAATTCACATTACCGAAGATTTAGAAGGTTTGGAAATTGAAATTGCACCGGAACAATAAATAAAAAAGCGAGACATTCATCTCGCTTTTTTATTTATAATCACTCAATTTCTGCGGCGTTTCAATATATTCTTTTACAATTTGCAACACGCCGTCATCATTGGTGTTAATTAGTTATTTAATAAAGGTTAATAATTTTAAAATTATTATTTCCCGTACTTTCTAAATGCTTGAATTGTTTGATAAATTCCAAAGCCAATAAAAATTTTTGCAAAAATAAAAATAAAATATAGCCAGCCATTACTTTGAATTTCTTTATCATTAAATCCTAAATTAAAAACAAATTTTAAAAAGTAATTTAATGTAAAACTAAATTCTTCAGATTCATTATATACGTTTAAACATAATGGATAATTTGAATTTAAAAAGGAATTTACTATTAATAAAATTAGAAAAAAAACAATACCCGTTATTAATGTAAAACAAATTCCTCTTGTCCAACTTGTGCCGAAATTATTTGAATATTCATTTAACCAAAGTAGAGCATAATCACTTTTAGTCGTTTTTCTATCATTTTTTAAATTATTGAATTCAAATACTGAAAACTTTAAATAATCAATTTTGTTTTCTGTCTTATTCAATTGGTTCTTAATTGTTCTTAATGTGCCAATCGAACATTTTTCAGGAGATTTAATTGTCAAATCATTAAAATAACCAACTTTGTCAAAATGAGTTTTGTTAAAATCGATATATTCACATTCCATATTTTGAAAGGAAACTATTTCTTTAAAAAAAACAGATTCAAATTTTACAGAAAATAAGATTGAATTTTCAAAACTTACTTTTTTTTCAAAATTTACATTTAAATATTTAAAACTAGAATTCTTTAAACTTGACGTGTTTTCAAAAACAGCGTTATCTTTAAAATTTGAATCTTCAAATTCAAAATCTTTGTGAAAAACAGAACGTTTGATGTTTATTCTAGTAAAATCACATTTTTTTATATCCGATTTTTCTTTTATAGTATTACTTAATATAAACAAATCGTCAATAAATGAATCACTAATATTAATACTATCTATGGTATTTTTAGTCATCCAAGATTGTGAAATATAAGCATAACTTAAATAAAAATACTTAATTATATTTCTTTCAAAGCTAAAAAATGTTTTTTCTTCTAAATCATCTTTAAGATTCATTATTGTTAAGTTCTTAATTGAATTATAATTATTAAGACCTCCACTAAAACTAATAAAATTGATACTACAACTTAAGATGTTAAATATTTCTGAACTAATTTTTACTTCAGAAAACCTCAAATAATTTAAATTACTTTTCTCAATAGTCAAGCCATTTTCAATAGAGCAATTCTCAAATTGAAGAGATATTTTATGTTTTTTAAATCTTTTTTTAGTTTCAGAGACTTCAAGTGAATCAAGTTTCTTAGAATTATTTTGAAAAAAACTAATTTCACTTCCTATAAAATTACAATTTTTGAACTTTAAACTTTTCTCTGAAATATCAAATGCTATTGATTCATTAATTTCTATATCATAATTCTCAATTAAATTCTCAATATGAGGATTTGAATTGTCAACAATAACTTTTATAAAAACACCATCTACTTTAGTTTTTCCCATATCTTAACTATTCTATAAAATTTCAATTTCCGAATTACTCAATCCTACCACTCGTAAGCCATTCCGTCAATAAATTTTTATTTACAAAATACTTTTAAGTATCTAGCAACTATGGAATTTTAAAATAAAATTTAAATGTACAAGTTATAACAAAACAACAATGCTGTAAAATATACATATTAACAGAAATAACTATTTATAATCCTCCATCTTCTGTGGCGTTTCAATATATTCTTTTACAATTTGCAACACGCCGTCATCATTCGTGTCGATTAACCATTTAATAAGTGATATTCTGCCGTTTTCAATTTCTATTCCGGTTATGTTTCTGGGATGCACACAACTTCCATCATTAAAAAAATTCAGTAAATTTTCGCTAGGTTTTGGAAAATGTGGGCGATGTGTATGACCCACAACGGTCATTTTATTGTCATTATCTGAAATCCATTTTTTAATGCGACGTTCTACTTTTTCAGATTCTCGGTAATTTTTAGCTGGACTCGTAGGGTCTTTAATTCCCCAAACTTGAAGCGGTTTCCACAAAATTCTAACAAAAAAACGATTGAATTTCCAACCTACATAATTCATAAAATCCGCTTGATGACCATGGGTTAAAAAGATTTCTTTTCCGGTATCAGAATTCTCTAAAACGATGGCTTCATGAAATTTCAAATTGGGCATTAAGGGCATATTTTTTCCTTCCGTCGTATCAAAATATTCTGAAAAATTTCTTTTCACCACATTCTGATTTCGGTAAACCATATCGTGATTACCAAAAATCATGTGTAATTTATTTTTTTCGTAGAATTTTTTAAGCAGTAAAAAAACATTTTTATTGGCTTCAATAATGTCTTTGAAAAAAAGGTTTTCCCATAATTCGTCACCATCACCTAATTCTATGTATTGGAAATCATTTTTATAATAATGATTCAAAGCATGCATGTAAATGTTTCGGTTATTGGCAAAATCATCCGCAAAACTACCATCACCACGGTGACAATCACTAAATAAAATAAATTTATCCGAATGGGTAAACTTAATACGAAGTGCGTTTTGATAGGCTCTAGTTAAACGAGTTTGTGAAGACATTTATAGTAGTTTGATTTACAAATATATAAAATGAATTTCATAAAAAAAGCCCAAACTTTCGTTTGAGCTTTGTGCGGGTGAAAGGACTCGAACCTTCACACCGTGAGGCACCAGATCCTAAGTCTGGCGTGTCTACCAATTTCACCACACCCGCAGTATTGGAGTGCAAATATATAAACATTATTACTATTAACAAATTAATTTACTTTTTTTTAGTTTGAATTAGTGTTTAATTGTCATTTTAGATGTCTAATATTTGAGTTAAAATTCAGTTTGTTATTTTATTATCCTTCCTTTTGTTTTTTGTTTGATAATTAACAAAAAAATTAAATTATTTTATATATTAGTAGCCTCAAATCTAACCTAAATTCATTTTTAATGAAAAATAAACTACTAAAAATCACTACTTTAGCTGTAGTGTTGACTTTTGGAGGGCTTTTTGTGTATCAAAAAACTTCTAAACAAGATTGTGAAGTTGATCAACCTAAATCAATTCATGAAAATGTTAAAATAAAAAAAGGAATTCAAGCAGCAGCTTTATTAAATTCAAAATCAATTAATAATTCTGTTACTAATAATGAAGTTAATGAAACTAAAATCAATAAAATTCATTCAACTTTAATCGATAATACATTACCTTCAAATGAAACTATTTTATCTGATTTAAGTCAGAAAGAATTAGATTCAATCGAAAAAATTAGATTAAAATACCACGACTTTGTAAATAATCATAAATTCAGAAAGCTAATGAAATTGCCTAAACAGGAACGTAAGGCAATGGGATTACCACCGAATGCTTTTTTTGAACAAGATTATTTATATTCTGCTGATCCGAATTTAGGCAGACCAACGCCAGAAGTAACACTTGCACTTCAAAAAGAACTTAATGAAAAACTTGAATCGGGTCGTGTACCAGGTGATGGAATGGACAATCAATGGGTAGAACGTGGTGCGAATAATGTTGGCGGAAGAACTCGTGTTTTAAAATTTGCTCCTGGAAGTACTACAAAAGTTTTTGCTGGTGCTGTAAGTGGTGGTTTATGGGTTAATAATGATATAACATCAACTACAGGGACTTGGTCTCAAGTAACAGGTGTGCCAAGTAATATGGCGGTTACATGTATGACAATAGATCCTTTAAATACTAACATTATGTATATCGGTACAGGTGAAGTATATACAGGAGGAATGGTAAATGGAAATGGAATATACAAATCAATTGATGGTGGGGTAACGTGGAAATTAATTTTTGGTGGAAATACAAATACAATTGCCGATCAAATTACGTATGTACAAGATATTATTGCATGGGTTAATCCTTCTACAAACTTAACTGAAGTGTATTTTGGATCTGATGCTTATGTTTATGGTGAAGAAATTAATTCAGCATCTGGAGGTGCAGGTTGGTCTTGGTTAGGTTTAAATACAATAGGTTTGTATAAAAGTACAGACGGAGAAAATTTTACAAAACAAACAAATGCAGCTCTACAAACTACTAGCACAACAAGATTTGTGGCGCCAAATAGTTTTGATACAGATTCTGCAGGTAATTTGTTTATGGGTACAAAAACCAATGCTTATGGTGCTGGAGGAGGAAGATTATATAAATGCACAAACGGAACTAATTGGGCTCAAGTAAGAGATTTTGGAACTTCAGGAAGAGTGCAATTAGTGGCATCAAAAACTACTTTAGGTAGAATGTATGTTTTATTAGAGGATCAAGTTAATCCAAGTGCATCATATGGCGCAGCTTCTCCTGTTATTAGACGATCAACGGATGCTTTCGTTGCTGATAATACGAATGTTTCTTTACCTACAAGTGTTGGAAATCAACCTCCTGCATCTGACGATTTTTGTAGAGGTCAAGCTTTCTATGATTTAATGATTGGGATGAATCCAACAGATGATTCTGAAGTATATGTTGGGGGAATTGAAATTTTTAGAACAACTACTGCTTTTTCTGCAAATGCATCTTCTATGTGGACACAATATACAGATTGGACTGTAACAGCAACTACAACCGGAAGTACTTCTACAGTAAGAGATGGGGTGCATTCAGATCATCATTGTATGGCTTTTGCACCAGGATTAACAAGCCGTGTGGTTTTTGGAAATGATGGAGGAGTATATTATTCTAATAATTCCGCTAATAGTATTGGTATTAGAAACAATAACTATAATGTGACTCAACCTTATAAAGCTGATATAAATACAGCTTCAACAGCTACAACTAGACTAGTTGCAGGATTGCAAGATAATGGTGTGCAATATGTAAATGGTGCTGCAGCTGGAATTAATGCAATGTCAAGAATACGTGGTGGAGATGGATGTTGGGTATTTATTGAAGATACAGATGCTTATATTATTGGTTCTTATGTTTATAATGTATATTATAGACATGACATTAATGGTGCGCAAACGTATAATATTGCGAATAATCAAAATAATGGTGATTTCGTAAATCAATGCGGTTTAGATAGTACAAACGATCGTTTATATGCAAATGCTTCTGCTGGTACTACGTATCAAATGTATAGATATGATATTGGGGCAGCTTCTTCAACTACAACTACTTTTTCAAATGCCTTAATGAATGATATACCTACATTTTTTAAACCGATGCCTACTACAACAACAAGTTTATTGGTTGGTTTAGCAAATGGAAGAATTCTTAAATTAGTTAATGCAGCTACGGCAGCGAATTCTGCCGGAATCACTTGGTCTAATATTGCAAGTGCTTCTATGTTGGGTGCTGTTTCAGATATTCGATTTGGTGCTACAGAAGACGAAATTTTTGTAACATTCCATAATTATGGCGTTACTAATATTTGGTATACTTCAAACGGAACTGCTGCTACACCAACTTGGGTTAGTAAAGATGGAGATTTGCCAAATTTACCGGTTAAATGTATTTTACAAAATCCGAATGCTACTAATGAAGTAATTATAGGAACGGAATTAGGAGTTTGGTATACGGTTAATTTTAATGCTGCTTCGCCAACTTGGAGAAGAGCCAACAATGGTATGAAAGATGTTAAAGTTATGAATTTTGAATACCGTTCACTAGATAACACTATAGTTGCTTCTACTTATGGAAGAGGAGTTTGGACAGGTCAATTCTGGCAATGTGGAACTTCAGTAAAAACTTGGAACGGATCGGCTTGGTCGCCAGTTGGTACACCAACCTATAGAGACGCAGTTGTTTTTGCTGGAAATTATAATTCTACAGCAACTTTAGATGCTTGTTCAGTGACTGTAAATACAGGTGTAAATGTTGTTTTTAATTCGGGGCATTCTTTACGTGTAGGTGAAAATGTAACAGTAAATGGCACAGGAACTTTAACAATCAATAGCGATGCGGCATTAGTACAATATACTAAACATGCTGTAAATACTGGAAACGTTATTGTAAAAAGAAATTCAGCCAATATGATTCATAATGATTATACAGCTTGGTCTTCACCAGTTGCTAATCAGAATTTATTAGCGTTTTCTCCAAATACATTAACTACTCGTT
Source organism: Flavobacterium urocaniciphilum (assembly GCF_900110615.1). GTDB lineage: Bacteria > Bacteroidota > Bacteroidia > Flavobacteriales > Flavobacteriaceae > Flavobacterium > Flavobacterium urocaniciphilum. The sequence goes on from NZ_FOEI01000008.1 coordinate 62,454, forward strand.
TTTATCAATATTTATATACAGGAACAACAACGCCAACAGCTTATCAATCGGTTACTCCTTCAACAAATAGTTTCACTATGGCTAAAGGATACATGATTCGTGTAGCTAACAATTGGTCAACATCAACTCCAACAGCCTATAATGGACAGTTTACAGGTGTTCCATATAACGGAACGATTACTTATGCAGTGGGTCAAGGATATAACTTATTAGGTAATCCGTATGCCTCACCAATTAGTGCTTACCGATTCTTAATTACCAATCCGAAAATAAACACGATTTATTATTGGACACATACAGTTTCTGCAAGTGGTGGTGTATATCCGGTAAATAACTATGCGTCTTATACAACTTTAGGAGGAACGGCTTCTGCAGCTGGAGGAGCAATTCCGAATGATAAAATTAATGTGGGTCAAGGTTTCTTCGTGCAAGCAGCTACAGCTTATACTGTAACTTTTGAAAACGAATTAAGAGAAGATGCGTCAACAACGACTCAGTTTTTCAGATCTCCTTATGCAGTTACGGATAGTCAACCAAGTGAAAAACATAGAATTTGGTTGAATTTAAATGATGGAACTAAAAATTATAATCAGATATTATTAGGATACACTTCAAATGCAACAGCAGGAGTTGATTCAAAAATTGATGGAAAAGTATTAGATACATCAAAAACGATGTTGTATAATTTAATTGAAAATACAGAATATGTAATACAAGGTAAAGGATTGCCTTTTTCTGATGATGATGTTGTGAAATTAGGATTAAAAGTTACTGAAGCAAATAGTTTTGAAATCAACATAGAACAAGTTGATGGGTTATTTGAAAATCAAGATGTTTATTTAAAAGATAATTATACTCATGGTATTCATAATTTAAAAGAAGGTTCTTATTATTTTATTTCACAAGTTGGAACTTTTAACGACCGATTTGAATTAATCTATAAAAAACCATCTCAAGAAGTACAAGTAGTTTCAAATGAAGTGGATGTTTTGGTTAAAAATAACGAATTAACGATACAGTCTTATCAGTCAAATATTTCAAACATTGAAGTATATGATGTATTAGGTAAACTGCTTTTTACTATAAACGAAATTCAAAACAAACAATTTAATACGAATCAAATTAATGCTGCAAATCAAGCATTAGTGGTAAAAATTACTTTAGAAAATGGAGAAATGATTACAAAGAAAATCATCATGTAATTCATTTTAATTGAAATAAAAAAAGGGTTCTGAATTTTCAGAACCCTTTTTCGTTTTATTAATTACTGATTTTTAGATAATTCAGTAAAATATTTATAGAATAATGGAATCGTTTCAATTCCTTTCATATAATTGAAAATCCCATAATGTTCATTTGGTGAGTGAATAGCATCACTATCTAAACCGAATCCCATCATAATCGTTTTGCTTTTTAATTCTTTTTCGAATAAAGCTACAATCGGAATACTTCCTCCAGAACGAACTGGAATTGGTGTTGTTCCAAATGAATCAGAATACGCTTTTGAAGCTGCTTGATATCCAATACTATCAATTGGTGTTACATAACCTTGACCACCATGATGAGGTGTAACTTTTACTTTTACTGCTTTTGGTGCAATGCTTTCAAAATGTTTTTGGAATAATTCTGTGATATTTTCCCAATCTTGGTTAGGTACTAAACGCATTGAAATTTTAGCATAGGCTTTACTTGCAATAACTGTTTTGGCACCTTCACCAGTATATCCACCCCAAATTCCGTTAACGTCTAACGTTGGACGAATGGAGTTTCTTTCGTTGGTAGTATAACCGGTTTCACCATATTCTTCAGCGATGTCTAAGGCTTTGTTATAAGCATCTTGACTAAATGGTCGTTTTGCCATTTGAGCTCTTTCTTCTAATGATAATTCTTCAACACCATCATAGAATCCAGGAATAGTAATATGATTGTTTTCGTCGTGTAAAGAAGCAATCATTTTGGTTAAAACATTAATCGGATTGGCAACCGCACCACCGTATAATCCTGAATGTAAATCTCTATTCGGACCAGTAACTTCTACTTCTACATAACTTAAACCACGTAAACCTGTCGTAATAGATGGTTGTGTGTTCGAAATCATACCCGTGTCTGAAATTAAAATTACATCACATGATAATTTCTCTTGATTGCGTTCTACAAACCAACCTAAACTTTTTGAACCTACTTCTTCTTCACCTTCAATCATGAATTTTACGTTACAAGGCAAGTTGTTATTCGCAATCATGTATTCGAAAGCTTTCACATGCATGTACATCTGACCTTTGTCGTCACAAGCGCCACGAGCAAAAATAGCTCCTTCTGGGTGAATTTCTGTAGTTTTAATTACAGGTTCGAATGGAGGTGAATCCCATAATTCAATTGGATCTGCAGGTTGAACATCATAATGCCCATATACCAAAACAGTTGGTAAGTTTGAATCAATAATTTTATGACCGTAAACGATAGGGTAACCAGGTGTTTCGCACATTTCAACTACATCACATCCTGCTTTTTCTAAACTTGCTTTTACGGCTTCAGCTGTGTTAATTACATCTTGAGCGTATGCGCTATCTGCACTTACAGAAGGCATTTTTAACAATTCAATTAACTCATTAATAAAGCGTTCTTTATTTTCCTGAACGTATTGTTTGATATTTTCCATGGTTGTTTATAATAAAGTTCAAATATACGAATTCAATATCAATTACAAATTCCAAAAATTAAATCCCAAATCCCAAAATTGTAAATCATAAATCGTAAATCGTAAATTAATATCGCAATTCATAATTTCCAAATGCCTGATTTTAAAATATTTCAAAATTTATAATTTATAATTCATAAATATTATTATCTTTGCACCCTTAATTAACCGAGGTCGAGTACCTCAAATTTAATCACAAGATTATGCCAGTAAGAATTAGATTACAAAGACATGGTAAAAAAGGGAAACCTTTTTACTGGATCGTAGCTGCGGATTCTCGCGCTAAAAGAGATGGTAAATTCCTAGAAAAAATTGGAACTTACAACCCAAACACTAACCCTGCAACTATCGACTTAAACGTTGATCAAGCGGTTACTTGGTTATTTAATGGTGCTCAGCCTACTGACACTGCAAGAGCTATCCTTTCTTACAAAGGTGCTTTATTAAAACACCACTTAGAAGGTGGAGTTCGTAAAGGTGCTTTAACTCCAGAGCAAGCTGAAGCTAAATTCACTGCTTGGTTAGATGAGAAAGCTGGTAAAGTAGATGCTAAAAAAGATGGTTTAGCTAAGTCTAAAGCAGATGCTAAAGCTGAAGCGTTAAAAGCTGAAAAAGCTGCTAACGAGAAAAGAGCTGCTGCACAAGCTGAGGCTGCAAAAGCTGAAGAAGTAGCTGAAGAAGCTGCAACTGAAGAAGTTGTAGAAGCTGCTGCTGAAGAAACTACTGAAGCTCCTGCTACAGAAGAATCAAACGAAGAAAACACAGAAGCTTAATATCTTGCGATAATGCGTAAAGACGAATGTTTCTATTTAGGCAAAATCGCTAAAAAATTTAGTTTCAAAGGGGAAGTTTTAATCTATTTAGATACAGACGAACCTGAAATGTACCAAAATATGGAATCAGTTTTTGTTCTTATGAACAGAAACCTGGTTCCATTTTTTATTGAATCTTCATCCATTCATAAAGACAAATTTCTAAGAGTTAAATTTGAAGATATTGATGATGAAGTAGAAGCGGAGAACTTATTAAGTTCTGAAGTTTATTTACCACTTTCTATGTTACCCAAATTAGAAGGGAACAAATTCTATTTTCACGAAGTTATTGGTTTTAAAGTAATTGATAAACGTTTAGGTGATATTGGAACTGTTCATTCTATTTTAGAAAATACTGCACAACCTCTTTTCGAAATCTTTAAAGGCGAAAAACAGATTTTAGTTCCAATGATTGACGATTTTATCATTGAAGTCAATCGTGCTCAAAAAGAACTTGTACTAAATACACCAGTTGGTTTAGTTGATTTATACTTAGAATAGTTTGCAGTCTCAGTCTCAGTGAGCAGTAATCAATTTATGACTTTCAATTTCAAACAATTTACCATTAATCAAGATAAATGCGCTATGAAAGTAGGCACTGACGGTGTTTTGTTAGGTGCTTGGACACCATTAATCAATAATCCATATAATATACTCGATATTGGTGCTGGTACGGGTTTAATTGCGTTAATGTTAGCGCAAAGAAGCAATGCAGAACAAATTGATGCGATTGAAATTGATGAACATGCCTATGAAGAATGTGTAGACAATTTTGAAAATTCACCTTGGAGTGACCGTTTGTATTGTTATCATGCTGGTTTAGATGAATTTGTAGATGAAGTTGAAGAATTATTTGATGTCATTGTATCTAATCCGCCTTTTTATACAGATGATTATAAATCGGATAACGAACAACGCGATTTAGCCCGATTTGAAGATGCTTTGCCATTTGAAGAATTGGTTGAAGCCGCCGATTTTTTCCTTTCCGATCATGGAATTTTCTCCGTAATTATTCCATTTAAAGAAGAAGAACGATTTGTGTCATTATGTACAGAAAGAGCTTTGTTTCCACTAAAAATGACACGTGTGAAAGGAACGCCAACTTCCGAAATTAAAAGAAGTTTGTTAGCGTTTACTCGTATCGAACAAACGCCACTTATTGATGAATTAGTGATTGAAACGGCACGTCATCAATACACTCGAGAATATATAGCATTGACAAAAGAGTTTTATTTGAAGATGTAACTTTTGTTATTCCACTTTATACATACTTCTAAACTGATAAAAAATGCGTTCAATTAAGCGCAAATCTTCCGTAATTATATCTGCAGAACCGCGCATTTCTTGCTGAAATTGGATTTTCTTGTTATACGAAGTTTCTAAACCATTCGGTAAAGCAATATCCATTAATAAGTTTCCTTCTTTGTCTGGTGTTAAGGAAATTCGTTTGACTTTTCCTTTCACAATTCCGAATTCTTTATCAGGATAATTGGCTAAGCGAATATTTACACGTTGGTTTTCTTTAATTTTTCCAGAGTTTAGAGCAGTGGCTTTTAGTTTTCCAATTAAGCCGTTTTGTTGAGTTGGAATAATCGCAAACATATTTTCACCTGCCGTAATATTTTGGTTCACCGACCAAATTTGTAAAAAGGATACAATGCCGTCTTCAGATGCGCGAAAAACATAGTTTAATTCCCAATCTTTTATTACTTTTTTCAATTGATAAAACGATTGCAACACATTGGTTTCTAAATTCGTATTTTCTTTGTTTTCATTAATTTGAGTCGTTTGATTGTTTCTGTTTAAATCGTTTATAGACGATTTTGTTTGAGAAATAGAACTCAATAAATTTTTATAATTTTTTTCTGCTTGTAAATAAATCAAACGTTGTTTTTCAATTTCTTGAGCCGAAATCACACCTTTTTTAAATAAAGTTTCTTGTCGGTTTAAATCGTTTTTTTGAATTTGTAATTCGTTTTCAGTAATCGATTTCTGACCCATTAATAATTGTAATCGTTCGGCTAATTGCTTTTTTTCATAGCCTTGCGCATTGGTTTCAACATTATAAGGTTTCAATTCTTTTAGTAATTGATTGGCAATATATTCTTTTTGAAAAACCGCAAAACTTGCTTCTATTTCTCCTAATTGGGCAGTTGCAAATTTTTCAAATGGGAATTCACTTTTATCCAAATTAATAGATTCAACCACACTTTTTAATCGGAAAACATCTTGGTAATTTGCCGAATTTTCAATCACCGCTAATGGTGTATTGGCTTTTACATTGGCTTTGTCTTCAATCAAAATAGCTTGTATTTTACCATTCAATTTAGCAACTAATTTTTCAGGTGGTGTGTTAGTTGTAATAATAATTTCACTGGTTACCACATCGGGATAGCGAATGAACCACGACATGAATAACAATAAAATAATTATTCCAAAAATGAGAAAAGTTCCCCAACGAATCATCCAATTCGGAACTTTAGTAAGTATGTCTTGTACTTCTTCACTTCGAAGCTGGAAGTCGGTAGTTTGAAGCTGGGAGTTTGAAGCTTGAAGCTGGGAGTTTGAATTTCTATTTTTAGTCATTTTGTATTTTTTAATTTCCTAATTGCAATTGATTACGTACTAAATTGAAATAATTTCCTTTTTTGGCTACTAAGGTATCGTGATTTCCAATTTCAATAATTTTGCCTTTTTCCAACACTACAATTTGGTCGGCATTCATAACGGTACTTAATCGATGCGCAATTACTACAACCGTTTTATCTTTGAAGAAAATGTCTAATTTTTCCATAATTTCTTTTTCATTATTGGCATCTAATGCAGAAGTTGCTTCATCGAAAAATAGCATTTCAGGGTTTTTATAAACCGCTCTTGCGATTAATAAACGTTGTTTTTGTCCGGTACTCATTCCAGTTCCTTCTGAACCAATTTTTGTATTGTACCCTAAAGGTAAACTGGAAACATATTCTTTAATATTCGCTACATCAGCAGCGTAAACTAAACGTTCTTTATCGATAATATCCACACCAATAGCTATATTATTGGCAATCGTATCGTTAAAAATAAATCCTTCTTGCATCACGGCACCAATATTATTCCGCCAAGCTTTTTGAGAAATATTTTTCAATTGTGCATTGCCAATTGTAATTTCACCATTTTGAGGTTCGTAAAACTTTAATAATAATTTCATTAAAGTTGTTTTTCCGCTACCACTGGTTCCTACAATTGCAGTAATTTTATTACTTGGAATAGTAAGGTTTAAATTATCCAAAACGGAAATATCTGAACCTAAATAACGAAAAGATAAATCTTTAATCGTAATGTCTTCGTTTGCTGGTACATCATTGGTTTGATGTATTTCTTGCTGAACTTCATCTTCTTTATCATGAATTTCCGATAAACGAGCTAAAGAGATTTTAGCATCTTGTAATTCTCTAACAAAACCAATAAGTTGAGTAATCGGTCCGTTTAAACTTCCAACAATAGAACTAATGGCTAACATCATTCCCAACGTTATGGTTCCATCGATTACTAATTTTGCTGATAAAACCAAAATAAAGATATTCTTTAATTCATTGATGATTTGAGATCCAGCCGATTGTGTTTGTTCTAAAATTAAACCTTTAGTAGAAACTCGGAACAATCGAGCTTGTACATATTCCCAGCCCCAACGTTTTTGTTTTTCGGCGTTGTGAAGTTTAATTTCTTGCATTCCGTTGATTAACTCAATTACTTTGCTTTGTTCTTGAGAAACTTCCGAAAAACGTTTATAATCTAAGGCTTCTCTACGTTTTAAAAACAAAGTAATCCAAATGAAATAAAGAATACTTCCTGAGAAAAACACGAAAAAAATCAGAAGATTATAATAGGCTAAAACGCCACCCATGACAATCATATTAAACACAGAAAAAATAACGTTTAAGGATGATGTTGTCAGGATTTTTTCGATACGATGATGGTCGTTAATACGTTGCATGATATCACCCGTCATTCGGACATCGAAAAAAGATATAGGTAAATTCATTAACTTGATAAAGAAATCGGAAATTAATGAAATGTTGATTCTTGTGGAAAGATGAAGCATGATCCAGCCTCGAATTAATTCTAAGCCCATTCTACCAGCAAAAAGGAATAATTGAGCGAATAAAATCATGTACACAAAGCTCATGTCGTGGTTTTGAATTCCAACATCTACAAGGCTTAGCGTTAAAAATGGGAAAATTAATTGTAAAATACTTCCTGCCAGAAGATTTACTACTAATTGAATTAAAAAGGATTTGTATTTTAAAACATATCTTGATAATAATCCGAATCCTAATGTTTTTTTAGACCCTTCTTTGTCGGATTGATCAATGTCCAAATCATAAAAAGTTGGGGTTGGCTCTAATAAAAGAGCGATTCCTTCTTGCGTTTGGTTATCGGCATTATTTCCGATCCAAAATTTAATAAAATCGTTTGTAGAATATTCTATTAATCCGTAACCCGGATCAGAAATTAAATAGTTGCCTTTTTTGATGTCATACAAAACAACATAATGCTCTTTATTCCAATGTAAAATACAAGGCAAAGGCGCTTCGTTTAAGCGATCTAAATTTAGCTTTACGCCTAATGTTCGAAATCCAATTTTTTCAGCAGCATCCGACAAAAAAAGTAAATTACTTCCTTCACGAGTTGTTTCACTTAAATCTCTTAAGTGTTGAATGTTAATGGTTTTACCATAATGTTTTCCAACAATTTTTAAACAAGTTGGGCCACAATCTTTACTGTCGGCTTGTATGTAATTTGGGAATTTTTTCAACTGTACGAAATTTATTGCAAATAAAGTTAAATTATTATGGAATTAAAAATAGAGAGGAAACAAATTTCCTCTCTATTGAACCAATTAAATGTTTGATTATAATTCTAATGGTGGTGTACAAAAATATGCTTTACATGTACCGTTAGAATAAGAATAATTTCCACCACCTGGTCTAGTTGATTTACAGTTTGTTAAACTAGTTCCCGACCAAGTTTGGTAAGTACAACCTGCTGGAATTCCTCCGTTAATTTCTTTTTGTTCTTTTTTGCTCAATTCTTGAGCTCCGTTTACGTTTAAAATGTTTTTTAACATGATATTATTATTTTAAATTAACCATTAAATTCTGGAAGGCATTCTGGTCCGTTGATAGTATCAACACATACTGTTCCTTCTGGACAAACTATAGGTGCACCACCTTCTGGTAATTCACAAGTTCCTCTATAAAGTTTTTTTCCTCCGTTTATTGCTTTTTGCTCTGCAGACGTTAATGTCTTAGCACCGTTTGCGTTTAAAATGTTTTTTAACATGATATTGATTTATTTAATTAATACATTGAACAAGTTGTAACACAACAACTAACAGACCAACAAGTACCAGCATAATTTCCATCACACCAACAATCAATTTTTGGAACATTAGCTAATTCACCTTTTACATTTTTTTGTTCTTTTTTGGTTAATTCTTTAACCCCATCTAATTTTAATATGTTTTTTAACATAATCTTTTTATTAATTACAACCAATATATTGATATCCTTCTTCTTCAGGAACTCTAGTAACTAAGCATTTGTGAACGCCGTTAATTACTCCTCTATATACTCCTCCAACAGAAGCACAGGTAGCAGGGTCTAAATTCGCAAAACATTGGTCAGCTCTAATACCACCATTTATAGCTTTTTGTTCTTTTGTACTCAATTGTTGAGTACCATCTAATTTTAAAATGTTTTTTAACATGATTTATAATTATTTTGATTGTTTTTTTTCTCAAACATTTTAAGTCAATTGAGAGTTTTGACTGCACTTGGCCAAGTATATTTTATACAGCTTTTAAAGATTCGTTAGTATCACTAAGCTGTTGAAAATCATTTATAAAATATCGTAATTCGTGTATTTCATAACCCGATGGGTAAAGTTTATCGTTTATTATTTTTACGGGTGTAAAGTTGAATTCATTTTTAACACACCAATGATATTGATTTTGAATGTGTTGGTTTACTAACATGTGTGGTGTTTCAGTATTCCATTTTCTTACCCAATTTTCTAATGTAAGTTTATTGATATGCCAATCGATTAACGCTTCTTGAGCCAATTTTGGATTTTGTTCATTTATAGTTAATAGATTTTCTACAACTATTTTATAAGGGTTGTCGTTATTATTAGCATTGATGTTAAAAAGAATGGTTAAGAATATTTTTTCTGGAAATTTTTGAATAAGAGTATAAGCATCTTCAAATGCATTATGGCAATGTCCGCAACTTGGACTTAGTATTAATGTTAATTGCGTAATTGCTTTTTTGTTACCAAATGTGATCCCTTTTAGCTTTTCAAAATCATCATATTCTTCTATTTCTTCTGATAAAATTTCAAAAACTGTAAAGTTTCTTTTGAATTTATGTAAATGAATGTTTTCAGATTCTAGCTTTGATTTTTTTTCAAATTGGGGTTTAAGAAATAGCCAAATCGAAGAAATGAAAATTGTAGTAACTAGAAAAACAGAAAAATTTTGTTTTAAAATACTTTCAAAATCATTAAAAAGAAAATAAAGTATACTTTGCGTAATAATTAATACACTTACAACTAAACATAATACGCACCATTTTTTCAACTCAAATTTTTGTATCCAAATAGAATATAGAATTACAGGTAACGATACTACACTTACAAATCCTATAATGATACTTGAAGCATTTGGAAGTAGTACGTTTGCAATAAAACTAATTCCAAAAAACAGTATTGGTAAATCGGTAAAATTAATCAGGTAATTATTGTTGCTATTTTGCGATTTAATTACTGATGTACAGGATAAATTAGAATTTGAATTGCAAAATTTAGCCGTAATACTGTTATTAATTCCGAATTTTTCTTGAAGAATAAAAAAGCTAATTATGATTCCAATCACACTTATAGCTAAAGTAAATACACTGTAAAAATTATGTTTATTGAAATAAATGGATAATGTAAGTAGCGCAAGAATTGGCAAACTGTATAAAAACCATGATGTGTTGTTTTTAGATGTTATTTTAATATTAGTGTTAGGTTCGATGGCAATGATGATTCCTTCCCAGTTTTCTAAAAATTCAGAATAACTAATTTCAGATTTAACCAGAAGATCATTTTCAAGTTTGATGCTTTCCTTGCTTTTATAAACTAAAACGATTTTCGATTTATAAATGGCTAAAAATTCTTTTGGAAGTTCCTCAATTTGTTCTTTTGGAATTTTTAATGCTACATTTTCAATAGAAAGTAAATTGAACGTATCGGTTATTGCAAACACACTTGGGTAGTTCGGATGTGATTGAAATAAATCTTCAAACTCTTCCGTTTTTTCTTCATGTCGATTAAGAAGTAAATATTTTTTAACTAAATTTTTCATCAATAAATTTTTAATCGTTAGTTCATTTCTGACGCAAAGATTTATTGATTTTTGAGGTAAAAAAAGCCTTAATTTCGACAATTTGTAAATTATAGCTCCCACAATTTATAAATAATCACAGGAAAAATACATTGTAAATTAATGACAATCAGTTAAATATAAATTATTGATTGTCCCTGAAGTTAGAATTCAAATTTGAAGGATATAAAAATGTAATTTTGAAATGTTAACAATAAAAAATACTTATGAAAACCTTAAAATCAACTTTAGAAAGTTTTAAAGAAAATGAATTATCTGCTAAACATAAAATAAATGTTTATGGTGGAATTGCAGATGGTGGAACAATTCCAGTTCCTGGTGATGAATTAATAGAAGATCCAATTTATGATGATAATGGTGATCCTGTAAATAATGGAACAGGTCCAAGATCTGGCGGAGGTTCTTCATCTTCTACTACTGGTGCAACTCTTGGAAATGATAATACTTCAGGAACTACAGTTATAACATTAGGTAAATAATTAATTTGATATGGAAATTTTTGAATCCATATCTGAATTTAATTTTTCTGCAAATTTAACAGGACTTAGTCCTGTTTTTTTTGTGAATAACTTAGTAAATGAAGTGGCATTTTTATATCCTACACTTTCAGCTATGGCTTGAGTAGAATATTTTCTATACGATTTGTTTGTTATCATTTCATTAATAACATAATTGATTTTTAGTTCATTAGCATATTCACTAAACGTTTTTCCAAATCGTTTGTTTACAATGTAAGATAAATAGGTAGTGTTTGTTTTTATTTTTTTGGCCGCAAATTGTAAGGTAAAATCCTGATTTAAAAACACTTTTTGTTCTTCTAATTTTAGAAGTTTTTCAAATAGTAGATTTTCTTTTTCTTCATCTAAATTCAAATTAGAATTTTTTTCTTCTTTAGTTTTTTCAATTGGAATTACTTGATTTAATTTCTCATTATATTCATTGATAATGGATTTGTATTTCAATTCCGTACTTTTATTTTTCTTTCTACTTTTAATATAAAAGTAAATTAATAATGCAATTATTCCGATAGAAAAATAAATGGAGTATTTTTTAAAAAAAACAGCAGTTGAATATTTTTCTCTCATTAATTCCATTTCTTTTTTCAAAGTTTTAGAATTTTGTACCTGATTAATATCTTGAATTTGATGAATCATGTCTTCTTCATTTTTTTCAAAATATTCCAAATAGATATTAGCGTGATTTAATGAGTTTTCTTGATCATTAAAACTTTCATATATTTTTGATTGATAATAATTCGAATATATAAAATCAGTGATATTTGACTGGTTTGCTTGGTATATTGAATCAGTTTTTTGAAAATAAACTAATGCTTTTGAATATTTTTTCTGTGTAAAATAGAAGTGACCTAAATTGTATATTGCAATATTTTGTTCTTGATTTAAATTGTTTTCTTTTGCGTCTGTTAAAACCGATTGATAGGCTTTCTCTGTTTCTTTAATTTGATTTTTATATAAATAAATGTTCGCTAAATTTAATTCTGCCGCAATTTTGTTTTTAGTGTTTTCATATGAAAACATGATGGTTTTTTTATAATAATAAAAAGCAGAATCTAAATACATCTTGTTTTTTTTGTTTTCATTTTCAAACATCGATTCATAGAAACTGCCCACATTTAAATAAACTGTGCTTTTATTTAAATTAAATTGTTCAATAGTGTAAAGTGATTTGTTTTTTTCGATTAAACGTTCTGAATTTAGACCTTTTTTAATCGCGGTTCTATAGTTTCCAATTTCACCATTAATTAATGCGGTATTAATATTGAATTTTACCAATTGAATGATGTCATTCACTTCAGCTGAATATTTTTCTCCAGTTTGATATTTTATTAACGCTTCTTTATAATTTTTTCTTTTCCAATCAGACAATCCTCCATAATTGTATAAATAAGCCATGTTTTTAGTTCGTTCAATACTCTTTGGAGCTTGATTTATTAATAGTAAAGATTCTTTAAAACATTTTTTAGAATTAATACTATCGTAATTTAATTGATATAGATAACCTTGAGCGCCTTTTGAAAAAGCTCTGTGTATATAGTTGTCCGATTGGTATAATTTTTTTGTAAGAATGAAAGCACTGTCAATATTTTGTGCACTCAATACTCTAATTTTATCTTGAAGACTATGAAACGTTTCTTCACTTATTTTATTTTGAGCATTTGTAGTAGAAAATATAAGTAAAAGTAAAAATATGCAGTTTTTCATGTTAAAAATTTGAGCAAAAATACATTTTATTGTAGTTATTTATTCCTTTTTGAAGATATTTAACGAATGTTTAGAAATTTTATTTTATTTGAAGTTTATTTTATTTCATAAAAAAACAGCAATTATAAATTTATATAATTACTGTTTTCGGTTGGCAATTTATAGTCCACGAAGGCCAACTTAATGGATTTTTTCGTGTGTTTTTTCGTGGAAGATGTTACTTTTTCGAGGCGATTACTTTTTTTTTATAGTTACACAGCATGAAGTGTATTTTCCAATTCATATTCTTCTTGAAAATCTTTTATAAAATATTTTATATCGTTTATTTCATATTCTTCAGGAAATAAATTTCCATTGATGATTTTTACAGATTGGTTATAAAACTCATTTTTAGTACACCAATAATGTTGATTGTCTAATTCTTTATTGTTTAATAAATGCGGAGTTTCCACATGCCATTTTTGTAACCAAATTTCAGTATTCAAATTATTAATGAACCAATCAATTAATGCATTTTTAGCTCTTTCTGGATTCTGTTCATTTAAAGCCAAAATTGTTGCTGCAAAATTTGCTTTTGAATTTTTAGAATGTGTATTAAAAAGAATGTTTATCTGAATTTTATCCGAAAGATTTAAATACAATTCATAGGCTTCTTTAAAATCATTTCGACAGGTTTCACTTTCTGGATTAATAATTAATGTAAATTGAGTTGTTGTGTTTTTATTTCCAAATTGTATTCCTTTTAGTGATTCAAAACCGTCATATTCTTCTAAGCTTTTACAATGAAACTGAAAAAAATTAAAATTTCTTTTAAAATGGTTTAATTCCTGTATTTCTTTTTTATAGCTATTGTTCTTTTCTAAAATTTGTTTCACAAAAATCCAAAAGGTTGTCACTAAAAAAGTTGAAAATAAAAACCAATAATTGTTAAGGAAACTGATTTGTATATTCATCCAATTAAACAATACAAATTGTAAAATGATAATAGTTGAAATAATACTATACCAAATGGTCCAATTTTTAGGCTGAACTGTTTGTGTTTTGGTAATGTACTTTTTTAAAAGATAAACCATGGCCTAAATTGCTTTTTTTTAATCTTATCATCCGTTTTGAAGAATAAGATTGTTTTTTGTGTTGTAGAAATTTATTAAAAGCAGCTTTTTTGTTAGATTTCTATTGAAATTAAAGCAATATTAAGCTTTAAAAATTAAAGACAATTACGGCTTTTCCGTAATCAATACTATTTATTTTTTTGTATGAGGTTAACAAAAAGTGTGTTTTATTGACTCGTATATTATTAATTTAACATTACATTATTTTTGTAAAACACAACCCAAAAGATTATGTTTTTTAACGTTTGTTATTTAATAAAATCTAACAAATCAATTCGATTTTGTTAAAAAATAATTACTTTTGCAATTCAAAAAGGAAAATGATTTTTAATTAATTAGATTCGCTTTTCGGATTTATTTTAAAATTCAATTATTAATACAACAATAACAAAATTATATGAAACCAGATTTATTTCAATCGCCTGATTACTACTTGTTAGACGATTTATTATCAGAAGAGCATAAATTAGTACGTGATGCTGCAAGAGCATGGGTAAAAAAAGAAGTTTCTCCAATCATTGAAGAATATGCTCAACGTGCCGAATTTCCTAAGCAAATTGTTAAAGGTTTAGGTGAAATTGGTGGTTTCGGTCCATATATTCCTGTAGAATATGGTGGTGCTGGTTTAGATCAAATTTCTTACGGTTTAATCATGCAAGAAATTGAAAGAGGTGATTCTGGTGTTCGTTCAACTTCATCAGTACAATCTTCTTTAGTAATGTATCCAATTTGGAAATACGGAAACGAAGAACAAAGAATGAAATATTTACCAAAATTAGCTACCGGAGAATGGATTGGTTGTTTTGGTTTAACGGAACCTGATTTCGGTTCAAACCCAGGTGGAATGGTAACTAATTTTAAAGATATGGGTGATCATTATCTTTTAAATGGTGCTAAAATGTGGATTTCTAATGCCCCATTCGCAGATATCGCTGTAGTTTGGGCTAAAAACGAGGAAGGAAGAATTCACGGTTTAATCGTAGAAAGAGGAATGGAAGGTTTCTCAACTCCAGAAACTCATAACAAATGGTCGTTACGTGCTTCTGCAACAGGTGAATTAATTTTTGATAACGTAAAAGTTCCTAAAGAAAACTTATTACCAAACAAATCTGGTTTAGGTGCACCTCTAGGATGTTTAGATTCTGCTCGTTACGGAATTGCTTGGGGAGCAATTGGTGCAGCTATGGATTGTTACGATACGGCTTTAAGATATTCTAAAGAACGTATTCAATTCGACAAACCAATTGGAGCTACGCAATTACAACAAAAGAAATTAGCGGAAATGATTACAGAAATCACAAAAGCACAATTATTAACTTGGAGATTAGGTGTGTTAAGAAATGAAGGTAGAGCAACTTCTGCACAAATTTCTATGGCAAAAAGAAATAACGTAAACATGGCAATTGAAATTGCTCGTGAAGCGCGTCAAATGTTAGGTGGAATGGGTATTACAGGTGAATATTCAATCATGAGACATATGATGAACTTAGAATCTGTAATTACTTATGAAGGAACGCATGATATCCATTTATTAATTACAGGAATGGATGTAACAGGTTTCGCTGCATTTAAATAATATCATAATAGATAAAAGTTATACAAAATGCTTCTCTAGTTGGAGAAGCATTTTTATTTTTGTAAATCTGAAACCCAAAAAATTACGTAAGTAATTAAAGAATTATTAAAAAAAGAATGATAATGAATACTCAAACTGTACAACATACTATTGAAGATTTAAAACAACAATTATTAAACCATCCGTTATATAAAAATGTAACTTCTATTGATGATTTACATGTTTTTTTAGAATATCACATTTTTGCTGTTTGGGATTTTATGTCTTTGCTAAAAGGTTTACAAATCCATTTAACTTCCGTTTCTATTCCATGGAAACCGGTTGGAAATCCAGAAATTCGTTATTTGATTAACGAAATTGTAGTAGCTGAAGAAACAGACATTGCTTTTGATGGAAGTCGTCAAAGTCATTTTGAAATGTATATTGACGCTATGAATGAATGTGGTGCTACAACAAATCATATTTTTGAGTTTTTAGAAAATGTAGAGAAAACTAAAAATATTTTCGTTTCAATTAAAGCGTCAAATTTACCTGATGAAGTAAAAGACTTTTTAACCTATACTTTTACAATTGTAGAAGAAGGAAAACCGCATAAAATAGCTTCCGCTTTTACTTTTGGAAGAGAAGATTTAATTCCGAATATGTTCACGGAAATATTAAGAAACTTCCAAGATAATTTCCCAAGTGTAAATTTATCAAAGTTGATTTATTATTTCGAAAGACACATCGAATTAGATGCCGATGAGCACGGACCAATGGCTATGAAAATGATTGATGAGCTTTGTGAAAATGACGATAAAAAATGGCATGAAGTAGAAGAAGTAGCCGTTAAAGCTTTAGAAATGCGAATCAAATTATGGGATGCAATCAATGCTTGTTTAGAAGCTAAGTTTGTCAATTAAACAACCATTAAGTCGATATGACCGAACTAAAATCCTTTCTTGAAAATAAAAAATACAAGAAAATAAAATTCAAAATCCTTAAAACACAGCATTTACTTATTAAAGCAAAAGTAAATGCTGTGCAAGGTTTGTTTATTTTAGATACGGGTGCTTCTAACAGTTGCTTAGGCTTTGAAGCTGTGGAAAAATTTAATTTGCAAACTCAACATTCATCTACTTTTGCAGCAAGTGCTAGTTCCAATGATATGTTTACCAAAGCTTCTACTGGAAATGCTATTCAATTGTCTACTTGGAAACGTAAAGATTTTTCTTTTATACTTTTCGATTTAACTACTGTAAATGCTGCCTTATCGAATTTTGGTATCAAAGAAGTCGACGGAATAATCGGTGCTGATGTTTTACTTCAAGGAAAAGCCATTATTGATTATCCGAATCAGTATTTGTATCTGCTATAGCAATTAATCGTTGCTTTTTAAACGAATAATAAGCAATAATTGTACTCAACAACATTAAAGCTCCTCCTAATACAAAAGGCGCTCCAGCAAAATGAATCAATGCTTTTTTGTTTGTAAAATTGTAAAATACGTTGCTCATTAAAGGCGGACCAATAATAGCTGTCGCACTCATAATACTCGTTAAAGTTCCTTGAATTTCTCCTTGTTCATTTGCAGGAACATTTTCTGTAATTACCGATTGTAACGCCGGACCAGCAATTCCTCCTAAACAATATGGAATTAAAAAGGTAAACATCATCCAACTTTCTGAAGCAACAGAAAATAAAAACATTCCTACGGTATATAAAATCAATCCGTAAATGATGCTTTTTTCATTTCCTATTTTCGGATTAATCCATCTAATCAATCCACCTTGTACAATACCGACAAGTAAACCAATAATTCCTAATGAAATACCAACCATTTTTTCGGTCCAATGAAATTGATACATCGTAAAATAACTCCAATTACTATGAACGGCATGCGAACCGATGTATACCAACATAATTGAAATAAACAATCCGAAAATTTTAGGATATTTTTTCAAATTCATAATTGCACGAATTGGGTTCACTTTCGACCAATCCATTTCTCTTCTGTTTTTCTTTGGTAACGATTCGGGTAAAACGAAATAACCATATAAGAAATTGATGAAACACAATATAGCTGCAGCATAAAATGGAACTCTCGGGCCAAAATGACCTAATAAACCACCAATAACTGGTCCAATAATAAATCCAATTCCGAAAGCAGCACCAATCATTCCAAAATTTTTCGCACGGTTTTCAGGTGTGCTAATATCAGCAATATAAGCCGTTGCTGTTGTAATACTTGCGCCTGTAATCCCAGCAATAATTCGTCCGATAAATAAAAAAGTGATAGTAGGAGCGAAGGCTAAGAATAAATAATCTAACGAAAATCCTAATAAGGAAAACAAGATAATGGGTCTACGACCGTATTTATCACTTAAATTTCCAATAAGTGGCGATAATAAAAACTGTGTAAAAGCATAAGCAAATAACAACCAACCACCTATTTTGGAAGCCTCACTTAAATCACCATGAATCAATTGCTGAATCAATTTCGGGATAACCGGAATGATAATTCCCCAACCTGTAATGTCTATCACTAAGGTTAAAAATATAAATCCAATCGCTGCTTTTTTCTCTTTATTCTTCATAATTTATTGGGCGTGCCCGTTTGCTTCGTGCCTCGCAATGACGGTCGTGCTGTTCGCTGTATCTCCGATGAGCAAAAACTACAAATAAATTTTTGTTTTTGTCTATCGGAGGATGTCGCTTCCATCACTCACGCGAATACAAAGTAACAAAAAATCTTAAACACATAATATACATTTATATCAATTTAAAAAGTAGTAAAAAATTCTTACAAATTTAACATTTTTATATCTTGCTGTTAATTTTGTTTTTGTACTTTTATATATTATAATTATTTCTAAATCTTGAAGTTATGTTACAGAAATACTTTTACACTTTACTTTTTTCTATTTGTGCTTTTTATAGTGGTTTCGGGCAATGTATTCCGCCTTCAAATTTAATGGCTACAAATGTAACTGAAAGTTCTGCAACGTTAAGTTGGACATCTTCAATACCAACGCAATGGGATGTTATTGTTTTACCAGCAAATTCTCCAGAGCCTAGTCCAACTCAATCGGGAATGTTTGTTCAAGTGAATCCTTATACTGTTGTTGGTTTGTCTCCTTGTACAGCATATAAATTCTATGTAAGATCTGTATGTGATGGAGGATCGGCAAGTGGTTTAATTGGGCCAAGTTATTTTGCTACAAATTCGGTTTTAGCAATGGATTGTCCGCCTGTGGCTAATAATGATGCCATAACCGTTTATCCAAATAATGTTTCAGTATCAACCTCTCCTGTTTCTGTATTAGCAAATGATTTTTTTTTAGGTACACCTGCAAATAATATAAATGTAAATGTTATAATTACACCATTGTCTGTACCCTCAAACTTTTCATTAAATTCTAATGGAACCATTAATGTTTTACCCGGTACAGCACCAGGAACTTATACATTAACCTATAAAATTTGTGCTCCACTAAATCCAGATTCTTGTTCCACTACTGCAACAGTTACAATTACAGTTGCTAATGAGGGTTTCTTGTTAAAAGCTTTTATGGATTCAAATTTTAATGGTTTACAAGATGTTGGAGAATCGAATTTTGATATGGGTCAATTTCAGTATCAAGTAAATAATAATGGAATTACGAATACTGTTTCATCTTCAAACGGAACTTATTATATTCAAGAATCCAATCCAGTAAATACATATGATTTAAGTTTTATAGTAGATAGTAATTATAGTAGTTATTATATTCCATCTGTTTCCTCTTATAATGATATCAGTTATGTAACGAGTTCAGGTGTAATGGTGTATAATTTTCCAATAACAGAATTGCCATTTAATGATGTGAGTGTTTATGTTATTTCAGCTGGAACTCCTCCAAGACCAGGTTTTGCTTATCAAAATGTTGTAATGTTTAAAAATTCTGGAAATCAAACGATTCCTTCAGGAACAGTAACATTTACTAAAAATAATATGGTTGCTATTACTTCGGTTTCTCAAGCTGGAACTATTTCAACAGCTACAGGTTTTACTTATGATTTCACAAATTTGCTTCCCAATGAAACACGTAATATTTATGTAACCATGCAAGTTCCAACCATTCCAACGGTAAATCTTGGAGATGTGCTTACAAATACGGCTTCTATTTCAGTTTCGTCGGGAGAAAGTAATGCCAATAATAATTCAGCTACTTTATTACAAGTTGTTGTAGGTTCGTATGATCCAAACGATAAAACAGAAAGTCATGGTGGAAAAATAGTACATGCTTCGTTTACATCAAGTGATTATCTAACATATACCATTCAGTTTGAAAACACAGGAACGTATTATGCAGAAAATGTTCGAATTAGTGATGTTTTAGATGCAAAATTGGATGAAGCAACTGTAAGAATGGTGAGTTCAAGTCATACTAATACTTTAACTCGTGTAGGTAACATGTTAACTTGGAACATGAATGGAATAGACTTGTTACCATCTGGAAAAGGCTATGTTACTTTTCAAATCAAACCAAAACCTGGTTATGCAATTGGAGATATTATACCAAATACCGCTTCTATTTATTTTGATTTTAATCCTCCAATTATAACGAATACTTTTCAAACAGAATTTGTAAACACAATGTCTGTTTCTGATTTTGAAAATCAGTCTTTTGTTGTATATCCTAATCCTACAAATAGTTTGATTACTTTTTCTTCAAAAGACAATTCTCAATTGATAGATTCTATTGTTTTAACGGATTTGTTAGGAAAGACTATTCAAGCCAAAAAAGTAAATGCAATTGCAACTACAATTGATTTAACGGATTTGTCTAAAGGAATTTATTTTGCAAAAGTAATATCTGGAAATCAAATGAGTACTGTAAAAATAATGAAGCAATAAAATATAAAACCAAACTTTTATGAGTTTGTTTTTTTTCAAAATAAAAATCCCGTCATGTATTTGTACAGACGGGATTTTTGTTTTTGAAAATATATAATAGAAATTATTTATTTAATTCATTTTCCATTATTACTACATTTTTAGTATAAACATTTTCTTTAGTTGAAAGTTTTAAAACTTCTTCTTTCCATTTTAAAAAATTCTTTTTGTCTTTTACTAAATAATATTCTAATGCGAAGTTATATGCTGTTTCAATTATATATGTTGTTTCTTCTGAACAAGTTTTTTTCATTTTATCTAAAATTTGAACTCCTTTGTCATACTTTTTTTGTTTAGTATAAGTGTAAGCCAATTCTTTTAAAACATAACAATCCTTTGAGTTGAATTTAATGGCTTTGTTTAAACTTAATTCTGCTAATTCATATTTTCCTAAATGATTATAAGCATAAGCAATTTCTACTTGTAGACCTTCAAAATTTGGATTTTTCTTTTCCGCTTCTAATAAAAAAGTTAATGCTTTTTCACATTCTCCATATCCATTATACAAATATCCCCAACGATATAATCTTTCAATAGTACCTTCACCATCTTTATATACTGAAAGCCAATCAGGTATTTTTTTAATTTTTAATTCGGAATATTTTGCTTCGGGAACTTCAGCAAACTTGCTGTCATCAGGTTCCAGTCGTACTTTTAAACCGTGTTTTATATCCTTTTGTTCTATTAAAATAAATTTACCATCATTTTCAATTTTAAAACTTCCTTCATAATTAAAAGTTAAACCAGCTTGAGAATCTATGTATATAAATCCGAAAATATAGGTGCTATCCTTGCTCTGTGGAAAAACGACCCATTTGTCTTCACATTCTACATTTCTTTTAGTATATTTTAATATAGAATTGTTTTGTGCGTTTAAGTTTAAAAACGCTAATAGAATTAAAAGGAAATATTTTTTCATGTAATTTATTTTTATTCAAATATAATTAAATTCTCACATTTTTAATATGTTTCAAAAAAAATCCCAAACTCTTTCGAATTTGGGATTTGATATTAATAAGATTGCTTCGTTTCTCGCAATGACTATAATTCTAACGCTTTCTTAGGATTGTTATCCATTAAGATTTCAACTGGGTTTTCTAATGCTTCTTTAACTGCAACTAAGAATCCAACTGACTCACGACCGTCGATAATTCTGTGGTCATATGATAACGCTACATACATAACTGGAGCAATAACAATTTGTCCGTTTTTAACGATAGCTCTATCAACTACATTGTGCATTCCTAAGATTCCAGATTGAGGAGGATTGATAATTGGCGTTGATAACATCGAACCGAATACTCCACCATTAGAAATTGTGAACGTACCACCAGTCATTTCGTCAACTGTAATTTGTCCGTCACGCGCTCTAATTGCTAATCTTTTGATTTCTGCTTCTACACCTCTAAAAGTTAATAATTCTGCATTTCTAACTACAGGAACCATTAATCCTTTTGGACCAGAAACTGCTACAGAAATATCACAGAAATCGTAAGAAATTTTCTCTTGACCATCGATCATAGAGTTTACATCTGGATATAATTGTAAAGCTCTTGTAACCGCTTTTGTGAAGAAAGACATAAAGCCTAATCCCATTTGGTGTTTTGCTTTAAATTCTTCTTTATATTGATCACGTAATGCATAAATTGCACTCATGTCTACTTCGTTGAAAGTAGTTAACATCGCTGTTTCGTTTTTAGCAGCTACTAAACGCTCAGCCACTTTTCTACGTAACATTGATAATTTTGTTCTTTCAGAACCACGAGAACCACCTGTTGGCGTACCCATAGAAGGAACTGCATTTACTGCATCTTCAGTAGTAATTCTTCCACCTTTTCCTGTTCCAACGATGTCAGAAGGATTGATGTTTTTCTCGTCTAATATTTTTCTAGCCGCTGGAGATGGTGTTCCAGTAGCATATGTTTTTTCTGCAGCTGGAGCCGCTTTCGGAGCTTCTACTTTTTTCTCTTCTGCTTTTGGAGCCTCAGCTGCTGGAGCACTAGCACCACCTTCTGGTCTTGCAGCAGCAGTATCAATATGACAAACTACTTGTCCTACAGCCACAGCGTCACCTTCTTCAGCTTTTAGTGTAATAATTCCACTTGCTTCAGCAGGTAATTCTAACGTTGCTTTGTCTGAATCTACTTCAGCAATAGCTTGATCTTTCTCAACGTAATCTCCGTCTTTAACTAACCAAGTTGCGATTTCAACTTCGGTAATAGATTCTCCCGGTGATGGGACTTTCATTTCTAAAATCATATTCTTTTAGTTTTAAGTTCTAGGTTTAATGTTACCTAAAATTATATTAATATGTTGTATAACTGTTATTGAAATAAATTCTTATCAAAAACCATAGCAATGGCATTCGCTTGACGTTTTTTCGAACGCTCGTAACTTCCTGCTGCTGGTGCACTATATGCTTTTGGTGAGGCTAAACGTAATTTTACTAAATCGAAATTCATTAACATAAATCCGTAAGCTCCCATGTTTTTAGGCTCTTCTTGTGCCCATACATAATCGTCAACATTTGGATACGAATCGATAATCGCTTTGATTTGATCTGTAGCTAATGGGAACAATTGCTCTAAACGAACTACTGCTACATCATTTCTTCCTAATTCTTCACGTTTTGCAATAATATCGTAATACACTTTTCCTGTACAGAATACTAACGTTTTAATCGCTTTTTTATCTGTTACATTTGGATCGTCTAATATTTCTTGGAATTGTCCGTTTGCTAATTCTTCCGCAGATGAAACTGCTAATGGATGACGTAATAAACTTTTTGGTGAAAACACAATTAACGGTTTACGGAATTTTGTTTTCATTTGTCTTCTCATCAAGTGGAAGAAGTTAGCTGGAGTAGTAACGTCTGCAATGTACATGTTGTGTTTAGCACACATTTGTAAATAACGCTCCATACGAGCAGAAGAGTGTTCTGCACCCTGGTTTTCGTAACCATGAGGTAATAAGAAAACCAATCCGTTTTGATTGTTCCACTTGTCTTCACCTGCAGAAATGTATTGGTCAATCATAATTTGTGCTCCGTTAGAGAAATCTCCAAACTGTGCTTCCCAAATTGTTAATGTGTTAGGAGAGGCTAAAGCATATCCATACTCAAAACCAACTACACCATATTCTGATAAGTGTGAATTGTAAATATAAAAGTTTCCTTTTTTATTATTGATGTCGTTTAATAATACAACTTCTTCTTCAGATTCTTCAACTTTAACAACAGCATGACGGTGTGAAAACGTTCCACGCTCTACGTCTTGACCAGAAATACGAACATCAAATCCTTCCGTTAATAACGAACCATATGCTAATAATTCTCCCATAGCCCAATCTAATTGGTCTTTTTCGAAATACATCGCTTTTCTGTCGCTAATTAACTTAGTAATTTTACTGATGAATTTTTTATCTTTTGGTAATTCAGTAATAGTAGAAGCAATATCTGTTAATTGTTTCTTATCAAATTTAGTATCAAATTTAGATAACATTACATCGTCTGAAACTTGCTCAAAACCTGTCCATTCATTTTGCATAAACGGAGTAATTACAGTTAAGCTTTTCTTACGAGATTCTTCTAGATTTTCATCTAATTTTGCTTTATATGCATCTTCTAACGTTTTAACATAAGCACCATCAATTACGCCTTCATTTTTTAATTTTTCAGCGTAAATGTCTCTTGCATTTTTATGTTTAGAAATTGCTTTATATAATTTTGGTTGTGTAAAACGAGGTTCATCACCTTCGTTATGACCATATTTTCTATATCCTAATAAATCGATAAATACATCACCACCAAATTCCATTCGGTAATCTAAAGCAAATTGCATTGCATGAACTACAGCTTCAGCATCATCAGCATTTACGTGTAAAACGGGAGATAATGTTACCTTAGCGATATCCGTACAGTAAGTAGATGAACGCGCATCTAAATAGTTTGTAGTAAATCCAACTTGGTTATTAATTACTAAGTGAATAGTTCCACCTGTTTTGTAACCGTCTAATTTAGACATTTGAATGATTTCATAAACAATACCTTGTCCAGCTACAGCCGCATCACCATGAACGGCAATAGGTAAAACTTTTGAAAAATCGTCTGCGAAATATCTATCTTGTTTAGCTCTTGTAATACCTTCAATTACGGCACCTACTGTTTCTAAGTGAGAAGGGTTTGGTGCTAAATTGATGTTGATTTTTTTACCTGAATCTGTAACTCTGTCTGATGTTAAACCTAAATGGTATTTTACGTCTCCATCAAAGTACATATCGTCATCGTAATCTTTACCGTCAAACTCAGAGAAAATGTTTTGTGTGTTTTTTCCAAAAATGTTCGCTAAAACGTTTAAACGACCACGGTGAGCCATACCCATTACAAATTGTTCTACACCTTTTTCAGCTGCGCCTTCAATTAAAGCGTCTAATGCCGGAATAGCTGCCTCACATCCTTCTAATGAGAAACGTTTTTGACCTACGTATTTTGTATGTAAGAATGTTTCAAAAGAAACCGCTTCATTCAATTTACGTAAAATATTTTTCTTTTGATCAGCTGAAAATTTTGGCTGATTATCGTTGATGTCTAATCTGTTTTTAATCCATTCTTGAACATGTGGTTCTCTAATATACATGAATTCCACACCAATTGAAGAACAATAAACACTTTCTAAGTGCTTGATAATATCTGCTAAAGAACTTGGTTGCATATTCACCATTCTAGCAGCATCGAAAACAGTTGTTAAATCGGCTTGAGTTAAACCAAAGTTTTCAATTGCTAAAGTAGGGGAATACGTTCTTCTATCTCTAACAGGGTTTGTTTTTGTAAATAAATGACCACGAGTTCTATATCCGTCAATTAATTTAAGAACGTTAAATTCTTTTTGTAATTTATCTGAATTTCCAACTGTTGCAATACCATTTGCTGCGTGAGCAATTTGTTCACCAGGATTAGAAAATTCATTTGCAAAATCGAAACCTTGGAAAAAACTTCTCCAACTAGGTTCTACACTGTCTGGATTTTGTAAATATTGGTCGTATAAATCGGCAAAAAATGCCGTGTGTGCTGCGTTTAAAAAGGAAAACCTATCCATAATTCTGTCTTAATGACGATTTGGTTAAAAAAATTTATGCAAAAGTATAAACTTTTACCCTAAAAGTTCAAAGAATTTTCTACTTTTATGTAGTTATTAACAAAAAAACATTTTTAGTCATGAATTTTTTAATAAACTTAAAGAAATCAGCTTTTTATTTGCTCTTTTTTTTGAATGCTGCAATGGTATTTTCACAACAAGATAGTATTCCAAAAACGAAAAGTTTGTTTTGGCAAAAAGTTCAATTTGGTGGTGGACTAGGATTGGGTGTTGGAAATGGCTATACAAATGTTTCTCTTTCTCCTACAGCATATTACAATTTTAATCCGAAATTTACTGGTGGTTTTGGATTAATTGGAAGTTATGTTGCGCAAAATGCAAATAATCAAAACATATTAGATTTTAAATCGACTATTCTTGGGGCAAGTTTAATTGGCTTGGTAAATCCGTTACCAGAAATTCAATTATCAGCCGAATTAGAAGAATTAAATGTAAACAGAAAATTTGATGATCCAATTTATGTCGATGATAATTTTTGGAACACCGCTTTGTTTTTAGGAGCAGGATATCGCTCGCAAAATGTAGTGGTTGGAATGAAATTTAATGTATTGCATCAAGATAATAATGAAGTGTACTCGCAATCTTGGATGCCTTTTTTTAGAGTGATGTTTTAATCGTGAAGAAAGCTCTCCTTTTATTTATTTTAATTGCTTTTGGTTTTAACAAAAATCAAGAAGAATCCATTTTAGTTGATATTTATGGCGATTTAACAAATGATAAAGTAGAAGAACGAGTTGTTGTTACTGAATTAGCTGAAGAAGGAGAATATGGTAAGATTAGATTGTTACAAATATTCACTAAAAAAAATAATAAATGGATTGAATTAGCGAATTCAAAATCGGCAATACTTGAAAGTGAAGCTGGTGGATTTTCTGGGGATCCTTTTATAAGTAAATCATTAAAAATTACAAATGGAATTTTAGAAATTTCTCATGATGGTGGTTCCAGTTGGAAATGGTTTATTACTCATAAATTTAGATATCAAAACAATAAATTTGAATTAATAGGTTATAAGTATCTATTTGGAAAACCATGTGAGTATTTTGAAACTACTGATTTTAATTTATCTACTGGAACAGTTCATTTTGAAAAAGAATTTGAAACTTGTGAAAATAAAGAACAAATTACAACTAAAGATGAAAATGAAAATTTTGTGAAGAAAATTAGCCCACTACCTAATTTAAACACAATTAATGTGAAAAAGATAAAAATTGTTACTCCAAAGTATAAAAACGAATTTTATCTTTAATATTTATTCCGAAACCAAACTTTTTGCCATTCGCGTTTTAAAATTAAAAACGTTACATCTTCCGATAATTTAAAAACGTCCGAACCGTCTAGTTTTTTAATTTGATCTTCGGAAACATCAATAATATAAAGCAAGTTTAAATATTCGGCAAATTTGTGATTGATTAATCGTAGTATTTTATCCTGAACCAAATTCTTTAATTCGAAAGGAAAAATATCCAAAGGAATATCGATGTTTTCATTTGCTAAAGCAAAATCTTTATTGGTTTGCTCAATCAATTTGAAATACAAATGCTCTTCTTCCGCTTGCGAAATTAATGAATCGATATTTTGTGGAGGATTATACATTTCTGTTCATCAATTTTTCACCAAACAATCTTAAAATGGTTTTTTTATCGTCTGAAATATTCATTTTAGACAACGTTTCAAATGCTTTTTCTGTGTAATTCAGTATGGCATCTTGTGTAGCTTTGCTTGCGCCTGATGTATTAAAAATCGTTTTTACCGATTCAATTTTGTCGGTATTGTCATTCGGTTGAATTGAGAATAAATGTAATAATTGTTGTTTGTTTTCTTCATTAGAAAACTCCATTGCTTTTAAATACAAATACGTTTTTTTGTTTTCGATAATGTCGCCACCAACTTGTTTTCCAAAGGTTTCTGGATTTCCAAACGCATCTAAATAATCATCTTGCAATTGAAATGCAATTCCTAAATTCAGACCGAAATCGTAAATTAAATTGGCATTTTCTTCAGATGTTTCTGCAACGATAGCGCCCATTTTCATCGCGGCACCTATTAAGACAGCAGTTTTGTATTCAATCATTTTTAGGTATTCCGGAATAGTAACATCGTCACGTGTTTCAAAATCGACATCATATTGCTGTCCTTCGCAAACTTCCAATGCTGTTTTACTGAATAATTTTGCTAATGCTTGAAAAATTTTTGGTTCGTATACTTCAAAATATTGATAGGCTAAAATCAACATCGCATCACCAGATAAAATACCAGTATTAAGATTCCATTTTTCATGAACGGTTTCATTTCCTCTTCGTAAAGGCGCGTCATCCATAATATCATCGTGAACCAATGAAAAATTATGAAACACTTCTACCGCTTTTGCTGCTGAAATTGCTTTTTTACAATCACCATCGAAAATATCTGCTGCCATTAACGTTAAAACGGGTCTGATTCTTTTTCCGCCTAACGATAAAATATAAGAAATAGGTTCGTATAAGTTTTCAGGTTTTCGGTTTTCAGTAATAGAATCGAATTCTTTAGCGATAATGTTTTGATAATCAGAAATGGTAAGCATACATGTAATTTTCGTCAAATTTAAGGCAATAATTACAAATTCACTTCATTAATCAAATGTTAATTTTATGTAAAAACATTGGAAACTATTTGCGTGTTAAAAGTTTCCATTATACTTTTGTCCTATAATTTTTAAAAACAATTTTATTCAAATTATATTATGGTAGTACTATTTTCAATACTATTCGTTTTAGTTCTTGCGGGTTTTTTGTTTATGCAACAAGAACAATTTGGCAAAAAACCATCGGGTGCTCGATTAGAAACCATTAAAAAATCACCAAATTATTATAATAATGCTTTTCAAAACTTTAGTCACACTCCAAGTTTAACCGAAGGTGTTTCGTTTTATTCCGTTTTGAAAGAATTTTTATTTGTAAAAAATGAATTAAAAAAGCCAAATCATGAAATTCCTTCTGTTAAAACCGATTTGTTTCAGCTAGATCCCAATGAAAATGTGGTGGTTTGGTTCGGACATTCCTCTTATTTCATTCAAATTGATGGAAAGAAAGTTTTAGTAGACCCTGTTTTTAGTGGTTCTGTTTCTCCGGTTTCTTTTACCAATAAAGCTTTTGAAGGAGCAAATAATTATTCGGTAAACGATATTCCAGAAATAGATTATTTGTTTATTACTCATGATCATTGGGATCATTTAGATTATAAAACAGTAAAGCAATTACAAGCGAAAGTTAAAAAAGTAATTTGTGGTTTAGGCGTTGGAGCACATTTAGAGCATTGGGGTTATGATGCTTCTAAAATCATCGAAAAAGATTGGTATGAAAAAATAATTTTGGATACAAGTTTTGAAGTGAATACGGTTCCAGCACGTCATTTTTCTGGAAGAGGTTTTAAAAGAAATACGTCGCTTTGGTTGTCTTTTGTTTTTAAAACGCCTTCTGCCAACTTATTTATTGGTGGAGATAGTGGTTACGATAAACATTTTGCAGAAATTGGAAATCTATACGGACCATTCGATTTGGTTTTTCTAGAAAATGGGCAATACGATAAGAGTTGGAAATACATTCACATGCAGCCCAATGAAGTGTTACAAGCCGCAAACGACTTAAAAGCAAAAGCTTTATTTCCGGTTCATTCATCCAAATTTGTTTTAGCTAATCATAATTGGAACGAACCGCTTTCGGTAATTACTTCTTTAGTTAATGATTCTAATTTACACATGTTTACTCCGTTAATTGGCGAAAAAACGCACTTGCAAAGTCGACAAACATTTTCTAAATGGTGGGAAATCAGTTAAAAGCATAATTAACAAATGTTAAAATTATCAAAAATACTAGGAAACTATTTGCGTGTTAAAAGTTTCCGTAATACTTTTGCATCATTAAATTGAAAAATATATGCAAGCATTAAGTTTAGAATTAAATCAAAATCAATCTAACTTTTTCATAAAAGTTAGAAAGAACATTGCTTCTTATTTAAAAAATAAAATTCAACATTCATCTGGTTTTGCTGTTGTAAGAAACGATGTAGTTGAAAATGTATCGATACAATTCGATTTAGTAATTGAAGACGACAATAGAATTAAACGTATCGATGCAAATGGATTTATGAAAAGAAATAAAAATGAAATTGTTCATTTCGAAACCATTTCTTTTCAAAGAGTAAACGATTCTATAAGTTTTATCAAAGGAAAACTTACTATGAACGGTGTTACAAAAATTGTTGAGTTAGAAGCCTATGTTAAAACAGAAGAATATAAAAAAGGAAAATCGAAAGTGGTTTTTGATATTGTAGGCGAAATCAATAAAAAAGATTTTGGTTTAGGAATCGATGAAAGAGCTTCCATTAATGGTGTAGCTTTTGGGAAAAATATAAATATAGAAGGGAATTTCGAATTTTTAAGTAACTAAGGATGAGCTGTGAAATTAAAAATAAAATAATCAATAAGGCTACCGATATGTTTTTAAAATTAGGTTTTAAAAGCGTAACGATGGATGATATTGCTAGTGAAATGTGTATGTCGAAGAAAACGATTTACAAACATTTTAGCAATAAAGAGGTGTTAATTGAAGAAGGTACTGAAACGATTAAAAAGAAAATCCATGATATGATGGATAGTATTATTTCTAAAAACTATAATGCAATTAAAGAAAACTTTGAAATGCGTAAAATGTTTAAGGAAATGTTTCAATCGGTTGATCATTCGCCAGCCTTTCAATTGAAAAAACACTATCCGGAAATTTATGCCAAAATGATGGAAGAAGAAATCAAAGTGTGTCAATCTGTTTTCAATCAGAATGTAATAAAAGGAATAGGGGAAGGATTGTATCGAAGTGATTTGGAAATTGATACAGTAGTAACTTTTTATTATACATTAATTTTTTCAATCAACGAAAACACACTTTATGAGAAAGATGCTTCACTTTTAGAATTGAAAGCATTAGAATATCATACCAGAGCTATTGCAACAGAAAAAGGAATAGTAGAACTAGAAAATCAATTAAAATTAAATAATTAAAGAAATATAGAATGAGAAATAAATGGATCATTTCATTACTGTTTTTAGTTTCTTATGTGAATGCACAAGAAGTTAAAACCTTAAACTTAAAAGAAGCGTTAGAATTCGCTTTAGAAAATAAAGCCGAAGCTAAAAAAGCAAAATTGCAAGTTGAAAATAGCGAATACAAAATTCAAGAAGTTCGCTCAAGAGCTTTACCTCAAATTGCTGCAAATGGAAGTTTAAATTATAATCCAATTTTACAAACTACTGTAATTGATGGTGATAATTTTGGTGCGCCAGGAACTACAATTCAAGCGGCTTTTGGACAAAAATGGAATTCTGGAGCTGGAATTTCTTTAACTCAAGCTTTATTTGATCAATCGGTTTTTACGGGTTTAAGAGCGGCAAAATCAACTAGAGAATTTTATCAATTAAACGAACAATTAACTGAAGAACAAGTTATTGAGCGTGTGGCAAATGCTTATTATCAAGTATACGTACAACAACAAAAGTTAATTGTAATTGAAAATAATTTAAAAAACACAAATAAAGTTAAAAGTATTATTGAAGGACAATACAATAATGGTTTGGCTAAAAAAATTGATTTAGATCGAATTAGTGTTCGAGTGAATAATATTAATTCAATGCGTCAACAACTTTTAAATGCCATTACTCTTCAAGAAAATGCTTTGAAATTTTATATGGGAATGCCAATGGAAAATACCATTATTATCCCAAAAACGGCTTTCGAAGTTACACCACAAGATATTGTGTCTAGTGCAGATGTAACGAAAAGATCAGAATATCAAGTATTGAAAAAACAAGAGCAATTATTAGAATTACAAAAGAAATCATTCCAAGCATACTATTATCCAACGTTAGCCTTAAGCGGTGGTTATAATTATATTGGTCAAGGTCCAGAATTACCTTGGTTTGCAAAACCATCTGATGGTGTGTATTGGTCAGATTATGCTTCTGTTGGTTTAAGTTTAAGAGTGCCTATTTTTTCTGGATTTGGTACTAGAGCTAAAGTTAGACAAGCCGATAATTCACTAAAAAGTATACAAGTTGATTTAGACGATACGAAATTAGCGCTTGACTTAGCCTTTCAAAATTCTAAAAAACAAATTGAAAACAGTTTAATTACGATTTCAAACCAAAAAGAAAATGCCAAGTTAGCACAAGAAGTTTTTAATAATACGAACAATAACTATACTCAAGGCTTAGCTTCATTAACGGATTTGTTAGATGCAGAAAATGCATTAGTAGAAGCACAAAATAATTATACATCAGCCATTTTAGAATACAAACTGGCAGAAATTCAATTAATAAAATCTAAAGGAGAACTAAAAACATTAATCAAATAAGTAAAAACATGAAAAAAAATATTATAACATCATTAGTAGTTTTAGGAGCTATTGCAGTTATAGCTGTTATTTTAATGAAAAATAAAGAAGCGAATGCTGCTAAAATTGCTGTTGTAGCTGAAAAAAATGCAACTGTTTCAGTAAAAGTTGCTCAAGTTAAAACGGAAGAAATGTCTTTAGATTTTAGTTCTAATGGGAACTTTGAGCCAGTACAAGAATTAACAGTTTGTGCTGAAAAATCTGGAAAAGTAATTAGTATTTTAGTAAAAGAAGGTGATAGAGTAAGTGTCGGACAAACGATTGCTATTGTTAGAAGTGATGTAATTAATGTTGAAGCACAAACAGCAGAAGCGGCTTATCAAAATGCTTTAACAGATTATAATCGTTTTGAAAATGCCTATAAAACAGGTGGTGTTACAAAACAACAATTAGATCAAGCTAGACTTGGAATGGTTAATGCAAAAGCAAGATTAACGCAAGCTAGAATTAATGTTGGAGACACTCGAATTAAAGCGCCAATTAGTGGAATCATCAATAAAAGATTCATCGAACCAGGTTCTATTTTAGCTGGAATGCCACCAACGCAAATGTTCGAAATTGTAAATGTTTCAAAATTAAAATTGAAAGTTACTGCTAACGAAAGTCAAATTGCAGGAATAAAAGTTGGAAATGTAATCAATGTAACTTCAAATGTTTATCCTGGAAAAACGTTTTCAGGAAAAATTACATTCGTGGCACCTAAAGCAGATACAAGTTTAAATTTCCCAGTTGAAATTGAAATTACAAACAATGCTTCAAACGATTTAAAAGCTGGAATGTATGGAACTGCACAATTTTCTTCAAACCAACAAAAACAAAACTTAATGGTAGTACCTAGAAATGCCTTTGTTGGAAGTGTAAGCAGTAACCAAATTTTCGTAAATGAAAACGGAGTTGCAGTTCTTAAAAATGTAGTTGCAGGTAGAATTTTAGGCGATAAAGTTGAAATCGTAAAAGGACTTAACAATGGTGATCAAGTGGTTGTAACAGGTCAATTAAACATTGTAGATGGTACTAAATTAGAAATTATTAAATAAGATTTTATTATAAATCTTCAAAAGATAAGATATGAAATTAGCAGAAATATCAATAAAACGTCCTTCGTTAGTAATTGTATTATTTACAATTCTAATCTTGGGTGGATTGTTCAGTTACAATCAATTAGGGTATGAATTAGTCCCTAAATTCGAAATGAATGTAATTACAGTTTCTACCGTTTACCCTGGAGCTTCACCAAGTGAAGTTGAAAATACTGTAACCAAAAAAGTAGAAGATGCGGTTGCTTCATTAGAAAACATTAAGAAAATAGATTCCAAATCTTATGAAAGTCTTTCTGTAGTTTCAATTACATTAACTTCCAATGCGAATGTTGATGTTTCTTTAAATGATGCGCAACGAAAAATAAATGCGATCATCAGTAATTTACCAGAAGATGCCAAAACACCTGGATTAAATAAGTTTTCGCTTAGTGATATGCCTATTATTACATTGGGTGCAAACGGAAACATGGATGAGGTTGCTTTTTATGATTTAATTGATAAAAAAATTGCGCCTGTTTTATCTCGTGTTCAAGGTGTGGCTCAAGTAAATATTATTGGTGGACAAGAACGTGAAATCCAAGTAAATTTAGATGCTACCAAAATGCAAGGTTATGGTTTGTCGATTCCTCAAGTTCAACAAACTATATTATCTTCAAATTTGGATTTTCCAACTGGTAACATTCAAACTCGTGAACAAAAAATATTGATCCGTTTAGCCGGTAAATATAAAAATGTAGAGGAATTAAGAAATTTAGTTGTTTCTTCAAAAGACGGTATACAAGTACGTTTACAAGATATTGCAGATGTACAGGATAGTCAGAAAATTGCTGAAAAAATTGCTCGTGTAGATCAGAAAAGTGCTATTGTATTACAAATTGTTAAACAATCTGATGCTAATGCCGTTGCGGTAAGTGAATCGGTGGCTACAACTATTAAAAAATTGGAAAGCGATTATAAAGTAAACGGCTTAAAATTAGAAACGGCAAAAGATAGTACAATTTTTACACTTGAAGCTGCTGATTCGGTTATTCACGATTTATTAATTGCTGTAATTCTAGTAGCAATTGTAATGTTGTTTTTCTTACACAGTGTGAGAAACTCTTTAATAGTTATGGTTTCCATTCCAGCTTCGTTGATTGCAACGTTTATTGGAATTTATTTGTTAGGATATACGCTTAACTTAATGAGTTTATTAGGACTTTCGTTAGTTGTTGGTATTTTAGTAGATGACGCCATAGTTGTATTGGAAAACATATACAGGCATATGGAAATGGGTAAAAACCGTGTTCGTGCCGCTTATGATGGTACGGCTGAAATTGGCGGAACAGTAACTTCTATTACGTTGGTAATTGTGGTAGTATTTTTACCAATTGCAATGAGTTCTGGATTAGTATCAAACATCATTACTCAGTTTTGTATGACAGTTGTAATTTCTACATTGTTATCACTTCTAGCTTCTTTTACTATTATTCCATGGTTATCTTCACGATTCGGGAAATTAGAACATATTGAAGGTAAAAACTTATTTGGAAAAACAATTCTTGCCTTTGAAAATATGCTAACTCGTTTTACACATTGGGTAACAGGAATTTTAGAATGGTGTTTAGATCATTATATTAAAACTATTGTAGTGGTAGTGGTATTGTTTTTCGCTTCAACTATTGGATTAATGGGAGGTGGATTTATTGGTGGTGAGTTTTTTGCATCTTCTGATAGTGGTGAGTTTTTAGTTCAAATTGAAATGCCAAAAGATGCTTCGTTAGAACAAACAAATTTCATGACCCAAAAAGCAGAAGCATATTTGAAAAATCAAGAATATGTTAAAAGTCAAATTACTACTGTAGGTCAAACTTCAGAAGGTATGGGAGCTTCTCAAGCAACAGCATATAAAGCAGAAATTGATGTTAAAATGATTGATCAAAAAGATCGAACTGATGATGCATCTGTTTATGCAGCTAAAATGAAGCGTCAATTGGAGAAAGTTTTAATTGGTGCGAAAGTAAAAACGGTTCCTGTAGGTATTATGGGTACGGCAGAAAATGCTAAATTAGGATTAATTGTTACCGGTCCAAACGTAGAAAGCGCTATGAAATTCGCTAAATTAGCGGAGAATGAATTGAGAAAAATCCCTGGTACAACTGAGATTAAATTGACTGTTGAAGATGGAAATCCAGAAATCAATGTTCAAGTAGATCGTGATAAGATGGCTGCTTTAGGATTATCGTTACAAACGGTTGGTATGACTATGCAAACAGCTTATAGTGGAAATACTGATGGTAAATACAGAGCAGGTGATTACGAATACGATATTAATATTAAATACAATTCTTTTGATAGAAAAAATATTGATGATGTAAGTAATTTGATTTTCATCAATAATATGGGACAACAAATCAAATTAGCGCAATTCGCAACTATTTCAGAAGGTTCTGGTCCAAGTCAATTAGAACGTAGAGATAAATCGGCTTCAGTTACGGTTCAAGGTCAAAATGTTGGGGTTCCAACAGGAACTATTGTAACACAATGGCAAGAACGTTTAGATAAGTTAGAAAAACCAACAGGTGTAAATTATATTTGGGGTGGAGATCAAGAAAACCAATCGGAAGGTTTTGGTACTTTAGGAATTGCGTTATTAGCGGCTATTATTTTAGTTTACTTAGTAATGGTTGGATTATACGATAGTTTTGCGCATCCATTTGTAGTATTATTTGCGATTCCTCTTTCGTTTATTGGTGCGATGTTAGCCTTAGCTTTAACGAATAAAACCTTAAATATCTTTACCATTTTAGGTATCATTATGTTAATTGGTTTAGTATGTAAAAATGCGATTATGTTGGTCGATTATACAAACCAAAGAAGAAAAGCTGGTGAATCAATAAGAAATGCCTTAATTCAAGCCAACCACGCGCGTTTACGTCCGATTTTGATGACTACAATTGCCATGGTATTCGGTATGTTCCCAATTGCATTAGCTTCTGGAGCTGGTGCAGAATGGAAAAACGGTTTAGCTTGGGTAATTATCGGTGGATTAATCAGTTCGTTATTCTTAACGTTAGTAATCGTACCAGTAATTTATGAAATTATGGAAAAATTAATTGCTAAATTCTCAAAAGGAGAAAAAGTAGATTATGAAGCAGAAATGATTGCCGATTATGAACACAGAGAATTAAGTGAAGATGGTGTAACACCTAAACATAACATGTAAATAAATAGTTTTATTTTAGTTTAATTTAATTTCAAAAAAAATCCGAAAACATTACGTTTTCGGATTTTTTGATTTATAGAATTATGAAAATTTATTTTTTTAATAAATCTCTAATTTGTGTCAATAATTCTTCTTGAGTTGGTCCGGCTGGTGCTGCAGGAGCTTCTGGTTTTTTCATTTTGTTAACAGCTTTTACTAATAAAAAGATAACAAATGCAATAACTAAAAATGCAATTACGGCAGCAAGGAATTTACCATATAATACTCCGCCATCCGTTTTTAATCCGGCTAAATCTTCAACTTGTGCAGCTTTTAATGCTGGATTCAATAATGCTGGTGTTATTACATCTTCAACTAGTGATTTAACAATTCCGCCAAAAGCACCACCAATGATAACTCCGACTGCTAAGTCCATTACATTTCCTTTAGCAATAAAGTCTTTAAATTCTGACATCATACCCATAATAAATTAGTTTTAAAAGTTAATTATTACGAAGATATAGAATTAATTTAACAATTTTTTTAATTTTTATAGAAAATTCTTTTAACGCGTTGCGAAATGCTAGTTAAAATTTCATAAGGAATAGTACTACAAACAGATGCAATTTCGGTTACATGTGGGTTTTCGCCGAAAATAATTACTTCGTCTCTTTCGTTGCAAAAAATATTGGTTACATCCACCATTAACATGTCCATACACACATTTCCAAGTATGGTTGCTTTTTGGTTATTGATGGTAACATAGCCTTTTTCATTGCCCCAAGCGCGTCTGATTCCATCTGCATATCCAATAGGAATAGTAGCAATTCTCATGGGTTTTTCAACCATGAATTTTCTGCTATATCCAATGCTGTCATTCGTATTTACAGTTCGAATTTGAGAAATAATACTTTTTAAGGTGCTTACATTTTGTAACGATTGTTGTTCTTCATTCGAATTTCCAACACCATATATACCTATGCCTAAACGAACCATTTCAAATTGATATTCCGCATAATTAAAAATACCTGAAGTATTTAAGATATGTCGAATCGGTTGAATTTTTAATTCATTGGATAGTTCATCTGTAATTTCTTGGAACAACCCGATTTGCTTTAAAGTAAAATCTTTAAAATCTTTATTATCTGAAGCAGATAAATGTGAAAAAACACTTGCGACTTTTACGAAATTATTATGTTGTAATAATTGAATTAATTCAGCTATTTGATGTTTTTCAAAACCTAAACGATGCATTCCAGTGTCAATTTTTAAATGAATAGGATAGGTGTTGAGGTTTTTTTCTTTGGCTAGTTCAATAAAAGATGTTAATCCTGAAATTGAATACATTTCTGGTTCCAAATCGTAAGCAATCATGGCATTATAACTGCTTATTTCCGGATTTAATACCATAATTGGAGTTGTAATCCCTGCTTTTCGAAGTTCAATTCCTTCATCGGCAAAAGCCACTCCTAAATAATCTACTTTTAAATGCGCCAATTGTTTAGCAATTTCATAACCGCCATTTCCATAACCAAAAGCCTTTACCATAACCATTATTTTTGTGGTTGGTTTCAACTTTTGTTTGTAAAAATTATAGTTGGATGTTAACGCATCTAAATTGATTTCTAATACGGTTTCATGAACTTTCTCTTCTAGTAAAACGACAATTTCATCAAAATGAAAATTTCTTGCACCTTTAATCAGTACTGTTTCATTTTCAAATGATTGAGTGTTGAATTGTTGTAAAAAAGATTGTGTATTGGTAAATGAAATTACATGTGGAACATCTTTTAAATATTGTCCAATTGTTTCACCAATAGTAATAATTCTTTGAATATTATTTTGTTGTAATAACTTAATTACATTGTTGTATAACTCGTTTACATTCAGTCCACTTTGAAAAATATCAGAAATAATTACTGTTTTTTTCAAATGCAATTTTTGCTGTTCTAAAAAGTCTAATGCAATTTTTAAGGATTGATAGTCGCTCGAAAAACTATCATCAATCAGTAAACAATTATTAATTCCTTTTTTGGCTTGTAAACGAATTTCAATATTGTAAAGTTTTGAAACTCGTTCTGTAATGGTTTTAAAATCAACAGATAAATATAAAAGCGTACAAATACAAGTTACTGTGTTTTCTAAAGAAATATCATCAATAAACGGAATGGTAACCTTGTGTTTTTCTTTTTTATAGACTATTTCTAACGATGTTTTTTGATTGTTTCGATCTTTTGATAAAATAAAAACATCTGCATTCGGATCTTCAAAACTCCAAGTAAATGTTGAGGTTGGAATATGTCTTTCAATCCAATCGTTCTTTTCTAAAATGGTAATATTGCAATTTTTAAAAAGCTCACATTTTTCTTTAATTTTTTCTTCAACGGTTGTAAAACCTTCTTGATGTGCGTTACCTAAATGCGTAAAAATTCCAATTGTGGGTTGAATAATTTGCTCCAACTTTTGCATTTCACCACGTAAAGAAATTCCAGCTTCAAAAATTCCCAACGTATGGTTTTCGTTTATTCCGAAAATGGAAAGTGGGACTCCAACTTGTGAGTTGAAGCTTTTCGGACTTCTAACTACTGAAAAATCCGGACTCAATAAAAAGTTCAGCCATTCTTTTACAATCGTTTTTCCATTACTTCCTGTAATTGCAATAGTCTCAATTTGAAATTGATTTTTGTATGCTTTGGCTAAATTTTGTAAAGCAGTAGTAGTGTTTTCAACTGTGTAAAAATGGGCTTTTTCTTTTACTTTTTCGGGAATGTATTCCACTACAAAATGTTGAACCCCTTTATCGATTAAACTTTCAATAAAATTATGAGCATCATTATTTTGTCCTTTCAAACAGAAAAACAAAGTAGAATTTCCGTTTTGTAACGAACGACTATCAATAGAAACATGATCAAATTCAAGTCCTGAATGAGAAATATGTATCGGTAATGATGCTAAAATTTCTGAAGTTATTTTCATTATTCTTCTTTGCTTTCTCGCATGGCTTTGTAGTATGCGGCTCTACTTAAAGGTTCGTATTCGTCTGTTTCTCCTAATAAAACTAAGTTTTCACTAGCTGCTTTTCTATAACTGTAATGTGCTAAATTTCCAGTTCTAGTACAAACCGCATGAACTTTAGTAACATATTCGGCAGTTGCCATTAAAGCAGGCATGGGTCCGAATGGATTTCCTTTAAAATCCATGTCTAATCCCGCTACTATTACACGAATACCACTATTGGCTAAATCGTTACAAATAGCAATAATTTCATCGTCAAAAAATTGAGCTTCATCAATTCCAACAACATCACATCCTTGTGCTAAAATTCTAATGTTTTCAGCAGCAGGAACTGGGGTAGAACGGATTTCGTTTTTATTATGCGAAACCACCATTTCATCATCATATCGGGTGTCAATAGCGGGTTTAAAAATTTCCACTTTTTGTTTGGCAAACTGTGCTCTTTTTAACCTTCTAATTAGCTCTTCTGTTTTACCAGAAAACATCGATCCGCAGATAACTTCTATCCAGCCAAATTGTTCTTCTTGATTTACTGTATTTTCGAGAAACATTTTATTATTTTCGTATGATTAAAATTGAAAATCTTTTACCTTTGTAAGATACAACAAAAATATAAAAATCAGTTCTATAAAAATTCAACACAGAAAAAAATATGAAAAAGAAAATAGAAGGTGAATTAATAAGCATTGCGCACCGTTTATTAAAACTAAAAAATCATACTGAAACGGTTCAATTGCATGAAGAAGTAAAAAAATTGTACGAGCAATTAACGTTACTGAAGTTTTACGAAGAAAATACCGCTTTGGTAAATGAAGAATTTACAGAAGAAGCATTTTTAGAAAAAGTTGAAAAAATTGTTGTTGGAACTATAGAAGTGGAAGAAGACGAAGAAGAAATTATCGAAATGTCTTCTAAAGAACATATTGCACAAATTGAAGAAGAACTTTTTGAAAATAATGAAATTTCACACGAAGCTTTTCCAGGAAATGGTGTGGAAAAAATTGTTGAACTGACTTCTAAAGAAAATATCAATCAAATTGAAGAGGAACTTATAGTGAAAAATGATGTTTCACATGAAGTTTTTCCAGAAAAAGAAGAAGTAAAAGCAACAGAAGAACCAAAAGTTGAAACAATTGCTGAAACTTCTGAAATAATTGGTACAAAAGCTTCTAAACAAATTACCATTGATGACGTTTTAGTGCACGATTATCAAGATACTTTGTTTGTGAAAAAAGAAGATATTATACCAATTGCTGTTGTTGAAGAAGTTAAAAAAGAAGAAGCTGAAGTTGTTGAAACTAAGACAGAACCTGTTGTAGAAGAAGTAAAAGAAGAAATAAAAGCTGAAACAATAGTTGAAGAAATTAAAGAAGAAGTTAAAGTTCAACCGAAAGCGGAATCTACAGGTAAAGCTATTGTTTTAGGATTAAATGATAAAGTGGCTTTTGAAAGAAACTTATTCGCGAATAACGGCGACGATTTAAACCGTGTTATTTCTCAATTAAACACCTTTACCAATTGGGACGAAGCAAAATCTTTTGTGTTGGATTTTGTAAAACCAGATTATAACAATTGGGAAGGAAAAGAAGAATTTGAAACGCGTTTCTTAGAAATCGTAGAAAATAAATTTAAGTAATTGTTTGTTGTTAGGTGTTTGATGTTTGATGTGTTTTTAAAATTTGTGACACCCAGCACCCAGCACCTAGCATCTAACACCCAACATAAATAATGAGCAAATTATACATAGTTCCTACGCCAATTGGTAATTTAGACGACATGACGTTTCGTGCGATTAAAGTGCTAAAAGAAGCCGATTTAATCTTAGCAGAAGACACGCGTACTAGCGGAAAATTGCTAAAGCATTTCGAAATTTCAACGCACATGCACAGTCACCACATGCATAACGAGCACAAAACCGTTGAAAATTTAATTGCGCGTTTAAAAGGTGGCGAAACAATTGCTCTGATTTCAGATGCCGGAACACCTGCAATTTCCGATCCTGGATTTTTGCTTACACGTGCTTGTGTGGAAAACGGAATTACAGTCGATTGTTTGCCAGGCGCGACAGCTTTTGTGCCAGCGTTAGTGAACAGCGGTTTACCAAATGATAAATTTATTTTCGAAGGATTTTTACCAGATAAAAAAGGAAGACAAACGCGTTATTTGGCGTTAGCTGAAGAAACACGCACCATGATTTTATACGTGTCTCCTCATAAATTAGTGAAAACCTTAGCGGAATTCATCCAATATTTTGGCGCTGACAGACCTGTTTCTGTTTCTAGAGAAATATCCAAACTACATGAGGAAACCATTCGCGGAACGGCTGAAGAAGTCCTTAAACATTTTGAAGCCAAACCGCCAAAAGGAGAAATCGTTGTGGTTGTTGGCGGGAAAAGCGGCAAATAAGAAAAGCGGCAAATAATATATAACCTGATAGGTTTCAAAAACCTGTCAAGTCTAAATAACATAAACATGCAACAACTACTAAACAAAAAATCATTTCCAGAAACTATCGCATACATTGATGAAAACTATATTTTCACACCAACGACATTCAAAAACGGGAATCAAATAAATAATGCCGGGGAAAATAACGGTTCGTGTAAAATTTTTGCTTTCGCGAAATTGAATCAATTAAGTAAAGAAGAAACCTTGAGTTTATTCGGTGATTTTTATCAAGATGTATTAAACACACCTGAAGCAACTGATCATCAAAATATTAGAAATTTCATGACTTTTGGTTGGGACGGGATTCAGTTTGAAGATGAAGCGTTAACTGCAAAGTAATATTAAAACATATAAGTCATGTAAGTTTTTGACTTTTGTAATTTTGTAGTCGTCAAAATATATTTAATTTTTTTTAAGTAAAGCTTAAGCGAAAATAAGTTTTTCGATAAATAAATAAGCCTATATGACTTATATGTTTAATTTTTATACATTTACAAATCAATACTATACGCCAAAATTCAAATATTAACCTGTTATCCTGTCCCGAAGCTTCGGGAGTCGAAGGACGTAAATCCAAAATTATCATGCGTTGGACCATCAAATCAAAGCCAGAAAAAGAAAAAGTACAAGCCTTACAAAATGCACTTTTAGTCGATACCAATATCGCAACTTTATTAGTTCAAAGAGGTATTGAAACCTTTGAACAAGCCAAAACATTTTTCAGACCCACTTTAGAAGATTTACATGATCCATATTTGATGAAAGATATGGATAAAGCTGTTACACGTATCGAACAAGCCATTGCCAATGAAGAAAATATTTTAGTTTTTGGCGATTATGATGTAGACGGTACGACTGCGGTTTCTTTAGTTTCAAGTTATTTGCGAAGTTATTATCCGAATGTGGCGACATATATTCCAGACCGATATAATGAAGGTTACGGAGTGTCGTATACAGGAATCGATTATGCAGAAGATAACGATGTAAAGTTAATTATTGCACTCGATTGTGGAATTAAATCCATCGATCATGTAAAATATGCTCAAGATAAAAACATCGATTTTATCATTTGCGACCATCACCGACCAGGCGATTCGTTACCGGAAGCTGTTGCGGTTTTAGATCCGAAACGCGAAGATTGTAGTTATCCGTACGATGAATTATGTGGCTGTGGCGTCGGATTCAAGCTAATACAGGCTTTATCGCAAAATCGCAATATTACGATAAATGAATTATTTCCTTATTTAGATTTAGTGGCGACGGCTATTGCTGCAGATATTGTTCCGATTACCGGTGAAAATCGAGTACTAGCTAAATTTGGTTTGGAGGTAATTAATACTAATCCTCGTCCTGGAATTAAAGCGTTAATCCAAAATGTGAAGAAAAAAGTGTTGACAATCACAGATGTGGTTTTCATAGTAGCTCCAAGAATCAACGCTGCCGGAAGAGTAAAACATGGTAACGAAGCCGTTGCTTTGTTAACCGAATACAATTTAGAGCAAGCCGAACAATTTGCATCTGAAATTGAAGGGTATAATTCCGATAGAAAAGAGTTAGACAAACAAATTACTCAAGAAGCTTTACGTCAAATCGAAGAAAATGATGAGTTAGAACGATTTTCAACTGTTGTCTATCAAGAAGATTGGCACAAAGGTGTCATCGGAATTGTAGCTTCCCGTTTAGTAGAAAATTATTATCGTCCGACAATCGTTTTTACAAAAAGCGGTGATAAACTAGCGGCTTCGGCACGTTCAGTGAAAGATTTCGATGTGTACAATGCTTTGGAAGCTTGTGCAGAACATTTGGAACAGTTTGGCGGACATATGTATGCAGCCGGAATGACTTTAAAAGAAGAAAATTATCTGAATTTCAAAAACGCTTTTGAGAAGGAAGTCAAAAATACCATTCATCCCGATTTGTTAATTCCTGAAATTGCTGTCGATTTAGAATTGGATTTTTCAGATATTGATGAAAAATTCATGCGTATTCTAAAACAGTTTGAACCATTTGGACCAGAAAACATGACACCGGTTTTTATGTCAAAAAATGTAGTCGATTCTGGTTATGCCAAAACCTTAGGAAATGATGGCGAACATTTAAAAGCTTTTGTAAAACAGAATGATTCACAAAATTTCAATGCGATTGGTTTCGGATTAGGTAAAAAATTAGATATCGTAAAAAATAGAAATCCATTTGATGCCGTTTATATTGTTGAAGAAAATGAATGGAACGGAAACGTGAGTTTGCAATTGCAATTGCGTGATATTAAATAAAGTTTATCGTTAATTGTTTGTAGTTTCGTTCCTAACAATTTTCAATAAACGAAAAACAATAAACAGAAATAATGACAAAAAAAGATCCTTTTTCATCCTTAAGAATTCCGGAATTCCGTTGGTTTATACTGATGCGATTGGCTATTGTATTGGCTTGGTCGATGCAATTTGTATTAATAGAATGGGAAGTTTACCGAATTACCAAAAACCCTTGGTCGTTAGGATTAATCGGATTAATGGAAGTCATTCCAGCAATAACTATGGCCTTATTTGCCGGACATATAGTAGATCAATCCGAAAAACGAAACATGTTGTTAAAA
Source organism: Flavobacterium urocaniciphilum (assembly GCF_900110615.1). Taxonomy (GTDB): domain Bacteria; phylum Bacteroidota; class Bacteroidia; order Flavobacteriales; family Flavobacteriaceae; genus Flavobacterium; species Flavobacterium urocaniciphilum. The sequence continues at coordinate 107,080 of NZ_FOEI01000008.1, forward strand.
TGTTTTTTTGGAACTACTTTAATCAGTCTGTTATTGTGTTATTTAGTGCACCCAGAAACGGTTTCAACTATTGGGAAACAACCTTTTTTATATGCTATTTATGCATTGGTTTTTTTAGGTGGAATCATTCGTTCGTTTATTATTCCATCGGTTTTTAGTTTATTAGGATTAATCGTTCCGAAATCGGAATTTACTAACGCAGCAACATGGAGTAGTTCATCATGGCAAGTTTCAGCTGTTATCGGTCCGGCTTTAGCAGGGTTTTTAATTGGTGGAATTGGCGTTTTTAATTCGATGATTTTCGTTACAATTTCGATTGTTTTAGGAATTATTGTGTTGTTACAAATCAGTAGAAAACCTATTTTAAATAAAAAAATTGGCGAACCTGTTTCGGAAAGTTTAAAAGCAGGAATCCGATTTGTGTTTCAAAATAAAATTATTTTAAACGCACTTTCATTGGATATGTTTGCCGTTTTATTCGGAGGAGCTGTTGCTTTATTACCTATTTTCGCTCAAGATATTTTAAAAGTAGGTTCGGAAGGTTTCGGAATTTTAAGAGCTGCGCCAGCGATTGGTGGTTTAATAACGATGTTGGCTTCTACCATGTTTTCTATCGAAAAAAATACAGGAAAAAAATTATTACTTGCTGTTTTCGGATTTGGAGTTTGTATCATCGTTTTCGGCTTATCGGAAAATTTTTGGATTTCAGTAATCGCTTTGTTTTTAAGTGGTGTTACCGATGGTTTTTCAGTAGTGATTCGTTCTACCATTTTACAAATTTATACTCCAGACGATATGCGCGGTCGTGTTTCCTCTGTAAATTCAATTTTTGTAGGTTCGTCTAACGAATTAGGTGCTTTTGAAAGTGGTTTAACTTCCAAATTATTTGGCGTAGTAAATGCAGTAGTATTTGGTGGAATAATGACATTAATTGTGGTGGGAACAACAGCTGTAGTGTCACCAAAATTCAGAGATTTAGAGATAGAAAGGTAATTTTTGGCGTTCCTCGTTGTAGGAATCTAGTTATAACATTAAATTTAAATAACAACGAGACGGGCTGTACGCTATATCTTTTTAAATTTTGCTTGTTAGTCTATCAAGCAACAATTTAAAAAGGATGCCGCTTCCATCCCTAACGTGGCTTAATCTTTTCAGTAGAAATTTTATTATTTGTAATCTTTCAATTCAAACTTCGATCCATCAAAAACACCATACGTAAAATAGCCAATCCAATCACCTAAGTTGATGTATTTTGAGTTTTCATTTAATTGAATTTCCATTGGCAAATGACGGTGTCCGAATACGAAAAAGTCGTATGGTTTGGTTTCTAATTTTCGTTTACAATATTGTACCAGCCATTCGTTATCTTCTCCTAAAAATTTTACATCTTCAGCTCCAGAAATTAGTTTGTTTTTTACCGATAAATATTGTGCTAATTTTACGCCAATGTCTGGATGTAACCAACGAAATAGCCATTTTGAAAACGGATTGGTAAACACTTTTTTCATGCGTTTGTAACCCATGTCGCCCGGTCCTTTTCCGTCGCCATGACCAATTAAAAAAGTTTTACCGTTAAAAGTGAATTCTTTGTTGTCGTGATATACTGGAATGTTTAATTCTTTTTCGAAATAATCTCCCATCCATAAATCGTGATTTCCTACAAAAAAATATACGGGAATTCCAGCGTCTTTTATTTCAGCTAATTTCCCTAAAACTCTTACAAAACCTTTAGGTACAACGGTTTTGTATTCGAACCAAAAATCAAACAAGTCGCCCAAAAGAAAAATAGCTTCTGCGTCTTTTTTAACTTCATCCAACCATTGTACAAATTTTTGCTCTCTAGGAAAACTCATTTCAGGTGTTGGTGCCCCTAAATGCTGGTCTGATGCGAAGTAAATTTTTTTTGTGATCAAAATGTTATTTTTTTTACAAATTTAGAGAAAAATAACAAAGAATATAACTCCTTTCATCGATAAAATAACGCCATTCATCGATATTAACAAATAATTAGTTTTGAATTTATACATTTGTAGGTATTGTTAACAAACAAAAAAACAAAAAAATTATAATGAAAAAACTACTTTTAATTTTAATGATGTTTGCTAACTTCAGTATTTTCGCACAAACCGAGAATTTTGAAGGAGCAACATTTCCGCCAACCGGCTGGACCACTTATGAGACGGGCACCGGTGTCGGAATCAGTTGGGCAGAAACCACAAATCCATTATTTACCTTTGGTGGAGTGGGTAAATCTGCTTTTTTAAATAGAGAAAACGTTACGGATGGTACGTTTGCTGTTGACTGGTTAGTAACTAATCAGATGCCAGTTCCTACAAATCCACAAATTCGTTTTCAAACAAAAACCTTACAATCAGGAAATCAATTAAGTTTGTTTGATATTAAAATATCAACTACGTCTAATGATCCAGTAACCAATCCTGGTGCATTTACAACAATTCAATCGTGGGACGAAGCTTCTTTAACTTCAGTTGCCAATGTTTATGAAGAAAAAGTTATTGATTTAAATCCTGCAACTTATCCTCCAGGAACTCCAATCTATATTGCTTTTGTTATGACAAATGACAATGGTGATAGATGGTTAATAGACAATTTTAATTTAATTCAAAAATGTAATACGCCAATTGGACCATTAAATACTGCTAATGAATCTACTAACTCAGCTCAATTAAGTTGGGGGAATCCAGGTGGTATTACAGAATGGGAAGTTCAAGTGGTTGCTTTTGGGTTACCATTTACTGATCCTTCAGTAATTACTTATACAAACGTTACTACTAATCCATTTACAGCTACAGGTTTACAACCTAATACGTTATACAAATTTCAAGTACGTTCAGTTTGTACAGGTACTTTAGGGGAATATGCCAGTGATTGGTTTGGGCCGCGAAGTTTCCAAACTTCTTCTTATGGAGATACTTGTGCCGGTCCTATTGTAATTCCACCAGCGTTACCTTACACTACTACAGATAACACTGCGAATTATTTAGATTTAACCGATACTCAACCACCTTTAGCTTGTACAGGATCTGCTACAAACTATATGGTTGGTAATGATGTGTTTTATTCATTTACACCATCTTTTACAGGAAATATTTCTGTAACGTTAACTCCAACTGCTGCAAATTCAAGTATCCATATTTATAGTGCTTGTCCGGGTACAGCTGGAGCAACGTGTTTATGGGGAGCTGGAAATAATAC
>NZ_FOEI01000018.1 GCF_900110615.1 Flavobacterium urocaniciphilum
GTAATTACTTGTGATAAAACTGGCGTTCCTACACATCCGTTTCTAATTGGAGTAAATTCAAACTGAATCGTTCCTATTGTGGTTGGACTATTTGTAGTTAACTGTAAGTTTAATGCTCCATTTGCTGAAGTTCCACTATACGTTCCATTTGTAATGATAACACCATTGTTATTCACCGCTGTCCAAGTATATGTTAATCCTGTTGGCTCTCCGTCTACATCAATATGAACTTGACTTCCTGCACAAATCTGCGCATCTTCAACAGTAATTGAACTAATTACCGGGTTTGGATTTACAACTAAATTAACCGTTACTGGATCTCCTGTACATCCGTTTGCTGTTGGTAAAATTACCATAGTAATTGTTCCTCCAACCATTGGATTGGTTAAATGAACCACTTGATTAATATTAGCTTGTGTTCCCGAAGCATTAAATCCTGTTAATCCATTATTTGAAGCATCCCAAGTATAAGTTGTTCCTGGAACATTGCTACTCAATACAAAGTTTAAGGCACTTCCATCACAAATTGGTGTAGTAACCGTGTACGTCATCACTGGTTTTGGAGTGATCGTAACATTTGTTTGAGTTTGTACCGGTAAACATGATGAACCAGCTGGAATGGTATACGTTACCACATAAGTTCCTGGTGTACTTGTGCTTGGAGTAATAGCTCCTGTTGTAGCGTTAATACTTAATCCAGTTGTTGAACTAAATGTTCCACCTGTATAATTTCCTGTTCCTGTTAACGTAACATTTTGAGCTGATGTTGTGTTTACACAATATGGACCTGAGTAACTAATAGTTGCTGTTGGAGCCATATTTACATTAACTGTTGCCACACTTATATCATTCACACATGGTGCAGTTCCTACTAAAGTATAGGTAAACGTAGAAGTTGTTGCACCCATCGCTGGTGTATACGTTCCTGCTGCTGCATTAAACGTTCCTCCTGCTCCTGATGTTTGTGTCCATGTTCCACCTGCTTGCTCTCCAGTGATTAAACTGAATAAGTTGATAGTTGCAGGATTGTTCTCACAAGTTGTAGTTGCTCCATCTGTTCCAGCATTTGGCTGAGCGTTGATGTTAATCGTAGCCACACTTGTATCGTTAATACATGGTGCAGTTCCAACTAAAGTATAGGTAAATGTAGAAGTTGTTGCTCCTGATGCTGGTGTATAAGTACCTGCTCCTGCATTAAACGTTCCACCTGTTCCTGAAGTTTGTGTCCATGTTCCTCCTGCTTGCTCACCAGTGATTAAACTGAATAAGTCAATTGGTGCTACACTTGAATCACATACTGTTGTATTACCATCTACTCCAGCATTTGGTTGAGCGTTGATGTTAATAGTTGCAATACTTGTATCGTTAGTACATGGTGCTATTCCAACTAAAGTATACGTAAATGTAGAAGTTGTTGCGCCTGGTGCTGGTGTGAATGTACCTGCTCCAGCATTAAACGTTCCACCTGTTCCTGATGTTTGTGTCCATGTTCCTCCAGCTTGCTCACCCGTAATTAAACTGAATAAGTTGATTGGTGCTACACTTGAATCACAAACTGTAGTGTTACCATCTACTCCAGCATTTGGCTGAGCGTTGATGTTAATTGTAGCCACACTTGTATCGTTAATACATGGTGCAGTTCCAACTAAAGTATACGTAAATGTACTTGTTGTTGCTCCTGGAGCTGGGGTATAAGTACCTGCTCCAGCATTAAACGTTCCTCCTGCTCCTGATGTTTGTGTCCATGTTCCTCCTGCTTGCTC
>NZ_FOEI01000019.1 GCF_900110615.1 Flavobacterium urocaniciphilum
GCGTCTGCTTGGTAAATATCATCGTTTCCGTCTCTGTTACTAGAAAAATACCCAACATTTTTTACTAAGTTGTATGAAAAGGCAAAGTCGTCTTTTTGTGAGTTTACCGGTTCACCAACGTTTGATGCTTTTTCATTGGTATTGGTGTTGTATTTGAATACATCATAACCTCCAAAACCTTGTCTTCCGTTTGATGAGAAGAATAAGATGTTATCATCTTGAATCGATGGAAAACTCTCATTAGCCTCTGTGTTTACATTCGGACCTAAGTTCTCTGGTGTTCCGTATGAATCACCATCAACACTTACTTTCCAAATATCTTCTCCACCTTGGCCACCTGGCATATCCGAAGAAAAATATAATGTTTTTCCGTCTTTGCTAATCGATGGGTTTCTTAATGAATATTCTTTATTGTTAAATGATAACGCCTGACCTTTCGACCATTTATCACCATCCTTTGTAGCTTTGTATAAATAGATTTGTCCGAATTTTAATTTCTTAGCTTTATCCTTTTGGAATTCGCTCTCGTTAAAACTCTCACTTCCGTAATACATCGTGTTTCCGTCTGCTGTGATAGCTGCTGGTCCGTCATGCCATCTCGTATTTAACTCGGCAACTTCTGTAGCTTGACTTAAGCTTCCGTCTGCGTTTCTTGTTGCTTTGTATAAATCTAAATACGGCTGGTCGTCCATTCCGTTTTGTTTTCTAGCGGTATTTCTAGCACTTGAGAAGTACAACTCGTTGTTGTTGGTTAATACTGCTCCAAAGTCTGCTTTTTCACTACTCACATCCGATTTCTTGATGTCGTATTGTTTGCTTTGACTCTTTAATTGCGATAAATAGTTCGGATTGTTTTTAAACGCTTTGGCTCTAGCATCGTTTGGCTCCATTTGAGCAAATTTTTGCATTTGAGCCTCTGCTCCTTTAACATCTCCTTCAGCTTTTAGCATTTGCGCATATCTAAAGTGTGTTTCAGCATCTTGTGATGTTTCTACTGCTTTAGCATACCACAAAGCCGCTTCTTTGCTGTTAAATACGTTATAGTAACTATCTCCTAATTGTTTGTAAACGTAAGCGTCTGCTTTTCCTTTCTCTACTAATTTAGTATAGGCTTTGGCAGCATCAATATACTCCAATCGGTCGAATAACTTGTCTGCTTCCTTGGTATCTTTGTTCTGTGCTGTTACTAAAGTTGTAAACAGTAACGCACTAGCTATAATATTTATATTTTTCATATGTACTTTGCTTAATTGGAAGATTAAAAATAACGTGGTGAACGTGATACTTTTTTACTAAAGTTAACATCAAACAATAAAATTACCTCGTGTGATGCTGGTGTAGTTACTTTTAAATCAGAAACAATGTGATCGTAAGCATATCCAATTTTTAAGGCCGGTGTAATAGCATAATTTACCATTGCTCCAAAACTGTCGTCAATTCTGTATGTGGCTCCAATTTCAAACTTGTCTTTAAACAAAAAGTTTGTTGATACATCTAATGATGCTGGCGCTTCAAAGGCCGACTTAACCATGAAAAATGGTTTGAATTTTACACTTTGGTTGATATCAAATACATAACCTCCGGTAAAGAAATAATGGCTCGATTCGTTTCCGTA
>NZ_FOEI01000007.1 GCF_900110615.1 Flavobacterium urocaniciphilum
AAAGACGACTTTGCCTTTTCATACAACTTAGTAAAAAATGTTGGGTATTTTTCTAGTAACAGAGACGGAAACGATGATATTTACCAAGCAGACGCTGTTTGTGGAGTAGATGCAACTATTTTAGTAAAAGATGCCGTTACAGGTAAATTATTATCGGATGCAACAGTTACTTGGGTAAACACTAAAGGAGTGGAGAAAGGTAACCAAATGTCTAACGATATGGGAGAAGTTAAATTCGGAATCGCTTGTGAGGAAATTGCAAACTTTAACGGATCAAGATCGGGTTATGAGAACGGGACGGTTTCTATGGAGAAATCTAAAAACGGACCAAAAACGATTGAGTTAAACTTAACACCAATTAAACCAATCATTACCGATAGAGAAGTAATCTTACAACCAATTTACTTTGAATACAACAAATCGAACATCACCGCACAAGGAGCTGCTGAGTTAGACAAGTTAGTTCAGGTAATGAACGAATACCCGAACATGGTAATCGATGCAAGATCACACACGGATAGTAGAGGAGCGGATAATTACAACATGAGATTATCAGACAGAAGAGCGAAATCTACCGTTCAATACATCATCTCAAAAGGTATTGCTAAAAACAGAATTACAGGTCAAGGAATGGGAGAAACACAACCAAAAGTGGCTTGTACAACTTGTACTGAAGAAGAACACGCTAAAAACAGACGTAGTGAGTTCTTAATCATCAAGAAATAATCTAAAGATTATATAATATTAATTACAATAAAAAAGAGCGCTTAAAGCGCTCTTTTTGTTTTTGTATGAATTTATTTTTTAGATGAAAAGATTTCTTTTACAGCTTGTTCATAAGCTCTGCTATTTTGAGCTTTTTTAATTTTCTTATACGTTTTTTGAGTATCAGGAAAAGATTGTGAAAAGTATTCCCAAAAGCCTAACATTTTCATTCGAATTGGAGTTGGACCTTGTAAATAAGAATCGTATGCTTGATAAATTTCATCGTGAAAAGCACTAAAAAGTTGCAATTTATCTTCAGGATATTCAGTTGTATTGTTTTTTATCATACTAGGTAAAAACGGATCGGCAATTAATCCTCTTCCAATCATAAAATGATCAATACTTGGAAAGCGCTCTTGCATCGCTCTAAATTTTTCAACCGAGGTAATATCGCCATTATAGTACAATTTGTGCTTAGAAACATCTAAACAACGCTGAAACGAATCTAAATCGACACCGCCTTTATATAATTGTTTACCAATTCGAGCATGAATGGCGATGTTTTTAATCGGATATTTTTCTAAAATTGGAAAAACGTCTAAAATTTCAGTCGGATTTTCATATCCCATTCTCATTTTCATCGAAACAATAATATTCGTTTCACTATGCGCTCGATCTAAAATGGTGTTAATTCTTTCAGTATTACTAATTAATCCTGAACCCATGCCGCATTTGGCCACCATTGGATACGGACAACCTAAATTCCAGTTCAATTCTTTATACCCTAACGATTGTACATATTTTGCTACAAATAAAAATTCATCAGCATCATTTGTAATAACCTGAGGAATAACTTCTAAAGTAGTATTGTTTTCTGGAAGAATATCGCGTTCGTAAGAAGCTTTAATTTCCAATTTACCATTCAGCCTAATGTAAGGTGAATAGTAGGTATCAATGCCACCAAAATGTTTGTGAAACGCATTTCGGAATCTGAAATCGGTAAATCCTTGTAGAGGTGAAGATAATAAAGTAAGACTCATTATGGACGACTACAGATTATCTGAAGCAAACCACTCAGCAAAAGAAGTTTCCGTTTCTTGAAGACGTAAAGAATGCAATTGAATGTCTTTAGGTAAACGTGCCATAATTTTTTCAGCAAAATCGATAACCATGTTTTCACTAGTAGGTTGATAATCTACTAAAATTACGTGATGACCACGGTCTTTCAATTCTTTTGCTAATTCAATATGAGGTGTGTTTTTATTGAATACTGTAGCATGATCAAAAACATCTACAATATCTTCTTTAACAATTTTCTTTAAATCAGAAAAATCAATTACCATTCCGTATTTCACATTATTAGTGTCTGAAATAGGTTCACCAATAACTGTAACCGAAAGTTTATAACTATGTCCGTGAACATTTTTACATTTTCCATCATAGCCATAAAGTGCATGACCTGTTTCGAAATTAAATTGCTTGGTAATTCTAATTTTACTCATTGTCTGATTATTGAAATGCAAAATTACGAAAATAACACGAGTTCAATATAAAAATCTTAGCATTGTTTTTTATTTGAATTTTAAATGATTAGCCACGAATTCACGAATTTAAAAATATCAATATTTTGAGATTAGTTTCGTTAAAGACGAAATTCGAATTAAATCGAAACAGTAACATTTTAAAAATTTGTGAATTCGTGGCGTTTCAATTTTTAAAATTGATTTTATCTTCAATTAATTACTATATCTTTGCTTTAAATATACAAATCCATGGAATTGAATCCACTTTACGAAACGATAATCGACGATTTATTAGAAAATCAATACGCGGTTTGTGATGCTTTTTTTTCGGAAGAAGCCGTGCAAATTATGCGTGCCGAATTGGAACAAAAATTCGAAACTTCAGAATTTAAAAAGTCGGCAATTGGTAAGAATTCGGATGAAATTGTAAAAGAAGAAATTCGCGGCGATTATATTTTTTGGTTGGATGAAGAAGAAAAAAATGTAGCATCAGAAACCTTTTTCAATCAAATTAATGACTTTGTAGCGTATATCAATGCGACATGTTATTTAGGAATTTCGAACAAAGAATTCCATTACGCTATTTATCCTGAAGGAACATTTTATAAACGTCATTTAGATGTTTTTAAAAACGATACGCGAAGAAAATTATCAATCGTTTGTTATTTGAATGATGAAAATTGGCAACCTGAATATGGTGGCGAATTAGTCATTTACAAACCTGAAGAAGATATTACAATTTACCCGTTAAAAGGTAGAGTTGTTATTTTTGAAAGTCAAATTTTAGAACACGAAGTCAAACCCGTTCAAAGAAAAAGATACAGTATTACCGGTTGGTTGAAAACGAGTTAAGAATTACTTTTTCAATATAATATTGTCACATTCATAACTCAATTTTACTAATTCTAAAGATTTGTTATATTCAGCATTAATATTTGGGTTGTTTTCATTTGAAGTTAAATCAAAATGGTCAAATGATTTTTTTAATTGATTGCTATTAGAAATAAAATAAAAAGTGGAAAACTCAGAATGACTAATTGAAATAAAATCACTTTTTTCAGTTTGATAATTTTTGACATTTTCATCTTTTATAATATCAATTTTTGATGAATAATTAGCGAAAATATCAAATGAAATTTTAGTTTTTTCAGTTCTACATTTACTGATTTTTTGGTAATAACTTTCGTCTTTTTCTTTCCAAAAAATATAAATATGAGAAGTTTCTAAATCACAATCTAAATCTTCCAGATTCGTTAGCAATTTGCATCCATTACAATATTTTTCTAAAATAAAAAATTCCTCAATCTTACTTTCTTTAAATATCTTAATTTGATTAGTAACAATTGAGTCAGCAATACTATTTTGTGCTGAAATTAGATTAATTGAAAATAAAAATAGTAGAATTAGATTTTTCATTTGATTATTTCTTAAAAGCTTCCAACTTGCTTAGCAAAGTTGGTTTAGAACGATTTAGAATTCAGTTTTCTTGATAAATTCAATTCCTTTTTCAAATGTATATTTAAATTCATAAAAATATCTCGTTTCCTTTTTAATTGAATTTTTGAAATCTAATTTTTCAAATTCTACTGGAATAAATATTTTTGCTTCATCTTTAGCTCGTTTTCCTAATAATTCAATAAAATTCAAACTCAACCATTTATCTATAGGGGATTTAATATCCATAAAATGAAATATATCTCTGTGAAGGATATTTGCTTTTTCTTTGCCAACAATTTCATGAAAATTAAAACTTAAATTGGAGTAAATTTTTGAATTTTTGAACTCTACTCGAAAAGGTGTGTTTATTTGAGATGTTGATAATATTCGATTACCTAAAATCCCAGTTGAAGTTTTATCTGGAATTTCCTGATTGAAATCAATATTTACAAAAAGTGTATCATTTTTAATTTCTTTTTGGAAGTCACTTATTATGATTTCATAAATTATCTTTTTGTTTTTATTCCAATCAATACTGTCTTGTGAAAAGACAAGATTTATAGATAAAAACGCTAAAAATAAAATTACTTTTTTCATTTAAGTTTTATTTCTTAAAAGCTTCCAAAGCCTTTTTTGTAAAATCGCTCAATACCAATTTTCCAGAAATTTCAGCACGTTCGTATAATAAAGTGCTCCAATGTGAAGTATTTTGCCATAATACTTGTTTCATGTCGGCTAATGCTTCTGGGTTGTAGCTCGCTAATTGTGTAGCGAATTTTTCCACTTCAGCGTCTAATTCTTCCGGTTGTAAAAATTTAGCGTATAAACCTTTTTCAAAAGCCCATTGTGCGGGTTTCCATTCGTTTCCGGCTAAGGTTAATTCGCTCATAGCGGTTTGTCCAATTTTTCGACTAACCGCTGGTTCAATTACAAATGGTCCAATTCCGATAGTTAATTCAGAAAGTTTTACATCGGCTTTAGTACTTGCAATGGCATAATCGCAGGCAGAAACAATTCCAACACCGCCACCAACAGCTTTTCCTTGAACTTTTCCAACAATTAATTTCGAACAGTTACGCATTGCATTAATTACATTTGCAAAACCAGAGAAAAATTGTTTTCCATCGGTTAAATTATCAATCTGAAGTAACTCGTCAAAAGAAGCGCCTGCACAAAACGTATTGCCTTCACTTTGTAACACAATAATAGTAGCGTTTTCGTTTTGATCTAAATCCTGAATTGTTTCCACTAACTGTTGTAATTGTGTACTCGGAAATGAGTTTCCTGCAGGATGAAAAAAAGTGATGTATCCAATATTGTTTTTTACTTCTTGTTTTACAAAAGCTGTCATTGTTAAAAAAATTTAACCGCAGATTAGTAGAATTTATCTCTGTTAAACTGCGGTAGGTTTTAGTTGTAATTAAATTATCTTTTAAGTGTAAAGTGTGATCTAAATTCTTTAGTAACGCCGTTTTCTTTGTATTCTATTTTAAACCAATAATCGGTAGATGGTACTAAATTTCCATTATACGTTCCGTCCCAACCACCACTGTAAGGATTAATTTGTTTCATTAATTTTCCATATCGGTCGAAAATAAAAATTTTAGCTTCAAAATCTAATGTTAAACCAGTAATGTTCCAAATATCATTGTATCCATCGCCATTTGGTGTGAAATAATTCGGATAAGAAATTGTAGTAATTTCATTAGAGATTAATTCTCCACATCCGTTTTTATCTCTCGCGATAATTGTATACACGCCATTTGGTAAATTCGTAAAGATTGGACTGTCTTGCCAAAAAAATCCGTCTAAACTATATTCGTAATCTCCAAATCCTCCAATAACGATAGCTTCAATTGTAGCTAATCCAGTAGAAAAAATTTCTGAAACTAATTCAGCCTCTACAGATTCAGGCGCAGAAGAAATATTAACTTGAATCTCATCTTCTTTAACACATCCTGTAACTGTATTGGTAACCGTAACTTTATATAAACCAGTTTGTGATATATCATAAATTGGACTTTCTAATCCGCCAATTGTATCCGGATTGGTTGGTGTCCAAACATAAGTATATGTTCCAGGAGTTAGTGGAGTTGCATTAACTATATAGTTGCCATTTCCGGTTCCAGGTTCTACACACAAAGTATAAAAATTCAAAATATTTACATCTGGTAATGGATTAACTTTTAAAGTTACATAAGGTCCTAATCCTACACATGCATTATTGATGTTGCTGTCAATACGAACCCAAATGGTTTGAAGATTTGGTGTGATGTTTCTATAACCATCAGGATCTGTTGTGTCAATTGGGTTTATTTCCGCTAAAGCATCGGTTTGACTTTCGTAATACGTAACAATTAAGTTTGTGCTACTTGGAAATACAGATAAAATTCCATTTACGGGATCATTTGTAGCGATGTTTAAATCGAAATAATCAATTCCATCATCATCTGGATCTGAAGCGTCTATATAATCATCACATTGTTCTAATATATAAGGTACAAATGTGCTTGGTATTTGAGTTACAGAAACCACTAAATTTACTTTTGAAACTCTTACACATCCATTTTCATTTTCAACTCTCGACCAAACTACACTTCCATTAGCAGCATTATAACTTGTATCATTAGTAAATGGAGCAATATCATTTAAAGCATTTGCTTGTGATGCATAATATTTGAACGTTAAATTGGTTTGAGTTGAAATTAATCCATTTGCTTCCGTTAAATTGAAATCAGTTACGGCATCGGTATCATCATCGCATTGATAAAGCGTAATTTCGTCATCAATTGTTGGTAATGGAGTAACTACAACATTAAAACTTGTAGTGTTGAAACAGTTAGTTAACGTGTTTAAAATTCTCACATAGATTAATCTATTTGAACCAGTATAATTAGAAATAGCATTTGTTCCTAAAAGTGCATCACTTTCTAATAAATGGAATGTTACGCTTAAATCGGTTTGACTATTTAATATTTCGTTGATTTTTAAGGCTAAGTTGAAAGTTGTTTGTCCGTTGGTGTCGTTTCCATCACTTCCATTATCACAAACTTTAAAATCTGTGATAGGTAATATTGTTGGTAAATCATAATTGGTTACCACTACATTTGAAGATAAAGGTGGACAAACCCCATTTGCAGGTATAGTATATGTATAGGTTCCACTAGCATCTACCGCTGGATTGAAAACTCCAGTTCCACTGGCTAAAGCAGGCGACCAAGTTCCACCAACTGTAACACCTGTTCCTAATAAAGCAAACAAATCAAAAGGCGCAGCGTTTTTACAAGTATTTTTTGTGGTATTAGTACCGGCATTATTAGCTTGTGCTACCGTAACATTTACTTTTACACTTAAAAATGTCAAAGATGTGTTACAGGTTTTTGTAAAAGAATAAATATATTCTCCAGGAATATTGATGGCAGGATCAAAAATATCACCATTTAATGGAGCGCCACCTGCTGGAGGAGTCCATGTTCCGCCAGGACCTGGATTACCAATAATGGCATCAAATAAATTGGTTGTTGTTGAAGAACAAACTGTTACTGGGGTGTCTTGTGGAGCACTTCCAAATCCTGAATAATAACCAGCATATCCTGCAGCACCACTTGCTCCAAATACTCCAACAGCTAAAGGCCCAGTTGAAACAACATTTACATTGCCTGTATAACCAGAAATTCTATACGTTACCCAATCTGTATTTCCTAAAACAGTTTGTGCTAGCGATGTACTAATAGGATTTCCATTAACCGTTATCGTTGCATTTGAATAGGTTAAAATCATTAAATCGGCATTGTAAAAAGTATTTCCGATTTGATTTATAGCAGGAATATATACTGAATTTTGAAAGAAACAACTTAAAGGTGGTATAAAGTTTAAACCAGAAGTTGGAGTTGAGTCATCTCCACCAATTAATTGATACGCAAAAACAGGTTTTGATGATTTTACATAAATATTTCTATTATTAGTTCCTTGAAATTGTGAATTCGGAACTAAATAATATTCACCAGCATTTAAAACTGTTGAAGCAACAGTACTTCCATTAACAAAAATTTCTGTATTGTCTGAATCGGCAATAATTAAAGGCGATTCCATTTCAGGTAAACCATTTCCTTCAATAAAAATATATTCTGTTCCTATTTGTGATGATGCAACAATCTGATCTAAAGTAAAATCCGATCCATTATTCGAAACACCTCCTGTAGCATTACCGGTATTTACAGCAACTGGTTTTGTAGCTGTTAATGAGGCGCCAATGAAGCCATAATAATTACTAGGAACGTCAGTGTAACCCGAGAAAACAATTGTTTGTCCTTGGTTTAAAGTAAAGGTTTGTGTGTCGTCTAAAATAATTCCTGCACCTGAAACAAATTCTACTCCAGTATCATAATCTGATAATGTGATTGTAGTGTTGTCTTCAGTTGCCATTACACTCGAGACAAAGTTTCTAATATTAATATCTCCACCTTGTGGAGTGCTTCCTAATCTAAAATCAGTTCCAATTCCTGGTCGACCTTTAGAAATCAACGTTTCAGCATGATTTTGATGTCTCATTCTAAAACTTACATAAAAGTCCTTTGGTCCTTGAAGAATAAGTCCTTTGTCGCTATTAACTACGTTTACATCACTTACATCCAAAAACATGCTTGTAGGCTGACCGTTTCCTATTTCGATTACCGTTGGATTAGTTTGAGAAACTGAAAAAGGCGATCCAGGAATTGGTGTTCCATCTCCAGTTGTAACTTGTACTAAAAAAGGTGTAGCTTCAGGTGTCGAAATATAAATATAATGGTCTTGAATTGCCGATGCGTCTCTTGAATGCAATGGCGGAATCCAATGTTTACTACTTAATTGGGCTTGAGATATAAATAGAGTAAATAGTGTAAGTATATGAATGAATTTTTTCATTATTTTTTTAAATTTTCACAAATTTATTGTTTTTAAACCAAATATTCTAAAAAAACGCTCGTAACTGAATAGTTCCTGTGTGGATGCTTTTACTGGTTTCCGATTTTCGTCCTTGATAATTTATAGAAATATCTAAAAACTGCGTGATATTTTTTCTAAAAAGCAATTGCCAAGTAGTGTTTTTACCTTTTTGTAATCCTTCCAATAATTGAAATCCGACGGGTGAAGTTGCATTTCCTGTAAAATCATTATTGATGTAATTAAACATGCCACTCATACTCAATCCTTTTTCGGTGTTCCAATTAAAAGATGTTCCTAAAACTTGTTGTTGCAATTTTTCTAAATTTCCAATCGTGTTTTCTTTGGTATTGTTTTCATAAAAAATATCCCAACTTGCGTTCTGTGAGAATAAATACGATATTTTTGGCGTCCATTCCCATGATTTTAATTTGAAATTTCTTGTAGCATAATTATCTGAAACACTCTCAGAATTTGAAGTATTCGATGCCACTTGGAACAACCAAAATTTCTTTACTAGATGAACATATTGCAATTGATGACTTTTCACATAATTTTCCTGACTACCAAAATTTAATAAGTTTTTAATTGAACTGGAAATATATGTGTATGTTGTCGAATGCTTTTGTTTTCCTTTATTATAAAACAAACTATTTCTAAAATTATTGTTCAATCCAATTAAATCTTCTTCATTTTTTGTAAACGGATTCCATTCAAAGGAATTCGAATTTCTTGCAATTTTTTTATCAATAATTAATGAAGTCTGATTGTAAAATTTCGAAAGTACTTTTTTAAATCCCGTTTCATTTTGCCATGCATTTCCATTAAAAGTTACCGTCTGGCTCAATTTATTTTGATAGGTTCTCAAAAACGTTTGATTCGGCAAAAAGATCTTTACATATTTCGCTAAATCAGGAAAAGTTGCAATTTCAAATTCTTGTAATTCTTGAATGTTATTGTTGTTATAATCGTTCCACATATAAACTCCTCTTCCTGGATCAACTTCCAAATAAGTGAATTCTTGCTGTGCGATGCTTCCCGAAACATTTTCATAAAAAGTGGTGGTTTGAATCAACTGATTGAAAAATGAATCGGAATAATTTAATCGCGAATTAATTGACGGTTCTGTAGCGCGACCATCCGTAAATTTCAACGTTCTGTAATTGAAGAAAATACCCAAACTTCTTCTGTCGTTTTTAATCAATTGCGATTTTAAATACGATGAAAAAGAAGTGTTTACACGTTGTAATATGTTGTTTTGAATACTGTCGTTGTTTCGAACTAAATAACCAATTTCTGTAAAAACTTTTGTGGAATCACCTCGACCAATAAAATTCCCAAATTCGGTAAATCGCTGACTAAAATTACTCAACGTTTGGGTTTGTGCAATTAGTTCTTTACTGTTTTCGTTTCTTACACTTCCTCCGATATAATTTTTTTGGAAATGGTATTTGGCAACCGTATGATTTCTAAAAAAATCTGATTTACTATAATCGCCTTTGCTGTTCATCAAACTGGTTTGAGTTTGAAAAAGTAAGGTTTTGTTTTTTGCAATGGCTGTGAAACTATGTTTGTTACCCGAAAAATTAGTAGAATAATCGAGTTTTTCAAATTGATATTTCCCTATCGTAATCCATTTGATAGAATCTTGAACTACAGAATTAAATTCTAATCCTCCTGTTAATAAAACCTGATTTCCTAACGGATTTGTAATGTTCCAATCTCGATTAAATTCGATATTATACAAACGCTCAATTGGTTTGAAATTTTCTTGAATGTAATTGATGTTTCCAAACGTATTTACAGCAATGCCTTTTGAAAATATTTGTTGTTTGATGTTTAATTTTGTTGCAAAACCTTGATTGTTAGCATCGTCTATATCGGAATACAAGTTTTTATCGTTGTTGGAAATGGCAATTTCCGCATCAATATTCGTTTTTTCTGTAGGTGCATAACTACTTACTATTGTTGCAATTTGAATTTTTGTTGGCGCAATTAATTTCACAATCGGTTCGTAATTTCCTTGGGGAATTCCAGCTATAGGCGCAATGTATTCGTAAATTTTTCCAATAGTATTATTGCTCGCTAACACATAATTTCCTTGATTATTTCCCACAAAAGTGAATTTCACTTGATAAAGTGTTTGTGTAGGATCGGTTGAAAATTCAAAAATTTCTTCTAAACCAATAAGCGTTTTTTTATACAAAATTTTATTTTCCGAATAACTGTCTTCATAAGCAGATGGCGCATTCATTAAATTTTGATTGTCGCCAGCAGCTTGTAAAATTTGGACTTGTTCTTCCGATAAATTTTGTTGTAACGGTTGGTTTTTTACATCGTTTTCCGAATATACATACGTTCCGATACTGAATTTTTCGCCCTCAAATTGGTAACCACCATAACTTAAAAAACGCGTGAAATTTCTATCTGAATATTGATATTCAACCACAATTCGCATTTCGGATGTAATGGGGAAAGTTGCATTGAAAATAATTTCTCCGGCATTATAATCGATAATGTAATCTTTGTTTTCGCCACGTTCTTTCAAAATTCCGTTCACGTATACACGTTCCGAACCTGAAATAATCAACACATACAATTCGTTGTTATTACCTCGTAATTTATACGGACCTTGATTGCCTTCTTGACCGGTAAAATTACTTCTGGCATATTGTCCGCGTACCAATGAAGCCGCAAAAAACAAATCGTTTTTATTGGTATTTCCCCAATTGAAATGCGACGATAATCCTTGTACTTTTTTATTGAAATTTAAAAAGGAAGTTTTACGGTTTTCTAAGAATAAATCTCCGGCTCTAACATTCCAATTTTTAGAAGAAAGCTCAATAAAAATTTGATCAAATTCGTCTAGTTTTTGCGAATAACCGCCTTCTTGTAACGGAATATTACTGTCTTGAATGGATGCTTTTAAAGTGACATTGTCCGATAATTTACCTGAAATTTGTAAATCTAAATTCGAATTCAATACCGTATTTTGATTGTTTCCTACAGTAATTCCTCTAGAAATACTTCCGTTGGTTTGCAAACCGTTGAATAATTGTGTTGGTTTTTTATTGTTTTCCGAAAAGGTGAGTAATTGTCCGGCTTCATTCGGAACAATTTTACTATCGTCGTAAATGGCATAGGTTTTCGTTAAGAAATTCGGCAAACGCGAATATTCAATTCGAACCGAATCGGTAAATTCTTTTTTGAAAAGTAGTTTTTTGGTTTGGTAATCGAATCGGTAAAAAGAAGTGTCAATTTCTTGGTTGTTGAAAGTGTAAATTTTAAAGGAATTCGGATTTAAAGCGACACTATCAATTTGAATTTCGGCTTTCGTATAAACTAATTTCTTTCTTTGAAATGCCTGATTTTTCTCCTGACCAAAACCAACAGAAAACAGTGTTAAAAAGAATAGTAAGTAAATGCGTTTATACATGAAGTAAAAGTAATGATAATTGTATAAACGTGAAAATATTGGTTTTTGTATCTACGACAATATCATCTCTTCATAACTCAAAACCGTTTCATATCCATTTGAAAGAAAATATTGAGTTGGATTTTCATTGGAAAGCACCATTACAAAGTCGCCGCCCCAAGCGCCCAAACTTTTTATTGTACCTGTGAAGTTATTGAAAAGTCGTTCTTTTACGGTTTGCATTTCCAAAATATTGCTTAAAATAACTTCATGATGATTTAGTAAATCTTCAGCTTCGTTAAAACTATCAGTTGCGATAATCTTTTCCGTTATTTTAGAAATAGTTGCAGTATTTTTTTCTAAAAACTGTTGTTTGTTCATGTAATTCTGAATCGCATGTCGGCTATTTTGCTTTTTATTCAAATACACAAAATAGATGTTTTTTGTAAATTCTGGATGAAAAGTTACGGCTTCTACAATTGGTTTTTCATTTTCCAGCTGATAAATAATTGCGGTATTATTTTGTGCGCAAGCAATATCGTACCCGCTACCACCGAAACTTTTTCGTAATAATTCAAACGCATCAATTTCTAACCATTGCGCAATATTGTTAATTAAAGTTGAAGAAGTTCCTAAACCCCAATTTCTAGGAAACGTTAATTCCGTTTCAATTTTATAGCCTTTTTTCGCTTTTAAAAATTCAGGATTCTGAAGATTCGCTTGGTGTAAAATTTCTACTAAAGTATGTTTAATGGGATGTTCTTCTTCGAAGTCTTTCTTTAAAATGACATCTTCAAAAGTTAGTTCCGTTTCAAACCAAATACTTTCATCAGCATCAAAACTAGTCCAAACAATTTTTTGTTCCTCAATTGGTGAAACGTGTAAATTTTGTCCATACTTCGTTGGTAGTGCTAACGATTTGGCTCCGTTTAACACTACATATTCTCCTGTAATGAGTAATTTTCCGTTGGAGTAGAAGGTTTTTTTGTTAACCATATAAGTCATGCAAGTTTTTTCAATTTAACTTAAAACTTTATAAAGTTGAATTAAGTTTTTACTTTGTAAATTTAATTTTAGTCAGGCATATAAATTTAAGCTTATATGACTTATATGTTTATTTTTTTCTCAAACTTTCCAAATAATCCACCACCAAATTATGCGAAACCGTTTTACTTTCAAAATGAGCAATAACTTGTTGTTTTTCTTCTTTTGTGGCTTGGTGTTGGTTTAAAATATTGTTCAAGTGCATTTTCATATGACCTTGTTGAATTCCAGACGTTGTTAACGAACGCAACGCAGCGAAATTCTGTGCTAATCCGGCAACGGCAATAATTTCCATTAATTCCGTAGCTGATGGATTACCTAACATTTCTAATGAGAATTTTACTAATGGATGTAAATTCGTTAAAC
Source organism: Flavobacterium urocaniciphilum (assembly GCF_900110615.1). Classification (GTDB taxonomy): domain Bacteria; phylum Bacteroidota; class Bacteroidia; order Flavobacteriales; family Flavobacteriaceae; genus Flavobacterium; species Flavobacterium urocaniciphilum. The sequence continues at coordinate 13,414 of NZ_FOEI01000007.1, forward strand.
CACCTACGGTTCCTAATGCTAACGGCACATCTAACCAAAAAGAAAAGATTCCGTTTTCTATTTTGGCATGAGATAAACTCGTGTATTTTCCATCTTTACTGGCATATGCATGAACACCTGCTTCAATCGCGCGGAAATCGTTTCCAGTGGCTAAAACCACGGCGTCAATTCCGTTCATGATGCCTTTGTTATGTGTAACCGCCCTATAAGGTTCTACTTCAGCAATTTTGACTGCGGTTACAAACTTTTGAGCAAATTCTTCGGCAATGATGTTTTTATCTTCGTTTAATTCGGAAACCGGACAAGAAACTTCTGCTCGAACGACACAATTCGGAACAAAGTTGCTCAAAATACTCATTACAATTTGAATTGAAGTAATGCCAAAATCTTCCGATTTATCTTTTAACGTTTTGGCAAATTGTTCTAAACACGAATTGATAAAATTCGCACCCATACTATCTTTCGTTTGGAACGTAGCATGAAGTTGGTAATAATTTTCTAATTCGGCAGTTTTGTCAACTAAAACAATATCTGAAATTCCACCGCCACGCTTTTGCATGTTTTTGGTAATGCCTTCTGTTTCAGAAAGTAAAAATGGTTTTACGAATTGGAAATATTCTGTCAATTTTGCTTTATCACCTTCGTATAAAAAGTGAACTTGACCAATTTTTTCAGTTCCTAAAATAGTAGTTTTGAATCCGCCACGCGAACCCCAAAATTTAGCCGCTTTACTGGCTGCTGCAACAACCGAACTTTCTTCAATAGCGAAAGGAATCGTATAGTTTTTTCCGTTAATAGTGAAGTTTGGTGCCACACCTAATGGTAAATAGAAATTTGTAATGGTGTTTTCTATAAACTCATCGTGTAATTTTTGAATATCGGTGTTTTGATTCCAATATTGTAAAAGTATATTTTTTGCTTGAGTAGGATTGGCAAAATAAGTTTGAGCAATCCAATCAATTTTTTCTTCTTTAGTTAGTTTCGAAAAACCGATTTTATTTTGAGTCATTGTAATTAAATTCTAATGCAAAAGTAGTAAATAATGCGCTTATATTCTTTCGGTCCATTTGAATAGTTTTTCTTCGAATAAATCTTTGTCGAGTGGCTTAACAATGAAATCAGACATGCCAATTTCTAAACATTTTTCTCTTTCACCAGTAAATATACCCGCAGTTAAAGCAATGATAACCGCATTTGGATTCATTTTTAATATTTCTTCAGAAGCTTCATAGCCGTTTTTTACAGGCATTTGAATGTCCATAAAAGTAATGTCGGGATCATGTTTTTGGTAAAGTTCAACGCCTTCTTTACCGTTTTCCGCTTCATAAATAATTGCTTTTGGAATTTTATTTTTAATCAACGTTTTCGTCAATAGCATATTTATTTTATTGTCTTCTACAATTAACACTTTTTGAATTGTTGAATTCGGTACTTTTTCAATATCATTAAGAATCACTTCTATGTCGTTGATACTGTTTCTTAAATTGCTTAAATCGTTTTGTAAGGAATCTATTTTAAATGGTTTTAAAATGATTTTGACTTTATCGCATAATAAATCTTCTACTTCACTTGAAATAATTGGTTGCATGATGAAAATATAAAATCCTTCATCTTTTTGTTTTTGTAATAAATTTTTTAATTGTTCGTTTGTGATCGTATCATAGTCTACGAAAACAGCATCTAAGTCGAACAAATTAGCATTTTCAAAAGTATTGCTAAAACTGCTTTTGATGTTGAAAGCATTCAATTGCTTGTTTAAAACATCACCAGTTCTTTCATTTTTATCAATAACAATTGCTTTTTGAATGATTGGGTTTTTAATTTTATTGTGCGTTGAACAGTATTTGGCTTCTACTTTTAATTCGAAATGGAAATTACTTCCTTTATTAATTTCACTATCAATTACTAATTTCGATTTCATTAAATTCAATAACTTATTGGTAATCGAAAGTCCTAAACCAGTTCCGCCATAATTTCTAGTTGTAGAAGTGTCTTCTTGTGAAAATGCATCTAAAATTTTAGTTTGATTTTCTGGTTTTATACCAATTCCTGTGTCGATTACTTCAAATTTTAATTTTGTTTTTTTACTTTTTTGATCTTTTGTTTGATTAGAAATAACTAATTCAATTTGACCTTGATGTGTAAATTTAACAGCGTTACTTAATAAGTTAATCAGAATTTGTTTTAATCGAATATCATCTACGAAGATATCGCATGGTACATCATTTTTAATGTCGACAATGATTTCAATGTTTTTCTTATCTGCATTAAATTTTACTAAATCGATAGTTTGATAAACAACATTGTACAGTTTTGTTTTTCTTGTATCTAATGAAAGTTTACCGGCTTCAATTTTAGAAATATCCAAGATATCGTTTACAATATCTAATAACGATTCTGCCGATTGATTTACAGTTTGTAAATATTCTTTTTGTAGTACATCCACTTTTGTATTTAAAAGTAACTGACTGAAACCAATTATTCCGTTTAATGGCGTACGAATTTCGTGACTCATATTCGCCAAGAATTCTGATTTAGATTTGTTAGAAGCTACCGCTAGTTCTTTTTCAATAATAGCTTTTTCAGCTTGTTTACGTTCTGTAATATCAATTAATACGCCTTCTAAATATTCGACTTTACCATCTTTTAAAATTCCTTCTCCGTATTCTTCAATCCAAACAATACTTCCGTCTTTTTTGACAATTCTACAAGTAATTTTATATGGTTTATTGTTTTTTATTGCTTCCTGAATAATTTTAATCGCATTTTTCTTATCGTCAGGATGATATAAATTATAAATATGGAAATCCGAATTAATGATTTCATGTTTTTTATAACCGGTTAAAACTTCAATTTCATCGTTTATGAAAATGATATTTCGATGTTCGTCTTCTTTAATAAGATAAACAGTTGCCGGAATATTATTCGCTAAAAGTTTAAATTTTTCTTCACTTTCTCGAATAGAATTTTCACTTTGAATTCGGTCAATTGTAACCGAAATATTATTGGTTAACGTTTGAAGAATGTTTATTTCATCGGCACTCCATTCGCGTTCTGCTGTACAATCATCAAAACCTAAAAACCCATAAAATACCTTTTTAATGAAAATAGGTAAAATAAGAATAGATAATATTGATTGTTCTTGTAAAATAGTTTTAAAAGCACCTTCAGGAATATCTTTTACAATAGACATGTAAGGTTTGTTTTTTATGATAACTTCCATGAATTCTGGAAATAAATCATGCGGTATATTTTGTAATTGTGGATTATCAATTTCTTTTAAACTTTCTTCACTAGTCCATTCATAAAGTTGACTAAATTGATTTGTTTCTACATTATTGTTGAAATAATACACACGATCTACTTTGGTAGCCTCTCCAACAAATCGCAATGAATTTTCAAATATTTTTTCAATTTCTGTTGTTTGAAGCAGTGATTCAGTTGTTTTTGTAATGGATGTTAACAGATTACTTTTATAAATAATTTGCTTTTCCGCTTTTTTCCTTTTTGTAGTTTCTAATGCCAAAGTGATAATATCTGAAACCGTTCTGGCAAAATTGATTTCTTCTTCCGACCATTTTTTAATTTCTTTAGTGGCTTCAAAGCAAGTGATGGCTACTAATTGACCAGAAATGTATAATGGAATATCCAATAACGAACGGATGTCGAATTTTTTGAAATATTCTTTATGGAATTCAATAGTTTTTGAGTCGTTTTGAGTGTCAACAGATAATAATATCGGTTCGTTTTCAATGATTTCAAAATAACGAGGAAAATCTTTTTTGAATAATCTTAAATCGCTATAATGTTTGTCTTCACTCTTTACGTAAATATTCGTTAAATCGATATAGTCATCGTAATTGTACCATAAACTCACACGATCGATTTCTAAACCAATTGAGGCTTCTTTAGTAATGTGTTCAATTAATTCTGCTGAAGTATTAAATTTTAAGAAATTTAAAGTCGCTAATTTATTAGAAACAGAATTCAATCGATTGATTCGTTCTTGTCGTAAGGTTTCTTGTTGTTCTAATTTTTTTGTTATTGATATATCTCTCGCGATAGCAGAAAAACCGATTATTTTTCCATTCAAATCTCTTTTAATAGATGTGTTTTGAGACAACCATAAAAGTTCGCCATCTTTTTTATAAATAGGGAATTCAATCGGATCAAAATTGTTTTTATCTTTTGGAATATCCGCATAATGACTGACAACTTTATCGATATATTCTTGTGCAATTAAAAATTTGAAATTTTTACCTAATATTTCTTCCGATTTATATCCTAATAAAGTTTCAGTATATTGATTAATGAACACATAGTTACCATATTTATCTAATTCATAAATAATATCTGAAGCAAATTGAACTAAGTTTTGATATTGTCTTTCAACCTCAATTTTTTTTGTCACGTCATATCCAGAAGCAATAAATAAATTCTCACTGTATTGTGTATCACTCCATTGTATGTATTTAATTTCGTTGTTTTTGGTTTTTAATTTTCTAACATAGATGGTGTTGGGCTTGAAAATTAAATTGTAGTCTTGTGGTGTAAATTCATCGTCTTCAGTAAGTTTCCAAAATTCTTTGCCTAAAACTTCTTCTGGTGTAAAACCTAATATTTTGGTTATAGATTCACTGCAAAATTTTACATTTCCTAAATTATCACAAGCTAATGTAATTGAATTCGATTGGTTGATAATGTTGTTTGTAAAAATTAATCGTTCCGTTGTGTTTAATAAATAAGCTCTTCTCGAAAAGTTAATAATTAGAATAATACAATTTGCAATAACTAATAAAAGATAAATGTCTCTATTAACTTTATAATAAAAGAATAAAGATAAAATTCCGAGTATAATGATTACGGCAAACAGTATATATGATTTGAATTTGTCAAATACATTAAAGGAAAAGAATAAGATTAAAAGAAATTCAACTATAATATATGTCGGAATTGTGTTTAATGTTAATCGTTGGAAATATAATGCAGTTAAGAGTACAAAATAAGAAATAAAAATGTATTTCAAATTCTTTAAAATGATAGGATAACCACTTAAAAAATAAAGTAATATACAAGAAGTTCCGAAAATTATTCGTCCAATTAAATCATTGTCATTGACAATGTTTAATGAATAATAAAATATACCTGTAATGATAATTAAAATTCCAAAATACAACAGATAATTTCTTTTGTATTCAATGAAATTATTGTCTGACAGTGTTTTTATAAATTCTTTGTTATACTTAAGTGATTTTTGAAATACGAAATTTAAAAATCCTCCAATAACCATGATTGTTATGGCAAAAAACCACCAAGTACTATAAAACGGTTCTTTTATTGAAAATGAATAGGAAGTGTAAATTCCAATTGGATTAGAAAACGCATCAACTTCTCTAACTTTTAAAGTGTAATATCCTGGAGATAAATTGCTAAAAGTAACTTCGTTACTAATTCTAGCTTTGCTCCAGTTTTTGTCGTAATTTTCTAGTTTATAAGAATAGAAAATGTTTTTATTTATTAACCCTGAATTTTGCCCAAATTTAAAAGTTAAAAAGTTTTCGTTGCTTTCAAATTCATGATCGTTTTGAGGTAAATTGAACCAATATTTTTTGTTAATATAATCTTTGTTTAATATTGAAAGAGAAGTAATGTTGATGTTGTTTTTAATGCTTTCTTTTTTGTTTGAATAAGAAATCATTTTGTATAATCCATCAATGGTTCCAAAATAAATATTTCCATTTTCATCTACATAACCAGAATTATAATTGGTTTCATATCCGTCAAATCCATTGCTTGAATTTAATACTTCAATTTTTTTGATGTTACCGTCTTTAGCAATTTCAATTTTATCTATTCCTTTATTGGTTCCAATGTATAAATAATCTTCATGCGTGTTTAAAGTGTAAATTAAAGTGGAAGATAAATTATCATTGGTATCAAAAGTTTTTACTTCTAAATTGTTGTTTATTGAAATAACTGCTTTTGATGTAGAAAACCAAACTGTATTATACTTGTCTTTGCAATAGAGAAAGGTAAATAAATTAGATATTTTTTTTAGTACAGTAAAAGTGTTGTTTTTGTATTCATAAAAATAAACTCCTTTATTTGTGGCAACTATATAATGGTTTTTTGAATGATGTAAAATGGCATTGAACTGTGTAATGCCGTTTTTTTTGTCGGAAAAATGATGTATTTGTTTAAAATTTTCATCTAAAACATACAATCCATTTGTTGTGCCAACAAAATAATTATTCTCTTTAGTTTGTAAAATTGTTTTAGAAAATCCGCTAAATTTTTTCTGAAAAATAGATCCGTTAAATTCAAAAACACCTTCTTCATTTATGGCTACTAATTTGTTATTGTGGTTTTTTATTAGAGAAAGAGTTTTTTTAATGTTTGGAATCGTTTTGATGTATTTCAGATTATAAAAATCGGTGTTGTCAAATTCTAAAACTCCAACAGACGGAATGTTTGTATAAAGTTTATTGTCAATTCCTTGAATGTTGTAAATATTACTGTTGTTTAACTGCTCAGTTGTATTAAATTTAATGAAATTTTGTTTTCCAAATTGAAAAAAGCCAATTGAAGAAGTTCCAACATTTAAAACACCATTGTCCGACAAAAGCGTAGTGTATTTTGCTTTCGGCAATCCATTTTTTTCATTAATGATAACATAGTTTTTATTGTAATACCAAACGCCAATTCCATCTTCTTTAGTTCCAGTAAACCATATGTTTCCATTAGGGTTTTGAAGAATATTAGTAATTTTAAAATCCGCTCCACTTTTAGTATTAATTTTTACTAAAAGTTCTTTTGTAACAATGTTGTTGTTGGAAAAATTTAATTGGTAGATGTTTCCATAATTATCTCCAACAATTACAGAGTTGTTGTTGCCTTTACATAGAACAACTTCATTGCTTTTAAAATCGAAATAACTAATTTGATTGTATTCTGTATTATAAATATATGTGCCTTTGTTGGTTCCAATTACAATTAAATAATCATTAATAGTTTCGGCAGAGGTAATGTTTGTTAATTCTAAGTTGCTAATGTTTTTAATGCTTTTAACATTATTGTTGTCGTCTATAAAATAAATGTTATGAGTGCTAAAGCCATATATTCCTGTGCTATTTTTGGCAAATTTAGACACATGAGAATGAGGTGTTTTTTTATCGGATTCTAATTTTGTGATTTTAAAAAAGTTATTACCTTCAAAAAATAGAATTCCCAAATAGTTGGAAGAAATAACAAGTTGTTTGTTTTTGTTTTCTATAATATCTTTAATAAAAAGATTTTCAAACCTTCCAGCTTTATTGTAGTTTTTAAAATCGGTACCATTATAACGAAACAATCCTGCACCATCGCCACAAATCCATAATAATCCTCTACTATCTTTGTAAAGTTTATTTATAGAAGACGTGTAGAGGCCTTTTTCATGATTTATTATGTCGAATTTTAATTGTTGGGCAATTGTACTTTCAACAAAAAAAACCAAATAAATTATAAAAATGTATTTGTATAATTTTTGCATTAATCGGTATAAGGGTTGAACTGATAAATTTATGAAAAAAATGTTAAAATTCAAAATATCAGATTTTTTTATGGCTATGTCGCAAATTTTCACTAAAATTGGAAGTTTTTTATAAAAAATTTACATGAAAAATAAAGTACAATTATTAGTATTATTACTAATTACTTCATTTACAGCTGTTGCTCAACAAAAACTGACGTTAGAAGAGATTTGGGGCGGCGCTTTCAGAACAAAAGGCATGGATGAATTGAATGCCATGAAGAATACTAATCAGTATACTGTGTTGAATTACGATAGAAGTACAAATTCTTTTCAAATTGACTTGTTTGATTACGCAACTTTAAACAAAGTTTCAACATTAATCGATACTAAAAATCACAAAGAATTAGAATCAATTGACAGTTATACTTTTGATAAAGCTGAAAAGAAAATTTTAATCGCCACTAATTCTGAGCAAATTTTCAGACATTCCTTCACAGCCAATTATTTTGTGTATGATTTAACAACTAAAAAATTAACAAAATTCACAGGAAAAGCTATTCAAGAACCAACATTTTCACCAAATGGAAACAAAGTTGCTTATGCCTTTGAAAATAATTTATATGTTTTCGATTTACTTTTAAATAGAGAAACACAAATTACAGATGATGGGAAGAAAAATGCTGTAATTAATGGTATTACAGATTGGGTATACGAAGAAGAATTTGCATTTGTTCGTGCTTTCGATTGGAATGCAGATGGAACTAAAATTGGATACATTCGTTTTGATGAATCTAATGTTCCAGAATTTTCAATGGATATGTATAACCAAGGATTGTATCCTACTCAAACGGTTTTTAAATACCCTAAAGCTGGAGAAAAAAATGCTGAGGTTTCTTTACATATTTATGATGTAAATGCAGCTAAAACTCAACAAATTAATTTAAGCAATTATAACGATTTTTATATTGCTCGTTTAAAATGGACAAATGATGCGAATGTGTTAAGTGCTCAAGTGTTAAACCGTCATCAAGATAATTTAGATTTATTATTTATCGATGGAAATTCGGGTGCTAAAAAAGTCGTTTTAAACGAAAAAGATAAGGCATATGTTGATGTTACGGATAACTTAACGTTCTTGAAAGATAATAGTTTTATTTGGACATCTGAAAAAGACGGATTCAATCATATTTATTACTATGATAAATCAGGTAAATTAAAAAACCAAGTAACCAAAGGGAAGTGGGAAGTAACCGCTTATTATGGTTTCGACGAAAAAAATAAAACCATTTATTACCAATCGGTTGAAAATGGTTCAATCAATAGAGATGTGTATTCGATTTCAATTGATGGAAAATCAAAAAAGAGATTAACTCTGAAAACAGGAACCAACAACGCTACGTTTAGTCCGAACTTCCAATATTTTATCAATACGTATTCTAGTGCTACTTCAGCACCCTATTATTCTTTAAACGATTCTAAAACTTCAAAAGAATTGAAAAAAATTCAATCAAATGAAGCAGTTGAAGAAAAATTAGCGAAATACAATGTGTCTCCAAAAGAATTTTCAACAATTACTACAGAAAAAGGACATGTTTTAAATACATGGATGATCAAACCTAAAGATTTCGATCCGAAAAAGAAATATCCTTTATTTATGTTCCAATATTCTGGTCCAGGTTCTCAACAAGTTGATAATGCTTGGAATGCAACAGATGATTACTGGTTTATGATGTTGGCTCAAAAAGGCTATATTGTGGCTTGTGTTGACGGAAGAGGAACTGGTTTTAAAGGTGCAGAATTTAAAAAATGTACTCAAAAAGAGTTAGGAAAATATGAAGTAGAAGATCAAATTGATGCTGCGAAAGTATTTGGTAATTATACATATATCGACAAATCTAGAATTGGTATTTTTGGTTGGTCTTTTGGAGGTTTTATGGCTTCAAATTGTATTTTCCAAGGGGCTGATGTATTCAAAACAGCAATTGCAGTTGCGCCTGTAACTTCTTGGAGATATTACGATAGTATTTATACTGAAAGATACATGCAAACACCACAAGAAAATGCAAGTGGATATGATAACAATTCGCCAATTTCACATGTTAGTAAATTAAAAGGAAACTTTTTATTAATTCATGGAACGGCTGATGATAATGTACATGTTCAAAATACGATGAAAATGGTGGAAGCATTAGTACAAGCTAACAAACAGTTTGATTGGGCTATTTATCCAGATAAAAATCACGGAATATATGGTGGAAAAACGCGTTTACAATTGTACACGAAAATGACCAACTTTATTTTAGAAAAATTATAACACTAACCAAATTACAAATAAATTTAAATTAATATGAGCGAAACAGTAAAGAAAGGACATCCTAAAGGACTATACTTTTTGTTTTTCACTGAAATGTGGGAAAGATTTAGTTACTATGGAATGAGAGCAATCTTCATTCTATTCATGACGAAAGTTTTATTAATGAAAGATGCAGATGCGTCAGAAATATACGGAAGTTATACTGGTTTGGTATATTTAACACCGCTTTTAGGAGGTTATTTATGTGACAAATTTTTAGGAAACAGAAGAAGTATTGTAATCGGTGGATTGCTAATGGCAATCGGACAATTCTTTATGTTTTTTAGTGCTTCAGTTGGTGCAGAAGGTGGAGTTTCATTAATGTGGATGGGACTTACTGCAATTATCATCGGTAATGGATTCTTTAAACCAAATATTTCAACAATGGTTGGTCAATTATATCCAGCTAACGATAGAAGAATTGATAGTGCTTTTACTATTTTCTACATGGGTATTAACTTAGGAGCATTCTTCTCGCCATTAGTTTGTGGTTCTATGGATTTCAAATGGGGATTTTTAGCAGCAGGTGTTGGAATGTTAATTGGATTAGTAGCGTTTATTTTTGGTCAGAAAAAATATCTTATTTCTGAGGAAGGAAAACACATTGGATTACCAGTTAAAAAATTAGATCCTAAAAGTATCGGAATGATTGTTGGTTCAATTGCTATAATATTTTTCATGTTGAACTTCAAACAAATGTTCAAAAGTGATATCGATATTATTAGCTACTTCATTTATGGTGCGATGGTAGCAATGCCAATTTTAATTTTTAGTGATAAAAGTTTAACTAAAATTGAAACGCAAAGAATTACAGTTATTTTTATTCTTGCCTTTTTCGTAATCTTCTTTTGGGGAGCATTTGAACAAGCTGGAGCTTCATTAACTTTATTTGCAGACAGACAAACAGAAAGAACTCTTTTTGGTTGGGAAATGCCAGCTTCTTACTTTCAATCAGTAAATCCTTTAGCTGTAATTTCTCTAGCGCCAATTATGACAATGGTTTGGGGGTTTTTATATGCTAGAAAATTAGAGCCATCTTCGCCTAAAAAAATGGCAATTGGTTTAGGTTTAGTGGCTATGGGATATGTTGTAATCGCTATTGCTGTTAAAGGTTTAGGATTAGGTGAAAAAGTTTCAATGTGGTGGTTAATTGGATTGTATGTAATTCATACAATTGGAGAATTATGTTTATCTCCAATCGGATTATCAATGGTTTCTAAATTAGCACCTTTACGTTTATCATCTTTAATGATGGGAACTTGGTTTTTAGCAAATGCTGCTGCCAATAAATTTGCAGGTACATTATCTGCATTGATTCCAGGTGGTGAAGATGGAACAGGAGGAGCAACTAGCTTTGTTGGGTTTCAAATCACAAATTTATATGAGTTTTTCGTATTGTTTATCATTATGTCAGGTGCTGCTGCTGCAATTTTATTTGTACTAAGTTCTTGGTTAGAAAAAAGAATGCATAACGATCACGTTGAACCTAAAGAAGGAATCGATTTAGAAGTAGAAAACAGATAATTTTTAAAAAAATTCATATCTTTCAAGCCTGTAATTAACGTTACAGGCTTTTTTTATTATCACTAAAACAACATAATTATGTGGAAATCACACCCAAAAGCATTGCCTTATTTATTTTTATCTGAAATGTGGGAACGTTTCGGATATTACTTAATGATTGGTATTTTTACTTTATATCTAAAAGATGTTGAAGCCGGTTTCGCCATGACGGAGAAAGAAGCTTCAGATTTATACGGAACTTTTATTGCACTAGTATTTTTAACACCTTTCATTGGTGGTTTAGTTGCCGATAGATATTTAGGGTATAAAAAATCAATTGTTATTGGTGGAATCATGATGGGTGCCGGATATTTCATGATGGGTATTCATAGTTTACCAATGCTATATATTGCTATGACTTTAGTAATTGTGGGTAATGGATTCTTCAAACCAAATATTTCCACTTTATTAGGTAATTTCTATAATGAAGATCAATACAAAGCCAAAAAAGACGAAGGATACAATATTTTCTATATGGGAATTAATGTGGGTGCCTTTGTTTGTAATTTCTTTGGTGCAGCCTTGCAAATTTTATTAGGTTGGCAATATGCTTTTATGGCAGCTGGTTTAGGAATGTTTATTGGTGTTGTTGTGTTTCTTTTAGGGACAAAACACTATGGAAATAAAACAGAGAAAAAAGGTATTCAAGAAGGAGATATGCCTTTCTCTAAAATTGTACTTTATATTTTAGTACCATCAGTAGTTTTCGGAATTATTGGTTGGTTAATTAAAGGTGTGGCTTCTGATGTAAATACTGATTGTGCCATTTTTGGTTCTGATAGTACGGATGCCTTTATTTTTGCTTGTATTCCAGTTGTGTATTTTTACGGTAGTTTATATTTCAAAGCGAAAGCAGAAGATAAAAGATCAATCGGTGCGTTATTATCTATTTTCGCCGTTGTAATTTTATTCTGGGCTGTATTTAAATTGAATGGTTCAGCATTAACAACTTGGGCAGATCGATATACAGATAGAGAAATGACAGGAACTTCTCAAGTATTATTTGATAAACTTAAATTAGCCAAAGAAGTAGAATATAAAAAGGATACCGTAGAACTTTATGATGCAAATTTCCGACTTCAAAAAGAAAATGGAGAAATTAAAAAAGAAGTAAATTATCCTTTATATTTTAGAAACGTAAAAGAAGAATTAAAGCCACAAGAAGGTTCTAAAGTTTCTTTATGGGCTACGAACTTAAGTCAATCAATCAATCCAGGTTGGGTTATTCTTTTAACGCCATTAGTTGTAGCATTCTTTACTTTTTTAAGAAGCAGAAAGAAAGAACCATCAACGCCAACAAAAATTGCATTTGGATTATTAATTTCAGCTTTATCGGTTTTAGTAATGGTGGCTGCAGTTCAAATTGGAAATAACGGATCTGAAAAAGTTTCCGTTTGGTGGTTAGTTGCCAATTATGGTATCATCACTATTGGAGAATTATTTTTAAGTCCAATGGGATTATCAATAGTTTCTAAATTATCACCAAAAAATATTACGGCTTTGATGATGGGAGGTTGGTTCTTATCAACTTCTATCGGAAATAAATTATCAGGTGTCTTAGCAAGTATGTGGGATACTTATGATGATAAAGCAGATTTCTTTTGGGTAAATTTCGGATTACTGATGTTTGCAACTGTTTTAATGTTTGCCTTAGTGAAGAATTTAAATAAAGTAATGAAAGATCACGGAATCAATTAATATGCAATCAATAGAAGAAATTCAAGACTTTAAAGGCACGTACCCTAAACAAATTTGGGGCTTGTTTTTTTCCGAAATGTGGGAAAGATTCAGCTTTTATGCCATGCGTGGGATGCTTACTTATTTTATGGTTTACCATCTTTTAATGGATGAAAAAACGGCACAATTGCAATATGGCGCAACACAAGCTTTTGTTTATGCTTTTACATTTATTGGAGGTTTATTTGCCGATAAGTTTTTAGGTTTCAGACGTTCCTTGTTTTGGGGTGGAATGTTAATGATTGTTGGAAGTACACTTTTAGCTATCAATCCCAAAGAATTTTTCTTTTTAGGGTTAGCCTTCAATATTGTAGGAACCGGTTTTTTTAAACCGAACATTTCTTCAATGGTTGGTCAGTTATACAAAGATGGCGATAGAAGAACGGATGCTGGGTTTTTATTATTTTATTCTGGAATAAATTTAGGTGCTTTTTTTGGCGGATTTGTTATTTCTGTTGGAAAAGGAACCATGTTATCCGATTATATTCCTGAACATTTACGTTGGAATGTTGCTTTCGGATTTGCCGCTTTAATGATGTTAATTAGTTTGGTGAATTTTATTTTTACCAAAAGAAATTTAGGTCCAATTGGAAGTTCGCCAATTGATACATCAATTAAAGAAAATAAATATAAGCAAATTGCGATTTATATAGGAACATTGGCGGCCATTCCGTTAATCATTAAAATGGTTTCCAATACGGATTACACCGATTATTTTATGTTTTTTATTGGTCCTTTCAGTTTGATTTATTTGTTTTATGAAATGACTAAAAACACTGCTTCAGAAAATAAAAAATTATTTGCAGCCTTGTTTTTCATATTATTTTCAGTTGTTTTTTGGGCTATTTTCGAACAAGCTGGTGGATCGTTAAGTTTATTTGCTGCCGAAAACTTACATGATAACCTATTAGGTTTTAGTATCGATCCAAATGCAGTTAATAATTCTATTAACTCTTTATTCGTTATTATTTTTGCTCCAATTGTCGGAATTTTATTTATCAAATTGTCGGAACGTAAATTAGAACCGAATTCTGTTCTAAAATTCGGATTGGCTTTTTTACTTTTAGGATTAGCGTTTTATACGTTTTATTCGATTAGTTTAACTGCTGATGCTTCCGGTAAAGGATCGTTAAACATATTTGCATTCGCTTATTTTATCGTAACTTTTGCAGAATTGTTCTTATCACCAATTGGTTTATCCTTAATGACTAAATTATCACCTTATCGTTTACAAGGTTTTATGATGGGAATGTGGTTTTTAGCCAGTGCATACGGACAATATGTAGCTGGATTATTTGGTGCTAGTATTACTCCAGATAAAAAAGCAACCAATTTAGATAAACTAATAATTTATGCTCAAGGTTACAAAGATTTTGCATTATACGCTGTAATTGCTGGTGTATTGTTAATTGTTTTTGTGCCCTTAATGAAAAAATTAATGCAAGAAGTTAAATAATTGATTTTAGGCATAATATTTGAATATATTTGTAAAATATTTATAGATTACTACTTATGAAAAAAATAATCGTACTATTCGTATTTTTAATAAGCGGATTTGTAGCTCAAGCTCAAGAATTAAATTGGCACACAGATATGTATAAAGCAGCAGAACTTTCTTTAAAAGAAAAAAAGCCTTTGTTGTTATTTTTTACTGGATCTGATTGGTGTGGTTGGTGTATCAAATTGCAAAAAGATGTTTTAAAGACTTCTGAATTTGCTACATGGGCTACAAAAAATGTAATATTAGTTGAATTAGATTTTCCTAGAACTAAAGCACAAGATGAAACTTTAAAAGCACAAAATGCTCAATTAGCACAAATGTTTAGCGTAAGAGGTTATCCAACGGTTTGGTTTGTTAATCCAGTTAAAGGAGAAGGGAATAAAATCGACTTACAAGGTTTAGGTTCTTTAGGATATGATAAATCTGCTACTAATTGGATAAATAATGCAACTGCCTTACTGCCAAAAAATTAATAGCAATTAATTTATAATATAAAATCCTTTTTCGGCTGTAGCATGGAAAGGGATTTTTTCTTTTACACATGTTTCTTTCCATAATTTTACATAACTTTTAAAGTTGGAACCATCTGCAATTATTTGTTTTGGATTTAAATCTGAAATCAATCGATTTAAATTTATCTTTGGCGAATTAGTCAGTATTACAACCTCGGGTTTTTCAGTTGTTTTATAAATGCCAATACTGTCAATACACAATATTTTTTTCTTAAAAGCATATGCGTTTTTAAGTGATTCAACTTTATAGTTTTTTACAAATTTACCTCGTATGTAGGCATCAATTGTTGTTTTTGAATTTTCAATATTATTGGTGTAAAAAACCGATGCATTATTTTTAGTTTCCACAAAAAGATTGGATTTCATAATGTTGAAAATCACAAATTCATCATTATTTTCTTCTCGAATTGTTAAATAAAAGTAGCCAAATTGAAACACAATAACTGTTGCCAAAATTGGTTTCATATTTTTAATTTTTGGAAAATATGCGAAATAAATAAAGCTTGCAATTATCAAATACATTAAAAAAACTAATACTTCATGAAAAGCTATATTTTTTATGATAAAGGATTCAAACTGAACTATCCAAGTCGTAAATTTATTCATTACTTCTATTAAATAATTTACGAAGATTGATACTTTAATTGCAATTTGAGGTAGTAAAAAATTCAGCGGAATTAAAATCAAACCTAAAATTAAAATAACACTAGAAAGTGGAATCGCAACAACATTTGCCACTAAAAATAACAATGGAAATTGTCCGAAATAATATAAAGTTAAAGGCAATACCCCAATTTGAGCGACTAATGAAATGAGTAAAAGAGATTTAGTTTCTCTAATTAGATAATATTTCGAATAACTGTATTTTCGAACTAGTGGTTGAAAAATTACAATACTTAATACCGCTGCAAAACTCAATTGAAACCCAATGTCGAACACATAATTTGGATTGATCAATAGCAAAACAAATGCAGAAAGCGCTAGTGAGTTGTAAACATTATTTTGTCGGTTTAAAACTTTTGCTAGTGCAATAATAGAAAACATCACTACCGCTCGAACAATTGAAGCTGAAAAACCAGCTAACAATGCATAAAACCATAAAATGCTTAAAGAAATAATAAATATTGAAATTTTTCCTTTTCTTAATTTTTGTAAAGGTTTGGTAAGCCAAAGTATGATGCCGTAAATTAAAGCGATATGCAAGCCTGAAATAGCTAAAATGTGTATTATTCCGGCATTTGCATAATTGTTGCTTAAATCTTTAGATAATTCGGTTTTTTCGCCAAATAACAACGCCATTAATAGATTGTAATTGTCTTTTTTGAAACTTTCTATCGGATAACTGTTTAGTAACTTCGATTTGAAAATATTGATAAAAGTGTACCCATTAGAACTACTTCTAATAATAACTTTTTCGGAATCTTTCACTTTAATTTCATGAAAAACATTCTGTTTGTTTAAGTAGTTGGAATAATTAAATTGATTCGGATTAAAATTCTCTTGTAGTAATTGTGGTGTTTTAAAAAGTTTGATTTGATTACCGACTTCTATGTTTTTATTTAGTTCTTTAGGAATATAACAAATGATTTTTCCAATACAGTTATTAGAATTTATTCCATTGGTTTTAATGATGAATTTATTGTAATATTTAGTCGGTTTTAACTTCTCTATTACAAGTCCTTGAATGATATTCTTTTCTAAAATAAAATTAGAAAAATGTTTGTTGGAATTGCTTTCATTATTCGAAAAAGAAGAAAATATTCCGAAGCTTATACTCAATGTGAAAGTGAAAACAGTAAATAAATGATTGTGTTTTTTTCTTTTCTGATTATAGAAATAAAACAATAAAAATCCTATAACACTTATTCCTATGCTAATACCAATCTCAATTAAAGTTAATTTTAGGAAATTCTGTGTTAAAATTCCAATTAAAAGCCCAAAAAGTATGGGAACTATAGGGAACTTAATAAAATTCATGGTTTTTTATTCTAAGATTCTATTTACACCAACAAAAGTTCTTGCGTAATAGTTTTCTGCAGTAGAAGAGTAAATTACACCGCTACTGGTTGAAGAATGTATGAATTTAATAACACCATCTGCATTTTCAGTAACTATACCAACATGGCTAACGCCACCACCACTCGTATTAAAGAAAATTAAATCGCCTGCTTTGGCTTCACTTTTTAAAATTCTTTTACCTACGCGCGACATTTCTGCTGAACTTCTTGGTAATTCAATGTCAAATTGTGTTAAGGTATAATTTACAAATCCAGAACAATCAAATCCGGCTGGAGTAGTTCCGCCACCACGATACGGTGAACCTAAATTTTCTGCCGCAACGTTTAAAATTTGTTCTTTAATATAATCTGAAACTTCAAAAGTTGGGGTAAAATCATGTGGTGTTTCTTCGTCTACAACTACTTTTATTTTAGATTTTTCAATAGAATCATGACGCGCTTTTTGCTTCGCTTTTTCAAGGGCTCTTAATTCTTTTTTAGTAGGTTTTGTAGGTTTGTCTAATCCTTGTTTTTCTGTAAAGGAATAGGCGCCAACTTTTACTGCTTCGTTCTTTGACGTAATAATTGTGGGCTTTTGAACTGATTTACAACTATATAAAAAGATAGTTAGTAAAAATATATAAATAGAATTTTTCAATTTTTTTTCTTGTTTTTATGGCTGCGAATTTACAAAATTATTTTTTTATTGATTTTATTATCCATTCAGCGGTTTTTTGACTTGCGCCATTACCACCTAATTTTTGTTCTAAAATGCTATAATTAGTTAACATTTCTTCTCTTTGAGTACCCGAAAGTATCTTGTTTAATTCCGATTCTAAATTTTTGGTATTCAATTCATTCTGAATTAATTCTTTTACCACTTCTTTGTCCATGATCAGATTCACCAATGAAATAAATTTCAACGTAATGATGCGTTTGGCAATCTCATAAGAAATTCGGTTAGCCTTATAACACACAATTTGCGGCACTTTAAACAACGCCGTTTCTAATGTCGCCGTTCCAGAAGTCACTAAAGCGGCATGTGAAACACTTAGTAAATCGTAGGTTTTATTGCTAACAAAGTTGACATTTTCTGTAGTTAGAAATTGCTGGTAAAAAGCATATTCCTGACTCGGAGCACCAGCGATTACAAATTGATACTCGGAGAATTTATCTACAACCGATAACATAATCGAAAGCATTTTTTCAATTTCTTGTTTTCTGCTTCCAGGTAATAAAGCAATGATTGGCTTGTTGGATAACTTATTTTCCGCTGTGAATGTTTCAAATGATGTTTTTTCTCTATTTGAAATGGCATCAATTAATGGATGACCCACAAATTCAACTGGGAAATGATGTTTTTTCTCGTAAAAATCTTTTTCAAACGGAAGAATAACATACATTTTATCCACATCTCGTTTGATGTCTTTGATTCTTCCTTCTTTCCAAGCCCAAATTTGAGGAGAAATATAATACTGATTTTGAAAACCTAATGGTTTCGCCCATTTTGCTATTCGCATATTGAAACCAGGATAATCAATGTAAATAATCGTATCTGGTCGGAACAACAAAATGTCTTTTTTACAAAATGAAATATTGCCTAAAATGGTACGTAAATTCATCACTACTTCAGCAAAACCCATAAAAGCTAAATCGCGATAGTGTTTAACTAAAGTTCCACCCACATTTTGCATTAAATCGCCACCCCAAAAACGAATTTCGGCAGTTGGATCTTTCGCTAAAATGGCTTTCATTAAGTTGGAACCGTGTAAATCGCCCGAAGCTTCGCCAGCTATGATGTAATATTTCATTTGTTGTAATAATTTTGGCTAAGATAGGCTTTTTCTATTTTTTCGTATAATTAAATTTCGCGCCACCTTGTTTCAATACAAAACTATTGTTTCCAAAATCGATTTCAATTCCCGCTTGTGCGAAAACAAAAACAGTATCTGTAGAATAAGTCAATTGAAAACTAGGTTGACCCGTAGCTTGTGCTAATAAATTACCATCTTTTTCAAACACTTTTATTTCTAATGGAATGTCTTTTGAAGTATAATCACCCACATATTTTTTAATTAATTCGGCATCTAATTTGTTGAAATTTGGAAAAGGATACGGCAATTTATAATAGATGCTTAAAATTCCAATCATGATGTCGTTCTGACTATAATTTTCGCCATTCACAATTAACGAAATCGTCATGTCGTCTTTGTCGTAATAACCCATTGTCGATTCGAAACCTTCAATTTTACCGTTGTGACCGTAAAATTTTCGTTCTCCAAAAGGGAAACGAATTAACGCCATTCCGTAAGTGTCTTTCAAAGTTTTCATCAATTCTAATGAAGCTGGAGTGACTAAAGTTCCTTTAAAAAGTTCTCTATTGAATTTCGTTAAATCTTCCGGATTTGAAATGATTCCGCCCGAAGCAAAAGCGATATCATTATCCCATTCATCATTTTTTACCCAGTTTTCACCACTAAACATATATGAATAACTTTCTCGATTTGATATGTTCGTTTTCTCTGAAGTATAGTATGTGTTTTTTAAATACAATTTACCTGTAATTCTGCTCTTTAAATTTTCAGCATAGGTTTTTTTGGTAACTTTTTCAAGAATCAATCCTAAAATAAAATAGTTTGAGTTGCTATATTCATGTTTTGAATCCGGTTCAAATAACGAAGTATAATTTTCAATTTTCTTTAAAACTAATTCTTTAATATTTGGTTTTCCTGAAACGTCAAATAATGTTGGGTCTGCATTGGCGTAATCTTTTATTCCAGTTCTTTGGTATAATAAATGTTCAATGGTAATTTTATCTGCATTGTCAATTTTTGGGAAATATTTATTCAATTTTGTAGTCAATAAAATCTTTTTTTCATCCACTAATTGCATAATCATGGTTGCCGTAAACGTTTTCGTAATAGAACCAATTTTATATTTTGTTCCTCTATTGGCTTTAATTCCTTTAGTGGCGTCTAAATATCCATATTGTTCATTAAACACAACTTCATCACCCTGACGAATGCAAAGTGAACCCATAAATTTATCGTTGTCAAATAAATAAGTTAATAAACTATCAATTTTTGCTAAACGTTTGTCTTGCGCAAATGTTGTAAATGAAAGTAAAAGAAATAAAATAGAAAGATATTTTTTCATGCTTAACTTGTTTTATTTATTAGTTGATTAAATTATAAAAATGTTACTTTTTAAGTTGAAATACAAAATTACGTTCTTTAAAAATTATTTTTTCAATAATTAACTCAAATTTTAGACCATTTATTGTTCCGATATTTTTGATTTTTTCAATTTCGCAATCTTCCGACAAAATCATGTAACAAAAATTACGGTCATTTATAAATGTAGGTAATTCTGTAAATAATTTTTCAAAATACTCGAAATGTTCACCGCAAAACCAAGCTTTTTCTTTTGTGTTTTTTGCTTTTTTAGGATAGTATGGCGGATTAATAAGGATATAATCGAAGGTTTTGTGTTGTAGATTTTCAAATAAATCCGATTCTAAAATGGATAATTCTAAATTAAGTTTAGTGGCGTTTTTCTCAAGATAGAATAAGGCCTTTTTATTAATATCTGTTGCAAAAACTTTTGCACCTTTTTGGGTTGCGAATAAGGAAATAATGCCGCTTCCACAGCCTAATTCTAAAAAGGTTTTATCTTTAAGGTCGAAATCTTTTATAAAGCTTAAAAGTATTTTTGTACTAAATGTTAAATGAGGCGGAAACACATCTGGATGAACTTTGATACAAATGCCATCATAGCAAAACGTTCTTGGTTTGTAATAGTATAATTTCAAACCAAGTTTTAAAAAAGGATGCGTTATTTTTTTTATAAATTTTCTCATTTTGAAAACTATTCTGAATAAAAACCTTCAATTTCTGGTTGACGGTATTTCCATAATTTATGCAACGCCTTAATTTCATATGGGAAATGATAAAAACCTGTTTTATATCTCACACTTGAAATGGTTTTTAAAATTGTTTTTTTGTATCCTTTTATTCTGAAATCGGAAGCCGTTGGATAATATCCGTTTAAAACAGTTTCAAAGTTTTTAATCGTATCAATCATATAGGGTTTTAGCCAAGGCGTTAACGGGTTTTTTCTCAAATCGAAATTTTCCCAACTTGGCGAAATCCAATCTTCTAATTGTTCTGGAAAATGAAAACCAGCCTCTAAAATTTGTTGGTACAATTCGGAACCTTCTGTTGGAACCGGACTAAACAAATAGATGATAATTTCTGCATTCGGATTGATGGTTTTGATTTCTTTAATGAAATTTATATCCCATAAAATTTGATCGTACACTTCTTTTTCAGTAGGCGCAGGCATTCCTAATACAAATGACAATTCCGGAACAATGTCGGCGTTTTTCATACGCAATACAAAATCTTTAATCATTTGTCCGGTTTGCGTTCCGCCTTTATTCATTTGTTTTAAAACGGCATCATTACCTGTTTCTGCACCTAAAAAAATCATTTTGCAGCCGGCTTTTCGCATCAGCTTTAATTCCTCATCCGAATACATATTGATAGTATCAATTCTGCCTTCTCCCCAATAACTGATGTTGTCATTTATAATGAGTTCTGAAAATTCTAAGACGCGTTTTTTAGATGTGAAAAAATTATTATCGTGAAATTCAATGGCATCAATGTTATAGTTGGATTTGAAATATTTCACATCTTCATAAATACGATTCGCCGACATGCCTTTCCATTTCGCATTGTAAATAGGAACTACTGCACAAAAGGAACAAGAAAACGGACAACCCATACTCGAATGATACGACAAGGTTTTATTTCCCATAAAGGTTTTGGCTAAATAATTTCGAACGGGATAAAACGTATTTAAATATTCGTACGGGAATTTTGGTAAAGTATCTTGATCCAATAAAGCTTCTACACAATTTTTAATAATTTGTCCATCTTCATTTTTGAAAATCAGGTTTTTGATAGAAGGTAATTGCTCTAAATTATTACTTTCTAAAGCTTTTAAAAGTTCAGGAAATGTATTGTCGCCAGGTCCGTTTATTATATAATCTACATAACCAGATTGTAAACAAACGTTGTATTGATTGGATGCGAAATAACCGCCCCAAACCGTAATAGTTTCTGGAAATAGTTCTTTAATTTTTTTGGTAAATGGAATCGCTTGACGCAATTGCGGTCCGGGCATTACGGTTGAACCAAAATATTTATATTCACCAGTTTTTAAATAACATTCAATAGTTACCCATGGATTTTTTTCTAAATTTCCATCTACAAAAACATATTCGAATTTTCCATGAATAGATGCACCCACTTGCAAAATTGAATTGGGAATTCGATGTTTGCTGTTAGCGCTTCGTGGGTTGAATATGATAATTTTTCCTTTCATTTTAAAATGCACTACAACATCTACTACAGGCTGGCAATTGTCCGCCGTTATTAATTAAATCTTCCCTAAAATTATTCAAAACAGTTGAATTCCAAATTTGTTTTAGGTTTTCAGAATACAAATTCCCTAAAGTTAAATTGTAACATCTTCCGTGAGCAGGAATTACACTTCCATCAGATTTTATCATGATATTTGAGAAAACATCATTACAAATTTTTCCAATTTTTTTCTCTGGTTTCAAGTAAAATTCAAAAAGTTTCTCTTTGCTTTCAATTTCAGGTGAAAAACTTATTGGGAAATTATTTTTTACTTTTTTTATTGTGTTTATTTCTTCCCAAAGCAAATCTAAATTATAATTGTCAATATTAATTTCTTCAATATTTGAAGCTGTTGCTTCATATTTTGACTTCCAAATTAAATTATGAGAATCTGCAATGGATTGAGTGGTGAAATTCGTGTGCATAAATCCAATTTGTTTTAAAGGGAAACCTTTAAAAAATCTTACAAATTCTTCTAAAAAACCAATGTTCCATTCTGTTATCACACAAAATACAGAAATGGATTGTTTTGGATTAATTCGTAAAATTTCTTCAATTCCATCAACAGCTTTTTGAAAAGATTTAGTGTGTCCTCTTATTTCATTATGAATTTCTTGTGGACCATCTAATGAAATAAATAAATCAGATAAACCGCCATTTATTAGTTTTGACGCATTTTGTTTTAAAGTTAATGCATTTGTTGTAATTGTGGTTTTTATTTTTTTATTTTTTGCATATTCTAATGATTCTTGTAAATGAGGATAAACAAGTGGTTCAGTAAAAGCATAACCTAATTTTGAATTTGGATAATAAAGCGCCATTTGATCAATAATTTTCTTAATCAACTCTAAAGGCATATTTAATGGATGAGTACCAATAAGATTTTGAGCAAAATTTGTATCTAAAGTTTTGGTTCCAACATCACACATTTTGCAATGTAAATTACAAACATTATTTACACCCAAAACAATCCAATCTGGTGAGAAAAAATAGTTTTTGGGTAAAACTTTTTGGTTTACTTTTTTTAGTATAGTATTAATCATTAAAAATTGATATTATATTTTAAAGCTCTATACGAATAGGTAAAAGAATTTGGGTAATTACTAAAACTCATATCCAATACAATATTTCCATTCGAATTTATTTCCGTAATGTCTGATTTATTTGCATTAACTTGAGAAGTAACATTGCCACCCCAACCTATAAAATAATTGCCATTGCTTAGTTTTTGAGCTGAACCCATGATGTCGAAATATCTTCCGGTTTCGGTATATCCTTTTGCAATTGTTGCATTAAAATTTGTTTCATCAATATCAAATTCTACCAATCTAGATTGTTTTGGGTTTTTCGTTACACCATTATCAAAAAGCAATAAATTTCCATTACTTAAAATCGTAGCATGATGTGGATGTGAAATTATATTGTTTCCCGTTAAGTAGAAATCGCTATTGCTACCACCAAAGCGCCACATAATTTGTCCGTTGGTTCTGTTGATTTTAATAATTTGATTCGTATGTCGAGCCGAAACAATAAAATTATTGTCAATTGGATCAATATTTATTGAATTAAAATGAAAATAATCAACTCTCGGATTCGTAGTAAATTGTTGGTAATAAATGGGATCGGTATGTTGTAAAAATTCTGGAAAATCTGCCGAATTCCATTCGAATATAACTTGTCCGTTTATAATTTCTTGAAAAACAAAATCGACTAATTCAACCGAATTCGATCCGCCATATGCTGTCATGTCTACTCCAGGACGATAAACATATGCGGGTAAAATATAATGATTGTCATCAAAATAAATACAATCATGATTGTCGGTTCTAATGTATCCATGATTGTTGTTTGGTAACAATTCGAGTTGATTAATTTCCTCAAATTTTTCATTCATAATTATGATTTTTCCTAAAGTATGATCGTTATAGGAAAATCTTTTTTGACCACTATTCGTTTCAAAATATTTGAAATTGATAATTTGATTGTTTGATTTTTTATAATAAACCGGAAAACCATCGTTATTTAAAATAGCAATATAATTGGTTGGATTAGGATTGGTATTCGATAAATGAAATTGATTGATTAAAATATAACCATCAGAAGGATTGTTTTTAGTGATAACATTTATAGCTGGCATGTCTGAAGGCATGTAATGAATTGTATAAATTATCGCTTCGGCATTTTCATTATACGATTTTATAACAATGTCATCGCCAGGTTGTAATTGAATGCTAGTAATATTAGAAATTACTTTCTGATTGTTAATGTAAATTACTTTTTGAGAATCGAAATTATCAATAGTAATGTCAATTAAATTTAAAGTGTTTAAAGAAGTAATGTAATAATCTTTCACTGCTGGATTAAAAGCAGGATAAAGTTCTCCTGTTGAAACATGCAAAGAAGAAATGGTATTATCTATTTTTAAGTCCTCTTCAGAACAAGAAATAAATAAAATGGAACTAAAAATTAAAAGCAAAACGTTAAAGCTTTTCATTTTTATTTTCTTTTAATATTAGTAACAAATATAACCATTGTGAAATACATACAGAAATTACAACACCTAAAATTCTAAAGTGTGGAATGAAGAAAAACGCTAAAATTATATTCAAAATAACGATGATGAAACTATATTGCATTATAATTTTTTCTTTTTCTTTTCGATAAAATTGTAAAATGTCAATCGTATAAATAAAAGTAGGTATAGTTGATAATGCAGCAAATAAATAGATGAATATAGAGAATTCAATTTGTAGCGCATTTTTTAAAAAAATCCATATTGATAATGTAGCAACACTAATAATTGGAAGAGTAAGCAGAAGAATTTTCGATTTAATTTTCGAAATTGAAAATTCTGGTAATCGAAATAAGTGTTTGTTGATGGGTAAAACTAAATAAGCAGGAATGGATTGAAGAATAATGAAACAATTCATTAATATTTGATATTCAGATAATTCCTTTTTCGAGAAAAAATAATTAACTACATAAATATCGCATTTTGAAGCTAACCAACCACTAAACCCAATTAAAAAAAATGGTAAGGTTTTGTAAAGATTTTGAAATGAAAAATTTAATGATACAATTTTGAAATTCAATTTTAAAAAGCCAAATAAAATTAGATTTTTAATTAGAAAACTAAAGCAAAAAAGTAATAAAATAGTAGATAATTCAAAATGTGGATTAAAATAAAATCCAATGAAAAGAATGATCATTCCGACAATTTCAGCAATAAATTGTAATTCGAGTTTCTGTTTATACACAACTAAAATCTCATAACTATTGTAAATGAAAATGAGTAGTATAGCTAAAATTGAATATACCGAAATTGTGATAGGATAAAAAGCAAACAAAGAAAAACTTGGAAGTAGCAATACACTTCTTTCAA
Source organism: Flavobacterium urocaniciphilum (assembly GCF_900110615.1). Classification (GTDB taxonomy): domain Bacteria; phylum Bacteroidota; class Bacteroidia; order Flavobacteriales; family Flavobacteriaceae; genus Flavobacterium; species Flavobacterium urocaniciphilum. Next base: position 39,398 of record NZ_FOEI01000007.1, read on the forward strand.
TTAAATTAGAATAAAATACCGATAGATAATTGGAAGTGTTTTTAGTTAATTCTTTAATCAAGTAGTTTTGACCCGACCATTTTGCTAGAAACGCTAATAAGTAAATCCAAATTGAAAGAGAAATGAATGTTCCCCAATTCTCTTTTCCATAAAACTTAATTCCAAAAAATAGAATTGAAAAATTAAAAAGTGGTAAAGAAACCAATTTTAAAATACTAAAGAAAAGTTGTAAAAATCTATTCATGGTATACTTTTAAATAGTTTTCTACTGTTTTTTCAATCGTAAACGGATTATTGAAATTTTCTGAAAAAGAAATTGACAATGCTTTTTTACAAGCAGAAATCATTTCTTCTTTAGTTTCAGCAAGTAGCCAATTTTCTGTAGGAACTACACAACCAACATTTTTAGAAACAATTAAAGTATTACTTTCTATGGCTTCAGGAAAAATCATTCCGAAACTTTCAAAACTGCTAGTGTGTAATAATACTTTTGCCTTTGATACTTGTTCTAACGTTTCTTGATAAGGCAATAAACCAGTGAAAGTTATAGTGTTTTCCAGATTTAAATTTTTTATTTTTTCTTGTAGTTTTTCTTTTTCAATTCCTTCTCCAATAAGTTGTGCTCTAATTGGTGTACTTTTATATAATTCAAAAATAACTTCTATAAAAAGTTCGTAATTTTTTAATGGAATTAAAGAACCAACGCCAATAATATCAATGGTTTTTGTTTTCGTTTTAGAAAATTTTGTTTTGCTAATTCCCCAAGAAATAATATCCGGTTGCAACAAATAATTTTTAAAAAAATGTTGTTGTTGAAAGCTACTTAAACAAATCAGCTTCATGTTCTGTACGGGAAGCAATTTCGAATATAAATTCTTCTTTTTTACATCTCGACCCATCAGTGTGCAAATGTGTTTTATGTTGTATTTGTTTGAAAATAAATTCCCTACAAAAGCACATTCGCCTAACCAAAAACTATGCAATATTGATATTGGAAGTTCTGCATTTAGTTTTTTTAATATTTGAAAAGCAGCATTCCAAATTTGAATTTTTTTGAGTTTTTTGTTTTTTCCATTTAAAGGGATGACATTGCAATTATGCCAATTATACTTTTTTTTAGTGTATGGAAATTGAAAAGCAATAATCGTAATTTGTAATTCAGGTAGCTCTTTTTTTAAAGCAAAAATATATTCTTGAAGAGCAGGAATAGTAGTAGTATCCGATTCATTTTGAGCAAAACCAGGTGTTAAAAAGACGATATGTTTTAAATTGAAGCTCAAATTATCTTAGCCATTTTTTATTGGTAAAAATCAATTCATTATGCTTAATCAATGAAGGGTTTTCTACTAAATCAGTTTGTGAAATCATATCACCTTTATGTGTGTATATGAATTGGTATTTTGAAAATCCGTTAAATAAATTCTTTAATTTTTTGTCAATTTTATTCTTTAAAAAATTGATTTTGAAAATGTGTTCAATCTTTAAAATAACTTTAGTTAAAAACCTAGATTGAATAAATTTTGCGTACAAGTTTTCATTTAAATAATTGTAATGAAAAGAAACATATAACGTTGGATAATTCAATTTGGATAAAGTTGATTCCAAAGTTGGTAAAATTAAAAATTCAGCGCCCTCAATATCTATTTTAATAAAACTAGTATTTGCGATATTGTTATCATGAATAAGTTTCTCAAATGTAATGGTCTCAATTTGATCTGTAGTTAATAAATCTCTTTTTCTTTCTAAAATACTTGAAGAGGATTCTCCATACTTTTCTCTGGCGAATAAATTTGTAACACCATTTACATTAGAAATGGCTTTTTTAATGGGTTTAATTTTGGCTTTAATTTCTGGGTTTAACCCAATGTTTTTTATCAATTCTGAAAAGCAGTTATTGTCAGGATCAATTGCAAATACTTTGTTAGATTTATGAGCTAGATATAAAGTGGTAATGCCGTTCCAACATCCTAAATCGATTGTGTTTTGGTTTTCATCAGTGAAATAATCAAAAATTTCAAAAGTATATGGTTCCCACAAACCAGAATTGATATGTTCATATAATTCTTGGTGTTTACCAGTAGCTATATTTAAAATAATATTGTTAATTGAAATTTCCATTTTGTATTATTTTAAAGCTGTAATTTGATATAAACTCCAATCTTTATTAGTCAATTGCAGTTTTTTCAATTCACATTGATTTTGTATTTGATTCCAATTAATTAATGGGTTTTTATCTTTCCAATCTTTTTCTAATTGCTTTTCATTTATTAAAATTAAAGCGTTTTTTTCATAAACCTTATATTTTTCGATAAATAAATTTTTGTAATTAAACTGTAATCCTCTTCCTTGCATAGCAACATCAATATCGAATATATAAAGCGTATTTCCTTGAAAAGGTTTCATTTCTTTAACTATGCTTTTTTCTAGTTTATTTCTATCTAAAAATTGTTTCCCAAAATAAAAAGTAAAAGATAATTGGATAAAAAATACAACAAAATAAATTGGTTTTTTATAGTTGAAGAACGATATGATATTTTTTACTTGAGGATAAATTAAAATTACAATAAGCGCAAATGCTGGAATTAAGTAGCGTTTATTTTGATAAGGAATACCGCCAATAAATAATGAAAAAACTAAAATTGAAACTGCTAATAGAATTTGATATTTATTCCATTTTCTAAATCTGTTTTTTATAGAATAGCCAATTATACCTAGTCCAAAAAACATAAAAATTGGATGTAAAAAAGTAAAACAAATATAAATTAAATTGATAAAATGGTTACTTCTTGGCCCTTCTTGAGTAACAAAATCACTTTTAAATATGTTCAAAATGTTCCAGTTTTGTAACCAACTGTGTGATAGAAATTGTAAGCTTTTTTGCGATTTTATTACTATATGTGGAGCTATAATAATTAATAAGATTGGAATGGAAATTAGTAATAATTTCAATGGTTTGTCTTTCCATAATTTTAAAAATACCATAATTGTAATTGGTAATACAATTATCCCGGTAGCGTATCTTGTTAAAAGGGCTATTAAACAAAAGCAAACTCCAATTAAAAATGAACGATCTTTAGACTTTTCTAAATAAACTAAAAAATGATAAAAAGTGAGCAAAAGCAAACAGCAACTCAGCAAATCTGACATGCTTAATACACTATGAATTAATAAAATTGGTGAACAGCTAAAAACTAAAAATATCAGGATTGAATTTCCTTTTTCTTTATATATCAATTCAATAATTTTAGTTGCATAAATAGATGATATTATAAGGGAAAAAACGGAAATTAACTGTAATGCAATTGGAGTTTTTCCTAAAACTAGCATTAAAAAACTTCCAAAAAGAGGATAGTAAACACCCCAGAAATAATCGCCAGGTAATTCTCCAGAAGTTAAATAATTGTGTAATGATTTTGTGTAACGAAAATATTCATATGCATCTTGTCCGTATAAACCATCAAAAGAGAATCCGAAATAACAGATAATCCAAAACAAAATTGGAAAGCAATAAATAGCATACTTTTTACTCATATAATTTTATTCAAAAGCATTAATCCACTTGCCAAAACCGATTTCACTTTCATTTTCATTCCCAGGAAACTATTCTTGTTTTTTAAGCGTGAATATTCCACTTCATTCACGACTTTACTTACTGCATAGTTGTAAAATTTTCTAGGATACGTTCTTTTAAAATCAATTTCTCTGTCCGTTGAGGTTTCCCAATTCGGTTGAATCGTAATTTTATCTTCAATTTCGTTGTATAAACTCGTGCCTTTTATGGGATAAGCAATCGTAATGGTATATTCTGTTGGATTGGCTTCTTTTAAATAGTGAATGGTTTTTTCAATATCTTCTTGAGTTTCTTCAGGATAACCAACCATTACAAAAGTTCCGGTTTCCATTCCTTTTGCATTGGTTTTTTGAATGGTTTCTTTTACTTGATTGATATCCACTCGGCGGTCCATCAAATCAATAATTTTTTGAGAACCACTTTCGGCTCCAATCCATATTCGGAAACAGCCAATGTCTTTTAAAAGATCTAAAATTTCATCGTTTAAACGTTCCGCTCGCGTAATGCATTCGAAAGGAATAATCGCATCTTGTTTTTTCACTTCCGAATGAAATTCTGTTAACCATTTATGACTCACCGTAAAAACATCATCTACAAACCACAATGCATCCGGATTGTATTTTTCTTTCAGCATTTTCATTTCGGCAGCTACTAAATTGGCTGGTCGTCTTCGGTAACTTTGTCCGTAAACCGCAGTGCTACACCATTTACAAGTGTACGGACAACCGCGTTGCGTAGAAATCGTCATCGAACTTTTTCCGTGATTCTTTTTCCAAGTATCTAAATAGTTTTGCATAGAAATGGCTTCCCGATTGGGCAATGGTAATTGATCTAATTCTTTAAATTTGGTTCTCGATTTGGTTTCGATAACCTGATTATTTTCTAAAAAAGCAATGCCATCAACTTCTTGTAAATCGGTTTGATTGATAATGGCGTTATAAAGTTCGAAAGTCGTTTCTTCGCCTTCACCGATAACTAAATAATCAGCTCCAGCTTTTAAATAATTTTCAATATTGTACGTAACATCCGGTCCGCCCAAAACAATTTTCGGAAAGTTATATATTGAAGTTTTTAGAATTTTGATCAATTTTATGACTTCAATCTTGGTCATTAAATTGGTGTAAATGCAAATGACTTTTGGTGCTTTTTCTAAAATGAATTCGAGTTGGGTTTTCTGATTGGAAAACGTGCTATCAAACACCTCATTGTTTATATTTTTACTTTTAAAATAGCCAGAAACATACAGCAAACCTAATGGTGGATAAGGTTTCATGATCTTTTGTTCCTTCGGATCATCAGACAAATAATAAGCATGTGTAAATAGAATACTCATTTTTTCTGCAAGGTTATGATGTAATGATCGGCATATTTTGAAAGAAACGACCAGTTTTTAATTCTCTTTTCTAAAAAATTTAAACCCTTTAGAAGCATTTTTTTGTTTTTAAAAAATGGTTCTAAATACGATGGCGGAATGAAAAAACCGATGGGTTTGACTTCTAAAATTTCAAAAGTTGCTTGACATAAATGTACAATTTCTTTCGGATTATAATAGTAAGTTGCCACTTTTTCACCATCTACATTTGCAAATGCCACTTCTTTTTTTCTTCTGAAAGCATTTTTAAAATCGAATTTCAAAACAAAATAAAACTGTTCCCAAATGGTGTTTTTTGGCATAATCACTAAACAAATTTTCCCTTTTTCAGAAAGAATTTTAGAAGTAGATTGAAAAAATGTCTGCATTTCTGTATTAGTTAAGCAATTCAAGCCACCAAAATTGGAAAAAAGAAAATCGTATGAATTTGTTTCTTGATTAAGGTTGTTGATGTCTAAAACTTTAAAGTTGAGGTTTTCTAAATTAGTTTTAGATTGCGCTTTTGACACCATTTTTTCTGAAATATCAGTTGCAGTAACTGTCAGATTTTGATTTGCCAACCAAATCGCATCTTCACCGGTTCCGCAATTTATTTCTAATACTATTTTTGTATTTTGTAAATACTTTTGAACGTTTTCATAAACCAAATGACGCTGTAATGTGCCAATTTCAGTATGTGTGAAATTAGTATCGTACTTTTCGGCTGCATTATCAAAACTCGCTATCATATCGCCATTCTTTTCAAAAGTATTTTGTCAATTAAGCTACTAGGGATATAATAAGCCAATTTTACAATCGATTTTATTTTTTCCATTGAAAACGAAAAGTGTTTTAAGTTTTCAAAACCCTGACTTTTTCGAAATTCTTTATGTACAAAGCGTTGCAGTTTTCTGTAATAATTAGAATTGTAAGTACCGTGAAACATCATATCAAAATCATCCGAATCGGTCCAATTGGCTTTTAATTTTAAATCATCTTTTACTTTATCATAAAATTTGGTTCCAGGCAAAGGATATGAAACGGAAATTCCAATATTATCAGGTTTCAATTCTTTAACCATAGCAATTGTTTTCTGAATATCATCCTGATTCTCCTCCAAATAACCAAATTGCAAAAAGAACGCTACTTTAACTTTTTTAGCTTTTAGTAGGCGAGTGGCTTCGTAAATTTCTTCAACTTTAATGCCTTTATCCATTGCATCTAAAATTTTTTGAGAAGCACTTTCAGCGCCAACCCAAACTTCTTCTAAACCGGATTCTGCTAAAACAGCAATGGTATCTTCTTTTAATAATAAATCGACACGACTTTGAATAAAATAGCTGATTTTTAGGTCTTTTTCCTTTAAAAGTTGGTTAAACTCTTGTGCCCAATTCGGTTTTAATCCGAAAATATCATCACATATCCAAAATCGGGAAACTCCAAATTTTTCTTTTAAAAATTTTATTTCATTTACAATATATTCTGGTGAATGTGCATTGTATCGATTGCCATAAATGGGTTTTGCACACCAGTTGCATTTATACGGGCAACCGCGTGTGGTGGCAATATTTAATGTAAATTCTTGTTTGCTTTGCTTCCAAACATTTTTATAGGATTCCATGTCGACTAAATCCCAAGCGGGAAGTGGTAAATCGTCTAAATGTTGTAAAACGTTTCTGGATGAATTGACTTTTATTTCGGAATTATCCTTAAAAACTATTCCTTGAATTTCTTGATACGATTGATTTCTTTCTAAAGCATTTACCAATTCTAATAGCGTAAGTTCACCTTCACCACGAATGACAAAATCGGCGCCTTGATTTAAGTATTTTTCATAATGATCAGTGGCGTCTGAACTACAAACAATAATGTTACAATTGTATGATTTTCCAATTTTAATCATTTCAAAACAGGCTTCTCGCATATTGGTTAAGCACATTTTGGTTAAATAGTTGAAACCATCGTCGTAAATGACTAAAAACTTCGGTTTTGATTCTTTTAAAATGCTTTCAATTTCATACGGATTGTCGCGTAAATTGGTGTCGAATAAATTAACTTCAAATCCATTATTTCTTAGTAATGAAGCTGCATATAATGTCCCCAATGGCGGAAAAGGCATTTTGTTTTTCCACTGTTTTGCATCTAATTTGTAATAATAAGAATGTGAAAAAAGGATGCTAGACATTTTCTTTTTGTAAAATGATGTTAAAATTATTTCTCACTTCTTCAATTTTCGAATTTAAAGCTAAAATTACCTTTTTTTGAAAATTGGATGGATGGTGTTTGGAAATATTTTGAGTTGATTTTAAGGCAATTTTAAAATCATCTTGATTTAAGAATTTGAATTTTGATTTCCATTTTTTTAGAGTAATCAATTTGAAAAGGTTATCAAAAAACTGACCAATATTAGAATTGAAAATAAACTCAATGCTTTTTGTAAGAAATGGCTTTTGTGTATTTGTAACTTGACTTAAATCCGAAATAAATTTTGAGAAATAAGCTGCAACCCAATCATTGGCTTTGTAAAATTCTTCAAAAACTTCTTTTCCATGCATTGGAATAAGCGTTTTTAATTCGGTCGCAGTAAATCGGTTTTGTTCTTCGATTTCAAGTTGACTTGTCGAAATAAAATAATTTACACAAAAATATTTTTTAGAATTTAGCAGAAATATCTTTTTAAATAAGATTAAAATTGTTCTGCAAATCCAAAGTTTATTTGAATCTGTAATGATGAAAAAATCGATATCACTATTTTTATCATAATACGATTTAGATAAAGATCCAGAAATACCAACGGCTTTCACATAGGGAAATTTAGCGATAAAATTGGCTCTTTTTTTGGCGATAAGCATTGCTTTTTGTGCTTCTAAATTTCCTTTCAATCGTTTTGGAACACTGTCTAAATCCTTATTGTACACATAGAAATCGTCAATTTTTTTGATGATTTCTTCCGATTCTAAATTGGTTAATTCATTTTCAGTTTCAGCGATATCATTATGATTCGTGTAACTATGAATTTCTTCTAAAGTCAACGGATATCTAAAAATAGAAAAGTATAATATGGTTTTTAACGATTCCAAAAGATTTTTTTATAGCAATTTTACCCAAATTTACTAAATAGAAATTGGATAGTATAACTATTTGCAGATTTTGTTAAAATTATTCTCTTTTGAAGGTAAATGTTAGGATTTTATTTGTATTGTTTTTTGAATTATAGACTGAATGAATATTATTATGAATAGAAAAGTCATAAATATCAAAATTTTATCAAGAAAAATGATGTTGATATTGTTATCTTGTATTAAACAGAAAAAAACATATGTTAGAAATAGTAAAATGGATAAAATCCAATTTGTTTTTGCTTTAATTATCGTTAAAAATGAAAATCCAATAAAAAAACTAAAAATAAAATATTGTGAAAACATACATTTACCACTAATGTCATAAGCCCAACCAATGGTTTTGTTAAATCCATAATTAAGTATATTATTTATTAAACTCAAGTATAAAAATGGAAGTATTGTAATTAAATACATTTTAGTACCGAAGATATGTTTTAATATGTTTATCATTTCTTTAATTAAAAACCTACATGGTTGAACAAACCTTGTAGGTTAACTGATTACTAAAAACTATTTACTGAATACTAAATTAATGTGCTTCCAGCCAGTTTTTGCCCATTCCGATTTCAACTTCTAACGGAACGGCCATTGTAAATGCGCTTTCCATTTCTTGTTTAATCATCGGTTGAATTTTTTCTAATTCGCTGTTATGCACATCAAAAACAAGCTCATCGTGTACTTGTAATAGCATTTTCGATTGCCAGTTTTCTTGTTTCAATCGTTTATGAATGTTGATCATTGCGATTTTAATAATATCTGCTGCAGAACCTTGAATTGGAGCATTAACCGCATTTCTTTCGGCACCACCGCGAACAATTGCATTGGCAGAATTGATGTCTTTTAAATAACGTCTTCTTCCTGAAATCGTTTCAACATAACCATTTTCTCTAGCAAAATCTACTTGATTCGCGATAAATGATTTTAATTTTGGATACGTTTTGTAATACGCATCAATTAATTCAGCACTTTCTTTTCGTGATAAATTGGTTTGATTACTCAATCCGAATGCCGACACACCATAGATAATTCCGAAATTAACCGTTTTAGCATGACTTCTTTGTTCTTTAGTAACTTCAGCTAATGGAATATTAAAAACTTTAGCTGCCGTACTTTTATGAATGTCTTCATTATTTCTAAAAGCTTCGATCATATTTTCTTCACCACATAAAGCAGCAATGATTCGTAATTCAATTTGAGAATAATCGGCAGAAACTAACGTGTAATTTTCATCTCTAGCGATAAAAGCTTTTCTAATTTGTCTTCCTCTTTCGGTACGAACAGGAATGTTTTGTAAGTTCGGATTGTTAGAACTCAAACGACCAGTTGCCGCAACGGTTTGCATGTAATCGGTATGTACACGTCCGGTTTTTTTATCAACCTGATTAGGTAAAGCATCAATATACGTACTTTGTAATTTTACCATTTGACGCCATTCTAAAATATCTCGAACAATTTCATGTTCATTAGCTAATAAACTTAATATTTCTTCACCAGTAGCATATTGACCCGTTTTCGTTTTCTTTTGTTTCGCACCACCAATTTTCATTTTTTCAAACAATACATCTCCCAATTGTTTTGGAGAAGCTAAATTGAAAGTTTCGCCAGCTGTTTCATATATTTTTTGCTCTAAAGCATTACTTTCTGCTGTCATTTCAACAGACATTTTTTGTAAGAAATCGACATCTAAATTGATTCCTTCTAGTTCCATATCCGCTAAAACAGGTACTAAAGGAATTTCAATTTCATCATAAAGCTTTTTCGTGCCTACTTTTTCTAATATCGGTAAGAAATGCTCTTTTAATTGATTCGTAATATCCGCATCTTCAACAGCATATTCTTTGATGTCGTCTAAAGCGACATCACGCATCGATTTTTGACCTTTTCCTTTTTTTCCAATAAGCGTTTCAATTGATTTTGGAGAATATTTCAAATACGTTTCGCTCAACACATCCATGTTATGACGCATATCTGGATTGATTAAGTAATGTGCAATCATTGTATCGAATAAATTTCCTTTTACTTCCACACCATAATTGGCTAATATTTTTAAATCGTATTTGATGTTTTGTCCGACTTTCTCAATGTTTTCATTTTCGAAAAAAGGTTTGAATTTGTCCACTAAAATTTGAGCTTCTTCTTGATTTTCTGGAACTGGAACATAAAATCCTTTACCTTTTTCCCAAGAAAACGACATTCCGACTAACTCTGCATTTAAAGCATCAATTCCGGTAGTTTCTGTGTCGAAACAAACTGAAGATTGATTTAGTAAATTCTGTATGAACATTTTTGTAGGTAAATCGCCTTGAACATTTTGATAAAAATGCTCCGTATTTTCTAAAGTTGCATAATAAGATTGTGAAGTTTCTGAAACATCATCACTATCTGAAAATCCGAATAAATCATATTGTTCATCGCTCGATTTTTTTGCAGGAGCTTTTTTTGTTGCAGTTTTTTCAGAAGTTGTTTCTTCCGCAACTGCATTTGGATTGTATAATTTATCGAATTGCGCTTTCATTTGACGGAATTCTAATTCCATAAACATAGCATCTGTTTTTTCTACATCTGGAGAAGATAATTCGTAATCTTTTTCATCAAATGTAACCGGACAATCCAATAAGATTGTGGCTAATTTTTTAGATAAAATTCCTTTTTCTTTATTCGCTTCGATTTTTTCTTTTAAGGCACCTTTTAGTTTGTCTGTGTTTTCTAAAAGATTTTCCATGGAACCGAATTCAGCCAATAATTTTTTAGCTGTTTTTTCCCCAACTCCTGGTAAACCTGGAATATTATCAACAGCATCACCCATCATTCCTAAAAAGTCGATTACTTGTAAAGGATGTTCAACTTCAAATTTAGCTTGAACTTCTGGAATACCCCAAATTTCGATATCGTTACCCATTCGAGCTGGACGATACATAAAAATATTTTCAGAGACTAATTGTCCGAAATCTTTATCCGGCGTTACCATAAAAACTTGGTAATTTTGTTTTTCCGCTTGTTTGGCAATAGTTCCAATTAAATCGTCGGCTTCAAAACCGGCAACTTCAATAATTGGAATATGCATGGCGCGTAAAAATTCTTGAATATAAGGAACGGCAATTTTTATTGCTTCTGGAGTTTCGTCACGATTGGCTTTATAATCTTCGAACATTTCTAAACGAAACGTGCTTCCACCTTTATCAAAAGCAACAGCTAAATGATCTGGTTTTTCACGTTTGATAACATCCATTAAAGAATTCATAAATCCCATAATGGCTGATGTATCCATGCCTTTTGAGTTGATTCTTGGATTTTTTATAAAGGCATAATATCCACGAAATATAAGTGCGTAAGCGTCTAAAAGAAATAAGCGTTTTTGTGACATAAATGAATTTTTATTTATTCGAATGTAAAAATACAATTCTTTAGTTTAAAAATCTTTGTTAAATTTCATTAAATATTGATGTTAATTATGAATCAGTTAGTTACTTTGCATAAAAATTACAAACATGAAAGGTTTAATACCGCTAATTATATTATTTATTGTTGAATTCTATTCGTTTCAAGCAATAAAAACCATTACCAAAAACAAATGGGTTTTAGGGATTTATTTGATATTATCAATAGTTGCGATGTTATTCATCGTGTATTCATTTACTAATTTCGATAGAGGTAAAGGGCAAAACAAGCATACATTGTTTGTAATTGGATTGGCATTGATCGTATATATTCCTAAGATTTTAATTTTTTTAGTTTTATTTATTGAAGACATTTCTCGTTTAATTGAAGCTTGTGTAATGAGTTTTGTAGATAACGAAAGAGAACAATTTTTTAGTCCGAGAAGGCGATTTATGAGTCAGATTGCTTTAGGTATTGCAGCTATTCCATTCGCATCTTTATTATACGGAATGACAATTGGAAAGTACAATTTTAAAGTAATCAGACAACAATTGTTTTTCGATGATTTGCCTGATGCTTTTGATGGAACAACAATTACACAAATTTCAGATATACACAGCGGGAGTTTTGATAATGAAGAAAAGATAAAGTATGCAGTTGATTTAATAAATGAGCAAAATTCCGATTTGTTATTGTTTACAGGTGATATTGTGAATACGCATGCTAAAGAAATGGATCCTTGGATTGATACATTTAAAGGTTTGTATCAGCCTAAACTTGGAAAATATTCTATTTTAGGTAATCACGATTATGGAAAATATTACGAATGGGATTCCGATAAAGAAGAGCAAGAAAATTTTGAAGCCATTAAGAATATTCACAAGAAAATCGATTTCAACTTATTACTAAATCAACACGTAAAAATCCAAAAAGGAAATGATGAAATTGCTTTAGTTGGTGTAGAAAACTGGGGAAGAAAATTTGGGAAGAAAGGTGATTTGAAAAAAGCTTCTGATGGTTTAACGCAAAATGACTTTAAGGTTTTAATGAGTCACGATCCAAGTCATTGGGACGAGGTGGTTCAACATGATGCTACTCATTATCATTTAACTTTATCCGGCCATACTCATGGTTTACAATTCGGAATTGAAATACCTGGATTTTTCAAATGGAGTCCGGTTCAATATATCTACAAACAATGGGCTGGTTTATATGAAAATGCGGGAAGATATATTTATGTAAATCGTGGTTTTGGTTTTCATGCTTATCCAGGAAGAGTTGGAATTATGCCGGAAATTACAGTAATTGAGTTAAAAAAGGGCAAAAAATCAGCGTAAATCCTTAAAAAATAAGGATTTTTGTTTGATATATTAAAATAATTTTTACATTTGTTTAATAAACACTTCGGTCTATGTCGAAATTTGGAGAACTTATAGATGCACAAGTACCTGTATTAATTGATTTTTTTACAGAGTGGCACGAGCAATCTATTACTATGAATGAAACAATTCGTCACGTTGCGGCTGCTTTAGGAGATAAAGCAAAAGTGATTAAGATTGATGTAGATAAAAATAAAGAATTAGCAGAAGCGCTACGTATTAAAGGTTTGCCAACTTTTATGATTTATAAAGATGGGCAAATGGTTTGGAGACAAAGCGGAGAATTTGATGCTAATACTTTAATTACTCTTATTCAAGAACAAGCTTAGGCGATTTTTTCAAAATTAAATCCTTTACTTTTTAATGTTTCAATAGTTTTGTCTAAACTGTTGAGTATATTTTTTTGTGCTTTCACACTATCGTGAAATACAATAATACTTCCAGATGTAACATTATTTACTACGTTTTCATAGCATATTTCTGGAGAAAGATTTACATCGTAATCTTTACTCAAAACATCCCACATGATTATTTTATAACCTAGTTTACGTAATTTATACGATTGCCAAGGTGTTATTTTGCCGTAGGGCGGACGAAATAATTTTGAATTTGATATGTTGAATAAAGAATTCAGCTTTATTTCACAAGCTTCTGTATTATTGATATAGTTTTTAGTTGACGTTTTCCAGCCTTTCAAATGACTATAGGTATGGTTGCCTATAGAATGCTGTTTAGATAAAATTTTCTGAACGATTTCAGGATGTTTTCGCACATTTTCGCCAATGCAAAAAAAGGTTGCTTTAATTTGGTGTTTTTCTAATGTTTCTAAAACTTTTTCGGTGATTTCAGGCGTTGGTCCATCGTCAAATGTTAAATAAACGGTATTGTCAGTATTCGGAAAACTCCAAATCTGATTGAAAAAAAGTTGTTTTATTATTTTAGGAATTTTTACCATATAAAAAAAGCCATTCAAAAGAATGGCTTTAATTGTTTTATTCTTCAAGATTAACGCCGTAATCTCCCATCATTTTGTTGTAATTTTTGAATTTTACAATTTCAGTGTTGTAAAATTCAGTATCATTATTGTCTTCAGCTAATAGAAGTAATAAATAATATAATCGTAATTCTCTATTTATTTCGTTTACATAAAACGCTTTTTGTTTTTCCGATTGAGAACTAAAGAATGTTATTTTTTCTTGGTATTTTTTAATTAATTGATTCAAGATTTTTCTTGCTTCTTCTTTTTTACCAATTTTATAATATCCTTCAGCAAAAGGTTCAACAGTTGTGTAATATTCAAAGTATTCAATTGGCAAGTTTTTCATGGCTATTTGAATTACTTTTTCAGCTTTGTCAAATTTCTTTTCTTCAATTAAAGCCGTCATCAATCTAGAAAGATTATTTCTATAAGATAAAGCGTTTTTACGTGTTTCTGGATCGTGATAAATATTCGGACTAGAAGAATTGCCCCAAGTCCATTTATTGATAATGTTAAACGCTTTGTCTGTATCAATGTAACCCATATCGTATGAATTACCTTCTTTCATTTTAGTTTTAACAGGTACTAATTTGTATACCATTCCATCTAATTGAAGGTATTCTTTCATCCAAATATAATCGTCTGCTCCAAAACTACCTGGAGAAAAGTAAATTGGTCTTTTCCAATTGTTTTGGTTGAAGATGTCTAACATTAAGATTCTGTTTTTATATAATGCGCCACCTTTTAATTTTAAATTGATTTGTGGTACAATAGAATCGTAATATTTAGGAGAAACAACTTTGTTTTTAATGATGTTTTGTTTGTCAACTTTTACTTTTAAGTTTTCGCTTGGATAAAAATGAACAAACTGACCATTTTTCATTTCTCTTTTCGAACGATCGTCCTTTAAGAAATCTAAAGTGAATCCTAAATCTAATGTATCGGTAGTTCTTTCTTCAAATAAGCAGTAATTTCTTTTATCTCCAACGTATTGTTCGTGAGTAAATGAAATTGGTAGAGGAGCCGATTTGTTAGAAGCGATTTTCATTTCATCTATATACCAATCTGTTGCTAATAAACTTGTGTTTACAATTCTAACGTCGGTTCTGTATCCTTCTATTTCTTGTAAATACCACATTGGGAATGTATCGTTATCACCAATTGTAAATAATATTGCATTGGGTTCACATGAATCTAAATAAGCTTTTGCCATAGAAACAGCAGTGTATTTATCACTTCTGTCGTGATCATCCCAGTTTTGAGATGCTAAAACTACTGGTGAAGCTAATAAAGTTGTAGCTAATACAACTGGCATAGCCACTTTCGGATTTACATATTTTAAAATATATTGATAAATGGCATACACACCCACACCAATCCACATGGCAAAAATATAGAACGAGCCTACTAAAGCATAATCTCTTTCTCTTGGTTCAAAAGGTCTTTCGTTTAGGTATACTTTTAATATTAAGCCTGTAAATAAGAATAATAATAACAATACATAAAATGATTTCCATTCTTTTTTAGCATGATAAACCATTCCGATGATTGCTAAAATGAAAGGTAAAAAGAAATAAGTGTTTCTACCTTTATTGTTTTTCATATCGCTTGTTAAAGCCGATTGGTTGTCTAAGTGCATTTGATCAATAAATCCAATACCGCTTAACCAATTTCCTTCTAAACTTTCATAATTTCCTTGAAGGTCGTTTTGTCTTCCAACAAAATTCCACATTAAATAACGGAAATACATGTAACCAAATTGGTATTCAAACATAAATTTCATATTGTCTGAAAAGGTTGGTTTCTCGATAATTAAGTAATCGCTATATGTTTTTAAGAAATCTTCGTATTCGTCTAAACCAATTTTTCTAGAGGCAAACTGACTTCTGAAATCAGAAACAATTTCTGTAAATTGACCTAATTTTTCTTCGTTAATTTCTCCATCTTCTTCAAAAAACGCATCATGATTTATTTTAAACTCTAAAGGTTTGGTGAATGTCATGTAGTTTTTTGCGTGCTCTTCACTCCATAAACGAGGTAAAAAGGCATTATGCTGCGAATTTGGATTGTGTTTCGCGTTTTTAAAATTATTTGTAATGATGTATTTTCCTGTTCTTTCGTCTCTTTCATAATTTGGTTTGTCATCTGAATATGGATTTTCTTCATCTGAACCAGCATATAAATTTGAATATTGTGGACCGTAAAATAATTTTTGTTCTCCGTATTGTTCACGGTTATAATAGGCTAAAACTTCAGCAGCATCACTTGGTTTATTTTCATTAATGCTAATGTTAGAATTAGCTCTTACAGGTAACATTATCCAAGTTGAAAAACCTACTAATAAGAATAATACACATAATAATAATGTATTGTAATGTACTAATCCTTTTTTCTTTGTGTAGCTTAATCCGTAGTAAAAACCAACAACAATTAATAAAAAGGCGATTATAGTACCTGAGTTAAAAGGTAAGCCTAAAGAATTTACAGCAAATATTTCCGTTTTTGCAAAGAACGATAAAGTATAAGGTAGTAAAAATTTGAAGATAAACATCAAAATAGCTAAGATTACAATGTTTGCTATGATGAAATTTTTAACAGTGATTTTTTCTTGTTTTTTGAAAAAGTATAACATCCCAATTGATGGTAATGCTAATAAAGCCATGAAGTGAACTCCGAATGAAAGTCCGATTACTAATGAAATAAGGATCAACCATTTGTTTCCTCTTTCGTTATCTAAATCTTCTTCCCATTTTAAGCCTAGCCAAAATAAAATAGCAATAAATAATGACGCCATTGAATATACTTCTGCTTCTACGGCATTAAACCAAAAACTATCTGTAAAAGTGTAGGATAAAGCAGCTACTAATGAAGCACCTAATGTAATTTTTTCATTATTAGTATTCCATTCTGTAGTGGCTTTAATAATTTTACGGATGATTTTTGAAGTCGACCAATACATAAATAGAATAGTAAAGGCGCTAGAAAACACCGACATCATATTAACCATTAATGCAATTTGAGTTTTGTCTAAAGCAAACATGGCAAAAAAGGCACCTATCATTTGATATAATGGAGCGCCAGGTGGATGTCCAACTTCTAATTTTGCAGCTGTAGCGATGTATTCACCACAGTCCCAAAAACTCATCGTAGGTTCTACAGTTAAGGTATAAGTAATTAATGCAACAATAAAAGCAAACCAACCAATTAAGGTGTTCCATTTGCTGTAATTAAATGTAGTCATATTTGTGCTAAATTAATTTAGATTACAAAGAAACTATTTATTAAAGAGATTAGCAATTAATTTTTTCTTAAAAATTTTTAAAAAAATATTTGCAAGTTTTAAAATATGTATTACATTTGCACTCGCAATTACGAAATAATTGGTCCATGGTGTAATGGTAACACTCCGGTTTTTGGTACCGTCATTCAAGGTTCGAGTCCTTGTGGACCAACAAAAAATCCCGCTCAAAAGGCGGGATTTTTTATTTTATTTAGTTTGTAACTTATATTTTAAAAGTTACAACTGGTCTTTTAGCGTGATTTACTAAATCTTCAGAAATACTACCGTTTAAGAAGTGAGATAATCCTTTTCTTCCGTGCGTGCACACTCCAATTACATCAGACCCATGGTCTTTTGCGAAATGTAGAATTCCTTTTTCAACATTGATATCGTTATAGATGTGAGTTGAAAAATTATCAAAATTAAATTCTTCAATAAATCCTTTAACTTTTTCTTCAGCAGATCTAGTTGTAGTAAAGTTGTTTGGAGTAATTACATACAATAAATTGATGTGAGAGTTAAAGCTTTTGGCGAAATCAACTACTTTTTCAAATGGTTTTTTAATTTCACTTGAAAAATCAGATGCGAAAGTGATGGTTTCAGCTTTGAAATCTTCTTCTTCTTTTTTGATAACTAATACCGGAATGTCAGAATATCTAACTACTTTTTCAGCATTTGAACCTACGAACATTTCGTGAAATCCGCTTGCGCCATGAGATCCCATAACAATAAGATCAGCATTGTGTTTTTTAGCGTTATCGATAATTCCTTCGTGAGCCATGTTGAATTGTACTAAACTAGCAACATCCAAACCGTCTAAATACGGAGCGTTTTCTAAATCTGCTAATTTATCTACTGCAGCGTTTTTGAAAAATATTAGTTCAGGGATTTCATGAGATGTAGAAAGGGCGTCGTTACCTGAAGTTGATAATTCTAACATATGTAGTAAAATAATGTTTCCATTATTTTTTTTTGCAATTTGGGCGGCTACTTTTAAAGCGCTTTCGGCATGTTTAGAAAAATCAGTTGGGACTAAAATGGTTTTCATAAATATAAAAATTTAGTTTTTGAGTTTGTTTACTCCATAAAATTACAAAATTATTTTTGAATTGGTTAACTTTTTTTCAAAAATGAAATATTTGGTCATTTTCAAAAAAATGTTGTATATTTGCACAGTTATTTAGTAATGAACCAAATAATGAGGCACGCAACGCGTGCCTCTTTTTATAAAAATGACATTTAAAGAAAAAGTAAAAGCCTTACTTGATAAGGCCTTAGAGGAAAATCAACATTTGTTTTTAATCGATTTATCAATTACAGAAGCAAATAAGATTAATGTGGTTTTAGATGGCGATTCAGGTGTGAATTTGCAAGATTGCATCAATATTAACAAAGCGTTAAATGCTGATTTAGAGACGGAAGATGTAGATTTTTCATTGGAAGTTGCTTCTGCAGGAATTTCAAGTCCGTTAAAATTAGTAAGACAATACAAGAAAAATATTGGAAGAACGCTTAAAGTTAAAACGGTTTCTCAAGAAGAAATTGAAGCGACTTTAGCCGATGCAGATGATGATTTTGCAACGTTAACTTGGAAAGCAAGAGAACCAAAAGAAATAGGAAAAGGAAAAGTTACAGTAGAGAAAAATGTAAAACTTCCTTATTCAGAAATAAAAGAAGCAGTAGTAATAATATCATTTTAATTAATAAAGCATAGCATGGAGAATATTGCATTAATAGATTCATTTTCAGAATTTAAAGACGATAAACTAATTGACAGAGTTACCTTAATGGCGATTTTGGAAGATGTGTTTAGAAATGCGTTGAAAAAGAAATATGGTTCAGATGACAACTTCGATATTATCATTAATCCTGATAAAGGAGATATGGAAATTTGGAGAAACCGTGTTGTTGTGGCTGATGATGAAGTGGAAGATGAAAATTCTGAAATTTCATTAACAGAAGCTAGAAAAATTGAGCCAGATTTTGAAGTTGGTGAAGATGTTTCTGAAGAAGTAAAATTAATCGATCTTGGAAGAAGAGCAATTTTGGCTTTACGTCAGAATTTAATTTCTAAAATTCATGAGCATGACAATACAAATCTTTACAAACAATTTAAAGATTTAATTGGTGATATTTATACGGCTGAAGTTCATCATGTTAGACCAAAAATGGTAGTATTAATGGATGATGATGGTAACGAAATTGTGTTACCTAAAGAAAAACAAATTCCTAATGATTTCTTCAAAAAAGGAGAAAATGTAAGAGGAATTATAGAAAGCGTAGAATTAAAAGGTAATAAACCTCAAATTATAATGTCTAGAACGGCACCAAGTTTCTTAGAGAAATTATTCGAACAAGAAATTCCGGAAGTATTTGATGGTTTAATCAATATTAAAAAAGTAGTAAGAATTCCAGGTGAAAAAGCAAAAGTAGCTGTAGATTCTTATGATGATAGAATTGATCCAGTTGGTGCTTGTGTTGGTATGAAAGGTTCTCGTATTCATGGAATTGTTCGTGAATTAGGAAACGAAAATATCGATGTAATCAACTTTACAACAAATACGCAATTATACATTACAAGAGCTTTAAGTCCTGCAAAAGTTTCTTCAGTTAAAATTGACGAAGAGAATAAAAAAGCAGAAGTTTTCTTAAAAATCGAAGAAGTTTCAAAAGCTATCGGACGTAACGGTCAAAACATTAAATTAGCAAGTCAATTAACTGGTTACGAATTAGATGTAATCCGTGAAGGAATTGTTGAAGAAGAAGATGACGTAGAATTAAGAGAATTTATCGACGAAATCGATGAGTGGGTAATTGAAGAGTTTGAAAAAATCGGTTTAGATACGGCAAGAAGTATTGTAGATCAAGATGTGGCTGACTTAGTTAGAAGAACAGATCTTGAAGAAGAAACTATCTTAGACGTTATCAAAATTTTAAAAGCAGAATTAGAAGGATAATCCTTTAACTTTATAGCAACAGCACAACAACAGAAATTAGCAAAATACAATATATGTCTGAAGAAAGAGTAATACGAATTAGTAAGGTTTTAAAAGAATTTAATATTTCACTTGATAGAGCCGTGGACACCTTAAAAGAAAAGGGTCACACCA
Source organism: Flavobacterium urocaniciphilum (assembly GCF_900110615.1). GTDB lineage: Bacteria > Bacteroidota > Bacteroidia > Flavobacteriales > Flavobacteriaceae > Flavobacterium > Flavobacterium urocaniciphilum. Next base: position 59,568 of record NZ_FOEI01000007.1, read on the forward strand.
TTGAGCACAGTCCCAATGCAAAGGTTTCTCAGTCGGAGTATGATGTTTTATGCAATATTTTTTCGGCCGATAAAGGAAACAAAGTAGCTTCTAAGGAAGTTGGTGAGGAAAAGAAAAAAGAAAAAGAAGCATTAAAGCGCGAAATCGAAAAAGAACTTGAAGTGAAACGTCTTGCTGAAGAAGAAAGACAAAGACAAGAAGTTATCAAAGCTCGTGCTACAGTTACTGCTCCAGTAACGTTAGGAAAAATTGATTTAAATCCTAAAAAAGTAGAACAGCCAAAAGAAGAAAAACCTGAAATTGTTGCTAAAGAAAATATTGTTGTTGCTAAAGAAGAAAAACCAGTAGTTGCAGAAAAACCTTCAGACAAATCTGTTCCAGCTGAGAAAAAACCTTCTGAAAAACCTTCTGAAAAACCTTCAGAAAAACCACAAGAAGTGGTTGTTGAAAAACCTGTTGCTAAAGAAGAACCAACTGTAAAACCTCAAGAGTTTAATGCAGATGGAACTCCTGTTGAAGAAAGAGTTGAAACACAATATCAAAAACTTTCTGGTGCTACTTTTACTGGGCAAACAATTGATTTATCGCAATTCAATAAGCCTAAAAAGAAAAAAGAAGACTTCAAAAAAGACGCAAAACCAGGAACGCCAAATGCTGCTGGAGCTAATAAACCAGGAACACCAGGTCAAGGTCAAGCGGGAGCTAATAAACGTAAAAGAATTGCAAAACCAGGAACTCCAGGTGCTGGAGGACAAGGTGGTACTGCTCAAGGTGGTGGTAATGCACAAGGTGGCGGATTCAAAAAACCATACCAAGGCGGACAAGGCGGAGGTGGTTTCAAAAAACCAGGTTTCAATAAATCAACTCCAATTGTAAAAGTTGAGCCAACTGAAGAAGAAGTAAAAAATCAAATTAAAGAAACTTTAGAAAGATTACAAGGTAAAGGTAATAAGTCTAAAGCGGCAAAATATAGAAGAGATAAAAGAGATTCTCACCGTCAACGTACGGAAGATGAATTGTCACAATTAGATTTAGAAAGCAAAATCCTTAAAGTTACTGAATTCGTAACGGTAGGTGAAATTGCTACGATGATGGATGTGCCAATTACGAAAGTTATTGGAACATGTATGTCTCTTGGAATCATGGTAACAATGAACCAACGTTTGGATGCTGAAACATTATCTATTGTTGCAGACGAATTTGGTTATGAAGTACAATTCATTACAACAGATATTGAAGAAAATATTGTTGTAGTTGAAGATAAACCAGAAGAATTAGAACACAGAGCACCAATTGTAACGGTAATGGGTCACGTAGACCACGGTAAAACATCTTTACTGGATTATATTCGTAAAGCAAATGTAATTGCTGGTGAGTCGGGTGGTATTACACAGCACATTGGAGCATATGGAGTAGAGTTAGAAGGTGGACAAGAAATTACGTTCTTAGATACACCTGGTCACGAAGCCTTTACAGCGATGCGTGCTCGTGGAGCTCAAGTTACCGATATCGCAATTATCGTAGTTGCTGCCGATGATGAAATCATGCCTCAAACAAAAGAAGCGATTTCTCACGCACAAGCAGCAGGTGTACCAATGATTTTTGCTATTAATAAAGTAGATAAGCCAAATGCTAATCCTGAAAGAATTAAGGAACAATTAGCGGCTATGAATTTATTAGTTGAAGATTGGGGTGGAAAATACCAGTCACATGATATTTCTGCGAAATTCGGACAAGGAGTTAACGAATTATTAGAAAAAGTATTATTAGAAGCTGAAGTTTTAGAACTGAAAGCTAATCCAAATAAACCAGCATTAGGAACAGTTGTTGAAGCACAATTAGACAAAGGTCGTGGTTATGTTTCTACAATCTTAGTTCAAGCTGGAACGTTGAAAATTGGAGATTACGTACTTGCAGGTAGAAACCATGGAAAAATCCGTGCAATGTTCGACGAAAGAGGTAATCAAGTTAAAGAAGCTGGACCGTCAACACCAGTATCAATCTTAGGGTTAGATGGTGCGCCAACAGCGGGTGATAAATTCAACGTTTACGAAGACGAAAGAGAAGCAAAACAAATTGCAGTAAAACGTACACAATTACAACGTGAGCAATCGGCTAGAGTTAAGAAACATACTACTCTTGATGAAATCGGACGTCGAATTGCTTTAGGTCAATTTAAAGAATTAAACATTATCCTTAAAGGAGACGTGGATGGTTCGGTTGAAGCGTTATCGGATTCGTTCTCTAAATTATCAACAGAAGAAATTCAAATCAATATCATTCACAAAGGAGTTGGAGCGATTACAGAATCTGACGTATTATTAGCTTCTGCTTCTGATGCGATTATCTTCGGATTTAACGTTCGTCCTGCTGGAAATGCAAAAGCCTTAGCTGAAAAAGAAGAAATCGATATCCGTAACTATTCAATTATTTACGCAGCTATCGACGATTTAAAAGACGCGATGGAAGGAATGCTTTCTCCAGAATTGAAAGAAGAAATTACTGGTACTGCAGAAATTAGAGAATTATTCAAAGTTTCTAAAGTAGGTACAATCGCTGGATGTATGGTTACAGATGGTAAAATTGTTCGTAATAACAGAATTCGTTTAATTAGAGAAGGTGTAGTAATCTTCACAGGTGAATTAGTTGCCTTAAGACGTTTCAAAGACGACGTTAAAGAAGTTACTAAAGGATACGATTGTGGTATGCAAATTAAAGGCTACAACGATATCAAAGAATACGATATCATTGAAAGTTTCCACGAAGTAGAAGTAAAGAAAAAATTAAAATAATAGCTTAAAAAATCCCGATTGATATCGGGATTTTTTATTTTCAGTCATAGCGAGGTAAAAAGCATTCTTTTTTATGTAGATACTAAATTTTCATTTTCTTCGTTATCCAATAAAAATTCCAATGCAATACATAAAAATAGTTCTTATAGCAGTTTTTTTTATTTCCTGTAAAAATGAAACACCAAGTCAGAAATTAGCTAGAATCGATTCAGAAAAAACCGAATTAAAAGCTAAAGATTATGGTTCGTATATTAACGAAGCAAAGAGCTATGTTAATAAGAATAATCTCAATCAAAATAAATTTATCCTTATCAATTTAGGATTGCATTCTGGTTTAAAACGTTTCTTTGTGTACGATTTGAAAAAAGAAACCATCACAAATTCGTATATGGTGAGTCACGGTTGTGGCGAAAATATGTGGAGTTGGACATCAAGTAAAGAAGATGCGCCCATTTCTAACGAACCGGATTCGCATTGTTCTTCTATTGGTAAATATGTAATCAGTTCTCGTGGGGTTAGTCAGTGGGGAATAAAAGTCAATTATCTGCTTATTGGAAAAGACGAAACCAATTCTAATGCAGTTAAACGCGCCATCGTGCTGCATTCTTGGGAAAAGATTTCAACAGATGAAGTATATCCGGAAGGAACGCCAGAAGGTTGGGGTTGCCCAGCAGTTTCCAACGAAAGCATGTATGAAATTGATGCCTTACTAAAAGCCAATAAAAATATGCTGATGTGGATTATAAAATAATTTAAAATTCACACAAATTCACTCGAAATTCCGAAAATTTAAAACCTAAAAAAATACATTTTTTATATTTTTTACCTTATTTTTGAGCATATTAAAACTCAAAAATGCAATTCGACATTCAAAATACCGAATCTTCGGCTTTATACAAATTATTGACAGGAACAGTTATTCCTCGTCCAATTGGTTGGGTTTCGACTATAGATAGTAACGGAACGAATAATCTAGCGCCTTTTTCTTTTTTTAATGTGGTGAGTGAAGATCCGCCTCATGTTATGTTTTCAACAGTTCGTACCGGAAACAAAAACAAAGACACGCTTAATAATATCATTCTGAACAAACAATTTGTAGTCAATTTGGTAACTGAAGATGTCGTAGAACAAATGAATACCACTTCTCAAAGTGTTGCTGCAGATGTTGATGAATTCGAATTGGCTAAAGTTACTCCAATCCACTCCGTTTTTGTGAAACCAAAACGTGTTAAAGAAAGTTTAGTTCATTTTGAATGTGAAATGGTACATCATTATTTCATCGAAAATCATAAAAATGGTGGCGCTTGTATCATTATCGGAAAAATTCTTACGATGCATATTGATGATTCAATACTTCTTGAAAATCACAGAATCAACCTTGAAACGTATAAACCTGTAGCTCGTTTAGCGGGTTCTAATTATTCTAAACTTGGAGAAATTTTCTCCATCAAAAGATAAATGAATATGGAGAAATTAGAAATTAATTGTGCAATGCAAATTCAAAAACCAATTCACGAAGTTTTTGAAGCGATTATCTACCCCGAAAAAATGTCCAATTATTTCATTTCTCAAAGCACAGGAATAATGGAATCAGGGAAAAACCTAATCTGGAAATTTCCTGAATTCGATTTCGAATGTCCTGTTCAAATCGAAAAAGTAGAAGCTAACCAATGCATTTCTTTTTATTGGGAAAATTCTGGGAAAAATTTATTGGTTGAAATTACACTTTCTGAAAAAGAAAACAATTCGACTTTAGTTTCTATTTCAGAAAAAAGTATGGAAAATAATGAAGCAGGCTTAAAATGGCTTTCTGGAAATTCTTTCGGATGGTCTAATTTCTTGGCGTGTTTAAAAGCCTATTTAGAATACAATATCAATTTGCGTAAAGGCGCATTTGATTTCATGAAAAAATAAATAATTTAAAGCGTATAATTATCAATCTTCTTTGTTAATTATCAATTGAAAAGAATGAAAATTACAGTAATTGGTGGTGGTCCAGGCGGACTTTATTTCTCGATATTAACCAAAAAAGCAATGCCACATTGTGAAATCAATGTGTACGAACGAAACAGACCTGATGATAGTTTTGGATTTGGAGTAGTTTTCTCTGATGAAACACTTGGTGAATTCTTAAAACGCGATATGCAATCGTATGAACTTATTCGTAGTGAATTTGCGTATTGGGATGATATTATTGTGGCTCGAGATGGAGAAGAAGTGAGTGTTGCCGGAAATGGTTTTTGTGGATGTTCTCGAAAAACATTGCTAAAATTATTACACCAAAGATGTAGGGAAGAAGGTGTAAATTTACACTTCGAACAAAATGTAGACGATTTAGATCAATTTGCTGATTCAGATATTATTTTAGCTTCAGACGGAATTGGAAGTGCGATTCGTACACAATATGAAAAGGAATTTGGGACTAAAATCGAAATGAAGAAAAACCGTTTCGTTTGGTTGGGTTCAACAAAACCATTAGATGCTTTTACTTACTTTTTCAGAAATACAGAACATGGTTTAATCGTGGCGCATACGTATCAATATGAAGAAGGTATGAGTACTTGGATTTTTGAATGTTCGGATGAAACTTGGCAAAAACACGGTTTTGAAGTCACAAATGAAGAAGACACCATGGCAAAAATTGCTTCAATCTTCACGGCAGAATTAGACGGACATCCATTAATTTCAAATAAATCACATTGGCGTCAATTTCCTCACGTAACAAATGAAAATTGGTATCATAAAAATATCGTTTTATTAGGTGATGCTAAAGCTACAGCTCATTATTCTATTGGTTCTGGAACGAAATTAGCCATGGATTCTGCAATTGGATTATCGGATGCAGTAATCGCCAATCCAAACGATGTTCAAGCAGCCTTTCAACAATATGATAAAACTCGTAAAAATACAGTTGAAATGATTCAATATGCGGCGTTGGTTTCATTAGATTGGTTCGAAAACATGAATCGTCACAATCAACATCCTTTTTATCAATTTGCTTTCGGATGCATGACGCGTGCAAAAAAAGTGACTTTCGAAAACTTACGCTTACGCGATAAATCGTTTACAGATAAAGTTTTGAAAGAGTTTAACGATAATTGTCACACTGAGCTTGTCGAAGTGCCTGCTGCCTTTTCAACTTTCAAACTAAGAAATTTAGAATTACAAAATCGAATCGTAATGTCGCCGATGGGGCAATATACTGCTGAAAACGGATTGGTAAACGATTGGCATTTCCAGCATTATACTTCAAGAGCAGTTGGTGGCTTAGGGTTGATATTAACTGAAATGACCGCTGTTTCAGAAACAGGTAGAATCACAGAAGGTTGTGCCGGAATTTATAACGACTCTCAAATTACAGAATGGAAACGGATTACCGATTTCATTCATAACTATACACAAACTAAAATCGGAATTCAATTAGGGCATTCGGGTCGAAAAGGTGCAACAAAAAAACCTTGGGAAGATTTATATACTGGTTCTGGTTGGGAATTACTTTCCGCTTCAGCCATTCCATTTAACGAAGTTTCTGCAACTCCTAAAGAAATGTCAATTGTTGATATGGATTTGGTAGCGTCTCAATTTGTTCAAGCGACTAAAAATGCTGATGAAGCTGGTTTTGATATGATTGAATTGCAAGCGCATCACGGATTTTTATTAGCGTCTTTCTTATCGCCATTAACGAATACTAGAACCGATGAATTTGGTGGAAGCATCGAAAACCGATTAAAATTTCCATTGAGAGTTTTTACCGAAATGAGAAGTGTTTTCCTAAAAGAAAAACCAATGTCGGTTCGTATTTCAGCATCCGATTGGGCTCAAAACGGAATTTCAGAACAAGATGTTATCACAATGGCTACGGCTTTCAAAAACGCTGGTGCGGATATTATCAATGTTTCAACAGGAAATACAGTGGCTGGACAAAAACCTCAAACAGGAAGAATGTGGCAAACGCCATTTTCAGATGCTGTGAGAAATACAGTTCACATTCCTACAATTACAACAGGTTATATTCAAGATATTGATCAAATAAATACGATTATTTTAAATGGTCGTGCCGATTTAGTTGCTTTAGGAAGACCTCTATTATTGGATGCGAATTTTGTTAGAAATGCGCAAGCTTACGAGCAATTTCAAGCGACAGATATTCCAAATCCATATAAAATGGGAATTTCGCATTTGTATCCGTTAAAAGCTTCGGAAAGAAAACAAACGGAAGGCATGAAAATAGCTTTAAAACCAAAAAGTAATAAAAAGTAAATTACAAAAATCAAATCCCAAATCCCAAATCCCAAAAAATATACATGTTGGAATTTGGAATTTTAAAAATTGGAATTTTAAAATGTTAGACAATTTCGCACAAATAAATTTACCAAATCTGGAATTACAACCAGAATATAAATTCTTGGATTTACCACAATTCAATCGACCAGAAATGTTGAATTGTGTTGAAAAATTACTCGATAATCATATCAAAGAAGGAAGAGGTAACAATATTTGTATCCGAACTTTCGAAGAGACTTGGACCTATCAAGATTTATACGAAAAAGCCAATCAAATTGCTCATGTTTTAGTAGACGAATTAGGTTTACAATCTGGTAATAGAGTATTACTGCGTTCTGCAAATAATCCAATGATGGTAGCTTGTTGGTATGCTGTTTTAAAAGCGGGCGGAATCGTTGTTGCAACCATGCCTTTATTACGTTCGAAAGAATTAACAACTATTATTGACTGTGCTGAAATTTCTCATGCGATTTGTGATAGTGAATTAGCGGAAGAAATGAATTTGGTTCATTCTGATTTTCTTAAAAAAGTGAGTTTCTTTAGAAATGCAGATTTAGAAGAAAAAATGGTTTCAAAACCAAAAACGTTTCAAAATAATCATTCCAAAGCAGATTCTGTTGCATTAATTGGTTTTACTTCTGGAACAACAGGATTGCCAAAAATGACGGCACATTATCATAAAGATATTTTAAATATTTGCGAAGCATTTCCGCAATACTCATTACAACCAACCCAAAATGATGTGTTTATCGGTAGTCCGCCTCTTGGATTTACATTTGGTTTAGGTGGTTTGGTGTTGTTTCCAATGTATTTTGGTGCATCAACATTTCTAATTGAAAAACCGAGTCCAGATTTATTGTTAAAAGCAATTCAAGACTATAAAGTTACCATTTGTTTCACAGCCCCAACAGCATGGCGAATCATCACAACAAAAGTAGATGAGTTTGATATTTCGAGTCTTCGTAAATGTGTTTCTGCTGGCGAAACCTTACCGTTAAAAGTTTGGCAAGATTGGTACGATGCAACAGGTTTGAAAATCATTGACGGAATTGGAGCAACTGAAATGCTTCATATTTTTATTTCATCCAATGAAGAAAACATGAAACCGGGTGCAACAGGTGTGGCAATTACGGGTTATGAAGCAAAAATTATCGATGCTAACGGAAATGAAGTTTCTAGAAATGAACCAGGTAGATTAGCCGTAAAAGGAATTACTGGTTGTAAATATTTAAATCGAGAAGATAAACAACGTGAATATGTTGAAAAGGGTTGGAACATTACTGGCGACGTGTTTCGTCAGGATGAAGAAGGCTATTTTTATTTTGTGGCTCGTGGCGATGATATGATTATTTCTTCAGGTTATAATATTGCCGCTATTGAAGTGGAATCGGTACTTTTAACGCATGAAGATATTTTAGAATGTGCAGTTGTTGGTTTGCCTGATGAAGAGCGTGGTATGCTAGTTTGTGCGCATATTGTTTTAAAAGAAAGTGAGAAAGCAAATGATAATTTTAAAACACAAATTCAAAATTGGTTTAAAAACGCTGCTGCTCCCTATAAATATCCAAGAATAATTAACTTTGTAGAAAGTTTACCAAAAACCGAAACAGGTAAAATTCAACGATTTAAACTGAAATAGCAACATGAGAAAAGCATTTCTAATCATAAGTTTAACACTAATTGCAATTACAGGGATTTTAATTTACATCAATTGGAAATTCGTGTTTTTGTTTATGTTGTTTCTACCACTTATTGCGATGGGATTGTACGACATGTATCAATCTAAAAAAACAATTCGTAGAAACTTTCCACTTTTAGGTAGAATGCGTTATGTATTAGAAAGTTTAGGTCCAGAAATTCGTCAATATTTTGTTGAAACTGATTTAGATGGAAAACCATTTAATCGTTTGCAAAGAAGTATTGTGTACCAAAGAAGTAAAAAAGAAACAGATTCGATGCCTTTTGGTACGCAATTAGACGTATATCAAGATGGTTACGAATGGATCAATCACAGTATTCGTGCAATTTCCTTTTCAACAGTTAATGAAAACCCACGTGTACAAATTGGTTCATCACAATGTACAAAACCATATCATGCGAGTATGTTTAATATTAGTGCGATGAGTTTTGGTTCGTTAAGTAAAAATGCCATTTTAGCATTAAATAATGGAGCCAAACAAGGCGGCTTTTTTCATAATACAGGAGAAGGCGGATTATCGCCCTATCATTTACAAGGTGGTGATGTAGTTTGGAATATTGGAACCGGTTATTTCAGTTGTAGAACAGAAGATGGGAAATTCAATTATGAAGAATTCGAAAAGAGAGCCACTTTGGAAAACGTAAAAATGATTGAAATTAAGTTTTCTCAAGGAGCGAAACCGGGACATGGTGGAATTTTACCCAAAGCTAAAGTTACGGATGAAATTGCTGCAATACGTTTGGTTTCAAAAGGAAAGGATATCATTTCACCACCTACACATTCTGCTTTTACAACGCCATTAGAATTAATGGATTTTGTAAAATTATTGCGAAAAGGTTCCGGTGGAAAACCGATAGGAATGAAAATTTGTATCGGAAATAAATCGGAGTTTTTATCCATTTGTAAAGCGATGGTGGAAACGAATACTTATTTAGATTTCATTACAGTCGATGGTGGCGAAGGTGGAACTGGTGCTGCTCCACAAGAATATTCCGATCATGTTGGAATGCCTCTTCGTGATGCAATTGCTTTTGTTTATGATGCCTTAAACGGTTTCGGAATAAAAAATCAAATTAAAATAATAGCTTCTGGTAAAGTAATTACTGGTTTTGATATTATCAGAAATTTATCGTTGGGTGCCGATTTATGTAATTCTGCTAGAGGAATGATGTTTGCCTTAGGATGTATTCAAGCCTTGGAATGTCATGCTAATACCTGTCCAACAGGCGTTGCAACACAAGATCCGAACCTAATGAAAGGTTTGGTTCCAGAAGAAAAAAGTGTTCGTGTAGCACGTTTTCAACATGAAACTGTAAAAAGCGCTATGGATTTAATGGCTTCGGCCGGTTTAGCACATCCAGATGAAGTAACTCGAGACGTGGTAACCACAAGAATAGATCGAAATAAAGTAGAAACATTTGCTGAAATATTCCCAGAATTAGAAACAGGTTGTTTGCTGAATGAAACTACAGTGCCGAAAGAATTTTTGTATTTTTGGAAAAAAGCAAGTGCTGATAAATTTTAGAAGTTAATCCTAGCATCGTGCTCCCAATATAATCGGGATCCACAACTTAGGGGATAAATGAAATAATAATAAACATTAAAACTTTGCGACTTTGCGTCTTCATTACCAACTTCGCAACTTAAAATAAAAACATGAATCAACCTTTTATAAAACAAGAAAAAATTCGTTTCCAACATATTGATTTTGCTGGAATTGTGTTCTATCCAAGATTTCTAGAAATGCTAAATGGTATCGTGGAAGATTGGTTTGAAGAAGCCTTAGAACGACCATTTTCAAAAATGCATGAAACCAACGGAATTCCAACAGTAGATTTGAAAATTCAATTCAAATCGCCAGCCCGATTAGGAGAAGTTTTAACCAAAAAATTATGGGTGAAAGAATTGCGTAATTCTTCAATTTTATGTGGATTTCAATTTGTAAACGAAAATGAAAACACTGTCTTAGAAGGTGAAGTAACTTTAGTAAACGTGAGTATTTCTGAAGATAGAAATTCAGTTAAATCGGAAGCGTTTAACGAAGAAATGAAAAATAAAATAAGTAAATTTATAATATAATATTGTCGCACTGTCCCGAATTTTCGGGAGTCGAAGTGTCTCTAACTTAGCGTTTCTCCGTGAAAATTCTCTGCGAAACTCTGTGAAATAACAAATTATGGACTTTAAAAAATTCAAAGCAGCCACTGTACAAACCTCACCTGTTTTTCTAAATGTAGAAAAAACAGTTGAAAAAGCAATTACTTTTATTAAAGAAGCGAGTCAAAATGGCGCACAATTGATTGCTTTTCCTGAAGTTTTTGTAGCCGGTTATCCGTATTGGAATTGGATCATGACGCCAGTTCAAGGAAGTAAATGGTACGAAAAACTATATAAATGTTCTGTAAAAGTTGAAGATGCCGAAATGCAACCTTTATTTCAAGCGGCAAAAGAGTATAACATTCATATTGTAATTGGTGTAAACGAGCGTGGAGATAGCTATGGTGAAATTTACAACACTAATTTAATCATTGATAATAATGGTGTATTAATTGGAAAACACAGAAAATTAGTGCCAACTTGGGCTGAAAAATTAACGTGGACGTCTGGTGATGGTTCTTCTTTAAAAGTATATAATACAGAAATTGGTCCAATAGGAACATTGGCTTGTGGAGAAAATACCAATACATTAGCACGTTTTACGTTGCTTTCTCAAGGTGAATTAATTCATATTGCGAATTACATTTCATTGCCAGTTGCGCCACCAGATTATAATATGGCGGAAGCGATTAAAATTCGTGCCGCAGCACATTCTTTCGAAGGAAAATTGTTTACGATTGTTTCGTGTTCTACAATTTCCAAAGAAATTATGGATGCTTTAAAAGAAGATGTTCCAAATGTGGAGGAATTACTGACTCGTAAAAACTCTGCTTTTTCAGGATTTATTGGTCCGAATGGAGCAGTTATTGGAGAGCCTTTAATTGATGATGAAGGAATGGTGTATGCTGATATCGATCTAGAAAAATGCATACAACCAAAACAAATGCATGATATTTTGGGACATTATAACCGATTTGATATTTTCGATTTAAGAGTAAATATTGCTCCAACTCGAAAAATTACATTTATAGATAATCACGAAGAATTTAATAAGAGATAATTCAATCTGACAGGTTTTTAAATCCTGTCAGATTTAAAACATAAGTTATGGAAGATAAATTTTCAGATGACGTAATTGGTCGCGCTCGAGTTCAAGATTCACCAGAATTAGTAGCGTATTATAAAGAATTAGAAACGCTTGGTGCTGGGGCATTATGGACAGTTGCTAACGATATTGAACCTTGGGAACCAAGAAGTTCATCAGTTCCAATGCTTTGGAAATATGATGATTTACGAGAATTAGTACTAAAATCTTCTGAATTAGTAACGCCAGAACAAGCCGGAAGACGTGTAGTATATTTAGTTAACGACAAACGTAAAGATGTTTCGGCAGCGGTAGGTTGGTTGTATACTGGAATTCAAGTGACTCGTCCTGGAGAAAGTACTTCGGCGCATCGTCATCGTGCTTCGGCATTGCGTTTCATTATGGAAGGTGATAAAGGCTATACCGTTGTAGATGGAAATAAAATCATGTTGGAAGTTAATGATTTCGTTATTACTCCGAATTCCACTTGGCATGAACATGGCGTAGAAGAAGGAGGAAAAACATGTATTTGGCAAGATGGTTTAGATATTCCATTAGTAAATGCTTTAGAAGCGAATGATTATGCTGTGTATGATGGCAAACAGCCTTTAGTAAAACCGTTGAATTTTTCGCCAATGACGTATGGTTGTGCGGGATTAATTCCTGCCGATAAAGCTTGGGATAAACCATATTCACCGTTATTTAAATATTCTTGGAAAAACGTTTATCCTTCACTTTTAGAAACACAAAAAGTTTCAGATGTAAATCCGTTCGATGGAATTTTTATGCAATATTCAAATCCATTAACAGGCGGTCACGTAATGCAAACGATGGGAGCAGCAATGCAATTATTGCCAGCAGGTTTCAAAGGAAAAGCACACAAACACACGGGTTCCATCGTTTATCAATGTGCGAAAGGAAAAGGATTTTCAATTATTAATGGAAAACGTTACGATTGGAAAGAAAGAGATATTTTCTGTGTACCTTCTTGGGCTTGGCATGAACATCATAATTTATCTGATACAGAAGATGCTTGCTTATTTCAATTTAACGATTTACCAGTAATTGAAAGTTTAGGTTTGTATCAAGATAGAGCATTTGAAGAAAATAACGGACATCAGATAATAGAATAAAGAAAATAGAAAATAGAAAATAGACTTTGTTACTTTGTAACTTAGAAACTCAGATACTTAAAAGAAAATGAAACTACTTACTTACAAAACACAAGACACCGAACCACGTTTAGGTTTTATTCATAACAATCAAGTTATCGATATGGAAGATTTTGGTGAAATCTCTAATTTTCCATTACCAAACGATATGTTGGAATTAATTGATATGGGTTATGAAATTATCGAAGAAATCACGGAATTAATTTCTGAAACTCCAGAAAATTTCTTCGAGGAAATATCTTATGAATTAGATCAAGTGACTTTCTTAGCACCAATCGAAAAACCAAGAAAAAACATCATCGGAATTGGATTAAATTATACAGAACACGTTGCAGAAAGTGCAAGAACATTGGATACAACAGGAAAATTACCTGCAAAACCAATTATTTTCTCGAAACCACCAACAACGGTTACGGCTACGAATACAGAAATTATTAAAAACACAAAACTAACTTCTCAATTAGATTGGGAATGTGAATTAGCGGTTGTTATTAGTAAAAAAGGAAAATATGTAGCTAAAGAAGATGCTTTAGATTATGTTTTCGGATATACGGTAATTAATGATATTTCTGCGCGTGATTGTCGTCGTGAAGGACAATGGATTGTATCAAAAGGGCAAGATACTTTTGCACCTATGGGTCCAGTTTTAGTTACAAAAGATGAAATCGAAAATCCACATAACTTGAATTTATCATTAAAAGTAAACGGAATTGAAAAACAGAATTCGAATACAAAATTCATGTTATTCAATATTAATGATTTGATTGAAGATTTAAGTACAGTTTTCACTTTAGAAGCCGGTGATATTATTGCTACTGGAACACCAGCCGGAGTAGGAGCTGGAAGAGATCCTCAAGAATGGATGTATGACGGTGATGTAGTTGAAGCAACTGTAGAAGGAATTGGTACGATAGTAAATACGATTAAGGAAATTTAAAAAAAGTTTTCAGTCTCAGTTTTCTGTCTTCAAACTGTTAATTGCGACTGCGACTGTAATCTAAATAAAAATGAAATACAGAATAGGACAAATAGTTCCATCATCAAACGTAACGATGGAAACTGAAATACCAGCCATTTTTCGCTCACGCGAAACCATTTTACCAGAACGTTTTACGTTTCACAGCAGTAGAATGCGTATGAAAAAAGTGACCAAAGAAGAATTGGAAGCGATGGATGCCATGAGTTTAAAATGTGCTCAAGAATTGTCAGATGCACATGTTGATGTTATGGGTTATGCCTGTTTAGTAGCTATTATGAGTATGGGTCGTGGTTATCACTGCGTTTCAGAAGTGAATTTACACCAAGAAACGATTGCAAATGATTTTCCAACGCCAATTGTAACTTCAGCAGGAGCATTAATTAATGGTTTAAAAACGTTAGGTGCAAAACAAATTTCAATAATTACACCATATATGCGTCCGTTAACGGATATGGTTGTAGATTATATTGAGCATCAAGGTATCAAAGTAAAACAAAGTATTGCTTTGGAAATTCCAGATAATTTAGAAGTAGCAGCGCAAAACCCAATGAATTTATTGGAAATTTACAAGCAATTGGATTTAACAGATGTTGATGTTTTAGTTGCTTCGGCTTGTGTGCAAATGCCATCATTAGAAGCAATTGATTTAATTCAAGCAGAATGTGGAATTCCAGTTACTTCAGCAGCTGTTTGTACGACTTATGAAATGATGAAAAAAATTGGTATTGAAGCAAAATCTGCCATTGGTGGCGAATTACTTTCTGGAAAATATTAAGTTAAAAATTACCCTAATTAAAAAATGCGTTCTGATTTCTCGGAACGCATTTTTTATTACTATTTGATTCTAGAATTTAGAAACAATATTTTGCTCCACCATAAATGTTTCTTCCTGGAGCATTAATTCCAGATGCGAAAACTCTATATTGAGTATCTAAAATATTTTCCATTCCTGCATAAAGTGTTATGCCATACATTTGTTTTGTAGACGCTTTGAAATTATAAGTTTCCCAAGCAGGCATTCCGTTTGCAGGTGCGTATTGTAAGTTGTCTTCTCCACTTGTAGAATAGTCTTTTAAATGTTTTTTGCCATTAAATAACATGTAAGCTTCAAAAGTTCCCCAATTTGGTGCATAAATAAAACTTAATCTTCCATAATAAGGCGGAATATGGTCTAAAGGTCTGTTATTTCCATTATTTGTAACGCGACCTACAGTAACATTATACGAACCATTAAACTGTAAGTTTTTAGCAATAGTTGTTTTTACATTTCCATTGAAACCTGTAATATAAGCCTTTCCAGCATTTTGATTAGCGAAAATAGTGCTGAAAATCCCATCATTATCATTGTCAATTTGTGTTGTGCCATTTAAAGAAAATTCTTTTGTAACAATGGCATTATTAATTGTTGTGTAAAAATAGGTGGCTTCAAAATTATGTTTATTCGTTTTCGATTTGATTACGAATCCAAAATCAGTAGTAATAGTAGTTTCTGGACCTAAGTCGTTATTCGGAATAATTAAAACACCGTTAGTAGTTGTGTCGAAAATTTTAGCTAAATCATCAATGTTAGGTGCTCTATATCCAGTTCCAACATTTGATTTAAGGATGAAATTTTCTGAAGTATTATACACTAAACCAGCATTAACACTGTATGTGATATTTTGTTGATTGATTTCTGTAAAAGGAAAGTTGAAAGCTGAATTATTGATAATTTGACTTTTTAGGTTTGAACTTCCAATTCTTCCACCCAAATTATAATGCCATTTGTTTTGTGATTTTGAATAGGATGCATAAATTTCATTTCGTAATAAAGAATTATCGCCATCAGGATACCTTGTGTTTACACTGTATGTTTGTCCGGTATAAATATTTACTCTAGATGCCGTTGAACTTAATGTTTCGTAATAATTTTCAATTCCATAAAATAAATTTCCTTTTAATAAAGGAGTATTGAAATGAGCATTTAAACTATAAACAGAAACATTTTCAGTTTGTGTTCTTAAACGAGCATTTGCATCGTTAAATCTTCTGTCATTTCTGCTTTCTTCAACATCTTGAAAGGATGCATCCATGCGAAAATTTGTTTTGCCAAATAAATTGTCTTTTTCTAAACTATAAACGCCTAAAATTCTTTTTTGTGGGCCGTAAAACCATTCTGCGAAAGTCATGTTTCCACCACTACGTTCCGTTAATCTGTCGTAACGTGGAATGTCTGTCGTGCTCGAATATTGTACGTTTAATTCATGGGTAAATCCACTATTAGTTTTGTAGGCTAATTTTTGCATGAAGTTCCACTGTTTATAGGTGCTTCCAACTTGTACGTATTTGTTTGGATTTAATACATTTGTATCCGTACCATTAATGGTTTCTGCATAATATATTCGTTCACCAAAAAAATCTCCATTATGATTTTTGGTTCTTCCCATTTTCAAATCGCCAAAATCATTATAAGAAAAAGCGGTTAAAGATGCAAAATTTGATGTTCCATAATTGATATCTAAATATCCAGATTTCTCATTGTTTGCTGAAGAATATCTTGTGTTAACGTTTCCCATGAAACCATTACCAAATTTTGCTTTTTTAGTAATCATGTTAACCGATCCGCCTAACGCATCACTTCCGTATAAAGATGATGTAGGGCCGTATTGAACTAATACATTTTCTAAGAAATTTTCATCAACGGTAATTACATTTTGTAAATGTCCTGCTCTAAAAATTAAATTATTCATTCGGATACCGTCTACTAAAAGTAAAACGCGACTCGATTCGAAACCTCTAATAACAGGAGATCCTCCACCTTGTTGTGATTTTTGAACAAATAATGCGCCTGAATTGGCTAACATATCTGCTGTATTTTGGAAATTTTGAAATTCTATTTTATCTTTTGAAATTACTTCAATTTGAGAAGGAACCTTGTGTTTGTTGATGAAAATTTTATCGGAATGAATTTTAATTTCTTCAATGTTTTGTATGTTGGTTGTGTCTTTAACCTCTTGACTATAAGACGATTCAGCAGCAAGCACCATTAGCGCTCCTGCCAAAAATATTTTTTTTGTCATAATTCGTTAGTTTGTTGAGAATTACCTCGCAAAAATCATACCAATCAGCTTGTTTTTGTTGGTTTTTTTATTTTTTGTTAGGATTAATCATTACGGCGGTTGGGTATTTCTTTTTGATTAAAGCTAGAGCGTTTTCCGCTTCAATTTTAGATTTGAAACTACCTACCCAAACTTTGTATGAGGGATTGTTAAAAACTATAGTTCCGTCTGTTTTAGGAAAGTCTTTTTTGAAATTGATTAAAGTTTTTTTAGATTCTTCAATATTTCCGTAGAAAATCTGAATTTTATACTTGTCATTGATGGTAATAGCGGAATTGTTTTTTCTTTTTTCGGCTAATAATTGCTCAATTTTAGGATCTTGTTCTATATTTGATTTATTGCTTTGAGAAAAAATATTTTGACTGCTTAATAAAAGAGTCAGGAAAAATGATAAAAAAGATATTTTTTTTAATGTCTTCATAATGAATGGTATTTATTGCAAATTTATTACTTTGAATTAAATTATTTACTTCTAATCTTATTTAGAATTAAAATAAATTACATTTTAAGATAAATTTAAGGTTTTGATAATTATTCTAATGTTGTATTTTTGTCGGAGTTTTTAAAAAAGTCTGATTATAGTATAAGCTAAAATCATACCAAAAAAATAAGTTTGATAATTAATTTTTAATATGAAAAAGGTGGGTAACCCTAATTCGTTTTCAAAAACTTTCTTTTCTTTAGCGTTTTCAGTAATGTTCGCTATTGGTGTTAATGCGCAAGACGCAGCAGCTGCTCCAGCAGCAGCGGCTCCGGCAGCAGCAGCTCCAGCAGCAGGAACAGGTGATGCCGTTGCAGGAAAAGCATTGTTTAACACTAATTGTGCAGCATGTCACAAATTAGATGCAAAAATGACCGGACCAGCATTAAGAGGTGTTGGTGATAAATACGACAAAGAATGGTTGTATAAATGGGTCAAAAATAGCTCAGAGTTAATTAAGTCTGGTGATGCTAAAGCTGTAAAAGTGTATGAGGAATTCAATAAAACTGCAATGACTGCTTTTCCACAGTTGTCAAATGCAGATATTGATAATATCATCGCTTATACAATGATGCCTAAAGAAGAAGTGAAAACTGCTGCTGTTCCTCAAGGATCTGAGAAAACAGGAAGTGGAGTTTCAAATAATCTTATTTTAGGAGTTTTAGCTTTAATTTTAGCTGTGTTAGTGTTTATGCTATTCATGGTTAATAAGCTATTAAAGAAAGTTGTAGAATCTAAAGGTTTAGAGGTTGCAGAAACACCAAAGTCATTACCATTATGGAAAGCTTTCGTGCAAAACCAATTTTTAGTTTTAGTATCGGCAATTTTATTTTTATTAATTTCAGCTTACTTTATGTATGGTTATTTTATGCAAATTGGTGTAGATCAAGGTTACGAGCCTATTCAACCAATTCACTATTCGCATAAAATTCATGCTGGAGATAATGGTATTGATTGTAAATACTGTCACTCATCTGCTAGAGTTTCTAAGAATGCTGGTATTCCTTCATTAAACGTTTGTATGAACTGTCATAAAAATGTTAGTGAGTTCCAAGGTGATAAAGATTCAGTTTATGTAGATTACACTAAAGAATTCTATACTGCTCAAATTCAAAAATTATATGATGCAGTTGGTTGGGATAAAGCCGCTCAAAAATATACAGGTAAAACTAAACCAGTTAAATGGGTTAGAATTCATAACTTACCAGATTTCGTATACTTTAACCACTCTCAACACGTAACTGTTGGAGGAATTGAGTGTCAAAAATGTCACGGTAAAGTTGAAACATTTGAAGTAATGAAGCAAGATCAACCATTAACAATGGGTTGGTGTGTAGATTGTCATAGAAAAACAGATGTTAAGATTCAAGACAATGCTTATTACAAAAAAATCCACGACCAATTATCTAAAAAACTTGGTGTTACTAAGTTGACAGCTGCTCAAATGGGTGGTTTAGAATGTGGTAAATGTCACTATTAATAATAATTTAAGAAGCTAATATCTATATACAATGGCATCAAACAAAAAATACTGGAAAAGTGTTGAAGAACTAAATGAAAATAGTTCTATTGTTGAGGCGCTACAAAACAACGAATTTGTAGAACAAATTCCTGTTGATGAGTTTTTAGGTGATAAAGAAAGTCTTTCTAATTCATCTACTTCACGTCGTGACTTTTTAAAGTATGTTGGGTTCAGTACAGCAGCTGCTTCATTAGCCGCGTGTGAGGGGCCTGTTGTAAAATCAATTCCTTATGTAGTTCAACCGGAAGAAATTATTCCTGGTGTAGCTGATTATTATGCTACAACAATTGCAGATGGTTATGATTTTGCAAATATTTTAATCAAAACTCGTGAAGGTCGTCCAATAAAAGTTGAGAATAATACTTTACAAGGTGCAGTTTCTGGAGCAAACGCAAGAGTTCATGCTTCGGTACTTTCTTTATACGATAATTTAAGATTGAAAGGTCCTAAAATCGATAAGAAACCTGCAACTTGGAATCAAGTAAATGCAAAAATCAAAACTAGTTTAACAGAAGCTAAAGCTAAAGGTGGTCAAGTTGTTGTTTTAACAAATACTACTGCTAGTCCATCTACTGATAAATTAATTGCTGATTTAGCTGCAAAATATACAAACGTTAAGCATGTTGTGTATGATGCAATTTCAGATTCTAATGCTTTAGATGCTTTCCAATCTGTATATGGATTTAGAGCTTTAGCAAATTATAACTTCTCAAAAGCAGATACTATTGTTTCTGTTGGTGCTGATTTCTTAGGTGATTGGCAAGGTGGAGGTTACGATGCTGAATATGCAAAAGGACGTATTCCTAAAAACGGAAAAATGTCTAAGCACATTCAAATCGAAGCTAACATGTCTTTAGCTGGAGCTAATGCTGATAAAAGAATTCCTTTAACTATTGCAGATCAAAAGAAAGCTTTAGTTAAATTATATAACGCAGTTACAGGTGCTGGTTCTTCTGTTAAATTATCTAAATTAGATGCAGAAGTTGAAAAAGCAGCTCAACAATTAAAAACTTCTGGATCTAAAGGTGTAGTTGTTACAGGTTTAGATGATTTTGATGCTCAATTATTAGTATTAGGTATCAATATCGCTTTAAAATCAGAAGCTTTTAATCCTGGTGATGCAAAATTAACTAGAAAAGGTGACGCGAAAGCAGTTGCTCAGTTAGTTGCAGATATGAATGCTGGAAATGTTCACACTTTAATTATGAGTGGAGTTAATCCAGTTTACACTTTAGCTAATTCAAAAGATTTCGTTTCTGGATTAGGAAAAGTTAAATTATCTGTTGCATTTACTACAAAAGAAGATGAAACAGCTGTTAAAGTAAATATTGCTGCTGCTGCTAATCATTATTTAGAATCTTGGAACGATGTAGCTATTACACGTTCAAACTATAGTATTGCTCAGCCAACGATTCGTCCATTATTTGATACAAAACAATTCCAAGAAGCATTATTAGTGTGGAATGATAATTCTGCAACTTATTATGATTTCTTAAAAGGTTTTGCTGCTGCTAATTTAGCTGGTAAAACTTGGAATCAAGCCGTTCATGATGGATTCGTTGCAATTCCTGTTGGAGCATTAGCTGCTCAAGGTGCTAACTTTGGTGCTTCTGTATCTAAATTAGCTGCTGCAACTTCAAACGGTACAGATTTAGTATTGTATAGTAAAGTTGGAATGGGTGATGGTCAACAAGCAAACAACCCTTGGTTACAAGAGTTTCCAGATCCAATTACAAGAGTTTCTTGGGATAACTATGTAACCGTTGCTCAAGCTGATGCTAAAAAATGGAATTTACAAAACTTCAACGTTGCTAATGGTGGATTAAACGGAAGCTATGCTACTATTAAAGTAGGAAATGCTACGGTTACTGCTCCAGTAATTATCCAACCAGGTCAGGCTGAAGGAACTGTAGGTTTAGCTTTCGGATATGGTAAAAAAGAAGCGTTAAAAGAAGAAATGCAAGTTGGTGTTAATGCTTATGCATTATATGCTAATGCTAATGCTAATCAATCTGCTTCTATTACTTTAGCTGATGGTGAACACGAATTTGCTTGTGTTCAGTTACAAAGAACATTAATGGGTAGAGGTGATATCATTAAAGATACTACTTTAACTACATTCAATAAAGCTAATGATGCTGGAAATAAAGAGGTGTATAACCCAACTCCAGTTGTTTCATTAGACCACAAAGAAGTTGCTGCTACATCAGTAGATTTATGGACTTCATTTGATAGAACTACAGGTCATCACTTTAATTTGTCTATCGACTTAAATGCTTGTACAGGATGTGGAGCGTGTGTTATCGCTTGTCATGCTGAAAACAATGTACCAGTTGTTGGTAAATCAGAAGTTAGAAGAAGTAGAGATATGCATTGGTTAAGAATTGACAGATATTATTCTTCTCAAGAAACTTTTGCTGGTGATATCGATAAAAAAGAAGGAGCTAAAGGATTAATGAATTCAATTGATGCTTTAGATGCAATGGAAAATCCATCTGCAAATCCTCAAGTTGCTTTCCAACCAGTTATGTGTCAACACTGTAACCATGCTCCTTGTGAGACAGTTTGTCCAGTTGCTGCTACATCTCATGGTCGTGAAGGTCAAAACCATATGGCATATAACAGATGTGTTGGTACTCGTTACTGTGCAAACAACTGTCCATATAAAGTACGTCGTTTCAACTGGTTCTTATACAGCAAAAATGACGAATTTAACTACCACATGAATGATGATTTAGGACGTATGGTATTAAACCCAGATGTAAACGTTCGTTCTCGTGGAGTTATGGAAAAATGTTCTATGTGTATCCAAATGACTCAAGCTACAAAATTAAAAGCGAAGAAAGAAGGAAGAGAAGTTGGTAAGGATGAATTCCAAACAGCTTGTTCTGCAGCTTGTACTTCAGGAGCTATGAAATTTGGAGATGTGAATAATGCTGATTCTGACGTTGCTCAATTATTAGAAGACGATAGAATGTATCATTTATTAGAGCACATTGGTACTAAACCAAATGTTTTCTATCACGTTAAAGTTAGAAACGATAAATAATTAATAATAAGAAACACAATATAAAGGATTATGTCTCATTACGAAGCACCCATTAGAAAACCTTTAGTTATTGGTGATAAATCTTATCACGATATAACGGTAGATGTGGCTAAACCAGTAGAAGGTAGAGCTAACAAACTATGGTGGACAGTATTTTCGATAGCATTAGCTGCATTCCTTTGGGGATTAGGCTGTATGGTATATACAATCTCAACAGGTATTGGTACTTGGGGATTAAATAAAACAATTGGTTGGGCTTGGGATATCACCAATTTCGTTTGGTGGGTAGGTATCGGTCACGCTGGTACACTTATCTCAGCTGTATTATTGTTATTCCGTCAAAAATGGAGAATGGCGATTAACCGTTCTGCAGAGGCGATGACAATTTTCTCAGTAGTTCAAGCAGGTTTATTCCCAATCATCCACATGGGTCGTCCATGGTTAGGATACTGGGTATTACCAATCCCGAACCAATTCGGTTCATTATGGGTTAACTTTAACTCGCCATTATTATGGGACGTATTCGCGATCTCTACGTATTTATCAGTATCGTTAGTTTTCTGGTGGACTGGTTTATTACCTGACTTCGCAATGTTAAGAGATAGAGCCGTTACTCCATTTACAAAAAGAGTATATTCAATCCTTTCTTTTGGATGGTCTGGTAGAGCTAAAGATTGGCAACGTTTCGAAGAAGTATCTTTAGTTCTTGCAGGTTTAGCTACTCCGTTAGTACTTTCGGTACACACAATCGTATCGTTTGACTTCGCAACTTCTGTTATTCCAGGTTGGCATACTACAATTTTACCTCCATACTTCGTTGCTGGAGCGATTTTCTCAGGATTTGCCATGGTAAATACTTTACTTATCATCATGAGAAAAGTATCTAACTTAGAAGATTATATCACAATCCAACATATCGAATTAATGAACATCGTAATCATGATTACTGGTTCTATTGTAGGATGTGCTTATATTACTGAGTTATTCGTAGCATGGTATTCTGGTGTAGAGTATGAACAATATGCTTTCTTAAACAGAGCTACAGGACCTTACTGGTGGTCATATTGGTTAATGATGACTTGTAACGTATTCTCACCTCAGTTTATGTGGTCTAAAAAATTAAGAACAAGTATTGCTTTCTCTTTCATTATTTCAATCGTTGTAAACATTGGAATGTGGTTTGAGCGTTTCGTAATCATTGTTACTTCATTACATAGAGATTATTTACCATCATCTTGGACAATGTTCCAACCAACGTTTGTTGATGCTGGTATTTATATCGGAACAATCGGTTTCTTCTTCGTATTATTCTTATTATACTCTAGAAGTTTCCCAGTAATTGCTCAAGCAGAGGTTAAGACTATCTTAAAATCTTCAGGAGATAATTTTAAAAGAGAAAGAGGAGATGCTAAACCAGAGCACCACCACGATTCTCATGGACACGAAGGACACGATCATCATTAATATTAGAGATTATGAGTAATAAAGTAGTACACGCTATTTATAACGACGATGATATTTTACTAGATGCAGTAAAGAAAACTAAAGCTGCACATCATCATATTGAAGAAATTTATACTCCATTTCCAGTTCACGGACTAGATAAAGCAATGGGGTTAGCAGGAACAAGAATTGCAATTTGTGCATTCTTATTTGGAATCACAGGTCTTTGTATTTATGCTTCACTTTTAAAGTTTATCATGATCGAAGATTGGCCACAAGATATTGGTGGTAAACCAAGTATGGCATTTTACCAAAATATGCCAGCCTTTGTACCTGTTATGTTTGAAGGAACTGTATTTTTTGCAGCTCACTTAATGGTTATTACTTTCTACATGAGAAGTAAATTATGGCCATTTAAACAAGCAGAAAATCCAGATGTTAGAACTACTGATGATCATTTTTTAATGGAAGTTGGAGTTCATGGTAACGAAGAAGAATTAGTATCTTTCTTCAAAAACACTGGAGCAGTAGAAGTTAAAGTAATTGATAAGCATTAAGAGAATATGAAAAGTGTTTTAAAAATAATGTCATTCGTTGGATTATCATTCATGATGACGTCTTGTTTTGATAAATCGGCACCTAATTACCAGTTTTTTCCAAACATGTATGAACCTGTTCCTTATGAAACTTATGCTGAATCAGATGCATTTAATTCTCCATCAGGTGAAAAAGGTAAAGAAGGTCAAATTCCAGCTGTAGGAACAATTAAAAGAGGTTTTACTCCTTATGAAATTCCTAATACTCCAGAAGGATATGCTGCTTCTAAAGCGAATCCATCTCCTTTAACTGCAGATCAAATTGATTCTGAAAAAGGTAAAGAGTTATTTACAATTTACTGTGCTATTTGTCACGGTGAAGCTGGAGACGGAAAAGGTAATTTGTCTAAAAGAGAAAAATTCTTAGGTGTACCTAATTATAAAGATAGAGAAATTACTGTTGGTAGCGTATTTCACGTAGAAACTTACGGTATTAACGCAATGGGTTCTCATGCTAATCAATTGTCAAAAGAAGAAAGATGGCAAGTTGCTGATTATGTTATGAAACTTAAATCAGAATTAAAATAGTATTACTTTTTTGAAAATAATAGATATGTACCAGTTTTCAAGTAGATTAAAAAGTTTTTCATTTGCCTTAATGGTTTTAGGTATTTTAGGAATCGGATATGGTTTCTTTAGTGCTCCAAAAACAGAAGCAGATGTTGAAGCAATTTTAAAAGAGCAAGAAGCTCATCATGGTGGAGGTCACCACGATACTCACGCTGAAGCAACTCACGAAGGAGCTTCACACAATGAACATGCAAAAACTGAGGAGCATGCTTCTCACGATGCAACAACTCATGAAGTTAAAGATACTTTAAAACATGAAGTTGCTCATGCTGTTGATACAACTAGTTTAGCATTAGACACAACTGCTGTAGCTGTTGCTCCTGTAGTTAATAATAATGGTGATAACGATTTAGTTGTAAACAAACATCATAAAGTGCATGTTGATCATGATGCAGAACACAAAGAACACGTTTCACATGTGTTTCACCAATTACAAAACAAACCTTGGTCGGCATTATATGTTGCTTGTATTTTCTTCATGTTAATTGCAGTAGGTGCTTTAGCTTTCTACGCAATTCAATGGGCATCTCAAGCAGGTTGGTCTCCAATTTTGTTCAGAGTAATGGAAGGTGTTTCTAGCTACTTATTACCAGGTTCTATTATTTTCTTCATCCTTTTATTAGCTGCTGCTTTCCATTTTGGACACAATGGTTTATTTGTTTGGATGGATCCAGAAGTAGTAAAACACGATCATTTAATTCAAGGGAAATCAGGTTTCTTAAATGTACCATTCTTCTTAATTAGAGCAATTGTTTTCTTAGTAGGATGGAACTTATATAGATATATTTCTAGAAAAAACTCTATCAAATTAGATCAAACTAAAGATTTATCATTCTTTAAAAAGAACTATAAAGCTGCTGCAACATTCTTAGTATTCTTTATCGTTTCTGAATCAATTATGTCTTGGGATTGGATCATGTCTGTTGATCCTCACTGGTACAGTACATTATTCGGATGGTATGTATTTGCAAGTTTCTTTGTAAGTGGTATTACTGTAATTACTTTAATTACAATTTACTTAAAAAATAAAGGTTTATTACCTGATGTAAATAAATCTCATTTACATGATTTAGCTAAATTTATGTTTGGTATCAGTGTATTCTGGACATACTTATGGTTCTCTCAGTTCATGTTGATTTGGTATTCTGATATTCCTGAAGAAGTTACTTACTTTGTAACACGTATTGAAAAATACAATTTACCTTTCTTCGGAATGGTTGTTATGAATTTCGTATTCCCATTATTAATATTAATGAATGCTGATTTCAAACGTCTTAACTGGGTTGTGGTAATGGCAGGTATCGTAATATTATCAGGTCACTATATTGATTTCTTCAATATGATTATGCCTGCAACTGTTGGAGATCAATGGTTTATTGGAGCATCTGAAATTGGTTCAGTTCTTTTCTTCGCTGGATTATTCATCTTTGTTGTGTTCACTGCATTAACAAAAGCACCTTTAGAATCAGAAGGTAATCCTTACATCGAAGAAAGCAAACATTTTCATTATTAATATTTAAAGAAATAAACAAATGAACGGTTTATTGATACTTTTAATCATAGTTTTATTAGGAGTTGCTGCTTGGCAATTATCTAAGATATTTAGTCTAACTCAAATTGGAATGGCAAAAGGCGACTCTACCATTGCAAATGATAAAGACAATAATATAAATGGATATTTAATGTTTGCATTTGTAGGGTTTATCTACATTTTTACAATCTATTCATTTATCAAATGGGGAAGTTTCGTTTTAGATACTCCTGCATCAGAACACGGTAAAGATTATGATAATTTAATGAATATTTCTTGGATTATTATCTTTACAGTTCAAACACTTACTCAGTTTTTATTACACTATTTTGCATTCAAATATAGAGGTAAAGAAGGTCAAAAAGCTTTATACTACGCAGATAACAATAAGTTAGAAGCAATTTGGACAATTATTCCAGTTATTGTATTAGCGGTTTTAATTCTTTACGGATTATATACTTGGAACCAAATTATGTATGTAGACGAAGATGAAGAAGTTATCAATGTTGAATTATATGCAAAACAATTCTCTTGGGAAGCTCGTTATGCAGGTGATGATAATACTTTAGGTAAAGCTAACGTACGTTATATTAAAGATGTTAATACTTTAGGAGTAGATATGTCTGACCGTGCGTCTCAAGATGATAAAGTAGTAACTGAAATTCACTTACCAGTTGGTAAAAAAGTTCATTTCAGAATGCGTTCTCAAGACGTTTTACACTCAGCTTATATGCCTCACTTTAGAGCACAAATGAACTGTGTTCCTGGTATGGTAACTGAATTTGCTTTCATTCCTACAATTACTACTGCAGATATGCGTAACATGCCTGGAATGGTTAAAAAAGTAGACGGTATCAATAAAATTAGAGCTAAAAAATCGGTTGAGTTAGCTGCTCAAGGTAAACCAGCTTTAGAACCATATACATTTGATTACTTATTATTATGTAATAAAATTTGTGGAGCTTCGCACTTTAACATGCAATTAAAAATTGTTGTTGAATCTGAAGCAGATTACAAAAAATGGTTAAAAGAGCAAAAAACTTTAGCTTCTGCAATTAAAGAAGCTAATGCTCCAAAAGAAGATCCAGCTGCTGTAAAAGAAACTCCAGCTGTTGCAGAAGCAGTAGTTGATACAACAAAAGCAGTTGCTAAAGGTAAATAATTAAATAAAGATTCAAAATAATACATTTATTATGTCACACGATCACGGTCATCATAAAGATACTTTCATTACTAAATATATTTTTAGTATTGATCATAAAATGATTGCTAAGCAGTACCTAATTTCAGGTTTATTAATGGGAATTGTAGGGGTAGTTTTATCTTTATTTTTCAGAATGCAAATTGCTTGGCCAGAAGAATCTTTCGAGATTTTTAAAATTTTCTTAGGTGAAAAAATGGCTCCAGGTGGAGTAATGCGAAACGATATTTATTTAGCATTAGTTACAATTCACGGTACAATCATGGTATTCTTCGTATTAACGGCAGGTTTATCAGGAACGTTTAGTAACTTACTTATTCCATTACAAATTGGAGCAAGAGATATGGCATCAGGTTTCATGAATATGTTATCGTTCTGGATGTTCTTTATTTCTTGTGTGGTAATGATTGTTTCTTTATTCGTAGAATCAGGTCCTGCTTCTGCAGGTTGGACAATTTATCCTCCACTTTCTGCTCTTGAAGAAGCTATTCCAGGTTCTGGTTTAGGTATGACTTTATGGTTAGTATCTATGGCTATTTTCATTGCTTCTTCATTAATGGGTTCATTAAATTATATCGTTACTGTTATCAATTTAAGAACAGAAGGAATGACAATGACAAGATTACCTTTAACTGTTTGGGCATTCTTTATTACTGCAATTATCGGGGTTATTTCTTTCCCTGTATTATTCTCTGCAGCTTTATTATTAATTTTTGATAGAAGTTTCGGTACGTCTTTCTACTTATCTGATATCTTTATCAAAGGTGAAGTGTTACATTACCAAGGTGGTTCTCCAGTATTATTCGAACACTTATTCTGGTTCTTAGGACACCCTGAAGTATATATCGTATTATTACCTGCATTAGGTATTACATCTGAAATTATTGCTACAAACTCTAGAAAACCGATCTTTGGTTATAGAGCGATGATTGCTTCTATTATTGCAATCGCTTTCTTATCAACTATCGTTTGGGGTCACCACATGTTTATTTCAGGTATGAATCCATTCTTAGGTTCGGTATTTACATTTACAACGTTATTAATTGCAATCCCATCTGCGGTAAAAGCATTTAACTATATCACAACATTATGGAAAGGTAACTTACAGTTAAATCCTGCTATGTTATTCTCTATCGGATTAGTTTCTACTTTCATTTCTGGAGGTTTAACGGGAATCATCTTAGGAGATAGTACATTGGATATTAACGTACACGATACTTATTTCGTAGTTGCTCACTTCCACTTAGTAATGGGTATCTCTGCTCTATACGGATTCTTCGCTGGTGTGTACCACTGGTTCCCAAGAATGTTCGGTAGAATGATGAACAAAACATTAGGTTACATCCATTTCTGGGTAACAGCTGTATGTGCTTACGGAGTATTCTTCCCAATGCACTTTATCGGAATGGCTGGTTTACCAAGAAGATATTATACAAACTCTAACTTCCCATTATTTGATGAGTTAGCTGATACAAACGTATTAATTACTATGTTTGCTATCGTTGGAGCAGCGTTCCAATTAGTATTCTTCTGGAACTTCTTCTACAGTATTTTCAAAGGTAAAAAAGCTCCAATGAACCCATGGCGTTCTAACACATTAGAATGGACAGCACCAGTTGAGCATATGCATGGTAACTGGCCAGGAGAAATCCCAGCTGTACACCGTTGGCCTTATGACTATAGTAAGCCAGGTCACGATGAAGATTTCGTACCGCAAACTACACCAATGAAAGAAGGTGAAGTGGAATTACACCACTAAGATATATTAAAAAAGTCCTAATGAAAATTGGGACTTTTTTATTTATTAACACTCTAATTTCTTTTCAAGCATTCCTCGTATCTTTGTAATATGTTTGCATTGGTCGATTGTAATAATTTCTATGTGTCTTGCGAGCGTGTTTTTCAACCTCAATTTCTCAATAAACCAGTAGTTGTTTTATCCAATAACGACGGTTGTATTATCTCTAGAAGTGACGAGGCAAAAGCACTCGGAATTGGTATGGGTGTACCCGAATTTAAAGTCCGAAATCTTATTGCAGAACATCAAATTGCTGTCTTTTCTTCTAATTATGCCTTGTACGGCGATTTAAGTAATCGTGTTATGGATGTGTTATCCGGTTTTACACCAGATATCGAAAATTATAGTATCGACGAAGCTTTTCTTAATTTTAAAAATACCAATATTACTCATTTTGAATCTTGTGGTTTGCAAATGAAACAACGCATTCAAAAATGGATTGGTTTACCCGTTTGTGTTGGCTTTGCCGAAACAAAAGCTTTGAGTAAAATTGCCAATCGTATCGCTAAAAAATTTCAAGAACGAACAGGTGGTGTTTATGTTATCGATTCGGAGGAAAAACGAATCAAAGCGTTGAAATGGACCAAAATTGAAGATGTTTGGGGAATTGGGTATCAGTTATCAAAAAAAATGAAGGCGTTCGGAATGACTACTGCCTATGATTTCACTTTACCTCATAACGAAAATTATATAGTTCGCACTATGGGTGTAGTGGGTAAAAGACTGCGTGCCGAATTATTAGGACAATCTGTATTGGATATTGAAAAAGCAGCTGAAGCTAAGAAAAATATTGCCGTAACGCGTACTTTTGAAAAACCCATTTCCAGTTTAAACGATTTAAAAGAGCGTGTTTCTACTTTTGCCACTATTGCAGCTGAGAAGTTGCGACAACAAAAATCGTGCTGTAACGGGATTGTAATATATCTTAGAAAGGATAAATATAAAGCCGGAAACGAGCGTTATAACTTTTCCGTATACGAAGCATTGCCTTTTGCAACTCAATCTAGTATTACCTTAAGTACAACGGCTGTTAAAATGGTAGAAAAACTTTTCCAGGCGGATGGAACTTATACCAAAGCGGGTATTTTTATTACTGAAATTATTCCGCAACAGCAAAAACAATTCAATTTGTTCGTGGAAGAAAATCCAAAACACGAAAAATTAATGAAAGTGATGGACGACATCAGAAGGAAAACGGGCGAGCGTAAAATCCGACTCGGAAATCAAGACTTACAGCGTACTTGGAAAATGAAACAAAACTTTTTGTCTAAAAAATATACAACAGATCTAACAGAATTATTAGTTATCAAATGCTAAAACATAATAAAATATCATTCTTTATACCAAATGGCGATTCAAAACTTGAAATGCCATACATTTCGAGTGGAATTAAAGCAGGTTTTCCTTCACCTGCTGCCGATTTTGACGAAACCAGATTGAGTATTGATCAAATTGTAGTGAAAAATGCTACAGCAACTTTTTATGCTAAAGCGAGTGGTAATTCTATGAATGGCGCCGGAATTGACGATGGCGATATTTTAGTTATCGATAAAAGTTTAGAACCTCAAGATGGTAAAATTGCCGTTTGTTTCATCGATGGAGAATTTACCGTGAAAAGAATAAAAGTGCAAGAAAATAGTCTGTTATTATTACCTGAAAATCCTTCCTTCGAACCCATCGAAGTCACCCAAGAAAACAATTTTATTATTTGGGGAATTGTGACCTATGTGGTGAAAAAGATATAAAACTACATTTTTTATTCTAATATACTATTTTCTTGATTTATTTGATCTAATTGGGTTTTTATCCGATAATTAAAATCATCTCAAATATTTGGATGGTTAAAAAACGAGATTTATAATTTTACGGGAAATCCGTAATGTATATATGTAAAATGATTTATTTTTGTATGATTTTTATGACTTGAAAATGGTCTGTAATTCTTTGGAAATTGAGATAGAAATATCCAATTTAATTTTTTTAAAAAAATCATAGAAAAAAGTTTATTATTAATAAAACATCAAATGAAAAAAACAATTATTTTATTAGTTGTAATCTTATCATTATTATCCTGTTCAAAAAACGATGATAACCCACAAACAGAGTCGCAAGTAACTAAAAGTTGGGAAAACATTTTAGGGCCATGGAAGTTTACAAAACTGAAAAGAGCTGATGGCTCTGTAGTAGATTTTCAACCAGTTTGTGCTGGTAAAAGAGTAGTTATTGATTTTACAAATCAGCCTGGAGATAAGCAAATGACAGTTTATTTTTTTAACTCAACATGTGTTACAGATGATGAGGCTGTATTTTATAATCAGTTTTTAGAAAATGATACTTTTAATGCACAATCTTTACCAATGTTAGCTGGTGCTAAAATCACTTCATTAACCGAAAATTCTATGGAGATAATAGTGCCTTCTGGAACAAAAACTAGTGATTCATTTGTTGGTGAAGCTACTGGATATTCATTAGTGCGATTTCAATAAAGTTTAATGAAAAACTATTGTAGTTTTATAATATGTTTTATTTCTATGTTGGCTTTTCCTCAGGGAGAAGCCAATTTTTGGTATTTTGGTAATAAGGCAGGAATTTCTTTCGCCAGTGGTTCACCAGTTGCAGTAACGGATGGCTCACTTATTACTGGAGAAGGATGCGCCACATTATCAAATGCTGCAGGACAATTACTTTTTTATACTGATGGAAGAACAGTTTATAATAGAAACCATCAAGTAATGCCTAACGGAACTGGATTATTAGGTCATGATTCTTCTACTCAATCTGGAACTATAGTTCAAGTACCAGGATCAACAAATTTATTTTATGTATTTACTTTAGATAGAGAAACACAAATCAATGGATTTTGTTATTCCATAATTGATTTATCATTAGATGGTGGTTTAGGAGCTGTTACTGCAAATAAGAATGTTTTAGTTTATTCACCAACTTGTGAAAAAATTGCAGTAGTAAAACATGCTAATAATACAGATTATTGGATAGTTACACACGGTTGGAATAATAATAGTTTTAATACATACTTACTAACGTCTACTGGTTTGAATGCAACTCCAGTAGTAAGTAATGTTGGACATACTGCGTTACAAAATGGAAGTAATGTTACAGATTCACAAGGGGCAATGAAAATTGCAGCTAATGGTTCAAAATTAGCAATTTGTTATGCGAACTCAAATGTTTCAACCTTAGAATTATTAGATTTTAATAATGCTACTGGTCAGTTATCAAATGCACAAGTATTATTGTCAGATTCTGAAAGATATTATGGTGTTGAGTTCTCACCAAGTAATTCGTTATTGTACGTTAGTTCAGGTTCAAACGGTAATGTTTATCAACTTGATTTGAATGCTTCTAATATAACAGCATCAAAAACGACTATTTACAACAATACATCTGGTGCTCATTATCCAAGGTCTTTACAGTTGGGACCAGATATGAAAATTTATTTGGCAATGTCTAATGAAAATTTTTTAAGTTCTATAAATACACCTGATGTAATTGGTACAAGTTGTAATTTTACTTTGAATAGTGTTAATCTCAATGGAAAAATTTGTTATTCGGGATTACCTGTATTTAATCAATCTTTCTTTTTTACACCAGCCATTCAATTTAACAATTCCTGTGAAGGTGATACAGTTGATTTTAGTTTCAGTTCCAATCAAACTATTTTATCTGCCAATTGGAATTTTGGTGATGGTAACATATCTAATGCTATAAGTCCAACACATATTTATACAAATGCTGGAACTTATCCAGTAACTGTAACTATTACAACTCCACAAGGAACTGGAAGTAATAATAGAGATATAACAATTTATCCAAGACCAGTTTTAACAAAAAATGTTGTAACCTTAAAACAATGCGACGATAATAATGATGGCTTTAGTGCATTTAATCTAAAAGAAGCAGAAGGTTTATTTGTAGCCAATACAACAGGATTAACTTTTACTTATTTTGAGAATGCTATAGATGCTCAAAACGACAATACAATAGTCGGAATAACAAATCCAATCACTTATACTAATCAGATTGTGAGTAATGATGTGGTTTATGTTCGTATAGAAAATACAAATGGTTGTTACAGAGTAGGACAATTGAATTTAAATGTTTCTACAACTTCAATTCCATCTAGTTTTCAAAAAGTTTTTACTGTTTGTGATGATGTTTTGTCAGGTTCAAACACGGACGGAATTGCTACTTTTGATTTTAGTAGTGTTACTTCAGAAATTCAAGCTTTGTATCCAGTTGGGCAGTTGTTAACTATTAAATACTACAAAAATCAAGCAGATGCTTTAGCAGAGCAAAATGCAATTACAAATATTTCTAATTACACCAATATTGGTTATCCAAATGCACAAAATATTTATATTCGAGTGGATAGTCAAGTTAATAATGAATGTTTAGGTTTAGGTCATCATATTACGTTGAATGTAGAGCAAATTCCATTTATTGAAAATAAAATTATCCGAAATTGTGATGATAATCATGATGGTCTTTTCGGTTTCGATACCAATAATTTACAAACCACTTTACTAAATGGTTTAACAAATGTAACAGTTAGTTACAAAGATCAGAATGGAAACCCATTGCCAAGTCCGTTACCAAATCCGTTTGTAACAACTACACAAACTATTACGGCTAGAGCAACAAATAATACAACAACTGCATGTTATGATGAGGCAACCATTCAATTCATAGTCGACGATTTACCAGAAGCTTTTCCAATTGCAGCAACTTTAACGACAGCATGTGATGATGAAGTAGACCCGCTTTCTCAAGATGGATTATTTCCTTTTGATACAAGCACATTTCAAGCAACAATTTTAGGTTCACAAACTGGAATGATTGTTAAGTATTATGATGTAAGTGGAAATGTATTACCAAGTCCATTACCAAATCCGTTTTCTACTGCTTCACAAATCATATCTGTTGAAGTAATTAATCCGACAAATACAGCATGTAAAGCGACTTCAAGTATTCCATTTGTAGTAAAACCAACTCCTAGAATAAATACAACTGGTTCAGAATTAGTTTGTAGTAATAATCCAAATTTTGTAAAAGTTATAGATGCAGGTTTACAAGATTTTTCAACAATAAACGATTTTACCTATCAATGGTTTTTAGATGGAAATTTATTAACTGGAGAAACAAATTATGATTTAACGATAAATACAGAAGGGATTTACACTGTTGTAGTTACCAATGCCCAAAACTGTGTAAAAACAAGAACTATTACTGTAACAGCATCAAATATTGCAACCATTGAAAATATTGTAATTAATGATTTATCTGATAATAATTCGATAATAGTAAATGTTAGTGGTTCTGGAGATTATGAATATAGTTTAGACGGAATTAATTATCAAATCAGTAATATCTTTTATAATGTAGAATCTGGAACGTACACGGTTTATGTAAAAGATAATAACGGTTGTGGAATTGCTCAGAAAGATATTAGCTTACTTGGAATTCCAAACTATTTCACACCAAATGGTGATGGCTATAATGACTATTGGAACATAAAAGGCGTTAGTAATTCTTATAACACTAAAACTACAATTCATATTTTTGATAGATATGGAAAGTTGTTAAAACAAATTTCACCACTTTCTACAGGTTGGGATGGTACTTATAATAATAAAATAATGCCTTCTTCTGATTATTGGTATGTTATTAATTTAGAGGATGGTAGAATTTTTAAAGGGCATTTTACTTTAAAAAAATAGTTTGTTATTATTACCTGAAAATCCTTCCTTTGAACCCATTGAAGTCACCCAAGAAAATAATTTTATCATTTGGGGTATAGTAACGTATGTGGTGAAGAAAATATAAGATTTGGGTATATCAAGAATAATTAAAGCCCTAATATGCTTTCGCTGCGCAAAGTCTCCCGACTTTGAGCTATTGTTAAAATCTAAAACCCTAATATCGCCTTTGCAATAGAAAAGTAAATCAAAATACCCATAATGTCATTACTAGTCGTGATAAACGGACCAGTAGCTAAAGCAGGGTCAATGCCGTATTTGTCTAAAACAATTGGAATAAAGGTTCCAATTAAAGAGGCAAAGATAATAACGCTTAATAAAGCAATAGAAACCGTTATGCCAATATTGTAGTCGAAACCAAAAAGAAAATGACTCACAATGATTAAAATGGCTGATAAGAAAGCACCATTCATTAAACTTAATGAGAATTCTTTAATCAAACGATTAAATAAACTTCCAGTAATGGTATTGTTTGCTAAACCTTGAACGATAATCGCACTCGATTGAACGCCAACATTTCCACCCATCGCCGCAATTAACGGAGTAAATAAAAATAAAGTGGCATGTTTTTCCATTGCAGGTTCAAAAATTCCCAATACACGAACCGAAATAAAACCACCAAATAAAGCCAAAACTAACCAAGGTAAACGCGCTTTCGTTAATTCTAAGATGCTGTCATCTGCCTCAACGTCTTGCGAGATACCGGCTGCTAACTGGTAATCTTTATCGGCTTCTTCTTTAATAATATCAATAATGTCATCAATGGTAACTCTTCCTACTAATCGGTCTAATTCATCAATTACAGGAATCGCTTCCAAGTCGTACTTTTGCATAATTCGCGCCACTTCTACGTCTTTGGTGTCTACACGAACGTAGTCTACTTTTTTGATATAAACGTCGCTAATTGGTGTTTTAGTAGAAGTAGTTAATAAATCTTTTAAAGACAACCTTCCTTTTAAGCGATCTTCATCATCCACAACATAAATAGAATGTACACGAGTAACGTTTTCGGCTTGGTGACGCATTTCTTTCACACAAGTTAAAACATTCCAATTTTCGTTCACTTTTACCAACTCTTTTGCCATAATACCACCGGCAGTATTTTCGTCGTAACGTAAAAGGTCAACAATATCTTTCGCATGCTCAACGTCTTCTAATTCCGAAATTACTTGCGCTTTTTTCGATTGCGGTAATTCGGCAATAATGTCGGCAGCATCATCGGTATCTAATTCGTCAAGCTCTTCTGCGATTTCTTTTGCAGATAAACTTCTAAGGATGGTTTCACGAACTTCATCGTCTAGTTCAAGAAGGATTTCAGCTGTAATTTCTGAATTTAATATGTTGAAAACATAAATGGCTTGAGAAGGCTCTAAGTCATTCATAATTTCAGCAATATCGGCAAAGTGAATATCTTGTAATAGGGATTCTAATTCAGTGATATTATTTTGCTGAATTAAACCTTCTATTTTTTCGATAAATTCTTTACTGATTTTAAACTCCATCGGCAGCTATTTTTTTGGTTAAAGAAATAAATTCTTCTACAGATAATTGTTCTGGTCTTAATGCAAAGATAGTATCTTCTTGTAATTTATCCGATAAATTTAAACTTTTTAAGCTATTTCTTAATGTTTTTCTTCTTTGCTGAAAGGCTGTTTTTACTACTGTGAAAAGTAATTTTTCATCACATTCCAATTTGTAGTTTTCTTTACGAATCATTCGCATTACACCACTATCTACTTTTGGTGGCGGATTGAAAACCGTTGGTGGAACCGTAAATAAATATTCTACATCGTAAAAAGCTTGAGCTAAAACCGATAAAATTCCATACACTTTGCTGCCTTTTTTAGAGCAAATTCGTTCGGCAACTTCTTTTTGAAACATTCCTGAAAATTCCGGAACAAAATCTCGAAGCTCTAATGTTTTAAACACAATTTGTGTAGAAATATTATAAGGGAAATTTCCAATAATTGCAAATTGCTCTTGATTAAAAGCCGTTTGCCAATCGTGTTTTAAGAAATCTAAAGAGAAAATATTTTTAGCTAATTTTAAATAATGAACTTGTAAATATTCTACCGATTCTTTGTCAATTTCCGCTACAAAAGTTTCGTATGGTTTTTCTAATAAATATTTGGTTAAAACCCCCATTCCTGGACCAATTTCCAATACTTTATTATAGTTAGTACCAATTAACGAATCGGCAATTTGTTGCGCAATACTTTCATCGGTAAGAAAATGTTGACCTAAATGTTTTTTGGCTTTAACTGACATATGTTTTATTTATAAATATTTTTAAATCTCAAATTCCAAATTCAAATTCGTAAATCTGTCACACTGAGCTTGTCGAAGTGTTACATCGTAAATCCGAAATCGTAATTCGTAAATCAACTAGTTTTCGTTTCCAAAAAACTCGTCCATAACTTGTAATTCTGTTCTAAAAGCAAGCATCTTATCGCCAAATAAACGCAATCCTTCTTCTCTCAATTTCGGTGCGTACGTATTGTAATAATCTTGAAGTTTATCGTTGTTATGCGCAAAATACTGAATAGAATAGGTAGTTCCACCCATTTCTTCTTCCACTAAAACTTTTATTAACTTCGCTTTATAAAAACAACCAGTTGCTAAAACTTCATCAATATGTTTTGTTTTCAACCAATTTAACCATTGGTCATGAACGCTTTCATCAATATTTATAGTAACATTGTAGATAATCATATAGTATTTTTTTACAAAGATACTTTTTAAATCTCAAAGTTCCATATCAATACAAATTTCAATAAAAATCAGTAAGAATTAATTTTAATTTGGGCGTGCCCTTTCAGGTCGGGCTTCCGTTCCCGCTTTTTTTGTTTCGAAAAATCTTCACAAAAAAGAGCTCCACTTCAACCCTCACGCAAGAATCCGTTTTTCAATATCAATGTCAATATCAATGAAAAATTGAAAATACAATTTTTTTAAATGAACTTTTCCAAGCGAAGCGTCTTTATTTGAAAAATACCCATGTGTTTAAAAACTTATCTGACTTATATGTTTCCACAAAAAAACTTCCTACTTCCAACTTCCAACTTCTAACTTTATCTATATTTGTAACATGAATGAAAATTTAGATCCAAATAAAGACCGATTTACTCCACAAGACATGGATATTGAACGTGCATTGCGACCATTGAGTTTCGATGATTTCGCCGGACAAGATCACGTATTGGAGAATTTAAAAATATTTGTTGCTGCCGCTAATCAACGTGGAGAAGCCTTAGATCATGCGTTATTTCATGGTCCTCCCGGTTTAGGAAAAACAACATTGGCAAATATTTTAGCAAACGAATTGGGTGTTGGAATTAAAATCACTTCTGGTCCTGTTTTAGATAAACCTGGCGATTTAGCCGGTTTGTTAACCAATTTGGATGAAAGAGATGTGCTATTTATTGATGAAATTCATCGTTTATCTCCAGTGGTAGAAGAATATTTGTATTCGGCCATGGAAGATTACAAAATCGACATCATGATTGAAAGCGGTCCGAATGCTCGTACAGTTCAAATTAACTTAAATCCGTTTACGTTAGTGGGTGCGACAACGCGTTCTGGATTATTAACAGCGCCAATGCGTGCGCGTTTCGGAATTCAAAGTCGATTACAATATTATAACAAAGAATTATTAGCAACAATTATCGAAAGAAGTGCGAATATTTTAAATGTTCCAATCGATTTGGAAGCCGCAATTGAAATTGCTGGTCGAAGTCGAGGAACACCTCGTATTGCTAATGCGTTATTGCGTCGAGTGCGCGATTTCGCTCAGATTAAAGGTAACGGAACTATCGATACAGAAATTGCACGATATGCCTTAAAAGCACTAAATGTAGATGCGCATGGTTTAGACGAAATGGACAACAAAATTTTGTCGACAATCATCGATAAATTCAAAGGCGGACCAGTCGGAATTACTACCTTAGCCACTGCTGTTGCCGAAAATGCCGAAACATTAGAAGAAGTGTACGAACCCTTTTTAATTCAAGAAGGTTTCTTAATGCGAACACCAAGAGGAAGAGAAGCAACCGATTTAGCCTACAAACATTTAGGACGATTGAAATTGGGTAACCAAGGAGAACTTTTTTAAGATTGGAAGAAAGAAGTTGGGAGTTGGAAGAAGGAAGCGTTGATAAATAACAAAGAGAAATATTCAAAATTAATTACGGAAGAATCTAAAAAATTAGGTTTTCTTTCCTGCGGAATTTCTCGTGCCGAATTCTTAGAGCAAGAAGCGCCTCGTTTAGAAAGCTGGCTGAATAAAAATCTGCATGGTCAAATGTCGTATATGGAAAATCATTTCGACAAAAGATTAAATCCAACATTGTTAGTAGATGGTGCGAAAAGTGTCATTTCTTTATTGCTAAATTATTATCCGTCTGAAATACAAAATCAAGAGAGTTTTAAGATTTCCAAATATGCCTATGGTGAAGATTATCACTTTGTTATAAAAGATAAACTAAAAACATTATTACAATTCATTCAAGATGAAATTGGTGAAGTAAATGGTCGCGTTTTTGTCGATTCAGCACCCGTTTTAGACAAAGCATGGGCGGCCAAAAGCGGTTTGGGTTGGATTGGTAAAAATGCTAATTTAATTACGCAAAAAGTCGGTTCGTTTTATTTTATTGCCGAATTAATTGTCGATTTAGAATTGGAATACGACACGCCAACAACCGACCATTGCGGGAGTTGTACCGCTTGTTTAGATGCATGTCCAACAGAAGCGATTATTGCACCGTATGTAGTTGATGGCAGTAAATGTATTTCGTATTTTACCATAGAATTAAAAGATAATTTGCCTCAAGAAAT
This sequence comes from Flavobacterium urocaniciphilum, assembly GCF_900110615.1. GTDB lineage: Bacteria > Bacteroidota > Bacteroidia > Flavobacteriales > Flavobacteriaceae > Flavobacterium > Flavobacterium urocaniciphilum. The sequence continues at coordinate 99,574 of NZ_FOEI01000007.1, forward strand.
GAAAGGTAAATTTGATGATTGGATGTTTGGTTGCGATGTGTGTCAGGATGTTTGTCCGTGGAACCGATTTTCAAAACCGCATCAAGAACCTTTATTCGAACCAAAATCAGAATTACTCAATTTTTCCAAAAGAGATTGGCAAGAACTTACCAAAGAAACCTTTAATAAAGTCTTTAAAAATTCCGCAGTCAAACGAACAAAATTTGAAGGTTTGATGCGTAATATTGAGTTTTTGAAGTAGAGTTTAATAACAACAAAACTTATACAAAGTATATAAATGATTAATTATAAATATATAGGTATTGCAATATTGCTTATTGTTTTTGGAGCATTTCGTCTTACAAAAAATAAATATTACAAAAGAAAAGAAAAAGATATGTTGTGGGCGGCAGAATCAAATGTTTTTTGGAGTTATGTAGTATTAATTTTTTTCGGGATATTAATTATTTTTTATGAGTTGAAAAAGTTTTTCTAATTCCGATTGAGCGGATTTGTAATCAGTGCTTAAAACTACTTTATTTTTCAAAAATTAGATTACTTTTCACATTTTCCAACGCAACTTTTCCTTCCAAAAAAACAAATCAACCTAGAAATTATTTTCTTCACCAACTTTTCGTACAAACTTTATGGTTATTTGAAAGCAAATTTTATCTTTGTAAGTTGATGCAAATGATAATATATGTCCAAAAGTAATAATAAAAGAAGAGAAGCCTTACTATATCACGCCAAACCAACACCTGGGAAAATTCAGGTTGTTCCTACTAAAAAATATGCAACGCAAAGAGATTTGTCTTTGGCGTATTCGCCAGGGGTTGCCGAGCCATGTTTGGAAATTGCAAAAGACATCAATAACGTTTATAAATATACAGCGAAAGGAAATTTAGTAGCTGTAATTTCAAATGGTACTGCCGTTTTAGGTTTAGGAGACATTGGTCCGGAAGCCTCAAAACCCGTAATGGAAGGAAAAGGATTATTATTCAAAATCTTTTCAGACATTGATGTTTTCGATATTGAAGTCGGAACCAAAGACATTGAAGAATTTATTGCAACGGTTAAAAATATTGCGCCAACATTTGGTGGAATTAACTTAGAAGATATTAAAGCGCCAGAATCGTTCGAAATTGAAAGACGTTTGGTAGAAGAATTAGATATTCCGGTAATGCACGATGACCAACACGGAACAGCAATTATTTCTTCGGCAGCTTTATTAAACGCATTAGAATTAGCAGAAAAAGATATTTCAAAAATAAAAGTTGTAGTTTCTGGAGCCGGTTCGGCAGCATTAGCGTGTTCGAATTTATATGTGGCTTTAGGAGTAAAACCTGAAAATTTATACATGTTTGATGTAGACGGTTTATTAACAACTTGCCGAAAAGATATTTCAGAATTACAAATGAAATATGCCAAATCTTGTGATCCAGCACCACTTGCTGAAATCATCAAAGGTGCCGATATGTTTTTAGGATTGTCGGTTGGTAATATTTTAAAACCGGAAATGTTATTGTCAATGGCAAACGATCCAATTGTTTTCGCTATGGCAAATCCGGAACCAGAAATCGATTATAATGTTGCCATTGCTACTCGTGAAGACATCATTATGGCTACTGGTCGTTCAGATTATCCTAACCAAGTAAATAACGTTTTAGGTTTTCCTTATATTTTCCGTGGAGCATTAGATGTTCGCGCTCGAAAAATTAACGAAGCGATGAAAATGGCTGCGGTTAGAGCGTTGGCAGATTTAGCTAAAACTCCGGTTCCTGAGCAAGTTAATATTGCTTATGGAGAGAAAAAATTAGTTTTCGGTAGAGATTATATCATTCCAAAACCATTCGATCCAAGATTAATTGCTACCGTTTCTCCGGCAGTTGCAAAAGCGGCAATGGATAGTGGTGTGGCTGATGTTGAAATTACCGATTGGGAAAAATATGCAGATGAATTATTAGAGCGTTTAGGTGGCGATAACAAAATTGTTAAGTTGTTAACGAACCGTGCGAAAACGGATCCTAAGAAAATTGTTTTTGCTGAAGCCGATCAATTAGACGTGTTGAAAGCAGCACAAATTGTTCATGAAGAAGGAATTGGAATTCCGATTTTATTAGGAAATTTAGAAACCATTCAGGAATTAAAAGAAGAAATTGGTTTCGATGCCGAATTACAAATCATCGATCCAAAATCGAAAGAAGAAGATAAAACAAGAGAAAAATACGCGCAATATTTCTGGAAAGCTAGACAACGTAGAGGTACATCATTATTAGATGCTCAAAAATGGATGCGTGAGCGTAACTATTTTGCAGCCATGATGGTAAATACTGGCGATGCCGATTGTATGGTAACGGGTTATTCAAGAAGTTACCCAACGGTTGTAAAACCCGTAATGGAGCTAATCGATAGACAACAAGGTGTGAGTAGAATTGCTACGACAAACATCATGAATACAAAACGCGGACCGTTGTTTTTATCAGATACTGCGATTAATCCAAATCCAACAGCAGAAGAATTAGCTAAAATTGCATTAATGACTGCTAAAACGGCAAGAATGTTTGGTGTAGAACCCGTAATTGCTATGATATCGTTCTCAAATTTTGGTTCATCATCTAATGAAAGTGCCATTAAAGTAAGACAAGCCGTTAAAATTTTACATGAAAATCATCCAGATTTAATTGTTGATGGGGAAATTCAAACTGATTTTGCATTAAACCCAGAATTGTTAAAAAGTAAGTTCCCATTTTCGAAATTAGCGAACAAGAAAGTTAATACATTAATTTTCCCTAATTTAGATGCGGCAAATATTACTTATAAAATGTTGAAAGAGTTGGATAAAGTAGTTTCTATTGGTCCAATTATGATGGGATTAGAAAAACCCGTACACATTTTTCAATTAGGTGCAAGTGTAGAAGAAATGGTAAATATGGCTGCAGTTTCTGTTGTGGATGCTCAAGAGAAATTGAAAGCTAAATTGAAAGTAAAAAGTAAAAAGTAAAAAGAGCCAAGTAAAAAGTAATTTACGAAGTTGGATATACGAAAACAAAAAAATATAAAAACTATAAAAAAAATTTGTAAGCTTTACAACCAATAACTATTGGACATGTAGATTTTGCAGTTAAGTAAAAAATATGATAGCACATATTCAAGGAAAATTAGTGGAAAAAACACCAACCGAAGTCGTAATCGATTGTGGTGGTTTGGGCTACGAAATTCATATTTCATTACATACTTATTCTCAAATTCCAGATTCGGAGCATATCAAATTATATACGTTTTTACAAATCAAAGAAGACGCGCATTCGCTTTTCGGTTTTGCCGACAAAAAGGAAAGAGAATTATTCAAATTATTACTTTCTGTTTCCGGAATTGGCGCGAATACTGCCAGAACAATGTTGTCTTCTTTACAACCAGAACAAATCATTCAAGCCATTGCCTCAAACGATGTTGGAACGATTCAGTCTATCAAAGGAATTGGATTGAAAACCGCACAACGTGTTATCATTGACTTGAAAGATAAAGTGTTGAAAATTTACCAAATTGAAGAAATTTCAACAGGTTCATACAATACAAATAAAGAAGAAGCGTTATCTGCATTAGAAGTTTTAGGATATCAACGTAAAAATGCAGAAAAAGTTTTAGAAAAAATAATCGCCAATAATCCAGCGGCAACGGTAGAAGATTTAATAAAACAAGCCTTAAAAGTATTATAATTTTGAATAAATTATTTAAAAATATTGTTTCAAAAACAAGCATCAGTATCGTCATGCTGTTTGCCAGTATATTTATCTACGCGCAAGATGTTCCAACAACTCCACCCGACTCAGTAAAAACAGGTCATAGTGTAGGTAAAATTGAAATTCCAAATCCAAAAAGTATATTAGAAGGTTACACCTATGATCCAGTAACCAATAGATATATTTATACCGCATCTGTAGACGGATTTAATATCGATTATCCTTTGATTTTGACGCCTGAAGAATATGAAAAATTGGTGTTAAAAGAAAGAATGCGTAAGTATTTTCAAGAAAAAACAACTGCCTTAGATCCTAAAAAAGGAACAGATGATGCTAAGCGAAATCTTTTACCAAGATATTATGTAAATTCTAAGTTTTTTGAAGCTATTTTCGGAGGTAATACAATTGACGTTAAACCAACTGGTTCGGTTGAAATTGACTTAGGAATTCGATTTTCAAAACAAGATAATCCTTCGTTTTCTCCAAGAAATAGAAAAACTACTGCTTTCGATTTCAATCAAAGAATTTCGATGGGTTTACAAGGAAAAGTAGGAACAAGAATGAACGTAAATATTAATTACGATACACAATCTACTTTTGCTTTTCAAAACTTAATTAAATTAGATTATACACCAACAGAAGACGATATTTTACAAAAAATTGAAGTCGGAAATGTGAGTTTTCCAATTTCCAATTCGTTGATTCGTGGTGCCCAAAGTTTATTTGGGGTTAAAGCGCAATTCCAGTTTGGGAAAACAACTTTTACGGGTGTTTTCTCTGAACAAAAATCGCAATCAAGATCGATTACTACACAAGGAGGTGGAACCATTCAAGAGTTTGATTTCTTCGCTTTAGATTACGACTCTGATAAACACTATTTCTTATCGCAATATTTTAGAAATAACTACGACAAAGCTTTGCGAAATTATCCAGTTATCGATTCTCGTGCACAAATTACAAGAATTGAGGTTTGGGTAACGAACAAACAAAACAGAGTTACCACTACAGATAATAATTTAAGAAATATTATTGCGCTTCAAGATTTAGGGGAATCGCAATTAACAGATGGTGTTACACCAATTCCAGATAACGAAGTGGTTGGTATCGATTTGGCTCTGAATCCAACATTTTTTGATGTTGTAGCCAATACACCTTCGGATAATAAAAATAATAAATTCAATCCGTTAGCGATTGATCAAGCAGGAAGTTTTTTAAACTCTGGAATTCGAGAAATTGCAACAGCTTCTCAAGGTTTCAATATCAATTCCAATCCAGCAAGTACTTTTTCCGAAGGAATTGATTATTCGAAATTAGAAAACGCAAGAAAATTATCCTCTTCAGAATATACCTTTCACCCTCAATTAGGATACATTTCCTTAAATCAAAAATTACAAAATGATGAGGTTTTAGCAGTTGCTTACCAATATACAGTTGGTGGTGAAGTGTTTCAAGTAGGGGAATTTGCTAATGATGGGGTTGAATCTACAACGGTTAATACTTCTGGAGTTCCAACAACTCAGGCTTTAATTTTAAAAATGTTAAAAGGAAGTTTGATTAATGTAAGTGAACCAAGTTGGGACTTAATGATGAAAAACATCTACCAAATTCCAGGTGGAAATCAATTACAACAACAAGATTTCAAATTCAATATCTTATATCAAGACCCTTCGCCTTTAAATTACATAACGCAAGCCGGAATTGATCCACTTACTCCAGCAGTTGAAAATACAACTTTATTAAAAGTATTTAATTTAGATAAATTAAATTTTACGAACGACCCTCAACCAAATGGTGATGGATTTTTCGATTTTTATCCAGGATTAACTGTAGATACACAATACGGTAGAATTATCTTTACTACTGTAGAACCGTTCGGTAAACATTTATTTGAGAAATTAAGATTAAATGGTGCTGAAAGTTATGATGGTGGTACTTATAATACGAACCAATCGAAATACGTATTCAGAACCTTATATAAATCTACTCAAGCTGCAGCTTTACAAGAAAGTGCTAAAAATAAGTTCAAGTTAAAAGGTAGTTTCAAATCTACTGGTGGCGACGGAATTCCATTAGGAGCGTTCAATGTGCCACAAGGAAGTGTTGTGGTTACTGCCGGTGGAAGAATTTTAGTAGAAGGAGTAGATTACACCGTAAACTATCAAGCAGGTAGAGTTCAAATTTTAGATCCAGCTTTATTAGCCTCAAATACACCAATTCAAGTTTCTTTAGAAAACAACTCGGTATTCGGACAACAAACAAAACGTTTTTATGGATTGAATGTAGAACATAAATTCAACGATAAATTCTTAGTTGGTGGTACTTTCTTAAAAATGACAGAAAGACCATTTACGCAAAAATCAGATTACAATCAAGAATCAGTTAACAATACAATTGTTGGATTAAATACTAACTTCTCTACAGAAGTGCCATTCTTTACAAGATTAGTAAACAAATTACCAAATATTGAAACAGAAGCTCCTTCTAATTTATCATTCAGAGGAGAATTTGCTTATTTGTTTCCAAATGCACCAAAAACATCAAACTTTAATGGAGAGCCAACTTCTTATATTGATGATTTTGAAGGTTCGCAATCTAATATCGATTTAAAATCGCCATTATCTTGGTCGTTAGCTTCAACCCCAATTGGTTTTGGTGGGGAATTAAACGAAGATGATTTAACGTATGGTTACAAAAGAGCGAAATTATCTTGGTATAATATCGATCCTGTGTTTTATACCAGTCCACCATCAGGAATTGATGATAACGATTTATCGAGTAACAAAACGAGAAGAATTTTTAGTCAGGAGTTATTCCCAAATATTGATATTCCACAAGGACAATCCAATGTTATTAGTACGTTAGACTTAACTTACTATCCAAAAGAGCGTGGACCGTATAACTATAATCCAGTTACGGCTTCAAATAATCAATTCCCTGCAATTGATGCTCCAAATAACTGGGGTGGAATTATGCGTGCCATCAATACTACCAATTTCGAACAATCAAATGTTGAGTATGTTCAGTTTTGGTTAATGGATCCTTATACTGGAAATGTTGGTGATGCTGCTAATAACACCAATACTGGTACTTTAACGATTAACTTAGGAGAAATTAGTGAAGACGTTTTAAAAGATGGTAGAAAATTATACGAAAATGGTTTGCCAGAAAACGGAGGAAGTCAACCAACAGTTGATACCAACTGGGGTAAAGTTCCTGCTTCACAATCTTTAATTTACGCTTTTGATACAAACGAAGGAAATAGAACAGTTCAAGACGTTGGTTTAAATGGATTGAATGATTCTGAAGAAAAAGTAGAATATCCTGCTTTTGCTGGATTGGGAGATGCTTCTGCTGATAACTACAATTACTATTTAAATACTTCTGGAACTATTTTAGATCGTTATAAAAATTATAATGGTTTAGAAGGTAACTCGCCAATTACTGTTACAGATACAAATAGAGGAAATTCAACTTTACCAGATGTAGAAGATATTAATAGAGATAATACGATGAATACTATTAATGCGTATTATAAATTTAATATTCCAATTTCTCCAAACCCAGTTGTGGGTCAAAATTACGTTTCGGATGTAATGGTTACAACACAAACAATGGCAAACGGACAAACAACGCCGGTTAAATGGGTTCAATATAAAATTCCAATTTTAGAAGCTACAGCTGCAAACATTGAAGGACCGATTACCGATTTTAGAACCATTCGTTTTATGAGAATGTTCTTATCTGGATTTAGTGAAGATGTAACTTTACGTTTCGGAACATTAGATTTAGTTCGTGGTGAATGGAGAAGATATGTGAATTCATTAGATGCAAATGACTTAAATGTTTCTGATGATGATACAGGATTTGATGTTGTTGCAATTAACATTCAAGAAAATTCAAACAGAACGCCAATACCATATGTTGCGCCTCCAGGAGTTGATAGAGAGCAATTGTACAATAATAACTCTGTTATCAATCAAAACGAACAATCTTTATCGTTAAGAGTGTACAAAAAAGATCAAGGATTACCTGGATTAGGTGGTTTAGAAGAAGACGATTCTAGAGCTGTGTTTAAAAATGTAAACGTAGATATGCGTCAGTATAAAAAATTACGTATGTTCTTACATGCAGAAGCATTAGAAGCGGATGCAGTTGGAGACAGACTTCAAGATGATCAATTAGTGGCGTTTATTCGTTTTGGTAACGACTTTACCGATAACTTCTACCAAGTGGAAATGCCGTTAAAAGTCAGCCAATTTACGGCTCGATCTGCAGATGATGTTTGGCCAGCAGAAAACGAAATCGAATTACCATTGTCGTTATTAACACGAATTAAAAGTTTAAAAATTGCTGGTGATGGTTCTATAGTTCCGGATGTAAACGGAATTGCTTTCTTAAATGAAAGCGATTTAGGTTCAGGAAACGATAGAATGAATATTGGAATTAAGGGTAATCCAAACTTTGGTTTAATTAGAACATTAATGGTCGGATTAAAAAATCCAGATCCAGCCGCTACAGGTCCGCTTCGTGGAGAAGTTTGGTTTAACGAACTTCGTATGTCGGATATGGATAACAAAGGAGGTTATGCTGCAGTGGCAAACTTAGATACCAACTTAGCAGATTTCGCAACGTTCTCGGCAACTGGAAAATTAAGTACTATCGGTTTTGGTGCCTTAGAAGAAGGTCCGAATGAAAGAAGTAGAGAAGATGTAAAACAATATGATATCGTTTCTAATTTAAACTTAGGTCAGTTATTGCCTAAAAAATGGAAATTAGTTTTACCGTTCAATTATGCAGTTGGAGAACAAATTATTACTCCGAAATACGATCCTTTATATCAAGATTTAGAATTGAAAGAAGTATTGAATGCTACTTCAGATCAAGCTAAAAAAGACGAAATTGAAAACCGAGCAATCGATTATACAAAAAGAACAAGTGTAAACTTTATAGGTGTTAAAAAAGAAAGAGCGGAACAACAAAAAGCACGTTTTTACGATGTAGAAAATTTAACTTTATCGTATTCGTTTAATGAAATGTTGCACCACGATTTCCAAGTTCAAAACTTAATCGATCAGCAACAAAAATCGAGTTTAGATTATGCTTATTCTTTCAAACCAATGTCTATTGAACCGTTTAAAAAGAATAAGTTCTTTAAGAAAAATGGCTATTATAAGTTGTTTAGCGACATGAACTTTAACTTCTTACCAAGTAATATTTCATTCAGTTCAAACATCATGCGTCAATTTAATCGTCAACAATTTAGATTAATAGATGTTCAAGGAATTGCAATTGATCCATTATACAGAAGAAATTATTTCTTCAATTATCAGTACGGAGTAAATTTCCCTATTACAAGATCGTTAAAAGTTAATTATACAGCTGCTAATAATAATATTGTTCGAAACTATTTCGATTCAAATAAAAACCCAATTAACGAATTAGACATTTGGGATGATTATTGGAATTTTGGAGATCCAAACACGCATAATCAACAATTATTGGTAAATTATGATCTACCAATTAATAAAATTCCTGTATTGAGTTTTGTAAAATCATCTTACGTTTATACAGGAGATTATAGCTGGCAACGTTCTTCAGATGCTTTTGCTACTTTTCAAGCATTAGACGGAACAGTTTATCAATTAGGAAATACAATTCAAAATGCTAATTCGCATAAAATTAATGCGGCTTTAGACATGAATACGTTCTATAAATATATTGGTTTAACAGCTAAAAAACAGAAAAAACCTGCGGTGCCTAAAACAGCTCCAAAACCAGGAGAAAAAGTAACGAATACAGTTCCAAAACAAAATCAAACTGAAGAAAGAAGTGGTTTTGCCAAATTCGGAATCGGATTGTTAACTTCTGTAAAAAATATTCAAGTTAATTATACCGAATCAGGTGGTACTTTATTACCGGGATATTTACCAGGATTAGGATTCTTCGGAACGTCACGCCCAACTTTAGGATTCGTATTTGGAGACCAATCGGATATTAGATATGAAGCGGCTAAAAGAGGATATTTAACAAGTTATCCTGAATTCAACCAAAGTTTTACGCAAATAAAATCTAAAAAATTAGATTATACGGCGATGGTGGAATTGTTGCCTGACTTCAAAATTGATATTAATGCAGAACGAAATATAACTGAAAATTATTCGGAACAATATGATGCAATAGATGGAAATTACCAATCGAGAGCGCCATTCAACACTGGTAATTTTAGTATTTCTACTGTAATGATTAAAACAGCATTTAAAGCTAGTAACGAAGATGAATCTGAAATTTTCGACAGATTCCGTAAGAACCGTTATGCAATGGCAACTCGTTTAGCGGAACAATATTACGGAACTTCAGCTTATGCGTTAGATGCAGATGGTTTCCCTGATGGATTTGGAAAAAATAGTCAGCGTGTATTAGTGCCAGCATTCTTATCTGCATATACTGGGACAAAAACATCTTCCGTACAAACAGGATTATTTTCAAATTTCCCATTACCAAACTGGACAGTTAAGTATACAGGTTTAATGAAACTTAGTTGGTTTAAAGATAACTTCAAACGATTCTCTATTCAACACGGTTACCGCTCTAGTTATAGTGTTAATGCGTTTAGAAGTAATTTAAATCCTTCGGTAAGAGATCAAAATGATAATATTTTTGCAGATGTAATTACATCAAATGTGAACTTAACAGAGCAATTTAATCCATTAGTAAATATAAATTTCGAATTGAAAAACTCGTTTAACATTATGGCTGAAGTTAAAAAAGACAGAAGTTATAACATGAGTTTCGATAATAACTTATTAACGGAAGTACAAGGTAACGATTATACCTTACGTTTAGGATATAGAATTAAAGGAGTTGAAATCAATTCGAAATTAGCAGATAATGCACAAGGAGTTATTAAGAGTGATATTAATTTAAAAGCCGATTTTACATTACGTAAAAACATGACAATCGTTCGTTATTTAGATTACGATAATAATCAATTAGGAGGTGGGCAAAATATTTGGAACTTTAAATTAACTGCCGATTATTCGTTTAGTAAGAATTTTACAGCTATTTTCTTCTATGATCATCAGTTCTCAAAAGCGGTTATTTCAACAGCATTCCCGTTAACGAACATTCGATCTGGATTTACACTACGCTATAATTTCGGAAATTAAAAAATGAAAATTTATAGCAAATTTTAAGAATATCAATTACATTTGTCAAAAAATATAAAACACAATTATTAAAATGAATATACCAGCAAATTTAAAGTACACAAAAGACCACGAGTGGGTATCTATTGATGGAGATGTAGCAACTGTAGGAATTACTGATTTTGCTCAAAGAGAATTAGGAGATATTGTTTATGTTGAAGTAGAAACTTTAGACCAAACTTTAGATAAAGATGAGGTTTTTGGAACTGTTGAAGCGGTTAAAACAGTATCAGATTTATTCTTACCATTAAGTGGTGAAATTATTGAATTCAACGACGATTTAGAATCTAATCCTGAAACTGTAAATTCTGATCCTTATGGAGCAGGTTGGATGGTTAAAGTAAAAATTGCTAACCCAGCTGAAGTTTCAGAATTATTATCTAGTGAAGATTATACAGCACTTATCGGAGCATAAATTATTTAAAGTATTGGCCGTTATTTGGACCATTACTATTTTGTATTTATGTTTATCAGATTCGCCTAATGTTCCTAATTTTAAATTGCCCTTTAAAGACAAAATAGTTCACTTTAGTTTCTATTTTATGTTCGTTTTTTTATGGGTTAAAAGCTTCGAAAACAAAACTTTTAAAAAAGGTTTAATCGTTTTATTTCTTGCCATACTTTTAGGAATTAGTATAGAATTTTTACAAGAAAATTTTACAGTACATCGAACTTATGATAATTACGATATTTTAGCCAATACACTTGGCGGCTTATTCAGCTTTTTACTCGTAATTAAGTTTCATCTGATAAAAAACTAAATAAAAATCTCACTTTATGTGAGATTTTTTTATTTTTACCGATATTTGAATACCATGAACATTAAAGCTTATTTAGATTCCACGTATTTGAAAACTGCTCAGCAGGCACAGCTTTCCGAAAAGGAAAACAACAAAATGATAGAAAACTGCATTTTGGAAGCCATTAAAGAACAGTTTAAATTGGTTATGATACGACCAAATAAAGTGGCTATGGCTAAAAAATTACTAGCCGAAAACGAATCTAAAGTTTTAATTGGTACAGTAATCGGTTTTCATGAAGGAACCAATACCATCGAAGAAAAATTAGCTGAGGCTGAAAAAGCCATCAAAGATGGCGCAGATGAATTGGATTTTGTAGTCAATTTTGAAGCGTTTAAAGAAGGTGAAATTGATTTAGTAAAGGTTGAGGTTTTAAAAGGTACTTTTTTAGCTTTACAGCACCATAAAACCGTAAAGTGGATTATTGAAACCGCAGCTTTAAACGGAGCGCAGATTATTCAACTAACCACACTTATTAAAAATGTTGTGGTAGCTAATTTCAAAGAAAATGAATTTGAAAGAGTATTTGTTAAATCGTCAACCGGATTTTATAAAACCATTGACGGCTCACCAAACGGAGCAACCATTCCGGCTATCATCGCCATGTTAGAAAATGCATGTCCGTTACAAGTGAAAGCTTCAGGCGGAATTAAAAATCAAGAAGAAGCGTTAGAAATGATAAAACTAGGTGTGAAACGCATCGGAACTTCATCAGCGAAAGCTATTTCTGAAGGTTTAGAATCGGAGGGAAGTTATTAAGAGCCAAGTAGAAAAAAGAGTCAAGTAAAAAGGGAAAAGTTAATAGGCATAAAGCATAAGTATAAAGATCAAGTAAAAATTTAATTACTAAGCGTATTTGTAAAAGATTGCTTCGTAAACTCGCAATAACATGAAAAAAATAATAAGCACTATTGTATTTCTATTTTCAATAACTGTTTTCTCGCAAAACAATACTGAAAAATTACCACAATTTGAAAATTGTAAAACCAAGCCAGAAGACGAAACTTGTTTTTTTGCAACCATTCAAGATCATTTCAAGCAAAATTTCAATAAACAATATACTGCTGAAAAATCTACAATTATTGCACTTTTTGCAGTGGATACAATAGGGAAGTTCGAATTACTTTACATCGATGCTGCTTCAGAAGAAATTAAAAATGAAACCAAACGCGTTTTTTCAACTTTACCCGTGGTTACGCCATCCACATATAATGGTAAACCCGTTTATGCAAAATATACATTAAAAGTAAATTTTCCTTTTTCTGACGATGAACGAGCAGGTAAAAAATCGGAAACCGCTTATCAAACAGAAAAAATTACGGCTCAAACCGAACTTACCGAATATGATGATATCAAATACCATGCGTTTGAAAATCCACAATTAAAAAGCGGATTAAACATTCCGTTCAATCATCAAAAATATGCCGAATTTGAAGCCTATTTAAATCAGGTAGGAGCAAACAGTCATACTGCTGAAAAACCATATTCATATAGAGATGTTGCAAAGTATTATAACTTTGAAAAACAATATCAAGCAAAGTATAAAAAAGCTTCTTCATGGTGGGGAAGAAAATTTTGGAATGAAAATTTAGTAGAAGTTCAAGGAGATGGCTACTGGTTTTTATTCAACCCAATTTTAGATATTCGTGGAGGAAAAGACTTCGATAGCGAATTAAAAAACACCTTTGTAAATACGCGAGGAGTAAATATTCAGGCAGGTTTAGGAAAAAACATCACTTTTACTACATCTATTTACGAAAGTCAAGGTCGATTTGCCGATTACTATAATGCTTATGCGGTGAGTTTAAAACCATCTGGAGGAAACCCAGGAACGATTCCGGGAGTAGGAATTGCGAAACAATTTAAAGTAGATGCCTTCGATTTCCCAATGGCAGAAGCTAATATTAAATTTACAGCCAATCAGTTTTTTGATGTACAATTAGGATATGGAAGAAACTTTATTGGAGACGGTTACCGTTCGGTAATTCAAGGAGACGCTACTAGTCCGTACCCGTTTATTAAATTCAACACTACTTTCTGGAAAATTAAATATACCAACACGTATATGTTTTTACGTGATATTACACCAGAAAACACAGCTGAAAACACCTATGCATCTAAATACATGGCGAACCACTATTTAAGTTGGAACGTAACAAAAAGATGGAACTTAGGTTTGTTTGAAAGCGTAGTATGGTCGAATACTAACGGAAGAGGTTTCGATCCGAACTTTATTAACCCAATTATTTTCTATAGATCCGTTGAATTTGCATCGTCGCCAAAATCGGGGAATGCTTTATTAGGATTAACATCTAAATACAAATTTAACAGCCAAATTATGGCTTACGGACAATTTTTAATTGATGAGTTTTCGGTGGGCGATGTATCTAAAGGCAATAAAAGTTGGAAAAATAAATTCGGTTACCAAATTGGAGCTAAATATTTCAACGCCTTCAATATTGAAAACTTAACGCTACAAGCAGAATACAATATTGTTCGTCCGTATGTATATTCACACAGTGCAACACTTACCAATTATACGCACAACAACCAAAGTATGGGACATGCTTGGGGGGCGAATTTTAAAGAAATTATCGGAATTGCGCGTTATAACAAAAACAGATATTTTGCTCAGGCTAAATTAATTTACGGACAAAAAGGGTACGATTATACAGACGGAACCAATAACTTTAACTATGGAGGTAACTTGTTTATTCCGTACGATAGCGATGTAAATCCGCGTCCGTATGATGAAGGTGCTTTTGCCGGACAAGGAAATACGACAACCATTTTAATTGGCGATTTCACAGCAGGTTATATTATCAACCCAAATTCAAACTTAAAAGTATTTGCTAACGTAATTCATAGAAGTTTCGACCCAACGAAAACATCGGCTACTTTTGAAAAATCGAATACTACTTGGTTGTCTGTAGGTATTTCTACTGACTTGTTTAACTGGTATTTTGATTATTAGAATAGTGTTTTACTAACGAAATAAGACCTGACAAGTTTTTGAAACCTGCATGGTCTTTATACTAGATGAAAAAATTTTTGAGATACTTTATTTGCATAGTTATAGCTTTTATTATAAGCTGGCTTATGTATTTAATTACCTTTTTGTTTATTGAATATGTAATGCCTTCTAAAAGATATAATGAAAATGGAGAACCAGAATTTGTTATGCCTACTCTTGCTATTTTAGGTGGATTTATAATTGCAATTTTAGTTTTTATTTTTACAAGTAGAAAGTTAAATACTATGCTTAAAAATAAAGTGGATGGAAAAGTATAATGTTACTTCATTCAAACTCATTTAACCCGTATAAAATTTCTTTCATTTTGGTGCCGTTAATTTCTACAGGTTTATAGGCGATGTTAAATTTGTCTATGGCTAAGTCTATGTCTGTTTTTAGTTTTTTGTATTCTAATGGGAGTTTGGTTTCACATTGTTTTTCGTTTTCATAACTATTCAGTATTACTTTAAATTTCTCATAAAACTTTCCGCCCTGATCTATAAAGTTATTATACATAGTAATAAATTGAAGTAATCTGTCAATAGGGAATTCTAAATTCACTTGCATTTTATACTGTTGAGTTCCAGTTGTTGTTTTCATTTTGGATAAATATTCTTCCATTTTTACAGTTACATTTTCCCAATCGTCGTTAGTTCTACATTGTTCTAATGTGGTAAAATAATTTATAGGTTTTGTATAATCTTTAAATAAGAGTTCAATTTCACTTTTCATCTTATCATTACTTTTTTGTAAAAAAGCCGTTTCAAAATAAATAGTATTTAAATCATTTTGCATTCGTAAAGTAAAATCTAAAACACATTCGATGTTCATTAATTCTTTTTCCTTTTCATCTTTAGAAAGGGATGAATTTAGCATATTCGTAAATGTTTGTATTACAGATACAATGGTATTGGTTCCTAAAATAGATGTTAAATCTAATCCTGTTTTTTTGTCTTTTTTAGAACTAACTAAGTTTTTTAGTTTTTCAAATTCAGGATATTGGTTAGGATTTGAAATTTTATTTATTTCATTAAAAGTCCTTATTGAAGAAAAATGATGGTCTAAACTCAATACTTTTTCATACAGGATTTTAATTATTTGTAACCCTTTAATGTATCTAATTTTAGATATATCACTTGTATTATCTTTTTTTAATTGGAGTAAATCATAATTAAGTTTATCCTTTTCAATTAATAAATCAATTTTCTTTTTTCTTTTTTTTGTGGTGAAGATTGAGTTGTTAATTTCGTTTAATCTTGCCAATTTACTACTAATTAAAATTTCATATTTTAAATTAATTGTATGTATTTCATCATGTAATTCTGAAATAATCAAATTTGGATCTTTATCAATAGTATTTGAAAAAGAATAATTGCAAATGAATATTATAAAATATCTAATTAATAGTTTTGGCATATATAGATTAAATTTTATTTGTCAATTTTAATATTATAATGGCTTTGTTTTCTATAATTTTAATTGGATATGATTCTTTTAAAATGATTGAATTTTGTGGATTAATTTCTAATAGTTTACAAGTTTCAATTTTTAATTGAAAATTGTAATCTTGCCTAAAGAAAAAAGTATCTGACTCAGAAATATATTGAATTTCTTTACCAAAAATATTCTTTTGTTCATCAATTGTTAATTCCTTGATATTAATTACAAATAGAAGTTCATTTTCTGTAATTTTTTGAAGTGAATATTTATTTGAAATTTGTTTTGAATTAGGATTAGTTTCAATGGTGCAAAAGCTTAACCCACCATTGCAATCTTTTCCTCTTATATCTATGTTTAATGAATTGTAAATTGTTTGAGAATAAGAATATATAGATAAGAAAAATAATAGTAAACTTAGTTTTTTCATATTGATTTATTTAAAGGATTAATTTATTAAAAGCGGTAAAAACTTACCGCTTTTAAATCTTAACTAAACAAAAAAAATAGATTAATAAAGTGAATAAATAAAAAAGATCCATTTAATGTTTATATGGCATATAATTGATTATTGTTTTTTGGACTGGATCTTTTTGTTAACAAACCACATTTAAACTCTTATTAATCTTCAAATCCAACAGGATTAGATTTGAAGATTGGTTTTTGAAGTTAAAGTGCTTAATCAATAATTTTATAGCCTAGTTTTTGTAAACTGTCTTTAATTCCTATAAAGTGTGCTTTACCATAAATTATGGCAATTTTTGATTTTTCTTCTTTTAGTATGTGAGATATGACGCTATTGTTTCTTTCTGTTTTCATTAATTCATCATAAATTTTTGTGTCTGTCTTAGTATTGCACGTAGATTTGTCATAAAATTTTGTTTCATAATCACATGGTTCAAGTATTATTTTACCATATTTATCTTCATATATTTCTAATAATTTTTCTACAGTTAAATCAGAATTTATTGCATTTTTTTGTGAAAGACCAAATTCTGTATAAGTCGGTTGTTTTATTAAATTTTCTTTTATTTTTATTCCTTTTTCTTTAAATAAATTTAAATAATCAGAATTTAAGTTTTTAGAGACTAATGGACTGCCTAATACTTTTCTAAATTTATAGGATAATTCAATTAAAGCTATTGAATCTTCTTTAGTTAAATTTGTTTTACCAGCAAATTTTGAACTGATTCCTTCAATGTAAAATAAGTAATCTTTCTTTAATAAGGAGTCTACTTTTAATTTTACATCATTATAAAACTCTTCTTTTCCTATATGATGCATTCCAAATAATACTATTTCTTTATCACCATTAGATATTTTTTCTAATTTTAATTTTTTGTCAAAAACACCTACTCTTTTGAAGTATTGGTTAACTAAGTATGATTTACAAGAAACTGAAAGTGTTAAAATAATGAGGAATTGTATGATTTTTTTCATTTATTAAAGTTTTTATTGAATTTTAATAACAGGTGTTTATGTGAAAACAAACACCTGTTTAAATTGTTATATTTTTAGAAGATGTGACAAAATAAAATCAATAGCCGCATTAAGTAAGGCTGTTCCGGCTTCAGGTCCAAAAATTTGTTGTAAATGACAATTTAATTGCCACCATCTGCAAGGATAAGCTTCTCTACCAACTGGGTTGTAATTTCCTGTAGTTGCATCACCAGGACCTCCAAATAATTCTGAACCTGTAGATTTTGGATTTTTTGTTAACGCATCTTGTTGAAATTTTAGAGCTTTAGCAAATGATATTCCGTCATAGGTTTCTATGATTTTGTTGTCTGTTGATTTGTTTTTTAAATGATTATAAGCATCATTTAATAAATTTCTTCCTTCAGTTGTATTTTGCCACTTACCGCATAGGGTTTTTTCAAAAGCAGCAAAATCTGTGGTGTTATTAAATGCTTGTGATAATTGATTTTTAAATGAAATAAAAGCTTTGGCAGCTGTAATTCTAGCATCCTCTTTTGTTTCAATTTGGGCATTAACATTCACACTTAACAACACTGTGGCAATAAAGCCAAATAACATTTTTTTCATATATTTGTTTTTTTTAAAATTAATTGCAGTCAACTTAGTACGCCAATACTAATTTAAGTTTGACTGCTTTTTTATAGTTGGAATTTTCAATATTAAAAGCAAAGCCAACTTTTCTTCACTTTAAACAAACAGTTTTAAAGAAATCTGATAATTCTAATTAGTTCCTCTTTTTTACTTGCAAGTTTTGTTTTCAGAACACTGCAAAGAAATGGGAATAGATAAGAATATTGCAAATGGATTTACTCGAAATTCATGAATTTCGTTGCTGATTTCATGAATGTTAAATAATTTTTTAATTAAATATCTGATTTTCAGCATTAGGTAAATTTTATAATTTTGTAAGTATTTTAATATTAATTTATATTTTTACACTTTATTAATTAATTAACATCTAAAATGATTTTTAAAAAAATTTATTTTATTTTTTTAGTTTTCCTATCTGTAAATTTTATGTTTGCTTATTCCCAAAACGAAATTAACAAAATGAGCTTTCTTGATATTTCAAAAAGGTTCTTTGAAAGTCAAGATAATTTAAAAGGTCAACTATATTATGCAGGATTATATTTAAAAAAGGCAAAAAAAGAAAATAAAAATATAGAGAAAGCAGTAGCTTATGATTTTTTTTCTATGGCATTTTTAGAATATGATTTAGAAAAAGCAAATTATTATTCTGATTTAGCAATTTCTAATTCACTAAAAAATCCAGATGCTTTTTACCCAATGAATGCATATTGGAATAAAGCAGTTATTTTGAGTAAACAAAAAAAATTCAATGAAGCAATAATTTATTATTCAAAAGCAGAAAATCTTGCAAAAAAATATAATTCTGATTTTTATTTTGCTATTAAATTAAATATTGGAATAATAAAATCTGAAAATTTAGGCGAGGTTAATGAAGCAATTAATATTTATAAGCAATGTTATAATTTTTATAATAAAAAAGAAAATGTTGATTACTATAATGATTTTAGAAGACGAACTATGTTTTCATTGGCAGATGCTTATAAAAGTCTAAAGCAAAATGATTCTGCTTCTTATTACAACAAAATGGGTTATGTTAATTCCAAAAAGTACAAAGATGATTTTCACTTATCGCTTTTTGTTCTTAATGAAGGTGCAAATTTAATAAATAAAGGAAACTATAAATCAGCTTTAGATAGTTTAAATAAAGTGTATTTTAAAATTATTAATAATAAGAAATTTAAAAATAATATAATTCCAATATATTTTTATTTTGGTAAAGCTTACGAGGGTTTAAATAACTATAATAAAGCATTAGAAAATTTTATTAAAGTTGATTCAATCTTTAATTTGACTAAAGAAATAACACCAGAATTTGTTGATGGATATCATTTTATTATTAACTATTATAAGAAAACTAAAAATACTGATAAACAGTTGTATTATATAAATAAGTTGATGGAGATAAATAATAGTTTTCAAAAAAATTATAAAGAATTAATGAAAAAACTTCATAATGATTATGATATTCCAGGTGTTGTAATGGAGAAAGAAAGCATTATTAATTCGTTAAATAAAGATAGATATTTCAATTATTATTTAATTGCAATTTTGTTTGCTTTATTTTTTTTGAGTTTATATTTTATTTATAAGCAAAAGAAAATTCATGAAATCCGTTTTAATAAAGTAATTGTTGAGACTCAAAAAAATAAAAATGAATCTTTAAAATCTAAAGTTGTTTTAAGAAATAAAACAAATGGTTATGAGATATCTCCAGAAATTGTTTCTGAAATTTTACAAAAATTAAACAATTTTGAAAAAGAAAAAAAATATATTAATTCTATTATTTCAATACATACTTTAGCTCAAGATTTAAATACTAATTCTAAATATTTATCAAGTATTATTAATAATAATTTGAATAAATCATTTACTAATTACATTAATGATTTAAGAATTGATAATATTATTAACGAACTTAAGGTAAATAAAAAGCTAAGGAAATATAATGTTAAAAGTATAGCTGAAGAAGCTGGTTTTAATACTGCAGAATCTTTTTCAAAAGCATTTTTTAAAAGAACAGGTATTAAACCAGCATATTTTGTTAAAAAATTAAGTGAATTTTAGATTGTTGTCATTTAACGCTTTATATTTTTTAAAACTCGAAATTCATGAAATCAGTGTAATCTAAACCCAAATAAATTTCTTTTAAAATATAGACTTTATAGATTTGAACCTTAAATTTAATAACAATTATGATGAAATCAAAAAAACAAATCAGAAAATTTAACTTTGAAAAATTTGAAGTTGCTAAGTTAGAAATTTTAAAAACTATTTATGGAGGAACTGGTGTTAATGGTGATACTGCAACGAATGATAGGCCTGGAAACTCTTCACAGCCTTGTGTGATTAGTAGAAATTCTAATCCTCCTTGTAAACCAATTGATACATCAATTAGTGGGTAATAAATAATTTTAATTGTTAAAAAAGGAATCTTTATGTGTATATACATAAAAATAAAAAATATATTATGAAAAAAACACTGTTTGGTTTATTACTTTATAGTTCACTTGCTTTTGCTCAAAAAACAACAAAAGCACCATCGCAAAAAGTTATAGATAATTATCATGGAATTGAAGTTGTCGATGAATATCGAAATTTTGAAAATTTAAATGATACTGCAGTTTTAAATTGGATAAAAACACAATCTACATTTTCTAAAAAAGTACTAAATGAAATTAAAAATAAAAATAGCTATTTAAATTTAGTTGATAAAATCGTGGACAGTAGGTACAATGAAATTAGAAAGAAGCCAGTCAATGTTTCTAAACAACAAAATTTAATTTTTAAATTTGATACAAAGGATTCCATCTACAAAATTTATTATAGAAAAAACGATAAGGAAGATTTTAAAATGATCTTTTCTCCGAAAGATTATAAACCAGAGACAAAGATTAATTATTATGTAAATTATCATAAATTAAGTCCAAATAAAACATATGTAGCAATTTCTTTAACACAAAATGGTCAAGAAATTTCGGATGTTATTATTTATGATTTGAAAAAAGGAAAATTATTGAAAGATATCATTCGAAATACTTGGGTTAGTGATATTGGAGGCATAAATTGGTTGAAAAATGAAAGTGGTTTTATCTATACTTATTTACCTGATACAGATAAGAATTCTGTTGGATTTATAAAAAATTCTGAAGCTGTTTTTTATAAACTAGGTTCAAAAGAAGGTGAACATAAAGTTTTGTTTTCTAAAAAAAATAATCCAAATATTAATATTAACTCAAATGATTTTTGTGTTGCATTTCAAAGTGGAGAATATTTTTATGCAAAATTATCCGGTGTTGAATCATTGAATGATTATTATTATGCGATAAAAGATGAAAATTTAAATTTTAATTGGATCCCTTTTTTTGAAAAAAAGGATAAGGTATTTGATTTTAAAAATAAAAATAATTCTTATATTTTTTATAAGGATTTAAATGGTTATTCTTGTCTATTTGAAACGGAAATTAAAAATCCAAATTTTAAAAAAACCAATCCTATTGTTCAGTTTCCTAAAAATGAAATAATTAACAATTTTATAATATCAAAAAATGATATTTATATTTCTACAATTACAAATGGTATTGTAGCAAAACTTTATGTTTATAAAAAAGCTTTAAAAGAAATCAAATTACCCATACCATCAGGATCTGTAAGTATATATCCCATAGAAGGAAATAAAACTGAATTTTGGGTAAGTTGTGGAAGTTGGAATAAACCTTCGATTAGATATAAATACAATTTTAAAAAGAGAATATTTATTGAGGATAATTATAAAGAGCCTGTAAAGATTTCAGAGTTTGATGATATAGTATTTGAAGAATTAACTATAAAAACTCACGATGGTTTAGATTTACCTTTGACTTTAATTTATAAAAAAGGAATGGTTAAAGATGGAAATAATAGAGTAATAATGGATGGATATGGAGCTTATGGTTATAACTATTCTCCATATTTTAGTCCTTATAGTTTATTATGGGTATATCAAGGTGGAATTTTAGTTAATACACATGTTCGTGGAGGCGGTGAAAAAGGAGAGGAATGGCGTTTAGGTGGGAGTAAAGCTACAAAGTCTAACTCTTGGAAAGATTTTATTTCTAGTGCAGAATTTTTAATTGCAAATGGATATACAAATCCTGAAAAATTAGGGGTTAAAGGCGGAAGTGCAGGAGGTATTCTAATTGGAAGAGCAATTACTGAAAGGCCAGATTTATTTAAAGCTGCGATAATTGATGTTGGGATTTTAAATGTTTTACGTTTTGAATTATCTCCTAATGGTGAAAATAATTTAAAAGAATTTGGAAGTTTTAAAATTAAGGAAGAATTTGAATCTTTATATAAAATGGATCCATTTCATCATATTAAAAGAGGGGTTTCTTATCCAACAACTTTAATCACATCGGGGATGAATGATAATAGAGTAATTTATTGGCAACCTGCAAAATTTGCTGCCAAATTAATGGAGTTTAATTCTGGTGAAAATCCTATTTTTTATTTTAATGATAATGAAAGTGGGCATGGAGAAAATTCATTGAAAAAAGATTATGAAAAATTAGAAATGACTTATAATTTTTTTAATTGGCAATTAGGTAATCCTGAATATAATTAAAATATAAATACTTCATTTTGTTAAAATGCAACCAAACACCATAAGTTGTTTCAATACCTACATATTGAGAACACCTTTATTTCCAATAAATTTTTATACGCAGTTACTTACAACTTATTCAAGCGATAGGTTGTTTAAGATTTTGGAAGAAGATGTAATTAAAAATGCAATTGGAATTGCTTCTCCAGAACTTATTGCCGAATTTGAAAAATTAAAAAGCTATTCAGAAGAAATTAATTCCAATAAAAAAATCAATTTAGAGTTAGCCTTGTTAAAATATATAGCAAGGCTTTCTTCTAGGGCAACACCCTTCGGAACTTTCGCAGGTTGTAGCGCTGGGGTTTTAGCAAATGAAACATCTATTGAAATGGATGCAATGGATAAGCATGAAGTGTTTATGCAATTCGACATGCACTATTGGATCAATTTATTAAAAGATATAGCTCAAAATCCAAACGTTCAAAAGGAGCTAATTTACTATCCAAACTCTTCATTGTATAAAATAACCGATTTTTATAGATATGTGGAATATCAATATGTGAATAAAAAAAGAGAGCATGTTTTATCTTCTTTTCGATTAAATCAAGTGATTGATATACTTATTGAAAACGCTAAAAGCGGAATAAAATTTAAGGTTTTAGTTAATTTAATTACTGAAGATGAATCTGAAATGGAAGCAGCTTCAGAATTTGTTTTAGAATTAATTAATTGCCAAATTTTAATAAGTGAATTAGAGGCAACTATTACGGGTGTTTTTGACATAAAAAGAATCATAAAAATTCTAAAGAGTATACCAAGTTTTAAAACCGAATGTAATTTATTAGAAGAAATGGCTTTTCATTTGAATAGTAAAACTCATCTTCAAAATCTAGAAAATCGTTCAAATACTTTAAATAGTTTAGTCAGTCTTTTTGTTACAGATTTTGAAGAGAAATACCTTTTGCAATACGATTTATTTACAAAAACTAAAAATTCATTGCTGAATAAAAAAGTGAGTTTAAAGGTTGAAAAAGCACTTCGTTTTTTAAGTAGAATTAAAAGAAATAATGAGAATGTTAATTTATCTAATTTTAAAAAAGCCTATTTAAAAAGATATGAAACTAGAGAAATGCCACTTTCAGTTGTTTTAGATTCAGAATTAGGAATTGGATATCTTCAACATACAACCATGAATGATACACATACTATATTAGATCGTTTTGCGTTCGACAAAAGTAAAAAAGGAACAACTATTACTGAAAATTGGACAAAATTAGATTACATTTTAGAAAAAAAATTAAAAGAATCGATTTTAAATTCTCAAAGTATTATTGTTTTAGAAGATAAAGATTTCGAGTTTTTAAATGTTGAAAACAAGAAATATCCCAATACTTTTTCTGTAATGGTAGAAATATTTAATGAAGAAGATAAGGATGTAATTTCTATTGAGTCAAGTGGTACTATCAGTGCAGCAAAACTCATTGGAAGATTTTGTAACGGTAACGAAGCTATTCATGATTTAGCAAATGAAATCATTCAAAAAGAAGCAGCATTAAATTCAGATAAAATTTTGGCTGAAATTGTACACATTCCTCAATCAAGAACGGGAAATGTATTAAAAAGACCTGCTTTAAGAGAATACGAAATTCCGTATTTGTCTAATAGTATATTGCCCAAAGACAATCAAATTGACATAGAAGATTTAAGTGTTTCTATTAAAGATAATACGGTTGTGTTGAAGTCGAAAAAGCTAAATAAAGAAATTATTCCATGTTTGTCGAATGCGCATAATTATTCGTATAATTCGCTTCCGATTTATCATTTCCTGTGCGATTTACAAGGGCAATCTGTACAATCAATTCCAAATTTCAGTTGGGGATTTCTAGAGAACCATTATGATTATTTTCCAAGAGTAGTGTATGCAGAAGTAATTTTATCAAAGGCGAAATGGATTATTGACTTTGATGAACTTAATCTGTTTTTAAAGCTTGATTTTGAAAAATTTACTGTTTGGAAAAACCAAAAAAGAATTCCGCAGTTTGTTAATTTAGTCAATGGCGACAATACTTTGTTGTTAGATTTGAATGTAGAAATAGGTTTGAAATTATTACTTAATTCTATAAAGCCACATTCGAAAATTATCTTAGAAGAATTTTTGTTTAAAGATAATTCGGTAGTTAAAGACGCTCATTCGAATTCATTTGCCAATCAATTCATTTTGTCATATTATAATTCAAATTAAAATGGAAAGAGTTTTTAGTTTGGGCAGTGAATGGATTTATTTTAAAATTTATACAGGTTATAAAACTGCAGATCTAATTCTAATAGAATATTTAAAAGAGAAAATAGATATATTAATTGAAGAAAATCATATCAAAAAGTGGTTTTTTATTCGGTATTTCGATACAGATAGTCACCTCCGACTTCGATTTCAAGTTCATAATCCGGAATCGGTTTACGTAATTTGTAAAGAACTTAACCCAATTTTTCAAGATGTATTAAACAAAAATTACTGCTGGAAAATTCAAAACGATACCTATTTAAGAGAAGTAGAACGTTATGGTCTAACAACAATTGAGGATTCTGAAACATTATTTTATTTTGATAGTAAAATGATGTTGGAGTATTTGAGCTTTAAAAACAGTTTTGAAAATGAAGCAACCCAATTGTTTTTCAGTTTCCTTAGTATTAATAGTTTTCTAAATGCATTTTCTTTACCTTTTTCAGAGAAGTTAATATTACTAAACGAAATGCAATTGGCATTTAAACAAGAATTCAACGCCACTAAAGTTTTAAAATCGCAACTCGATAAACATTATAGAGGTTTAGAAAACGATATAGTAAAAGTTCTAAATTATGAAGCTCAAGAAGAGTTTCAATTTCTTTATGCAATAATTGAAGAAAAATCGGAAAATAGCAAACCTGTTGCTAATGCAATTAAAGAAAAATTAAAAATCAATTTATTTTCCTTTCTCTCGAGTCATATTCATATGATGATTAACCGACAATTTACATCTCGTCAACGAGAATATGAAGTATTAATTTACGATCATTTATATAGATACTATAAAATGTGTTTTTATAGAAATGATACATTTAAATTAAATAATGTAAAGCCTAATACTGAAACAATAAAATGAATCTTTATCATTGAAGTTGTACTTTAGAGCAACTTTTGTATATTTGTATGATAGAAAATTGAATATGAAGATGAAAAAAGAAAATAGTAAATCTTTAGAACAATTTAAAGAAAAGCATTTCGGAAAAATTGGAACTACAAAGCGAAATGAGTTAGAAGCGGGTTATGAAAATTTTAAAATTGGAGCATTAATTCATGATGCAAGAATTAAAAAAGGATTAACACAAGAAGAATTAGCAATCAAAGTTGGTACAACAAAATCATACATTTCTAAAATTGAAAACAATGTAAAAGAAGTTCGTTTTTCAACCCTTCAAAAAATTGTTGAACTTGGTTTGGGCGGTCATTTAGAGTTAACAATAAAATTGTAGTTCAAACGCAATAAATAATTATAAAATTAAGTTTTAATTTATGGCTAAAAGCAATATTGTTTTTCTTATTACAATTTTCAGTTTAATTACAAGTTGTAATTCTGTTTCAAAAACAAATAAGATAGTTTTTTCAACAAATAAACCATCAAGAATAGAAATTAAGGATTTTGAATTTAAAACATTGAAAGGTGGGTTGTATTTTCACATAAACGATAGAGTTAATGAGGATATATTAATTAATGATGTAATCGTGAATAAAATAGAGTTTTATTGTGCAGATACTATTTATCAATGCAAACCTTATGATGTTTTTTCAAGTAAAATTGTGAATGCTACATTTTCATTTGCAACTTTAAGAGGCTCAAAAAAAATGCAATATTTTCATTTTGATAACAAAAATTGGATTTTAATTGGATTAGATGAGCAACTTGATTTAGTAAAGTAATAAATCCCAGCTCTGCAAAGAGTTCTAATTAAGATTAAACGTGCTGCGCAAAGTCTCCCGACTTTGAGCAATAATAACAAAAAGTTACAGTAATAATATTGTAGCTTTTTTATTTTTAAGAATTGAGATTAATTATATTTGATAAAATTATTAAAGACACTCAAAGTCGGGAGACTTTGCGCAGCTGGTACTGATAAACCTGAATTTACAACTTTAAATAAATTAATTCAAATAGCTCCGAATGGATATAAATTATATAATATAAATAAATAGATGATGAAATATTTTTTAAGTTTTGTGATATTACTTATGTCTTGTGATAAAAAGAATCAAGATTCGATAAATGTTTACTTGTTGAAAAGTAGAAAAAGAAATTTAGAAGGTATTTCTCTTGAAAAAACGGAATATTATAAAATAAATAAAAATTTAGATTATTTATTACCTTATACTACATATGATTCTTTAAATCAATCTTTGATTTACGCTTCAAATTTTAATTATTCATTAAAGGATTTACATTCTGAACCTATTATTAAAAATGAGGATATTATTAGTTTAGATACATTGAATAATTTACTAGTTTTAAATAATAAAGCTGGTGTTAAATTATTGAAAATGAAACCGTCAAGAATGCATGGAGAACAATTTGTTATGACTTTAAATAATCTTCCTGCATTAAATGGACATATTTTGAATCCTCATTCTTCAAATGGAAGTACTTGGATTTCTATTCAATATGATGATTTTAAGACAATAAAAGATACAACTTTGTCTCAATATAAATTTAGTTTTTTTATTGGAGATGGTACAAGTAATAGGAAAGGTAGGAAGAGAATAGAATTCAGTAAATACCCTAAATTAATTACCGCTTTTAAAGATTCTAAAAGATTAGTTGATAATACCCAGCTCTGCAAAGAGTTCTAATTAAGATTAAACGTGCTGCGCAAAGTCTCCCGACTTTGAGCAATAATAACAAAAAGTTACAGTAATAATATTGTAGCTTTTTTATTTTTAAGAATTGAGATTAATTATATTTGATAAAATTATTAAAGTCACTCAAAGTCGGGAGACTTTGCGCAGCTGGGGTAAAAAGAAATAATACAGTTAAAAAACCTAAATGATGAAATATTTGAATTTGTTTTTATTTGCTTTAATTTTTTCATGTAATAATTCTGAAAAAAGCAATAATTTAAAAAAAACTTCTAATAGTGAAATGGTTATATCAAGACCTCTTGAATTTAGTAAAAAAACAAGAAATAGTTTACTATTAAAAGCGATAAATCAAAAAGATACTTTAGCTTATAAAAAGTTATCTAATTTTTACTTGGCAAATGATAGAGCAGATGAATTTTATGTTTATGCTTTTATTATGGCAACTGAGCATAATTATCCAAAAGCTTACTATGATTTGTATGAAAGCTTAATGTTTGCATCTGTTTATATAAACCAATTTAAAAGAGAAAATTCAAAAAAAGTAGCAATCTATTATTTGTTAAAGTCTGCTGAATTGAACTATAAAGGTGGGAAAAATCATCTTGCAAAATATTTTAAGAATGTTGACGATATACCTAGTTCAAAAGATTATTGGTTAAAAGAGGTTGAAAGTAAAGTCCCAAATTAGGACATGGCGTAATTCACAAACATAAATAACACAAAAACAGTAGCTAAAAAGTTGCTGTTTTTTTATGGAAAAAAGAAAGAGGAGTGTTCCATTTAGTACAATCAAAAAAAAATAAAAAGCATTACTTAAATCTCACAACTTTCTTACTATCTTTGCACTCGATTAAAAACACACCATTGGAAGCAAAAAACATAACCCTAAAATCCGTTTTTTTAGATTTTAAAGAAATTACTAAAGCTGGCTTAGCTATTAGTGTAGTCTTTTCTTCTGTTGTTGGTTATTTGTTGGGCTTTTCTGAAAAATATCCTTTCAATTTCGTAACGCTTTTAATGTTGGTTATTGGTGGTTACTGCATGGTAGGGGCTTCTAATATTTTCAATCAAATTATTGAAAGAGATTTAGACGCTAAAATGGATCGTACCAAAAATCGTCCGCTTCCTTCTGGTCGAATTTCAGTAAACAATGCCTTAGTGTTAGGTTTTGTACTAACTTTCGTAGGGCTTTTGGTGTTGTATTTCATCAATCCGAAAACAGCAATGTTTGGTGCTATTTCTATTTTCATGTATGTAAGTTTATATACGCCTCTTAAAACATTAACGCCTTTGTCGGTTTTTGTTGGAGCATTCCCTGGTGCTATTCCTTTTATGTTAGGATGGGTTGCCGCTACAGGTGGTTTTGGTATCGAAGCAGGGACCTTATTTTTAATTCAGTTTTTCTGGCAATTCCCACACTTTTGGGCAATCGGTTGGTTCTTATACGACGATTATGAAAAAGCAGGTTTCTTTATGTTGCCTACTGGAAAAAGAGATAATAAAACAGCAGTACAAATTATTCTATATACATTTTGGTTAATTATTGCTTCAGTATTACCGGTTTTAGGTTTTACAGGTAAATTAGAATTGTCTATTATCGGTGCAGTAGCCGTAGTGCTTTTAGGGATATGGATGTTGTATTGGGCTTTTAAATTATATAGAGAAAAAGACGCTGCAACAGCAAAAAAATTAATGTTAGTGAGTGTTACTTATATAACGTTATTGCAAATTATTTATGTAATCGATAAGTTTATTTAGATTTTAAATATAAAAGAAAATGGAGAATACAATAACACAAGAAGTTTACGATAGAAAATCGAAATCTTACAAAATGCTTTTATACTTCGGTATGATTAGCATCATCATGATTTTTGCAGGATTAACGAGTGCGTTTGTAGTAAGTAAACAACGACCAGATTGGTTGAAGGAAATGATCATCCCGGAAACCTTTATTTACAGTACAATTGTCTTATTAATTAGTAGTGTAACATTTTATTTAGCTAAAAAAGCAATTAAATCTGATAATCGTTCATTAACTACAACGTATTTATTAGTAACTTTGGTGCTAGGTTTAACATTTGTATACTTACAATTTAAAGGATTCGATTTACTGTTCAATCAAGGCTTAGTACCTTTCGGTTCGTCTAGTAAAGTTACCGTTTCTTTCTTGTATGCTTTCGTGTTTGTACACGTTGCACACTTGTTTGGAGGTATGATTTCGTTAATTTATGTAATTTATAATCATTATAAACAAAAATACAATTCGTCGCAATGCCTTGGTATTGAGCTAAGTGGCCTATATTGGCACTTTATGGATTTTATTTGGGTTTACTTGTTTTTATTTTTCTATTTTTTCAAATAGAAAAAAAATAATAAATTTGGGAACTTTTTAACAATAACTATTTTATGGGCGCTACAGTTACACATGAACACGCTTTAGACGGAGGTCCAGGACCAATGGGAGCCACTTACGGTAAAATGATGATGTGGTTCTTCATCGTATCAGATGCTTTAACCTTTTCAGGATTTATCGCTGCTTACGGTTTTTCTAGATTTAAATTTATCGAAACTTGGCCAATTGCCGACGAAGTATTTACGCACTTTCCATTCTTACATGGACAAACATTACCAATGTACTATGTTGCATTAATGACGTTTATACTTATCTTCTCTTCAGTTACTATGGTAATTGCGGTAGATGCAGGTCATAAATTACAAAAAACTAAAGTAGCTATCTACATGTTACTTACAATTGTGGGTGGTTTCATCTTCTTAGGTTCTCAGGCTTGGGAGTGGAAAAACTTCATCAAAGGTGAGTACGGTGCAGTAGAAACTACAGGAGGTTCTATCTTACAATTCGTAAAAGCTGGAAAAGACGGTAAATACGAAAGAGTAAAATTAGAAGAATTTGCTGCTACTTTACCAGAAGAAAGAGAACAACTTACAAGAGAAAAAGGATTTTGGTTCATGAGCGAGTCAACTTTACCTGAATATTCAGTAAATGAAGTTATGGCTGGTTTCAAAGCTCATCCGGAAGTTTTAGTAAGAACTGAAATGATTAAGGACAAACATAAAACAGTTCTTACTCGTGAAGATTCTGAAAAAAGATTAGCAGATGCTGCTCACGTAGTACAAGGAGCTAACTTAATCAGAAACGAATACGGTCATAAATTATTCGCAGATTTCTTCTTCTTTATTACAGGTTTCCACGGATTCCACGTATTCTCAGGAGTTATGCTTAACATCTTAGTTTTCTTCAATGTTTTATTAGGAACGTATGAGAAAAGAAAGAGTTATGAAATGATTGAAAAAGTTGGATTATACTGGCACTTTGTCGATTTAGTTTGGGTGTTCGTATTTACATTCTTCTATTTAGTTTAATTTTTAGTAAAAGAAAAATATATTATGGGACACGCGCACGAATCTAATACAAAAAAGATATGGACAGTATTTGCAGCCTTATCATTAGTAACAATAGTTGAAGTTGCTTTAGGTATTGCAAAACCAGATAGCTTACACAGAGTTAATTTAATTAATACAAGTTTATTAAACTGGATATTCATCATCTTAACAATCGTTAAAGCTTACGGTATCATGTGGTACTTCATGCACTTAGAAGGTGAAAAGAAAAGTTTAAGATGGTCAATTGTTGCGCCATTAGTATTCTTAATTTTATACTTATGTTTTATCGTTTTAGTAGAAGCTGATTACATTTTTGAAGTATTCAAGCATTCTCACTACAAATGGATATTTTAACAAAATTTATATAAATCAATCCCGGCTAACGTCGGGATTTTTTTTACCTTTGTGTCACCAAAATTTATTCTATATAATTGAAAGTGCTACCGTTTATTTTTAAAAAAGTAAAACCAAGCAGTTAAAGAATATAGAGTTGCTAAAAATACATTTACATAAATGAAAAAATATTTCGTTTTATCCGTATTATTCTTCTTACCCATAGTTGCTTATATGTTTTTTGCAACGGCTTCTCATAATTCACTTTTCTTACCGGTTATTTCTAAGAATCATGCAGATGTACCAAGTCAGTTTGTGTCTTTAAATGGGGAAAAGATTTCTTTAGATCAAAAAATTACCATTTTAGGTTTTCCAGGGAATGATATTGAAGAAGTTAAGGCTAACTTGTTTAACTTAAATCAAAAAATTTATAATAAATACGGTGGCTTTAAAGATTTTCAAATGGTAATGATTATGCCGGATGGGAATCAAGAAAAAATAAAAGCCATTATGTTAGAATTTAGACGACTTTCTAACGATTTAAAAAATTGGCATTTCCTTTTTGGAAAACCAGTTGAAATAGAAAATTATTTCAATTCGTTTAAATTTAAAAATACTTTGAATGTACATACCGGAACTTCATTTGTGTACATCATCGATAGAGAAAAAAGTTTACGCGGAAGAAAAGGGCAAAAAATAAAAGGGAAAGTAGAGTATAGAGAATGTTATAACACTATTTCTGCTGCCGAATTACATAATGAAATGTCAGACGACGTAAAGATTTTACTTCGAGAGTATCGTTTAGCTTTAAAAAAGAATAAACGTAAAGATGATTTCAGAGATAAAATTGAACAAGAAGTAAGTAAAAAATAATGGTAAATCTTTAAGATGATATCCTGAGTTTGTCGAAGGACTTTTAGATTCAACAAGAATGAAATAAATAATATGAGGAATTGATTACTTCGTTCCTCGCAATGACATAAGAATGAAAAAAAACTCTTACATCGGAATATCGTTTATTGTTTTATTGTTCGGAATTTGGACCGTAAAAGAATTAACAGAACGTTTTAAAGATAGTGGATTAGAAAAATTAGGTAAAGTGCCCACTTTTGAATTAACTGATCAGAATGGTAAAAAAGTAACAAACAAAGATTATCAAGGTAAAGTATTTGTTGTGGAATTTTTCTTTGCTAATTGCGCTACTATTTGTCCGAAAATGAATCAAAATATGTTGCAATTACAAGAAGCTAATTATGGAAATTTAGATTTCGGAATTGCGTCTATTACTATCGATCCAGAAAATGATACTGCAGCTGCTTTAAAAGAACATGCTACTAAATTAGGAGTGAAGCATCCAAATTGGCATTTTCTAACAGGCAATTACGAATATATTATGAATTTGGCTAATAAAGGTTTTAATATTTATGCTGGAAAAGACGAAAAAGCACAAGGTGGTTTTGAACATTCAGGTTTATTTGCGTTAATTGATAAAGAAGGAAATATTAGATGTAGAAAAGATAATTTTGGTAATCCAATTTTGTATTATGATGGTTTAGAACAACCAGGTATAGACGCCATTAAAGAAGATATTAAATTATTATTAGAAGAATAAGAAAGAGCCAAGTAAAAAGGCAAAAGACATAAGAAAAAAGTAAAAAAAAAGTATAGTTTAATCTTCATGCCGTCACTTCGAGTGATTTTCAAATTGTAATGAAGAAAATTGTATCGAGAAGAAAATAATTAAATCATGGAAAATAACAACATAGAAACAAAATACAATAAGTTAATTACAGCAGTTTCAATTATCATTCCTTTAGCTGTAGCTGCATTATTCGGAGTAAACTTAAAAAAGTTAGGTTATGATGTAGAGCCTTTACATATGTTACCTCCAATTTACGCAACAATAAACGGAATTACAGCAGTAGTTTTAGTAGCTGCAGTTATGGCGATTAAAAACGGAAAAAGAAAACTACACGAAAACTTAATGAAAACCGCTATTGCTTGTTCAGTTGCGTTTTTACTAATGTATGTGGCGTATCATATGACTTCTATTTCAGCAGTGTATGGTGATACAAATCATAATTCAATTTTAGAAGATTCTGAAAAATTAGCTGTTGGTAGTTCAAGATTGTTTTATTTATTTATCTTGTTAACACATATTACGCTTTCAGTTGTAATTATTCCAATGGTTTTAATTACTTATGTTAGAGCGTTAGCACAACGTTTCGATAAACACAAAAAATTAGCTAAAATTACCTTTCCAATTTGGTTGTATGTTGCTATTACAGGTGTTATAGTTTATGTAATGATTTCTCCTTATTATGTTAAATAAAGTCAGAAGTTGGAAGTTGGAAGTTGGAAGTAAAGTTTTATTTTCAACTATTGCCTTTTGCCTTTTGCCTTTTGCCTCAATTGCTCAATGCGCTATGTGTAGAGCTTCTCTTCAAAATGAAGCAAATAAAGCGGCAGCTGAAGGGGTAAACGACGGTATTGTATATCTTATGGCTATTCCTTATATTTTAGTAGCAGCTGTGTTTTATGCGGTATGGCGACTAAGACAAAAGAAAAAAGAAGCTACAAATCAACAATAAAAAAACGTTCCGATTTCGGAACGTTTTTTTTATAAATTCAAGTTTTTAAATCTGAACCAAACCCAAACTTGTCATACTGAAAGCATCTCTATAACAATTGTGTGAGACTCTTTCAGAGTGACAAACGTTGTGGTTAATTTTATTGTGCTGAAAACTAATTGCTGAAAACTGATTACTAAATTTAGTCCATTCCGTCAATCGTAATTTTCATATTTCCAGAT
Source organism: Flavobacterium urocaniciphilum (assembly GCF_900110615.1). Classification (GTDB taxonomy): domain Bacteria; phylum Bacteroidota; class Bacteroidia; order Flavobacteriales; family Flavobacteriaceae; genus Flavobacterium; species Flavobacterium urocaniciphilum. The sequence continues at coordinate 133,835 of NZ_FOEI01000007.1, forward strand.
GAAGTGATAAACGCCACAATTCCATCATTATTCATTTCAATTTTTTCAAATACAAAATCATTAAGCTTACCATTTACAAAAACACCTTTCATTGGAGAATAATTAGTCAAATACGGAAGCATATTTTTCTTTCCTTCATCTAAATTTGGTTTGATAGAGTATTTGCAGTTTTCTTTAATTTTATTCAAAATTACGCCTTGTAATAGCCAATTTGCAGTTCGAGTTAAAATGCCTTTCGTGTTTAAAACATAATCTAAATCGTCAAAGTAAATTTCTTTTGTTTCCGAATTGTATTTTGGAACACCTGCTAAATAAATCGTACCGTTTACCGAACCTAACATGTCTAAAGCAATAATCATTTTGCCTTCTTTATGCCAAATGTCAACTTTTTGAACCGTGATTTTTCTTTTACCTGAACCAAATTCCTGACCCATGAAATTTTTGGTCATGATTCTACTAGCGCTTTCATAAGAAGAAACTGCGGCTATTGATGCATTAAAATCAGAAGGAATAATACCAACAGCTTTTGAAATTAATTTCGATTTGTCAAAACCTGTTTTTGGTTTTTGTCCAACCATAGTTTGCATTTGACATTTCAAACCTAAATTCATCGTTACTTTCGCATTTTTTAAAACGGCATTGGTACTATACAATTCTGTTGGAACCATTTTAAACCAAGTTTCATACGTTTCACTTGCTAAAAAAGGTGTCGACATCGTTTCCAATACTCCATAAACTTGTTCTTTGAAATCGCAACTTTTATTTATGGCTTCATCAATCATTTTAGCTACTTTTCCTTTAAAAATAGATAAGGTTGGATTGATGATGTAAGTAATTGGTACATTTTTACCAGCCACTAAAATACTCGGACTTTCGCTCCATTCGAAATCTTCAATTTTTGATGTTGTGTTCAATTTCCAATTGGCAAAATTGGCTTTACTGTTTAAAGTAATGGTTCCGTTTAAATTAATTTCTCGAGTATCGTTTAATCCTAAAAATTCGGTTCCATATTTAAATTTTGCCCATATTTTTAAAGGAATTACAGAAATGATTTCTCCGTTTTTTTCAACTAATTTAATATCGTTGGTTTTCCAAATTTTCATTTCGGTTTTATCGTCATTCAAAATGGAATCGTTGTAAATTAATCCTTTTAAATTTTTATTGACTTGATGTTCAATTTCCTTCACACTAACTTCCATTGGCATAGAAATTAAGGATGTTTTGTTGCTGTAAACAATTTCGGCACCCGTTGAAGGTTCTGGTTTTAACGCCTCTATTTTTTTAGTAGTACTGCAGCTAAAAAGACTAATATTTAATATTCCGAACAACAAGATTTTAATTTTTGAATTCATATGATGTGTTGAGTTTCTTTTAGTATAATCGGGCATAAAAATAAAATTTTAATTCTAATGTGTAACATTTTTTATCAAAATTGGTCTAACTATAAAAACAATAACAATAATGAAGTCAGTTCAAATAGTATTTATATTATTTTTTGCCAGCCTTACCACTTTCGCTCAAGGAAAAAAATGGACCTTGAAAGAATGTATCAATCATGCCATTCAAAATAATATTTCAATTAAACAATCGGAGTTGGATAACCAAAATGCATCCATTACTAAAAAAGATGCCATTGGAAATTTTTTACCAAATATTAATGCTTCTGGTTCTCATTCTTGGAATATTGGTTTGAATCAAAATATTACTACGGGTTTGTTAGAAAATCAAACCACACAATTTACTTCTGCTAATTTAAATGCGAATGTAGATATTTATAGAGGTTTGCAAAATCAAAACCAATTACGCAAAGCAAATTTAACTTTAATCGCTAGTCAATATCAATTAACTAAAATGCAAGAAGATGTAGCTTTAAATGTAGCGAATGCGTATTTGCAAATTTTATTCAATAAAGAGAATTTAAAAGTTCAAAAAGAACAACAATCATTAGATAAGAAACAATTACAAAGAATAACAGAATTAGTTGAAGCTGGTAATGTTCCAAAAGGAGATTTGTTAGATGTTCAGGCAACTTTGGCTTCAGACAATCAAAGAGTAATAGTAGCAGAAAATGCTTTATTATTATCAAAATTAAGTTTAGCGCAATTATTACAAATTGAGGATTTTCAAAATTTTGATGTGTCTGAAGAGGATATGCCAACTATGTTTTCTACCATTTTAACAGAATCATCAGATGCAATTATTGCTAAAGCAAAGGAAAATAGAACGGAATTAAAAATTGCTAATACTAATATTGATATTGCTAAGAAAGATGTAAGTATTGCTAAAGGTGCTTATTTACCAACTTTGTCTGGTTTTTACGGATTCAATACAAGAGCTTCCAACACAAATAGTTTTGATTTTCAAACTGGAATAATTTCAGGACCAAAACCAATTTTTGATCAATTTGATATTAACAAAGGTCAGAATTTCGGGTTGTCTTTAAATATTCCAATTTTTAATGGATTTGCAGCTAGAAATAATGTTGCTAGAGCTAAAATCGCTTTAGAAAGAACACAATTAGCTAAAAGTCAGCAAGAATTAGATATCGAACGTAATGTGTTTACAGCCTATACAGATACTAAAGCTGCTAAAGAAAGTCATGAAGCAGCATTGCAAATTGTAAAAGCTCGTGAATTAGCCATGCAATATGCTAAAGACAGATATGAAATTGGAATGATGAATATTTTCGATTTCAATCAAGCGCAAAATGCTTATGTAGCTGCTCAATCTGAAGTATTAAGAACCAAATACGATTATATTTTTAGAATTAAAATTTTAGAATTCTATTTTGGAATTCCACTTATAGAAAAACAATAAAGCCATGTCAAGAAAAAAATTATTTATCATTTTAGGAAGTGTTGTTGGATTAATTACGATATTAATTGTACTTAAAAAGAATGGTGCAATTGGTAATAACGACGAAAGCAAAATAGTTGAAGTGAAAAAAGCGGAAGAAATGACTATCATTGAAACCGTTTCAGCTACTGGAAAAATTCAACCTGAAGTAGAAATTAAAATTGCACCAGAAGTTTCTGGGGAAATTATTGCTTTAAATGTAAAAGAAGGACAACAAGTTAAAAAAGGTGACTTATTGGTTAAAATTAATCCTGATTTATATGAATCTGGAGTAAACAGAACAGTAGCTTCTTTATCAACTACGAAAGCAGGTGTAAGTCAAGCTGATGCTCAAATGAAAGAAGCAAAAGCGAATTACGATAGAAATAAAAAATTGTTTGAAAAAGGAGTGATTTCAAGAGCAGAATGGGACAGAATTGTTTCAGCTTATGAAGTGGCAAGTGCAAGTAAACAATCGGCTTATTACCAAATGAAATCAGCATCGGCTAATGTAACTGAAGCAAATGACAACTTAAAACGTACAACTATTATTGCGCCAGCAGATGGAACTATTTCTAAATTAGATGTAGAATTAGGAGAAAGAGTAATGGGAACGCAAGGTATGGCAAGTACTGAGTTGATGAGAATTGCAAACTTAAACAATATGGAAGTTGAAGTAGATGTTAATGAAAATGATATTGTAAAAGTTAGTATTGGTGATTCGGCTAAAGTAGAAGTTGATGCATATTTAAAAAGAAAATTTGATGGTGTAGTTACTAGTATTTCCAATTCTGCAACAACAGGATTAACGGCAGATCAAGTAACAAACTTTAAAGTAAAAGTAAGATTAGTTAAAGAATCGTATGCAGATTTATTAGAGGGAAAACCTTCGAATTTTTCACCTTTCCGTCCAGGAATGACAGCTACAGTTGATATTGAGACAAAAAGAAGTGTAAATGTTTTAGGTGTGCCAATAAGTGCAATTGTTATTAAAGATGATACAACTTCAACTAAAAAAGATATCGTTGCTGAAATAGAAAAAGAAGAAGCTGAAGCAAAAGGTAAAACGCCAAAAAAAGATATCAAATACGAATGTGTTTTTGTGAAAGTTGGTGATAAAGCAAAAATTAGAGTAGTAAAAACTGGAATTCAAGATGATACAAATATTGAAATTTTATCAGGATTGAAAAAAGGAGATGAGATTATTACTGGTCCGTATACTTTAGTTTCAAAAGATTTAATGCCTAATGATAAAGTAAGATTGGAAACAAAAGCAGATAAAGATAAAAAGGCAAAAGAAGAGAAGAGTTAGTTAAATAGATAGATAGATTTTGATTTTAAGAAGGCACAAGAAATTGTGTCTTTTTTTTTGTTACTTTGCGTAATAATTAGTTTGAAAATGGCATTGATTTTAAATATAGAAACAGCTACTAAAAATTGTTCAGTAGGTTTATCGAAAAATGGGGAAGTTTTATTTGTTAAAGAAATAGCAGAACAAAATTTTTCTCATGCAGAAAAATTGCATGTTTTTATTGAAGAAGTTTTTGCTGAAACCAATTTAAAATTATCCGATTTGTCTGCTATTGCTGTAAGTCAAGGTCCGGGTTCTTATACGGGTTTGCGAATTGGTGTTTCAGCTGTGAAAGGATTATGTTATGCCTTATCGGTTCCATTAATTGCAGTAGATACTTTAGAAGTTATTGCAAGAAAAATTAATGTTGATAATGGTATAATTGTTCCAATGATTGATGCGCGAAGAATGGAAGTCTTTTCTGCTTTTTTTGATGCAAATTTCAATAAAATTAGAGAAACGAAAGCTGAAGTTATCGATGCTTTAAGTTACAAAGATATTTCAGATGCCATTCATTTAGTAGGTGATGGCGCGATGAAATTGAAAGATGTGTTAACCGATTCTAAATTTCATTTTTACCCAGAATTAGAATTTCCTTCAGCAACAGAAATGGCTGTAATTGCACAGCAAAAGTTCGAAAAAAACGAATTTGAAGATGTTGCTTATTTCGAACCTTTTTACTTAAAAGATTTTGTTTTGATTACGAAGAAGTAATTATTACAAATCTACCAAATCCTTAGTTTGTTCTAAAATATCCGATTTTACTTTCATGTGATTAGCGTTTTCGGTCCACACTCTAACTGAAAAATGCACATTAGAATCCGTAAAATGATTAATATATACTTCCGGCTTTGAGTCTTTTAAAAGTAAAGGATGAGATGCGGCAATTTGATATAATTTCTCTTTTAAACTAGATACGTCACTAGTGTAATTTGTTAGAATTTCTACATCAACTCTTCTGGTATTTAATTGTGTATAGTTTTTAATTTTTCCATTTGATAAAATACCGTTTGGAATATACACAACTTGGTTAGTTGCGGTTATAATTTTTGTTGAAAATATTAAAATTTCTGAAACTTTACCTTGTTCGCCTTGAACTTCAATAGTGTCGCCAACTTTAAAAGGCTTAAACAAGATGATTAAAATTCCACCCGCAAAATTGGATAACGAACCTTGTAAAGACAAACCAACTGCTAAACCAGCTGCTCCTAATATCGCTACAAAAGAAGAAGTTTCAATACCTAATTTGGAAACTACAGTTATGAATAACATTACACGTAACGTCCAAAAAATGATGTTTCCTAAAAAGTTAGTTAAGGTAATTTCAACATGTCTTTTTATCATTAACTTTTTGGCAGTTTTAGTAATAAAACTTGTAAACCAAAGCCCTGAAACTAAAATTAATAATGCAATGGCGATTTTTATAGAATAGTCTAATATATAAGTGCCGTATTGTCCGGATAAAATTTCATTAATCATAATTGTAATTTTTTTGCAAAAATAAAAAAGCGCTCTATAAATAGAACGCTTTTTAACTGTTTTTTATAGGATTTGTTAATCTAATTCGAACGTGATTTTTAAATTCACTCTAAATTCGGTTACTTCGTCGTCTACAACTGCAGCGCTTTGTTCTTGCACGTAAACGGAACGTATATTTTTTAAGGTATTAGATGCTTTTGAAACAGCTTTCTTAGTAGCATCTTCCCAACTTACACTAGAACTCGATAATATTTCGATAACTTTTAAAACGGCCATACTATTAACTTTTAAAATTAGGATTTTAAAGGTACAAAATTATTCGTTTCAAAAGGTAAATATTTTAAATTTGATTATTGATATTCAGATAGTTAATATAAGAAATCAATACTTTTATCCGTTCATAGCTTCTACAATAATGGTATTGTTGCTTAACATTTGACGCAACATGTTTTCAATACCATTTTTCAATGTAAATGTTGAAGATGGACATCCGCTACAAGCTCCTTGTAACGTTACTTTAACCACGTTTGAAGTTTCATCATACGAATTAAAAGTAATGTTTCCTCCATCGCTTTGTACAGCTGGCTTCACATATTCTTCTAAAATATTAATAATTTGCTGAGAAGTAACATCTAAATTATCAAAATATTCATCTTGTTTAATTTTGAAATTATCTGTTTTCTCAATCAAACTTTCATCTACAACCAAATCGGTTTGTTCTAAATATTGTTTTAAGAAATTGCGTAATTCAAAGGTAATTTCATTCCAATCTGCAATGTCATATTTAGTAATTGAAACATAATTTTCGTCAATAAAAACTTCTTTTACAAACGGAAAGCTAAACAAATCTTTTGCTAAAGGAGAAGCTTTAGTTTCGTCTATGTTTTTACATTCAACCGCTGTTTTTGTTAACATTTTATTCGCAACAAATTTTGTTACAGAGGGGTTTGGAGTCGATTCCGCATAAATCGTAATTGGATTTTTCTTAACCGTAGTTTCTTCTTCTAAAATAATTTTACCGCCTTTTTCAATATACTCTTCAATTTGTTGTGCTACTTCGTCTTGAACATCTTCCCATTCAACAATTGAAAATTTTTCAATTGCGATGAAATTTCCAGAAATATATACTGTTTTTACAAACGGTAAAAAGAATAACTGCTTGGCTAATGGCGACTTAGCAGTTTCATCTATGTTCTTAAATTCGTAATTGTTATTTCGAGTAATGTTTTCTTCTAATTCAAATTTAACAATTGACGAGTTATTTGTGATTTTTATCGATATTTTGCCCATTTTAGTCCTTTTTTTGCAAAGATACAAACATTACAAAAAGTAAAGTTATATATTTGAACTTTATTATTTTGTTAACACAACATCAACATAAACCAACACACAAAATGAAAAAATTACTACTTTTATGCATTATGTTATTTTCATTGATAACAAATGCACAATTAAATGTAAATAATACTCTTTATTCCCCTGCCGATTTAATTTTAAGTAAATTAATTGGTCCGGGTTTAGCGGTTTCTAATGTTAAATATAACAATAGTGCTGCAAATGCTTTTGTTACAAATAATCAATTAGGATTTTATTCAACGGGTTCTACTGCTACAAACTTAGGACTTACTAGTGGTTTAATTATGACAAATGGTTCGGCTACTGGAGCTATTGGTCCTAATTCTGCTAATGGAAGTACAACAGCTTCAAATACTCCAATGAATGGAGATCCAGATTTGAGTTTGATTACTACAATGAGTATCAATAATATTTGTATTTTAGAATTTGACTTCGTTCCACTTGGTCCTGAAGTTAAATTTGAATATGTTTTTGCTTCTGAGGAATATCCAGAATATGTTAATTCTAGTTTTAATGATGTTTTTGGTTTCTTTTTAAGTGGTCCTGGAATTTCTGGACCTTTTTCAAATGGAGCAAAAAATATCGCTTTGTTACCAAATTCAACAACACCAATTTCAATTAATAATGTAAATTGTGGTAATGCATCAGGATGTCCGGCTACATTGCCTGGAAATACAAATTGTGCTTATTATGTAAATAACTGTGGTGGTGCTCATATACAGTATGATGGATTCACTACTGTTTTAACAGCAAGATCTGAAGTGCAGTGTGGTCAAACATATCATATTAAATTAGCCTTAGCAGATGCTGGGGATTCTGCATTTGATTCAGCTGTATTTTTTAAAGAAAAAAGTTTTTCGGTTCCTTCAGTTAATTTAGGAGGAGATATGGTTGGGCCAAGTGAGGCTTGTTGTGGAGATAGCTTGCCATTTACTACTCCTTTTAATCAAACAGATTATCCTGGAGCAATTCACTATTGGTATTTTAATAATGTTTTAGTGTATACTTCTACAACTTCAAATACATATATATTAAGTGATTTGACTTGTACAGATGGAATTATGAAAGTTATTGTTAAACCTTATCCTTCTCAAAATTGTACATTCGAAGATGAAATTGTAATCAATTATAAAGAAGGTCCGGTTTTAAATACTCCAAATCCGTTAACTTTATGTTCGGATAATCCTGCTACTGCTACAGGAGTTTTTGATTTAAATTTACAAATTAATGCAATTGTACCAAATTATGATTCTAGTTTTGATGAGTTAGGATTTTATTTAACATATGATGATGCATTTGATGATACAAATGTTATTCCTCAATCGCAATGGCATACTTTCAACGGAACAAATGATCAATCTATCTTTTTAGGTTATTCTAATTTTATGACTTCTGGAAACGTATGCCGTTCTATAAAAGAATTTAAATTGAAATTTGTAAACTGCGACGATACAGTTTGTAGTCTTACTCCAAATTCAACTTTATTTGATTTAACTACAAGAAAACCTATTATTTTTAACGGTTTTGATCCAACTAAATATTCGATCAGTTTCCACCACGATATGGCATCTGCTGTAGCTGGAACTGGAGCGATTACTCCTGAAAATGCATATGTTACTTCAACAAATCCAGAGGAAATTTATGTTAGATATTGGGAAAATTTAGTTCCATTAAATAAACAATTTACTCAATTTACATTACAAGCAAGTCAGTCTAACTATGCAGGTACTGATGGTACTTTAACTTTTTGTAAAGATGATGTAGTGGTTTATAATTTAGCTGATTATATTACTGGAGAACAAACAGGAGGAACTTGGTCAATAGTTTCTGGTTCAGGAGCAAATGTAAATTTAGCTGCTGGTACAATTGCTTCTAATAATAGTGCTGCTAATTATGTTTTACAATATACGGTTAATGCAAGTCCAACTTGTCCTACAGATGTAAGTACAGTTACCGTTACAATAAATGCTGTTTGTGGTGCGCAAACACCTCCAAACATGGTGCTTTGTGATAATTTAAACGATGGTGTAGAAATTTTTAATTTATCATTACAAAATGCTGCAATTTTAGGTACATTAAGTAGTGCTGATTACACAGTTTCATACCATACAAGTGCTGCCAATGCAACAAGTGGCGCAGCGCCTATTACTCCAAATAATGCTTATCCAAATATTTCAAATCCTCAGACTATTTATATTAGAGTAATTAAAAATTCTGATGGATCTCTTTTTGATGATAGTAAATTTTTCGATTTAATTGTTGTAGCTCCTCCAACTGTAACTAGTTTTACAGGAACAGCTTCAATATGTAATGGTTCATCAACGAATTTAACTTTTGTTGGAACGCCAAACACAATTGTTACCTATTCAGATGGAACTTCAACGTTAACTACACCTTTAGATGCCACTGGTAATGGTTCTGTAACAGTAACTCCAACTGCAACTACTACTTATACTTTATCAGGTATTGCTACAACGGGTACTCCAGTTTGTACAAATACTGCTACAGGAAGTGTTACGATTACAGTTAACAATCCTCCAGTAGCTGGTACGGATGGTTCTACTACTGTTTGTGAAACAAGTGCAGCTGTAATTGATTTATACTCATTAATTACAGGTGAACAAGCCG
>NZ_FOEI01000006.1 GCF_900110615.1 Flavobacterium urocaniciphilum
AATTTATCAGCTGATGTAGTTGTAATTGACTACCCTAAATATTTCACTCCAAATGGAGATGGTATTCATGATACTTGGAATATAATTGGATTATCGGATTACAATAATGCAGTACTTTACATCTTTGATAGATATGGAAAACTAATCAAACAACTAGATCCATTAGGAATGGGATGGGATGGAACCTACAATGGAAGCCAATTACCATCAACAGACTACTGGTTTACAGTTGAGTTTACAGAAAACGATCAAAGAAGAACATTCAAATCACACTTCTCATTAAAACGATAAGTAGAGATAATAAACAATAAAAAAGGCTGTCAGAAATGACAGCCTTTTTTATAAAATAAGATTAAAAAAAATTAATTTAAATCTAACCAATTTTTAAAGTCCCAGAAGTTTAGTGGAGCAACTCCATGGCCTACAGGATATTCTTTATAAGTGATGTTTAAACCTAATTTTTCTAAATAAGGTTGCGTTTTTCTAGCCCATTCTACAGGAATAACTTGGTCTTGTGAACCATGTGATGCAAAGAATTTTATATGATTTATTTCATTTACATCAAAAGAAGAAGGTAAAATTTGCTCGTTCAAATATCCGCTTAATGCTACTACTTTATTGATTTTTTGAGGATATGTAAAAGCCATTCCATAACTTAAAATGGCACCTTGACTAAATCCTATTAATGAAATATTCGACTTGTCTAAAGGTAATTTTTCAGTGATTTCGTCTATAAAATTAGCAATAGTATGAATCGATTCCACAGCTTGTTCGTTGTTCGAAAACTTATTCATATCTGCATCAAAAGTGATTTCATACCAAGCATGTCCATAAGGCATTAAATCATATGGTGCACGAACTGATATTACATAAACATCTTCTGGTAATTGTGATGCAAAAGAAAACAAATCTTCTTCATTACTTCCATAACCGTGTAATAAAATTAAAGCGCCGTTTTGTTCTTTAATCTCTTTTGGCTCTCTTACCAAATAATATAAACTCATAAATTATAAATTTTTAAACCAATTTTGAAATTGTTCTCCAACACCTGGAATCAGTTTCATTTCATTACTCAAAACTCCAGAAAAACTTATAATCCAAAGTATTAAAAATAAAATCCAATAAGTCATTGAAGCGATCCAACTGTCAAAATATCCAATTAAATACCCTCCAATATGAAAGCATAAAAACATTCCTAACGTTTGTCTGTTATAGAAGCTTACAAATGGATTCTTCTTTTCGTTATTCATTAGTATAGAAACAATACATCCAATAATTGTAATATGACTTATTATTGAGTTTACTTTATGTTCTTCCATTAGATTTCAATTTTATTATTATTGATACTTCCGTATACTTTTCCTTTCATTTGTTTTCCAATCATAATTGAATTTTTAGAAAAAGAAAGAATGTTTTCTTTAGAAAATATATTATTTCCATTCGGATTGAATAAAGTCATTTCAGCTTTATTTCCTTCTAAAATAGAATTGGATTCGATTTTAAAATAGCTCTTTGCAGAAGTAAATTTATCAACTATGACTTCAGTTGGCAATACGGTTTGTAAAGCTCCAAAAGCACTTTCTAATCCAATCGAACCATAATCAGCTAAATCGTATTCTAATTGTTTTTGTTCGATGTTAACAGGACAATGGTCAGATGTAATTACAGAAATTACATTATTCAAAACACCATCAATTAAGGCTTTTCTATCTTCTTCAGTTCGAAGTGGTGGATAAATCTTTGTGTTCGAATTAAAATCTACCAATTCTTCATCGTTTAAAACCAAATTATTAACCGAAACTCCACATGTAATTTGTAAACCTTTTGCTTGTGCTTTCGCTATTAATTCTACCGATTTTTTAGTTGTGATGGTTGGAATATGTAATTTTCCATTTGTATATTCTAATAAAGCAATGTTTCTTTCGATTTCCATTTCTTCCGCCATAGCAGGAATTCCTTTCAATCCTAATTTCGTAGAAACTACACCTTCATTCACAAATCCTTTTCCTTTAATTTCTTTATTCATCGGTTGAATGAATAAAATTCCATCAAAATTTTCTACATATTGAAAAGCGATTTTCAGCAAATTAGCGTTAGTCATCGATTTTTTATAATCTCCAAAAGCCACAGCGCCAGCGTTTTTCATATCGAATAGTTCGGCTAAATCTACGCCTTCACTATTTTTAGTTAAAGAACCAACAACGTGTAAATTTGAAACAGAGTTTAGCGCTTTATTTTTCACAAATTGAATCACAGCCTGATTGTCAATTGCTGGATTCGTATTTGAATGTAAGAAAACAGACGTAAATCCACTTTTTGCTGCAACTTTTAATCCGTTTTCAATGGTTTCCGTAGTCTCAAAACCAGGTTCTCCAAAAACAACCGAAGTGTCTAACCAACCTTGTGAAACATGTAAGTTTTCTTTTTCAATGATTTCAAAACCTTCTTGTACAGGTAAATTTTTTCCAATTTTTGAAATAATTCCATCTGTAATTTCAATATCAACTTGTTGATTATGAAATGGATTTTGCTTTTCTAGTATAGTTGTGTTTTTTAGTAAAAGGTTCATTTTACAAATTTTTGTATTAGTAGTTCTAGTATTAAAAAGAGTAGTGTTGCAATGATAAAATATTTCCATACTTCATTACTTGTGCGAGAAGAATGAATGTCAGAATAAAAGGTTGAAACCGAATTAACTTTCGTACAATTATCGAAATAATCTGAGTTAATTTGAGATAAATCACTTTCTGTTCTTGGATAATTGAAACTGATGTTTTTTAAAGATTCTTTGTCTTTTAAAACAGCATAATTACCTGAATTTTCAGGATAATTTCCAAACGTTAATTTGATTTTATTGTTCAATATTTGTTGCATCGGAATAAAACTGTTTTCAGCATTTGTCACGCTTAAAACATTATCTTTTGCAATCGTTTCGTTGATAATTGTAAAATTGTTATTGCCAATTGTAAAGGCGTTTAACCCAGTTTTGTTATTGTTTTGTCCCATGTTATAAAACGTTGGAACAATTAAAGGCGAATTTTGAAAGTTCGAATTTTCCTTGTTAATGGAAGTTGAAAAGAAAAATAAATTCCCTAAGCGATTCGTAATATTTCCTAAGAAAACACTTTTGTCTTCGTATTGTAAAACGGGTAAATTACTTCCGTTTATGGTAAAAGTCGCATTGGTTTTAGGGTATTGAAAATTACTTACTTTCTTCTCGAAAACGTTGGTATATATCGGATGATTGAAGCTAATTTGTGTAATTTGTTTTTCTTTTACTACTTTTTCAGATAAAGAATTGTTACTGAAATTTCTCAAAAACGAATTATAACTGTCAACTGGACTATTTACATCTGGAATAAAAATGATGTTTCCGCCTTTGCTGTAATAGTTTTTCAACGTTACCGATAAAGCATTCGGAATATTTGAAACTTCATTTAGAATTATGGCATCTGCATTTTCAATAGAATTGTAATTCAATGTATTCAATTCAGTTGACGTATAATTGAATTCTTCTGCATTATAAATTCTCGATAGAAATTGATTTTTGTCTGTATTTCCAACAGCAATTACATTTGATTTTTGAGGTTTTGAAATACTGAAATAAAACGTATTGTCATAACTTAAACTGTTATCTTGAATCGTAACATATCCGTGAAAATCATTTTTTGGAATAGTAAATAAAATCTCTTTTTGTGGCTTTTCTTTTGAAATGAGTGCTTTTCCAACCAATTTTTTACCATTATACATTGAAATCGGAACATCATTTTCGAAATCTCCATACGATTTAATGCTGATTTTCAATTCGTAAAACTGATCTAAAACCTGACTGATTTGTACGTTTTCAATGGCAATATTATTCGTTTCATTTGCTTCAACCGTTTGATAATATAGCGAAGAAGCATCGCTTAAATTGGTCTTTAATTCATCTTTTAGTCCAACCGCATCTGAAATGAATAGAATGTCTTTCGGAAGGCCCGGTTTTTTGGCTTCAATTCTAGTAATAATCGCAGCAGGATTAAATGGAGTAGAAGAATATTTTAAGTTTTGTAATTCTTTTTGAATGTTTCTGATATTTGTGTCGTAGAAATTTTCATCATTGGTAAGAACCGATAATTGTTGCTCTTCTGGTGTGTTTTCTAATAAATCTTGAATGGTTCTTTTTAATAATTCACCACTGTTTCCTTTGGCTTGCATTGAAAATGAATTATCAATTACCACAATTAATTCATTATTCTTTTTATCAAAATCTTTAGCTTTGAAAAAAGGTTGTGCAAAAGCGAAAATTAAAGCAGCTAATAAAAGTAAACGAGTGGCTAACAATAACCATTTTTTGATTGTAGAACTTTTTCGAGTTTGAATTTCAAGTTCTTTTAGCAATTTAACGTTGGTGAATTCTTGTTTTTTAAATCTTCTCAATTGAAAAAGATGTACCAAAATTGGTATAATCAAGAGAAATAAAAAGTAAAGAATTTCTGGGTTTTTAAATTGCATTTCTAAAAAAGATTTGTCAAAAATAAGAAATTTTAAGGAGAAATCAGGAATAGAAATTTTAAATTTAATTTATAAATATTGTCAAACTGTACTTGTTTCTATTTCTCTTTGAAATTATTTTAGTTGCTGATCTCATTTTTAAGTACGAATCAGCATGACAATTGACTATTTCTTCTTACGTTTTTCTGCTCGTTTTCTTTCAACAGCTCTGTTTCTTGGAGCGGTTTTTCTTGGTTTTCTTTTACCCGGTCCGCCTAAATTTACCTTTTTGTTTTTGTCTGATTTCTCGTGGAAAGAAGCTCCTTTTTCAATCGTTTTTTTCTTTGAAGAAACTTTCGGTTTTTTAAATTCTTTTTCGAATTCTAATCGTTTTTCTTCAATTTTAACTTCAGAAGGAATAGCAATTACGTCTACTTCTTTCTGCATTAGCATTTCAATTTCTAAGAATTCTTCCTCTTCTTTCGGACTCACCATTGAAATCGCAATACCGTCTTTATCAGCACGACCGGTTCTACCAATTCTGTGAATGTATTGTTCTGGAGATTCTGGTAATTGTAAATTAATAACGTGTGTAATATCGGAAATATCCAATCCACGCGCCATAATATCAGTGGTAACTAATCCGCGTAATTCTCCATTTTGGAATAATTCCATGGTATTCAAACGGTAATTTTGCGTTTTATTCGAGTGAATCGCTCCAAATTGATCTGGAAAATCTTCTTCTAAATGTTCTAAAACAAAATCAGCTAAACGTTTACTGTTTACAAACAATAAAATTCGACTATACGATTCGTCTAAAAGAAAATGCTTTACTAAATTTAATTTCGTTAAGAAATTCGGAGTTTTATATAATCGTTGTTCGATTTTTTCTAATGGTGTTCCGCTTGGCGCTAAAGAAACTTCTTCAGGAAAATCAAAATATTCATCTAAAATTTCATCCACTTCTTCTGTCATAGTTGCAGAAAAAAGTATGTTTTGTCTTTTCGAACGAATCATTGATAAAATAGAAGTCAACTGTACTCTAAATCCTAAATTTAGAATCTCATCAAATTCGTCAATAACCAATTTTTGTAATTCGTCAAAACGTAAAACATTATCAAGCGCTAAGTCCATAACCCTACCCGGTGTTCCTACGATAATATCGGAACCCGCATAAATATCTTTCTTTTGAGTATTGATATTTACACCACCATAAACCGCAATTGAACGAACACTCATGTATTTCGTTAGTTTTTCAATTTCTTCATGTACCTGAACTACTAATTCACGTGTAGGAACTAAAATTAAAACTCTTGGAACGTCTAATTTTGCAAATTTCCATTGTTTTAAAATAGGTAACAAATAAGCATACGTCTTACCAGTACCAGTTTGAGCAATACCCATAACATCTCTTCCAGACATTACAACTGGAAAGGCTTTGGTTTGAATAGGAGTAGGAGTAGTATAGCCTAAATCGTCTATTGCTTTTTGTAAAGAAGTTGGTAAGTTTAAATCTTGAAATGTAACCATTTGTTTGAAAATTTATGCAAAGATAGTCATTGCGAACTTGTGAAGCAATCTTTTAAGTAGTTAGTTAGTTTTTTGATGGTGACACGGATTTGATATATAGAACAAATTTTTGATTTTTTTATTTTTGATTGTCAAATTAAGCGAAGCCGAAGTGCTTTTAATTGAAAAATGATTTTTAAATTGTCATATATCTTGATAGCTTTTACCTTTTTCCTTTTACCTTTGTCATTCACTTTTGCCTTTTTACTTTATACTTGGCTTTTAAAATTTACAATGAAACGCGAAATAATCATTACAGAAGACGGATCAACTTCAATATTTTTACCAGAAATGAATGAAACCTATCATTCTAAATTTGGTGCGATACAAGAAGCGAAACATGTTTTTATTAAAAATGGATTGGATTTATTTCCGGATAATAGTTCCGTTTCGATATTGGAAATTGGATTTGGAACCGGTTTAAACGCAATTATTACCTTGTTAGAAGCTGAAAATCGTAATTTAAAAATAGATTATGTTGGTGTAGAAGCTTATCCTGTTTCTAATGAAGAGATGCTTCAATTGAATTATACTCAAACTTTAAATGCTTTTGAAAAACAAGCTGACTTTGAAAGGATTCATACTTCAGAATGGGAAAAAGTAGCTGTTATTAATGAAAATTTCAAAATTGAAAAAAGAAAACAGTTTTTTAAAGATATTTCAGATCTAAATAAATACGATTTAATCTATTTTGATGCCTTTGGTTTCCCTGTTCAACCTGAATTGTGGAGTGAAGAAATCTTTGAAATCATGTTTAAATCGCTTAAAAATAAAGGAATTTTGTCGACTTATGCTTGTAGAACTACTATAAAAAAGGCAATGCAAAAAGTTGGTTTCCAGACCGAAAAGCTTCCAGGCGCACCTGGTAAAAGAGAAATGTTAAGAGCTTTAAAAAATTTGTAAAAATTTAACAAAATAAATATAATAATAACATTGATTTTTTCGTTTTTTTTATTAAATTTACAACAACGAGTTAGTTATTGTCTATCTAATTTTAAAAGTATGCCCAGACAAATCTTTTTATACACAAAAACAATTTTAGAGCGTGTAAGTTTCGATGTGAAATTATTTTGCAAAGAACTTGAGAAAGCATCAAGGGTATTGTTACCCTTTGAACTAGATGAACTAAGAGAATGGTTGCTTAGTTTTACTGAAGAAAAACCTGAATTAAGGCACTGTATTGTTTACATAGAAAATTAAAGACTAATCCCATTTTGATACTTTCAAAATGGGATTTTTAGTTTTAGTTATTTAAGTGTTTGAATACCAATGTTAATTGTAGTGACAATTAAACTTTTACACCAAAAAGATAGCCAACAAATGCAGATAATCCCATAGCAATTGTTCCCCAAATGGTAATACGCAATATTGCTTTTGAAATACTTGAACCACCAGTTTTAGCGGAAGTGGCACCAAGTATAATTAGAAAAACAATTGTAAAACCGTATAACCAATATTCCATTCCTTTTATGGGTGCAAAAAGAATTACCAAAAGTGGTAAAATTCCACCAACGGTAAAAGAAGCTCCAGAGGCTAAAGCGGCTTGTATCGGATTGGCCTGACTAATTTCATTGATGCCTAATTCGTCTCTAATATGTGCACTTAAAGCATCATGTTCTGTTAATTCAATGGCAACTTGTAATGCAGTTTCTTTCTTTAATCCACGTTTTTCATAAATTTGAGCTAGTATTTTAAGTTCTTGTTCTGGCATTTCTTCAAGTTCCATTTTTTCTCTTTCAATGTCTGCTTTTTCCGTATCGGTTTGTGAACTTACCGAAACGTATTCACCCGCTGCCATGGATAAAGCTCCTGCAACTAATCCTGCAACGGTAGCTAATACAATTGGTTCACGAGAAGAACTTGCGGCCGCCACACCAATAGCCAAACTCGAAATAGAGATTATACCATCATTTGCACCAAGTACAGCTGCTCGTAACCAATTACTTCTGTGTATATAATGACTGTCGAGATAGTTTTCAATTGTTACCATAGTTTTCTAGTTTGTAAAAAGTATCAATTGCTTTTGAAATGGCATTACATACCTTTTATTTTACACTAAGTTACTATTTTTCTGAATAAAATTGAAATTATATTTATGAAAAAAGTAAGTTTTCTAAAAATCTATTTTATGCTTATTTCAAAATCCAAATAGCGCCATTTTTAGTAGTGAATTTTTCTAATTTATCATCAGAAATTAAGTCATTTAAAAACTTCTCACTCTGATTACGAGGAATGTTGGTTAATTCAGAAAACTCATTTGCTGTTAGAGAATGATATTTAGAAAAAACATTATTCCATGATTTATCATAATTCGTTTTGCTCGCTTTCGGATACAGTTTCAATAAAGCTGATTCAAATGTAGTATATGGTTTTGATCCATAAACGTATTCGTTTTGTCCTTTTGTGTTAGTAAAAAACATAGTTGGAAATCCTCTAACTCCTAATTCTCTTCCCAATTTTAAATCTTGTTCGAAAAGAATTTTAGCATCACCTTCAAAATCAGATTTCAATTTTACGATATCCAAACCAACTTTTTTCCCTGCAGCTTCTATATGTTCCCATTTTGTGATGTTTTTTTTGTTAAGAAAAACCATTTCTCGAATTTCACGTAAAAATAAAATTGCCTTTTCTTGGTCTTGCATTTGAGCGGCTTTAAAAGCAATCGAAGGAGGATAAGAAGAGTGTAAAGGATCTTCTAACCAAACATCTCCATCAATAGGCATATCATAATATAAACTCACTTCGTCCCAATGATGTGCAACATCGGAAGGTTTGCTAATACCACCGCTATTATAACTCCAATCGGGTAATAAACCACCCATTCTGTATTCAATTTCGATTTCCGAACCGTATTCTAATTTTAATTTTCTTAATTGTGGTTCGATTCCCCAACAAGAAGAACAAATTGGATCTGTGAAATAAATTATTTTTACAGGTTTCGATTTTGATTTTTCGGAAATACTATCGTTTGAAATGGTATTATTGGCAGGCATTTCGCAAATTCCATTTTCAGGATTACACAATAAAGGATTGTTTTGTTCTGGCATATTATTTTGGTTTTTCGATTGACAATTCGCAAAACTAACTGTCAAAATTAAAATTATTAAGTAGTAAGTAAATTTCATTTTTATGAGTGAATAGCACACTGTTTGTTATCTTTGTACAAAGTTGAGAACTTATTTTAATCTATACAATAAGTCAAAAAAAGATGACTACACAAAAAGAAGCACAATCTGAAGAAACGTGTCCAGCTCAAGGATTATTAAAATTACTTTCTGGAAAATGGAAGCCTGAATTATTTCGTTTGGCTGTAGAAGCGCCTTTACGTTTTAGTAGTGTATTACGTCAAATTGAAGGATCAAATAAACAAACACTCTCAGTTGCTTTAAAAGAATTAGAAGAAGTAGGATTGTTAGAAAGAGTAGTTATTAAACAAAAACCTTTACATGTTGAATACAATTTAACCGAAAAAGGTATTTCACTTATTCCAATTTTTAAGCAACTAGAATCGATATCTTAATTAAATTCAACTTTATTCAAAACTTAGAAAGATTATTGCTAAGAAGAGAAGCACTTAATTTTGAAACAAATTATTAATGTTTTTTAGCGGTAAGAATTGTATGAATATCAAATTCTGAATCTGAAATTTTATACTCTACTTTGAAAGTATTTATATCACGAAAATTAAATGAATTCAATTGCGCTATTATTTCCTCTAATTTATGGTAATTGAAAAATACTCTACCACCACTACCAACTTTAAAATCCGATTCTTCCGGATTGCCTTCTACAAAACTTAGATAAAGTAGTCCATTTTCGTTTAATAAATTGTAAGCTGTGGCAATTAAATCATTACTTTCTATTGAAGATAAATAGGGTAAGCAAAATCCACCAACAATTCCATCGTATTGATCTTTAAGGTTTTTAATTAATCGACAGTCCATAACCGCAAAATCTGCTTTTGGATTATTCAATTTTGCCAATTCAATCATATTTGGAGCATTGTCTATTCCAAAAATGTCGAAATCGGGTCTTTTTGCTAATAAATAGCTAGTAATGTTTCCTGGTCCGCAACCAATTTCTAAAAGTTTTGCATTGGGTTTTTCAATGGAGTTACAAATGAAATCATACGTATCATTATAAATGTCCATTTTCATAAACTTTTCTTGATATAATGAAGCAACTTTATTCCAAGTTTCTAGTGTTTCTTTATGTTTATCCATTGTAATATTGTCTAAATATAACTTTTACTTTGAGATGATTGGTTTTGAGGTATTTTGTATAGTTGCTAAGATAACATTTTTCAGCGGATACGAGTAAAAATTGCGAACAGGCGAAGCAAAATCGGACGTTGTAGTTAAAAGTAAAAGTAGCTATTTTGACAAACCGCTGTTAGCAGTAGTTTTTATTTTCTTTTTATTTGATAATAATCAATGTAAATTCCATCAACCTTAAATTTGCCATTTGTTTTTTCTTTTATTAGGATAATGTTATCAGTAGCCATTAAATATTTCACATTTCTAATCATTCCATCTTCATATATATTTTGATAAATGTTTAATGTAAAAGAATTCGAATTTTGATTTTTAATTTCATATTCTTTCATTTCGCCTAACTCGTAACATCCGATATAAATTCTTGATATCTTTTCTGTTGGTTTTTCCATTTCAAAACTTCGTTCGTTAGTTACTAATTCTTTTGGAATATAACCAGCAAAGGCGCATCTTGTGGTTGGTTTCTGAGTAATTCTAGAAATGTTTTTTTTACTTTTTTTGTTTATTGCAAAATCAAGGCTTTCAATTTGTAAAGTATCAATTGAAAGGTTATTATTATTTGCATCAAAATATTTTCTAATAATATTAAATTTTAAAGACAGCTTATTCGATTTTGATGTGGTTGATTCAACTAATTCGTCGTTTCCAAAATTTTTCTTTTCTAGTTGTGGATTAAGCGTTATGGTGTCATTGGATATTTTCCATGTTCCTTTTTCAAAATAAACTGAATCCATTTTGTTTCCAGCAGGATTTAGAAAGAATTTGTTTTTATACTCAAAACTTTTGTCATTTTTGAATGTCACTTCAATTAACTCATTTTGAAATGTTCCAATAGGATTTTTCTGTGCAAAATTTGCTAGATTATAAAAACTTAAAATTATTATCGCAATTTTTTTCATAAAGTAACTGCTAACGTTCCGGCGCTTGGTGAGGTTGCGAGCTATAGAACTGATTATTTTCTTTTAAAGTTAAAATTTCTTTCGAAATGTAAACGTGTATTTACTGCAAAATTCGCAATCTTGCCAAACGACTGTTAGTGGTTGTTTTTTTATTTCCAAAATTTCCACCAATTTTTTCTATTCTCTCCAACTATAAAAGTAGGGTGTTTTTTCAAAGTATTTCCGTTAAAGTCTATAACATAAATATTGCTTTCAAAGTCAGTTAGTTTGATTTTGTCATTTTCAATACAAACTTCTTTCTTTCCATCAATATTTACCCAAATATCTTTACCTCCATAACTCCATTTGATATTTCCGTTTATATCTATTCTGTGAATTTCTAATTCGCCTCTTAGTAAAAAATCATCTTGTAAGTCATAAAACTCAAAAACTTCAGAAATGTCAGGTCGAAGTTTCCATTCTATTTCTTGTTTTTCAATATTGAAGGAAAAAAATGTAAAACCTGTACTTAATATTAAATTATTGTCTAATAGTTTTACAGACTGACATTTGTCAATTTTGTCACCATCATGCAAGTAAGTTCCTCCGTCAATACCAGTGATTAGACAATTATTATATTCGCCAAGATTGTTTGTTGTTTTAATTGCAAGAAGTGAACCTAAATAATCTTTCTCACTCAAGTCAATAATCTTAGAGTAATTATTCGCTTTAATAATTTTATTTTCAGCATTAATGTTTTCAAACCATAATTCAGCCTTCCAAATGTCATTACTAACAATCAGTTTTTGTGTATCAAAATTTATGGATTTTTCTGTCGTCATAAAATTATCGCTAACGTTTCGGCGCTTGGCGAGCTTGCAGCTAATTTACAAAAAATGTTCTTATGAAAGCTACGAGTTGAAAATCCAGCGGATTTTCAGCCGAAGTAGAGTAGAAGCTATTGTGCTAAACCGATGTTAGCCGACGTTTTTTTTAAGCTTTCCATTCGCAATTATATTTTGCTCTTTTTTTTATTCCATCCAAAAGTGAATTTTCGTCTATTATTATTTTTTCTCCTTTAGTTTTTTTAAATTCGATGAATAGTTTATGAAGTGTGAAATTGTTCCAATTATTTAATTTGTTTATCGTAATTTTTCTATTAGCACTTTTAAAAATAATAGAATAGCCAACAATACCTCCGCCTTTCGATTTATGTTCAATAATATGAATATTTACATCTTTTATCTTAAATTTTTCATTCCATTCTTTATTATAATTATAGCCGTAAAATTTAATTTCATTAGAGTTAATTCTAACTTCATAAATATATTTTTTTGATGCGATAAAGGTTACAATAATAATTACAAAAAGGATAAATACAGGAAATAAAATTGAAATCCAGTTACTACTCTCATTTCGGTTTACAGTTAAAGGAATTAAGCCTAGTAAAAGAAAGACAAAGATTTTTATTCCTAAATCTTTTTTAATTCTCTCTGCGAAAGTTAACTTTTCGGTTTTGAATATTTCTTCTTCCAAAGATTTGTTATATATTATGTTGGTGTAAAATGACGGCTAACGTCCCGCCGGCTTTACGGTGGTTGCGTAAATTTAGCACAAAAGATTACAAGTACAAAACTTCCCAGAGAAAATTCGGAGAATTTTCCAAACACAAGCCAAGCCTAGCAATCCCGTAAAACCGCTGTTGTGCGTTCGCTTTTATTTTCTTTTTTCGAGGTTTTCATTTAATCTTCTCAATTCTATTAAAATAGAATCGTTTTTGTCTTTTCCACTAATTTGATTTAATGCTTTTTGTATTTTAGTTCCAATTGAATCATTAAATATAGTGTTGTTTACTGTTTTTAAATTTATTATACTTTTTTCCGTGATATTTTCTTTGCTTTTGCCAATAGTAATATTTATTATTTTTCCGCTAATTAATCCTTCATCTTTGATTTCAAAATCGGAATCGATAGGAATATTTAGGTCAGATTTCAAATTTGCGGTAATTATGACATTTCCATTTTCGTCAAGTTTAGTATTTTCAATTTCTCCAATTTCAATACCATTAATTTTTAATTTTGTTTCATTAGAAATTCCTTCGGCATTTTCTGTTTTCAAAATTATGGATTTAGTTTTTGAACAAGAAAGATTTATTATTAGAATTGCAAATAGTATTATTTTTTTCATTTCCTTTTTTTAATTTATTTAATGCTTTTTCCTTTCTAAATTCAGTTTTTCTGTCGCGCTAAAGTGACGCACAACGGTTGACGGCTTGGCGATGTGGCGGATTTTTAGTACAAAAGCTCAAAAGAATTACTTCCGTTGAACCTTGCACAAATGTTTTATAGAAGCACTTCAGCCGCCATATTGCCAAACCGATGTTAGTGGCAGTTTTTATTTTTCTGTATAATACTTATCTTTTAAATGTTCTGTTTTTTGAATGTCACAACCTAATACAAATACTCTGTAAACAGGTTTGTCTATTCCGTAATAAGGTATTTTGTCTTCAAAAAATTCTATATTCATTTTTTGTAATTCGCTTTTTAGGTCTGTACATTTATTTATGTCTGTTGAAAAGCCAATACAATGCGTCTTTGCCCATTTATCAGACTTAATTTGATTAAAAGCGTATTCAATAATTTCATTTTCCGTTTTGAAATATTTTAAATTATCTTTTTGTCCACGTTCTGTATAATACCAAATATAAAGTCCACCTGATTTGTCAATTCCAAAACCTTCATAAATACTGTTTCCGTTTATTGAATAACTATTGAAATTGAAACAATTTTCGCTCGTCCAATGTTCAAGTTCAATTTCTGTTTTTGGTAAATAGTTGCTATCCATTAGTCAGTTTTTTATACGTAAATGGTCGCAACTCAATTTCTCTTTTTAGTTTTTCAAACTCGCTGTTAAAATACATTTTAAAGAAGTGTTTTACATCCTCCCAATTGTCAAGTTTAGTTTGTATTTGTTCGTCTTGGTTTTCTCCATAAACAAAAAACAAGTCACAGTTTTTGTGAACCTCAAGAACAAATTCATTTTCCATATGTCCAACCCAAAAAGCTCCGTGCTCTTCATCGATTTTTATAGTTTCTTCAATAGCGGTTTTTATGTCGTCAAATGTTGCGTTCTCAACTGAGTCGCCCCAACCTTTTTCTATCCAAATGTTTGTTGTCATACGTGTCGTTCTAAAATTGCCACTAACGTTCCGCGGCTTGGCGCAGTAGCGGCTGCGTGGAACGATTATTTCTTGCTAAGATAAGATTTTCCAGCGGAAAATCGAACGTGATGTTTAAGATAAAAGTAGCTATTGTGCCAAACCGCTGTTATGCACTGTTTTTATTTTTTCATTTTAAACGAATGAATAATATTATCCATTCTTCCAATTAGTTTTTCCTTGTGATGAATGTTTGTCCAAGACATTATTTGATAGTAGTTTTTATCATCTTCTATCAAAGCATATCTATAAAATACTGATTTTCCATTATCAAGGGTTTGCCCAAACATTGAGAATATAATAGCGTTACACGAATCTATTTTTGTTCTTCCAACATCGTTTACTTTTAAGTTTTTTGTAATTTCCTTGAAATGATTTGTAACTACTTTAAAATATCCATATAAGTTTGGAGTTGTATCATGTATTTTTAGTTTGACTGCATCTGCAAAACTTTGTTTAGTTTCTTCTAAAACAATAAAATACAAATCTTCATCTACTTTTTGAAATTGAATTTTTGCTAATTCGTTAAGTTTATTAGTTTTTTCAAAATCTTTAGGAACCATCAATGTATAATTGTCTGCTATGATTTTTTCATTTTCTACGTTTTTACTCTCTTTTTTTTGGCACGATAAAACAGAAAGTAGGAGTAAAGCTCCAACTATAAAATTTCTTAATGAAATAGAATTTGGCATAAAATAATATTTAGACTTAGGTTTTTAAATAGTGCATAACGTTCCGGCGCTTGGCGAGGTTGCGAACTTCGGAACTGATTATTTTCTGTTAAAGATAAAATTTCTTGCGAAAAATAAACGTGATTTTACTACAAAATTCGCAATCTTGCCAAACGCCTGTTAGTGGCTGGCTTTTTTTGTTATTTCGAATTTATTCTTCGACTGTCTGCTTAATATTATTACTCCAAATTACAGCATAATTGTCAGCAAAATCTTCAACTTGTTTATGATTTGCTTTGCTCCAATGTCTTTCATAGATATAATCAACGCAATGTCCAATTTCGTGCAACAGCAGTTTTTCTAGGTAATATTTTTTGTAGTTTTCAGTTGTCCATTGTAAATACCAGCCATTTTTGTTGTGAATTAAGTCAGTGCAGTATTTTTTATAAAAATTGAGTTGCTTTGTTGTTAGTTTTGATTGTCCGAATAGCATTTTATTATCCGACGGAACAGCGTAAAGCTTTATTAGATATATATTACTTCCGCAAATAAATTGACCTTGTAATGTTTCACCTTTCAAATATTCAGATTTTTTGACTTTGTCAAGCCAAATATGTGTCAAATACTTGGTGTGTTCCTTTGGAAGTTTTTTTAGAGTTTCCTTAATTTCGTCAATTGTTACAGGAAAATAAAAGTCTCGTGAAGTATTTTCAACGATAAAAATTGGCGTTTCTTGTCCTTCAGATGGTGGTAAAAGATTGTGAGTTCTGTTAAAAATCCCGTCAGCACATTTTAACCGCATTCTTCCACCATGAATGTCGCCAAATTTTCTGCTTTTTTTCCAAGCTGTTTCTTTACGATTTTGTTTCATACGATTTTCGGTTAAGTTTGCCACTAACGTTCCGCGGCTTGGCATAGTAGCGGCTGCGTGAACGATTTATTTTCTAGCTAAGATAAGATTTCTTTGCGGAAAATCAAACGTGCTATTTAAGATAAAAGTAGCTATTGTGCCAAACCGCTGTTAGCTGCTGGCTTTATTATTATTATTATTATTATTATTATTATTATTATTATTATTATTATTATTATTATTATTATTATTATTATTATTATTATTATTTGGTTCTCTTATTTTTTATAAAAAATAATTCTTTAAGAGCTTTTGTCGTTAGCATAAATGTTAGAATTACAAATATTTGAGTTAAGATAAAGAATATCAATTTTTGCCCCAAAAACATATATGTAATTAGTCCAAGATAACACCCAAAATTGAAAAAACCGTATGTTATTTTATCAAAATTGTTTTCAACAAATAAACCATTTAAATAAAAATGTGAATATAAACTTGAAAAGGTTCCAAGCATTAAATACACCAATCCAATAAACTTTAAAGATTCTATTATTCTGATTTGATTCATTTACGTTTAGTTTTTTTGTGCAGTTTTTCGAAGCTTGCAGCTAACGTTTCGCGGCTTGGCGCAGTAGCGGCTGCGTGGAACGAATATTTCTTGCTAAGATAAGATTTTCCAGCGGAAAATCGAAAGTACTATTAAAGATAAATTTAGCTATTGTGCCAAACCGCTGTTATATGCCGTTTTTTTTATGTCCATATTCTTTCATCAAATCATCACGAAGTTTGTGACACCATTTTTCAATTATCGAGTTTAGTTTCAAGAATTTAATCTCATTTTTACTTTGAAATAGATTTTTGTCAAGTATGTCTAATGTCATATTTAAACTAAAATATCCATTTTTATGATTGATGTCAAATGTTGTTTCATTGCTATCAGAAATTCCAAACACATTCTTATCATTGTAATAGTTTTCTTTTAGTATTATATCACTTTCAAAAAAACCATAGACTTCTTTTCGGATTTTGTATGGTAATTTTGATTTTAAGTTTAAAAAAATTCTTGCCGATTTATTGGAAGTAAAAAAATCTTTTAGATTTTTCTCGTGAAAAAATAAGAATAATTCGTAATCATAATTTTTATCAATATATAAATTCATTGAGCAAAGTTTATCATAAAACCCAGGAGAAAAACTATAAGAAAGCAAATACTTTTCTTTAAGTTTTCTTTTTCTATTTTCACTTGTATAAAATTTATTAATCTTGTGAATCATTCTTTGAGTTGTTGTTATTTAAAATGGCATATAACGTTCCGCGGCTTGGCGCAGTAGCGGCTGCGTGGAACGATTATTTCTTGCTAAGATAAGATTTTCCAGCGGAAAATCGAACGTTGTTATTTATTGATTAGTAGCTATTGTGCCAAACCGCTGTTATGTGTAGTTTTTATGTCAATTCAAGAATTAACTGTTCCCAAAATGTGAAAAAACTCACACGCTTAGTTCTTGTACAAAGATTAGTTGACATAAATTCTTTTTCTGCTTTTTGATCTTCAATTCCCCAACCAATTTTATTTTGTTGATTAAATGCATAAACTAAATATTCTTTATTTAAATCAAATTTATTTCCACAATCTGTTCCACCACCAGTTGTAATTATTGTAATTCTTTCTGAATAGTTAAATCCTTTCTTTCTTTTATGAATGTGTTTAATTTCAAAAATAAATTCATATCGTTTATAATCGACAATTTTTTCAGTATCAGTAAGTTTTTCTTTTGTTATTATTTCTTTTATTTCGACTACTTTTCCAGTAAAAACAAAGTCAGATTTATTTTGTCCTTTTAATATTCCCACTTTTGAACAAGAACATGCAAAAGTCAAACTAATAGAAAAAGTTAAAATTAAAAATGTATATATAAATTTCATTTTGGATTGTGTTTTAAAACTATTTCGTCTTTCTAAAATTACACATAACGTTCCGCGGCTTGGCGCAGTAGCGGCTGCGTGAAACGATTATTTTCTTGCTAAGATAAGATTTTCCAGCGGAAAATCGAACGTGATTTTAAAGATGAATGTAGCTATTGAGCCAAACCGCTGTTATGAGCAGTATTTACTTTATTATATCATGAATTTCTAAAGTTTCAGGGTTCAGGTCTATTATTTCTTTTAAATCCATTTTATCAAATACAATTTTAATTTTTCTATAGGCTCCATTTTCAACAACTCTAAACATATCAAATGTCACGTTTTCAGAATTAATTGATGTATTGTCAATTGTTTCATTTGTTCCGTATAATATAATGCTTTGAAATTCTTTAACAAACTTCTCAATTTCTGATATATCTTTGAATTTTATGCCAATAAAGTTTTTATAGAAATCTTTTTCTAAACCACTATACCAAAGTGGTGGCGCAAAATTTATTGTGTTTTTGGATTTGTCAAACAATATTAAACAATCACAATCATTTACATGATAGTCTAAATAATTAGTAATTTTTACAGAGTAAAGTTCATAATTAGTTAAATTACTTTGAATAAATGGCATTTCAAGTTTTTTCGGTTTGTTAAATTCAGAATGATATATCCAAATTCCATCTGCAACGAAAGATTCTTTAACGGGAAATTTTTCTGTTAATAGTTTTATCAATTGATTGCTTTCTTGTGAAAAACCATTCAATCCAATAATTAAAAATATGTATAAGATTATCTTTTTCAAAGTATGTTTTGTTATATTGCTCATAACGTTCCGGCGCTTGGCGAGGTTGCGAACTTCGGAACCGATTATTTTCTGTTAAAGATAAAATTTCTTGAGAAATGTAAACGTGAATTTACTACAAAATTCGCAATCTTGCCAAACGCCTGTTAGCTGCTGGCATTATGATAATGAGTTGCAATATTCTTTATTGACAACTTTATCTCTCATACTTGATTTATTATTGAAATTTCTAGAAATATTCTTTACAATATCTCTATAATTATCAGTATTGTCGTCCTTTTGATGATAAAATGGTTTTATTGAGCAACAATTTTTATGTTCGAAAAGTGTATTTAGTAAGGTTCTGTCAGAAATACCGCAAGAATGACCAAATATAAAAATTTGATAATTATCACTATTCAAAAACTCTAACAAGTTTTTATAATTATCTGTTTCAAGATATTTAATAGATTTAATATTTTCAAGATAATCATTATCATTCAAATTTTCAATAGATTTGTAGTCTTCATCAATTTCATCTCCGAATCCGAATATTACATCATTTCGGTCATATTTATCAGTAGTTCCATGAATATGCATATACTTTTTTATCAAATTTTTGTTTGAATCAAACGAATCGAATTGAGCATGATTAGCATATATTTTTTCTGTAAAAGTGTAATTGAAATTTAAGAATAAAATTTCTTCAGGCATTAAATCAAAATAATTGATTGCACTATCTGAAATGAGCAATTTTCTAATGTCGCTTAATGAGCAATTACTTCCTATACGAGAGATTATACTTTTGCTTTTTTCACTTGGTATTGGCTTAGGTGAATTGTTATCTGTTTTTGTTTCTACTTGTACTTTTTGAAATTCAATTTTAGCCTGATTGTTAATTGAAGATTCTGAAAAATCTTTAAAATAAAAAGGAGAATAAATCTTATAACCAATGTTATTTTTCAATTTGATATGGTTACTATCATTTCCAAAATTATCAATAAATTCTTTTTCAACTTCACTTAAATAATGTTCAAGTAATTTTTGTATTTGTTTTAGATCATTATTTAATTCCGCTATTTTGTATGAGCATTTTTCATTTCTAAAAGCTTCTTTTAATAAATTATAATATTCGTTTTCAATGTCAACCCAATTTCTTTCTCCATTTTTTTTAGTAAGAATTTCTAAAAATTTATTTTTAAAAATCAATTCAAGATTTTGTCTTTCCAAAATGTTTATAAGTTCATCAAAAGTATTTCCAGTTACCCAATCACCTGCATTATAATGATTTCCAGGAACATTTTCAATTTTAATTTCATCAGTTTCAAATACATTTAGATATGTTGTAATGTTTCCATTAACTTCATCTCTTAATTTCTGAATTATTTTTTCCCAGTAATCATTTATAAAGTGAGTATAACTTGTTTTAATGTTATGAGCTAAATCAAATCCATTTCCTATGAGTATAATTCTATTCATTGATATTTTTTCTGATGGTTGTTGAAATGCTTGCAGCTAACGTTCCGCGGCTTGGCGCAGTAGCGGCTAATTTACAAAAAATGTTCTTATGAAAACTATGAGTTGAAAATCCAGCGGATTTTCAACCGAAGTAGAGTAGTCGCTATTGTGGCAAACCGCTGTTATAGGCTGCCTTTTTTTTCAAGGTAAAGATATTTTGGAAAGATTGAATCTTTTTCAATTTCGTTTATTTTTTTGGTCCATTCAGGAAAGTTATATTTTACTTTAATTACAGAATCATTCACCAAAGTATATTCACAAAAACTATCACCATTTTTTGGATGTTTTTTCACACCGTTTGAATTTTTTAAGAATTTCATGTCCAATAAACAATCTGTTTTGTATGTCCAAAGTAATTCAATTTTATCTGTTTTAGTGTGATAATGATTTGTAAAAAACGAATAATAACATTGACCGTGAAATTGGTAAGTTGCAAACTCTTTTTGGAAAATTATTCTAACCCAATAACTCGCAGTGTCACTTTGTTTTGCAGTCCAAATAAAATCTTTCTCATCAGAAATATAATCTCCAATTCTTTTCGGCTTTTTTTCAGTTGCTTTTTCAGTTGATAGATTTTTATATTTTGCTTTTTCTTTAACACTTTCTTTTTTACAGCTTGTAAAAATTAAAATGAGAAAAATATAAAGTAAATTTCTTTTCATGAAAGGTTTTCTAAAGGTTGCCTATAACGTTTCGCGGCTTGGCGCAGTAGCGGCTAATTTACAAAAAAAGTTCTTATGAAAAACGCGAGTTGAAAATCCAGCGGGTTTTCAGCCGAAGTTGAGTAGAAGCTATTGTGCCAAACCGCTGTTATGCGTAGTATTTTTATTTAAGTTCGTAAAGATTATTATCAAAGTCTTCATATAAAAATATTTTGTCAAAGTTAGATGTGATTTCAATGTTAAATAAGTCATTCACTTCAAACGAACTTTGACCAGTTCCACCAATAACTAATACCAGCCATTGAGATAATTCTGTGTTTAGTCTATATGATGAACATTTCTTTTCTTTTTTAGCAATATATTCAAGTATCAAATCTTTTGTAATGTGTTGCTGCATATATGCTCCAAAATTTACATTTACATTCTTTTGTGAATGTTTCATTTTATAAGCATTTTTCACAAATTCGTTCGGAGCTAATTTTCCCGTCAACACAAATTCTTTAACCAATTCTGTGAATTTTTCTATTAAGTTATTTTTGTCTTTGATTTTAAAAGTCAAATTGTCTTTTAAATATAGATTTACAAGAAAGTTTGGTAATGAAGAATCATTTTTTAGATTCATTTCAACCTTCTCGCATATATTTTCATAAAACCCTTCTTCAGCTTTGTATTTAGTATCTAAAATTAATTCGTGTTCAACTCCAATATTTTTATTTCCATTTGATATTATAAAGTCTGGTTTTTCAGTTACATTAACAATTTCAAATTCATTGAAAAAAGTTCCAAGTAACTTTCCAATTTGACAAAGCTCCAAGATTTTTTGTTTGTCATCTTTTTTATATCTATCTAATTTTTTTAGATGAGAATTTATTTTTTCTCCAATACGTTTATGGGTTTCATTAAAAGTAATGTCTGAATGCAGTTGTTTCATAATATTACGCATAACGTTTTGCCGCTTGCCGCAGTGGGGGATTTCGGAGCACTTCACTGTCAACCAAGCACAAATGTTGATAAAAGCACTGCACTTGATTTAACCAAGTCAGCCCCCATTGCGGCAAACGGCTGTTAGCAGTAGTGGTTCTTCTTTCGTCTGTCATTTTGAAAGTTTTAATATTTTAAATGCTCCTTGTCCAACGATAAAAAATACAATTGTCCCAATGATAAGGTCTGGATATTTTGAGTTTGTCAAGTAAACAAGTCCGCCTGCAACAATTACTCCAAGATTTACAATTACGTCATTAGATGTAAAAATCATACTTGCTTGCATATGTGCTTCCTTGCTTTTACTTTTTTGCAGTAAATACAAACACAGTCCGTTTCCAATAAGTGCAAGAATTGAAATAATAATCATTGTCTGAAATGCAGGAACAGTTTCAAGTCCAATAAATCGTCTGATAACTTCTATAAACCCAAAAATTGCAAGTGTCAATTGAAAGTAACCTGCCGATTTTGCAATGTTCTTTTTTCGTGTCATTGTCCCACCAACCGCAAAAAGTGCAAGTCCGTAAACAATGCTGTCAGCAAGCATATCTAAACTGTCGGCAACAAGTCCCATTGAGTTTGAAATAAAACCTGTCGTAATTTCCAGTGCAAAAAAGAAAAAGTTGATAGCCAAAACTTGCCAAAGCAATTTTCTTTCTCGGCTTGTGTTATCGCTTGTTGAAGTATAATTGTCAGTCGTAACGCTGTCAATAAGTGAGGTGTCAAATTTTAAATTGTCAAGTCGCTGAAAAATTTGGTCGTGGTTGTCTGTATGAAAAACGGTCAATTGTCTGTTTGCAATATCAAAGTCCAACGAGTTGATATTTGTCAAGTCGGCAAGTTTCATCCGTATCATTTGTTCTTCGGATGGGCAGTCCATTTTTGATATTTTAAATGTCGTTTTTTGCATTATTTATTATTGTCGGTTGGGTCGTCCTACCATTACTGCTAACGTTCCGCGGCTTGGCGCAGTAGCGACTTCGTGGAACGATTATTTCTTGCTAATATAAGATTTTTCAGCGGAAAATCGAACGTGTTTTTTATTGATTTGTAGCTATTGTGCCAAACCGCTGTTAGCCGACGTTTTTATTTTATTTATTAGCTTTTTTATTTTTCTATCATTAGTATAAATTACAACAACACCTTCACTAGCAAATGTTCCGAATATTGCTTGAGATTGTCCATTTTTTTCAAAAAAATAAATTCTCTCAATATTAGATACGTTCATATTTTCAAAGACAATTTGGTTTTCTTTAAATAACAATGGATCAATTTGAACCATTTTTTTTCCCTTTTTATAAAACACAAAAAGCA
This sequence comes from Flavobacterium urocaniciphilum, assembly GCF_900110615.1. Taxonomy (GTDB): domain Bacteria; phylum Bacteroidota; class Bacteroidia; order Flavobacteriales; family Flavobacteriaceae; genus Flavobacterium; species Flavobacterium urocaniciphilum. The sequence continues at coordinate 23,100 of NZ_FOEI01000006.1, forward strand.
AAACCTTTTTTCCACATTTATTGTTCAAATTGTCAAGATATTCATTGTCAAAATAACCACGATTTTTGAAATATGTAGAGTCAGGTTTGTAAATAGTATCTCGATAAATTTTATTAGTTATTAATTCTAATTTATTAGCAAGACTATTTTCATTTTTTATTTTTAAAACAAATTCAAGATTATCTTTTTCAAGTGAGCATTTTTCCAAATTTTGTTGAGAAAAACCTTGAAGAAAAGTTAAAAGAAAAATGACTAATGTAAATTTCATGAAGTTTCTTTAAAATGACGGCTAACGTTCCGCGGCTTGGCGCAGTAGCGGCTGCGTGAACGATTATTTTCTTGCTAAGATAATATTTCCTTGTGGAAAATAGGCTTGTAGCTAAGATAAAAGTAGCTATTGTGCCAAACCGCTGTTACAAGCTGCCTTTAATCAATAACCAATTCAGTTTTCACCCAATTCATATTGTTGAAGTTTCTTTTTCCCGGACCAATTGAGAACATTTCGGCATTATCAACCGTATCAAGATTGATTAGATTTGTATGATTGTCGTAAGTAAAATAAAAGTCCTTTATAATTTCATCTCTAGAAAATGCAAATTTAATTCCTTGAGCACTATACACACTGTCATTAATAAATAATTGGAATTCAGATATAAACTCTTTTTTTATTTTAGAATAATCTTTAAGTTCAAGATAAAAATTTTCTACATAGCCTTTTGGATTTTTGTGGCGGTTAAGAACTATTCGTTTGATTTCAATTGTGTCATTATTTTGTTTAAGAACTATAAAATTATCTTTCTGACAACTGATGAAAGTTAAAAATGCTAACACTATAATTATACGAAAGTTTGTCATAAGGTTGCTTGTAACGTTCCCGCGCTTTGCTGCGTTTGGGAGTTGGTAGCAGATTATTTCTGTTAAAAGTTTATTTCTTGGTTTACGGTAATTCCACTAAAACCCAAATGCGGCAAAACGTGTGTTGGCAGAAGTATTTATTTTTCTGCCCTAATTATTTCAATTGCCTTTTCTAATACCTCGTCTATTCCTTCTTGGATCCCTTTTGTTGTTGGATGTATTTCTATATCTACTTTAACTCCTTTTCTTTGTGTAATTGTTCCGTCTGGATAATATATTCCAGTACCTGACATTAATGATTTATACCCACCAATAAATTCAATATAACTTATATTGCCATCAGCACCAGCGGTTTGACTACCAATTGTTATCGCATTATTTGCTGTTTGCAAACACATTACAGAATATTCAGCTCTACTTTGAGTTTCTTCATTTACGAGCAAAACAACTTTGCCTTTAAAATATTCTTTATTATTTTTCCCAGCGGTAGCATATTCTTTCCATATAAATTTCCCAGGATATTTTAAATCTGGAATATTTGTTTTAGCAAAAGGTTTTTTTTCTGAATTAAGATAGTTTGCAATGGAATAGGGTATAAAATTAGGATAGTTCCTAATATCTATAATTATAGCTTTTGTGTTTTCTAATTTTTTCATTGTTTCGTCAACATCTTTCAAATCTAAAGCTGCCATATCAATATATCCAATATTATTCTCTAATATTTTATATTTTTCATTTTTAATATTTTTTTTGAAAATCAAATCAAAAGGGTAGCGATAAATTATTTTATCATATAATTTACCATTGCGATTTACAGATATTGCTAAACTATCGGTATTTCCATTAGCAATAGTATAATATGCACCCCTTAATTTGCTATTAAGATTAGAACCAGTAATATATTTTAATTTTTCATTAAGAATATCTTTTATGCTTTTTTCATTAACTTTTTCAATGATGTCTCCAATTCTTAAATCATTAATTTTAGATAATGAATCGTTATAAAACCCAGTTACGATTGCTTTATCATCCATTATTTTCAATTTTGCAGGAATAAACTTGGTTCCAAAATATTCCGTTGTAAATTTTGTTTTAAAAACACCATGACTATCATCAAGTTTAACGACTACTTCAAGCATAGCTAAATGGTATTCAGTTGCGTTTTTAGCACTTATAAATTTCGGAATCATTTCATTTAAAACTTCATTCCAATTTTGATTTGTTAGGTATTTATATGGATAAAAATACTCTACTGTATTCCAAAACTTAAATAAGCTTAATAATCGATAATTTTCATTTGGAAATTCAAAATTGTCATATTTAGGTTCATTTTTAATTTCTATATTCCCAATTTTAGTAGAAGTAACATAATAACTATTGCCTTGAAATCTATTGTTTTCAATATATTTTAGCTTAATAGTAAGTTCATTTGTAAATAATTCAGTGCTTTGTGTCCAAGAAAGGTCGAAATTTTTGTCAAAATATTTTTGATCGCTTAATTCATTACAAGTTTTACAAACTTTAACTGTTCCTAAATTTTCTATCCAATCCAGATATACTTTAGATAGTTCTTCTCTGTTTTTAGCTTGTGCAACTTTAGGTAGAATAATTAGCAATTGCTCATCCCAATTATAATCTCCTTTGGATACATTTGGATGATAGTATTTTAGAAATCCCCAAGTTTTGCATAAACTTGATAACTTTTCAATTTCTTTTAGTTCTTGAGAAAATCCAAATTGCGATCCAATTAAAATAAATATTAGAATGATTTTTTTCACTGCTTTTGATTTTTCGTTTTTTAAGGGAATATTTCTGCCAACGTTCCGCGGCTTGGCGCAGTAGCGCCTGCGTGAACGATTATTTTCTTGTTAAGTTCGATTTTCCAGCGGAAAATCGAACGTTGTATTTATTGATTAGTAGCTATTGTGCCAAACCGCTGTTAGGTGCAGCTTTTTATATTTAGTATGTCAAGTCTATCTATTTTCCAATAAATATATTCCCCAATAACTTTCTCATCGTTTGTTGGTAAGTTAATTTCCATTACAATATCTCCAAAATCAACGATAGTTGGATTTATAGATTTAATTTGTCCATAAGCTAAATAGGAGCAAAGTCTATTTTCAGGTATCAAACTTTTTAAATTTTGTTTATTTTCGGAAAAAATAACACTCCAATCTAAAGGATAGTCAAGTGAAGAAAATTCGACTAAATATCTTTTTTCAATTTCAAATTTTTCTCCCCAAAAAAAGGCTTCAATTTGCTTTCCATTTTGATTTGTAAAAGTGATTTCACCCTCATTTGAATCGAATAATTCTATTTTTTCTACTTTTAAATTATTGAATGTCATTTTTGAGTTTTGTTTGGTAAAGTTGCACCTAACGGTTTGCAGCTTGTTGCAGTAGCGGTTAAATACACCTAAATTTTTGGTTAAACACGAAGCATTACAAGTACAAAAGCGACTTTCAGTTATGCCCGAAAGCCGCTATTGCTACAAACTGCGGTTACCTGCTGGTGTTAAATAACAAAATTTCTTTTTATAATTAATCACAATTAGTTGCAGTATTATAGTGTCCTGTATTAATTGTGTAATTCAGTGTATAATTTTTCTTATTTACAGTTTCAATACTATAATCATCGTAGTTTTGTATATTAAATAAACCAGTACCTTCATTAGCTACAATGCCATCATTAATTTCCCTTGTAAAAGTTATACATTTATTGTCTTCAAAAATAATAACTAAAGAATCACCTATTAAACTATTGTCGACAGAGAAAAAAGGTGCTGTATTTGGATTTCCCTTGCAAATTATGGGTTTTGACTCATCAACATCAATAGAGTATTCTTCACTAATACCAATAGATGTATTAAAAACTTTCATGATTAAATTCTTACCACTGTTATTTTTATAAATAAAAGTTGCGGTATGACGTTCATCTACTTCTCCTTTATCACAAGATATAATAGAAGATAATAATAATACACTAATTCCAATAATCAAATAGTGCGTCCAAGTTGTTTTCTGTAGCATTGTTATGTAAATTTTTAATGTTGTCTCTCCATATATTCCAATTTCTTTTTCCTTGTAAAGCATCTTCAATTTGTCTAATAGTATAACCACTAACTTGGTCATAACTACTAGAACTGCTTATGCCATCAATCATATCTGGTACGACACCAGTATAAAAAGAAGATGGTTCAGTTGAACCTCCTTTTTTTCTTCCAAACCAAGCAGTATATGTTGGATAAGTCATCCTTGTTAATTCCCATTCAACACCTCTAGCCCAAGATTCTTTTACAATTTTTTCACTATCTCTAAAATCTGTCTTTTTCATATTAAAATGTGAAGCATGGGCTAGCTCGTGAATAGTTGTTGCATAGGTGTTACAACTAGTATTATCAGGATTATATATCCTAATAGATGGTAGGATACCCATGAACCTAACGGAGCATCTGTAATCACCATTAATTTCATTGTTAGGTTCGTTAAAAGCTCCAATTTTCATTTGAGGTTTCCATGTGCCATTTTCAGGAGGTCTTCTTAAACTTTTGATGTTTTTATAATAGTAATGATGAGCAGCTCTATGTATGTGACCATGAAATTGGTCGCTTCCACCTTGAATATCTTTATTCCAATTTTGTTTTTTTAACTTTGGTCCTCGTAATTCTGCTTGACCAAAGTTTCCAGTTCTAATACTATATTGGTATCTTTCCCATTGAATAATATATCTAGCATGACCACGAACATGACCTGTTGAAAAATAGCCACTAGAATTGGTTATGCCACTATCAATTGTAAACCATTGCCTCATAAGTATTTTAGCACCTTCTAATGGGACAAATTCACCAACTTTACAATTATCCCAAATACGAATTGTACCAGCTGGTCTCCAACGTTTTCCAAAAAACCATCGTTGGGATTCAGTTGAACCTTCTTCTAAAACTTCGTCTTCATTACCAGTATTAACAAATGCGTCAAATATTAAATGGTTAAATAAGTCAGTTTTGTTATTTATTTGATAATTTATTAAATACTTTTCATTTTCTGTAGTATCGTTAAAATAACTATCTTGTTCGGGAATATATAATTCATCTATTATTTCAAAAGGAACATTAGGTATAATTTTATCTATAGAAATAGCAGTATAATAATCTGGGATAGTGTCATTAGTAGCCTTTCTGTTCTCTAAAAAACCTTCTTTATATTCACAATCTAATCTATAGTTAAATAGAAAAAGAGTAGAATCACTTTTTAAAACTGCTTCTTCTTCAGCAGTTCTAGGTTTAAACTTTATATAAGCATGGGATGCTTCTATTTTAAAGTTTTTTAAATCCGAAAATGTTGAATTAGGATTTTTCTCTTTTAATGTTGATAAAGATTTTCTCATATTTGATAATGAGTAAGGATTTTGGAGAACTATAGAATCTCCACTAAATTCCCTTTTAACCATGCCGCTGGTTATGCTTTGAGAATTTACTTTTTCTATTACTTCATTATCCTTTTCACAAGAATAATTAAGTAAAATGGCTATTAAAAGCCCGATTTTGAACAAATTTTTAATCATATTTATTAAATTTAGTTAATATTCAAACGTTAATTTCTGCGTGATATTGTCATACACTTGCAGGTAACGTTTGGCCGCTTGGCGATGTGGCGGATTAAGAAAGTCTAAGCTTTCGGTTAATGACTAATGTTCCAAGTACAAAATCAACTTAAAATAAAGCCCAAAACCCGCCATATTGGCAAACGGCGGTTGGTGGCAGTTTATTTTTTCTCTTTCACTTTGTTAAGCACGTTTTCTGTTGAGTTTATATTGTTAAAATATTTTTCAATTATTTCATGTGTTTTTTTATTATCATTTAATGTGTTTCTTAAAGTCGCTAATAAATAATCGTAATTAGTAAAATCAGTTTTAGTGTTCAAAATATTACCAATCCATTCCCACATTTTTTTCATTCCTATTTCTTTCTCAATTGCTATAAACATCATTGAAGCATAATCATAAACAAAAGTTTCTCTATCTTCAATTTCACTGATAGATTTTATTTTTGAGATTGGAATAGTATTAAAATCACTTAAAAATTTGATTTTTTCTTCTATTTTTTTGTTATAAAATTCTTTGCCTTGAAGTTCTTCTACTAATTTTAAAGACAAGTATTCTGTAAAACCTTCGGACATCATATCGCCTAGTTCTGAATTTAAAACCTTATATGTTCCAAAATAATAATGACCAAGTTCATGAGCAATATATTGCTTATACCAATCTTTCTTTTTGTCGAAAAGTGCACCAATACCGTCATTACCATATCCAATTCCCATAATTGTTGGATATGAAACAAAAAGCCAACCATATTTAGGTGCTGTTGGAGTAGTATTTATGAAAATTGGTGGTTCTGTAAACTTAATTTTTAATTTTTTTTCATAATACTGTTTATATTTTGAAACCATTTGCGAGAAATCGTTAATGTTATCTTCTGCAAATGTTGGATTTAATAATATTAAATTTCCATCATCTATAAAATCATATTTCCCGCAAAACAGAGCTAATTCATATGGTTGTTCACTTTTCAAAGTTGTTTTTTTCGATTTAACAGGTTTGTTACCATTCATATAAATGGTGGAACAATCAATACATTCTATTTCAATGTCATAGTACATTTCTTCATAAGAAATATCTTTTTTCGCATCGTATAAATAAGGATACCAAGCACTTTGAGAACCATCTGTTCTTACAGAATAACCGTTAAATGCAATATTACCTTTCCAATCTTCTTTTGAATAATTACTAATTGTATCTGTTGCAACAGGAAATTTACCTACATATCTAAATTGTAACTCTTTTGGTAAAAATTTTCCTTTCCCTGTATTATCAGGAAAATAATATGCTATACTTTCACCAGTAGAAGTAGAATCTTTTTCTGATTTATTAAAACCAAGTACAAAATCGTTTGGTTTTTTACTTTTAATGTGTAATAAATTCATTCCTGAATTTAATCGGATTAAATAGTCTTCTAATGTTGGAATATTACTTATCGTTAAATCACAATCAAAAGTTCCTTCAATAATGGAAATTTTTACCTTACCTTTAATTTTTGGTGCATTTTCTTGAGCGAATGTCAAAAAAGAAATTCCTAAACTCAGGATAATTGTAAATAGTTTTTTCATTTGTTGTAATGTTAAATTTTGTACGTAGTTCGGTTAAATTGCCACCAACGTTTTGCAGCTTGGCGAAGTGGCGGTTTTAGAAGCACTTACTTTCAATTTAGCACTAATGTTTATTTGAAAACCAAATGTTCAATTTAGCACTGAATCCGCCATTTTGCCAAACTGCTGTTATGCCTTCGCCCTTATTTTCTGTCGTGTTTGTTATCATTTCGTGCCTGTTTTGGTGCGTTGGCTTGGTAGCTCTTTTGCTGTTTTATGTTTGGCTTGTGGGTTTAGAAAACAGCAAATGTGCTACCAATTGTGTTGGGTTAAGTTAGTCCATATTCAGCTTTTTCCTCTAAAAAGAACCTTAATTGCTCATCTTGTTTTAGCAACTTTTCAGAATAAACGGCTTTTCCGTTTACGCTCGTTCCGTTAATTCTATTTTGTGCTATTTCATAATATTCTGGACTGATTTCAAAACCGATAAAATTTCTTTTTAATTTTTTAGCTACAACTCCTGTCGTTCCACTTCCTGTAAATGGGTCAAGAATTGTGTCGCCTTGCTTACTACCAAGCAAAATAATTCTTTCTAAAAGTGTTTCAGGTTTTTCTGTTGGATGCGAAGTTTTGTGTCGCTCTGCGTTTATTTCCCACAGGTTTCGCATTTGTTTTCCTCCATTTATCATTTTTGCGGTTTCGTAATCGAAAAAGTATTTTTTCGTTTTACTCGCAATCCAAATCAACTCCGTTGATGGTGCAAGACGATTTTTTGACAATAAAGGTGCTGCATTTCGTTTAAACCAAATTACATCATTGATAATCCACAAGTTTAATTTTTTCAAAATAACTCCGATTGATGGGTGGTTGTGTAAAGTTCCCGAAATCCAAATTGTTCCGTCATCTGCTAAAACTCGGATACATTCTTTTACCCAAGTTTCGTTAAACTCGTGAATGTCGTCAATTACGTCCCAATCTCCTTTATCACAAGTAACCATTTTTCCGCTTTGAACGGTTTGAAAAGTTGCACCCGATAAATTATAAGGTGGGTCAGCAAAAATTTGATTGACACTTCCCGAAGGTAATTTTTTCAGGAGTTCAACGCAGTTTCCAAGTTGTAATCTTATATCAGACATATTCTTTCTTTTTTGGGGTTAAACGTTCATCTGCTATTTTTAAATAGTCAGAATTATTTTCTATTCCAATCCAATTTCTTTTTAATTTCTTTGCAACAAAACCCGTTGTTCCTGTCCCAAAAAATGGGTCAAGTACAATATCTTTTTCATTGGAAGATGCTTTGATAATCAACTCCAATAATCTTTCGGGTTTTTGTGTTGGGTGCAAAGCACGACCATTTTCGCCTCGTAATCTTTCTTTTCCTTGAACGATTGGAAGTTCTATAAAATCAAGAAAATCACGCATTTGCTTATCTTTTCCTTCTTTTGTTTTGTTAGGGTTGAATTTTTTAACTTCATCATAATTGAAAACCCAATTTTTGCCTTTTACAAACCAACAAACAAATTCCGTTGAATGTGTGTAAGTTCGTTTTGTAATATTTGGCATTGCGTTTACTTTGTACCAAGTCAAAATATTATTGAGTTTAAAGCCAAGTTTTTTAGCTTCAACCAAAATTTCTCCGATGTTGTGCTGTGTGCAAGAAATATAAAGACTTCCGTTTGGTGTCAAAATTCTATGACTTGCTTTTAACCAATCGGCTGTAAACTTCACATAATCATCATAATTAAACGTGTCCCAATCTTCATTTACTTTGTAAAATGCTCCGCCTGTTTTATTATTTTCGAGGTTCAAAGAATTTCCCGAAAGATTGTAAGGTGGGTCGGCAAAAATTAAATGCACGGAACTTTCATCAATGTTTTTATTGATAACTTCAATGCAATCTCCATTATAAATTTTATTTAATTCCATTATGAAAATATTGGGTTTATTTCGTTTGTGTACCATTTAAAACCGTCTTTGGTTTCTGAATTCAAAACAGTTTCGAACTTATTTTCAAGTTTATTGAAATCCGTTTCGTGCTTCAACAAGTAAATCATGTTTGAAACTGATAAAGGAAGTATGTTCATTGTTTCAACACTATCTTCATCAGAATAATACCAGGGTGAATATTTATAATTACGTAACACAACCAAATTATTACGGTCAAGTTGCCCTGCAACAAATAATGCTAAACTATTTGGATTGACTTCTAAAATGTGTTTTGCTAAATGTCGTGGAACAGGTTCAGCTTCCATTTTACGCTGTCCGTCATTGTCGCTCAAAGTTGCTTCAATCAAGTAATCTTTATCTTGGCAACGCACAACAATATCGGCTTGTCCTCCTGCGGTATGTGTTTTTGGTAAAAGATTAGCGTCTAATCCCGAATTGAGAATATCGGAAATTCTAACTTGCTTTTCAGAAAGCCAATAAAAAGAAATTCCCAGTAGATACTCAAATAATGCTGGAATAGTAGCTTCATAATCTTGATACCATTCTTTGATAAGTTTACGAATTTGGTCGTCTTTTCTCGGGTAAATATTTTCAAAAATCTTGATGATGTTTTCTTTTGTGAAAACAGTATTTACCAATTCTAATAAGCGTTCTTCTTTTTTCTTTAAAGCAAAGTTTTGTAAACCAAGGTTCTTAACCTCTGGAAAATCAGTTGCGATTTGTTTAGAAAGTTCAGTAACATTGATTTTTAAGAAATCATAAATATCTCCTATATTGCTTTGACTTGCTTCTAACTTTATTCTGTATTCGTTTTGTGGAAGTGGTTTTGCTTTTAGCAAATCATCTTTTACAGATTTGAATAAGTACCAAAAAACGAGGTCCAGTTTTAACTTTCCGTATTCAAAAACGAAAATATCAAGCAACTTTAAATGTCTTGTGTTCAAATCTCTATACTCCTCACAAAGAGAAAGTTTTTTGATGAACATATATAAGATGTGGAAATTTACAACAAAACTTTCTTCATCTTCCGAAGAAATCAAAGATGTATTTTCAAAAAAATTAATGATTTTTTTCCAATCAGACGAGTTGTTTAAAGCTGTTGTGTCAAACAAACTTTCTAAATAATAACTCGGTTTTTTGCTCGAAATATCTTTGTGTCTTGATTTTAATTTGTCTTGGATGAACTTTCTTTTTTTTGTTTCATTCCAAATTTCTTTATTCAACCAATAAGAATAAATATCGTGAAAAAGGGTAATCGTTTTATCTTTAAATGTGTTGCCTTTTCCGTGCGGAAGAATAGCATACAAAAGTTCTTTCAGCTCCTTTTTATCAGCAATATCATGAGTGGCAAAAAAATGCGTAGCATTTTTTGCTACAATTTTTGTATTCTCTGAATTAAGTGCAGATTGATAAACAGTTTCTTTATAGTCCGAATGTTTTTTGTAGTTTTTTATGTTGTCAATCAGCTCTTTTTTTGTTTGTGAACCTGACCAAACATATGTGACAAAATCAATCGGTAATTCGTTGTCAAATTCAATGATAGCGTAGATTAGTGAAAGTAAAGGAAAGATTTCAAAATCATTTTGTTGGTATTTCAAGAATTGCTTTAGATAAGTAAAACTTTCCTTTGAAATATCAAATTCGTTAGTTTCAAAATTTAAAGAATTTGTCAATAATTCTATTCCTGCGTTTGTAATAATTCGCTCATCAGTTGTAAAACCTAACTGTGAAATAAAACCTGTTTTTACTCTTACATCTTTGTCAGAACTAACTTTGTTGTCTGTTTTAATGTCAAAAATTTCAAATTCGCCTAAAAGTTTTCCAAAATCTGCTTGGTCTTCTGTTTCCCAATTTTTATTTTGTTTTCTGAACTCAACAAGAGCGTTCAAAATTTTGACATAAGTTGCTCTCGGGTCGCTTAATCTTGCTCCCGTGTTGCCTAATGAAATTAAGCCACTATTTGCCGTTATTTTTTTGTACTCACTCATATTAAAATTCCAATTCGCCTTGTTTTGCGTTTATATTTTTCAGATAATTTACTTTTTCTTCCGCAACAATAAGTGTTTCTGTTGAGCAATTATAAGCGTACATTTTTTTAGCGAATTGGTCGCCAAAATATTCGACTTTAAGTTTATCAATATTAAGGTTAAAAGCGTTTGCCAAGTTGTCTAAACACTTTTCGTCAAACTCTTTTTTACCTGTTTCAATCTTGCTCAATGCACCTGAGTCAATGCCAAGTTTTGCACCTAGTTGAGTAAGAGTCAAACCGTTTTCGGTTCTTAATTTTCTGATGTATTCTCCAAAATTTGCTTCCATTGTCTTGAATTTTAAATCTTGACGATTTTGACAAAAATAATAATAATGTTTCGTTTGTCCAATGTTTTGAAGTTCTTTTTTCGAGTGTTGGGAAAATTCAAGCTCTTTTGGTTTTTAACTTTGGATTTGTGTGGTTGGAAAACCAAATGTGCTTGAATGTGCGGTGGGTTTAGGGTGAGGCATAACGTTCCGCGGCTTGGCGCAGTAGCGGCTGCGTGGAACGATTATTTCTTGCTAAGATAAGATTTTCCAGCGGAAAATCGAACGTTGTTATTTATTGATTAGTAGCTATTGTGCCAAACCGCTGTTATGTGTAGTTTTTATGTCAATTCAAGAATTAACTGTTCCCAAAATGTGAAAAAACTCACACGCTTAGTTCTTGTACAAAGATTAGTTGACATAAATTCTTTTTCTGCTTTTTGATCTTCAATTCCCCAACCAATTTTATTTTGTTGATTAAATGCATAAACTAAATATTCTTTATTTAAATCAAATTTATTTCCACAATCTGTTCCACCACCAGTTGTAATTATTGTAATTCTTTCTGAATAGTTAAATCCTTTCTTTCTTTTATGAATGTGTTTAATTTCAAAAATAAATTCATATCGTTTATAATCGACAATTTTTTCAGTATCAGTAAGTTTTTCTTTTGTTATTATTTCTTTTATTTCGACTACTTTTCCAGTAAAAACAAAGTCAGATTTATTTTGTCCTTTTAATATTCCCACTTTTGAACAAGAACATGCAAAAGTCAAACTAATAGAAAAAGTTAAAATTAAAAATGTATATATAAATTTCATTTTGGATTGTGTTTTAAAACTATTTCGTCTTTCTAAAATTACACATAACGTTCCGCGGCTTGGCGCAGTAGCGGCTGCGTGAAACGATTATTTTCTTGCTAAGATAAGATTTTCCAGCGGAAAATCGAACGTGATTTTAAAGATGAATGTAGCTATTGAGCCAAACCGCTGTTATGAGCAGTATTTACTTTATTATATCATGAATTTCTAAAGTTTCAGGGTTCAGGTCTATTATTTCTTTTAAATCCATTTTATCAAATACAATTTTAATTTTTCTATAGGCTCCATTTTCAACAACTCTAAACATATCAAATGTCACGTTTTCAGAATTAATTGATGTATTGTCAATTGTTTCATTTGTTCCGTATAATATAATGCTTTGAAATTCTTTAACAAACTTCTCAATTTCTGATATATCTTTGAATTTTATGCCAATAAAGTTTTTATAGAAATCTTTTTCTAAACCACTATACCAAAGTGGTGGCGCAAAATTTATTGTGTTTTTGGATTTGTCAAACAATATTAAACAATCACAATCATTTACATGATAGTCTAAATAATTAGTAATTTTTACAGAGTAAAGTTCATAATTAGTTAAATTACTTTGAATAAATGGCATTTCAAGTTTTTTCGGTTTGTTAAATTCAGAATGATATATCCAAATTCCATCTGCAACGAAAGATTCTTTAACGGGAAATTTTTCTGTTAATAGTTTTATCAATTGATTGCTTTCTTGTGAAAAACCATTCAATCCAATAATTAAAAATATGTATAAGATTATCTTTTTCAAAGTATGTTTTGTTATATTGCTCATAACTTGTTTATATACGCAACATTGTTTCTCTAATTCACCAAAAAATGGGTGGATAAACGAAGTTTTGTTGCTTTTTCAAATTTAATTAAATTTTCTTACAAATCATCAAATGGACTCTTAATTTGTTGTATACTTTTTGTACTAACATGTGTGTATATTTCTGTGGTTTTGCTACTATTGTGTCCTAATAATTCCTGAATGTATCTTAAATCGGTTCCGCTTTCTAATAAATGAGTAGCATAACTATGTCGTAACCAATGTAAAGTAACAGGCTTTGTTATCTCTGTTTTTTGTAATGCATTTTTTAATACTTGCTGTAAACTTCTTGCTTCGTATCGATTACCTGGTTGTTGTCCTTCAAATAAATAAACTTTTGGTTTGTAAAGCTTATAATATTCTCTAAGTAATTCTAATATTTTTGGGCTTAAAGGAACAATTCTGTCTTTTTTACCCTTGGCTTGTTTAATTAAAATGATGTTTCTTTTCGAATCAATATGTTGAGGTTGTAAGGTTAATAATTCACCACAACGTAATCCGCAAGAATATATCAAACTCAACATTACACGATGTTTAAAGTTTATCGGTGAACTAATTATTTGTTTTACTTCTTCCTTGCTTAAAACATTCGGAAGTTTCTTCTCTCTTTTTGGTCGATGAATTTTTTCTATATCGATGGAACTTTCTTTAACTATTTTAAAAAATAATTTTATAGCATTTACAATCTGATTTTGATAGGAGCTAGAGAGCTTGTTTTTTAAAATGTAATCAGTATTGTACAAAATAACATCATCATTGGTAATTTCTTTTACCGATTTTGAGTTGAAAAATGTCAAAAAGGATTTCAACGCTTCACAATAAGTAGCAACGGTATTCTGACTATAGCGTTTGGATAATAAATAGTTTTTAAAGACTACTAAACTTTTAATTCCTTCTTCATTTGGAACTAAAGTATGGGCTAAAGGAATTTTAAAATGAAGTCTGTTTTCATCGTTATCGGGTAAGTGCCAGTATTTATGACTATTACTCCAACGGGCATCATGGAATGTTCTAATGCGTGCAATCAATCTGTCGTTTTTCTCAAAATATACAGCTATTCTAGGTGTATTTTTATGGAGAATGGCTTTGGCTTTCCAATTCATATGTAATGGCTTATAATACAACGAATATAAGTATATTTTTTAAAACAAAAAAGCGACTAATAAATTTGTCGCTTTTAATTTTATTTTGATTTTTCAATGGTGTCCCAACTTTTCATTCCGTTACTTGTAATAGGTATTTTTTCTCCAAAATAGGTCGGATTAGAATTTAGTAATACATCTTTAAATGCTTTTACTCGAGTGAGCATTTCTCTAGCTTTCCAATTAAATCGAACGGTTTCTTTATACATGCTTTCATCAACTGAAAATCCATAAGCCTCAATTCCTAAACTTCTTGCAATATAAACGGAACGATTAATGTGAAAATCTTGGGTAACAATTATCGCACTTTTAATATTGAAAATTTCCTTAGCTCTAAACATACTGTCATAGGTATCAAAACCGGCATGATCCATAAAAATTTGTTCGTTTTGTATGTTGAAATTTCTTCTGATTATGTATTTACGCATGCTGTTTACTTCATCGTATTCTTTTCTACCATGATCGCCCGATAATAATATGGCTTCAGCTTTATCTGCATAAATAATATTTACGCCAGCAATTAATCGATCTTCTAAAACATACGATAGTTTTTCTTTACTTACTTTAGCTCCTAATACGATTACTGCTTCTACTTTCGGAAGCTTTTTTATATCAGTGTAAACGTATTTTTCTGTAGATTTTACTATATAAATGTTAATGCTTAAAATGATACTTCCTATTAGGATACCTGTTATTAGAATTTTTTTAAAGTGTTTTTTTAAGAAGGTTTTCATGTGATGGTTTTACCTTTCAAATATAGCTATTTCTCACAAAAAAAAACGACAAATTTCTAAGTCGTTTCTTAATTTTTTTAGATTGTTTTGTTGTTATTCTGCGGTTACAGGATCAATTATTGCGGATACTTTACTGATTGTATTGGCTGGAAATCCGCCTTGTTTAGCATGTTCCAAAATCAATTCTTCATTTGGTGAATTGTACACACAATAAATTTTATCGTCAGTTACATAACTATGAACCCATTGAATTTCCGATCCTAATTTGCTTAAAACACCACAAGATGTTTGTGAAATGGCTTGCAATTGTTCAGGAGACAATTTTCCTGCTCCTGGAATTTCTCTTTCAATTACGTATTTTGGCATGATTAAAAAAATTTAATTAACCTAACTTTTGGCATTTAGGTTAGCCCTGTTTTTTACTGTGGTTTCTAGTTTCCACATTACAGAATGGTGGGCGATTTTTAATTGTAGATGATTGAAATTCGAAATACAAATGTACTGATTTTTAACGAAATAGCTATTGATTTTTGTTTTTAATATAGGATTTGATGAATAAAAAAAGCGACTAATTTCTTAGTCGCTCTAATTTATTTAAAGATTGAAAATTACTTAGATAGTGTTTTCATTTCTTTTTCTAACATATCGTAGAATTGATCAATTTTTGGCATAATGATAATGCGTGTTCTACGGTTTTTAGCTTTGTTAGCATCTGTGTCGTTTTCAGCTAAAGGAATGAAATAACTTCTTCCAGCTGGAATTAATTGTTTTGGATTAACTCCTAAATCGTTTTGTAATACACGAACAATTGAAGTAGCACGTTTTACAGATAAATCCCAGTTGTCTAATAATACTGCATTTTTAATTGGCACATTATCAGTATGACCTTCAACCATACACTCGAAATCTGGTTTGCTGTTAATTACTTTCGCAACTTTAGCTAAAACAGTTTTTGCTTTTAAATTCACATCATAACTTCCAGATTTGAATAATAAATTATCTGCAATAGAAATCATAACAACTCCTTTTTCAACGTTGATGTTAATGTCTGGATCGTCAATTCCTACTTCACGTTTTAAACTCGTAACTAAAGCCAATGTAACACTATCTTTTTTAGTTAAAGCATCTTGTAAACGAGAAATTTTTAAATCTTTTTCTTTTAAACTTTCTAATGATTTTTCAAGGTTTTCTGCACCTTTAGTAGTTAAAACGGTAAGTTCTTTTGAACTATTAATTAAATCAGAATTGTTCTTTTTTAGATAATCAACTTGATTACTTAAAGCGTCTTTTTCAGCTAAACATGCATTTAACTTTACAGTAGCTGAATTCAATAAATCTTGTGTTTCTTTTTGTTTGGCTTCTAACGCTGCGAATTTCTTTTTAGATACACACGACGTAAGCACAAAGGGAACGATTGCGGCTAAAACTAATACTTTTCTCATTTTAATAGGATTTTTTACAAAGTTATACAGAAAAAATCATACCAAAGTTGCATTAATAGTGAAAATTTCGTTAAAAAAAGTTTGATGTTAGTTGTTTGATGCTGGATGTTAGTTGTTTATAGTAGCAAGTTTTTTTAAACTTTCAGCAAAGCTGAAAAACTTAAATGACTTATATGTTAAAAAACAATTTATACATAACAACTTATGTGAACTATTTCTAAGCGCAGTGTCTTAATCAATTTTAAAGAAAAACTATGTTCCTATGTGTTTAAAAAAATTACAAAGTATCAAATGTTCTCTTTTTCTTCACGAAATAACTCCAAACGATTGATTTTGTGTAGTAATAATCAGTTTTTTGAACCGTATTTCTTTTCTTTTTATTTCTAGAAATTAAGTGATAAAATTCAAAATGTGCTTTTAAAATAGCAAAACAGTGTTTAAATTTTCCTTGAAAAATAAACTGAACTCCAGCAATTCCATCTAAGCATAAACGTGTAAAGATGATTGGGAATAATTTACCTTTCGGAAGATTTTTAGTCAGCATTAAAAGCGAATTCCTAAAATTCAAAAAGGTTTTCTTCGGATTAGATTCATTTAAAGTAGCTCCACCAACATGATATACTACTGAAGCTGGACAATATTTTGCTGTGAATCCTAAGTTATTTGCTCGCCAACATAAATCAATTTCCTCTTGATGTGCAAAGAAATCATCATCAAAACCTTGTAATGTTCTGTAAACTTCTTTACGAATAAAAAAACAAGCGCCAGTTGCCCAAAACACTTCAGTTTCTTCATCGTACTGACCTAAATCTGCTTCTAACGTATCGAAAATTCTACCCTTACAAAACGGATATCCGTATTTGTCAATAAATCCACCCGCACCGCCGGCATATTCAAAATGCGTTTTCTTTTTATAATCTAATAATTTTGGTTGAATGATAGCGGTTTTTGGTTCGTTATCAAAAATGCGTTCAATTGGATTCAACCAATTTTCAGTAACTTCAATATCCGAATTGACTAACGCATAATAAGGTTCTTCTACAAACTGCAAGGCTTCGTTATATCCTCTTGCAAAACCGAAATTACCAGTGTTTTGAATGATTTTTACAGTTGGAAACTCCTTTTTTAACACTTCGATAGACGTATCAGTCGACGCATTATCTGCCACGTAAATTGTAGCATTTGGAGAAAATTCAATTACAGAAGGTAAGAACTGTTGCAATAACTTTGCACCATTCCAATTTAAAATAACTACGGCTGTTTTCATTCGTCATTGCGAGCTTGCGAAGCAATCTCATTTTTTATTGTTTAATATGTAGGCAATTCTTTCAAAAAAGTATATTGTTCTTTTTCAAAATCCATTTGGCAAAAATAATGATTTAAACCGTTTGTTACCATCAAATATTCTGCATTCAAAGTAAAATTATAGCGAGCAATTTGATCAAAGGTTTGCTGACTAATACTTACTTCAGGTTGTTTGCATTCTACAACTAAGAAAATACTTCCATCAGAACGAAAAACAACAATATCGTAACGTTTACTCATGCCGTTAATTTGAACTTGTTTTTCAACATTAATAAGCGATTTTGGATAATTGCATTCTTGAATTAAAAACTGAACAGTATGCTGACGAACCCATTCTTCTGGAGTTAACACCACAAATTTTTTTCTAATTTCATCAAAAATGGCAACTTTATTTTCACTATTTTTGAACCGAAAGGTATATTTATTGAAATTCAATTTTTGCATGTAGCAAAAATAGTATTTTCTCTTTCACTGCCAACTAAAAACTGAACACTGATTACTAAAAACAATGACTGAAGTAATAAAAATTGTTAACGACATTAAATCAAGAAATTTTAAGCCAATATATTTTCTTTGCGGAGAAGAGACCTATTATATCGATAGAATTTCCGAATTAATTGAAGAAACTGTTTTAACCGAAGATGAAAAAGCATTTAATCAAGTGGTTATGTATGGAAGAGATACTTCTGTGGAAGAAGTAGTTTCTACTGCGAAGCGTTTTCCGATGATGGCGGATTACCAAGTGGTTATTGTAAAAGAAGCTCAGAATTTAACCAAAACATTTGAAAAATTTGAAGCCTATGCTTCACATCCACAACCTACAACCATTTTAGTTTTTGCCTATCGAGATAAGCCAGATGGTAGAAAAAAAATATTCAAAACGTTAAAAGATAAAGGCGTTTGGTTTGAAAGTAAAAAATTGTACGAAAATCAAATTCCCGAATGGATTGTAAAGGTATTGAAAAGTAGTAATTACGGTATTCAGCCTAAAGCAGCAGCTATGTTGGCCGAGTTTTTAGGAACCGATTTGGCTAAAATTAACAACGAATTAGAAAAACTTAAGATTGTTTTTCCTGCCGGACATGTGTTTACACCCAACAACATAGAAGAAAATATTGGTTTTAGTAAAGATTATAATGTTTTCGAATTGAAATCGGCATTAGCCAATAGAAATCAAGAAAAAGCTTATAGTATCATTCACCATTTTGCTTTAAATCCGAAAGACAATCCAATGATTTTGATCACCGGACAAATGTTTTCGTTTTTTTCTCAATTATTACAATTTCATGGTTTAAAGGATAAATCTAAAGGTAATGTTGCAAAAGCATTAGCAATCAATCCGTTTTTTGTAGACGAAATTTTAATAGCAGGTAGAAATTTCCCAATGCGTAAAGTTAGCCAAATTGTTGAGGTTATTAGAGATATCGATGTAAAATCGAAAGGAGTAGGGTCGGGATCCATGAACGAAGGCGATATGCTTAAAGAAATGGTTTATAAAATTTTTAATTAAACTTTTTTTGTTATATTTGAGTTGTTTGCCTCTCAAAATGTTTAAAAAGAATCTTGTTTTAATCCTTATACTACTATTTTCCATAATTTCTTATGGACAAGGTTACTTTGTAAAATTCAAAGAAAATCCCAAATACGATTCTATTTTTAAAAGTTCATTAAAATATCTTGATTCAGAGAATATTAAAGATTATACCTATATCATCAAGAAATTAAAGAATTTTGAAAACAATATCTCAGGTAAACATAAAGAATACAATACTGCCGCTTATTATTTAAATATGTCTTCCGTTTACTACACTCAAAGTGGTTTAAAGGAAAGCGAACTTTATTTAGAAAAAGCCTATAAAATTATTACCGAAAATAAATTTGAAAACTTATTAGCCTTTTACTACGAAATGCAATTAGTAAATTCCAGCTTATTAAGTGATTATGAAAGGCAAAAAAAATATTTAGCATCTTATAAAAAATACCAAGAAAAGTATACTCCAAAAGAAAAAAGAAGTGATTTGTACTATAATTTAGCCAACGCTTATTTCCGCATTCATAATTGGAATGAAGCCATTTTAAATGCTAAAAAATACGATACCATTGTACAAATTTTAAATAAAGGAGACAAAAATGAATACATAGAAATTATTCAAGGAATTTCACATGTTAATTTAAAACATTTAAAAGAAGCTAAAAAACATTTGGCTAATCTTAATGAATCGTATCGATTAAAAATCCTTGATAGTACTGCATCTTTGCGAAATCAAATTATGTATTGGAATTTAAATGGTTTAATTGCAATTGAAGAAAATAAACCCGATTTAGCCAAAAACTATTTTAATAAGTCATTTATTAAAGTCCAAATTTTAACCAATAATGCTCGACAAAAAAACTTGAAGTTCATTCGTTTTGAAAATCAAATTAAGTTAAATGATTATGCACTTAAAGTTTCGGAAACAAAAATAAAAGCAAATATTGAGAAAATTGATTATCAAAAAAAGTTGCAGTTTTATCTAATTGCAGGTTTGGTTCTATTAACAATAGTTGTTGTTTTACTGGTTTTAAATAACAGATTGAAAGCAAAAAACAATAAATTATTGGTTCAAAGTAATGCCGAGTTACAAAAAACAATTCATATAAAAACAAAATTATTAGATTCATTTTCTCATGAATTAAGAACGCCATTAAATGCGATTAAAGGTGTTTTGTATTTATTTAGTAAAGATGAAAAAGAAAAAAATAAAGAAAACTTAGAACTTTTAGAAAATGCATCCAATCAATTAATTACATTGGTAACTAATGTTATAGATTATAATGTTATTGATAGTAATATTAAGTTGAATAATGAAATAGTTGATATTAAAGAGCTTCTTGCCTTAATTATAAAACATTATGAAGCATTAATTAAAAATGAAAATTCAATAACCGTTACAATAGAACCAAATGTTTCCAATTTAATTTATATTGACAAAACTAGATTAAGTCAAATTTTAAGTTGTTTAATAGATAATGCCTTAAAATTTACTTCGAAAGGTGAAGTTAAAATTAACGTGTCGGTTTTAGCTATTGAAGGAAATAAACAAGTTTTAAATTTTAAAATTAGCGATACAGGAATTGGAATTTCGAAAGAAAATTTAGCCACTATTTTTGAATTATTTAAGCAAGTTTCAGATGAAATTCATATGAAATATGGTGGCAGTGGTTTAGGTTTAGCTTTAGTTAAAAAGAATGTAGAATTATTGAAAGGAAATTTTAACATAGAATCTGAAGAAAACGTTGGTACTACATCCGAATTTTCAATAGAGGTTGAGGTGAAAAATTCCGAAAGTCTTGAAAATGAAATTACTTCAGAAACAAATGTTCAGAAATGTAATTCCAATAAAATATTGATAGTTGAAGACAATAAAATTAATCAAATATTAATACAGAAAATACTTGCTTCAAAAGGATATGAAACTGATTTAGCAGAAAATGGTAAAGTTGGAGTAGAAAAAGCTTTAAGCAACGATTATTGCTTAATTTTAATGGATATTATGATGCCAGTTATGGACGGATTTGAAGCATCTAAACAAATAAAAAAGATAAAACCAAAAGTTCCAATTATTGCATTAACTGCCATTTCTCAAGAATTAAATAAAAGTAATTTTATGGATTCTGAAATCGATCAAATTTTAAACAAACCAATTAAAATTGATCAATTGGATATGGTTTTAAAATTATATTGCGCTTAATGAATTCAAATGCTTTAGCAAGAAATATTAACAACTTAACCAGACTATTTTATGTAATCAGTCTATTTGTTGTTTATTTTATTAAAGTACCCATTCTATATTTCTACATCATTTTCTTTTTTATTAATGTTGAAATTTTACTGCTAAAAAAGAATCAATCAAACACTAAGATATTTAAAACAACTCAAGTATTTTTTACCTTATTTGTGAGTTATGTTTTGTTTGTTAGAGCTCATATGTGTGGGTTTTCGCTAACTACAGAAGATAATTTAAATACGATTGAACATCTACTTTTTGCATTTGTAATTAGCTTAATGATTTATTATTACAGTTCTTTTTTTGGGAAAGTTAATCATTCAAAATCAGTTGTAATAAGTGTTGTTATCTTCAACTTAATTGGATTGATTAATGAATTTTTTCAGAATTATTTTCAAGGAAAACCTGTATTTGTTTTAGATGAATTTTCCATAAAAGATTTAATTGTAAACGTATTGGGAACATTAGTTTTTATACTACTAATTAGCTTGTTCAAAATGAAATTTACCATTCAAGAAAAGCAGAACTAAACTTTTCAATAGCCTATAAAAATGTAATTTTTCATGCTTTAGTGTATGGGGAATGTATGAGGAGTGTATGCTGAGTGTATGCTAGAAGTATGTATGAAGTATAGATGATGTATGAAACAAGTATGAAAAAGATACTTAAAAAATTATGCAGAAGTAATTATGTTGAGTTGAATTTTGTAGCTTAATATTTTATAAAAGCGTAAAAAATCACGATATTTGCCTTCCAAAATGTTATAAAAATTAAGATTATGAACAAAAATACAGTTTTAGCGTGGGCTACTGGAATTATGGTAATTATGGGTATCATTATTATTGGTCTTGCTATTTACCGATATGATGATGTAGCAGGCTGGGGATTTGCAGCTGTAGGTGTAGGTTTTTTTGCCAATGCATGGGTATTTAATGCCTTAAAAGGTAGAATGTAAGTTCAATTTACGATTTACGATTTAGGATTTACGAATAAAGTTGAGCGGAAACTTAGAAGTTATATGAGTTAATAAATCATTCAGTATCCAACAACCAGCATTCAACATCAAACATCCAACAACAAACATCCAACATAAAAATAAATAACAATAAATAAACAAAAATATGTCAGACGATAAGAAAGTCATTTTCTCAATGCAAAAATTGAGTAAAACCTATCAAGGTTCAGATAAGCAAGTCTTAAAAAATATATATTTAAGTTTCTTCTACGGTGCCAAAATTGGTATCTTAGGTTTAAACGGTTCGGGTAAATCCTCTTTATTAAAAATCATCGCTGGAGTAGATAAAAACTATCAAGGTGATGTTGTTTTTGCTCCAGGTTACACAGTTGGATATTTAGAGCAAGAGCCACAATTAGATGAATCAAAAACAGTACTTGAAGTAGTTCGTGAAGGAGCTGCAGAAATTTTCGAATTATTAGCTGAATTCAACAAAATTAACGACGATTTCGGATTACCAGAAGTGTATGAAGATGCCGATAAAATGGATAAGTTAATGGAGCGTCAAGCGGTTTTACAAGATAGAATCGATGCTTGTGGTGCTTGGGAAATCGATACGAAATTAGAAATCGCAATGGATGCTTTACGTACTCCAGATGCAGATACTCCAATTTCGGTTTTATCAGGTGGAGAAAAACGTCGTGTTGCTTTATGTAGATTATTATTACAACAACCAGATGTTTTATTATTAGATGAGCCTACCAACCACTTAGATGCAGAATCAGTATTATGGTTAGAGCAACATTTAGCACAATATTCTGGAACAGTAATCGCGGTAACGCACGATAGATATTTCTTAGATAACGTTGCAGGTTGGATTTTAGAGTTGGATAGAGGAGAAGGTATTCCATGGAAAGGAAACTATTCGTCTTGGTTAGAGCAAAAATCGAACAGAATGGCGTTAGAAGAAAAAGTAGCTTCTAAACGCAGAAAGAACTTAGAACGTGAGTTAGAATGGGTTCGTCAAGGAGCTAAAGGTCGCCAAACGAAACAAAAAGCACGTTTACAGAACTACGATAAATTATTAAACGAAGATCAAAAAGAACTAGACGAAAAATTAGAAATCTACTTTCCTAATGGTCCACGTTTAGGAACAAATGTAATTGAAGCGAAAAATGTTTCTAAAGCATTTGGAGATAAATTATTATACGACGATTTAAATTTCGTTTTACCACAAGCAGGTATTGTTGGAATTATCGGACCAAATGGTGCTGGTAAATCAACAATTTTCAAAATGATTATGGGTGAGCAACAACCTGATGGTGGTAGTTTTTCAATTGGTGATACAGTAAAAATCGCTTATGTAGATCAATCTCACGCGAATATTGATGTAAATAAATCACTTTGGGAAAACTTCTGTGACGGTCAGGAATTAATCATGATGGGTGGTCGTCAAGTAAATTCAAGAGCGTATTTATCACGTTTCAACTTTGGTGGAAGCGATCAAAACAAAAAAGTTTCAACTTTATCAGGTGGTGAAAGAAACCGTTTACACTTAGCGATGACTTTAAAAGAAGAAGGAAACGTTTTGTTACTGGATGAGCCAACGAATGATTTAGATGTTAATACACTACGTGCCTTAGAAGAAGGTTTAGAAAACTTTGCGGGTTGTGCGGTAATTATTTCTCACGACAGATGGTTCTTAGATAGAGTTTGTACACATATCTTAGCATTCGAAGGAGATTCTCAAGTGTATTACTTTGAAGGAAGTTTCTCTGAGTATGAAGAGAATAAACGCAAACGTTTAGGTAAAGAAGTAACACCTACTCGAATCAAATACAAAAAATTAATTCGTTAATTAAAATAATCCTATTAAAATCCTGATTTATGTCAGGATTTTTTTATTTTTACAATACTTCAATAAAATGAAATGAGAACAAGGTTAATTTTATTACTTTTTTTTATTCTTGTCTTCCACAAATTTAATTTTGCTCAATCTGTCGTGACTAACAAAGAGGAAGCAAAAACCACACTAAAAAAAGCTATTGACGATTTAAACAAACTCGATTGTAAGTCATCTTTAGACAATGCACAAAAAGTATTAAAATATTCCTTCGAAAACGACGATTATAGTTATTCTGCAAAAGCCTACAACATTATAGGTTTAAATTACGAAGAATTTTCCGATCTTAAAAAAGCACTTTATTATTATACTGAAGGAATAAAATATGCCTTAAAAGCAAATGATGTTCAACAAATTGAATATTTGTATAACAATACCGGAAACCTTTATTTCTTTCGATTGGATAATCCAAAAATAGGATTGGATTATTATTTGAAGTGTTATAAGTATTCCAAAATGCATGGCGATTTATTAGATATTGCTTTTACCGAATTAAACATTGCAGATGTTTATTTTAAACTAGAACAATATGAAGAAGGTAAAAAGTATTTAGATCGCATCATTCCTACCTTAAAAGATAAAAACGAATTTGAAATGTATGTTAC
The DNA here is from genome assembly GCF_900110615.1 of Flavobacterium urocaniciphilum. Classification (GTDB taxonomy): domain Bacteria; phylum Bacteroidota; class Bacteroidia; order Flavobacteriales; family Flavobacteriaceae; genus Flavobacterium; species Flavobacterium urocaniciphilum. The sequence goes on from NZ_FOEI01000006.1 coordinate 47,864, forward strand.
CTATTACACGCTTTTAGGTAATTATTATTCGAGTAAAAATCAAAATATAGAAGCCGAGAAAAATTACAACCTTGTAATAGAACGTTTAAAAGAAAATAATGTTGAGTTTTATAAGCCAAATGAAGTAGAAATCTACGATGAAATTTATAAGTTTTACAAGAAGAATAACAATATTGCAAAAGCATTATTTTATTTAGAAAAACACGATAAACTTCAAGACGAACTGGAATTAAAAACCCGAAGTCAGGATATTAAATTTGCGGGTACTTCTATCGATGTGTTAGAAATGAATAATAAAATTCAGAAAATTGCAACCGAAAAGAAAGTGCAAGATCAAAAAATGAACGCCTCTTCCAAGTTGGTAAAAATGAGTTTGTTCTTCGCAGGTATTTTATTGATTTTCTTAATCTTTATATTTAAAAACTACTTAGAATATAGAGAATTAAACAAAAAGCTGAATGTTTCCCACGAACAATTGAAAATTGCAAAACAAAAATCGGAAGAAGCATCTATTTTAAAATCTCAGTTTTTAACCAATGTGAGTCACGAACTAAGAACACCTTTATACGGAGTAATCGGTATGGCCGACATAATTGAAAGCGAGCATAAAGAATTAAAAAACAACGAATACTTCAAAGCATTAAAATTCTCGTCTAACTATTTATTATCCTTAATTAACGACGTTTTAAATGTTTATAAAATTGAAGATGAGAAGTTCGAATTAAAATTCGAAAACGTAGAATTACGCAAAGAAGTTAAAACCATCAAACAGAGTTTAAAAGTCATTGCTCGTTCTAACAACAACGACATCATTTTAAATTTTGACGAATCAGTTCCGCAATTCATTAAAACCGATTTAACTCGTTTTTCTCAAATCTTAATCAATTTAATTAGTAATTCCCTAAAATTTACTAAAAACGGACATGTAAAAATTGTTTTTAATTTGATTGAAGAAAACGAAGTAACGTTTATTAAAATTTCGGTTATCGATAACGGAATAGGAATTCCAGAAGAATATTTGGATAAAATATTTGATAAGTTTGTGCAATTAGACGTTCAGTTGCAAGATCAGTACAAAGGAACAGGTTTAGGACTTTCCATCGTTAAAAAATTAGTAGAATTGTTTAACGGAACTATTACTGTAGAAAGTAAAATTAACGAAGGAACCCAATTCAACATACAATTACCGTATGTTAAATCGGAATTAGAAAGCGATATAAGCGAACATGAGGAAAAAGCGAAACCTCATATTGCCAACTTGAATATTTTGGTTGTAGAAGACAATAAAATCAACCAAATGGTAACCAAAAAATTATTGGAAAAATGCCATCATAAATGCACCATTGTGGAAAACGGACAAGAAGCGATTGACATTATTAAGGTTAAACCATTCGACTTAATATTAATGGACATTCACATGCCGGTATTAAACGGAATAGAAACTTCTAAACAAATACGCGAATTAGGCATTACCACGCCAATTATCGCCTTAACTGCTTCCGATAGAAACGAAGTATTAGATGAGGTACAATCGAACGGTATTAGCGATATTTTAGTAAAACCGTTTGAGTTTAAAGATTTACAATTGATTATTGATAGACATTTGTAAAAAAAGAGCAACTGGAAGGTTGCTCTTTTTTTTGTTTGATGTTTGAAGTTATTGAATGTTTTACTAAACCTTATTTACTTATTACCACTCCAATAATATCCGATTGGTTTATTAAACCTATATATCTTGAATCTTCTGAGTTGTCTCTATTGTCACCCAAAACAAATACTTTTCCATTTGGGATTTTTATTGGTCCGAAATTATCTTTATTCCAATTGTTTTTATAAACCGCAGAAATGTATTGATCTGGTTTTCCTTTTTCGTCAAGTAGTCTTTTAGAGTTCAGATTATATTTTTTAGCTATTGAAGTTTCTAAACCAATTATAAAAGTATTGTGATCAAGTTGATGCACACCATTTTTTTCTGTAAGTTTTACGCTGGTGTTAATTTTATTAAAATCTTCTTGTGCTATTTTATAATTATGAATCAATTCTGTGTTTTCGTCCAAATTTTTTTCATTAAGAAAAACAACACCGTTTTTTATTTCAATAACATCATTTTCCATTCCACATAATCTATGTACTCTAGTTTGTTTTCCAAAATGTGGATTTTCATTCTCATAACAAACAAAATCTCCAATTTTTGGTTCTATTAAATTAGTTGCAAAAAACCAACTATTCAATTTTAAATTTGGTTCGTTTGAAGTAGTTGGACTTTTATATGTTTTAAAAATTCCAGTTAACGACAATAAAAAATAAAGTACAATTATAATACTGATACCTATAGGTACATATTTTAGTTTTTTGTTCATGTGAGTTTTGTTTTTTTAATATTCGAAAAGTAAGGAAATCCTTGCTGTGCAATGACTAGCAATGCCTAACCACTCCGTTAGGTTTCTTGACTTTGAACTTAATTATTCTTACTCAAAGTCGGGAGACTTTGTGTAGCGGGGGATTAATCTCCAAAAACATTCCAATTAAGTTTTAGATGTTCTTGACTATTAAACTTTTCTATTTTTTCAATAATAGATTTACGATGAGCTACACCACACAAATAAATTGCTGAATTGAAATTGTTATTTTTACAATATGAATAAATATTATTCATCATTGAATTTTCATACGATTCAATTTCTTCGTTAAAGACGATTTCTAATTTATGACCATTTAAAAGAGAACTTTCTAAAACTCGCATTTCTTCTTGTAACTTAATGCTTTCAATGCAATTTAGAAATTCAAAACCATGCTCTTTAGCTAATGAATTATAATTATCAATTAATTTCTGCCATTCTTTATTATCACAAACCAAGTTGTATTTTTTTTCAAATGCATCAGATAATCCGTTGTCTAGGACTGGAATAAATTCAAATGAATTATTTAAACTATAGTATTGGATAGCAGATATTTCTAACTTCTTATGAAATACACCAAATGATGTAAATAAATGATTTTCATATTTTGAATAAGTTTCATTAAGAGCTTCTAAAAAAATAACTTCAGGGTTTATTTTTTCAATAATTTTGCATAGCTCAATGGAATTACATTTTCCTATTTCATTATGAATTGTACTTATAAAAGTTATGTTGTGCATAATATTTTATTATAAATTAATCAATTCCTTGCAGTGTAATGACTGGCAATGCCTAACCACTCCGTTAGGTTTCCCAACTTTGAACTTACTTTTTTTTACTCAAAGTCGGAAGACTTTGTGTAGGGGGTTAGGTGTAACTAGACTTTGTAAAGCGGTAGTTTGTCACTTATAAACTATATAATTTTATCTGATTCAATTTTTCTATCCATTTTCGTAATTATTTCATGACATCTAAAGCAAACTGATATTAAGTCAAACAAAGGTTCATTAAAAACATGTTTATATGTAAGATGATGAATTTGTGTGGCTTTATTGGCTAAACAACTTTGGCAAATAAAATTATCTCTTTTAAGTACAGATTTTCTTTTGAATTGCCAAGTTTCTGATTTTAAATATTCATTATAACCAGGAAATTGATTTTCAAATGTGTAGTTTTCATTTTTGAAAGTATCAAATTTTACTTTGAATTCAGCATATTCTATAGCAGCCATTTTGTGAAATTGTTCAGCTTTATGTTCATCTCTCAATTTGATTTTATTCAAATCAAAATCGCTTTTCTTTAACGCAAGTCCAAAAGAATGTCCACAATTATTACATTGTTGTCTGATTTGAAAACCACCACCTCGCATATTTATTCTCACAGGAAGAATTTCTGGAGAATAACAGCAATTCTGATTATCTTTAGGTATGCTTTGTTGTTCGAAGCAGTTTGGACAGAATGCATAAACGTTAAATTTTCCTTTTTCAATTACCAATTCGGATGTACATTTCGGGCAATGATTATTAACATTCATATTTTTATCTGACTTTATTTTATATTCTGATTTTTAACAACTTACCTATAATGTTTCCAAGCTTGTTGTCAGTTACGAACTTCGGAACCGATTATTTTCTGTTAAAGTTAAAATTTCTTGCGAAATGTAAACGTATATTTACTACAAAATTCGCAATCTTGCCAAACGCCTGTTAGCAGCTGGCTTTTTTTACAATTTCAATATTCCATTGAACTCTTTTATTTCTTTGTATACTTTAATTCCTAAAATATTCCATTCTAATGTACCTAACACATTGTATTTATAAGTGTTTTTAGAGTTTTTCACTTCTTCAACTGATGAATAATGTGATTTCCAATCAGTACCAATTACAAACCCATATCTATTTGTTTTCGACGTTATATACAAAGTGTCTTTTCTTTTACCATAAGAAATTCTCGTTTCAATTTTTGTAACTAATTTATCTTCGAGTATTTTTGATTTTGAGTTAGTATATATAACTTCATTATTTAATTCTGTAGTTTTTTCATGAAATTTTTCTTCAGTTGATTCTTTTAAAAATGAAATTATGAAAACAATAAAGATTAATGAAGCAAATAAACCTAGTTTTTCTTTAATTAATTTAGTGATTTTTATAAAGTTTATTAAACAAATTAATATTAACACAATGTTTATTATTCCCCAAACTAATTCAATCATAATTTTCTGTTTTTCTTAATTTTACTTGGGTTCTTCGTAGTTATCTGCTAACTTGTTTATATACGAAACCCTCACTCGCATATTTATACTCATTAGTTTCCCAAATATATAAAAAAGTAATTTCTTACAAAAAATTAATTTACATTTTGCGAATAGTTATTCACAAAAAGTGTAACAAATTTTTCATTTAAAATAAAATGTTACTAAAGTTGTAACTTTTTTTTTCGTTTTAATTTTTTTGTTACAAAAAATGTAACAAGTTTTTCAAGTTCAAATTATTTGTTACCAAGTTGTGGCAAAATTTTTTGTCAAATTTTTTTTGCCACAAAACTGTGGCAATTTTTTTAAAAGGAATTTTTTTGCCACAAAGAGGTATAAAAAAAGAGCGACATTTCTGTCGCTCTTTTTATTTGTTATGTTAAAAGGTAATAATTTATTGTATTCTCTTTATTAATATGCTACCACCGCCGTGAAACACAATTTTATCATTACCATCAAAATACATGTTTTTTAAACCATATGATATATTTGCAGAATTAGTATCAGTATCTTTAAATATTCCATTATTCGCAAATGTTGAATCAATAATCCCTAAATTATTTATTTTAATAATAGTTGAATTGTCGCCACCTGTATAAGAAAAACCTCCAATATAATAATCATTTCCTTTAGCTAACACTTTTGAAGCATTAAAATCAGGTATAATTGTTTCAACATCTAAATAACCATTCGTACCAAAATTTGTGTCTAAAGTTCCATTGGTATTAATCTGAACTAATCTTTTATTTGAATACACTAATAATTTTCCGTTATCCTGAATAACAATATTCAATTTATTGGTTGGCTGGTTGAAAAATGGAACCATATTAACCATTCCGTTGGTACCAAATGTTGTATCAAAAACACCTGTATTATTTACTTTTGATAATGTAATTATTTGATTTGCAACATTAAAAACATCCAATTTTAAACTAACGGTATAATTATATCCTAAATTATCGCTAATAATTTCTTCTGTATTTTCTAAACTCGGATATGAAGAATAATTGGAAATGTTTAATAAAATAGGATCATTATAATTAGTATCACTTTGACCGTTAGTATTGAATTTTTCTAAAAGAATTTTTGGTTCTGGATTCGTAATGTATGAGGCAACAACATATTTATTATCTGATGTTATTTGTAACCCAAAAATATTCATTAAATTTTTCTTTTTAACACTACCTAAATTACCAAAAGTATAATCGATTTTACCATTTTGATCGAATTTAGAAATAAGTGTCTTATATCCGTTTGTTATAGTTGAAGTCATACTACAAATTAAATTTCCATCGTTGTCAATTCTGAAATCTCTAACGTTGGGAATTTTCCCATTCAAACCAAATGCTGTATTTACTTTAAAATTCGAATCTAATTGATATAAATCGCCAGTAAAAGAATTGTCATTTACATAGGTTAATCCGTAATATATATTGTTCTGCTTTATGATTTTATTTAAAACTAAGTTGGTGTAATTATTATAACACGCTGTAGGAAATGAATTCGAATTTGTTGAAGGAATGCTCAAAAAAGTAGAAGTTCCACCCAAACAGTTGCTAAATTTTACTACGGCATGTACTTTTGTTAATGCAGATCCTAAAACCATATCTGAAGGTTTTATTGTAGCGGAAATAATTTCTGATTCAAAAAGTGTATAATCTGTAGGGAATTGAAAAGATGTCGAATTTTGAAGTGTAAAACTATTGTCTAAAGAAAAGCAAAAACTCCATAATCCTGTTTTTCTGGTAATGATATTATATTGAGCATCATAACTTCTTTTAAATGCCGAACCATAAATATAAACGCGTTCATTAATATTGTCATAAGCCATACAATTGATTTCTTCATCTTCAGGAACATAAGTTGAAGGATTGTATTGATAAAAACCTAAAGATTTAATAAATGCTCCAGGAATAACACCATTTGAAGCAGAAGTGTCTAAGATACCGTTTGAAGTATATTTGAAAACAGAAAAATTGTATGAGTACAGATTTGAAAATCCGAAATCGCCGCCTGTTGTATATGCTTTTCCTCCAATTAAAATACTACCATCTGTGGTTAAAATCATCGAATTTCCTGTATTATCATAATTGTTAATATCTTTAATTACGATTCCGTTAGAACCAAAATTGGTATCGGTTGTACCATTAGTATTTAAACGAGTTATGAAAAAATCTATAGTATTTCCGTTTAAACAATTTCCAGCTATTAAAATTTTACCATCTGGTTGAATTGCCAATGAAGTTGGTTTTGTAGTTTGTGCTATTTGAAAAATATAAAACCCTTTTTGATTGAAAGTTCTGTCTAAATATCCTTCTGCAGTGTATCTAATTATTACACCATTTGTTCCACTATAACCTAAAACTACAATTTTATTATCCGATTGTAATTTTATAGCCACACCTTCTTCATCTGTTTCTTTGGTGTCGAAGATTATTTTCCCATCATAATTTAAGGCATTTCCAGCAGCTATTTCAGTATTATTAGTTGTTTTCGAAATATAAATGGCTTTATTGTTGTCTTCTTTAGAAGTATATCCGGTTGTAAATAAAATATTGCTTGCATTATACAAACCATCTTTAACAACGGTTTTATTGTTCCAAACAGTGTTAGAATTTTGTATTCCATTAGTACTATTAATAACTGGCAAAATACCACCATTAACTAAATCATTTCCTAAATGCGTAAGTGTTCCAGTGCTTGTAAAAAGTGCTTTAATTGTTCCTCTTGGATTACCATCACCATTATAATAAGTAATTTTAGAAGCTTTATTTATACCATTATTTCCAAAACTAGTATCTAAAATCCCTTGTTGTGCGTGTAATATTTGAAAAGCAAATAGTAGACAAATTAAATTATATTTAAATTTCATGATTATTTTTTTATTATTTTAAAAGTATTAAGATAATTGTCTGAAGAAATTTTAAGGAAATATATCCCAGTAGCATATTTTTCTAATTCATTAATTGTTAATGTGTTATTATTTACATTAGAAAAATTAGAAGAATAAATTTCTGTACCATTTATGTTATACAAAGAAATCTTTCCATTTGATACATCAAGATTTTTAAAATCAATGGTAAAACTTTCTGAAAAAGGATTTGGATAAATAATTGATTTGTCTGAAATATCATCTAAACTTGTAATTGAAAGAAATTGATTTTCAATTAAATAAGCATTAATATAGTAATCATTCAGATTTACGGTTCTATGATAAGCTACATATAATTTATCGTTTAAAACTTTTGCTTTAGCGATAGGTGTGAAGTCGTTTATTAGATCAATTGAAATGTTTCCAAAAGTAGTGTTTATACTACCATCTGAATTTATTAATGATGTTGTAATAAAATTATCATTATTATTGTTTTCACTAATTTGAGTAACTAAAAATTTATTATTGTCTAGAAATTGAACATTTTGTAATCTTAAATCACAACCTAAACAATTGTTGAATTGAATATAACCAGTTGAATTAAAATTCAATAAAAGATTACCATTCATGTCAATTTTATAAATTCTTGCATATCCAATGTTTTGAGCTGTCATATAACTTCCATTTACTAACATTATTATGGAATTATCTGCAAGAACTTTAAAATCACTAGCATAAAGATTACTTTCTGTAGCATTTGGGTTATATGGCATGTTAATTCTTTTAATTCCAAAACTCGAATCAAAAACACCATTTGCACTATACTTTGCGATAATTACTTTGTTCGAATTAAAATTTGGATTAGATGAATCTCCTATGCATATAATTGAATTATCACTTAAAATTTGAGCGGATGTGAACTTTTCAAAAGTATTGTTGTCATCCAATGTTGTGATGCCATTAATTCCAAAAGAAAGGTCGTGAAAACCATCTGAATTTAGTTTTTCAATACAAAAATCATTTACTGTATTTCCAAATAACAAAATTTGCTGATTTGGTGTTAGCAACATTTTGTTAATGTTTTTAGATTCTACAGTAACCTTTCCGTTAAAACCAAAATCAGTATCAATTGAACCATTAGAATGTAAACGAGTTAAAACGCCACGTGAATTATTTGCTGTATTTCCAGCAATTAAAATTTTACCATCATTTTGGATAACAACTGAAGTTGGATTTGAGTTTTGGTACGAATCGAAATTTAAAATAATTTTTCCGTTGATTCCGAAAGTGTTATCGAAACTACCATCTTCATTGTATTTGATGATTGCAAAACCATCTAAATTGGAGTTTAAAGTAATCTTACTATTTCCAAATAATAAAACTTTACCATTTTGTAAAAGTTGTAAATCACTAAATAAATCATAGTCATAAGCATAATCTGTACTTATGGTTCCATTCGTGCCAAAATTTGGATTTATTTGTTGACTATAACCAATTATTGGTAACAATAATAGGAGTAAAATCTTTTTGATCATTAATTTTTGTTTTTGATGTTTTACTTTAAGATTTTTAAAATTCACCTTTCAGAACAAATGGTAAATTTGAATGAAGTGTTTCTTTGTCAGTTTATTACTTTCGTAATGCAGTAATGTTAAATCTCAGACAAATATAACATAAAATAGTAATTTCTTACAAAATATAACAAGTAATTTTCGAGTAATTCTAAATAAGCTATAAGCTGTTATATAATTTAACTAATTTAAAAATTGCCTCAAAAAATGTCATAAAAATTTCATTCAGATAAAAAAATAACAAGCAAAATGTTTTGAGAATTTTAGAAAAAAAAAGAGCGACATTTCTGTCGCTCTTCGTATTATTTATTTTGGTTTTCTATCCATTTTCTTGCGTTAACAAAGGCTTCTAACCATGGCGTAACTTCGTCTTTCTGGTTTCTTTCTGGGTAATTCGCCCAGTTCCAAGGGAAAGTAGAACGCTCAATATGTGGCATCGTAACTAAATGTCTTCCCGTTGCATCACATAACATTGCTGTGTTATAATCGGAACCATTCGGATTAGCAGGATAACCTTCATAACCGTATTTCGCTACAATATTATAGTTGTCTTCGCTCATTGGTAAATTAAATTTTCCTTCACCATGCGAAATCCAAACTCCTAATGTTAAACCTTCTAAACTAGAAAGCATCACCGAATTGTTCTTTTGAATTTTTACAGAAGTAAAACCACTTTCGTGTTTATGAGAATCGTTGTGTTTCATTTTTCCATGAACTTCATGTTCCGGATTAATTAACTCTAATTCCATCATTAACTGACAACCATTACAAATTCCTACCGAAAGGGTATCTTCTCTTTTAAAGAAGTTTTTCAAGGCTGTATTGGCTTTTTCGTTGTATAAGAAAGCACCTGCCCAACCTTTAGCCGAACCTAATACATCCGAGTTAGAGAATCCACCAACAGCTCCAATAAACTGAATGTCTTCTAATGTTTCACGACCAGAAATTAAATCGGTCATGTGAACGTCTTTTACATCAAAACCAGCTAAATACATAGCGTTTGCCATTTCTCTTTCAGAATTACTTCCTTTTTCACGAATTATCGCTGCTTTTGGTCGGTCATTGCGAGAAGCTGGCGACGAAGCAATCTGTTCTAAATTGCCACTAAAGTTTTCTGGGAACTTAAACTGTAACGGTTGATTTGCAAAGTTTTCAAAACGCTCTTTTGCTTTTCCGTTTTTAGTTTGTTTTTGATCTAATAAATAAGACGTTTCAAACCACGTTTTTCTGTAAGCTTTAACGTCAAAAGTAAAGGTATCATTAAAGTTTGAAAGCGTTACCGTTTCAGAATGATTTACCGTTCCGATATTGAAAATTTCAATTCCGTTTGCATTAAATACCGCTTCTACTTCAGCATCTGCTTGGAATACTACAGCAATATTTTCAGAAAATAATAATTTCGTAGTATCGGCTTCGTTAATTGAAGATAAATTTAAGTTGGCTCCTAAATTAACATCTGCAAAACACATTTCTAATAAAGTAGTTACTAAACCACCACTTCCTACATCGTGTCCGGCTTTAATTTTTCTTGCTTTAATTAAATCTTGTAAGGTATTAAATGCTTTTTTGAAATAATCAGCATTTTTAATAGTTGGCGTTTCATTTCCAACTTTATTTAAGATTTGATTGAACGATGAACCACCTAATTTAAAGGCATCTTGCGATAAATTTAAATAATAAATGTTGCCACCGTTATGTTGTAAAACTGGTTCTACAACTTTAGTAATATTAGAACAATTTCCAGCTGCAGAAATGATAACCGTTCCTGGTGCAATTACTTCGTCATTTGGATATTTTTGTTTCATTGAAAGTGAATCTTTTCCTGTTGGAATGTTGATTCCTAATTCGATAGCAAAATCAGAACATCCTTTTACGGCATCATATAAACGAGCGTCTTCACCTTCGTTTTTACAAGCCCACATCCAGTTAGCAGATAAAGAAACCGATTGTAAACCATCTTTTAATGGAGCCCAAACAATGTTAGAAAGTGATTCTGCTATGGCATTTCTACTTCCAGCAACAGGATCAATTAAAGCAGAAATAGGAGCGTGCCCAATAGAAGTAGCAATTCCTTCTTTTCCTTTAAAATCTAATGCCATTACACCTACATTGTTTAATGGTAATTGTAACGGTCCTGCGCATTGTTGTTTCGCCACTCTACCACCAACACAACGGTCTACTTTATTGGTTAACCAATCTTTACAAGCAACCGCTTCTAAACGCAATACTTGTTCTAAATAGGTTGGGATGTTTGTTGCAGAATATTCGGCATTACTATAATTTCTAGCAACTGATTTGTCTGTCATGATTGTTTTTGGCGAACTTCCAAAAAAGTCTTCCAAAGCATAGTCCATTGGTTTTGCACCAGTAGTTTTCGATTCGAATGTAAATCTATGATCGTTCGTTACATCACCAACTTGATACATTGGAGAACGTTCTCTGTCTGCTATTTTTTGTAACGTATCGATGTCTTTTTCACCAATTACTAATCCCATTCTTTCTTGAGATTCGTTTCCGATGATTTCTTTTGCAGAAAGCGTTGGGTCGCCCACTGGTAATTTATCTAAATCGATTAATCCACCTGTTTCTTCTACTAATTCAGATAAACAGTTTAAGTGTCCACCTGCACCGTGATCGTGAATAGAAACAATCGGATTGTTATCGCTTTCTACTAAACCACGAATGGCATTAGCAGCACGTTTTTGCATTTCTGGATTAGAACGTTGTATAGCGTTTAATTCAATTCCTGAACCAAAAGCTCCAGTATCTGCTGAAGAAACAGCAGCACCACCCATTCCAATTCTATAGTTTTCTCCACCAAGAATAACAATTTTATCGCCTTCTTGAGGTTTCTTTTTAATGGCTTGATCTAATTTTCCATAACCAATTCCACCCGCTTGCATAATTACTTTATCGTAACCAACTTTTCTGTTAGCTTCTTCATGCTCGAATGTTAAGATAGAACCTGTAATTAGCGGTTGTCCGAATTTATTACCAAAATCTGAAGCTCCGTTTGAAGCTTTAATTAAGATGTCCATTGGTGTTTGGTACAACCATTTTCTTTCGTCCATTGCTTTTTCCCATGGACGTTCTTCATTTAAACGAGAGTAAGAAGTCATGTACACCGCTGTTCCTGCTAAAGGTAATGAACCTTGTCCACCTGCTAAACGGTCGCGGATTTCTCCACCAGAACCTGTTGCAGCTCCGTTAAAAGGCTCTACAGTAGTAGGGAAGTTGTGTGTTTCTGCTTTTAAAGATAAAACAGAATCGAATGCTGACTCTTGGTAAAAATCAGGTTTGTCTGCGCTTTTTGGTGCGAATTGCGTTACTTTCGGACCTTTAACAAACGCTACGTTATCTTTATATGCTGATACAATATCGTTAGGATGTGTTTCAGATGTTTTTTTGATTAATTTGAATAATGATGTTGGTTTTTCTTCGCCATCAACAATAAATGTTCCGTTGAAAATTTTATGGCGACAGTGTTCTGAATTGGCTTGTGAGAAAGCAAAGATTTCAGAATCGGTTAATTTTCTACCTAATTTAGTAGATAAATTATTTAAATATTCTACTTCTTCCGGACTCAACGCTAAACCTTCTTGTTGGTTGTACGCCTCGATATCTTCAATATCTAAAATAGCTTCCGGTTGAATGTTAATTGTATAAATTTCTTGATTTAATTCTGAATACTTTTGAGATAACATCGGATCGAAATCATTGAAATCGGCTGAAACTTTTTCGAATTCTTCAATTCTGATAATTCCAGAAATACCCATATTTTGAGTAATTTCAACAGCATTTGTACTCCAAGGTGTTACCATTGCGGCACGTGGACCAACAAAAAAATCCGCTAATACGGATTTATCTATTTTATGTGCGTCGCCAAAAAGCCAGTTTAATTTGTTGATGTCTTCTGATGAAATCTCGTTTTGCGTTTGTACGGCAAATACGATGTTGGATTGGTTCCCGAAGAAATGAATCATATTAATGTAGTTTTATTCCGTTGCGCGCCATACAATTTGGTTCGCCTCGGGTGTGTTGTTGTTTTTGAAAGTGCAAAGTTAAACTTTCTTCTTTAAGTAGAAAAAAAAAGAGCGGTAAAAACCGCTCAAAATTTGAAAATTATGGTAAATATTCATAGGCACCTATATCTGATGAGGTAGCTCGTGAATTTCCTAATATATCATTAAAGGTTGAAAAGGCTACATTCGCATTGTTTCTTGCAATAGAATTCTCACCAATTTTAAAGTTGTTTTTGTTGGTGTTTACAAATTCAGGCTTGTTAATCAATGAAGTAGAAGCGATAAAACAACCTGCGTATTTCGTAGTATCGTTGAAATTATACAACGGATTACTCGCAAATTGATTATTGAAATCGATGAATTTAATTAAGCAATTATCAAACTTATAATTAAATGTGTTTCCGGTTTTCTCTATCGCAATTCCTAAATTAGTAGAACCGTAAAATATACAGTTTTTAAAGTTTGCTTGTGTTAAAGCATACGCCGCCGCTCCATCATAATCGTCCATTACCAAACACGTTTGACTAGGAGCGCCCCAATAGTTAGCAAATGTACAATGTGTGAAATCGTAACTACCACCAAAAGTACAAGCGATACTTGCCTGTCCGCAGTTGTTTACTACCACATTTCTACCTACCATTTTACCTGTTCGAGCTAAAATACCCACATTCGCACAATTGTAAATTTGTACATCTTGCATGTCGATAGTTGGAGTAGGAGTACCATCGTTTCCAGATACTAACATTCCAACTGTAGCATTTTTGATGGTTAAATGATTGATAGTATTACCGTTACTTCCTGGTAAAAACCAAACGGTTCCCCATTGTCCAGCAACGTCAGCATAACCTGGTTCTAAACGATCACCTTCAAAAGTTACTTCGTTATCTATAATTACATTTCCATCGGTGTCATAAGTACTTAATGCGCCGTTTACTTCTAAACTGGCATTGTCGGCAACAATTAATCCCGAATTAGCATGAAAATGTACTTTTGTACCTGCATCTACAACCAAGGTTTCATTTTCTGGAATTTTCGCATAACCATACACTACATAAGGTTTGTTTTTGGTCCAATGCAATTCGTCGCCGTTGGTTGGGTCGGTGTGACTTAAATTGGTTCCTGTTATGTCAATCGGATTTCCATCACCATCCACACCTAAATTAATTTGTTCGTACGTATAATTATTCGGACTACCCGTTCTTTCAGGATAAATGAAAACCGCATCTTGAATTAAGGTTACTAATTCTACTTTTTGGAAATTTACTGAATTTCCAAATTCAATTCTGTCGGTATATAAAAAATCAGTTGGATTGGCATCCGCTACATCTGCAGTAACTTCAATAAAAACAAACATGCTGTCTTTAGCTAATAACTCTACGTTTTGAAATTCTTTTCCCGGAACGCCATCTACCATTAATCGGTATTTTGAGGCTTGTCCTTTTCCTAATCGAACATTAGGAATTGAAATGTTTTTGTCGCTCGTATTATATACTTTTAAGGTGTAAGTACTCGAACCAATATTTGTGAAAACCGTATCTAAATAAACCGTTTCTTTCGAAAAACGAAGTTCTCCAATGCTCGATTCAAAATCAAGCTCGTTTCTACAAGAAGTAACAAAAAGTAAGGTAAATAGACTTAAAATTAAATATAGTTGACGCATTTTTGTGATTTTTTATTTTTTTATTTCGCCACGAAATCGAAGATTCAGCAAAGTTAATTGTCGAATTTTTTTAATTTTAAAATTGTGAATTTATTTCGAATTAATTATCTACAAAGTCGATACAAATCAAATTTTGACAAATTTTTAATTCGTGAATTCGTGGCAACAAAATCTATAACGAAAAAAAGCAGCTTTTCTTATGCTTTTATTCGAAATATTAATTTGTAACTTTGTAAAAATAACGATTTATGTTTAATAAAGAAGAATTTTTAAAACTTTGTAACGAGTGGTCTAAAAACACTTTGATGCAAACGCTTGAAATTGAGTATATTGATGCAGGTGAGGATTTTTTAAAAGCTCAAATGCCTGTAAATTCTAGAGTACACCAACCAATGGGTTTATTACACGGTGGTGCTACAGTTGCATTAGCAGAAAGTGTGGGTAGTGCAGCTTCTTTAATGTTTATTAATCCAGAAAAACAAGAAGTACGTGGTATTGAAATTAGCGCCAATCATTTACGAAGTAAGCGTGAAGGTATGGTGTATTGTACGGCGAAAATTATCCATAAAGGAGCAAGTATTCATTTGTGGGAAATTAAAATTGTGGATGAAAACGACAAATTAATTTCTTTATGCAAATTGTCTAATATGGTTTTATCTAGAAGAGATCGATAATGAAATTATTAGACAAAGCCACTTCAAATTTTAATAAGCAATTGCCTTTTGTTTTGTATGCCAAACCAAATGAGCAGATATTGCATGGTTTTTTTCAAGAAAATGATGCATTACATGTTTTTGAAAATCAAAGTGGATTTGTTTTTTCGAGTTTTTACAACCAAACGAATGTTGTTTTTCCAGAATCAGAATCTGAAATTTTTCAAGAAGAAATAAATGTTGAAATTGAAGATGCTTCAGCTTTAATTGAAAATGAATTGGACGAAAATGCCCAGTATTCTTTTAAAAGTATCGTTCGAAAAGCGGTTGCAGAAATAGAAAAAGGTAGTTTTGAAAAAGTAGTGTTGTCTCGAAAAATTGAAATTTCTCAAACGGTTGATTTTATAAAATCGTATCAGAAATTGTTAATCAGCTATCCAACTGCCTTTCGTTATGTATGGTTTCATCCAAAAGTAGGAATGTGGATGGGAGCAACTCCTGAACAATTAGCTAAAATAAATAATAAGACTTTTGAAACGGTTGCATTAGCCGGAACCCAAGTGTTTTCTGAAAATATACTTTGGCAAGAAAAGGAACAAGTAGAACAGCAATTAGTTACCGATTATATTAAAAACAGAATAGGAAATTTTGTAGATAATTTAGCAGTTTCTGATACATACACACATAGAGCCGGTAATTTAGTGCATTTGAAATCGGATATTTCTGGAGAATTAAAACCTTCTTTTTCTGAAATCGAAGTTATACAAGCCATACATCCAACTTCTGCAGTGTGCGGAATGCCTTTGCAAGCAGCCAGAAATTTCATTTTAGAACATGAAAATTATAATAGAAATTATTATTCCGGATTTTTAGGCGAATTTCAAATACAAGAACAAACCAATTTATTTGTAAATTTGAGATGTTGCGAAATTTTCAATGACAATATCAAAAATCAAAATAAAGTGAATATTTATGTAGGTTGCGGAATTACAAAAGATAGTAACGCGAATAAAGAATTTATTGAAACTGAAAATAAAGCGAAAACAATTTTAAGAGTCTTAGTTTTTAAGTAACAAAGTAACAAAGAAACAAAGTAACAAAGAAGCAAAGAAGCAAAGAAACAAAGAAGCAAAGTAACAAAGAAACAAAGAAACAAAGCAACAAAGAAGCAAAGAAACAAAGAAGCAAAGAAACAAAGAAACAAAGAAGCAAAGAGATTCAAAAAGAAACACTGAAATTCTGTTTAAACGATTAATAATAACTTAGTAACTTTGAAACTATGTTGCTGAGTAACTCAAAATAACTATGAAACTAGATATATTAGCATTCGGAGCGCATCCAGACGATATTGAATTAGGTTGTGCGGGAACTATTGCCAAAGAAATTTCCTTAGGTAAAAAAGTCGGAATTGTCGATTTAACAAGAGGCGAATTAGGTACTCGTGGTACGGCACAAACTCGTGATGCTGAAGCTGCTGATGCCGCTAAAATATTAGGTGTTCATGTTCGTGAAAATCTAAATTTTAGAGATGGTTTTTTTGTAAATGATGAAGCGCATCAAATTGAAATAATAAAAATGATACGCAAATACCAACCTGAAATTGTATTGTGTAATGCTATTGCCGACCGTCATATCGATCATGGAAAAGGGAGTAAATTAGTAAGTGATGCTTGTTTTTTATCAGGTTTATCGAAAATTGAAACCGAATTAAATGGGGAAAAACAATCGCATTACCGACCAAAATTAGTGTATCATTATATACAATGGGTAACTATTGAACCCGACTTTGTTGTAGATATTTCTGGTTTTATGGATAAGAAAATGGAGGCGGTTATGGCGTATAAAACGCAATTTTATGATCCGAATTCATCAGAACCGAACACGCCAATTACCTCAAAAAACTTTTTAGACAGCATAAATTATCGTGCAATGGACCTTGGAAGGCTAGTAGGAGTCGATCATGCGGAAGGATTTACGGTTGAAAGATATTTGACTGTCAATAGTTTAAGTAATTTAATGTAAAAAAGTAAAAAAATATTTTTGCAATATGTAATAAACCACTATATTTGCACCCGTATTTATACATGGTGATTGTAGCTCAGTTGGTTAGAGCGTCGGATTGTGGTTCCGAAGGTCGCGGGTTCGAGACCCGTCTTTCACCCTAAAGCCTCACAGAAATGTGAGGCTTTTTTTATGTCTATTATTTAAAACTAACTTTTTTTCAGTTAATTTGCGTATTATCAATAAATGGAAATGCCAAACTGGAATACCTACATAAAAGAATATCAAAATTATTTGCGATTAGAACGCGGATTATCTGCGAATACGATTGAAAATTATAGTTTTGATATTGAGAAATTAGTTCATTTTCTTTCTCAAAATAATATTGATGTTTCTCCTGTTGCCATTTCGGATGAACAAGTCCAACAGTTTATTTATACGATTTCCACACAAGTTAATGCTCGAAGTCAATCGAGAATCATTTCAGGATTAAAAAGCTTTTTCAATTACTTAATTTTTGAAGATTACCGAAAAGACACTCCTTTAGAATTAATTGAAGTGCCCAAAACGGGAAGAAAATTACCCGATACACTTTCAGTAGAAGAAATTGATTTACTAATTGAAGCTATCGATTTAAGTACACCTGAAGGCGAAAGAAACCGCGCCATGCTCGAAACTTTATACAGTTGTGGTTTGCGTGTTTCAGAATTGGTTACGTTAAAAATTTCCGATTTATTTTTCGATGAAGGTTTTATCAAAATAACCGGAAAAGGAAATAAACAACGCTTTGTTCCAATTGGGAATTCTACTCAAAAGTTTATTTTAATATATAAAGAAGCCATTCGCTCGCATTTGAATATTCAAAAAGGTCATGAAGACACCTTATTTTTGAACCGTCGTGGTAAACAATTAACACGAGCAATGGTATTTACCATCATTAAAGATTTAGCAGTTAAAATTGGGTTGAAAAAGACGATTTCTCCACACACATTCCGACATTCGTTTGCGACACATTTACTAGAAAATGGTGCCGATTTACGTTCTATTCAGTTGATGTTAGGTCACGAATCAATTACCACTACAGAAATTTACATGCATTTAGACCGTAAGTTTTTAGCTGATGTTATGGAGACATTTCATCCTAGAGCGAAATAGGTTTTGAACTAAACATATAAGTCATATAAGTTTTATTTTTAAAGTTTTTCTTAAAGTAAGTTTAAGTTCACTTAAGTTTAGATTTTTGCTATGTTCATTATTTCAAGCGAAGCGTCTTACTATTTTATCCAATTTATTTTAGCCTATGTGGTAAAAAGAAAAAACTTAAATGGTTTATATGTTTGAAATTTCACACATTCAAGCTATGTTTGCTATTTTAAGCGAAGCGCATTTATCCACAATCAAAATTATTTTAGCCTATGTGGTAAAAAGAAAAAACTTATAAGACTTATATGTTTAAAGTTAAATCCTACATAGTTTTTCAGCTGCAGCAATCAATGTTTCGTCTGTTTTAGCAAAACAAAAACGTAGCATTTGTCTGTCGGTATGATCATTATAAAAAACAGAAATTGGAATAGCTGCTACTCCATGTTTTTGAATTAAAGCTGTAGCAAAATCAACATCATTTATATCAGAAATCGATTTGTAATTTACTACTTGAAAATACGTTCCATCACAAGGCAATAATTCGAAACGACTCTCTTTTAACAAGCTTTGAAACAAATCTCTTTTGCGCAAATACATTTTAGAAATTTCACTAAAATCTACAATGTTAAGATATTGAGAAATAACATGTTGTGAAAAACTATTCACACTGAAAACCAAAAACTGATGCACTTTTTTCATTTCTTGCATTAGGTTTTCTGGAGCAATTAAATAACCTACTTTCCAACCCGTAACATGTAACGATTTTCCAAAAGAAGAAGCAATTATGGTACGATGTTTTAATTTATCTCTAGTATTGAAAGAAATATGAGGCTGTGAAAAGGAAATGTATTCATACACTTCATCGCTTAAAACTAAAATATCGGGGTGTTTTTCTAAAATCGTTTCCAAGTTTTCAAAATCTAGTGCTTTCCAAACTTTTCCTGTCGGATTGTGAGGATTATTGACCACAATCATTTTAGTTTTTGGACTAATTGCCGCTTCAATTTTGTTGAAATTTGGCGTATAATCATCATTTAAAGAAACTCGAATGGGTGTGCCACTTGCCACTAAAACAGAAGGTTCGTAACTATCATAACTTGGATCTAAAATTAGCACTTCATCACCATGTGAAATAAACGTATTTATGGCTGTATAAATTCCTTGAGTAGCTCCTGCAGTAATTAAAATCTCGGTATTCGGATTGACTTTTCTAGCATATTCTTTTTCCGTTTGTCGTGCAATTTTCTCCAATAATGAAGGTAAACCCGCCATCGGAGTATATTGATGAATGTTCTCTTTTAAAATGTTTTCAGAGATTTTTATAAGTCTTTCATCTTCTGGAAAATTTGGAAATCCTTGAGATAAATTAATTGCTCCGTATTGATTGGCTAACTGCGACATCACAGAGAAAATGCTAGTTGTTATGTTGGGTAATTTTGACATGTTGTAAAGGTACTAAAATGGAAGTTTTTTAAAAAATATTAAATTTTATTTGGAAAATTAAAAAAATAAGATAAATCTTTGTGTCAGAAAATTAATAACCTTTTAAACGAAGAAAAAATGTTTGTATTTAAATCATTACCTCAAAGCTATGCATCAGTTGGAACTGATGAGGCTCTTCTTCGTGGCTATACGCAATCATAGATAAAACAAAATATATGAAAAAGCCCGAAGACAATTAGTTTCGGGCTTTTTTTTGTCAATTCTAGATCCTTCAAAAAATTTCCCGAAACGTTTCAAAGTTATGCAATGTGCTAAAACAATGCCTTTTTGGTTGGTTTAGTTCAATGTTATGAATCATTTTTAAAATAATCATGGGAAATAAACTATCTGGGAAAGACTTAATCAAATTAGGCTTCCCAAAAAATAATGCTATAAACATTGCCTTAGGGCAAATTAATAGATATCGAAAAAGAGAAAAAAAGGAAAGAATATTAAACGAAGCCAAACAAGTATTATTAAATCCGGAGCAATACAAAGGCGATGGGACTTGGGGAAAAGTGGTGGAAGGTTTAATCAATCCCGTTCAAGTGAAATTCAACGAATTGAAAACCACTCGAGCACCTTTTTCCATCTTTGGAGAAAACGAAATTGATGATCAAGCAAAGTTTCAATTGTATGATGCTCTAAAATTGCCAATTTCAGTTAAAGGGGCTTTAATGCCCGATGCACATTCTGGTTATGGATTGCCAATTGGCGGGGTTTTAGCCACAGATAATGCGGTAATTCCATATGGAGTAGGAGTAGATATCGGTTGTAGAATGAGCTTGTCGATTTTCGATTTGCCAGCGTCTTTTTTCAAAGGGAAAGACCATCAATTGCAAGCGATTTTGAAAGACAATACCAAATTCGGAATGACTGAAACGCATAAAGTAAAAGCGGATCATGAGGTTTTTTATCGAGACGAATTTAAAACGATTCCATTGGTAAAACAATTGTTAGACAAAGCATACAAGCAATTAGGTTCATCTGGAGGAGGCAATCATTTTGTAGAATTCGGAATTGTGAAATTAGACAATCCGTTGCCAGAATGGAAATTAGAAGCTAAAGAATACGTTGCGGTTTTATCACACAGCGGTTCACGTGGATTGGGTGCAAATATTGCAAAACATTACACGTATTTAGCTAGTAAACAATGTCCGTTACCGAAGAATGTTCAGCATTTAGCATGGCTCGATTTGAACACACATGACGGTCAAGAATATTGGATGGCTATGAATTTAGCTGGTGATTATGCAAAGGCTTGTCACGAAGATATTCATAGAAGAATTGCTAAAGCGTTAGGAAAACGAATTGTGGTTACGATTGAAAATCATCACAATTTTGCTTGGAAAGAACAAGTAGATGGTAAAGAATGTATTGTGCACCGAAAAGGAGCTACGCCAGCGGCAAAAGGACAATTGGGAATTATTCCAGGTTCAATGACGGCGCCAGGATTTATCGTTATGGGTAAAGGAAACGAAGACAGTTTACAATCGGCTTCTCATGGAGCTGGACGTTTGTTTTCGAGAGCGAAATGCAAAGCTACTTTTACTCAAAGTCAGATTAAAAAAGTCTTGTCAGATAACGAGGTAACGTTAATTGGAGGAAATATTGATGAAGCACCAATGGCGTATAAAAACATTCATACGGTAATGAATTTGCAAACAGAATTAGTAGACGTGTTGGGAACTTTCACGCCGAAAATTGTTAGAATGGACCGATAGTATGGAGAAGATCATTCAAATTACCTCAGGAAGAGGACCTGCAGAATGTACATGGGTTGTGGCTCAAGTATTGAAAAAAGTGTTGCAAGAAGTAGAATCTTTTGGTTTAGAAGCGACTGTCTTGCAACGCGAAGCAGGTTCGGAAAATGGAACGGTAGCATCAGCTATGGTTCAAATTAAAGGAAAAGATGCTAAAGAGTTTACGAATTCATGGGTTGGAACCATTCAATGGATTGGAAAAAGTACTTTTAGGAAATTTCACAAACGCAGTAATTGGTTTATTGGAATTTTTGAAGTAGATGCAATAAGTACTAAAGCATTTTCTGAAAAAGACATTCAATATCAAGCGATGCGAAGTTCGGGAGCTGGCGGACAACATGTTAATAAAGTGAGTTCGGCAATTCGGGCGACACATTTGCCAACGGGAATTAGTGTGGTGAGTATGGATTCGCGTTCGCAACATCAGAATAAGAAATTGGCAACTGAACGCTTGTTAGTGAAGCTAAACGAAGCGCAATTAGATCTTTTAAAGCAACAATTTCAAAGTCAGTGGATGAATCAAATGGCAGTGGAACGTGGCAATCCGATTCGAACTTTTGAAGGTTCCGATTTTAAGAAACTCAAAATAGAAAAGAAATTTAAACAGGAGCGACAGCGCCTTAAAAACGAATTAAATAAATTTAAAAACACATAGGTACTTAGGTTTAAATCATAAAACTATTTGAAAATAGGAACGCAGATTTAACTGATTTTGCTGATTTTGGTAAGTTGATATGCTTTGCATATTCTGATTTACACGGATTAAAAACTTTGCGAAACTCTGTGGAGTCACCCTGAGCTTGTCGAAGGGTATTGTGAAACTTTGTGTAATTAAATTTTAAAAAGAAATATTATGAAAAACATAGATAAATACTTGTTTCAAGCGTTGGATAACTATCCGTATTCGTTGGAAGAAACAACGGAAGCGTTAGATTATGCCTTGTCTTATGACGCGAAAAATGTCACTGCTTTGTGTTTATATGCGCGTATTGAAGCAGAGCAATTGTATAATTATGATGCTGCGAAAAATTATTTCGAAGAAGCATTAGCTATTAATATGGAAGCTGTTGCAGTGTATCCACATTATATAGATACCTTACTTTTGAATGAAGATTACGACGAAGCATCTAAATTAATCGATTTTGCATTAACGGTTAAAGGAATCAACAAAATGGCAATTTTACTAAAGAAAGTTCATTTGTTAGAACGTCAACTAAAACTTAAAGAAGCTTTAAAACTGATTAAAGAAGTAAAACTAGTTGTGTATAACAATGATACTTACGATTTAGAAGAAACACAAAAACGTTTAGAAGCCAAAAAAGAATTGTTGAAACCGAAAAAAAAATCGAAGGATAAGAAATCCGAGAAAAAAGACAAGAAGTCAAAAAAGAAAAATGATTAATAAAACTGCAGATTTATTTGTAGAAAAAAATTGATAAAATGGCAAAATTATTAGATAAAATTATTGTTGTAGATATTGAAGCAACATGTTGGGAGGGTAAATTACCTGAAGGTATGATTAGTGATATTATTGAAGTGGGTGTTTGTTTACTTGATGTTGAAACAGGAGAAATTAGTGATAATCGGGGTATTTTGATTAAACCAGAACGTTCCACTATAAGTTCGTTTTGTACAGAGTTAACAACAATAACTCCCGAATTAATTGAACAAGAAGGTGTTTCTTTTGACGATGCTTTACATATTTTGAAAAAAGATTATAAAAGTCAAAGCCGAGCATGGGCAAGTTTTGGTGCGTACGATTTGAGACAGTTTCAAAAACAATGTCTGTCGTTAAGTAAAACGTATCCTTTTGGTCCATCGCATATTAACGTGAAATCCTTATTTGCACTTAAAAATAAACTAGGACACGAATTAGGTATGGACGGCGCTTTAAAATTTCTAAATATTCCGCTAGAAGGCACGCACCACAGAGGTGTTGATGATGCTAAAAATATTGCGAAGATTTTAAGAGAGATTTTAAAATAAAAAAACCAGCTGATAAGCTGGTTTTTTGTTTATTAGTATGAATTTTAATCCTGAATCAATACCTCTAAAATACTAATTGCCGCTTCACTAATTTTAGTTCCAGGACCAAAAACAGCTACAGCACCAGCGTCGAATAAATATTGGTAATCTTGTGCTGGGATAACCCCACCCACAATAACCATAATGTCTTCACGGCCATATTTTTTAAGTTCTTCAATAACTTGTGGGACTAACGTTTTATGTCCAGCCGCTAACGAAGAAACCCCTAAAATATGTACGTCATTTTCCACGGCTTGTTTCGCTGCTTCGGCAGGTGTTTGAAATAACGGACCAATATCCACATCAAAACCTACATCGGCATAACCAGTTGCAACAACTTTCGCACCACGGTCGTGTCCGTCTTGACCCATTTTAGCAATCATAATTCTTGGTCGACGACCCTCTTTTTTAGCGAAGTCGTTGGCTAATTGTTTAGCTTTTTCAAAACTTTCGTCACTTTTTATTGCATTACTATACACGCCACTAATCGATTTAATTTGAGCTTTATGACGTCCGAAAACTACTTCTAAAGCATCACTAATTTCTCCTAAAGTTACTCTATTTCTAGCAGCTTCAACAGCTAAATCTAATAAATTTCCATTACCCGTTTTTGCACATTCAGTAAGTGCTTCAATACTTTTCTTGGCTTTATCGTTATCTCTGTTCGCTTTAATTTCAGTTAATCGTGCAACTTGTTGCTTACGAACCATATCGTTATCAACATCTAAAATGTGTAACGGATCTTCTTTTTCTAAACGGTATTTGTTTACTCCAACAATAATATCTTGTGTACTATCAATACGAGCTTGTTTACGCGCTGCCGCTTCTTCAATACGCAATTTCGGTATTCCAGCTTCAATCGCTTTGGTCATTCCACCTAAAGATTCCACTTCTTCAATTAAAGCCCATGCTTTTTCAGTGATTTCAGCCGTTAAACTTTCTACATAATAACTTCCTGCCCAAGGATCTACCGTTTTGCAAATTTTGGTTTCTTCTTGTAAAAAGATTTGAGTATTACGAGCAATACGCGCTGAAAAATCTGTTGGTAAAGCAATCGCTTCATCTAAGGCATTTGTATGTAACGATTGTGTTCCTCCAAATGCTGCAGCTGCAGCTTCAATGGCAGTACGAGCTACATTATTAAATGGATCTTGTTCCGTTAAACTCCAACCAGAAGTCTGACAATGCGTACGTAACGCTAACGATTTTTCGTCTTTCGGATTGAATTGTTTCAATAGTTTTGCCCAAAGCATACGAGCTGCACGCATTTTGGCAATTTCCATAAAATGATTCATACCAATAGCCCAGAAAAACGAAAGGCGAGGAGCAAAGGTGTCAATATCCATTCCGGCCGCTAAACCAGTTCGAATGTATTCTAAACCATCGGCTAAAGTGTACGCTAATTCAATATCGGCAGTGGCACCCGCTTCTTGCATATGGTATCCCGAAATTGATATCGAGTTGAATTTCGGCATATTATTACTCGTATATTCGAAAATATCCGCAATAATTTTCATAGAAGGCGTTGGTGGATAAATATATGTATTTCGCACCATAAATTCCTTCAGAATATCGTTTTGGATGGTTCCTGATAATTGTTTTGGAGCTACACCTTGTTCTTCTGCAGCCACAATATAAAAGGCCATAATTGGTAAAACCGCACCATTCATCGTCATCGAAACTGACATTTCATCTAAAGGAATTTGATCGAAAAGAATTTTCATATCTTCCACAGAATCAATGGCAACTCCTGCTTTTCCTACATCACCTTGCACACGATCATGATCTGAATCGTAACCACGATGTGTCGCTAAATCGAAAGCAACCGATAAACCTTTTTGTCCGGCAGCTAAATTTCTTCTGTAGAAAGCATTACTTTCCTCAGCTGTTGAAAATCCAGCGTATTGACGGATTGTCCAAGGTCGGCGAACGTACATGGTTGCGTAAGGTCCGCGTAAATTGGGTGCAAAACCAGCTCCAAAACCAAGATGTTCTACATCTGCAATATCTTCTTTGGTATAGGTTGGTTTTACCTCAATTTTTTCAGCTGTTTGAAACGTATTTTCGTTAGTCATTTCTGACTTCTGACTTCCAGTTTCTAACGTAATATGTTGTATGTTCTTTCTCATTTTTATTCTTCTTGAGATAAACGTTCTTGTTCTAATTTTTCAGATAGTCTTTTCTCGATAATTGGAGAAATTAATGTTTTTCTATCTTTTGTTTTAACAAAAGGAAACAATTCTAAATCGTGTTTCATTTTATCGTTTGGATTCGGATATTTATTGGTTCCTAATAAAATTTCTTTGCCTGAATCGAATAATTCTTGTTCTTTTTGAGCGCTTTCCGAAATTTTACGTTGAATGGTTCCTTCAATCAATTGCGTAATTAAACCACCATTTGCTTCAATGTCTTTGAATAATTCTAGGGCTTTTTCTGCTAATTGTTCTGTTAAGGTTTCAATATAATACGCTCCGTCTGCAGGATTGTTCACTTTATCAAAATAGCTTTCTTCTTTTAAAACTAACAATTGATTACGCGAAATTCTATCGCCAAATTCGTTGTCTTTATGGTAAATCGCATCGTAGGCTAAATTCGAAACCGAATTTGCACCACCTAAAATAGCCGACATGCATTCAGTTGTAGTACGTAACATGTTTACGTTATAATCGTACAACGTTTTGTTACGTTTGGTTGGAATGGCAACGATTTGACAATCGAAAGTATGATTGTATTCTTTTGCTAAAGTTGAAAATAACAAACGTAAAGCACGAAGTTTAGCAATTTCGAAGAAATAATTCGTTCCAACGGCAACTTCTATTGAAATTTGTTGATTTATAGCTGAAATTCTATTAAAATATTCATTAACATGTGCTAAAGTATAAGCTAGTTGCTGTACCATATTAGCACCTGCATTTTGATAGGTTCCAGATTGAATATTTAAAAATGCATTTGCTGAATTTTTTGCGATTTCGTTTAGTTTATCAAAATCGGCATTTAAATTTTCAAACCAATTTCCTTCTTTACATAATTGTCCGATTGGATCAATCTGAATAATGAACGAAGCATTATTTTTAGAAGCGAAATCGTTTACTGATTTTATATATTCTGTAGAAAGGAATGGTAAATTGAAATAGTATGTTACATTTTCTAATGGTAAGTTTTCCATTAGTTTTGCTAACTCAATTTTATCCGATTCAATGGTGAAACGAATACTTTCTGCACCACGATTTAAGCTGTCTTTTGCTTTTTTGTTTGACATTTGAATATCATGAACAAAAATGTTTTGCAAAATGTTAAATTCTGTGGCTTTTGTATTGGTGTTGAATGTTTTTACTTCTTCATCAGAATGATAAAAGGGTTTAACTTTTATTCCTTCTGGCGATTCCCAAACCAATGTTTCATTATAATCGGCTCCTTTTAATTCAAATTGAATTTGTTGCTTCCATTGTTTAGAAGTAACAGATTCAAAGTCTTGGAATAGGTTTGTTTTCATTGTCATGTATTTTGTTTTGAAAACTTATATTGTTTTATAGCCCTGATAGCAGCGGTATCATGTTATTGCGATGGAAATGAGAAGTTCATTATTAGAATGCTTCGTTCCTCGCAATGACATATTTAGCGAATAGCAGGAAGATAGTTGATTTGAAATATTATTTTTTTGCTTCTAATAAACTATCTTTTATTTTATCTTCTTCGAATTCAATGATGTAAATATCTTCGCTATCTTTCTTCATGAAATACTTTTCGCGTGCATATTTTTCAATCATATTATCGTTTTTTAAATGCTTGATTTTGATACTATCTTTCGTGATTTCCGATTGATAATACTTTTTGTTATCGTTTAATTCGTCAATTTGTTTGTCGAGAAAACGATGTTCGAAATACGAATAGTTGTCGAAAAAAAGCATCCAAACTATAAATGCAATTAGAATCAAATAGTACTTGTTTCCTAAAAAACTTAGAAAAGGAATTTTTTGTACTAATATTTGAAATCTTTTGAACATTATTTTTCGATACGTTGGTTAATTACGGCACGAACTACATCGATAGCAACCGTATTGTATTTGTCGTTAGGAATAATGATATCTGCGTAAGCTTTTGTAGGCTCAATAAATTGCTCGTGCATTGGTTTTAAGGTCGTTTGATAACGATTTAAAACTTCTTCCATATCTCTACCGCGCTCTGCAATATCACGTTTTAAACGACGAATTAATCTTTCATCTGAATCGGCATGAACGAATACTTTAATATCGAAAAGTTCTCTAATTTCTGGATTTGTGAAAATTAAAATACCTTCCACAATCATTACTTTTCTTGGATGCGTAACAACAGTATCGTCTGTTCTATTGTGTGTTACGAAAGAATAAACTGGTTGTTCGATAACATTTCCAGCTTTTAATTCTTTTAAATGATGCACTAATAATTCGAAATCAATTGCACGAGGATGATCGAAATTTATTTTTGTTCTTTCGTCGTAGCTTAAATTGTGTGTTTCTTTGTAATATGAATCTTGAGAAATAATTCCGACTTCAGTTTCTGGTAATTCATTCATAATTTGATGAACTACAGTGGTTTTACCACTTCCTGTACCGCCTGCAATGCCTATAATTAACATAAATTATTGTGTTGATTTATTGAGTAGCAAATATAGAAATAATATTGATTTTAATTTATAGTCACTACTTTAAAATATTAAAGAATAAACCTTAATAAAAAACTTTAAATTAGTTTTGTTTATATAAAAATAGTTATATATTTGCACTCGCTAATACGGGGTGTAGCGTAGCCCGGTTATCGCGCCTGCTTTGGGAGCAGGAGGCCGCAGGTTCGAATCCTGCCACCCCGACAAAAGAGATTTTCGAAAGAGAGTCTCTTTTTTCATTTTAATTAGTTACTGATTTTGTATCTTTGAGTTTTACAATTTAATCCTTATCATGAAAAACTTTTTTTACTGTTTATTTATCGCATCCACTTTGTTTTCTTGTACTTCTAAACCTAAAAAAGAAGATATTTCTAAGTTAAATGGATATTGGGAAATTGAAAAAGTGGAATTTCCAGATGGTAATAGTAAAGAATATAAAGTAAATGAATTTATAGATTTCATTGTTTTAAAAGACAATAAAGGAACTCGAGAGAAAGTTGCACCACAATTAGATGGAACGTACTTAAAAGGAAATTTAAAAGATAAAATTTCGGTTGTAGATAGTGCGAATTGTTATTATTTGAAAACCAAATCGGAATATACGAAATGGGAAGAAAAGTTAGTTTCAGTTTCTAAAGATGAATTCGTGTTGGAAAATGAAGCAAAAATTGTTTATCATTTTAAAAAATTTATACCATACGATAAAAGAAAATAAGATGAAGCGATTTAATGATGATTATTCTATAAGTGATGTCATGAAGGAATTTATGAAAACAAATAAACTCGAATCGGGTTTAGATATTGTTAACGTAAAGGAAACATGGAATAAAATGATGGGACCAGCCATTAAAAATTATACTTCGGCCATTGAATTAAAAAAGAATACACTTTATATTCAGTTGAGTTCTTCTGTGGTAAAACAAGAATTAGAATACGGTAAATCTAAAATCATTACCATGCTAAACGAAGAATTGGGAAAAGAATTGATAAAGGAAATTGTGTTTAGGTAAGTAGTGAGTAGTGAAAGGTGAGTGGTGAATAGTATTTAGATATCCATATTTATTAAATAAAAAAGCGTTCCGATATCGGAACGCTTTTTTTATATCTAATCACTAATCACTAGTGACTATTCACTATTTTATTAGAATTGCTCTCTTCCAGCGAAGTGGAAAGCACTTTCAATTGCAGCATTTTCATCAGAATCTGAACCGTGAACTGCATTTTCTCCAATAGAAGTAGCATATTTTTTACGGATAGTTCCTTCAGCAGCATCTGCAGGGTTTGTAGCACCAATTAAAGTTCTGAAATCTTCAACAGCGTTATCTTTTTCTAAGATAGCAGCAACGATTGGTCCACGTGTCATAAATTCTACTAATTCACCAAAGAAAGGTCTTTCAGCGTGAACAGCGTAAAATTTTTGAGCATCAGCAACTGTTAATTGCGTTAATTTCATTGATACGATTCTGAATCCACCTTCAGTAATCATGTTTAAAATACCACCGATGTGTCCGTTTTCAACACCATCAGGCTTAATCATTGTAAAAGTTCTATTACTAGCCATTTTTTTAAATTTTTTGCAAAGGTAGTATTTAATTTAATTATTCTTATATAATATGTGAAAATTATTGAGTAACTGTTCTAACTAAACGGAAACCGTAAAATTCATGTGTTTTTTCAGGAGCTGTAGAAATTCTATTTGCAGGTCTGATATAGTTTGGTTGACTATCCCAAGAACCACCTCTAACACTTTTCTTTTCCCCATTTTCTGGACCTTTTGGATTATTACTATTTTCAATTTTGTAATAATCTTTATTGTACCAATCCCAACACCATTCCCAAACATTTCCTGACATATCGTAAATACCTAATTCGTTTTGTAATTTAGTTCCAACTGCATGTGGAGTACCATTACTATTTCCTTTATGCCAAGCGATTTCATCTAAAGTATTACTTCCAGAATATTTATATCCTTTTGAAGATTTTCCTCCTTTTGCAGCAAATTCCCATTCTGCTTCAGTAGGTAAACGGTAACCATTTGCTTGGAAATTACAAGTGTAAAAAGGTCCGTTTTTACCATAAACTTGAGTTAAACCTTCTTTTTTGCTTAACCAATTACAATAAGCGATAGCTTCTTCCCAAGTAATATTGTTCATTGGATATTTATCTTTCCAACCCCATTTTGGAGCTTTAGGCATTTTTAACCCTTTTGCTTTTACGAATTGTTTCCATTCCCATACAGTAACTTCAAACTTGCTGATTTCAAAATTACTAACCGTTACTTCATGCTTTTTTTGTTCATCGATATCTGCAGAACCATCTCCGTCTTCAGAACCCATGAAAAATTTACTTCCTTCAACTTTAATCATTGGGAAAGGTAAAGTCGTAAATGATACAAGTGTAATAGAGATAAGTAGTGTTGTTGCTAGTAAAATTGTTATTTTTTTCATGTTTTATTAGTTAAATGTTAAATTTGGGTCATTTTTCCGATCACAAATATATAATTACAACAAAATAAAACAAGAAATATTAGATGAATTTTAATTAAAATCGATGAAATGCAGTTTTTGGGTCAAACTACAACGTTAAAATCATGTTAATTATTGCGAATCTTCTAAATTTCGATGATTCTAAATTCGCTTTTTAATGGATTTGACAATAAAATAGCCTTATTTATGAAGTTTTTTGAATAAAACTCGCTAAAGTTGTTTTTTCTCTCTTGTAAGCTCCCTTTTGTAAACAATTGATTTTGAATATCTGAAATTCGATTCAGTTGTTCTGCTAAAACTCTTTTTTCAGCTTTAAGCAAACGTTTTTCTAGGTTTTCTAGGCCTTTTAGTTGTTTTTTCTCTTGAGCTATTACAGCGCCTACAAATGATTTGTCTGTTTGTTCAGCAATTTTATACAATTCAGAAAATTGTTTTTGTAAAAACTCTCTTTGTTTAGTAAAATCAATAGTATGATTTGAAAGTTCTTTTGTTTTTCGATTTATCAATTCTAAATTCGATAAAAATAAATCTGACCAAGTTAAACCTAATGCATCAATCTTTTTTAATTGTTTTTCAGTAGCAACTACAAAAGAATTTCTCAAAATTAATATTGGAAAAGTAACTTTTTGGTTTTCAAAATTACTTTTCAATTCTAACCAATAGGCCATTTCACCACCACCACCTATATAGGCTAAGTTGGGCAAAATAACTTCTTGATATAAAGGTCGCAAAATTACATTTGGACTGAATTTTTCTGGTGATTTTTCAAGTACTTCTAAAATTTCAGATTTTGAAAATTGAAGTTTGGTATTGTTTACTTTATAAACATTGTCTTCAAAAATTATTCTTTCACGTAAATTGTCTTCTATATAAAATAGATTAATTTCTCTTGGATTTACTTGAACCGTATAGTCTTTGAATTGCTGAATGGTTTCAGTGACTTCTTTATATGAGTTTTGGTTGAATAATTCGTCTTTAATAAAAGGAGTAAACAAGTTTTTCAATTTACTATCGTCACCATCAATAATCACTAAACCTTCTTCAGAAAATAATTTATTAACTAAATATCGAGTTGCATCCGTTAAATTGGAATGTTCTAAATATGCTTTTTGAAAAATTTCTTTTAGATATGTAGCGTTTTCTCCAACACCAATAGTATTTGAAAAATCTTTAAATACGTCTTCTAAGCCAACTGTTGAAAGTCGACCAACCGGACCAAAGCTCTCTTTATTCCATGTAATTTTTTTTCCGTTTACATAAAAATGATTGATTTCTTCAAAATCATGATCTTCAGTTGCCATCCAATATACAGGGACAAAGTTGTAATCTGGATACTTTTCTTTTAATTGCTTACACAAATTAATAGTCGAAGCAATTTTATAAATGAAATACACCGGACCAGTAAAAATATTCAATTGATGGCCTGTGGTAATTGTAAATGTTTTATCTGATTGTAATAACTCAATATTTGTTTGAGTTTGTTCAGAAAGTACAATCTTTTGATTTTGATTCACTAAGGCATCAATTAAAGTGAATCGGTTAGTTGTGCTAAAATTTTTTGCTTTTTCACCAATTTGTAAAGCAAAATTTTCTAATGTCGGAAAACGATGATAAAATGATTGTATTTCAGGTTTTTGATCTAAATAATCAACAATTAGTTTAGAAAAATAACCCGATTTTTGATACGAAACACAATCTGTTGGCATAGTTTTTTTTGTAAAAATAAATAAAAATTCAGTTGCGGAATTATCTTTTATTATCTTTTTAACGAAAAATGCCCTTTGTATTCTTTACCATTTTCACGAATAACAACAAACCAATAATCTGATGACGGTAGATCTTTACCTAAATAAGTTCCATCCCAACCAATTGAATTGCTACCTAATTGTTTGATGAATTTACCATATCGGTCAAATATTTTTATGGTTAAATTAGGTTCGTTTTCAGAGAATTTAATTTTCCAATAATCGTTATAGCCATCACCATTTGGAGTGAAAAATTTTGGATACATCAATAAATAAATTTCTTCTGAAACCATACCACAACCATTTTTATCTCTTACATAAACAGTGTATTCACCTGGATCTAAATTGTCAAAATTGTTACTATTTTGAAAATCAATTCCGTTTAATGAATATTCATAATCACCTTGACTATTGCTATTTAATTGTACTGTAATCGTATTGTTATTATCTGTCCAATCGGCGCTAATAATTTCTTGAATTGTAGCAACATTAGAATTAACAACTGAGAAATTTTTAGTTGAAGTACAAGTGGTAG
Source organism: Flavobacterium urocaniciphilum (assembly GCF_900110615.1). GTDB lineage: Bacteria > Bacteroidota > Bacteroidia > Flavobacteriales > Flavobacteriaceae > Flavobacterium > Flavobacterium urocaniciphilum. The sequence goes on from NZ_FOEI01000006.1 coordinate 81,114, forward strand.
TGCCATGATTTTCTGTAACAACTACTGAATAATTTCCAGGTTGTGTAACAGTAATTTGTTGTGAAGTTTCACCTGTCGACCAAGTATATGTGTCATAATTGTTTCCTCCATTTAATGTAATGAAACTGCCTTCACAAATTGGCGCAATATCATTAATTGGAATATTTGGTTTTGAGACTAATTCAAGTGTTAGAGTTACTATTTGAAAACAAGTATTTGGAGAGTCAATACGAACATAAAATGTATTTGTTCCTATTGTTAAATTGTAATTAGAAAAATTAATTATTTGTCCAGCAGAATTCTGACTTAAAGCATTATTGTAGCTATCGTAATAACTAAATGTATTTCCGGATGATGCAATTAAATTAGTGTTATAGCTCGATAAGTTTATTATTTCTGAATTGTTGTTTAAGTTGTCACATAAAATTTCAGAATAATTTGTTGCATTTAATGTGTTTATTATACTAATTGAAACTACTAAACGATTTTGACTAACACATCCATTAATAGATTGAGTTGCATAATAAATTGAGTTGTTTGTTAGTAAAGTTGTACTAGGTAATGGAGTTGTGCCTGTTGCAGAATTATACCAAATAAGATTGATTCCGTTTGTAATAATATCAGCAACTGTTGCATTTTGAGTAATACAAAAACTTTGATTTGCATTTCCAGTAGGAACAGGAGTATTCTGAATTTGAATTAATACAGGCACTCTATTACTTTCACATCCATTAATAGTTTGAGAAGCATAATAAGTTGTACCGTTTACTAATGCTGTTGTGTTTGGTAATAAATTGCCATTTGTAGCGGCATCATACCATTTTATGTTTTGCCCAGTGATAACAATGTCATTAATAGTTGAATTATATTGTATACAGAAGGTTTGTGGTGAGATTAATGTAGGTAAAGTATTTGGAATTATTGTAATAAGTATTGGTGTTTTTGTGCTTTCACATCCATTTACTGTTTGTGAAGCATAATAAGTTGTATTGTTTTGTAAAAGTGTATTATTAGGTAAAACAGTTGTTGCTGTATTTGAAATATACCATTTAATATTTTGACCAGTAATAACTATATCATTTAAATCTGCATTTTCGTTTTCACAAAAAGTTTGATTGTTTAATATTAGAGCATTTGGACTCGGGTTTATTGTAACTATAACTGGAATTCTAGAGCTTTCTGGGCAATTTCCCTTTTGTTTGGAAACATAATATGCATGACCGTTTATTAATGGTGTTGAATTGTTTAGTTCTGTAGTGCTATTTAAATTAAGATACCAATTATAATCATTTGAATTTGGAGTTAAACTTGAAACCGTTGGATTTTCAGCAGAACAAAAAGTTTGGTTGTTAGCTGTAGAAGGTGTTGTTGAGTCACATGGACCAAGTTTTAAAGTAAATCGAGAACCAAATATACCGCTAGTAGATAATATATAAGTACCTATAGTTGGGTCAAAATCTGCAGTAGGACTAAAATTACCTACATAATATTGATTGTCATTTTTTATTTTAAAATCAGTAAAATAAAAATTTATACAATTATTGTTATGATCTCCTAGTTTAAAAGCGCTAACAAAATCTCTATTGTTGTTAAATTTGATATAAAATGCATCTCTAGTATTGGGATTGCCACAAGAATATGAAAGTGGGTAATAGTTAATTGTAGGATCTGCATCAAAAACACTATTAAATTGACCAACTAAATATGTGTTATTATTGTTGTCAAATTCAATTTTAGTAAACGCAAAATAATTAAATGGATTTACTGCTGGATATTTTTTTACATCTAAAAAGTCTCCATTATTTGTTAGCCAAAGTAAATATCGTGTTGGGTTAATAAGAAATGTGTTAGAACTAGGATCTACGTCTATGTCACTTCCGTATGGGTCTTTCCCGTTGCCAGCTATGATTATATTGTTTAGATGATCTATATTAAAAGTTGAAGGATTTTGTTTATCAAGAATTTTTTGCCATACTGTAGTTCCGTCATTTGAGTTAATCTTAAATATATTGTAACCAAAATTATTATAACTTTGATTTTCCTCATTTGAAACAATTACAATTGGGTTTTGATTATTATCAATCTTAACACTTTCATAATGTGAATTTAAAAAATACATATTAAATTTTCTACCCCAAACTATATTTCCCAGAGTATTTATTTTTAATAAAAAAGAATCTGATCCTGTATTAAAATATAATTGCGGATTTGTTGGGTCAATTTTTAAATCATCTTTAAATGAACCAGTAATAAAAATATTATTTTGATTATCTAAAGCTAATGAGGATGAAGAATAAGTGTCATATGGATTAGGATTGGCAAGATTAGTTATTTTTTTTGTCATTAATATATTTCCTAAAGGATCAATTTTAAAAATAGTAATGAATTTTTGAATAAAAGTTGTTTGTTCACGTATATCAGCTAGTAAATAGATATTACCATCTGTTCCTATTTCTATATCAATTACCTTATCACCAAAACCAAATATACTTCCAAAAGTTTTGCCCCAAATGAAATTACCATCTGTATCAAGTTTTGTTAAAAATAAACTACATTTTGGTGATGTGCTTTGAGAAGTATTATCTATTATTTGAGTTCCAGATGTCGGGTCTAAATCAAAAAGTTCTTCGAATATTATACCAAAAGTATAGTTGTTTCCACTATTATCGACTTCAATTGCACTTTCATTTTCATTGGAAAAATAACTTCCTTCAAATTGTCTTACCCATTGAAAATCTTGCCCTAAGCTAAATTGTGAAAATAAGAATGTTATAAAAAGTAAAATATTCTTTAACATGTAGTAAATTTTCGTACAAAAATAAACATTTTTCGCCATCCACAATTAATTTTTATCTTTGTCAAAACAATTTCCCTTGAAAAAAGATATTTTATTAATCACTCCGCCATTTACGCAATTAAACACTCCTTATCCGGCAACGGCATATATTAAAGGGTTTTTAAATACGAAAAACATTTCCGCTTTTCAAATGGATTTGGGTATTGAAGTGATTTTAGAATTGTTTTCAAAAACTGGTTTAGAGCAAATTTTCCAATCCATTGAATCAACAGAACTTCTTTCTGAAAATACACAACGTATTTATAGTTTAAAAGCTGATTATATCCGAACTATCGATGCTGTAATAGCTTTTCTTCAAGGTAATAATCCCACATTAGCAAGACAAATTTGTAGTGGAAATTTCTTACCAGAAGCTTCTCGTTTCAATCAATTAGATGATATGGAATGGGCTTTTGGAAATATGGGAATGCAGGATAAAGCGAAGCATTTGGCGACTTTGTATTTAGAAGATTTATCTGATTTTATCGTTGAATGTGTCGATGAAAACTTCGGATTCAGTCGCTACGCAGAACGTTTAGGAAGAAGTGCCAATTCGTTTGATGAATTATATACTGAATTACAAAACGAAACTACATTTATTGATTCAATTACACTAAAAATTTTAGACGAACGAATTAAAACTGTTCAACCTAAATTAGTGTTGATTTCTGTACCTTTTCCTGGGAATTTATATAGTGCTTTTCGTTGTGCGCAATATTTTAAAACCAATTTTCCAGAAATTAAAATTTCAATGGGTGGTGGTTTTCCAAATACCGAATTACGTAGTTTAAAAGATACTAGAGTTTTTGAGTTTTTCGATTTCATCACTTTAGATGATGGCGAATTGCCTGTGGAACTTTTAAATTCCAATATTCAAAATCCAAATTCCAATGAGTTTAAACGTACTTTCCTTTTAGAGAATAACGAAGTCGTTTATAAAAACAATACTACCAAACAAGATTATAAACAATCGGAAGTCGGAACACCTGATTATTCGGATTTATTATTAGATAAATACATTTCAGTAATTGAAATCGCCAATCCAATGCACAGTTTGTGGAGCGATGGTCGTTGGAATAAGCTAACTATGGCTCATGGTTGTTATTGGGGGAAATGTACTTTTTGTGATGTTTCTTTAGATTATATTAAAATTTACGAGCCAATTGCGGCGAAAATTTTGGTTGATCGAATGGAAGAACTAATAGCGCAAACGGGTGAAAATGGTTTTCATTTTGTTGATGAAGCAGCACCACCAGCATTAATGCGTGAAGTAGCTTTGGAGATAATACATAGGAAATTAGTAGTTACGTGGTGGACCAACATTCGATTTGAAAAGAGTTTTACACAAGATTTGTGTTTGCTTTTGAAAGCTTCTGGTTGTATAGCTGTTTCGGGCGGATTAGAAGTGGCTTCAGATCGTTTGTTAGAATTAATTAAAAAAGGAGTAACTGTTGAACAAGTTGCTAAAGTTACCCATCATTTTACCGAAGCTGGAATTATGGTTCATGCATATTTAATGTACGGATATCCAACTCAAACGATTCAGGAAACAGTAGATAGTTTGGAAATGGTGCGTCAATTGTTTCAATTAGGTGTTATTCAATCCGGATTTTGGCATCAATTTGCCATGACAGCTCATTCACCAGTTGGGTTACATCCTGAAGCATTTGGAGTCATTCCGCAACAAAATGAAATAACTTTTGCAAACAACGATATTCAATTTACCGATAAAACCGGAATCAATCATGATAAATTTAGTTTCGGATTAAAGAAGTCTTTGTTTAATTATATGCATGGCATTTGCTTCGATTATGATCTACAAGATTGGTTCGATTTTAAAATTCCAAGAACTAAAATTCAGCCCGATTTTATAGAAAATGCTATTTACGACACTTCCGATTTTTCTGTAAAACCCAATTCGAAAATACTTTGGATTGGAAATCAGCCTATCATTGAGTTTTTTACCAAATCGAAAAAAGGAAATTCATGGGAAATGGCAAAACTTTCTTTTCATACTAAATCAGATTTTGTTGAAATTTCATTAGAAAAAGATAAAGCCCAATGGTTGAATGAAATCTTATCTAAACTTTCTGATAAACCAATGTTACTAAAAGATTTAAAACTCGATTTTGAATCTCATTTTGAAGATTTTGAATTATTTTGGTTTTCAAAACAAGTTACTTCCTTACGTGAAAGTGGATTGTTAATTTTATAGTAAAAAAAGTTAATAATATTTACATTTTGCGATTTATTTGTTGTTTTATTGTAATTTTTGTGTAAAATTATAATTTCTATTGATTTTTTCCTATATTTATGCTTGTAGAGAAATGTCAATGAATTCACTTATACATAAATTTAGAAATTCAACTTACTTCAAAGTTGTATCTTTAGTTTCGCTAGTATCATTTGGATTGCTATTAATTGTAGTGTTCCTCTATTTTTACATGCGTGTTCAGGAAAAAGCAATTTTTAAAAGCAGTAGAGAATTGTATGATAATGAAATTCATTCTCTTTTAAAATTGAATTCAGAATCTTATGAAGCGGTTGTAAATGACGCTACGTATTGGGATGAATTTGTAACCTTTACAGAAACCAAAAATTTAAAATGGTTTAATACTTCCATAGCCGTTTTGATTGATACTTATAATGTAGAATATTTATCTGCATATTCAGCAAATGGCGAATTCATAACAAAAGTTTCTACCTTAAAAATTCAGACTAAAGATTTTATTCCTAAAGATGTTTTTGAAAAGCTTAGAGATAAAAAATTCGAAAAATTTTATTTAAGTATTCCAGAAGGGATTGTTGAGGTCTATGGCGCTTCAATACATCCTTCAAGTGATCCATTTAAAAATAAAACAAAAGCTTCGGGTTTCTTTATAATGGCAAGACTATTAGATAGAGAGTATTTTGCCAATATTGAAGAAATATGTAGTTCCAAGATTAAGTTTTATACAGGAAAAGAAAAGGCATTAAAAACGGTTTATACTACTATTCCTTTATTAGATATTAATGGAAGAGAAGTTTCTAAATTATATTGCAAAAGAGCTTACGATATCGATTTTTATATTACCAAAAGTATATTATGTGTAATGGCAATTGCTATTATTATTTCATGGATCATATTTATATTTTTTGCTAATAAATGGTCGCGAGTGCCTTTGAATTTGATAAAAAGAATTCTGAAAAAGAATGATACTGCAGCAATTGAAAATCTAAAAAATATAAAAGGTGAATTCCGTTATATGGGTAAGCTTTTTGAAGAGAATTTTAGACAAAAAGCAGAATTAATTCATTCCAAACAAAAAGCAGAAGAAAGCGATAAGTTGAAATCTGCCTTTTTGATGAATTTATCTCATGAAATTAGAACACCAATGAATGCTATAGTTGGGTTTTCTGATTTATTGTTGGATGAAAAAATTACACCAGAAGAAAAACAAGAATTTGTTAGAATCGTGCAATACAATAGTCGAAACCTATTAAGTATTGTTGATGATTTAATAGAAATGTCTAAAATAGATTCCGATTTAATCAAACCAAATTTTAGTAGTGTTAATTTAAATCAATTATTACAGGCAACGTTTGAATCAGCACAGTTTTCAAATAAGAATCCGAATGTAGAAGTTAAACTTCAAAAACCTTCAGTTGAATTAAGAAAAAACATCGTAACCGATGCAATTAAATTGAATCAAATTATCATCAATCTTTTAAATAATGCCTTAAAATTTACAGATGAAGGTTTTGTAATTTTAGATTGTGATGTAGATACCAATAAAAATTTAATTGTATTTCAAGTGAAAGATTCTGGAGTGGGTATTCCAGATACTTTTAAAGACAAAATTTTCAAACGATTTAATAAAATAAATTCTAAAAATATTACCGCAAATGATGGTTTAGGTTTAGGTTTGGCCATTTCAAAATCGTATGTAGAAATGTTAAGTGGTTCTATTTCAGTTGAATCTAAAGAAGGATTAGGATCTACTTTTACCATTACAATTCCATTAATTTATGCGGATGATGAAACCGGAGAATTAGTAAAAACCGAATTAATTGAAAATTACAGTTTAGGTAATGAAGAAATTGTTTTAGTTGCAGAAGATGATAATATCAATTTTAAATTGATTGAAAAGCTATTGAAGATATTCAATTTTAAAGTTATTCGCGCTAAAGACGGTTTAGAAGCTGTTGAAATTTGTAAAACGAATCATGAAATTGATTTAGTTTTTATGGACATTAAAATGCCTAATTTAGATGGTTATGGTGCTTTCGAAAAGATTAGAGAATTCAATAAAGAAATACCAATAATTGCACAAACTTCTTATTCATTTCCAGAAGAAGTTCAGAAAATTCAGAAATTAGGTTTCAACGATTTTATATCTAAACCTTTAGATAAAGAATTACTCTACGATTTAATCAAAAAATACTTTAATAAGTAAAAAACTTCCAAATTCATTTAACGAAAAGGTTTACTTTCCCTATTTTTACACTCAAATTTAAATAGACTATGAGTAAACCTTATAAAATATTTGTAAACAAGGTTAATACCTTCGATTTTACAGATAATGATTTGTCAAAATTAGATGCTGTAAGTGTAGAAAATAACCATTTTCATGTACTTAAAGAAAATGCACCTTATCAAGCTGAAATTGTTTCTTCAGATTTTAATTCAAGAAAATATTCTGTAAAAGTTAATGGAAATACTTATGATGTTTCTATTGCAAACGAATTAGATTTATTAATTGAATCGATGGGAATTTCTGTTGGTGCAGGAAAAGTAGTAAACGAAATTAAAGCACCAATGCCAGGATTAATCTTGGAAGTTTGTGTAGCTGTCGGACAAGAAGTTTCAGAAAATGATCCTTTATTAATTTTAGAAGCTATGAAAATGGAAAATACATTAGTATCTCCACGTAGCGGAAAAATTAAGTCTATTGCTGTAGAAAAAAGTAATGCTGTAGAAAAAGGACAATTGTTAATTGAGTTTGAATAGAAGCCTCCCTTAATCCCTCCAAAGGAGGGACTTTTAAAATTGGGAGTAATAACAAAAATAATATATAACCATAAAACTTTGAAGCAAAGTTTTTCAATTCCCCCACTTTGGGGGCTAGGGGGCTAACATATGAAAAAAATATTAGTTGCAAATAGAGGTGAAATTGCACTACGTGTAATGAAAACCGCAAAGAAAATGGGAATTAAAACAGTTGCTGTTTATTCAACTGTTGATAGAAATTCTCCACATGTAAAATTTGCTGATGAAGCGGTTTGTATTGGTGAAGCACCATCCAATCAATCGTATTTATTAGGAGATAAAATTATTGAAGTTTGTAAACAATTAGGGGTAGATGGAATTCATCCAGGTTACGGATTTTTAAGTGAAAACTCTGATTTCTCTGAATTAGCAGAAAAAAATAATATTACGTTTATCGGACCAAAATCGCATGCGATGAAAATCATGGGAAGTAAATTAGCCGCTAAAGATGCGGTTAAAGCTTTCAATATTCCTATGGTTCCAGGTTTAGATGAAGCGATTACTGATATCGCATTAGCTAAAAAAGTAGCTTCAGAAATTGGTTTTCCAATTTTAATTAAAGCTTCTGCTGGTGGTGGTGGAAAAGGTATGCGTATTGTAGAAAACGAAGCAGAATTTGAATCACAAATGAATAGAGCTATTTCAGAAGCAACAAATGCCTTTGGTGATGGGTCGGTTTTCATTGAAAAATATGTAGGTTCTCCACGTCATATCGAAATTCAAGTCATGGCCGATAGTCATGGAAATATTTTATACCTTTTTGAAAGAGAATGTAGTATTCAACGTCGTCATCAAAAAGTAGTTGAAGAAGCACCATCTTCAGTATTAACTCCAGAAATCCGTAAAGCAATGGGTGAAGCTGCTGTTCGTGTAGCGCAATCATGTGATTATTTAGGTGCTGGAACAGTTGAATTTTTATTAGACGAAAATAAAAACTTCTATTTCTTAGAAATGAATACGCGTTTACAAGTAGAACATCCTGTTACTGAAATGATTACAGGGATGGATTTAGTTGAAATGCAAATTCGTGTAGCAAGAGGTGAAGCGTTACCAATTAAGCAAGAAGATTTAGTTATTAATGGTCATGCTATGGAATTACGTGTTTATGCAGAAGATCCATTAAACGACTTTTTACCAAGTGTTGGACATTTAGATGTGTACCAAATTCCGGTAGGTGAAGGAATCCGTGTTGATAATGGTTTCGAACAAGGAATGGATGTGCCAATATATTACGATCCAATGTTGGCTAAATTAATTACGTACGGAAAAACGCGTGAGGAATCAATTGAATTAATGATTAAAGCCATTGAGCAATACAAAGTGGAAGGCGTAAGCACAACTTTACCTTTTGGTACTTTCGTAATGGAGCATGAAGCATTCCGTTCTGGAAATTTTGACACGAATTTCGTTAAGAAATATTACGATAGCGATAAATTAAAAGCGCAATTCGATAAAGAAGCAGAAATTGCTGCTTTAGTAGCTTTGAAAAAGTATTTAGAAGATAAAGATATAGTTAGAGTTCCGAATTAAGAAGAACCAAGTAAAAAGGTAAAAGTAAAAAGGGATAAGCAAAAGAGTCAAGTAAAAAAGCTAAAGGCTAATTGCTAATCGCTAAAAGCTAAAAAACTATGCAAGACAAAATAAAAATATTAGAAGATAAAATTGCTTTAGCCAAATTAGGCGGTGGCGAAAAAAGAATTGCTTCTCATCATGCTAAAAAGAAATTAACAGCAAGAGAACGAATTGAATATTTATTAGATGAAGGTTCTTTTGAAGAAATTGGGATGTTGGTTACACATCGTACAACTGATTTCGGAATGGAAAAAGAACAATATTACGGAGATGGTGTTGTAACCGGTTACGGAACTATAAATGGAAGAGCTGTGTACATTTTTGCACAAGATTTTACTGTTTTTGGTGGTTCGTTATCGGAAACACATGCTGAAAAAATCTGTAAAGTAATGGATATGGCCTTGAAAAATGGCGTGCCTATGATTGGTTTAAACGATTCTGGTGGAGCGCGTATTCAAGAAGGTGTACGTTCATTAGGTGGTTATGCTGATATTTTTTACAGAAACGTTCAGGCATCTGGAGTAATTCCACAAATTTCTGCGATTATGGGACCATGTGCGGGTGGTGCGGTTTATTCTCCTGCAATGACCGATTTTACGATGATGGTAGAAAATACAAGTTATATGTTTGTAACGGGACCAAACGTTGTGAAAACAGTTACGAATGAAGATGTAACTTCAGAAGAATTAGGTGGTGCCAGTACGCATTCATCTAAATCGGGAGTAGCACATATCACTTCAGAAAATGGAATTGAATGTTTAGAAGACATCAAACGTTTATTGAGTTATATTCCTCAAAATAATAGAGAAACAACGCCTAGAATTCCTTTTGAATTAAAAGATGAAATTAGAGAGCAATTGAGTACTATTGTTCCAGATTCGGCTAATAAACCGTACGATATGCACGATGTTATCAAAGGAATTATTGACGAAGATTCTTTCTTTGAAATTCATAAAAACTTTGCCGAAAATATCATCGTAGGTTTTGCTCGTTTAGGAGGTAGAAGTATTGGTGTAGTGGCGAATCAACCTATGTTTTTAGCTGGATGTTTAGATGTAAACAGTTCAATTAAAGCAGCACGTTTTGTGCGTTTTTGCGATTGTTTCAATATTCCTTTATTAGTATTAGAAGATGTACCAGGATTTTTACCAGGAACAGATCAAGAATGGAACGGAATTATCACGCATGGAGCGAAATTATTATATGCTTTTAGTGAAGCGACAGTACCTAGAATTACGGTAATTACACGTAAAGCTTATGGTGGTGCATACGATGTAATGAACTCGAAACACATTGGTGCCGATATGAATTTTGCTTGGCCAAGTGCAGAAATTGCGGTAATGGGAGCAAAAGGAGCTTCGGAAATTATCTTTAAGAAAGAAATTAGTGAAGCCGCCGATCCTGCAGCGAAATTATTAGAAAAAGAACAAGAATACGCCGATTTATTCGCGAATCCATATACAGCAGCGCAACGTGGATTTATCGATGAGGTTATTTTACCAAAAGATACGCGTAAGAAACTAATAAAAGCGTACAGCATGCTAGAAAACAAACAGGTGTTAACGCCAGCAAGAAAACACGGTAACATTCCTTTATAAAAATAAAAAACTCCCAATGTAAGTTGGGAGTTTTTTTTTATTGTATTAAAATGGTCTATTCTAAATCTAATTCTTTTTTAATTTTATTGGGAAGTTTTGCTTTTACTAATTCAAACGATTGTTGAATAAAATTCTCCCAATCGGAACGATTCATTTTGCTAATGTCTTCAATTAAAACCCATTTGTATCTCGCTACATAAGGCGCAGGTTTAAAATAGGGTAGCGCAATTAATTCTTCAAATTGTTCTTCAGTGACTTTAAAAGAAGCACTTGTAGGAACTTCATCTAACCCCACTACACAAAACATTTTATCTCCAATACAAAAACACAAATCATGTCCCCATTTTATATCTTGTGTCACTTTTGGTAAGGAAATACAAATCTGAGTTATTTCTTCAATGTTCATGGTGTTTGTATTTATGGTTCAATAAATCGCCAATTATCTAATACTAATGTAATGATAGAATGTCCCCAAGTTTCATAAGCCATTAATTTGGATCTAACTGGAATGATGCTCGTTTTAACCCAATCTTGACTTCTAGGTGTATACATGTGTGCATCATAAATTAGATCTTTTTGAAACGGATTAGTAACACTCAGCATAGTTATAATGTTTTTTCTGTCTTCCGCATTTTGAATGAAATCGATTTCAATGGTTTTAGTCGGATTTTCATTTTTCTCAACAACTTTCATGGATGAAATTGTGTCGTTACTAATTTCACATTCTATAAAAAGTTTTTCACCACAATAAATTTGCAAAATTTTCTCTTTTACAAAATAAGGAGTTTCCGGCACATCCATTTTGTATTGATGTGTTTCGTCTGCAGCAATTTCTAATGTAAATGCTTTTCTTTTTTCTTGACTAAATGAAAGTGTAAAAAAGAATACACTTAAAAGGATTAATATTTTTCTCATTATTTGTATTTATCGTTTAAACCCATGCCTTGTAAAATCATAGGTACAATCTTTTCAACACGTTTTAATTTGGTTGCTTCTTGTTTGGCTTCGTTAATGTACAAATTGTATTCTTTTTGCTTTCCTGGCGTTAGTTTATCAAAAGCATTTTTTAAATTAATATTGTTTTTAAATTCTAATTCTAAGAATTCTGAAACTGGAATGGCTGTAAACTTCTCAGGAGCAATTTTTAAGCCTTTTTTTTCGATTTCTATGGCTTCATAAATATATTCCGTAATTTTCTTTTCATCAATTTCTGAAATAGAAGTAAAGCGCCATTGACGCAACGATTTGGTTTTACCTTCTTGTGCATTTACCAATACATTATATTTGTCCGTTAAGAAAACACCGTTATAAAACCAAAGGGTAAAAAAGTTTTTAAAACCGCCATAACTCACCACATTTTTTCCATTATAAGTAAAAACTTCAGTGCCCCATTTTATTGTTTTTTCTAAAGGAAGTTTGTTAATGATAGAAGCAATAACATCTAATTCTTCCGACCATTGAGTATTGTTTTGCATAGATATTGTTTTATGGTAAATCTAAAAAAAAAATCCCCAATTATCGCTAATTGAGGAGTTTTTTAATTTTGTCTAAAGTCTAAAGTCTAAAGTCTAAAGTCTAAAGTCTAAAGTCTAAATTCTAAATTTATTACGATTTATTCTCTTTGTTGAAGTACACTAAGTAATAATACATTTGTTTTTCTTCGTCCCAACCTTTTTCAACAAATTTTTCAGCACTTTCAGGGTTAATGAAATCTAATTTAATTTGAATGTTGGTATCTAATTCAATTGTGTTTTTTAATTTCCTACGAACATCTGTTACTGCTGCATTAGCAATAGGGAAGTCGGAAACATCTTCAATGCTGTATTTTGCACCACGATCAACTTTATAATTTTTAAATTCTGGGATTAAATCCGGATTTACAATTACGTCATTTAAGAAAGCTGTTTCTTCAAAGTTATCGTTTTTAGCAAAGTGATTTACCGCACGATTCATGAATAAAACTTCTTCTTTTTTATCTTCAGCAGGTAAAACAACTTCTTTAGCAAAATCTTTACAAAATTGTAAGTATTTTTTAGTCATAAATGTTTCATCTTGAAATACATCTACACTTAAAAAATGCTCTAACCAATAACGTGCATCATAACGGTTGCTATCTACGGTTAATATTTTGTAACCTTCTTCTTTTTTGTAGTTAAAAATTAAACAACCTTTATCTAACTTGTTTAAGTTGATTCCGTCTTGTAAAATCATTTCTAAATCGCTTCCTTTTTCTTCAAATTGTAAGAAGTCGGTTTTGATTTCACTTTTGAAAACTCCAATAGCGTCAACAACATTATTATCAATAGAAATGTTCGTTAAATATGCTACATAAACTTCTCCATTTTTAATATGTGGATGATTCGATTGCTCGAATAAATGTTGCGTGATTTTTTTAGAAACATTATGAATTTCACTTGGTTTATTGAAAACTTCCGTAACCAAATTGAACATTTCATTGTATTCTAAATCTACATCGTGTGCAAACTGATAGTAGTTTTCTTCTTTTTCACGAAAAGCCTTAAAAAAGTATTCCTTTAACAAAGGCATAATCTCATCATTTAAGGTATATGGATTTTCAGATAAGAAAATAGCTTCGTTTCTACTTTTATTTCCTACTCGGTGAATAGAAAGGTTTTCGATATGTGTATTAAATAAGTTTATCATTTTTAATGTGTCAATTAGTCTATTTGACAATTAGTCAATTAACTGTGATTATTAATATTTATTTAGTATTTCAATTGGCACATCGCCGTATTCGCACATTGACTAATTGAATTAGTTCCAGTTTTCATCAAATCCCATGTCTTCGAAGCTATCGTCGCCATCAAACATATCGAAGTCTTCTTCATCATAATCGTCTTCATGTTCGCCATATAAGTCTTCCTCATTGAAATCGGCACCTCTAAATCCGCTTGTTGTAGCTTCATCTGGTAAAACACCGTGAGAAAATAATAAAGTAGGGTAATCTACATCGTCTTTTTTCTCTTCAACAGCTCCTAATTCTACAAAGAATGTCCACATTGAGAAGAAATCATATACGTAAACGATTTTAGTATTTTGCTCATGTACTAAATCTTCAATTTTATATTCGGCCATCGTTTTAATTTCACCAGGAACATCACCCGTATCAAACATCGGAATTCCGTCTTCTTCATGCCAAGCCCAATCGTCTGAACAAGTAAAAAAAGATCCTGTTTCTGTTCCGTCAAAACCGAAAGCATTAACTAAAGCATTGTGTAAATCTTCAAGTGTATTGTCACTTTCTATAGCAATATCTCTAAAAATATCGTCTTCAGCATCAAGAATTGCTCTAAACTTGTAAATCATAATTTGTAATTTTAAGGTGCAAAAGTAAGTAATATTTAAAAGGTTTTTTACTCAAAAACACGATTGTTGATAAATAGTTTTATCGTATAGGAATCAATAATTTAAATTTTAGTTTTCGCTATTTTTTCATGCATTTCCTTAATTAAACCTAAAGAAGCACTACTGTACCAAACCGTTAAATCGGCTTCAAAAATTTTAGCTTGAACTGCTGGATCAGAGTTTACTAGCTTTTCGGCTTCTTCAATGGTACTGCAATTGAAAATAAAAATTCCTCTATAGTTTTTATCGTTCTTCATAAATGGTCCCGCAACAACTAATTTATTTTCATCGGCCAATTTATTAATATTTGCCATGTGACCTTCAAAAAGTTTTTTTCTTTCTTCTGGAGTTGCCGTTGTATTTGAACCCGTTTTTAAAATGCAAAACACATAGGTTTTCATGCCGTATTCATCAGCGCCTAATTTTTTAGCTAATTCTTCATCGTAACTACTTTTTTCTTGTGAAAAACCTAAAGTACTCAGACTTATAAATAATGCAAATGCTATAATTTTCTTCATAATTTCCAATATTTAAAAGTATAAAGATACTCGATTTACAATTCAGATGCAAAAATCAACAATTGGGTAATTCCTTTTTTCTTTCCAACTACTTTCGAAGCAACTTTGTGGTATCAAATTATATAAAATGAAAAGTATCGTATTTTTTTTAATGTTTAGTGTCGGATTAATGGCACAAACTACAATTTCAGGAAAAGTGGTTGATAAATCGGATAAACCAATTGTAGGCGTTAATGTGTTTATTGAAGGAAGTTATGATGGCGCTTTAACGGATGATAAAGGTGAATTTACATTTACAACTTCAGAAAAAGGAACGCAAACGTTGAAATTTACTAAAGTAGGTTTAGATGACCGTTTAGAAATTATTGAAATTGAAAATTATAGGTATCGAATTTTTAATTTGATGAAAAATAAAAACAATATTGAAGCGGTTACCATTACTGCAGGGACTATAAAAGCGGGCGATAATAGTAAAGTTTCCACTTTAAAAGCATTGGATATTGTTACAACTGCTGGTTCTATGGGTGATATTGTTTCTGCATTGGAAACTATGCCAGGAGTACAGTCGGTTGGTGAAAGTGGCCGTTTATTTGTTCGTGGTGGAGAAGCGGGTGAAACACAAACGTATGTTGATGGCATTCGAGTAGCTCAGCCATATGGTGTGAGTCCCGCTAATGTGCCAACCAGAACCCGATTTTCTCCATTTTTATTTAAAGGAATTACTTTTTCTACTGGTGGTTATAGTGCCGAATTTGGCGATGCTTTATCGAGTGTATTATTGTTGAATACTATTGATGATCCTGCTCAAAATCAAACGGATGTTTCTATAATGACAGTCGGAGTAGGTTTAGGAAAATCGAAAAAATGGAATAAAAGTTCAGTAACCTTTAATACGAGTTATATCAATTTAAAACCATATTATTTCTTAGTACCACAAAGCTTAGATTGGAATAAAGCGCCGGAAACTTTTGGTGGTGAAATGGTATATAGAACAAAAATTAAAAATGGATTATTCAAATGGTATGCAGCTTTAGATCATTCATCAATGGATATCAATCAAAAGGATGTTAATTATGCTGAAAAAGTAAACTTTAAGCAAAACAATACCAATTTCTATAGTAATTCTTCATTTAAAGGGAAACTTACAGATAATTTACAATTACAAACGGGATTGAGTTATGGTTATTCAATTAATAAAATAGGAATTAATGCAGATAAATTAAATAATGATGAAAACGCTTTACATTACAAATTGAAATTGCGTCAATCGTTTGGAAGTGTTTTTAAATGGAATGCTGGTAGCGAATATTTTTATATGAAATTCAATGAGAAATATACTGAATTTACTCAAAATCCATTTGCTTATGGTTATGAAAACAATACAATTGCTTTCTTTTCAGAAGCTGAATTATATTTTTCAAACAAATTAGCTTTTAATATCGGTTTACGTTCTTCTAAATCAACTTTAATGGAAGATTTTACTTTGGAACCACGACTATCGATGGCTTATAAATTGTCTGAAAACTCACAAATTTCTGTCGCTTATGGAAATTTCAATCAAATGCCTAATCAAGATTATTTAAAATTTACTACGAAATTAGATTACGAAAAAACAAATCATTATATTTTTAATTATTTATACAATAAAAATGGAAAGATGTTACGTTTGGAAGGATATTTTAAAGATTATAACAACTTGATAAAATACGATACGAATTCTTCATTTTATAACTCCAATTTTACTAATAATGGATTTGGTTATGCTAAAGGAATTGATGTGTTTTGGAGAGATAATAAATCGGTTAAATATTTAGACTATTGGATTTCGTATTCATATATCGATACAGAAAGAAATTTTAAAAATTATACGAGTCAAGTTACACCAAGTTTTGTGGCTAATCATAATTTTTCAATCGTAACGAAATATTGGATTAATACATTGAAATCGCAATTAAGTACCACGTACTCTTTTAATTCTGGAAGACCGTACAATAATCCGAATCAATCCGAATTTATGAGCGAGAAAACAAAATCGTATAATAATTTCAGTTTAAGTTGGTCGTACTTACTTTCACAACAAAAAATATTATTCTTTTCAGTTTCAAATGTGTTAGGTGCTGATAATATTTTTGGATATCAATATGCAAATTCGGCGGATAGTAATGGTGTTTTTCAACGACAAGCGATAACTCAACCTGCGAGCAGATTTTTCTTTGTTGGTTTCTTTTGGACAATTTCCGACAATAAAAAAACAAATCAATTGGATAATCTTTAATTTAATGGTTTATTGTTGGAAGTTAATTGTTGACTGAAGCTGTAACGCTGAGCTTGTCGAAGTGTTAAAGCTAAAATTTAGTTTATAGTTTTGATCAATATTGCATCGAAAACATTTATGATGTAATAATTAAAAATGTAACAATTATTGCATTAAAAAGTATTTGATTTTATATTTTTGCCACACAAAATTAAAATAAACAACCATGTCAAACGAAATAGAAAGAGTAAAATGTCTTATTATAGGTTCTGGTCCTGCGGGTTATACTGCAGCAATTTATGCAGCTAGAGCCAACATGAATCCAGTTTTATACCAAGGAACACAACCAGGAGGTCAATTAACTACAACTAATGAAGTAGAAAATTTCCCTGGATATCCTGATGGTGTTACTGGACCAGAAATGATGGTACAATTACAAAGTCAAGCTCAACGCTTCGGAACTGATGTTCGTGATGGTTGGGCAACTAAAGTTGATTTTAGTGCAGAACCACATAAAGTTTGGATTAACGATACAAAAGAAATTCATGCCGATACAGTAATTATTTCTACTGGAGCTGCTGCAAAATATTTAGGTTTACCTTCAGAACAACATTATTTACAAACAGGTGGTGGAGTTTCTGCTTGTGCGGTTTGTGACGGATTTTTCTATAGAAATCAGGAAGTTGTTATTGTTGGAGCAGGAGATAGTGCTTGTGAAGAAGCACATTATTTGTCTAAATTATGTAAAAAAGTTACGATGTTAGTGCGTACAGATAAATTTAGAGCTTCTAAAATTATGGCTGAGCGTGTTCAAAAAACAGAAAACATTGAAATTTTATTAAATACTTCTACGGTTGAGGTTTTAGGTGATGGTCAGGTTGTTAATGCTGTTAGAGTGAAGAATAATGTAACAGGTGCAGAACATGATATTCCTGCAACTGGTTTCTTCGTAGCTATTGGTCATAAACCAAATACAGATATTTTTGCCGACTACTTAACTTTAGACGAAACAGGTTATATTGTTAATGAACCAGGAACTGCTAAAACTAACGTTCCAGGAGTATTTGTTGGTGGAGATGCTGCCGATCATGTATACAGACAAGCTATTACTGCTGCTGGAACAGGATGTATGGCTGCTTTAGATGCAGAAAGATATTTAGCAAGTAAACACTAAAATAAGTTTATATAAGTTGAAAAATCGGAATTTATTTTCCGATTTTTTTTGCTTATCGTCTTTAATGGCTCGATTTTTGAGGCAATATTAAAAAAAATCTAAAAAATAGATTTATAATACGAATGAAAAAACTTTTACCCATATTTCTCTTATTACTTCTTACAAGTTGTTCGCAACAACTAGTGTTTGAAAGAAAGCAATACAATTCATCCTATCAGAATAATATGGCTTCAGGATATAATTCTGCCAATATTAAAATGGAAGTTGTAGAAGCTAAAAATGACGAGAATATTAATAAAATAATTTTTGAAAATATTAAAGAACTTTCGGTTTTTATTGAAAACGAAAACTTAAATATTAAAAACTACGATCAATTAACTAAAGGCTTTGTTTCTACTTATAAAAAAGCTAAAAATGAAGTTCCGAATAGCAGTGTAAAAAGTTGGGAATTCCAATTAGAATCTAATGTTGAATACGAAACAGAAGAATTTGTAAACATTGGAATTAATTATTTTTCATCTTATGGTGATAAAGACGGATTTGGTGGAAAAAGATCATTGATATTTAATAAAATAACAGGGAATCAGTTAAAAAATAAAGATATTTTTTCAAATCTTCCAGTAGTAGAAAAAATTGTTGAGAATAAATTTAGAACCAAATACAAAGTAAAAAATAATCTGTCGTTAAACGATCAAGGGTATTGTTTTGAAAACAATAAGTTCTATCTAACTAATAATGTGTTTTTTACGATTGAAGGAATTACCTTTTTATACAACATCAATGAAATTTCATCGTACGAAAAAGGTACTTTTGAAGTACATTTCACATACGATGAATTAGATAAGTATTTGATGATTAAATAAAACGTTTGATTTTCATCATAAATCCTAAATGAATGCCTTCGTGGTAATTATTAAATTCAATTGCATCGTTTAAATTCTGCAACGAAAATCCCGTTTTGGTTTCATAAGGAGTATATTCCTTAAAAATTCCCTTTTCATAATCTGAAATGGTTTGATTCATGGTTGAAATCAATAAGTTTTTAATTTCGTCAACTTCTTCTTGAGTTGTGTTTCCTGTTGGAACAGAGCCATTTTGGTATTTAGCCGTCATTTCATCTGATACATATCTAGGTAAACCAGATAATCGGTATACTAATCCTTGTTGTGAAACGATAATATGGCCAATATTCCAAATTAAATTATTGCTCATTCCTTCCGGAATTTTATTCAATTGCTCTAAAGAATAATTTTCCAAGAATTTCAAATACGTAGCTCTACTTGTTTTCCAAATATTAAAAGTTGCGTTCATAATTGTTTATTTGTTTCCGTAAATTTATTATAAAAAAATAACTTTCATACCTTTGCGCTTTTAAATTTATTATGCGAAAAATATATTACTTAGCTTCTTGCGATACGTGTAGAAAAATAATAAAGTCGTTACCACAATCGGCAAATTTAGAATTCCACGATATTCGTCAGAATCCCATAACTATTGAAGAATTAGAATTGATGCATAAACTTGCTGGAAGTTACGAAGCTCTTTTCAGTAGAAAAGCACAATTGTATAAGGAAAAAGGATTAAAAAATCTGACTTTAACAGAAGAAGACTTTAAAAACTATATCTTAGATCATTATACCTTTTTAAGCCGACCAGTTGTGATTTTAGACAATGAAATCTTTATTGGAAATAGTCAGCCTAATATTTTAAAATTGCAAAAAGCATTGAATAATGAATAGTCGTGCTTGGGCTTTAGTTTGCGCTTGGATTGTAGCAATTATTTACGGAGTAACGTTCACTATTGCTAAAGATGTAATGCCAAAGTATATTGATGCTTTCGGATTTATTGTTTTACGTGTTGGTGGAGCTACATTGTTATTTTGGTTGTTTTCCTTTCTCGGACCGAAAGAAAAAATTGCTAAAAAAGATTTTCTTCGAATTGCTGTTTGTGCTTTTTTTGGAGTAGCTTTTAACATGCTTACTTTTTTCAAAGGATTAAGTTATACGTCGCCAATTATGGGAGCCGTTTTAATGGTAACTACGCCAATGATTGTACTAATTCTTTCTTCTATTTTGATGAAAGAAAAAATGAAGTCGAAGAAAGTATTAGGAATCCTTTTAGGGTTAGCCGGAACGGTAACCTTAATTTTATACGGGAAAGCTTTAAGTAATGCTTCTAATGCCACTTTAGGAAATTTATTGGTATTTGTAAATGCTGTTTCTTATGGTTTTTACTTAATTTTCGTAAAGAAATTAATGGATCGATACAATGCGTTTACGTTTGTGAAATACATTTATTTATTCGGTTTCTTTATGGTTTTACCTTTCGGGTTTAATGAATTGAAAGTAGTAAACTGGAACGAAATTCCGTTGGAAATTGGACTGAAAATTGGCTTTGTAGTAGTGTTTTCTACCTTTTTAACCTATTTGTTAAATTTGGTTTCGATGCGTAATTTAAAACCAACTACTGTTGCCGTTTTCATTTATTTACAACCGTTTTTCGCAACTGTATTTGCTATTTATTTGGAAAAGGATAATTTGAATATGGTTAAGATAGTTTCGGCTTTATTGATATTTGTGGGAGTTTATTTGGTAATTATGAAAGAATCAAATAAAAAAAATCAAGTAAAAAGTATCAATTCTTCTGAGAACTAACAACTAAACACTGAACACTTTTTCCTATATTTACACTCTTTTATAAAAATATATGATATTATCAATGACTGGCTTTGGTAAAGCAAGTTTGCAATTACCAACCAAAAAAATTACCGTTGAAGTAAAATCGTTGAACAGTAAGGGGCTCGACTTAAACACTCGTATGCCTTCTGTTTATAGAGAAAATGAATTAACATTAAGAAATCTTTTAGCTCAAAAGTTAGAAAGAGGTAAAGTCGATTTTTCTTTATTTGTTGAGGTAACTGGAGAAGAAACTTCTTCAAAAATTAATGCGCCAATTGTAAAAGCATATATTTCTCAAATGAAGGAAATATTACCCAATGCAGATGAAACGGAATTAATGAAAATGGCTGTTCGTATGCCAGACGCATTAAAAACGGAGCGTGAAGAAATTGATGAAAATGAATGGAAACAAATTCAAGAAGTAATTGATGAAGCTATTGAAAATATGTTGTCATTTCGTGTTTCTGAAGGAGCTTCTTTAGAAAAAGAATTTACATTACGTATTGAAAATATTAGAAATTTTATGAATCAGGCGTTGGCTTTAGATCCAGAACGAATTGCTAATATTAAAGAACGATTACAAACGGCTATAGACGAATTAAAAGTTAATGTAGATACCAATCGTTTCGAACAAGAATTGATTTATTATTTAGAGAAATTAGATATTACAGAAGAAAAAGTTCGTTTAACCAATCATTTAGATTATTTCTTGCAAACCTTACAAGGTAATGAAGCTAACGGTAGAAAATTAGGATTTATTACTCAAGAAATGGGTAGAGAAATCAATACTATGGGTTCAAAATCAAATCATGCCGAAATGCAAAAATTGGTGGTGATGATGAAAGACGAATTGGAAAAAATAAAAGAACAAGTACTTAACGTATTATAAAATTCCTGCAAGGTTTCCGAAACCTTAAAGGTATGAAATTAATTATATGAGGAAAGATTGCTTCGTTCCTCGCAATGACACAACACAATGAACAAAGGAAAATTATTAGTATTCTCAGCGCCTTCAGGTTCGGGAAAAACCACTATAGTAAGACATTTATTAAAACAAGAAGATTTAAATTTAGAATTCTCTATTTCTTGCACTACTCGTGCGCCTAGAGGTGAAGAAGTAAATGGCAAAGATTATTATTTTATTTCTTGGGACGAATTCAAACAACATATTAAAGCTGAAGATTTCGTAGAATGGGAAGAAGTGTATACAGACAATTTCTACGGAACGTTGAAAACAGAAGTAGAACGTATTTGGGCTCAAGGTAAACATGTAATTTTCGATATTGATGTAGCAGGTGGATTACGTATTAAAAGAAAATTCCCAGAAGAAACCTTAGCAGTTTTTGTAAAACCACCAAGTGTAGACGAATTAAAACGTCGTTTGAAAGAGCGTTCTACAGAAAGTGATGATAAAATCAACATGCGTATTGCTAAAGCACACGTTGAATTAGCTACCGCACCACAGTTTGATACGATTATTAAAAATTACGATTTAGATACAGCTAAAGAAGAAGCCTATCAATTGGTGAAAGAATTTATTAATAAATAGTTATTACGCAGAGATTCACAAACCTTCACAAAGAGCCACAAAATTTTTATTTTTTGCGAAACTTTGTTAAAAACTTTGCGAAACTCTGTGGAAGAAAAACAAACAATGAAAATAGGTTTATATTTCGGAACATTTAATCCCATTCATATTGGGCATTTAATTATTGCCAATCATATGGCAGAGCATTCTGATTTGGATCAAATTTGGATGGTGGTTACGCCACACAATCCGCATAAACAAAAAAACACTTTGTTAGATGATTACCATCGTTTACACATGGTACATTTGGCAACAGAAGATTTCCCGAAAATTAAACCTTCAGATGTAGAATTCAAATTACCACAACCGAATTTTACAATCAATACATTAGTGCATTTACAAGAGAAACATCCTAATTACGAATTCTCTTTAATTATGGGTGAAGACAATTTAAATTCACTTCATAAATGGAAAAACTACGAAGTGATTTTACAACATCATCATATATACGTATATCCACGTTTAAACTCAGGTGAAATGGACGAGCAATTTGTCAATCATCCCAAAATTCACAGAGTAGGCGCACCAGTAGTAGAATTATCCTCGACTTTCATTCGCGAAAGCATTAAAAACAATAAAAATGTCATCCCAATGTTGCCTCACAAAGTTTGGGAATATGTAGAGCATAATTTGTTTTATAAGAAGTAATTCATGATTAATCAAGAAATTGAAAATCTGATAGAAAGTCAGCCTAAACAAAAAAATATGTTAATCGATTTTTTATTTGATTCACCATATTTCGTTAGGTCTAAAGAATATGGTTCTTTCATTGAAAAATATAAGGAAGAAATTATATTTAATAATAAAGAATCCAACAAATTTATTTATGTAGTATTTGGTTTTATAACTTTTATTTTTGGATTACGAGCTATTGAAGATGTTTTCAGTAGATATATTGCCTTTGGTTTACTACTTTTTTTGATACTTTTTACTTGGTATAATAAAACAAGAAAATTAGAAGAAATTAAAATCTCTGAAGAAGGAATTGAAATTCATAAAACCAAATATTATTGGGATCAAATTTATGATTATGGATTTACAATAGTGCCAAGAAACAAAACATCTGATTATTATTTGGAAATTTTCACATCAAACGGAGTAAAATTGAGTTTTGGTTTATATAATTATATCAATCCCGAAAGAATTATTGAAACTATGAATTTTTTTAGGAATAGATATAATTCTAATTTAAATAATTAAAATGAAATTTAAAGCTAGGGTATTTATACCAAGAAAATTAAATTATTGGAAAAGAAATACTTTGTCTGAAAAAATATCCGATTTTAGTGGATTGTTTTTATTAATAGTTGCATTGATATATTATCTTTTTTTAAGAAATATAAATAGTGAATCGTTGATAATTAAAATTTTTGGAATTACAATTTTTTTGCCAATTTTTGGATTATTGATATCTAGTTTTATTCGTTTTAAGGAATATGAAATTGCAAAAGGTGATTTAATCAATAGTATTTCATTCGAAAATAAAGGAATTCAAATTTTAGATAAATTGTATTTATTTTCAGAAATTCAAAATTTACGAATTAGTTATGGAAATGTAGTTGGTGATTCAACAAATAACTCTAAATACGGGCCAATGTTTTCAATTGGTGTAAATAATTATGTGGAATTTACTTTTGAAAATAAAAAAATAAGAACTTATTTTCAAATTCAATCAAGATCTCAAATTGAAGCTATAAAAGAAGATTTGTATCATTATGTGATCCATGAAGTTTTTCCATTTAAAGCTAAAAACCTAAGTTTTGTGGATAGTCAGTATCATCATTATACAGATTACAAGAACTTTATCGAAAAAATGAAAAGAGAAGGGAAATTATCTTAACATTCCTTTATCATTTGTACATACAAACATTTAGTAACTTTGTGCTTCTAAATAAAATGTACTATGTTAAACTTCGAATTATACAATCCGACCAATTATGTTTTTGGTCAAAATCAAATAGAAAAATTAGCCTCTTTAGTTCCTGCCAATGCGAAAATCATGTTGGCTTATGGTGGTGGAAGTATTTTTAAAAACGGTGTTCATGCTCAAGTTACTGAAAACTTAAAAGGTTTTGAGGTGATAGAGTTTGGTGGAATAGAACCGAATCCGCGTTTTGAAACGTTAATGAAAGCTGTTGAAATTATTCGTACCGAGAAAATCAATTTTATTTTAGCCGTTGGTGGCGGTAGTGTAATTGATGGTGTGAAATTTATTTCTGGAGCAGTAAATTACGAAGGCGATGCAGTTGATATTCTTAAAAAGAGAATCCTGTTTAAAGATGTTTCGAAAGTGATTCCTTTTGGAACGGTTTTAACGTTACCAGCAACAGGTTCTGAAATGAATTCGGGTGCAGTAATTACAATTGATGCCACACATGAAAAACTAACGTTAGGTGGAAGTGCATTGTTTCCTCAATTTTCTATTTGTGATCCAACGGTAATTCAATCGTTACCAAAAAGACAAATTCAAAATGGAGTAGTAGATGCTTTCACACATGTTTTAGAACAATATTTAACGTTTCCACAAGATGCATTATTACAAGACCGTATTTCAGAAGGTATTTTACAAACCTTAGTAGAAATTGGTCCGAAAGTAGTAGAAAACCCAACCGATTACAAATTAGCATCTAACTTTATGTGGTGTGCAACTATGGCATTAAACGGATTAATCCAAAAAGGTGTAGCTTCCGATTGGGCAACTCACATGATTGGGCACGAGTTAACTGCATTATACGAAATTGATCATGCCAGAACATTGGCTATTATTGGTCCGAATTTATATCGCGTAATGTTCGAAACCAAAAAAGAAAAACTGGCTCAATTTGGAGAAAGAGTGTTTCAAGTTTCAGGAAATACAATTGAAGAAAAAGCACAAAACGCTATTTCAAAATTAGTAGCATTCTTAGAAGAAATGGGAATGGAAACTAAATTATCTCAAGCTACAACAAATTACGAAGATACCGCTAATTTTATTGTCAATCGTTTTGAAGAAAGAGGTTGGAAAGCAATGGGAGAAAAACAAAACATCACATTAGAGAAAGTGAGAGAAATTGTAGAATTGAGTTATTAGATAAGTGTTTTAAAATAGTTTTTTAAATAGATTTTCGTCAGTTCGAGTGTACCAATGTAATTGGGATGTATCGAGAATTAGAAAATTTTTTAAAACTATTCTCGATACATTCTGATTCATTCTTCATCAGAACACTCAAACTGAGGTTTTAAAAATTCATTAAAGACTCACCATAAAATAAAAAAGCGTCGGAGAAAAAATTCTACCGACGCTTTTACTAACAAACTAAACTACTAACTATTTTTTAAATTCCAAATTTGTTTTGGTTCTTGAAGCTGCATTTCTCATTATTGGAATGAAACCTCTACCAACAAATTCATATGTTGTGCCACTTGATAAGTGATATAATCTTATTCTTCCATCGTTTAATACTGTGATATTAAATCCTTCATAATCATTTGTGTTATAATATAGATTTAATTTTTTAGTATAATAATTACCAGGAACATTTTGAATGTTGTAGTTTCCTGTATAATCCCAATAAATATTATTCAAATTACTTATCATATAATCTTGAGATGAACGAAACGTGTCGTTACTTCCAATTACAAATTTTAAGTAGTTTTCCGCATCAAATACATTCGGAGTTCCAGTAGAACTTGTGTACACTTTTTCCCAAGCTACATATTCTTGTAAGAAGTAATGCATGTTATCGTAAAACACTCTATCATAATCAAAAGAACTTCTTTGGTAGCCAATCAAATAGTATGCCGTATTTTGATAATGGTCAATTAATTTGATTTCATTAGGCGCAATTTGAACTACTTCAAGCTCATAAAATCCATTTATATTATGATGAAAACGAATAGTATGATAGGTAAAATCGTAATAGCCAATATTAACACCATATCCACCGCCTGTACTACCAATCCCTACTAAATTGTTATTAGCATATAAATTTCCATTTAGAAAAGACATGGTAAAAGCTTTTGATAAAAACGGAACATCACCATTTCCAGTTGTTCTGTTGTAATCTATGTACCATAAATCGTAACCTTCTATTAATTCTGGTAAAGTAACTTCATCATGGTAATCGTTTATAAATACATCTGTTGTACAAGATGATAAGCTTAATGCTGCAATAAACGTAACGAATAGTAATTTTAAAGTTTTCATAGGCTTAATATTTTGGTTTCTTAGTTTATTTCAATAGCCGTGCCAAAAAATGGCTATTCACAAGTCGTTAACAAAAACACGATTTTTATTATGAAGTAGGAATTAATTTGTTATTTGTTTACGATTTTTGACTTGATATTGTATTACTATTTTGATATTGCCATTGAAAAGTGTATTTTTGAGGTTCATTTTTTTAGAACATGGAAAACAATAAAAAATTTGCTGTAATTGGTGGAGGAAGCTGGGCAACAGCTATCGCTAAAATGTTATGTGAAAACCAAGAGAAAATCGCTTGGTATATGAGAAGTACATATGCGTTAGAACATTTAAAACACCAAAAACACAATCCAAATTATTTAAGTTCAGTAGCTTTTGATATAAATAAATTACAACTTACTAACGATATTAATGAAGCAGTAGCATTTGCTGATGTTGTAATTTTTGCTATTCCATCTGCCTTTTTAAAAGATGAATTGGAAAAAATGACGGTTTCTTTAGAAGGAAAAATTATTTTTTCAGCAATTAAAGGTATTGTTCCAGAAACCAGTTTAATTGTTGGGGAGCATTTTCATAAAATGTATTCTATTCCATACGAAAATATCGGAGTAATTACGGGGCCTTGTCATGCAGAAGAAGTAGCGATGGAAAGACTTTCTTATCTTACTATTGCTTGTGCTGATAAAGAAAAAGCAAAATATGTAGCTAAAAATTTATCGAGCTATTATATCAAAGCAAAAACTTCCGACGATATTATTGGAACAGAATATGCAGCTGTATTGAAAAATATTTATTCTATTGCAGCTGGTATTGCACATGGATTAGGTTATGGAGATAACTTTCAAGCGGTTTTAATGAGTAATGCTATTCGTGAAATGAAACGTTTTATAAAGAAAGTTCATAGAATGAAACGTAATATTAATAATTCAGCTTATTTAGGAGATTTATTGGTTACAGGTTATTCGGTGTTTTCTAGAAATAGAATGTTTGGGAATATGATTGGAAAAGGCTACACAGTAAAATCAGCTCAAATGGAAATGAGTATGGTTGCCGAAGGGTATTATGCGAGTAAAAGTGCTTATAATTTAAATTTAGATTATAAGGCTAAAACACCAATCATTAATGCGGTTTACGAAATTTTATACGAAGGAAAAGAAGCTAAAGAAGTATTTAAAAAATTAACGGAGAAGTTAGATTAGTAAAGAGCCAAGTAAAAAGAGCCAAGTTAAAAGGGAAAAGTAAAAAGTCCAAATTGACATTTCAATTTATGTTGGAAAGTAAGATGGAAAGTTAATTTTTTTATATGAATAATAATAGAGGTGTTGTAGTAGGAATACTCTTTTCAGTTATAATTACTTTTTTAGAAGGTAATTTAGTAATTGAAAATTTTTTTGAATCAATTGGTGCAATTATAGGAGTTTTAGTTATTAATGCCTTCATTTCTATACTTATTTGTGTATTCAAGAGTTTCGATAATTTCGGAAAAATATTTGGTCAAGTTTCAATTGTTATATGTTTAATTACATTAATTTCATTTGTAATTACGGTTAGTCACAAATAACTTCAAAATTTTAAAAATTTAGTTTATCATTTACTAATTGTGAAATGATATTATTGTAAAACTTTAATTCGAAATTTTCATTTTTTAATGCATTTCATCAACGTTATTCTTCCTCTCAATCTTGATAAAACATTTACGTATTCGGTAAATGCGGAAGAATACAAGTTTTTGCAACCTGGAATGCGTGTTACAGTTCCGTTTGGAAAATCGAAAATTTTTACAGCTTTAGTAGTAGAAAAACATACCACGCCACCACAATTATACGAAGCGAAAGATATCAGTCAAATTATTGATGAAACGCCTATTGTAAATGACATTCAATTACGTCATTGGCAATGGATTGCATCGTATTATATGTGTTCGATTGGCGAAGTTTTTAAATCGGCTTTGCCTTCTGGATTGATTCTAGAAAGCGAAACGATTATTTCTTCTTCTCATTCAGAAGCAGATAAAAGCGAGGCAACCGATGAAGAATTCTTAGTGTTGGAAGCTTTAGAAAATAAATCTTCGATTACGATTTCTGAAATTTCTCAAATCTTAAATAAGAAAAATGTAATTCCAATCATTCAAAGCTTATTAGCGAAAGGTTTGCTAATCATGCAGGAAGAAGTTCAGGAAAATTACAAACCGAAATTGGTAAAATACATCAAACTACATGATGAATTTTTACAACAAGAACAATTACAAGAATTACTTGAAATCTTAGGTAAGGCGAAAAAGCAAAAAGAAATTGTTCTGCATTATTTTCAATTGCAAGCTACAGAGAAAAAACCAATTGCCTCTAAATTATTGATGGAAACTTCTGGCGTGAGTGCTGCAGTAATTAAATCGTTAGTGGAAAAAGGTATTTTTGAAGAATATTATATTAATACCGATAGAGTTTCTTTTGAAAAAGAAGAGGATTACGAAATTCATTTGAGCAATCCTCAAGCCAAAGCATTAGAAAATATTAAAGAAAACTTCCAAAATTTTGATGTGAATTTATTTCATGGTGTAACCGCTTCTGGAAAAACAGAAGTGTACATTAAACTTATTGAAGAATATTTACAACAAGATAAACAAGTTTTGTTTTTATTACCAGAAATTGCTTTAACGACACAATTAGTACAACGTTTATCGGCCTATTTTGGAAATCAAATTGCGGTTTTCCATTCGAAATATAATTCTAACGAACGCGTTGAAGTATATAATCACGTATTGCAAAATTCCGACAAAGCTAAAGTGGTTTTAGGAGTTCGAAGTGCTTTGTTTTTACCCTTTTCCAATTTAGGTTTGATTGTAGTTGATGAAGAACATGAAGCTACCTATAAACAACAAGATCCAGCACCAAGATATCATGCCAGAGACGCCGCTATTGTATTAGCCAAATTTCATGACGCCAAAGTGTTGTTAGGTAGTGCTACGCCAAGTATAGAATCTTATTATAATGCGAAATCAAATAAGTACGGATTAATTGAATTGTTTGAGCGATTCAATAATGTGGTATTGCCGGAAATTCATCTTATTGATTTAAAAGATAAATACTTCCGTAAACGAATGGATGGTCATTTTTCGGATGAATTATTAGAAAGAATGCATGAAACACTTGCGAATAACGAACAAATCATGTTGTTTCAAAATCGTAGAGGATATTCTCCATATATAGAATGCTCAACATGTGGACATGTACCTCAATGTCCGAGTTGCGATGTGAGTTTAACCTACTATAAATATAAAAGTGTACTGAAATGTCATTATTGCGGACATAGCATGGCGAAACCAACGCATTGTCATCAATGTAATTCGTTAGATATTTCGGCAAAAGGTTTTGGTACTGAGCAGGTAGAATTAGAGTTAGTCAAATTATTTCCGAATAAGAAAATTGCTCGTATGGATCAAGACACGACTCGAGGAAAATTTGCTTTCGAAAAAATGATTGATGCGTTTAAAAATCAAGAAATTGATATTTTAGTGGGAACCCAAATGCTTGCGAAAGGATTGGATTTTGAGAATGTTACGTTAGTCGGAATTTTAAATGCAGATAATTTATTGAATCAACCGTATTATCGTGCTTATGAACGCGCGTATCAAATGATGGTTCAAGTGGCTGGTCGTTCAGGAAGAAAATCTAAAAAGGGTAGTGTGGTTATACAAACCTACAACCCAATGCATAATACTATTCAGCAAGTGGTAAACAATAATTATGTTGCGATGTTTAATGAGCAATTGTACGAAAGACGTAATTTTCAATATCCACCGTATTTCAGATTGTTGCAAATTAAATTGAAACATCGTGATTTTGAAAAATTACGTGAAGGTTCAACATGGTTATATAATGTATTGAAACAAAATCTTCAAATACCTATTCTTGGTCCGGAAGAACCTGCAATTAACAGAATTAGAAATGAGTACATCAGAACCATTTTGATTAAAATTCCAAATAATGCCGACCTTATAAATACAAAAAAACTTATCAAAAAAGTATTGATAAGTTTTGAGGCTACTTCACAATATCGTTCTATAAAGACGACATTAAATGTAGATTATTAATAATTTTCAAGAATGGTAATAATTTCTTCTTTTTTGTTTCGACTTAAAGGAATTTTTTCACCATCAATTTCAACTTGTTTACTGTTAAATCGTTCTACTTTATCTAAATTGATAATATAGGATTTATGAATTCTTAAGAAATGATTATTTGGTAATTCATTTTCAAAAGCTTTCATAGTTGATAATACTAAGTGTGTATCTTCATAAGTTACTACTTTAATATAATCGCCAAATGCTTCAACCCATTTAATATGAGAAGTGTAAATTTTAATTTTCTTTAAATTACTCTTAATAATAAGATGAGGTCCGTGGTCGTCATGAATGTGTTCATGTTTCAATTGGTACATTTCCAAAGCCTTTTTAACCGAAGTTAAAAAACGTTCCTTTTTAATAGGTTTCTGAAGAAAGTCTAATGCAGAATATTCGAAAGCCTTTACCGCATAATCAGCTTTTGATGTTATAAAAACAATCTGTGGTTTTATTTTTAAACCATCAAGTAAATCAAAGCCTGTAATGTGTGGCATTTCAATATCTAAAAAAATTAAATCGACCGGATGATTGGAGATGTAATTTTTGGCTTCTAATGCATTTGAAAAATCCCCGCCTAGTTTTAAATTTGGATGTTCAGAAATCAATTTTGCTATAGTAATTCTTTGGATAGAGCTATCGTCTACAACAATTGTGTTTAACTTCATAGTTTAAGTAGTTAGTTTTTACACCATAAAAATAAGTAAAAAATTCTCACAATACTAATATTCAACTAAAAAAAATATGTTTTTTCAAATTTGGAGATTAAATAATAATGATTATCTTTGCACCCAATTTAAAAATAAACATAGATGAAAAATTATGAAACTGTTTTCATTTTGAATCCCGTTTTATCTGAAGTTCAGGTAAAGGAAACAGTAAGCAAATTCGAAGATTTTCTTACTTCTAAGGGTGCAAAAATGGTATCGAAAGAGGATTGGGGCTTAAAAAAATTAGCTTATGAAATCCAACACAAGAAAAGTGGTTTTTACCATTTATTTGAGTACCAAGCTCCAGCTGAATTAATCATTTCTTTAGAAACTGAATTCAGAAGAGACGAAAGAATTATGAGATTCTTAACTGTTGCATTAGACAAACATGCAGTAGCTTGGGCTGAAAGAAGAAGAGAAAAATTAAAAACTAAAGCTTAATCATCATGTCAATAGCTAGCGGAAAAAAAGAAGGAGATATCAGATATCTTACTCCTTTAAATATCGATACTAACAAACAAAAAAAATATTGTCGTTTCAAAAAATCTGGTATCAAGTATATCGATTATAAAGATGCTGATTTTTTATTAAAATTCGTTAACGAGCAAGGTAAAATTTTACCAAGACGTTTAACAGGTACTTCTTTAAAATACCAAAGAAAAGTTTCTGTTGCTGTAAAAAGAGCTCGTCATTTAGCTTTAATGCCTTACGTGGCGGATTTATTAAAATAATAATTTAATCTAGTTGTTGCTTCGATTAATCGGAGCTAACTTCTAAAATAAAAAAAGGACAACAACATGGAACTTATATTAAAACAAGACGTTCAAAATTTAGGATTTAAAGATGATGTAGTAACTGTAAAAAACGGTTATGGTCGTAACTATTTAATTCCTCAAGGATTTGCTATTTTAGCAACTTCTTCTGCTAAAAAAGTTTTAGCTGAAAATTTAAAACAAAAAGCTCACAAAGAAGCTAAAATTGTTGCTGATGCTAAATCTTTAGCTGAAGCATTAAAAGCTTTAGAGATCAAAATTACTGCAAAAGCAGGTGGTGAGAAATTATTCGGATCTATTTCAAATGTTGATATTGCTCAAGCTTTAGAGTCAAATGGACATTCAGTAGACAGAAAATTCATCACTTCTGGAATTGTTAAAAGAATTGGTAAATATAACGCTACTGTACGTTTACACAGAGAAGTTATCATTGAATTACCATACGAAATCGTTGCTGAAAAAGCATAATTTCGAAAAAAATATTTCATTAAAAAGCGTTGCATTTGCAACGCTTTTTTTATTTTTACTATTCCTTACATTCGGAAATTATAAAAATATAAAATCGCACCAATGAAATATACTCGTTTAACGAAAGAACAGCTTGAAGAACTTCATCCTGAGTTTGTTACCTTTTTAGCTACTCAATCCATTGATAAAAAAGAATGGGATGAAATTAAAACCAATAAACCAGAAATAGCGCTTCAAGAAATTGATGTTTTTTCTGATATGATTTGGGATAAAGCGATTACGAATGTTCGTTTTATAGATCATTTTTCTAAAAATCATATTTTCCTTTTTAAATGTCATGATACTTTTTTAGAATCTTTAATTATTCAAACTTCAGATCATTCTGTAGATTTTTTTACGGCTGAAGGTTTAGAATGGTTAGGCGATAATTTATTTGGTGATTCTATAATGCTTCAAACCGGAAAAAAAGAAGTTCCAGAAAATCGAAATGAAGAAGTTTTCAAAATTATTGAAAATGGAGGAATTATCAGTAAAGGTGAATTATACACTAAACTTATTGCATTAATCAAAGTATCTTAATATGACTGTTTTAGAAACTATTCAATCCTTAAGAACTGAATTAAATCAACACAATTATAACTATTATGTGTTAGATAAACCAACTATTTCAGATTTTGATTTTGATGCTAAACTGAAGCAATTACAAGATTTAGAAAATGCTCATCCACAATTTTTTGATGAAAATTCTCCAACACAACGTGTAGGTGGAACCATTACTAAAAATTTTAATACTGTTGAACATGAATTTAGAATGTATTCATTAGATAATTCGTATTCAAAAGAAGATTTGTTGGATTGGCAAACGCGTTGTCAGAAAATATTAGGAGATGTTTCGTTGGAGTTTACGTGTGAATTAAAATACGATGGTGCTTCAATTAGTATTTCCTATGAAAATGGAAAACTAGTACGAGCTGTAACTCGTGGAGATGGTTTTAAAGGTGATGATGTTACAAATAATATTAAAACCATTAAATCGGTTCCTTTACAATTAAATAATGGTTTTCCAGAAAAATTCGATATTCGAGGAGAAATTATTCTTCCCTTTTCTGGTTTTGAAAAAATGAATCAGGAATTAATTGAAATTGGTGAAACACCTTATTCAAACCCAAGAAATACAGCATCGGGTAGTTTAAAATTACAAGATAGTGCTGAAGTAGCTAAACGTCCGTTAGAATGTTTGCTGTATTCAATGATTGGAAATAATTTACCAATTGACTCACAATTTGAAGTTTTAGAATTATCAAGAAAGCTAGGCTTTAAAGTTCCAAATGAAAGTAAACTTGCAAAATCTATAGAAGAAGTTTTCGAATTTATTGAATATTGGGATAAAAACCGTCATAATTTACCTTATGAAACAGATGGAGTAGTTGTAAAAGTTAACAATATTCATTTTCAAGAAGAATTAGGTTATACAGCAAAATCACCTCGTTGGGCTATGGCGTATAAGTTTAAAGCAGAGCAGGTGAGTACGATTTTACAATCCATTTCCTATCAAGTAGGAAGAACGGGTGCTATTACACCAGTGGCTAACTTAGAGCCAGTTCAATTGGCTGGTACAATTGTAAAACGAGCTTCGTTGCATAATGCCGATCAGATAGCAAAATTAGACATTCGTATTGGTGATGAAGTTTTTGTGGAAAAAGGTGGCGAAATTATTCCTAAAATTATTGGAGTGGCTCAAAGAGGAAGTCAAGAACAACCAACAGCTTATATTTCTCATTGTCCAGAATGTAATTCAGAATTAATTCGAAATGAAGGTGAAGCCAATCATTATTGTCCAAATTATTACGGTTGTCCACCTCAAATTATCGGAAGAATTCAGCATTTTATTACTAGAAAAGCAATGGATATTGAAGGTTTAGGTGGAGAAACGGTAGCTTTACTTTTCAATGCGGGATTGGTTCAAAATTATGCTGATTTATACGATTTGAAAAAAGAACAGGTTGTTGTTTTGGATAGAATGGCAGATAAATCAGCCGAAAATCTGATTTCAGGTATTGAAAAATCTAAAGAAATTACATTTGATAGAGTGCTGTATGCTTTGGGTATCAGATATGTAGGTGAAACTGTTGCAAAAAAATTAGCGAAACATTATAAAAATATTGATAACTTAGCAAATGCTACGATAATCGATTTAATTACTGTTGACGAAATTGGAGAGCGTATTGCTCAAAGTGTGGTTGACTTCTTTCAAAATTTAGATAATATAACTATTATCAATAAATTAAAAGAAGTTGGATTGCAATTTGAATTGAATGAAGTTTCCACATCAGTTTCTAATAAATTAGAAGGTAAAATTTTTGTAGTTTCTGGTGTTTTTGAAATTTATTCTAGAGATGATTTGAAAAAAGCCATTGAAGATAATGGAGGTAAAGTAGGAAGTTCTATTTCAGCTAAAACAAATTACGTTGTTGCTGGAGCCAATATGGGACCTTCAAAATTAGAAAAAGCCAATCAACTAAAAATTGAAATTATTGACGAATATCAATTTCAAAAAATGATAAATGATTAGTAAGAAAAAATATATTTTATACAGTTTTGCAGCTGTTTCTCTGTTGTATATACTTTCATCAGTATTCAGCGTTAGAGAAATTGAATTGCTAACAAAACCGTTATTCTTACCTATTTTATTGTATTATTATTTAAGAAAGACCAATTCCAAATCGGAAATACATACGATTATTTGTTTTATTGCCTTTTACATTGGTGAGATGTTAGTATTAAAAGATCCGGAAGGATTTTATCTTTTATCATTAGTGTTTTTCTTAATTCCATATCTGGTTTTGTTATATTACGTAACAAACGATTTATTGCTAATTATTAAAAATTATACCTTAAGTAAGTTTGCCTTTTTTTTCTTTTTAGTTCTGCTATTTTTAATATTACTCTTTGTAAGTGTTATATTAACGATTAATACAGATGATATAATTGAAAAAATTATTTTATATTTATATGGTTTATCCCTAATTTTATTTGGGATTATGACTGTCATTTTATACGTTTATAAAAATTCAAAGACCAATTTCTTTTTATTGATGATGGTAATCGCCTTCATTATTTCTGATATGTATTTTATCTTTATGAAGAAAATTGATTATAATTGGGTTTTTAAATTAGTAAATTTGGTTACACAAATATTTTCATATTATTTCTTTGTAAATTATTCCATTTTAAGAACTAAAAAAAATAATGTATAGTAGAAAAAATCAAATATTAAAGAAAGAATTGGTAAAAGTGCCTCTAATAGTGTACTTTGTGGCCTTTGCACTATACTTATTTTTGGAAAATATTGTAGAGCTTAAAGATTATGCTTTATTGGTTAAGCCAATCATTATTCCTGCAATTGCCTTTTTATATTTAACTGGTAGAAAAAGTAAAAGAACCCTTTTGAATTTAACCATGTTGGTTTTTATTTTCATTGCCGACAATTGTACTTTATTAGAAGATAAAAGTTTATATCTGTATGCAACTATGTTATATATGGGTGTAATTTATATTATTCTGTATTATGCTATATTGGATTTCAAATACGTGAATAAAAAGTCGCCATTTGCACGATATTTAGGCTTTGGGATTTTACTTTTATGTTTTCTTTATTGTTTTATTGGGTGTTTTGTTTTGATCACGCCGATAAATCTTCTCAAGTATTTATAGTGTTTAATTATATTGTAGTTTTTATAATTACTTTACTATTGAGTATAGTTAATTATTTTTTGAATAAAAGAAATAGGAGAGATTTGTATTTAATGCTTACTTTAATTACAATGTTTTTTGCAGGATTATTTACTTCTATAAATCATTATTATATGAGTCATTTATGGTTAGTAATAATTGCATGTATTGTTGAAATTCCAGTTTATTATTTTTTACTTAGATATTTACTTGCACGAGATCAAAAAAACCTTAGAGCGTAATATTTTTTTCTTGTCCAATGTATTTCGAATTATCGCTTAAATAGAAATCAATTCTGCCTAAATTAATTCCATAGGCGCCCACTTGATTCACGATAACTTTTTTTCCAACTTTATTTATTTTTACAATTGGTTTGTCTAAAAATGTATGCGTGTGACCACCAATGATTAAATCGATATGTTGTGTTGCTGCAGCTAATTTCACATCACATACTTTTTCTGGTTCGTTTTTATAATCAAATCCTAAATGCGATAAACAAATTATTAAATCACATTTTTCGATTTCTTTAAGTTGTTTTGCAATATCAGTGGCTACTTCAATAGGATTGTTGTAAACAGTTTCTTTGTATAATTTCTTGTCTACTAATCCGTTTAATTCCACTCCTAAACCAAATATTCCTATTTTAATTCCGTCTTTAATGATGATTTTATAAGGTTTTACAATTCCATCTAGGACAGTGTTTTTGAAATCATAATTAGCAGAAACGAAATCAAAATTGGCATGAGGAAGCATGGCATTAAATCCATCAATTCCATTATCGAAATCATGGTTACCCATTGTTGCAACATCATATTGCATCATGCTCATTAATTTGAATTCTAATTCACCACCATAATAATTGAAATAGGGTGTACCTTGAAAAATATCTCCAGCATCTAAAAGTAACACATTGTTTTCTTCTTTTCTGATTTTTTCAATAACATTAGCTCTTCTAGCCACACCACCCATACCTGGATTTTTTGGATGGTCTTTTGGAAAAGGATCAATATGACTGTGTACATCATTAGTGTGTAAAATAGTTATCTTCTTTTCTTTAACGGTTGTAAAACTAGATAATGAAAAATCACCAAGAGTAACTAATGCTGTTGTTGCAGCTGTGTTTTTTAAAAATGTTCTTCTTTTCATGTGTTCCTGCAGAATTTGATCCGTACTTATTCTTTAATAATTCTTGGTGTATTTGATGCTTCAATCGATTTATGATTGTAAAAATAATCAATTAAAACATTTCTAATTTTATAATTCAAATCGTAAGTTCCTTCATTTTTTAAGAAAAAAGTCATGTTATCTCCACCATTCGATAAATAATCAGACGTTAAAACATAATATATTTTAGTTTCATCTATATGCTTTTCATTAAATAAGATATTGGTAATCTCATTGTTTTTATTCAGATATATCGTAAGGCCATTTAATGGGTGAGGTTTTTTTTCAGTGATGATGTGTTGTGCCATTGCTTTAATTTTATCTCCTTTTAAAGCCACAACAATTAAACTATTTTCAAAAGGCATCACTTCAAAAGCATTTCTTTTGGTGATGTTTCCTTTCGGAATTATTGAACGAATTCCACCATGATTGAATAAAGTAATGTCAATTTTTTTGTTTTCTCTTTTGAAAAAAATAGGATTAGCTAATTCTAAACAAGCATCAGCCATAAAGTTTCCAATATTAGTTTGCCATTCGCCTTTGTTTTTGTCTAATGTTTCTGGGCAAAAAGAAATAATACTGTCTAAATCTTTATTAATATGATTTCTGTATGGCGCAATATAGGATTCAATTTTTTGATTAGAAGTATAGCTTTCATTGATTTCAATTTTCTTGCCTTCAACGGAATAATTCGTATAAGGTTTTGATTTGCAAGCGTTAAAAACTATTAATGTTAAAATTGTAACAAAAATTGTGTAAAGATGATTAGTATTTTTACTTTTGAACATCATAAATTCCAATAGATTACTTTAATTTTGTAAAAGAAGTAAATTTACAATGATTTCTAAAATAATTAAAGATTTTTTCCTTAAAAGAAAAGTAAATAAAAAGTTAAGAGAGTATTCTCTACAGGAGCCTCCAAATAAAATTGAGAAAGTTGGAGTTTTAATTGACGGTAATTATTTTCAAAATCAGGAAGTACTTATAGACGAAATTGCAAAACACGGAATTGATAAAAATAATATTGAAATTTTATCGTTTGTAAATAAAAACAAAAAATCACTTTTAGATTCTTTCGATTATTTTTTTGGGAAAGATATCTCCTTTGGAGGTTTGTTTAAGAGTGAAAGAGTTACTAATTTTACCAACCAAAATTTTGATATGCTTATTAGTTATTATGATGTTCAAAAACCAACATTATTATTAGTAACTAAAAGTTCAAAAGCTAAATTTAAAGTGGGGTTTTATACTATTGATAAAAGAATTAATCATTTGTCTATCAATACAGTTGCGGAAAAGCACGAAGAATTTATTACGGAATTATTCAAATATTTAAAAATACTTAAAAAAATATAATATGCAATCATTTTTAGGAACTGGTGTTGCACTAGTTACGCCATTTAAAAAAGATTTTTCAGTAGATACTGAAGCTTTAACAAGAATTGTAAACTTTGTAATTGAAGGAGGGGTAGAATATTTAGTTGTTCTTGGTACAACAGCAGAAACGGCTACTTTAACAAATGATGAAAAAGAATTAGTAATTGCTACAATTGCTGCTGCAAATAATGGAAGAGTTCCTATGGTTTTAGGAGTTGGAGGAAACAATACTGCAAAAGTTGTTGAAGAATTAAAAACTAGAAATTTTGCTGGTTTTTCTGCTATTTTATCAGTATCACCATATTATAATAAACCAACTCAAGAAGGTATTTACCAACATTTTAAAGCGGTTGCTGAAGCGTCTCCAATTCCAGTAATTATTTATAATGTACCTGGAAGAACAGCTAGTAACATGTTACCAAATACAGTTTTAAGATTAGCTAAAGATTTCAAAAACATTATCGGAATTAAAGAAGCGGCTGGAGATATCGTTCAAGCAATGAAAATCATTCAAGATAAACCAGAAGATTTCTTAGTAATTTCAGGTGATGATATGATTACATTACCAATGGTTTTAGCGGGTGGAGCAGGAGTTATTTCAGTAATTGGAGAAGGTTTTCCTAAAGAATTTTCTGAAATGGTTCGTTTAGGATTGAATAAGAAAGTAAAAGAAGCTTATCATTTACATTATAAATTAGCAGATTCAATTGATATGATTTTCGAACAAGGAAATCCTGCTGGTATAAA
Source organism: Flavobacterium urocaniciphilum (assembly GCF_900110615.1). Classification (GTDB taxonomy): domain Bacteria; phylum Bacteroidota; class Bacteroidia; order Flavobacteriales; family Flavobacteriaceae; genus Flavobacterium; species Flavobacterium urocaniciphilum. The sequence continues at coordinate 120,999 of NZ_FOEI01000006.1, forward strand.
AGAAGTATTTAAACACTTAGGTTTATCAGAAAATACGGTTCGTTTGCCTTTAGTAAATGTAGATGAAAACTTATCAGAAAGATTGGCAAATTTTATAAAAAATTTAGGTTAAAAAATCTTTTTTGTAAAACATAAAAATATATCTACCTTTGCAGTTGCTTTTTGAATTGCTCAAAGGGTAAAACATTTATAATAAATATGAATAAATTTATATATATTCTTTTTGGAGTTTTAGTACTTTCTTCTTGTAGTGAATATCAAAAGGCTTTAAAATCAGACGATGTAGAGTATAAGACAACCGTTTTTTTAAAGCAAGTAGAAAAGAAAAAATATTCAAAAGCAACGCGTTTGTTTGAACAATATGCTGCTTCTTATAGAGGTAAAGCTCAATCTGAAAATGCATTTTTCAATTATGCACATGCGCTGTATATGAATAAACAGTATATATCTGCAGCTTACCAATTTGAAAGTTTTGCATCTAGTTATCCTAAAAGTCCAAAAGCAGAAGAAGCTGCATTTTTAGGAGCTGAATGTTATTCTAAAACTTCACCAATGTATAGTTTAGATCAGGTAGATACTGAAAAAGGATTAAATAAAATTCAAGCTTTTATTAATAAGTATCCTAATTCTACACTTTTGCCTAAAGCAAATGAAGTTGTTAAACAATTGACAGAGAAGTTAGAATTAAAAGCATACGAAATTGCTAAACAATATAATACAATTGGAGAATTTACAAGAGATTATAATGCAGCTGTTAAGGCTTTAGATAATTTTATGTTTAATTATCCAGGTTCTAAATACAAAGAAGATGCTTTGTTTTACAAATACGATTCTATGTATAAATTAGCTGTAAATAGTGTTCCAGCTAAAAAAGAAGAAAGATTAAATACAACAAAAGTATACTATCAAAATTTAGTAAAATTTAAAGCGGATACTAAGTATTTAGAAAAAGCAAATAAAATGCTTGAAAAAGTAGATAAAGAATTGAAACAATATACAAATTAATCATTATTATGGATTTAAAGAAGACGAATGCTCCAGTTAATACTGTAACTTACAACAAAAGTGCTATTGAAGAACCAACTGGGAATGTATATGAAGCAATTACTATAATAGCAAGAAGAGCGAATCAAATTAATTCTGAAATTAAAAAAGAATTATTAGATAAGTTAGATGAATTTGCTACTTATAATGATAGTTTAGAGGAAGTTTTCGAAAACAAAGAACAAATCGAAGTTTCTAAATATTACGAAAAATTACCAAAACCACATGCTTTAGCAGTACAAGAATGGTTAGATGGTAAAATTTATCATAGAGATACTAAATAATTTAAAATTACTTTAATGTCTGTTTTAAACGGGAAAAAAGTTTTGCTAGGAATTTCTGGTGGAATTGCAGCTTATAAAACAGCCTCATTAGTAAGACTTCTTATAAAAGCAGGTGCACATGTACAAGTTGTCATGACACCTGCTTCTAAAGATTTTGTTACTCCCTTAACATTATCTACTCTTTCTAAAAACCCAGTTTACTCTAATTTTTATAACGAAGAAGACGAGAATGCTTCATGGAATAACCATGTAGAATTAGCTCTTTGGGCAGATTATATGCTTATTGCGCCTGCAACAGCAAATACCCTGTCGAAAATGGCTTCAGGCACTTGCGACAATCTTCTTATGGCTACTTATTTATCTGCGAAATGCCCTGTGTATTTTGCGCCAGCAATGGATTTAGATATGTACATTCATCCAACAACAAAGATGAATTTTGATAAATTAGCAAGTTTTGGAAATACTATTATTCCGGCTGAAAGTGGTGAATTGGCAAGTGGTTTAAGTGGTGAGGGTAGAATGGCTGAACCTGAAAATATTATTGCTTTTCTGGAAAAAGATATCGAAAATAAATTGCCTTTAAAAGGTAAAAAGATTTTGATAACTGCTGGGCCAACATATGAAGCAATTGATCCAGTTCGTTTCATCGGAAATCATTCTACAGGTAAAATGGGCTTCGATATTGCCTTAGCAGCTGCAAATTTAGGTGCTGAAGTTATTTTAGTTTCTGGTCCAACACATCTTCAAATTAAGCACAGTTTAATAAATTTAATAAGAGTCAATTCTGCAGATGAAATGTATGATGCTTGTCATCAGTATTTTGACCACGTTGATGTAGCTATTGCAGCAGCAGCGGTTGCCGATTATAAACCAAAAAATGTGGCATCACAGAAAATAAAAAAGACTGAAGCTACGTTTACTATAGAATTAGAAAAAAATAAAGATATTTTATTATCTTTAGGTCAAATAAAAAAGCAACAATTTTTAATCGGTTTTGCATTGGAAACGGAAAATGAAATTGAAAATGCGAAATATAAAATTGAAAAAAAGAATTTAGATTTAATTGTGTTAAATTCTTTAAACGATAAAGGTGCAGGTTTTGGTCATCCAACCAATAAAGTGACTTTTATTGATAAAGATTTTAATATATTTGAAAACCCGTTAAAATCGAAAGAATTAGTAGCGGTAGATATTGTTAATCTAATTGTAAAAAAATATGCGAATTAAATTTTTAATACTATTTGTTTTAAGTGCTTTCTATGCTAATTCGCAAGAGTTAAATGCAGTTGTGTCTATTAATACAGCTCAGGTAACGAATGTGAATCCACAAATATTTAAAAATTTAGAAAAACAAATTTATGATTTTCTAAACAATACACGATTTTCTGATAAATTAGTAAAGCCAAATGAAAAGGTAAATTGCTCCTTTTTTATGATTATCAATAAATTTGAAAGCAATAATTTCGAGGCTACGTTACAAGTTAATTCAACTCGACCAATTTTTAATTCAAGTTATACTTCTCCAATTGTAAATATAAACGATAAAGAGGTTTCTTTTAAATATGTTGAATTTGAGAATTTAATTTACGATCAAAATTCATTTACCTCTAATTTAGTATCTGTTTTAGCTTTTTATGCAAACATTGTTTTGGCTTCAGATGCCGATACTTTTCAAGATAAAGGAGGAACAGAATATTTAGAAAATGCCTTAAGTATTACTAATGTAGCACAATCGAGTGCTTATCCAGGTTGGGTACAAACAGGTAAAAAAACAAATCGTTTTAATTTAATTTCAGATTTAATGTCGAATACTTTCGATGCCTATAGAGAAGCTATGTATTTCTACCATATTAAAGGATTAGATATTATGGCTGATGAATTAAAACAAGGTAAATTAGAAATTATTAATGCAATTGATGTACTATATAAAGTTCATAAAACTAGACCGAATTCATTATTAGCAAGAACTTTTTTTGATGCTAAAACAGATGAAATTGTAAATATTTTTACAGCTGGTCCGGTGGTAGATATTGCACAATTAAAAGATAATTTAGGTTCAATTTCTCCATTAAATTCTTCTAAATGGAATAAAATAAGGTAATATGCTTTTATCTTTATCAGTTCAAAATTACGCTTTAATTGAACATCTTAATATAAATTTTACCAATCAATTTGCTACAATTACAGGTGAAACTGGAGCAGGAAAATCTATTCTTCTAGGTGCTTTAGGATTAATTATGGGTAATCGTGCCGATTTATCTTCATTAAAAGATAAAGAAAAAAAGTGCGTGATTGAAGCAAGTTTTGAAGTTTCAAAATACAATCTACAATCATTATTTGAAGAGAATGATTTAGATTATGAAAATACTACAATTATTAGAAGAGAAATTTTGCCTTCTGGAAAATCTCGTGCTTTTATTAATGATACACCCGTTAACTTAACGGAACTACAGCTTTTAGCAGAAAGTTTAATTGATATACATTCTCAAAATCAAACGCGAGAATTAGAACAAGAAAATTACCAAATTTCTATTTTAGATGCGATTGGTAAAAATGCTGAAAACTTAAAAGAATATGCAGTTTTATTATCTGATTTTAAACAGAAAACTAAAGAATTAGATCAAATTATTGCAGAAAAAAATACCTTGTTTACGGCTCAAGAATATAATGCCTATTTGTTAAATGAGTTAGAACAAGTTGGTTTGCAATCTAATGAACAAGCCGATTTAGAAGAAGAATTATTGAGTTTAAATAATTCGGAATTAATTAGTGAAACCTTATCTAAAATAGTTTCAACAGCTAATGAAGAGCAATTCGGATTTGTAAATTCTTTAAAAGATTGTAGAAATGCACTTCAAAAAATAGCCAATTTTTCTACTGCCTATTCCGATTTGTTTGAAAGATTAAACTCTTCTTTAATCGAAATTGAAGATATCGCAGAAACAGCCTATCAATTAGGTGAGAAAAATGTTTATAATCCAGAACGATTGGAATTTATTTCAAGTAGGTTACAAACGATTTACGATTTACAGAAAAAACATCAAGTTGCAACAATTGATGAGTTGCTTGAAATTAAAAATCAATTATCGGAAAAAGTATTATTAGTAGATAATTTAGAAGATAAAATCATCGCTTTAAATCAATATCTTAAAGATAAAAAGGAAGAATTAAATACTAAAGCCGCTTCAATTACAACTAATAGGAGAGAAGCAATTCCGGTTTTTATTGATAAAATTTCTTCTATATTATTCCAATTAGGAATGCCCGATTCACAATTTAAAATGGAATTGAATGCTGCTAATCAATTTTTATCAAATGGTAAAGATGAATTAGAATTGTTGTTTTCAGCAAACAAAGGAACAAGTTTAGGATCGTTTAAAAAAGTGGCTTCAGGTGGTGAAATGTCGAGAATAATGTTGGCAATTAAATCAGTTTTAGCCGATTTTTCTAAACTACCAACTATTATTTTTGATGAGATTGATACTGGAGTTTCAGGTGAAATTGCCTTAAAAATGGGTGAAATCATGAAAAAGATGAGTGAAAATCGTCAAGTATTTGCTATTACTCATTTGCCGCAAATTGCTTCTAAAGGAGATGCCCAATTTAAGGTATCTAAAGAAACTATAGCAGAAAATACAATTTCTAAAATTGTAAAACTAAATGCTGAAGAACGTATTGTAGAAATTGCAGAAATGTTATCAGGAAAGCAAATTACAGATTCTGCATTATCACACGCTAAAACATTATTAAATTAAAATTTATACTTTTGTATTAAATAAAAGGAATTTACAACAACATAAAAAATAGAATTATGATTATAGAACCAAGAATGCGCGGATTTATATGTTTAACAGCTCACCCAGAAGGATGTGCGCAAAACGTAAAAAATCAAATTGAATATGTAAAATCAAAAGGTAAAATTGAAGGTGCTAAGAAAGTATTAGTTATTGGTGCTTCAACAGGTTTTGGTTTGGCTTCTAGAATTACTAGTGCATTTGGTTGTGATGCTGCTACAATTGGTGTTTTCTTTGAAAAAGAACCAAGTGAAGGAAAAACAGCAACTCCAGGTTATTACAATTCTGCTGCATTTGAAGTAGAAGCTGAAAAAGCTGGATTATATGCAAAAAGTATTAATGGTGATGCTTTTTCAAATGAGATTAAACAACAAACAATCGATTTAATCAAAAAAGACTTAGGTCAAGTTGATTTAGTAATTTATAGTTTAGCTTCTCCAGTGCGTTTACATCCAACAACAGGTGTTTTACACCGTTCAACTTTAAAACCAATTGGAGATAAGTTTACGAATAAAACAGTTGATTTCCATACAGGAAATGTAACAGAAATTTCAATCGAGCCTGCAACACAAGAAGATATTGATAACACAGTAGTTGTTATGGGTGGTGAAGATTGGTCAATGTGGATGAAAGCGATGAAAGAAGCTGGTGTATTAGCAAATAACGCGATGACAGTTGCTTATTCATATATCGGACCTGAAGTTACAGAAGCTGTTTACAGAAAAGGAACTATTGGTCGTGCTAAAGATCATTTAGAAGCTACTGCATTTGAAATTACTAAACAATTAGAAGATATCGGAGCAAAAGCTTATGTTTCTGTTAATAAAGCATTAGTGACTCAGGCAAGTTCTGCAATTCCAGTTGTGCCATTATATATGTCGTTATTGTTTAAAATAATGAAAAAAGATGGTTCTCACGAAGGATGTATCGAACAAATGCAACGTTTATATTCAGCTAGATTATATAACGGTTCTGAAATTCCGGTTGATGAAAAAGGAAGAATCAGAATTGATGATTGGGAAATGAGACAACAATATCAAGATGAAATTGCTGAATTATGGAAATCAATCAGTACTGAAACTTTAATTGAAAATGGTGATTTAGAAGAATATAGACAAGGATTCTTAAACTTATTCGGTTTCGGTTTTGATGCTATAGATTACAAAGCGGATACAAATGAAATGGTATTAGTTCCAAGTTTAAAATAATAGTACGTTTATATTATATCTAAAATCCCGGTTTTACCGGGATTTTTTTGTTTAGTTTAGTTTATTTTTTTTAAAAAATTAATAAAAAAACAAAAATATAATAAAATGTTATAAATATTAAAAATTGTTATACAATTTTGTTTTATATCGATTTTATTTGCTTTATGTCGATGATTTTCTATAAAATCTGTAATGTGCTTTGATACTACTTTACATTTGTGGCAATAACTATTAACACATTACACAATGAAAAGAGTAATACTTTTGATTTTTTTAATGTTTGTTTCCATACAAATAAAGGGGCAAACATGGACAACCAATTCATGTAGTCCTTCATTTACTAACCTTTATGGGCCAATGAATTCTATTGCTGGTACTAATGGTACAAGCAGAACTGCAATTATTTATCCTGCTTCACAATTACAAGCTTTAGCCGGAAAACAATTATTAAATATGTTTTTTCATAGAGGAACTGTATCTGGTGTTTTAGGTGGGTCTCCAAATTTTAAAATTTATTTAAAGGAAGTTTCAAATTTAGATTGGGGTGCTGGTAATTTAGACTGGGCTACAGCGAGTACAGGAGCAACATTAGTTTTTAATAATGATCCTGCTCCAATTATTGGTTCTGCAGATGGATGGAAATCATTTCCACTTTCAACTCCTTTTACTTATTCTGGAACTCAGAATTTAGCTGTATTTATGGAATACCAAAATTTAGCTGCTGGAACTACTGCTATTACTTGGTCTGTTGAAAATAGTGCACCATGTGTTAATACTACTAATAATAATACAACTAAATATTTAAATAATAATACAGGGACATATCCTGCAACATTAACAAATACAAATTACAGAAGACCATTAATTGGATTTGATTTTGTTACAACTTGTCCTGCGCCATCACAATTAAACGCATCAAATCCAACAAGTAATTCTATTGCTTTAGGTTGGATTCCAAATGGAACAGAATCAGAATGGGCTTATGTTGTGCAACCACAAGGAACTGGATATCCAACAGGTTCTGGTACAACAGTAAATAATAATGCATATACTGTTTCTAGTTTAACTCCAGCAACAAATTATGAAGTGTATGTAAGAGCTAATTGTGGTGTTGGAAATAGTAGTTATTGGATTGGACCAGTTAATTTTACTACTCTATGTGTTCCAGTTACTTCATTTCCATATTTAGAAACATTAACTACGTTTGTACCAAACATGTGTTGGACTGAAGCAGATAATGGTAATTTAACTACCGGACCGGCAACTTTTGGTTCAGGAAGTTGGGTAGCTGATGGATTTGGAAACTCTGGTACTACAGGAGCAATGAGAATGACTTTAGACGCAACTGGCGATAATGATTGGGTACTTACTTCTGAATTTACAATACCAACAACTGGTTACGAATTAAAGTTTGATGTAGCTGCTACACAAGTTAATGTAACATCAGCTTTAACTTCGCCATGGGAAAGTGACGATTTTGTAGAAGTTTTAGTAACAACTAGTGGAAATACCAATTCAAATTGGTCTCCTTTATTTACATTTAATGATACAAACGTCCCTTTAAATACGGGTGAAATTAAAATTATTGATTTAGATGCTTTTGCTGGTCAATCAATAAAATTAGCATTCAGAGCAGTTGAAGGTGCTACTAACGGAAGTGCATCAGTTGACTTTTTCGTAGATAATTTTGAAATTAGATTAACACCTGCATGTTCTGATCCAACAAGTATTCAAGTAGGTAACATTACAGGAACTACTGCAGATTTTTCATGGAATCCTATTCCAAGTGTTGCGGGTTATGAATATGTAGTTGATACAAATGCAACTAATCCAACAGGTTCAGGAACATTTATTGCAAACAATTATTTTACCATTAATAATTTAAATGGTTTAACAACTTATTATTTACATGTTAGAACAGACTGTGGATCGGGAGTTTATAGTCCTTGGGCTACTGTGTTTTTTACAACAAGTTGTGCGGTAATAAACTCATATCCATATTTAGAACCATTTAATACTTTTGTACCAAATATTTGTTGGGTTGAAGGTACTGGTGGTGATACAACAAACGGACCAGCAAATATAGTTAATGGAACTTGGATTGCAGATGGATTTTTAAATTCTAGTGCAACTGGTGCAGTTAGAATTACCTTAGATGGTGCTACTGATAATGATTGGTTTATTTCTCCTCAATTTAATATTCCAGCTACTGGTTATGAATTAAAATTTAATGTTGGAGCAACTCAAAATAATGTGGTAAATGCTCCAAGTCCAGCTTGGGAATCGGATGATTATATTGAAGTATTAGTAAGTTCAACTGGAAATACAAACTGGACAACTTTATATACATATAATAATACAAATGTTCCTTCTATGTTTGGAACAACAAATATAATTGACTTAGATGCATATGCAGGTCAGGTTATTAAATTAGCATTTAGAGGAGTAGAAGGAGCTTCAAATGGAGCTGCATCTGTTGATTTTTTCGTAGATAATTTTGAAATTAAATTAACAGGAACATGTGCTGAACCATTTGGTATTGTAGCAAATAATATTACAAGTTCAACTGCAAATATTACTTGGAATTCTATTACTGGTGCAGCAGGTTATGAGTATGTTTTAGATATTGTAGCAACAAATCCTACAGGTTCAGGAACTTTTACAGCTACTAATAATTTTCCAGCAACTAGTTTAAGTGGATTAACAACTTATTATTTTCATTTAAGAACTGATTGTGGATCAGGAAATTTCAGCCCTTGGACAACATCTTCATTTACAACACTATGTTCTTCAATTACAAATTATCCATTTTTAGAACAATTTAATACTTATTTACCTTCTGCTTGTTGGAATGAAGCAGATAATGGTGATTTAGTAGCGGGCCCATTAACTTTTGGAAGTTCAAATTGGATTGCTGATGGTTTTGGAAATGTTGGAACTACTGGTGCGTTTAAAACAGTTATTGATGGGTTAGGAGATAATGATTGGGTTCTTTCTCCAGAATTTACAATTCCTGCTTCTGGTTATGAATTAAATTTTTTAGCATCTGCTAATCAATTAAATTCAATGGGTGCCCTAACAAATCCTTGGGAAGCAGATGATGTAATTGAAGTTTTAGTTACTACTTCAACTTTAAATAATACGAATTGGACAGTTTTATATACGTATAATAATACAAATGTACCAGCATATACAGGTTCTTTAAATACAATTGATTTAGATACTTATGCGGGTCAAACTGTACGTTTTGCTTTTAGAATTTTAGAAGGAGCAACAGATGGATCTGCTAGTGTTGACTTTTTTGTAGATAATTTTGAAGTTAAAGAATCAGTTAATTTAAATTCAGAATCTTTTAATGATTCTAATTTTATCGCTTATCCTAACCCTATTAAAGATAAATTAAATTTATCTTATAACGATGTTATTAGTAATGTAAGTGTTGTAAACATGTTAGGATTAGAGGTATTAAAATTAAATACAAATGCAAAAGATGTTCAAATTGACATGTCAAACTTATCATCTGGAATTTATATTGTAAATATTATTTCAGAAGGAAGATTACATAATTTGAAAGTAGTAAAAGAATAATAAGTTAAATAATTTAGTTTTTAAATATTTTTCTCTTTTAAACTTAAAATCCCGATTTATTCGGGATTTTTTTTTTGTTTTTATAATTGAAATTATCAATTGGAATTAGTCTTTTTGTAAGTCATTTATTACCAGTAATTTAACTTTGTAATATAATAATTACAGAAATAATATGTTTTCTGCTTTTTGATTAATTTTAAGATTATTTTTTTGAACATATCCAAATTTAATTTGTGATTATTTTGTGAATTAGTCATAATTCACAGAATTTTTCGGAAATGTTATATTTTGTAAAATTTTATATTTTTTTTGCATTTTGTCGATAAAAATTACCATTCAACGTTCAATATTAACTTTTAATCATCACATTTTGATATAATTAGTTATTTTGTTAAGAATATTAACTAAATCACAATCCATGAAAAAAATTATTTTTTTGATTTGTCTTTTGTTCGCATTTACCCAAATAAATGCACAAACCTGGACAATTAATTCATGTAGTGCTGAGCTAGGTGGTAATACATATGGCCCTATGAATAGTGTGTCATCTGCAAATGCCACGAATAGAACAGCAACTATTTATCCTGCTTCTCAAGTAGGAGCACTTACTGGTAAGTTACTTACAAGTATGTATTTTAAAAGAACTAATGCTACTTTAACAATGGCAGGAACGCCAAACTTTAAAATTTATTTGAAGGAAGTTTCTATGTCAGATTGGGGTTCTGCTGCTTTAGATTGGGCTACAGCAATAACAGGAGCTACATTAGTTTATGATAATAACCCTGCAGCAATTGTAGGAAGTACAGTTGGTTGGAAATCATTTCCATTAACAGGATCATTTACTTATTCTGGTACTCAAAATTTAGCGGTATTTATGGAGTATCAAAATACTACTGCAAGTAGTACTATATCTTGGAGTTATGAATATACTGCTCCTTGTATTACAACTTCTAATAACAATACAACTAAGTATCTTAATAATACATCGGGTACTTATCCAACTTCATTAACAAGTTCAAATTACAGAAGACCAATGATTGGTTTTGATTTTCCTGTATCTTGTCCAACTCCAACTGTTTTAACAACTTCTGGAATTACATCAAACTCAGTTAATATAAACTGGACTCCAGGTGGTTCTGAAACAGAATGGGCTTATGTTGTACAACCTCAAGGTACTGGTTATCCAACAGGTGCTGGAACACAAATTTTTGCTGCTCCTCCATACACTGCTGGTGGATTAAATCCTGCAACTAATTATGAAGTTTATGTAAGAGCTAATTGTGCTCCTGGTGATAGCAGTATTTGGCTTGGACCAGTTAATTTCACAACATTATGTTCGCCAATTACAACTTTACCACATTTAGAACCTTTTGCTACATTTTTACCAAGTATTTGTTGGTTCAACAGAACTGGTGGAGATTTAACTACTGGTCCTACTTCAACTACAGGATCTGGATGGGTTGCTGATGGATTTGGAAACGTAGGTTCTACTGGTGCAGTTAAAAATGAAATTTGGGCAACAGGTGCAAATGATTGGTTAATTTCGCCTGAAATTACTATTCCTGCAGTAGGATATGAATTGAAATTTGATGCAGCTGCTACACAATGGAATGGTACAATTGTACCAACTACTCCTTGGGAAACAGACGATTCAATTGAAGTTCTAGTTTCTTCAACTGGATTAACTAACTGGACTGTATTACATACTTACAATGATACCAATCAACCAAGTAATATGGGTACTTCTTTGTCTTTAGATTTAGATGCCTATGCTGGACAAACAATTCGTTTAGCTTTCAGAGCTATTGAAGGTGGTACAAATGGATTGGCTGATATTGATTTTTCAATTGATAATTTCCAAGTACGTTTAACACCTACTTGTCCGGATGTAACTGGTTTAACAATTGGAAATATTTCAGGTACAACTGCTGATACTTCTTGGGGAGATGCTTCAGGAAATGGGGCTCTTGGATATGAATATGCAATTACAACTTCTGCTACGCCTCCTGCATCAGGAACGGCTACAACTTTAACTTATTATGCAGCTTCAGGATTAACACCTTTAACGACATATTATTTACATGTACGAGCTGAATGTGCTGGAAGTACTTATGGAAACTGGTCTACATCTACATTTACAACAGGATGTGCAGCAATTACAACTTTACCTTATTTAGAGCCATTTGCAACATTTTTACCAAGCGTTTGTTGGTTTAATAGAACAGGTGGTGATATAACAACTGGTCCAACTTCTACAACAGGTTCAGGATGGGTTGCTGATGGATTAGGAAATGTAGGTACTACAGGTGCTGTTAGAAATGAAATTTGGACAACAGGTGCAAATGACTGGTTAATTTCTCCTCAAGTTACAATTCCTACAACTGGATATGAATTAAGATTTGTTGCAGCTGCAACTCAATTTGGTACGACGAATGTTCCAACTAATGTTTGGGAAACTGATGATTTTATTGAAGTTTTAGTTTCTTCTACAGGTTTAACAAACTGGACTGTATTACATACATATAATGATACAAATCAACCAGCTACAACTGCAACACCATTAACATTAGATTTAGATGCTTATGCGGGTCAAACGATTCGTCTTGCATTTAGAGCTGTAGAAGGTGCAACAAATGGTTCAGCTGATATCGATTTTTCTATTGATGATTTTGAAATCCGTTTATCTCCTTCATGTCCTGATATTAACGGATTAACTGTTGGAAATATTACAGGTACAACTGCAGATACTTCTTGGAGTGATGCTTCAGGAAATGGTGCTGTTGGATATGAATATGCTATTACAGCCACTGCAACTCCACCTGCATCTGGTACTGCTACAACACTTACTTACTATGCTGCTACAGGTTTAAGTCCATTAACTACTTATTATTTACATGTACGTGCAACTTGTGCGGGTAGTACTTATGGTGTTTGGGTAACAACATCATTTACAACTGGATGTTCACCTGTAACTGTTTTTCCTCATTTAGAACCATTTGCTACTTATTTGCCATCAGTTTGTTGGTCAGAAGCAGATAATGGTGATTTAACTGCTGGTCCTGCAACAATTAGTGCTACTGCTTCAAGTTGGTTAGCTGACGGATTTGCAAATGTTGGAACAACAGGTGCCGCAAGAATTACTATTGATGGAGCTGTTGATAACGATTGGATTCTTTCTCCTCAATTTACAATTCCTGCAACAGGTTATGAATTAAAATTTAAAGCAGCTGCTAATCAAAGTGGTGGAACAGTAGCTCCAACTACTGCATGGGAAACGGATGATTTTGTAGAAGTTTTAGTATCAACAACAGGAACAAATAACTGGTCAGTATTGTATACGTATAACGATACAAATGTACCATCAAATACTGGTAGTTTAAAAATTATTGATCTTGATGCATTTGCAGGACAAACTGTTCGTTTTGCTTATAGAGCATTTGAAGGTACAAGTAATGGTGCTGCTTCTATTGATTTCTTTATTGATGATTTTCAAGTACGTCAATCTCCTGCTTGTGCAGATCAAACAGGATTGGTAGTTAGTGGAATGACATTTACAACTGCTAATACATCTTGGGATGATTTATCTGGATCTGGTGTAACAGGATACGAATATGCAGTTACAACTTCTGCAACTCCACCTGCATCTGGAACTCCAACAACAAATACATATTATTTAGCAACTGGATTAACAGGTCAAACAGTATATTATTTACATGTTAGAACTGATTGTGGTTCTGGAAATTATGGAGTATGGTCTACATTATCATTCTTTACTGGATATTGTACACCTTCAAGTTCTGGATCTGCTTCTTATATTAGTAATTTTACAACAACCGGTGGTTCACAAAATATTTCAAATTTAGCTTCAGGATTTACAACTGGAGGATATTTAAATGCTACTTCTCAATTTGTTGAAGGTTATGCAACGAGTGCATTTAGTTTTAATGGAACTATCGTTGGTGGAACTGTTGGATTTGCAATTTGGATTGATTGGAATAACGATTTAATTTTAAATAATGCTACTGAAAAAGTATTTAATACTACAGCATATGGTAATGGACCATTTACTGGAACTATTACAATTCCAGCTGGTACACCAATTGGTAATTATAGAATGAGAGTGGCTACTGATTTTAACTCGAGTAACCCAAGTAACCCATGTGCTGCAGTAACAAGAGGAGAATTTGAAGATTATACGGTTTCGGTAATTGCTCAACCAGCTTGTTTACCACCAAGTCCATCTTCATCTAATGTTACTTCTGCTTCAGCTGATTTAAACTGGGCTGCTGTTGCTTCTGCAACTTTAGGTTACGAATATGTTTTAGATAACGTAGCTACAGATCCAGCAGGTTCAGGAACTTCAATTACGCCTAATACTTATTCAGCTTCAGGATTAACTGGTTCAACTACTTATTATTTCCATGTTCGTTCAGTATGTGGTGCTGGAGTTTATAGTACTTGGTCTACAATTAACTTTACAACTTTACCAACACCTCCAGTAAATGATAATTTATGTAATGCTACAGCATTAACATTAGGTACTCCAACAGGAATTACACAAACTTTAGTAGGTGCAACTGCACAAACTTCAGAGCCAGTTCCAGCATGTTTCAATAGTGGTATTAACGGTTCTGTTTGGTATAGCTTTATCGCTCCAACTTCAGGAACAGTTGAAGTAACTACCGATTTTGCTGGTGGAACATTAGGAAGTGGTGATACTGAAATTGCTGTTTATGCTGGAACAGGAGTTACTTGTTCTGATTTAACAACTTTAGCTGCTAATTTAGGTTGCGACCAAGATGGTGGTACTACTGTTGGATTTAGTTCATTTATTTCTGTAGCAGCTTTAACTCCAGGAAATACTTATTATGTTCAAGTGGATAGATGGGGTACTGCAACTGCAGGAACATTTGGAATTCAAGTAAGCGAAGTATTAGGTTCAAGTACATTTGATACTTCTAACTTTGTTGCTTATCCAAACCCAGTAAAAGATATATTAAATTTATCATATAATTCTGCAATTACTAAAGTAAGTGTAGTTAATTTACTTGGACAAGAAGTATTAAATAATAACGTAAATGGAAACGATATTCAAGTTAATATGTCTACTTTATCTGCAGGTGCTTATATTGTAAACATTACAGCTGATGATATTATCCATACAATAAAAGTTATTAAAGAATAATTTTAATATTTATTAATTGTTATAAAAATCCCGCCTAAAGCGGGATTTTTTTATTTTATCGATGAAATCTGCATTTTATCGATAATTCCTTAATGTTTTAACAACAATTAATTTTTTTTTGTTTTCTTTACAAGAACTAAACAAAAAAATATTAATAATGAAAAAAATTACTTTTTGGCTATTTGCGCTCTTTACGAGTATGCAAATAACTGCACAAGTAAGTGGATATACATTCACTGAAGGTGCCGGAGCTTATGCAGCCCTAGGAGGAACAAACATTACCGCAACAGGTGATGATGGTACTCAAAACGGATTACCAATTGGTTTTACCTTTAAATATGGAGGGGTAGACTTTACAACATTTAGTGTTACAACTAATGGTTGGATTAGATTAGGAGGTAACATTCCAGGGTCTGGTTGGACAAACGATGCAACAAATTTTGCATCAGCAAATTTCAGACCTTTAATAGCAGCTTTATGGGATGATAACCATAGAAATACTGGTGCTATTACTTATAGTGTTACTGGTTCTGCACCAAATCAAATCTTAACTGTTGATTATAACGCAGTAAATATTGGAGGAAGTGGGAGCACAAGTGGTACTAACTTAGCAAATTATCAAATCAAATTGTATGAAACTACAAATGTAATTGAGTTTCATTATGGAACTTTAGCAACTGCTGGAGCATTAACTGCTACTATAGGATTAAGTGATGTGTCTGGATACCAATGTGTAACTCCAGGTGCCCCAGGAACTTCTTCAAGTACTGTTCAAAATCATAACATAACTGCAGTTACAAATATTGCAAATAAAATGTATCGATTTACACCGCCTTCGTGTTCAGCACCAAGTGGTTTAAACTCATCTGCAGTTACAGCAACTACAGCAACAATTGGTTGGAATCCAGCTACACCTGCTCCAACTGGTTATGAATATGTGGTGTCGACTACAAATACAACTCCTGCTGGTGCTGGTACAGCAACTACAAATTTATCGGAACCAATTTCTTCTTTATTACCACAAACTACATATTATGTATTTGTTAGATCTAATTGTGGTGGAACTTTTAGTTCTTGGAATTCATTTTCATTTATGACTTTATGTGCTCCAATTAGTGCATTTCCACATTTAGAGCCATTTAATACATTTTTACCAAATACATGTTGGATGAACGGTTTAAATGGAGATACTACTGCTGGTCCAGCTTCGTTTGCAGCTTCAGGTTGGGGAGCAGATGGATTAGCTAATAATGGTGCTACAGGTGCTATTAGAAATAATATTTATACAACTGGTGCTAATGATTGGGTTATTTCACCAGAATTTTCTATTCCAGCAACTGGATATGAATTAAAATTTGATGCAGCTGCTGTACAATGGAATGGTACAAATGCACCTACAACTCCATGGGAATCTGATGATTTTATTGAAGTTTTAGTTTCTTCTACTGGTACAACTAACTGGACAGTTTTACATACTTATAACGATACAAATCAACCAGGAATTACTGCAACTCCTTTAACTTTAGACTTAGATGCTTATTCAGGTCAAACAGTTCGTTTTGCATTCAGAGCAGTAGAAGGTGCTACAGATGGAGGAGCAGATATTGATTTTTCAATTGATAATTTTGAAGTTCGTTTATCTCCAACTTGTCCTGATTTAATGGGCTTAACTGTTGGTATTGTTACAGCAACAACAGTTGAATATTCTTGGAATGATATGTCAAGTGGAGGAGCTACAGGTTACGAATATGCAGTTACAACTTCTGCAACACCACCAGCTTCTGGTACTGCTATTGCTACAATTTTTAATACAACTTCAAGTTTAACACCTCAAACGGTTTATTATTTACATGTTCGCGCTGCTTGTTCTGGAAGTACTTTTGGAAATTGGTCTACAACTACTTTTACAACAGGTTGTGCTGCAATTACAGCATTACCTCATTTAGAGCCTTTTAATACATTTTTACCAAATGCTTGTTGGATGAATGGTGTTAACGGTGATTTAACAGCTGGACCTGCTGCATTTACAGCATCTGGTTGGGGAGCAGATGGATTAGCAAATAATGGTACTACTGGGGCTATTAGAAATAATATTTTTATGACTGGTGCTAATGATTGGGTTATTTCACCAGAATTTTCTATTCCAACAACTGGATATGAATTAAAATTTGATGCAGCTGCTGTACAATATAATGGAACTGGAGTGCCTACAACTCCATGGGAATCTGATGATTTTATTGAAGTTTTAGTTTCTTCTACTGGTACAGATAACTGGATAGTATTACATACTTATAACGATACAAATCAACCAGGTATTACTGCAACTCCTTTAGCTTTAGATTTAGATGCTTATTCTGGTCAAACAGTTCGTTTTGCATTTAGAGCAGTAGAAGGTGCAACTGATGGTGCAGCTGATATTGATTTCTCAATTGATAATTTTGAAGTTCGTTTATCTCCAACTTGTCCTGATTTAATGGGATTAACTGTTGGAACTGTTACTGCAACAACAGTTGATTATTCTTGGAATGACATGTCTGGTGGAGGTGCAATTGGATATGAATATGCAATAACAACTTCTGCAACACCACCTGCATCAGGTACTGCAATTTCAGCTATTTTTAATTCTACTTCAAGTTTAAATCCTCAAACGGTTTATTATTTACATGTACGTTCAACATGTTCAGGAAGTACTTATGGTAACTGGTCTACAACTACATTTACAACTTTATGTGCTCCTGTAGCTTCATTACCATGGATTGAAAATTTTGATTCAGTAACAACTCCTGCTATTCCACAATGTTGGTTAGAAGAAAATGGTGGTTATGAGACTTCAAATGGTACAACATATAACACACCACATTCGGGTGCTAATTATTTAAGAGATGCTTGGTCTGCAACTAATGAATTTATGTGGACACCTGGTTTCGATTTAGTTGCCGGAACTTCATATGATTTTTCATCTTGGATTCAAGGTGATGGTGATGATACTTGGAGAGTTGATTTCTTTGTAAACTCTTCACAAAGTTCAACAGGAGCTACTCAATTAGGTGCTCAATATGTTGTTCCTGGAACAGGTACTATTGCTATTCAGCCTTATGCACAAGTTACAAGATCATTCGTGCCTTCTACATCTGGAACATATTACTTCGCATTTAGAGTAAATGAACCATCAGGTGGTCCTTGGTATGTTGCTTTTGACGATGTTGAAGTGAAATTATCTCCAACATTACCTCCAGCTTGTGCCTCTAACTTAGTTGCTACACCAAATGCTTGTGGTAACTTTGCAAATAATTTAACTTGGGATGCTACTGCTTCAGCTAATGGTTATTATGTTTCTGTTGGAACTACTCCAGGTGGAACTGATGTTGCAAATGCTGTTAACGTTGGAACAAATTCATACTCATTCAGTGGAACTGTTTCTACAACTTATTACTGGAAAGTTGTTCCTTATAATGGAGCAGGTTCTGCAACTGGTTGTACGGAACAATCATTTACTACTTCTGCTACAGGATGTTACTGTCCTTCTGTGCCAACTTCTAATGATGGTACAGGTATTACTTCAGCTGTAGTTGGTGCAACTACAAACCCAATTGCTGATGTTACTTATGTTGACTTAACTGCTGTTCCAGAAATGGTTGCACAAGGTGCAAATACAAATGTTCAATTAACATTTAGTACTGGTTATACTTATGATATCAATATCTGGATTGATTTTAATAACGATTTTGATTTTGATGATGCAGGTGAATTAGTAAAAACAGGTATTGCATGTACTGCTGTACAACCAAATACAGTTGATGCTTCATTTACTATGCCATTAACTGCACCAACTGGTCCTCATAGAATGAGAATTGGTACAGCTGATGATGGTCAAGTACCACCAAATCCTTGTTATGGAGGAGCTTATGGAGTTACATTAGATTTCGTTGTTGATACTGTTTTAGGTTCATCTTCATTTAATGCATCTAACTTTGTAGCGTATCCAAATCCAGTTAAAGATATCTTAAACTTATCGTATAGTTCAACTATTAATAATGTAAGAGTAGTTAACTTATTAGGTCAAGAAGTATTAAAATCTAATTATAATGCTAATGATGTTCAAGTTAATTTATCAAGTTTATCAGCTGGAACATACATTGTGAATATTACAGTTGAAGATACTGTACACTCAATAAAAGTTATTAAGGAATAATTTCTTATTAAATATTTTACTAAAGTCCCGAGAAATCGGGACTTTTTTGTTTTATCTTTGTTGTAAATTAAGTTAATATGTATTTTTCATTAATCATACCTATATATAATAGACCAGAAGAAATTGACGAATTATTAGAAAGTTTAACTAAACAAACCTATTCTAATGATTATGAAATTGTAATCATTGAAGATGGATCTACAATTACATGTAAGCATATTATTGAAAAATATTCTCAATTAAATGTTAGTTATTATTTCAAACCTAATTCTGGACCGGGTGATTCAAGAAATTACGGAATGAGAGTAGCTAAAGGTGATTATTTCATCATTTTAGATTCAGATTGTATTATTCCTCCAATGTATCTACAAACAGTTCATGAAGAATTGACAAAAGAATATGTAGATTGTTTTGGTGGACCAGATGCAGCTTTGGATTCATTTTCAAATATTCAAAAAGCTATCAACTTTACCATGACTTCTTTTCTAACCACAGGTGGAATTAGAGGCGGAAGTGAAAAAATAGGAAAATTTCAGCCTAGAAGTTTTAATATGGGATTGTCTAAAAAAGCTTTTGAAGATTCTAATGGATTTGGAAATATTCATCCAGGTGAAGATCCAGATTTATCCATTAGACTTTGGAAATTAGGATACAAAACAAAATTAATTTCAAATGCTTTTGTTTATCATAAAAGAAGAATAGATTGGAATAAATTCTACATTCAAGTTAATAAATTTGGATTAGCAAGACCTATTTTAAATTCATGGTATCCAGAATATGCAAAAATTACTTTTTGGTTTCCAACATTGTTTTTACTAGGATTCTTGTTTTCAGTTTTATGCTTACTAATTAAATTTCCCTATTTTTTTTATGCTTATGTAATTTATTTTGTGTTATTGTTTGTTTCTTCCTTAATTCAAAACAAATCTTTAAGTATAGCTTTTTATAGTGTAATTGCAGCGAAAATTCAGTTTTATGGTTATGGAAAAGGATTTTTAAATTCATTTATAAAAGTCCAACTCTTAAAACAAAAACCTGAAATGGCATTTCCTAAACTTTTTTTTAGAAAATAAATGACAAAAATAATTGGACTTACAGGTGGAATTGGTTCTGGGAAAACAACAGTAGCCAAATATTTTGCTGAAAAAGGCATTCCAGTTTACATTGCTGATGATGAAGCCAAGAAAATAATGGATTCACCCGAAGTGATAAAAGAAGTTCAAGCTATTTTTGACGAAAATGTACTTACAAAAAAAGGATTACTCGATCGAAAAAAAATTAGAAATATCGTTTTTCATCATAATGAAAAATTAGAAGCACTCAACAAAATTGTGCATCCTAAAGTAAAAAAGGATTTTGAAAATTTTGTAAAAGAACATCAAAATGCTCCTTTTATAATTAAAGAAGTAGCCATTTTGTTTGAAACTAATGGACACAAACTCTGTGATGCAACTATTTTAGTAACAGCACCTTTAGAAACTAGAATTGCAAGGGTTATTGAAAGAGATAACACAACTCGAGAAAAAGTACTTCAAATAATTAATAATCAACTTTCTGAAGAAGAAAAAGAAAAATTAGCGACTCATATTATCGTAAACGATAATATACAGAATACGTATAAAATGGTCGATATTTTAATCAAAAATTTGAAAATAAATTGAATTTTAACAATTTTGTTAATATTTGGTTAATTGTTTTAACATTTCCTTGTAACCTCTTAACTTTGTATAAATGAATAAAACGAGGTTTAGAATATTAGTTCTTTTAATGAGTATTTCACTCATAGGAATTATTTTAGTACAGCTATATTGGATCAATAGTTCCTTCCAAAAAAATGATGAACAATTCAGACATCATGCTTTAGTGGTATTGAATAATGTTTCTCAAAAACTGAACGACAAAGAAATGGTCGATTTTTATACTTCAGTAAAAAAATTCAGAGACAGTACGGGTAGAGAACCTAAAAAAGAACAATTAAAAAAGCTTTTTTATTACGAGAAAGATTCGAATACAAAAGAAATATTAATATATACAAACACTATAGTTCCTGAAGATTTTGGTTTAAGCGCTTCGTTCTTTGATAAAAATGCAGGAAAAATCAATATTAAAGATTATTCAGCAAATAGAAAAACAGAAATTTATAAAGATAATTCGTTAGATGGTAGTGGTTTAACTACTAATTCTCAACCAAGTGTTTCGATACAAAAATCGGGAATGCTAGAAATTTTAGATAGAGTACAATTCGAATTATTATATAAAGATGTTTTATTAAACCGACCAATTCAGAGTAGAATTTCTTCAAAATTGGTTAATGATGTTTTAAATTTTGAATTGTATAAATCAGAATTAAAAACGCCTTATGAATTTGCTGTTTACAAAAATGGTTTAGCTACAAAAATTAAATCGGAAGAATTTAGATACGATAAAAACACTACGTATAGTGTACCAATTTTATTAGATGCCGATGGAAAAACCGACTATAAACTATTATTAAGGTTTCCAAATAAAGCAAAATTCGTATTTTCTTCGATGTTGCCAATGACTATTTTATCGCTTTTGTTTGTCGTAATTATTTTAGTTACCTATACAAGCGCATTAAAACAATTAATCATGCAAAAACAAATTTCTGAAATTAAAACAGATTTCATAAATAACATGACGCATGAGTTTAAAACACCAATTGCAACTATAAATTTAGCTTTAGATGCGATTAAAAATCCGAAAATTATAGAAGATAGAGATAAAGTTCAAAAATATCTTCAAATGATTAAGGATGAAAATAAAAGAATGCATGCTCAAGTAGAAAACGTTCTTAGAATTTCAAAATTAGAGAAAAACGAACTGGATATTAAGAAAGAACCAGCTAATGTAGAAGATTTCATTGAAGATGCTATTGAACACGTTAGTTTGATTTTAGAAGATAGAGAAGGGGAGATTTATACTCATTTTAACGCCACAAGAAATACAGTATTATTGAATGATGTACATTTTACTAATGTATTAGTCAATATTTTAGATAATGCCATGAAGTATTCTGTAGACAGACCAATTATTAATGTTTATACAGAAAATATAAAAGATTTTATTGTTATAAAAGTGGAAGACAACGGAATAGGTATGTCTAAAGCTGCTCAGAAAAAAGTTTTTGACAAATTTTTTAGAGAACATACCGGCGATTTGCATAACGTAAAAGGTCATGGTTTAGGTTTAGCTTACGTAAAACAAATTGTAGATGATCATAACGGACATGTGTTTGTTGAAAGTGAAAAAGGAAAAGGAAGTACATTTATTATAAAATTGCCATTAATTAATTAAGATATGGAAGCAAAAAAAATATTATTAGTAGAAGATGATCCAAATTTTGGATCTGTTTTGAGAGATTATTTATCATTGAATGATTTTGAGGTAACATTAGCTAAAAACGGAATGGAAGGTTTTGAAAAATTCAAAAAAGGAACTTTTGATTTATGTATTTTAGATGTTATGATGCCGTATAAAGATGGATATACATTAGCAAGAGAAATTAGAGAGAAAAACGCAGAAGTGCCTATCATTTTCTTAACGGCTAAAACGTTGAAAGAAGATGTGTTAAAAGGATATAAAGTAGGAGCAGATGATTATTTAAACAAACCATTTGATTCGGAAGTTTTATTAATGAAAATTAAAGCAATTATTCAAAGAAAAGCTTCAGAAACAAAACCAGATTCTACTGTTTTCGAATTCAATATTGGTAAATTCCATTTAAATTCTAAGTTAAGATTTTTAACTTTCGAAAAAGAGGAGCCAATTAAATTATCTCCTAAAGAATCTGAATTATTAAAAATGTTAGCGTTACATGAAAATGATTTAATGCCAAGAGAATTAGCGTTAACAAAAATTTGGAGAGACGACAATTATTTTACATCTAGAAGTATGGATGTTTACATTGCAAAATTGCGTAAATATTTAAAACAAGACGAACGTGTAGAAATTTTAAACATACACGGTGAAGGATTTAGATTAGTAATTAATCAATAATAAAAAAGGAGCTTAAAGCTCCTTTTTTTAGTTATTTTCCTATGTTTTAGTCCGTCAAATACAAAAAACTGCGTTCTACAACAAATTTTTCTTTCTTATAAGTTTAGTTTATAATTTTATATCACTATAAAAAAATGAAAACTTATGAAAGAGGATTTACAATTTCTAAAGAATAAATCACCATTCGTTTTTACCAAAAAAGGATTTGTTTTCGTGATTTTAATTATAGCAATTATAATTTGTTTTATTCTTAATGCGTTATTATTAGTTTTTTAATTAATAAACTTCAACTGCATTTTTACAATTGTTTACTTTGCTTAATTAAAAATGCCAACAAATAATCTGTGTCGATTTATTACCGTTTGCCAAATGTAAGGTTGTACTGTTGGTTACACCAACTTTCTTTAAGTGCTTGTATAAGGGTTTTAAATTTGCCTTTTTTGAAACGATGGAACTAAACCATTTACATTGATGTTTAAAATGAACACTTTCGTAAATCATGTTTCGGATGAAAGCTAATTCGCCGCCTTCACACCATAATTCATTATTCTGACCGCTAAAATTTAAAACGGGTTTGTCTGTTACTTTTCCACCTAAGTTTTTAATTTTTCGCTTCGAACCTTCATTGGCTTCTTCTCGAGAAGAATGAAAAGGTGGATTGCACATTACAAAATCAAATCTTTCATCAGAATCTAAAAGATATTTAAAAGCATTACGTCTGTTATCGTTAAAACGTACCGAAACATGTTCGCTTAGTTTTGGGTTTTTACTGATAATAGTTTTTGCTGAAAGCATCGATTGTTTGTCGACTTCCGTTCCAACAAACGACCAACCGTATTCATGATTTCCAATAATAGGGTAGATGCAGTTCGCACCAATACCAACATCTAGTATTCTTACTGATTTTCCAGTTGGAATTTCTCCATTATTCGTAGTTGCTAATACATCAGCTATATGATGTATGTATTCTGCTCTACCAGGAATAGGCGGACAAAGATTTGTTTTCGGAATGTTCCAATATTTTAAGTTGTAAAAATGCATTAATAAAGCTTTGTTTAATGCTTTTACTGCAATTGGATTAGAGAAGTTTATAGTTTTTTCTCCAACCTTATTTTTTATAACGTGTAAGTTTAAATCGGGATGTGTTTTTATCAGTTGGTCAAAATCATATTTACCAACATGTTTGTTTCTTGGGTGTAAACCTTCAAAGTGAAGATTAATTTCGTTGTTTTCCATATGCTATTATAAGCGGCAAAGGTACAATTAAAAATATACAACTATTCTACTAATCGGTTGGTATTTTTAAAAGCATTATATAGCTCAGGATAATCTTTTTTAAGGTTGATGTTCTTCATGTCTCCATTTCTAAAGTTAAATAAATACAAGTCACAATGTTCGGGCTTTAAGTAATTTTTGTAAAATCCTGATTTAGTTTTGTGCTTTGTATCTAAACCTGTTGTGTCATACAATAATACTTCGTCATGAACTATGTAAGACATAATAGTTTTGTGGAAATATCCATTTAGAACAGGCTTTTTATTGACAGTTATTACAAATTGTTTTAAATTAATTGGTGATTCCCATTGAAATAGTTGATGGTATTTTTTTAGATTTATTAGCAAGTATTGATTTTTAAAATTTATTATTTCTTCATTTTTAATAATAAGAGTTTTATCAAATTTATTATTCAGATTAAATTCTTTCCCTTGTAAATGTTTATTTATTATAGTATCAAAAATACTTCTTTCAGCTGCTCTATATGAGTTATCATAATTATCTGTGTCTTTATACCAAACACAATTCTCTGGCATTACGTAATCTTCATACAAATAAATCTCAATGCAATTCTTATTCATAATTGTATTCGCTTTATTCTTTTCCCAAACACAAAAGAAAATGGTGGAAAGTATAACTGCACAACTGATAACTGTTCTAAACATAATTTACTCGATTAATCTATTCGTATTCTTGAAAGCTTGGTATAATTCGGGATAGTCTTTTTGAAGGTTTATGTTGGTTAAATTCCTGTCTTTAAAATTTAAAAGAATTAATTCATCTTTTGTATAAATTAATATATTAGTGTTTTCACAAATGCTACTAGAAAGTACACAATACAAATAACCATTTATAATTGGTTTTTTATTTACTAGAATTACAAATTGTTTTAAATGATTATCCCAAATTTTATAATTAATTACTTTTGGTAAAATTTTCTTTTTTGAAATTATCGCAGTGCTTAGTGGTTTTGCTGTGTTTTGAAAACATATTATTTCATTATTATTTATAAAAGGTTTTGATTCAATCAAATTTAATTTGTTTTTAAAGCCTCCATGTTTGACAACTATTTTCTTTTTAATTGTGTCAAAAGCTAATCTGTTTAAATATACTTCGTCTATATCTTTAAGTTCAGAATTTTTATTTATTCTGTAATATTCAGATTCTTTTAATGGAATATTATGTTCTGGAGTAATAAACTCCTTATACAAATAAACCTCAATACAATTTTCATTCATGATTGTATTGGTTTTGTTCTGTTCCCAAACACAATAGAAAATAGTAGATAGGATTGCGATACAACTGATAACTATCCTAATCATAATTTATTCGATTAATCTATTCGTATTCTTGAATGCTTGATATAATTCGGGATAGTCTTTTTGAAGGTTGATTGGTTTTCTATCTCCTTTTAAATTAACTAAAAATAATTTTCTTTGATAATATTGTCTTATAGGTTTTAAAAATCTTAAATCTCTTTTAAAATTAGATTCACTTGCTGTTATACTATACATAAGTACTTCATCATCAAAATAACGAGATAATAAACCATTGCTGAAATATCCATTAATTATTGGTTTTTTATTTAAACATAATACAAATTGTTTTAATTCTAAAGGAGTATCCCAAGTGAAATTTTTTATATGTTTAAATTGATTTAAAATGAAATGCTCTATTTTATGTTTATTTCCAATATTGAAATTTAAAATATCAGAATTTTTAAAAAGTAAAACTTTTTTGTTTTTAGAGTTTAGATCGAATTCTTTTCCATGACTATATTGGTTTTTTATAGTGTCAACAAAACTTTTATTTGCAGCAATAACGAATGAATTAGGTCTATTTGCATCTTTATACCAAACACAATTTTTTGGCATTACATAAACTTCATACAAATAAATCTCAATACAATTCTCATTCATAATTGTATTCGCTTTATTCTGTTCCCAAACACAATAGAAAATAGTAGATAAGATTGCGATACAACTGATAACTATTCTAATCATAATTTATTCGATTAATCTGTTTGAATTCTTGAAAGCTTGATATAATTCGGGATAGTCTTTTTTTATATCTATTTTATTGAATTCTGATCCAGTTTCTTTATTTAGTAAAAATTCTAATTTAGATTTATGTACTATTTTGTTTGGAAAAAGTGATTTGTTTTTCTGTTGTTTTAAAAAACTAATATAAGGGAAATAGTAGATAAAATTAGAATAACATCTTCTTGCTCCAAAACCAGTATAAAAGTAACCATTGAAAGTGGGTTCTTTGTTTACACAAATTACAAATTGAGTTAAGTTGTAGATTTCTGAATGATTTCTAATTTTTAAGTCTTCAATATAATTTAATTGAAGGTTATTATTTATTAAGTCATACTTTTGAATATGATTATTCTTTATTATGGGATTTTTTTTAATTTTATTTTTAGATAAAGGAAAATCTGAAGCATATGTAAAGATGTTTTTTATAGTATCAAAATAAGCTTTTGATGTGTCAATAGTTGGGTAATCTTTAAAGTTAAAATCCTTCATCTTTGTGACTTTTATACAATTGTTGAATGGAATTTGCTCTTCGTACAAATAAATCTCAATACAATTCTCCTTCATAATTGTATTGGCTTTGTTCTGTTCCCAAACACAATAGAAAATAGTAGATAAGATTGCGATACAAGATAAAAGGATTCTAATCATCTTTTAGGTTTATTTGTTTTGCTAAATATAAACAAAATGAATGATTAAAAAATTGATAGAGTTTTATATTCTAATCTCCACCTCCGCAGCCACCACCACAACCACTGCATCCGCTACTGCCACATCCACTATCACTTGAACAACCATGATTTCCTGTATGAGTTGAACAACCAGATGCACATCCTCCAGAACAACCTGAACCACCATTGTTTTTATTAGAATAATAAATCATAATTATGAAAAATATTATTAATATGATCAAAATAAATGTGTCTGAGCTCAAATAAAAGGCTTGAGTTAAAAATATTGAAGTGAATAAAAAGAAAATGCTTAAATATATATTTCTTTCTCTTAAAGTTGGTTTTTTTATTATCCAGTTTCTGTTTGTATTAATTCTTTTGAAATCTATTTCATTAAAGCGATTTTCATTGCTTGGCCAAATTTCAATTGGTGGTTCTGTATTGAATACAATTTTATAATCTTCCTTTGTTTTGGTGTAAAAGTTATCAAATTTAATTGCTTCAGTTTCTCCTCCGTTTGTTGGGTTGTGATGGATTTCTTTTTCTAAAGTATTTTTGCAGAAATCAATCCAATAGGATTTTGTATAGGTTAGATGTAAGTGCCAAGCTTGATCTACTTGGTCTGATGGTGTTACGCCAGTTTTAGTAATACAGCAAAGGAAAATAAACTTTTTGTATTCTTCAATTACACTTTTAGAATATTTAACCGACCAATTATTTTCTCTTGCTAATCTTTTTGAAAAATTAAAATCACTATTTTCATCGTCAATTTTAAAGTTTAAAATTTTTTCCCAAAGTAGTTTTTGTTCTTTTGTCATATAGTTTAATTATTACAAAGTTTAAAACTTTTGTATTAAGTAAAGTTAAAGTAAATGTAATGGTTTTGTAAAAAAAAAATCCCAACCATTTGGTTGGGATTTGTATAAGTAAGATATAAATATGATTAAACGTTCTTATTTAACTTGGTTTACGATAGCAGCGAATGCTTCTGAGTGGTTCATTGCTAAATCAGCTAAAACCTTACGGTTTAATTCGATGTTGTTAGCTTTGATTTTCCCCATAAATTGAGAATAACTCATTCCATGTAATCTTGCACCAGCGTTAATACGCATAATCCATAATGCACGGAAATTTCTTTTCTTTTGCTTTCTATCACGGTAAGCATAAACCATTGCTTTTTCTACCGCATTTTTAGCTACTGTCCAAACGTTTTTACGTCTTCCGAAGAATCCTTTTGCTTGTTTTAATACTCTTTTTCTTTTAGCTCTTGTAGCTACTGAATTTACTGCTCTTGGCATAATTTTAAATGTTTTTTGTAGTGAGGCGGTTTGTTAAACACTTCTTACTTCGTACTTCTAACTTTGTACTTTAAGTTGCCTACTCCAGGGTTATTAAATAATTTAAACCGGAATTTGTTTTCTTTACTCTTGCGAGTTTAGATTACATAATTCTTAATTGTTCTTTAATACTTCTTTCGTCAGTTTTGTGAACTAACGCAGAGTGAGTTAAAGCTAATTTACGCTTTTTAGATTTCTTAGTTAAGATGTGACTCTTAAAAGCGTGTTTTCTTTTGATTTTTCCAGAACCAGTCACTTTAAAGCGTTTCTTAGCACTAGATTTTGTTTTCATTTTAGGCATTTTTTCCTAGGTATTTAATTTAATCTTACTTACTTACTTTACACTGAAAAGAATTCAGTTACTTTTTATATAATTCTAAAATTAGTTTACACTAATTAAAAACTATTTTGTTTTCTTTTTAGAAGCAATGTACATAATCATACGCTTACCTTCAAGAACCGGCATACTTTCTACTTTTCCAAACTCTTCTAGATCTTGAGCTAAACGAAGTAATAAAATTTGACCTTGTTCTTTATAAATAATCGATCTTCCTTTGAAAAATACAAACGCTTTTAATTTAGCTCCTTCTTGAAGGAATTTTAAAGCATTCTTCTTTTTAAATTCATAATCGTGCTCATCCGTTTGAGGTCCAAATCGAATTTCTTTAATTACAACCTGGCTAGACTTTGCTTTTAATTCTTTTTCCCTTTTTTTCTGTTGGTATAAGAATTTACCATAATCCATCAATTTACAAACTGGCGGAGCTGCGTTTGGTGAAATTTCAACTAAGTCAACTTCTTGCTCTTCTGCGAAACGTAACGCATCGGCAATTTTGTAAACTCCTGGTTCGATATTCTCACCAACTAATCGTACTTCAGCCACACCTCTAATTAAATTGTTAATACGGTGTGCTGCTGTTTTTTCTTCTCTAGGAGTGTAACTCCCTCTACCTTTTCTAATTGCTATGACTCTGTAATTTTAGTTAAACTTAAAATTGTTTCAATGTTTTGCTTATTTCTTCGTTTACAATTTTCGCAAATTCTTCAATTGTAACGGTAATATTGCCTTTTCCTTCTTGTCCATGACGACGTACAGAAATTGTGCCGTTCTTTTCTTCTTCTTCACCTACAATCAGCATAAACGGAAGCTTTTTCACTTCTGCTTCTCTAATTTTCTTGCCAATAGTTTCATTTCTATTGTCAATTAGGGCGCGAATTTCGTGATTTTCTAGCAAATCTAAAACTTTTTTCGCATAATTTTCATATTTTTCACTCAAACTCAAGATAATAGCCTGTTCTGGCATTAACCAAAGTGGGAAATTTCCTGCAGTATGCTCAAGTAAAATCGCTATAAATCGTTCCATAGATCCAAATGGAGCTCTATGAATCATAATAGGACGGTGTAATTCGTTATCTGTACCTTTATAATGTAAATCAAAACGCTCTGGTAAGTTGTAGTCAACCTGGATAGTTCCTAATTGCCAACTTCTTCCTAAAGCATCTTTAACCATAAAGTCTAATTTCGGTCCGTAGAATGCTGCTTCACCTGGTTCAATAACATAATTTAAACCTTTGTCTCTTGCGGCACTGATAATAGCGTTTTCAGCTTTTTCCCAGTTTTCAACGCTTCCGATATATTTGTCTGGATTGTCTAAATCTCTTACAGATACTTGAGCAGTAAAGTTTTCAAATCCTAACGAACCAAATACATAAAGTACTAAGTCAATTACATTTTTAAATTCAGCATCCAATTGATCTGGTGTACAGAAAATATGCGCGTCATCTTGAGTAAATCCTCTTACACGTGTTAAACCATGTAATTCTCCAGATTGCTCATATCTATAAACAGTACCAAATTCTGCATAACGCTTTGGTAAATCTTTGTACGACCACGGACGAGAATTGTAAATCTCACAATGATGCGGACAGTTCATTGGTTTTAATAAAAACTCTTCACCTTCAGCTGGAGTGTTTATCGGTTGGAAACTATCTGCACCGTATTTAGCATAATGTCCAGAAGTAACATATAATTCTTTCTGACCAATATGTGGAGTAACTACTTGTTCGTATCCTGCTTTCTTCTGAGCTCTCTTTAAAAATTGCTCTAATCTATCGCGTAAAGCAGCACCTTTAGGCAACCATAATGGTAAACCTTGTCCAACACGTTGTGAAAAATGGAATAAATCTAATTCTTTTCCTAATTTTCTATGATCACGTCTTTTAGCTTCTTCTAATAACTCTAAATAATCCGTTAAGTCTTTTTGTTTAGGGAAAGATGTTCCGTAAACACGAGTTAACTGTTTGTTTTTCTCATCACCACGCCAGTAAGCACCTGCAATGCTCATGATTTTAACCGCTTTGATAATTCCTGTATTCGGAATATGACCACCTCTACATAAATCTGTAAACGTTGCATGATCACAAAATGTAATCGTTCCGTCTTCTAAATTCGAAATTAACTCAGTCTTATATTCATTACCTTTATATATAGCTAATGCTTCTGCTTTAGTAACCGGACGCATTTTAAATTCATGCTTCTCTCTTGAGATTTCTAAAATACGGTCTTCAATCTTCTTGAAATCGGCTTCCGTAATTTTATGATCACCAAAATCAACATCATAATAGAATCCATTATCAATCGCCGGACCTAATGTTAATTTAATTCCAGGATACATTTCTTCTAAAGCTTGCGCCATAACGTGAGAAGTAGAATGCCAAAAGGCTTTCTTTCCTTCTTTGTCGTTCCAAGTATATAAGGTAAGATTACCATCGGTGGTTAATTCGGTCGAAGTTTCAATAGTTGTATCGTTATAAGATGCAGAAATTACATTTCTTGCCAAACCTTCGCTAATACTCTTAGCAACATCCATTGGAGTTGTTCCTTTCGCAAACTCCCTAACCGACCCATCGGGTAAAGTAACTTTAATCATTAATTTAATTTTTATTGAAATGCAAATATACTACAAAGCTATATTACATACAATATATATAGGTATGTTTTCTATACTATATATAGGAGTAGTTTTTTTAGTAGCTATTTCCTGCTATTCGCTGTATCTGTCATAGCAAGGCACGAAGCAATCTAATTTATAAGTATAGTTGTGCCTCGCAATAACAGGATGTCGCTGCTATCAGGGCTAGGGGGTTGGTATTTCATAATTCAATATTCTTAGTTTTGTGTTTTTAATGCAACTCATTTTGTCTTTTTTATGAATTTACAATTCTATTCTTTTATTTAAAATGGTTTAGATAGGTATATGTAGTAAAATTAGTACTTGTAAAATCAGTACTTCTAGCTTCCGTCTTCAATCTTCCATCTTGCTGTCAAAAAACTTTCGTTTCTAACTTCCTGTAAACGTGAGTTTAACAAAAAACTTTAAAAAAAGATTTCAAAAAGGCTTGCGTAATTGAAAAAAGGTGGTACTTTTGCACCCGCAATCAACAAGTAGTTGAGCGTACAACAAGCGAAGTTCTTTATTTAATGTGATATAATTCTTTAAGGGTTTGAGTTTAAGGCGAAAGCGAAAAACTTTAAAAAAACTTCAAAAAAGATTTGGATTATAAAAAATAAAGATGTTATCTTTGCAC
>NZ_FOEI01000005.1 GCF_900110615.1 Flavobacterium urocaniciphilum
ACACTTGCATCATTGATACATGGTGCTACTCCTGTTAAAGTATATGTAAAAGTATTGATTGAAGAAGCTCCAACTGCTGGGATAAATGTTCCCGCAGTAGCATCAAACGTTCCTCCTGTTCCTAAAGATCTTGTCCAAACACCACCGGCTTGTTCACCTGTAATTAGTGAGAATAAATCAATAACCGCAGTACTTGTTTCACAAACTGTAGTTGCGCCATCCGTTCCTGCAATTGGTTGTGGGTTAATTGTTACAGAAGCCACACTAAAGTCGTTCACACATGGTGCTGCTCCTGTTAAAGTATATTCAAAAGTTGAGTTTGAAGCGCCAACTGCTGGTGTAAATGTACCCGCTGCTGCATTAAACACTCCACCTGAACCACCTGTTCTTGTCCAAACACCACCGGCTTGTTCTCCTGTGATTAATGAGAATAAATCAATGGCTGTAGTGCTTGTTTCACAAACTGTAGTTGAACCGTCTGTTCCGGCTTGTGGAGGTGTGTTAACAGTAATAGTTACATTTCCAGATGCAGTATTTGAACAAACTGGAGTTGTATTAATTACAATATTTACCAAACTATAAGTTGTTGTTACAGTTGGAGAAACAGAAAAAGATCCATTTCCTGAACCATCTAAAAGAACTGAATAATTAGTTACTCCGTCCGTAAATGTAACAGTTGCATTAGCAGTACCTGTAAAATTTAAATTCGTAGATGAACCATTACAAATTGATGTAGTTCCTGTAAAACTAGTTACTGTTGGTTGTGCTACTATAGTAATTGTTACCGAATCATTTTCTAATTTGGTACAATTTGGAGTAACAGTAAAAACATTTACTAATTGATAGGTTTGATTTGATACTAATGCTGCTGTAGTAATACTAGCTGTACCAGAATTGTTTAATAATATTGTTTGATCAGCACCTCCATTAACTTTGTAAGTTACTGTTGTATTTGGTGTTCCAGTAAATGTAACTACTACAGAAGATCCAGAACAAACTGCAGCATTATTTACAGCAATATCAGCAAATAATACGTCTTGAACTGTAAATGTACTTGTAACGTTCACATTAGAAGTACAATTTGGTGGATTTGAATCCGTAATACTAGTTATTAAAACGGTATAATTACCTGGAGTTAACCCTGATAAATTTACTTGTTGTTGACCCGTATTGTCTAAAATAACAGTTTGATTAGCACCACCATTAATTGTATAATTTATTATTGCATTTGCTAATCCATTGAACGTTAACGTTTGAACACCATCAGAACAAATTGTCCCATTATTAGAAACAGTTGGTGCTGGTGGAGCTGAAACAGTTATCGTAACAGATGAATTTATAACTTGATTACAAAGAGTTGCATTAGAGCTATCTACAATTTTAACTTGAATTAATTTATATGTTGTAGTAACAGTTAATGGTGAAATAATTTGAAATACTCCAGTTGCATCTAAAGTTGCAGTTTGAGTAGTACCATTATTAATATTATATTCGATAATTGAATTTGGAGTTCCATTAAATGTTACAATTCCATTGTTATTTGGACAAATAGTTGGTGTAGGTGTTGTAACAGAAGCATTAGGAACTTGATAAACTTTTAACTGAAAACTAGTAATTGTAAAACACCCTGAAAAATTATTTCTAACGCGTGCATAAATAGTTTGCGGATTAGAAGTATTACCATATAAATTTGGCAAAGGTGATGTTCCATCTGTTGCATCAGCAATATTTGTATGAAAAGTAATTGTATTGTTTACTAAATCAGGATTTATTTGTGGTCGTAAACTATTTAAATCGAAAATTCCAACGTTTGGTGTAACACTACATGATTTAATTTCACCAATAGAATTAGCAGTTGGAGGCACGGCAAAAGCGCCACCAGTATCCATTGCTGTTCCTGTCCATTGTAATTGAAATCCTCCATCTCCAACTGGTCTATCTATAGCAATATAATAAGATTCACCTGGTAATACATTTAACCAACGAACAAATCCAGTACCATTTGCTCCTGGTCCTGCAGTTGTAGTTAAAGGAGTGGCAGCCATTCCTGTTACATTACTGGTAAGTCCAGCCATTAGTGGATTTGTAGTACAACATCTAATCGGTGAACCTAAACTATTACAAGGTTTATTTGGTCCGTAAACCCAAAAATCATAATCTACTACCAATGCTGGATTTGTAGGAATTAAATTAAAACCTAGCGTTCCTCCATTTACAATATTTATTTTTATCCAAATAGAATTATGTTCCATTCCACTACATCCAGCTACTTCCTGAATAGTACCTATACCGGATGAATTAGAACTAAAGGTTCCATTTCCACAAATTGTAATTGCATTTACACAATCATTAGGTTGTTGTGCATAAAGTACAGTTGTGATAAATAAAAATAAAATAAGCGTTTTTAATCGTTTCATTTGGGTTTTCTTTAAATTGGAATAACTAATCTTAAAAAATAAGATTAGTTATTCCTTTTATCTTTAATATATTTTGAATAAAAGAATAAGTATATCAATCTTATTTCTTCATTATAATAAATTCAGAACGTCTGTTGATTGCATTTTCTTCATCAGTACAGTTTCCGCCACATTTAATTTTAGGTTCAGTATTTCCGAAACCTTTACCTGAAATTCGTTCTTTTTTAATTCCTCTTGAAATTAAGTATTGAACCGTTGATTGAGCACGTTGCTCAGATAATTTTAAATTATATTTTGCATTACCTTTTGAATCGGTATGTGATTTAACAGCAATTACCATTGATGGATTTTCATTCATGATAGTAACTAATTTATCTAACTGAATTGCTCCAGAAGGCGTAATATTAGATTTATCAAATTCGAAATAAACATCACCTAAAAGTACTTCTTTATCCGTTATAATGATTTCATTTGGTACTAATTGAATTGGTAATTCTAATTGACTTTCACTAGATCTACTAATTGGATAACTAACTTTTTGATAATTTAAAGCAGAAACTTGAATCGAATAGGAATTATCACAATTCATTTGATATAATGTTTTACCTAAATTATTTGTTTCTAAAGTACTAACCACTTCATTTTTATCATTTAAGATAGTAACCGTTGCATTTTCAATTGCTTTACCTGTTTTAGAATCAGTAATGAATGGAATTAAATCTGTACCACAAATTGGAGATGCTTGAAAAATGGCATCAGTTCCATTTCTATTAGAAGCAAAAAATGCAACTTTTTGTTTTGAATTAAAACTAAATGAAAAGTCATCATTTTCTGTATTAACCGGTTTACCAACATTAATAATTGAACTTGAAGTTTTATTTAAATCAATTTTAAAAACATCTAATCCTCCTAAACCTGGCCAACCTGTTGAAGCAAAGTATAATTCGTTTCCATCTGAAATAAATGGAAATGCTTCTCGAGATGGCGTATTAACTTTTGTACCTAAATTTTCAGGTTTACCGTATCCATTTTCTGTAATTGCAATCTTCCAGATATCAGATTCTCCAATTCCACCTGGCATATTTGAAGTAAAATATAACGTTTTACCATCTTTACTTAAACTTGGGTGACTTACCGAATAAGATGTACTATTTACAGGTAACGCTTCTTTTATTTCCCATTTTCCGTTAACTTTTATAGCTCTGTAAATTCCTAATTGCCCAACTTTTACATTGTTTTTAGTATCTTTTTCATACATTTTTGTACTGTGACCGTCACGAGCAAAAAACATAGTATTTCCATCATCGCTAATAGCTACTGGTCCGTCGTGAAAAGCCGAATTTAATTCTTTCACTTCTTCAGCTTTAGAAAAAGTTCCATCATCATTTTTAGTAGCTCTAAATATATCGATATAAGGTACATTAGACCATTTATCAACTTTAGTTGTATTTCTTGTACTTACAAAATATAACTCATTGTTATTTGTTAAAACTGGTCCGAAATCATTGCTTTTATTAGCAGCGATATTGGTATTTGTTACAGTAAATAATGCCTTTGCATTATCTAAAGTAGTTTTATAATTTTGGTTTTTATTAAATTCTTTAGCTCTAACATCGTTGGGAAGCAAATTTGAAAATTTATTCATTTGAACATTTGCTTCTGCATATTTCCCTAAAGATTTTAATACTTGTGCATATTTAAAAATCGACTCAGGATTAACATCACCTTGCATGGCTTTTTCATACCATTTTGCAGCTTCAGTAGTATTATAAATATGATAATAACTATCAGCTAAATTTTGATAAACTTGCTGATTGCCTTGTTTATTATTAATTGCTTGAAGATAAGATTCAATTGCACCTACATATTGATACGATTCAAAAAGTTGATTGGCTTTTTGAACAGCTGTATTTTGAGATACTGCAATTCCTGATAAAAGAATTAATCCTAATGTGATATATGTTTTTTTCATTATTTTCAATGTTATTTTTAGAAAAATCTAGGTGAAACTGATACTTTTTTCATCGAATTCAAATCGAACAACAACATAAACTCATGTGATGCTGGTGTAGTAACATTTAAATCTGAAACGATATGATCATAAGCATAACCAATTCTTAAACTTGGAGTAATTGCAAAATTAACCATCGCTCCAAATGAATCTTCTAATCGATAGGTTAAACCTGCTTCAAATTTCTCATAAAATAAAGCATTTGCAGATAAATCAACTGAGATTGGTGAGTTAAATGCTGATTTAGCCATAAATGATGGTTTAAATTTTGTATTTTGAGAAAGATCAAATACATACCCTCCAGTAACAAAAAAGTGTTGTTTATCACTACCAAATTGGTATTCTTTACCATCTTCTTTCAACACTAAATGTTTAGCTTCTAACATATTTGGAACAGAAGCCGCAACATAATATTTCTTAGTATAATAAAATAATCCCGATCCAATATTAAAATAAACATTGCTCGAATTTTCTCTAAAAGCAACATCATTTGGTTGTGGTACAAATCCGTTTCCAATTTCACTGTATAATCCTACTTTATGAAAAGTTAAACCCGATTTTAAACCAAAAGCTAACTTGTTATCATTACCTAAATTTAGAGTATATGAAAAATCTCCATAAATGTTATTTTCTTCTACTGGTCCGATTTTATCTGAAATTGCAGAAATACCTAATCCCACATTTTTTCCAACTGGACTATGTACAGATAAAGTTGCCGATTCTGGTGCTCCTTCTACATTAACCCATTGTTGTCTGTATAATAATCCAATAGATAGATTTTCTTTAGAACCTGCATAAGCTGGATTCATTACATTCATATTATACATATATTGTGTATAATGCGGATCTTGTTGCGCTTGTAATTTAAAGGCAAATAAGGAAATAATTACAATTGCTATTATTTTATTTTTCATATATAAATTTTCTTTTAATTGGAATATGAAATCTCTTGTAAATAAAAGTTTCATAATTTTAAGTGTAAAGTTTAAAATCAGCCTGCTTAAATAAATTTAAACAGACTGATACTTAACCAACTATTTAATATTGTCTAATTACATAAACCCAACCTGTAACAGCTTTTCCATTTTCAAATCTTATGCTGTAGAAGTATGTTCCGTCTGGTAAGTGTTTACCATCATTAGTACTTCCTGCGAATTGATTGGTATAATTTCCACTGAAAGAAAATACTTTCATTCCATAACGATTAACAATAGTTAATTCTTTTACACCTAAACCTGTTAAATCAAAAGTATCGTTATCACCATCACCGTTAGGAGAAATTCCTTTTGGTATCATTCCGCAACTGTTTCCGTCAATTGTAATTTGTTCAGAATTTAAACATCCTTCAGAATCAACAATAACTGTAAAAGTTAATGGGAATGTTAAAGTAGGATTTTGAGTTAAATATTCACTTACATTAAATTGTGAAGTATTATTTCCAATAAATCCTCCATTATCATCTTGCCAAGTATAATCAACATTAGATAAGTCTGATCCATTTGTTGGAACTACATTTAATATCATCATTTGGTTTTCACAAACATTCTCAATAGCAAATGTTGCTTCATTTACGATACTAATGTTAGTAGAAGATGAACCACTATCCACACATCCATTCGCTGGAAGGTTATAATTGATTACATAATTTCCAACTGCACTTCCAAGTAAATTAATGGCTCCTGTTGAAGCATTAATTGATAATCCAGAAGGTGTTGCACTAAATGTACCACCTGATGTAAATCCATTAGCAGGAACCAATACTGGATTCGCTCCATTTGCGCAATAAACAGTATTATCATATGCAAATTGAACTTCTGGAGTGATTAATTGATTTACAATTACATCAATTGGAACTCTTGGTCCTACACATCCTAATCCATTTACTAATGCAACATAATATGTTGTTGTACCAGCAGTTGTTGTTGATGGAACTGGAGCATTTACATCACCTGTACCATTAACTGGTACTGTATACCAAATTAAAGTATAACCAGATGGTGCAGTTGCAGTTAATGCAGTAGCTGTTTGCGAAGTACAATAAGTTACTGGTGAAACAACAGTTGGAACCTCAGTAACTCCTAAACGCGTAATTGTTACTGGTTTTTCACAGTAGCGAGTTTTCCAAATAAATGTATAAACTCCAGGAGTATCAATTCCATTAATAGCTGTTGTCATACTTGTTGGATTAACAATTGTTGCTACAGAAGGATTTGAAGCCCCTGCAACCCATTGTCCAACTCCAATTGCTTCTACATTCATGCTAGATTGAGTACAATCTAAAGTTGTATCAGCCGTTAATACATCTGTATTTGCTTTAAAATTAGCTGCATCTAAAAGATGACCAATTGCATATCCTCTTGTACGGAAAATAAAGCGTGTTGTATTTTGACCTGTTGGTACATTATAAGTTCCTTGAATGAAATCCCAATTTGTACTGTTTGCAAAATCTTCAGTTACAAGTGTGAACGGACCATTAACAGGACCTGCCCATAATTCAACTGTTGTTCCATTTGATCTTGTAGCAGATGCAAAGCTATAATCCATTTTGATAATTTCTGAAGTATCAAAATCTTTATATAATCCTTTAATATTTGGATCTGATGGATTCCATAAAGAAGTATTATCTTGAACTAATTGAATACACTGACCTCCAGAATATGGTGATAAACCACCCGTTGAATTTGATCCTTCATGGAAGAACATTGTTCCCCAATCTGTATTTGTCTTCCATCCTGGTACAACTGCATCATCAATAATAGTACTTACTCCTGTTACAAATTGCATTGGTAATTTTTCAAAATCATAATTAAATGCATCCATATCACATAAATCTGTTGGAGTAGTAATACAAATGTGGAATGTTTTATTATTTGTAATTACATCATTTAATTTTAATCTGATTTTATAAGTTTTTCCAACAACTAATTCATTTGAATATGTTGTTACGAAAGAATTATTATCACTACATCCTTTTTCAACTAAAGAACCATCAGTTTGTACCTCATAAAGTGACATAATAATTTTTGGCCATGGACCTTCATATGATGAATCATAATAACTTCCAGGAGCAAAATCGCTTAATTCAATAATATGAACTCTTGAAGTTGCAACAAAATCGTACCAAATATCTCCTCCATTCACACCAGAACAAGATGTTGGTGTCGTAGATGGTGTTGCTCCAATGAAAGTTGCATCAACTCCTGAAACTTGACAATTTGAACCTGTATTAGGAATTAATCTTAAAGCAGTTGAAGCTTCGTCATTTCTAATAAATGTTTTTGGTCCGAACCAGTAACTTTTATTCGTATTACTACAAATTGCACGAACAAAATATTCATAAGTACCAGCAGTTCCATTTACGAAATCAGTTGCTACTGGAGTATATGTTGGTGAATTTACAATTTGACCTGATTGTGGTAACGTTCCATTATTCAATGGTTGAATAAATACTTCCCATTGAGTTTCTGAACCACCGGGTGTCCAGCTTAATACACCTTGATTACTAACTGTTAAGTTTGTAGGTGTCGGACAAGTAATAGTTCCACAACTAGCGAAACCAGTATAAATATTTGTGTTAACGGTACCTAATCCTAATGGACTTGTCCAAACCACAGTTCCTGTTTGATCTTTAACAATAATTTGAGCTTGTGAATATTGTAATCCACTTCCCATTCCGTCCCAATATAAATTGAATTCTACACCAGAACATAAGAATACTGGATAATCAATAATTGTTTGTCCGAAACCTGGAAACTCTAATTCTTGAACCACTACTCCATTTTGCATTACATTTACACTTTGTGTAACTTGTCCTGTGTTTCCGCTAATTGTTGAAATAGTATATTCACAAACATTTGCAAAATCACAACGAGTAGTAAATTCGAATGGTCCAACCCAAGTACTTTGAGAAGTTCCACTACAAATAGCTCTTACATAATAATGATATTTTGTAGCAGGCGTTAATCCATTAATAGTAAATGGATGAGTTGTTGTTGTATATAAATAAGCTGGTAAAGTATTTCCTACCGGCGCTGGTGTTCCAAAAGGTTGTAATGAAATTTCCCATGAAGTTTCAGAACCAGTTGATTCCCAATTAACCTGTACAGAAGTATCAATAATATTAGTTGATGAAACATTAATTACTGAAGGACAAGCAGGGATATCTTCTACAATAACATTGTCAATAAATGTAAATTGACCTCTATAATTCCAAGGATTTGGTGGGAAAAACGGAGTATGGAATCCAATATTAATATTAGTATTACCAGTAATACCAGTTAAATTAATAACTTTTTCTCTTACCGTTGTATTGTTAATTACTTCATGAACGAAAGTTACATTTAATGGACCTGCAGCAGTTACAACCGCATTTGCAGAAATAGTAATAGTATTTCCATTAATAGCAGTAACAGTTGAAGCATAAGGTATAACCCAACCTGGAATATCAACTCTATCACCAATTAAAACTCCATTTGTAGAAGTCATTGTAATAGTATTTGTACCTGCAACAGTACCTGTAGCATCCGTTGGAATTACTTTATTATTTTCATATAAAATAGTATTGAATTGATT
This sequence comes from Flavobacterium urocaniciphilum, assembly GCF_900110615.1. Taxonomy (GTDB): domain Bacteria; phylum Bacteroidota; class Bacteroidia; order Flavobacteriales; family Flavobacteriaceae; genus Flavobacterium; species Flavobacterium urocaniciphilum. The sequence goes on from NZ_FOEI01000005.1 coordinate 9,001, forward strand.
AGTTGCTACTCCATTTACAGAAAGCATAACTTTTAAATCTTCTTCAAAATCGCTACTATAAGTTTTATAGAAGAAACGTAATCTTTGTCCGGCATGAGCAGATAATGTTGGAGAAATTAACCAATCATTATTTGCACCATTCATACCTGTAAATAAAGCAGCCATTTGGTCACCACCAATTGGGTTTACAGTTTGATTTAAATTCCAATCATTTCCATCACCATTTGCATTTACGATAGTCCAACATGTTTCAGTTGTAGTATTTGAATCGAATGTTTCGATAAATGGAGTTGGAATTGCATTACATGTTGTTCTAAATTTAAATGGTCCAACCCAAGTACTATTATCAGTTGCACAAATAGCTCTAACATAATACTCATATGCTGTATCCGGTAATAAATTTGTAACATTATAAGTTGGAGTACCATTTACAGTAGTCCCAGAACCTGTTGGGATTCCAGTTCCATTTTCTTGTACTACAATTTGCCATTGAGTTTCAGCATAACCTGCAGTCCAACTTAAAGTTGCAGTTGTTTGAGCAATATTAGAAGCTGTTAAAGCTATTGGATTCGGACAAGGTGGTGCATCATCGATAATTACATTATCAATCATTACAATACCTGTATCAGAAGGGTTTTGCATATTTGGAGGTAATCTGAAAGCAATATAAGTTGTTCCAGTACCTGTAAACAATACTGTATCCTGAGCATAATCATTATTTGTAAAATCATGTGAAGGAATCAATACAGTATATGTTGAAAAATTAGGAGTTGAAGACATTAACACTTCAAAATTTCCTCTTGGAGTTGGGAAAAATGGTGAAGTTACAACTCTATAATCAAAACGTAATCTTTTAACGCCAACAGCATTTACAGGAACAGTTATTAACCAATCATCATAAGAAGAAAATGGTGTAAACATGTTAGTTGGTTGAGGCCAAATTCTTGCTTCAGTAGCATCGATAGTCCATTTAGCTACATCTCCGTTAGCATTATTAGTAGACCAACAAAACTTTTTAGTTGTTGGATCTGTATTGTCTAAACTTTCATAATATGGTAAATTTTGAGCAATACATAAAGTATTAAAGTTTATTGGTCCTACCCAGATACTTTGATCTACAGCATTACAATAAGCTCTCATATAAAACTCATATTGAGTAGAAGGATTTAATCCTGTTATGGTATATGGATTTGTGTTAACAATGTTCACAACAGCCCCAGGTACAAAAGTTCCTGTTGGAACACCAGAACCTAAAGGCTGTGCTACTAATTGCCATTGTGTGTTGTTGTATCCATTAGTCCAAGAAACATTAACAGAATTCGTCGTAATAGAACCTGGAGTTACCACAGGATAACTTGGTTCAGAACATGCTGGTAAATCTTCAACATAAACATCATCCAGATAAAACTGAACTCCTGTTTGTTGAGCTCCTGCTGGTAAAATCCAAGCAAGATTGATATCCCCAGTAATATTTGGTAGTGGAACTGTCATTTCCACAAAATTATAACCAGTAGAGTATTGTGCTAAAGGAACGATTGTAGTTGTAAAACTTTGAGCACCAATACCTGTTGTAGACATTTTAATTTCAAAAGAACATGGTCCACCAATAGGATTATTAGCGCTTGATCCCCAGTTTCCGTAATTATTATATTTAAAACGTAATCTTTTTTGAGTAACTCCGTCTAAATGAAATGTTGGAGAAATTAAAATATCGTTTGTATTATTTAATGCATTACTAACACGTAATTTTGCTACAGTACCATTCGGACCACCTAGTGCAGTTCCACCAATGCTAAAGAAGTCGGCATCATTATTTAAATTGATTTGAGACCAACAAGCATCATTAAGTGTTGCTTCGTTAAAAGGGGCATAATATGGTAATGGAACAATGTTACATGGTGTTCTAAAAGCTAATGGAGCAGCCCAAGGACCTGGAGTACCACCACAAACTGAACGAACATATAAATTATAATCTGTAGCTGGAGTTAAAACTCCTGAAGGATTATTTGTATTTGTAAGGGTGTTTAATAAAGTTGTTGAACCAGTTGGTGCTCCAGCAGAAACAGGTAAAGCAACATATTGCCATTCACTTACTAAATTCCCAACGTTAGCCCAAGAAAAATTAGCACTTGTTTGAGTTAAATTATTATAAGTAGATCCAGATGGCGAAGGCGCTGGACACGTTGCACCACTAACAACAAAATTAAAACATATACTTGCGTTTGAAGAATATGGATATGGCGACGACATAACAATAATATATGTTTGACCTCCCACTACATAAAAATCGTCAATTTGACCAACCCAAGTACCATAATTTGCACCACTAGTTTGAGTCAAAGTAGAAGCCATACAACTTACACCAACATTTGCACAACCATTAAATACCGTAATACTTGAAGAAGCATTGTAACATGCATTCGTTCCACCACCAGATACATTAGTAACTGTTTGTTTAATATTAATTAAACCTGTTGTTGTTGGAGTATATGAAAAGAATAAGTGATTTCCAGATAATTGATTACTTGTACTATTTGGAAAACAGTTTGATCCAATTGTAGTATATGCCGTATAATCAGTTGCAGAAAAATAATTGGCTAAATTTGAGTTTAAAACATATGGTGTTGTAGATACATTCGAAGGAATTACAACAGGAGAACCACAATTTAAACCAAGTATTGAGGTTTGTATATTGAATGGTCCTGCCCATAAACTGGCAGTTGAAGCATCACAAACTGTTTTGATATAAACATCATAATTTGTTCCATCAACTAATGGGTTTCCGTTAGTTAATGTTGTAGTATTAAAAGTTGTTCCAGAAACAGGAGTACCAGAAGCGGCAATACCTGCATTATCTGCAACAATCTGAATTTCAAAATTTGTAGCTGTAGGATGTGTCCAGTTAATTAATGCACTATTTGCAGACATAGTAGAATTGATACCTGTAACTTTAGCACAGCTTTCAATAACTCTGATATTATCTACAAACCAACTGTCCCCTACTGTATTTGAATTACCCGCAACTTGATTCGTAACAGCCACAAAAGCAATGTGTACTGGAACACCTGCAGGAAGGTCTGGAAGAGTAACTATTTTTTCTTCCCATGTAGTTGCTGAAACATTTAAATTTGCTTCAGTCCAAGATTGTAATAAAACGTTAAAACTAGCAAGTGTTGGCTGTGCAGCAGTTGATAATCTTAACTCGAAAGTTGTTCCTCTATTCACAAAACTTCCTTGTTTTGTAAAAAAGCGAACTTCAGTAACTTGAGGAGTAGTAAATTGAGGTGTTATTAAAAAGTATTCAGCAGTAGTTCCTACAGTATTATTTAATGAAGGATTTACTACTGCACCTGGAGTACTTAAATATCCTCCAGTAGCTGTTGTAGGAGCCCAGTTGTTTGTAACAACAGGATTACTATCAATCAACCATGTAGCAGGTATTCCACTATTAAAATTTTCTAATGTTGGAAATTGTGCAAATGCAGCATTTGAAAATAATCCAAATGAAAATAGCATTAAAATACTTGCTTCAAAGCTTCTTCTCTTTTGAGAAATAAACTTTGAAGAAAATATTTTCTTTAAAATTGATACCTTTTTTTGCATTTTTAAGTATTTAAAAATTATAGAGATTGAGAAAAATAAGTGAGGCAATAGAATATTGCCCCACTTACTATATTACTTATTTCTTGATTACTTTAAAGTTTTGAACATTTTGTTCAGAATAAACTTTTACTAAATAAGTTTCAGTATTTAAATCACTTAAATCAATTTGTATTTCATTTGAATTAGTGTTTATTACTTTAACTTTTTGTCCAATAATATTGAATACTTCTACTTTAGAAATTACATCTTTAGCAGTGATATTTAATTTGTTTTGTACTGGATTTGGATAGAAATTTAATTGAGTTAAATCGAAATTTTCATTTCCTAATACAACTGTAACTGTAACTGCTAAAGCAGAACTTGTACAAGTACCATTTGTTGAAACTGCATAATAAGTAGTATTGTCAGTTAAAACTGTTCCTGGTAAAATTGCATTAGTATTATTTGTAGCATCTAAAGCAGATGGATACCAAATAATTCCTGTACCTGATACTACGATATCTTCAATAGTTACATCAGATGCTACACCACCATTTAAAACTTGATTTGAAGCTCCAGTTGGTGTTGGTGGAGTTGTTGGTGCAACGTTAATTGTAACTGAAGCAGCACTTGAAATACAACCAGCAACTGTATTTTTAACAGTTACATTGTACGTTCCTGATGTAACTCCTGTGAAAGTTGTACTTGTTTGATAGTTAGTACCATCAATACTATATTCTAAATTAGCACCTGTTGGAGCAGTTACTTCAATTGTTCCTGTTGCCACTGAACAAGTTGGTTGAGCAGTTGCACTAGCAATAGGATTCGGAACATTAATAACTGTTGCAGTAACTGGTATTCTTACAGATTCACAAATTTCATCAAATGTTAAATTATGGAAACAGTTAGTAGTATTTGAAGTTGTAACAATTGCATCACTTAAAGCTGAAACATTTCCTGTTAAACGTAACGGACCTGCAGTTGGATAAGTAATTGTAGCAGTACTATTACCTAAAGTGTTAGATGTTCCAATTAATCCATTAGTAGCTAATAATCTATAACCTGTTCCTGGAGGAATGTTATAATTTAAATTAACAACTTGAGAAGTAGATCCTACAGTTCCTGTTACTAAAGTTGGAATAAAAGTAACTGGAGATGTACCTGCTACGATGTTACCATTAGCATCATATAAAGTAATTGTAATTGGTGTTAAAGCAGCAGTATTTTTAGGATAAACTGTTACTGTTTTTAATTTTAATTTATTAGTTACATCAAAAGCAATACCTTTAAATAAAGCAGAAGAAACTGAAGAACCTAGATATGCTAAAGTATTTACTGAACCAGTAGAAACACTTTCAGAAGAAACATAATAAGTTGTAGTTGAAGTAACAGTTGGATTATATGTTGTACCAGTTGTTACTAAATTTCCATTAATTTCCGCATCATACCAATTAATAACTGCTGCACCATTAGCTACTAAATTAGCTGTTTCTCCTGGACATAAAGTGTCATCTGTTCCAGTTACTACTGGTGCAGAAGTTGAAACTAAAACTGGTGTAGAGGTACCTGAATTTGAAGAACAAGTAACAATACATTGGTAAGAAGTATTTCTTGTTGGTGTAATAACTAATGTTGAAGATGTTGCACTTGAAATATCTGTCCAAGTTGTTCCACCATTGATAGAACTTTGCCATTGATACGTAACTCCAGAACCTGTAGTTGCAGAAGCTAAACTTAACGTAATAGATTGTCCTAAACAAACAGAAACTGAAGAAGCTATTGTAGCTCCAGGAGTTGGTGTACCTGAACAAGCTACTCCTTCCGAATAAGAGAAGTTACCTAAGAAACCACCAGTTTGTGCTGTTGTTAAATTCATTGTATTTGGAGTTCCAGCATTGAATGTCATTGCAGAAGTAGGCGTAGAAACAATATCATAAACTCCATTTTCTGTTGCAGAATGTACAATAATATTTGAAGAAGTAAGTTGTGCATCTCCAATTCTTACATTGTATCCTGTAAAATTACCTAAAGCTCCTACTCTAGTAGCTTTCCATCTTGTTGAACTTAAATTAGATGCATTTGTAGCATTAACAGTACCAGCATTGGAATCAAAAGCTTCAACCATCAATTCTACTCCACCTGTAGAAGCAATTGAAATTGGAAGGAATTTTCCGTTTTTACCAACTGGGAATAATCTATAGTTAGTAATTGTAGCGTCAAATTTATTGGCATAAACAATTGGTCCATCAAAATATGATGTAGCATTTCCTCCAGAAAAAGCACCACTGTTAAAACTTGGATTCATAACATCTGGTACTCCACAATAAAGTGGGAAAGCAGCAGAAGTATGAACAACACCATTAGTTAAGGTAACACTGTTTACTCTAAAATTTGGAACATTAATTGTTACTCCACCAACACTTGTATTATTGATTGTTAAACCATTTACAACATAAGCATCATAACCTGAAGTTAGAGAATATTGATTAGCAAGATACGTTCCAGAACCTGAAATAGTTTGAGGAATAGTTGATGGAACAGCTGTACCATTAATAAAGTTACCTAAATATAATGAAGTACCTGCAACTGGTAAATTAAACGAACCATTATTAATAATGTTTCCTCCAACATAAACAATTGCATTTGCAAACGTTTTTCTGAATGAACTTCCTGCAGTAATTGTTAATGCATTTTGAACATTCATATTGTATGCATTATTGATATTGTTACTACCAACATTCATAAATCTGTCAGCACCATTTGGAGCATCAACAGTTAAATTACCTAATGATAATAAACCACCTAATGCTTGGAATTGACAATTGAATCCGTTAGTGATAATTGATGAATTTTGAGTTGATACTCCATCACCAATTTGTAATGTATGATTTAATCCAGCTGCATAATGATTTGCAGATGAGTAAATAAATGAACCACTAGAAAGTGTATTGAAAGGATAGAAATTCAATACTAAAGGTGTTGGTGCACCCGATTGAATTGGTTCAGAGAAAGTTACTTTAGTACCATTTACATCAGCTACAAAAGTACCCGGTAAAATTCCAGCACCTGAAACTGGCATACCCGCAACTATATTCGGATTTGCTGCAGTTAAAATTGTAGTATTAGCACCTACTGTGACAGCTGAAAAAGTTAATGTTTCTGGAGCTGTAATTGGAGAAGTTGCTAATCCTGAAACAGGAGAAGATAAAGTTACTTTACATCTGAAATTTGTAGATAACCCTGCAAATAATAAATTTGTAATTGTTGTACCTGGTTGAATTCCGTTACCTGAAACTCCTTGTCCAACAGCTAAATTCGCATTATTAGCATTTGCTTCCAATACTACTGATTGCACTCCGTTTTTCATTGAAGAAAAAGATAATGGAGTGGCAGCTGGAACTGGCGCAGAAACCGCTTGAGATAAAGTTAAAGTTACTGGAGGTGGACTACCTACAAACCCTACTGTAATTGCAGTAATTGTTGTACCTGGTAAAATATTTGCATGACCAGAAATTGTTTGTCCAACCTCAAATAAATTATATGTTCCCGTAGCCATAGTAGCTGTAGTACCAGTAATAGCTCCGTTATATGTAAAAGTACCTGAAGCACCTTCTGTATTTAAAGTATAATTTGAAATTGAAGTTCCAGAAATTGGAGTACCAATATTTACTAATGGGTCAACGATGGTAATTTTTCCACCTGTTAAATCTAAATCAGAAGTTTCAATTTTACAAGAAGTACCACCAAAAGCTACTGATGTAGCTGCATCACCATTATTATTACTATCAATAACAATATCTCCACCAGTTTGATTGAAAATACTTCCTGTTTTATGAGCTACATATCCATTAACTTTAAGGATTCCTGCAGTCATTGTATGTGTACCATAATTGTTAAATGCAGCATTGTTATTTGTACAACCAACTGTCATAGTTGTAGCACCAGCATTGTTAGTTAAAGTACCACCTTTATTAATAATTACACCTGCAGCATTTGCAGTAGTTGTAACTGTTACATTATGACCGTTAGCAATTTTAACTACATCAGTACATGTTGGTACAACTGATCCAACCCAAGTTGAAGCAGAATTCCAATCTCCTGAAGCAGCAGAAACAATTGCTGTTGATGTATTTACACTTGAAGCATCATTAACTCCAACATAAACTGGCGCTGCAGTTAAGTTAGGTATCGTTAAATCTTTTCTAAAAATGAAAGGTTGAGTTGTTCCTACTTGATGAGTTCCAGCTAAAGCAGCTGATAAATTCATTAATCTAGAAGATCCGTCTAAAGCTTCATAAGCACCACTAGCATAAACTCCTACTCTATTTGTATTTGTAGTTGCATTAGGAGCATAAATAATTGACGAAGCATTTGAAGAAGATTCTGGAGTTGAGAAAGCCCAATTTCCATTATATCTTTTGTTAATAGTATAAGCACCATCTGTTATAGAAAGGCTACCTGTTACTGTATTTGAATCTGAATAAGTAACTGCTACTTCACCTGAAGTTGCAGGAGTAGCATCAGGTAATAAATACATTGATCTATCTAAACCATTTGCACTAACAAAAGGAAACCAAAATGGTTTGTAGTTATTATCCGTTCCTGGATATTCAGAACCTGGTTGTACATCTCTTGTGTTTGAAGCAGAAATCCATTTAGAAACAGTTCCGTTTGTAAATCCATTTCCAGTAGGACAAACAAAATTTGAACCTAGAATAGAACCAAAGTTTCCTAAGACTAATCTATTACCTGAAGTAATATTTACTCTACCATTTGTTAATAATAACCCTCCATTAATTCTCACCCCGTTTACATTCCAAACAACATTTGGAGTTGCAGTAGCTGTATTATTAACTTCTAACTGGTTTAAAACACCAGCACGATTTCCAAAAGCATTAGTACCTGCAATTGATCCACCAACAAAACCTGCTGGATCTACTGAAATAGTTTGTACTGTAGATCCAATTAAAGCAAGTCTTCCCTGATAAGCTGTTGTAGAACCAAAGCTACTATCAAATCTAGCACCAGCACCTACGTCGAAATTATGACCTAATTTCAAGTATTTTCCGTTTGTACCATCATGATTATTAAATCTAGAACCTGAAGCTGCAAGATTAATATCGTTATTTACTGTAAATTCATCAATTACTGTACTTGTTGCAAATTGAATTAAAGTATTCGTACCTGCTAAAATTAAATCTTCACATCCTGAATATCTAGAATCAATCATCACAATTTCTCCATCGTTATCGATTACCGCACCATCAGCTGGTGTTGGTACTAAACCATTATCCCATGTTGAAGGTTGAGACCATAACCCAGAATGAGCACATGTAATCTCTTCTGGAATTCTAGATACAAGAGAAATATTATCAATTGCAGCTGGAGGAAGTGATCCTGCAGCAGCAGTATTTGTCCAAGCAAAAATTAATCTAAAACTAGTTCCAGCAAATGATTTTGGAATAAATGCAGTTGTTTTTGTAGTAGCAACTTGTGCTCCTGCATTAAAAGAAATTAATGTTGCACCTGGCCAATTTACTCCATAAGTACCAGAAGTTGTTACTTGAGTATTCGTTCCAGTTACAGTTTGTGTTACTGGAGCAACCCAAACTTGCCAACCTGCTCCTGAATTAGGATCAGATTTTACATCAAAAGTTAATGTCATTGCTTTTTCTGCTGAAGGAACTGTTACATCTTTGTAGAAATAAACTGTTCTTGTTGCAGGAGAACCAGCATATGAATAAGAAATACCATTGTTATTTGTAATATAAGCTGCATTACCGTTTATGGCAGCTGAAGTAGCTGTAAATGCTAAATTTTGAGCTGTACCTACAGCACTACCATTGATAGTTGCTTTAGATAAACCTAAAGCAGTACCATTAATACTAGCAACATATGTATTTACATCAATAATACCAGCAATAGGTGCAATAGCCATACCAACAGAAATGTTAGGATTAGCTGCAGCTAAAGTTAGTGAGTAAGTATTAGCACTAATAGTTGCTGTTGTTAACTGAGAAGCATTAACACTAATTCCACCTGCATATCTTCCAAATCCTAGTGTAACACCAGAAGCTGTTCCTGAAGCATTTTGAGATAAAGTTAATGTTGTACCTACAATGTTTTGAACAAAAGTATTGGTTGGAATATTTGTTCCATACACAATTTGTCCAATTGAAATATTAGCATTTGGTGCTAATAATGTTACTGTTGTAGAACCAGATGTTGTATCACCTACTGAAGTAGTTCCAGATGCAGCAGTACCTAAATACCACTTAATCGGCCCTGTACCTTCATTGGCAACTGTCCATCCGTTCGCTGCAAAAGTATTCCCTAAATTAAAACCTCCATCTGTGGCAGGATTAATTAAAGTAGTTTGAGAATACAATTCGTTTGAAAAGCAAAAAAGAAACAAAACCAATACCGTGCTGAAAAGCCAATTGGATTGTAATCTTGATTCAAAGCAATTAAATACTTTAACGCTTAGTAATTTTTCATTCATAATCATAACTTTTGGTTTGACGTTAGTGAGGTAAAATTATATATATTAATTCCTATTATAATTATCCTACTCTTTCAAAATTACTGAATTTAGAAAGTTAAATATACGAATAAAAGCTTGATTATTAAGGCAGTAAAGAAAAAAATCGACGAACTATACGTTTTTCGGGTTTTGAAGTAAATTTATCTTATTTTGTAGTAATTCTATGTCCTTTTTAGACCTTTTTATACGATGTAATACAAACAAAATAACTCCGATAATTAAAATTATTATGAAAATATATACAAAATAAAACTTGTTTATTGATTCATCATATTTATCTTTTAACTCCGATTTTTTCTCTAATAATGAGTCGCTAATAGTTTTACGTTCTCTTTCTTTGATAAGTTTACGAGTCGATAAATATTTAAAATGGAATTCTTTGTATTTATCCCAGTTATTTAAAGCTAAGTAATTGTCTGAAAGCCCTTTGTATATTTCTTGATTTAAAATTAAATCATTAACATTTTTAGAAATAGTTATGGCTTCTTGTAGTGAATTAACAGCTTCATTATACTTCCCATCAAAAGTAAATACTTGAGCTAATCCTTTTAATGCAAATGCATGTAAACTCTTGGCATTTACCTTTTTAGCATAACTAATTGCCAATAAAAAGTTTTCTTTTGCTTTTGGATTATCTTCTAATAACAAGTAACAATTTCCTTTATTGTATTTAGCAATACTAATAGCTGAAAAGGCTAATTTTGACTTAGAAGCAATTAATTTACTGACCCCTTTATCGAAATATTCAATGGCTATATTACAGTTTAATTTCTCTTTATAAATAAATCCTCGAACTACATAATTCGATCCCAAATAATACAAAATAGAATCTTTTACTGGATGATTTAACATCAATTGTTCAGCTTGATCTAGATATTGTATCGATTTATCGTAAATTTTAAGCTGATGGTATTGAATCCCCATCTTATTAACAATCAATATCTTAAGTAAATCGTCTTTGGTTAAATGCAATAATTGATTTGCTTTAATTACGTATTCTAATGATTTTTCATAATCTCTTTTAGACGAATAAGCATCAGAAATTAATTTAAAGGCTCTAATTTTATAATCTACATTGTCTTTTGCATCTTTAACAACTTGATTACCAATACGAATTGCCGCATCTGGATCATCATACATCATTAAAGTTCCGTCTTTAATTCTTTTATCAAAAGCCTTATTTCTTTGAGCATTTGCAAAGAAACTACTTCCTAATGCAATAAAAATCGTTAGGGTAAAAACTACTATTTTCTTATGTAAATATACTCCTATCATATCGCAATAGCTTGTTTTTCTTCTTTTAATAACTCGATAAAAGTAATAGGAGAAATTCCCGTAATCGATTTAAAAACCGTTGCAAAGCTACTGTGTGATGCAAAACCACAATCTTCAGCTAAATAACTGATTTTATAATTCATATAATTAGGATCCGATTTTAACTTATCTACCAAATAATTGATTCGTAAAGTATTGATATACTTATTGAAATTCATATTATAATTGGCATTGATAACTTCAGATAAATATTTAGTATTAGTATCAAACTGACCAGCTAATACCGCTAAAGAAATGTCTTTATTGGTAAATTTTGTAGTAGTTTCAAAACGTTTCAATTTCGCTAAAATGCCTTTTTCAGTTTCATTAGGAATATGAATTCGTTTATTTAATTCTTTAACAATAGTTTCTTTTTCTTGTACCGGATTAATTAAATTATTTCTTGTAATTTCCAGATAACGAATGATTTCATCTAAGTTTTTCTTTCTTTGAAAATTACGCCACCAATAAAACGCACCCAATAAAATAACAATAGAAAACAATCCAATACTTACATATAAAGCATTATAATAAACACTTTTATCTTCTTCAAAATCAGCAGCATATTCGTCGCTTAATAAATTATAAGCTACGTTTGTTGCATCTTCTTCTGCAACATCTGCCTCATGATTGATTTTATTGAAATCTTTGTTAGTTAATTGATAATTTGTCGCATCATTTAATGCTAAATAATTGGCAATCTGCTGACTTACAATTGTTCTCTTTAAAGAGATATTTGTAAGTATTTCAGCATTTTTTAAAGATTCATCTAGTAATTCTTTTACTTTAGAATGGTTTTTTTCTAAAAAGTAAATGGATGTTAATCCGACTAAAGCATGCGTTTTAGCAAATAAATTAACAGGATTAGATTGCTCTGAAATTTGAACAGCTTGATTATAATTTTCCTTAGAAAGTTTTAGATTTTTCTTTTCTAAATACAGTTTTCCTAGAGTTATCGTTTTCCAAAGTTTTACTTCTGATTTAGAGTTTGCATTTAACTTAATTCCTTCTAAAACGTTAATCGCATCATCAATTTTTTCTAATAACATCAAATGTTTCGCCTTCTCTATCAATAAAAAAGCAGTTGCATCTGATGTAATATTTCCTTTATTATTTTGAATTAATAAATCACAATTTTTAATTTCTGATTCAGATTCTTTGTATAAGTATAAATTTCGTAAGATAGTCGACTTAATAAGCTCAACTTCAGCTTTATCTGAAATAGACAGATATTGATTTAACCTTTTTTCTTCAAATAATGATTTTAATGAAGAACTCAAATCGCCTTTTGCTAAATAAGCTTTAGCAATTAATAAATTAACTTTTGCTTTATTTTCGTCAGATGTAGTTGGGTTATTAAGTAAATGTTGAGCAATTATTATAGCTTGGTTGGGATTAGAATACATCAATTCTTCCACTTCTTTATCTAAATTAAGCTTCTGAATTGAATTTTGCGCAAAACTCGATATACTTATTAATCCGAAAATTAATGTATAAATCGTTTTACTTTTAAGTTTTTTTTTCACCATACTACTACTCTTAATGACAAATTTTAAAAAAAAATTCTATGCAACAAATATATTCTTTAAATGTATGAAAAAAAACCATAAATGGTAACAAGTTGCATTTATTTTGTTTAATTATTTAAAACGATAAAAATAAGTTATTTAATACTTCAATGCAAGTGTAAAAAATAAGAATTTTTCTACTTAAAATTAGTCTTTAATTTTACCTTAATATGATCTCCTTTTAAGTTTATTCTATTCGATTTTTTTGTAAATTTGATAGTACTTTTATTCAAACAAATTAATATTTTAAACCTAAAATTATGCTCAATCAAATATACGAAACCTGTGAATACATCATCAAAAAAACAAATTTCAACCCCGAATTTGGTGTCGTTTTAGGCTCTGGATTAGGTAATTTTGTAGATGATATAAATATTGAATTTACACTACCCTATTCTGAAATTCCAAACTTTCCTGTTTCAACAGTTTCTGGTCATAAAGGCGCATTAATATTCGGAACCATTAACAATAAAAAAGTTGTTGCAATGCAAGGTCGATTTCATTATTATGAAGGTTACAACATGAAAGAAGTGACCTTTCCCATTCGAGTTATGAAACAATTAGGCATTTCAAAATTAATTGTTTCTAATGCTTCTGGAGGTGTAAATTCAAATTACAAAGTTGGTTCGATTGTATTAATTAAAGATCATGTAAATATGTTACCAGAACATCCTTTAAGAGGTTTTAATGACGATCGATTAGGGCCACGATTTGTTAATATGAGCGAACCATACAGCTTAAAAATGATTAAAAAAGTAAAAGAAATTGCTCAAAAATTGAATATTGAAGTGGAAGAAGGTGTATATATTGCCTTACAAGGTCCAACGTACGAAACTCTTTCAGAATATAAAATGATTAAAAATATTGGTGGCGATTGTGTTGGAATGAGTACCGTTCCGGAAGTAATTGTTGCTCGTCATATGAATTTAGAGACTTTTGGAATATCTGTAATAACTGATATGGGAACTGAAAACAATATTGTAGAAGTATCTCATGAAGAGGTTTTAAAAGCTGCAAAAATGGCTGAACCAAAAGTTAGAGCGCTTATTAAAGAATTGATTATCAATTATTAATCATTAAAAAAACCTGTAAGTGACTCTTACAGGTTTTTTTAATTCAATTATTCAATTTATTCATTTATTTTTCTACAATTATAAAATCGGAACGACGGTTTACAAAATGTTCCTCTTCAGTACATTTTACTCCATTACTGCATTTATTTTTCAAACGCGTTTCCCCAAAACCAATGGCACTTTCAATACGATCTGAAGAAATTCCTTTAGAAATGATATAGGTTTGAGTCGATTTTGCTCGTTTATCCGACAAGGTTAAATTATACAAATCTTTACCTCTTGAATCGGTATGAGATTCAATTCTAATTTTAACTTTCGGGAAATTATTCATTACAAAAACTACTTTATCTAACTCAGCAGCAGCTTGTGGTGTGATGTCCCATTTATCATAATTAAAGAAAATTGGATTGATGTCAATTTTCTCATTTCCATTATCTTTCACAACAAAATCTTCTAAATTATTTAGTTTGAAATCTACATTAATTACCTCTCCGTTTTTATCCAAAGTAGCTACTTCTTTTTTCTCTGTTGAATGATTTGGTTTTGAAGCTTCCACTTTATAGGTTCCGTTACAAGGTAAAACAAATTCAAATTTACCATCTGCCGGAGTTGTAAATTCATTTACTAAATCGCCAAATTCATCAAAAACCTTAACTGTTGCGCCTTCAATAGTACTATTAGATTTTGAATTTCTAACATTTCCTTGAACAATTTGATTACATTCTTGTGGTTTTTTAGTGAAATAATAAATATCATCATCGCCTTTTCCAGAATCTCTATTGGATGAAAAATAACCTGTTTTTAAATCTGCATCAATAATATATGAAAAATCGTCTTTATTACTGTTAATAGGTTCTCCCAAGTTTTTAGGATACGAAAAATCTTTTCCATTATGTTTGCTTTCAAAAACATCTAAACCTCCAAAACCATAATGTCCTTCAGAAGAAAAATAAAGTACACCATTATTATAAAAAGGGAACATTTCTCTACCAATTGTATTAATTTTTGGACCTAAATTTACAGGTGAATTCAATTTTCCATCCGAAAAAACTTCACAAACATAAATATCTGTTTCACCAAAACCACCAGGCATATCAGACACAAAAAACAACCATTTTCCGTCAGAACTTAAGCAAGGATGACCCACACTATAATCTAAACTATTGAAAAACAAACTCTCTGTTTTAGTCACTTTATCATTTTCTAACCAAGCTTTTATGATTTGAAAATTGTTAGTTCCAGACGCGTCATTTTTCAATTTATTACGTTTTAAAGTATTTGTGGTGTAATAAAATGTTTTTAAATCGGCAGCAAAAGTTATCGTTGCATCGTGATAATTTGAATTTACATCTTCTAAAAATAACTTTTGGTTAAATAACGAACCATTTGTTAAGTTTTTCTCAGCCTCATACATAGCTAAAAACGGCTGTTGATTGTAGGAATACAGTTTAGTTTCATCCGTATTATTACTCGAAGCATAAATCATTTTTGTTCCGAAATAGGTGGCTCCAAAATCGGAATTTGGACTATTTATTTCTAAATTTCGGATTTCATATTTTGATTCTTTTTTAGACAAACTATCCAAATATTTTTGATTATTGGTAAACTTCTTAATTTGATCGCTTACTCCTTTTTTCTTTAAAAACTCTTTGGTAATGGTATTGGCAGCCTCATAATCTCGAACACCTCTTAGTGCTTGAGTATAACGAAGCATGTATAAATCCGTTAAATTTTGTCCTTGAACTTCATATAGTTTTTGATACCAAGGTAACGCCTTTCTCATATCATTCATATAATAATAGGTATCAGCTATATTTGTCATCGTTTCAATTGAAGGACTACTATTTTTCTCTAAATACTCTTCATATAATTTAGCAGCTTCAACGTAAGACATGTCTTTAAACATTTTGTCGGCCATTTTTAGTTTTTGTTGTCCGAAGGTTATACTCATAACAACAAACATTCCTAAAGTAAATAATTTTCTCATATGTATCAGTATTAAAAGAAACGAGGTGATTTGATTACAGTTGATTTTTGAGGTAATTGATAACGAAGAATAACTTCATGTGTTCCGTCATTATATTTATTTAGTGGAGTTACAGTATAATCAAAAGAATATCCAATGAAGAAATCTTTGGCAAATTGTAATCCTAATAAAGCACTTACCGAATCATCCATTCTATATGAAGCTCCTAAGGTTACTTTTTCTTGAAGTAAGAAATTAGCTGAAAAATCTGTAGATAATGGCGCACCAGAAACCGCTTTCACTAAAACTGATGGTTTAAATTTTACCTCATCAGACAAATCGAAAACATATCCTCCAATAAAATAATAATGTAATTTATCTGAAACTACCGATTCTTGAACATCATCATAATAATCATATCGTATAAAACTAGGAACAGATAAACCTACATACCATTTATTAGCATACAAATAGGCACCTGTACCAACTGTTGGCATGATTTTATTATCAATATTATTATTTAACAACACATCATTACTGTCGTAAAATCTACCTTTAGACCAATCAATATTTAACATCCTTGCTCCTGCTTTTAAACCAAAAGCCAGTTTTGTTTCAATTCCTAAATCTAATGTATAAGAAAAGTTTCCTACCAAAGTTTGTTCGCTAGATGGACCTAAATCGTCACTAATAATATTCAATCCTAATCCTATTTTTTTATTTGTTAAAGGAGAATGCAATCCGAAAGTTCCTGTTTGAGGTGCTCCATCAATATTTACCCATTGTTTTCTAAGAAGTAAATTTGCTTCCAAAGTCCCAACTGAACCTGTATAACCAGGATTTACCGTTATAGTATTATACATATACTGCGTATATTCTGGATTTTGTTGCGCCATAGACAGCAGTCCTGAAAAGGTTAATAACAACCCTAATAATCCCTTTCTATTTGATATATTTTTTCTCATTTTCTTGAAATTTAATAGTTATTATTAATCTTAACGCATGATAAATACCCAACCTGTTTTTATTCTATTATCACTTTCTCCAGTTTCAAAAATGTAATAATATGTTCCTGTTGGTAATACACTTCCGTTAAAAGTTCCGTTAACATTTGAAATACCTTTCCAAGTATTTTTATAGTATTTAGTTTCATAAACTAGATTTCCATATCTATTATAAATTTCAAGTTTATTATTTGGGAAAAACTCTGCACATTTAATGTTGAAGAAATCGTTTGAACCATCTTCATTTGGAGTAAATTCATTATATACAATTAAACATAATGGGTCAGTTGTTACTCCTGCTACATCGCCATCATCTGGATCATCTTCATCTGCACTAATAATTTCAGCAATATTCAAATAATCTCCTTCCATTAATACAGTAGCTGTAATTAATAATGTGGCACTTTGATTAGCAGCTAATGACGGAATGTTCCAAATTCCAGAAATAGGATTATATGTACCTGCTGAAGTAGTTGAACTTACGTATGCATATCCACTTGGTAAAGGTTCACTTACTACAATATTTGAATAAGATCCTAAACCTGTACTTGTTACAGTAATTGTAAACACTACATTATCGTCAACGAAAGGTGTAGGATTATCTACTGTTTTTGTGATTGATAGGTTAGAACACATACCTATAGTTACATCTAAATTTGCTGTATTAACTAAACTACATCCGTTACTATCATTATAGGAAACACTTACAGAATTAGTTCCCGTTTGTGTCCATTGCACCGTAATAAAATTATCATTAACGCCACCTCCACTGACTATAACTGCACCCGTACTTAATGTCCAAACATAATTTGACATTCCAGCTTGAGTAGTATATGTGGTATTAGTTAGAATACAATTATTTGAAGAATTTTCTGTAATTGTTGCCGTATTGTTTTCCAAAAAGTTAACTGTAATTGCTAATCTTGTAGCGCTAGTACAACCTGATACTGGATCAATTTGTAAAGCATAATAAATTCCTCCATCAACCAATGGTGTAGTTGTTGATAAAATGTTTCCATTTGTTAAAGCATCATACCAAACAATATTCGATTCATTAACTTGTAAATTAGCAATAGTTGGATTAGTTATTCCACAAAAATCTTGAGATGCATCATTTGTAGTTGCCATTGGAACCGTTATTATTGTTGGAGTAATTGCTGTTCTTGAAGCACTTGAACATCCTGAAGCACTGTCTGTAATACTCGCATAATAGGTAACTCCACTTACTAATGTTGTGGTTGCAGGTAAAACATTTCCATTAATTGGAGCATCATACCAAATTACACCTGTTTCATTTACTTGAAGTGAAGCAATTGTTGGATTGGTAGTTGCACAAAAATCAGGTGTAGCATCAGTAGTTGTTACTAAAGGCACTGTAATTACAGTTGGAATAACTTCCAATCTAGTGGCACTTGAACAACCTGAAGCACTATCTGTAACACCAGCAAAATAAGAAACACCATTAACTAGTACAGTAGATGTTGCTAATACATTTCCTCCTACCGCTGCATCATACCAAATAATTCCTGAAGATGGTGTTATAATTAATGAAGCTAATGTTGCATTTGAAGTTGAACACACATCTGGAGTTGCATCAGTTATTGTTGGTGTAGGAACATTTATTATTGTTGGAATAATTTCTAATCTAGTTGAACTTGAACAACCTGAAACAATATCTGTAATCGATGCAAAATAAGAAACTCCATTTTGAAGAACTGTTGAAGTTGGTAAAACTGTTCCACCTATTGCAGCATCATACCAAATTATACCTGATTCATTAACTTGTAGTGAAGCAATTGTTGGATTGGCAGTTGCACAAAAATCGGGTGTAGCATCTAAAGTTGTTGGTGTCGGAATTGTAATAATTGTAGGAGTAACTTGAAGTCTAGAAGCACTTGAACAACCCGAAATTGGATCTGTAATTCCAGCATAATAAGTTACACCATTCACTAATGGAGTTGAAAGTGGTAAAACAGTTCCATTACTTGGAGCATCATACCATATTATTCCAGATTCATTTATTTGTAAGGAAGCAATTGTTGGATTGGTTGAGGCACAGAAATCTGGAGTTGCATCTAAAGTAGTTGGAGTTGCAATTTCTATTAATTGAACAGTAACACTTTTTAAAGTTCCCGGTATATTTTGACAACTCGTATCACTACTCATCGCAACATAATAGGTATATGGACTATTCAAAGCTGTTAATCCTGTAATAGATAAGGTTCCATTTGGCAATATATTATAGGTTACACCTGAAATTGTCCCATTTGTTATGGGTTGCGATACATCATTAGTAAAAAACCAAGTATATTGTGGATTGGCAAATGTACTTGATGGTGATAATGTAGCAATAGTACCTAAACAAATTTGAGCATTATTTGCTGTAATATCACCTGATGTAGAAAATGGTAAAATGGTAAAAGTAATTGCTGTTCTATCTGGAAGAGCTGTTCTACAAAATTCATTTGAACTTACTCCTACATAATATGTATATGTTCCTGGCGCTAACCCTGTTAATTGTAACACATTTGTGTTTTCCCCAACAATTAAAGTTTGATTAGTCCCATCAAAACTGTACCAATAAAATATTGGGTTAGTCATCACAGGAACAGTATTCAATTGAGCCGTTAGTGTAACATTACCAGTTGAGCTACAAAATGTAGTATCATCATCGGCATTTACCACAATATCAGATATTGCACTAATTGGCGAAAATGGTTTTACAACAATAGTAATAGGTGTTCTCGACAATACTTCACATCCACTTCTTACAGGTTGAATATAATATGTGTAAGTTCCTGGTGTAGTATTTGCAGGTAAAGTATAGCTAATTCCAGTTGTAATTAAATTTCCACCGGTTGCAGCATCATACCAATTATATGTAGTACAAATATCACTCGTTAACGTTATAGTTGCATCTTGACAAACTTCTATCGAATCATCTACACCTCCAACAATATCAATATTTGCTTCTCTTTTCACATAATGAACTCTTAAGAAATCAAGCATATTTAAAGCACCACCTAATCTAATTTTTACTCGATCATAAGGCGGTGATGATATTGAAGAAATAAATATTGCTCCATCATTTCCTCCGTTTAATAATTCTAAAGATGCAGCAGATCCATCAGCTATAAGTAAATTTCCAACAGGAGTATCACCCATATATCTTTGCACAGTAAATCCAGATAAAGCACCTACATTTAAAGTAGAACCAGGTTTTTCTAAAAATATTTTTAAAATATCTGTTGGTTGAGAAACAGTTCTAAATTTTACCGTAAGTTCAGCTGCCGATAAAGCTCCTACTCCATTATATAATGTCGCATAACTAGCATCACTATTATCAACTGCATTCCAAGGATTCACTACATTAGTTGTATTTGTAAGTACACCAATCCCTAAATCGAAAACACCATGAAATAGATCTTCAACATCGCCTGTATTACATATAAAAGGAGTAATTACTTTATTGTAATATGCTTCATAAACTTTTGCATTTTGCGAAACACTTACTGTTGATCCAACAATAATTCGAACGCCATCATAAATTTGAGGTCCAGAAAGATTACTTGGTACAAAAGTATATTCAAAACAATTATCGCCAGGTAAAAGATTTACTATACTTCCTGAAAGGGGTTGGATAGTACCTATATCAACTGGAACACCCATACCATTTCGTTTTGTTCCTACAACTGAAATAGCGCCAATTAATGTTAATCCGCTGTATTCTGTTCCTAGTTTTATTGAAACTGGAGTTCCAGCTGGAATTGCATCATTCCATTCTAATGTTTGCCAAGTTGTTCCAACACCTAATGCTCCTATCCCACTTGTAATTGTTGAATGTGATTGTGGGTTTTCATCTATTGCATTGGCATTATTAATAACTCCTCCAGTTAATATTGAATTTGATGATTGAGTATCAGCATACACACGAGTTGTATTTACAAAACAATCAGTCGGACTATTCACAATAACAGTAGCTATTCCACTTCTACTACAAACTCCATTATTAGCAATTGCAGTAAATGTATAGGTTCCAGAATTCATAAATGGTCCAGCAATATTCGATGCTAAAGCGTTTCCATTAGAATCATACCATGTTATTGGAGCATTTGAAGTTGCCATTAAAGTTACACTATCTCCAACATTAGCAGTATAGCTTGATGGATTAATGTTTAATGTTGGTGATGGATTTACGGTTACATTAACCGAAGAAATAGCAGAAATACAACTATTAGGAACTTCAGCTTGAATATAATACGTTCCACTTGTTTGAATAGCAGCAGCTGCACTTGCAGAAATAACATTCATACTACTATCATAAAAAGTATAAATAGTATTTCCAGAAGTATCAAAACCAACTATTGCATCGGCTAAATTAACGCTAGTACAATTTGTTAAAGTTGGAGTTACTGTTAAACTTGTTTGAACTGGAGAAACAACTGTAATTGGTAAAAGTGTTCCATTTGCATTTTCACAAACACCATTTACTTCAATTGCAACATAATATGTAATTGGAGTGTTAGTGGTGTTTAAACCAGAAATAGTTAAGGCACCTGTACCGGCATCTTTAACATAAGAAATTCCAGGATGTCCTGAAAAACCTGTTGTAATTTCTTGTGTTTTATTTTGATCTGTATAATAATTAAAAGTACTATTAGTAATAATTGTAGAAGGTTCTATAACTACAATTCCTGAACATGAAGCCGTCATCGTAGTATTGCTTACAGTAATATCAGAAGCTAAAGGAACTGAAATAAAAGTTACAGTTATTGGCACTCTTGATGATAAATTTGGACAACCAATTTTTTTAGCGGCTACATAATAAGTAGTCGTTGAATTTAAAACTGGTGTTGTATAACCAACATTATAAGCTGTTACTGCTATTGGTGAACTACTTGTTGAAGAATCATACCAAACCAATTCATTATCTGAAGATGTATTTGCTAATAACGTAACCGATTGACTTCCGCAAATTGATATATTTTGCGAGGCTAAAGCAATTGTTGGTGCGGCCGGACTTCTATAAATATCATAAATACGTAATCCTTTTACAACATTAAGTTGAACTAAAGAAGAAATAGAAATACGAACCCTGTCAAAAGCTTGACCTGGTGAAATAGGAATAGTTGCTTTTTGTCCATTACTTAATAGTCCGATTAAATCTAAATCTAAAATAGTTCCTATATCATAAGTATAAACAACAGTTGTTCCATTTAAGGCTTCAATCTTTATACCATCTGCTAATCCTAAATTTAAAATAGATGGATTATCTAATTGTAACGTTAAATGAAATTGATCTGTTGGATTTGAAAGAGAACTAAAATAAATAGTTTGATTGATAGTTCCAGCAACTGCTAATAATCCTAAACTAATGTTAGAATAAGAATTTACATCTGTATCAATAGCACGTTGCGGATTGGTAACTCCAGCATTACCTAATCCAATTAAATCAAGTGTTCCTCCTGAACCATCAAAAGAAGTAGCAAAAGCAATATCACAACTATTCGTTCCTTCAGTATAAAAAGCGTTATACACTTTCATACTATTTGATGTTCCCACTAATAAAGCATCTGTGTGATCAACAATTTCAATTCGGTTATAGCTTTGATTAGGTGTAATTGCAAAATAATAATTTCCAGCTGCATCTCGAATAAGTTTACCTGCATCAGAAGTAAAATTATTCTGACTTGAAAAAACACTAACAGATGTATTATTGTTTTTAGCCGCAATAGTAAAATAATGATTTCCTAAAACAACTGTTCCTAGTAAATCGGCTAATTCACCACCCAATCCACCACCAACTAAAGCATTCAAAACATCTTGATCAAAATCAATTTTAACATAAGACGTTTTTCCAGCGGGTAATGTTGTAGGGAATTCGAGTTCAATGGCTCCATTATATGCTCCAATTCCAATTGCAACACCTCCATATGAATTTAGTGTAGCAAAAGTGTTGTCGAAAACTGCAGCATTTCCAGCATTTGTAGCATGACTGGAAGAAACTAAAACATTTGCATTTACGAAATTAACTTGAGCACTTACTTCTGTTTTACAAAATACTAAGAACAGTACTGAAAAACAGAAAACACGGGTAAGTTTCTCTTTAAAAGTAGATTTACTTTTCATAAGCTAAAATTTAATTGTTGAACCTAAAATGTAAGAATGATGATTTTCACAAAGATTTTTTAACTCAAAATCCATTTAGAAATTGAATCAATTTTGATACAACAAACTATAACTCGGGGCTTGTTAAAGTATGTTTAAAGAGCAGGCTTTTATCGTTTTTAGATAAAGTCAATCGAAATTAAAAACAATTGTTAATGAATTGTTAAAATTTATCTACATTTCTAACCAAAATAACACTGGTATTTATATTTTTAACGTTGTGTTATTAAAAAAATATGAAACAGTAGGAACGAAAGACATAGTATTTTGGTAAACAACTAACATTTACCAGGTTACAAAAATTTTAACAATTGTTTATTTTATTGTTCAATTGAAATTTTTAGATTGTGATTGTGAAGTGAATTTTTAAATTTCAATCGGAAAACAAATGTTAATTTTCAGAAATTTTTTTTTAACTGTTTGAAGATTAATAAATAATTTAAGACTCTTTTTATTATAAAAAATCAAAAACTAAAAAGTTGTATATTAGCAGCTTTGATTTTTTTGTGTTTTTTGTTATGTTTATTAACTAATTATAAAAAAGTGTTATAAATATTATTGAAATAAGAAAAATCAAGCTCTATAATCGGAAAAATTAAAACCTACTGTATTCGCAAAACATCAAATAAACAGCCCAAATGTTCTTATTTGTCGTAAATATAGTACAGAAATTTATATTATGCAACAAAAAAATGCACAAAATGCGACAAATATTTTAATTAGATTGAAAAATCATTTAAATATTAACACCGACTCGAGTCTTTCGGAGTTTTTAAACATCAAGCCGAATACCATTTCTAGTTGGAAAAAACGCAATACCTTAGATTATAATAAAATTATTGAAAAATGTTTAGAGTTAAATATTGATTTAAATGCAATATTTAATGAAGAAGCGGAATCAGCACAAGAAAATAGCACACCTATAATCTCTAAAGATTTAATTTATCAATACACCAGTGGTCATTTAAATGATACATTAGATCGTTTACCAAATATGAAATTACCCTTTTTGGAAAACAAAGAATCTAGGGTGTTTCAAATTGATATGTCGATAATTGATCCGTCATCTAACAAAGATTGTTTTGCCATTTGTGAAAAAACAGCATTAGTCAATATTAATGAAGAAGATATCATTATAGTAATTAGTAATAAACTTGGTTTCTTTGTAACTAAAATAAAACGTTCATCTACTGATGCAGCGAAAACGATTATTACAATGGCAGACGATTCGCCATTTAAAAACAACTTCTCCATTTCAATAAAAGATATAGATGAAATATGGAAAGTCAACGGAATACTTTCTTTAGTATAAAAAAAGAGCAATAGAATTTCTATTGCTCTTTTTGTTTACTCTAATATCTCAATTCGCATTGCTCTAAGAAAATCTTCATGAGGTTGTAGCAAATTAATCCCTTCTTTTTCTTCCAAATTGCCATCATGATTTACATTATCTGCTAAACCACACCAAGGTTCAATACATATAAAAGGCGCATTACTTTTAGTCCAAATTCCTAAATAAGGAAAATGATCGAAATTGACTTTTACAATACTTTTATCCTTCTTTTTAAGTGTAACTTCATTAGACTTTAATTGTTTAAACACTAATGCATTCACGTCAAACAAATCATAACTCAAAGAAATTTCATTGTCCATTGAATTTACAATTGATGTGTTTCCATTAAAACTTTCCTGTTCTAAATGATGTGTTTCAAAATGATCGTCTTTATTAAATTGTAACGAATAATTATTTACATCGCCTTCAATAGCAAACGCCGGATGTGCACCAATAGAAAAAGGTAAAACTTCATCGGATTGATTTCGAACAAAATATTCGATAACCAATTCGTTCCCCATTAAAGTATAGGCAATGAATAATTTAAAATTAAAAGGATAAACAGCTTTAGTAGCTTCGGTTTCATTTAGCTCAAAAATAACTTGATGCTCGCTTCTTTTATCATATGTGAATTCCATATCTCTAGCAAAGCCATGACGCGACAATGAATATGTTTTTTCATTATATGTATAACTGTCGTTTTTTAATCTACCCACAATTGGAAACAACACTGGAGAAGTTCGGTTCCAATAGTTTTCATCTACTGTCCAGATGTAATTTTTTTGATTTTTTACTAATGTTACTAACTCTGCTCCTATTGTATTAATAGTAGCTGTTAGGTTTTTATTTGAAATTGTGATTATCATACTATTATTCTTCTGAAATTCCTTTCCAAGTTCTAATTGTTTTCGACATGAAAAATATTAAAACTATTGATAAAATAAAATTTAATGAAAACATTAAAGAAACATTATCTCGAAACATTCTATAAATTGAATCACGAACATTTGGTTTATAAACATATATGTAATCTCTATAAACCTCTTCAGCAAAGAAATATAAAAAAGGGATAAACATTGGAATAGACCAAATACAAATATTAATTGCAATTTCTGAAAACTGCTTTTCTGATTTACGATTCATAATAAATAATAAATAAATCCAAAATACTATAAAAGAAACTAAAGATAATAAAGGAAATAAAAAATCGACTTTTCTAAAAACATTTGAAAGAATACCGAATAAAATTGCTAAAATTCCGAAAATAACAATTGAAATAAACCATTTTTTAAGTTTAGAAATTCTAAAGGTAAATAATAAAATTGCTAACATAAAAGCAACACAGTTTAGAATTAATACTTCCGTTAATCTAAAATATCGATAGGAATAAGCATTTGAAATTTTTCCATACTTATCTCTCAACAAAATATGTTCTAAATAAAATTTAGAATATTTAACATTACTACTATTTAAATAATTCTCATCAAAAATATATTTATCCCTCACAACATATTCATCATTATTATAATAGTAATCGTAATGATTAATATAATAATCCTTATTCTTTTGTTTTTCTACATTATATGTATATGGGAAAATTAAAGCGAAATTTTTTAATTTAGGTTGCTTAACAACCGCATTATACCATGTATTTGCATCAAGATTAGTATGTAAATTATGTTCCTTAATTAGATCTAAATATGTTGACATAAAATTTAAAACTGCACTTTTATTAGATATTACATCTCTTTTTAATTTTATTAAACTTATAGAATCTTCTTTGAAGGAATTTATTTCAAACTTCAAACTACTTCTGTTTATTAAAGAGTATTTATCGTATTTCTTATTATCAAATAGTACATAATCTTTTGTTACTATTTTTTCATTATCTCTACAAACTTCAAAAACAGAATCATTTTTTGCCTTACTTTTATAAATCATTCCCATTTTAATAGAATCTAATTCAGTTGATTCAAATGATCCATCTATAAAAATTTCAGCTAAACTTAAAATTTCACATCTCTTTTTAGCTTCTTCATAACTATAATAACTTCTATTATGTAATTGAATTCCTGTTTTATAAATTATATAGAAATTGAAAAACAAAACGAAGATGATAAGTATTTGTAAAAATTCGAAGAACAATGCATTTTTACTTTTTATGTAAAATGCTTTAAAAGAATTGTTTTTAACATAAAACCAAAACCAAATTAATAATATGATTGCGGTTAATATAAATCCAAAACCTAAAACTTCATCATCATTATTTCCATAACTATATTCACCGGTAAAATCTATAGTCCCATCATAATATCCAATAAAGAAATAAATAATGTTCATAATAATTCCAAGAATTACCATTGGAATAAATTTAGTGTTCCACAATAATGGATATTTTAGCAATAGTTGCTTTTGTATGTTTTTAAACATATAATATTATTTTACGAAAAATCTTCGTGTTGAGTTAGTAATATTTCTTAAGTAAGTCACTTCTATTTGTTCACTGATTAATGTTTTCATGAACATAGAAATTGAAATTTCAATTGGGAAAGTTGCAATTAAAGTCCCGCCGTTTTGTTCTAAACTAAGCAAACCGATTTTGTTTAATTTTTCATTTAAAACACTAATGGTTTCGGCGGTTTCAAACTCAACAATAAAATGTTTTTCTTCTATAGTATCTTCAACAAGATTTCTTTGTACACCTTGCTTTAAAAACACTACCTGATTAGATGTTTTTTCTACTTCGTATAATTGCTGCGAACTCAATACAATAGCAATTGGTCGGAATGGTGAATTAGCAATATTTCTAAAATCATCTAAAACGGTTTGTTGTGCTAAAATGTCTAGGTTAGCTAAAGGTTCATCAATTAATAATATTTTAGGTTTACGAAGAAGCATTCTTGCTAATTCGAAACGCATTTTATAACCCGATGATAATCCTTTCCAATTATAACTTCTGAATTTTCTTAAACCTAAACGTGTAATGACTAAATCTACGACTAAATTATTTTCTTCTGGTTTGTAACCATAGCAACTAGCAGTAAATTCTAGGTTTTCGTACATACTTCCACGCCAAGTATCAGTTCTTTGTGGAATGTATACTAATTTCGTGCGTAAATCGTATAAATCATCGTAATCAAACTTGTAATTGATTTTTCCAGATGTTGGATGCAACTCACCACAAATACTACGTAACAATGTGGTTTTTCCGTTTCCATTCTCTCCTACTAAACCTATAATTTCTCCTGATTTAATATCTAAATTAATCGGACCTAAACTAAAGTTTGAATTGTAAACTTTCTTCAATTCATTAATTGAAATAATAGTTTGATGTGGTTTTATTTCTTTGGAACCTAAAGTTAATTTCAAGTTATTTAATAAATCAACTAATTTCTCTTTAACTTCGGGTGATTCGTGATTGGAATCATACCAATTTAAAAAAGCAATTGTTTCTTTATAATGTAGTATATCTTCAGTATCTAGAGTAAAATCTATTATTCTTTTGATTACTTGCGGATAATTTTCAAACTGAAGTAATTCTTGCACTTCAGCCAATTGTTGTTCGAATATTGTCATTTATTATTTTGTAAACTCTTTTTAAGATGTTGTAATCAACAGAAAATTTAATTTTATTATTATTTAACTATACTATAAAACTGAAATACCTTACTTTTTTTTCTCAATAAATTTTACAATTTTGTGAGACATAGCATTAAAACAATTTGTTAATGGCTTTCCAGGATTAAATGATTGTTCGCTATCTACAGCAAAAAAATCAAATACTAAATCTGAATGCACAGGTTTTGTATCTCCTAAATTCCAATTAAACTCTTTTTTTTCTTTTGTTAATGTATCAACAATATTACTTTTCAATTTAAGATTAATATTAAGTTGAATTCCATAGTTTCCAGTACTCATTCCGTTAGAATCTAACACATCAGCTTTTACTTTGTCAATTTGATAATTAAATTCATCAATAATCAATACATATTTTGCTTTTTTATTAACTAATTTAATTTTCTTTTTACTAAAATCAGCGATTAATAAACTATCAATCTCACCATTTAATTTATAATCTGAAATAGCAATATTGAAATCTGAACTTTTAATTAATTGAACTTCTGTCTCTCTTTTTAATTCTTTATTATAAAACAATTTATTTGTTGTTGAAACACAAGAGGTCAATAACAGTAAAAGAAATATTGTTCCAAATTTCATAACTTAATTTATTTTGTAAACTCTCTTTTTAATATACCGTAATGAACTGAATCCCAAAATTTCCCTTCGAAATATTCATCTTCTAAGAAATGCGCTTCTTTACGGAAACCACTTTTTATCAATACTTTTTCTGAACCAATGTTATCAGGATCAATAACAGCATCTACAGAATGAAAACCAACACTATTGAAAGCAAAATCTAACATTGTTTTCACCGCTTCAGTAACAAAACCCATGCCATTAAATTCTGGTAAAATCATATAACCAATTTCCGTTCGATGGTTTTCGGGTTGCGTTCTATAAAAACCCATAAAACCAATTATTGTATCCGTTCCTTTTAGACAAACGCCCCAATTGATATCGGTATTTTCATCAATTTTTGTATTCATCATTTGGATCATGGCAATAGCTTCGTCTTCATTTTGTAATAACGGACGAGGAATGTATTTCATGTTTTCCGGATTACTTCTTAATTTAAAAACTTCAGGAGCATCCGAATCTTTTAGTCTTCTAAATACTAAACGTTCCGATTCTAAATTTGGAAACGGATTAAAATTTATTGATAACATGTGTTGTATATTTATTGTTGATTGATTTTAAAAATGGCTTTGTCCTGACTTCTACTAAAGAATGCGAGCATACATATTGCGCCAATAGTTGCTAATAACATATCGGATTGAGTATCCCAAATATAACCTTGTGTTCCTAAAAAAGCATCGCCTCCTTCACCTGTACAAATAGAAACCCACCATTCGATCCATTCATAGGCTGCGCTTATTGCTAAGCATATAGAAACAATAATAAAATTGAAATATCCTTTATTTGAAATGACATTTTTCCTGATGAATAATTCACGAACAATCATAGCCGGAACAAAACCTTGAGCAAAATGTCCCACTTTATCATAATTATTTCTAGATTGATCAAAAACTTCTTTTATCCAATCAAACAAAGGCACTTCGGCATAGGTATAATGTCCGCCTAAAAACAATATATAGCAATGAATTAGTATGAATAAGTACGTGAAATTGGTAAATTGAAACTTCTTAAATGTAAAAATTAAAACTATTAGTCCGATTATAGCTGGAATAACTTCCAAAAACCAAGTAAAATACTCTTTAGGCTGAATGGCTGAAACTATTAATCCAACAAAGAATAAGAGTATATAAATTTTTAATGTTTTCATGATTGGATTTTTTATTTTTTCTTGATACTTATCCCTTTACCCTATTCGCTCTTTACAGGTTCTTCAGTACTTTTTTGCAAGTTTTTCTTCAATAACTCTTTAGCTTCTTTTTCGCTTTTAATATCTTGTAAAATCCAATTTAATTCAGGATCAATATTGTTTTTTCGATCTTCATAAGTAGGAATAATTTCTTTATCAGGAAAAATTCCTCGTCCTTCCATTTCAGATGTTTTATGAGAAGCACTTACTAAAGCTAAACCAATTCTTAAATTAACTTTACTATTAGGTAATTGCACTAATGGCATTTGAGCAGCAACAGTTCCGTTATAAGCTCCACCTGTTTCTTCTCCAACAAAAAAGGCGCGTTTCGTTGATTTTAAATTCGAAGAAATGATACTCGAAGCAGAAAAACTTCCACCATTTATTAATACATAAATTTTTCCTTTAAAATTGTTTGGCTTTGGTTTATTTTCTTTTGAAAATGAGTTGGAACTAATATACCTATCACCTTCTTTTCGTACTTTTAAATAATTCACCGAATAAAAAATTGGAGCAGCTACTATTTTGAAAAATTTTACAACAGGTCCGCCACCTTTAAAATAATCGGCATGCAATTTACTAGTTCTAGAAACCACTTCATATTCATCAATAAACACATAAGGCTTATCTACTAAATAGCTATACAAATATTCAATTTCCATTAATCGACCACCTGGATTATTTCGTAAATCGATAATTAAGTTTTGAGTGCCATTTTTAGCTAATTCATTAAATGCATCTTCATAAAATTTTTGAAATCCACCATTGCTAAATTGTTTAATTGTCAGTAAAGCAGTTATACTATCATTACCAATATATTTTAAATCGCGCGTATTGGTTTTAGTATCTTTATTATAACCATGCTTATTCCAAATTTTATTGCGTTTTTTAATTTCAGCTTTAGACAATTTAACTTTACTTTCTTTAGTATTGGTTCCGAAAGTATCTCTTTTAATTACATATAAAGAATCCTTATCACCTTGTCGGATGACTAATTGTAAACTATCCTGAATTTTACCTTTATCAATAGTATAAAACGTTCCGAAATATTTTCCTAAATACCTGTTGTAAAAAGTTTGATTATAACCATCAGAAGCAACTCTCCTTTTATATTGTTCAATTAATGTTGTTGGAAATTCATTATTGATAGAAAGGATTTCAGCCGCTTCTTTAATAGTAGTGTGTCGCGAACGATTTTTTAAAATGATTAACTTGTTATCAATAAATTCTAATTCTAATTGATTGAAAGGAGATTTTCCTCTTTTTTTTAGTAATTTAAGTTCCTTTTTAGAAAGTTTTTTTAACGTAGGAGAAATTCCTAAATGTCCTTGTCCGATAGAACGAAGAACCGGACTTAACTCTTTATAAAACGCTAAGCCTGTCATGGGTTGTTTGATCGTTTGCTTTAAACTATCAATTTTATAGTCTAGTTTTTCTTTAGAAATATACCAATATAATTTTGGGTGAAGTTGTTTTAACTTCTTATAAGAATAATCTACATCTTTATGAAGTTTTTCAACAGGAATAGGCTGCTGTAATTGATTATTGTAGGATTCAATAGATTGACAAGCCGTTAAAGCTAAAAAACAAAATGTTATTAAAATGGATATTTTTTTCATCAAAATTAGATTATATAACAAATCTAATTAATTATTTCAACGAATAAAACAACTTACAAGTTTTTTAACACCACACATCATACCCATAGCGGATAATCATTATGCAAACTACAAAAAGAAATATTTTTCTAATGAATTCATTGCCTTTTAAGATGGCCATTCGAGAACCAATTATACTTCCAATTACATTTGAAACTGCCATAATTAGTGCAATTTCAATAATATAATTTCCTTGTGAAATAAAAACATAAAGTGCCGAAACGTTAGTTACACAATTAATCACTTTTGCATAGGCAGATGCTTCTAAAAATTCGAAACCTAATAAGGCTACAAAACCTAATACTAAAAAACTTCCCGTTCCTGGCCCCAAAAATCCATCGTAAAAACCTATTAATATTCCTAATAACAATCCGAATAGATATTTCTTTTTTTCGGTTAATTTTTTTGTGGGAATAGTGCCAAAATCTTTCTTTTTAAAAGTATAAATTGCAATAGCTATTAATACAAAAAAGATAAATGGTTTTAGAAAATTAACATTAATTATACTGACTAATTTCGCACCAATAAATGAAAACAGGAATGAACTTGTAGCGGTAATTGCTAATAATTTCCAATTGAATTTGATGCGTTTGGCATATTGAACTGCAGCTATGGAAGTACCTGATAGTCCGGCTATTTTATTGGTTCCAAAAGCTGTAGGAATAGAAGAATTTGGAAATAAAATCATAAATGCTGGAAACTGAATTAAGCCACCACCACCAACGATGGCATCAATAAAACCAGCAAATAAAGACGCAAATGCAATAATAAATAATATAGTAGTGTCGTGTTGTGCGAAAAGTTCTAGTAGGTTCATGCAGTAAAATTAAAAAAACCGACTAAAATTTAGTCGGTTTCAAAAAAATAAATTTATTGTTTCTTCTTCAATAGGAATGCTCCAACTACTGAATAAATTAAGGTGAAAACAATTCCTAATGGTAAAATTTCCATGTATGTTAAACCGATAACTCCAAAAGGAGATTCATAAGCTTTTTTATAAAATTCCATTTCTTCTTTAGCTTTAGATAATTCGGCTCCAGATAAGTTTTTCAATGCAATTTCGCTATATTTTTCAATAAAATCAGGGAAAATATTATAATAGATAAATAACCAAACTAATACATATATAGTAGAAGTAATTAATGTGATTAATAAACCTGTTTTGAATGCTGCTCCAAAACTAATTTGATCATTATTGGCTTTTTTCTGTTGTAAAATCCCAAATAAAACAAAAAGAAATGCAACTATCATACTTCCGAAACCTAAAGCCATACTTGGTTCCATATTTGGATTTTCTTTCATTGAATACGTTACATATCCCATTACAGCTGAAACAGCTAATCCGCCATAAATACCATTCTTTAAAATAATTTTATTCATAATTAAAAGTTTAAGGTTGTAATCAAATATAATGAAATTAATTTAACATTTAACCTATAAAACTATACAGGATTCTTTACTGCAAGATTAATTTAACATCAAAATATTTATTTCTCAAATTGCGCATTTTTTTATTGACTTATATTAATTTTTTATATATATTTACCTACATAAAATATAATTTGTAACATTTAAATTGACAAATTGAGAATATTTTAACATTTCATAATAATATCGTGTTGATAATTAACCAACGTTTGTACGAATAAAAAATCTTTACAAATAAGTTCATTTAAGAGTATTTCATTCTGTTTAATCATTAAATTTTTTGTGTATTGAAAAAGTTTACTTTTTTCGTTTATCTAATTACAATTTCTGCTTTTGGACAAGTAGGGATAAATACTGATAATCCAAATTCAGATTCTTACTTAGAATTAGAATCAACTGATAAAGGATTGTTAATTCCAAGGTTAAATCTAACAGCATTAAACAATCCTTCACCACTTACCGCACATGTTGCTGGAATGTTAGTGTATAATACTGGTTTTTCAGGAACTATGGACAATATTGTTTATCCTGGTTTATACATTAATAATGGAACTAGTTGGGAACGATTAGAACCTAATACTACTCAAATTGGAGAAGTGAAACATAGTTTTGCTACAACTGATCATGATGGTTGGTATCTTTTAAACGGAAGAGCCCTTTCAACGCTAACTCCAACTGCTCAATCTGCTGCATCAATTTTAGGGTATGGATCCAATTTACCAGATGCTACCGATCGATTTTTAAAAACAGTAGATACTTCAGAATCGGTTGCCATTCAAGGTGGTACAAATACATTTACTTTAAGTCAAGCACAATTACCTAATGTAAATTTTAATGGTTCAACAAGCAATGATGGCGGTCATACACATCAAGTAGACAGCTATCAAGGTAATCAGAATGTTGGTTTATTATCAACAAGCGCTTTAACACTTTTTACAATATTAAAAGTGGCAGAAAACGATCATGTTTCAACAATTAACAGAACTACTAGCACTACTCCATCTCATGCCCATACGGTTACAGTAAATTCTGGCGGAACAGGTGCTGCTGTTACTCGAGTTCCTGCTTATTTATCAACCAATGTATTCATCTATTTAGGGATTTAAAATTCAAGATTATGAAGAAAATTATTTATACCATATTATTTGCATTTCCATCTATACTGTTTGCTCAAGTTGGATTCGGAACTTCAACTTTAAATGATGATTCGGCTATTGAAATCGGACCAGATAATTCAACTAAAGGACTATTATTAACAAGAATTCATTTGGTTGACTGTGCTACTCCTTCCCCATTATCAGCACATGAAGAAGGAATGATTGTTTATAATTTAGCTACAAACGGAAGCGGTGCTTTGAGTGTAACTCCTGGTTTTTATTATAATAATGGAAGTTTTTGGGTAAGATTAGATACTAATCCGACTAAAATTGGAGATATAAAATACAGTTATGCACTAAACGATCATAGTGGATGGTATTTACTTAACGGAAGAGCATTATCCTCTTTACCAATGAATGCACAAAATGTAGCAAGTAGTTTAGGAATGTCAATTAATTTACCCGATGCGACAAATAAAATTCTAAAAGCTAAAGGCGCAGAAGCTCTTTATTCTACTGGCGGATCCAACACAACTTATCTTACTCAAAATCAACTACCAAATGTGAATTTTACTGGTAGTACAAGTTCAGATGGTGATCATTCACATTCTTTTGGTGACAGGTATCATTCAACAGATGAAGACTTAAATGTTGTAACCTCTTTATTAGGGATTTTTGGTGCAGTTGTATTAAATATTTTAGATACTAATGTGGGAGATAAAGATGAAGTAGTTTCAGGTGATACCAGTTCTACTGCTGGTAATCATACTCATACGGCAACTTTAAATTCAGGTGGTTCTGGAAATACATTACCTGAAGTGAGTTCTTATAAACTCAATGCTTTTGTTTATTTAGGTAAATAACAAATCAACAAAAATCTAACACTAAACAACTAAAAAAAACAATTATGAAAAAAATCACATCTTTATATATACTTCTACTTTCAAGCATTAATGTATTTTCACAAAATGTTGGAATCAATACTAGTAGTCCAAATAGCAATGCATTATTAGATGTTCCTTCAACTAATAAAGGAGCATTAATGGCAAGAACTCCTTTAACAACAACAGATTTATCATCTCCATTATCCACTCATGTAGAAGGAATGGTGGTTTATAATACGACTAATAATTTGAGTTCCATTCCGGTTTCCGTTCAGCCATCCATGTATTATAATGATGGTACTCAATGGGTATTAATGGGACCAACAGGAAGAAAAATTGGAGATATAAAACAAATGGCAGATTCTAAAGGTGATCATGAAGGTTGGGTTGTTTTAGATGGTAGATTAATAACTTCGCTTTCCTCAATCCAACAAATCAATGCAACAGCTTTAGGATTTAGTGGTAATCTACCTAATGTTGCAGATACCTACATTAAAGCTACAAATGGAGTTGGAACAGGAAATACAAATTCTGGAAATACTTTTCGCTTAACTCAAGATCAATTACCGAATGTGAATTTTACAGGAACTACTTCAAGTAATGGCGCGCACAATCATACATATAGCGATACCAATACACCATCAAAAACAATTGGATTAGCTACAAATGTATTAGCATTACTACCACTTTTAAATATTGTTGTTGCTACTCCAGATAATCTTTCCGTTTATTCAGGAACAACGGCAACTGATGGTGAACATTACCATTCATTATCAATTCCATCAGGTGGAAATGATGCTCCAATTACACAAAAACCAAAATATTTAAGTGTGTATACTTATATTTATTTAGGAAAATAAATTAACCGATTCTTAAACCGTTTTCCATTTTATGATTGGGCGACAATAAGGAGATGAAATTTTCATTGCCAACTACGCCTAAAATCAAGCATTCACTCATGAAATTGGCAATTTGTTTGGGAGGAAAATTTACAACAGCAATAATTTGTTTTCCAATTAAATCAGAAGGCGCATAAAGTTTTGTTATTTGTGCGGAAGATTTTTTAATTCCGAATTCACCAAAATCAATCGTGACTTTATACGCAGGAATTTTAGCTTCTTGAAAAACTTCTGCATGGACAATGGTTCCAACACGCATTTCAACTTTAGTGAAATCGGAAAAATTTATTGTTGACATAATTAATTTTTGTTACAACGTTTTACTTTTTACTTATCCCTAACTTTTACTTCAACCGCTCTAAAACCCCTTTCCGTTTGACAATATTTTTATAATCCCATTGAATGATTTTCGATTTTTCAATCCAACGTTTTACATCTGCTTCATTAATTTGAGAAACTGAATTGTAACGAATTGAAGCATCTTTAAATTTACCAGTTCCGATTTTCAATTCCTCTTCTTCAAAACTCGCACCACTCCAAAACATTAATCGAACACAATCTTTTAGTTTATCATAACCCACAATCGGATTGCCATCTAAAAACCAAACTGGATGAGCATGCCAAACTTTATTCTCCGCTTCTGGAAAGTATTTCATTAGTATCTCACACAAAAGAGTACATATTAAATAATCTTCTCCTATTTTCGAATTATTATACTTTATGATGTCTGGATGCATATTTTAAGATTAAAAAATTAATATAAATCTAAAGTACAAAATAATTTTCAAGACTTTCTAATTAATATTTGAATGAAATATATAGATAAATAATTTATGAAAACATCAAAAAACTAATTCAAATAAATTTTAATTCTATATTTTATTTTATTTATAATTTTATTTTCTAAAATATTAACTTTTAGTAAATTATAATATTAATAAATTTTTAAAAAACACTATTTTTATTAAGTTTGCAGCCAACACAATAACTACAACATTTTGAAAACAATTTGCATTGCTGGTGGCGGTATTTCCGGACTATACAGCGCTTTACAATTAAGTAAACAAGATTACAACATTATCGTTTTAGAAGCTTCAAAAAAGCATTGGGGTGGAAGAATTGAAACAACCGTTTTAGAAGATTTCGTAACAGAATGGGGACCAATGCGTTTTGAAACAAAATTGCAACCAAAATTTGGTAAACTTATAGATGATTTAAAAATTGAATTGGTTCCTTTTACGGGTCCGAAAGCCAATCCTTCTCAATATCCACAATACGATTTACCTTTACGTGAACAAAATTTAAATTCTTTAGATTTATTACGCAGAGGAATCTTATTAATGATGGGTAAAAACCCAAATAATCCATTAGATTTTGGATGTCAAATTTGGATTGATAGTTTAACCGAAGACGATTTCAGAACCATGAGAAAAGAAGCTACATTAAATGGTAAATTAATGTGGAAAATGGGATTTTGGAATGCCTTAAGTGAAGATGGAATTTTATCGCATCAAGCCTTAATGAAGATTAGAGATACTGGAACTTTTTATCATATGATTCCAGATAATTTAAATGCAATTGAATGGGTAATTTGGTGGTTAAGAGCCTTTAAAACAGATGGTCAAATATTAGCAACAATTAAAAATGGTTCTGATGAAATTACCAAACAACTTTTGTTTCAACTAGAACAAAAACCAAACGTTACGCTATGTATTGATTCGAAAGTGACTCATTTTACTACCGCATTAGATGAAAAAATAGATATCACTTACACGAATCAAAACCAAGAAAAAAAGTTACTAGCAGATCATTTGATATTAGCTATGCCGCAATTTCCTTTGAAAAAATTAGCACACTGCTTGCCTTCAACTGTACAAGATCATTTAGACAGTGTAAATGGATTTGCCATGACAAAAGTCTTTTTTATCTTGAACGAACCTTGGTGGGAATACAATCAATCACCACAAGCTAGAGCGAATCGAATGCCAACTCGTGAAATTCATTATTTTAGAAGATCGAAAACAAATGATAAAGACGGTTATGGTATGATTTTATTATATACCGATAAACCAGCAACAGAATTTTGGAATTATTATATTGAAAACAGAAACAAACATGAGTTTGCGGAAATCAATAATAACGAAGAAATTAAACAGCAGTTTGCCAATTTTATGTCGAAAGACATTTTCCGTTCTTTACAAGGAAATGAAGCGATGTCGACCACTGGTTTACAATTAACCAAAGAAGCGCTTTTAAAATATTCAAACATGACCTTAGATGAAATCAAAGTTGATGTTGAAAAATCTATTGTTTCTTATGGAATTAGAGATTGGTCGTGCGCTCCATATGGAGCTGGAAATCATTGTTGGCGACCTGGAGTAAAATCGTGGGAAGTTCAAGAATTATTTAAAGCGTTTTCACTACCAAATTCAAAATCTAAAAATGTTCATATTATAGGAGAAGCATATTCCGATTATACAGGATTTATTGAAGGTTCCATCAATTCTTCCGATTGGGCTCTTGAAGTTATCACTCAGCAAAAAATGGAGATCAATTTCATATAATACAAACAAAAAAACCTAACAAATCTTATGTTAGGTTTTTTTTAATTCAAAAGCAAAAGTTTTAATACTCTTCCATTACTATTTTAATAGGCAAATTATAATAAACTGACACATTTTTATCATTATGTTTAGCAGGACAAAAAACTGTTGAATTAGCAAAACTTTTAAATCCTTTATAAGCCACTAAATCATATTTTAACTCACCACTACATCTTAAAAAATTATCAAAAATTACATTTCCTTCACTATCTATTACAAAACGGATAATTACTGAAATATTAAAGCCATATTCGAAATCAGAAAGATATTTTTGAATATGTTGAACTACTTTATTTCTTATAAAATTTGCCGAACAATTAATTTCATCTTTTGTAGACAAATTTAAATTCTTACAAGTATCATGTAAAGGCATTAGCATTTCATTTCCACTTACTAATCGCTGACACACATCTGTTGGAATGACATCAACATCTTCAGGTTTTTTTACATTTTGGAATTTTGTTTTAAGTAGTTTAAAACGTGATACATAATTTGCATTTATAAGTGAATCAGTTTTGAAAATTTTCTTATAAATTTTAGCTTGATCTTTTTGATTTTTATCATAATAAAATTTATTATACAATTCTCCTTTTGTTTTATTTAAAAGATTTAATTCTTGAATAGCACGATCATAATATGCAATATTTTCAATATTTGAAATTTCAATTACAGAATCATTTTCTTTAAGTTTTGCACTTTCTGTAAAAAAGTCTAAAGTGATTTTTTCTTGATCTAGGTATTTTTGAAAACAAACTTTTATATCCTCATTCTTTATTTCTTTAAGAATTGAATCATCAGTTTGAGACCATGCAAAAAAGGGTACAATAAAAAGTAAAAATTGTAAATAAAAAGATTTCATTTTTTAAATAAGTAGGTATTAAATTTGAAAACCAAAGATATAAAAAAACCTAGTTTCACAATTAAAACTAGGTTTTTTATTACAATTAACTATATTAAATTAAAAAATCATTCTTGATTTCTAAAAACCAATTGATTATCGAAACAATCAATCAGTACAACTGCATCAGTTTTTATATTTCCAGCTAAAATTTCTTTCGATAATTTATTCAACACTTCACGCTGAATCACTCTTTTAACTGGTCGAGCTCCAAATTCTGGCTCATATCCTTTTTGAGCTAAATACTCAATAGCTTCATCGGTAGCCGACATTGAAATGTGTTGATGTTCTAACATTTTGAAAACCGATTTCAATTGTAACCCTACAATTTGTTTAATATTTGCACTAGTTAAAGGTGTAAACATTACAATATCATCAATTCTATTAATAAATTCTGGTCGAACGGTTTGTTTCAATAAACCCAAAACCTCAACTTTTGCTAATTCCATAGCGGTTTCCACGCTTCCTTTCAAGTTTTCAAACTTTTCTTGAATGATATGACTTCCCATGTTTGAAGTCATGATAATAATAGTGTTTTTGAAATCAGCTAAACGACCTTTGTTATCAGTCAACCTACCTTCATCCAATACTTGTAATAAGATGTTAAACGTATCCGGATGTGCTTTTTCAATTTCATCTAACAAAATTACCGAATAAGGTCTTCTTCTCACCGCTTCCGTTAATTGTCCGCCTTCGTCATAACCCACATATCCTGGAGGTGCACCAACTAATCGACTCACACTATGACGTTCTTGATATTCACTCATATCAATTCGAGTCATCGCATTTTCATCATCAAAAAGATAATCCGCCAACGCTTTAGCCAATTCCGTTTTACCAACACCCGTTGTGCCTAAAAACAAGAATGTTCCCAACGGTTTTTTCATGTCTTGTAAACCAGCGCGACTTCTTCTTACTGCATCCGAAATGGCTTCAATGGCTTCTTCTTGTCCAACTACTCTTTTATGTAATTCGTCTTCTAAATTCAGTAATTTTTCACGTTCGCTTTGCAACATTTTAGTAACAGGAATTCCTGTCCATTTTGCTACAACCTCAGCGATATCTTCATTCGTTACTTCTTCTTTTATTAATGATTTTTCGCTTTGTTTCTCTAATAATTCTACTTGTAATTCATCTAATTTCTTTTGTGTTTCGATGATTTTACCGTAACGAATTTCAGCAACTTTTCCGTATTCTGCTTCACGTTCTGCACGTTCTGCTTCTAGTTTAAAATCTTCAATTTCTTGTTTGTAATTCTGAATTGCATCCACAATGTCTTTTTCCGATTTCCATTTCGCATAGATTTCATTGCGTTGCTCTTTTAATTCAGACAATTCAATATTTAAAATCTTTAATTTCGATTCGTCATTTTCACGTTTAATCGCTTCAATTTCAATTTCTAACTGCATGATTTTTCTATCCAAAACATCTAATTCTTCAGGTTTCGAATTGATTTCCATACGCAATTTAGAAGCAGCCTCATCCATTAAATCGATGGCTTTATCTGGTAAAAATCGGTTCGTAATATAACGTTGCGACAATTCTACCGCTGCAATAATCGCATCATCTTTAATTCGAACTTTGTGATGTGCTTCATATTTTTCCTTAATACCACGTAAAATTGAAATCGCACTTTCTGTATCAGGTTCATCTACTGTTACTTTTTGAAAACGACGTTCTAGTGCTTTATCTTTTTCAAAATATTTTTGATATTCATCTAAAGTAGTGGCACCAATAGCACGTAATTCGCCTCGAGCTAATGCCGGTTTTAATATGTTTGCTGCATCCATTGCTCCTTCTCCACCACCAGCACCAACCAGCGTATGAATTTCATCAATAAAAAGAATGATATCACCTTCGGCAGACGTTACTTCTTTTACGACAGCTTTCAATCGTTCTTCAAATTCACCTTTGTATTTCGCACCTGCAATAAGCGCACCCATATCTAAAGAATAAACGATTTTATCTTTTAAATTTTCAGGAACATCTCCATCTACAATTCTGTGTGCTAAACCTTCTGCAATAGCCGTTTTACCAACACCTGGTTCACCTACTAACATTGGGTTGTTTTTGGTTCTTCTCGTTAAGATTTGTAATACTCTACGAATTTCTTCATCACGTCCAATAACTGGGTCTAACTTTCCATTTTGTGCTAATTCGTTTAAGTTTTTACCATACTTACTTAACGCATTATACGTTTCTTCTGCAGATGATGATGTCACTCTTTCTCCTTTTCTAAGTTCGGTAATTGCAGCTACTAAATCTTTTTCCGTTACACCTTGATCTTTTAAAATTTGTGCGACTTTACTTTTCGATTTGAAAATTCCTAGTATGATATGTTCGATTGAAACAAAATCATCATTCATTTTCTTTGCGATAATTGAGGCTTCATTTAAAGCTGTTGAAGCTTCACGTGATAACATAATATCAGTTCCCGAAACTTTTGGAAAACTTTGAATCGTACTATCTAATATTTTTTGAAACAATTCGATATTAACATTTACTTTTTTCAAAATAAATGGCGTAACCGTAGTGTCCACTTCTAAAATGGCTTTAAATATATGTTCGTTCTCCAACTGTTGTTGTCCAAAACTTTGTGCAATTTGCTGTGCTTGTTGCAATGCTTCTTGCGATTTTATGGTTAAATTATTCAAGTTCATATTTTTTTAACGTTTGTTGTTTATTAGTTATTGTTAAGTTGCTTACTTTTGATGTGAAATAGACAATTTATGTTCCAAGCTTAATTTTAAGACAAAATGTCTGTTTTTAACGAAATTTCAATCATAAATCAAGACAAAATGTCTTATTAAATGACAAAATATGAGTTTTTTAAAGAATATATTTGGAGACAACCAATCAGAAAACAATCAACAGGAAAATGAAAATAAAAAGTTTTTCGATTTAAACAAGATTGATCAATTAAACGAAATTGATGCAATTTCTCAAACCAAACCAGTCGTAATTTTCAAACACAGCACACGTTGTTTTATCAGTCGAACTGCTTTAAAACAATTTGAAAATGAGTTTGATTTTCCTGAAGGCAAAATCGATTGGCATTTATTGGATTTATTAAACTATAGAGATATTTCAAACGAAATTGCTCACAGATATAGTGTAACCCATCAATCGCCACAAATACTAGTGATACGAAACGGAAAAGCGGTTTTTAACGAATCACATGATGGTATTTCAGCAGAAGATTTAAAACAGTTTGTATAAAACAAAAAAGCACTTTCGATTTCTCAAAAGTGCTTTTTTTTATACCTAACTTAACTATTTTATTTCTTGACAATTTGTTTTACAAATTCTTGTCCGTCAACCACTACTCTCACAAAGTAAGACGCAGAAGGCAATTGCGACATATCAATAATTCTTTCCGAATCTAAAGTTGCTTCTTTAATTAGTCGCCCATTCATATCCAAAATCATATAATCAATATTTCTAACATCTGAATTATTGATTTCTAAATTCAGAATTCCATTTGTTGGATTAGGATAAAACGATATTGAAATTATTTCTTTCACCTCATTATTCTCTGAAATTTTCGCACCAGAACAATTTGTTGCAGTTACCGATAAAGTTCCATTAGAATTATTTAATGTTCCAGCCGAATTTTTAGCTTTTACATAATACGTATAAGTCGAACCTGCAGTAATTAAATAAGTATTCAAAAACGAAGTTCCTGTTATATCTGAAGCATATAAATTACCGTTTCTATAAATATCATAAGATGTTGCATTAGTTGAAGCGGTCCAAGTTAAATTAATAGCACTAGAAGTTCCGCTGCATGTTGGAATTGCCGACAAAGTAAACGAACCTGGCGCACACATAATTGCAGTTGCCGAAACCGTTCCATTTGAATTGGCTAACGTTCCTATGTTATTTTTAGCAATCATAGAATAAGTATATGCCGTTCCAACATTTACATAAGTATTTAAAAATTGCGTACCAGTAACATCTGAAGCATATAAACTACCATTTCTATAAATGTCATATGATGTAGCATTTGCAGATGCCGTCCAAGTTAAGTTTATTCTACTTGTTGTTCCATTACATTCAGCAGTTGCAGAAATTGTAAATGTACCTGGTGCAGAACAATTTACAGCCACAACCGTTTGTGTACCGTTTGAATTTGTAGTTTGAGTTGCTGTTGTATTTTTAGCTTTTACATAATACGAATAAGAAGTACCCGCTGTAACTACTGTATTTGTATAAGTTGTTCCTGAAACACTACTAGCATATAAAGCTCCATTTCTATAAACATCATATGATGTAGCATTTGCTGAAGCTGTCCAAGTCAATCTATTTCTTGTTGATGTTCCACTACATTCTGGAGTTACAGTTAAGGTAAACGCACCAGGAATTGGATTACAATCTAAAGCTGTAACAGATAATGTTCCATTAGAATTAGTAGTTTGAGTTGTTCCTGCATTTTTAGCCTTTACAGAATAAGTATAAGCTGTCCCTACTGTTACTGCTGTATTTGTATAAGTAGTACCCGTTAAACCAGAAGCATAAACAGTTCCATTTCTATATAAATCATAAGAAGTTGCATTTGAAGAAGCCGTCCATGTTAATTTTATTTGTGAAGTAGTACCATTACATTCAGGAGTTGTAGTTAACGTAAATGCTCCTGGTGCAGGTGTAGTTGCACATGTTAAATTCAAATCAGCTTTTAAAGAATTAAAATAAGATAAAGCAAAAGTATCTCTCCAAGTTGAACTAGTTAATTTAGTTGCATCAGAAGAATCCACAAAACCAATTTCATTTAAACATCCTGTTGCAGAAGAATATCTTAACACTCCTAAATGATATGCTAAGAAAGTATTATCTTCTACACATCTTCTATTATTCCAAGAACCATTAGCTGACATATCTACTTGTATTTTCTGAGCAAAAGCAACATCAGGAGGCGTATTAGTGTCATCTTGAGTACAATAAAAAGTTTCTGTTCCTGTTCCTCCTCCTGCATTACAATGAATACTCAATAAACGATCTGCATTCCAATTATTAGCCATTTGTCCGCGTTGCGTTACTGAAATCCAACTATTTAAATTAGTTGTTCTAGTCATTTGTACCGTCCATGTACAACTATTCTGAATTAAAG
Source organism: Flavobacterium urocaniciphilum (assembly GCF_900110615.1). GTDB lineage: Bacteria > Bacteroidota > Bacteroidia > Flavobacteriales > Flavobacteriaceae > Flavobacterium > Flavobacterium urocaniciphilum. The sequence goes on from NZ_FOEI01000005.1 coordinate 53,570, forward strand.
TACGTGTACGCAATCCAACTTCTAAAGCGGTTTCTATTTCAGTTGCAGTTCTGCCATCTGGATTGTCTGAAGTAGTTGCTCCATAACCATGACCTGGATCTATTACTATTACTTGCGACTGTACGTTTACTGTAAACAATACTGCCATTATAATTTTAAATATATTTTTCATTGGAATTAGAATTTTAGAGTAGCTGTATAAATTGCTCCTGTTTTATCATCAGTAAAAAGAACTTGGTTTTTACCCATAAAACTTGGAAACATTTCTAACAAAACTTCAGTATTAGATACTTTTTTAGATGTTAATGCAATTGTATCGAATAAATACAATTCAGAATTCGTAACATTATGTCCGTCTTCACTAGTGTCTAAAAATCCAATGATATGTTGATTGTCTGATGACCAAGAAGTAGCTAAGCCAGTTCCTATTTTCTGACCTTTACCATTTCCATTCACTTCATATACATATATATCTGCTCCTTTATGAACGGCTACTTTTTTCCCGTCTGGAGATAAAAGTGCATTATAATATTGTCCTTCCTCTGAAGTAATTACCCAACTTCTTTTTGAAATTAAATCTTTAGCTTCAATTTTAAGAGTAGTCATGTTTGTATATACCACAATCTGAGTTGTAGCGTTTTTTTCTTTTCCATGATAAGATGATAACATGTTAATATCAATATCAGGCATTAAAGTTGTAGTTCTTGATGTTAATGAATAACTATAGACTTTAGAATCTAAAAAATATTCCTTTTGTTCTTTCTGTTTGAAATAAACCATTTCATTATTGTTATCCCACGAATATCCATAACCACTTCCGTCCTTATCAGAAATTTGAGTAATTTCATTAGACGTAAGATTTAAAACATAAACTCCTTTAAAATGATGTCCGGTTAATAAAACCAACTTTCCGTTAGGAGAAACAATAGGGTTCGTGTAGAATCCATCAACATCTACACGGTTCATTTTTTCTATTTTTTGAGAAAAAACAGAATGGCTATTTACAATAACCAAAATAAATAGTAAAATTTTTTTCATACTCGGTTTTTTATAGATTATTCAATAAAAATAACATAATTAATTAAAAATCAAACTTTTGTAAGAACAATTATACAAAAAAAGCGCATTTGAAATACAAATGCGCTTTAAATTATGTTTAATTTTAGAATAATTTATCTTCTAAATCTATTTCCTGTAATGATAGCTTTTAGCTTTGCTTTTAAGTCTTCCCCAGAATCATATACCATTTGTTCATTTGTTGGAAATGGCACTGCTCTTCTATCGAAATATTGAAAATAACTTTCATCACAAGCACGTTTATCTCCATTATAATTTGCATAAATATATTCGAAAACAAACTCACTAGATAAAGGATAAGCATCAATTAATTGTTTAGAATTTAAATCGTGGTATTCTACTTTTGCAGTTGTTTGAACCGATTTAAATTGGGTAAACTCATAAATACTTGCTGTTATTGTTTTCATAACATCTACAACCATTGGCTTTCCATCAGAATCTTTTACTTGCACTCCATTAGAATCTAATAATGGTTTTGTACCATCTTTAATTTGTTTTTCTTTTACAAATTGTCTTTCACGAACTTGTTCTGGAGAGATTTTAATTTCTCTAAAGTTTACTATCATTGCATAATCGTAAACAATCTCTTTTTGCTTTTTATTATGATATACCGTCCATTTATCATTTATTCCATAAGTACTAAAATCCAACATATCGTCTTGTAAACGAGTTGGAATTACCATTTGCGTATCATTTTTTGTAGAAACTAAAACAAAATCAGTACCTCTAAATTGAGCTTGATCCATTAAATCTCTAACATCTTTATAATTAGGATTTAATTTATCTAAATACGCTAAATCATCAAACGCTTCACGAATAACTAATTTATTTCTAGAAGAAAGTAACTTTTTTGCATTTTCATATAAGTAAACTGATAAATCAGATTTACTAGCTATAATTTGATTTGAATAATCATCAAAAGGAAAAATAGCATTTCTATTTTCGTTGATTAAACGTAAAGGCAAAACACCTCTAATTCTATCTTGACGATTATGCAATTGATTGTATAAATTATAGATACGCTCTAAATTAGCAGGATTTTTTTCTTTTATCAATAAAGACAAATCATTTAAATCACGTTCTTTAGCTTTAGCAAATGCTTCTTCTAACAGATACACGTAATCTTGATTTCCTTTTGAATTTTTGTTTGTTCTCAATCCTTCTAAAGCTCTGTTGATTGCGCCATCATAATCGCCGTTACTCAACATGCTTTGCGTATTTCTAACACCACAAGAACTTAAAATAGCTAAAAATGCAATAAGTAAAATTTTCTTCATAAATATAATTTGTTTGGTTTAAAAAGTGTTTGGCAAAAAACTTGCCAAACACTTTATATATTTTAAAATTTTAAATCAATTGCCGGAAGTAACTTACTTGAAACTTCTCCGAAACCAATTCTAACATCGTTATTCTGACAATATCCTCTGATAATAACTGTATCGTTATCATTAATAAATTTACGTTCAGAACCATCTTTCATTTGAATAGGTTTCTGACCACCCCAAGTTAATTCTAACATCGAACCAAATGAATCTTCAGTTGGACCAGAAATCGTTCCACTTCCCATCATATCACCAGAATTTACTCTACATCCGTTAATAGTATGGTGCGCCAATTGTTGACTCATAGTCCAATACATATATTTAAAATTAGAGTTTGATACAATCGTTTCTTCTTTGTTTTCAGGCTGAATAGCTACTTGTAAGTTAATATCATACGCATGCTTTCCTGTTTGTTGTAAATATGGAAGCGGCGTTGGATTTTGTTCTGGAGATTCACATTTAAATGGCTCTAAAGCATCTAATGTTACAATCCATGGAGAAATAGATGAAGCAAAGTTTTTCGCTAAGAATGGTCCTAGTGGCACATATTCCCATTTTTGAATATCACGAGCCGACCAATCGTTAAATAATACCATTCCGAAAATATATTCTTCAGCATCTTTTACAGAAACAGGTTCACCCATTAAGTTAGCATCAGTTGTAATAAAAGCCGTTTCTAATTCGAAATCTACTAATCGTGAAGGTCCGAAAACTGGTTGTGTTTCACCATTTGGTAACGTTTGTCCATATGGTCTATGAACTGGAATACCACTTGGCACAATAGTTGAACTTCTTCCATGGTAACCTACTGGAATGTGTAACCAGTTTGGTAATAATGCATTTTCTGGATCACGGAACATTTTTCCAACATTGGTAGCATGTTCTTTACTACTATAAAAATCTGTATAATCACCAATTTGAACTGGTAATAACATTTCAACTTCGTCAATATCAAAAATGACTATTTCTTTATGTGCAGCATTATCTCTTAATTTCGGATTAGAATCCATGAAAATATCAGACAATCTATTTCTAACTAAACGCCATGTTTTCTTTCCGTCAGAAATGAAATCATTTAACGAATCTTGCATAAACATATCATCTGTTAAATCAATTCCTTCAAAATATCCTAATTGTTGTAAAGCACCCATATCGATAGCATAATCACCGATTCTAGTTCCTATGGTAATTACATCTTCTTTCGTAATAAATACTCCAAAAGGAATATTTTGTATTGGGAAATCACTATCATTTTTAACTTCTAACCAAGATTTTCTACTTGGATCATTGGCAAAATTTGGCATATCTATGTGTTGTTTATTTTGTAATTATTAAATTCGCAATCAAAAATAAGGTATACATTCCATTTACCAAACATTTTTTGTATTTTTGGGGAAAATTTAATAAAAAAATTAAAATGCAACGCGACGAACAAATTTTCGAACTAATCTTAGACGAACAAGACAGACAAATTCACGGTATTGAACTAATTGCTTCTGAAAACTTTGTAAGCGACCAAGTAATGGAAGCTGCAGGTTCATGTTTAACTAATAAATATGCTGAAGGATATCCAGGAAAAAGATATTATGGAGGTTGTGAAGTTGTTGATATTGTAGAACAAATTGCAATTGATAGAGCTAAAGCTTTATTTGGAGCTGAATATGTAAACGTTCAACCACATTCTGGTTCTCAAGCTAATACAGCAGTTTTTGCAGCTTGTTTAAAACCTGGAGATAAAATTTTAGGATTTGATTTGTCTCATGGTGGACATTTAACACATGGTTCTCCAGTTAACTTTTCAGGAAAATTATACAGCCCAGTTTTTTATGGTGTAGATAAAGAAACAGGAGTTTTAAATTATGATAAAATTCAAGAAATCGCTACACAAGAACAACCAAAATTAATCATTGCTGGAGCTTCTGCATATTCTAGAGACATGGATTTCAAACGCTTCAGAGAAATTGCTGATTCGGTTGGAGCTTTATTAATGGCCGATATTTCACATCCAGCTGGTTTAATTGCAAAAGGATTAATGAATGACCCAATTCCTCATTGTCACATTGTAACTACAACTACTCATAAAACGTTACGTGGACCAAGAGGCGGAATGATCATGATGGGTAAAGATTTTGAAAATCCTTGGGGATTAACAACTCCAAAAGGAGAAATCAGAATGATGAGTCATGTTTTAGATATGTCTGTATTCCCTGGAAATCAAGGTGGACCATTAATGCATATCATTGCTGCTAAAGCGGTTGCATTTGGAGAATGTTTATCTGATGAATTCTTTAGATATGCGTTACAAGTTCAAAAAAATGCTAAAGCTATGGCTGAAGCTTTTAACAAAAGAGGTTATAACATTATCTCTGGCGGAACGGATAACCACATGATGTTAATCGATTTAAGAAATAAAAACATTTCAGGTAAAGAAGCTGAAAACGCATTAGTAAAAGCTGAAATTACTGTTAACAAAAATATGGTTCCATTTGATGATAAATCGCCATTTGTAACTTCAGGTATTCGTGTTGGAACTCCAGCTATTACTACACGTGGAATGGTTGAAGACGATATGGAAACTATTGTTGCTTTAATTGACAAAGTTTTAATGAATCATACTAATGAAGACGTTTTAGAACAAGTTGCTGAAGAAGTAAACGAATTAATGGGTGAAAGAGCCATGTTTGTTTTCTAAAATAATCATAAGAATTAATAAAATAAAGGTATTGTGATTATTCATGATACCTTTTTTTAAGATATAACTTTTCAAATATTAAATTAAAAATGTCAATTTTAAGATTACAATTACCTACCGATCCACGATGGGCAAATATAGTTGAAGAAAACTTAGAAGATATTTTAAGTGATCATGCTTGGTGCGAACAAAAAGCTGCTACTAATGCTATCATGTTGATCATTAACAATGCTGAAAAAGAAGATTTAGTTACTGAAATGACAGCTATTTCTATTGAAGAAATGCAACATTTTCAAATGGTACACCACATCATCAAAGAACGTGGTTACGAGTTTCTAAGAGAACGAAAAGATGACTATGTAAACGAATTAGCTAAGTTTATGAAAAAGTCATCAGACGGAAGCAGAGAATGTGGTTTAATTGAGCGTTTATTATTTGCTGCGATGATTGAAGCTAGAAGTTGTGAACGATTTAAAGTTTTATCTGAAAATTTAAAAGATGAAGAATTGGCTAAGTTTTACAGAGATTTAATGGAAAGTGAAGCCGCACATTATACTACTTTCATCAATTTAGCTCGAAAATATGCAGAAACCATTGATGTTGAAAAACGTTGGAAAGCTTGGTTAGAATATGAAGCAAGTGTTATTGCTAAATACGGTGAAGGCACAACGGTTCATGGATAATAAATTTAAAAGCATCAAATTATTGATGCTTTTTTTATTCTCAACAGTACGTTTACTTCGATTTTATTCTAAGTAAATTAAGTACCAAAACATTTTTCCTGTCACACAATGATTGGCTTCGCCCATCCTGCAAAGCTCCGCTTTGAAAACCAAAAGGCATAAAAAAAACGATCAAGTAAACTTGTCGTTTTTTTTATGCCTTTTGGCTTATTCGTGACCTCGACAGGGTCGTAACTTTAAGCCTTCACTCCACAAATTTACTACATTTTTCTATATTGTAAATTATTCAAGGGGAATAATTAGGGGAAAACTAATTGAATATCATTTTTTTCTTTTTATTACAATTAAAATATTTTTTAATAAAAACAGCATTAGATATTAAAAAATATTTGCACGTATTCTTTTTACTTTTTCATATCGCTCTTGATGGACATTTTCTATAAAATCAAAAATATTCATTTGCCAATTTCTATCGTGGAATGGAGCTATAAATATAATAGGGATATTATTTTTTTGATAAATCAAACTTCTTCTCTCGTAATCTGATAAATGAGGATTCCCCATAACTTCGATGTAAATACCTAATTCTGGTAAATAAAAATCAGGTGCGAAAATTCTAGGTCTATTTGCATTATCAGATAAAAATACTGGTTGCTCATAAATCCAAAATACACGCATTTGTTTTAAATAATCACAAACCAATAATTCGGCTTCTGACATATCATCATAAACTTGATACATAAATTTCAGTTTAATTACACATCATCAAACTCTTCAATAATATTTTTAGCTTCTATTGGATTTCCAAGGCTTACTAAAGTTTCAATAATTGTAGCTGGTGGAATTCTATCTTTTGTTTTGAAAGCTAATAAATATAATAAGGCTTCTGATGATAAAAGAATAAATCTTTTTATATCCGTGTTCCAAGTAATTTCATTAATAAAACTATCAAAGTTAGATTTGAACGAATTACTAACTATTATAAATCCAATTTTTTTATAACCCTCTTTTTGTAGTTTTGGACAATAATGGTTAATATATTCTTTTATAGCTCTATCATCAATTCCTAAACTGTAGCCATTAGAGTAGGCTTTGGCATCTACAAGAAAAGCCGTATTTTCTTCTCTATGTCTTAAAATTGCATCAGGATTTCTACCACTTCCTTGCCCTAGAGTTTCTACTTCAAAATCCAATTGTTTAAATATTTCAGCAACCAACTTTTCGTAAGCACTTCCTTTAGAAGATGCTGATTTATCAGTTTCGCTTCCTAATTCAATTAGTTTAGACACTTTAGGTATTAAATAATCTGACAGCTCGAAAGAGGCATTTACAGCGATTATTTTTTCTTTTTCTAACTCTACCTCCACAATAGGTTTGTTTTCCTTTTTAGTTGGTGTAGAAATAGTTTTGTTTGGATTTCCTTTAAAATTCCAAAAAGCGTGTTCGGCATCCCAATTCGATTTTTCTTTACCTGTGTAAGCTTTTAGAACATCTTTTATTTCCTCATTTAAAGCATAAAAATATCGGTAGGCTTCAACTTGGTTTTCAGTTTCTTTCCAAAGTCCTAATTCTATATATGCATTAATTAAAGAAGTGTAAAGAATTGGGTATTTACTTTCATCTTGTATTTGCCAAAAATAGGATAGAAAATACGATACAGAACCTGGATTTGGAACCTTTCTTTTATCTTTCGCTTTGTTGTAAATTAAAGAGCAATGTTTTTCTAATACTTCTATTTTAGACAATGCATTCTCTAAAGTCTTTGGAATAGAAATACATTCTTTCAAAAGAGCTGTCAAACTTTCAATATTCGATTCGTTATTTTTTACTAACTGATTAAAAAACATTTGCCCTTTCGTAGCTGTAAAACCCCAAAGATTATTTCTTTTATTATAGCTATCTACATTTGTTTTAAACTCATAAATATTAGAATTACCATTTTGAAAATCCTTGATAAATTTTTTGAGTTCTACAATAGCTAATCGTCTTGCATCATCAATATTAACTAACTCATTACCTTTAGTGTCTAAAACAGTACGATTAGTTTGAATGTAATTATCCCAGATTTTATGAATTTGATGAATTTTATCTTCAACTACCATTTATTCATTTTTTAATTTTAAATCTTTTTTTTGTTTTGAAATTTTAGTTGTTACTTCTTCTTTGTGTAAAACCTCAGTTCCATCAATTATACTTTTAAGTTTTTCAATTAAAACCCGAAAACCTTTTAAATCTTCTTTAGTGTATGATTCTAAATGCTTAGCTAATTCATCTTTAATAATTTGTCTCAAATCTTTAGGAAAACTTTTGAATGTCCCACTAACACTTTCAATGTAATTTTTAGCAACCTCATTTTTTTTATCAATAGAAAAGTAATCTTCGATTAAAAAGTCTGTTTCAATGTGTGCATCAGTTTTTGGTAGCATTAATAAAATTAAATTGTCTTTTACATATGTTCTATTATCTGTCCGACCTCCAGTAAACTTTATACAAGATTTCATCCCTCCTTTTTCAGAACCTAAACCTGCTTCATCTCTATCAAACAATATAATAACTTTTTTATCATATGGTAAACATTTTATTAATTCATCAATAAACTCTTTAACATTTCCAGCACCACCATATGGCAAAATATCAATGTCTAATTCTCCTTTTTGAGTTAAAGCATTTATTGCTGTTTTTATATAGGTAACATCACCCTTACCTTCAACTAACAAAAGTGGTTTTTTAGAACTTATTGCTATAGTTGCTGACATTATTGTAAACTCACCATTTGTTAAATTTTCTAATGCTTCCATTTTTGCTAAATAGATTGCTTCTAAACCTTTGGTTTCATTAGTCTTAATTATTCGAACATTTTCATCTTTTATAGAATGCAATATTTTAGGGGAATGAGTTGTAAAAATGGTAAAATGATTGGGCTGATTTATAATTTCAATTATTTCTTTTTTCCGTTCAATATGGATATGTGAATCAGGTTCATCTAAAAGAATTAATGTTTGCTCATCAGCTAATAAATGTAAAATACAGTTTATCAGTATTAATTTTTTTTCACCTTCACTTAATTTTGCAACATCAATTCCATTAAAACTAACATTGGATTTAAGAATAATTTTTTCTGTATAAATTTTAGCTTTTTCATTTTTTACAGGCATTCCTGCAATAAAAAGATTATAAAACAATCGTCTTACTAAAGCTTTATTGTCTAGTGCATCTGGGTTGATAGAGTTTATTTGGTTTAAAACTAATTTTCCATTTGAATCTAATTGAAGTTTTATCAATTCTTCAATAAATAAGATTGCTTTGTTTTTAGGATAAGTTTTTATATTATCATCCTTAAAATTAAATGAAATCGTTACTTTATCTGGATCAATTTTTAATACTTCTTTTATAAAGGATTTTACTTGTGGTTTATCAGAAGACAAAAGTGCTATTAATGCATAATCCCAAACATATTTATTAATGTATAGCATTTCGGGTGCGGATTCTGTAGATGATTTAATATCCCTAAAAAATGCTGAATAAGAAGAAAAATATATTTCCTCCCACATCCTTAATTCCTCACCACTATAAGATGTAATGACATTAGATGGTAAATATTGAAAATGATTTTCTCTTTTTATTCTTTTTTTAACTGTCATTACATCATTTTCTACCTTAATTATATCTCCATTTAATTCATAAACAATTTCATATTGAAATGGAGTAGATGTTTTTTGATATAGGTTAGAAAATATAATACTGATAGCTTCTAACACATTGCTTTTTCCACTGCCGTTTAAGCCGATAAGGGCAACATAATTGGTGCATTTTGAGAAATCAAAACTGGCTTTGGTTTTATCTTTTAGGTTTTTATAACCTTGAATTTGTAAACTATGTATTTTCATTAATTGCGTTTAAAAATTTGGTATTCAAAATCAAGTAAGGCATTTTCTTGCAATTCAATGCACCTTTTATTTAAATCAAAAACAGCTTTTCTAATTTCTTTTATGTAATTGACAATTTGTTTTTGTTTTTCAAGACTATTTGGTAGTGGGATTTTTATTTCTAATAATTTATTTTGTGAAATTGATGGCATTATAGTACCTGTATTTTTTTCAACGTACTGTTGTTTTACAAAGTCTGAAAGATTAATTTCACTTAGATACTCTCCATCTACAACTGTACTATCAAGCCTTATTATAAATACTTCTGATGAAGCACAATATTTTTTATTTTCTTTAATAAAAATTGAGTTGCCAACCGTACCTTTCCTTGTGATTAATAAAGTGTTTTCATTTATTAAGTCATTACTTCTATAAGAGTTAATAAATTTAGTATTAGAATCATCAATGTAATTATGTTTAATATCAGCTACTTTTAAAAACCTAATACCTTTTGATGCATAATTTCTGGCAGGTATACCATTGTAAAGATTTGTAAAAAGGTTACTATATTCAACAAGTGGATATTGACTATTTAAAGTAACTTTTTCATTTAAAATATATTCTGCATCCCATCTATATAAATCTTTGAATTTAGTAAAATGCAAACCTTGTTTTTTGCTACCAATATTGGATTTACCAATGCCTAATTCTCCCATTAAATATTTCTCAATCTCAGACTCTTTCTCTTTTGCTTTGATTTTTGCTGCTTCTGCTTCGGCTATTTTATGATTATATTCTTCAACTAACTTTTTTTGAGTCACAGCGTTGGGTAAGTTTCTTTTTTCAGCATCTTTATCATCTAATGGTGGTAAAGGAATTTCTACAGCCAAAAACAAATCTTCTTGTAAATAATGTCTATTAGTTGTACCTGTACTGCTGTTTTCGCAAAACTTAATAAACTCTGGAGTAGTTGTAATTAGTGCTAAATAATGAGGATTGATTAAGGAATAATCCACATCAAAAGCCCAAAAGTTACCTGTAATTATTGCTTCATCCACTTCATTGGTTACTACACCAAATGCACCATTTCGGGCATCAATTTTAGAAACTAAAAACTGACCCTCTTTTATTGTAAATTGATTTTTTGTACCAATTTTTTCGCCTACTTCAATATCTCTAAGAAATACACCTCCATTGTTGGTTTTAATAGTAACCCTTTTATATTTTGCACCATTCTTTATTTCGATGGTTCTTTTATTTCTTTTCAAAAAAGTACCAATTGCAACTAATGGAAAATCTTGGTTGTATGAAAAGGTGTCTTCTGATAAATATTGTACACTCCAATTGTATAACTTGGAGAATTGTACAAATTCAATATTGGGCATTGTAGCTGTCATTAAAATTCAATTGTTACGGTTTCGTTTTGGTTTTTAATACGTTCTATTTTCCCTGTTTTACTGTTCCATTTATACTCAAAAACTGGTTTTATCTCTTTCCAAAGATTGTTTGAGATTCGATAAGGTGTATATTGTTTAAGTATATCATTCAACTCATTATCGGTAACTGCTCCTGTGCTACTTATCCCTGCTTTTTCAACAGTTGCTATAGGAATGTCATAATCAAACTTTTCTTTTACAATAGTTCGTATCTCTACTTCCATTGCATCTTCAATTTTTTTCTTTTTAGCTCTCAGTTCTTTTTTAATTTCGGCATCAGGTGAATTATTACCTCTTAATGTCAATTTACTTTCTATTTCATTTAATTCAGTCTGATATTTTGATTTTACTTTTGATGTGGCTTCTTTGGAATATTTTTTCCACATATTAGCTTCTTCGTTTGTAAATTTTTTAAGGAAAACCAAGCTTGATTTTACGGTAGCTCCACTTTTCATAAATACATCTTGCGGTATGGAAGTAATCAATATAATTTTAGAGGTGCTTTCAAAATACTGTCTTACTTTACCTAAATTCTGTGTGTTCAATACACCTTCAGGTAATACAATTCCTAATCTACCTCCAGGTTTCAACAAATTGATACATCTTTCTATAAATAGTACTTCAGTTAAACCACTCATACCTTTTCTACCAATATGGAGGGTATCTAATACAGGCTTTCCTTTCGATAATTCTTCATCAAATTCTAATTGTTGCATAGCTTTTGAATAGACTTCTTCTCCATACATTTTTTTATATTTTGCTATTCTATTTTCATCAATCAGTTGATCCGCTTTAGTTATAAGTAAAGATTTTTCAACTCTCGCGCCAAAAGGGGGATTCGTTAAAATAACATCGAAACGGTTTTCAAAAATTCCATTAATATTTAATAAGCCATCTCTGTGATGTACACCACCATGTCCATCACCGTGCATAATCATATTCATTTTGGCTGTTCTAGCCATTCTAGGATTAGCATCCGTACCAAAAATGCAAGTAGCAGAAAGTTTTTCAAGTCGTGAAATGAATTTATTATTTTCTCTTGCTTGTTCCTGTTCAGTACTTTTACGAATTTGTGTTTCGTAGCCTAGTTTATGAATAATTTCGTTTGAAATTTCCTTTAATTTTTCTTGCTCTTTCTCAGTTGCATTTTCGGCTATTTCGTCAAAAGCTTTATTCACTTTTTCCTTTTCTTTTTTAATATCCTGTTCTATTTTATCCCTAACATATTCAAATGCTTTAATTAAAAAACCACCCGAACCGCAACAAGGGTCACAAATAATCTCATCTTCCTGAGGGTCTAATACATCAACTATAAAATCAACAACAGTTCTAGGTGTAAAAAATTGTCCTAATTCACCTCTAAAAGTACCACCTAAAAATTGTTCAAAAGCTATTCCTTTTACATCATCACTTGTAGTAGACAAATTGTATTTCTGTAATTTTTTTACAATTTCCTTAAAAGATGCTTCTTTAATTTTTATTTTTTCATTTTTATCGAAAAGTTCATCCTCTTCAAATTCGTCTTTTGTTAATTCAAACCAGTAATCCATATATGGAATATCATCCTTAGGACCATTTCGTTTAATATTAACAGGTCTAATATTTTTTTCGTAATTAGCTTCTTGTTTTTCAAATTGTTTTAGAGTAAAAATATTTTCTTCATCAGGATTTCTTTCATACCTAATTTTCATGAATAAAATTTTACTTATCTCATCAAATGCAGCTTCTGGCGAAAGTTTATCATTATTTCTAATTACATTATGACATTGAAACAGCAATTTTGAAAATTCATCTCTTTCAAAAGCTTTGGTTTGTTCTAATAATTTTTTTATTTTATCATCATTATTAGCATCTTTTGCAAAAGGTATATCTAAAATTTCTTCACTTAAAGTTTTTGGCGTTACATCAAGATTTACTTTAAAAATTTTGGTTTCTTTTTCATTAGTAGTAACAAAGAAAGGGGCGTTAGCGAAACGAGCATAGTTTTGACCTTGATAATAATCTTCGCTCTTAATTTCTATATATTCAGCTTTACATTCTACAACTATTATTGGGTTTTTACTATTCTTTTTATCAGCTTTACTTCTCCATATCACAATATCAGCACTTGCTCTACCTGTACCTCTTTTAGCACCAGTTAATTTTACTTCTTGTGCCATTTGTTCTAATTCATAACCATAAGTATTAACTAATTTGACAATATACTTTTGTCTTATTTCCTCTTCAGGAGTTTTAATTAATTCTTTTCCTTTTAAAGGAGCAAATATTTTATTCCCGTTTATTTGAAGTTCTAATGCCATTTTATTTTTTCTTGATTGTATTTGAAATCGATTTTAATACTTTTTCTACATTCGCTTGATCTTTTACTAAATTAAGTACCTGATCGGCTAACCAAACTGTTGTTAATTCATCAATACTAGTTTTTAAGATTTTAGCAAGAATGGGGATTTGTTCTTTTTTAGCCTTTCGTTCTCCTCTTTCAATTTTACTATACAAGGGAGTGTCAATATTTAGAGCATTAGCTAAATGCTTCTGAAATAAATTATTTTTTACACGAAGTTCTTTTACTTTATTACCAAACTGATTTGACATAGTACAAAATTTGACTTGTCAAATATCGTTAAACAATTCCATTAATACAAGATATAGTAGGGCGTTTAGTATAATTCAATAAAAACTTAAAATGAAAAGCCCCAAAAGATGTTTAATCTAATGGGGCTGAACTAAAATTAATTTTATATCTATGAATTAAAAAACGATTTGTTTTCTCATATATCAAATAACTCTTTTTAATCATTTTAACCAATTATTATTTTTTTAAAAAATAGAATTGGTTTTTTATTTAATTAAATCATAGAATCAAATAAAAAGACCAAAATCAAAACAAATTAAAAACAAATCGGCAGTTAATTTATTATGTCCTTGTTATCTTATAATCGCTTTGGCTTATTTTTCAATTTCGTTTGGCTCTAAAAGGGTATTTTATTTATTATATACCTTGTTATATTTACATTAGGTATTTATATATCGAAAGTTACCCTTATTATATAACCTGTCTGTTTTCTTCTTTAATTCATATAAAATAATAGCCTTGTAATCTCTTTCACTGATAATATGCGATTTGTATATATTCATTATGTCATTAAAATGTTTAGATTTATTATTTGGCAAAACCATTTCATTAAAGTCCATTATTGTCTTATGTATTCCAGTAATTTTCATATAAGAATAAAAACTCCAATTTATAAAATCATTTTTAGAGATTTTCGGTTTATTATTTTCATTGATTACTTCTTTCTTTGAAATAGTATCGACAAATTTAATTGCATTCAGATATTTATAAAGTTCATTTGGTAATTCATTCCAATTCGATTTTAATGAACTTAATTTGTGATATTTCATTTTAAAAATAGGAATACTAACTTTATTAATGTCTATTTCAAATCTTAGCATTAGATATTTACTGATAATTCTTTTATCCGTTTTGGTCAACTCTTTTTTGCCTAAAATTTCAAGATATTTATCATAAATTAACAAATCGTAATTAGTAAATCTAAAGTAAACACTGGTTACATTTTTATCATCTCTTTTAGCATTTCTATATTTTACAAAACAATCTAGTATGTCATTAGTAAATGATTTTAATAATAAAGTAATTCCAATTTCCAATTGGGTAACTTTAAACATTCTCCAGATTTCACCTTTTTTTAAACCAAGTTTACAACCCAGTATTTCTATACAATCAATAAATTCGTAATAGTTTAAGTCTTTTCGGGAATTTTTATCAAAATACCATTTTCTAATACTTCCGTTTATTGATAATGAATAAGTACCAGTTCTTAAATTTTCAGTCAATAGCATTCTTAAACTAAACATCTTTGATTTTTTAGTTATATTAGTTTGTAAATATCTATTTAATTCAAAATCAAGTTCTGTAAACTCTTCATCGTCAATTTCAATCTCTCTCCATCTAAAATTTTCCTTAATGAAGTCGGGATTAAAATTTTCAGCCATTAATTTAATTTTATCTATCATATCCATGTTTCCTTTAAGTGTTTTTCAAGTCTATTTAATTTTTCATAACTATGATAATCCATACAAATACGATATCTATACTCATCATTTTTATGATATAAAAGCATATGTTTTGATTTAAAAAGTCTTCTTTTTCTTGGAGTAAAAATCAAATCAAGTTCTGTATGTAATAATTTCAAACACTCTTCATATTCTTCATCTGTTAATTCATTTTCTAAATATTCTTGATGGAACCAAAACTTTAATTTGCCCATAATTAATAAGACACAAGAATTATCAAGTTCATTGTATATAGTCCATAGTCTTAATGAATACTTTTTTCTCTTCCTAACACTATTGTACAAATCAGCTTTAAAAAATGTTAAATTTTTAGTGTCAGATGAGACATCTCTTATCCATTTTATTTTTTTGATTGGATTATAATTTTCACAACATAAGATGGTATCATATATTTTCATATTTATTATTTTTCAAGTTAATACTATTTACGATTTTTTTAATTTGCTTTTTTACACATCATACATATCCTTTTTTAAAAAATCTTCTAAATCTTTTCTAACAATATGCACATAACCTTTCTCTGAACTTTTAGAATATTTTAGACCTTTACATCGGTATCTATAAATAGTTTTTTTAGAATATCCATATTGTTCTTTTATGTCATCAAGATCCAAAATATCGGTTGGTAATTTTGGTTTCATTACCTTGACTATTTCAGCCATATTTTTACCTTTTTCAATATTCAGTTCTTTCTTTGTTTTAGCCAATTCAAGAATCTTTCTTTTTATCAATTTTTGATTTATTTGTATTTTAGTTTCCATAGATTAAAATTTTACATTTTTCATTAATTTGCTCAAAGTATCTTTATCAGTATTCATATAAATTTGAGTAGTCTTTATGCTTCGATGTCCCATAGCACTAGCTATATAGTTAATTGGCATTCCTCTCAAAGCTAGAATAGAACCAAACGTATGGCGTCCATCATGGAAATTAATTTTATTTTTAATTTTAGCTACTTTTCCAATGATTTTTAAATGTCTATTTAGAACTGCATTACTTTTTAATTCAAATACTAAATCATTGTCTTTCTTTTTATCAAAATCATATTTTTTTAATATTTCTAACCAGTAATCATTGAAAGGTACAGAAACCTCTTTTTTTGTTTTAATTTGCCTCCTTTTAATTTCTTTTTTATCAATGATATCTTTTTTCTTCAAATCTTTAATATCACAATCTCTCAATCCTGTGTAGCAACTAAACAAAAACAAATCTCTAGTATATTCAAGACCTTTGGTTAAGTTCCCTAGTTTTAAATCAGCATTTCTTAATTGTTCTAATTCTTCTGGGTTTAAAAAATTTATTCGTGGTTCTTCATATAATTTTTTAAAATTTATACTCGGGTTTTCTGTTATTTTTTTATCAATAACTAATTTTTTCAAGATAGTTTTAAAATACTTTGCATAGTTATTAGTTCCTGAATTACCTGTTTCTAAATCTATTTTTATGAAGTAGATAAAATCATCAAAAAATTTTGTATCAATTTCATCTAATGTTAGTCTTGGTCTGAACAATTTCAATCTATCTCTTAATTGTTTATAATGTCTTTGTGTACCGATAGCTAATTGTTCAATAGCAAACTTATTTTTAAGAATTTCATCAAAATGAAAATAAAAGTCGTTGTTGATTTTAATTTTATCATCTCCTTTAATTTTCTTCAAGATAGTTTCCTTTGTAAATTCTTCATCATTATTTTCCATTTCCAAAAGAATCTTGTAGATTCTACTTTCTTCTTTCATTAGTACATTTTTTAATAATGAATCTTTTGGGCATTTTTTCTTTTCATCCCATAAACTAGGGTGAATTAATTTTCCTGATGGTGTTTTAGTTTTTCCACTACGATAAATAATCTGAAAGTAAATAGGACATCTTCCAGTTCCATCTTTTCTTGGTTGCTCTTTTCTTAAAATAGCTTTAACCGAAAACGAATTTTTCATTTGTATTTAAAATTTAAAAAATTAATAATTCAAACTTGCTTTCTTTACATAATACTCGGAAATCAATTTTTTTTTTGGCGATTTCCCAATTTTAACATTTTGATTTTGGGTAAAAAAAAAGCGACCTAGTCAAAGTCGCTTATTTTACAGGGGTTAAGAGGGTTTTACTCTTTCAAAGAAAAATTATAAGTTAAGTAACCTAATTGGTTAATATTTTCATTTAATAGCGGTTCAAATTTTGTTTTTAAAGCAGCTTCTTTAGATGCTTGTAATAAACATTTAGAAAAATTAGTAGTTCCTTTAGTACCAGCATAAGCTTTAATTACATTTCCATCTTTATCTACAGTAATCTCTACAATTATTTTACCTTGCTCTTTACAATTATATTCTGGGGTAGGTTTTTCAATTGCTTTTCTCTTGCCTAAAGAACTTTCTTCCATTCCTTTGCCAGTTCCATTCTCTGAACTAGTTTTATCTTTATTAGATTTTAAGCTATTTAAAACATCATTAGTCTTTTTGACTTTAGTTTTATTTTCAAAAGCTTTTATCTTTTTTAATCGCTCAAAAATAATTTTATCCCCGTTGTCATTCAATAAATTTTCATCATTCGGGTCAGCTTCGTGGTAGTAAACAATATTATTTTCAAGTACAATTAATTTTTGTAGTTCATCGTCGGTGAATTCAGCACAAATAAACATGCTGAATGAGTTAATTAAATCCGTCTTTTTATCGTTTTTTATAGAATATGTTTTAATATATCCAATACAACCATTTTCGGGAGATTGTATTATAGAAATTTCATCAGAACCATTATTATCTAGGTCGCCCTCGTTTATTAATTTAAACCAACAACAACCTACATTAATAGGCTTTATACTTTTATCACTAAACTTAATTTCATATTCGCTTGGGCTTCCATTTTCTACAGGATTTCCAAATCCTTTTTTAATTAGTTTTCTGTAGGCATATTCAAATTTTTTATCCCCATTAAAATCTCCATAAATTGAATCTCCAACTTTATTACTAACCTTTTGTCCAATTGTATTATTTACAAATAATATTACAAATAATGCTGAAAAAAATATTCTATCCATACTAAAAATTTCAGCTAAGATAATAATTTGTATAATATATGCGGTAAATTTTAAGCGACTTTATTTCCAATTTTCCGCTCTATGGAAAATTTAGATGGAAATATAGATTTAAAAATCAAGGAAATATCTCAAAAACTTAAAGAACTCAGATTATCAAGGGGTTATACGAGTTATGAAACATTTGCCTTTGAAAACGAACTAAATAGAGTTCAATATTGGAGAATAGAATCAGGTCAGAATATTACATTAAAGACTTTGATTAAGGTATTAGAAATACACCAAATTTCTTTGGGTGAATTCTTCAAAGATTTATGAAAATTTACAAAGGGGAATAATTAGGGGAATAAAGTTGTCCAATATTGTCCTTTAAAGTCCATTAATGTCCAACAAAAAACCCGCAAATAGCGGGTTTTAATGTGGGTTAAGAGATTTTTACTCTTAAAAGTCGTGACCTCGACAGGATTCAAACCTGTAACCTCTTGAGCCGTAATCAAGTGCGCTATTCAGTTGCGCCACGAGGCCTGTTTTTTGTGAGTGCAAATATAGAACTAAATTCTAAATTTAAAAAAATAATTTTTATTTTTTTTCTAACGCGTTTATTGTAACATAATATCTCCAAGCAATTATTGCTTTTTGCAATTTTGTAGCTTTCGCTAAATCAAGACGTTGCTTAGAATAACTTGGAAAAATTACTTTATTAATTTTTGCTAAAATTTTGAACATTATTTTTTTGTTTGGCGCAAAACTACTAAAAAAAATCCCATTTTGAGGTTAAATCAAAATGGGATTTGTGTTAAAAAGGTGTTATTTTAATTATTTATCATCACTGATATATGTTTTATTACCATTTTTATTAATGTAATATCTTCCACCTCTCGGACCAGTATACACTTTTTTACCGTTATATGTTCCTGTTACTTTATCTGTAACTTTTTTTTCAGCTGCTTTAGAAGCTGCAGTTTCTTTTACATCTTCTTTAATTTCTGCTGGCGTTTTTTTGGTTACTTTAGATTTTGCTTCTGCTTTATTAGTAGCAGCTCCTGCTTTTCCTGCTGTAGATTTAGCAGTACCAGTTGCTGAAGCGCTATTTTCTTTTGCTTTAGCTGCTTTCGCTTTTGCATCTGCTTTCTTTTTCTCAGTTTTAGCTTTTTCTGCTTTTACTTTATCGGCAGCCGCTTTAGTTTCTTTTTCTTTTTCTTTTGCTACTTTAGCTTTAGTTGCCGCTTTTTCTTTAGCTACTTTATCTTTAGTTGCTTGTTTCTTGTCTGCCTCAGCTTTTTTTGCTTTTGCTACTTCAGCTTCTTTTTTCTCTTTTGCTTTTTTGTCTTTAGCCATTTTAGCTTGTTTTTCTTTTTCAAGCTTAGCTCTTTTTTCTCCAGCTGATGTTTCTTGAGCTGTAGCACCAAATGACAACATCAATGCTAAACATAATAAAAGGACTTTTTTCATAGTATCTGCTTTATTAAATTATTTTATGAATTCTATTTATTGGAATAATAACCCCTCTTTTAAGGATAACTTCATCTGCAGTTATTCCCCAAACAGTAGTTTCAGTAACTTTTTTAGAAGAATCATCTTCAAAAAAGATTTTAATTTTTAAATGTTCTAAATTTCCCAATGTTAAAGCACGTTCTAAATCAATCTTTCTTTGGATCTTATCGTCTTTGTCTGACATAACATCTTTATGTGGAAATTTTAAAGAAGCAACCTCTTCTTTTTCAATTAGTTGGAAATCACTCATAATAATTTATTTAATTTTTAGTTTGGTTAAGTATTATAAAGTTACATTTTTTTAGAAATATGAGCAAATGTATTTTATAAAATTAAATATTTTCTTTCAAAAATAAAACCTAATTTTGCAGTATCATGCAAAAGAACATTAACATATTAAATAAACGCGCACGTTTTGACTATGAAATATTAGACAAATATGATGCCGGAATTGTCTTAACAGGAACTGAAATAAAGTCGATTCGTTTAGGAAAAGCTTCTATTGCCGAAAGTTTTTGCGAATTTAATGATCACACTGAGTTGTTTTTAATTAATGCAACCATTGAAGAATATGCTTTTGGAACACATTATAATCATAAAGCAAAAAGTGAACGCAAATTACTTTTGAACAAAAAAGAGCTTAAAAAACTAGATAAAGATTCGGATAATAAAGGTTTAACTATAGTACCGTTACGTTTATATACGAATGAAAAAGGTTTAGCTAAAATTGAAATTGCGCTATGTCGTGGTAAGAAAAATTACGATAAACGTGAAACAATGAAAGAAAATGATACGAAGCGCGATTTAGCTCGTATTAAAAAAGAATATAGATAATTTACGATTTAAGATTTGGGATTTACGAATTTTAAATTTTGAATTATAGATATAAAAAAGCCAGAATTTCGTTTGAAATTCTGGCTTTTTGTTATGTGCTTTGATTCTTTGAAACTTTGCAACTTTAATCTTTGAAACTCAAAAAATTACTTTTTCCCTTTAGTACCTTTATCTTTTTGCAAATCTGTTTTTAGTTTTTCCAAATCTGCTTTTGTTTTTTCTAACTCCTTTTTTAAGTTGTCTAAGTCCGATTTAGCGCTTTCTTTTTCTATTTTCTTCTCGATGATAATCTTTTTCTTTTGATCACCTAAATCGCTTTTCATTTTGTCTAAATCGTCCATTTTACCATCACTACTCCATTTTTTCTCAGAGAAAATCATGGTATTTCCTTTTCCATCAGAATACTTTTTAGTAATCATTCCATCTTTTTCCGTTTCTTCTTCCAATTTCATATCAGGATTATCCATTTGCATTTCTCCATCATTAAAACGGAACATTTTAAAATTCCCACCTAAAGAATCTCCATCAAAACCTTGAAACTCTCTAAGTTTCTCTAAATCTCCAAATTTATCTGTAAAAGCAAACTGTTGTTTATCTAACAATCCTTTAAACATGTCTTGATCTAGATTTTGAAACCTTTCATCATTAAATAACATTTCAAATCCACCTGGACCAAAATCATCTCCAAAACCTGCAAACATATTATTTTTAGATTTACCTGATTGGATATTGATATTTCCTTTACCCGAACCATCAAATTGTTTGGTTAATGAAATTGGTGCTATCGGTTTATCTGATCCCACATTATAGTTCCCAGAATTACCATCTTTATCCTTATAAGCGATTTTAATAGCTGTAATTTCTTTTTTATCATTACGCTTCACTCCAGAAAAAGAAACTTCAAAATCGAATTTTTTAGCATCTGATTCGTCTTGTTTCAATTGCGCATCTGTCATATCTTTATCAATACGCAATTCAAAACTATTGTTTTTCACATTAGACATTTGCTGCATACGATTGTTTTGAGCAAATGAAACTTCTGGCAATACAACTAAAGAAGTTGCCAAAACTAATCCTTGTAGTAATAATTTAGCGTTCATAATTTGTTTTTAATTAATTTGATGTTCAAAAATATAATTTTAATAAAAATGAAAATTAAAAATTTTGTTAATTAACGAGATTTAACAAAAAAGGATTGTCAAAGTTTGACAATCCTTTTCTAATATAACTAACTATTTTTCTCCTTTTTCGCCTTTTGGACCTTTAGTGTCGATTTCGATTTTTTTCATTTTTCTCTCAACTTTTTTCTCAATCTGTTTTTCTTGAAGTTTCATTTTTTCTTCAAACACTTTCATTTCTTTTTCAAATTCTTTCATTTTTGGTTCAATAGCCTTCATCTTTTCTTCGAAAACCTTCATTGAAGCTTCATATTTTTTCCAATCTTGATTGTTCATTTTTTGCTCAAAATCAGCCATTTCTTTATCAAATTTAGCCCAAGCTTTTTTATCATTTGGATTTTTAGGCGGAGTTGGTGCATTTGGAACGTTCGGAACATCTGGTGGAGTTGGAATATCAAAATCCATAGATGGAGGTTCTGGCATATCTGGAAATTCAACATCTGCCATTTCAATAGAAACATCAATATCTTCTAATTCTGATAAATCTTCAATTTCGCCTTTGTCATTTTTTCTAACAATTACAACTTCCCTTTCTTCATGATTTCCAGCGTTTTTTCCAAATGCAAAACTATAAGCATTATTTTCTCCTTTAGAAACAGTAATATGTATAGGTTCGATTCCTTTATCGTCTACAATTTTCTGATTGGCTTTCTTTCCATTATTGTCGTCTAAAGTAATATTTATAGCAGTTATTTCTTTATCAGCATTTCTTTTTACGCCTTTAAAATCTAAATTCATTTTATATTCTTCTTTAAATTTATCTGAATACGATTTTAACTGCTTATCGGTAGTCGATTTTTCAATTACATATTTCTGACTATTTTGTATTGGAGAACTACTTGGTAACAATCCTGAAGTTCTTTCTTTAGCAATAACTTTTACCTGAAACAACATAATAAAAGCTATTAAAACGGGAATTACAATTGCGTATTTAAACGCATTTTTTCTGTTTGATTGATTTGTGTTTAACATAACGATTCGTTTTTTGATTGATGATTGATTAAATGTATTAATGATTGATATTTGTTGTGTTTGCAAAGTGATTTTCAACATGGTTTTTTGATATTGTGTTTTATCTGAAACGTATTGAATAGCATAATTGTCAGCTAAAAATTCTAAATTTTGAACGATACATTTTCGATATAACCAAACCACTGGATTAAACCAAAATAGGATAATAAACACATGAGCTAAAAGTGTATCGAAACTGTGTTTTTGTTTAGAATGCGCTTCTTCATGTTTCATGATATTTTGTAATTCAACAGGATTGATGAGTTCCTCATTGAAAATGATATAATTAAAGAATGAAAAAGGTGTATTTACTAATGTAGAATTTACATATACTAATTTGTTTTTCTTTTCGGAATTGGAAACTTTTATGATTTTAAACAATTTAAAAAAATCAAATAGTGTTTTCAGTAAAAATCCAAAACAAATGATTCCGTAAATAAGAAACATTATCTCTTGATTGGTAAGCATTGGTTCTTGAACAACTTCTGAAGAAACTGGCATCATTACGGGCACATTACTTTCTACTGAATTACTCAAAACTCTTTTTACTTCATAATATTCTACTCTAGTGATTGTAAACAATGGTAGTAAAACTGAAACAAACAATCCCGATAATAGAAACCATCTAGAATGCTTATAAAACGTTTCTTTGGAAAGTGCTAATTGGTACACCAAATAGAACAACACAAGCAGAGCGTTGACTTTTAATATGTAAGTAAAAATAGCTTCCATACTATTTCTTTTTCTCGATGATGTCTAAAATTTCACGAAGTTCGTCAGCAGAAATCTTTTCTTCTTCTGCGAAGTACGAAACCAAATTCTTATACGAATTACCAAAATAATTCTGTATTGCCGTTTTCATGAATGTTTTTCGATAATCTTCAATATCAACTATCGGAAAATATTGATGCGTGTTTCCGTAAGCATTGTATGAAACATATTTTTTCTCTTCTAAATTTCTTACAATGGTAGATAAGGTATTGTAGTGAGGCTTATCTTCTTGAATTTCTGCTAAAATATCCTTTACGAAAGCTTTATTAAGCCTCCATAAAATGTGCATTACTTCTTCTTCTTTATTGGTTAATTTTTGCATAACATTAATTTTGTTACACAAACTTATAACTATATTTTTAGTTACGCAACTAAATTTATAGTTATTTAACTAATTTTAACGTTTGCTTTTTCTTTTTGAACTAAATAATAAACGTAAAGTCCGATTAAAGTTCCAATAAAACCAAGTGTTCCCATGAATAACCAATTGCCTTGATAACCATATTTTTTATTATCAATAATTGCCATTCCGACTTTAGCACTTAAAATATGTGCCAAACTATAGCTCATCGTGAATATAGCCATATACCTTCCTTGTTGATGTTTGGGTGCGCGACTCATTGCAAAAGCGTTAGAGAATGGAAAATTGAACATCTCAGCGAATGTCATAAACAACATCATAATAATAAGTACTCCAGCCCAACTATTAATTAACATCAAGTACAAACTTATAGTCATTAACAAACTTCCCAATATGATAACTTTGAGTTTATCTATTTTATTTTTTTCGATATAATTTACAATTGGCATTTCTAAAAAGAATACTAACACTCCATTTAAGGTTAATAATAAACCCGTTTCCAATTCCGTTAATCCAAATTGTTTTCTATGATAGATCGGAATAGTTGTAAACAATTGAAAGAACATAATCCCTACAATTAGAGTCGTGATTAAAAACAGCCAATATATTTTATCTTTAAAAACCGATTCAATTAAGACATCTCCAGGATGTTCTTTATCTAAATAAGTTGATTTCTTTTTCTCTTTTACTTTCGACCAAAAAATTAAAATTGCCAATATACACGTTACTCCATCAACCCAAAACAAACCTTTATAACCGATAGACATAATAATTAAACCACCTAAGGCCGGACCAGCTGCAAATCCTAAGTTGATTGCTAATCGAACTAAAGTCAAGGCTCGAGTTCTGTTTTCAGGCTTAGCATAGGCACCAATAGACACGAACATTGCAGGACGAAACATATCTGCAACAGACATTAAAAGAAAGATACTGATACAAAAACCTTCAAATGAAGTAACATAACGTAATCCAAAAAACATCAGGCCACTAACCAGTAAACTAAATATCATAATTTTATAGAAACCGATAGTATCTGATAACTTTCCACCTAACCAAGAACCCAACATAGATCCAACTCCAAAAAACACCATAATAGTTCCAACTTGAGAAAGTGAAAAATGTAAATCTTCGTGTAAATATTTAGATAAAAATGGCAAAACCATTGTACCCGCTCTGTTGATAAATGTAATAATTGTAAGTATCCAAATTTCTCTAGAAAATCCCTTGAAATTATTTAAATACGTTTGAAGTGCTTTTGAAATCATAATAAACTATCTGTTACAAATTTAGGTAAAATACTTCTCAAAAAAGTACTATTTTTGTTAAAACAATGCTAATTAAAAACGCATTTTTACGCTATGAAATTTGTCAATTTACATACTCATTTTTATACCCATTCTGAAAATATTTTAGAAATTGTAAATCAATATCCGAATGACTTTTCAGCCGAAATTCCGTTGTATTCGATCGGAATTCATCCTTGGCATATTGATGAAAATCGTTTGAGTGATGATTTAAAAATAATTAAAGAAAAACTTTTACTAAACAACTGTATTGCTTTGGGAGAGTGTGGATTAGATAAACGTATAGAAAAAATCTATAGTACACAAATCGCTGTTTTTGAGTCGCAATTAGAACTTTTACACGAGGTTTCAAAGCCTGTTATTTTACATTGCGTTGCTTCTTTTGATGAAGTGATTTCTTGCAAAAAAAACAGTGGTCTCTCCTCGCCTTTCATCATTCATGGGTTTTCAAAAAACTATCAAGTGGCGAAACAATTATTGAATCAGGATTTTCATTTATCATTTGGAAAATATTTACTTCGAAATCCAGATTTAGGAGAGGTGTTTAAACAAATTCCGAATGAAAAAATTTTCTTAGAAACAGATACAATAGCGGAAAGTTTAGAAGAAGTTTATACTTTTACAGCAAAATGTAAAAACATTTCAGTAGAAGAAATGAAAGAAATTGTTTGGAACAACTACCAAACAGTTTTTAAACAATAAAAATTAAGTTATGGCAAAGTGGCAAGAGAGAGCCGAGTTATTATTTAAAGAAGAAGGCTTAAACAGATTAAGAAATTCAAACGTATTAGTTGTTGGATTAGGTGGTGTAGGTTCGTTTGCAGCCGAATTTTTAGCTAGAGCTGGCGTTGGAAACATGACAATAGTTGACGGAGACACTGTTGACATTACTAATATCAATAGACAATTACCTGCATTACACAGTACAGTTGGGCAACCAAAAGTAAAAATTGTTGGCGACAGATTAATGGATATTAATCCAGAATTAAACTTAACGCGTGTGGAAGAGTTTTTATCTCCAGAACGTGCAAAAGAAATCGTTACAGAAGATTTTGACTATGTTTTAGATTGTATTGATAGCGTAACACCAAAATTAAATTTAATCGTTGCTGCAAAGCGCAAAAAGGTTAAAGTTATTAGTAACATGGGCGCTGGAGGAAAATTACTTTCAAATAAAATTGTAGTAAGAGACATTAGTAAAACAGACGTTTGTCCGCTTGCTAAAAACATTAGAAAAAGATTGAAGAAAGAAGGGATTTCGAGTGGCGTTAAAGCGGTTTACTCATTAGAACACCCTGATGAAACAAGTTTAAAGACTACAGACGGTACCAACTTCAAAAAATCGTTTTATGGTACAAATAGTTGGATGCCGGCACTTTTTGGCTTACATGCAGCAGAAACAGTTGTAAAACACTTGATTGGGAAATAATAGCATAAAAAAACCTGTCAGGTTTTTGAAACTTGTTAGATTTATTGAATAAAAAAAGGCTGATTAATAACCAGCCTTTTTTAATATTTACTTCGCTAAATAAGCTTCAACGTTTTCTTGAATTCTAGCTTCAATATTTGTAATATCGCTTTTTACGAATTTTTCTCCGATAATGTTTTCAAATAATTCAATATATCTTTCTGAAACTGAAGCGATGTATTCTTCAGTCATTTCTGGGATTTGTTGTCCTTCTTTACCTTGGAAACCGTTTTCAATTAACCAACGACGTACAAATTCTTTAGATAATTGTTTTTGCTCTTCTCCTCTATCTTGTCTTTCTTGATAACCATCAGCATAAAAATAACGAGATGAATCTGGTGTATGAATTTCGTCAATTAAAACTATTTTACCGTCTTTTGTTTTCCCGAATTCGTATTTTGTATCTACTAAAATTAAACCGCGAGAAGCTGCAATTTCAGTTCCTCTTTGGTATAACGCTCTAGTATATTTTTCTAATACTAAATAATCTTCTTCTGTTACAATTCCGTTAGCTAAAATTGCTTCTCTAGAAATATCTTCATCATGCGAACCGTTATCAGCCTTTGTTGTAGGCGTAATAATTGGAGTTGGGAATTTATCGTTTTCTTTTAATCCTTCTGGCATTTCCACTCCACAAAGTGTTCTTTTTCCTAAAGCATATTCACGCGCAGCATGACCCGATAAATAACCACGAATTACCATTTCTACTTTAAAAGGCTCACATAAATGTCCGACTGCTACATTTGGATCCGGAGTAGCCACTAACCAATTTGGAACAATATCTTCCGTTAATTGCATGAATTTTGTTGCAATTTGGTTTAAAATCTGACCTTTGTATGGAATTCCTTTTGGCAAAACAACATCGAAAGCAGAAAGTCTATCTGTAGCAATCATAACTAATAAATCGTCATTGATGTTATATACTTCTCTTACTTTTCCTCTGTAAACTGATTTTTGACCTGTAAAGTTAAAATTTGTAGTGGTAATTGTGTTCATTTTGTTGTGTTGTTGTTAGTTGAGTGCAAAAGTAAATGAATTATTTTCTTTGTGAAAATTTTTATAAAATAAAAAAGGAGGAAAATTCCTCCTTAGTGTGATTATTTAAATTTAATATTATATGTGGCTCCGATTCCGAGTGCTCGAATGTTGAAATTATCTAAGAACGTATTTTGATAATATCCGTAAATATTCCAGTTATCATTATGATATCCGATTTGCGGATTAAAATACATCCCACCAGAACTTTCATCATTATTAGTTAAAAAACCATAACCAAAATCGACTCCCACAAACACACCTTCTTTTTGAAAATAATAGCGAGTATATCCTGCTAAAGGTATAATCCCAAAATCTTCAAACTCATCTTTAGCAAAGAAATGATTGTAACCAGAAGCAATTCCGACTGCCAAATGCGAATCGAATAAATATTGCGCTCTAACATCTAAACCAACATTAAAAGAAGCAACATCTTTTGTTTTTTCCATGGGAATTCCGGATATCAAACCAGCTTTAAACCATGAGTTTTTAGGAGTAATTTCTACTTTAGGAATTTCTTGAGCGTAACTCCTACCAATACTTAGCGCGGCTAAAAATAAAATGACTTTTTTCATATGTAATAAATTTGAGGGTTTAAATTACAACGAAAAAAGTCTTATTTTATTTTAATCATTATTCTCTATACTCTTGTACGCGTCAATAATTTTCTTCACAAGTCTGTGACGCACAATGTCTTTATCATCTAAATAAATTATTCCAATTCCATCCACATCTTTTAAAACAAGTAAGGCTTCTTTTAATCCAGATATCGTTCTTCTTGGTAAATCTACTTGTCCTGGATCACCCGTTATGATAAACTTAGCGTTTTTACCCATGCGTGTTAAAAACATTTTCATTTGCGAATGCGTTGTATTCTGAGCTTCATCCAAAATTACAAAGGCATTATCTAATGTTCTACCACGCATAAAAGCTAATGGTGCAATTTGAATTATTCCTTTCAACAAATAATCTTCTAACGTTTGAGGCGGAATCATATCGCGTAAGGCATCATATAAAGGCTGCATGTACGGATCTAATTTCTCCTTCATATCACCAGGAAGAAATCCTAAGTTTTCACCTGCTTCTACAGCGGGTCTTGTTAAAATAATTCGTTTAACTTGTTTTTCTTTTAATGCTTTTACAGCTAAAGCCACTCCGGTATAAGTTTTACCTGTTCCAGCTGGACCAACGGCAAATACCATATCGTTTTTACGAACGTAATCTACCAATTTTTGTTGGTTCGGTGTCATCGCTTTAATTAGCTTACCTCCTAACCCATGAACAAGAATCTCATCTTTCGAATCCATTACTCCTGTTTGTTGAGCATCACCTTCAATTACACGCATAATTACATTATCATCAATTTGATTAAATCTAGTGAAATGCGTCATTAAACGTCTAAACCTTTTTTCAAATTCATCTAAAACCTCTTCTTCTCCAAAAGCTTTCAAAGTTGTATCTCTAGCAACAATTTTCAATTTTGGATAATACTTCTTAATAGTTTCTAAATGACTATCATGTGCGCCCCAAAATTCTTTAGGTGCAATGTTTTCCAGTTCAATTATTCTTTCGTTCAAAGGCTATAAATTTAAATTGTTTTAATTCTGTAAAAAAAAGATTAGTTTTGTCTTTCTCAAATATAGCAAAAACAAATATTCGATTTCAAATAAGTTATAAACAATAGAATGTCAATAATTACTCTTATAACAGATTATGGTTTAAAAGATCATTATGCAGGAATTCTTAAGGGTAAAATATTTTCCTATTTACCTGAAATCAACGTAATAGACATTTCTCACACTATTGACAAATTCAATGTTTTAGAAGCAAGTTATTTACTTTCTGCTTCCTATTCGCATTTTCCAAAAGGTACCGTTCATATAGTTGGCGTAGATGCATCTCAAAATGCCGATACGTTTCATATTGCTATGCTTTACGACGGACATTACTTCATCGGAGCCGATAATGGTATTTTTGGAAGTTTAATCAATAAAATAAATCCTGAAAAAATTGTTCAGATTAACATTCACGATCTCTTAATTAACGGGTCGGGAGATTTAGACGTATTTGCCATGGTGGCTACTCATTTAGCTAAAAATGGTGAACTTAATGTTATTGGGACGCCTATTTCTAGTATTAAAAAAATGAATGTTCTAGCACCAATTGTTGATCAGAATTCAAAATCAATTCGTGGAAATGTGGTTTATATAGACGATTTTGGAAATTGTGTTACGAATATTTCTAAGAGTTTTATTGAAGAAACAGCTAATGGCAGAAATTATGAAATTCGTTTTTCAGTGCATTCCATAAGAAATGTGAAAAATCATTATTCAGATTTTAAAAACAATACCACATCAGCTTTAAAATCAATGGAAGGAAATGAAATTGCTATTTTCAATCAAGCTGGATTTTTAGAAATTGCTATTTACAGAAGTAATCCTGCTCGTACAGGTTCAGCCAATACCTTATTAGGTTTGAAAATGCAGGATGTTGTGATGGTGGAGTTTGTGGAATAATTTGGAATTTACGATTTGACCCTTCGACAAGCTCAGGGTGACAGAATTGGAATTTGGGATTTAAGAATTGGGATTTACGATTTGGGATTTACGAATTTTGTTATGAAAAATAATGTCAGTCTGAGCTTGTCGAAGACTTTTGATATGAAATTTGGAATTTAAATATTGAATTTAAAACAAAAATATGTTTGTACGAATAGTGAAACTTACGTTTCAAGAAGATAAGATAGAGGCTTTTTTAGCCAATTTTGAAGAAATTAAACAACAGATAAGAAATTTTGAAGGCAATGAGTTTTTAGAATTATATCAAGATAAAAACGATGCTAGAATTTTCTTTACGTATAGCTATTGGAGAGATGAAGAAGCGCTAGAAAAATATCGAAAATCGGCATTATTTAATGAAGTTTGGACGTATACTAAATCGCTTTTTGCAGATAAACCAGAAGCATGGAGTGTGAATAAATTAGCAACTTTGGTTTAAAATATAGAGCCACGAATTCACGAATTAAAAAAATTAGATAAAAAATTTCGCATCGACTTTGTCGATGAATAATTCGAATAAAAATAGATTAACAAGACAAATAAATTAGTGAATTCGTGGCAAAAACAAGAACACAAACTCATTATTAAAATTAAAGTTTCAAGTTTCAAGTTTATAAATTACATTTGTCAATTAAATTTTAAAATAAATGAAGGCATTATTGCTACGTGAAATAAAATCCTTTTTTGGTTCACCAATTGGTTATTTAGTTATAGCCATTTTTTTATTACTTAATGGTTTATTTCTTTGGGTTTTTGATGGTGATTTTAATATTTTAAATTCGGGATATGCTGATATGAGTCCTTTTTTCAAATTAGCTCCATGGATTCTTATATTTTTAATTCCAGCAGTAACCATGAAAAGTTTCTCGGATGAAAAAAAACAAGGGACTTTAGAAATCTTATTCACCAAACCATTAAGTCTTTGGGAAATTGTAAATGGTAAATTTTTAGGAGCCTTAATTCTTATTCTTATTGCAATACTTCCTACTTTGTTTTATGTATTTATCGTTTCTAGCTATACAGCTCCACAAAGCACATTCGATTACGGAAGTACAATTGGTTCGTATTTCGGATTATTATTCTTAATTGGAGCGTATACTGCAATTGGAGTATTTACTTCTACTCTTTCTGACAATCAAATTGTAGCTTTTATAATTGCCGTTTTCTTATGCTTTTTCTTCTATTTCGGATTTGATGGTTTATCAAACTTATTTGGAAGTTTCGGTTCTTTCATTAAAACCTTAGGAATGGATTTTCATTTTAAAAGTATGAGTCGTGGTGTTTTAGACACAAGAGATATTATTTATTTTATCAGTATCACAGTTGTATTTTTAGCTGCAACGGTATATCAACTTAAATCGCTTAAATGGTAATGATGAAGGAAGTTCAAAAAAATAGTTTAAAAAAATTAGG
This sequence comes from Flavobacterium urocaniciphilum, assembly GCF_900110615.1. Classification (GTDB taxonomy): domain Bacteria; phylum Bacteroidota; class Bacteroidia; order Flavobacteriales; family Flavobacteriaceae; genus Flavobacterium; species Flavobacterium urocaniciphilum. Next base: position 85,193 of record NZ_FOEI01000005.1, read on the forward strand.
TTTTTTAGCGCTTGGTTTATTCCTTTTAAACTTTGCGAGTTATTATATTTACAAGCGATTTGACGTTACTCAAGATAAAAGATATACGCTTTCAGAAACCACTAAAAAAATTGTAGATGGTGTAGATTCTCCATTAATTATTGATGTCTTTTTAGAAGGAAATTTCCCTGCTGATTTTAAAAAATTACAAAACGAAACACGTCAATTATTAGAAGAATTTTCAGCTTACAACTCAAATATTACGTTCCAATTTGTTAATCCTATTGAAAAAGAGGAAGAGCGAATGGACGTTATGAAAAAATTCTTCGAAAGAGGATTAATGCCTATAAATGTTACGGTTACCGAAAAAGGAAGACAATCTCAAGAAGTAGTTTTCCCATGGGCGGTTGCGAATTATGGCGATAAAGGAGCGAAAGTTCAATTATTAAAAAACATGATGGGTGCTTCTACGGAAGATAAAGTAGAAAGTTCTGTTCAACATTTAGAATATGCTTTTGCGGAAGCTATCAATAAAATTACAAAAGAAAAACAACGTAAAATTGCAGTAATTAAAGGAAATGCCGAGTTAGATGATATTTTTATTGCCGACTTCTTAAAAACAGTACGTGATAATTATTACATCGGACCAATTACCCTTGATTCAGTTGCTAAACAACCTAATGAAACGTTAAAAGCATTAAATGTTTACGATTTAGCCATTATTGCAAAACCAAGAGAAAAGTTTACAGAAGAAGAAAAACAAGTTTTAGATCAATTTATCATGAAAGGTGGTAAAACACTTTGGTTAATTGATGGTTCTACTGCTGAGATGGAAAGTTTATATAACGAAACAGGTTCAGCTATTGTAGGTCCGACCGATTTAAACTTAACGGATATGTTTTTCAAATACGGATTACGAATTAATCCGCAATTGATTAAAGACGAAGTGGGAACTCCTTTAAAACTTGCAACAGGTAATGAAGGAAGTGAAAGCAATATTGAACCTTACAATTGGAAATTTGCGCCTTTTATTTATCCAGCATCTAAACATCCTATCGTTAAAAACACAGATGGTGTAAAATTTGATTTTGCCTCACCTATCGAATTATTAAAATCAGATATTAAAAAAACGGTTTTATTAGAAAGTTCTAAATATTCAAAAGCTATAGGTTTACCAACAAAAGTTTCTTTAGAAATGGTAACCGAGCAAGTTTCTGAAAAAGATTATAATAATGGTGGTTTTTTACCCGTTGCAGTACTTTTAGAAGGTTCGTTTACTTCTATGTACAACAATCGTATTTTGCCATTTAAAGAAGATAAATTCTTAAAGAAAAGTGTGCCAACCAAAATGATTGTGATTTCTGATGGTGATGTTATTAAAAATCAATTGGATAAAGGTGCTCCTATTGAATTGGGTTATGACAAATACACGAGTAATTTTTTCGGAAACAAAGAATTCATCTTAAATAGTGTAAATTACCTGTTAGACGATAGCGGACTTATTAACATTAGAACTAAAGATGTAAGTTTACCTATGCTAGATAAAGTAAGTGTAGAAGAAAATTATACACAAACTCAGATGTTAACAGTAGCATTACCAATAGTATTATTAGGAATTTTTGGATTTACATTTACCTATTTAAGAAAGAAAAAATATAACAGATAGTTGTTAATAAGTATATTTTTAGATTAAAGTGTAACCCATTATATTTGTAAAGCAAAAAAAATAGAAAATGATGAATTTTATAGTATCAAGTTCGTACTTATTAAAACAATTACAAGTTTTAGGAAGCGTTATTAACAGTAACAATACCTTACCAATTCTTGATAATTTTTTATTTGAATTAGATAACAATCAATTACACGTTTCGGCTTCTGACTTAGAAACAACTATGTCGGCTAGTTTAGAAATTGAATCAAATAGTACAGGAAGTGTTGCTATACCAGCAAAACTTTTATTAGATATTTTAAAAACGTTTCCAGAACAACCACTTACTTTTACTGTTGAAGAAAACAATACAGTTGAAATTAGCTCAAACTCTGGTAAATATGCAATTGCTTACGCTGCTGGAGAAGAATTCCCAAAAGCAGTAGTATTAGAAGATCCATCAACTACATTAGTTCCTGCTGAAGTATTAGCTACAGCAATTGGAAAAACTATTTTTGCAACAGGAAACGACGATTTACGCCCAGTTATGAGTGGTGTATTTTTCCAATTCTCTACTGAAGGTTTAATTTTTGTAGCAACTGATGCTCATAAATTAGTTAAATATGCACGTACAGATGTAAAAGCTTCTCAAAGTGCAGAATTCATCATGCCTAAGAAACCTTTAAACATTTTAAAAGGGATTTTAGCTACTTCAGATGCAGAAGTTAAAGTAGAATATAACGATTCAAACGCTACGTATTCATTTGAAAACTACATATTAACATGTCGTTTAATTGATGGGAAATATCCAAATTACGAAGCGGTTATTCCAAAAGAAAATCCAAATAAATTAATCTTAAGTCGTGTTACTTTCTTAAACTCGGTACGTCGTGTGGCTATTTTCGCTAACAAAACGACACACCAAATTCGTTTAAAAATTGCTGGTACTGAGTTAAACATTTCTGCTGAAGATATCGATTACTCAAACAAAGCAGACGAGCGTTTAACGTGTGATTACCACGGAGACGATTTACAAATTGGTTTCAACTCTCGTTTCTTAACAGAAATGTTGAACAATTTAACAAGCGACGAAATTCAATTAGAAATGTCATTACCAAACAGAGCCGGAATCCTTACTCCTATTGACGGATTAGACGAAGGTGAAACTGTTACTATGTTAGTAATGCCAGTTATGTTGAATAACTAACCCTTCGACAAGCTCAGGGTGACAAAAAATGAGTATACATAATAGAATGAGGAAACTACAACTTTCCAATTTCGAATTTATATATAACTAACCTAACTACTATTATAAACCACAATTGCTTTGTTGCTTTTGTGGTTTTTTTTATGGGTAAACATATAAGTCATATAAGTTTTTTTTAAACACATAGGCACATAGGTTTCTTTTTTAGATGCTTCGCTTGAAAGAGATCACATAAGTTGAACGTTTATTCAAATAGTTTTAGAAATGCTTTACAGCATGACAAGTTTGGGTTTACGTTGTAGCAAAAGGATTAGAGCAGTAGCTTTTGACGTTAAAAACAAACTATTAAAAAAGCTTCCAACTTCCAACTTCCAACTTCTAACTTTTCCTATCTTTGCAAACAAAACCAAAAATATGATTCCACACGAAACCATTGTTGCATTAGCTACACCATCAGGTGCAGGAGCTATTGCTGTTATTCGATTATCTGGTGCTAATGCAATAACTATTGCAGCTGAAGTATTTGAATCGGTTTCGGGGAAAGATATTACCAAACAAAAAACGCATACGATACATTTAGGGCATATTGTGGATGGTTCTAAGGTTTACGACCAAGTATTACTTTCTATTTTTAAAGGTCCGAATTCGTACACAGGTGAAAATGTAGTGGAAATATCTTGTCATGGTTCGGTTTTCATACAGCAACAAATTATACAATTATTGCTTCGTAAAGGCGCAAAAATGGCCCAAGCGGGTGAATTTACCTTACGTGCCTTTTTGAACGCTAAATTAGACTTATCGCAAGCGGAAGCGGTGGCCGACTTAATTGCATCTGATAATGAGGCGAGTCACCAAATTGCAATGCAACAAATGCGCGGTGGTTTTAGTAATGAAATAGCGAAATTAAGAGAAGAGTTATTAAACTTCGCATCTTTAATTGAATTAGAACTAGATTTTGCTGAAGAAGATGTTGAATTTGCAGATAGAACGGCGTTTTACGAATTATTAAATCGAATTGAATTTGTTTTGAAACGATTGATCGACAGTTTTGCTGTGGGTAATGTAATTAAAAACGGTATTCCTGTTGCTATTGTAGGTGAACCGAATGTTGGTAAATCGACATTATTAAATGCTTTATTAAACGAAGAACGCGCTATTGTTTCAGACATTGCAGGAACTACTCGAGATACCATTGAAGACGAATTAGTGATTAACGGAATTGGTTTCCGATTTATTGATACGGCTGGAATTAGAGAAACGAAAGATGTAGTAGAAAGTATCGGTATTCAGAAAACATTTGAGAAGATTGAGCAAGCACAGGTGGTGTTGTTTATTTTGGATGGAAGTGGGATGATGGAAGCTGGTAGTTTAGAAGCTGTAAAAATAGAAATAGAGCGTATTAAAAACCAATACCCTCAAAAAGCATTACTGACTTTAATCAATAAAAAAGATTTATTACCTGAAGCTTTACAAGCAGAATTACATACTGAAATTGATAATTTACTATTAATTAGTGCTAAAAACAATGAAGGTATTGATGAATTGAAAAATGAATTACTATCCTTTGTTAACACTGGTGCATTACGTAATAATGAAACTATTGTTACCAATTCGCGTCATTACGATTCGTTATTGAAAGCGTTAGAAGAAATTCAGAAAGTGAAATGGGGATTAGATTCTGATTTATCTTCTGATTTAATTGCAATAGATATCCGCACTGCCCTACACTACTTTGGTGAAATTACAGGTGAAGTGACTAATGATGAGTTATTGGGTAATATATTTGCTAATTTCTGTATCGGGAAATAGTTTTATTTACGATTTACAAATTACGATTTGAGATTTAGAAAACATATAAGTCATATTATTACGAAGAACGAAGTAATCTAACCACATAGGATTAAATAAAATAAAAGGCGCTTCGCTTAAAATGAGAACACATAAGTTGGACTTCTAGTTTGTCTCCCGAAACTTCGGGACTGCAAAGCATTTCTTTGGATTTACGAATTACGATTTGGGATTTGGAAAACATATAAGTCATATAAGTCATGTCATTACGAATAGCCTGTGCTGAGCTTGTCGAAGTAAAGTAATCTAACCACATAGGCACATAGGTTTTTATAGATTGCTTCGTACCTCGCACCCGAGGCATGCCGAACGGAGCGAAGCTAAAGACAGGCGCTTTGCTTAAAATGAAAACATATAAGTTGGACTTCTAGTTTGTTATTTTGCAAAGCATCACTTTAAAATCGTAAATCCAAAATAATATTTAAAAATCCTTGTACACTTTTCCTTTGGTTAGCCAAGAAACGCCAAATGCAATTAGGGCTATGGTTTCTAAAATAAGGATGGGATAAATGGAATCGAGCCATTCGTATTGATCTCTTAAAAAGACTCTGTAAATTAGGATGAGTGCCACACAAATTAGCATGACGTAACCGCAATACTTGTAAATATTGTGTGCGGGTTTGGTGCCGAATTCTGAGACTTTTTTGGTGCGTCTGAAATTGAATATGGAAATAAAGGCTAGTGTTACAAAGAACAATCCAGCGAAAGCAAAATGGATGATTCCGGTATTGAAACTACTGGTAAACACTCGTAAATTATCTTCGATACAATGTTTGGAAGTGGTTGGAAAAGCTACTATTCCTAAGGCAAAAAAGGCTGCTAATTTACTCATGACTTTATCGGATAATCCGAATTCGCTTTTTCGTAGTGGATGTCCTTTATAACAAAATAAAAACAAGGCTACGGTTCCTAATGCGCCTGTGAATATCTCTCCTACCGAACTGTAATAATAATGACTTATAGAAGCTTTAAACGGACTGCCATAGGTATATACCTGGTAACATTCGTTCGTTTTTACAAACCATGGGTTGTTTAGTAAATCTAATTGACTAATTATATATTCTCCCATGATGAGTGCAAAGGGAAGCAAAATAGCAATCCAACCAATTGCTTTTCGCATGGTATGATAGGATATTACAAGGTTTGATTTTTCCATGGTGTAAATAATAAATGGTATGCTTTGGGCTAACTATCAAATTTACAATTATTTTGGGAAATAAATTGGGATTTACGATTTGGGATTTATGATTTACGAATTGGGATTTGTAAAACATATAAGTCACATAAGTCATGTCATTACGAATAGCCTGTACTGAGCTTGTCGAAGTAAAGTAATTTAACCACATAGGCACATAGTTTTTTTTTGATTGCTTCGTACCTCGCACCCGAGGCTTGCCGAACGGAGCGAAGCTAATGACAGGCGCTTCGCTTTAAATGAGAAAACATAAGTTGAACTTCTAGTTTGTCTCCCGAAGCATCGGGACTGCAAAGCATCTCTTTGGATTTGGGATTTGGAAAACATATAAGTTATATGAGTCATGTCATTATGAATAGCCTGTGCTGAGCTTGTCGAAGTAAAGTAATCTAACCACATAGGCACATAGTTTTTTTTTGATTGCTTCGTACCTCGCACCCGAGGCTTGTCGAACGGAGCGAAGCTAATGACAGGCGCTTCGCTTAAAATGAGAACACATAAGTTGGACTTCTAGTTTGTCTCCCGAAACTTCGGGACTGCAAAGCATCTCACACAAGTCAAATTTACAAAGTTGAGACCTTTAAACTTCGTTGAATCTTCGATTTCAGTCCTGTGGTTTTAAGATACAAACACTTAAACTATACTTTAAACGCAACTCTCAAATTGCGAAAAAATACTACAAATTACGGGAAAGCCGTAAATGAAAAAGATGCAATTCAATTAGATTTATAGAATAAAACTAAAATCTAAACATTATGAAAAAAATTATTTTTACCCTAGTCTTTTGCTTTGCTACATTATTTAGTTACTCGCAAATACCTTCAATTAATGAAAAAAAAGTTAAAAATTATTCTGTAAAAACAGAATCTGAAACAAAAGGAACTAATGATAGTATTAAAGCTGAAAACAATAAAAAACCTAACATTAAAACAGAAGAAGAAAAAAATTATAAAGCACATTATGAAAAGAAAAAGGATAGCATTATCTATATAATCAATAAATTAATAGAAAAACAAAAAAAAGTGATTTCAGACAGAAATGCTATGATCCAAATTTCTGAAGAGATTGAAGAAAACAGAATTGCCTTAGAAAAAATTGAATTGGAAAAGAAAAGATTACATGTAGAAAAGCGTTACTGGTTACCAACAAAAAACTCCAACTTTAGAAATCATTTTTATGAGACACACTATGCTTCTAGTTTAGAAAAAACGACTTTATTAAATTCATTTTCAGCCACATTAAACGACAATTCAAACATAGTTCAATCGGAGCTAATAGCTGATAGATGTGGTTGGTTTAGAGTTTCTTTTGGTTCAGTTTTATCAGTGGCTACAGATACTACAAAAGCTAAAATTGAGAATGACAATTTGGAAAGGTTAATTGGTGGTGGTGGTAATTTTTATTTGGATTTTACTTTACCCATAATTACATCTTATACTGATGCCTTTTTTACAGATTATTTGTATTTAAGTTGTAAAGCGGCTTCAGATATTAGTGGCTTTGGAAATAATGTAGATGTGAGTACTTTTAATGGTAGTATTGGCTTAACCAATTATATTGGACTTTCTACAGAAGAAAAGAAATTCAACTTTTTCTTATTAACAGATGTAACTGCATATAAAGGCAACAATGCTTTTTATGATAACCTAAAATTGAATCACAATAGATGGTTTTTAAATTCGAATATTTCTTTCGGAGTTACTTTATTGAACAATTACAGAATTATTTGCAGAACCAATTTATCTAGTGAACCAAGCTTGAGAACTGAAAAGTTTGCGGTTGGAATTCAATTATTATCGAGTAAATAATTACACTCAATTTTGTTATGCTGAAATCGATGTTTTATTTTATTCACGCAGATAAAATGGATTAAGGGATTTAATATTTCGGTAATTTAAAGAGGTATAATTTTACGTCTAGTTTGTCTCCCATAGCTTCGGGAGACAAACGTTGTAAATAAATTTTCTTAGTGGAATTGTCCCCTTAAGGATATGATATTAAGAGGAGAAACGTAAGTTTCGGTTAACTAGGGGTGTAACCAAAAAAATCGCTGTATTGAAGCGATTTTTCTGTTATTGATTAAGTATGATTATGATATTTTCTGGTAATGGTTGTAACCGATTGTTCGGAAGGGTTCTAACTCTTCGAGGGGGATTCTGGAATAGGTAGCGTAATCTTTAAATGTGATTTTGCAATTCTTGCAATTTTTATTGAAGAATATGCGCATGTCGTTCATTTTTTGTGAGGCTTTGCGTTGTGAACATTCTTCAATAATCATTATATCTTTTGTTGAAATACAAATTCTTAATGGTTTTGTTGGCATAGCTTAGTAGAGGGGTTGAATTTTTGGGTTTTGTTGTTGGTGGTTTATGGTTTATGGTTGGTGGTTGGTGGTTTTTGGTTTATGGTTGGAGGTTAATGGTTTGTTGTTTATTGTTAATAGTTTATTTTTAATTGTTTGTTGTTGGTGGTTTGTTGTTAAGGGTTTAAAGGTGTTGGATATTAAATTATTGTTTATGGTTGTTTGTTGGGGGGTGATACATATTTATTTTTCATATATTAATATTGTAGGTTATTTCTTTCAAATATGAGTCAAAATTAATTTATTTTTTGGAAATTCCTAATTTTTTTATGGAGAACTAATTTTTGTTTTGATACATGTGGAATACCTTTGACATACTTCATCCATACTTCTAGCATACACTCGGCATACTTAAACCATACACTCGGCATACACTCGGCATACATAAACCTATTTTATTAGATGCCTTTTTATCTTTTTTATCATTAAAATTAAGAATTTGTAAATCAGATAATTAACTTCCTAATTTGGCAAAAGTTGCTGTTTATGGCAAATTTGTAGTTTTTGGGTTTAAAAATGCATTTTTGGAATTTTTATTCTTTTTCAGTGAAATGAAGTAATATCGGAAAAAGTTGCACTAAACTGTATTGAATGGCATATTTGACATTTAGGGTACTATTAGGCTTTTAGATTTGTGCCTTTCTAATTTTAAAAAAAACATTATGGCAAAATTAAAAAGCTTGATTAAGCTTGAAGGTACGATGGAAGACCTTACATTTTATAAAGGTTCTGAAGGATATTTAGTTCGTACAAAGGGTGGCGTGAGTAAGAATAGAATTATGAACGACCCAGCCTTTGCGAGAACACGAGAAAACGGCAATGAATTTGGCAGTATTGCTTCTTCGGGTAAATTATTGCGAAATGCTTTGGGTCCTATGATTTTTAAAGCGAAAGACAGTAAGATGACGAGTCGATTGGTGAAAGTTATGGGACAAATTAAGAATTTGGACAGTGTAAGTGCCAGAGGATTACGTAATGTAGCGGAAGGGTTGACGAATCCGACAGCCACTACCCTATTGGAAGGTTTTGATTTTAATGCTCGTGCCACATTGGGGAGTGTATTGAATTCGATTATTACTGTAGATACGGGTACTGGAGCGGTTAGTATTGCTGGGTATAATCCGTTGGAGCAAATGAGAAGTCCGGATGGAGCCACGCATTTTAGTCTTCAAGTTGGTTTTTTACAGGTTGATTTTGCTACTGGAGCGTATGAATTGACTCAAAGTACCGAAACGGTTTATCCTTTAACGAATGGGATTATAAGTCCGGTTTTGACTCCAACTTCTACTCCAACTATAGGCGGTACGAATATGCATTTTATTTTGATTGAATTTTTTCAGGAAGTGAATGGTACGCAGTATATGCTGAATAATGGAGCGTTTAATGTGTTGAATCTTTTGAAAATTTCTTAATTTACGATTTACGAATTGCGATTTACGAATTTGTGAGATAGGATTTTTATTTGCTTTGCAAATTATAATAAAGCTCCCTGCTGTGATGGTGGGGAGTTTTTTTTTTGCAAAGTTGCAGAGATTTAGAGTTACAGAGTTGCAGAGAATTAAAGTTTAAGAGTTTTTTTGGTTAATTGTTTGTTGTTTATGGTTTATGGTTAATTGTTAATGGTTTATGGTTTGTTGTTGATTGTTGATTGTTAATTTGTTTTTGTGATGCTAATGAATTGGTTTTGTTGGAGTTGACACTTATTTATTAAAAAACAGGTATTCTCTTACAAAAAAATGTAGGAAAATAATTAAAAACAGGTAATTTTACCTATTGGAAGTATGTATTATTATTGGTAAGTTTGAAGTTTATGAAAAAACTAAATAAAATAAAAAAAATTTATGGCAATTTCACCTATTCCACAAAGTATTGAAGATGTATTTTCAACCATAACATACAATATTGATTTTTACCAAAGACAATACAAATGGTTGAAAGATCCTGTTGAAAGATTACTTGATGATGTATTTTATAAATTCAATTCAGACTATCTTGAAATTGAGGATAGTATGGAGCCAGAAAATGCCGCTAATAAAATAGGATGGTATTATTTGAATACCTATGTAACCAACACAATTGATGGTAAAGTATTTCTTGTTGATGGGCAACAAAGGTTAACCACTATAACATTGATATTAATTCAACTCTACCAACAAAGCGTTAAAGAGTCTTCTGATTTGTCTGAATGGGTTAAATCAAAAATTTTTGGTATCGTTGGTCCTAAAAAAATATTTTGGTTAAATCACGAAGGTCATGCTAAAACATTAGAGAAACTTTTAAATGGAGAACCTTTTGAAACTATTGATACAACCATTGGTATAACCTCTAAAAACATGGTTGAAAACTCAAAGTATATCAAATCATGGTTAGAAAAGGATTTAGATTCTAAACACAAGTTAGAGACTTTTATTTACTATTTTTTAAGAAGATTACAATTAGTAAAATTAGAGGTTTCACAGGCTGATGTTCCTATGGTTTTTGAAGTTATCAATGACCGTGGTGTTCGATTAAAACCCTATGAAATTTTGAAAGGGAAATTATTGGGACAAATCGATAAGGACGAATTAAAGTTACTAGATTTAAATAAACTTTGGGAAACACAAGTTTCAAAAATCAATGAAATTGGAGAAGATGAAATTGATAGTTTTTTTGAATATTACATACGTTCAAAAATTGCAAACTCTAGAGGATTAGCGGTTAAATATGATAAAAAAGATTATCATCGTGCTATTTTTTCGGATGAAGCAGATAACTTTTTTAATTTAAAAAGAAATCCAGCTCAAATAAAACGTTTTTTACAAAATGAGTTTGTTTATTTTACCAATTTGTATCATAAAATATGGTGGTTTTCTATTGATTTAAGACCTGGTTTTGAGCCTGTGTTTTTTAATAGTCTGAACGAATTGAACGCACAATATTTAATTCTTCTTTCTGCTATAAAATTTAATGACCCTGAAGAAGATTTAAAAATTCAATTAATTGCCAAAGAGTTTGATCGTTTATTTGTTTTACTTCAATTGCAGAGAAGTTATGATAGTAATAAAATAACAGAGATTATCTATCATTTAGTAACGGAACTAAGAGAACAACCAGCAGAAAAAATCAAACCTGCTTTTGATAATCAAATTACTCAATTGTTATCAAATGCAAAAGCAACTGTAATACATGAACCTTTCAATTACATGTATTTTAAAGAAGTAGGATACAATGATTTAAGTACACGATTTAGCCGCTATTTCTTTGCAAGAATTGACTATTTTATTTGTCAAAATTCAAATGCTGAAATGCAACAGTCTTTTCACAATTTAGTACGAAATACGGGTCATGTAAATGGATATCACATTGAACATATTTTAGCGCATAATGATGAAAATTTGAGTTTGTTTGCTAACGACGAAGAACTTTTTGAAAGAGAGCGTAATCGTTTAGGTGGCCTTCTATTATTGCGTGGAAATGCTAATATTAGTAGTAGTAATGAAACGTATACAAATAAGTTGAGAACCTATGTGCAAACCTTATATTGGAATGCAACTTTACACCCAGATACCTACCATTCTAATTTGGATTTAATACAGCTTAAAAATAAATACAACTTGAATTTACGAGCTATGGAAGTTTTTGGTCCAGAAGAATTAGAAGAAAGACATAAATTATTAGCCGACATTATTAAAATTATTTGGAATTAACCATGAACAAACAAGACCTTATCTCAAAAATAAAACAACTCGAAGGCATTTCGCAAGACGAACGTGCTTACCTAATCAATTTAGTAAACACTAAAAAGAAATACGGTTTAGTTTGGGAAGACAAACCAGAAGCCGTTGAAGAACAACTACGAGAAAATCTTCCTGTTTTAAAGGAAGTTAAAGACAAAGCAATTATCAATGGTGAGGATTACCCCAACCATATTTTAATTGAAGGCGACAACTTACACGCATTAACCGCATTAACTTTTACCCACGAAGGTAAAATTGACGTTATTTATATTGATCCGCCTTATAATACTGGAAATAAAGATTTTAGATATAATGATACTTTCAAAGATGAATATATAGATAAAGAAAACCCTTTTAGACATTCTACTTGGTTAAGTTTCATGAGCAGAAGGTTAAAAATAGCTAAACGATTGTTGAATGAAAGTGGTGTTATATTTATTTCTATTGATGATAATGAGCAAGCACAATTAAAATTACTTTGTGATGAAATATTTACAGAGAATAATTTTATAGCTAATTGTGTTAGAAGAAGAAGAAAAACGCAAGCTAATTTGGCAAAAAATATAGCTCCAGTACATGAATATTTACTTATAATTTCAAAAAACATAAATTACTTTTCATTAAATAAATTAGAATATTCGGATGATTTTATAAAAAAGGGTTTTAGTAATCCTGATAATGATCCAAGAGGATTGTATCAAACAGGACCTTTAGCCAGACCAAAAAATTCTTCAAACAGAGAACACACTTTGACTATGCCAAATGGTAGACAAATTACTGCTAAATGGAGTTGCTCTGAAGAAACTTTTGCAAAATATGTTACTGAAAATCGACTTGTAATTCCTCGTGGTGGTGATGGTATGCCTCGTATTAAAATATTTTTATCTGAATTACAAGGTCAAATTGCCAATACATGGTGGGAAGATGTTGCTTCAAATGATGAAGCTGCAAAGGAAATAGAAGAAATTTTTGGTACTAATGCTGCTTTTATTTTTCCAAAACCTACAGGTTTAATTAAAAGAATATTAGAGTTATCAACAAATAAATTTGATGATAAAATTATCCTCGACTTCTTCGCAGGTTCAGGAACCACACTTCACGCAACTATGGAATTAAACAAAGATGGCGGCAACCGTCAGTGTATTTTAGTAACCAACAACGAAAATAACATTTGTGAAGAAGTAACATACGAGAGAAACAAACGCGTTATTCAAGGGTATACCAATGCAAAAGGTGTGGCAGTAGAAGGATTAAAAAATAACAATCTACGTTATTACAAAAGCGAGTTTGTGAGTCGTGATACCTCTTTGAAAAACAAACGCGAATTAACTTATTTAGCTACAGAACTATTATGCATCAAAGAAGATTGTTATACAGCGTTTCCTTCAAAAGAAAAATGGTTCAAAGCGTTTACTAGTAAAACAGCGCAATTTATTGTGATCTATGATGAAGTGCGTATTGAAGATAGTTTCGAAATCATTGAAATTTTACATACTCAAAAAACAAACGACAACCCTGTAAAAGTATATGTATTCAGCCATGGGCAATATCCTTTCACGGAAGACTTTGAAGAGGTTTTGCCATTAATTACCCTTTGTGCCTTACCAGATGCTATTTACAAAGCGTATCAAAATGTGTTGCCTAAAAAGAAACGTGAAGTTGTTCCTATGTTAGAGGAAGATGCTGTAGGCGAAGAAGATAATTTGTTCAATCAAGACCAAGCATAAGCCAAAATGATACATTTAAAAAATTACCAAGAAGAAGCCGTAAACGACCTTACGAAAAATCTATATAAATTATTGAAAAGACCGGGTGCAAGACAAAATTTAATTTTCAAATCACCCACAGGTTCTGGTAAAACGGTAATGATGGCATCATTACTAAATAAGTTTTGTGAAGAATTACCAGAACGCTATGATTTAGAAAAACGCAAAGCAGCTTTTATTTGGATAGCACCTAACAAATTATACATTCAAAGTTACAACGCTATGAAAGGCTTTTTTGCCGAAATGCGTTCCATAAAACCTATTTTCTTTGAAGATGTTTCTAACGATGAATTACTACCAAACGAAGTGTTGTTTGTAAATTGGGAAAGCATTAACAAAGAGAAAAACACGATGATTAAAGAAAATGAAACCAATAAAAATCTTTATAGTTTCATTAATAAAGCCAAATTAAACGATACAGAAATCATTGTCATTATAGACGAAGAACACATGTTTGCGAATACAAAAACAGCAAAACGTGCCAATGAAGTATTACAAAAAATATATCCAAAAGTAGAAATTAGAGTATCGGCAACACCTACAACTAATAGTGATTACAGAACTTTAGTAGAGCGTCAAGACGTTATTGCTGAAGAAATGATTAAAGAAGGAATTATTTTAAATCCAGCTTTAGATACTATACAGCAACAAGGGCGTTCATTAGAAGAAATTTTATTAGAGCAAGCGTTAGCAAAAAGAGAAGAATTACGTCAAGCCTATGAAAATTTAGGTGTAAAAATCAATCCTTTATTATTAATCCAGTTACCAAACGATTCTAGTGATAACAACACAGCCGACGATGAAAAATATATTGATGTGGTGTTGCAAAATTTAGAATACAACTACAATATTACGGTTAGCAATAACAAACTAGCCGTTTGGTTATCAGGCAGAAAAGACAATGTAGCCGATATTGAAAAACCAGATAATATGGTGGAAGTATTATTATTCAAACAAGCCATAGCTTTAGGTTGGGATTGTCCTCGTGCAGGGGTTCTTTTAATTTTTAGAGAATTAAAAAGTACTGAATTCACAATTCAAACTGTAGGTCGAATTTTGCGTATGCCAGAACAGAAGCATTATCCTAATCCATTATTAAATCAAGGATATGTTTTTACCAATTTAAGTAAAAATCAAATAGAAGTTGTTCAAGATGATATGAGTTATATCACCATGAACAAAGCGCGTAGAATTGAAAACTACATACCAGTTCATTTAGACTCTACTTACATCAATACTCGTATTGTTAGAAATCGTTTAGGGGCAAAATTTAGAACTGCTTTGTATGAAATTGCAGAATTAAATTGGGAAGTAAAAAGAGAAATAGGTTCAGACCATTTTTTCGAAACCAATAAGCAATTACTAAAAAAGCGATTCATCTACACGGATATTAATACCATAGAAATTGTAATTCCTGAAAATGTATTACTAACTGGTGAAGTAGAGACACAATTAGTTACAGAAACAGCTCGTTTTGCCAAAACGCCTAGTGAATTAGCGCGTTTGTTTAGAGATTTTTGTCGTTCATTAACGGCTCCTTATGCAGCGGTCGATAGTACTCCTGTTTTAGAAGGAGCTATGAAATATTTCTTTGAAGATTATTTTGGTATCATCGAGTATGATGCTATTAAAATAATGTTGTTTAACGATAACCAACCTATTTTCATCGAGTTAATTGAAAAAGCAAAGGAGCGTTATCAAGAAATGCAAGAAGAAAAAGCAAACAAAGCCACAAAAGATATTCAAAATTACAAATGGGAAGTTCCTGTTGAAAGAATCTACAATGAATTATATGATGAAAAAGAGAATGTAGAAAAACATGCATTAGAACCTTTTTATGAATACAAAAGAGCTTCTTCTCCTGAAGTAAGATTTGCTGCATATTTAGAAGAACAAAAAGAAAATCTACATTGGTGGTATAAAAATGGAGAAAAAGCAAAAGAGCACTTTGCTATACCTTATGAGGATTATCTAGGCAAACAAAGTTTGTTTTATGTTGATTTTGTGATACTAAGTAAAACGGGGATTACTTGTTTATTCGATACCAAAACAGCAGGTAGCGACCCAGCCAATGCCCATTTAAAACACAATGCACTAATAGATTTTATTGCAGAAAGAAATGAAAAAGGCCATAAAACAATTGGAGGAATCTTAATTCCTAAAGATAATAATGGAACAACAACTTGGTGGTATTGCAAAAACAAAATCACCAATACAAAAGATACGAACGGTTGGGATAGATTTGACCCTGTTAACGCATAAGAATAACATTTATATACTAATCACTGTAATTTAAATTGTTATGGGGTTTAGAAACTCATGTTAAAAAAAACGGAAAAAGTTAACACGTTTAAAAGTTCATGTTAAAAAAACAGCAAAAATTACCCATGTAATAAAAGGCAAGAGTAAAAAAGAGGAAAATTTATACAGGAGTAAAGTAATATAAATTAAAAATAAGAGCCAATTAAAAACACAAATTAATTAAACCATATGGCTATACTACACGAAGATATTTTTGGAGGAGGAAAAGCAATCGAAATCATTGTTAGATGGCACGATATTTTAATTACCGATTTTAATAGAAGCAACACCACAACAATAGAACAGATAAAATCACTTCTTAAAGATGTTGAATATAAGGCCTACTTTTTGAAAGTAAATGACAAAGAACAAAAAATTGTTATTCCTTTCGAAGCTGAGGGGTTTCAATTAGACCTTGTTGTAGTATGGGATGCGCAAACATTTAGTTATAAGGCAGCTGTTAAAAGTAAAAAGAAATCAAAAATTGTTCAACCTATTGCATTACCTCAAGATAGTAAATACTATATCGAAGAAGTTTGTAAATTGATTTTTATAGATCAAAACGAATCTCGTTTTCCTATTATTGAACAAAAAAATCTCTACGAAAGAATCAATAACTTAGAAATTGCTCCTATTGCTAAATTAGAAAACGATAGAGAAATTTGGTACAAATGGATTGAAGCACAAGACTTGTTATTACAACGAAATGCCCAACCCTTTAAAGTTAGAAAATACCACCATCCTGTTGAATTCAATAATGAAAAAGGAATTACAACAAAATACAAGTTCAAAGTTGATTTAGAAGTTAAAGAAAGTAGAGAATACAAAGAGGTTGAAGAAGAATTACTAAATGAATTTAGTATCAAAGAAACATTTGACAAAGAAGGAAACATCTTTTTAAAATTTGATGACATCTACCGAGGTTTGGATGCGGTAATTCATAAAAAATTCAACCAAATAATTGAAAGAGAAAAATCAATTGGGGCAATATTAAAATTAAAGCCAATATCTATTTCAACAAGATTTAAAAATGTTTTCAAGGCGTTAAACTTTGACATTGATTGTAAAACAATAGAAATTGAAAAGAAAGAAAGAAAAACAGTTCTATTGGAAGTTACGGCTAACAAAGTCCCTTTTGAAACACTTCAATCTTATTTTGATAGTCAAAATTATGAGCTAAAAGAAGTGGTGGGTGAATTTTTAGTACTTTGTAATTCAGACGTATTAGAAAGTAAAAGAAATGAACTTTTTGAAAAAGGTCAAGTACTGCCTAAACCAAGCAATAATGTTTTCAAAATTACTACTGAAAACGAAGAGGATTTAACTGTTTTTAATTGGACATTGAAAAAGATTTTTGGAAAAGATAAAGTTAGAATTAGAAAAAAATACTACTATCAAAAAAAACGAGTTGAATCAGAAAATAAAGTAATTTCAAAATTCACAGAGGAATTCTGGAATGATATTAAAAGAGATTTATATTTTTTAGATTTTAATGTGGTTTTAAACGAACTTTCTGATACTATTTCATTTGATTTTGAAACAAATGAAGAATTTTTCGAAAAGTTTAAAAAAATAAGAGAGATAAATAAATTTGATTTTAGTTTATCTCCAACAGATCCTGAATTTAAATTTAAAGTAAAAACCAATTTGGTTAAAACCAAAACAGAAAAACAAGTTTTACAAGACAGAATTCATGAGTTAGCCAATGTAGAATTTCTAATTGATACTTCTAAAAGTGAAAAAATTAAAAGTTACCTATCAATTGGTAAATTAAATGCTTACGAATCGGACACAACAAGCTTAACATTTTCACTGGCATTACGAGGTAAAGAAGATAATAAAACAGTAGATAAACTATTGGACTATTTAGAGGATAATAAACCAATTCGTGAAGTATTACCTAATTTGAAAGGAGACCAAGCAAAAACAAATTGGTTAAAACAAGCTATGGCTAAGATTGTAGCCCCTACAGATAGACCAAATGGCAAATCAGTAAACCCTCGATTGGGAGAATTTATTTTTGATTCAAGTAAATCAGAAGAAATTTTTAAAGATATAACACCACAAAGTGAAGAGTGGGAAACAATAAGAAAAAATGAACTTTTACAATTAAACGATTCTCAGCGTAAAGCTATTCTAGCAGCTTTACACGCAAGAGATTTGTGCTTGTTACAAGGTCCACCAGGAACAGGAAAAACCACCGTTATAGCAGAACTGATTTGGCAAATGATTAGTAAAAATCAAAACCAAAAGATATTGCTTACTTCAGAAACAAACTTAGCGGTTGATAATGCGTTGGAAAAATTATTAAACAAAGAGCATACGTTAGTTAAACCTCTTCGTTTTGGAAAAGATACCAAATTTGAGGAAGAAGGAAAAAAATATTCAATCAACAGAATAATGAAATGGTTGGATGATAATTTCGTTCCAGTTGAGTTTGAAGATGACTCTTTAGAAGAAAATGATGAGGAAGAAGAATTGATACAAGACAACCCATATAACAATGCTATCCAAATTTGGATGAATCGTATTGCTGAGAAATCACATCAAAAGAGCAATCATAAGTATGAAGCAGCTTTAAAAGATTGGGCTTTTGAATTGTCACAACCTACAGCTTCAGTGAAAAGATTATTTAAAGATAAGTACTTTAAGTATGCTAATGTCATTGGTAGTACATGTAGTTCAAGTGGTAGTAATGATTTTGCTAAAAGTTACCAATTCATTTTCAATAATAAAGAGGCGTTCAAAATAGATGCAGCCAATAAACGTAATTGGATAAATGTAGAATTTGATACGGTAATTATGGACGAAGCGAGTAAAGCAACTCCACCAGAAATGTTATTACCACTATGTTTCGGAAAAAAATCAATCGTTATTGGCGACCATCGACAATTGCCACCAATGCTTAATGAAAAAGAATTTAAAGAAGCATTACTAGAATTGAATACAGAAAGAGCTTTAAAATTAGCGGAAGAAATTGATAAAGATTTTGTTGAAACAAGTCAATTTGAACGTCTTATTTTGAATCCAAAAGTACCAAAATCAATTGCAGCTCGTTTAAATATTCAATATAGAATGCATCCAAAAATAAATAATGTAATCAAACAATTTTATACGGGTGAAACAGATGAAGGATTAGAACCTGCTCAAGAGTTAATTACACATGCCGATTCGGAAGATTTGTCAAATCCTTTCTCAAGATATCATGGACTAATAAATCAAGACTTTATAAAACCAGACGTGCATACTATTTGGATAAATGTAGACGAACCTGAAGAATTAGTAAGTACTTCTAGAGTAAATGAAAAGGAAGTAGAAGCGGTAAAAAGAGCACTTATTTATTTGAAAAATGCAGAAGGTTTTGAGGAATATTTCAACCATTTTAACAGCATCAAAGACGAAGATAAACGACTACAAGAACAAGAAATTGGAATAATTAGTTTTTATGGTCAACAATTAAAAAAACTAATTGATGTTAAAAAATATGCTCAAAAAGATTTAAACATCCCTATCAGACTTAAAACAGTAGATAAATTCCAAGGAATGGAGAGAAATATTGTAATTGTCTCAACGGTTAGAAGTAATAAAATTTTAAAGGCAGGACTAATTGAAAAAAATCATGACATTGGTTTTGCTAAAGCTCCAGAACGTTTAAATGTGGCACTATCTAGGGCAAGAAGACTATTAATCGTTGTAGGTAATTTGAAGTTTTTCGAATCGTATAAAGACAAAAACGGAAATGCTATTTACAAAAACGCTATTGAAATTATTCGTCAAGAAGGAATAATAATTGATGATTACAAAAAACTTAACAAATACAATGCATAAAGAGTTAGACATAGAAATATATAAGCATTTAGAAAATGTCATGACAACAGGTGAAATCTACATAGGTCACCTAAATTATGATTTTATTTTTTCTAAAGTCAATTATTTAGCTACTTGTACAGAGGCTATTCCTTTTACTCCTTTTGATAAAGTAATTTGTCAATTATTAACAATAGATGAACAATTGAGCTTTGAGCAAATTGGTGATATTTTGGGTATGAATGTTTATGAATCTTCAAATCCAAAACGGTATTTAGATGTTGCTGAAAAAGAAATTTTAATGGAAGCATTACAGTCTCTTGCTTCAGATGAGTTTGGTAAAATGATTGAAGGTGGTGATATCAATTTTTCAAGATGCAGACTTACACCTACTGGAAGAGAATATGCTAAAATGAAATCTAAATTTAAAGTTACAATCAATAAACCCTTTGAATTATACTTTGATCACACAACAGGTGATAATTTGAAGGCAAAAGAAAATTTTGAATTTACTAAAGGAATCGCAGTACATAACTATCTTGGAATTTCAATCGATTTTAAAGATGAAGATTTTATAAAAGAGATTGCAGCAACGCAAATCCCCGATATATACAATATTGAAAAGAAAAATTCTTTTACTGATGCAATAGTTGTAAGTAAACAAGATTTTTACAAAACATACCCCATTGCAATAACTTATGATAGTCACGAAAAGATTTTTAAGGCTTATTGTTTTGATGAGAAAAATAAAAAAACACAAAAATCATTTAGCCAATGGATAAATAATGAGAGCTATGTTAAAAATGAAATCCTAGCAGCTTTAGATAGTAAGGAAACTGTAAAATCTGAAGTAAAATATAATGAAGTTTATGAAGAAGCTATAAGGCATATTGATAAAAACAATCCATTAATTCAAGTAAAAAATGAGTTGTTAACTAAAGATTTATTTGATGAATATTTCTTTTTAAATAATTTTAGTTCTTTAGTTCCACATCATAGCAAATATGATTTGTACATATGTTTAACATTTTGTTCTGAATCTATTTTTGACCAAATTTTTCAAATTTTACAAAAAATTGAAAACATCGAATCTAAAATATTTATTGTATTTCCAGAAATTTTGAAAGATGAAGATGATGCTAGATATGAAAGTTTACTCGCGCTAGCAAATGATTCTGATAATTTTTTCATTACTAAAAAGAATGTAAAAAATTCGTTTTTCATAATTGAAACAGATGAGGATGCAAATTATTATGAAATTGTAATTGGCGAAATAGGAAAATATTCCAAATCATTTTTCAATAAGAACAAATTGGATGATAGAGGAATTAAAATAAAAGATTATATCAAAACCGAGTTTTCTAATGATTATGCACTATCAATCTGTGATGAAATAAATAGAAGTATTCAAAACGACATGGAAGAAGATATAGCATCAATTGAACAAATTGAAAAACTAGATTTTTACAATGTAAAACTAAGAGTATTTGAAGGTTTAGGCATGTATGAAGAAACTATTGATGATGCGCTTCAATTGATAGAGAGTTTTAAAGAAAACCGATTAGAAAGACTTGAAGAGCAAATAAACGAAGATTTTGATGAATTTGAAGAAGATTTAGAGACGATTACTAATGAAAATGAAGGATATAATCTAAAGAAAAAACTAGAAAAAATAAAAACTCAAATTAATAAAAACAATAAAAAGCTAGTTAATCGTTTTGAACAAATTAAATTAAATATTGATAATAAAATTGAAGAATTTGAAGAAGCTAAAAGGGTATACCCTTTCATAATTGACACAAATATTTTCATAAATGATCCTGACATAATTTCAAAAATTAATAAGAAACATAAAATAATCATTGCAGCCAAAGTATTGGACGAGTTAGATGGTTTTAAAACCAATCCACAACTCAAAGAAACGGCAACAAAAATTATTAGAAGTATATCTTCTTCAAAGAGTAATAATATCCACAGAACAAAAGCAAATTTAAATTTGTTACCACCAGATTTTAATAAAAGATCACCGGATAACATGATACTTGCTACGGCCTTAATGTATCAAGATCAAAAAGGTTACTTAGTGACTGAAGATAAAGGACTAATTGAAAAAGCCAAAACAGTAGAAATGAAAGTCTTAAATTATCAAGAATTTGCAAATAAATTTTTATAACTAAAAAAATAGAGTATGTCTTGTTTTGAATCCTCAAAATTTCTTAGAAATCCACAAGTAATGAATCAAGAAGTGCTTATGAAAGCCTGTGATAATTTAGGATGGAAATATGAAATAATAAATAACGAATTAGTTGTACTTAATGCCAATCAAAAAGAAAATTTAAGAGGCGAATACCTTTTAAAAGTTAAAGGTGATATGGTCAGCTACAACAATTATTACATCAAAAATGCTAAAGAATTTGTACTCGAATTACAAGATACTTTTTATGAATTAAACAGAATATATGCAAAAGAAACAATTCTAAAGGAGTTTGAAGCAGCAGGCTTTACATTCAAGAAAGATTATGATTTTATTGCTAATTCTGATGAAGTAGAACGTTTTTATATGGTGGGTTATTCTAAAATTGAAAATGAAGATGAAAAACGCACCGAAATTCAATTTACAATTTTAAATGATGGTACTGTAATAACAGATTCTAATTATATACCAGAAGATTTACATAAATTAGCAGATGAAGCAATGTCAAAAATTGATCATTCATTTGGTACAACAAGACGTGAAGGAATAGAAATTAAAAGAAAAGAAGTTCCAGAACGATATAAAACAAAATCATATTGTACAATCAATAATAAAATAATCGCTAAAAACTAATAACATGGACAATACATTTGAAGATATTAAAGATATGTTGAAAGCAAACTACCCTTTGCTTTATTTGACCACTTCTGAATATGGTCGTGTTATGCAAAAATTAAGAAGAATTGCTTTTGAATTAGATTATTCATTTTATTCTTGGGATAATGTTGATGGTTTACAAACACATTTAAAAACACAAAACAATAGACTTGAAAAAGTAGAAAGACACAAGGCGTATGGAGAAACTAAAGGCTATCAAGAACTTTTAGAATTCATAAAAAGAGATGCTGAGAGTACCGATAATAAGACCAAAGAAATTTATATTGTAGAAGACTTCCATAAATATTTTAGAGATGATAAAGTAATTGTTTACTTGCGTAAACTATCTTCCATATTAAAAGCGTATGACAAACATTTAATTCTACTTTCTCCTTTTCTAAAATTACCAGATGAGTTAGAAAAATATCTTACAATTGTCAATGTTCCACTGCCTGACAAGGATGATTTAAAAACTAGATTATCTACTATCATTTCAAATGAAAATGTAAATCCCGATTTAGAAAACTTTCTAATCGATTCTGCTTTAGGAATGACAGATATGGAAGCAGATTTAGCTTTTAGGTTAGCCAAAGAAAAAGTAGGATTAAATAGTAAAGAAGCAGCGAGAATTATAGCTAATGAAAAAGAACAGATAATTAAAAAAAGTGGAATTTTAGATTACTATCAAGTAAATGAGGAACTTGAAAAAAGTGTTGGAGGATTAAATAATCTAAAAAATTGGTTAAAACAAAGAAGTAAAGCTTTCGAAAGAAAAGCAAAAAACTTTGGTTTAAAAGAACCAAAAGGAATACTTCTATTAGGGGTTCCAGGTTGTGGTAAAAGTTTAACAGCTAAATGTGTGGCTACCGAGTGGAAACAACCATTATTAAGATTAGATATTGGAAAAGTATTTCAAGCTGAAGTTGGAAGTAGTGAGAACAATATACGTTTAGCAATTGCTACAGCAGAAGCTGTTGCTCCATGTGTTTTATGGATTGATGAAATTGAAAAAGGACTGAGTGTAGGCGGTGGTGAAAAAGATGGAGGAACTAATTCAAGAGTTTTTTCTACAATATTAACTTGGATGCAAGAAAAAACAAAACCTGTTTTTGTTGTGGCAACAGCAAACAATATAAGTGATTTACCACCTGAATTATTGAGAAAAGGACGTTTTGATGAAATTTTCTTTGTGGATCTACCGTCAAAAGAAGAAAGAAAAAATATCTTAAAAATACACTTAGATAAAAATGGTCAATCAAACATTACCGACTTTGATAATTTAGCAGATAAAACAAAACATTTTAATGGTGCTGAAATTGAAGAAGTTGTAAAAGAGGCTATGTTTCTTTCTTATATAGACAACCCAGAAAACCATCAAATTTCTATTATTCATTTAGAAAAAGCAATCGAACAAATTGTACCACTTGCACAAACAATGAAGAAAAAAATTGATGGATTAAGAGAATGGGCTTCAACTAGAGCTAGATTAGCAAGTGCTGAGAAAAATAATGAAAAATTTGAAGTCGCAGAAAGTGATTCTGAAAATTTAATAATTCAAACAAAACGAGAAAAAGAAGAAGATATTTTCTAATTTTCAAAAACATAGAACTATGAGTAAAGGTTTAGATACAGCATTCATTCACTACGGAATCCGTAAAGAAGATATGGATATCATTAAAAATCTAACAGAAGAACAAGGCTTAGATTTTGAATGGTTACAAGAAAATATATTAAAAGAATTCCACAATCTAAAAATCAATAACGAAGATATTGACAGCAAAAAGATTGAAAAAATCATCGAAAAGGCGTTAAACAAAATATAAGGATTATGCTAATTACCAGAATTATTGCCAAAAATTTTAAAACCTATCGCGAGCTCGATTTAGACTTAACGGTTAACGAAGAGCAGCCTATTATTTTAATTGGTGGTGAAAATGGTGGTGGTAAAACCACCTTGTTTCAAGCCATTTACTATGCCCTTTACGGTTTAAAAGTGAAAGACTTTGAACACTTCAACAAATTACAAAACGCTGGAGAAAGAGCAAAAAATGAAGGAAATAGTTCTAATAAAATCGAACTTGAAATTCACTTCACAGGTAAAGTGCTTCATAATGATTACAAATACATAATCAAGCGTTTATACACCATCAATGCACAAAACAGCCCAGTTGAAGCAGTAACACTAAATCTTAATGGCGATGTGTTTCAATATGGTACAGCAACGCCTCATGCAGAAAGAGTAAAAAAAGAAGCCGAAGTAAATAAAATCATCAAAGCCAATCTACCACAAGAATTGAGTAAATATTTCTTGTTTGATGCTATGGAAGCAGGTAATTTATTAAAAGACGAATACCTGAACAGAGTCATCAAAGAAAATATTGAAAACGTAATGGGGTTCAATAAATACATTCAATTAGGCAATGCAACTAATATTTTAACACAAGAATACATTGCACAAGGTATTGAAATTGAAGAAGAACGTAATCAATACAAAAATCTATTAGAAGAAAAGAAGAAAATTAAAGAATTAATAGTAGCAACCAACACGCATTACGAACGTGCGTTAAGCTATTCATTAAGTCAAAAGGAGTTCTATGAAAGTGCTAAAGAAGGTAAAAATCTACAAGCAAATATCAAAGAACAAATACAACTAGTAGAAAGAAAAATAGAAGACATTCTCAACAGAGAAACATTATTTATAGAACAATCAGAAAGATTCTTAAATGATATAGAAATTCAGGTATTTATACCTAAACTCATTTCCATCATTCAGAATGAAATCGAGTTAATTTTAGCTGAAAAAAGTCAAAAAAACAACAATGATTTTATTGAACCAGAGCATATTACTAAAATTTCAGAAAAAGTAATAGCATTCTTAAAAGAAAACAATTTAATAGAATCAGAACTAACAAACGAACAAAAAGGATTACTTAAAGAATACATCATAAAAAAATCAAATCAAGACAATACCAAAACCGATTATGATTTTATCGATAAAAATGATGTAACTAATTTGGAACAATTACTGGGTTGGTCTAGCATCAATCAATTTAACATAATAGAACAGCAAAAAGAAAGTTTGGAAAAAGAACTAGCTACTTTACCAAATTTAAAAATTCAGTTGTTAGATTTAAGAAAAAGTGATGTTGGCGGTGGTGATGAAATCATTCAAAGCTTCGAGGCAAACGAACTAAAAATAAAAGAGCACAAAGAAACTATCAAAGGCTACAAATCCGATATTGAAAAATTAGATACTAAAATCAAAAAATTCGACTTATCAGATGAAGAAGTTCCTAATCCAAAATTGGAATTGCTTAAAAAATTAGGACCATTATTTACAAAAGTATCAAACGCATTATTGGTTAACAAAAAGTCACGCATTGAAGAAGCCATGAAAAATGACTTAAATACAACATTAGTGGCTTATGAAAATCAAATTGATCGTGTAGAACTATCAGAAGATTTAAGTAATCTTTCATTCAAAATTTATCACAAAGCAGGTAATGAAATCTATTTAGAGGAATTAAATGCAGCATCTAAACAAATTATTATCCAGGTGCTTTTAAAATCTTTACATTATTTCGGAGATTATAATCCACCTGTAATGATTGATACAGTAATGGGATATTTAGATGAAAGTAGTAGAGCTTCTCTTCTAGAAAACTATTTCCCTAAGTTATCACATCAAACCATTTTGTTAAGTACCGATAGCGAAATAAGAAAACATATCGATTTAGAAAAAATTGAAAATTTTATTGCAAAAAAATTCACATTAGTTCGCGATAAAGAAAATCAATTAACAGAAGTAGTTGAAGGGTATTTCCCAAATTAATACTAGTAAGTTATGGCAGCAATAGAAACAGGTTTAAGACAAGCGGAAGCACTAAATTCAAAAATGAATGATTTGCGTGAACGTTTAGAAAAATATATAAATTTAAAACACTATACAGACAATCATAAAAACGTGACCCCTAAAGGTAATGCTAAATTGATGCGTATGTGTTTAATCGCAGGTTTGTCCGACACAGAAAAAAGAACAAAAGACGATTTGAACATGCAAATGTCTTCAAATAGTATTCACCCAACGCTATTTACAGTTCACAATTTAAACGGAATACTAGCATCATTAATTAAGTTAAGATACCACAATTTAGATATCAATTGGGAAGATAATATCTCAAAAAGTAAAGTGGTAAATGCTGAAATATTTAGAGGTTTTGACATTCTGATGAAAGGTAATACTTTACATGATTGGTTAAAAGTAAGCACTGCAGCGTCTATAAAAGCAGGTCAAATTCCATTCTTAAATTTAAATATCGGTAGTTATGATGGCGACATCAATGCCTATTTAGATATGAATAGTAAAAATGTAACCAATACACAAATTTTGGTAGCAGGTACTACAGGTTCTGGTAAATCAAATTTATTAGCAGTATTAATGAACGAAATGCGTTCACTATCTGTAGAAAGTAATTATCCAGTTAACTTCTTGTTCTTTGACTACAAAGGAGAGTTTTCCGACATGGCAAACAACGATTGGTTGCGTCATTTTGAAGTAGACCGTTCGGCTATTTTAGACCCAATGGTAGACCCTTTACCTTTTACACCTTTCAAAAATTTTGTAGGCAAAACACAAAATGAAATCAACCTATACTCAACAGAATTAGCCAATGCTTTGTTATCAATAGACAGAGCAACTATTAGTGCTAATATGAGTGAAAGACTGTCATCAGCAATAATTAATGCATATAAAGACACTAAAGGGAAACCTATCAATTTTACTCAAATAATCGAAAGTTATACAGAACTTCAACCCGAAAAAGACAGAGAAAAAACCGACAGTGTAAAAGCAGTTTTGAGTCAATTAGAACGTTCCAATTTGTTTTCAAACGAAGATCGTATCGACTTAATCGGTAACAGCTTCATTGTAAAAATGGATAAATTTCCAAACGATGGTCCAATTGGTAAAGCCATAGTATATTTCATAGTTTCTAAACTAAATGCTATATATGAAAACCTACCTGTACAGGCCAATGACAAAGAAAAAGTAGAACTACGCCACTTCACCATCATTGATGAAGCGCATTACATGTTAGGCTTTGATAACAAACCACTTCGCGATTTAATAGCTGTAGGTCGTAACAAAGGCATGAGTATCATACTTGCAACCCAAAACATGGATGCTTATAAAAGTAAATTCTTTGATTTCTACGCAAACGCCCAATATCCATTAATAATGAAACAACAATCCATCAATGATAGTGTACTAAAAGACATGTATGGAGTATCGGGAAGTGAATTAGTAGAAATAAAACAAGCCATTGCAGGCCTTCAAAAAGGAGAACTCATTATCAAAAACAACGATGCCATTCTAATGGGATTAGGTAAAAAATATAAGAAAATTAAAGTAAGACATTTGATATAATTCCATTCTCTATATTATTAAATTATAACTAAAAAAAAATATTATGCCACTAAGACCAATCAAACTAATTGGAGAGCAGAAAAGAGTTTTGTTTTTACAAGTAACTGAGCCTATTCAAATTAAGGGTGTTGCTGGTAGTGGTAAAACTACTGTTGCTCTTTACAGAGCTAAACATTTGATTGATACTCAATCAAACCTTTTTCAAGAGGCAAAAGTTGTAATTTTCACTTACAATAAAATATTAGTTAAATACATTAATGCTATTAAATCGTCTATATCAGGTGGATATAATGAGTATAATGATGAAATT
The DNA here is from genome assembly GCF_900110615.1 of Flavobacterium urocaniciphilum. Taxonomy (GTDB): domain Bacteria; phylum Bacteroidota; class Bacteroidia; order Flavobacteriales; family Flavobacteriaceae; genus Flavobacterium; species Flavobacterium urocaniciphilum. The sequence goes on from NZ_FOEI01000005.1 coordinate 113,608, forward strand.
AATCCTATAAAACCAATAGGTATTAATGGCGTTAGTGTCATTAATTTTGACAGATGGGCTTACCATTTTATAGAAGCAAATGGAATACCTTTATATGGTAAAACTGTTATGGGTTCTTCTCAAAAAAATTTAATCGCATCTGTAAAATCAAAATATTCTGTTCATAATATAACTAATAAAAATATTGATTTCTTCGTAGATGAAATTTCATGGATGAAAGGACAAGCATTTCAAAATAAAGAAGAATATCTTGATGCTAAAAGAACAGGTAGAGGAACTAGTGACAGGGTAACAAAAAACGATAAAGAAATTATTTGGAATATTTATTCTGATTATAATGACCAATTGATTAGCAAAGGATTAGTGGATTTTGAGGATTATGCTTTATTATGCCTTAAAATTATCAATTCAAAAATAAATTTTACCCCTCCTTTTTCTCATATAATTGTTGATGAAGCACAGGATCTTAGTAAGGCACAAATTTTAGTAATTACTAAATTAGTTTCGGAACAAACAAAAAGTTTGTCAATTATTGCCGATGCAGCACAAAGAATTTATAAAAGTGGATTCAATTGGAGTGAAGTTGGTTTAAATCTTAGAGGAGGAAGGACTATAGAGTTTAAAAAAAATTACAGAAACACTGTTTCCGTTATAAAAGCAGCACTTTCATTGTTATCGAATGAAAAAGACAAAACAGACTTTACTACTGTTGAAAGTGCCAGGCCAGGTGGTGATAAACCAAAAATTGCTTATTTTGAAAATTGGGAGAGACAATGTGAATTTTTAATAAATGAATTGAATGAACTTAAGAAAAATACTACCATAAATTCAACTGTAATTTTGCATCGTAACCACACAGGAATAAGAAGTATTAAAAATTATTTAGAGACTCATAGTTTTGAAGTACAAGAATTATTTGATCCTTCAAAAATAGATTTTGAAAGTGATAAGGTTAAACTTTGCACTTTATCATCGGTTAAAGGTCTAGAATTTGACAATGTATTTATAATAGATTTGAATGATAATGTAATTCCATATCCAGAGGGTTTTAATGACCCTGATGATGAATTTCACATTTCAACTGAAAGAAGACTTTTGTATACTTCAATGACAAGAACTAGAGAAAAACTATATCTTCTATCTAGTGGCAATCCATCTCGTTATTTGGCTGAAATAGATGAAAAATATCTTGATGTAGTTAATAGGATTTCCAATCAATCCAGTTTTCCTGACTATGATTTACCATTTTAAACTGTGAAATTATGGAATTAAAAAATAATCATATTGAATTTGAAAATGAAATAACTAAAAGAGGAATTGAATATTTAATTCACTTTACACCTAGTATAAATCTACTTAGCATATTCGAACAGGGTAAAATATTATCTAGGGCTTTGCTTGAACAATTCGATATCTATCAAACAGATATTTTTGACTACATCGAATTTACTGATGATTTTCGTTTCGATGATAAAAATTACATAAACCTTTCAATACAACATCCTAATTCATTTCTGTTTAGTAGATTCCAACAAAAAACATCTGAACATAATCATATAACCTGGTGTGTTTTGAAAATTAATCCTAAATATATTTATGAAAAAAACACACTGTTTTCTGTTACTAATGCAGCAAATAGTCATAACAAAAGAAATGTTGGAGTAACAGGTGATTTTGAAAAATTTAAAAAACTTTTCGATAATTCGATCAATGTTGTAACTTCTTATAATTCAAGAGTAATTACAAGAAATAACATAAGTGATAAATATCCAACTGATGAGCAAGCAGAAGTTTTGGTTAAAAATGAAATACCATTATCTGAAATAATCCAAGTCTGTTTTAAAAATATCAACGATTTAGCTTCTGCAAAAGCAGCTTTATCTGATTACAATACAAATAATTTTGTAGTAGACGCCAATTTATTCACTAATTCTAGAGTATAATGAAACCAGAAACAAAATATAAAGGAAGCATCAAATTATCAGCTATAGGAGATGCGCTAGGTTGGATTACTGAATTTGAAAAAAACACTTTATCACTAAAAGAAAAATTTGGTACTGAAAGAATAGATAAGTTTTATTCATGGAAAAAGTCTGTAGGTGGTAGATTTTATGGTTTTATTGACAATATCAATGCAGGTTCATATTCAGATGATACGCAATTACTTTTAGCTGTAGCTAGAAGTATAAAAAATGATGGAAGTTTAGATCATAATTATTTTGCCAAGATTGAGCTCCCTAATTGGTTAGATTATGCAAGAGGTGGTGGCAGAACAGTAAAAACAGCTGCTGATAAAATTTCTAGAAAATCTGTAAAATGGTACAATAACTTTTATAATTTCAAAGTAAATGGCATCAATTACGATTATAAAAATAGTGGAGCTAATGGTGCAGCAATGAGAGTTTTACCTATTGCTTTGGCAAATATAGGTGATGAAGAAAAAATTAAGGAAGAGATATTCTGTAATAGTATAATTACGCATGGTCATCCTAGAGCAATATTAGGAGCAATGCTTTATGGCTATGCAATAAATCAGATTATAATGTATAGACCTGAAGATTTTAATTGGGATAAATACATTACTCAAATTGGTACGGATTTTCAAAATAAATTCAAATTGTCATTCCTTGATAAAATCGAAATTAGAGAATGGCTAAAAGAATGGAATAAATCTAATGATAAGCCATTTCAAGAGGTGTATGAAGGAACATTAGTTGAAACTCAAAATCAGTTACGTTTTATTTTTCAGAGTATAAAACAAGATTTAACTGTTAAAGAAACACTATCAAAACTAGGCTGTTTCAACAATGAAACTAAAGGTTCTGGTATTGCTACAGTTGTTGCAGGTATTTACTTAGCTGCAAAATTCAAGGAAAAACCATTAGATGCAGTAATTGAGGCAGTAAATGCAATAGGTTCTGATACTGATAGCATTGCAGCTTTTGCAGGTGGTTTAATCGGTGGTTTACATGGTCAAAACATAATTCCTGAAAAATGGAAATTGGTTCAAGACAACGAATATTTAGAAAAAATAGCAGAAGATTTATTAGCAATTTCTGAGAATAGGTATGTAGAACAAAAAAAGACAGCTTATACAAATAATAAATTGTTAAATAATCCTTCAAATGATGACTTTAGAAATGAAGAAATAATTGAATTTATTCCTTTAGGAATTGGTAAAATAACAGCTATTGAGCGTCAACCAACTTTAACTAAAGGCAAATATAATTTACTAATTAATGCTCAATTTGAAAATGGTCAAAGTATTTTAGTATCTAAAATATTTAATAATAAGAATGAAGATATCAAAATAGAAATTACTAGCTTTAAAGATACACTTTTGAATTTAGCAAGTAATAAATTGAAACCAGAAGTAATTACATTATTGAAAAAGTATATAAATAAAAATGAAATTACAGATGATTTATATAATCTTTTATTAGAAATTATAAAAAATAATTAATAAATTATTGAATACAATAAAATTTATCAATAGATTATGATTGAATATTTTAATATAAAACTTATTCTGACTTATTTGTTGTTAAAAAATATTATTGATACTTAAAATAGAAAAAAGAATTTTGTGTGATACTCAATACAGTCCCGAAGTATACGTAGAAAAAACGTTCAAGGATTTAGTATTTATTAATTCGATCCTTCGACTAGTTCAGGACAGGCTTGCTCAGAGTAACAAGGTTCTACATATATGACTTATATTTTTTACTTAACTCCTACGTTTATTCAAACTTCTATCATACAACACGATACTACCCGCAACCGAAACATTTAGGCTTTTTTCGGTATTGAATTTGACTAAGCTGTGGCATTTTTCCATGGCTTTTTTGGTAAGTCCGTGGTCTTCGGCGCCTAATAAATACACGCAACGTTGTGGGTGGTGAAAAGTTTCTAAATCGGTAGCGGAATCGTCTAGCTCCACTCCTACTAATCTGGCTCCTTTAGGTAGGTTTTCGTAGAAGGCTTCAAAGGTATCGTAATGAAAATACGGTATTGCTTTTACTGCATTATGGGTGTCGCAAGCTTGTTTGGCGTATCGTTTTCCAATAGTAAAAATAAAACTGGCTCCAAAGTTTTGTGCGGAACGCCATAACATTCCTAGGTTTTCTGGGGTTTTACCGTTTTGTATGCCGATTCCGAAGAATTCGTTTATAAAGTTGTCGTTCATAGTGCGAAATTACGAAAAGTAATTTTTATTTTCTTTTGTCTTGATACAAACCTTTAGGTTCAACGAATTTAAATGGGCTTATACAACAAATTAAAAGAGACGCTTTGCAGCGTGACAAACGGTGTGGTTAGATTTTTTTATTATTTTTTTTTCTTTTGTCTTGATACAAACCTTTAGGTTCAACGAACACAAATAAAAAATATTAAATTGTGAGTTAAAAGAAACAAAAGATCAAGTCATTAGATATTAAAATAGTAAAAGCTTCTTTTATTTGTTTTTCTTTTGTCTTGATACAAAAGAAACAAAAGATCAAGTCTTAGAATCTTCAACGGTCAAATTATTCCTCGAATGCTAAAATAAAATAACTCGGCAAGCCTCAAACAGATTTTATTTTTACGCATTTTTCGTCGATTTGACGTCGTTTCCAGATTCTTAGGACGAGGTTTTCATAAGGGGAATTCGATTTACGATTTACGATTTACGATTTTGGATTTACACTTCGACTCCAGAAGTTTCGGGACAGAGTGACAAATGATATGAAATAGGATTGTGTGAGATGCTTGACAGTTCCGAAGCTTCGGGAGACAAATTGAACGTTCAACTTATGTGAACTATTTTAAGCGAAGCGACTCTATTTACAACGCTTAAAAAACTATGTGCCTATGTGGTTAGATTACTTTACTTCGACAAGCTCAGCACAGGCTATTCGTAATGACATGACTTATATGACTTATATGCTTTAAAAATTCCAAATTCCAAATTCCAAATTCCAACTTACACCATTCTCTGTAATTCCTTTTTGTTGGTGATGGAAATCTTTTTTCCTTGTAGGGTAATCCAGCCTTCTTTGTTGAATTCGGATAGTAATCGGATGCAGCTTTCTGTAGCGGTTCCTATCATACCGGCAATTTCTTCGCGCGATAATTGGAGTTTTAAACTTCCGTCTGGTAGTACGCCGAAATCGTTTTCTAATTTCAATAAGGTTTCTGCAAGGCGTTGTTTAACGGTTTTTTGAGCCAAATTTACCATTCCGTCATCGGCATCTTTTAAATCGCCACAAACCGAACGCATCATGTTTAAAGAAAACTGATTGTTCTCGTTGAAGAACTTTAAGATTTCTTGTTTGGGTATGAAACATACTTGCATGTCTTCTACCGCCACTGCACTTAAATTGGTAGTTTCGTCACTAATTAAGGAACGTTGCCCTAACAATTCGCCTTTTTTAACCAGTTTTACAATTTGGTCTTTTCCATTATCGCTTAACTTCGATAATTTACAAACTCCGGTTTTTATACAGTAAATGCCGTTTAATAAATCTCCTTCGTCAAAAATGGTTTCTCCTTTTTTAACGGTATAAGAAGATTTACAATCTGCCATTCTTAATAATTCTTCTTTATTAAGGGCTTTAAGAGCACTAAACTCTCTTACTATACATTGTTCGCATTTACTCATGGTTTACCGTATAAAAATGGTTGTGTTTGCAAAAATACGAATAGTATGATAATTATCATATTTTTCTTTTAGGCAAAATTTGACCTTTGTTGAAGGTAAAATGAGCATTATTATGGACAATAAAAATTGTTTTCATTGTGGTAAGGAATATACTGCAAAGGAAGAGATACAATTTGACGAAAAATCATTCTGTTGTGTAGGATGTCAGACAGTTTATGAGATTTTTAGTCGAAATGATTTAACGTGTTACTACGATTTTCAATCGGCTCCAGGAGCTACTCCGCAAGAAATTAAAGGTAAATATGATTTTTTAGATGATGAAAAAATTCTATCCAAATTATTGGAATTTCAAGAAAATAACACACATATTGTTTCCTTATACATACCACATATTCACTGTAGTTCGTGTATTTGGATTTTGGAAAATTTACAAAAGCTTCAAAAAGGTATCAGTACCTCGCAAGTAAATTTTACGCAAAAGAAAGTTAGAATTACGTACAATTCGGAGATTACTTCGCTAAAGGAAATTGTATATCTAATTTCTTCTATTGGTTATGAGCCTTACATTAGTTTAGAAAACTATGAAACGGGTAAAAAAGTAGTCGACAGAAGTTTAATTTATAAACTAGGTATTGCCTTTTTCTGTTTTGGAAACATTATGTTATTATCGTTTCCCGAATATTTTGAAGTGGATGAATTTTGGATAGAGAAATACAAGCCGTTCTTCCGTTGGCTGATTTTCTTCTTATCGTTACCTTCTTTTTTCTACTCGGCTAGTGGTTATTATGTTTCAGCTTATAAAAGCATCAAATCGAAAATGCTAAACATTGATATTCCTATTGCTTTAGGGATTATTGTAATGTTTGTACGAAGTGTGATTGATATAGTTTTCGATTTCGGACAAGGCTTTTTTGATAGTTTAACGGGATTGGTGTTTTTTATGTTGCTTGGAAAGTTATTCCAACAAAAAACGTATGATTTCTTGTCTTTTGAACGCGATTATAAGTCGTATTTCCCTATTGCAGTGACTAAAATTAATCCGAACGGACAAGAAGAACCGTGTCAGATTTATAAGATTGAAAAAGGCGACCGATTACTGATTAGAAACCAAGAATTAATTCCGGTTGATGGTATTCTGATTTCGCCAAAAACGTCGTTAGATTATAGTTTCGTAACGGGTGAAGCGGTTCCTATTGAAAAAAAATCGGGCGATAAGGTCTTTGCCGGAGGAAAACAAATAGGTGGTGTCATAGAAATGGAAGTATTGTTTTCGGTTTCTCAAAGTTACTTAACGCAATTGTGGAGTAATGATGTTTTTCAGAAGAAAGTAGATCAAAAACATAAATCGATTACCGATATGATGAGTCAGTACTTCACTCCTGCTCTATTATTATTGGCTTTTGGCTCGCTTATTTTCTGGTTGTTTATTAATGCGTATATGGCTTTTAATGTATTTACGGCAGTATTAATTGTGGCTTGTCCGTGTGCGTTAGCCTTAACTGCTCCTTTTACGTTAGGAAATGTGTTGCGTATTATGGGAAATAATAAATTGTATTTGAAAAATGCCCAGGTTATTGAGCAAATGGCAAAAGTAGATACGATTGTTTTTGATAAAACGGGTACGATTACTTCTTCTTTAAAATCGAATATTGAATTTATTGGTGATGATTTGTTAGATGATGAGGTGATGAGAATTAAAAGCATCATCCGAAACTCTAATCACCCTTTGAGCAGAAAACTTTATGATTTTTTACCGGAATCTTCCTTAACCGAAGTATTTCATTACGAAGAGATCATTGGTAAAGGAATGATTGCTACAATTGGTAAGGATACTTTTAAAATTGGTTCGTTAGCGTTATTGGATAAACCTGAAGGTTCTGAAGAAAACAAAACGACTAAGGTACATGTTGAAATGAATTCGGTTTATAAAGGATATTTTGAATTTAATCATCAATACCGTGAAGGATTGCATGAATTGTTTCAGCAGCTGCATTCGAATCAATATGAAACAATAATCCTTTCGGGTGATAATGATGGGGAAAAAGAATATTTGAAAAGCATTTTGCCTAAAAACACAAACTTAATTTTTAATCAGAAACCCGAACAAAAGCTTCAATTTATTGAACGTTTACAGAAACAAGGTAAAAATGTAATGATGGTGGGCGATGGTTTAAATGATGCTGGAGCTTTGGCGCAAAGTAATATTGGTATTGCCATTTCTGAAAATGTAAATGTGTTTTCGCCTGCGTGTGATGGGATTATGGATGCTACTCAATTTCAAAAGCTGTTTCATTTCATTCACTACTCGAAAAATGCGATGAAAATTATTTACATGAGTTTTGGATTATCCTTATTGTATAACGCAGTTGGATTGGCTTTTGCTTTAACGGGTAAGCTTTCTCCTCTATTTGCTGCGATTATTATGCCGATGAGTGCCATTACGATTGTGAGTTTTGTTACTGTTTTGAGTAAGGTTTATGGGAAGAAGGTTAGGATTTAGGTGCTGAGGGTTTGTTGTTTTGGTTTATTGTTAATTGTTGGTGGTTGATTGTTGGTGGTTGATTGTTATGTGTCATAATTAAAAAATCATAATCGTAAAACACCCCTAAAGTCCCCTCAAGGGGACAATCCATCTAAGTGAATTTTGTATAAATAAGAAAAATTCTATTTTAAAATGAAAGTTGATAGTTGGTATTGTCCCCTTGAGGGGACTTTAGGGGTGTAAAAAAAGTGTTGAGATGTAGTTCTCGATACATTCCAATTCATGCTTCATTGGAACACTCGAACTGACGAATAATAATTAAATCTCAAATCAAAAATCGTAAATCGTAAATAAAAATCCAATACATGACAAATGTCATATTTATTCCAACAGCACTAATCTAATTTTGTTTAAAACTTATAGAGGTATGGGTATTATCTATTTTCTTATAACCATTAGCATATTAATTGCCATTGTGTTTCTAATCACATTTATTTTGGCGGTAAAAAACGGACAGTTTGATGACGATTATACGCCATCAGTACGTATGCTATTCGACGATGAATTAAAAAAAACTAAATCAAATCTAAATAAATAATCAATAATTATGGAAATGCAACAATTTCGTTATGATAATAAAATCGTTCGTAATTTTATTTATGCCTCACTGCTGTTTGGAGTGGTAGGAATGTTGGTAGGATTACTGGTAGCGTTCTTTTATCTTTTTCCAAATTTAACTGACGGAATTTCGTGGTTAAGTTATGGAAGACTTAGACCTTTACACACAAATGCTGTAATTTTTGCTTTCGTTGGAAATGCCGTTTTTGCAGGTGTGTACTATTCGTTACAACGTTTACTTAAAGCCAGAATGTATAGCGACTTTTTAAGTCAGGTTAACTTCTGGGGATGGCAACTTATTATTGTGGGTGCTGCCATTACTTTACCAATGGGTATTACAACTTCTAAAGAATACGCCGAATTAGAATGGCCTTTTGATATTGCAATTGCCTTAATTTGGGTAGCTTTTGGTATCAACATGATTGGAACCATTATTAAACGAAGAGAACGTCATATTTATGTGGCTATTTGGTTTTACATTGCGACATTCGTTGCTGTTGCTTTATTACATATTGTAAATAGTATTGCTATTCCGGTTTCTTTAACTAAATCTTATGCGGTATATGCTGGAGTTCAAGATGCTTTAGTGCAATGGTGGTACGGACATAATGCTGTTGCGTTTTTCTTAACGACTCCTTTCTTAGGATTGATGTATTATTTCTTACCAAAAGCTGCTAATCGCCCGGTTTATTCTTATAGATTATCTATCATTCACTTTTGGTCGTTAATTTTCTTATACATCTGGGCTGGACCTCATCACTTATTATACTCAACTTTACCCGATTGGGCTCAAAACTTAGGTGTTGTTTTCTCAATCATGCTTATTGCGCCATCTTGGGGAGGTATGATTAATGGATTATTAACATTAAGAGGTGCTTGGGATAAAGTAAGAACCGATGCGGTTTTAAAATTCTTCGTAGTTGGTGTTACCGGTTATGGTATGGCCACTTTTGAAGGTCCGATGTTATCATTTAAAAACGTAAATGCTATTGCGCACTTTACTGATTGGATTGTAGCTCACGTTCACGTTGGAGCTTTAGCTTGGAATGGTTTTATGACATTCGGTATGATTTATTGGATTATCCCAAGAATTACGAAAACACAATTATATTCTCAAAAATTAGCCAACTTCCATTTCTGGATTGGAACATTAGGTATCATTTTATATGCTTTACCAATGTATGTTGCTGGATTTGTTCAATCGTTAATGTGGAAACAATTTAACGAAGATGGAACGTTGGTGTACGGACAATTTATGGACACTGTTGTTGAAATTATGCCAATGTATGCGATGCGTTCTATTGGAGGTGTTTTATACTTAACAGGAGTTTTAGTTGGTGTGTATAATGTTATTAAAACCGTAAAAGCAGGTTCTGCAGTAACCGATGAAGAAGCTGAAGCGGCTGCATTGCCATCAATTGCTTCTAGCCGATTAAGAAATGAAAAAGTTCACGCTTGGTTAGAACGTAAACCAGTTCAATTCACCATTTTAACAGTAGTAGCGGTTTCTATTGGAGGATTAATTCAAATTGTACCGATGTTAATTGTAAAATCGAATATTGCCACAATTACAAGCGTAAAACCGTATACACCATTAGAATTAGAAGGAAGAGATTTATACATCCGTGAAGGTTGTAACAACTGTCACTCGCAAATGGTTCGTCCGTTTAGAAGTGAGGTAAAACGTTACGGTGAATATTCTAAATCGGGTGAATATGTATATGATCATCCACATTTATGGGGTTCTAAAAGAACTGGACCCGATTTAATGAGAGTTGGTGGTAAATATCCTCACAGTTGGCACTTTAGTCACATGTGGAATCCACAAGCAACTACAACAGGTTCTATTATGCCTGCGTATAAATGGATGTTTGATAATAAGAAAATGAAACACGACGACATTCAGAAAAAAATGGCGGTTATGAAAAACTTAGGAGTTCCATATACCGACAAAGATATTGCGACTGCTTTTGAAAGCATTGAAAAACAATCTATTGATATTGAAAAAGGATTAGAAACAGATCCGAATTTCTCTAAATCGTATGCCGCAAGTAAAGAAAAAGCAAAACTAACAGGTGAGAAATTTGTTCAAATGAGAGATCGTGAAATTGTAGCCTTAATTGCTTACTTACAACGTTTAGGAACAGATATTAAAGTTAAAAAATAAGCATATGTTAAAGTTCATCAAACACAATTTGGAAAGTATAAACGGAGTAGAAATATTTCCAATTATATCTCTAGTTCTATTCTTTACCATTTTTATTTCTTACATGGTTTACGCTTTGACGTATAGTAAAGAAAAAGTAAAATTTATGAGTGAATTACCCTTTAACGAAAACTAAATTTTTAAGATTATGAGAAAATATATTCCAGTTTATATTAGATTTCCTTTTTTCTATTTACTCGTATTTGCATTAACAGAATATTTTATTGATTCTGGAGATCGTCCAGCGTTTTTAAAATACCCTGTAATTCCTATCGTACATTTGATTTTGATATTCATTTTCATTGCTATTGAACTTATTTTAAATGCGGTTGATAAAGTTACTTACGAATTATTAACGGATGAGGCTAAAAAAGAATTCGATATTGAATATGAAAAACCTTTCATGCAATCGGCTTTCTACAAAAAATGGATGCACAAAATTTCCGATTTGAAACCAATTGAAGAAGAAAAAAATATTGAATTAGATCATGAATATGATGGTATTAAAGAATTAGACAACGGTTTACCACCATGGTTCTCAGGATTGTTTTATGCTACTATCCTATTTGCTTTAGTGTATTTAGTACGTTTCCATGTTGTGGGTGATTATACTCAAGCGGAAGAATACGTAATTGAAAATACTATTGCAGAGAAAAAAGTAGAAGAATACAATAAAACGGCACCAGATTTAATGAATGTAGATAAAGTAACTCAACTTACTGATGCTGCAGCTGTTGCACAAGGAAAAGCTATTTTTGAAACCAACTGTGTATTGTGTCATAAAGCTGATGGTGGTGGTGCTATTGGTCCGAACTTAACCGATGACAATTGGATTAATGGTGGTGGAATTAAAAACTTGTTTACTACTATTTCTGAAGGTGGTCGTCCTGGAAAAGGAATGGTTGCTTGGAAAGAAAGCTTAAAGCCAACAGAAATTCAGAAAGTAGCGAGTTATGTTATGTCGTTACACGGAACAAAGCCTGCTGGCGGAAAAGCTCCTGAAGGTGAAGTATGGACAGAAGCTGGAAGTGATAAACCTGCAGCTGAAAAGCCTGAATTAATAGCTGAAAAATAAAAACAATTGGAATGTGAAAACATTCTGAAATATACATCCAACACAACTAAATAAAAGATGATGTCGAATATTGAAGAGGAAAGTTTTAGAGACAGAATTGGAACTATTAACGAAAAAGGGAAAAGGAAATTTATTTTTCCTAAAAAGCCACAAGGTAAATTTTACAACAGAAGAAAATTACTGAGTTACGTTTTGTTAGCCTTTTTATTATCGAGCCCGTTTATAAAAATTAATGGCAATCAGTTCTTATTATTTAATGTTTTAGACAGAAGATTCAATATTTTCGGGATGCCTTTTTGGCCACAAGACTTTTATTTAGTTGTTGTGTTAATGATCATTGGCGTTGTAGGTTTAACGCTATTTACAGTCGCCTTTGGTCGTGTGTTTTGTGGATGGTTTTGTCCGCAAACAATATTTATGGAAATGGTTTTTCGCCGCATTGAATATTGGATTGATGGCGACAGAGGTGCTCAAATTAAATTGGAAAACCAGGAATGGAATGCTGAAAAAATTAGAAAGCGTGGCTTTAAATGGTTTGTGTTTTTTGTCATTTCGTTTGGTATTGCAAATGTGTTTTTAGCCTATTTAGTAGGAAGTGATACGTTGTTTGCAATGGTTAAAGAAGGTCCTTTGAGTAATGTAAAAACCTTAGTGGTATTAATCATTTTTACGTTCATCTTTTACTTTGTATTTACCTGGTTTAGAGAACAAGTATGCATTATTGCTTGTCCGTACGGAAGATTACAAGGCGTTTTATTGGATAATAAATCTATTGTTGTTGCCTATGATTATGTTCGTGGTGAAGGTGAAAACGGTAGAGCTAAATTCAAAAAAAATGAAGATCGAAACACTTTAAAATTTGGAGATTGTATCGATTGTCATCAATGTGTGAATGTTTGTCCGACTGGAATTGACATCCGTAATGGTACGCAATTAGAATGTACGAATTGCACCGCTTGTATGGATGAATGTGACTTGATGATGGAAAAGGTGAATTTACAAAAAGGGTTAATTCGCTTTGCTAGTGAAGTTGAAATTTCTAAGAAAGAAAAGTTCAAACTTACCACAAGAATGAAAGGTTATATTGCGGTATTAGCGATTCTTTCAACCATTATGGTTTCGATGATTGTTTTACGAACAGAAGTAGATACTAAGATTTTACGATTATCAGGACAATTATATGAGGAAAAAGGTTCAAACATTAGTAATGTGTACACGTATCGAATCATTAATAAAACCAATGACAACTTAAAAAACATCACTTTTAAGATTACCAATCCGAAACAAGGAAAATTGAAATTGGTAGGAAATTCAACGCTTCATGTAAATAAAGCAAGTGCTACAACAGGTACTTTGTTTGTGGAAATTCCGACCGTTTTATTAGAAACCGATAATACCAAAATTAATATAGAAGTACATCAAGGAAATAAAGTGATTCAAACCATAACCACTAATTTTCTTGGTCCGAGAACGTTTAATTAAAAAATTCATATTATGAAAATAAATTGGGGTACAGGAATAATCATTGGCTTTGGAAGCTTTATGGTCTTTATATTATCATTTGTGTTTTTAGTGCAGTCTAATTCAAAATACGATAACGAATTAGTGGCAGATGATTACTACAAACAAGAAAGTGTAGTGCAACAAGAAATTGAGAGTCAACAACTTTCTAATGCTTTAAAAACAAAATTAAAAATTGAAAAAACGAAAGATGGATTGCAAATAGTTTTTCCGTCTGATATTGATTATCAAAAAATAAAAGGAACTATTTCCCTATACAGACCGTCTAATCAAAAATTGGATTTTGAAACAAAGATTACTCTTTCAAGTCCAATAATGCTCATACCTAATCATAAATTGGTTGGCGGTCTATGGGAAGTATCTGTTGATTGGAAGGTTGATGAATTGTCTTATTTAAATAAAGAAACGGTTTATTTTTGATTTACGAGTTACGATTTGGGATTTACGAATTGTAAATTACGAGTTACGATTTACGAGTTACAATTTGGGAATTACGAATTGAGATTTACGAATTGGTCCTTCGACTCCCGAAGTTTCGGGAAAGGGTGACAAATTAGATTTTATGATAAACCATTCACTTTTCACTAATTACTAATTACTAAAAAAATGCTTTATTCTGCTCTAATATTCGGATTTATAAGTAGTTTGCACTGCATAGGTATGTGTGGTCCGATTGCTTTAATGATTCCTGTAGATCGAAATAATGTTTTACAAAAATGGTTACAAATTAGCACCTATCAAATTGGAAGAGTTACAGCTTATACTTCTTTAGGTTTACTTTTCGGAATGTTAGGTGCTGGTTTTTTCCTGGCTGGTTTTCAGCAGCAATTATCTATTATTGTTGGAGTTTTAATGATTTTAGTTGCCATTATTCCTGAAAAAAAATTGGCTCAATACAACTTTTCAAAACCTATTTATCATTTAATTAGTGGGGTTAAAACCCAATTAGGCTTACAATTTAAAAAGAAGAGTTATAAATCGTTGTTTTTAATTGGCTTATTTAACGGCTATTTGCCATGCGGAATGGTGTATGTAGCACTATTTGGTGCTATGGCCATGAATAATGTATTTATGGGAAGTTTATACATGACTTTATTCGGATTAGGAACCATTCCTTTAATGATGGTTTTAGTGAACTTCTTGAAAACCACTCAGTTTTCATATTATTCTAAATTTCAAAAAATAATTCCAATACTGATCATTTGTATTGGAATTCTATTTATTCTTAGAGGATTTGGGTTAAATATCCCTTATATCTCTCCTAGTATCATGCATTTACATATTCAACCTGAAGTTAATTGTCATTAGTTTTTTTAGTGGCAGAGTTACTGAGTTACTGAGTTACTGAGTTACTGAGTAGCAAAGTGGCAAAGTGGCAAAGTGGCAGAGTTACAGAGTAGCAGAGTTACAGAGTGGCAGAGTTACAGAGTTGCAGAGTAGCAAAGTGGAATTTCTTATATCTTTTTCTCCATAAAACTATGGCTCTTTGAATCTTTGAATCATTGTCCCTTTGTCTCTATGAAACTTAACCTACTTACCTCTTTGAAACTTTGAAACTTCATCTTTGAAACTTTGTCCCTTTGTCTCTTTGAAACTTTCTCCCTTTGTCCCTTTGTCTCTTTGAAACTTTATCTCCTACCCTCTTTGAATCTTTGAAACTTTGTCTCTTTGAAACTTAATCTCTTTAAAACTTTGAAACTTCAATTCTAATTTTATATCGTCATTGAAAACAATTCTGTTTGTGGTGCTTTTCTACGTAATCGTAAATCAAAAGCCATACAAATGTTTCTAACAAATGCTTTTCCTAAATCGGTGACTTTAATAGAATCATCTTCAATTATTAATAAACCATCTTGTTCCATTTCTTCTAAGTTTTCTAAAACTCCATAAATATCTGGGAAAAACAAAGCTTCCTCTTTCCATGATGTTTCAAAATGGCACATTAAATTCAAAATATGTTTTCTGATAATTAAATCTTCTTGAGATAAATGATGTCCTCTAAAAACGGGTAATTTATTTGCTTCAATTTTTGTGTAATAATCTTCTAATGATTTTTCGTTTTGAGCAAAACTATTCCAACTGTCGCTTATAGAAGAAACTCCCAATCCGATCATCACCTCTGTTTTAGAAGCTGTATAACCCATAAAATTTCGATGCAGATTCTTGTTTTCAAAAGCTTGATACATTTCGTCTGTTGGCAAGGCAAAATGGTCCATTCCGATTTCTAAATAGCCAATTTCTAAAAGCATTTTCTTTCCAATTTCATATAATTGTCGTTTGGCATCACTTTGCGGAATGTCTTCGTCTTTAAATCCTCTTTGTCCGTTTCCTTTTAGCCAAGGCACATGAGCATAACTATAGAAAGAAATTCTGTCGGGCATTAACGATTTGGTTTTTAAAATTGTATCTACCACATCTTTTAAATTCTGAAAAGGTAATCCGTAAATTAAATCGTGACCAATAGACGTGTACCCTATTTCCTTGGCCCAAAGCGTAACTTTTGCTACATTTTGGAATGGTTGTACGCGATGGATAGCTTGTTGTACGGTTGGACTATAATCTTGTACTCCGAAACTTACCCTTCTGAATCCTAAATTGTATAATGTTTGTAAGTGTTCTTTAGTAGTATTATTAGGATGACCTTCAAAACTAAAAATGTAATCATCTGCTTTGTTAGCCGTTTCGAAAATTCCATTCATCAACAACGTTAAATTTTCTGTAGAAAAGAAAGTTGGCGTTCCACCACCTAAATGAATTTCTTTGATGTTTGGCTTTCTTGAAAACAAATCGCAATACATACGCCATTCTTTGATAACCGCTTTAATGTAAGGTGATTCTACTTCATGTCGTTTCGTAATTCGTTTGTTACAGCCACAAAAAGTGCATAAACTTTCGCAAAAAGGTAAATGAATGTATAAACTTATTCCTTCAGTATGATTCGAAATTTTGAAGGTTTCTTTTAAATTTTGAATCCATTGTTGTTCCGTAAAAGCATCTTCTTCCCAAAAAGGAACAGTTGGATAACTTGTGTATCTCGGACCAGGAACGTTATATTTTTGAATAAGTGACAGCATAACTTTTAGAATTTACTCCAAAAGTAGCCGTTATGCAGGGTTTAAATTATGACATTTGTCATACTTACCAATTATCTACTAATAAAATTTTCCGTCAACGTAATACCAATGCTCTTGAAATTTGATAAAAGTCGACTTTTCATGATGTTCTTGTGGTTTACCTAATTGATCGAAATAAAACGCTTTGAATTCAACTGTATTTTCAGCTACATGAATGATTTCTAATTTGACCCAAGTGTTTTGCTTAGACCAAGCTAAAATATCAGATTTATTAGCGTATTTTCTTTGAGAAACGTGAGTAGTATTGTATAAATATTCTGCATCGCCAATAGTGTATGCAGTATATCGAGATCGCATTAATTTTTCGGCTGTTGGTGCATTTCCTTCTAAAATAAAAGGCAAACAACATTTATCCATTTCATTTTCACTGCCACAAGGGCAAAGTTTATTGTTGCTCATTTTTCATTTTATTTTGTAAATGCTTTAATAACATTTGATATTTACTCAGTTCAATTAATTCATTGTTGTCTGAAGTTAAATCGATTAAATCTTCAATTTCATCATTTACTTCTGATAATAAAATTGAGGCTTTTACATTGTTTTTGGCTACAATACAATCGATTATTGCTTGAATTTTGGGTTTTAGGTTTGTTATTGGTGTGTTGTTCATTGGATTCTTTTTTATTCTTCAATTAATGAAGCTCTTTTGAGGTACCAAGTTACTATCTTTTCTTTTGTCTTGATACAAAAGAAACAAAAAATCAAGTCTTAGAATCTTCAACGGTCAAATTATTCCTCAAATTCAAAATTAAATAACTCGGCAAGCCTCAAACAGATTTTATTTTTACGCATTCTTCGTCGATTTGACAACGTCTCCAGATTCTTATGACCAACTTTTATAAGAAAAATAGAATAAACAAAAATCAAAAATCCTAATTCGTAAATCGTAAATCGTAAATCCCTAGCCTCTAAGTAAGTTGATGCTTACTGTAGCATAATTTGTATTCGGGAATTTCTTGTAATATAACGGATCTGGGAATAAACCTACTTCTGCAGCTATTTTATGTAATACATCAATTTCCACTATGTATTGGTCTGAAAATCCGTGTGTTGCATCATAAGCAGTTGCAGCTGTATTTCCTAAATTTGCTGCTGTAATTTGCGGTGGAATAGTATGCAATTCAATGATTAGTAATCCGAATTTATGAACGTATTTCGACCATTTTTCTAAATGTTCAAACAAATTATCTTCTACTTCATTATTTTTGATCCAAGCTCCTCTATGTGCAAAAGCTCCGCTAGAGGTACTAATTCTATCTTTAGAAGGATTTTTTGGTTGTTCCCAAATACGATTATGATCTAAAAACGTACGAACGTTTAGTAAATCTTTTAAATCGATATTATAATTTTCTTGTAAATCAGAAGCCAATAATTCTGGATTTCCAATATCTCCCCAAATTACTTTAGCCCAAATATCTGCTTTAATTAAATTGGCTCTAGTTACTTTTAAAGCTGCTTGATTATAATCGGCTCCAACTAAAAACAACGGATATTCATCTAACATTTTACCACGGATGGTTTGACGTTCAATAACTTCAAAAATATGTTGTAAGAATGCACCATTACCACAACCCATATCTAAAATCCCTTTAGGTTGTTCGTTTATTGGCTTGTTAAATAATTCGATGATGATTTCATCAATTACTTTGAAATATGTGGTATGAGCTCCACCACTTCCCCACACATTCATTTCTCTGTTCACGTGTATTTCGTCTTCACCAACTGCTGTATCACGAAGTAAATTCGGATTTCCGAATAAAAGTGTGTCAACATTTTTAAACATTGGTAAATAAGAAACCGTTACACCATATGCAGAAGCACGTTTGGCAAATGACAAGCCTAATTCGGTAAATTGATAGTTGTTGTTTTTGCGTGTGAACCAACCCAAATGCGTGAAAAAGTCTAATATAATTTTAAAAACATCTGGATGTTTATGAAACTCTTCCGGACTAAACGATGTTTCCATAAAATACTTATGAAACATACCTGTCATTCCTAAACTTACTATAATTGGTCCGACTAAATATCCTTCAATATGTGCTAAAAATTGCTCTTGAATGGCTCTTTCTTCTGTAGTATCCGACAATTGAATGTGACAATTGTTTTTATACCATTCAAATAACATATTTAAATCGTGATATGATTCTGGTTGAATTTGTACTGAAGTAAACCAATCTTTTTCTTTTAAAACATCAACAACCTCTTCATATACAGGTGCTAATGAAAAAGATAAGCTTGATTTTGAATTGGTTTTTACAACAACTGTATTAGTTGTATTGTCTAAATTATAATCTAACATGCCTTGTGATGCCAAAACACGCAAAGCAATGTTTAAATACCCTTCATTGGCTTTGAATTCGGAAGTTAATTGTGACAAAGTAACTTCTTTATGCTCTAATAAATATTGTAAAATTCCTTTTTGAAATAATGAATAAACAACTGGTGCAGTTACTAATCCGTCTAAATGTTGAAAAATTCTTTGTCTAAAATTGGTTGTAGTAGTCATAAATAAAAACTGGTTTAACCAAATATAATAATTTTTATTTACGATGTACAATTTTGGATTTGCGAATTTATAAAACCATACAATTCATGTAAGTTTTACTATAAAATCGAAAAAATGTAGATTTTTTTTTACTTGAAAGATTTGAGAAATCGCATAAAATAAACAGATCTTTTGATCTAAATGTTTAAGAAATCAAAATGCGTAAATCTCAAATCGTAAACTGTATATTATTGTTCTTTTTTCAAAGATTGCTTGTATTGCTCTAGAATAGAGGCTTTTTTAGCTGCAGAAGTTTCTTTAGTTTGTTGAATTTTCTTCATATGATTATCAATCTGCTTTTTATGCTTATCTCTATTTACTTTATTGTTTCTTCCCATTATCATTTACTTTAATTTCGATTTCAAATTTACGAAAGTTTCAGTGGTATTCATCAAATCTGATAGTATTTTACGCTTTTTTGCTTCAAAATCGTCTAAATTTAAGTATTTGGCCCAAGAATTACTTTGTAAAACTTCTTTTATTTCTTTGATACGTTTGGCTGTATCTGCCGCATTACGCACTACTTGATTGTTATAGTTTGGATTATTTTTATGATTGAAATGCACTTCTTCCTTATCCCAATCAATTTCAATATAAAATAGCTTTTCGGTTTCGTTATTAGGATAAAAATCTGTCCAATTGGCAAAACCGATAATTTCTTTTTGATTTTTATATTCCGAATTTGGAATTAATCGCCACCTGCAATTTGCCGCTCTTCCCCAATGATTCGATTTTCGGAAAACACCTACTTCTGTGAAGTAATATTCGCTACCTGAATTACTTTTATAACTCAACTTCAAATTACTGAGTTCTGAATTATCTACTTGTTGAAACAAACAAAAAGTATGCTTATGAAAATTGTTGCGATTGTACATTAAAACTCACCTAATTTTAATTCCCAAACTGTTTTTTGAGTTGTCCCAAATGATTTTAAAACTGGAAACAAATACACTTTTTGAACCAAATTATAGGTTTTAGTAACCGATTTATTAGTTACTAATAATTGGTATTTCATTTCGAAATTATTAGCATTTAAAGCTGTATTTTGAATATTTGAAAGTGTAACTACAAACTTATTTTCTTTACATAATTGAAGTAATTGCAGTAATGTAATTTTCTTATCTGAACCAGTAATAAAATCATTTACCAACATGTTTTCTGATAGATACATTTGAAGTATTGACTTGTCTATTTCTTGCTGTAAATCAGCACTTTCCGATTGGTTATATAAAGTTAAATAGTTATAGAAATCTGAAATGAATTGTTCGCTTTGATTGGAATAAGCGGCGATGACTTTAGCATTAAATTGAGCTGCAATTGAATTTACAGGAACTGTTTTTTTAGACAATTCTTTCGCTGTAACAGCCTCTTCTTTTACAGAATTGTTGTTACCCGAACTTTGTCCAATTAACAGTATTGGAAAAAACAGCAATATGTGAATTAAGTTTTTCATTTATTCTTCTGTTAATCTTAAAAAAGATATTTTATTATCCTTTTCTTGTTTTAATTCTACAATTTTTAATTTTTTCAACGAAGCGGATGGAATGATAACTTTTTGTGAAAATTCGGATTTATTAAAATATTCAGCACCTAAATTATCTTGTAACATTACCATGACTTCCAAATTATCAGACAAAATTTTATTCAATTGTTCCTTTCTGGTTTGCCAATCTTTAATATCGCTTTTCATAAAGGCTTTCAACATCATCGCATAATCATTCGGATTCAGTTCAATTCTTGAAAGTGGTTCATTTGGCGAAAGGGTAACTTCTTTTTGTTTGTAAAACGGACTTTTAATTACCACTTTTGTTTCTTTTTCCAGCTTTAAAGTTGACGTTTGAATATCAATTGGTTTTTCAACTGAATCTTCTACAATAAAAGCCTTTACTTCTTCTTTAGAAATTGAATCTTTTGTAAAACTATTTTGCAATTCAATTTTCTGATGTTCATTAGAAGTGAATTTCCATACTAAAAAGCCAATTAAAACAATTCCAACTATCAAAATCGTCATCCATTGCTTGTTGAAGGGCCAAATTCCTAATTTCTTTTTTGAATTTTCATTAGAAACATCCTTTATTTCTTCTTTTTCTACAACAGCATTATCAACAAATTTAAACTCATCCCAACCCGATTTTCCAACATACACACTTAAAATATCCAACATATCTTTTCGTGGTAATTTCTCGTTAGTTTCTGGTTTTAAATGCGTGTAAATCCATTTTTCACTTACCGATTGTTTTGTTTTTAACTGAATATCATCAATTAAATTCAAAATATCTTGAGAACTAAAACTTTTCCAACTTCCGTTAAAATACGGATAGCTATTTTGGTATTGCTCCAAAACACTTTTCTTAAGTTGATAAAAGATTTCTAATTCTGTCATAAATGAATAATCAAAAGTAGTTTTTACTTGTTTTTTTATTACTGTAAAACTGCTGTAAATGTACTGAAAATACTTTACATTCAGTAAACAGCGGTTTTACCAAATAAAAATTTTGGTGTTGGACTAAGTTTGCCTTGTTAAACTTTAAAAACAAATTATTATGAAAAATTTAAACCCAATTTTAGCAACTTTATTCGTAGTTACTTCTTCATCTTTATTCGCACAACATTCTGGAAATGTAAACAGTGAGGATGCCTTAAGAAAAGAAGCCAGCGGTAATTACAATTATCAAAACCCGAATCAGTATCACAATCGAGATGTACCAACTATTCAAACAACTTATAGTAATGAAAACGAAATGGTTATTTCTATTAAAGGAATTTATAACGAGAAAGCTACCGCACAAAAAGCAGTTTTTAGCGTGTTACAAGTAGGGAAAACAGCTGAAGAAGTTACCGACTTAATGGATAACAGACTAAATACAGTAATGAATGAAATGAAATCGTTTAATGCCGAAATTGAAGTGATTACAGATATGATTTCTTTTGTTCCGATGTATGATTATGAAGTGACAAAGAAAATTTTCAATCCGAAAACCTATAATGAAAAACCAAGCGGATTTGAATTGAAAAAGAATTTAATCATCAAATTTAAAAACACTAATGATTTGAATAAAATTATGAGTATTTGCGCCAAACAAGAAATTTATGATTTAGCTAAAGTGGATTATGTTACGAGTAATTTAGATCATATTAGAGATGTTTTACAATTGAAAGCATCTGAAGAATACAAGCAAATGCTTACAAATTATTCTGCTATTATGAATACCGATTTATTCAAAAAAGAAAAAACGTTAGTGGAAGGTTATTCAACTCTATATCCGATGGAAAGTTACAAAGCCTATACCGCTTATAGTCAGGCTGCCATCAATTTTTCACCAGATAGTCAAGTCAATAATATTCGTAAAAACTCCACACAATTTTACGATGCTGCTTTAGCAAAATCACATACTTTTGTTGTGAATGCAGATATAACAGAACCAACCATTCAGATATTTTACGATTTAACAATTCGAATTAAATTAAAAGAAGATCAGTTACCCAAAAATACCATCATTAGAAACAACAGATATTACATTATAACAGCCACAGGAGATATAAAACCTTTAATATTATAGGAATTAATTCGATAACATTTAGAACACCAATAGAGCAATTTATTGGTGTTTTTTTATTTATATTTTATAGAGTATCTTTACAAAAAAATAAAGAAAAAGATGAGAGAACTTCTAGAAAACGCTTATGGTTATTTGTTTGAAGATGAATTAATTGAAGAAATAATCAAAGTAGCACAATATAGAAAATTCAAATCGGATGATTATTTAATTGAAATTGGTGATGCCATTTTATTCATGCCTTTATTATTAAGTGGTGCTATTAAGATATTGCGTGAAGATGAAAAAGGAGATGAATTTTTACTATACTTTTTAGAAAGAGGTGATACTTGTGCCATGACCATGAATTGTTGTATGGGTAAAAGCAAAAGTAAAATTAGAGCTGTTGCTGAAACGGATGGCGAAATGTTAATGATTCCAGTTGAATATATGGAAACTTGGCTAACCAAATACAAAACATGGAGAAATTATGTTTTAGAAAGTTATAACATTCGTTTCAATGAAATGCTTGAAGCCATTGATACTTTAGCTTTTAAAAATTTAGATGAACGTATCTATAAATATCTTGTTGACAAAGTAAAAGTTTTAGGAAACACAGAAATTGCGAATACACATCAAGAAATTGCTTCGGAAATGCATACTTCTAGAGTTGTAGTTTCTCGATTATTAAAAGGATTGGAAATTGATGGTAAGATAAAATTACATCGTAATAAAATTGAAGTCCTAAAATTTTAAAAATGTTAATACTGATATAAATCAGTTTTTTTAAAATTCAAAACCACTAAATTTGCTAAAAAATTAATCAAATGAAAATCGAACAAATATATACGAGCTGTATCGCTCAAGCTGCTTATTATTTAGAAAGTAATGGTGAAGTTGCCATTTTTGACCCGTTAAGAGAAGTACAACCATACATTGATAGAGCGGAAAAAGACAACGCTAAAATAAAATACATTTTTGAAACACATTTTCATGCTGATTTCGTTTCTGGACATTTAGATTTAGCTAAAAAAACGGGAGCGCAAATAGTATATGGACCAACTGCTAAACCTAATTTCGATTTTATTAGCGCTACTGATAACCAAGAATTTAAACTTGGAAATTATACTATAAGAGTTATTCATACACCAGGTCATACTTTAGAAAGTACCTGTTATTTATTAATTGATGAAAATGGTAAAGAACATGGAATAATTACAGGTGACACTTTATTTATTGGAGATGTTGGCCGACCTGATTTAGCACAGGCTTTAGTAAAAGATTTAAATCAGGATGTTTTAGCAGGTTATTTATTCGATTCTTTACGAAATAAAATCATGCCTTTAGCTGATAATTTAATTGTATATCCTAGTCATGGTGCTGGAAGTGCTTGTGGAAAAAACATGAGTAAAGAAACTACTGATACTTTAGGGAATCAGAAAAAAACGAATTATGCTTTACGTGCTGATATGACTAAAGAAGAGTTTAAAGCAGAATTATTAGATGGTTTAGCTCCTCCTCCAGCCTATTTCCCTCAGAATGTAATGATGAACATTCAAGGATATGAAAGTTTAGAAACAGTTGTAAATAAAGGAAACACTGCTTTAGATCCTTCAGCTTTTAGATTAGTAGCCGAACAAAATGAAGCTATTATTTTAGATGTTAGAAACGAATACGACTTCATTGAAGAACATATTCCTGCATCTATATTTATTGGATTAAACGGACAATTTGCTCCTTGGGTTGGTGCCGTTATTAAAGACGTAAAACAACCCATTTTACTAGTTACTCCTGAAGGTAAAGAAGAAGAAACAATTACTCGTTTATCTCGTGTTGGTTTTGATAATACTCTAGGTTATTTAAAAGGTGGAATTGCATCTTGGAAAAATGCCGGATTTGAAACAGATTCTTTACAATCAGTTACTCCTGAAACATTTGCTGAAAATGTTGAAAATGCTATAGTAATTGACGCTAGAAGACCAGGTGAATTTAATGCTGAGCATATTGAAAACGCTAAAAACATTCCATTAGATTATTTACATGATAGCTTTGCCGAAGTTCCTAAAGAAGAAACTTTCTATGTACATTGTGCAGGTGGATATCGTTCGGTAATTTGGGCTTCAATTATGAAAGCTAAAGGATATCACAACTTAATCAACATAGAAAAAGGAATGGCTGGTATAAGAAATACTAGTGTTAAACTAACAAAATTTGTTTGTCCATCTACTTTATAAAAAACAAAAGATCAAATACATAATAATTTAATACATTTGCCCAAAATTTAAAAATTTCAATTTAAAATGAAGAAAATTCTAATTACATTAATCGCTGCTACATTTTTAGTATCATGCAAAAAAGAAGATTATACAATTTCAGGAGACATTAAAAATCATAAAGGAGCAGATTATGTTTATATAGAAATTCAAAATGGTGACAAACCAAAAGTTATTGACTCTGTTAAAATTAAAGATGGAAAATTTGAATTTAAAGGAAAAGCAGATTCATTAGATATCGCATTTATTAAAATTCCTGCAATTCAATGTATATTTCCGTTTGTTTTAGAAAATGGTTCAATAGATATAAAAATAAACAAAGATTCTATTTTTGCTCCAAAAATTTCTGGTACTGAAAATAATGATGATTTACAAAAATTCAACAATGACATCATTAAATTGAATAAAGAAATGAATGATTTTGCTATGAAAAATCAATCAGCTTATAATGAAGCTACTGCAAAAAATGACCAAGTAACAATAGAGAAATTGACAACTGAAATTAAAAAAATTCGTCAAAATTTAATTGATTTCACTCCAAACTATATTAAAAACAACAAAAATTTTATTGCTTTAATTGTTCTAGAAAATTTTGCTATAAGAGGTAATATGCCCGCAAATGAAGCAAAAACGCATTATAATAAGTTTTCAGAAGAATTAAAAAATACTAAGTCAGGTATTAGAATTAATAAAGTATTAAATCCAAATACTGGAAAAAAAAAAGTAAATAAAGCAGCAGACTTTTCAGCTAAAACACCAGACGGAAAATTAGTTTCTTTAAAGGAAAGTTTAGGAAAAGTAACCATCATCGATTTTTGGGCTTCTTGGTGTCCTCCTTGTAGAGCTGAAAATCCAAATATAGTAGCTTTATATAACGAATTTCATGCAAAAGGATTAAACATTATAGGTGTTTCCTTAGATGATAATATTGACTCTTGGAAAAAAGCTATTGAAAAAGATAAATTAACATGGACACATGTTTCTAATCTAAAAAAATGGGAAGATCCAATTGCTAAAATGTATCAAGTTGAAGAAATTCCAGCTACATTTTTGTTAGATGCACAAGGAATTATCATTGCTAAAAACTTACATGGTGATGAATTAAAAGCAAAAATTGCTGAGCTTTTAAAATAAAAAACACCAAAACAAATAAAAAATCCGTTTCAAGTAAATTGAGACGGATTTTTTTATATTTCATAATCAACGTTTTACAAAATATTTAAAAAAATGTTGTAAAATATGTTTGCAACTAAGAAAAACAATTATATATTTGCACCACTCTAAAAAAGCGAGTTGGGGAGATACTCAAGCGGCCAACGAGGACGGACTGTAAATCCGTTGGGAAACCTTCGCAGGTTCGAATCCTGCTCTCCCCACAAATTAAGCACTTCATTTGAAGTGCTTTTTTTATTTAGAAAATATCGTAGATTCTCCCGAAATTTCGGGACTACTCTCCCCACAAAATAAATGGATAAAGAAAAAGCACCAAGTTTACTTGAGTGCTTTTTTTGTTTCATTTAGTTTGAGTAAGGTTCACCTTACTCAGGATCACGGAACAAAGTGGAGTAATCCAGCTCTCTACAAAAAAAGCACTTCATTTGAAGTGCTTTTTAATATTATTTACATGAAACAAAACTATAAAATTTACTTGTATCAAATCCTAATTCTTTTGCCATTTTAGCATCTTTACAAGCACCGTCCAAATCTTTTAATTTATACTTAACAACTGCTCTATTTATATATGCTTCTTTTAATTTTGGATTAATTGATATTGCTTTTGTATAATCTTCTAAAGCTTCGTTCAACTTTCCCAATTTATTATATATCATTCCTCTATCGTGAAAATATTTTTCATTCTTTGGATTTAATAAAATTGCATTTTCATAATCCTTCAAAGCTCCATTTAAATCATTTGCAAGATATTTACTATAAGCTCTATTATTATATACATCACCACTTGGATTTAATTCTATCGCTTTATCATAATCTTTAATAGCTTTTAAATATTCACCTAAAGCACAATACACATTCGCTCTATTTTCATATACTTTATAAAAAAGTTCATCTTTTTCTACAACTTTATTAAATCCAATTAATGCTTCCTTATAATTTTTTTTAAAATAATGTGTTAACGCCAGCAAATTTACAGTATGATTATAATTTGGATTTAATTTATCAGCAATTAAAAAATCAGATAATGCTTTATCAAATAATTCCTTATCAAAAAAAATCTCACCTCTTCTTAAATAAACATTAAACTCATTAGGATTTAATTCAATTAATTTATTTAAGCAATCAACAGCTTCATCTCTTTTATTTATTTCTTTTAATGCTACAGCTTTATTATATAAAGAGCCTTGATGATTTTGATTTAAAAATAACGCTTTATTAAAATCAACAATGGAACTTTCATACTCTTTTATCATAAGTTTTGAATAGCCCCTTCTATAGTAAATATCAAAATTAGTGCTATCTAAAACTATATATTTATCAAGATTTAAAATTACATTTTTATGATCATCTAATTTACAAAATCTAATTGATTCATTGAATAGTTCTTCTTTTGACTGTTGTGCAAATCCAAAACTTGCAATTAATAATATAAAACCTATTCTAATCATTACTCCAAAACAAAACTTACACTTACATTACAAATAATTTCAATTTCTCCAACTGCTAACGTTTCTCTTGGCATATCTGCAGATGCTTCAGCCATCATTCCTTTTGCCATATAAACTGGTCTTGGGTAGTTAGTATACGAATTATCAGAAATTAATATCGCTTTACCTACTTTTTGACCTGGTAATACTGAAACATAATCGTCTGCCTTTTTCTTAGCGTTTAAAATGGCTTTTTTTCTTGCTTCTGTTTCATAGGTCTCCATTTTAGAAGATTTAAATTCAACGCCATTAATAACGTTAATTCCGGTATCCATTACATCCATCATAAATGCATCGTATTTAGAAATATCTTTTAATGTAACACAAATTGTTTGATTGGCTTGATAAGAATATTTTTTCTTATCGTAATCGTAGTTTTTATATAAACTCATTTGTGTGGTTTGATAATCTGCAGTTGGAATACCGAACTTTTTGATATACTTAATAACTTTATCAATTGTTACATCATTTAAAGTCTTTACTTCTTTAGCATCTTTCCCATTATTTTGAACTCCCAATTGAATTACTGCAATATCTGGCGTAATTTTAACCTTTCCTTCTCCAGAAATAGAAATTTGCGGAACTTGTTTTTGCGCTTCCTGACTCATAACACTCATTGTTGTAATTAATGTTAATACTAAAATTATTTTTCTCATAATCTATTTATTTAGTTTCCGATTTGAATTCAAATAACGTGCCAATTACAACTTATCTTTTCTAACAATAAAATACAAAACTACTATTGGTATGAGCATCAGTCCAATAAACATTAATCTTTCATTTAATAAAATTGGTTTTAGCATTAATGTGAAAAATAAACCACCAACTGCTCCACCAAAATGAGCAGTATGACCAATATTATCAAACCTTCCTTTCATCCCAAAAATTGAATAACTTAAATATAAAATGGCAAATAAAAATCCTGGAATTTTAAGAGCTCCAAAAAGATAAACAGAACTTTCCGGATGTAATAATATCGCACTATAAATCACTCCAGAAACCGCTCCAGAAGCTCCAATAGCCGAATAATGAGGTTCATTTTGATGCAATCTTAAAGATAAAAAACTACCCAAAAACATACTCCCAATATAAATGATTAGTATTTGAATACTATTAAAATAAATTTCCAAAACATTAGTAAAACTCCAAAAACTGAACATATTAAAAGCAAAATGAAACCAATCGGCATGTAAAAAACCAGATGTTAGCATTCTATATTGTTCTCCACTTCGGACAGCTGAAATATTGAATTTATACTTATTAAAAAAATCAGGATTAGAAAAACCTTGATAGGTTAAAATTGCTGTAACAGCAATAATTATTGTAGATATTGAAAACATAAAATTATTAATTTATATAAAGATATGATATTTATTAAAATAACAAAAGTGTATATTTGTAAAAAAAGATACATGCAATTTCTAATATATATACTGGTTTATCCAATCATTTGGTTAATTTCAATTTTACCTTTCCCAATTCTTTATTTGTTTTCCGATTTTGTATACTTTGTGGTTTATAATGTAATTGGTTATCGAAAAAAAGTAGTTCGAAATAACATTGCCTTAGCTTTACCGCATTTGTCTAAAGAAGAGCAATTAAAAGTTGAGAAAAAGTTTTATTCGCATATGTGTGATATGTTCTTAGAAATGGTAAAAACACTAACTATTTCGAAAAAAGAAATTGAAAAACGCTATACTTTCGAAAATATGGAAGTGTATCACGATTTAGAAAAGAAAGGAAAAAGCATTGCTTTACTTTGCGCACATTATGCCAGTTATGAATGGGCCGTATCTATGAATTACTATGTAAACCACAAGGCGTATGGTGTTTACAAACAAGTAGCTAATCCGTATTTTGATAAATTAGTTCGTAAAATACGTTCAAAATTTAATGCTGAATTGATTGATACCAAACAAACTATTCCAACTATGGCTGATAATTTTAGATCTAAAAGACTTAGTATTTATGGTTTAGTTAGTGATCAATCACCAAAATTAAATGCCACACATCATTGGCAAAAATTCATGGGTGTTGAAGTTCCAGTACATACTGGTGGAGAAATGCTTGCCAAAAAATACGACATGAATGTAATTTTCCTAAAAACAACTAAACTTAAACGTGGTTATTATAAAGCTAGTTTTGAAGTTTTAGCAGATGGAAACACTAAAGAATTTCCAAATTACGATTTAACAGACAAGTTTTTAAAACTAGTAGAACAACAGATTTATGATGCTCCTGAATATTACTTATGGACACATAAACGATGGAAACATCAGAGATAAGTAATCAGTCTCAGTGTTCAGTCTCAGTGTTCAGTCTCAGTGTTCAGTCTCAGTGTTCAGTCTCAGTGTTCAGTTTAAACTATGTAGACTTTACTGAAAACTGAGACTGCAAACATTAATTAAACCAACTCTTAACCATTGCTACTTCTGGCTTAGTGTCGTTTTTATGACTGAAGTCATTTTTAGCTGGATTGTAAATATAATCTTCTTTCCAAGTTGGGAATTTTTCAGCTAATTCTATAATTGCATCACAAACTAATTGAATTTCTTCAGTAGTTGTTGTTGGATGAATCGACATACGAATCCAACCTGGTTTATTGGTTAAATCACCTTCATTAATACTGCAAGTAATAGAATTTGAAGTTTCCTGATCTACATGAAGTAAATAATGTCCGTAAGTTCCAGCACAACTGCATCCTCCACGAACTTGAATTCCGAATTTATCATTTAATAATTTTACCCCTAAATTGAAGTGTAAATCATCAATATAAAAAGAAATTACACCTAATCTATCTTTATGTTGTCCGGCTAAAATTGTAATATTTTCAACAGGCGATAATCGTTCAAAAATATAATCCACTAATTCGTGTTCTCTATCTAAAATATTTTGAACACCCATTTTTTCCTTTAACTGAATAGCTAAAGCCGTTTTAATAACTTGTAAGAATCCAGGTGTACCACCGTCTTCTCTATCTTCGATATTATCGATGTATTGATGTTCTCCCCAAGGATTTGTCCAACTTACCGTTCCGCCACCAGGGCAATCAGGCACATTGTTTTTGTATAATTCCTTATTGAAAACCAAAACACCACAAGTACCAGGTCCGCCTAAAAATTTATGTGGAGAAAAGAAAATAGCATCTAAATACGCTTCTTTATCTTCTGGATGCATGTTTATTTCTACATAAGGTCCAGAACAAGCGAAATCTACAAAACACACACCATTATTTTGATGCATAATTTTTGCTACTTCATGATAAGGGGTTTTAATACCCGTTACATTTGAACATGAAGTAATTGAAGCAATTTTAAAACTTCTGTCTTTATATTGATTGACTAATTCTTTAAAAGTTTCTAAACAAAATAAACCTTCTTCATTTGCTGGAATTACTACAACATCTGCAATAGTTTCTAACCAAGAAGTTTGATTAGAATGGTGTTCCATATGAGAAATGAATACAATTGGTTTAATTTCTTTTGGAATTGAAGTAAATTCCTTTAAGTTTTCAGTAATTCTTAAACCTAAAATACGTTGTAATTTATTCACAACACCTGTCATACCTGTTCCATCAGTAATAAGAACATCATTATCATTAGCATTTACGTGATGTTTAATGATATGTCGCGCTTCATGATACGCCATTGTCATAGCCGTACCGGTAATAGAAGTTTCAGTATGTGTATTAGCAACAAAAGGTCCGAAAGTATGCATCATTCTTTCTTCAATAGGTTGATACAATCTCCCACTTGCAGTCCAATCAGTATAAACAATATTTTTTTCTCCAAAAGGCGAAACAAAAGATTGATTAATTCCAATAATATTTTCTCTAAACTGTTGAAAGTAAAGCTCTAATTTCGATTTCGTTTCTGTTGCATTCATGTTGTGTAATTTGCTGCAAATATACAGTTTCCATTCCAAAAATCAATTTCAAAAATCAATTTCAATGTTATACTAACTAAATTATTTAACTTTGTTAGATATTTCTATAAAATGTCGATTCAATTTTTACATAAATTTACAAATAATCTCCCAGCTGACGAAATTTCAGAAAACTATACCCGTCAAGTTCCAAAAGCGGCTTTTTCATTTGTTACTCCAAGAATTCCAGGTCAACCTAAATTAATACATAGTTCTAAAGAAGTACAGCAATTATTAGGCTTTTCAGATGAATTTATTCAATCAGACACCTTTTTAAAATTGGTTTCTGGTGCTGAAATAATTTCAAATTCTAAACCTTTTGCCATGAATTATGCTGGACATCAATTTGGAAATTGGGCCGGACAATTAGGCGATGGAAGAGCAATCGTTTTAGGAGAAATTGAACACAACAATCAAACCTTCACTTTACAATTAAAAGGCGCTGGAGCTACTCCCTATTCGCGTCGAGCAGATGGTTTAGCTGTTTTACGATCTTCTATTCGTGAACATTTATGTAGTGAGGCGATGTTTCATTTAGGCGTACCTACAACACGTTCGTTATCGTTGATTTTAACAGGTGATGAAGTGTTACGAGATGTGATGTATAACGGAAATCCAGCCATGGAAAAAGGGGCAATCGTTTGTCGAGTTGCACCTAGTTTCATCCGTTTTGGAAGTTTCGAATTGTTCTCTTCACAAAATGATATCGAAAATTTAAAATTACTGGCCGATTATACAATTTCCAATTATTATTCTGAAATTCAGGAAAATGGAAAAGAAAAATACATAGCTTTTTTCAAGCAAGTTGCTGAAAATACAAGAAAAATGATTGTGCATTGGCAACGAGTTGGATTTGTTCATGGTGTAATGAATACAGACAATATGAGTATTCATGGTATTACAATAGATTACGGACCTTATGGTTGGTTAGAAGGATTTGACCCGAATTGGACGCCAAATACAACAGATGCTGAAGGAAGAAGATATCGTTTTGGAAATCAGGCTAATATTGCATTGTGGAATTTATACCAATTAGCAAATGCCTTATATCCTTTAATTGAAGAAGCAGAACCTTTAGAAACGATTTTGAATAATTTCGCCAAACAATACGATGCAGATTTTTACGAAATGATGTTGAAAAAAATTGGGATTACTTCAAAAAACGAACAAACGGAGCAACTTATTCAACAATTATTGCATAATTTAGAACAAACAGAAACCGATTTTACAATATTTTTCAGAAATCTGAATCTAATTAAGAAAACAGATTCAGTAGAAGAATGTTTGGAAAAAATAAGTTTTTCATTCTATTTCCCACTAGAAGTTAGAGGATTGATTGAAGAAACATGGAAATTTTGGTTTGAAAACTATTTGAACGTTTTGAAAGAAGAAACTCTTTCTGATGAAGATCGAAAAACATTGATAAACTCTGTGAATCCAAAGTATGTTTTACGAAATTACATGGCTCAAATGGCTATTGAATTAGCCGATAAAGAAGATTATTCTTTAGTGGATGAGTTGTATAATTTAGTATTAAATCCGTACAATGAACAGCCTGAATTTGAAAAATGGTACAACAAACGACCAGATTGGGCAAGAGAAAAAATTGGAAGTTCAA
This sequence comes from Flavobacterium urocaniciphilum, assembly GCF_900110615.1. Classification (GTDB taxonomy): domain Bacteria; phylum Bacteroidota; class Bacteroidia; order Flavobacteriales; family Flavobacteriaceae; genus Flavobacterium; species Flavobacterium urocaniciphilum. The sequence continues at coordinate 146,838 of NZ_FOEI01000005.1, forward strand.
TGCTAAGTTGTAGTTCTTAATATTGATAACTTAGATTTTTAGAAAATTAGACTTTTGGAATTAATAAAATATTTACATTTATAAATAAGAAAAATTCTTCAAGAAGTATGGAAAAATTAGAATTCAAAATAGAAATCAATGCGCCAGCAAATAAAGTTTGGAACGTTTTGTGGGAGGATGCTACTTATAGAAAATGGACAACTGCTTTTTGTGAAGGAAGTTATGCTGTAAGTAATTGGAATGAAGGTGACACCATTCATTTTTTATCTCCTAGTGGTGATGGCATGTATAGTAAGATTCATAAAAAAATTGATAATAAATTCATGTCGTTCAATCACATTGGAAACATAAAAGACTATAAAGAAATGCCTATAGATGAAGAAACAAAAAATTGGACAGATTCTTTTGAAAATTACGAATTAAGCGAAAAAAACGGAAAAACAATTGTAACTGTTTCAATAGATGCTTTAGAACAATATGTTTCGTTTTTCAATTCAACAATGCCTAAAGCAATGGAATTGGTTAAAAACTTAAGCGAGAACTAAGATGAAAAAACTAATAATTCTTTGTGCAATTCTTTCTTTAGGATTTCAATCCGAAAGCAGCATTACTGTTTATATTTGTGTGAGTAAAACAGCTAGTAAATATCATTTAGACAGAGGTTGTGGAGCATTAAAAAACTGCAAACACGAAATAAAATCAGTCTCAAAATCTGAAGCCATTGAATTAGGCTATTCACTATGCGGACATGAAGATTAAAACAAAAAACCTCAAATTCTAATAAAATTTGAGGTTTTTTATTTTATTCTTCTATTGTTCCAATTGAATCAATTTCAGCAGCTGGATTAACATATTCTCGTTTCCATTTTTGTTCTAAAAACTTGTACAAACCATAAGCACCAAGCAATCCAAATGGAATTGCGGAATAACTTACTGTCGTTTCGTTTCTTTCAATATCAAAATCAATTCCAAAAATCAAAATTATTAAGGTAAAAATTACCACTACTAAAAGCATTACTCCATAATAGGTTGCTATGGCTAAAATTGCATGTCCCCATTTGTGTTTATTGTATTCTTTAGCTAAATCGTAAAAATATTTTCCTATCCAGTATAATAATAAAATTCCAAACATAATTATTCGTCGTTGTTTGTTCCTATATCTTCAATTTCTTCTGAGCTTGCAAATCGTTCTTCTGTTCCAAATTTATTCACTAAAAAACTTCTATATAATAATGTTGTTATTAAACAAATACTAAAAATTATTAGGAAAAATATAGTTGTTGTATTATAAGTTTCATCAAAAGTAAAACATAATAAATAATCAACTATACTTGAAATTATTAAATAAAAAACAACAAATCGGATTACATTTCCAATATACCTATAATCGTAATAATAGGATATTTTATAAATATAAATTGCAAAAATGAATAAAATTGCAACATTTATTATTAAACCATCCACTACTCTTTTCTATATTTTTTAGTTTCTTCAAAAACGTGTTCTAAAATTTTAGCGTCTTGTTCAGAAAATTCTACATTACGTCTAGCCATTACAATTTTAGCCGTTTCGAATGCTTTCTTAGTGATGTATGTCATAAATCCACTGGCACCACCCCAACTAAAACTAGGTACAAAATTTCTTGGGAAACCAGCTCCAAATATGTTTGCACTTACTCCTACTACAGTTCCTGTATTAAACATAGTATTAATTCCGCATTTACTGTGATCGCCCATCATTAAACCACAAAATTGTAATCCTGTTTTGGCAAAGTTTTCTGTTTCATAACTCCAAAGTTTCACTTCTTCGTAGTTGTTTTTTAAATTAGAATTATTACTATCGGCACCTATATTACACCATTCTCCTAATACAGAATTTCCTAAAAAACCATCATGACCTTTATTTGAATATCCAATTAGAACAGAATTATTTACTTCTCCACCAATTACAGAATGTGGTCCGACGGTAGTAGCACCATATACTTTAGTTGCTAATTTCACTCTTCCTGATTCACATAAAGCAAACGGTCCACGAATAACAGAACCTTCCATTATTTCTGAATTTTTACCAATATAAATTGGCCCAGTTGAAGCATTTAAGGTTACAAATTCTAATTGTGCTCCTTCTTCAATAAAAATATTCTCTGGCGCAATTACATTTACACTTTTCGGAATCGGTTGCGAGAAACGATCTTCGGTTAATAATTCAAAATCTTCACGAATAGCAGCATCATTTTTCTGGAAAATATCCCATGTATTCTCTATTTTGATGCATTCATCAGTATATTCAATCACATCAAAGCTATCAAAATCTACTTCTTCACCTTCATTAGCAAAAAAAGCAACAACTTCATCTTCATGAAAAATAGCTTGATTCAATTCTAAATTCTTAACCATTTCAACCAATACTTCATTAGGTAAAAACGAAGCATTAATCATCACATTAGTTTCCATTTCAACCATTGGCCATTTATCCGATAAATATTCTTCCGTAATGGTTGTAGTGGTATACCCTAGATATTTTTCCCATTTTTCACGAATAGTTAATATCCCAACACGAATATCGGCAACAGGTCTAGTAAATGTAAAAGGTAATAAAGCGTTACGATGAGGACCATCAAAAAGTATATAGTTCATTTTTAGTCGTATTTAATATTTATCAAAGAAACAAAAGTTTTCCGATAGATAAAAATAAAAAAGCCTCGAAAAAATCGAGGCTTTAGATATAATTTGAAATTCCTATTATTTTTGGAATTTAGCGTATTTATTTTTGAATTTATCAATACGTCCTGCAGTATCGATAAGTTTAGATTTACCTGTATAAAACGGGTGAGAAGTTCTAGAAATCTCCATTTTGAAAACTGGGTACTCAACACCTTCGTGAGTGATCGTTTCTTTAGTTTCAACTGTTGATTTTGTGATGAAGATATCATCGTTAGACATGTCTTTAAAAGCGACTAATCTGTAATTTTCTGGGTGAATTCCTTTTCTCATTTTGTAAATCTTTTAAGGTATGATTATAATTTGTTTCGCGGCTTTTACTTAAAAAAGGTGTAAACGCCTTATAACCTTTTGTTAATTTATTTTTTATTTCAGAGTGCAAATATAGTAATATTCCACAATACTGCAAACTTATTGAGATTATTTTTATTTTGATTTTCAAAAAAACTTAAAAATATGATTCTAAACTATTTACAATTTTAAAAATATGTGTAATTTTGCAACCTCAATTTTTTGACAACGATTTCATTGATTGAGTTTACTTATGGAAAATAAAAAGAAAGTCGCATTCTACACGTTAGGGTGCAAATTAAACTTCTCTGAAACTTCTACAATTGCTAGAGATTTTCAAAATGAAGGTTTTGATAGAGTTGATTTTGAAGAAGTTGCCGATATTTATGTAATAAACACCTGTTCGGTAACCGAAAATGCTGATAAACAATTTAAACAAATTGTGAAAAAAGCGATGAAACTTAACGACAAAGCATTTGTTGCTGCCGTAGGTTGTTATGCGCAATTAAAACCTGAAGAATTGGCCGCTGTTGATGGCGTTGACTTAGTTTTGGGTGCTACCGAAAAATTTAAAATTACCGATTATATTAACGACCTATCTAAAAATGATATGGGCGAAGTACACAGTTGTGAAATTGAAGAAGCCGATTTTTATGTAGGCAGTTATTCAATTGGCGACAGAACGCGTGCTTTTCTTAAAGTTCAAGATGGTTGCGATTATAAATGTACCTATTGTACCATTCCGTTAGCGCGTGGAATTTCTAGAAGTGATGCATTGGAAAATGTATTGAAAAACGCTAAAGAAATTTCTCAACAAGACATTAAAGAAATCGTTCTAACCGGTGTAAACATTGGTGATTACGGTAAAGGTGAATTTGGAAACAAAAAACACGAACATACTTTTTTAGAATTAGTTCAAGCTTTAGACGAAGTTGAAGGTATCGAACGATTACGTATTTCAAGTATTGAACCAAATCTATTGAAAAACGAAACAATTGAATTCGTAAGTAAAAGCAGAACTTTTGTACCGCATTTTCATATACCTTTACAAAGTGGTAGCAATGAAATTTTAGGTAAAATGAAACGTCGTTACCAACGTGAAGTATATACTGAACGAGTTAACAAAATTCGAGAAGTAATGCCACACGCTTGTATTGGGGTTGATGTTATAGTTGGTTTTCCTGGTGAAACAGATGAACACTTTTTAGAAACATACAATTACTTAAATCAATTAGATATTTCATATTTACACGTTTTTACATATAGTGAACGAGACAATACGGAAGCTGCTAATATGGAAGGTGTTGTTCCTCCAAATGTTCGAAGTAAAAGAAGTAAAATGTTACGTGGACTTTCAGTAAAAAAACGTCGTGCTTTTTATGAAAGTCAGATTGGAACAGCAAGAACGGTTTTATTTGAAAGTGAAAATAAAGAAGGTTACATTCACGGTTTTACGGAAAACTATGTTAAAGTAAAAACGCCTTGGAACCCAGAATTGGTAAACACGCTTCATGAAATCAATCTTACAAGAATTGATGAAGATGGCAGTGTTAGAATGGAATTCGTTAATCAATTAGCGTAAATTATTTATTTTTAATCTATTAGAAAGAATTTTAGTTCGCTTACATTTTTTTAAATGTTATTTTTTTCAAAGATTTTGAAACATTAGTTAATTTATTTCACAAGAATTAAAAAAAACTAGTATATTTCAAAACAATAAAATTGCCTTTTTTCTTTATAGAAAATGGAATAAAAAATGAAAGCAGTAATGAAAAATACGATTACATCATCAGAAATAAAAACTCTTGTAGAAGTAACAAAAGCTGACAATAGAATAAAAAAAGCAGAATTATTACCACATCCTGATTCAAGATTAGATTCTTATTTAATGAAAATTCATCCACTTAGTGATGAAGGTATTCCTTATAGGGATTTAACGAATTTAGAAACAAAAAAAGAAAGTTTACGTCAATTAATCGATACGTTAAACGTTACAAAAAACACTCGATACCAAAGAACGATTGAAGATACGTATTGTAATGTTTATTCATTTGATTATTGTTATTTTTCAAAAGTATATTTACCAACTATCTGGTGGACGGAAGAAGCACTTCAACGTGTTTTAAATGGTGAAGAAGTAGAACCAATATTTGGAGAAACAGTTGACAACATTTATTCAAGTGCTATACACGATTGGTTTTTAACTTGGGGAGCCAGTTTTGGATGGAAAAGAATGACCGATTTAGACGAAATCCAAAATAAAGTAAACAACGAAGGCGGCGTAGGAATCATTTGCGCTAAAAGAAGAAAAGTTGGGTTATCTGGACATATTGTACCGATTGTTCCAGAAACAAAAACTAAAAAAGCATTTCGAGAAAATGGTGTTGTAAAATACCCTTTACAATCTCAAGCGGGTAAAATAAACTATAATTATTTTGCTAGAGCACGAAAAGATTGGTGGAATCATGAGCGTTATTCTTCGCATGTTTTCTACTATCACGAATAAAAAAATCTAAAACACACACATTAATAAACTATAAAAAATCAACGTATAAATGAAAGAAAATCTGACTAAAAAAATTTACTGGGGAATTGGATTAGAAAACGAAACCTACTTACAATTTCAAGAACCTCAAATAGTGTCAGGTGATTTTATACATAATAAAGTAGGACGAGAACGCTATAGTTTAGATTATACGACTTATTACAAGCCAGGAAGCTTATCGTTAGCTTTAGAAACTGCTTTTGAAAAAGATAAAAATTATTTCATCAGCAGAATGGTTAATAGTCATTCTTTAGAGAAATTAGATTCAAATTTCAATCACAAAACAATAGCCCGAAAAATAGCTGTAGAAGCTCCAGATAATGGTAGTGTTAGTGTAGAAACGATTGAAAATCCAGATTATTTAGGGAAAAGTATATTAGAAAATTTTTTAGAAAAACAACCCTTTAATATTAGTAGCATGGTTACTACTAAAACCAATCCAATGGGTTCGGTTTGTTTTGATGGTGATTCTATTGAGTTTGTAACTAAATATTTTGAAAACAGAACCATTGAAGAATCTTGTAATGAATTGATCAATACCAAAAATATATTCATTAATAAAATCAATGAATCAAAAGTTCTAAGCGAAAAACTTGATTTTCCTAAATACAACAGTGGATTAAACATGTTTTTATCTAACAGAGAAAACATCGTTTTATTTAATAATGGTACCTATCATTTTCACATCACCTTACCTACTCTAACCGAACATAGTCGAATTGTAGATTACGATGCCTTTGATAAAATTCATGGAAATGCCATGTATTTATTACAATGGTTTCAACCTCTTTATATTGCTACTTTAGGTAGTCCAGATATAATGGGTGTAATTAGCGAAAAGTTTAATCTAAACAAAAATTACGCGTTAGGTTCGATGCGAAATGCTATGTCGCGTTATATTGGTGTGGGAACTTACAACAAAGCCATGTCAAAAGGTAAAATCTTAACCTATAAAGTTGAAGATTTTAGAAAATTATTAAAGTTTACACAAGAAGAAAATATTTGGTGGCGCGATCAAATAGAAAACGACATGGAGTACAATTTACTTTCGGAAGTTGGATTAGATTTCAATCAAGAAAAAATGTACCAAAGTGGTTTCGAATTTAGAAGCTTTGACGAGTTCCCTATCTCCTATTTAGAAGATGTATTGTATTCTTTGTTGTTAATTTGCGAACATTCTTTGCATGTTGACAATGTAATGTGGGGACACGACAGTAAGGCATGGAACGACTTAATTTTCAAATCGTTAAAGCACGGATATACTACTGAAATGACTACTGATGAAAAAGCAGAAGTTTTAGATTTATTGCAACTTACGAATCATATAAATGCAAATGAATCATTAAAATCAGAATTTAATTCTATAGTTTTATTAGATGCTTTTTTCTTTAAAATTTTAGACGTTTTACACGATATTTATAAAGATAAAAACACTTGTATCGATGCGATGAGTCAACAAAAAAGAGCAACTTTTACACGATGGGATAATTTCAATAAATTTCAAATTGAACAACACAAAAAACAAATAGAGTTTGTAACAACATAAACTAAATAAAAAAACGCCCAATTTTCATTGGGCGTTTTTTGTTTATCTACTTCAAAACATTATATTTTAATTCCAGGAGGAAGTAATTCTTGAAATCTTTTATTTTTTCTAAAAAAAGAAACAATTTTAGTATTGGTTGGTACCACTTTAAATTTACGTTCTTGTGCAATATCTAAAACAGAAATAATAAAATCATTTACTCTTTCTTCTTCTTCATTTTCGCTGGCACAAAGTTTAGTTAAAAATATTTTTCGCTCTTGAATAGCGTACTCAATTGTTAATAGTCCGTTATCCGTTTTTGTTTCAAATTGTCTTAACAATTCGTTGTCTTTAATTTCCTCAACTAGCATAGATTTTCGATTTTTTTCCTAACAAATCTTAATGGTCTGTTAAATATTTTGCAAATTTACGAATAATAAACAAGATTGTCAAGTACTAATTGAATGAATATCATCATAATAGAAAAAATTTAACAAAAAATGAATTTTTAACCGATAAAAATTACACAAAATTAAATTTATATCATAATTTTAAAGCATAAAACCAATACGCACATGTCGAAAATTCCCGTATATTTTGTTCCAGGCTTAGCAGCAAGTGTTGAAATATTTGAATACATAAAATTACCCGAAGATCAATTTGAAGTTTATTTTTTAGAATGGATTTTACCCAAACACAATGAATCCATTCAAGAATATGCAAAACGTATGTGTGAAAAAATTAATCATGAAAACATTGTTCTAATTGGTGTTTCTTTTGGCGGAATTATGGTTCAAGAAATGGCAGCTTTTGTAAAAACACAAAAAGTAATAATTATTTCAAGTGTAAAAAGTAATCAAGAATTACCGATTCATATGAAATTAGCCAAAGCAACAAAATTTTACAAAGTTTTACCTACTAGCCTACTCGGAAAAGTTAATTATTTATCAAGATATGTTAAAGGCAGAGGCTTACTTGCTAAACGCGTGCAATTATACAATAAATATTTGTACATGAAACAAACCAAATACCTCGATTGGGCCATTGAAAATGTTTTATTATGGCAAAGAAGTGTTCCTGATGAAAAGGTTATTCATATACATGGCAATGACGATATGGTGTTTCCAATCAGTAAAATAAAAAATTGTATTGTTTTAGAAGGCGGTACACATATTATGATTGTTAACAGACACAAATGGTTTAATGAAAACTTGCCTAAATTGATTTTGGAATAGTTCTTGTGCAACTTTCATTACACTTAATTAGTATATTTAAGGTATTTTTACAATCAGAATAAAAACATTGAAATTAAAAGATTATGAAAACACTTCCAAAATTAGTATTGTTAACCTCGTTATTTGCCATTTGTGGCTTATTAATATTTTCAAAATCAGTTAGTTTCACTTCTAGAGAAAATCACGTTACATATCCTTTAGATATGGATTTTTGTGGTGAAAAAGTTCCCACACATTTAGCTGATGTTAAAGAACGTTTAGATAGAGAAATGTTGGTTAACATTCATTTAAATGCTTCAACCGCTATTTTAATTAAAAGAGCCAATAAAGTTTTCCCAATAATTGAACCTATTTTAGCTAAAAATGGTATTCCAGATGATTTTAAATATTTAGCTGTTATTGAAAGTGGATTGATAAATGCTGTTTCTCCATCAGGAGCTAAAGGTGTTTGGCAATTTATGCCTGCAACAGCAAAAGAAAGTAAATTAGAAGTTACTGAACAAGTTGATGAACGTTATAGCATTGAAAAATCAACGCAAGCTGCTTGTGATTATTTAAACAAAGCCAAAAACAAATTTGGAAATTGGACAGTTGCAGCTGCTTCGTACAATGGAGGAATGTCAGGTTTACAAAAACATATTGATTTTCAACAATCTGCAGATTATTATAACTTATGGTTAACGGATGAAACAGCTCGTTATGTTTTCAGAATTTTAGCTTTAAAGGAAATCATGAAAAATCCTGAAAAATACGGATATGCAATTCCAAACGAAGCTTTATATCCATTAATTAAAACTAAAAAAATAACGGTTGACTCAACCATTACTAACCTTTCAACTTTTGCTATTGGTCAGGGAATCAATTTTAAAATTTTGAAATTGCATAATCAATGGTTAAGAGATAAAAAATTAGACAATCCTACTAAAAAAGTATACGAAATAGAAATTCCTACTGAAGGTTATAGCAAGTAAGATGAATCAAAAAAATAAATACAAAATGACAGTACAAACGATCATGATGCTAATCCTAATCGGATTATTAGCAGGAATATTGAGCGGTTTAGTAGGTGTTGGTGGTGGAATCATAATGGTACCTTTATTAGTGCTTTTCTTTAGCTTAAGTCAACACGAAGCTCAAGGCACTAGTTTGGCGGTTTTATCCATTCCTGTAACCGCCTTAGCAGCTTTCACCTATTATAAAGAAGGCCAACTCAACATCAAATTTGCACTAATTATAGCCGTATTTTTTATTGTTGGAAGTTTCTTTGGAAGTAAATTAGCCATTGGTATTGACCAAAAAGTATTAAAAAAGATATTTGCTGTCGTTTTAATTATTATTGCAGGGAAAATGCTTTTGGATAAATAAAAAACTCGAAACAAAAAAATCCTGTTTCGAGTTTAATATTTAGATTTTTATCATCCTTAATTGCCTACCATTCTTGTGTTGTCAAATCCGTCGTTTACTATAAGAGAAGTCAGCCCGGAATTGAACTTGTGATAATAAAAATCTAAAGAATTCTTCATGTTCATTTTGTTTTCAGGTTTTACAAAGTTTTTTTGAATATCAACCAACTCCATATTTTCATCAATTAAATAAGAAGTAGGAAAACCAAATGTTTTCTTTAGATAAGAAATTGTTTTCAAGTCTTTATACTCAGAATCATGAGCATAACAAACGATAATGTCTTTGTCAAATTTCTTAGCTAACTTTTTCATGTCGCGTTTTTTATTCCAAAAAACAACCACAATCTTCATCTTTTCGCGATACTCATTGGCCAATTGGTTTAATGCAGGAATTTCCCCTTTTCCCATAATACACCAAGACGAATAAGTAATTAACAAAATTGGTTTTTCGATTTTCGATAATTGAATTCTACTTTTACCTAATCTTTTAAAAGAAAAATCATCAAAATGAGTCCCTTTTAAAGAATTATTAACTAGTGAATCAAATAATCGTTCCGCTTTTTGATAATTCTTTTTATTGTATGCTTTGTTAGACAAACTTACATATTTCTTAAAGTTTGCCTTAACCGACTCTGAAAACACAGCAATGGTATCTACATTTGCACTAGCTGTAATAGAGAACATTAAGAACAATAAGTAAAATTTCTTCATAGTAGGAAATTTTGATTTGTTAAAATTACCTCATAATATGCGCACCTAGAAAATTATTCGATACTAACATTAAAAAAACGATAAATTACACATTATCAAACAGATATGTAAAATACATCGGTAAACTGCAAAGAAATTATTTTATTTAAAAGAATAACTTGTATTTTTACAAAAAACAAATACTTTGAATAAGCAAAAAATTGTAGTTTCAGGAATAAATATGGTTGAAGGTGGTATCTTTACTATTCTTCACAATGTGCTACAAGAATTGTCGGAATATATTCAAAATAAAAATATTGAAGTTATTGCTTTAGTACACGACGCTTCAAAATTTAATTTTCCTACTATTCAATTTATTGAATTTCCAAAAGCGAAATCATCTTGGTTTTTACGTTTGTATTATGAATATTATTTCTTTAAAAAATTATCCGAAAAAATACAACCAGACATTTGGTTTTCTCTTCATGATACTTCCCCAATTGTAGTCGCAAAAAAACAATTTACCTATTGTCATCATCCAACTACTTTTTTCAAACCAACATGGAACGATTGGAAATTTGATTATAAAATCGGCGTGTTTTCTTTAGTTTACGACTATATTTTTAAATTTAATATTAGAAGTAATCATACGGTTTTTGTTCAACAACATTGGATTAAAGATATTTTTCAAAAACGATTTAAAATTGATAATGTAAAAGTTGCAATACCTGAATTTGTAGAAGATTTTTCAACTGAAAAAATAGATTTAGATTCAAATAAAATTCATTTTTTCTACCCGAGTTTTCCCAAAAGTTTCAAAAATATAGAATACATTTTTGAAGCGATTCAATTGTTACCAGAATCTATAAAAAGTCAGTGTGAATTTCACATTACAGGTTTGAAAAACAACAATAGTAAATATGTTTCCTATTTAAATACTAAATACCTAAACAGTAACGTTAATCGTTTGGAATTATTAGACAAAAATACAATGTTAAAATACTATAATTCAATTGATTATTTAATATTTCCTTCAAAAATAGAAACTTGGGGTTTACCCATTTCAGAAACAAAAGCACATCATAACAACATGCTTTTAGCTAACTTGCCATATGCTAAAGAAACTTGTGGTAATTATGAAAAGGTTTCCTTTTTTGATATTGAAAATCCTGGTGATTTAGCTCAAATGATTATTGAAATTGTGGAACAAAAACATGTTTTTCATGGAAATAAGATTGAAATAAATTATAAAGAAGAATTACACAGCTGGAAAGAATTGTTTGATTATATGATTGGAGATTAAATGATTTAAAGATTAACTTAACAACAATCATTTCAACAATAAACCATAAACCATAAAAAAAAAAAACATAAACTACAAACATTAATTCATGCCGTTTTTTACCGTTATCATACCATTATACAACAAAGAAAAATACATTTCAAATGCCATAAAAAGTATTCTGAATCAAACTTTTACTGATTTTGAAGTATTGATTGTAAATGATTGTTCAACGGATAATAGTATCAAAATTGCAACTGAATTCGAATCTGAAAAAATTCGAATTATTCATCACGAAAAAAACAAAGGATTAGCAGCCACTAGAAATACGGGAATTAAAAATGCCAAAGCCAATTATGTTGCTTTTTTAGATGCGGATGATTTGTGGAAACCTCATTTCTTGGAAAAGATTTTCAATTTGATTCAAAACTTTTCAGAAGCTCGAATTTTCGGTACAAATTATGAAGAAATTTGGGATGAAACAGTTAAAATGCCGCATAACAATTCTGATAGTTTGCCTAAAGACTTTGTTGGCTATTTAAATTTTTTCAAAATTAATATTAAACAAGGAATATACAATCATGGATCGGTTTGCATCCACAAAGAAGTGTTTGAAAAAGCAGGTTATTACAATGAAAATATTCAATTATCACAAGATTTAGATTTTAATATTCGTGCCAATTATCATTTTAAATTAGCATATGATGCTTCTGTGCAAATGAGCTATTTTATGCAAACAGACAATCAACTAACGAGAAGTTCTATTGTAAACAAAACCATTCCTAATTATGATGCTTATGAAGAATGGGCAAAATCGAATCCAGATTTAAAGAAATACATCGATTTTGAACGCTATGTATTAGGAAAGCGATTAAAGAAAAATAACGATTCACGTTGGAAAGATATGATTGCGCCAATTGAAGCTAAGAATTTAAATTGGAAACAAAATGTATTATTAAAACTGCCAAGTTCAGCTTTGAATTTAGTCGATAAAATAAAGTTATTACTTTTAAAAGTTGGAGTAAAACCGAGTACGTATTAGTTATTTGATTGTACTCAAATATTCTTTATAATTTCTGATGTAATCGTCTTCTGAAAACTCTTCAGAAGCTAAAACCAAACATACGGAACCCGAAGAAAAATTCTCTAATTCGCGCCACATATTATTTTCAATAAGTAATCCTCTATCCGGACGATTTAAAGTGATGACTTCTTTAGATTTACCGTCTTTTAAAACAACATCAAAACTTCCAGAAATGGCAATTAAAACTTGTTTTAGTTTTTTATGTGCATGTCCGCCACGCTTGGCACCACTTGGAATATCAAATAAATAATACACTCGTTTTACATCAAAAGGAATGGTAGAATTTTCAATTACACCAATGTTTCCACGAGTATTATTTATTTTAGGAATTTCGATAATTTTATAATTCATTTTGTCATTACGAGGCACGAGGCAATCTCTTTATTTTTAACTTTATGTTTAATTTCTTTCAAAAAACGCTAACCATTCTGCACCAATAGTTTCCAAACTAAAACGTTTCACACTGCTTAAAGCGTTGTGTTTACATTGTAAATATAAAACTTTATCAGAAACAAATAAATTAATTGCTTCAATTAATTTTTCCGAATTTTGATTTTCAACTAATAATCCGTTGTTATTATCAACTATAATTTCATTCGGTCCAGATTCATAATTCCAAGAAATTATTGGTGTTTCACAGGCTAAAGATTCCAATAAAACCATTGGCATTCCTTCATATTTACTAGTTGAGATGGTAAATAGCGCCTTTTTATAAAAGCGAAATGGATTTTTTACATTGCCTTTAAAAACAACCAAATCTTGTAAATTCAGGCTTTCAGCTAATTTTATCCATTTACTTTTAAGTTTTCCTTCACCAAGAATCATCAATTTAATATTTTGAGATGGCAAGACCGATTTTGCATAACATTCAATTAATTTATCAAATTGCTTTACGTTCTTATTCATACTTCCTGCAGATAAAACATATTGATATTCATCTGAAATTAATTCTTCAGACTTAACTGCAATCGATTCAAAATCTAAAGGATTATAAATTAATTGTGTTGGAATAAAATCATATTTCGAACTTACTTTCTCTTTAATTCCTTGAGAAACAGTTATAAATTGTTGGCAATTTCTATAGAGTATTTTAGCAAGAAATGTATTTTTAGGAATATACGATTTTAACTTAAAGCTATGTATCGTTTGAATAAATTTGGGATAAACGAAATTATGAATGATTACTTCTTGCCAAAAGTATTGCTTGGTTCTAAAATCTATTACATAATCAAATTGATTATTGGCAAAAAAATCTTTTAAAGCAAAAAAGCGCTTACTCCTACTCCACCAGCTATTTCTTTTATCTTTTAAATGTTCTAGATGAAAAATTTTACCGGCAAAATCGTATTCCACTTTTCCAGCAAAAACCACATGATAAACTTCAAAATCTTGTTGATCGAAATATTGAGATAACAAAGCAGCACAACGTTCAGCACCACCATCTGAAAGTGTAACAGTAACCAAACATATTTTTAATACTGAAGTTTTCTTATCCAAAAGTTAGAGTTTTAAACAAATATAAAAATATTCAATAAACTATATTAGCGATTCGATAAATTTATAAATACTTTGTATATTTGGTCAACAATAATTTAAAAATCAAATGTCGTTTACAAGAACAACAGAGCAATCTTCGAAATATGAGCATTTAGAAAAAATGTCTGTTCAAGAATTGCTTTCAAACATTAATAATGAAGACAAACTGGTACCATTAGCTGTTGAAAAGGCTTTACCACAAATTGAAGCTTTAATTTCTCAAATTGTAGCTAAAATGAAAAATGGTGGTCGTTTGTTTTATATTGGTGCAGGAACTTCTGGTAGATTAGGGATTGTAGATGCCAGTGAATGTCCGCCAACTTTTGGAGTTCCTTTTGATATGGTTATTGGAATTATAGCTGGTGGAGATACAGCCATTCGAAAAGCTGTTGAATTTGCTGAAGATGATAAAAACCAAGCTTGGATTGATTTACAAGAATGGAATATTAATGAAAATGATGTGGTTATTGGAATTGCAGCATCAGGAACTACACCTTATGTTATTGGTGGATTAGAAAAATGCAATGAAAATAATATCATTACTGGAAGTATTAGTTGTAATGCTGGAAGTCCGCTTTCGAAAACAGCAAAATTTCCAATTGAAGTTATAGTTGGACCAGAATTCGTAACTGGAAGTAGCCGAATGAAAGCCGGAACAGCACAGAAATTAGTTTTAAATATGATTTCAACTGCTACGATGATTCAATTAGGTCGTGTAAAAGGAAACAAAATGGTTGACATGCAATTAAGTAATGTAAAATTAATTGATAGAGGTGTGAGAATGATTATGGATGAAATTAATGTTACATACGAATTAGGTGAAGAATTATTAAAAAAACACGGAAGTGTTAGAAAAGCGGTTGACTATTTTAATGGAAATAGACAATAGTACTTATATCAATTAAAAATTAGTAAAAACTTAAAAAGTAAAATATGAAAAAGTTATTCGTAATCGGTTTATTTTTAATTTCTGTTGCATCCTTTGCACAAAGAAGAGGTGTTGAACCAAGAGTTATTCCTGCTGGTCAAGAAATTGAATTAAAAGACAATAAATTTTACATCAATAACGAACAAATTCCATCATACGAAATTAAAAATTACTTAAAAGCGAATGATTTTAAAGCGTATTCTTTATTTAATAAGTCGAAAAACAAAAGCGTTTTAGGAGGTTTCTTTTTAGGATTGGGTTCTGCTTTAATTATTGGAGACGCAGTAAAAGCTGCCGTTTCTGATGTTGATTATCCTACTGCTATGTCTTACATTGGTGGTGGACTAGTTGGAACTTCTATTTTTGTTTTAAAAGGAAAAAAACAAAAAATGCGTGATGCAATTGATACGTACAATAACGGTTTAAAAACTACTAGTCAAACTGAAACAACTATTGATTTTGTAGCTAATAACAATGGAGTTGGGTTACGATTAACATTCTAATCATGTCTGTAAACAAAGAAATTTTAAATAAAGGACTTCGATATTTAGCTGGTTCCTTACCAACGCTTTTTATCGGAGTTTTTATATTGAATAGCAGTTTTAAAAATCAAAAACATCCTTTGTTTATTTATGTATTGATTGTATCAGTATTAATATGTGGTTATGCCGTATTTCTGATGTTTAAAGGTATCAATACCATAATGAAAAGTATGTTTGAAAAATAATTCTATTTTTGATTTATGAATTTAGATTTTCGAAGTTTGAATTACTAATCAAAAGCAATAAAATACAATCAATTGAAAAAATACATTTACATCTTATCAGTCTTTTTATTATTTTCTTGTTATAATCAAGAGCGAAACTGTAAAGATTTCAAAACTGGAAAATTTACATCAGAAACTACCGTAGAAGGAAAAAAATTCACAAGTACTTTTGAAAGAAATGATTCTATTCAGATAGAAAACTATAATAATGTGATTGATACGTTTACCGTTCGTTGGATTAATGATTGCGAATACATATTAGAAAATGTAAAACCTAAGAATAGAGAAGAAGAAAAAGCTATTCATGTTAAAATACTAAATACCAAAGACTTAAAATACAATTTCGAATATTCTTTTGTAGGCGATGCAAAAAAACAGTTTGGTTCTGTAACAAAAGTGGACTAATCTGCGTAAAACCTTTGTAATTAAATTAAAAACTAAATAAATAAAATGGAAGTTTTATCTAATCCAAATGCTTGGGTAGCATTATTAACCCTAACTTTTTTAGAAATCATTTTAGGAATTGATAACATCGTATTCTTATCAATCGTATCTGGAAAATTAAAAGAAGAAGATCAACCAAAAGCCAGAAG
Source organism: Flavobacterium urocaniciphilum (assembly GCF_900110615.1). Classification (GTDB taxonomy): domain Bacteria; phylum Bacteroidota; class Bacteroidia; order Flavobacteriales; family Flavobacteriaceae; genus Flavobacterium; species Flavobacterium urocaniciphilum. Next base: position 163,436 of record NZ_FOEI01000005.1, read on the forward strand.
AATTGGACTTTTATTGGCTATGGCGTTTCGTATTATCCTTTTATTTGGTATTACTTGGGTAATGAGTTTAAAAGATTCGTTCTGTGATTTCGATTTAGGATTTGTTACTGGTGGAATTTCTGGTCAAAGTATCATCGTTTTTGGAGGTGGTTTGTTTTTATTATACAAATCTGTTTCTGAAATACATCATAAATTAGAAGGTGAAGAAGAAGCAACAGCAGGAAAAGCGAGCAATTCATTAGCTTCAGCAATTATTCAAATTGCATTATTAAACATTGTTTTCTCTTTTGATAGTATCTTAACTGCAGTTGGATTAGTAAGTGCTGCAGAACCACCAGTTGGTTTCGGACCTGCAGGCGCTTTAGAAATTATGATTGGAGCAATTGTTATATCGATTATTATCATGTTAATTTTCGCCGGACCAGTTTCTAAATTCGTAAACCAACATCCTACTATTCAAATTTTAGGATTATCGTTCTTAATATTAATTGGAGTAATGCTATTAGCTGAAGGTTCACATTTAGCAAGTATTAAATTCTTTGGTGGAACTGAAGTTCATAGTATTCCTAAAGGTTATTTATACTTTGCAATATTCTTCTCCTTATTTGTTGAATTCTTAAACTTGAGAATGAAGAAAAACAGCAAGAAACCAGTTAAATTACACAACAATAAAATTATTGATGAAAAATTAACGGATGACGATTTAATGAATTAATTCATTCACATAACTTAAAAAAAGCCTCATTAAAATGAGGCTTTTTTTTATGCTTATTATTAAGTATTGCTACATTTAATAATTGCTCTTATTAGCATAATTGCAAACCAAATATAACCCCAATGAAAACTACTTGAACTTTCTTTTTTTACTTCTTTAGAAGCAATTTTAGCATTCTGGTTAATGATCTCGCTAACTTGTGGTGAAAAAGAATGATAATTCACCATGCACTTCATAATTAATTTATTATTCTTTTGAAAATTATTTGCGTTATAAAAATTCGAAGTAACATTAATTAAATCATTCATAACATCATCAGATTCAGGAGAGCTAAAATGATTTAAAGATTGATATAAATTTGGATTGTATAACGCTTGTAAATCTTTAGTTGAATAAGTATTGTTCGAATAACGATTAATCATTAAGCTTGTCTTTTCAAACAATTTCACTTTCACAAAAGCCATAAAAGAAAAAGGAAATAACTCTTTATGCTCTATTAATTGCTCAATATCTTCAAATTCATAATCTGCTAATTTTTTTCTCAAATTGTTTTTTAAATCTTCTAATAAATATTCTTCAATTACAAAATGAATTTCATCAAAATTTTGATTTTCAATCGTATCCGCAAATAAAGAACGTAAATGATAATCGCCTGTTAAAAAATTAAATAGTAATCTAGTATTACAAATAACATAGAAACTAGATTTATAATTTTTCAACACATGAATTAAGTTTACAGCTGTTGTATTGTCAATTGCATCTGGATTAATTTTTTTTTCTAACTTTATCTTTTTTTCAATCTGAAAAATTTCGTTTTCACTTAAATCATTAATACTTTTAAGGTCTCCATTTAATTGAAAAAATAAGCTTACTATATTCATGGCTTTTATAAATTTGTACAAATGTAATTAATACAGAAAAATGATAGATATAATTAATCAACTTTTTGAAATAGAAAGAAAATCAATAGAAAACGAAATTCATATACTTGAAAGAAACCTAACAAGAATCAAATATGAATTTGAACAATTAGGATATATCATTGAAAATCCGATTCATAAAAAATTTGATGAACGAGATACTTCTATTGAAGCTAAAATAATGAATGAAAATTCAACTCTGATTACTAAAGTATTAAAGCCAATTATTTATACCAATAATGACGGGCAATTAAAAATTGTTCAAAAAGGTATAGTTATAGTAGAATAAACATATATGAATACAATAAATTACGGTATTGATTTAGGAACAACAAATTCTGGTATTGCAAAATTTGAAAATGGCAAAGTAACCATTTTTAAAAACCCAATCGGATTTAAAGACACTACTCCATCTGTTGTTTCTTTCAAAAAAGGAAGATTACTTATTGGTGAAAAAGCTAGGGATTTATTAGCGACAGGAAGTGGTGAAATATTTACTTCTTTTAAAAGAAAAATGGGAACCGATGAAGTTTTTAATATTGAAAGCATAGAAGAACCATTAACTCCAATCGATTTATCTTCTTACGTATTAAAAGAAATATTAAGTTTTGAAACGAATAAAACGATTCAAACTTCTGTAATTACAATTCCTGCTTCTTTTGATACGATTCAATCAAATGCTACAAAAAAAGCAGGTTATTTAGCAGGTTTAAAAGAAGTTGTATTGTTACAAGAACCTATTGCTGCTTGTTTAGCCTATTCTAATTTTCAGAATTTAGATTTAAATGAAAAGAAAAAATGGATTGTTTACGATTTTGGTGGTGGAACGTTTGATGTGGCTTTAATTGACATAAACGATTCAGAATTAAATATTATAGATCATCAAGGAAATAACTTTTTAGGTGGTGTTGATTTAGATTATTTAGTTATTGAGAAAATATTTTGTCCGAAAATTGAAGAAGCATTAAATATTAATAATGTTTGGCACTCCTTAATTTCAAATGAGAATAGTGATTATAAAAAGTTATTCAATGAATTATTGTTTAAAGCCGAAGAAGCGAAAAAAACATTATCATTAAAAAACGACATTTCAATTGAAATTGATTTTGATCCACTTGATTTATATTTAGAATTCGATTTTACTAAATCGGAGTTTGAAAAAATTGTAGAATTAAAATTTAATGAATCGTTTCATTTATTAGAAAAGTTATTAGTTAAAAACAATCTAGAATTTTCTGATATTGAAAGAATTATTTTAGTTGGTGGTACAACTTACATTCCTTACATCAAAGAAGAATTAAACCGTAGAACGAATGTATTAATTGACAATAATATTGATCCTACAACCGCTATAATTGCAGGTGCCGCTTTTTATGCTGGAAATAAAATTAGTACCATAACTAAAACGGAATCGGAAGAAATTGTAACTGAAAATGAAGCAAAATCTTCAATTGAAGCCGATATTTATTATGAAAATTCCACTAAAGACAAAGAGGAATTAATTCAAATTTCTTGCTCTTCACTTTCAGATGGTTTTTATAGAATTACTCGTCTTGATGGTGGTTTTGATACCGGAATAAATCCGTTTAATGCTAAAATTCAAGAATTTGTTCCGTTAATTGAAAATCATAAAAATAGTTTCAAAATTCAATTATTTGATAGTGTAAAAAATAGCATTTATACTAACGAAAGCATTCAAATTACGAATGGTTTATACAATATCAACGGACAACCTTTACCGAATGATATTGCCTTAGAAATTGATGATATTAGTGGAAAAACACAATTAGAACGCATCTTTAAAAAGAATGATTTATTACCCATTAAGAAAACACTTTACAAAACAGTTTCAAAGAGTATTTTAAAAAATTCTGATGACAAACTGATTATAAATGTTTTAGAAGGTGATGCTGGAAATTCTCCAGGAAGTAATCTAATTATTGGAAATATTGAAATTGGTGGCGAACAAATTGAAAATGACATCATTAAAGGAACTGATATCGAATTAAATTTTAAGATTTCTGAATCAAGAGATTTAATAATTGAACTATATATTGATTCGATTAATTTCGAATTGAAACAAGTATTTAATCCGCATCAAAGAAACTTTTCATTTCATAAATTCTCAAATGATATTTCAGAATCAATTGCCGAAATCAACGAAATCATTGAAAGAGAACAATATGAAGAAAATTATGCGTTTTTAGCTCAATTGAATAATTTGAAAACTGATTTAATTAATATTCAAGAAGAAAGTGAAAAACTAGTTAACGACGTTTCTACTGATAATAAATACCGATTAGATGAATTAAAAAGAATTATCCTTCAAGATTTAGATTTACTATTAAAACACCGTTATGTTTTTGATGAAATAACAAATTATAAAAACATAAAAAGTTTATTTAGCAATTATGAAGATAAGGCTAACGAATTGCAAAAAAGTAGTATCAATAAGATATTTAATGAAGAAAAACACTTTTTAAATTCTAATAACAAATACATCATTAAAACTAAAGCGAAAGAGTTAGAAAATATTTTAGATGATATTTATTATAAACAAGATGATGCTGTTTATAGTTCATATTACTTTTTCAAATTTAAAGAAGAAAATGAGTATAAAGACAAAAACAAATTCAAACAGTTGATAAAACTTGGTGATAAAGCTGCTGAAAAGAACAACATTCAAGAACTTAGAGCACTTATTAATCAATTGTATAATTTATTAATTGTAAAACCTAAAACGAGAAGCGAAGAAGAAAACTTTGATGGAAATTTAGGATTGAAATAAAAAAAAGCCTCATGAAAATGAGGCTTTTTTTATGCTAATTATAATCTAATCTAAACTTAATGTGATTTGTCCATCATCATCCAATTCAATATTGAAATCTTGAATATCGTTAGAGATTTCATTGTCTTCAGAAACTTCTGCTTCAGGCTCATCTAAAACTTCTTCATATGGCAAAGGATCTAATAAATTAACTTGTTTAAGCTTTTCTGCCGTAAGTTGATTTCCTAATGCTTTTATTCCTTTAACTGCGATGAATTCTTCAAAATTAACCAACTGATTTTCTTTCTGAACACCTTTCACTTTAGCAAAAACAACTTCTGCCATTGGTCGCCAATCGGTTGAAACAATTTCTAATTGGGATTTCTCGTGTTCAGTAATGAAAATTTCTTCCTTATTTTCGTTTTCAATCAAGAATCGTTTTACAAAGTAACGTTCTTTTTCACCATCGTAATAAATAGCAGAAATTGGTTTTTTAGGATGCCATTTTTCCATCACAATCATGTCTTCATCAAAATGAGTTGATAATTCTGGAATAATGGTTTTAATTTTCCCTGATTGATTTGCGATAAGTAATCTATCGTTTGGTTTAAATTCACCAAGTAACTCTCCTCTTCCATCTACATTTAAACGGTTCACCACCTCATCAAACCAAATTTTTCTTGGTCGAAGTGTAGAAATACCTTTTTCTTTTAGTTCAATTTTCTTGATGGAATATTTCGTAACGGTATTTCCTTTACTTGCACGACCTTTAATTGCAATTTCCGAAAAATCTTGATCCCATTTCAGTTTCTTAATACTTCCTACTTGACGTAATAAAACCGTTACTACCTCAGCTTCTCCATTCGGATTGGCAGAAAAATACAAGACTTGCGAACCTGGTTTTTCCTGTGTTAAATCGTACACCTTATCTCTAGTTACTCCAGAAACATTGAAACGTTTGATAAATGTCGAACCATTTTTACCATCACGATAAATCATATTGTAAATGGTACGTTTATCATTTTTATCGAAAACGGCAGCATGAATAATGTCTTTTCCAAAGAACTTTTTATCGTCAATTTTAGAAATCATCATTTTTCCATCTCGCATGAAAACAATAACATCATCAATATCTGAACATTCGCCTACATATTCGTCCTTTCTTAAGCCCATTCCTACGAAACCTTCTTCTCTATTTACATAGAATTTTTGGTTACGTAAAACTACTTTCGTTGCCTGAATATTGTCGAAATTTCTTAACTCTGTTAAACGTTCACGACCTTTTCCGTATTTCTCTTTTAATTTTACAAAGTAATCGATTGCAAAATCTATAATATTAGCCAAATGGTGTTTCACTTCTTCCATTTCAGCTTCTAATTTTGCAATATTTTCATCCGCTTTATCCGAATCGAAACGTGTAATACGAATCATCGGAATTTGTGTTAATTTCTGTAAATCTTCGTCAATTATATCACGAATTAAAATCTTCTTAAACGGCTCGAAACTCTTATATAAATACTCGTAAAGTGATTCTCTATCGCCATACAATTTGAAGTCGATATACATTTCTTCACGAATAAAGATCTTTTCTAAGTTTGCAAAATGCCATTTTGTTTCTAATTCTTCTAATTGAATTTCCAACTCACGTTTTAAGATGTTTACCGTTCGATTTGTTGAAATTTTCAACATATCTGAAACACCAATAAACAATGGCTTATTACAATTTTCGATAACACATCCTAACGGAGCAATAGACACTTCACAATCGGTGAACGCATATAAAGCATCAATCATTTTATCAGGAGAAGTTCCTGGTTGTAAATGGATTAGAATTTCAACCTCAGCCGCTGTATTATCTTCAATCTTTTTAATCTTGATTTTCCCTTTTTCATTAGCTTTTAAGATACTGTCAATCAATTTGGTTGTATCTGTAGAAAAAGGAATTTGTGTCACAACCAAGGTATTCTTATCTAATGGAGCTATTTTCGCACGTACACGCACACGTCCGCCACGCATTCCATCATTATAATTGGATACATCCGCAATACCAGCTGTTGGAAAATCTGGGAATAAAGTAAATGGTTTTCCTTTTAAAATTTTAACCGAAGCGTCAATTAACTCATTGAAATTATGAGGCAATAATTTGGTAGATAAACCTACGGCAATACCTTCACCACCTTGTGCTAACAATAATGGGAATTTTACGGGTAAATGAATAGGTTCGTTTTTACGACCATCATAACTCAGCTGCCATTCGGTAACTTTTGGTGAGAAAACTACATCACCAGCAAACTTACTCAAACGTGCTTCAATATAACGAGGCGCCGCAGCACCATCTCCTGTAAAAATATTTCCCCAGTTTCCTTGACAATCGATTAATAAATCTTTCTGACCGATATTTACCATCGCATCACCAATACTTGCATCTCCGTGAGGATGATACTGCATAGTGTGTCCGATAATATTCGCCACTTTATTATAACGACCATCGTCTAATTCTTTCATCGAGTGCATGATACGACGCTGAACTGGTTTAAAACCATCTTCAATAGCCGGAACTGCACGCTCTAGAATTACATAAGAGGCGTAATCTAAAAACCAATCTTTATACATTCCTGTAACCTTAGTAATAGAATCGGAATGTTCCAATTGCTCTTGGTTTTCAGGTATAAAATCTTGACTTTCGTCTGGGTTTAAATTTTGATTTTCTTCGTTCATATTTTAATTGTCAGTTTTTAGGTTGACAGTTTTCAGTTTTTAATTCGATCCCAAAAGTTCCTCAGCCGTATCCAACTCCACTTTCAAGTTATTGATGATAAACTCTTGTCGGTCTGGTGTGTTTTTACCCATATAGAATTCTAATAGTTTTTCAATGGACATTAGTTTGTCTAACATAACAGGATCTAAACGAATATCTTGACCAATAAAATGTTTGAACTCATCTGGAGAAATCTCTCCCAATCCTTTGAATCGTGTGATTTCTGGCTTTGGTTTTAGTTTTTCAATTGCATTAATTCGTTCTTCATCAGAATAACAATAAATCGTTTCTTTCTTATTACGCACACGGAATAACGGTGTTTGTAAAATGTATAAATGACCTTCCTTGATTAATTCTGGGAAAAACTGCAAGAAAAACGTAATTAACAGTAATCGAATGTGCATACCATCGACATCGGCATCGGTAGCAATAACGATATTGTTATATCTTAAGTTTTCGTAATCTTCTTCAATATCTAAAGCCGCTTGCAATAAGTTGAATTCTTCGTTTTCATATACGATTTTCTTCGTCATTCCGTAAGAATTCAAAGGTTTACCACGTAAAGAGAAAACCGCTTGTGTATTTACATCTCGAGATTTGGTAATCGAACCCGAAGCCGAATCTCCCTCCGTAATAAAAAGCGTACTTTCTAAATATCTTGGGTTTTTTACATCTGTTAAATGCACACGACAATCGCGTAATTTTTTATTATGCAAACTTGCTTTTTTAGCACGTTCTTTCGCTAATTTACGAATACCAGACAATTCTTTACGCTCGCGTTCTGCTTGTAAAATTTTACGAAGCAATAGATCAGCAATTTCTGGATTTTTATGTAAGAAGTTATCTAATTTCGTTTTGATAAAATCGTTTACGAACGTACGAACAGATGGTCCTTTTGGTCCCATATCTGTTGAACCTAACTTGGTTTTAGTTTGCGATTCAAAAACGGGTTCTTCTACACGAACCGCAATAGAAGCTACAATCGATTTACGAATATCTGAAGCTTCAAAGTTTTTATTGTAAAATTCTTTTAACGTACGCACCACACCTTCTCGGAAAGCACCTAAATGCGTTCCACCTTGCGTGGTGTTTTGTCCGTTTACGAAAGAATAGTATTCTTCAGAGTATTGTGATTTACTATGTGTTAACGCGATTTCAATATCTTCACCCTCCAAATGAATTACTGGATACACCATATCTTCTTCCAAAATATTGTCTTCCAATAAATCTTTTAATCCGTATTCTGAATAAAACTTATCGCCATTGTAATACAAGGTTAAGCCTCTATTCAAATACGTGTAATTACGCAACATTTTCTCTACATACTCATTACGATATTTGTAGTTTTTAAAGATGCTTTCATCTGCAATAAAAGAAACTTTTGTACCACGACGTTTAGTAGTTTCTACAATTTCTTCTTCAGATGTTAACAATCCTGCTGAAAATTCTGCGGCTTTTTGTTGGTTATCTCGAACCGATTCAACACGGAAATAATTTGATAAGGCGTTTACCGCTTTCGTTCCGACTCCATTTAATCCGATAGATTTTTTAAATGCTTTCGAATCGTACTTACCACCGGTATTCATTTTTGAAACAACATCAACCACTTTTCCTAACGGAATACCACGACCGTAATCGCGAACCGTTACTAATCGGTCTTTGATGGTTACTTCAATTGTTTTACCAGCACCCATAGCAAATTCATCGATACAGTTATCGATAACCTCTTTTACTAGAATGTAAATACCATCATCTGGCGTAGAACCATCACCTAATTTTCCAATGTACATTCCCGGACGAATTCGGATATGTTCTTGCCAATCAAGCGAACGAATATTATCTTCGGTATATTGGGTTTGATTTAATTCTTCTAACATAGACACAAAAATGGATAATGTGCTAATATAGTTGAATTGACCTAATTTTAAAAGCGGAATGCAAAGAAGTTTTGAACATTTTTTGGTGAATAGTGATTAGTGAAAAGTAATTAGTTTTTACCAACAAAAAATGCTATTTACCAATTACTATTCGTTTTTTACTAATTAGCATAATGCCTAAAAATTCCAGTATCAGTTAAAGTATGTAAAGCCGCTTTTTGCCCTGCAGCTTTTAAGGCTTGATTAGCCCAAGAATTACAAGTATAAAACATCGAATAACTTCCTTTTGCTTCATAAAAAATATCGTTTTTTCCGTAAACGGCATCGGTATCTATTTTGATGATTTCGCCAGAATTAACTTCAAAAGATTCTTTAATAAAAGCAACTAAGTTTTCGTATTCTAAAGTAGATATTCTAATCTTCTTACAATAGTTGTCTTCTTTCATTGATTTATAAAAAGTAGTATGTAAAGCACTTGTACTTAATCCAGAAGCTGCTTTTAGCGCCGTACTGACTTTCAAATCGGCCCAAGTTGGAGTTTCTAAATAAAAACCTCTATCACCCCAACCCATTGCTAAATATTTCACTGTTGAATCTTTAGCAATTGTATGTTCGAATTTTACATCTTTGGTCCAATCGCAAAATTCATTTTTAACCGGAACAACGATATCTGTATGTACTCCGTTGGAAAGAATAAAAATATCTACTTTAGGTTCATCTGTAGCAAATTGATTGGTATTTACTGGAATATAGGACAACAACGTTACTAGTAAACCATATGACAATAAGGCTATTAAGAAAAAGCCAATGTATTTTAAAGTTTTAATTACTATTCTCATATTTTTGTATAAATCATTTCGTTTGTATATCCTTTTTTACGTAAAATTTTTCTAAAATCTGATTTTGTAGGTTTTACAATAACAGTAGTATCATTATTAGAATATTTATATTCAAAATCGACTTTAATTTCTCTTTTCAATTTTTCAAAATCTTCTTTACTATCGATGGAGAATTTTCTAATTTGATTATTTTCTTTCTTTAAAACATCAATATAAATTCTTCCTTCATCATTTGTATTCAAAATCAAAGCATCTTTATATAATTTTAAAATTTTATCTTTTATAAAGATAGTATCTGAATATTGTTCTTTCCAAAATAACGAATCATTTTTAGAAATTAACTTTGTTTTTTCATTGGTTGTATTGTCAATCACGAAATTTTTCTGAAAAGTCAAATTTGGAAAGGAATCTTTTTCTTTGATTGAGATTTTCCAATCGCTAAACCATTTCTCAATGATTTTATCTTTTTCTATAGAAATTAAGGACGAATCGATTGACCTATAATTTCCAAACCAATTTTCTGGTACATTTTGAATTTCTTCAACATCTACAGGTTGATTTTCACTAAACTCAACATAATTCTCCACTCTTCTACGACATGACATAAAGAGTAGTATTAAACCAAAGATTAAAACAGATTTTTTCATGGCTAAACGATTTTAAGAAGAACTTAACAAATGCTATGCCACAAAAAAAAATCTGCTAAAACAAATTAGCAGATTTTATATTTAATAGATTGCTTCGTACCTCGCAATGACTATACGTTAAAACGGAAATGCATTACATCACCATCTTTTACGATATACTCTTTACCTTCAACACGTAATTTTCCAGCTTCTTTTACTTTTGCTTCTGATCCAAAGTTTGAATAATCTTCAAAAGCAATAACTTCTGCACGGATAAATCCTTTTTCGAAATCTGAGTGAATAACTCCAGCTGCTTGAGGTGCTGTATCACCAATTCCGATAGTCCAAGCTCTTACTTCTTTAACTCCAGCTGTGAAATACGTTTGTAAGTTTAATAATTTATAAGCTGCACGAATTAAAACTGCTGAACCTGGTTCTGTTAATCCCATATCTTCTAAGAAAACTTGACGTTCTTCGTAACTTTCTAATTCATTAATATCCGCTTCAGCACCAACTGAAAGTACAATAACCTCAGCATGCTCGTCTTTTACTAATTCGCGAACTTGATCTACATATTTATTTCCGTTTACAGCAGAAGCTTCGTCAACATTACAAACATATAAAACTGGTTTTGCAGTAATTAATTGAAAAGCATCGTATAAAGCTTCTTCTTCATTACCATTAGGAACTACCGTTCTAGCTGATTTTCCTTGTAATAAAGCTTCTTTAATTCTATCTAAGATAGCTTTTTCAATTTTTGCTTCAGCATTACCTGTTTTAGCACCTTTATTCGCTTTTTCTAAACGTTTTTCAACTGTTTCTAAGTCTTTTAATTGTAATTCGATATCGATAGTTTCTTTATCACGAATTGGGTTTACATTTCCATCAACGTGTACGATATTATCGTTATCAAAACAACGTAAAACGTGAATAATAGCGTTACATTCTCTAATATTTCCTAAGAATTGATTTCCTAAACCTTCACCTTTACTCGCACCTTTTACTAAACCTGCAATATCAACAATATCAACTGTTGCCATTTGAACACGCTCTGGTTTAACCAATTCCTCTAATCTAGCGATTCTTGGATCTGGTACGTTTACTACTCCAATATTTGGTTCGATAGTACAAAACGGGAAGTTTGCACTTTGCGCTTTTGCGTTTGATAAACAATTAAATAATGTCGATTTTCCTACGTTTGGTAAGCCTACAATTCCTGCTTTCATATTTTTGAGCCCTAAATCCCCGAAGGGGACTTTTCCACGGGTTGTTTAAATTATTTTATATTTTTTAAAAGTAGTTTTTCAAAAAAACTTTTTACTTAAAATTTATTCATTATGTAAAAATGATTGTCTGTTTAAAAGTGTTTCTTCACTTTCAACATGATTATCGTCTGGTACACAACAATCAACCGGACAAACAGCAGCACATTGAGGTTCTTCATGGAAACCTTTACATTCTGTACATTTACCTGGAACAATATAATATAAATCGTCTGATAAAGGTGTTTGAGCCGCATCAGAATCAACTTCTGTTCCGTCTGGTAAAATGATTTTTCCTGAAAGTTTAGTTCCATCTTTCCATCTCCAATCATCTGCTCCTTCATATATTGCTGTATTTGGACATTCTGGTTCGCAAGCCCCACAATTAATACATTCGTCTGTTATTATAATTGCCATTTTTTTTAAGTTAGAAGTTAGAAGTTGGAAGTTAGAAGAATTTTAATTTCCTCTAAACATTTACAACTTATTTGCTTAATTTTGTGCAAAAATACAACGTAAACCCATTATAAACAAATATCGAATGTTACAATCTGAAATAAAAAATTGTTTTGTTGAATTAGGAAAATTTTTAAGTCAGTTTTCTTTAGACAATAATCAGCAAAAAAGTGAGGTTAAAAACAATGATTTATTTTTCCATTCGTTCATAGATTTGATTGAATTATCACAATCTCACAACAATTGGTTTACACCTGAAAATGTACATTATAGTATTACAAATTGGGCCGAAGCTTTAACGGAAGACAATTTAAATCAGTGGCTATCACATTATACTTTCAAAGAAAAAGATCCTAAAAATGTAGGTTTAATTTTAGCTGGTAATATTCCTCTAGTAGGTTTTCATGATTTTCTTTCGGTTTTAATTTCTGGAAACAATGTAATTATCAAAACATCTAGTAAAGACGATCATTTAATAAAATTTTTAGCCAATTATTTAATTTCGTTAGACGATCAATTAAAAAATAAAATAACATTTGTTGAAGGTAAATTAGAAAACTTTGATGCGGTTATTGCTACTGGAAGTAATAATACTTCTCGTTATTTTGAATATTATTTTGCTTCTGTTCCAAATATTATTCGCAAAAGTAGAAATTCTGTGGCTGTTTTATCAGGTAATGAAACATTGGAAGATATGGAATTACTAAGTGAAGATGTTTTCAGATATTTTGGTTTAGGTTGCCGAAATGTTTCTAAAATATTTGTTCCAAAAAATTACGATTTCGAGCTATTTTTCAAAGGAATGTATGCACAAAAAGACGTAATTTTCTACGAAAAATATGCTAATAATTACGATTATAATAAAGCGGTATTTTTAATGAGTAATTTCGAATTATTAGACAACGAATTTTTAACCATTAAAGAAGATACGAGCTACTCCTCACCTATTTCATCTTTATTTTATGAATATTATGAGGATGTTGAAGATTTAAAAACGCGTTTCAAAAACGATTCTGAGCAAATTCAATGCATTGTTTCCAACGGAATAATTGAAGATTCTGTAAAATTTGGTGAAACTCAAAAACCAAAACTTTGGGATTATGCAGACAATGTTGATACTATTTTGTTTTTAAATAATTTATAAGTTATGGATATCTCCAAATTAATTCAAAATCAAAAAAAGAAAGAAATACATATACATAAACCTAACTTTAACCTAGAAGCCAGAGTAAATTCTGGTCGCAACAACACAACAAAAAACAACATGACAAAACACAATTTTAGTGCTGGACCTTGCATTTTACCTAAAGAGGTATTTGAAAAGGCAGCACAAGCCGTTCTTAACTTTAATTATTCTGGTTTATCTATTCTAGAAATTTCACACCGTAGCAAAGATTTTGTAGCGGTTATGGAAGAAGCTCGCGCTTTAGCATTAGAGCTTTTAGGATTGGAAAACAAAGGCTATCAAGCATTATTTTTACATGGTGGTGCTAGTTTAGAATTTTTAATGGTTCCTTACAATTTAATGAAAGTTGATGGTAAAGCTGCCTATTTAGACACTGGTACTTGGGCAAGTGGCGCTATTAAAGAAGCTAAACATTTTGGAGAAACTTTAGTATTAGCCTCTTCAAAATCAGAAAATTATAATTTTATTCCAAAAGATTATATTGTACCTGCTGATGCAGATTATTTACATTGTACAAGTAACAATACCATCTTCGGAACACAAATGAAATCATTCCCAAAAACCAATATTCCAATGGTTTGCGATATGAGTTCAGATATTTTTTCAAGAAGCATCGATTTTTCTCAATTTGATTTAATATATGCCGGAGCTCAAAAAAATATGGGTCCAGCTGGTGTAACATTAGTTGTAGTGAAGGAAGAAATTTTAGGTAAAACTGGAAGAGAAATTCCAAACATGCTAAATTTCCAACAACATATTGCTAAAGAAAGTATGTATAACACACCACCGGTTTTTGCTATTTACACTTCATTATTGACGTTACAATGGTTAAAAGCAAATGGTGGAATTTCAGCTATCGAAAAAATCAACGAACAAAAAGCACAATTACTTTACACAGAAATCGACAGAAATCCATTGTTTAAAGGAACTGCTGTTGTAGAAGATCGAAGTAATATGAATGCTACATTCGTTTTAACTGACGAATCGTTAACAGAAAAATTTGATGCTATGTGGAAAGCAGCAGGCATCTCTGGATTAACCGGACATCGATCAGTTGGAGGCTATAGAGCTTCTATGTACAATGCACTTCCAATTGAAAGTGTTCAGGTTTTAGTAGATGTGATGCAAGAATTAGAGACAAGTGTTCAGTAATTAGTTTCAAGTATTCAGTAAATAAAATTAAAATATTGGGTTACATGTTTTTCAAATAAACAAATAACCGGTTAAACAAATAAACATAAGAATGAAAATATTAGCCAACGACGGAATATCAAAAAGTGGTATAAAAGCCTTAGAAAAAGCTGGATTTGAAGTAATAACAACAAAAGTTGCCCAAGAGCAAGTTGCCAATTACATCAATACCAATAATGTTCAAGTGGTTCTAGTAAGAAGTGCAACAAAAATTAAACAAGATATTATAGATGCTTGTCCGGGATTAAAAATCATCGGTCGTGGTGGTGTTGGAATGGACAATATCGATGTAGATTATGCACGCTCAAAAGGAATTCATGTAATTAATACACCAGCAGCATCTTCAGAAAGTGTGGCGGAATTAGTATTCGCACATTTATTTTCAGGTGTTCGATTTTTACATGATGCCAATAGAAACATGCCTTTAGAAGGTGACACAAATTTCAATGGTTTGAAAAAAGCATACGCTAACGGATTAGAACTTCGTGGTAAAACATTAGGAATTATTGGTTTCGGACGAATTGGTCAAGCTGTAGCTAAAATGGCTTTAGGATTAGGAATGAAAGTAATTGCTGTTGATAAATACGTAAATGAAGCTGTAGTACGTGTAGATTTCTATAACGGACAATTTATCAATGTTGAAATCGTCACGGAATCTATGGAAGATTTATTTAAACATTCAGATTTTATTACACTTCACGTTCCTGCACAGGAAGGTTATGTAATTGATAAAGCTGAATTCGATTTAATGAAAGATGAAGTTGGAATTGTAAATTGTTCTCGTGGTGGTGTAATCAATGAAGTAGCATTAGTGGAAGCGTTAGATGCTGAAAAAGTATTATTTGCTGGATTAGATGTTTTTGAAAATGAACCAACACCGGAAATTCAAATCTTAATGCATCCAAAAATTTCATTAACGCCTCATATTGGTGCAGCTACTTTAGAAGCTCAAGATCGTATTGGAACTGAGCTTGCAGAGCAAATCATTAGTTTGTTAAAAAACTAACATTTTTTTTATATCTTTATAAAAACTAATAAATTATAAAACTATGTTTGATCAATTAACAGAATTAGTAAAACAATTTGGTGGTGATGCGGTTGTAAACAATCCAGCCGTACCGAATGAACATAACGAAGCCGTAATGGAAGAAGCTAGTGGTTCTATCCTATCGGGCTTAAAAGATATGGTTGCTGGTGGAAATATTGGTGATTTAGCAGGAATGCTATCAGGTAAAGAAGCTATAGACATGAATAATCCTGTTGTTAAAGAATTAGCTGGTAAAGTAACAGGTAATTTAGGAGAGAAATTCGGATTATCTCCTGAAGCTGCTGGTGGTGTTGCTGGTGGATTAATTCCACAAGTATTAGGCGGATTAGTTAGTAAAGCGCAAGATCCAAACCAACCAGGTTTCAATGTTCAAGATATTGTTAATTCAATTGGTGGTGGTCAAGGTGGTGGCTTAATGGATATGGTTACTAAATATGGTGGTCAGTTCGGATTAGACCAAGATGGTGACGGGCAAGTTGGCATGAGTGATGCTGTAGCTGCAGTTACAAAAAAATCTGGCGGTTTAGGCGGTTTATTAGGAAAACTATTTGGTAAATAATTATTTATTTAAAATCAATATAAATTAGTCCCGAATATTCGGGACTTTTTTTTATCTTTATGCTTTCTAACATTCAAGTTATGATGAAACAATTTTACATAGTAATTTTGATGTGCTTTTTGGTTTCTTGTCAGTCAAATAAAAAAATGGCTACAGAAAATCCAGAAAAGATGACTAGTGATACTATTAGAATTGCTAATGAAGAATTAGAATATGAAGTAGTAATTATAGATGCAGGTTTTACATCTTGGTATAATGCTTATGCAAAACCAAGAGGATATTATTCTCAATCGTATTTAGAATCAAGAAATAGAATTTGGGTTACAGAATGGAATGCAAGAAGTAGAAATCCACAATATTCTGACTTATATCAACTACCAATTGATTATCAATTTGATATTAATTACGGATACGAAGTAAATTACATGCTTTATTACTATTTAGTATATTTTCAATTAACCAACAAACAACAATTAGGCGGTTTTACAGCCAGAATATAACATGAACAAGCTTAAAGAACGCTGGAATATTACAAGTAATTTTCAGTTTTTTATAATTATTTTAGTATTTGCCATTACTGGTTCCACTTCAGCATATATTGCGAAACCTATTTTAAGCTCTATTGGAATTACCAAAGAAAGCGTGAGTTTGTGGTTGTATTATCCACTTTACATTATTGTTATTTTACCTTTTTATAAAATTTTACTTTTTATGTTCGGAACATTATTCGGACAAAGGGTGTTCTTTTGGAATTTCATCAAAAAAATGCTAGACCGTATGAAATTAGGATTCATTCATAAAATTTTTGAGAAGTAAATCATAAATTTTCAAAAATACTTCTAACTCCTAACTCCTAACTCCCAACTTTATTGTAATTTTGCATTTTGCTCAAAAAACTATGCAACACTCAGAAGAAACTATCGAAATTATTGGTGCTCGCGCTCATAATTTAAAAAATATTGACGTTACGATTCCTCGTGAAAAACTAGTTGTTATTACTGGCTTATCAGGTTCAGGAAAATCTTCTTTGGCATTTGATACCATTTATGCTGAAGGACAACGTCGTTATATTGAAACATTTTCTGCTTATGCACGTCAGTTTTTAGGTGGTTTAGAAAGACCAGATGTTGATAAAATAGACGGACTTTCACCAGTTATTGCCATTGAACAAAAAACGACCAATAAAAGTCCACGTTCTACTGTTGGAACCATCACTGAAATTTACGATTTCCTTCGTCTTTTATATGCTAGAGCTTCAGATGCGTATAGTTATAACACGGGTGAAAAAATGGTTTCGTATTCTGATGATCAAATTAAAGAATTAATTTTAGAAGAATTCGATGGTAAACGTATTAATATTTTAGCGCCAGTTATTCGTTCTCGTAAAGGTCATTATCGCGAATTATTCGAACAAATTGCCAAACAAGGCTTTTTAAAAGTTCGAATTGATGGCGTGATTAAAGATTTAGAATACGGCATGAAAGTCGATCGTTATAAAACACACGATATCGAAATAGTAATCGATAGAATTGCGGTTAAAAATGACGAAGACACCGATAAAAGATTAACCGAAAGTATTAAAGTTGCCATGCATCATGGTGATGATATCATGATGGTAATCGAACAAGACACGGAAGAACCACGCTTTTACAGTAGAAGTTTAATGTGCCCGACTTCAGGTATTTCATATCCAAATCCCGAACCCAATAACTTTTCATTTAATTCACCAAAAGGCGCTTGTCCAACTTGTAATGGTTTAGGTGTTGTAAATGAAATCAATCTACAGAAAATCATTCCAAACCCAAAAGTTTCAATAAAATCTGGAGGTTTTGCACCGTTAGGTGAATATAAAAGTTCATGGATTTTTAAACAATTGGAATTTATTGGCGAAAAATTCGGATTCAAATTAACCGATCCAATAGAAGCAATTCCTGCAGAAGCAATGGAAATGATTTTATATGGTGGAAACGAGAAATTTTCTGTGGTTTCTAAAGTCATGGGAATTACCAAAGATTATAAAATTGACTTTGAAGGAATTTCAAACTTTATCAAAAATCAATTCGAACAATCGGAAACTCAAAGTATCAGACGTTGGGCTAAAGAATTCATGGACGAAAATAATTGTTCAGAATGTGAAGGAACACGTTTAAGAAAAGAAGTATTGTACTTTAAAATCAACGATAAAAGTATTGGCGATTTAGTACACATGGATATTGTGGAATTAAGCAAATGGTTTTCAGAATTACCACAGCACTTATCTGATAAACAACAAACTATTGCTGCAGAAATTCTAAAAGAAATAAATGCAAGAATCAACTTTTTATTAGATGTTGGTTTAGATTATTTATGTTTGAATAGAAGTTCGAAAACACTTTCTGGTGGAGAAGCGCAACGAATTCGTTTAGCTACTCAAATTGGATCGCAATTAGTTGGCGTTTTATATATTTTAGATGAACCTAGTATTGGTTTACATCAACGTGACAACGAAAGATTAATCAAATCGTTAGAAAGTTTACGTGATATTGGCAACTCCGTTTTAGTTGTAGAACACGATAAAGACATGATTGTTCGTGCCGATCATGTTATTGATATTGGTCCGAAAGCCGGAAAACATGGCGGGCAAATTATCAGTCAAGGTACACCAGCTGAATTATTAAAAGAAAAAACAATTACGGCACAATTCCTAAATGGAAAAATGCAAATTGAAGTTCCTAAAACAAGAAGAGAAGGAAACGGAAAATTCCTAAAATTGAAAGGAGCGACAGGAAATAACTTAAAAAATGTTTCGATTGACATTCCGTTAGGAAAAATGATTTGCGTTTCTGGAGTTTCTGGAAGTGGAAAATCGACTTTAATTAACGAAACGTTGTATCCTATATTAAATGCGCATTTTTATAATGCAGTAAAAAAACCTCAGCCTTATAAGAAAATTGAAGGTTTAGAGCATATTGACAAGGTTATTGATATCGACCAAAGTCCAATTGGAAGAACTCCTAGAAGTAATCCAGCGACATATACTGATGTGTTTTCTGAAATTAGAACTTTATTTACAATGACACCAGAATCTATGATTCGTGGATATAAGCCAGGTCGATTCAGTTTTAATGTAAAAGGCGGAAGATGCGAAACCTGTGAAGGTTCTGGAGTAAGAACAATTGAAATGAGTTTCTTACCGGATGTTTATGTAGAATGTGAAACGTGTCAAGGAAAACGCTTCAATAGAGAAACGTTGGAAATTCGTTACAAAGGAAAATCAATTTCTGATGTATTGAATATGACTGTAGATGAAGCAGTTGAATTCTTTGAAAATATTCCTAAAATTTACAGAAAAGTAAAAACCATTCAAGATGTTGGTTTAGGTTATATTACATTAGGACAACAAAGTACGACTCTTTCTGGTGGTGAAGCACAACGTATTAAATTAGCGGGTGAATTATCTAAAAAAGATACAGGAAACACCTTTTATATTTTAGATGAACCCACAACTGGACTGCATTTTGAAGACATTCGTATTTTGATGGATGTTATCAATAAATTAGTAGATAAAGGCAATACCGTTTTAATTATTGAACATAATTTAGACGTTATTAAATTGGCCGATTATATTATTGATATTGGTTTAGAAGGCGGAAAAGGCGGCGGAGAAGTATTATGTACTGGAACTCCAGAAGAAATTGTGAAAAATAAAAAAAGTTATACGGCTCAGTTTTTGAAAAAAGAATTATCTTAGCACCCAACTACTTCCACAACAACACTGCTTAAAATTAATTTTAAACTTATTATTAATAATAGTATGGCAGCAGATCAATATCAAAATGATGATGAAAGAATCCAAGAAAAATTAAAACAAAAAACTTGGAACGAAATTAGAGCGAACGATTCTTGGGCAATTTTTAAAATTATGTCTGAATTCGTAAATGGATATGAAACTATGGGACGTATCGGACCGTGTGTATCTATTTTTGGATCAGCAAGAACAAAACCAGAAGACAAATATTATCTTTTAGCAGAGAAAATTGCTTATAAAATCTCTAAAGCAGGATATGGTGTTATTACAGGTGGTGGGCCAGGTATCATGGAAGCTGGTAACAAAGGCGCACACTTAGGTGGTGGAACTTCAGTAGGTTTAAATATTGAACTACCTTTCGAGCAACACTTTAACCCTTATATCGATAGAGATAAAAACTTAAACTTCGATTATTTCTTCGTAAGAAAAGTAATGTTTGTAAAATATTCTCAAGGATTTGTAGTAATGCCTGGTGGTTTTGGAACGTTAGACGAAATGTTTGAAGCGATTACATTAATACAAACTAAAAAGATTGCAAAATTCCCTATTATTTTAGTAGGTACTGAATTTTGGACAGGTTTAATTGATTGGGTTAAAGAAGTAATTATTGATAAATTCAAAAATGCTTCTCCTGAAGATTTAAATTTATTTAAAATAGTTGATAACGAAGATGAAGTTGTTGAAGTGTTAGACAATTTCTATAAAAAATACGAATTATCTCCAAACTTCTAATCTTAAATTTAGATATAAAAAAAGTCCCAAAATTGGGACTTTTTGCTTTTTTAGTATATTTTTTTTTGTTTTTAATTAAACTTATAAGACGTTCCAAAATTTAAATTGATAAATTTCCCGAATGCAAAAGCAGTCATGAAATTAAAATCTTTCAAACTATAGTTTACACCCACTTCACCTATATAATTTGTTTTTCTTTTTTCAATGGTATTCAAAAGCTGATTAACAATTTCTTGAGCGGGTAAAAGATTTTCAATTTCACCTTTTTGTCCGCTTACTACATAATTGAAATTACTAGAATTCACTATAAAGCTACCCAATATTTCAAAGTTTTTAATTTCTTTTGAAACGGATAATTGATAATGATAAGAATCTACCAATCCATTTAAATTGTTAATTCCTAAATTCCCATATGAAGTATTCACATCTAAGAAATCAAAACTAATATCTTCGTTAGAATAAAACGTCATGGCAGCAATATTGATTTTTTTAGCCTCTAATTTTGGGAAATACTGACTCAAATTATGTTTGACACCAAAACCATACACTTGATAATATCCTCTTTTTAGATTCGTTTTATTTGAAAAACGACCAATTACTTCAGTTCCATAAGGTAAGGCAACAGAAGCATCTAAATAAGGATACGTAATGTATTCTTGGTTTACTCCTTTTGGTGTTTTCAAACGAATTTGTTCACCATCTAAATCGCCCACTAAATAATACGTATCTCCATTTCCTAATGCTGTTGGCACTTCTAATTCTGATGCTCCGTTTTCGATAGTGAAAAACTTAAAATCAGAGTTATGAATCATAAAGCTTCTATCGGCATTCGGAACCTTAAACATATTAGCATGAATTCCAAGAGAAATTTCCCAAGCTTTTTTCTTTTTTGCAGAAGTTATCCATGCAGAAGATGCTTGATAAACGGCACCATCTGTTGCTGGAATTAAATATTGCTTCGAATACAAAAGGGCATCTTCTAAAAGATACCCTAATTGTTCTAACTGTGTGGCTGTTTGCGCTTTAATTGAATTCGAAAATCCTAAGAACAAAAGACCTACTATTAGTTTACATTTCATATATGTGAATATATTTTAAATGCGTGATTATACGTCGATTTTAGCGTAAGCTGCGTTTTTCTCAATGAATTCTCTACGTGGTGGAACCTCATCCCCCATTAACATTGAGAATACTCTATCTGCTTCACCTAAATTTTCAATAGTTACTTGACGGAATGTTCTGTACTCTGGATTTAATGTAGTTTCCCAAAGTTGTTCTGCATTCATCTCTCCAAGACCTTTATAACGTTGGATACTTGTTCCTCCACCCATTTCCATTGATAATCTATCACGTTGGTCATCATTCCAAGCATAGGCTTTTTTATTACCTTTTTTAACTTGATATAATGGTGGTTGAGCAATGTAAACGTGACCTCCTTCAATTAATTCTTTCATATAACGGAAGAAGAACGTTAAAATAAGAGTTGAAATGTGAGAACCATCGACATCGGCATCACACATAATTACAACTTTATGATATCTTAATTTAGATAAGTTTAAGGCTTTACTATCTTCTTCTGTTCCAACAGTTACCCCTAAAGCTGTAAAAATATTTCTAATCTCTTCGTTTTCAAAAACTTTATGTTGCATCGCTTTTTCCACATTTAAAATCTTACCTCTTAAAGGTAAAATCGCTTGGAAAAATCTATCACGACCTTGTTTTGCAGTACCACCCGCCGAATCTCCCTCTACAAGGAAAATTTCACATTTTGCTGGATCTTGCTCAGAACAATCTGATAATTTACCTGGTAAACCACCACCGCCCATAACGGTTTTACGTTGTACCATTTCACGTGCTTTTTTAGCAGCATGACGTGCTTGAGCAGCCAAAATTACCTTTTGTACAATTGTTTTAGCATCTGCAGGATTTTCTTCTAAGTAGTTTTCTAACATTTCAGCTACCGCTTGAGAAACGGGTGAAACTACTTCTCTATTTCCTAATTTTGTTTTCGTTTGACCTTCGAATTGAGGTTCTGCAACTTTAACAGAAATAATAGCTGTTAAACCTTCACGGAAATCGTCTCCCGAAATTTCAAATTTTAATTTATCTAATAAACCAGAAGCATCCGCATATTTTTTCAACGTACGTGTTAATCCCATACGGAAACCTTGTAAATGCGTTCCTCCTTCGTGAGTATTAATATTATTTACATAAGAGAAAATATTCTCGGTATAACTTTCATTATAAATTAAAGCAACCTCAACTGGAATTTCTCCTTTGTCGTTCTCCATAGAAATTACGTGCGTAATAATTGGCACACGGTTTCCATCTAAAAACTTAACAAATTCCTTTAAACCTTCCTGAGAATGGAATGTTTCTTTTCTTGCTTCACCTTTATCGTCAATATCTCTTTTATCAACTAAAGTAATTGTAATTCCTTTATTTAAGAACGATAATTCACGTAAACGAGCCGCTAAAGTATCATACGAATATTCTAATGTTTGTGTAAATATTGTTCCATCAGGTTTAAAAGTTACGATTGTACCTCTTTTATCTGTAGTACCAATTTGTTTTACAGGATATAAACTTTTACCTCTTTCGTATTCTTGCTCGTAAATTTTTCCTTCTCTATGAACTGTTGCTCGTAAATGGTCAGAAAGTGCGTTAACACACGATACCCCAACTCCGTGAAGACCTCCAGATACTTTATATGAATCTTTATCGAACTTACCTCCTGCTCCAATTTTAGTCATTACAACCTCTAATGCAGAAACACCTTCTTTTTTGTGAATGTCTACAGGAATACCACGACCATTATCTTCAACAGAAATAGAATTATCTTCATTAATGATAACATGAATGGTATCACAATGACCTGCTAAAGCCTCATCAATAGAGTTATCTACAACCTCATAAACTAAATGATGTAATCCTCTTACTCCAGTATCTCCAATATACATCGAAGGACGCATTCTTACGTGC
Organism: Flavobacterium urocaniciphilum; assembly: GCF_900110615.1. Classification (GTDB taxonomy): domain Bacteria; phylum Bacteroidota; class Bacteroidia; order Flavobacteriales; family Flavobacteriaceae; genus Flavobacterium; species Flavobacterium urocaniciphilum. The sequence goes on from NZ_FOEI01000005.1 coordinate 187,141, forward strand.
TCCATTCCTTCTAATGCCTGAATACTATCTGCCGAATAATTACTCTTTTTATTTTCTTCGCTCATAATATTTGTGCTAAATAATCTTTTATTACTATAAACAAATATAATTAAATGGTTAAAAAAAAGGAAGAAAAACTACTACTGAACCTCTTAAGTTATCAACATTTGTTAATTTCTACAATCGTTGCTTAAAAGTCATAAAAACGACCTTAAAATGAATTTTGAATTGTTTTTCAATTGAATAAAAATGTGAATTTTAAAAAAGTCTCTTAAATCGAAAATAAATGAGTTGTAAAAATTAATAAAATTTTGAATTTGATGATTTTTCTTCTCAAAACCTTCATTTTAGAATTAAAAAAGAGCGAATAGAAAAAATTCTAAACGCTCCTTTTAGTTAACAACACACAATAAAAAATTATACTTTGATTAGTTCGGAAGCAATCATAACATCAGCTTGCACATGTGCTGAATTTGCTCTTCCGCTTGGATCTTGGTTTTCTTGCCATTTTGGTATCCATTTTCGTACAGTTTGAGCTGCACTAACTTGTGGATAAAATTTATGGAACACACTTCTGTAAAAGAAAGCTTCCTTAGTTGTTGGCGTATTGTAAGGAAACAACTCAGCCGCTTTTTCAAATTCTGAATCGCATACTTGAGAAGTACAATACTCAATTAAAGTATCAATCCAGTTGTACCCTACACCATCTGAAAATTGCTCTTTTTGACGCCATAAAACTTCATTTGGTAAATACGGTTTCTTAGGTCTGTCAAACGCTTTTCGTAAGATATATTTCTCAATACCATCATACGTTTTGGGTTGTTTTTCTTCAGGTTTAATCTTAATAGCTAACTCTAAAAATTCTTTATCTAAAAAAGGAACTCTAGCTTCTAAACCATGAGCCATTGTCGATTTATCGGCGCGTAATAAATCGGCAGTCGATAATTTCTGAACTCTTTCAATGGTTTCTTTTTGAAAATCTTCCGCAGTTGGCGCATTTCTAAAATATAAATATCCTCCAAAAACCTCATCTGCTCCTTCTCCAGAAAGCACCATTTTAATACCTTTTTCTCTAATGGCTTTAGACAAGAAATACATTGGTGTACTCGCACGAATTGAGGTTACATCATACGTTTCTAAATGCCAAATTAATTGTTCTAAAATATCGATACCTTGTTCAATAGTAAAATGCACTTCATGATGTTCTGTACCAATAAATTCAGCTACTTTTCTTGCAGCAATTGTATCTGGAGAATCTGCATCTAAACCAATTGAAAAGGAATGTATTTTTTGACCCGATTTTTTCATTAATCTGCATGCAATTGATGAAGTTAACGAAGAATCTAAACCTCCTGAAAGCAACACACCAAAAGGAACATCAGACATTAACCTTTTTTTTACGGCTTTTTTCAATGTTTTTCTAATGGCTTTGTAATCAACATCGTGAACAGCTTTAGATGCATCTTCCCATTCAGGTTGATAATATTTTACAAAACCTGTTTTTTCTGTATAAATATGTCCTGGAGGAAATGTTGAGAAAGTAATACACTGATCGGCAATTACTTTCATTTCAGAAGCAAAATACATTCTACCGCGTTCGTCAATTCCGTAATAAAGCGGTTTAATTCCTAGTGGATCACGAGCCGCGATAAAATCGTCACCATCAATAACTACAAAAGCAAACATTCCGTCTAACATATTACAAAAATCGTATCCGAATGCTTCATATAAATGAACAATGACTTCAGAATCTGAATTTGTACGAAATGTATGGTCTTTTAAAATAGTTTTACGTAATTTTTCGTGATTATAAATTTCACCATTATGTACCATCCAAGCTGTTGAAGTTCCTTGAATAGGTTGTTTTCCTGTATGTAAATCGATAATTGACAAACGTTCATGCGTCAAAATGTGACCGTTTTCTGTAATAAACATATCACTTTCATCTGGTCCACGATGACTCATTCGTTTAGACATTTCTTTTACTAACTCTTCATCTTTTCCTTTCCCGATAATGGCTAATATTCCGCACATAGTTTTATATATTAATTTTATTCTGAAACAAAAATGGGTTATAAAGTTTCGCAATAAAACTAAAAACATAAATATGGTTAAAATTTTTAACCAAAAAATGAATTTTTATATAAATAAAAAACTAAAAGCGACTTATAATTACGTTTTACTTACAATTATAAAATTTCGAGGATTTTGTACGCCACATTGTTAACCATAAATTCAGAATTTATAGTTTTATGCATCATTTGCACACCTAATGGCGATTGTGGAGAAATGGCAAAAATAGTTTGATTATCAACAGTAATTTTAGGTAAAGCAGTAGCCACCAAAACGGTTAAATGATTGGTTTTAACCAAACTTCCTAGCACAACATTATCTGAAACCTGTTCGCTATCTAATTTAGATAAAATAACTTGTTGTTCTAGTGCTTCTTTAAGTTTGTTGGCAATTTTTTCTTGTTCGATGTGTAATTTAGAAAGTGTTGTTTCGTGTTTATCGCCAGCAGAAGATTTCGCATCGTTTTGCGCATCTTCTGTTAACGAATCGATTAAATCTTGATAAATATCGATTTTATCTTGAAGTAAGGTTTGGTATTGAGAAAGTATTTTTTGTTTGAAGTTTGGCATTTTATAGGTACACAGATTAAATGGATTTTGCTGATTTACTTAGATTTTATTTTTCGATGATTACGATTTGGTCTATTTTCTTTAATAAAAATTCTATGTTTTCTGAATTTATATTATCCTTATAAGGCCTAAAAACTATATATTTATTTTTAATCTTCTTCTCAATATAAAAACTTTCAAAATAATTACCAGTACCGCTTTCACCACACTCAACAAAATAAAGATTTCTTTCTTTTTCAAAAACAACTTTACAATCTCTATTTGAATACATTTCTTTAATTGACTTATCTTCTATATATACACTAATCAATTCGTCTTTTCTATTTCCTAAAAAAATAATATCATAATGATATCGTTTATCATCATAAACCATTTTATCTACCCAATGATTATCTTTAAATTTCAATTTAAATGATACATTTTTTTCTTGAAATGAATAATTCTCAGAAACACCACAACTTATCAATACTAAAACTGAAACAATTATAACTAGAAATTTAAGTCTCATATTTTTTAAGGTTTATTCTTTGATAAAGTCAATTTTATCAATTTCGATTCATTATTTATAAATGTAATTGTATCTTGAATATATTCCTTTTTAGAAACAATAATAGTTAGTTCTTTTTCTCCAATTGGAAAACCTTTAATTTGATTGATTTCAAAATAACCTTGTTCATCAGTAGTTGCTAAAGTATCTCCTTTTTTTAATTCTTTAATCACAACATTAGAAATTGGCAAATGCGTTTCAGAACCTATAATCATTCCATCAACAGCTTGAAAACCATCGCAGGAAATAAACATCGATATAGATAATACTAAAACGATTATTTTAAAATGGTTTTTCATCGATTAGTGATTTTTTGAGATGCATTAACTACGTTGTATCTTCGATTTCAGCATGACAAACACTACTTTTAAACTTTGTGTAAATCCGTTCAATCTGTTCAATCTGTGTACCTCTTTATTAAAAATCAAACTTGTAACTCGCACCACCTAATACCTGAACACCTTGCACTGGGAAATTTGCCCAACGGTTGTATTGTTGATTCGCTAAGTTGTTTCCTTTTAAAAAGAATGTTAAACGCTTATTGAATTTGTAACCCACATGTGCATTTAAATCGAAATAGCTGTCTAATGTTACTTTTTCTTGTATATAAGATGCTAATGGGAAAATCAATTCTTGTTTTGTAACTAAATCTAAACGCTCTCCAACAAAGAATAATTGCACACCACCGTACCATTTTTGAGTAAAATCGATATCTAAAGAAGATTCTACTTTCAATTGTGGCATATTCCATGCTTCTTGCATGTTTGAAACTTTAAATAAATTGTATGTTCCGCTAATTCCGAAAGTAGTACTTTTTGAAAAATCGGCTTTAATTTCTCCGAAAACAGTCACAGTTGTTAAATCGTCGTACACCACATTAAACGAATTTCCGTAATGATATCCTTTTTTATCTAGGATGGTTTCATCATAAGTATTTGATACAAAAAATGGTTTGTTTTTCTCATTGTTTAATCCACCACGAACGTTAAACGAAACCGCATTGGCTAATTTTCCTTTCAATCCCACATATAAATCATACGAATTATCAGTTGGAGCTACGAATAAAGTTGGCGAAACAAAAGGATTTCCATCTACGAAATCAGCATAAGAATTTTGATTTAAATTCCCTTCTGCACCTGCGTAAGCAATCATTAAATCGCCCACTAAACGATATGATGCTTTAATATTTGGATACACAAAGAATTTCCCATCAGAAGTTTCATTAAACTTATTAGTAGTATAAAATAAACCCGCACCTAAATGCACTGAAAAATCATCTTGTTGGTATAAAAAGCTAGGTTTTGTTCCGAAAATTACATTACTGTATTTCATTTCGCCTACATTATTATAATCTTTTTCGAAATTTCCACCCACATAATCAACAATAAAAGAAGCTTTAATTTTGCTATCCATCACTTCAAAATCGAATGAAGGTTTTACGAAAAATCTGTTTTCACCAGAACCAAATTTATCCGAAAAACGTTTGAATTGCATAGAAGCATCATTAAATAATCCATCGTTAAACTCCATTCTTCCACCTAAAGAAATCGTGTTATAACTCTGCATTTCTTCAATCAAATTAATGGTTGTTTCATCAAAAACAATGTTTTCAGTAGGCAAACCATACCAATTTACAATTTGGTTTTTCACACCCAAATCGACATTCCAATTCATGTCTTTTGTGCGACTTCCGTAAGTGAAATCTAAACCAGTATTATAGTATTTATCATCTAAAGCCACGTCTTTAATTCCGCCTTGAGAAGACAAATGACGTAGCAATCCGCCAACATAATCGGTTTTACTCAATTGATGCGCTAAGAAAACTTCTCCGTTTACAGTACCGTAATTTCCAGCACCAAGCGAAACATAGTTTGCAAATCCTTTTTCCAATTCTTCTTTATCTACATCAGCCGCTCTCCCTTTTGACGGTACGAAAGTTGAGGCTACCGGAAAAGAAAAGATTTGATATTTAATTGGAATTTTAGGTTCTACCACTTCCTCTTCCACAGCTGGCATTTGCTTTACTTTAAAAGCATCAGAAATAGTTGGTGTATATGGTTTAACAATATTGACAATTTCACTACCAATGTTTTCGTCTTCCTTTTGAGAAAAACCAAATTGAGTAGCTGCAATGGCGATGATACTAAAAATTACTTTCTTCATATATTTTGAATTATTCCGCAGAGCTTCACAGAGAAATCACAAAGCTTCACAAAAATTATTTTTATATTTTAATTAAAATTTCACGTAACAGATTTCCGCAAAAACTTTTAAACTTTTAAACCTCAATAAACTCTTAAACTTATTTCGTTACAGACGAATTCGTTTTAGCTTCTTCTGCTTTAATTTTATCTAATTCCGTTTGACATTCTGTAACAACATCCGGGAATTCATCAAAATTGTCGATGATACTTTGTAAAATTTCAGTGGCTTGGAAACTATCTTTTAATCCGTAATAGTTTTTCGCCATTAAGACTAACGATTTCGCTCCGAAATATTTATAACCAGAATACGTACTTGAATATTTTTCAACAGCTTTATTAGATGCTTCAAATTTCCCTTCTTTATTTTTGAAATACGCATCGTAATACAAGGCTTCAGCAGCTAATTCACCTTTAGCTATTTTCAATAATTTCGCATAAGCTTCTTTTGCTTTGGCATCATTATTCGTTTTAATTGCCGAACGAGCTATGATGATTTGTGCATCACTTTTGATTTTATCATCCATTTTCGGATTTTTCAATACTTTATCAGAATAGATTTCAGAATTAGCATAATCCAATTTTTCATAATAACATTTCATCAAATTAGCTTGAGCGAATGTAGTATTTTGTGGATATTCAGCTTCTGTTTCTAATCGTTTTAATACAGGTATAGCTGCATCACAATTTTTATCTTTTAAATGAATTTCAGATAAACGAACCAAAGCTTGTTCTGTAAATTCACTTCTTGGTTTTGAAATAACATATTCGTAATGAGGCACTGCATTCTTCTCTAATTTATCTGCAAAATATAATTGAGCTAAATAAAAGTGAACTTTCAAAGCATGTAAACCATTTGGAAATTGTGCTAAATAACCTGTAAATCCTTCAATAGCTTTTTTCGGATTATTAGCTAAATATTGTTTTTCAGCATATTCATAGGTATCATCATCTAACTCGGCATCTGTTACCTCAACAAATGAAAGTGTTTTTACCCAAGCCGCATATTCCACCATTTTACCATTTGCTTTGTAAATGTTTTTAGCAGTAGAAACCGCTTCTAACGATTCTGGAGAATTAGGAAACTCAGCTACAACTTTTTTAAATTTTACAATTGCTGGATCGTCTTTGTCTGTGTTATAATAAATCAGACCTTGTTTTAAGATTGATTTTGCAACATAAGAACTAGTTTTGTGATTATTTACAATAACATCAAACGTAGCAATTGCTTTATCATTTTGCTCTTCAGCAGTATAAGTATTCGCTAATTCATACAAAGCATCATCTAAATATTGAGATGTTTTATATGTTGAAACAAACTTGTTTAAATCTTCAATTTTCTTGTCGTTTTTATTCACAAATCCGTAACTCATCCCTTTTTGAAACGCAGCATAATCGGCATCCACACATTTTAATTCGATAGCTTTATTATACGCATCCATAGCAGGCCAATATTTTGAAGAGATATAATTACAATCAGCCATTCTTAAATAAGCATCAGACAAACGAGTTTTATCTTCTTTATTAGCGTTAATTTGAGCTTGGAAAAATGGAATAGCGTTTTCGTATTCTTTAACTTTAAAATACGCATATCCTAAGTTATAGTTAACCGTTTTCATTTCTGGAGTTTCATTTGCAGAACCATTATTTAAAAACTGTTTATACGTTAAAACTGCTTCTGAAAACTGATCTAAACTGTACTCACATTCTCCTTTCCAAAAAGTTGCACGAGCTGTAATTTTTGGATCTTTATTTTCTGATAACGATTTTTTGAAAAGCGCATAAGCTTCTTGGTATTTTCCATCGGTATACACTTCTAAACCTCTATAAAAAGACACTTTTTGATAGGCTGCTTTGTTTTCAGGGGTTTTATTTTTTTCTAATAAAACCAAAGCTTCAGTATAATTTTTAGAGGTGATATATGAATTAATCAATAAACTTTTCAATTCTTGATTATTTGGATTCGATGGATATTTATCCATAAATGATTTTAGAATTTCTGGAGTTGAAACATATGGATTACCAATTTCATAACTCAATTTGGTATAATTCAACGCTGCATCTTCTTGAATTTTAGCATCAAAAGTCATTTCAGAAGCCGTTTTAAAAGCATTTAAAGCTTGTTGTTTTCTATCCGTATTCAAATAACTTTCCGCTAAATGATAATAGGCATTTTGAGCTACGAAATCGTTTCCTTCAATAATTTTATTGAATTGTGTTATTGCATTTTCATAATCTTTTTGTTGGTAAAAAACATAACCTAATTGGTAATAATCTGTATTGGTCCATTTTCCGTTTTTACCTCTATATGCTTGTAAATAAGGTAAAGCTTTATCGTATTTTTTTAAGTTAAAATAACTTTCACCTATAATTTTAGAAAGTTCGCTTTTCTCTAAAGCGTTTGATTTTTTCAATTGAGGCTCTCCTAAATCGATGGCTTTTTGAAAATTTCCTAATTTGAAATTCATATCTGCCTGAAAGTAGCCCATTTTTTCTTTGTACTTATCTTGGTCAGAAACTTGTCCGAATAACTCATTCGCTTCTTGATAGTTATCACCTTCATAAGCCAAATAACCTAAATAATATTTCGCTTGATTTCCGTATTCTTTAGAATTGGCAACTTTATTTAAATATTTAGAAGCTTCTTTGTTGTTTTTGGTTGCGAAATTGGCATATCCACGTTGAAAATTCGCTTTTTCCATATCAGATGCAGATAAATCCGGTTCATGAATATTTTCATACCATTTTAATGATTGAGAATAATTTCCTTCTGCAAAATAATATTGCGCAACTTCAGTATATGCTGAATTTCTTTTTGTACTAGTTGGATGATTTTCAATAAATGACTCCATTAAAGCATCTGCACCAGATTGATTTGTTTTGATCGCACAATTAGCAATATAATAATCACAATCAGAAATAATTTCTTCTGAAGTTGATGTATTTTTTACTTTATCGAATAAAATTTGAGCGGCTTGAAATTGCTTTTCTTTATACAATAAAACTGCTTTATTATAATCCTGATTATCATCTACATAAATAGCAGATTGCTGTGCAAAACTGAATTGTGAAATACTTAAAATAAGAAAGAATATTCTTGAAAATTTCTTCATATTGTTGATGTTTTTAGAATTTATATGTTTAACAATTTATTGTAATTGAAACATATGAATCGTTTTGTTTTATTGGTGTTTGCTAGGCAAACAATTTGATTATTTCGAATTCAAATATATTAAATCGATATGATTATAAACGCAAAAGTTATCTTAAATATTGCAAATGAAATTATTTAGATGAATAATTTTGTTTAGCGGTGAAATGTTTCTATTTTTACACATTAATTCAATTCGAACTATGAGCCAAACGATTTTATCCTTAAAAAACGTTTCTATATATCAAGAAAACAATCTAATATTATCCGATATTAATTTAGAAGTTCAAAAAGGAGAATTTTTATATTTTATTGGAAAAACAGGATCAGGAAAAAGTAGCATTATGAAAGTTCTTTATGCCGATTTACCTTTAAAAGAAGGCGAAGGAACTATTGTAGATTATAATTTAAATACTTTAAAAGAAAAAGACATTCCGTATTTGAGAAGAAAAATCGGAATTGTGTTTCAAGATTTCAAACTTTTATCGGACAGAAGCATTAAAGACAATTTAATTTTTGTTTTAAAAGCAACTGGATGGGTTGATCCTATTGAAATGGATAATAAAATCCAGGAAGTGCTAGAAAAAGTAGGAATGGCAAATTTTGCTCATAAAATGCCGCATCAAATTTCGGGTGGAGAACAACAACGTGTAGCTATTGCTAGAGCGTTATTGAATGACCCAGAATTAATTTTAGCTGACGAACCATCTGGAAATTTAGATCCTCAAACGAGTATTGAAATTATGGAAGTTTTGAAAAAAATTAATGCAAATGGAAAAACAATAATCATGGCGACTCATGATTATGCGTTGTTATTAAAATATCCATCAAAAACCTTGAAGTTCGAAGATGGTAAAGTTTTTGAAGTTGTTCAAAAATCAGTGTAACGAATTATACATTAAGTATACTAATTCTTTAAACTAACTAAAAACTATTACTATTATGAACGAAATTATCAAGAAAAACGGAATTAAATTTGGAATTATCTCAGGAATTGTTGGTATTGTAGTAACTTCTACTATGTATGCTGTAGACATCAATTTATTTGCCAATTCATTAATTGGGATTGGAATGATTGTATTTTACATCGGATTAGGAATTTATGTAGTATCTATTTGCAAAAAAGAAATGGGTGGAACTATTAATTTTAAAGATGCTTTTACTGCCTTTTTAATTTATTGCTCTATCGGAATTGTAATTGCAAATGTTTTTAATTACATTTTGTTCAACTTCATTGATCCGGCTGCTAAAGATCAAATTTTAGAAATTACAATCAATAAAACAGTAGAGTTTATGGAAAAATTTGATACTCCAAAAGAAGCCATTAAAAAAGCTGTTATTGAATTAAAAGAAAACGACCAATATTCTATTGGCAATATTATAAAAGGAAGTGCATTTTCAATCATTTTTTCTTCAATTGTAGGATTGATTGTAGCTGCAGTAATGAAAACCAAAACAACATATAACGAATAAATGAATATTTCACTTGTAATTCCCTTATTAAACGAACAAGAATCGTTACCAGAATTATCAAAATGGATTGAGAAAGTTATGACTAGTCATAACTTTTCTTATGAAGTACTATTTGTAGATGATGGTAGTAATGACGAGTCTTGGGAAACAATACAAAACCTTTCAAAATCTAATCCTAACATTAAAGGGATTAGATTTTTACGCAATTATGGCAAGAGTCAAGGACTGCATGCCGGTTTTGCAAAAGCTCAGGGAGACGTAGTAATTACTATGGATGCCGACTTACAAGATAGTCCAGATGAAATCCCAGAATTATACGATTTAGTATATAATCAAGGATATGATTTAATTTCAGGATGGAAGAAAAAACGCTACGATTCTGTGGTAGCTAAAAATTTACCATCAAAATTATTCAACTGGGCTGCAAGAAAAATTTCTGGTGTAAAACTAAATGATTTCAATTGTGGTTTAAAAGCTTATAAAAATGTTGTCATAAAAAACATTGAAGTTTCAGGTGAAATGCACCGTTACATTCCAGTTTTAGCTAAAAATGCAGGTTTTTCTAAAATTGGAGAAAAAGTGGTTATTCATCAAGCAAGAAAATACGGAAGTTCTAAATTCGGAATGGACAGATTTGTAAACGGATTTTTAGATTTAATTACAATTTGGTTCATTTCAAAATTCGGAAAACGCCCTATGCACTTTTTCGGATTATTAGGAAGCTTAATGTTTTTCATCGGATTCACATTAGCTTTATACATGGGAATTGACAAATTATTTTTCCATACCACTGCAAGACTAATAACCAATAGACCTGAATTTTACATTGCTTTAACTACAATGATTATAGGTACTCAATTATTCTTAGCAGGATTTTTAGGTGAAATCATTTTACGTACCAAAAGCAACGAAGAACGCTATAAAATAGCAGAAACATTATAATACATTTTTACAATAGAATATGCACATCGAACAAAATATATTAGATCAAGTTAACGAATGGCTAACGCCTACTTTCGACCAAAACACACAAGATGAAATAACTGCATTAATGACATCTGACCCAAAAGGTTTAGAAGATGCTTTTTATAAAAACTTGGAATTTGGTACAGGCGGAATGCGTGGTGTTATGGGAGTTGGAACCAATCGTATCAACAAATATACGTTGGGTAAAAACACACAAGGATTGTCTAATTATTTAAAAAAATGTTTTCCAAACGAAGACTTAAAAGTAGCAATTGCATACGATTGTAGAAAAAACAGTGATACGTTAGCAAAAGTAGTGGCTGATATCTTTTCAGCAAATGGAATAAAAGTGTATTTATTTTCAGAATTACGCCCTACTCCAGAATTATCTTTTGCTTTAAAATATTTAAACTGTCACGCAGGAATTGTATTAACAGCTTCTCACAATCCACCAGAATACAATGGGTACAAAGTATATTGGCAAGATGGCGGACAAATAGTTCCTCCTCAAGATGGAGAAATTATTGCTGAAATTGAAGCTTTAAAATACAACGATATCAATTTTACTGCAAATGAAAATTTAATCGAATATATCGATACTGAAATTGACGAAGCGTTTATCAAATCAACCATTGAAAATGCTAGTTTCAATACACCAAAAGAAGCAAAAGAAAACTTAAATATTGTCTTTACTTCTTTACATGGAACTTCTATTAAATCGATTCCAGCAGTATTAAGTAAAGCTGGTTACACGAATGTAAATATTGTAAAAGAACAAGAAATTCCAGACGGAACATTCCCAACTGTAAAATCTCCAAATCCTGAAGAACCAGAAGCATTAACAATGGCTTTAGCATTAGCAGATAAAGTAAATGCTGATATCGTTATTGGAACGGATCCTGATTCGGACCGATTAGGGGTTGCGGTTAGAGATACTAATGGAAAAATGATTTTATTAAATGGTAATCAAACTATGGTTATCATGACTGCCTTTTTATTAGAACAATGGAAACGTGCAGATAAAATCACTGGAACAGAATTTATTGGTTCTACAATTGTTTCTACTCCGATGATGTTAGATTTAGCGGAAGCCTACGGAATTGAATGCAAAGTGGGATTAACTGGTTTCAAATGGATTGCAAAATTCATTAAAGATTTTCCAGATCAAAAATTTATTGGCGGTGGTGAAGAAAGTTTCGGATTTATGGTTGGTGATGCTGTTAGAGATAAAGATGCCGTTGCAGCTTGTTTGTTAGTTTGTGAAATTGCCGCTCAAGCGAAAGCTTCAGGAAGTAGTTTATATAACGAACTGATTAACTTGTATTTAGATTTCTCATTTTACAAAGAACATTTAATATCTTTAACTAAAAAAGGTAAAGAAGGTTTGGCAGAAATCAATCAAATGATGATTGATTTACGTGAAAACCCAATGGAATCAATCAACGGTCAACGTGTAGTTTGTATTGAAGATTATCAAAACACAACGGCTCGCGATTTAATTAATAATGAAACTTTCCATTTAGATATTCCAAAATCGAATGTATTGATTTATTATTTAGAAGACGGAAGTAAAATCTGCGCCAGACCAAGTGGTACGGAGCCAAAAATTAAATTCTATTTTAGTGTGAACGCTATTTTAGAAAGTAAAGACGATTTAGAAGCAGCCAATGCTTATTTAGATACCAAAATTCAGAATATCATTTCAGAAATGAAATTAAACTAATTTAAATGAATAGTTCATTTTATAAAATAGTAAAATACGCATTACCTTATAAAAGGTTTGCCTTTTACAACATCTTTTTCAACATTTTATACGCCATTTTTAATGCGTTGTCAATGTTAATGCTTATTCCAATGCTTGGAGTTATGTTTGGAAAAACTGAACGTGTTACAGAAATTCCAAAATATGATGGTGAGTTAAACAAATATGGAGAAGCTTATTTAAACTATATATTAACAACAGCAAAAGATGAGCATGGTCCACAACATGCCTTACTAATTATGATTTCTTTAGTAATTTCAATGTTTTTATTAAAGAATGTTAGTAATTACTTTGCAATGTACAACGTAACTTTTTTACGTAATGGCACGTTACGTGATTTACGAATTGCTTTATACAACAAAGTGATTCATTTGCCTTTATCATTCTATTCAGAAAAGCGAAAAGGTGATGTTATGGTTCGATTAACAAATGATGTGGGTGAAGTTCAGTTTGCATTCTTATCTATTTTAGAAGTAATATTTAAAGAACCATTAACTATTATTGGTATGCTTTTTACGATGCTTTTTATCAACGCAAAACTAACGTTATTTGTACTGATTTTCATTCCATTATCAGGATTAATGATATCAAGGATTGGAAAGGGCTTAAAAAGAAAATCGGGTCGTGTTCAACAAGAATCAGGAGTATTTGTTTCTATTTTGGAAGAAACTCTTTCTGGGTTAAAAGTCATTAAAAGTTATAATTCTGAAGGTAACTTTTTTGGTAAATTTAATGCTTCAGCCGATAGATTATATACTTTTTCTAATAGTTTATTAAATAGAAATAACCTTGCAAATCCAGTCAGTGAATTTTTAGGAATTGTAGTTATTGCCATTCTTTTATGGTTTGGTGGAAATATGGTTTTAGTAGAAAACACGTTGAATGGTGAAAAATTCATTGGATTTATGTTATTAGCATATGGAATATTACAACCGGCAAAAGCTATTTCTAAAGCGTCTTATACATTAAAATCAGCTTTAGCGGCTGCAGAAAGAGTATTGGAAGTTTTAGATCAAGAAAATACGATTACCAATAAAGAAAATGCATTTGTAAAAGATACTTTCGACAAAGGTATTTCTATCAACAATATCAATTTCGCTTACGAAAAAGAAAAAGTTTTAAAAGATTTTTCTATCGAAGTCCCAAAAGGGAAAACCATTGCTTTGGTTGGACAATCGGGTTCAGGAAAAAGTACCATTGCCAATTTATTGACACGTTTTTATGATATTCAAGAAGGAAGTATAAAAATTGATGATGTTGAAATTAGAGATTGGGATATGCATTCTTTAAGAGCTTTAATCGGATTGGTAACACAAGATTCGATTTTGTTTAATGATTCGATTAAAAACAACCTTTTAATTGGAAAACAAGACGCAACAGACGAAGAAATTATTGAAGCGTTGAAAATTGCTAATGCATACGATTTCGTAAAAGATTTACCAAACGGAATAGAAACCAATATTGGTGATGGCGGTGGAAAATTATCAGGCGGACAAAAACAACGTATTTCAATTGCTCGTGCAGTATTGAAAAATCCCCCAATTATGATTTTAGATGAAGCAACTTCAGCCTTAGATACGGAAAGTGAAAAATTAGTTCAAGATGCCATTGAAAAAATGATGCAAAACCGAACTTCTATCGTAATAGCGCATCGTTTATCTACGATTCAAAAAGCAGATAATATCATCGTAATGCAAAAAGGAAAAATTGTAGAGCAAGGAAATCACAATGATTTATTAGCTAAAAACGGAACGTATGCGAAATTAGTAGCCCTTCAATCGTTTGAGTAATGTACATTATAAACGACAATATTAAGTTACCCGAAAATCCAGATACGATTGTTTGGAAATACTTAGACTTGTCGAAATTTTTAGACTTATTATTATCGAAACAGTTATTCATGTCGCGATCTGATAAGTTTGAGGATCAATATGAAGGCACTTTTTCAGAACCCACTTACGAAGAAATTAAAAAGCTATCTGAAAACAATCCAGAATTCTTAGCATATTATAAATCACATCGCGAAAAAGTATTAGTAAGCAGTTGGCATATCAATGAATATGAATCGTATGCTATGTGGCAAATATTTACTCAAAATAGTGAAGGTTTAGCGATTCAAAGCACTATTGGCAGACTGCAAGAAGCTTTAGTGCCTGAACAAAACTTTAAGCAATATATTGGTGAAGTTAATTATATAGACTACAAAAAGGAATACATCCCATTTGACAATATGTTCTTCCCTTTTATGTTTAAACGTAAGAGTTTCCAATATGAAAGAGAAGTTAGAATAATTTCAGACGTTTCTGATACCGATTTAAAAATAAACGACGGTTTGAAAATAGATGTTGATATTAACCAATTAATTGAAAAGATTTATATTCATCCGAAATCGGAAAACTGGTATAAAAAATTGGTTATCGAATTGGTTTCAAAATTAGGTTTTGATATCGAAATTGAAAAATCAGATTTGGAAAGTGATATTTTGATTTAAGTTTTACTCTTTATAATAATCATATTCACCTACAAAACATTCTGTTGTATCAAAAACCTTGCTTCTTTCTATACTAAACGATCTGTTTCTTACTCCCAGAAAATCGGCATTATCTAGTTTATCCGTTTTAGTTTCGAAATCTTCATATTTGTAATTTTCTTGTAAACCTAAAGCAGGAAAAAGAATATAATTACGTTCTTTTATGAATAATTGCTTGATGTTTGGATATTTAAATATTCGCTCAGAATTATATAAAACGATAAGTTTTTCCAATTCTTTTGCTGTTTTGGGTGGATTTTTGACTAAAACTACTTCATTAATACGATTTTCCAGAGTATCAATTCTGGTCATTTGTTTAAGAACTACAAACTCAGTTTTAGAAAAACAATATGATTTTATTAAATAGAAAGTTACTAATATGAATATAAACCCAACCAATTTTTGCTTGTGTTTAATAAACATATTCATTTTATTTTTCAAAATTACAACGGAAAATATTCAGAAACCTTATTATCTTTTAAGTTTAAGAAATGATAATGAATTTTGTCATTTTTGTCAAATTCACCGTTTTTATTAGCGTCTTCAACGGTTCTAAAGAAGATTTTATTAGCAGCTTCAATATGTTTCCAATCTAATAATTCTTGTAAATCAGTTGAAATTTTAGTGAAGTTTTCACCTAATTCTGAACTTATATATAAGGATTTAATATCATTAGAATCTATAACGCCATCTTGATTGGTATCTGAATCTGCTAAAATATAAATTAACATTTTATTGTTTTTCACAAAAGAAACTCGCTCTATAAGCATTACTTTATCTGTTAAAACATGCAATGAATCGGAACCAATGGCTTGAAATTTCATGTTCTGTAAATATCCCGTAATTTCATTATCCATCGAATTAGAAACATTAAATCCAGCCACACCTTCGTAAGAAGTACTTTCATAAGTTCCTTTTTTATTGATATCTCCTAAAGTTAAATTACCAATAGTATAAATCAACACATTTGAACCTTCAAATTGAATAGGTAAATCAGCAACTTCCAACTTACTAGTGTCTCTTTGAGGTGATTTAGTTTCTTTCGTATTGTTATATTTCACTTTAGGTTTTGGCTTTTCTTGCTGACAAGAAAAAATCATCACACTAGAAACGAAAAGGATATAAATATAATTTTTCATATGCTGCAGTTTGTATATCAAATATAGCAATTAGAAATTAAATTCTCATGCTCAACTTCAAATTAAACGTTCTAGTTGTTAAATAGTTCGGCACACCGTATTGTGTTTTTGTATACACATCTCTAACCCAAGTATTTGTGATGGCATTTTGATTATTGAACAAATTAAAAATTTCAAATCCTAAAGTCATTTCAGAAAAATTATTCAACCATTTTCTGTGGTGACCTAATTTGGCATCTTTAAACACATATGAAAACCCTGCGTCTGCTCTACGATAATCATTTAACCGCATTTGATATTGATAAGGATCAGCATACGCTGGCGAACCACCAGGTAACCCCGTATTATACACTAAATTCAAGTACATTTTTAAACTTGGAATGTTTGGCATATAATCTTGAAACAAGATTGCAAATTTTAAACGTTGATCAGTTGGACGAGCGATATTTCCTCTTCCGCTTTGATTTTCTTCTGTTTTTAAATACCCAAAAGTAAACCAAGATTCAACTCCTGGAACGAATTCTCCATTTAAACGCCCATCGATTCCGTAAACATAAGCAGTAGCATCATTATTAGCTCTATAGCGAATTCTTACGTTATCAATTGTATACGTATTTACATCCGTCATCGTTTTATAATATGCTTCACTCACTAATTTAAAAGGTCTATCCCACATTCTAAAACTATAATCGTGACCTAATACAAAATGTATCGATTTTTGATCTTTTACATTTAAATTCAAACTTCCATCATTGGCACGTAATTCTCTATAAAATGGTGGTTGATTATACATTCCGACAGAAAATCTGAAAATCATTTCTTTTTCCCAGTCTGGTTTTAAAATAAACTGCGCTCTTGGTGAAAAAGTAATTTGATTATCTCCTGAAACATTAAAATTTTGAACCGACCAACTTTGTCCGCGAACACCTGCATTGATGTAATAAGTGTGCGAACCTATTTTTCCTTCGTGATTCCAATTTAAATATGAAGAAAAACGATTGATAGTTGTATTGTTTTTAGCTCTAACATTTTGATACGGTGCTAATGGTCCGTAATATGGATTATAAGGCTGATCATTTACATAACCTAATAAAGGATTAGGTAATGAAAACCCAGCAGAGTCAATCACTTCCCACTCTACTACTCTATCACGAATGTCTTCTAAATTATGTTTAAAACTCCATTCGATTGTATTTCTTGGATTTATTTTATGATTTCCTTTAATTTCATTAGTAATAATTAAGGCATCTAAATTGTTTCTAGCATGATTTAATTGCGAACCTATTCCACGAGAAAATACCACATCACCAAAAGTTTCCGAACCAATATTGGCATCAACTTCTCCTAAACGATATTGCGCTAAAATATCGTAATATTCTTCTTCTACTGTATGATAGGCTGACGTAATAAACTTATACGTATTGCTTTTATTAGGTTCATAAACCGACTTAATTGCTCCAAAAACCGTAGTATATTTATCTTTTTCTTGTCCTTCGTATTGAATTAATAAAGCTATTGGCTCACTAACTGTTCCAAAATTAGTTTGACGCGTAGTTGGTTGGTATTTATAATTATTTTGAGAAATATTTCCTAAAAAGCTAAAACTCCATTTCGTATTGTGAGCATAATTCAACATCGTTTGCACATCTAAAAATGATGGTCGATAATTCGTTTCTGTTTCTTGACTTTTAACTAATAACGAGTTGTTTCTGTAGCGAACACCTGTAATATTGCTCCATTTTTGGTTTTTAGAAACACCTTCAGCAAAAATACTTCCACCTAATAAACTTGCTTCTAATCCTGCATGAAAGGTTTTCGGATTTCTATACGCAATATCTAAAACTGAAGAAAGTTTATCACCATATTTTGCTTGGAAACCACCGGCATAGAAATCGATATTTTGAACTAAATCGGTATTGGTAAAACTCAAACCTTCTTGTTGACCTGAACGAATTAAAAACGGACGATACACCTCAATTTCATTCACATAAACTAAGTTTTCATCGTAATTTCCACCACGAACTGCGTAAGAAGTACTTAACTCATTATTGGAATAAACTCCAGGCAATGATTTAATTAAGTTCTCTACTCCAGCATTGGCACCAGGAATTCTTCTAATTACTGCAGGAGAAAGTGCTGTAGCTCCATCAATTTTTCTTTTCTTTCCCGTAATAACGACTTCTTCAATTACTTCATTTTTAGTACCCAAAATTGGATTCCATTCGAAATCTTCGTTTGGTTTTAGTTTGACTTTATAAGTCGACTTCTTATAAGTTGAATGTGAATAAACTAGGGTTACTTCAACGTTAGCATCAATTTCTAACTCGTAAAAACCAGTAGCATTTGTAGTAGTATTTGAAGTTGGAGAAACAACAACTACATTTTCAATAGGCTCTTTATTTTCGTTTAAAATTACACCTTTCACTCTGGCTTTTTGAGCAAAAGAAAAACAAGTGAACAATACAAATAAGAAAGTATATTTAATTTGCTTAACGCTAAAATTCATAAAAATTAATATATAAAGTTTGAAGTAAATGTAGTTACATTATCCAATTCATCTGTAACCACAATTTTAATCTCATTTTTACCCGGAATAACTTTTCCATCTTTTAAATTATGGACTAATTTCTTGGTTTTATAATCGTATTCCATCAAAATCCATTCTCCATTTAAATAAGCATTATACGAATCAATTCCTGATAATGCATCACTAATAGAAACACTTAACGTAGATAATTTAGAAATATTGCTTCCTTCAATAAAGTTTGGATTGTAAATTCGTGGTGGAACATTGTCTATTCCTACTTTAAATTTTCCGAATGATTTTATTTTGGCAGAAACCTTTGTTCCTTTTCGAAATGAACTGTTATAGTCTAATTTCAGTCCATAAACATTAGCAACAAATGCTTTTTTCTGATCTTCTTCTGAAAGATGTGAAATATCTAAACTTACCGTTAATCCATTCTGAATGGCTTCGTAATTATTATCAATATCCAAAACACCATCTTTTTCACTTATGTTCAAATATGCATTTTCATACAAAGCATTCACGGGTAAATAAACAGCCGTTTTTTCAAACTCAAAATTATAATCCGATTTAGCTTTGATGTAATAATTTGCGTTAGAAGTTGTAATAAGTTTATTTGCAGGTGCATTTTCAAAAGAAATAGGAATGTTAACTACCGTTTTATTTCCATGGAAATCGAAAACCTCAATTTTATACGTATAATTTGAACCTGATTTAATATCTAAAATTCCATCTTTTGTATTGTGATTTACTATAGATAAAGGATAATATTCTTTTTTAAACAATTTTTGAAATCGTTGTTTCAATTTTTTATATCTATTAAAATCTATGAAATAATTGATGTGCTTCGATTCGTCAAAAGCAAAAGTATCAAACTCGTAACCGAAATTTGGCGAACCATTAACATATGTCGCAACTTTATAAATTCCGTTTTTATTATAACTATTCGTTGATAAATCGACACTATTAATAGCAAATCCAATTTTACCATTTGCAAAAACTTTGGAAGCTAAAAACGTTCCATCAACTTGTTTTTGTAAAGATAAACTAACCGGTACATTACCTTTATTTACATACGTAGAATCGTTTACTGGATACACCATAATACTTGAAACTATTGGCGCATACGTATCTTTTATTAATTTATTCATTCCGAATGCCATCGGATTGATAATTTTTTCAGAAGCGGTATCTCTAAATTCAAAATGCAAATGCGGACCTCCACTTCCTCCTGAATTACCTGATAAAGCAATGATTTCAGATTGCGTAACTTTCAAAGTACTTGGATACAATTCTACTTCAAAACTTTTTTGACGGTATTGTTCAGCTTTTACATACGCTTCAATTTTATCACTAAACTTTTGAAGGTGTCCGTATACCGTTGTATAACCATTCGGATGCGCAATGTATAGGGCTTTTCCGTAACCGAATGTGGAAACTTTAATTCGAACGATGATCCCATCTGCAGCAGCATAAACGGGTAATCCTTCTTGATTATTGGTTCGAATATCTAATCCGGAGTGAAAGTGATTAGGTCGTAATTCTCCGAAAGTTCCGGATAAATTAATAGGAATATCCAAAGGGGAACGAAAATAATCTTTTGGATACTGAGCAACAATAAATTGGCTGGCTGATACTAATAAAATGGCGATAAATTTTTTCATTTTGGTTTTTGATTTTTGCTAAAATAATAAATTCATAAAGAAGAGCCAAGTAAAAAGTATAAAGTGTAAAAAAAATTAAACCAATTAATTAAGGTTTTTGAATGCAATAAAGTCAAACATCTCCATACATATTTGATTTTCTGCATGTTAGAAATCATTAACAAATCGTTATCAACTCGTTATCACTCAAAAGTTTGGCTTTGGCACAGCAATTGGAAATAGCTAATCAAGAAAGAAATTTCGAAAAAATGTTTAACAATTAATTTTTAGAAATCATGAGAAAAATTACTTTTTTAGTTGCAAGCTTTTTAGTTATGTTAAACGCAACCTATGCACAAGATGCTAGAACAGAAACAGACAGACGTGGAAACGGAAACGGACACGGATATTATGGAAACGGACATGGATATGGTCATAACAATGGATATTATAACTCATATGCGATTGATTATAGAGATGCAGAACCTATAGTTTTTAAAGAAAGAAATGTTGAATTTTTTGTATTCCCTAATGGTGAATTCGATTTCAACACAGCAGCAAACAGCTATATTCCTAGACGTGGTGGCATAAACACTACTTATGGAGCGCCAAACAGAATTGAAGACAGAGGTCCGAGAGGTATAAGAATTGAACACGATGCTTATGGAAGAGTAAGAAGAATTGGTAATGTGTTTATCAACTACGATTACTACGGAAGAGTAAAAAGAATTGGTAGCGTGTACATGACATACAACGGTTTTGCCTTAACTAGAATTGGTGGAATGAGAATTTTCTACAACTATCATGGAGAAATTGTTGGAGTTAGCGGATATGTAAACGGATACAACTATGGTTATACATACAACCCTTGCCCTTCTGGATATACAGGTGGTGGACATGGATACGATGACGATTACGGATACGATGACGAAGATGATTTTTACTACTACAAAAAAGATGGTACTAAAGAAAAAATGAAAACAGAAGACATCGAAGCTATCAAACGCGATAAAGCAGAGAGAAAAAAATAGTTAAAGTTGGTTGATTGATTGAAAATCTCGCGGAGTGCAAACGAAGCGAGTTTTTTTTATGGTTTTATTTTCAACAACTTATTAATTGTATTCCTAATCACGTAATTAATATCGCTCGAAACTTTGAAATAATAATGCAACGATAAATACAGAATCGAAATTAAAACCGATTTCAATCCAATATTGATTATAGGATGAAAAGAGAATTCCCAAAAGTAAAACCCAAAAAATAAAGCTAATGTAATTACAAATGAGATGATATTATTCTTGGTAAACGGAAATAATTTCATTTTAATTACTACAAATAATAATTTAGCTAAACTGTACATTCCTATTGAGATTAAAGTCGCAAAAGCTGCTCCGTTTAATCCGAAATTAGGTATAAAATACATGTTTAGTAAAACGATTAAAATTACCAACATGACACCTAAAAACAATACGGCACGGTAATATTTTGAATTGAAAATGATGGCGTTATTATTACCTAAAATTAAATCGAAATATTTAGAAAATCCGATAGTAAATACAACCAATAATCCTTGCGCATATTCTTTAGGAAGCATTAAGTATAACTGATTGATATTTACAAAAATACCTAACATAATTAAACCACCGATGACTTGTAAACTAATAGAAGATTTTTTATACAATTCGTTCAATTCTTCCCATTTGTTTTCACTCATCAACTTAGCTGTTATCGGATAAGTAATTTGATGCATCGCTCTACTCGGAACAGAAATTACCATTGCAATGAAAATCGCTACAGAATAAAAAGCAATATTATCAATCTTCATATAATGCTTAATCATATATTTATCAATATCTAACAACATATTTGCGATACTTGCAGATAAAATAATAAATACAGTAAACGTTAAAATGCCTTTGCTATTTTTTGGCGTTTTGAAATGCAAACGAATTTTCTTGACTTTATTTGCGTAGAAAACAATCATAATCAAACCTATTCCATACACTAAAACCAACGAATAAATAAAATCTGATGGTGTGATATAATTAAAATAAACTCCGAAAAGTAAAATCGTAATTAATATTCGAACAAAAACTTCTTTTACAAAACTTCCGAAAACAGATTTCATATGTGCGCGAAGCCAGGCATAAAAAATTTCAAAATATCCCATGAAAATTCCGATGATTGGAATCGTCCATACGTAATCGTAAACAATACTATTTTTTTCTGATTCATATTGTGCAATTGGATCGTAAAAAACGTAAAACAAAAGCATTAATGGAATGATAAAAAACAGCGGAACTAAAAGCATATAGGTTATATAACTGTTTAATTCTTTTTCAGTTTTATTATTTTCATTGAAGAATTTTATTAAAGTATTTTGAATTCCGAAAGACATAATCGGATACAGAATATTCGCTGCAGATAGAACGTAACCCGTTAAACCAAAGAAATCTTTACCCAAAAAATACGGATACATAAACAACGTATTGGCAGCACCAATTCCGAAACCTAAAAAGGTAATAATGGTGTTTTTAATAGATTGTTTAATTACGATGCCCATGTTTTAGTGTTCAGTTTTCAGTTGTTAGTGTTCAGTATTTTACTTTTTGCTTTTTACTTGATGCTTTTTACCTTTTGACTTATCCCTTTTGTATCAAAACTCCCGCCAACTTTTCAGTCAAACTTTTTCTACTAAATTGTTGTAATCCTACAGCATGAACTTTCAGATTTTTATCCAAATAGTGATTAAAATAGGTCAAAATTTGATTTTTTAGCTCGTTTTTCTCGTGATATTGATAAAAAACACCAGTATTTGTTTGTCGAATGATGTTTTCAAAATCAGAATCTTTTGGTCCGATTGCTAAAATTGGACGTTCAGAAACCATGTACTCGAATAGTTTTCCTGGAATGATGCATTTGGTATCTTCCGAATCAATTTCTATTAGCAATAAAACTTGCGAACTTCTTTGATGAACTAATGCTTCATCATGAGAAACATAGCCTAAATTTTGTACAAAATCATTCAGTTTATATTCAGAAATCGATAGTAACACTTCTTTACTAACGGCTCCAATTAATTTCAATTTGAAATGTTTGGCGAAATTTTCATTTTCTAAAATCAATTCCGATAACGATTCCCATAAAATTTGCGGATTTCTTTCTGATAAAAACGATCCAATATGTGCTAATGTAAAGTTTTCATCTAAAGGTTTGCGTTCAATTTTCTCTACATCATAACCGTTCGTAATAACTTCAATTGGCTTATTCGTAATACTTTCAAATTCTGTTTTCGTAGTTGGAGATGTTACTAAAATCGTATCACAAGTATTCATTACTTCTTTTTCCAAAGATTTGTGTTTCGCACTCGCCCACTTCGATAATTTCAATTCTTTATGATAACCAATGGTTGTCCACGGATCACGAAAATCGGCAATCCAATTGATATTTAATTGTTTCTTCAAATCCAAACCAATCAAATGTAAACTATGTGGTGGACCGGTAGTAATTATCGTTTCAATATTGTGTTCTTGAATATATTTTTTCAAATATTTTACCGAAGGTTTTACCCAAAATACGCGAGCATCCGGAATGAATAAATTCCCTCGAACCCAAAGCATGGCTTTTTCAACAAACGATTGTTTTTTCTTTTGAGTAATGATTCCAGCACCTAATTTCTTCGTTTTGTTTTTCGATAAAAAAGAAGCTAAGGCATACGGTTCAAATATTTTATTTTTCAAAATTATCGTTGTATCCGAAACATCAGCAAGTAATTTTTCATCTAATAACGGGTAACTCGGGTTTTCTGGAATATAAACAATCGGTTCAATTCCAAAATCGGGTAAATATTTAACAAACTTCAACCAACGTTGTACACCTGGACCACCAGCTGGAGGCCAATAATACGTTATGATTAAAACTTTTTTCTGATTCAAAATTGTATGGTAAAAATAAATCTGACAGTTAATTAAATCTGCCAGATTTGATAAATTATTTTAATTCTGCTAATTTCTTATTCTGTTTTCTCCAGTAGTAAATACTAAACACAATGATTAAAAACACTAAAACCGTTGAAGTTAAAGCAATCATGCTACCCGTTTTAATAACTTCTGGTTCAAATTTAAATTCGATGGTATGTTTACCCGCTGGAATATTTAAACCGCGTAAAACATAGTCAACATTGTAAATTTCAGCATCTTTACCATCGATAGTAGCTTTCCAACCATCTTTATAATACATTTCAGAAAACACTCCAAATCCATTTTTAGAATTGTTTGAAACATATTTCAAATGATTTGGTTTGTATGAAATTAACTCAATTGTAGAAGTTGAATCTTTACCTGTTTCAAAGTTGAACAATCCTTTAGATAATTCAGGTTTTAAAAACGTTGCTTCTTCTTTCGTTTTAAGAGTATTCAACGCTTTCATTTCTTCGTCAGCAGAATTTACAACTTTAACTTTTGAAACAAACCAAGCGTTTCCATTTGCCTCAGGGTTTTCTAATGCTTGAGGTCTACCTTCTTGATCGGATTTAATGATGTATTTTGTATTCAACATATTTAATATCTCAATATTATTATTGGCGATTTGATAGTCAAATAATTCTTGATATTTTCTAGGTTTAACAGCATTATAACCACCAATAGATTGATGAAAATACGATGCACGAGCACTATTCATGTTACCATCAATTTCAAAAACTCTAAAATGAGTAGTATCTTCTAAAATTCTGGCATCCGCTTCAGTTGGTTCACCAAAAGGTCTTTCAATTTGACTTTTAGAAACAAAATCTTCTGCTTTTACATAGTTTTTAGCTACAACAAACAAGTCTAACACCATTACTAATCCGATTAAAATAACCGTTGTAAATTGTGAAAATACTTTTTTAGTAAATAAAAACATTAAACCAAAAGCGACCGCTAAAAATCCGAATGAACGATATAAAGTTGAAAAGTAAAGTGATTCTCTATCTTCTCGTAAAACTTTCATGAACTCAGGTCCATATTGTTGAGCGTAAATTTTATCGTTTCCACTTGTAAAATCGAAGGCTCCATTACCTAAAATCAGTAAAATTAGAATTCCAGCTACAATTCCAGCGGAAATTAAAAGAGGTTTTTTACGAGATTCTTCATCAGCATTAATAAAAGCAGATAATCCTAAAATCGCTAAAACAGGCATACATAATTCTAAAATAACTTGAATAGAAGAAACTGCTCTAAACTTGTTATATAAAGGCACATAATTGATAAAAAAGTCTGTTAAAGGAGAAAAGTTTTTTCCAAAAGACAACAATAATGAAAAAACAACACCAATAACTAATGCATATTTTATTTTTCTCTTTTCTAAAAACAAAGCTAAAATAGCCAAAAAGAATACTACAATTCCGATATAGGCTGGTGCAGCAACAATTGGTTGATCTCCCCAATACGTTGGCATGTGTTTTACTAAATCTCTTGCGTCTTGTTCAGGAACATTTTGAGAAATAATAAACTGATACATAGAAGATTTCTCCCCTAAATCTTCTGTATTTGAACCTCCAAATAATTTTGGTGCAATTAAATTTAAACTTTCAGCAACACCATAACTATATTCTGTAATATAATCATAACTCATGGCATTATTATCCGTCTTCTTTTTACCTTCTGGAGTAAATGTTAAATCGGTAGTACTTCGTGTAGAATTTTTAGCATATTCTGAAGTAGCCATTAAGTTAGTAGCATTCATACCAACACCTAAAATAGCGGCAAAAGCTAAAATTCCTAAAGATTTATATAAATGTTGGAAATCTTTTTCTTTAATTATTTCAATCACATAATACAATGCAATAAAAGCAATTAAGAATAAAAAGTAATACGTCATTTGGAAGTGGTTTGCTTGCAATTCTAATCCAGCTGCTAAAACTGTAATTATTCCTCCAATCAAATAGCGTTTACTAAAAACATAAATAATACCAGCTAAAAGTACTGGTATATAAGCAATTGCATGAGCTTTTGCATTATGACCAACACCTAAAATTATGATTAAATAAGTTGAAAAACCGAACGCTAAAGCTCCAAAAAAAGCTTTAAGAGGTTTTACTCTCAAACTCAGCATTAACAAATAAAATCCAATGAAGTATAAAAAAAGATAATCTGCAGGACGCGGTAAAAAACGCAATACACTATCTAAACTTTTAATATAATTATGAGGATATTTTGCTCCTAATTGATACGTTGGCATACCACCAAAACCACTATTCGTCCAATAAGGTTCTTCATGATATTCATTTCTAAAATCGATTTGCTCTTTAGCCATTCCCGTATATTGAGCAATATCCGATTGAGCTAATTGTTTTCCTGAAAGTACAGGATAAAAATAAATTAAAGCAATTACAATAAATCCAAATATGGCGTATAAATGAGGTGCAAACTTTTCTAATTTCTTCATTTTAATGGTTTGTTTTTAATAATACACAAAAATAAAAAATTCCCCGAAAGGGGAAAGATTTTATTCAATTTCTTCGTAATCTATATAATCACCAATTTTTTTCTCTTCTTTTTTAACCTTTTCAGTAGTTGGTTGCGATTGATGTTGTGATTGATATTGTTGTTGTTGATATTCAAATTGTTTTTTTATTTGTTCTTCTGCTTTTTTAGCAACTTGTTGCATCAAATACGGGGCTAACAAACGCATTGCAAACTTGAATAGGTAATAAAACAATATAATATAGAATAAAGTTTTAATTAATCCAGGCACACTTGCTGTATCCATAATATTATTTTTTTTGTCAAAAATAAGGAATATTCCAAATGGAATACTTAAAATTATTATAAAATATTTACATTTGGGTTTTAATCCAAATCCTATGAAATCGTTATTCATAAAATAGCGATAACATATATGACTACTAAAAATTAAATTTTACATATATGAATTTAAATAAGAAATTATTGCTATTGTCAATACTTGCTTCATCATCATTAGGTTATGCTCAATTTACAGATGAAGTAAACTCTAATAGACCTGGAAAATCGATGATGGCATTTTCAGTTGGAAAAAATGTTATTCAGACTGAAACTGGTATCAACTACCTAAAAGAAGAACACGACAAATTAGAATATGAAGCAAAAGGTTTTAATGCTGATTTGGCAATTCGTTGGGGATTTTTCAAAGAAGAACTAGAGATTATTGGTGAATTACAATATCAAAAAGATTCATATAATCAATTTGGATTTCAAACTGACAGAAGTGGCTTAAGACAAGCTATTTTAGGAGCAAAATACCTTTTTTATGATCCATTTAAAAATTACGAAGAAAAACCAAATCTATATAGTTGGAAAGCCAACCACCGTTTTAAATGGAGACAATTTATTCCTGCATTAGCGGGTTATGCTGGTGCCAACTTCAATTTAGTTGATGGTAATTTATTTAATTATGCACCAATTGATGTTATTGAACCTTCTTTTAGTCCGAAAGCAATGATTATTGCACAAAATCATTTTGGTAGTAGAACCGTTTTAGTTACAAACATTGCGTATAATAAAATTGGAACTGAATTTGCAAGTATCGACTATATCATAACTTTAACTCGAGGTGTAAATCAAAATTTATCTGTATTCCTTGAAAATCAAGGGTATAATGGAAAATATTATAGTGATGGTATTTTTCGTTTAGGAGCAGCTTATTTATACAAAAAGGACATGCAATTTGATGTTTCTTTTGGAACAAATATCAAATCAACTCCAAATTTAATGTATGGAGGACTTGGTTTCACATGGCGTTTTACTAAAAACTACAAAGAAGTAAAATTAGACAAGCCAGGAACTAGAAGTAAAATGGATAAAAAAATGGATAAAAAAGCCGATAAAAAGAAACGAAAAGACGCAGTTGAAGAATGATAGAAATTAAAGAGATATTCTCTAAAAAAGAAATGAAGGAATTTGTAACATTTCCTTTTGAATTATATAAAAATAACAAATATTGGGTTCCGCCTTTAATTCAGGAAGAACTTGAATCTTTTGATAAAACTAAAAATCCTGTATTTAAAACTGCAGATACTCATTTTTATTTAGCTTATAAAAACAATAAAATTGTTGGAAGAGTTGTTGCTATCATCAATTGGGATGAAGTAAACATTTTAGGCAAAAAGAAAGTTCGCTTTGGATGGTTCGATGTTATTGACGACATTGAAGTTACTAAAGCATTATTAGACAAAGTAATTGCTTTCGGAAAAGAACATCAATTAGAAAACATTGAAGGTCCGATGGGATTTTCAAACTTAGACAAAGTAGGTTGTTTAATTGATGGTTTTGAAGAAAAAAGTTTAATGATTACTTGGTATAATTTTCCTTATTATGCTACACATTTTGAACAATTAGGCTATACTAAAGAAAAGGTTTATTTAGAAAGTAAGTTTCCTTTTTCAAACATTGATGCTACCAATTTTCAACGAATTGGTGACATGATTGAAAAAAGATACGAATTATCACATTTGAACTTTACCAAAACAAAAGACATTATGCCTTATGTAGACAAAATGTTTGAATTGTTTAACTCAAGTTATGCTTCTTTAGAATCATTTGTTCCGATTAATGATATTCAAATAGAATATTTTAAGAAAAAATACATATCATTTATCAATCCGGAATACATAAAATTCATCATGGATAAAAATGATAAAATGGTAGCTTTTAGTATCGTTATGCCCGACTTTGCAGATGCTTTACAAAAGGCAAAAGGTAAATTGTTTCCTTTCGGATTTTATCATTTATTACAAGCTAGAAAGAAAAGTAAAACAGCTGTTTTTTACCTAATTGGTGTATTACCTGAATATCAAAGTAAAGGAATTACTGCAATTATTTTTAATGAAAACCACAAAACATTTACCAAATTAGGAATTCAAACTTGTATGCGAACACCTGAATTAGAAGACAATCATGCCGTACATAATTTATGGAAACATTTTAATCCTGTGTATCATAAAAAGCGTTGTACTTTTATTAAAGAACTATAATGAAGACAATTATCTACTTAAATGAAATAATTTTAATGAAAAAAATATTAGCCATTTCATTAATATTAGCTGGAATGGGAATTTTTATTTTTGAAAATATTTATGCTGGACTTTTTCTTCTTTTATTAGGTCTGAATTTTATAGTAACAGAAGGAACAGAAATTGATTTAGAAAGTAAAACGTATCGAAAAGTGAAATCTATCTTTGGAAAAAATTTTGGTACTTGGGAACCTTGTCCGAAATTTGATTATGTATCAGTTTTTAAAACTACTGAAACTACAAATGTGAGTTCAAAAGGCGCTCAAATTGCATCTTTTAAAAGTGATATTATATTGTTAAATTTATTTTATTCAGGGAATAAAAATTTTACTATATCGAAAACTACCAATAAAAAGGAAGCTTTTGAAATTGCTGATCATTTAAAATTAGCATTAGATATTGATATTTTAGATGCTACAGAATCAGAAAAAAAATGGTTATAATTAAATAAAACAAAAAAATGGACTTAATGGGAATGATGGGTAAATTAAAAGAAACCCAACAAAAAATGGAAGAAACTAAAAACAGATTAAACAGCGTTTTAGTTGACGAAAAAAGTAATGATGGTTTATTACATATTACAATTACTGCCAATAGAGTAATTAAAAACATTTCAATTAGTGATGATTTACTTCAAGATAAAGAAATGCTGGAAGATTACTTAGTGAATACAATTAACAAAGCCATTGAAAAAGCTACAAATGTAAACGAAGCTGAAATGGCTGCAGTGGCTAAATCGGGAATGCCAAATATTCCTGGAATGGATATGTTTAGATAAACTAATATTGTTCCTAAAACAAAAATCCCAAACTCCTACATTGGAATTTGGGATTTTTTATTTTAGTATTTCTAGAAATTACTTCGTCAAATACATTTTTCTTCTAGAATATAAATCGTAGAATTGATCGTCTTTTAAATCATCAATGAATAAAATACTTTCACCTGTCGATTTCATCTCTGGTCCTAATGCTTTATTTACATTCGGGAACTTACTAAAAGAGAAAACAGGTTGTTTAATCGCATATCCATTTAATTTCGGTTGGAAGTTGAAATCAGTAACTTTATTATGACCTAACATAACTTTAGTCGCATAGTTTACATAAGGCTCACCGTATGCTTTCGCGATAAATGGTACGGTACGAGAAGCCCTAGGATTCGCTTCAATAATGTAAACTGTATCGTCTTTAATAGCAAACTGGATATTAATTAAACCTACTGTTTTTAAAGCTACCGCAATTTTTTGAGTATGGTCTTTAATTTGTTGCATTACAAACTCACCTAAATTAAATGGTGGTAATGTAGCATTACTATCACCTGAGTGTACTCCACAAGGCTCAATATGCTCCATAATTCCGATGATGTACACATTACCATCTGCATCACAAATTGCATCAGCTTCCGCTTCAATAGCACCATCTAAATAATGGTCTAATAATAATTTATTTCCAGGAATCGATTTTAATAAATCAATTACATGTTCTTCTAATTCTTGTTTGTTGATTACGATTTTCATTCCTTGTCCACCTAATACATAAGAAGGACGAACTAATAATGGGAAATCTAATGAATCTGCTAATTGAGTAGCTTCTTCTGCGCTTTCAGCAATTCCAAATTTCGGGAATGGAATGTGTAATTCTGTTAATAAATCAGAGAATCTTCCTCTATCTTCCGCTAAATCTAAAGCGTCGAAAGAAGTTCCTAAAATTTTAATTCCGTATTTCGATAATTTTTCTGCTAATTTTAAAGCCGTTTGACCACCTAACTGAACAATTACACCTTCAGGTTTTTCATGTTGGATGATGTCGTAAATGTGTTCCCAAAATACAGGCTCGAAATATAATTTATCTGCCGTATCAAAATCAGTCGAAACCGTTTCTGGGTTACAGTTAATCATGATTGTTTCGTAACCACATTCTTTAGCTGCTAAAACTCCGTGAACACATGAGTAATCGAACTCAATTCCTTGTCCAATTCTATTTGGTCCAGAACCTAAAACGACAACTTTCTTTCTATCAGTTACAGTACTTTCATTGTGAACATATCGTGTTCCGTCTGCTTTTTCAATTTCCGCTTCGAAAGTTGAGTAATAATATGGTGTTTGCGCTTTAAATTCAGCCGCACAAGTATCAACTAATTTGTATACACGTTGAATATTCATATCATCGCGTAATTTGTGAACTTGACTTTCTAAACAACCCATCATGTGAGCAATTTGGCGATCACCATATCCTTTTTGTTTCGCTTCTAATAATAATTCTTTTGGAAGTGAATCAACTTTATATTTTGAAATTTCTTTCTCTAAGTGGAATAATTCTTCGTATTGTTTTAAGAACCACATGTCGATTTTTGTAATTTCATGAATTCTGCTTAATGGAATTCCCATCGCAATAGCATCATAAATTACAAATACTCTATCCCAACTTGCATGTGTTAATTTATCAATAATTTGCTCGTAGTTGGTATAGCCTTTTCCATCAGCTCCTAACCCATTTCTCTTAATTTCTAAAGATTGAGTTGCTTTGTGAAGTGCTTCTTGGAACGAACGTCCAATTCCCATTACTTCACCAACCGATTTCATTTGTAATCCTAAAGTTCTGTCTGATCCTTCAAATTTATCGAAATTCCAACGTGGTATTTTTACAATTACATAATCTAATGTTGGCTCGAATAAAGCTGAAGTCGATTTTGTAATTTGATTTTGTAATTCATCTAAGTTATATCCTAAGGCTAATTTTGTAGCAATTTTTGCAATCGGATAACCAGTTGCTTTTGATGCTAAAGCCGAAGAACGAGAAACACGAGGATTGATTTCGATTGCTACAATATCTTCCTTATCATCAGGAGAAACCGCGAACTGAACGTTACAACCACCTGCAAAGTTACCGATAGAACGCATCATCAAGATGGCCATATCTCTCATTTTTTGGAATGTTGTATCCGATAAAGTCATCGCAGGAGCTACTGTAATAGAATCTCCAGTATGAATACCCATTGGATCCATATTTTCGATTGTACAGATGATTACTACGTTATCGTTACTATCACGTAATAACTCTAATTCGTATTCTTTCCATCCCATTAAAGCTTTATCAATTAAAACTTCGTGAATTGGAGAAGCTTCTAAACCATATGTTAAAGCCGCATCAAAATCTTCTTTCTTGTAGATGATAGCAGCACCTGTTCCACCTAACGTAAACGAAGGACGAATTACTAATGGAAAACCAAATTCTTGTTCAATTTCTTTACCTTTTAAGAAAGAATTTGCTGTTTTTGCTGGTGCTTG
This sequence comes from Flavobacterium urocaniciphilum, assembly GCF_900110615.1. Classification (GTDB taxonomy): domain Bacteria; phylum Bacteroidota; class Bacteroidia; order Flavobacteriales; family Flavobacteriaceae; genus Flavobacterium; species Flavobacterium urocaniciphilum. Next base: position 220,036 of record NZ_FOEI01000005.1, read on the forward strand.
AGGTACACCGATTTGGTTTAATAAATTTTTAAATTGCTCTCTATCTTCTGTGATATTGATCGCATTGATATCAACACCAATTAAACGAACACCAAAATCTTTCCAAATTCCTTTTTCATCCGCTTCAATAGCTAAATTAAGCGCTGTTTGTCCACCCATTGTTGGCAAAACCGCATCAATTTGTGGATGAGCTTTAAGAATTTCAATGATAGATTTTGTAGTAAGAGGCTTTAAGTAAACATGATCAGCCATTGAAGGATCTGTCATGATTGTTGCAGGATTAGAATTGATAAGAATTACTTCAATTCCTTCTTCTTTTAAAGAACGAGCAGATTGTGAACCAGCATAGTCAAATTCACACGCTTGTCCGATTACAATTGGTCCTGAACCAATAATTAAAACCGATTTAATTGAATTGTCTTTTGGCATGTTGTTGTGTTGTTTATGATTTCCTGAATGTTAAGCATTCAGTTTGTGTTAGTTGTGTAAAAAAATTTAAAAAAAAGGTGTTACTAAAAAAATAGTAACACCTGATATTTTTGCTAGAATACAAACATTATTTTTTGTGTCTTGGTTCACAAGAAACAGTTAATTTATGTCTTCCTTTAGCTCTTCTACGAGCAAGCACTTTTCTTCCGTTCGCAGAAGCCATTCTATCCATGAAACCGTGCTTATTTCTTCTTTTTCTCTTTGATGGTTGAAATGTTCTCTTACTCATTGCTTGTATTTTTAAATTCTATATTATTCTTTTCAAATTGGTTTTTCCTAAAACCGAGTGCAAATATACAAAGACTTTTTTCATTTACAAATACTTTTTTAAAAATATTTTTAATAGATTTTATTACCTTTGCAACCTAAATTATAAAAACATGTTCAATAAAAACATAAAATTAATAGTAGCAGCAGGAATTTTAGCTTTCGCTGTTTATCAATTTACAGAAGGAAACATAGGAAATGGGATTTTTCTTATACTTTTAGCAGCCATTTTTGTATTATTTTACTTTAAAAATGAATTAATTATTTTAGCATTTTTACAATTAAGAAAGCAAAATTTTGAAGGTGCTAAAAAATATTTAGACAAAATTACTAATCCAGAAGGCGCTCTTGTTAGAAAACAACAAGGGTATTATAATTACTTAAATGGATTAATGGTTTCTCAAACAAATTTAATTCAAGCTGAAAAATATTTTAAAAAGGCAATCGAATTAGGCTTAAGCATGGATCAAGATTTAGCTCTTGCTAAATTACAATTAGCCGGGATTGCTGCTTCTAAAAGAAGAAAAATTGAAGCAGAAAAATTATTAGGTGAAGCAAAAAAGCTTGACAAACACAATATGCTGAAAGATCAAATTGTGATGTTAAAACAACAATTAAAAAGAATTTAAATTTAAAAAGCGTCCCGAAATCAGGACGCTTTTTTTATTCTTTTTATTTAGAGATAATTGGTTTTACTACTGAGCCATTCTTTGAAGAAATTCGCAAATACAAAACATCTTTATTTTTAAATATTGAAGGAAGATCGATTTTAAATTCTTTATTTTGAAAAACTTCATGATCTTCTATTTCAAAAAGTGAATTTCCTTTATAATCATATATTTGGAAAGTAACATCTGAATTATCCTCTAACAAATACTTTACAGTAATAAAATCATTGAAAGGAATAGGTGAAACAATATAATCAGTTGTTTTAACTTCTATTAAACTTGTTTTTAGTGATTCTTGACCTTGTGCATTAACTTTAATTCTGCATTTATCAAAACCACGATTTATAGCATCTACTGCTTCATTGATTTTAGCAATCGACAAATTACCTATAGCTTCATTTCCTAATGCTTTATTAGCTAAAATAAAAAGGTTTTTTACTGTAGCTCCACCACAATTAGTATTTAAATAATTAATAATTGAAGAATGTATTTCAAATTCTTGAACAGAAGATAAAATCGGAACATTTGATCCACAAAAAGTAGTAGCAGCAGTTGAAAAATGGGTTTGTAATTCAAAATCATTTAATTCAGGACTCATTGAAAGATTAAAAAACAAAGTAATAGTTTGACTTAATAATACATTATTAATTTTCCCTGCATTAAATCCATTAGCTTGTACAGGATTACTATCAGACCAAGTGGAATAATTATTAAAAGTAGAAAATCCAGATAATGAATTTGCAGCTCCCCCGCCTGGTAATAATTTAAAAATAGCATTGCTGCATTTATTTGGATGTCCAAAAATATCGTTTGATGTTAATTTAAAATAATTTCCAGTTACAACACTACCAAAATTATATTCACCACCATGTTTCAAAATTGCATATTTCATAATTTCCTGAGCATTTACTTCACCTAAATAAACAGTACAAGCTTTTCCATTACAATTGCCGTAAAATCCCTGTGTATATGTACAAAAAGCAGTATTACAATTTAATACACGAAATCTACCTTTGCAATAATCAAAATTATTAATATCCGAAGCCATATATATTACTTCAAGTAATTCTCCAGGTTGAGGCGGAACATAATTTGATAAATCTGTAGTGATAACATTACCACCACCTATATAACCAAAACCATTTAACCAATTATTAAAAACAGACTGTACATCTTGATCACAAGAAACTACTATATCACCTGGACAAGTAACTTCCAATAAAGCTGTACTAATGGAATTAGAAATATTAACTTGATTTTCTTTTAATTCTTGGCTATGAGTTAATTGAAAAAACATACAAAATAGTGCCGACAGAAAATCCATTCTATTTTTGCACAAAAATAAAACTCCCTTTTTCATAATTTTGGGTGTATAAAATGAAAACGACTAAAATTTATGCAGCAATTTTAAAAGAAAAGTATTTTGAAATCCAATTACTTTGAAGAGTAATTTTTAAGTGAAACAATTGGGTTAAATTGCTGAACCATACTTAAAGTTATCACTTGTTAATGTATAAAAAAAATTATGTTAATTAAAACTTTATATTTTAACATTTTTAACATTTTTTTAAGATTTATAACTGATTTATAGAGCATTTTGAGTGAGATTTTAAATTTTCTTTTTTGGGCGTTCCCTCGTTTCAGAGGTATAATTTTCAAAACAGGTTTAGCTTTAAACGAGGTCGTGTGTTTGCTCTATCTTTTTTATTCCTTCCTTCTTCCTTGTAGATAAAAAAGGATGCCGCTTCACCTACTAACGCGTTGGTTTCCAGAAGAACTTTTAATTATAAAAACAAAAATCGTTTATATAAGACGATTTAATGTAAAAAAAAGTCCTTCAAGTTTTACTTGAAGGACATAATAAAAGAAGGCGGCGAACCGAACTTGTTAAAAAACAAGTGAACACGCCGTACCAATAACAAAAAAAAGTCCTTCAAGTAAAACTTGAAGGACTTAATAAAAGAAGGC
>NZ_FOEI01000009.1 GCF_900110615.1 Flavobacterium urocaniciphilum
GACTTAACCATGAAAAATGGTTTGAATTTTACACTTTGGTTGATATCAAATACATAACCTCCGGTAAAGAAATAATGGCTCGATTCGTTTCCGTAGCTTCTTCCATCAAAATCTAAGTGTTTTGCCTTTAACATATTTGGAACCGAAACTCCTAAATAATACTTATCCGTATAGTAAAAAGCTCCTGTACCAAAGTTAAAGTAACTGTTACTTACATCTTGTCCGAAAACCCCATCTTGTGGATCGGGTAACGTATTATAAACTTCTGAAAGTAAATCTACATTATGTAAGGTTAATCCCGATTTGATACCTAACGCTAATTTGTGTTCTCCTCCTAATTTTAAAGTATAAGAGAAATCTGCATACACATTATTCTCCTCAACAGGACCTATTTTATCAGAGACTACAGATAAACCTAATCCAACATTCTTTCCCACTGGACTATGACCAAAAAAAGTAGCTGTGGTTGGTGCATCCTCTATCTCGACCCATTGCTTTCTGTACAATAATCCCATAGACAAATTCTCTTTGCTTCCCGCATAGGCTGGGTTCATTACACTCATGTTGTACATGTATTGAGTGTAGTGCGGATCTTGCTGAGCAAAACCAAAAACACCTAAAAACAAAATAACTATTTGAACAATTCTATTTTTCATATTTATTGCTTTTAATTTTCTCTATTTAAATAAACCCAACCTGTTTTAACTTGACCATTTGAAAATGTTAAAACATAATAATAAGTTCCAGAAGGTAATTCTTTTCCATTATTTGTAAAACCTTTCCACTCATTAACATATTTATCTTTACTATATACTTCTAGTCCATAACGATTGAAAATTTCTGCTCTTTCAACATTTAGTCCAGTCAAATTCCAAGAATCATTCAATCCATCATTGTTTGGAGAAAGTCCTTTTGGAATTTCACATAAATCACCAGTAGTACTAATATAATCTATAGTTGTACATGAATTTACAGTGGCTCTTACTTCATAAGTATCCATACTTGTGATCACAATTGTAGCTTGATTTCCAATCATGTCACCTGCAGAATTATACCATTCAAATGTTGCAGTACCATTATCAACAGAAGCTGTAATTTCATAATTTGTTCCATTACAACCAGAATTAAACGAAATTATTGGAGATGGTAACATTGACGCATTACTAAAAGATGTTGATGCATTAGAAGTACAACTTCCATTATTTGATACCACTATATAACTTGTTCCTATAGTCATTCCAGAAATAATTCCACCAGCACCAATTGTAGGTCCAGAAGGTGTAAATAAATAAGTTAACAAATTATCATAGTTTGTAATAATACTACTTCCATCTGCAGTACAAGTTGGAGCAGTTGTTGAAATAGTAGGTATTGTAGGTGTTGATAACATTGTTGCATTGCTAAATGATACTGAAGCATTAGATGTACAACTTCCGTTATTAGAAATTACAGTATAACTATTTCCTAATATCATTCCAGAAATTAAACCTCCTGCACCAACTGTAGGTCCAGATGGAGTAAAATTATATGTGTTAGATGAACTATAATTAGTAATTGTTGAACTTCCATTAGCGAAACAAGTTGCAGCAGTAGTAGATACTGATGGAACAGCTGGCGCTGCTAACTGACATTGAACTGTAAAACTAGCCGAAGTTGCCGAACATGTTGTTGCATTTGTAGCTGTAATAGTATAAGAAGTTCCACAGGTAAATCCTGAAACTACACCACCTGCACCTACAGATAATCCTGCTGGAGTAGAAGTATAGGTTAAGGCACCATTATAATTAGAAACCGAAGCCGTTCCATCTGCAAAACATGTCGCTGCAGCAGTTGAAACTGTTGGAACAGCTGGAGCTACCAATTGACATTGAACGGTAAAACTTGCAGAAGTTGCTGAACATGTAGCCGCATTTGTTGCAGTTATAGTATAAGAAGTACCACATGTAAATCCTGAAACTACACCACCTGTACCCACAGATAAACCTGCTGGAGTAGAAGTATACGTTAAAGTTGCTGAATAATTTGAAACCGTTGCCGTTCCATCTGCAAAACATGTTGCTGGAGTAGTTGAAACTGTTGGAGCAGCTGGAGCAGTTAACTGACATTGAACCGTAAAACTAACTGAAGTTGCCGAACATGTTGTTGCATTTGTAGCTGTAATAGTATAAGAAGTTCCACAGGTAAATCCTGAAACTACACCACCTGCACCTACAGATAATCCTGCTGGAGTAGAAGTATAGGTTAAGGCAGCCGAATAATTAGTAACCGTTGCCGTTCCATCTGCAAAACATGTTGCTGGAGTAGTTGAAACTGTAGGAACAGCTGGCGCTACTAACTGACATTGAACGGTAAAACTAGCAGAAGTTGCCGAACAAGTTGCTGCATTAGTCGCTGTTATAGTATAAGAATTTCCACATGTAAATCCTGTAACCACACCACCTGCACCTACAGATAATCCAGCTGGTGTAGAAGTATACGTTAAAGTTGCTGAATAATTTGAAACCGTTGCCGTTCCATCTGCAAAACAAGTCGCTGCAGTAGTCGAAACTGTTGGAACAGCTGGCGCTACTAACTGACATTGAACGGTAAAACTAGCAGAAGTTGCCGAACAAGTTGCTGCATTTGTAGCTGTAATTGTATAAGAAGTTCCACATGTAAATCCTGAAACTACACCACCTGTACCCACAGATAATCCTGCTGGAGTAGAAGTATAGGTTAAAGCAGCTGAATAATTTGATACCGTAGCCGTTCCGTCTGCAAAACAAGTTGCTGCAGTTGTTGAAACTGTTGGAATAGCTGGTGCTACTAACTGACATTGAACCGTAAAACTTGAAGAAGTTGCCGAACATGTTGCTGCATTAGTTGCAGTAATAGTATAAGAAGTTCCACAAGTAAATCCTGAAACTACACCACCTGCACTCACAGATAATCCTGCTGGATTAGAAGTATAAGTTAAGGCAGCCGAATAATTAGTAACCGTTGCCGTTCCATCTGCAAAACATGTTGCTGCAGTTGTTGAAACTGTTGGAACAGCTGGCGCTGCTAACTGACATTGAACAGTAAAACTTACAGAAGTAGCTGAGCATGTTGCTGCATTAGTTGCCGTAATTGTAAAAGACGTTCCACATGTAAATCCTGAAACCGTACCGCCTGCACCCACAGATAATCCTGCTGGAGTAGAAGTATAGGTTAAAGTTGCAGAATAATTAGAAACTGTTGCCGTTCCATTAGCAAAACAAGTTGCCGCAGTTGTTGAAACAGTTGGAACAGAAGGTGCTGCTAGCTGACATTGAACGGTAAAACTAGCAGAAGTAGCTGAGCATGTTGCTGCATTAGTCGCTGTAATTGTATAAGACGTTCCACATGTAAATCCTGAAACTACCCCACCTGCACCCACAGATAATCCTGCTGGAGTAGAAGTATAAGTTAAAGTTGCCGAATAATTAGAAACTGTTGCCGTTCCGTCTGCAATACATGTTGCAGCAGTAGTAGATATTGTTGGAACTGCTGGTCCTGATAATTGAGCTGCATTACTAAATGATGAGGATGATGATGAAGTACAGCCAGCATTAGTAGATGTAGCTGTATAACTTGTACCAATGATCATTCCAGAAATTAAACCACCTGCTCCAACTGTTGGGCCAGTAGGTGTGAAAGTATAAGTGTTTGAAGCGTTATAATTTGTTATTGTAGAATTTCCGTCTGCAAAACAAGTAGGTGCAGCTGTAGAAACTACAGGAGTAGGTTGAGCTGCTAGCTGACATTCAATTGTAAAACTTGACGAAGTTGCTGAACACGTTGCTGCATTAGTAGCTGTAATAGTATATGATGTTCCACATGTAAATCCTGAAACCACACCACCTGCACCAATTGTTAAGCCTGCTGGAGTTGAAGTATAGGTTAAAGTTGGAGAATAATTAGAAACTGTTGCCGTTCCATTAGCTAAACAAGTAGCAGTTGTAGTAGATACAGCTGGAACAGCTGGGGCTGCTAATTGACATTGAACCGTAAAACTTGCAGAAGTAGCCGAACATGTTGCTGCATTTGTAGCTGTAATAGTATAAGAAGTTCCACAAATGAATCCAGAAACCGTACCACCTGCACCAACAGATAAACCTGCTGGAGTAGAAGTATAGGTTAAAGTTGCAGAATAATTTGAAACAGTAGCCGTTCCATTTGCAAAACAAGTTGCTGCAGTAGTCGAAACTGTTGGAACAGCTGGCGATATTAACTGACATTGAACCGTAAAACTTCCAGAAGTAGCCGAACACGTTGCTGCATTAGTTGCAGTAATGGTATATGATGTTCCACAAGTAAATCCTGTAACTACACCGCCTGCACCTACAGATAAACCTACTGGAGTAGAAGTATACGTTAAAGCTGCATTATAATTAGAAACTGTTGCTGTTCCATTAGCAAAACAAGTTGCTGCAGTAGTCGAAACTGTAGGAACAGCTGGCGCAGCTAACTGACATTGAACCGTAAAACTTGCAGAAGTTGCTGAACATGTTGCTGCGTTAGTCGCCGTAATTGTATAAGAAGTTCCACACGTAAATCCAGTAACCGTACCACCTGCACCAACAGATAAACCTGCTGGAGTAGAAGTATACGTTAAGGCTGCAGAATAATTAGAAACTGTTGCCGTTCCATTAGCAAAACAAGTCGCTGCAGTTGTTGAAACTGTTGGAACAGCTGGCGTTATTAACTGACATTGAACCGTAAAACTAGCAGAAGTTGCTGAACATGTTGCTGCATTTGTAGCTGTAATTGTATATGAAGTTCCACAAGTAAATCCTGTAACCACACCACCTGCACCCACAGTTAATCCTGCTGGAGTAGAAGTATAGGTTATAGTTGCAGAATAATTTGAAACAGTAGCCGTTCCATTTGCAAAACATGTTGCTGCAGTTGTTGAAACTGTAGGAACAGCTGGGGCTGCTAATTGACATTGAACCGTAAAACTAGCAGAAGTTGCCGAACATGTTGCTGCATTAGTCGCCGTAATTGTATAAGACGTTCCACATGTAAATCCTGAAACTAAACCACCTGCACCCACAGATATACCAGCTGGAGTTGAAGTATAGGTTAAGGCTGCATTATAATTTGAAACTGTTGCCGTTCCATTAGCAAAACAAGTCGCTGCAGTAGTTGATACTGTTGGAACTGCTGGAGCTACCAATTGACATTGAACGGTAAAACTTGCAGAAGTTGCCGAACATGTTGCTGCATTAGTCGCCGTAATTGTATATGATGTTCCACATGTAAATCCTGAAACTACACCACCTGCACCAACTGTTAATCCTGCTGGAGTAGAAGTATAAGTTAAGGTAGCATTATAATTAGAAACTGTTGCCGTTCCATTAGCAAAACATGTCGCTGCAGTAGTAGATACTGTAGGAACAGCTGGTGCTGCTAACTGACATTGTACGGTAAAACTTGCAGAAGTTGTAGAACACAATGCCGCATTAGTCGCTGTAATAGTATAAGAAGTTCCACATGTAAAGCCTGAAATCGCACCACCTGCACCAACTGTTAATCCTGCTGGAGTAGAAGTATAGGTTAATGTAGCATTATAATTAGAAACTGTTGCCGTTCCATTAGCAAAACAAGTTGCTGCAGTTGTAGTTACTGTTGGAGTTGTTAAAGGGCTATTTACCGTTACAACAATAGTAAAAGTATCTGTACAAACAGCAGGAGCCGTTCCTGAAGAAGCAGTAACTGTATAAGTTGCTGTTGCAGATGATCCTGTAATATTTGTTAAGGTTTGACTGATTGAAGTTTGAGGTACTGCTTGAGCACTTCCTCCAGTAATTGCACCACCAGGACTAATTACAGGCGCTCCCCAAGTATATGTAGTTCCAGGAGGAACAATATCTGGTAAAGTATTTACAGGAGTAACAGTAAATGCATTTCCTGAGCATATATTAGCAGTAGTATCTGCAATTAATGGCATAGCTACAGTAACTGTTTGGCTTTCAGTTTTTTTACATCCTAAAGCATCTGTTACTTCTAATGAAATAGTATAGTTTCCACCTGTTGTATAAGTATGAGAAGGATTTTGTAGCGTAGATGTTGTTCCATCTCCAAAAGTCCATAAGTAAGTTGAAAATGCTCCAGTATTACAAGTCTTTGTAAAATTATAAACACCACATGAAGGGTTCGTAAAAGTATACATTGCATCTGGACCTATAGTTGCTGTTCCGCCTGTCCAAGTAAAATTAAAACCAGAATTGGTTAATGAAAAGTTATCAATAATTAATGCATACGTATGCCCTGCAATTAATGTTGGAGGTGCTGCAATTCCACCAGCTTGACATCCTGGAGGTCCACCACAATCATTAGCGCCATAAGTTGTACAAGGATTGGCAACACTTGTTACACCTGTTGAACCTGCACATCCACTATAATTACAAACTACTTGAGTAGCACCACCTACAGTTCCACCACCAGGAGTAATTGCACATCCTGAAGTGGTAATGTCATATACTGCAAAATCATAATCATCAGTATTTACAACAGGATCAATAATAAATTCAATAGTTCCGCCACAACCAACGGTAAATTTATACCATTTTGATTGTCTTTCATCGGTCATTAAACATCCAAAAGCAGATAAATTTTCATTAGAAGTATTTCCAAAAACGGCTCCACTTCCAGCAGTTGAACTTCCTTGTCCGAAAGTAGAATTGTCACATAAAATTGCGGCAGTTCCACAATCTTGGCCAGAAATTGGAGGTGGAGAAGATGTGGTAACACAAGTTGTAAATGTTCCTGGAGTTTGACCTGCTCCAGATGCATTTGAAATTGTATAATAATATGTTGTACCAATGGTTAAACCAGTAAAAGTAACGTTTTGAGGAGAAGCAGAGCAGTTACTTCCTACTAAAGTAAAAGTACTTGCACATGTTCCTTCAACTAAGATTAACTCCATTGTTCCAACAAATGTTCCTGCTGTATTTGTAAAAGTTGCCTGAGTTCCTGTTGACACAAAAGTATACCAAACATCTGGATGGTTTGAAGCGTTATTTCCATTTTGACAACCAACAACATTGTTCCAAGTGTCTGTTGCTGCTACGGTTGTTCCTGATACACAAGTTCCATTTGGAGTTATTGATTGAGCGTTAGTACAAGTATTATTTGCAGGTTGCGCATATCCTAATAAAAATGAAAAAAAGGTAAATACTAGAAGTAAGTTATTCTTCATAATAGTTTTTTTAAAGTAAAGAAATGATGATTGTTGCCTATAAATTATAATTAAACTCATCGACTGGTTTAAATTCTTTAGAAGAAATGTATTTTCTAGAAAGAATTATGACTTGAACATTTTTTCCCAATTCAAGTTTTACATTTTCATTTTCTTTTCTTTGAGATTCAATTAAAAGAAGTGTTTCTTCACTAAAAGCATATTGATTTTTAGTATCATTAATTATGAATTGATACGTGCCTTTTGCGGGTAATTTTTTTTGAGTTTCATTTATTTCTACAGGAGTAGAAGATTTTGTTTGTGAAAAGGTATTTATACAAAAAAGTATAAAAAAAGTTAATAAAAAATTTTTCATTTTTGGGGTGGGTTTAAGTAATGTAAAAGTTAATATTAAAATTATTTTAGTTACTTGAAAATAGCAGGTAGGAGCAAATAGAAATATGCCTATTTACTGAAGTTTATTATGTAGATTTTTTCATTTGGGCATCGCAATATAAAAAATATTTTAACATATTAACATAATTTTAATAATATTTTTAACAAAAACAATGTTATATAGAAAAATAATCACAAAAACATCATGTTTTATTGGAGTTTAGGCCAATTTTGAAATTAATAATTATATGTAATTGTTTATCAATTATTTAAAAAATTGTTTGTAATGAAATAGAATTTACATGAAAACGAATAGTTGTGAAGACACGAAAAATAAAAAACCCCAAACCTTTTAAAAGATTTGGGGTTTTAAATTGATATATTTAGTCTTAATCTCTCGATCCTAAAATTCGATATGCCCAATATAATAACGAAGCTAAAGCTCCTAAAGCGGCTACTAAATAGGTTCTTGCAGCCCATTTTAATGAGTCTTCGGCACCAGCATATTCTTCCTGACTTAACATGTTTTTGTTTTTTAACCATGCTAAAGCTCTGTTACTGGCATCGTATTCTACAGGTAAAGTAATGAAACTGAAAGCTGTTGCAACTGCCATTAAAGCCAAACCTGTAAAAGCAATATAAAATCCAATACCCGATTTTGATGCAAATCCTAAAATAATTCCACCCATAATTAACCATTGCGATAAACTCGAAGAAACATTTACCATTGGTACCATTTTAGAACGCATCGTTAACCATTCATACGCTTGCGCATGTTGTACGGCATGTCCGCATTCGTGAGCCGCTACTGCCGCTGCTGCTGCGTTGCGTTGGTTGTATACTGCTTCCGATAAGTTAACGGTTTTATCAGCTGGATTATAGTGGTCTGTTAATCTTCCTGGTGTAGAAATTACTTTTACATCACGAATACCATGATCGGCTAGCATTTTCTCGGCAATCTCAGCACCCGACATGCCGTTTCTTAAAGATAATTTTGAATAATGCTCAAACTTACTTTTTAATCTCGCACTAACCATCCAACTAAATAGAGCAATTGCTCCAATTATTAACATATAAGGTAAATCAAACATAGTTTTTAATTTTAAAAATTTAAAGTTACAAAATTAGCATCAAATTACAAGCCAAAAATTACAAATGACAAGTTGACATTTTCTTATTTGCATATAGTTACAAATGCAATTAATTCTGTGTTTTCATAATAAGTAAAAGATGTACTTATTATTTCATAACCTTCACTTGCTTTTTTGTTTAAAAATTCAGTTACTTCTTTGGCTAAATCATCTTTCATGCTGCCTTTAAAACTTGATGCTTTTTTTAATACATGTACTTCGTGCTTTTTCATGGTTTTTTAATTTATTAGTAGAAAATGATGAAAAATTGTTACAAGAAAAAACCGCAGACTTCAGCAACTATTCTGAAAATCTGCGGTTAAATTTAAAAGATGCTGAACAAGTTCAGTATGACAAGTTTTTTTGATGTTATCCTACCAAATTAATAATTTTACCAGGAACGATAATCACTTTATTTGGTGTTCTACCTTGTAATTGATTTTGAGTTCTTTCATCTGCCATTACAATTTCTTCAATTTGAGCTGCAGTTAAATCTAACGGTAATTTAATCGTGAAACGCATTTTTCCGTTAAACGAAACTGGATATTCTTTCTCTGATTCTACTAAATACTTTTCTTCGAATTTAGGGAAAGCCACCGTTGAAATAGAACCTTCATGACCTAAACCACTCCACAATTCTTCCGCAATATGTGGCGCATAAGGCGAAACAATAATAGCTAATGGTTCTAAAATGGCACGGTGATTACATTTTAATTGTTGTAATTCGTTTACGCATATCATAAATTGAGAAACCGACGTGTTGAAAGAGAAATTCTCAATATCTTCCGTTACTTTCTTAATCGTTTTATGTAACGATTTGTACATTTCAGCAGTTGGTTCTTCGTCTTTAATTACAGATCCATTATCGTCAAAATATAATCTCCATAATTTTTTCAAGAAACCAGAAACTCCGGTAATTCCAGCAGTATTCCAAGGTTTCGCTTGTTCTAACGGACCTAAAAACATTTCGTATAAACGTAACGTATCGGCACCATATTCTTCACAAATATCATCAGGATTTACTACATTGTATTTCGATTTCGACATTTTTTCTACTTCACGACCTACAATATATTTTCCATCTTCCAATACAAATTCAGCATTGGCATAATCTGTATATAAAGGATGTGCTTTGAATTTTTCTATGTCTAATTCGTTGGTGATGTCATTGATACATGATAAATCAACGTGAATAGGATGTACATTTTTATCTTTAATTAATCCTTTTGAATATAAAATTTTAGAATCTTCACTTCTGTATACAAAAGCACTCATTCCTAAAATCATTCCTTGATTAATCAGTTTTTTGAATGGTTCTTCAGTTGGAGCATAACCTCTATCTTTTAAGAATTTATTCCAAAAACGAGAATATAATAAGTGACCCGTTGCGTGCTCGCTTCCACCAATGTATAAATCTACATTTTCCCAATATTTCAATGCATCAGCACTAGCAAATTCGTTCTCGTTGTGTGCATCCATATAACGCATCCAATACCAAGAACTTCCTGCCCAACCTGGCATCGTATTTAATTCCAGAGGGAAAATAGTTACATCGTCAATCAACTGATTACTAACCACTGAACACTGAACACTATCCCACGCCCAAGTTGTGGCGTTACCTAAAGGCGGTTGACCATCTTCTGTTGGTAAATATTTTTCCACTTCTGGTAACACAATTGGCAAGTGTTTTTTGTCAATCATTTGTGGTAAACCATTCACATAATACACTGGGAACGGTTCGCCCCAATATCTTTGGCGAGAGAAAACGGCATCACGTAAACGGTAATTTACTTTAGCATTTCCAGCTCCGATTTTTTCTAACTCCTCAATGATTTTTTTCGTTCCCGATTTGTAATCTAATCCGTTTAAGAAATCAGAATCTACAAATTCGAAACCGCTTTTTTCATTAAAGGCTGCTTCAGAAATATCTTGGTTGAAAATATTTTTAATGGTTGGCATTCCGTTAGTTCCTTTAAAGAAATTCGCGAAAGCATAATCACGCTCATCACCACAAGGAACGGCCATAACGGCACCTGTTCCGTAACCAGCTAATACATAATCGCCAATCCAAACCGGAATAGCTTCTTTTGTAAATGGATGTTCAGCATAAGCACCTGTAAACACACCAGAAATAGTTTTTACATCCGCCATACGCTCTCTTTCCGAACGTTTTGCAGTGGCTTCAATATAAGCATCAACCGCAGCTTTTTGTTCTAGAGTAGTAATTTTAGCTACTAATTCGTGTTCCGGAGCTAAAGTCATAAATGTTACTCCGAAAATAGTATCAGGTCGAGTTGTAAATACATCAATAACTTCATCGTGATTTTTCACTTTAAATGTTACGGCTGCACCAACCGATTTTCCAATCCAATTACGTTGCGATTCTTTAATCGATTCACTCCAATCTATCGTTTCTAAACCTTGTAATAAACGTTCTGCATACGCTGAAATTCGCATCGACCATTGTGTCATTTTTTTACGAATTACAGGATGACCTCCACGTTCTGAAACACCATTTACGATTTCGTCATTCGCTAAAACAGTTCCTAATGCCGGACACCAGTTTACTTCTGTTTCTGCTAAATACGTTAATCTATATTGTAATAAAATTTGTTGTTGTTGTTCTGATGAAAAGGCATTCCATTCTGTAGCAGTAAAAGATGCGATGTTTTCATCACAAACGGCATTTACCTTAGCATTTCCTTCTGATGAGAAAAGTTCAATTAAAGTTGAAATATTTTCAGCTTTATCCGTGTTTTTATTGTACCAAGATTCGAACAATTGAATGAAAATCCATTGTGTATGTTTGTAATAATCAGGGTTAGAAGTACGTACTTCTCGACTCCAATCAAAAGAAAAACCGATTTTATCTAATTGTTCACGGTAACGAGTAATATTTTCACGAGTTGTTTTTTCTGGATGTTGCCCAGTTTGAATCGCATATTGCTCTGCTGGTAATCCGAATGAATCGTAACCTTGTGGGTGCAACACATTAAAACCTTGATGTCTTTTGTATCTCGCTACAATATCTGAAGCAATGTAACCCAGAGGATGCCCAACATGCAAACCCGCTCCAGAAGGATAAGGGAACATGTCTAATACAAAATATTTTGGCTTATCTGAATTGTTACTTGCAGCAAAAGTTTGATTTTCTGCCCAATATTGTTGCCATTTGGCTTCGATTTTTTCGTGATGGTATTTCATTTTCAGTCTCAGTTTTCATTTTCAGTCTCAGTTTTCATTTTCAGTCTCAGTTTTGAACAGAAGTAAAAAACTGAATACTGCGACTGTGACTGTCTGCTAAATTTAGGTTGCAAATTTACATTTAAAATGTTGAAATTGAAAGCGTGAATAAAAAGCTATTTTTTTTCTGCTTTTACAAGACTTTCAAATTCTTCTTTGGTTACTTTTTTCGAGTTGCCTTTAGATTCGTAATAGTATTCGATGGTTTTAACATTGTCTTTGTTTGTCATGATTTTTTCACCATGAGGAACGCCATTTCTATAATTGGTTTCTGTAGAAGAATTACCACCAAAAATATAAATATGTTTAGTTTGTTTTCCTTTAGAATCGTAATGAGTTTCACTATTTGAATAAGCTTCATCATTTCTTAGTAAAAAATTCTTTTGAATTCCGATGGGTTGACGGGTTTCATTGTAATTATTCTGATGCAATAATTTCCCGGTTTTGTCGTAATATCTTGTACAAAATAAATTCGTCTTCTCATCTTTTTCAAATACACTAAACTTTGCTTGATTATTGTAGTATTGAATAGCTTTTATAGACACATCATTTTTATAAACCGATTCACTAATTAATTGTCCGTTTTCAACATTAAAATTTTCAGATTTTCCATTACGAATACCGTTTTTATATTCTTCAACATTTTGTAACACACCATTCTTATAAAGTTTGTAAGCGCCATCTAATTTGTTGTTTTTATAACTTTGTTCACTATAAATTAATCCGTTTTTATACTCTTTCCAAGTTCCGGTTCTGTTTCCTTCATCGTCGTAATGTTCTTCGCTACTTACTTGTTTGTCTTTGGTATAATTAATATAATCGCCAACTTTTTTATCGTGTTTATATTCGATTTTATTTATTTCTTTTCCATCGCGATCATACATTCTAGCGGTTCCATTTTTTTCGCCTAAATAATAGGGGATTTTCATCGCAACTTTATTTACATCATAAAAATAAATGGTAGCTTCTCCATGAATGTCTTTTTCATTAATGATATAAAATTCACTGATTAATTTATTATTTGAAAATCCTTGTACTTTTCCTTTTTTCAAATCGTTAGGCAATAAATAATAGCCATATTCTGTAGAAAATTTTAAATCGCCAACCAAATTACCATCAACATAATTACCTTCTAAAACTTCGTCTTCTCTAGGAATAAAATATTTTCGAATTCCGTTTCGAATTCCGTTTTTATAATTGGTTTCTAAAATCACTTTATGATCTCTGTCATTGCTGTAAATTTTATACAAACCATTTACTTTACCATTTACAAAATCTACTTCTTGAAAAATGGTTCCATCAGGATAAAATATTTTCGTTACTCCGTTTAAAACATTGTTTTTATATGTTTTTTCACTAAAAATATTGCCTTTTATATATTTTTCGACTTTAATACTATTCTGATTCGTTTTAGTAGTGATATATTTTATTTGTTCGAATGTATTCGATTTAATTTCGGCTTCAATTTCCGTTAAAGTTTTATGATTTACATTTAAAAGAAACTCGTATTCGGTATAAAAAAACGTTTCGGCTTGCCTGATTCTAGGGATAGAAACATCTGAATTGACATAACCATTACTTTCCCAATTTTGAGAATGAGAAAACAGCGAAATAAAAAACAGTTGAATGAAGATATATTTTCTCATAAGATTAGTTTTTAAAGTATAAAGTTCCATTAACATTCGCATAACCAATAATTTCATTATCGGAATTTTTTAAGGTTACCAAAGTTAATTTAGAATGGTTGGTTGAATACCTTCCTTTATATGGGAAATTAACCAAAACGTCATCAATTTGGTAATCGAAAATAGCTTCAATAATTTCATCTTTATACGTAGTGTCGTTATGATAAATTAATCCGAATTTATTATTCTTTAAAAGTAAATAGTTTTTAGTCACAAAATTGGTATGATGATTATAACCTGGATGTTTAAAATCTTCGTATTCTGTTTTTAGTAAAACATTTCCGTTAGATTCTATTAACCCAAACTTGTCGCCCATTCTAGTTTTATAAACTACATTTCCATTGTTAATTTGCAATTTAAAATTGGAAATTTCATCAAATTGTAAAGGGAAAATTAAGCCTTTTTTATTAGAAATTAAGCTGTATTTGAATTGGTTGGTTTTGTTGTTTTTATTTCCAGCGACAAAAGTAATTTCTTCAAAAGAATCTTTCATTTTTACTTGATTAAAGACTTTTACAATAGTATCAAATTCAATTACTTTTGAAATGTTAGTTGGTAAAATTACACCCGTTTTATTTTTCGTTTTGAAATATGCTATATTTCTATAATTCAGTATAGAATCTTTCGTGTTTTTATAGAAGTAATAATTTAGTACTTCTACATTTTTTACAGGTTCTTTTAAATTTAAAGGAGTTATGGTTTTTTTTGCCTCTTTTAGATTTTCTTGTTTGGTTTCTAATACCAATTTTTCATTTTCTTTTTTAAGGATATAAGTGAAATAAAGTTGTGGTTTTTTATTAACTTCTGGCTCGCCCATATCTACAACCACATCACTATCGCCACGTTCAACAGAAGAATAAATGGCTTCTTCATAACCAGAATCAGTAACAAGTTCTCCATTTCCAGTTCCAGAACCGTATCCAGAATTATTACTATTTGTTTTATTTTTCGCTTTTTGATAAAATTGTTCTAGATATTTATCTTCCGATTCATACATTAATTTTTTAGTTTTTACAAAAGGAGCTTTTTCAACATTCCATACATCAGTTTGTAAAGGATCATTTTGAGATTTTTTCGTATTGAAAACTAAATCAAATCTGCCTCCAACTTTTTTTAAGATGTAAAGTGAATAATAATCTTCGTATAGCCATTGTTCAATCACTTTTGTTTTTTTATCAAGTAGAAAAACACTTTCTGTAAAATCTTTATTTAATACGTGATAGAGTTTTAATTTTTCTGTAATGTGTTCGGAAGAAATAATTTCTATAATTGGTTTTTTAAGAAGTGCATTACCTTCTTTACTGATAATTTCAGTAGTTTTATTGTTGTTTTCATCTGAAATTAAAACAAAATTTTCATCATCAAAATAAATTTGAGAATAGTTGGCTTCAAAAATAATTTTACCATTTAATATTAAACCGGTTTTGTTTTTTAATTTTGGAAAAACCGTTTGAAAATCAGAATCGTAATATTCCTTAAATTCTAATTTATCATATTTTGGTTCAATAATTATTTTTCCTTCCGGATTACACATTCCCCATTTATTGCCATCACGATAAGGAATTGCAATTTCTTGAGAATACATAACCAATAAATTGAACAATAAAAATAAGGGTAATAATTTTACTTTGAATACCATAGGAGTAAATTTTAAAACACAAAAGTACTGTTTTTGTATACTAAAGTTAAAACTTTGTAGTTATATTCTGTGTAAACAAAATTTCTTTACTATTTTTACAGCATAATTAAAAAATTTATGGCACAATCGTTTGAGCAATATCAACGCAGAAGATTAATTTCTTCTTATTTTTCGGTAGTTTTTAGTATTTTCTTAGTTCTGTTTTTATTGGGAGCTTTAGGGTTATTTGTCATTAATTCTGAAAAAATTTCAAATGATTTTAAAGAGAATATTCCTATGTCGGTTTATTTTAAAGATGAAGCG
Source organism: Flavobacterium urocaniciphilum (assembly GCF_900110615.1). Classification (GTDB taxonomy): domain Bacteria; phylum Bacteroidota; class Bacteroidia; order Flavobacteriales; family Flavobacteriaceae; genus Flavobacterium; species Flavobacterium urocaniciphilum. The sequence continues at coordinate 15,580 of NZ_FOEI01000009.1, forward strand.
AATGATTCTATTTTAAATGCTTTTGATACTGAATTGAAAAATGCGAAGTATATCAAATCATACGATTTTGTTACTAAAGACGAAGCAGCTAAAAACAATCCAGATATTGTTGGAAAAGACTTTATGGAATTTTTAGGATTTAATCCGTTATTGAACTCATTTGATATTCATTTGAAAAGTGATTATGTAAACAAAGCGGAAATCAAAAAAATTGAAAACGATTTTAAACGTAACCCAAATATTTCGGATGTTATTTACGATAAAGAATTAGTTGAGTTAGTAAATGAAAATGTAACGAAAATCAGTATGTGGATTTTAGTTATTAGTGCGGTTTTAACATTTGTAGCGATGTTATTAATAAACGGTTCTATTCGTTTGTCTATTTATTCTCACCGATTTACTATAAAAACCATGCAAATGGTAGGGGCGACAAAATCGTTCATTAGAAAACCATTTATTAAAACAAGTATATTATTAGGTATAATTGGAGCGGTTTTAGCAATTATTGGTTTAGTTGTTTTAGCTTTTTATATTGATGGATTATTCCCAACATTAGGAATTGCTTCCGATTATGTTTCATTAGGAATTGTAGCAGCAGGTGTATTGTTAGTTGGAATAATTATCACTTGGTTGAGCACCTATTTTGCAACAACACGTTTCTTAAATTTAAGAACAGACGATTTATATTAAGAGATAAGTAAAAAGTAAAAAGATTCAAGTCAAAATAGATATGAAAGAAGATACAAACAATACTGAATTTTTATTCGGGAAAACGAATTATAAAATCTTAATTATCGGATTAGTAGTTATTGCTTTAGGGTTCATTTTAATGAGTGGTGGAGCTAATGAAAATCCGAATGTATTTAATGAAGAGGTTTATAGTTTTAGAAGAATTAGATTAGCGCCAACTGTAGTTTTAATCGGATTCGGAATTACGATTTATTCAGTTTTAAAGAAGAATAAGTAATTTAAAATTTTAGTATTTTAAAAATTACCGGTAATATATATACTATAATAAAAGATAAAACAATAGATTTTACTATAGCATAAAAATTAGCATCAGTAAAATAAAATAGTATTGAAAAAAGCAGGGATGAAAGAATGAAAAACACGAATCTGTTAATAGTACTATTATCCATAAGAAATTAAAATTAGGTCGCCATAAGGCGACCTTTTTGAATTAAAGTAAAAACTAAACTAAAAAAATTATTTATTGTTTAATTCCTTTTTTAGGGAATCGATTTCTGCTTTTAAGTCTTTTATGGCATTCACTAAAACTGGAATCAATTCTGAATAATTAACGCCCAATTTATTGCTTTCTAATCTAGTGTAATTACCATTTTCATCTACGGGTTGCCAAGTATGTGTTTCTACAACTTCAGGGATAACTTCTAATAAATTTTGAGCGGAAAATCCGATTTTAGTTTCTTGAAATTCGTCAGGAATTATGGTATTCCCAATCTTGTTATTCTTCCAATTATAAGTAATAGTGTTCAATTGTAATACTTCATTTAAACCATATTCTAAAGGTTTTATATTCTTTTTGAAACGCACATCTGAAGTTTGAATGACACCGTTATTAGCATAAACACTAGCCCATCTTTTTGTGGTACTTCCTAATGAAGCGCCAAATGAACTGGTATTGTCGTTTCTTGGGTGAAATCCGGCAGATCCTTCTAAATACAATTCACTAATTCCGTCCATTAAATATTCAACAGATCCGGTTTTGATTGCACTTCCCGCAATGGCTCCATCGGTTTGAAAACTCGCCACTACATCAATGGTATAGTTTGAACCACTATAATCAGTTAAAGTTGTTCCATCCACTGAAGTACCAATGTAGGGATATCCACCACCAAAATGAACAAAATTATCATAGATACTGGTTTCCATGATTTTTCTGTTTTTACCTTCAACTACTAAATCTCCTGGATAGGTAGAAGTAGAGGTAGTTTTAAAGGTTAAATCGTAATCTTTTAAGTCAATTGTTGTGCTTTTTATTAAATCGCCACCCAATTGCGCATTACTTCCAGTTAATGTTAATCCGTTATTAAAAGTATACGTGTTTGCTCCTCCAAATGGAACCCAAGCCGTTCCATTATAATACCAAAAACCAAAAGCACCATCGGTTTGATAAATTAATAATCCAGTAGCTGGACTTAAAATTGCATTTTTTTGAGCATTTGTTAATCTTGGAGCTAAAAATCCAGCATTTGTGCTGTTTAAATGTAAAATAGAACTTGGGTCAGGAGTTACGGTTCCAATTCCTACTTGGGCAAAAAGGGAATTTGTTATCAATAACGATGTGATAATTAATTTTTTCATTTGATTTGAGTTTATGTTGTTTACCAAAACAAAGTTGAAAATTTCCCATTTTAATTAAATAACGGTTTTCAGGGGTAGACATAAAAAAAGAGACAAATGTCTCTTTAATTATTAGTTATTTATTGTTCAACATGGCATATTTTATTAGTCCTACCACATTTTTGGAATTTGTTTTTTGCATCAAGTTTTTTCTATGTCCTTCAACTGTAAAAGGAGAAATTTGTAGTTTTTCTGCAATTTCATTTGTAGTTTTTTCATCCAATATTAAATGTAAAACATCTAATTCTCTTTTTGTAAATTCTACTTGATTCGAATTAGTATCCGAACTTATATATTCATCATAAATGGATTTTTCAAAATACTTTTCATTTTTTAATACTTTTTTAATCACATTAATCAATTCCAATTGCGATACATTTTTACTTAAATAAGCATGAATGCCTAAATTGTAAAATTGCTTAAAAACTTTAATTTTAGAATAACTCGTTAAAATAATATACTTTGGGATTTTAGGTAATTCATTTTCAATGGCTTTAATTTCTTTAATAAAATCAAAGCCATTCATTTTTGGCATTTCTACATCAGTAATTACGATATCAAAATCACCCGACTTTAAATGTTTTAAAGCTAATTCACCATCAATCACATTAACGACATAAAATTTATGCGCTTCCAATACCATTTTCAAACTCTCACAAAAAACTTTATGGTCGTCAACTATTAATATTTTTTGATTCATTTTTACCGATTAATTATGCAATTTTATTTTTTTATCCAATGAACTGAGGCGCTACTCGAATTACTTTTTATTTTAAATATATACATTCCGGTTGGCAAGTTGGTTGTGTTTACAATTACAGTTAATTTATTTGGTTGAGCGGTTTGAATTATTTGCCCTAACGTATTGTAAATTTCAACGGTATCAATTAATTGATTGTAATTAATAATAACTTCATCTGTACCTGGATTTGGATATATTTCTAATAAATTTATATCAAAATTTTGACTATTCAAAACGGCTTGTGCACAATTTACATAATCTTGCATGGCATTCGAACTACTTTCATAACATAAAGTAGAGTAATTTCCCGAGTCTTCTTGGGCAATTTCTGTGTTTGAAAAACCTAAAACAGATAAATAATATTTATATAATTCAGATCGTAAAACTACTTTTTGGGTAAAAGCTGCAGATGAGGTATTTCTACATTCTAATCCACCATTAATAATGTTATTGGTATGTGCAAATCCTTTTTTGTACATTTTTGTTGCAGAATATTCTCCAGTTTGTGGTTGCCATAATTCGTGCATGGCTTGATGACAAGAAGGTTTCGGACATTGAGGCATCATCCAGAACCAAATCGCCGATTTAAAAGCTAAAATTCCATCTTGTTGTACTAAGTCAGGATTGTTTAGTAAAATGGAAGTATTGTTGTATAAAAACTTACTAAATTGTCCGTAATTATAATTCCATGATAATTGTATTGGCCCTCTACCGTAATACCCTTTATTTGGATTTGGTGGATATTCTGTACTTGCTTGAGAATACGTTCCAGCAGAATTTGAACTCGTGTAGCCAACTTCGTGAACAAAATACAAACCCCATTTTGCATAATCTCCATCAGAATTTCCACCAACAGGTAATTGCCAACCACCTGTAGTTTCTTTAGAAATATTTGCAAGAAAAGCGGCTAATTCACGTTTGTTGTTTGTAGTAGAAGTGGTATTTAAAAAGTCGGCAAAATCAACATTTATGACTACTTCCGGAGTTGGATTTGAATACCACCAACTTTCAACATCAGAATAGTTGTAGGTTTGATTGGTTGATTTTTTTGTGACAGTAGTTAATTCGCCCCAAACTCCAGGTTTTTTTCTTATTTGAACCAAATAATCACTCATTTCGGTTACGGCTTGAGTAAAATTAGTATATGAATAAAAGTCTGATGTATATCCTTGTGGATGACCACTTGCTGTACCAGCTCTTTTGGGAAAAAGCACATCCCATTGTGAAGCGGTTAAGGGAAAATTTGAATTGGTAATTGAAGGCGGTGCAGGTTGCGCTTTAATAGTAAATGCTAATCCGAAGATTAGAAAAAAATTAAAAAATTTGGATAGAGTTAGATTCATGATTAACTAAATTTTGAGTTGTTTAAGGCAAAATTCAATTAAAAATTCAATTCGTAATTAATGGTTTTCAGGGGTAAAGTTAATTAATGGATTTAGGTATTTTAATTTTCATAGATGTTCCTTTATCCAAATTTGAAAGTTCATACGTTCCCTGTAAAATTTCAACTCTTTTTTTAATGTTTTTTAAACCTATTCCGGGTTTATGATTTAGTTGATTCGAAATTCCAATACCGTTATCTTTTATATACATTATTATTTCAGAATCGTCTTCATAAATGTCTATTTGAACTTCAGTTGCTTGAGCATGTTTTAAGATGTTGTTTATTATTTCCTGTAAAATTCGGTACAAATTAATTAAAATGGATTCATCTAAATTATCAATGTTTTTTGTGATTAATAAGTTTTTGTTTGTTTTAATGCCTTGGTTTTCTATTATTAAACATAAGTTGTTTACTAACTGCGAAAATTCTACATCAGTAATGTTTTCAGGATCTAATTCATGTGAAAAATTTCGAACTTCATTATAAAGATTGTCAATTTTAGAAATAATAGAATTGATTTCATTGTTAGCTAAATTTGACTCTTTCGTTAAACTTAATTTTAAAGAACTAATTTCATTGGCAATTCCATCATGCAATTCCATAGAAAGTTTTTTTCTTTCATCAAATTTTTCTTTAATGATTTCTTTTCGTTGGTTTTCTTGCATTAATTTCAGTTGTTCTTCATGTAGTTTTTTTTGACTACTTCTTAATTTTTTCTGAACCTTATTTTTATAAAAATATAGAACTAATAAAATGACAATTAAAAGTAAAAGTAATCCAAGACCAATTATAAAAAGCGATTTTATTTTTTTCTCTTTTTGTATAATGTTTTCCTTAAGTGCAATTTCTTTTTTGCTCTCTTTATCTTGAAGTTTGTACTCTAAATCGGTTCTTAATTTGGCTTTTTCTAAATTTAAAATACTGTCATTTAAATGATTAAATTTTTTTAAACTTTCTTTTTCTTTTTCGGTTTCGCCAATTTTAGAATAGTAATCTTTAAATCCTAAATAGATATCTTTTAAAATGAAAATATCTCCTTCATTAAATGAAAGTGCTTTGTCTAAATTATATTTTTGATTGGTGATGTTATTTTCAGCTTTTGCTAAATAATACAGATTTAAATACGTTTCTGAAGTTAATCCTTTAAATCCGTTTTTATCTTGAAAGTATAATGATTTGATTAAATAATCTTTGGCGTTTTTATATTCTTTCAACATAATTGAGGTATACCCAAGTTCGTTTAAATATTGTGGATACGTGTAAATGTTTCGTTCACTAAATGAATTTATTCCTTTTAATAAATTAATTTTTGAAGACTTATAATCTTGTTTCAACACATCAATATTGCTTTTTCTGATGTAATAATCCGTTGCAGTATATTTACCTTTTATAAGTTTAAATGATTTGTCAAAATATTTGTTGGCTTTGTCTAATTCGCCATCTTTTAAAAGAACATCACCTAATAAAAGATACATTAAGCCCATTTCTTGTTGGAACTTTACTTTGTCAATATTGGATAAGGCAAGCGTTAATTCTTCTACAAGTATGGTTCGATCAATATAATTTAAACCCCAGTTTGTAAAATCAATTACCGATTGATAATAATTACTTGTTTTGTAAAAATGTTTTTTTGTGAAATTTAGCCTTTTAATGAAGTAATATCTAGCAGAATCTGCCTTTCCCGTTAAATCATAAATGTATCCTAAATATTGATAAGACATGTTTATTTGTTCGTTGGTGCGAGCAATTTTTTTCAATAAATAGGCATCTTTTTTTGCTTTTTCAGGAGCAACAAAGAATGTTTTGGAAACTTGCATTTTTATTTTTTCAAATTCCTTATTTTGTTGAGCATAAGTTATTTGTGTTAAAATAAAAATGAAGATTATGATTCTAATTTTTTTCATTTTCGATTGGGGTTCTTTAGCTAAAATATAAAATTTAAATTATTACTAATTATTAAAATAAATATTATTTTTGTCTCATGGATTTACTACAAGCAATAATTATTGCCATTATTGAAGGTTTAACAGAGTATTTACCTGTTTCTTCAACGGGACATATGATATTTACCAGTTCTTATTTCGGAATTGAAAAAGAAGAATTCGTTAAGTTATTTCAAGTTTCTATACAATTTGGAGCCATTTTAGCCGTTGTGGTTTTGTATTGGAAAAAGTTTTTCGATTTTTCAAAATGGCAATTCTTCATCAAATTAGCTTGTGCGGTTATTCCTGCTTTGATTTTAGGAAAATTGTTCGATGATAAAATTGAAGCGGTTTTAGAACATCCTACTCCAATTGCAATCGTATTAATTGTTGGTGGAATCATTTTATTATTCATTGATAATTTTTTCAAAAACCCAACTGTTCATACTGAAGAAGATATTACCATAAAAAAAGCAGTAACCATTGGTTTTTGGCAATGTTTAGCCATGATGCCTGGAACGAGTAGAAGTGCTGCCAGTATAATAGGTGGAATGCAACAAGGCTTAACGCGTCAGGCAGCAGCTGAGTTTTCTTTCTTTTTAGCGGTTCCAACCATGTTAGCCGTAACGTGTTATTCAGTGTTTTTGAAAACCTATGACAAAAGCGGTTTAAAAGGTTTCGAATTAATTTTACAATCTCCAGAAAACACTAAAATGTTTGTTGTTGGAAATATAGTAGCATTTGTTGTCGCGGTTTTAGCTATTAAATTTTTTATTGAAATCATCAAAAAATACGGATTTAAACCTTGGGGTTGGTACCGAATTATTGCGGGAATCTTATTATTAGCTTACTTTAATTTTATCAAATAATGACTTCACAAGATTATTTAGAAGGTCAAGTTTTATTAATTGACAAACCGCTTACTTGGACGTCTTTTCAAGCGGTTAATAAATTAAAGTACGGTTTAATTAAAGGATTGCACTTACCGAAAAAATTTAAAATTGGTCATGCCGGAACGTTAGATCCATTAGCTTCTGGTTTATTGATAATTTGTACGGGTAAATTCACCAAAAGAATTGAAGAAATTCAAGGTCAAGCTAAAGAATATACTGGAACAATTACGGTTGGCGCTACAACTCCATCTTACGATTTAGAAACTGAAATCAACGAAACATTTCCAACAGAACATATTACAGATGAATTGATTCATGAAACAGTAAAACAATTTATTGGAGAAATTGATCAGAAACCACCTGTTTTTTCTGCTATTAAAAAAGAAGGTAAACGTTTATACGAACACGCAAGAGCAGGAGAAGAGGTTGAAATAAAATCGAGAAAAGTTACTGTAACCGAATTTGAAATTACGCGTATCGCTTTACCTGAAATTGATTTCAGAATTGTTTGTAGTAAAGGAACTTATATTCGTTCAATTGCATACGATTTCGGACAAGCTTTACAATCGGGCGGACATTTAACAGCGCTTCGTAGAACGAAAATCGGAAATTATTCGGTAGAAAATGGAGTTACTCCGGAAGCTTTTATTGAAGCATTGCAACAATCTCTTTCATCGTAGTCATACCTTTATCATCTAAATACCATTTTTGTAAAGCAATTTTAGCTGGTTCATCAACGATTCCGTGTTTTGCTTTATAATCAAGTATTAAATTTTTTGCAGCTTCTGGTCGTGGTCCCCAATGATTAATTACTTCTAAGTTTTCATCTAAAATAATTAATTTCGGAATCGATCTTGCACCATTTGTTAAAAATTCCGACATCAACGTATCGTTTTCATCTCTAAAAACTACTTTTAATTCAATGTTGTCTACCGAATCAGTCATTAATTTGAGAATCGGTAAAATCTGAGCCACATCGCCACACCAACCTTCAGCAATAACTAACCAAGTTTGTTTGGTATTTATTTTTTGAAGCGCAGCTAAAATTTCAGCATCCATTTTCAGGGTTTTTTCCAAACGATTCATGCGTACTTCATTCAATTCAGAATAGTGTAATAAATCGGCACTTTGGTCATTACCAGTCGATTTTCCTTCTTTAATTAATTGACTTACAAATGCTCTGTATTCAGAATACGTAAAACTTTTTTCTAATGCTGATTTGATGATCGTTAACATAACATGGGATTTGATTCTGCAAAATTAAAAATAATAAATTGCTTTTATGTAATTTAAGTTGCACATAATAATACTGTGACTTTATTCGTTACTTTTGTACTTATAATCTTATAATAATGGAAAGTAATATAAAAAATTATGGTTTGGTTTTTTCTGGTGGAGGTTCAAAAGGAATTGCCCATGCAGGTGTACTTCAATACTTGCAAGAAAAAAATATAAAACCAACTTGTATTGCTGGTTCAAGTGCTGGTGCCATTGTAGGTGCGATGTATTCATTCGGTAAAAAACCGGAAGAAATTTTAGAGTTTTTTAAATCGATTTATTTTTTTCATTGGAAACATTTTACTTTTAAAAAAGCCGGAATTGTAGATTCTGAATCGTTTAAACGATATTTTCAAGAAATATTTGGCGAAGTTACATTGGGTGAATTAGAAATTCCAATTCATATCACCGCTACGGATATGGTGAAAGGAAAATTAAAAATATTTAATCCTGAAACGAAAGTTGTGGATGCGATTTTGGCTTCAACAGCAGTTCCTGGAATGATTTCGCCTTATGAATTAAATGGTGATTTATATAGTGACGGCGGAATTTTAAATCATTTTCCAGCCGATTTATTATTGGGAAAATGCGAATCTATAATTGGTGTTTATGTGAGTCCGTTACAAAATATGGAAGCCAAAAACCTGAATTCTATTAAATCGGTAACTTATAGAGCTTTAGAATTATTAACAGCCAATTCGAGTTATCAAAAATTTAATTATTGTGATTTTATGATTGAACCTAAAGAATTGGCCTATTTTAGTACTTTTGAAACCAATAAAACTAAGATGGAAATGATCTATAAAATTGGTTATGAAGAAGCCAAAAAGTGTTTTGAAAAAATAGAGTCATAATTCTTAAAAACATATTTTTTAAAAAAGAGCGATTTACCTATATTTGCATCAAAATTTCAGAGTTAATCATTAATATATTCTGAAAAAAATCAAACAATTCAACACAATGAGTTACAAAAGAATACTTCTAAAATTAAGCGGAGAAGCTTTAATGGGTGAAAGACAATACGGAATTGATCCTAAAACTTTAGCCGAATATGCAGCTGAAATTAAACAAATTCACGATAAAGGAATTGAAATTGCCATAGTAATTGGTGGTGGAAATATTTTTAGAGGTGTAGCAGGTGCAAGTAATGGAATGGATAGAGTGCAAGGGGATTACATGGGTATGTTAGCTACTGTAATTAATGGAATGGCTTTACAAGGTGCTTTAGAAGATGCTGGAATGCCAACTCGTTTACAAACAGCTTTAAAAATTGAAGCAATTGCTGAACCTTATATCAAAAGAAGAGCTACACGTCACTTAGAAAAAGGTAGAATTGTAATTTTTGGTGCAGGAACTGGAAATCCATATTTCACAACAGATACTGCTGCCGTTTTAAGAGGAATTGAAGTTGATTGTGATGTAATTTTAAAAGGAACTCGTGTTGATGGTGTGTACACTGCCGATCCTGAAAAAGATCCGAATGCAATAAAATTTGATAAAATTTCGTTTGACGATGTATTGGCAAAAGGATTAAACGTTATGGATACGACTGCGTTTACATTGAGTCAAGAAAACAAATTACCAATTATTGTTTTTGATATGAACAAAAAAGGTAACTTACTAAAAATTTGTAATGGAGAAACTGTAGGAACTACTGTAACTATATAATTAGATTATTAGAATTTTAGACTTTTTTAGAAAATTATTAGTCTAATAATCTTTAATCTAACAATCTAAAAAATCAAACTAATGACAGAAGAAATTAATTTTATTATCGACAGCGCTAAAGAATCAATGGATGGTGCAGTAGCGCATTTAGAAAAAGAATTTTTAAATATTAGAGCGGGTAAAGCGTCTCCTCAAATGTTAGGTGGTGTTTTTGTAGATTATTATGGATCTCAAACAGCTTTATCTCAAGTTGCCAATGTAAATGCAGCAGATGCTAGAACGTTAACAGTTACGCCTTGGGAAAAATCGATGTTACAACCAATTGAAAAAGCAATTATGATTGCTAATTTAGGGTTGAACCCGATGAATAATGGTGAAAACATCATTATTAATATTCCTGCATTAACGGAAGAAAGAAGACGCGAATTAGTTAAGCAAGCGAAAGCAGAAGCTGAAGATGCAAAAATTAGTGTGCGTAACGCTCGTAAAGATGCAAACAACGACATTAAAAAAGAAGAGAAAAATGGAACTTCTGAAGATATTTGTAAAAAAGCTGAAGAAGATGTTCAGAAATTAACAGATAGTTTCATCAAAAAAATTGATGATCATTTAGTGGTTAAAGAAGCTGAAATCATGAAAGTTTAAGTTTATTTCTTTATTTAAAATCATACCAAATTTTATTATTAATTTTTAATTACTTTATGCTTGAAGTGACATAATTTCAAGCGTGTATTTATATTTTTTAACCATTAAAAACAGACAAAAACAAATGAAAAAAATTCTCTCAACGTTATTTTGCGTTTTAGCAATTAATGTTTTTTATGCACAGGACATTCCGAATAAAACTATTAAAAGTGAAGTTTTCAAAGACGAATATAAGCATTCAACTATTGCTTTAGTTGAAGACGACGGAAATGGTGGTGTATTTATTGTTAGAAGTTATTTTGGGGGTATTTTTTCACCTGGAGCAGGATATTATTTCGAACACTATGACGCAAATTTAAAATTGATCAAAGAATTCGAATATGAAATGAAACGTTCTGAATTTGAAAAATACGGATCAATTTTAGGAGTAATCATGAATGGTGATCAAGTTAACTTAATTGATTTTGTTTATAATACTAAAGACAAAGCATTTGTTTGTTCTGCATTAACTTCTAAAATCAGTGATTTTAAATTTGATAAAAAAGAACTTTTTAGACTTGCGAGTGAAGATGTAATGAAATCTCAGTGGTTTGGTGGTAATCAATTTGATGGAGATTCAGGAACTAATTTCATTTTAAATGAAGATAAAACTGCGTTTGCCATTACAATTGACATTAAAGATAAAAATACAGAAACACATAAAGTATATTTGTTTGACAACAAGTTAAATAAAAAAATTGACCATAATTTCAAAAGAGAAATTAAAGACAAAAAATTCAAATATGAGAATATTGATGTATCTAAAGATGGAAATAACCTTTACCTTTTAGGAAAAGTTTATACAGATGAGAAAAAGAAGAAAAAAGAAGGTGGAAAATACCAATATGAATTAACAAGAATAAATAAAGATGGTCAGGTTTCTCAAGTTTTCGATACAGATGAACATTTTTCTGGTTCATTAAAAACTGTTGTTTTCCAAGATAAATTAACATGTATTGGATTTTATTCAGATAGAAAAGATTACCGTTACAAAGGGATTAGTTATTTCGAATTAGATCCAATTTCATTAGCAATCCGTAAATCAAAATACAATCCATTTACAGAACAATTTATTGTTGATAAATACGGAAAAAGTAAAGATAAAGAATTGAAAAACTTATCTTTCAGAGGTATAATGATTACTGCACAAAACGAAATTGTATTCAACGCTGAAGAATTTTATATAACAACTCATTATCATAGTTCTCCAAACGGTGGTGGTACTACTACATATGTTTATCATTATGATGATATCGTAAGTGCTAAAATTGGAAATGATGGAAACATTATTTGGGCAAGAAATATCAACAAGCGTCAAGCTACTAGTGGCGACGAATCTTATATTTCTTATACATCAACTATAAAAGGAAATGATACTTACTTCTTTATTAATACAGGTGAAAAAGTAAAAAAATTAAGTAACGATAGAATCCAATTCGGACAAACAAGTACGAAAAAATCAAACTTAAACATTATTAGAATTAACCCAGAGGGTAATTTTGATTTCCAAGAAATTTTAGATGATAAAGCTAATGAAGTACCATTTATGGTTTCAAGTGGGGCAATTGCTAGTAATTCTGTTTATTTCATTGGACGTAAAGGAAAGAAAAAACAAATTTTAAAGGTTACTTTATAATTTAAATAATAAAAAAGAGATTGGTTACCAATCTCTTTTTTTATTTATCAATTCTAAAAAATATTCTTTCATATCTCGGAATTCAAAATCAATTGTATTTTTGATTTTACTACAATCGTGAATTTCTTCATTATATAACGATTTGATAGTCGATTTTGTGAGCATTCTTTTTCTGAAAAACAGCTTCGCAAAAATTAATTCAATAATACTCACCACTTGAGTTTGCCATTTCTTTACCAAATATTTTGGCTTTTTTACATTTTTGTCACACTGAGCTTGTCGAAGTGCTTCCGCAATTCTGTCAAATAATTCTTTATAAGTAATGTCTTCAGCAACTAATGAAAATCGTTCGCCAGAAATGTTACTTTTCATTAAAGTAATCATCGCTTTCACGACATCTTCAACGGCAACAATTCCAATCTTTCCTAACGTATAAAAAGATTGTCCTTCTTTTATGTTTTGAATGAACAAACTGCTGCCATCTTTCGGGAAACCGTATCCGAAAATAACAGCTGGATTTACCATTACCACATCTAATCCTTCTTGAAAGCCACGCCAAACTTCCATTTCGGCTCCAAATTTAGAAATCGCATAATCACTTCGAATGGCTTCTGGATTTCTATCGGTTTCTTCAGTAATTATTTTATTGTGTTCTGTTCCATTTCCTAAAGCAGCAATTGAACTTACATAACATAATTTTTTTACCTTATATGCCAAGCAAATATTAACCACATTTGCTGTGCCTATAATATTGTTTTGATATAGTTTTTCTTCGTCATTTGGATCAAAAGATACATAAGCGGCACAATGATACATGTAAGAAACGTTTGTAAAAGCATTTTCAAGAGCAGGAACATCTAAAACATCGGCTTTTACCCAATCAATTTTTTCATAATCAGAAAGTCGGTTTTCTTTTTCGAAGAGATTTTTAATATAATTGAGTTTCTTCTCACTTCTATAAATAGCTCGAATGGCTTCATGTTCTGAAGTAAGTTGTAGTACTAAATGAAATCCAACTAAACCCGTTGCGCCTGTGACTAATATCATGGAGTAAAAATAATGAAATTTGTTTTGATTTTGAGCGAGAAAAATTAATTACTAATCTATATTTGTTAATTCTGAAACAAAATTAACTGTAAACGTAAGATGCAAATTGAAAAAATGTCGGCCTCAGATTTAGAATTTCTCAAATCTGAAAGTAATAAAAGCAAACAAAGATTCTTCAAACTTTTTATTACAAGTTTAAAATATATTTTGCCCTTATTGTTTTTAATTTTAATTATTCCAATGGAATATTTAAAGTTGTTAAAAGTGTTTAAAAGGAAAAGTGTTAAAACTATCAATAATGAAATTACAGGTTCGTTATTAAGTAATTTTAATGCTTTAGAACTAACTTTATTTGTTGTAATTCCAATAGTAATTTGCTTCTTATTTCTTTTCTACTTTTACTTTTTATATGCCAAATTACCTATTGCAAAAGATAGGAAAGAACAGCAAAAAGAAATTATTTCAATTGCTGTTTTGCGAGTAAGTGAAATTACCGGAAGAATGCGCATGAATGTGCCAACAAATTTAAATGTTGATTATTATTTGTGGTTGGAAAACAATAAATTTAAAATGAAAGAATACTATTTTAATTCACAAATAGACCCCGAATTTTTAAACGCAAAAAGTATCGTAATAGAAAGAACAATTCATTCTAAATTAGAATTATCTAAAAGAGTAATTACTGAATAATTAGTTTTTAAATTGAGTGCTAGAATTACCAAAATTAAAATCACCCCAATCATAAGTAGCAGTAATTAATACTATTGCAACGATTCCAACTGATAAAGTGATGCCAACTACATTCAAAACGGTTGAAGTTGTTCGATCTTTTATGCGTAACGATTTATATTTTTCTGGAGACATTGGAAATTCTATTTTATTACCATTGTCGTAATACACACCATAGTAAGACGAATCTTTATATGTAATTTTTCTTAGTTTTACTTTTCTGTCTTCCGTCGTCATTAATTTTACTGGTTTTTTAGATAAATATGCTTCATTAAACGTGGCTTCTTTTTTATAATACACACTGCAACTATTCAAAAGAATAAAAAGTGATACATAAACAACTGTAGTTTTTATAAAAGTTTTCATGATTTTTATTGCAAATTTACTTATTAATATTTGTAATTAAATGAAAATCAGTTAATTGAATAGTTTTAATCTGTAAAATGTAAATATGAGCTATTGTTAACAAAGTTGAATTTTAAACTCCATTTTTTTGCACTATATTTGCAGTATTAATGAATATTAGGAAAAGATGAAGCATACAAGAATTATAGATTTATTAAACAACACTAAAACTTTACAAGAAGTAACCGTAAAAGGTTGGGTTAGAACATTTAGAAACAATCAATTTATTGCTTTAAATGATGGTTCAACTATACATAATATTCAATGTGTTGTTGATTTTGAAAATACACCTGAAGAAACATTAAAAAGAATTACAACTAGTGCTGCAATTTGCGTAAAAGGTACTTTGGTTGAAAGTCAAGGTGCTGGTCAGAAAGTTGAAGTACAAGTTTCAAAAATTGAAATCTTAGGTGATTCTGATGCAGAAAAATATCCAATCCAATTAAGAAATCGTCCTAGTTTAGAATTTTTAAGAGAACAAGCACATTTACGTGTAAGAACAAATGTTTTCGGAGCGGTTATGAGAGTACGTTCTGTATTGTCATTTGCGGTTCATAAATATTTCCAAGAAAAAGGATTTTACTATGTAAATACACCAATTATTACAGGTTCTGATGCAGAAGGTGCTGGAGAAATGTTCCAAGTTTCGGCATTACCATTTGATAATACACCAAGAACAGAAGATGGAAAAGTTGATTATAAAGAAGACTTTTTTGGAAAGCAAACGAACTTAACGGTTTCTGGACAGTTAGAAGCGGAAACGTATGCCATGGCTTTAGGTCAAGTGTATACATTCGGACCAACTTTCCGTGCTGAAAATTCAAACACTTCTCGTCACTTAGCCGAATTCTGGATGATTGAACCAGAAGTAGCTTTCAATGATTTAGCAGCAAATATGGATTTAGCTGAAGATTTTATTCAGTATGTAATTCGTTATGCAGTTGAAAATTGTGCCGATGATTTAAAATTCTTAGAAGGTCGTTTGTTAGAAGAAGAAAAACAAAAACCTCAAGCAGAACGTAGTGAAATGGCGTTGTTAGAAAAATTAAACTTCGTTTTAGAAAATAATTTCAAACGTGTTTCTTATACAGAAGCTATCGATATTTTAAAGAATTCGAAACCAAATAAAAATAAAAAATTCCAATACTTAATTGAAGAATGGGGTGCCGACTTACAATCAGAGCACGAACGTTTCTTAGTTGAAAAACACTTTAAATGCCCAGTAATTTTATTCGATTATCCAGCAAAAATTAAAGCGTTTTACATGCGTTTAAATGATGGTACGGAACCTGGAAGAGAAACAGTAAGAGCAATGGATATCTTATTCCCAGGAATTGGAGAAATTGTTGGAGGTTCTCAAAGAGAAGAGCGTTTAGATGTTTTAATTGAAAAAATGCACGCTCTAGGAATTGAAGAAGAAGAATTATGGTGGTATTTAGATACGCGTAGATTCGGAACTGCTGTTCACTCTGGTTTCGGATTAGGATTTGAAAGATTGGTATTGTTCGTAACGGGTATGACAAATATTCGCGACGTAATTCCTTTCCCAAGAACACCTCAAAATGCTGAATTCTAAAAAGTGTATTGTTTATTGTTTGTAGTTCAAAATTGTAACTATAAACAATAAACCAATAACAATTAAAATATGCTTAAACACAGTCTAAATTTAAAATTATCTCAGAAATTATCTCCTCAACAAATTCAGTTGATGAAGTTAATTCAATTGCCTACGCAAGCTTTTGAACAACGTCTTCAAGAAGAAATGGTTGAAAATCCAGCTTTAGAAGGCGGAATGGAAGATAAAAATGATTCGTTAGACGATTATAATGATACATCAACTAACGAGGAATATGATGATTATGATAATGAACAAATTGACACTGGCGATATCAATATAGATGAATATTTAAGTAATGATGAAACGCCTGATTATAAATATCAGAGTAATAATTACAGCGATGATGATGAAGATAAATCGTTACCAATTGCTGCACAATTAAGTTTTCATCAAGATTTGATAAATCAATTGAATACCTTCATCCTAACTGAAAGCGACAGAGAAATTGCTGAGTTTTTAGTGGGAAGTATCGAAGATTCTGGATATATCAGAAGAACAATTCAGGACATGGTTGACGATATGGCTTTTACACAAGGTATTTATACCGATGAAAAAACCGTAGAAAGAATTTTAAATATTGTTCAGCAATTAGAACCTTCAGGAGTAGGTGCAAGAGATTTGCAAGAATGTTTGTTGATTCAATTGAAACATAAAACACCAACTGATTCTGTAAATTTAGCCATCGATATTATTGAAAAACAATTCGATGCTTTTACCAAAAAACACTACGATAAATTATTGCAAAAATTTGATTGTACGAAAGACCAATTGAAAAAGGCAATTGATGAAATTGAAAAACTGAATCCGAAACCTGGAGGAAGTTATGATAGCAGTAACAGAACGGTTGAACATGTTGTGCCAGATTTTACAATTCGTATTGTAGATGGCGAATTAGAATTGTTATTAAACGGCAGAAATGCTCCAGAATTGCATGTTTCTAAAGATTATCAAGAAATGTGGCAAACCTATAAAGATTCTAACGATAAATCGAGCGCGCAAAAAGATGCGGTTCAGTTTATCAAACAAAAGTTAGATTCTGCAAAATGGTTTATTGATGCGATAAAACAGCGTCAAGAAACGTTATTTGTAACGATGAATGCCATTATGATTTTTCAGCAAGAATACTTTTTAGAAGGTGAAGAATCAAAATTAAAACCAATGATATTGAAAGATATTGCTGATATGGTTGGTTTAGATATTTCTACCGTTTCTCGAGTAGCCAATAGTAAATATGTTGATACGCCTTATGGCACTAAATTAGTGAAAGAGTTTTTCTCTGAAGCGATGAAGAATGATCAAGGTGAAGATGTTTCTACTATTGAAATTAAAAATATTTTAGAACGTGTAATCGCAGAAGAAGATAAAAGCAAACCTTTACCAGATGAAGATTTAGCGCTTATTTTAAAAGAAAAAGGATATCCAATTGCTCGTAGAACTATTGCGAAATATAGAGAACAATTAGACATTCCTGTAGCCCGTTTGAGAAAAAAAATATAAATTGTAATTGTGAAGACAAAATACCTTTTAGTACCGTTTTCATTTATATTTCATCCCATTTTTATTTCTATTTATGGCGCTTCACTATATTTTATTTTTACAGAAGTTTTTAAAAATAAATTAGCTGAGGTTTATTTGACTTTGTTGCAAATTTTTATTCTAACGATATTATTGCCGTTGTCTTTTTATATGTTGCTTAGAACATTAAAGAAAGTAAAATCATTTACAGAAGCAACCATTGAAGAACGAAGAGTTCCCATTTTTATACAATTAATTTTAATGTATTGTTTGCTAAAATTTACAGTTTTAGACGTTCATTTTCCAGAATTGTATAAATTTTATTTGGGTGGATTTATCAGTGCTTTTTTAGTGTTTGTTTCCGTAATATTAAGATTTAAAGCGAGTTTACACATGATAGGAATTACATCTTTATTTGTGTTTACCGTTTTTTTTACCAAGTATTTTGAAATTGAAGCAATAAATACTTTAGCCTATTTAATTATGTGTATGGGTTTTGTAGCTTCTTCACGCTTGTACATGAAAGCGCATACGCCGAGAGAATTAGTAGTTGGCGTTTTAATTGGTGCTTTACCTCAAGTTTTTGTTTGGTTTTATAGTATGTAAAACTGAAATCCGATATTAAAACTTCTCAGATTTAAATCATTATTTCCAATTTTTTGTTCTTTAAAAACAGGAACTAATCCATAATACGTATATAAATTAATTGAATTGTACCCAATAGCTAAGTACGGTCCGAATACTAATTTATTTAAACTTGAATTGTTTTTGATTTTGATATTTTCCGTATCAGAAATGAATTTCGACTGGCTTGCAAATAAATAATTGAATTTAAAACCTGTATACACGCGCCAAAATTTATGTGAAATTGGTGTTGAATTTCTCCAGCGTAATTCAATTGGAAGTTCTACATAATGCAAAACCAAATTGTTTTTTTGAAAGCCGTTATCAATACTGTAAAAATATTCATTATTAATCGCATCAACACGAATATTATGCTTTATATTATTGTAAGAATAACCTAATCCAGTAGCAATAGCCCAAGTTCTTTCTTTGTTGATAGGCATGTCGCGCATGAATCCGATTGTTACTCCAGATGACAATCCATTTTGAGCAAAACTTTGTGGTTTATCTTGCATCAAATTATAGGTAAGTCCGAAATAAAATTGATCTTCACGATATAATGAATCCGCTTCAACTTTCTCAATAATTTCATTTTGAGAAAAAAGTAAAAATGGAAAAAGAAGCAATAAATATTTCATAGTAACGCTAAATTAATCGTTCATTTCACCTCTAAGAGAAGTTTCAAAAATTGTTTTGAAAACGTTTGGTGCTACATTTTGACCTAATAAATACATCAATTTCGCTATTGCAGCTTCTGTTGTAATGTCTTTTCCAGAAATTAAACCGATTTCCTTTAAACGTGTACTGGTTTCATACGTTCCCATAATAACACTACCGCCACTACATTGTGTTACGTTTACAATATGTAATCCACGTTGAATAGCTTGTTCAATTTCTTCAATAAACCAATTTTCCATTGGAGCATTTCCTGCGCCATAAGTTTCTAAAACTACACCTTTTAAATTTGGAGTGTTTAGTAATAATTGTAGAATGTTTTTACTAATTCCTGGGAATAATTTTAAAATTAACACGTCGTTGTTAAAATTCGAGTTAACTTTTAATTTTTTTCCAGCTTTCGATTTAAATAAAACATCGTTGTTAATTTTTAAATGCACACCAGATTCCGCTAATTCTGGAAAATTAGGAGAAGTAAAGGCGTTAAAATGTTCCGCACTTATTTTGGTTGTTCTATTTCCTCGATATAATTTGTATTCAAAATATAAGGAAACTTCTTGTATAATTGGTTTGCCTTTTTCTTGTAATGAAGCAATTTGAATCGCAGTAATTAAATTTTCTTTGGCATCGGTACGAATATCTCCAATAGGTAATTGAGAACCTGTAAAAACAATTGGTTTGCTTAAGTTTTCAAACATAAAACTTAAAGCAGAGGCACTATACGACATTGTATCCGATCCATGAAGTACTACAAAACCATCAAAATTATTATAGTGTTCTTCAATGATATTTGCCATCATTTGCCAATCCGAAATTTTCATATTAGAGGAATCAATTGGGTTTTCAAATGAAACCGTTTCAATGTCACATTCTAATAATTTTAATTCTGGTATGCCTTTGATTATCTTTTTAAAATTGAACGCTTTTAATGCTCCAGTATCTGCGTCTTTAATCATACCAATGGTACCACCAGTATAAATCAATAAGATTTTGGGTTTATTAAACACTTTCAATTTTTTCGTATTTTAATTTATTGATTACAGGATTTGCATACATTGCTAAGAAACTTTCTTTCATTTTTACATCGTCTGTTTTAATTCTTAATTCCAGTCTGCGTTCAAAAAGTTGTTTTTCTTTTTCAGTGTACTTATCAGCATAATTATTGGAATTATGTAATAAATCGTATGCGATATAATTTGTTGGCCAAAGTTTATACGATTGTAAAATAGAATCGTCTATTACTTGGGCTAAAGCTTGTATTTGTTTGTTGGTGTTGTTCGTTTCTTCAGCAATTTGAGTTAATTCAGAATCTAAAACTTCACCAATATGAATGTGTATGCGTTTTTTCTGTCCGATAATACCACTTAACAACGTGATGAAATCTTCATTTTTTTCTTTTGTGTAAATTTCATCATTCGCTTCAGCCATTAATTGTGGCATTTTTAAAGCGTCAGTCGGATCGTATTCGTAGGAAATAGAAACAGGAACTAATTTAATTTTTTTAAAGAAATCCATGTTGTTTTTTTCGTCTGAAGCCATTGCCATCATTTTCAAAACTCCGGTATGTGTGGCATCATTTCCATCTTTGGTTCTTCCTTCACGTTGAGCAATCCAAACCGATCTATTTTCTTTAGAAACCAATCGATACATGTATTCAGAAAGTAATTTCGAACTTTCTAACAATTCTCTTGGTTGTAAATTTCTTTGAACTAAAAAGTTTCTATTTAATTTCGATAATTTTAAAATGAAATCTTTTTTAACCAGATTATCGCCAATTGCAGATGCCGTCATTACTAAACCATGTTCGTGTAAAGAAACATTAAGTAATGAAGTATCTAAAATAATATCTCTGTGATTTGAAATAAAAAAATATGCAGTATTAGGTTCTAATTTTTCAAAACCAGATGTAGTTAATCCATCTGAAGTTTTTTCTAGAACTTTTTTAACCGCTTCGTAAGCAAAATTTATTTGAAAATCTCTTATTGAATGTGTGCGAAGTAATTGCTCTTTCCATATGCTTTCATCAACATTAGGATAAGCAAAATCCATTAATGCTTTCATCATAGGATGATTTATTGAAGATCGAAGAGCTTCGTTTACTTCGGCATCATAATAAGGACGTATTTTATCAAATTTCGACATGTTCAATTTTTAATATACAAAAAAACAAAAAAAATAATTATTATTCGTTAATAAACCTTAAAATCCAAAAACTTCTTTACTATTTTTTGTTGTAATTTCAGCAATTTCTTCCAAACTTAGGCTATAAATTTCAGATAATTTTTGTCCAATAATTTTAATATAACTGCTTTCGTTTCTTTTTCCTCTATAAGGCACAGGAGCAAGGTAAGGTGCATCTGTTTCTAAAACAATATTTTTAAGATCAATTTCTTTTAAAAATTGGTCGATTTTTCCGTTTTTAAAAGTAGTTACTCCGCCTATTCCTAATTTCATTCCGCAATCGATTGCTTGATTGGCTTGGTTGAAATCGCCCGTAAAACAATGAAAAATTCCCCATAATTCAGGTGATTTTTCTTGTTCTAGTATTTCTAAAACTTCATTAAAAGCATCCCTGCAATGAATATTGATAGGTAATTTATAGTGTTTAGCTAGTTGAATTTGTTTTACAAATACTTCTTGTTGTTGTTTTAAAAACGTTTTGTCCCAAAATAAATCGATACCAATCTCACCAATAGCAGCAAATTTTCTTTTGGTTAATTCAGCTTCAACATGTGCTAATTCTTCTAGATAATTTTCCTTTACGTAACACGGATGTAAACCCATCATTAAAAATACGTTTTCAGGATATTGAGATTCTAAATCGTACATTTTTTGAGTATAACTACTGTCAATAGAAGGAACAAAAAGTCGGGTTATACCGTTATCGAAAGCACGTTGCATCATTAAATCTCTATCTTCTGAGAATTCTTCTGAATATAAATGAGTGTGAGTATCTGTAAAAATCATAAGTTTTAAATTGTTCAAGTTGAAAAAGATAGATTAATAAACCATCAAATTACAACCTCTAATATCTGAGTTGTCAAATCTTCCTAAGACTTCAAAAGTCATGTTTGGATATTTTTTGCCTAAATCTTGTGTGGCAATAAAGGAACAAGAATTGATGTTGGCTAAATCAATTACATTGATGCCACCTGTTTTTCCTGAATCAACATAATTTAAAGCATCTTCGGTATCGCGTATCAAAACATCCATCCAAAGCGGACATTCGAAAATTCCGTTTCCTAAAGAATAAGCTTGCGATAATAATTCGGTCATACCGTATTCCGAATGTATAGCTTTAACACCGAAACCGTCACAAAGAATTTGATGTAATTCTTCTCGAACTATTTCTTTTCGTTTGCCTTTCATACCACCTGTTTCCATAATGATGGTGTTTTTCAATTGAAATTTTTTGAATTCAATTAAATCGAGTAAGGCATAAGTAACGCCAATTAAAATGATATTCTGACCTTCGTTTTCTAATTCAATAATTTTATTGGAAAGTTCTTCTAAATTATTCAAATAAAAACCACTATCAGGATGATTACTACTTTGAATTAAGTCATCAACCATATGAATTAAGCTTGAACCTTCGCGTTCTAAATAAGAAGGGAGTAAAGCTAGAACACAGTAATCTTCAATGTTTCCGTAGAATTGAGAAAATGCTTTTCGATAACTATTTTCATAAAAAGAAACATCAGTAATATAGTGTTTACTCGTTATCATTCCAGTTGTTCCGCTGCTTGTAAAAATGGTTTCTACTTCATCTTCATTACTAACAATCTTTTCCGATTTAAAGAATTGAATTGGCAAAAAAGGAATACTCGAAATTTGTTTTACGTTAATTGGGTTTTTTTTCAAAAAGTTACAAAAAGACTGATATACTTTATTGTTTTCGTATTGGTAACGAAAAACTTTTAAAGTAATTTTTTCAAATTCTTTTTTGGATGAAATAGAAAATATGTCTTCTTGAGAAATCATTCTGCAAAAGTAGAAAAAGATATTTAGTTTGGGGTTGCTTTTCTGTTTTTTGAGCATAAAAAAAGCACCAACTAGTGGTGCTTTCTTTTATTTTGAAAACTAATTACTCGATAATTAATTTCTTAGTTGAAGTTTTACCTTCTTCCGTAATTTTTACAATGTAAATTCCAGAAGTTAAGTTAGAAACATTTACAGTATTGTTAACTACATTCGTGTTAACTACTTCTTTACCTAACATATTTACAATTGATACATTGATAGCTCCGTTTAAAGCAGTTTCAATATATAAGTTGTTTTTAGTTGGGTTTGGATACATTTTTAAACTATCAATTTGAGAGAATGATGATGAAGATAAGATTTCAGCAAAAGTTAATGAAACTTTTACATTGTCTACTTCAACAGAACCTGTTTCTGTAGCGCTATCTTGTCTTAGGAAGAAACTTGGAGCTGAAGTTAAATCTGTACCTGTATGTGTGTCAGTTAATAATGGAGTTGCTTCATCTGTTGGAGCAGGGTTTATCCATAATCTTACAACGTCATCACTTGTTGAAACGGTATTAAATGTATAAGCAACAACAATAGTGTTAGATACTCCTGTAGTATATGTAGCTGGAGTCCATGTAGTGTTAGTAGTAGTACCAGTTCTTACTTCAATACCTAAATTATAAGTAGTGTCATCCACACGTTTAGCCCATAAAGTTCCACCAAAGGTAGTTGAGTTTTGTGCAAATCCTGCAATGTACCCACCGTTAGCGTCAGTTACGCCAGCCATTGATAAAATGTTTAAATTAAGTTTGTAAAATACTGTCCCTGTAGTTTGAGATGTAAATAATAGTTGGGCGTCAGTTCCTCCACCAGCAAAAGTTGCTTTAGATCCGTCTAACAAGATGTGATCTGATGCAGATGCTGTTCCAAGTAGGCTCCAAGGAGATGTCTCGTGTAAGTTTCCTGCTGGATAATTAAATGAATCTGAAAATGGTAATGTTACTTGTCCAAATGATACACTGCTTAAAGCAATCAATAATAAAGAGTAAATTTTTTTCATATTTATAAAAGTTAAATTGAATACAAAGATAGGAACAAAAATAAATTCCTAACTAAAAATAGTTAGGAATTTAATGATTTTTTAATATTTATTTTTAAACAACTAGTTAATTATCAATTTTTTAGTTGAAGTTTTGCCGTCTTCTGTTACCTTAACAATATAGATGCCGTTAGCTAAATTTGCAACGTTTACTGTGTTGTTTGTTACTTTTGAGTTTAACACTTCTTTTCCTAACATGTTAATAATCGACACATTGATATCTCCATTTAAAGTAGTTTCAATATATAAATTATTTTTTGTTGGATTTGGATATAATTTTAAACCTTCAATTTGAGAAAAAGAAGTAGTTGATAAAGTAACTTCAGCATTGTTTCTTGAAACAACTTGCGGTACACCGTTAAATTCAGCAACTAAAACAGCTCTGTTACCAGCTCCAGTTGGAACAACTTGTCCGATATAATTTGATTCTGCAAACATTGTTCTAAAAATAATGTCAGTGCCATCGTTTAAATTATAATTTGTAGTTGCTGCAAAAGTAATAACGCCATCTGCCGTAGTAAAAGTTGCATTGTTTATTTGCACTAATTCACTTTCGTAATTCTCAACATTATTTGTAATTTCTAACGCTGTAACAACTTGTGGAGTTACTATGTTTCCAGAAGAAGCAACCGTAGCGTTTTCTAATGGTAAAAACTGTAAAACACCACTAAATAAACCTGTTTGTCCTTTTAATCCAGAAATAGCATCACCTGCAACCATAGCTGTTGAAATAGTTCCAGGTAAATCATCAATTAAAATACCAGCTGAAGTATCTTGAATGTATTTTTGATTTCTAGTTGTTCTTGCGTAAGTAATAACTGGATTGCTTGAAACTTGATAGTACTTTCCAGCACCATTAGCAATTACATCTGCTCTTAAAGCAGCTAAATTTGGAACAACTGTATATGCTGCAATGGTAAATGTAACGGTTGCGTTAACAGCTGGTACAATTGCAACATGAGAATTGTCTACTAATTCAACATATACTGTGTAATTTCCAGGAGTTAAACTTGTTAATGCAATTGGAGCAGTGTCATATTTCATAACAACAGATCCGCTATTTATTGTGTAGTGGATATGTCCGTCACCAGTTCCGTTAGCTACGTTAAAATTACTAACCGTTAAACCGATATTTGCAGAGGTTGTTAATGGTGAATAAATAGTTCCGTTTGATGGGCTATTGATCGTGATTGATGGACTTAAACTTGCCGCTGTCCAAGTAAAATCATCAATCATTAATCTTTCATTAGTTGCACTGTTTGATTTTACACGAACTTTAACATTTGCGTTTGAACTATTAACGACGCCATTTATTGTTTTCCAATCAGAATCAGGAGTAACGGCTGCATTAATTGTAGATGATGGAATCCATATAGTTCCACCGTCAATTGAATATTCTACTGCAAAATCAACAGCAGGTGAACCATCCCATCTTCTGGTTTTAAAGCTAAAGTTACCAATACCGCCACTAGAAATTGTCATGGTTACATCCGTTGTAGCATCATTTTGTAATCTTAATGAATAAGTACCAAATCCACCTGCGAAACCATCTTGAGCAGCTATACCATTTCTGATAACATCTGTACAAGCTAAACTAAAAGTACCATCAACATAACTGTGGTTTGAATAAGATGTAAAGGCTAATGCACCTTGTGTCCATTTTGCAGGGTCGTCAAAGTTTATTGATCCTTGTGCAATTCCTAAAAAAGGAAGTAATGCAATAAGTAAAGAGTAAATTTTTTTCATTTTTTTAAATATTTGGGTTATTGACATGCGTATTCTCAGGTTTATAACATTCTTCGTTATAAACCCAAGAATATATTTAATTCTAATTAATTAATTATTAGTTTTCTAGTTGCAGAAGCGTCTCCTTCTTTAATTTTAATGATGTAAACGCCAGGGTTTAAGTTTGAAATGTTTAATTCTTTAGTGTATAAAGTAACGTCAATTACTTTTTTACCTAAAACATCAAAAATTTCTACTTTCTTGTCAAGGTTTAACTTTGAAGTAATAAATACCTTACCAATGTTGTTAGGATTAGGATACAAACTTAAACCTTCAATCGTTTGTTCTTGTGATTTAGTCGCGCCACCTGACTTACCCTCTTGGGCAAAAGCAGTTAAACTAAAAGTTAAGAATAACAATACGCTAAAAATGTAGTTTTTATTCATAGGAAAAAGTTATGGTGTAAATTTATAAAATAAAAATCAAAAAATGTGCCATAATTAAAAAAAAATCTCGCTAAGTAGTAACTTAACGAGATTTTTAAATATTTTAAAGGATATTGATTAATCTAAGTAATAAATATAACCAAAGTTTAACCATAAATTCCAATCGTTTGCTTTGTTTTCAGTATAAATATTTGGATCTGGACTTACTCCTTCTACCCAGTTTGAGAAATAGTATTGCCATCTTAATTCAACAAATAAATCTGATAATTCTGTTAGTTTATATCTTGTACCTAAACTTGAAACAACACTCCATGTACTTCCGCCATCATTGTTAACACCTCCGTCATAATATTTAGGCCAAAGAGGCATTGATAATGCTGAAACTTCGCCATTACCATAATCTGTATAAGTGTGTGGTTTGTAAAATGAGTAATGAGCTCCTAATGCAACAAACGGTCCCCATGCACCATCTGTAGCGGTAAATTGTCTAATACTCCAAGGGAAATATTCTAATTGCATACCGATATCAGTAACATTAGCTTCACCGTGCATAGATCTTAACTGAGCGCCTCCAGGAGATTGTTTGTCAGCCCATTTACCAAAATGATCTAATTTTGTTTTGGTGTATGATAATTCTGAACGTAATTTGAAATGATCATTGAAATAAGTTTCTGGAGTATAACAGTTACACTCAGCTCTGTATGAAAAGTTCATGTAGTGTACTAATCCAACACCAAAACCTGTGTTTCCAAGGTTATTTCTTGTGTTTTCGCTTTCTCCGAAATCTGATCTAAAATTGACAGGACCAACAAAGGCACCCACTTCATGAGAAAACCCAAACTGAGCATTAGAAAAGTAAGTAACACCTAGTGTTAATAATAGTGAATAAAATATTTTATTGCGCATTTTAAAAACGTTTAAGCGACAAATATAAAAAAACAATTTTCATATTAAAATCTTTTTTTTTGTTTTATTGTTTTTTTTGTGAAATTACTACCTGTAAGAATTAAATTATGGTATATATTAATATTTGTTAAATTTTAGCATTATTTTTTAAGATATTCTTCTCTGTTTTTTTTATTAAATGTATATTTGCGTTCAGAAAAATTTTTTTAAAAACATAATTATGAGTCAAAGTGTTACAGCATTTTTAGAAGAAGTTGCTAAAAGAAATGCAAACGAGCCAGAATTTATGCAAGCCGTAAGAGAAGTGGCCGAAACAGTTATCCCATTTATAGAGCAAAACCCAAGATACCAAGGCAAAATGTTATTGGAAAGAATGGTAGAGCCGGAAAGAGTTGTGATGTTTAGAGTTGCTTGGATTGACGATAAAGGTGCTACTCAAGTAAATAGAGGTTTCAGAATTCAAATGAACTCTGCAATCGGACCATATAAAGGAGGTATTCGTTTCCATCCTTCGGTTAACTTAAGTATCTTAAAATTCTTAGCTTTTGAACAAGTTTTCAAAAACTCTTTAACTACATTACCAATGGGTGGTGGTAAAGGAGGATCTGATTTTGATCCAAAAGGTAAATCTGATGTTGAAATCATGAGATTCTGTCAAGCATTCATGACTGAATTATCGAAACATATTGGTGCTGATACTGACGTTCCTGCTGGAGATATCGGTGTTGGAGGACGTGAAGTTGGTTACATGTTTGGTCAATACAAAAAATTAAGAAACGAGTTTACAGGAGTATTAACTGGAAAAGGAATTACTTTTGGTGGTTCTTTAATCCGTCCTGAAGCTACTGGATATGGAGATGTTTATTTCGCTTACAACATGTTAAAAACTAGAGGTGAAAGCTTCGATGGAAAAACTGTTGTTGTTTCTGGTTCTGGAAACGTTGCTCAATATGCAATTGAAAAAGCTACTCAATTAGGTGGTAAAGTTGTTACTGCTTCTGATTCATCTGGTTATATTTATGATGCTGACGGTATTGATGCTGATAAATTAGCTTTCATCATGGATTTGAAAAACGTAAAATACGGAAGAATTTCTGAATATGTGGCTAAATATCCAAATGCTAAATTTGTTGAAGGTAAACGTCCATGGGAAGTAAAATGTGATATCGCATTACCATGTGCTACTCAAAATGAATTAAATGGAGATGAAGCTAAAATGTTAATTGCTAACGGATGTATCTGTGTGGCTGAAGGAGCAAATATGCCTTCAACTCCAGAAGCTGTTGAAGCATTTATCGCTGCTAAAATCTTATTCGCTCCTGGAAAAGCATCTAATGCTGGTGGGGTTGCGACTTCAGGTTTAGAAATGTCTCAAAACTCTTTACGTTTAAGCTGGACTTCTGAAGAAGTTGATGATAGATTAAAAAGAATTATGTATGACATCCACGAATCTTGTGTAAAATATGGTACTCAAGCTGACGGATTTGTTGACTATGTTAAAGGAGCAAACATTGCTGGTTTCGTAAAAGTTGCTGAAGCGATGTTAGGTCAAGGTGTAGTATAATAAAGTATACAGTCACAGTCTCAGTTTATAATAACTTGTAAACAGATTGTTTTAAATATAAAAGCGGTTTTCAGTCCCGAAACTTCGGGAGAAAACCGCTTTTTTGTTTTTTTGTCAACAGATTGAGCGGAGTTGAAATCTTTTAACTGTTACTGAAAACTGTGACTAATTAGTTCCGTTCCATTCCTTATAAAACTGCTCTAAGAACGATTCCATAAAATCATGGCGTTGTTGTGCAATTTTTTTACCAGTTTCCGTATTCATTTTATCTTTTAGAAGTAAAAGTTTTTCGTAAAAATGATTGATAGTTGGAGCAGTTGAATTTTTATATTCTTCTTTACTCATATTTAAATTAGGAGCAATTTCAGGATCATAAATTTCTCTATTTTTAAATCCTCCATAATTAAAGGTACGAGCTATGCCAATAGCACCAATAGCATCTAATCGATCGGCATCTTGTACAATTTCTAATTCTTTAGAAGTGAATTTCTTTTCGAAATTTCCGCCTTTAAAGGAAATGTTTTCAATAATTAATACAACATGATTAATAGTTTCTTCTGAAACATTCTCCGATTCTAAAAACGTTCTCGCTACTTTTGGTCCAACTGTTTCATCTCCATTATGAAATTTACTATCCGCAATATCATGAAGTAAAGCTGCCAATTGAACAACTTCAATATTACAAGTTTCTTCTTTAGCAATTAATAAAGAATTGTTGTAAACACGTTCCATATGAAACCAATTGTGTCCGCTTTCAGCATGTGCTAATTGATTTTTTACAAAGTTAATAGTGTTTTGTATGATAGACATTTTAAGTAAAATAAAAATTCCAAATTCTTAAAGTGATTAGGAATTTGGAATTTAGGTTATTGAAAATTTATTTAATTAGTGCAGGTTCAACCCATTTAAAAATATGACCTTCTTCTGGAATAACTAATCTTTCCGAAATTTTTCTCATTCTATCTGGTAATTTCATTAAATAATCTCTTGCTTTCTCAGCTTCAGCTGTTAAACCATTGATGTTTCCAATGTCCCATTTTACATTTAATTTTTCTAAAATATCAACGTAATCTGAAGCTGTATACACACCAATTCTTTGTGCTGAATCTGAAAATTGTTCAAAAGCAGTTCCGATTTTCTCACCAGATTCTCTTAAGAATACAGCAGGCATCGTAATTTTTTGTTTCATCATGTATTGGAATGCTAACATCATTTCACTTGGATCAACTTTGAAAATTTGATTTACAAATTCGCTATATGCTAAGTGATGACGCATTTCGTCTCCAGCAATAAGGTTACACATTTTGAATAACTTTTTCTCACCATATTTTTTAGCGATTAAAGCTACTCTGTTATGTGAAACGAAAGTTGCTAATTCTTGAAAGCTAGTATAAACGAAATTTTTATAAGGATCTCTTCCAGTTCCAATATCAAAACCATCATTAATTAAATGCTGAGTAGTTTGTTCAATTTCTTTCATATTTACTCTTCCAGAAAGATATAAATATTTGTTAAGTACATCACCATGACGGTTTTCTTCACCCGTCCAATGGCGTACCCATTTGCTCCAGCCATTTCGCTCTACATTATCAACTCCTTCAACATCCATTAACCAAGATTCGTAAGTTGGTAAGGCTTCTTCAGTAATGGTATCTCCAACTAAAGTTACCCAAAAATCATATGGTAAGTCTTTAGAGATTTCTCTTAATTCTTTAACTTCTTCTAAAAAGTTTTCATTGTTTGAATCTGGTAACAAATCAGTTGGTTGCCAAATTTTTTCAACTGGAATTAAAAATTCTTCCATAAAAGAATCAATTTTTCTTTCCAATAGTTGCATGACTTCAAGTCTTATGTTGTGTAACGACATGGGTTGTTAGTTTATGTGTTTTTTAATTGTTTGTTCTGTTTTTTCAAAAATTTCATCAAAAGAATAATCAGAAACTTTTAAAGGTTCATGAACATCAAATGTAATTTTGTTTCCTAATCCTAACGGAAATTGCCCGAAACGAGTCATTTTCCAAGAATTATTAATTGTAATCGGTACAAAATATGAGTCAGGTGCAAATTTGTATAACATTTTTAATCCGTTTGCTGCAAATTCCTTCGGAACTCCTGTTTTACTTCTGGTTCCTTCTGGAAAAATGACTACTGAATAATTGTTTTTATTAACATATTCTGCAACTTTTTTAATTTCTGGCAGGGCTTGTTTTCCATCTTTTCGATCAATCAAAGCCGAACCTCCAACTCTTAAATTATAGGATACACTAGGTATTCCTTTTCCTAATTCTTTTTTGCTAATGAATTTCGGATGCACTTTTCGTAAAAACCAAATAATTGGCGGTATGTCGTATAAACTTTGATGATTACAAACTAATATTAATGGTTTGTTTTCGGGTAAATTTTCAACACCTCTAATTTGATAGGTTGTTCCTAATATGTGTGTGTTTCTTACTAAAAATCCGTTTAAAATAGCAACGCTTATTCTATGAGCATTATATCCGAATACGTTGTAACATATCCATTGTATCGGATGAAATACTATTAACCAAAACAGAAAAAAGAAATAAAAAATTATAGATAAAGGATACGAAATAATTTTTTGCATAACAATTCTCATCATTTTAATGCCGTCAAAGATACTAGTTAATAAT
Source organism: Flavobacterium urocaniciphilum (assembly GCF_900110615.1). Lineage (GTDB taxonomy): Bacteria > Bacteroidota > Bacteroidia > Flavobacteriales > Flavobacteriaceae > Flavobacterium > Flavobacterium urocaniciphilum. The sequence continues at coordinate 47,121 of NZ_FOEI01000009.1, forward strand.
AAAAAAAACCACCAAACTGGCGGTTTTTATAGTATGCTAGCATAGTATGTTAGCAAAATTCGTTGTAAGCGTCTTTTAAATTTTCTGCAATAAGTTCCGCTGGACGTCCTTCAATATGATGACGTTCTAACATGTGTACTAACTCACCATCTTTAAATAATGCCATACAAGGCGAAGATGGAGGAAAAGGAAACATATGTTCTCTTGCTTCTGTTACAGCTTCTTTATCAACACCTGCAAAAACCGTAATTAAATTGCTTGGTTTTTTTGCGTTGTCTAAACTCATTTTTGCACCTGGACGAGCATTTCTTGCTGCACAACCACAAACTGAATTTACAACTACTAATGTTGTTCCTTCTTTACTTAATGCGTTTTTTACTTCTTCCGCTGAATATAAATCTTGAAAACCTGCTTCAGATAATTCTGCACGCATTGGTCTTACCATTTCTTCTGGATACATATTTTTGTTTTTAAAATATCGTTTATAATGGACAAATTTACAAAGTTTTTAGCTTTGCACATATAAACTTATCATAAAGATTTGTTATCGTTCCATAAATTTCACAAAATCCTTAAAATACTATTTATATTTGTGGATATTTTTAAGTTATGAGAGTTCAAATTATCCTTTTATTATTTATTTCAACCTTTAGTTTTGCTCAAACGGAGAAAGAAAAGAATATTGATGAAGTCATTATTAGAAGCAAACCTAAATTAGCAACGATTCTTAAAAAACTTAATAAACAACTACTAAAACAAACCGATACTACAAGTTTTGTATTTGAATTGAATCAAGTCAATTTTAAAAATAACGATACCATTATTAATCGTCAAGAAGAGCAGATTATTAAGATTACTAATTTTAATAATAATTTTTCAAAGAAGAATGTTATTGAAAATAAAGACAATTGGTTTACAAATTTTAAAGAAATTTTTAAAAATTATTCTTCTGAAGAATCTCCAATTGGTTGGCTTTCCGGTTATCCCATTCGAAAAAATTTAACAACTGCAGAATTAGATTTTTTTACACATCCTAATGGTTATGTGTATACAAGAGAATGGTTAGATAATAATGAATTGTTGGTAACATTTGAATCGAAAAATTTTTACAAAGGCAGTTTTATTATTGATAAAAATTTCAATTTGTTGCAATTAAGTTATGAAACAATTGAACCGTATCCGTTTTTTTATACGTCTCCAGAAAGTATAGGAAAAAATCATAAATTCACTTGTAATTGGATATATCAAAAGGAAAAAGTATTCATGAGTTTAGAAATTGTAAACAAAAAAATGGTTTTAAAACAGTTGCAAATTGAAGAGAAATTACGCGATTTTGTTTTTAATCGTTTCGATAAGGATGGTGTAACATTTATGGATAAAAATCATTTTTATACGAATATCAAGTTGCAAAATAAATCGTATCCAATAGAAGAATAAAACGTCAATTCGAGTGTTTTTTGTGAAATGGAATGAAACAAAAAATGTATCGAGAATAGTTTTAATGATGTTTTCTTATTCTCGATACATTCCGATTCATGCTTCAATGGAATACTCGAATTGACGAAAAATCATTAAAAAATTCTTCGCAACAACGCTTTTATAAACAAACCTTTCGGACACATCCAAATGACTTTTAAGTCTTCCCAAAAAGAAGTTTCTTCGTCTAAGAATTTGAAAATTAAAGCTGCTTTTCCCGTTTTAAACATGCTGGAGAAAATAGCACTTCCATACTGATTGGTTTGGTATAAAATGTCAATCAATAATAAATCGTAAAACCTAAATTTATTGCTCTTGTAAAATTTTGTAAAATCGGAATTGGTTTTTAAAAACTGTACTAATTCTTTCGATTTCTTAACAGAATTTTTAAATGTATAACCTGTGCTCGCTTTGCTCCATCCGCCAGCTGAACCAATATTGATGATATTTTTTGTGTTGTTTTTCCAAAAAGGAAAACACGTCATGGGAATAGTACCTTGTTCTTTTTCTACAATTTCATATTCCGTAATGCCTAATTGTTGAATGTATTTTTCTATTTCAGATTCGTATTCTGAAGTTGAAAGTAAATCTTTTGAAAATAATGTGTATTCAAGTAGCGCTTCATTTGATGAAGTTGGTAACACATACATAAACCGAGTATTGCCTTTTTGTTCTACAGAAAAATCCATAAAAGTTGGACAGTCTTCTGTAAAAACAGCTTCTTTACTTTTAATAAACCAACCAATAAAATGTTGTTGAACTAATGGAAATTTAGTTTGTGACGTTACGACTTCTGGGTTATAAATGCTATTAAAAATTTGATTACATGTAAACGATTTGGTTTTAGTTTTAACAATACAATGATTCCCTAATTCGGAATAATCAATTACATCATCATGAAAAATTTCAATATTTGGATGTTTATTAATTGCTTCAAAAATTAATTTGTAAAAATCTAAACTACGAATCATTTTATATTCGTACGGGCTTAAATTTAATTGATTCGTAAAACTTTCGTTTTTAAACCAAGCAATGTTCCATTTTTTAGAAATTATTTCATCAAATAAATTTTCAGTATCCCAAAAACACCAAGTTCTATCGTTTTTGTCTTTGGAACTAGAATCTATCAGCAATATTTTTTTATCGGAAAATCGGCCCGATTGAATCATTTCAAAAAGGGTTAACAAAGCCGATAATCCTCCACCAGTAAATATGTAGTGATAGTGGTTCATTTGATTTTTAAAAAAAGTAAAGTTAAATTTATTTTAATTATAATAAAATTTAAACAATCAAAATATATTATTAATACATTTGTTAAGTGAAAAAATATTTATCAATATTATTTTTAGTGTTTTATTTGTTTTCAATGACAGAAGTACATCAGTTGTTGAAGACACCATTACTTGTGGATCATTATTTAGAACATAAAAATGAAAATAAAGAACTTTCACTATTAAGTTTCCTAGAGATGCATTACCTAAATGGAAACCATATTGATGCAGATCATGATAAAGACATTCAATTACCTTTTAAAAATTTCCAAGATAATCATCCAAATGTAGTATTGGCATTACCTGAGCAAATTGTTTTTTTTCAGCCTCAGATTACACTTGATGATGAATTAGTGCCAAATTTTAATAAAAGCCAAATTTTTATTTCTAGTTTTTTAACTAATATTTGGCAACCTCCTAAAATTGCTTAAATGATTGTGTAAATCTGTTTCAAAAGTACTGAAACAGCAGTTTAGTATTCATTTAAAGTAAAATTCAATGTTAAATAATATTATTGAGTATTCTGTAAAGAATAAACTCATCATTGCATTATTTACCTTAATTCTTATTGGATTTGGTATATATAATGTGCAAAAATTACCTATAGATGCTGTACCTGATATCACAAATAATCAAGTACAAGTAATAACTGTAGCTCCATCATTTGGTGCAACAGATATTGAACGTTTAGTTACTTTTCCTATAGAACAAGTAAATGCAAATATTTCTGGATTAAAAGAAATAAGAAGTTTTTCTCGATTTGGATTGTCTTTAGTAACAATTGTTTTTGAAGATGATGTAGATGTTTATTGGGCAAGACAACAAGTTGCCGAAAGATTACAACAAGTGCAATCTCAATTACCGCAAGGAATGGGGATACCAGAATTAGGGCCTATTTCAACTGGATTGGGTGAAATTTACCAATATGTAGTTCGGGCAAAGAAAGGATATGAGCAAAAATATGATGTATCGGAATTACGTACTATTCAGGATTGGATTGTAAAACGCCAGCTAGCCGGAGTTAAAGGAGTGGCAGAAGTGAGTAGTTTTGGTGGGAAATTACGCCAAGTAGAAATAAGCATTCAACCAAATAAATTAAATGCTAATGGAATAACCATTACGGATGTATTTGATGCTCTTGAAAAAAATAATCAAAATACAGGAGGAGCATATATTGAAAAAGAAGCATCAGTTTTATTCATTCGAAGTGAAGGATTGATTCAAAATTTGGAAGCAATTGAAAATACTCCAATTACAACAAAGTCTGGTGTTCCTTTATTTATTAAAGATGTAGCAGAAGTTAAAAATGGTTTTGCAACTCGTTATGGAGCCATGTGTTATAATAATGAAGGTGAAGTTTCTGGAGCAATTGTAATGATGCTCAAAGGTGCTAATAGTAGTGAAGTTATAGAAAATGTTAAGGAAAGAATTGCTCAAATTCAAAAAACACTGCCAGAAGGTGTTGTTATTGAACCTTTTTTAGATCGAACAAAAATGGTAAATAATGCAATTGGAACAGTTGAAAAAAACTTAATAGAAGGAGCTTTAATTGTCATTTTTGTATTGGTAATTTTCTTGGGAAATTTAAGAGCAGGATTGTTAGTTGCTTCTGTAATTCCACTTTCTATGTTGTTTGCAATCATTATGATGAATCTTTTTGGTGTGAGTGGCAATTTAATGAGTTTAGGGGCATTAGATTTCGGATTAATTGTAGATGGTGCGGTAATTATTGTTGAAGCTGTAATTCATCAAATTTTTCATCGTCATCAGAATGAAGAAACAATTTCATTAAGTCAAGAAGAAGTGAATAAAGAAGTTAATAGTTCTGCCAAGAAAATGATGAATAGCGCCGTGTTTGGACAAATCATTATTTTAATTGTTTATTTACCAATTTTTACTTTGCAAGGTATTGAAGGAAAAATGTTTAAGCCAATGGCCCAAACCGTTGCATTTGCATTAATCGGCGCATTTATTTTATCGCTAACTTATATACCAATGATGAGTGCTGTAGTATTGAAAAATATTAAGCATAATCCGCAAAGTTTTTCTGAAAGAATGATGGCTTTTTTAGAGCGTATTTATTTAATGCGTTTAATTCAAGCGTTGCATAACAAAAAGAAAATTATCATTGGAACCATCATTGCTTTTGTAATTTCATTAGTTGTTATGTCTCAATTAGGAGGGGAATTTATACCCTCTTTAGAAGAAGGAGATTTCGCGGTTGAAACACGAGTGTTAACGGGAAGTAATTTAAACACATCTATCGCATCAACACAAAAGGCTGCAGGAATATTAAAGAGTAGATTTCCGGAAGTTGAAAAAGTAGTGACTAAAATTGGTAGTGGTGAAGTTCCTACAGATCCAATGCCAATGGAAGCTGCTGATATGATGGTAATTTTAAAAGATAAAAAAGAATGGACTTCAGCTGAAACATTTAATGAACTTTCAGACAAAATGAGTGCAGCTTTACAAGAAGTACCAGGAATAACAGTCGGATTTCAATACCCTGTTCAAATGCGTTTTAATGAATTAATGACAGGTGCTCGACAAGATGTAGTTTGTAAAATTTATGGTGAAGATCTGGATACATTATCTAAATATGCTAATAAAGTAGGTAAAATTGTCAATTCAATTAAAGGTGCTAAAGATTTATATGTAGAACCAATAGGCGGAATGCCTCAAGTAGTAATTGAATATAAAAGAAATGTATTAGCACAATATCAATTGAATGTTACAGATGTAAATAGAGTAGTTAATGCTTCATTTGCTGGTCAGAGTGCTGGTTTGTTATTTGAAGGAGAGCGTAGGTTCGATGTAGTGGTGCGAGTTAATTCTAATGAGAAACAAAATCTTCAAGATATTCAGAATTTATTAATTCCTACTCCTTCAGGATCTCAAGTACCATTACAAGTAATTGCCGATGTGAAAATAATTAATGGGCCAAATCAAATTCAACGAGAAGATACCAAACGAAGAATTGTAGTTGGTTTCAATGTACACGAATCAGATGTACAGTCTTTAGTGGAAGAAATGAAGCAAAAAGTGGAAGCCAAAATTAAATTTCCAACAGGTTATTATATAACTTATGGAGGAAGTTTTGAGAATTTAAATGCCGCAAAAGATCGTTTGATGATTGCAGTGCCTATTTCGTTACTTTTAATCTTTTTGTTGCTATATTTTGCATTTAAGTCTGTTAAACATGCTTTGTTAATTTACACTGCAATTCCATTATCTACAATTGGAGGAATTTTGTTTTTAGCCTTTCGCGGAATGCCATTCAGTATTAGTGCCGGAGTGGGTTTTATTGCATTATTTGGTGTAGCTGTTTTGAATGGAATTGTTTTAATTGCCGAATTTAACGCCCAAAAAAAACTTGGAAAAACAGATATTACTGAAATCATTTTAATTGGAACAAAAAAACGTTTACGACCAATTTTAATGACTGCATTTGTAGCATCTTTAGGGTTTTTACCTATGGCTATTAGTAATGGTTCTGGTGCTGAAGTACAACGTCCTTTAGCCACTGTTGTAATTGGAGGCTTATTAATTGCAACATTTTTAACGTTATTCATTTTACCTATATTGTATATGTTATTTGAAAAAAAATCTTCATTATCGATTCCTAAAAATGGAATTGCAGTATTGTTTTTGTTTATGAGTATTTCTGGAATAGCACAAAACAAATCAACTTTAAATCAAGTATTTGAAAAAGGTTTAGCAAATAATTTAGTTGTTAAAAACGAAAAACAGCGTGTTATAGCTGCACAAGTTTTGGTTAAATCAGCTAATGAAATTCCATCTTTGAATTTAGTTGGCGAATATGGTCAATTGAATAGTGCTTTTAATGATAATCGAATTGGAATTACTCAAAACATTAGTTTTCCATTTCTAAATGCAAAAAAGAAAAATTGGTATCAAATTCAAACCGAAATTGCTCAATTGAATTATAAAACTTCTGAAAATGAAGTGAAACGTGCTATAACACAAAATTTTTATGACTTAATATATGCTTTGGAACGTGAAAAAGTACTAAAACAATCGGATTCTATTTATAACCAGTTTTTAAATAAAGCAAAAATGCGATTGAAATTAGGGGAAACCAATCATTTGGAAAAAGAAGGAGCGCAATTAGCAGTTGCAAAGATTTCAGCTGATTTAAAAAAGAATCAAGAATTAATTTATCAGTTGCAATTACAAATGCAGTATTTAATTCAATCAGATGAAGTTGTTTTTCCAAGTTATAAGGATGTGAAAATAGAATATCTAACTAGTTCCGATTTTGTGTCTAATAATGTACAATTACAAGTTATAGAAAAAGAAAAAATGGCAAATGAAGCAGCAATAAAAATTGAAAAAGCAGCTTTAATTCCAGAAATTTCCTTAGGATATTTTAGTATGACTATGCAAGGCATGGGTGCGAATGATGTATTATATAATAGTGGAACACGATTTCAATCTTTTCAAATGAATTTAGGCATACCAATTTTTAATGGTGCTAATAAAGCGAGAAGAGAAGCCTTCAAAATAAATAGTTCTATATTGAATAATCAATCGGATTTACAGAAAAAACAATTAGAAAACATATGGCAATCTTTTGAAAATAAGAGACAAAACGATTTAATTGTTTTAAAAAATTATGAAGAAAGCGTATTACCTGGAGCTAAGTTAATGATTACAACAGCCAATAATCAAATTTATAAAGGCGAAATTAATTATATGGAATGGTCATGGATTATGAACCAAGCTTTAGAGTCAAGATTAGATTATCTTGAAAAAGTGAAGTCTTATAATGATGCTATTATTCAAATGTTATATCAAACTACAAATTAATTACCATGAAATTTATATATAGAATACTGATTTTATTTTTTGTTTTAGGATGTAATTCTAAAACCGAAACCACTCCATTTGGAAAGAATACTGATGAAAATCATGTAGAGTTAACCAAAACTCAATTAAAAAATGCTGATTTAAATTTTGGAACTATTCAGCAACAAGCCATGAATAGTGTAATTAAAGTAAATGGTAAAATTACGCTATCTCCCGATGCGGTTGCTAGTATAAGCATGCCTTTGGGTGGTTATATTAAATCAATTAAAGTGATGCCAGGTATGCAAGTTAGTAAAGGACAGGTTTTGGCAATAATTGAAGATCAATCGTATGTGCAACTGCAACAAGATTATTTAAACACAAAACAACAATTAAACTTTACTGCTAAAGATTACCAACGTCAGAAGGAATTAAATGCATCCCAAGCAAGTAGTGATAAAACCTATCAATTAGCAGAAAGTGAATTTTCTAAAAATAAAATTACTTTAAAAGCTTTAGATGAAAAATTGCGTTTAATTAATATCAATCCACTAAGTTTAACTGAAAATACCATTTCAAAATCGGTTCGAATAATTGCCCCAATTTCAGGGATGCTTACAAAAGTTAATGTCAATTTAGGTAAATATGTAAATGCTACAGATGTATTGTTTCAAATTATGGATTCTAAAAATATGTTTGCTCAATTACAAGTTTTTGATAAAGATGCAGGGAGTTTATCAATAGGTCAGAAATTAAAAGTTTATACTAATGCTCAACCTGATGTTATGTATTCAACTTCTATTCAATATGTGAATAAGAGTTTTGACGAAAGAGAAAATACAGTGGAAGTTTATGCTAAAATTGATAATTATACTCGAAAATTAATACCTGGAAATTATGTAAATGCTATAATTGAATTAACAAATGAAAATGCATTTGCTGTTAATCATGATGCTGTTGTAACATTTGAAGGTGAAAATTATGTTTTTATTCAAGAATCTAATACTGCTTTTCAAATGGTAAAAGTACAAACCGGAATTATTTCAAAAGATTATACAGAAATAAGAAATTACGAAGTATTACAAAATAGAAAAGTGGTGACAAAAAATGCATATACCTTATTAATGGTATTGAAAAATAAAGAGGAATAATTAAAAGAGCTTCATTTGAAGCTCTTTTTTTATATTCTATATCGTATTCCAATAAATCCTCTTATTCCTTGATTAGGAGCATAAACATAAGCAGGGTCGAATGTTAAAGCATACGGGTTTTCTGGTGTGGGAACCACGTTTCCATTTCCATCAAATTGTACATTTTCATCAAACGGATCATTAGCTCTTGCAATTAAAAATGGATTTTTTCGATTCGGAGTCCAATTCAATAAATTTTTAACACCACCATATAATTCGTATTTATTATTCCATTTGAATGTTGCTTGAATGTTTTGTATGCTCCAAATTGGGGATGTTGGTTTTCTTGGGTCTAATTCGCCAAGTATAGGCAAACGCATTGGGCCGTATACATTTCCAGTATAATCAAAAGATAAATTCCAATCTAATAATTCATAGGTAATGGCCCAATTGGCGCTGTATTTCTCGGTTAAAATGGGAGTGGAAGTAATGCCGTCTCTCGTTTTTTTACTGTCTAAAACCGTTGCGCCTAAAATGGCTTTTAATCCGAAATTCGACAGGTAATCAATATTTAAACTCACTCCTTTAGTTTCCGAAAATCCATTTAAGTTTTTGTAAATTATTTGATTCGGATTGGTGTCGTAATCAGGAATAATTTGATTAGAAAAATGCGTATACCAAGCTGAAACATCAAAACCTAAAAAGGAAGCATTGTCAAAACGCAACTTTTTTAAATAGTTTACGTTCACATTATATGATTTTTCTGCCTTTAAATTTTCTGTTACAATAACGTCTCTAGAACCTGTTAATGCGGCATGTTCTTCCGTAAATAAATTCACCACTCTAAAGCCTGTTCCTGCATTAATTCTAAAAATATCGGTATCGGTAAATTTCCATTTATATGCCATTCGAGGGGTAAATATGTAACCATGATTGTTGTTATAATCCAATCTGCTGCCCAATAATACACTATGCATTTTTGCGAATTTAATTTCGTCTTGTGCAAAAAAACTATAGATATTCGTTTTCTCTGGAATTACAGTAGCTGTTGTATTGTCGTTGTAAAATTGATAACGATAGGCACTTCCTAAAAGTAAATCGTGGTTGTTTATGGTTTTGTCCCAAGTTAATTGACCGAATCCAATTCGTTGTTGCGCAGCATATTTAGTTGTCCCGTAAAAAGAATCTTGATCATGATTGGTTGCTGAAAACGAAAAATAAATTTTTTCAGAAACCGGTAATTGGTATTTTCCAATTAATTCTTGTCGAGAAGTATAAATGCTTTCACCATAAACTTCATTGCCTCCACGATACGATTTATTCCAATTCATTTCACCACCCCAACGATCTTCATAAAAGAAACGACCCGCTAATGTGAATACTTTATTGTCTTTTCTGATGAAATTCCATTTGTTAAAGATCGAGATTCTCTCTTGTAAAGTAACATCTGTAAAATTATCATGGTTATTGTCCATTGGTGAATTGTAATTATAATAATTCAAGCCAACTAATGAATTTGCTTTGTTTTTGATAGTGCTCTTAAATCCTAAATCTAAATTATTTTCAAGCCAAGATGTTGAGAAAAAATCAGCAGAAAAAACCGGAGCCATGTTGGCATTTTTAGTGATGATGTTGATCAAACCACCAACGGCTTCACTTCCGTATAAAGAAGAAGCCGGACCTTTTACCACTTCAATTCTGTCAATTAATGAATTCGGAATTCCTGAAAGTCCATATACAGTTGAAAGTGAACTAACAATGGGCATTCCGTCAATCGTTACCATGGTATATGGGCCTTCTAATCCGTTGATGTGTATGTCGCCAGTATTGCAAATGTTGCAATTTAACTGTGGTCGAACACCATTTACATTTTGTAACGCTTCAAAAATATTGGAAGTAGGGTTTTTCTTTAAAAAAGTAGATGTGTATATTTCAACAGGAACCGGCGTTTCTAATCTAGAAACCGGTTTTAAAGTTCCGGTAACTACAACTTCTTCAATTTCTTTTTCCGATTTAATTTCAAAAACAACTTCTTTTGTTTCGTTATTTACAGTGATGTTTTTCCTTTGAAAAAAGTTTTCCATTTGGATTTCAATCATGTGTTTTCCATTCGGAATACTGTCAAAAACAAATATTCCTAACGAATCAGGAATCGTTTTTTTATTCAATTCCTTTAACGTTATTGTTGCTGATTGTTTGTTATATGGTTTAATAGTACCAATAATTTTCGATTGCGCATTTCCTATTGCTGAAATTAAAATTATTGCTATATAAATTAAATTTTTCACTTTGTTTAATTAAATTTTTAGACAAAACTAAAAAATAAACAAGCATGAAACAAAAAAATATAATTATATTTGTTAAAAAAATATTTATGACCATTTCTGAGGAAAACTATTTGAAAGTTATTTATCATTTGTCGAACCTTTCTCCAAAAGGGGTTAATACGAATGCAATTGCTGGAATGTTGGATACAAAAGCTTCATCTGTAACGGATATGCTTAAAAAGTTATCCGATAAAGAATTGGTAGATTATCAAAAATATCAAGGTGTTTTTTTAACAGAAAAAGGCAAGTTACATGCTAAAATGATTGTTCGAAATCACCGTTTGTGGGAAGTGTTTTTAGTGGAGAAGTTAGGTTTTGCTTGGGATGAAGTTCATGAAGTAGCAGAAGAATTGGAGCATGTTCGTTCGGAGAAATTAATCAATCAATTGGATAAGTTTTTAAATTTTCCAAGTTTTGATCCGCATGGCGATCCCATTCCAAATGCAAAAGGAGAAATTCCAACCATCGCTAAACAATTATTATCTGAAATTGAAGCTGGCGAATCAATTACTTGTGTAGGTGTAAAAGATACTTCTGTAGATTTTTTAAAATATTTGAATAAACAACAAATTTCTTTGGGTACAAAAATTAAAATTTTGGAAAAAGAATCATTTGATGGAACAATAAAAATTGAAATTAATTCGAACGTAATAGTAATTTCAGATAAAATTGCTAATAATTTATACGTAAAATAAACTTTTAGTTATGTCTAAATCACTTGAAGAAGTAAACCAATCGATAGCAACCGAAGGTAAAAAGTCGGGTTTAAGAAAAATTTTAGCTTTTCTTGGTCCAGCTTATTTAATTAGTGTTGGATATATGGATCCTGGGAATTGGGCAACCGATTTAGCAGGTGGAAGTCAGTTTGGATACGCTTTACTTTGGGTATTGTTGATGAGTAACATTATGGCGTTGCTTTTACAAAGTTTAAGTGCTCGTTTAGGAATTGTTACACAAAGGGATTTAGCTCAAGCTTCAAGAGAAACCTATTCGCCTTTTGTAAATTATATTCTGTATTTCCTTGCAGAAATAGCCATTGCAGCTTGTGATTTAGCTGAGGTTTTAGGTATGGCAATTGGATTGAATTTGCTTTTCGGAATTTCCTTAATACAAGGTGTTGTCATCACTGTTTTAGATACTTTTTTATTGTTATTTCTGATCAATAAAGGAATGCGAAAAATGGAAGCTTTTATTATTGCATTAGTAGCTGTAATTGGTTTTTCATTTGTATTTGAAATGATATTTGCGCAACCAGAAATTGGTCAAGTTGTAACAGGTTTGGTTCCTAGTATTCCTAACGAAGCAGCTTTATATATTGCTATCGGAATTATTGGAGCAACGGTTATGCCGCATAATTTATATTTACATTCTTCATTGGTTCAAACTCGAAAATTCGATAGAAGTGATAAAGGAATTAAACAAGCTTTGAAATACAATTTAATTGATTCGACTATTGCATTAAATTTAGCGTTTTTTGTAAATGCCGCTATTTTAATTCTAGCTGCTGCAACTTTTTATAAAAATGGGTTGTTTGAAGTTGCTGAAATTCAGGATGCACATCAATTATTAGCACCCATGTTAGGAACAAAATGGGCACCAATTTTATTTGCAGTTGCCTTAATTGCTGCCGGACAAAGTTCAACGATTACAGGAACTTTAGCTGGACAAATTATTATGGAAGGTTATTTGAATTTGAGAATTCAGCCTTGGGTTCGTCGAATTATTACCCGTTTAATTGCGATTGTGCCTGCAGTTTTAGTCATACTTATTTATGGTGAAAGTGTCACGGGTAAAATGCTTATTTTCTCTCAAGTAATATTGAGTTTACAATTGGGATTTGCTATTATTCCTTTAATACATTTCGTAAGTGATAAATCGAAAATGAAAGGATTTGAAATTAGTAAATTAACTCAAATTGCTTCATGGATAGTTGCTTCCATTATTGTTTCCTTAAATGCGAAATTAGTTTTCGATGAAATTAAAGGTTGGTTAGAAACTTCAGAAGATCCCATGATACTTTGGTTAACAGTTGTTCCCATCGCATTTGGATTTTTAATTTTATTACTTTATATCGTATTTAAACCATTTGTAACGAAATCCAAACAAGAACATCAAAGTCATTTGCCTCATAATTTTGTGTTGGAATTTTCTGAAACGGTTGCTTATGATAAAAAGAATATTGCCATTTCAATTGATTTTTCAACAGCCGATCAAAAAGCCATTAATAGTGCATTTGATTTGGGTGGAAAAGAGGCTAATTATACGTTAATACATGTAGTTGAAACGGTTGGTGCAATTATGTATGGTGGAAATGTAGATGATAATGAAACCAGAATTGACGAAAAATTATTACTAGAATATAAAGAAATGTTGACGAACATCGGATTTAAAGTTGATGTTAAATTAGGGTTTGGTAAGCCAAATAAAGCGATTCCTAAAATTGTTAACGAAGGTAATTTCGATATTTTAGTAATGGGAACGCACGGTCATACTGGTTTAAAAGATTTACTTTTTGGAACTACCGTTGATAAATTACGTCACGAAATTTCTATTCCGCTGTTTATTGTAAAAAATTAAAAATAAATCCCAGCTCCAAAAGTGGCATAATTATAACTTGGAGAAGCTATTTTTAAATTCTCGTAACCCATAGAGAAAAAGTAATTTTTTTGGTGGTATTTTCCTCTAAATTCAAAAGAGTTTACGGGTAAACCATTGATTTTACTCCAAATCATGGCGCTGTTAAAACTAACTTTTTTAAACGGAAAAACTTCTGTGTTTAATCCGTATGAAAATCCGGCTTTGTTGATGCCACTTGCGATATAAGTTGCACCTAACGTCCAACCTAAATTGAATTTCTCAAAACGTAAGCGGTCGTATCCTAAATTAAATTGAAATAAAGATAAATTAGAAGTTGTTTTCGAAAACTTATCACGTTCTATTAATTCTCTATAATCAGATTGTAAGTATAGATAATGAAATAATCGAAATTTGCCTTTGAAATGATTTCCAAAAGCAGCGTTGTTGCTATATAAAAAATGATTTTCTACATCAAAACGTACTTGATTTTTAGCAATTGAATCCTCAGAAAATTCAACATAATTTCCCGATTTATTATTGAAATAAGGATACGGTGAAAGTTTGTTATATAAATGATCTTCATTTTCATAATCTCCTATTCCGCCATAAAAAGGAACAAAGAATAGTATCTCAAAAAATAAACTAGTTTCTCCTGAATCAAAGTTACTTTCTCTTGTAGATGTTGTGTTTTGATTTTGAGATTGAGTAGGCAAAGGTGGTTTTTCTTCTTTTTTACCCGATTTTAATTCTTCTTTTGATTTGTCTATTTTTTGAGCAGAAATTGAGCTCGATAACACAAAAAGTATAAGTAGTAAAGTATTTTTAAGCATAAAGAATTTTTCGTATTTCAATCAAAAATAATGCCAGGAAATTACTTACAATTGCAATCATCGCCACAACCATTTTTGTTAGATTTTTTCTTCCAAAAGAATTTTCTAATCAAAAACCCAACAGCTAAAAGCAAACAGATGTATGTTAAAATTTCTTGCATGTTATTTTAAAGTTTGATACGCAATTAAGGCAACAATATAAGCAAATCCACTCATGAATGCCAATTGTATTAATGGCCATTTCCAAGAATTGGTTTCTTTTTTCACAATGGCCAATGTACTCACGCATTGCATTGCGAAAGCATAGAATAAAAGCAGAGAAACACCTGTAGCAAAATTGAAAATTCGATTACCTTTTGAATCCATATCTTCAGCCATTTTCATTTTAATAGTAGCTTCTTCTTCACTCTGACTTCCTACACTATAAATAGTAGCTAAAGTTCCTACAAATACTTCTCTTGCTGCAAAAGAACTAACGACTGCAATACCAATTTTCCAATCGTAACCCAAAGGTTTGATGGCAGGTTCAATAGTTTTTCCAATAATTCCTATATAAGAATTTTCAAGTTTGTATTCGGCAACTCTATCAGGAATTACAGATGGATTTATCTTTGTATTGCTTGAATATACTTCAGTTTCTATGATTTCTTGAGCATTGTCAAAATCTTTACCAGGACCATGTGAGCCTAAAAACCATAATACAATTGAAATGGCTAAGATGATTTTTCCAGCACCTGTTACAAAAGCTTTCGTTTTTTCCAATACATTTAAAGCTACATTTTTAAACATCGGAACTTTATAACTTGGCATTTCAACAACAAAATACGATTTGCATTTTAGTTTTAAAACCTTGTTTAAAATAAAGGCAGACGCAATAGCTACAACAAATGCCATTAAATATAATCCCATTAAGGTTAAGCCTTGTAAGCTAAAGCCTAAGAATCGAGTTTCCGGTATGATTAAGGAAATCAAAATGGCATAAACCGGTAAACGAGCCGAACATGTAATAAAAGGAGTAATTAAAATGGTTATCAGTCTTTCTTTCCAGTTTTCGATGTTTCTTGCGCTCATGATGGCTGGAATAGCACAAGCGGTTCCTGAAATTAAAGGAACAATACTTTTACCAGATAAGCCAAAACGGCGCATGATTTTATCCATAAGAAAGACAACGCGACTCATGTAGCCGCTTTCTTCTAAAACAGAAATAAACAAGAAAAGAAAAGCAATTTGAGGAATGAAAATTACAATTCCTCCGATTCCAGGTATGATTCCATCAGATAACAAATCGGTAAATTTTCCCTGTGGAAGATTTTCTTTTGTGAATGCACTTAATTTTGAAAAAGTGGTATCAATGAAATCCATTGGAATACTACTCCAATCGAAAATAGATTGAAAAATTAGTAAAAGAATTCCAAAGAAAATTAAATAACCAAAAACCTTATGCGTTAAAATATTGTCTAATTTACTTTGAAAATCGGTAGCTTTTGATTTGTCAATTTTTTGTCCGATTTTCAACGTATCATTAATAAATTGATAACGTTTTATGGTTTCTTTTTGTTGTAATCTTTTTAATTCGGTATGCGAACGTGTAAACGTATTTTCAATTTCATTACGCTGTAAATTCAAGAAATTTACATCTTGAGTAATAACCAACCAAAGTTTGTAAAGTAATTGGTTTGGGAATGCTTTGCGTAAACGATTGAAATATTCTGGATCTATGGAACTCGCATTTAAACACGGTTCAGTAGAAAGTTGTTTGTAATTTAAAATTAGTTCTTTGATGTTGTCAATTCCGATGTTTTTTCGAGAACTAATTAAAGCAATTTTGGTTTTTAATTCTTGTTCTAAAAAAGGAATATCCAATTCGATACCTTTTTGTTTCATCCGATCGCTCATATTGATAATAAGCAACGTTGGAATTTCAAGGTCTTTTATTTGTGTGAAAAGTAAAAGATTTCTTTTCAAATTTTCCACTTCTGTAACCACAACTGCTACATCTGGAAAATCTTCATCATTTTTATTTAACAGCAATTCTATTACTACGTTTTCGTCAATAGAATTGGCATTTAAGCTGTATGTGCCCGGTAAATCAATAATTTTTGCTTTGGTAATTTGATTGATTTTACAAACTCCCGTTTTTTTATCAACCGTAATTCCAGGGTAATTACCCACTTGCTGATTCAATCCTGTTAATTGATTGAATACAGAGGTCTTTCCAACATTTGGATTACCAATAAGTGCAACTTTTATAATTTTTGGCGTCATTATTTTATCGATTCTTGATTGATGTAGATTGCAGATGCCGTTTTTTTACGGATGGCAACTTTCGAATCATTAACGTTAAAAAATAGTGGATCGCCCATTGGAGCAATTTGAATTAATTCAATATCATTACCAGGCAAACATCCCATTTCGATTAATTTCAATGGAATTTCGTCAATATTAATATCGGTAATTTGGGCACTTTGCCCTTTTTTCAGTATTGAAGCATTATACTCGCTCACGAACTTAATTTAGATTGAATTAAAATACAAAGATACATATTTCCTAAAATATAAACCTAACAAATATCATGTTTTGCATTTGCGAGTTTTATTCGTACTTTAGTATTTATTATATGGAATAAAAACATGAGCAGAACATTAGTAATTGGAGATATACACGGAGGATTAAAAGCAGTTGTTCAGGTTTTAGAAAGAGCTAAAGTTACATCAGATGATATTTTAATTTTTTTAGGTGATTATGTTGATGGATGGAGTCAATCGCCTGAAGTTTTAGATTTTTTAATTGACTTATCAAATAAACAGAAATGTATTTTTATTAGAGGGAATCATGATGAATTGGTGTTGGATTGGTTAGAAGACCGACATGAACATTTAAATGAGGAAATGTGGTTTAAACATGGCGGGAAAGCTACTGTTGATGCCTATAAAAATGTTTCTGTTACTCAAAAAGAAAAACACATACAGTTTTTGAAATCCTTGAAAAACTATCATTTGGATGAAATGAATAGATTATTTGTGCATGCTGGTTTTACCAATATGAATGGTGTAACATTGGAATATTTTCCAAAAATGTTGTATTGGGATAGAACGCTTTGGGAAATGGCTTTGTGTTTAGATGAAAATATGGATAAAAATTCAGCGATTTATCCAAAAAGATTTAAGATATATTCGGAAATTTATATTGGACATTCTCCTTTGTCAAAAACTGAACGAGTTGATCCTGAGTTTAAAAATACGGTTTGGAATTTAGATACAGGTGCCGCTTTTAAAGGTGCATTAACAATAATGGATGTGGATACAAAAGATTTTTGGCAAAGTGATGTTTTGTCTAGTTTGTATCCAGATGAAATGGGAAGAAATTAAATTTTTTTTTGATTATTCGTTTGGTGATAACGACAATAACACTTGCACTTTTTCATCTTTAACTTGAAAAGGATACAAGCCTTTTTTTAACAAGCTATAGGCTGGATCCATTTCTAGATAAAGCATAATATTGATTTCAAAAACAAAATCTTCTTCTTGAACAAATGTTCCTTTTTCAGCATTTGATTCTGATGGATTCGAATTGCCAAACATTAAAACTTGTTCTTCATTAGACAAATTGTTAATGTCTACTTCTAAAATTAAATCTGTAGAAGTAATCTTGGTGTAATTAAATTTTTGCATACAAAAGTAATTAGATGAGTGAATTCTTAAGATAGTATAGCCGATTTTGGGTCGAATATTTAATCGTTTTGTAGAAATTCGTTAACTAAATTTGTCAAAAATGCCATTAAAGCAATGATTAGTCTGATCATGTTTTATAGATTTAGATAAAGCAAAATTAAAACAGACTATTTTTGTGGGATTACGGATTTTTCGTAATAAATGTTAAAAAATACGTATGGAACAAAAAACCCGTTTGATGACTCAAACGGGTTTTGTTCACATCACAACCCAAATGTTAATGAAAAATTAAAGTACAAATTTAGCATCGAGGGTTTGTTTTTTTTACGGCAAATCCGTAAAAATTGTTAAATTTATATAAAACCTAGTTTTTTAGCTTCATTTATAAGGTCTTCATCTGAACTTTTATTAATTAAAAAGAAATCTTTAATCTTAGATTTTCTTTTTTCAACTGTACTGTCACTTAATCCTAGTTGAGTCGCAATTGTTTTATTTTTAAATCCTTGGGCTAATAAAACAATAATTTGTCTATTAATGCTGTCTAAGTAATCTTCTCGCTCAAGTAAATCTTTCATGCTTTCGGTAACAGTTGCGCTTAAATACGTTTTACCATCAATAACATCATGAAAAGCATCCAATAAAACTTCACCAGTTGCATCGCTTTTAATAATTAATGCGTTGGGTTTTGCTAAATGTAAAATATCGTAAATAATAAAAGATTCAGCATGTGCAGTAAGCATTAATATTTTTGCTTTTGGTTGGTATTCTTTAGCTAAAAGTGCTAAATCTTCACCAAATTTAATTTTTTGTTCAGGAAATGGAGGTAAGCTTCTATCGAGAAAAATAAAATCAAAATGATTGATCTGTTCAGAATTAGTTATCAATTTATAAGCGTCTTCTGAATTATGACAATAGGTTGGGTTTATTTCAATATCTCTATCGTTAAATCCCAAAACAGATACATAACCATTTAAAATGGCTGGATGATCGTCTACTAATAAAATATTTACTGTCATTTCTTTTAATTTATATTTGAAAAGTTAAACTGATTTTGGTTCCAAAATTAATTTTGGATTCCAATTCAAATTTACCGTTTATTTCGTCCATTCGGGCTTGCATATTTTCTAAACCAATACCTTTTTTCCCATGTTTTGGAACAAATCCAATTCCGTTATCGGTTATGGTTATATGAATTTCTTCGCCCATTTTATTCATGTTAATATTTACTTTAGAAGCTTGTGCATATTTGTCGATATTTTGTAAAGCTTCTTGAATGATTCTGTAAATATTAATTTTCTTGTTATTGTTTATTAAATCCCAATCAATTCGTTCATCAATTTGTAAACTAAAATCGATGTCAGAATGACTTTTAATCATGATAAATAAATTTTCAACGATAGAACTAAATGTAATATTGTCGTCGAATAAATTTTGTTTTAAATCATGTGTAATTTGTCTAATTTCTTTTTCAATATTTTGAATATCGTCTATAAAAGGCAAACATTTTTGAACCGTTTCAACGTCTTGTTTTTTCTTAAGGATAAATAAATTAAGTCGAATTCCTGTTAATTTACCCATTACACCATCGTGTAATTCTTGAGAAATTCTGTTTTTTTCTGAATATTTTCCTTCTTCAATTCGTTGTTGTTGGTTCAGCATCAGTTCATAAATCTCTTCTTTTGCGTTTTGTTGTTCTTGTATAAAAATAAGTTCTTTATTTTTTAAATTCCTAGATTTGATAAAATAAAATAAAAGTACTGCTAAAATAATAAAAACAGCTATAGTTGAAACCGACCATAATTGTTGAACGATATTGTCTTTTTGTTTTTCAATGGTTTCTTTTTCTGAAATGATTTCGTTGGTTTCATATTCAATTCGTGCAAATTTATCACGAGTAAGTCTTTCTATTGAAAATAAACTATCCTTTAACGAAATGATTTGTTTTAGATGCGCTGGATTTTTAGGTTCAGTTATGGTTAATTTTTCTAAAGCTTTTAATTTATCATCGGCAAACTTGGTTTCTTTTACTTTTTTAAAATAAATATTAGCTGTTCCAGTGTCTTTTTGGGATAAATAATATTCTCCTATATATAAATTTGAAGTGTTTTGAATGGGTTGAAAATCTAAACTATCCCCAATTTTCAATGCTTCTTGAAATTCTTTAATTGAATTTTTATCATTTTTTTTCAATTTGGCATAACCATGAAAATTTAAAAGATAAGTGTATGTGTTTATTTCTAATTGTTTTAAGTTCTTAATATGTAAACCTCTTTCAGAAAATTTAAAGAGATTCGTATAGTCCTTTTTTTTCTTATATACATCGCAAAAATTAATCAAATTTTGAGCATATAAAACAGGATAGTAGGAGTCGTTTTTTAAGTTTACTAATACTTTATTTGCTTCATTAAAATACTCAATAGCTTTTGAGTAATTTTTCATACCTGATTGCGATAACCCAAATATGGTATAGCATTCAAAAATGTATTCATGATGATTTAATTTTTTGGCGTCTTTAAGGGCTATTGAAGTGTTTTTCTCCGATTCAAGAAACTGGTTGTGGTAAAATAAAGCACGACCTAAATCTTTATGAATTTCAACTTTAAGCTTTATTTCTTTTAAATTTAAAGAAAGATTTTTTGCTTTATTATAATAATAGAAACTACTGTCTAAATTATATTTTTCATAATAATAGCCTCCTAAATTATAATTGCATTTTGCAAGAGTTAATGTGTCACTCTTTTCAATAGCTTCTTTATTAATTTGAAGAGTTAAGCTTTTGTATTGTTCAAATAAATTTAAATTATAATATCGATTAGCAAGTTTAAATCTATAATAATTGTATAAACTATCAGATTTTAAATTGCTTAATATTAATGAAACACTATCAATATATGCCAATCTAACTTTTTTATTTAAAAAATCGTTATTCGCTTTTACGAGTAGAGTGTCAATTTTGTTGTAAGTAATTAAATGATTTTCTTTTTTACAGCTAAAAATTAATAGATTAACAATTAGAAGTAAAATAAACTTTTTTAATTTCATTTGATTGATACATTATAGCAAATCTAATGAATATTTAGTTAAAAATTAATCTTTTCTTGGTTTAACTGGATCTGAACTAATAATTGTATCATTATCTCTAGTTGTACTATCTCTAGCTATTAAACTAAAATCTGAATTATCAGATGATTTTAATTTTTTTGGAGAATTTTCAATTGGTGTAATAGTGTCATCAGTTGAACATGAAACCATAGTAGTAATTACAATTACCATTAATAGAATGATCTTTCTCATAATAATAAAATTTTAGTTAATTGTTTTTCATTTTCTAATAAATTTCTGAAAGAAATTTATTAGGTATAAATTCCGATTGTAAAATTATTGTTGTTCAAATTTTATTTATTACGGCTTTGCCTCAAAAAATGTTAAAATTCATTATTTTTGCTTCAAATAATAAAACAGAAAAATGAGAAAAATATTGTTTGGTGTATTCTTAGGATTAGGATTTTTATCCAATGCACAATCGTATAAAGGTAAAGGAGATATCAAAATGCAAATTGGTGCCTTAATTCAAAATGGAGGTACAGGTGTCGTTGTGTCAAATGATTATGGTATTGGTGAAAATATGTCATTTGGTTTTGTAGCAAGTTATATGCTAAATGCTGAAGGCGTAACTATCGCTGATGTTAATTATAAGCCAGAATTTTCAGATAGAGCAGATGCAAAAATTAGATTTAATGCTAATATTGGAAATGTACTTGGTTTAGAGGATAATATGGATGTTTATCCGGGATTAAACTTAGGTACAAGAAATTTTGGAGCTCATTTAGGTTTTAGATATTTCTTTACAGATGGTTTTGGTGTATATTCGGAAGCAGGTATTCCAATTGCAGAGTACGATACCACTCCAAATGTGTTTGGAAAATATAATAATCAATTTGTGTTTCAAATTGGAGCATGTTTTAATTTATAAGCCATGAGTGTAGTTACTGAAAAAAGATTAAAAGATAGAAGCGGGTCTGTATGCGAAATTAGTGGTGCTAATGAAAATTTAGTAGTGTATTTAGTAGAGCCAAAAACAGATGCCATTCCAGAGAATTGTATTTTAATTGCTAAACATTTAAAAGAGCAAATTGAAAATAAAGATTTGATGAACCCGAACGATTGGAGAGGTTTGTCGGATAGCATGTGGAATGAAAATTTACCGGTTCAAATTGTTTCTTGGCGCATGTTGGCGCGTTTAAAAAATCATGATTTATTAGACATGATGTATTTAGATGAAGATGCTTTAGAATGGGCAAAAGCGACTGGTGAAGATGAAGATGAAGAAGGAAAAATCATTCACAAAGATTCTAACGGAAATATTTTACAAGACGGTGATTCTGTAGTTTTAATAAAAGATTTAGATGTAAAAGGAGCTACTTTCACGGCAAAACGTGGTGCTGCGGTACATAATATTAAATTGGTTTGGGACAATGCCGAACAAATTGAAGGCCGTGTAGAAAACCAACACATCGTTATTTTAACGCAGTATGTGAAGAAAACGAAGTAATTCTCAATTGGTCAATTTGCCAATGAGTGAATAATTAAAAAAACCCTGCAAGTTTTGCAGGGTTTTTTTTATATCCATAAGTAACTAATCACTAATTACTTTTCACTAATCACTAGATTATAAATCAAATTTGATTCCTTGAGCTAAAGGTAATTGGTCTGAGTAGTTAACAGTGTTAGTTTGTCTTCTCATGTACACTTTCCATGCATCTGAACCCGACTCACGTCCACCACCCGTTTCTTTTTCACCACCGAAAGCACCACCAATTTCAGCACCAGAAGTTCCGATATTTACGTTAGCAATTCCACAGTCAGAACCCGCGAATGATAAGAATTTCTCTGCTTCTTTCATGCTGTTTGTCATGATTGATGAAGATAAACCTTGAGCTACACCATTTTGTAATTCAATTGCGTTTTCAACTTCTCCGCTGTATTTCATTAAATATAAAATTGGAGCAAATGTTTCGTGTTGAACTATTTCAAAATGATTTTCAGCTTCAATAATAGCTGGTTTTACATAACATCCCGATTCGTAACCTTCTCCAGATAATACACCACCTTCAACTAAAACTTTTCCTCCTTCTGCTTTCGCTTTTTCAATAGCTGCTAAATATGTGTTAACTGCGTCTGTATCGATAAGTGGACCCACATGGTTTTTCTCATCTAAAGGATTACCAATTTTAATTTGTCCGTAAGCACCAACAATTGCGTCACGAACTGTATCGTAAACTGATTCGTGAATGATTAATCTACGAGTAGAAGTACATCTTTGTCCTGCTGTACCAACTGCTCCGAATACTGCTCCAGGAACAACTACTTTTAAATCGGCAGTAGGTGTAATGATAATAGCATTGTTTCCTCCTAATTCTAATAAAGATTTTCCGAAACGCTCTGCTACTTTAGCACCAACAATTCTTCCCATTCTTGTAGAACCTGTTGCTGATACTAAAGGAATTCTTGTGTCAGTTGTAATCATTTCACCAACTTTATAATCTCCATTAACAATACAAGAAATTCCTTCTGGTAAGTTGTTAGCTTTTAATACTTCAGCAATGATGTTCTGACAAGCGATAGTACAAATTGGTGCTTTTTCTGAACCTTTCCATACACAAACGTCACCACAAATCCATGCTAAAGCCGTGTTCCAAGACCAAACCGCTACTGGGAAATTGAATGCAGAAATGATTCCAACAATTCCGATTGGGTGCCATTGCTCACGCATAACGTGACCTGGACGCTCCGATGGAATTACTTGTCCGTTTAATTGACGTGATAAACCAACTGCGAAATCACAGATGTCGATCATTTCTTGAACTTCTCCGTAACCTTCTTGTAACGATTTACCCATTTCATAAGAAACTAATTTACCTAGAGGTTCTTTTAATTCTCTTAATTTATTTCCAAACTGACGTACAATTTCTCCACGTTGAGGTGCTGGCATTGCTCTGAAAACTTTAAATGCTTCTTCAGCACTTTTAATTACTTTTTCGTAATCAGCTGCAGTTGTTGTTTTTACTTTTCCGATTAATTGACCGTCTACTGGAGAGTAACTTTCGATAATTTCTCCAGAAGAAAAACTATTTGAACCTGTTGATGTTCCGTCGTTAATTTCTTTAATTCCTAATGCTTTTAATGCTTCTTGCATTCCAAATTGTGATGCTATTGTTGACATTTTTAACTTTTTTAAGTGTAATTGTTATATTTTGCAAATGTATGAAATTGAATTTAGAAATTTGATTTTCATACTTTTTTATATTTTAAGTGTGTTATTTTATAAATCTTGGGTCGACTTCCATAATCGTTCCGCAATGATCACATGTTCTTTTTTCTTCAGAGCCATAAAAATCTTTAAAGTGTTGTAAGAAGTCTTTTTCGATATCATTTAATCCAAAATAAACTTCATGCAATTTATGATTACAAGAATCGCAAAACCAAAGTAAACCATCTTTACCTTCTGTTCTTTTTCTTTCGATAACTAAACCAATTGAGCCTTCAGTTCTGTTTGGCGAATGTGGAACTTTTGCGGGATGCAAATACATGTCGCCAGCACTCAATTTCATGGCTTTCTTTTTTCCGTTTTCTTGAATGTAAACTGTAATTTCTCCTTCAAGTTGGTAGAATAATTCTTCGGTTTCATTATAATGGTAATCTTTTCGAGCGTTTGGTCCGCCAACAATCATTACAATATAATCACCAGAATCTACATATAAATTTTTATTCGCTACTGGCGGAACTAGAAGATGTCGGTTTTCTTCTATCCATTTGTTTAAGTTGAATGGTTTTGCAATAGACATAAAGTAGTATTTAAAACGTAAAGTTACTAAATAAAAAAAGGTACGATAAACGTACCTTACTTTTTTTTAATCTTATTTTATTTTTTGGCTTCTTTTATTAAATAAACATAAGAAGGGAAGTGATCGGAATATCCAGGAGCAATACTCGAATTTCGCAATGCATAACCTTTATATTGTCCGGTTTGTTGGATCATAAATGGTGCATTATATACACCAGCTTTCCAATATCTCCAAGAAGTATAATCTTTTCTTAATAAAGGTTCAGAAATGATAATTTGATCGAAAAAGTCCCAAGCATCTCTATGTGCTAAAGTTCCAATACCTTTTTTAAGCATTTTTTCTGCTGGATTGTATAATCCTAATGGTTGAACTTCTTTTTCATCACCTTTAGCTCCTAAAACTTGTTTGATACTTTTGTTAAACGGACCGTCATTTAAATCACCCATTGTAAAAATTTTAGCATTCGGGTTGATTTTTTGCAAAGAATCAATGATTTTTTTGTTTAAGGCAGCTGCAGCTTCACGTAATGGGCTACTTCTTTTTTCTCCACCTCTACGAGAAGGCCAGTGGCTAACAATAAAGTGCATTTCTTCACCATCTAATAAGCCAGTCATTAAAATTTGATCACGTGTATAAATTCTTTTTGTTTTAGCATCTATAACGTTATCGTCTGTATCTTCAACTTTTTCTTTTTCTTTTTCCTTTGCTTTTTTATCTGTATTTTCTTCTGTTACAATTAAAGGATAGTTTTTGTAACTAGTTGGAGTAAAATGACTTTTTTGGTATAAAAATCCTGTATCAATTCCTCTTTGGTCAGGTGAATCAAAATGAATAACTGCGTAACCTTTTGCAGCTAAAAGAGGTTGTTTACATAAATCCTCTAAAACTTTTCTGTTTTCAACTTCAGCTACTCCAAGAACAACTGGAGAGTTTTTTTGTTCAGCACTTGTTCCTAATTGAGAAATTACTCTTTCAAGTTTGTGTAATTTTTCTTTATAGTTTGCTGGAGTATAAATAAAATCCTCGTCATTTTTAGTTGGATCATTTATTGTGTCAAATAAATTTTCTAAATTGTAGAACGCAACTGTATGAATTGCATAGTTTTTTTTCTCTTGTGCATAAGAAGTAACAGCCAACAAAAAAACTGCTAAAGCGCCGAAAAATGGTTTAATTTTCATGTGTTAAGATTAAATTTTAGTTATCTTTATTACAAATCTGGTGCCAAAGGTAAATAATATTATTAAATGTTGTACATTTGTCCGCTTTTAGTTTTTGTAAACTAAATGTTAGTTAAAGTATTAATTTATAATTAAGTATGAAAAAACTTGCATTAAGTCTTTTATTTTTATTTCAGGCTGTTATCATGATGGCTCAAAATCAATCAACTGTCAAAGGAAAGGTAGTTGATTCTAAATCGCAAAACCCACTGGGTAGCGTAAAAGTTATGGTTCAATCTAATGAACAATTTGTAACTACAAACAATCTTGGAGAATTTGTTATTAGTGGTATTGCAAAAGGAGAACAAAAATTAATTGTTTCTCTTAATGGTTATACAACTCAAAATTTTTCAATTGAGGTTGTTGAAAATCAAACTTTAGATGTTGGTTTAATGTTATTAGAAGAAGATATTACTTCTGAACAACAATTAAGTTTGGTAACGATTACCGAGAACGATTTAGGTGATGACAATAGTGGTTCTGAAAGTACTGCTGGTTTACTTCAATCTTCTAGAGATGCTTATCAACAAGCAGCTGCTTTCAATTGGGGGCAAGCTCGTTTTAGAATGAGAGGTTTAGATAACGAGTACGGTACTACAATGATTAACGGTATCGTAATGAACAAAATCTATGACGGAAGACCACAATGGAGTAACTGGGGTGGATTAAATGACGCTACTAGAAACCAAGAATTTACTTTAGGTTCTTCTCCTTCTGATTATACTTTTGGAGGAATTTTAGGAACACAAGAAATTAATACTAGAGCTTCTTTATATAGAAAAGGAACAAGATTATCTTATTCAGGAACAAATACAAACTATTCTTGGAGAGCTATGGCAACTCATAATTCAGGTTTAATGGAAAATGGTTGGGCTTACAGTATTTCTGCATCTAGAAGATGGGCTAAAGAAGGTTATTTTGAAGGAACTGATTACGCTGCAAATTCAATGTTTGCAAGTGTTGAAAAAAGATTTAATGACAAACATAGTTTAAACTTTACAAGTATTTATGCTCAAAACAGCAGAGGAAAATCTTCTCCAAATACAAAAGAAGTAAACGACTTAATGGGGATTAAATACAATTCTTATTGGGGATGGCAAGATGGTAAAAAACGTAACTCTAGAGATAAAGATATTGAAGAACCAATTTTAATGTTAAGTCACTATTGGAAAATGTCTGATAGAACTACATTAAATACAAATGTGTCATACCAAACAGGTACGATAGGTAATACTAGAATTGATTATCAAGGAGCAAACAATCCTGATCCTACATACTACAAAAACTTACCAAGTTACTATTACAATTTAGGTGATACTGCAGGAGCTGCTGCTGCTCAAACGTATTTCTTAAACAATAGCCAAATTGATTGGAATGCAATGTATATTGCTAATCAAAATAGTGCTACTCCAGGTAAAAGTGTTTACGCTTTATATGAAGATAGAACAGATGATAAACAAATTACGGCTAATTCAATTTTATTCTCAGATTTATCGGATAACATTAAATTAAATGCTGGTGCAAGTTTTAGAAAATTGAAATCTCACAACCACCAAAATTTATTAGACTTATTAGGAGGTCAATACTTTTTAGATATTGATCCATTTTATCAAGGAGATGCTACTCAATCTGATTTAAATAATCCAAATAGAGCGGTAGTTGAAGGTGATACATATGGTTATAATTATAACTTAAATGCAATTGTTGCAGACGCTTTTACACAATTTAAGTTTTCTTATAAATCAGTTGATTTCTATTTAGCACAATCTTTTTCTAGAAGTCAATATGAAAGAGAAGGTTTATACAGAAATGGTATTTATGCTAATAATTCTTTTGGTAAAAGTGGGAAACAAATTTTTGAAAACTTCGGATTCAAAGGAGGATTTACATATAAAATTACAGGACAACATTTGTTAGATTTCAATGGAGCTTATATGACAAAAGCACCTAATATGAGAAATACTTTTGCAAATGCTCGTATTAACAATAATATTACACCTGATTTAACTAGTGAGCAAATTGCTAGTGTTGATGCTTCTTACATTATTAGAACACCAAAATTCAAATCTCGTATTACTGGATTTGCTTCTAAAGTTCAAAATGCTACTGAAATTTCTTTCTTCTATGCAGAAGGTGTTGGAGAAGATATTGATAGTGGAAATGAAGATGCTTTTATTTCTGAATTATTAACAGGAATCAATAAGAAAAACGTTGGAGTTGAATTAGGTTTAGAATACCAAATTACTTCTACAATTAAAGCTACAGTAGCAGCATCTTACGGACATTATTTATACGATAATAATCCAAACTTAAAAGTGAATGATGATGCTCAAGCTACTTTAACAAATACACAACCAGTTGTAGATTTTGGTAAAGCATATATGAAAAATTATAGATTACCAGGAATGCCACAAACTGCTGCATCCTTTGGTTTAGAATATAGAGATCCACATTTCTGGTGGGTGGGTGCAAACATCAACTATTTAGCTGATTCTTATTTAGATGTTTCGAACATTTTAAGAACAGATAATTTTACAATTGACGGTGCTACTGGAGATAATTTTGCAGGAGTTAATGAAGAATCTGTTAGAAAAGCTTTAAAACAAGAAAAATTTGCAGATTTTAATTTATTAAATTTAACAGGGGGTAAATCTTGGAGAGTAGATAATACTACTATTGGTTTCTTTGCATCTGTAAACAATGTTTTAGATACTACATACAAAACAGGTGGATTCGAACAATCAAGAAAAGCAACTTTCCCTGATCAACAAGCAGATTACGCTAATGGAACACCATCTTTTGGTTCTAAATATTTTTATGGATATGGAAGAACTTATTTCGTAAATTTATATGTTAACTTCTAAACTTAATTGACTATGAAAAATATATTTTTAAAAATTACGTTTGTTGCAATTGCACTAGTTTCTTTTACTAGTTGTGATGAAGATCAAACAGATATTCCTCCTTTCTTTAATTATACTTTCAATGAGAACTTTTCTTCATCTCCAACAGGAAGTGGTTCAGTTGAAGTGCCAATTGCTTTAACAGGGTGGGTGAATCATAATGCATCAACATCAATTCCAGCATCATCTCGTTTGTGGCATGCAAGAACTTTTAGTAGTGATAATTATGCTGAATTTTCATCTTTTTATTCTACTGCTGGAACTAATGATGTGGCTTGGTTAATTACACCAGCTATTGATTTAACATCTGGTTCTGGTGAAATTTTATCATTTACAACAAAAACTAGATTTTCTAATGGATATCCAATGACGGCATTCATCTCTACTGATTATGATGGAACTACTGCAGGAATTGCTACTGCAACTTGGATACCATTAACATTTACTATTCCAACTGCTGATGATGTTATTACTAGTAGTGGAAATATTGATTTAAGTGGTTATGATACTACAAATGCTAGAATTGCTTTTAAATATACAGGAAGTAAAGCAGGTGTTACAACTACTTGTCAATTAGATAATATTAAGATTACTAAAAATTAATAGCTATGAAAAATATTAAATTAATTTTATCGGCAGCTTTATTTGCATCTCTAGTTGGATGTGTAAATTCAGACAATTACAATGCACCTGATTTAACAGGTGAATGTACAGATTTAACAGCTACAAAAACTATTCAAGATGTAGCTGCTTTAGCAACAAATACTACACAACAATGGAATTCTACTACTGATTCTATCATTGAAGCATTTGTTACTTCAAGCGACGAAGGTGGAAATTTCTACAAATCTATTTCTTTAGTTTCTATTGATGGAGCTAAAGGATTTAGTATGCCTGTAGATGCTTACAACTTATATACTAAATATGAACCAGGGAGAAAAGTATTTGTCAACTTAAATAGAAGACATTTTGCAAATAATTCACAAACGTATTCTTTAGAAGTTGGTTCATTATATAATGGAACACAAGTAGGAAGAGTGTCTGGAGTTGAATATGAAAATGTAATTACTCGTTCATGTACTAAAGTTGATGAAAGCACAATAGTAAATAACATGACTATTGCGGCTGCAAAAAATAATGCTAATTTGAATAAGTTAATTGAATTTGATGCTGTTCAGTTTTCAGATGAGTCATTAGGAAAAAAATTCTATGACCCTACATTAAATAGTATCGGAGGTGCAACTAACCATGTGTTAAAAGATGCTGCTGGAAATTCAATAATTGTTAGAGTTTCTGAATTTGCTACTTTCGCTTCTAAATCAATTCCTTCAGGAAATGGAAAAGTTAGAGGTGTACTTACAAGATACAACAGTGATTATCAATTCATGGTTCGTACAGAAAATGATGTAATGTTAACGAATCCTAGAGTAGTGCCTTTATTTGAAGAATCTTTTACTTCAAACTTCGGATTATGGACAAAACAAAGTGTGGTTGGTGCTCAAGTTTGGGCTACTAATACATTTGGTAACCCAGGATTATGTGCAGCTATGTCAGGTTTTGCTAGTAGCACAAATAATGCTAATGAAGATTGGTTAATTTCACCAGCTATTAATTTAGCTTCAGTTACTTCTGCAACATTAACTTTTGATAATGCATCTAGATTTGCTGGAAATTTAATTGAAGTTTATGTTTCTACTAATTATACTTCTGGTGCTCCAAGTACTGCAACTTGGACTGCTTTAACAGGATATACTTTAGATACAAATACAGGTTCTTATGTATGGACAGCTTCTGGTCCAATTAACATTTCTTCTTACTCAGGAAATAGTAACTTTAGAGTTGCGTTTAAGTATACTTCTACAACTACTGCATCAAGAACTTGGGAAATTGACAACGTAAAAGTTGTTGGTCAATAAGGATCAAGAATCAAAATAAAAAAACAAAAAGCCACTTCATTTGAAGTGGCTTTTTTTATACAATAACTTTAAAAGTATAACCTAAAATTTTCTCTATTTTTTCGCTAGAAATGATTTTGCCAATACTCGGTTCGGTTTCATTAAATTCTGGTTTTGGTAAGTTGAAATCAATCGCTTTTTGTGTGTAATATGCTGCCCTTGTAGGATGATTTGGAGCTACAGCATTATAAGTTTCATTCCATATAGTATTATGTGAATCTGTCATGCTGAGCTTGTCGAAGTATTGATTGATCATCTCACTAATAATCCCAATACAATCATCTTGATGTATAAAGTTAATAGGAGCTTTTGGATTGGCAACATTCGTTTTACCGGCTAAGAATTTAATTGGGTTTCTATCGTTTCCAATTAAACCTCCAAAACGAAGTATTATGGTTTCAAAATTTCGATTGTTTCTAAAAATATTTTCCACTTCTATTAATTGTCTTCCGCTTTCTGTATCTGGATGTAAATCACTCTCTTCTGAAATTAATGGAATAGTTACAGCATCTCCATAAACAGAAGTGGAACTAATAAAAATTACCTTTTCTATAGTTGAATTCTCTATATAAGGAAGCACGTTTTTTATTTTATTGACAAATGTCATTCCGAGTGAAGAGCCGGAATCTTTTCTTAAACCAGGTGGTATATCAATAATTAATATTTTTGATTCATTTAAAAAACCAGATATATTTCCAATTATTTTTTCTTCTGTAAGTTCAATTAAAAAGGGTTCAATTGAAAAAGTTTTTAAGATTACTAACTTATTTTCTGAAGTTGTTGATCCTTTGACTTCAAAACCAATTTCAATTAATTTTTTAGCTAATGGTAGTCCCAACCACCCGCAACCTAGTATGCTAATTTTCATTTAACTATCTTTTTTGACTAACACAAATCCTTCATTTTCTAAAGCCATATATCCTTGATCATATACAAAATAATAGGTATTCCCCGTTTTTGTAGTGTAGATAGAGGTAATTAAATCAAAATCGAAACCTTTACTCATCAATTTATTTTTTGTGGTTTTGGTTTTTTCTTCTGGGTTTAATTCGGATAGTATTCTGTAATTTTTACGCAATTTGTTGTTAATGTTGCGCATTAAATTCGTTTTGTCTTTATTCATTTTATTGTTGTAGGCGTTTCGGCAACCATCGCTGCAAAATTTTTTATCTTCTCTTCCTACAATTTTTTCGTGGCATTCTAAACAGGTTTTCATTTACATAGACTTATTTTACTTCTTAAAACTAAATTTTATTTCTTCTTTACTTTCTTCAAAATATACATATACATTCATTTCTGTGTCTGATACATTTTCATAGGTTAAGCCATCAAAATAAACTCGATTTTTTTCAATTTTAATAAACTTGAAATCTTCGCTCACTTCTCCCGTTTCCCATGCTTTCATATCGCCACCAAAATGTCTGATTTGTAATAATAAGGTTTTGTCTTTTTCAATAATATGACCTAATTCATAAAAAGTTACTTTATTGTCGCTTAACATTTTAAAACAAAACATCATGGTATTGCCACTTGGTGTGTCCCAGTTTTCTTGACAAACTCCAAATGGTGAACTGCCTTTCCAATTTCCTGCTAACCATTTTACGTCTTGTAATGTTGCTGCTGGCGAACCTTTTTCGTCGTTGTATTGTAACGTGTTTTGTGAAAAACTTATTGTAGATAGTAATACTACTAAAAGCGTTACTATTTTTTTTAGAATAGTTGTTTTCATATTAAAAGCTTTTATTTCAAGTAAATATACGAATTTTCTGCCAATTGCAAACGACAACAAATACTTACAAACGATATTAAATGAATAATAACCGAATAAAGTTTTGTGTTGTTCACATCTTTGCACTGTCGAAATGAAACAATAAGTTCATCAGACAAAAAATAATTAATTATAAACCATTAAAATTTTTACACGCCATTATGAAAAACAGAGTACAATTAATCGGACACGTAGGGCAGGAGCCAGAAGTTAAAACAGTTAACAACAAAAAAGTAGCGAATATTACTTTAGCTACAAATGATTTTTACAAAAACGAAAAAGGTGAAAAAGTAGAACAAACAGAATGGCACCGAATTTCAGCATGGGGAAAAACCGCAGAAATCATTGAAAAGTTTGTTACAAAAGGAAAAGAAATTGCTATAGAAGGTAAACTTACACATCGTTCTTATGATGATAAAGATGGAGTGAAACGTTATATAACTGAAGTCTTAGCTAATGAAGTTTTATTATTGAGTAAATAATAATATGTATTAAAAAAGCGCTCTATTTTTAGAGCGCTTTTACTATTTTATTCGTTCATTAATCGTTCAAATTCTTCGAAAAAAAGACCTAAATGATAGCCGTCAATTAATCCGTGATGTACATGTACCGACATTGGGATCATTCTTTTTCCGTCTACTTCGGTCATTTTTCCAAAAGAAAATTTCGGACAACTATCTTGAACTTTAAAAGTTCTTGAATGGGAGATGGCTGTGAAATTAATCCAAGGCACTGCAGAAAAATGAATTAAATTTTCACTGTATTCTTTAGTAATTAATCCAGGTACACTTTTCACACGATTGGCTTCCGTATTGTAATTTTCAATGAATTTATCTAAGTTTTCATCATAAATAACTTCTGAAAATCCGAAAGTTTTATCATCTCTTAAAATGGTAGAAGAAACATTTATTATGTCGTGAATAAATACTTTATCACCTTCAATTCTATATTTAAAATTTTCTATAGCATTAACAGCAACTAATGTTTTATGAAGATAATATACAAAAAAACTAACGCCTAATTCTTTTGATTTTGCATATGCTTTTGTGCAATCAAATTGAATGGCAGTTCCGAAAAAAGGTTCGTCAAAGTTTGAAAAAAATTCGAAATGTTCTTTTCTATTCCAATCGGCTATGTTCAGTTCTCTTTTCATCTTTATAAAATTTCAAAAAGTTCTTTCAAATTTGATATTGATCTAAAATTATCATGTTCAATTTCAAAATCTATTTTTTCATATTCCCAAGTGGTATGATAAGGAATGTGAATGGCTGTTCCGCCGATATTTAAAACTGGTAAAATATCAGATTTAAGGGAATTACCAATCATGATGAAATTTTCAGGTTGGCAATCTAATCGATGCAGCATTTTTTGATAATCTAAATCTAATTTATCACTCATTACTTCTATATGATGGAAATAATGTCCTAAACAAGAATCGTGTAACTTTCTATGTTGGTCTTTCAAATCGCCTTTTGTGGCAACAACTAATCTGTATTTACCTTTTAACTGCTCTAATACTTCGGTAACATTAGGTAATAATTCTACAGGTTTTTGTAATAAATCTTTACCAATAGCAATTATTTTTTCAATGTTAACGCCATTAATTTGATGGTTGGTAAGTTCTAAAGCCGATTCAATCATAGATAAAGTAAAAGCCTTAATTCCGAAACCATACAAAGGTAAATTCTTTACTTGATGATTTAAAATCAGTTGTAATATTTCTTGTTTAGAAGCAAAATCTTGAAATAATTCGCAAAATTTAGCTTGAGCCTCATCAAAATAAGGTTCGTTGTGCCAAAGCGTATCATCAGCGTCAAATGCGATTATTTTTTTATTCATGATTAATTGTTCTTAAAAGAATAAAACACATATTTATTACTTGGGTTACTTCCGCCATAAATCAATTCGTTTCCTAATTTAAAAGCTACAGTATTTTCCAATTTACTATTCGAAATAAATAATCTCAATTTGTCAAATGCTAATTGTTTTTTTTCACCTTCAAGATGATTAAAACTTTTGTCAAATAAGCAATTGATATAAACAACAATTCTATTGTTGTACGAATTGATATTATTCATTGTATAGTTTGAAGTTAATGCATAACTAAGTAAAACACCAGCTACTCCAAACATTCCACCGTACATTGCATTATTGTTTTGAACCTCACTAACAGAACCTAATGTTAAATAATAAGTATCGTTTTCTAAATAACATGATATTGCTGGATTAGCAAACGTCATTTTTCTTAATAATTGATTTGATTTATCAAGTATTCTTGTGTTTTTAATAGATAACTTTTCTTGAATAATGTCGGAATTTTTAAAATCTATTTCTTTATCTAACATTATTTTAAAGTTCTTGATTTCGTTTTTGTTGAAATCTTTAACCGATACAGATAATATTGAATAATTAGTTTTAAACTGAATTAATAAATCATTTACAAAAAAAGAATTGCTCACATCTGAACTTTCAGAACCTTCTGGTTTTGCAAAAAATGGTTGCGAAAATAATTTATATTCAGGTTGAAAATTATCTAAATTAATTTTTAATAATTGAGTGTACTCTTTGTTTGTGTCGAATGTAAAAATTATAGAATTGTCTTTTACGTATGATTTTTTTTCAAATGAAGCAAAAGTTAATGAAGCAGGATTGTCTTCAGAAACATTTTGAATATGACTACTTTGTGTTAAACTAGATTTTGTACATAAGTCATAAAATGAAACTTGTTGATTCAAATAATCGTAAAAAACGTGTTCGCTTAAATCGATTGTTTTTTTTGTAAATGATTTGTTTGTAAAACAGTAAAAATTAATATTGTTAGTTTTTTTTGTTACTGTAACAATGTAAAATTTATTTTGAATAGTAATTCTGTTAATTACCTTCTCTTTTTCAATGTTAAAATTTAATGGAGTTACATTTGATTCTTTTTTGTCAAAATCATAACTTAAAACATAAAATAATTTATCGTCTTTTGAACTCCAATAAGTATAATAGGTTGACTCATTTTTTGCATAACCAATAATGGATTCAATTTTTTGATCTCCTTTATTTGTTTTAATAGAATCAACAACTGCTAAATTTTCATTTAATTTGAAAGCAGATACAACTTCTTTGTTGTCAAAATATAATAAAACATTTTTAGATTCTTCATCATTAATTTGAAATGATTCTGATTTTTTTGGGATTTTGATATTAATTTCAGAAATTAATTTTTGAGAATTAACTTTAAAAACACAAAATAAGGTAACGATTAAAATTTTTTTAAACATATCAATTTTCAGTTGTATAAATTATCCAATTACTGCTCCATTACTAACTCCATCTGTATCAGGATTTACAAATACTAATTTTCCGTCAGGAGTATTTGTTAGTAATAACATACCTTCACTTTCCACACCGCGTAAAGCTCTTGGTGCTAAGTTAACCAACACGGTTACTTTTTTACCAATCACTTCTTCAGGAGTAAAATGTTCTGCAATACCAGATACAATAGTTCTTACATCAATTCCTGTATCTACTTTTAAAACCAATAATTTATTGGCTTTTGGCATTTTTTCTGCTTCGATGATTGTTCCGATACGTAAATCAATTTTCGCGAAATCTTCAAATGAAGTTGTTTCTTTTTGAGGAGTTACCGTTTCGTTTTCTATTTTATTTGCTGTTTTTGTAGCTTCCAATTTGTCTATTTGTTTTTGAATTTCTGCGTCTTCAATTTGTGCGAATAATATTTCTGCTTGTCCGATTTTATGATTGGCTACCAATAAATCTGATTTTGTAGCAACATCATTCCAAGTAGTTCCTTCGTTTAATAACATTTTACCTAATTTTTCAGAAGTAAATGGTAAAAATGGTTCGCATAAAACTTGTAAAGCAGTTGCAATTTGTAACGCCACATACATTTGAGTTTTTACACGCTCCGGATTTTCTTTTACCATTTTCCATGGCTCTTCTTCTGTAAGGTATTTATTTCCTAAACGAGCTACATTCATTAACTCACTTAATGCTTCTCTAAAACGGTATCTTTCAATTGACGATGCAATTACAGATGGATACGCTTTTAATTCAGTTAAGGCTTGTAAATCTCCTTCTGAGAATTCGTTAGGTGTTGGAACAATTCCGTCGTAATATTTGTTCGTTAATACAATTACACGATTAATAAAGTTTCCAAAAATGGCTGCTAATTCACTATTGTTTCTCGCTTGAAAATCTTTCCAAGTAAAATCGTTGTCTTTTGTTTCAGGTGCATTAGCAGTTAATGCATAACGCAATACGTCTTGTTTTTCAGGGAAATCTTGTAAATATTCATGTAGCCAAACTGCCCAGTTTTTAGAAGTAGATAATTTATTCCCTTCTAAATTTAAAAACTCGTTAGCAGGAACATTATCAGGTAAAATATAACTTCCTTCAGCTTTTAACATCGCTGGAAAAATAATACAATGGAAGACAATATTATCTTTTCCGATGAAGTGAACTAATTTTGTATCTGCATCTTTCCAATATGGTTCCCAATCTTTTCCTTGTTTGGCAGCCCATTCTTTTGTAGACGAAATGTATCCAATTGGAGCGTCAAACCAAACGTATAATTTTTTTCCTTCTGCGCCTTCAACCGGAACATCAATTCCCCAATCTAAATCACGCGTTACAGCTCTTGGTTCTAATCCGCCATCAACCCACGATTTTACTTGTCCGTAAACATTCGATTTCCAATCTGATTTATGACCTTCTAAAACCCATTCTTTTAAGAAATCTTCGTATCTATTTAATGGTAAAAACCAGTGTTTGGTTTCTTTTAAAATTGGTGTTTCTCCTGTAATGGTACTTTTCGGATTAATTAAATCGGTTGCGTTTAATGTAGAACCACATTTTTCACATTGATCTCCGTATGCGTCTTCATTTGCGCATTTCGGACACGTTCCAGTTACAAAACGATCAGCTAAAAATTGATCTGCTTTGGCATCATATAATTGTTCCGTAGTTTCTTCAATAAAGTCGCCATTATCGTATAATTTTCTAAAAAATTCAGAAGCCGTTTTATGGTGAATTTCAGAAGAAGTTCTCGAGTAATTATCAAAAGAAATTCCGAAATCAATAAAAGATTGACGAATAATTCCGTCGTATTTATCTATAACTTGTTGTGGTGTAATTCCTTCTTTTTTAGCTTTCATTGAAATGGCAACACCATGTTCATCGCTACCACAAATGAATGCTACATCTTTTCCTTGTAAACGTAAATATCTTGCGTAAATATCTGATGGCACATAAACTCCTGCTAAATGTCCAATATGAATTGGTCCATTTGTATAAGGTAATGCCGCAGTAATCGTATATCTTTTTGGATTTTCTAACATTGTTAAATATTATTTACTGCAAAAATAAGTTTTTAGTAAGTAATTGGCGAATTTATTTTGATTTTGTTTAAATTTGAAAGCAACATTTATTACATTTCATGTATAGATATTTAATACTATTTTTTCTTTCTTTAATTTCATATTCACAAAACAAAATGAAAATTCCACCTTATTTGAAAAAAGGCGACACGGTTGCTATTGTTTGTACGGCAAGAAAATTTTTTCCAGAAGATGCTAAACCAGCTATCGATTTATTAGAATCTTGGGGATTAAAAGTTAAATTAGGAAAAACAATAGGGTTAGACAGTTGTCAGTTAGGTGGAACAGATGCCGAACGTACAGCAGATTTTCAAGAGCAATTGGATAATGATAATGTGAAAGCTATTTGGTGTGCTCGTGGCGGATATGGTACCGTTCGTATTATTGATATGATTGATTTTACAAAATTTAAAAAACATCCGAAATGGGTTATGGGTTTTAGTGATGTAACGGTTTTACATAGTCATATTAATACGTTAAATGTTGCAACTTTACATTCAATTATGCCTTTCACTGTTCCAAAAGCACCGGAAGAAGTTAAAGAAACTTTTAAAAATTCACTTTTCGGAATTAAAAATTCATATACTATTCCTTCCAAATCATATGATAAAAAAGGTTTGGCTAAAGGAGAATTAGTAGGTGGGAATTTATCTATTTTATATAGTTTATTAGGGTCCAAATCGTCTATTGATACAAAAGGTAAAATTTTATTTATAGAAGATTTAGATGAATATTTATACCATATCGATCGGATGATGTATAATTTAAAACGTAATGATTATTTCAAAAATGTAAAAGGAATTATTGTGGGAAGTATGCATGATATGCATGATAATGAAATTCCTTTCGGTCAAAATGAAGTTCAAATTATTACTGAAATTGCAAAAGATTTAAATATTCCAATCGCATTTGAATTTTGTGCAGGACATCAAAAAGACAATCGAACTTTAGTTTTAGGTAGTCAGGTGACTTTTGAGGTTAACGATAAAGAAATAAAATTAAGTTTTGATTAAATTATTCTTCGTAAATTCGAAATGAAATGGCTGAACATAATGATTTAGGAAAATTAGGTGAAACATTAGCGGCTGATTTTTTAATTACTAATGGATATGATATTCTAGAAACAAACTGGGTTTTTCAAAAAGCAGAAGTTGATATTATCGCATTAAAAGAAAATATTTTAACAATAGTTGAAGTAAAAACAAGATCGAGTTCTGATTTTGGATTACCACAAGATTTTGTAAAACCAAAAAAAATTAAACTTTTAGTTAAAGCAATTAATGAATATATCTTATTGAATGACATGGATGTAGAGGTTAGGTTTGATATTATATCAATTCTAGTTAATAATGAAGTCCCTGAAATAGACCATTTAGAAGATGCTTTTTTTTATTTTGACAAATAGTTATAATTATAACAAAATGTTTATTATATTTGTACCAGAATAAACAACAAACACACAAACACACACAAAAATGAAAACAGTTGCTTCTGTCGTAGAACAGTATTTAAAGACTAAACCTTTTTTACTTAGTTCTTTATCTGAAGGTATTATTAATTTAACTTCTTTAGCGAGAAATATAATGCCGGAAATTGAAATGCACCTTGGAAAAGATATCAAACAAGGAGCAGTAGTAATGGCTTTAAAAAGAATTTCTGAAGTATAGGCTATAAATTAAAATGTAATAATAATACAATATAAAAAAGGTCGAAAAACCGTTTAAAATCAACTAATTAGGGCTAAAAAAGTCCTTTT
>NZ_FOEI01000012.1 GCF_900110615.1 Flavobacterium urocaniciphilum
CTTAATAAAAGAAGGCGGCGACATACTCTCCCACAAAAATGCAGTACCATCTGCGCAGTTGGGCTTAACTTCTCTGTTCGGAAAGGTAAGAGGTGAGCCCCAACGCAATAACCACCTTAGTGTTTTGTTATGTTTGAACAATTTAGATTGTTAATCATAACAGTTTCGTTAGTAATAACGATACAAATATTTTAACATACTGAGATAAAGAATAGATTTAAGAAAGAATTTCGCTCCCCCGATTTGCATCGGGGGAAGCATTACAATAAGCTTACGGGTTATTAGTACTACTCGACTATGACATTACTGCCTTTACATCTATAGCCTATCAACGTGGTCATCTTCCACGACCCTTAAAAGAAATCTCATCTTGTGGTGGGTTTCGCGCTTATATGCTTTCAGCGCTTATCCCTTCCGAACGTAGCTACTCTGCAGTGCTCCTGGCGGAACAACAGATACACCAGAGGTTCGTCCAACTCGGTCCTCTCGTACTAGAGTCAGATCCACTCAAATTTCTAACGCCCACAGTAGATAGAGACCGAACTGTCTCACGACGTTCTGAACCCAGCTCGCGTGCCACTTTAATGGGCGAACAGCCCAACCCTTGGGACCTTCTCCAGCCCCAGGATGTGACGAGCCGACATCGAGGTGCCAAACCCCCCCGTCGATATGAGCTCTTGGGGGAGATCAGCCTGTTATCCCCGGCGTACCTTTTATCCTTTGAGCGATGGCCCTTCCATGCGGAACCACCGGATCACTATGCTCTACTTTCGTACCTGATCGACCTGTATGTCTCTCAGTCAAGCTCCCTTATGCCATTGCACTCTACGCACGGTTACCAAGCGTGCTGAGGGAACCTTTAGAAGCCTCCGTTACTCTTTTGGAGGCGACCACCCCAGTCAAACTACCCACCAAACAATGTCCCCCGATACTCGGGGTTAGGCCTCAGACAAGCAAAGGGTGGTATTTCAACAATGACTCCACAACGCCTGGCGACGCCGCTTCAAAGTCTCCCACCTATCCTACACATCACGTGTCCAAGGTCAATATTAAGCTATAGTAAAGGTGCACAGGGTCTTTTCGTCCCACTGCGGGTAATCGGCATCTTCACCGATACTACAATTTCACCGAGCTCATGGCTGAGACAGTGTCCAGATCGTTACACCATTCGTGCAGGTCGGAACTTACCCGACAAGGAATTTCGCTACCTTAGGACCGTTATAGTTACGGCCGCCGTTTACTGGGGCTTCAATTCAATGCTTCTCCGAAGATAACATCTCCTCTTAACCTTCCAGCACCGGGCAGGTGTCAGGCCCTATACTTCATCTTACGATTTTGCAGAGCCCTGTGTTTTTGATAAACAGTCGCCTGGACCTCTTCACTGCGGCCAGCTTACGCTGGCGACCTTTCTCCCGAAGTTACAGGTCTATTTTGCCTAATTCCTTAGCCATGAATCTCTCGAGCACCTTAGGATTCTCTCCTCAACTACCTGTGTCGGTTTACGGTACTGGTACTTATAATCTAAGTTTAGAAGTTTTTCTTGGAAGCCCTTAGGCACACTATCCCTTTGTCCGAAGACTCCGAGTACTATCGTATTTCCCCAAATCCTGCGCATTTAACTACAAGACTTATAGGTAGGTACTTCAACGAACTATTCCGTCAGTTCGCGGTGCTTTCATCACTCCGTCACTCCATCACAATTATAAGTAGTACGGGAATATTAACCCGTTAGCCATCGACTGTCCCTTTCGGGTTCGCCTTAGGACCAGACTAACCCGCAGCTGATTAGCATAGCTGCGGAAACCTTAGTTTTTCGGTGTGCGGGTTTCTCGCCCGCATTATCGTTACTTATGCCTACATTTTCTTTTCTAAACAGTCCAGCAATACTCACATATCACCTTCAACCCAGTTTAGAATGCTCCCCTACCACTTGTACATACGTACAAATCCATAGCTTCGGTAGTATACTTATGCCCGATTATTATCCATGCTCGTCCGCTCGACTAGTGAGCTGTTACGCACTCTTTAAATGAATGGCTGCTTCCAAGCCAACATCCTAGCTGTCTGGGCAGACAAACCTCGTTTTTTCAACTTAGCATACATTTGGGGACCTTAGCTGATGGTCTGGGTTCTTTCCCTCTCGGACTTGGACCTTAGCACCCAAGCCCTCACTGCTGGTAAACATTATATAGCATTCGGAGTTTGTCAGGAATTGGTAGGCGGTGAAGCCCCCGCATCCAATCAGTAGCTCTACCTCTATATAACTATAATCCAGCGCTGCACCTAAATGCATTTCGGGGAGTACGAGCTATTTCCGAGTTTGATTGGCCTTTCACCCCTACCCACAGGTCATCCGAAGACTTTTCAACGTCAACCGGTTCGGACCTCCACTATGTGTTACCACAGCTTCATCCTGCCCATGGGTAGATCACACGGTTTCGCGTCTAACATTACTGACTAAAGCGCCCTATTCAGACTCGCTTTCGCTACGGATCCGTGACTTAATCACTTATCCTCGCCAGCAACGTTAACTCGTAGGCTCATTATGCAAAAGGCACGCCGTCACCCCACTAAAGGGCTCCGACCGCTTGTAGGCGTATGGTTTCAGGATCTATTTCACTCCGTTATTCACGGTTCTTTTCACCTTTCCCTCACGGTACTGGTTCACTATCGGTCTCTCAGGAGTATTTAGCCTTAGCGGATGGTCCCGCCAGATTCACACAGGGTTTCACGTGCCCCGCGCTACTCAGGATACCACTATTAATATCTTCTCTTACTTATACGGGACTATCACCCTCTTTGGTTAACCTTTCCAGGTTATTCTAATTCAATCCGC
The DNA here is from genome assembly GCF_900110615.1 of Flavobacterium urocaniciphilum. GTDB lineage: Bacteria > Bacteroidota > Bacteroidia > Flavobacteriales > Flavobacteriaceae > Flavobacterium > Flavobacterium urocaniciphilum. Next base: position 2,837 of record NZ_FOEI01000012.1, read on the forward strand.
ATTAAATGTCGTGGTCCTACAACCCCAATATTGCCGTAACAACATTGGTTTGGGCTAATCCGCGTTCGCTCGCCACTACTTACGGAATCACTTTTGTTTTCTTCTCCTCCGCCTACTTAGATGTTTCAGTTCAGCGGGTTCACCCTCCTATCGGAGTAATGCATCTTCAATGCACTGGGTTGCCCCATTCGGATATCTACGGATCAATTCGTGTGTGCCAATCCCCGTAGCTTTTCGCAGCTTATCACGTCCTTCATCGTCTCTGAGAGCCTAGGCATCCCCCATACGCCCTTATTTTGCTTATTGTATTCTTTATTATATTTTTACCTATATATTGCTGTGCGCAATATATACGTGTTCTTTCTACTTTTGTATTTCTTATCTCAATATGTCAATGAACTTTTATGCTTCTATAAGCATTCGTGGAGAATATCGGAGTCGAACCGATGACCTCCTGCGTGCAAGGCAGGCGCTCTAGCCAGCTGAGCTAATCCCCCGTATCTTTAGTGTTTAGTTTACAGTTTTCAGTAAACAGTACTTCAAACGGCTTGCTCAACCTCTAAAATTTCCTTCAATTTAAAAAAGTAGTCCCGGGCAGACTCGAACTGCCGACCCCTACATTATCAGTGTAGTACTCTAACCAGCTGAGCTACGAGACTCTGTATTTAAATTTGTTTTTTTTGAACTAACAGCAAGAGTAATACTTCTCTTATATTTATTATAACACCACAATTATCTTATGTCTCTAGAAAGGAGGTGTTCCAGCCGCACCTTCCGGTACGGCTACCTTGTTACGACTTAGCCCCAGTTACCAGTTTTACCCTAGGCAGCTCCTTGCGGCGACCGACTTCAGGTACCCCCAGCTTCCATGGCTTGACGGGCGGTGTGTACAAGGCCCGGGAACGTATTCACCGGATCATGGCTGATATCCGATTACTAGCGATTCCAGCTTCATAGAGTCGAGTTGCAGACTCCAATCCGAACTGAGACCAGTTTTGAAGATTCGCTCCTTATCGCTAAGTGGCTGCTCTCTGTACTGGCCATTGTAGCACGTGTGTGGCCCAAGGCGTAAGGGCCGTGATGATTTGACGTCATCCCCACCTTCCTCACGGTTTACACCGGCAGTCTCGTTAGAGTTCCCGACATGACTCGCTGGCAACTAACGACAGGGGTTGCGCTCGTTATAGGACTTAACCTGACACCTCACGGCACGAGCTGACGACAACCATGCAGCACCTTGAAAAACGTCCGAAGAAAAGTCTGTTTCCAAACCTGTCGTTTCCCATTTAAGCCTTGGTAAGGTTCCTCGCGTATCATCGAATTAAACCACATGCTCCACCGCTTGTGCGGGCCCCCGTCAATTCCTTTGAGTTTCACACTTGCGTGCGTACTCCCCAGGTGGGATACTTATCACTTTCGCTTAGCCACTCAGATTGCTCCGAACAGCTAGTATCCATCGTTTACGGCGTGGACTACCAGGGTATCTAATCCTGTTCGCTCCCCACGCTTTCGTCCATCAGCGTCAATATATTGATAGTAACCTGCCTTCGCAATTGGTATTCCATGTAATATCTAAGCATTTCACCGCTACACTACATATTCTAGTTACTTCCCAATAATTCAAGCCCTACAGTATCAATGGCAGTTTCCTAGTTGAGCTAGGAGATTTCACCACTGACTTATAAGGCCGCCTACGGACCCTTTAAACCCAATGATTCCGGATAACGCTCGCATCCTCCGTATTACCGCGGCTGCTGGCACGGAGTTAGCCGATGCTTATTCTTACGGTACCGTCAAGCTGCTACACGTAGCAGTGTTTCTTCCCGTATAAAAGCAGTTTACAATCCATAGGACCGTCTTCCTGCACGCGGCATGGCTGGTTCAGGCTTGCGCCCATTGACCAATATTCCTCACTGCTGCCTCCCGTAGGAGTCTGGTCCGTGTCTCAGTACCAGTGTGGGGGATCTCCCTCTCAGGACCCCTACCCATCGTTGCCATGGTAAGCCGTTACCTTACCATCTAGCTAATGGGACGCATGCTCATCTTGTACCGTTGGAACTTTAATAATCAGAAGATGCCTTCCGAAGATACTATGAGGTATTAATCCAAATTTCTCTGGGCTATCCCTCTGTACAAGGTAGATTGCATACGCGTTACGCACCCGTGCGCCGGTCTCAAGTTAGCAAGCTAACTCTACCCCTCGACTTGCATGTGTTAAGCCTGCCGCTAGCGTTCATCCTGAGCCAGGATCAAACTCTTCATCGTAGATTGTTTAGTCACATATGACTATTTATAATATCGACGATAATTGCTAGGTTGTGTTTTTTCTAATACTCGAAAAAGTCTTACTCTTATTCTTGTATGCTGTCAATCCAATATGTCTATGAACTTAATCTCTTTTCTTATCACTAACCTCTCTCGGTTAGCGGGTGCAAAAGTAGAAATTCTTTTTTAATTACCAAAACTTTTTGAAACTTTTTTTTGAGAAAATTTTCATCCCGTTTTTGTCAATCATTATGTTTAAGAACTCCCTCAGTTGCGGGGTGCAAAGATAACATCTTTATTTTTTATAATCCAAATCTTTTTTGAAGTTTTTTTAAAGTTTTTCGCTTTCGCCTTAAACTCAAACCCTTAAAGA
>NZ_FOEI01000003.1 GCF_900110615.1 Flavobacterium urocaniciphilum
AAAGACGACTTTGCCTTTTCATACAACTTAGTAAAGAATGTTGGGTATTTTTCTAGTAACAGAGACGGAAACGATGATATTTACCAAGCAGACGCAATATGTAATTTCAACGCCATTACTGTCGTAAAAGATAAAGAAACTGGAAGAGAATTGGAAGGTGCAATTGTTGTATTATTAGATTCAAAACAAAAAGAAATATCAAATAATACAACTGATTTTAATGGAAAAACTTCATCAAATTTAACTTGTATTAAAAAATATTTAGGTCAAGTTTCAAAATCAGGTTATGAAAATGAAACTTTTAATGTTGAAATTCCAGAGGATGCAGTTGGATTAGATTTTAAAGTAGATGTTGCTTTAACACCAATTAAACCAATCATTACCGATAGAGAAGTAATCTTACAACCAATTTACTTTGAATACAACAAATCGAACATCACCGCGCAAGGAGCTGCTGAGTTAGACAAGTTAGTTCAAGTAATGAACGAATACCCGAACATGGTAATCGATGCAAGATCACACACGGATAGTAGAGGAGCGGATAATTACAACTTACGTTTATCAGACAGAAGAGCAAAATCTACCGTTCAATACATCATTTCAAAAGGTATTGCTAAAAACAGAATTACAGGTCAAGGAATGGGAGAAACACAACCAAAAGTGGCTTGTACAGAATGTACTGAAGAAGAACATGCTCAAAATAGACGTAGTGAGTTTATAATAATAAAAAAGTAGTTAGTTAATTATAATGCTTATTTAAAATGAAAAAAGAGTGTCAAAGTTGACACTCTTTTTTTTAATATAAATATTTTACAATTGGATTTGTCTTTCGATTTGTTGTTCTAAAGAAATATACGTTTCAGTACGTGACACTCCATTAATCCTTTGAATTTTATTGTTTAACAATTGCATCAAATGTTCGTTATCTCTACAAATTATTTTCGTTAAGATACTCCAATTTCCAGTGGTATAATGACATTCTAAAACTTCAGGAATTTTCTTCAACTCTTTAACCGTTTCGGTATTATTAGATGCTTTATCTAAATAAATACCAATAAAAGCCATGGTTTTATAACCCAACACTTTATTATCTACCACATATTTAGATCCTGAAATTACTCCAGCTTGTTCTAATTTTTTTAATCGTTGATGAATAGCCGCACCCGAAATACCTAATTTATTTGCAATTTGAAGAATTGGTTTTCGGGCATCTTCCATTAAATTACGAAGAATTTCTTTGTCTATACCATCTATTTCAATTTGTAAGTGATTTACTTTCATAGGAATAAATTAAAATAACATTTACATAAATAACTAATTTTTTACCGAATGTCCACTGGACATTCTCCTCTTAATATCAAATCATCTATTTCAATTTGTAAGTGATTTACTTTCATTACTTATATTTTTAAATAAAAAATCCGAAACTCATTACAGTTTCGGATTAAATTTAAGAATTATATTTAAAATTTACATTATAAATTTTTATAACCTAAATAAGGAACATCATATTCGTTAAAAATTACACCATACTCTTCTAATTCTTTTAAAATAGGTTGGTATACTTCTTTAGAAGTTGGTAATTGTACACCTGGTGAGGTAATATCTCCATTTAAAATTTTAACTGCTGCAATTGCAACAGGTAAACCTACCGTTTTCGCCATGGCTGTATACGTTTGATCATCTCCAATACAAACCATGGTAGAATCAATTTGTTTTTTCTCACCATTAATTTTATATCCAATTTTATGATACATTACAATCATGTCTTTATCTTCTGGTTGTAACGTCCATTTATCAGATAAAATTTTCTCAAGAATTTGAGCGGGTGTTGCGTTTTTCAGACCAACAATTTTTTCATTATTTAAGATATCTAATTCTACAATTTTATCCCAAATTATATCATCTTGATCAATTTTTAATTGTAATCTTAATTTAATATCTACTGAATCTGTTGGATGATACGGTAAAAATAAATTCACAAATTGACGGTAACTCATATGTTCAGAATCATCAATAATATAAGTATCATCAGTCATTCCTAATTGAACAAATACATCCCAAGCTTTAGAATATCCAACTCTTCTGATAGTTCCACGATAACATGTTTTAGCATCTTCTAAGCCATAAACTTCTCTATACTTTAATGAATCTCTATTCGCATAAGCCTCAAATCTTCCAAAACCTTCCACATCTAAAAATTCAGTTCTTCTAAATAACTTATGATAAGGTATATATTTATAAGTACCTTCTTGTATAAATTTTGCCGCTCCACCCTGACCTGCTAAAACAACATTTCTAGGGTTCCAAGTAAATTTATAATTCCATAAATTATCATCACTTTCAGGAGCAACTAAACCCCCACAAAAAGATTCGAATAATTTAATTTTACCGCCTTGTTCTCTTATTTCGTCCATAATTTTCATGGCACTCATATGGTCGATACCAGGATCAAGACCAATTTCATTCATTAAGACGATATTATTAGCTTTTGCTTCCTCATCTAAAGCTTGCATTTCGTCACTTATATAAGATGCGGTTACCATATGTTTTTTAAAGGCAACACAATCTTTTGCTACCTCAATATGCATATGAGCAGGTAACATGGAAATGACTAAATCTGCATTTTGGATTTCTCTTTTTCTGTCCTCTTCATTGAAAACATCAAAGGCAATTGCTCTAGAATTTTTATGATTATTGGTTTTTTTTCTTGCCAATTCTTCAGATAAATCACCGATTGTTACAAATAAGTTTTCTGCTTCTGATTTATCTAATAAGTACTTTATAAGTGATGATGCCGATCTACCAGCACCGATAATTAATATTTTTCTCATTATTGTGTTATATCACACGAAGGTAGTAAAATGTTGTATTTATAAAAAATTATTATCCGATTTTATGAAAAAAGTAACACTTAAGTTTAATACATTTGCCTTATCATTTAAACAAAATAATGGAAAAAAAGATATTATTAACCGCTTGTGTATTGGGATTTACTGCTATTATTTTAGGAGCATTTGGAGCTCATGCATTAAAAAAAACCTTAAACCCAGAACAATTAAACTCTTTTGAAACTGGTGTAAAATACCAAATATATCATGCTATATTCCTTTTATTTATAGGCATGAGCAGTATTATTACACTAAAAGAAAAAGCAATTGTATTTTATTTAACTTTAATTGGTGTCTTATTTTTTTCTGGTTCGATTTATATTTTAACAACTTCAAGTCTAACTGGAATTAAATCTAAAATATTCGGACCAATTACTCCGATAGGTGGATTATTACTAATTTCATCTTGGGGTTATTTATTTTACAGTATATTGACTAAAAAATAACGCAAATAGTCATTTTATCAATTTATTTTTTAATTTTGCAATTCAAACAAAAGCAACATAACTTATTATTTTATGGATACATACGCTCAATCAACGAATACGATTTCGTTAGAAAAATATGGAATCAAAAATGTTAAAGAAATAGTTCATAATCCGTCGTACGATTTATTATACAATGAAGAGTTAAGCGACAGCTTACAAGGTTATGAAAAAGGTCAATTAACAGAACTAGGTGCTGTTAATGTTATGACAGGTGAGTTTACGGGCCGTTCTCCTAAGGATAAGTACATTGTTAAAGACAGTACTACAGAAAACACTATTTGGTGGAATTCTGACAAAGCGGCAAACGATAACAAACCAATTTCAACAGATACTTGGAATGCCTTAAAAGAAACAACTGTTTCTCAATTATCTGAAAAAAGATTATTTGTAGTTGACGCTTTTTGTGGTGCAAATGAAAACACTCGTTTAAAAGTACGTTTCATCATGGAAGTAGCTTGGCAAGCACATTTTGTTACAAATATGTTCATTCGCCCTACTGCTGAAGAATTAAAGAATTTTGGTGAGCCAGATTTCGTAGTAATGAATGGTTCTAAAACATCTTTCAAAGATTATGCAGCACACGGATTAAATTCTGAAGTTTATATTGCCTTCAATTTAACGGAAAAAATCCAATTAATTGGTGGTACTTGGTATGGTGGTGAAATGAAAAAAGGATTATTTGCCTTAATGAATTACTACTTACCATTACAAGGAATTTCTTCAATGCACTGTTCTGCAAACAAAGCTGCAAATGGTGATGTTGCTGTTTTCTTCGGATTATCTGGAACAGGAAAAACCACTTTATCTACAGATCCAAAACGTGAATTAATCGGAGACGATGAGCACGGATGGGATAATGATGGAGTATTTAATTTCGAAGGTGGATGTTATGCAAAAACTATCGATTTAAGTAAAGAAAATGAACCAGATATTTTTAACGCCATTCGTCGTGATGCATTATTAGAAAATGTTACGGTTGATGCTAACGGAAAAATCGACTTCAAAGATGGTTCTGTAACACAAAACACTCGTGTTTCTTACCCAATTTATCATATTGACAATATTGTTAAACCAGTTTCTAAAGCTGGTCATGCTAATAAAGTAATCTTCTTAACGGCTGATGCTTTCGGAGTTATGCCTCCAGTATCTAAGTTAACTCCAGAACAAACTAAATACTATTTCTTATCAGGATTTACAGCTAAATTAGCTGGAACTGAAAGAGGTGTTACGCAACCAGAACCAACGTTTTCAGCTTGTTTCGGAAAAGCATTCTTAACGTTACACCCAACAAAATATGGTGAAGAATTAGTTAAGAAAATGGAAGAGCACAATGCAACAGCTTATATGGTTAATACAGGTTGGAATGGAACTGGAAAACGTATTTCTATTAAAGATACGCGTGCGATTATTGATGCTATCTTAGACGGTTCTATTGAAAATGCAGAAACAACAGTTGTACCAACATTTAACTTTGTAGTTCCAACTTCATTAAACAATGTTGATTCAAATATTTTAGATCCAAGAAATACATATACTGATGCTTCAGAATGGGCAACAAAAGCAGAAGATTTAGCTGGAAGATTTATTAAAAACTTCGTTCAGTATACAGATAATGCAGAAGGTGCCGCTTTAGTTCAAGCAGGTCCTCAATTATAATACTGTAATCATACAATAAAAAAACGCCTTGAAAATTCAAGGCGTTTTTTTTATTCTTAAAGTTAAGACCTAAAAAAAGCGTTCCTTTCAGAACGCTTTTTTAATATTAAGTAATTTTTTATTTTCCTTTATTTACTTCAGCTACATATTTTTCTAATGCACCTGTCATTGAAGGTGTACCAGGTGCTGGAGCCATAATATCAACTCTTAAACCATGATCCAACGCTTCTTTTTGTGTTGTTGTTCCAAACACAGCAATACGTGTATTGTTTTGTTCGAAATCTGGGAAATTTTTGAATAAAGATTTAATTCCAGTTGGACTAAAAAATGCTAATACATCATAATACACATCTTTTAAGTCAGATAAATCACTCATTACAGTTCTGTAAAAAATACCTTGCTTCCATTCTACTTTTAATCCATCTAAAGTTTGAGGAACATCTGCATTTAATTGATCTGTATTAGGTAATAAAAACTTCTCGTCTTTATATTTTTTGATAAGAGGTGCTAAATCAGCAAACTCTTTTTGTCCTACATAAATTTTACGTTTTCTGTATACCACATACTTTTGTAAATAAAAAGCAACTGCTTCAGATTGACAAAAATATTTTAAATCTTCTGGAATTTTATAGCGCATCTCTTCAGCTACTCTGAAAAAATGATCTACCGAGTTTTTACTCGTAAATATAATTGCAGTATAATTGTTTAAATCAATTTTTTGAACTCTAACCTCTTTAGCCGGAACACCTTCTACATGTATAAATGGTCTGAAATCAATTTTAACCTTAAATTTATTTTGCAAATCATAATAAGGAGAATTCTCCACTTTCGGTTCTGGTTGCGAAACCAAAATCGTTTTAACTTTCAAATTTGACATATTTAACAAATCCTAATTTTTTGTTACCCAATAATACATAAAATAGTACGGTGCTATTTCAAGTGTGCAAAGATACAAAATAAAATAAAACAATTTACCGATGATCATTTTTTGATAAGTCTTAACCAAAAAATAATATGTAAACACGTTATACATCAGGAAAACAAAGAGAATAACGTAAAAAACTTCTTTAATTGGAGTCTGATTATAATACAAAACTATGTTAACTGGCAACAAAATAAATCCTAAAAAAGCTCTATAATTGGTTTTTATCAGATTAAATTGATCCACTAAACTTTCAGAATCTATGGCTGTTCCTACAATTTTTTCAATCAAAAATTTAGACAAAACAAATACAAAAAGAAAGGTAACAATCTGAATATAAGTAATGTAATTATCCGTTTGAGTATAATTGAAGAAACTTAACAACAACAATATAAAGAAGGAGAAAGAAATCAATTGAATAAAAAACATGGAAATGGTAAACCAGTTTAATAAGTTATTGGTGTCTTTATATACTTTATTATACTTATCGGAATATCCTAATTTAATAAATTCGTTAAATCGTACCGAAAACACACTTTTGTTAATGGCAATAAGGGCTATAGCCAACACAAACAATACGGTTGCCCAATCTTTATTTACTAAAACTCTTTCGGATAATTGTAGTGTAATCATAACGCAAAAGTAACAAAAAAAACAACTATGAATTAATTATATAATTATTAAGATATTAAATGTAAAAAAAACTTAATTTTGCAATGTAAAATTCAAGACATGCAAGCAGGAATAGTAATTATACCTACATTTAACGAAATAGAAAACATAGAACGCATTGTTCATGCGGTTTTTCAATTAGAATCAAATTTTCACGTTTTAGTTGTGGATGATAATTCACCTGATGGAACTGCTCAAAAAGTTACCGAATTACAACAACAATATCCGGATAAATTATTTTTAAAAGTTCGAAAAAAGAAATCGGGCTTAGGAACCGCTTATGTACATGGATTCAAATGGGCATTATCACATAACTATGAATATATTTATGAAATGGATGCCGATTTTTCACACAATCCAAATGATTTAGAAAAACTGTTTGAAGCTTGTAAAAACGGCGCAGATGTTGCTATTGGATCTAGATATTCAAAAGGTGTTAATGTTGTCAACTGGCCATTAAACAGAGTTTTGATGTCGTATTTCGCTTCGGTGTATGTAAAAATGATTACGGGTATGAAAATTCATGATGCCACTGCAGGTTTCATTTGTTACCGAAGAAATGTTTTGGAAAAAATTAACCTTGATAAAATAAAATTTGTGGGTTATGCGTTTCAAATTGAAATGAAATATCGCGCATTTGTTCACAAATTTAAAATTGAAGAAGTGCCAATTATTTTCACCGATAGAACTTTAGGGGTATCCAAAATGAGTGGAGCGATAATCCGTGAAGCGGTGATTGGCGTTATCATGTTAAGAATTAGAAAAATATTTAATAAATTATAGAATAAAATGAGCACATTTTTAATTAAAAATGCTAAGATTGTTAATGAAGGGAACATCTTTGAAGGAGATGTATTAATTGAAAATGATATTATCAGCCAAATTGCAGAAAGTATTAGCGCCAAACCAAATTGTACAATAGTTGATGCTGAAGGATCTTTTTTAATGCCAGGTGTTATAGACGATCAGGTACATTTTAGAGAACCAGGTTTAACACACAAAGGCAACATTGCATCTGAAAGTAAAGCAGCAATTGCTGGTGGAATCACATCTTTTATCGAACAACCGAACACGGTTCCAAATGCTGTAACGCAAGAATTATTAGAGCAGAAGTATGAAATTGCTAGTAAAACTTCTTATGCTAATTATTCTTTCATGATGGGTGGAACGAATGATAATTTAGAAGAAGTTTTAAAAACGAATCCAAAAAATGTAGCGGGAATTAAATTATTTTTAGGTTCTTCAACTGGAAACATGTTGGTGGACAATGAAGAAGTATTGGAAAAAATATTCTCTTCTACTAAAATGTTAATTGCGGTACATTGTGAAGACGAAGCGACTATTAAAGCGAATTTAGCAAAGTATACGGAAGAATACGGAGAAGATATTCCAGTAAAATACCATCATTTGATTAGAAGTGAAGAAGCGTGTTATTTATCGTCATCAAAAGCGATTGAATTAGCGAAGAAAACAGGAGCACGTTTACACATTTTCCATGTTTCAACAGCGAAAGAAACCGAATTATTCACGAATAAAATTCCATTAGAAGAAAAATTAATTACGGCTGAAGTTTGTGTACATCATTTATGGTTTACTAATGAAGATTACGACACAAAAGGATCTTTAATTAAATGGAACCCTGCAGTTAAAACAAAAGCCGATCAAGAAGGTTTATGGAAAGCTTTATTAGACGATAGAATTGATGTTATCGCAACCGATCATGCTCCACATACATTAGAAGAAAAACAAAATAAATATGCATCTTGTCCATCAGGAGCGCCATTAGTTCAACATTCATTAGTGGTTATGATGGAAGCCTATGCGAAAGGAAAAATTTCGGTAGAAAAGATTGTAGAAAAAATGTGTCACAATCCAGCGAAATTATTCAAAATTGAAAATCGCGGATTTATTAGAGAAGGTTATTTTGCCGATTTAGTAATTGTGAATCCACACATGCCGTGGAATGTTATGAAAGAAAACATTTTATACAAATGCGGTTGGTCGCCATTAGAAGGCACGAATTTCAAATCGAGAATTTCTCATACTTTTGTAAATGGAAAATTAGTGTATACTAATGGAAAAGTAAAAGAAGTATTAGCAGGTAAAAGACTGACATTTAATAGAGAATAAATTATTTATGAAAAAAATTGTTGTTTTATTTATATTCACGCTTTTAGCTTGTAGTGAAAATCCAGTAAAAAAACCTAAAAATTTATTGGATGAAGAAACGATGGAAAACATTTTGTTTGATGTTGCCGTTTTACAAGCAGCGCAGGCTAATTCACCACAAATACTTCAAAACAACAACATTAATCATAAAGATTATATTTATAAAAAATATAAAATTGACAGTGTAACGTTTCATGAAAACAACAAATATTATGCTGGTGATGTTAGAAAGTTTAAACACCTTCACAAAAGAATATTAGAACGATTAGAAAAATTACAACAAGCCAAATAAAAAAAGCCAAACTCGTAGAGTTTGGCTTTTTTAGTTTATCAATATTCGATTTTTTCTTTTATTTTAAAAATTCCAAAAAGCAAATAAACTACTATTGAAATAGACAAACATGAATACAAAAAACGGTTTAAAGAAATAGAATTACTACTAAAATTAGTATCAAACACAAAAGTTAATAACCCAAACAATGTTACAATTATACTCAACAAAAACAGAAAATGAATTTTATGTTGAACCTTATACTTTTCTATAATTAAAATAGTTAAAAAAACCAACACCATGAAATAACTGAAAATTAAATAAATTCCCAATAAAAATCCAACTGAAAAAAATTCATTAAAATCAAATTTTTGAATTTTAAAATTGATAAAATCAATTTTAAATGCGGAAAATAACGAATATAAAAAAGTATATACTAATACAGCACAAAGGCTCTTCAAAACAATTTTTAATATTTTCATGATAAATTACAACTTAAAGAAGATTTTGGCAGTGTTCCGTTTAAAACATTTTTAACTTTATTCCAATCTGGTCTATATTTTTCAGGTGTATTAGTATTTGAAACACCATTTTAATATGTATGTTTAATTTTAAAAAATAACGATTCCAAAACTAAACGAACGTAATAAATTAATTTTCGGGCTTTGCCGTAAATAATGTTAAAATTAATTAGAAAATCAACAAAAAAGCCAAACTCATAGAGTTTGGCTTTTTTGTATTCCTAATATTTTGATTACATTTTCATCAACCAGTTTCTAACTGAAACTTCGTTTTCAATAATGTTTTTCAAATCTGCAATGGCTACTCTTTCTTGTTGCATTGAATCTCTATGACGAATAGTAACTGTTTTGTCTTCTATAGTTTGATGATCCACAGTAATACAGAAAGGTGTACCTAAAGCATCTTGTCTTCTGTAACGTCTACCAACTGCATCTTTTTCATCATATGCCACATTGAAATCCCATTTCAAGTCTTCCATAATTTCTTTTGCAATTTCTGGTAAACCGTCTTTTTTTACTAAAGGTAAAATCGCAGCTTTAGTTGGAGCTAAAACAGAAGGTAAACGTAAAACTGTTCTTGTTGAACCATCTTCTAATGTTTCTTCTTGTAACGCTTTTGAGAAAACGGCTAAGAACATTCTGTCTAAACCAACAGAAGTTTCTACTACATAAGGCACATAGTTTTTATTTTCTTCCGTATCGAAATATTGTAATTTTTTACCTGAGAATTGTTCATGCGCTTTTAAATCGAAATCAGTACGCGAATGAATTCCTTCTAATTCTTTAAATCCGAATGGGAAATTGAATTCGATATCCGCAGCAGCGTTAGCATAGTGAGCTAATTTCTCATGATCATGGAAACGGTAATTTTCAGCACCTAATCCTAACGATTTATGCCAATTTAAACGAGTTGTTTTCCAGTATTCGTACCATTTCATTTCTTCACCTGGTTTCACGAAAAACTGCATTTCCATTTGTTCAAATTCACGCATACGGAAAATAAATTGTCTTGCAACAATTTCATTTCTAAACGCTTTACCCGTTTGAGCAATTCCGAAAGGAATTTTCATACGACCTGTTTTTTGAACATTTAAAAAGTTTACGAAAATACCTTGAGCGGTTTCTGGACGTAAATACAAATCCATTGCAGAATCAGCAGATGCGCCAAGTTTCGTTCCGAACATTAAGTTAAACTGACGTACTTCTGTCCAATTTTTAGAACCTGAATCCGGACAAGCGATTTCTAATTCTTCAATTAAAAGTTTTACATCGTCTAAATCTCCAGCATCTAAACTTTTAGCCATTCTCGCTAAAATTTCGTTCTTTTTAGAAAGGTATTCTACAACACGAGGATTAGTTGAAATAAATTCTTGTTCATTGAAAGCATCACCAAAACGAACTCTTGCTTTTTCGATTTCTTTTTGTGCTTTGATGTTTAATTTTTCGGCATAATCCTCAATTAAAACATCGGCACGATATCTTTTCTTAGAATCTTTGTTGTCAATTAATGGGTCGTTAAATGCATCAACGTGCCCCGATGCTTTCCAAGTTGTTGGATGCATTAAAATTGCAGCGTCTAAACCTACAATGTTTTCATGCATTTGCACCATTGATTTCCACCAATAATCTCTAATGTTTTTCTTTAATTCGACACCATTTTGCGCGTAATCATATACTGCGCTTAAACCGTCATAAATTTCGCTAGAAGGGAAAATAAATCCATATTCTTTTGCATGCGAAACTACATTCTTAAATAAGTCTTCTTGTTTTGCCATGTTGCAAAAGTAAAAATAGGAAAGGAATTTTAAAAGGAAATTCTAATTAATTATAATTGAAAATAGTAGAACTAATTTTATTGATTCCAGAATATAGATTTACAATATATTTTCCTTTTAAAGTTTTGTTTTTCTCTAAGTCGATATAACTACAAACATCTGTAATTTTTTGGCTGTAAGTAAACTTTGCCATCTTACTGTATTTCAAAATAACATTATCTTTTTCATACGTTAAATTGTTTACAGAAATGATATCGTTTTTAGGATTAACTACTTGTATAAAAAACTCTTTTTCTCCACTAGCAATATTTACATTTTTATCTAATGTAAAACAAACTCTAATTTGTTCAATAGTATTTGATTTTTTAGGAGAAGCATTTTCATTTAAGAATTTTACACCTTTAACTTGTAGATTTGTAACTTCAAATTTTGCATCACTTTTAGATTTCTCAACAATATTAAACACTTCCGTTTTAGGTGTAAATTTTACACGTAAACTTTCGTATTCTTTTAGTTTATTTTTAAGTAATTTAATAGAATCTTCTATTTTTAAAATTTGTAAGTTAATTTGTGTTATATCTTCAAATTTATTTATAATTTTATCTTCTGATTTAATATTCAATTTAGAAAATGACTCATCCGCACTATTGTATATAGAATTTAGTGAATCATATTTGTTTAATATTTCAGATAATTGATTTTGAGTTAATAAACTCTCTTGTTTCAAGGAGTTTTGAAGTTCATTAGCTTGCTTATTATCTTTATAACTTTTAAAAAGCACTATCAATAAAAAAACTGACAACACAAGTGTAATAAACTTATATTTATTATTCTTATTAGAACGCATTAAAGTAATTTTTTTCCGATTATTTAATTTTTATTTAAATCTAAAATATTTTTTAAAATATGTTAAATTTTTTCGACAAAATACACATAAATCTGTTAAACGTATTGTTTCCCGATTTTTGCAATGGTTGTGCGAAATTATTAATAAATAACGAATCTACAATATGCACTAAATGCCTGCATTTACTGCCTTTAACACAGCATAACTTACTAAAAGAAAGTGAATTGACACGTGTTTTTAAAGGCATAATACCAATAGAATTTGGAGTAGCAATGATGTATTTTAACAAAAAAGGTGTTGCACAAAACTTGATTCATAATTTAAAATATAGAAATCAACAAAAAATAGGTACACTCTTAGGAAATATATACGCTCAAGAACTCAAAAATCATAAAATTTCAGAAACTGTTGATTATATAATTCCAGTTCCATTACACAAAAAAAGATTTCACGAACGTGGATATAATCAAGTTACCACATTTTGCAATGCTATTGGCGAAAATTTAAACATATCGGTTTTAGACAATGTTTTAATTAAAAGAGAATATCTAAAATCTCAAACCAGCAAAAACAAAGAAAACCGATTAGAAAACAATAAAAATGCTTTTGCAATTGAAAATTATGAGAATTTAAACAACAAACATTTCTTATTAATTGATGATGTATTTACAACTGGCGCTACACTTGAATCCTGCGCTAGAGAATTATTAAAAATTGAAAATGCTAAAGTGAGTATACTAACTATAGCTTTTTCACAATCATAAATTTTATTTAAATAGTTATGATTGAAGTGAATATAATTGTTACTTTGCAGTATTAAATTTCCTTAGAATTTTTGTAATCACTTTAATTAATATTTGTTTTGAAAATTTCAATTTATTAAAAAAAGTGACTGCATAATTACCGATAAAATGCATTAACACAAATGAAAAAAATAATATTTTTACTTGCCTTTTTCTCTATATTATTTATTAGTTGTGCCAAAAGAGGTACAATAACAGGCGGACCAAAAGACACTATTGCTCCCGTTATTGTAAAAAGTAACCCAAAAAATTTCAACACAAATTTTACTGGTAATAAAATTAGAATTGACTTTAGTGAATATATTAAAGTTAAAGACATCAACAAACAATTAATCATTTCTCCACCTATGGAGAAAGCTCCAACCATAATTCCACAAGGAAGTGCAAGTAAGTTCATATCAATTACTTTAAATGAAGAATTAAAACCAAATACAACGTATAGTTTTAATTTCGGACAAAGTATTACGGATTATAATGAAGGTATTCCGTATTCACAATTTAAATATGTATTCTCTACAGGAGCTTATGTAGATTCTTTATCTATTTCTGGAACAATAAAAGATGCTTATGAGAACAAAACAGACGAATTTGTTTCTGTTATGCTTTATGAAGCCAATACTTTTAACGATTCTTTGGTATACAAACAAAAGCCTATTTATGTCACAAATACTTTAGAAAAAAACACCAATTTTAAAATTGAAAACCTTAAAGATGGCGAATATTATTTGGTGGCATTAAAAGATAAAAACAACAACAATACCTTTCAATCTAAATCTGAAAAAATTGCCTTTTTAAAAGAAAAAATAAAAATACCTTCTGAAAACAATTATACTTTAAAATTATTTTCAGAAAAAAGTGACCTAAAAACATATGTACCTACTCAAGAATCAAACAACAAACTTTATGTAGGTTATGAAGGAAATGCTAAAAATGTTTCGTTTTTCACTAAAAAAAACAATATTGAAACACCATTAAAATTCACTAATCCTGAAAATAAAAAAGCTGACACCTTACAAGTTTTCATTCCGAATAATGCAAAAGATTCTTTAAGCGTGATTGTTAAATCGGACAATTATGAAAAAGAGTATATGTTAAAACTAAAGACTTTAAAAGTAAGCGATTCTTTAAAAATTACATTAAATCAATTAAGAAACACTAGCTTCTCTGAAAAAGTATCTTTAAGAACTACTACACCTATAAAAAGCATTAATCAAAATAAGATTTTCTTAAGAAAAAAAGATTCTTCTTTAGTGCCTTTTTCAACTAAAATTATTGATTTAGAACAAAAAATTGAATTCGATTTTAAACCTGAAGAAAACGAAAAATACACCTTACAACTATTACCAGGCGCACTTGAAGATGACTATTATATTAAAAATGATAGTTTACAATTTGAGTTTTCTAAAAATCAAATTAGCGATTATGGAAATTTAAAATTGCGTTTTACCAACATTAAAAGATTTCCTTATGTTGTTGAAATTGTAAATACTTCTGGAGAAGTTATTGGAGAGAAAGTTTGTACTAAAGAAACGGAAATGTACTTTGAAGCCATTCAACCAAGTCAATATACCGTTCGATTATATTATGATGATAACGGAAATAAAACTTGGGATACCGGTAACTTCAAATTAAAACTGCAACCAGAAGAAATGATATATTTCCAAGGTTTAATTGATGTTAGAGCCAATTGGGATGTGGATCAGGAATTGGTTTTGGATTAACTCTTCGACAAGCTCAGTGTGACAAATTAAATTAATTGAAAATTATCTTTATCATTTAGAAAATTCAAACGATTTCTAGTTTCTAGCATTTTATTTTTATCTAATTCTACTATGAAAATTTCATCGTTTTCTTGTGGCGAAAGCACATAATTTCCTAATTCATCCACTACTTGAGAATGACCGTTGTATTCTAAATTATTTTGGTCTGTTCCTACTCGATTCACACCAATAGTATACGATAAATTTTCAACAGCACGTGCTTTTAGTAAAATATCCCAAGCGTTAATGCGTGGTTGAGGCCAACTCGCAACATAAATTAATAAATCGTAATTTTCTGTATTTCGAGAAAAAACTGGAAAACGCAAATCGTAACAAACCAAAGGACAAATTCTCCAACCTTTATATTCTACAATTAATTTTTCAGTTCCAGCGGTGTAAACCTTTTCTTCACCCGCCAAGGTAAACAAATGTCTTTTGTCGTAATGTTGCACTTCTCCGGTTGGAAAAACAAAAACCATACGATTGTGAAAATTATTATTTTCTTGAATTACTAAACTTCCAGTAATGGCACAATTTTTAGATTTTGCCATTTCTCTTAACCAAGAAATTGTTTTACCTTCCATTGTTTCAGCCACAGTTGAAGGATTCATGGTAAAACCAGAAGTAAACATTTCAGGCAACACAATTAAGTCAATTGTATCAGAAATAGAATTGATTTTATCTTCAAATAAGCTTCTATTTGCTTCAGGATTTTCCCAAATTAAATGGGTTTGGATAAGTGCTGTTTTCATAAATGTAAAGCTATAAAAAAACGCAATCAAAATTGATTGCGTTCTTAAATTTTATTTGAAATTTATTATTTCATACTTGCTTTTAAATATTCTCTATTCATACGAGCGATATTTTCTAAAGAAATTCCTTTCGGACATTCTACTTCACAAGCTCCAGTATTGGTACAGTTTCCGAAACCTTCTTCGTCCATTTGACGTACCATGTTTAAAACACGTTGTGTGGCTTCCACTTGACCTTGTGGTAATAAAGCGTATTGAGAAACTTTAGCTCCAACAAATAACATTGCTGAACCGTTTTTACAAGTTGCTACACAAGCTCCACATCCAATACATGCTGCTGCTTCGAAAGCTTTATCTGCATCTTGTTTGTTAATTGGAGTTGCATTCGCATCAATCGTATTCCCTGAAGTATTTACAGAAACGAAACCACCTGCTTGTTGAATTCTATCAAAAGAACTTCTATCTACAACTAAATCTTTTACAACTGGGAAGGCTTTACTTCTCCATGGTTCAATAAAGATCGTTTCCCCATCTTTAAATTTACGCATGTGTAACTGACAAGTTGTTGTTCCAGTATCTGGTCCGTGCGCTCTACCGTTAATGTATAACGAACACATTCCACAAATACCTTCACGACAATCGTGATCAAATGCAACAGGTTCTTGTTGGTTATTTACTAATTGCTCATTCAATTGGTCTAACATTTCTAAGAATGAACTATCTGTAGAAACATTATCCAATTTGTATGTTTCCATTTTACCTTTTTCTTTAGCGTTTTTCTGACGCCAAATTTTTAGGTTTATATTGATATTTTTTTTCGTAGCCATAATTTCTTATTTATAATTTCTAGCAGCAATTTTGATAAACTCGTATTTCAATTCTTCTTTATGAAGTACTGATTTACTTGCGTCGCTTCCGTTGTATTCCCAAGCAGCAACATAAGCGAAGTTTTCATCATCACGTAATGTTTCACCTTCAGCATCTTGATATTCTTCACGGAAATGTCCACCACAAGATTCTTTACGTAATAAAGCATCTTTTGCCATTAATTGACCTAATTCCATAAAGTCAGCAACACGTAAAGCTTTTTCTAATTCTTGATTGAATTCATTCGCAGCACCTGGAACAAATACATCGTTATAGAATTCTTCTCTTAATTTACCAATTTCTTCAATTGCTTCTGTTAAACCTTTTTCATTTCTAGCCATACCAACTTTATTCCACATAATTAAACCAAGTTTTTTGTGGAAATAATCAACCGACTTTGTTCCTTTATTATTGATGAACTGATCGATAGATTGGCGAACTGCATTTTCAGCTTCTACGAATTCTGGTGAATCAGTAGAGATTTTTCCTGTTCTGATTTCGTCTGCTAAATAGTTAGAAACTGTGTATGGTAATACGAAATAACCATCCGCTAAACCTTGCATTAATGCAGAAGCTCCTAAACGGTTAGCTCCGTGATCAGAGAAGTTAGCTTCTCCTGCAACGAAACATCCTGGAATAGATGACATTAAGTTATAATCAACCCAAACACCACCCATTGTATAGTGTACTGCTGGATAAATTTTCATCGGTGTTTCGTATGGATTTTCGTCAGTAATTTTTTCATACATCGTGAATAAGTTACCGTACTTTTCTTCCACCCATTTTTTACCTAATTCTTGAATTTTAGCATCTGATGGATTATGATCCCCTTGAGTATATGCAGCTTGTTTTCCTTTGCTGATAATTTCAGAAGCGAAATCTAAATAAACTCCTTCATTTGTATCGTTTGCTTCAATTCCGTAACCAGCATCACAACGCTCTTTAGCCGCACGAGAAGCTACGTCACGAGGTACTAAGTTACCAAAAGCAGGATATCTTCTTTCTAAGTAGTAATCTCTATCTTCTTCAGCAATTTGAGTTGGCTTTAATTTACCAGCTCTAATTGCTTCTGCATCTTCAATTTTTGCAGGAACCCAAATACGACCCGAGTTACGTAATGATTCAGACATTAACGTTAATTTCGACTGATTTGTTCCGTGTACTGGAATACATGTTGGGTGAATTTGTACATAACAAGGGTTTGCAAAATGTGCTCCTTTTTTATGGATTTTCCACGCAGCAGTTACGTTACTTCCCATTGCATTTGTAGATAAGAAATATACATTTCCGTAACCACCAGTAGCAATAATAACCGCATGCGCTGAATGTCTTTCTAATTCACCAGTAATTAAATTACGAGCAATAATTCCACGAGCTTTACCATCTACTTGCACTAAATCAAGCATTTCATGACGGTTATACATTTTTACATTTCCTAAACCAATTTGTCTAGATAATGCAGAATACGCTCCTAATAATAATTGTTGACCAGTTTGTCCAGCAGCATAAAAAGTACGTTGTACTTGTGTTCCACCGAATGAACGGTTGTCTAATAATCCGCCGTAATCACGAGCAAAAGGTACACCTTGAGCTACACATTGGTCGATAATATTTGCTGAAACCTCTGCTAAACGGTGAACGTTTGCTTCACGCGCACGGTAGTCACCACCTTTAATTGTATCATAGAATAGTCTGTACGTACTATCTCCATCATTTTGATAATTTTTTGCAGCGTTAATACCTCCTTGAGCAGCAATTGAGTGTGCTCTACGTGGAGAATCTTGGAAGCAAAAAGCTTTTACGTTGTAACCCATTTCACCAAGAGAAGCAGCAGCTGAAGCACCTGCTAAACCTGTTCCTACAACAATTACATCGATTTTTGGTCTGTTATTTGGAGCAACCAATTTAAGATTGTTCTTATGATTGGTCCATTTTTCTGAAATATGACCTTGAGGAATTTTAGAATCTAATGCCATATATTTTTATTTTAAAATAAAGTGAATGTAAACTGGAATAATTGCAAACAAGATTGGTACAATTACAGAGAATAATTTACCAAATGTTTTAATAGCAGGCGTAAACTTGTTGTTTATTCCTAATGATTGGAATGCGCTTTGGAAACCATGCCATAAATGGAATCCTAAAATTGCCATTGATAAAACATAAAAAATTGTAAACACTAAACCTTCATTTGGAATTACATTAAATAATCTTGCTTTACTTTTGAAAAAAGAAATCGTTAATTTATGTAAGTCTTTATAACCTTCAAATAATACATCATTATTCTTTTTGTTAACAATTTTATTTCCATCGATATAGATATCAGCAATTGGTTGTTTTTTCAAAATATTGTTATCAAAAACTGGACCTTGAACTGGTACGTTTTGTTGTGGAGATTCTGGAGTAGCAATTAACATATATTGTTTTGCTCCAACATTAGGATCAACAATTTCCTTAACTAATAAAGGCATTCCAGTTCCAAATTTCATTTTAGCCCAGAAATTAATCATATGTGTTGCGATAAAAAACAGAACTAAAGTTCCTAATACAGCCATATTTCTAGAAGAAAAAGAAGTATTTGCACTTGAATTGTTCATTGCATATGCAACAGGACGCGCTTTCTTGTTTTGAATTGCTAAATAAATACCGTCAATTGCATGAAATAAAATTGAAATGTATGTCACGTAAGACATAATTTTAATTAACGGATTTGTTGTCATGAACAATGCATATTTATTGAATTGTAATGCACCTTCATAACCAGACTTAAACAACTGAAGATTTCCTATTAAATGCCCAACTAAGAACAAGCATAAGAACAATCCAGTAAGTGCCATCCAGTATTTTTTTGCAATAGATGACTTTAAAAATGCTGATTTTGCCATAATTATAGTTAAAATTAATTTGTGTTTTAATAATGTTAGCAAAAATAAAGGTTATAAGTAACACTTACAACCTTTGAAAGATAATTTATAATGATTTTAAATGAATTTAACTTTTGTTGAAATTCAGTACTTTAGCTATTAATTAACAATAGAAAAACTAGGAATTAAACCTCTTAAACCCATGTCGACCACATTTTCACCTGCAGATGGTTCAAATTTTCCGTCAGCATTGACTTCTTGCCACTCAAAACTATTGTTAATGGATAACGATAATTCAACTTCTACATTTTTAGTTTCATTACCTGTAACTACAAAATTATTTAAAAATTTTCCGGTTACTAAACATGATCCTGCAGGAATTGGAGAAGTAGCCGCAATTGGATTCGGAACAGTTGTTGCTCCAGCTGCAGTTTGACCAGAAGTGTAATAGCCAACTGATGGAATTCCAAAAGCCCAATACCCTTGTAATTTATCATCATTAACTGTAAACACATTACTACCTATACTATGTGTGGTGATGTAATTATTATAACCTACAAAACTTGCCAAAGTTCCAACATAGTTATTTCCGCTAGCTAAAACATTTATATTATAGTTTTGATAGGATAACGAACACCTTACATATTCATACGTTCCAACAGGTAGGTTTTTTAAAGGAATAGTTAAAAAGGCCTCTCCTTGTGCTACTATCTTAGCCTGACTAAAATCTATTGCATTGGCTCCACCTAAAGTAGTTGATGGACCAGTATATAAAATGGCGCCTTGTCCTACTTGCGTTAAAGCATTTGGGGTAAACTCTAAATAATGTGCACTTATGCTGTTAAAAATGGGCGATTGAGCTGCATTTCCAGCAGCAACCGTAGATGGCTGTCCGATATTATTCAATCGAACTTGCGTAGGATCGAACTTGAATTTGATTATCAATTGCGGTTCTATATTTTGAGTATCATCTTCGTCTGTACATGAAAAATTGATAAAAGATAACGCTAATAGAATTAAAATTTTTACTCTCATTTTCTTTCTTTTATGGTTAATGTTTGGGTTACTTTTTTACCATTTGCCTCTAATTCAATTGTGTATTTTCCAACTGGTAAATAGCATTTTTTATTTGAAGCTGGTGTAATTTTTAATTTTGAATCTTTCTTTTCTAAAGCTAATTTAGTTTTTTCATCAATACTTAAATCATAATCTAGTTTTAACATGCCTTTTTCAGCTTTAGCTTGTCTATTCAAAACAATTATTCCGTCTTTATTTTTTATTGTCAAAATTGTATTTGCTTGATCTTTTAAATAATACCAAAGTTCAATATTTGGAACATTTTCCTTAGCCCAAGTGTATGGCTTATTACCCCAATTTTTAGAATAAAAAACATCTTCTAAAGCAAATAACGCCAATCTTTCTTTCTTTATTGCATCGTTAACTTGCTGAATATTAGCAATATTAACTTTATACAAAGAACGACCATGAGTAGCTACAATTAAATCTTTTTCTCTAGTTTGAATGACTAAATCATGAACTGCCACATTAGGAATCTCATTTGAAAAATCTTGCCAAGTTTGTCCACCATCTATCGAAATAAACAATCCATTATCTGTTCCTAAATACAAAATATTTTCATTTTCAGAATCTTCTAAAATTACGTTAGCCGCATTTTGATTGAAGTTTTGCGTTAATAATTTCCAAGTTGAACCTAAATCTTCAGAAACATAAGCATACGTAGTGAAATTATCATTTCTATACCCGTTTAAAGTGATGTACATTCTATCTTTTTTAAAGTTGGAAAATCGTACACGAGAAACCCATAATCCTTGTGGCAAACTACTTGAAACTTTCATCCAATTTTCCCCACCATTTTTAGTCACATGAATATTTCCATCATCCGTTCCAACTACTAATTGCCCGAATTTAAACTTACTTTCAGCAATTGAAGTAATAGTTCCAAAAGGTACGTTCCCTTCAACTTTTCCATTAGTTAAATCAGTAGATATTTTCTCCCAATCTTTTCCTTGATTCATGGACCTAAACAAATATTGTCCACCAAAGTAAATTATATCTTGATTGTGTTGAGATAGTAAAATAGGAGTTTGCCAATTGAATCGGTAAGGCTCTTCTTTTTTATCAGCTCTTGGAGTAATGTATTCTCTTTTACCAGATTTTCTATCTATTTTAAAATAAGCACCAAACTGAGAACCAGTATAAACCAAATTATTGGTTCTAGTATCTATTTGGACTTGCATTCCGTCTCCTCCACTTAAAAATTCATAAGGATATTTTCCGTTTTGTAACCATTCAGGATTCGATTCATAATCATTTGGACCAGCCCAAACACCATTATCTTGCAAACCTCCATAAACTTCATAATTTTCTTTATTATCAACATTTACCGTATAAAATTGTCCAACGGCTTGGTTGTTGCATTTTACCCAATGTTTACCATTATCGTAAGTAATATTAACTCCTCCATCATTTCCATTGATAACATGATTTGGATTTTTAGGATTCACCCAACATACATGGTGATCTGCATGAACATTATCTTTATCAATTGTTTCAAATGATTTTCCACCATCATTGGAAAAAATCAAAGGAACAGCAGATATATATAATCTATTTTCATTAGATGCATCTACAGTAATATCAGCAAAATAATAACCATACGAATAAAACGCATCATTAATAAATGTATCATGTGTTTTTTTCCATGTTTTACCAGCATCAATTGTTTTATAAATTTCTGCACCGATTACTTCTGTTTCGGCTAAATTCGTATTAGGAACATTTGCTTTTTCAGCTTTTGCATTTGGTTTTAAATTTTGATTATCTACAATGGCATAAGCAATATTTTCATTGAAAGAAGTTACACCAATTCTACCTATTCCAGCGTTACTAGGAAATCCAGAATTGGCATCAATTTTTTTCCAAGTGGTTCCTGCATCTTCACTTTTATATATTCCCGAACCAATTCCGTTGCCTTTAAAATTATTCGCTTTACGTTCTCTTTCCCACGCAGCCGCAAACATTATTTTTGGATTATTTGGCGCGAAACTGATATCAATTATTCCAGTATCTTCATTGATGAATAAGGTTTTTGTCCATGTTTTTCCACCATCTGTTGTTTTAAAAACACCGCGTTCTTCATTTTTTGAATATAAATGTCCTAAAACACCCACTACAATTTCATTATTATTATTCGGGTTGATCCAAATTTTCGAAATATGATGACTATCTGGAAAACCAATATTGGTCCATGTTTTTCCTTTATCCGTTGATTTTAAAACTCCAATTCCAGCATAGGAAGAACGAGACGAATTTACTTCACCTGTTCCAACTAAAATCAATCCCGATTTCCAATCGACTGCTACACAACCCACATTTTGCGTTGGTGCGTTATCCATTACCGATTCAAAACTTATTCCGTTATTGTTCGTATACCATAAACCTCCAGTTGCATAAGCCGCATAAAATTCAGTTGGATTGGCATCATTTACCGCTAAATCGACAATTCGGCCACTCATGATAGTCGGACCAATATTTTGAAATTTTACAGATTGAAATTCACTCACTTGAGCAAAAGAGAAGAATGCGCTCAGAAAAGAAACTAAAACAACTAATTTTTTCATATTTGATAAATTGATTTCTTCAAAATTAACAGAATATTTTGATAAGTATTCCTTTGAAAGTTATTATTTTTGAAATCTTATATTTAAAAATTACGACACAATGAAGTATTTACCAATTAATCGTGAACTTTTCATTAAAAACAGAAAAAACTTTATGGCTCAAATGAAGCCAAACGGAGTTGCTGTTTTTAATTCCAATGATATTTATCCGGTTTCTGCTGATAGTACCTTACCATTTGCACAACATAGAGATATATTTTATTTATCGGGAGTAGATCAAGAAGAAAGTATCTTATTATTATTTCCTGATGCACCTTATGAGCATTTAAAAGAAATATTATTCTTAAAAGAAACAAATGAACATATTGCTATTTGGGAAGGTGAAAAACTTACAAAAGAAAGAGCATTTGAAGTAGCTGGAATTAAATCGGTGTATTGGTTACAAGATTTTCATAAAGTATTGAAAGAAGTAATGATGTATGCTGATACGATGTACATCAACACAAACGAACATTATCGTGCTGCTGTAGAAACAGAAACACGTGAGGATCGTTTCATCAAATGGTGGAAAAATGAATATCCTGCACATAAAGTAGAAAAATCGAATCCAATTTTACAACGTTTACGTTCGGTAAAAGACCAAATTGAGTTAGATTTAATTCAGAATGCGTGTAATATTACCGAAAAAGGAGTTAGAAGATTATTAAATTTCGTAAAACCTGGTGTGACTGAATATGAAATTGAAGCCGAATTAGCGCATGAATTTTTACGCAATCGTTCGAAAGGTTTTGCTTACACTCCAATTATTGCTTCTGGAAATAATGCGAATGTTTTACATTATATTGAGAACAATCAGGTTTGTAATGCGGGTGATTTAATTTTATTAGATGTTGGTGCAGAATATGCTAATTATTCTTCAGATTTAACTCGTATGATTCCGGTTTCAGGAAGATTTACAGATAGACAACGCGCGGTTTACAATGCCGTTTTAAATGTGAAAAACGAAGCAACAAAAATGTTAGTTCCTGGAACATTATGGAAACAATACCATGTGGAAGTTGGTAAAGTAATGACATCAGAATTATTAGGTTTAGGATTAATCGACAAAGCAGATGTTCAGAATGAAAATCCGGATTGGCCAGCCTATAAAAAATATTTCATGCACGGAACGTCGCATCATTTAGGTTTGGACACACACGATTACGGATTATTACATGAACCTATGCAAGCAAATATGGTTTTCACGGTGGAACCAGGAATTTATATTCCAGCAGAAGGATTTGGTATTCGTTTAGAAGATGATGTGGTTATTCAGCCAACTGGAGCACCATTTAATTTAATGAAATATATTCCGATTGAAGCGGATGAAATTGAATCGATAATGAATTCTTAATTCAGTATTCAGTGGTCAGTTTTTAGTGGTCAGATATAACGGTTTACTTTCGTAAACCGTTTTTTTTATTCTTATTTGTCTAGTAAAAGTAGTTTTTGATCATTTTGTAAAATAAAACGAATCGGAAAAACTTTGCGAACTTTGCGAAAATCTTTTTGTCCTTTGCGGTTAAATCTTACTTTTGCAAGATAAATTATTCAACAACAAACAATAAACTTTGAACTACAAACAAACATTTTTTAAAAACACAAAAATCGCCTACACCGATACTGGAAAAGGCACGACTGTAGTTCTATTACATGGTTTTTTGGAAAACAGTACCATGTGGAAGTATTTGGCGCCTATTTTAGCTAAAAAAAATCGTGTGGTTTGTATTGATTTATTAGGTCATGGTCAAACCGATTGTTTGGGTTATGTGCACAGTATGGAAGATATGGCTGATGCTGTTCATCATGTTTTAACCGATTTAAAAATTAGAAAAGCTATTTTTGTTGGACATTCGATGGGTGGTTATGTAGCGTTGGCTTTCGCCGAATTGTATCCAGAATTTATGAAAGGTTTGGTGTTGCTAAATTCGACTTCTCGTGCGGATAGCGACGAACGCATTGCGAACCGAACTCGTGCGATAAAAGCGGTCAAACAAAATTATGTAGCAGCGGTTCGAATGAGTATTGCGAATTTATTTTCGGAAGAAAACCGTGAAAAACTGATTGAACAAATTGAATGGGTTCGTGAAGAAGCGTTACAAACTCCTTTACAAGGAATTATTGCGGCTCAAGAAGGCATGAAATTGCGTAAAGATCGTGAAGTGATTTTACATTTTGCGCCGTATCCAATTATGTTAATCTTAGGAAAAAAAGATCCTGTTTTAAATTACGAAGAAAATGTAGAACAAGTGGAAGGCACAAAAGTTCAATTGGTAACTTTCAACGACGGACATATGAGTCACCTCGAAAACCAAGCAGAATTGGAGAAAGTTTTAGTTGGGTTTTTGAAAATGTAACCAAAAAGTTAGCAAATTATTAGAGTTTTATTTTTTGCCACGAATTGACGAATATTAAATAAAAATCAACGATAATTATTCGAATAATTATCGACAAAGTCGATACGAATCAAAAGTTACAAAATAAAAAATTCGAGAATTCGTGGCAGAAAATATTAAATTACTTCCTTAAAAGAAACATCAGGATTTAAAATCTCTTGAATTAAAATTACTAATTCTTCTGTGAATAATTCTAAAAATTCTGGAGTAATAACCGTCTCAACATCTTTACTTCTTGGAGCTCCAAATGTAAAAGGCAAAAAGCCAGCTTTCATATTTTTAAAAGAAATAATTCCTACTTCTACATTATAATTACCTTTCCATTCACTTTTTTGAAACATTAGCGCATAACACAATAATTGAATGATTTTATCATTCGCTAAATCCAATGTTAACCCTTCAAAAGTGGCAATTTTTAATTTTTTGGCTTCAACTTTACCCGTTTTATAATCGATGATACGAATCGTGTTATTTCGCAATTCAATACGATCGACTTTACCCGCAATCCTTATAGGATAAGGTAAATTGGGATGTGTTATTTCTGCAGCATGTTCTTTTTCTAACGAAAGAATAAACAATTCGTCTCCATTTTCAAGATTTAGTTTTTCTTGAAGTAAGAAGTTATAAATATTACGTTTGGCGACTTCAAAAGCAATTAAATTCTTTCCTTTTTTAATTTCACCTTCTTTATAAACTTCAATGAATTTTTCCAATGTATATGCTTCGATATTTTGAATCATATTTTCAATATCAACCGTTTTAATTTGAATATTTTTTCCTTCAAAAGGTTGATACATTTTTTCTAATACTTCGTGAATAATTGTTCCTAAAGTATTCACCGCTACATTTTCTTCTACTTCTTCATTTTCACGAACACCTAAAATACGTTGATAATAAAACTGAATCGGATTTCGTAAATAATTCGTTAATGCCGAAGGCGAAAAACCTTTAACAGTTGCTATTTCTTTTAGTCGATTTAAAATGGATTCTGTTTTTACAATTTCAATTGGTTGATAAATCGTATCCGGTTTAATCGCATTGTAAAACACTTTTTTGAAATGATGATTAGGTAAATGTTCAATTTCTAATTGAGTAATAAAACGACTTTTCTCTCCAGCATCAATACCTTCAGAATGGGTGTTATAAAGTAAGTATATATTTTTGGCACGTTGTAACAAACGGTAAAAGTGATATGTAAAAATAGCATCACGTTCTTTGTAAGTTGGCAATCCTTTTTCTAATTTAACATCATATGGAATAAAAGAATTGTTTGATTTTCCTCCAGGTAATTTTCCTTCATTTAAAGAAGTAATAATTACGTTTTCAAAATCTAACACACGACTTTCCAAAATTCCCATAATTTGTAAACCTTGTAAAGGTTCACCTTCAAATGAAACTTGCGCTTGATCGATTACTTGTTTATAGATTGAAAAAAGAATTTCTAAAGTATCAATGTTTTGATAGGTTTCGTAATAATTTGAAATCTTTATAATGATGTTATAAATAGAAAAAACAAAAGCTTTGGTTACTTTATCTTGTTCGTTTTGATTATTCAAATGCTCTTTTATAAAAATTAAAATTGCCTTTAATTTATCAAGAATTTGAGTAATTGAACCTTGCCAATCAAAAAACAATAATGAAACTAAAGCATTGTTTTGAAGATTGTATCTAGTAAACAAATCTGTTAAACGCTTTTCAGTAATGAAGGTTAAATTGGAATTTTTGATGATTTTAACTACTTCATTGGCATTAACACTCGAAACCACTAATGGATTATTTAAAATTTCCAATACTTCTTTATAATAGAAAACACTTTGCTTTTGATTTCTTTTTTGAGCATTTAAATGCAAATTGAATAACTTGAAAATTAATATTTGTGCAGGATTATTTTTACTTGGATAACCCATTGTAATATTTAAATTTTCAACCTCAGCTGGTAATGAATTTAATAGTGGAATTAAAATATTTTCTTCACTTAATACTACAGCAGTATTTTGTAATGAAGAATTTTCTTGTGCTATTTTTTCAATTATTTTACCTGCAATTTTGGCCTGTCCAATTGATTTGGGAGTACCAATAACTTCAATATTTTTTTCCTTAGAAAATTCATTCATTACCCAATTAAATGGATTTGATTCAAAATGTTTCCAAGTTTTTTTAATCCTTCTTAAGAATAAACCAGCATCATGAAATTCATCTTTTAGAAAAACAGCATCAATATCCCAATAAACTTTTGCTTTATTGTTTTCCAATAAATGTTTAATAATAGTTTCTTCAGCATTGTTCAATGCATTGAATCCGGCAAATACATATGATTTGTTTTCTAATTGTTTTGTAAAACTTACAATATTTTCTGCTGATTTTCGATACAATAAACCTTGATAACCAACTTTTTTAAGGAGTAAATGCTGAGTGAATGTATCGTAATAAGTTGGTAATAATTTCCAAAATTCTAAATGATTTTCTACTAAAGCAGATTGATTATTTATATTGGGTGTCCAATGCTTAATACGTTCAATGTCCAATAAATAAGAAAATAATTCATTTTGATTAACTAGATAACGATCAATTTCATTAAAGTCTTGTAGTATAGTGATAGCCCAACTTGAAAATCGTTCAAAATCTTGTTGTTTTGATTGTTCTGTTAGTTCAAGATAAACAATATAAAATTCAAATAGGAGTTCAATATTTTCTAAAGCTCTTAATTGAGCTATTTCTTCAATTAGGCTTTCAATACTAATTATTTGAGGTGCTAAAAAGGTTTCGTTTGATTGTTTTTTTAATTCTTCTATTAAAAAAAGTTTAGCTCTTTTATTCGGTAAAACAATTGTTGTTTGATATAAAGATTCAGAACTATTGATTAATAATTCATTAGCTAATTGAGATAAAAAAGTTGCCTCCATGGCAATAAAGATAAAAAAAAGGCCTCAATAAATTGAGGCCTTTTAAGAATATTGTTAGAGAAAAATTATTTTACTAATTTAACTTCTACTCTTCTGTTTTGAGCTTTACCAGCTTTAGTTTTGTTAGAAGCAACTGGTTTAGTTTCTCCGTAACCTTCAGAAGTTAATCTGTCAGAAGCGATTCCTTTTTCAATTAAGTAATTTTTAACAGCAGCTGCTCTATCTTTAGATAATTGTAAGTTAGTAGCATCTTTACCGTCAGAATCAGTGTGACCTTCTAAAGCAAACTTAGCAGTTGGGTACTCTTTTAAGATAGCAGCCATAGCTTCTAATACAGGTAAAGTTTGTTTTTGGAAAGAAGATTTTCCTGTATCGAATAAGATTGTTTTAGCGTAATCATTTAATTTTTTCATTGTATCTTCTGATACTTCTGGACATCCGTTGTTAGCAACAGTACCAGCAACAGTAGGACATTTATCGTCTTTATCTAAAACTTTGTCACCATCTGTATCAGGCCATGGACAACCTTTGTTAGCTTTTTCTCCTTTGATTGTAGGACAAGCGTCATCTTTATCAGCAACACCGTCACCATCAGCATCTGGACATCCACCTAACACTGGTAAACCAGGTACATCGATACAAGCGTCATCTTTATCAGCAACTGTATCACCATCTTGGTCAGGACAACCATTCATTTCAACTGTTCCGAAATCATTTGGACAAGCATCAGCAGAATCTTGGATACCGTCTAAATCTGTATCAGGACAACCTTGGAATTGCTCTAATCCTGGTACATCTGGACAAGCATCTTCTTTGTCGATAATTCCGTCTCCGTCAGTATCTTTAGCACCAAATTGGAATTTTAAACCTGCATGGTGGAAAATATGAGTTGGAACGTCCATATCTGGAACTCTGTTGTCATCGAAACCATATTTTAAAGTAGATCCTAATGATAATGCTACATTTTTAGCAAACCATAAGTTTAATCCCCATCCTCCGTTTACTGTTCCAGCAGAAGCATCACCAAAGAAAGTGTAACCTCCTCCTAAATTTAAACTTGGGTCAAACCATTTAGATTTGATTAAATCTTTGAAGCTGTAAGAAATTGCTCCATCAATTCCGTAGTAGTTTAAATCTCCAGGATTTACTACAACGTGTGTATTCTCAGTTCCAGGTACATGCTCTACCCATTTTGAAATTTTGTTAAAAGACCCTGTTAACCCAAAGCTAAAGTTTCCTCCAACATTTCTTGCAACATTAACATAAGATACAGAAGGTACAATGTTAAAGTTACCACGTGGATTATACAATTCTTCAAATCTTAGGTGATCATTCCCTTTCATGCTTATTTTAGTGTCAACTGCGTTTACACCAAAAGATATAGCCCATGGGTTTGTGCTGTCTTGAGCATTAGCTGATAATCCAGCCAACAATAACGCCCCAGCAAATAGTTTGTTAAGATGTTTCATACTTTTTATTAAATTTAATTACAATGCGTTATAATATGAACAAAAGTAATATGTTTTTTGTAATTCACAAAACTTTTGTGCTTTTTTTCCTAATTAAAAGTTAATTAATGCTAAATTACTGAATAATATTTAATTTTTTTGCCACTAATGTAAAGGCAGCTATCGCCTTGTCTAAGTGTTCTTTAGAATGCGCAGCAGACAACTGTACTCTAATACGGGCTTTTTCTTTTGGAACTACTGGGAAGAAAAATCCAATTACATAAATTCCTTCTTTCAATAATTCATCTGCCATAATTTGCGATAATTTTGCATCATACAGCATAACTGGAACAATTGCAGAATCGCCATCAATAAAATCTAAACCAGCTTTGCGTAACCCTTCTTTAAAGTAATTCGTATTCCATTCTAATTTATCTCTTAATGAATTGTCTTTTTTCAATAACTCAAATACTTTTAAAGAAGCCCCAACAATTGCAGGAGATAATGAATTTGAAAATAAATATGGACGTGAACGTTGGCGTAAGATTTCAATAATTTCTTTTTTAGCCGTTGTATAACCTCCCATTGCACCACCTAAAGCTTTACCTAATGTTCCTGTAATAATATCTACACGACCCATGACATTTTTAGCTTCTAATGTTCCTTTACCAGATGCGCCTATGAAACCAGCTGCATGACATTCGTCTACCATTACTAAAGCATCATACTTATCTGCTAAATCGCAAATTTTATCTAAAGGCGCTACTAATCCGTCCATTGAGAACACACCATCCGTAACAATTAATTTAAAACGATGACCAGCTTCTGTAGCTTTAATCAATTGTTCTTCTAATTGTTCCATATTGTTATTATCATAACGGTAACGCGCCGCTTTACACAAACGAACACCATCGATAATTGAAGCATGATTTAAACTATCAGAAATGATACAATCTTCTTCACCTAATAAAGGTTCGAATACACCACCATTTGCATCAAAAGCTGCAGCATATAAAATAGTATCTTCTGTTCCATAAAAATCAGCAATTTCTGCTTCTAGTTTTTTATGAATATCTTGAGTACCACAAATAAAACGAACAGAAGACATTCCGAATCCATGAGAATCTAATGCGTCTTTTGCCGCTTGAACTACTTCAGGATGAGATGATAATCCTAAATAATTATTCGCACAGAAATTTAAAACTGTTTCTCCATTTACAATTATTTCAGCACCTTGAGGCGAAGTAATAATTCTTTCTTTTTTATACAATCCGTTTTGTTCAATAACATTTAATTCGTTTTGTAAATGCTCTTTAATTTTACCGTACATGATTTGTGTTTATTGTTTATGGTTTTAGGTTCGATGTTGAAACCTTTAATTTAATTATTTTTTACAAATGTATAATTTTTAATTCTTCTCCTATATATAGTAGTACTTTTTTACTCACTTTTAAATTCATTTTTTCAATAACTCGCACATAGTTTTCTATTTGCTTTTTATGCTTTTCTTCTGGCACACCCGTTTTATAATCAATTAAATAAGCTTCATTATTATGAAGAACCAAACGGTCTGGTTTTAAATTAATTTCATTTGGAGAAATAATATTGTGTTCTGTAAAAACAGTAAAATTCGGATTGAAAAAAGCTTCTAATTCTGGATGCTGAATAATTTGCTTGATCTTTTCTTCGAAAATAGTTTTTTCTGAAAATTGAATCAAACCTTCCTCCAAACTTTTAGTTATAGCTTCTTCTACATCGTTTGGCTTAATGATATACGATAATATCTGATGTAAAATATTTCCAAACTCAATCGCATCTTGTTGTGAAGTTCCCCACATTAATGCTTCTTTTTTTGCAATTTTTATGGAAGAAAAATCCAAAGCATGTTCTACCGTATGTATTTCTGCTTTATTATTTGAAAAGGATTTTGGTTGTGATAATCGTTTGGCATTTCCAAATACATATTCTTTTTGTTCAATTGAAAAATTAGCATTTTGTTCTAAGAAATTTATGAAATATGTTGCTAATGTTTTAGAAGTTGAAATTTTTCCTCCACTAATTATTTTATAACTACTTATGATATGCAATTGTTCCTCAGCACGTGTTAAGGCAACATATAATACATTAATAGTATCTAAAATTTCTTCTTGTGTTTTCGTTTGGTAAATTTCATTCGTCGCTTCATTGTACTTCTCTAACGCTTTATTCTGACTCACTAATGCTTGTGGTAAATCGATACTTTCGTCTTCTAAAGGAATCCAAACATCATTACCGCGAGATTTCAAATCGTCGTCTGCAAACGGATAAATCACCACAGGAAATTCTAATCCTTTCGATTTATGAATGGTCATAATTCGAATCGCTTTTTCTCCTTCTGGTGACGGTATACTTTTTTGAAATCCAGTTTTCTTCCAATAATCAAGAAAATCGGCAATACTCGTTTGAAATTTTACATTTCTTTCCAAAACCAAATCGAGAAAATACTGCACATATGAAATGGTTGTTTTTTCTTTTAAAAACACATGAGCAATATTTTCAACTGCTTCATATAATGATTTTTTTCTACAATTTTCAAAAGAAATCGAACAATCATACAGAGCCAAATAGTGTTCTAAATCCGTTTCCGATAAATCTTTAGCTTTTACAATAAATTCATGAATATCATTTTTAGCCACTTTTTCTTTTGCAACAAAATACAACCAATTTATTTTCGATTCCTGATTATTCGCACTGTCTAAATATTCTAAAAAGTTTATGATGAATTTTACTTCCGAAGCATTTTGAATTAACAATGTTTCGGAAGAAATAATTGGTATGTTTTTTTCCGTTAAGAAATTGGCCAACAAAACACCATTTCTCGTTTTTCGAGTTAGTAAAACGATGTCCGAATAATCAAAACCATTAGCAATAGATTTTTGAATAATCTCTAACGTTTTAGATAAATATTGTTTGTCTTTTTCTGTGATGGATTCGTCATCGGCAATCTCTTCAGTAATTTCAATATCATCATTTAAAAAGTTAATTGAAACCAATCCGCCTTGCTTCGTATTCACTTCTTGCATAGCAGTATTTAGATATAATTTTTTATAATCTTCGTTTGCAAATTCATCCGAAAGAAATTGAAAAAACTGATTGTTAAACTGGATAACTTCTGAAAAACTTCGGTAATTCTTCGGTAAATTTTTAACGGATTTTTCTTTGTTTGAAAACGGATTTACTGAATTACTTAAATCGATAAATTGTTCTGCTTTTCCACCGCGCCAACGGTAAATAGATTGTTTTGGATCGCCCACAATCATTAACGAACCTTGCGTTCCATCTAAATCTTCACTCGCCAATGCATTATCAATTAAAGGAATAAAATTTTCCCATTGCAATTGCGAAGTATCTTGAAATTCGTCAATAAAATAATGACGGTATCTGTCGCCCAAACGTTCATAAATAAATGGTGCAGGTTGGTCTTTTATTTCATCATGAATGATGGTGTTGAAATCGGAAATAGACAACACATTTTGATCTTCTTGTAGCTTTTTATATTCTTTATAGATGACTTTAATTAACGACAACGGAATCATGTTTTTGATAATCAAATCAAATAAGGCATTTTCATGTTTTGCACGGTAAATCAAAGCTAATTTTAACTTCCAAGATTTACTTAAAAATTTAACCGTTTCTGGTTGTTTTGATTTCGATGATTCTTTAATTTCTCTATCGTTTACAAAATCATAATCAGAAGCTTTTTCTTGAAATAAATTTACAACATGATTAAAAAAAGTTCCTCTATCAAAATCGTCTTTCGTTAAATTATTTGCTGTAAAATCATCTAAAATAAGTTTTGCATTTTCTTTAATTACATTTTTATTGTTTTCAACTTTCAGCTTTATTTTTTCTGAAATCTTAGCAAAATCATCAACCGTTTTATCGGCTAATTTTCCGAAATTAAAAAAATGTTCTTCGTTTAAAATTAACTTAGAAACCTTATATAAATCGACTGTAACATCCCAACTTTTATCGTCATCTGCTTTGTTTTTAGCAAAATTGACAAGAATATTGGTCAATTGTTCGTCTTCACCTGCTTTAGCAACAACAACATCAATGGCATTTTTTAGTAATTCATCTGTATCTAGTGTTACGTCAAAATTCGTAGGTAAATTCAAGTCGTGCGTAAACGTTCGAATGATTCGGTGGGTAAATTTATCAATCGTAGAAATATCAAAAGCAGCATAATTATGAATTAAGTTTTTTAATATTTTTCTCGATTTTACTTGTATAGAATGCACATCAAGTTTGATTTCAGAAGCAATTTCTTGCATGAAAGCTAATGTTTTATCTGAAACCTCATCTTCTGTAAAAGCAATTAAACTTTCTACAATTCGGCTTTTCATTTCTTCTACAGCTTTATTCGTAAACGTAATCGCTAGAATTTTTTTATAGGCATCATTAGAAGGAGCTTTTAACAAAATCTTCAAATATTCTTTTGTTAAAGTATAGGTTTTTCCAGAACCTGCTGAAGCGTTATACAATTGAAATGCCATAAATGGAAATGTTATTTATTTTTTAGCCACGAATTCACGAATGTAAAAATATCATTAAAAAAATTATTAATCGACATAGTCGATAATTATTCGAATAAAATTAAAAAAGGAACAGAAAAAATTCGAGAATTCGTGGCTACAATTTTGAATTCAAGAACATAGCCCTTTTACAAGCGAAGCATCTTCACTATAATCAAAAAAATCTATGAATCTATGTGTTAAATCAATTTCGTTTATGCCTTGTAAATTTTTATTTTCAAAGTTAAAGTTATAAATTTGAAAAAAATAATAATCATTTAAAATAGTATATCATGGCTTTTGAATTACCACAATTACCTTATGCATACGATGCATTAGAACCACATATTGATGCGAGAACTATGGAAATTCACCATACAAAACATCATAATGCTTATACAACAAATTTAAATGCTGCAATTGCTGGAACAGATTTAGAAAATCATTCTATCGATGCAATTATGGCTAATTTAGATATGAATAACATGCCCGTTAGAAATAACGGTGGTGGATTTTACAATCATAACTTATTTTGGACAGTAATGTCGCCAAATGGTGGTGGTTTACCAACAGGTGAATTAGCTGCTGCAATTGATGCTGCTTATGGTTCATTTGACAATTTTAAAGCAGAATTTTCTAAAGCTGCTGCTACACGTTTCGGTTCTGGATGGGCTTGGTTATGTGTGCAAAAAGGTGGAAAAGTTGAAGTTTGTTCTTCAGCAAACCAAGACAATCCATTAATGCCAGGAATTGGTTGCGGTGGTGCACCAATTTTAGGTTTAGATGTTTGGGAACACGCGTATTATTTAAACTATCAAAACAGAAGACCTGATTACGTTGAAGCTTTTTTCAATGTAATTAACTGGGACGAAGTTACAAGACGTTTCAACGAAGCGAAATAATTTTAGTTAAAAAACTATTAAAGCGTTCAAGAAATTGAACGCTTTTTTTATTATCTGTATATTTGCTTTAAATTTACTACTAAATGAGGATATTATTTTGGGTTTTGTTCATGTGTTCTTTTGGAGCTTTGGCTCAGAAGAATACTATAAAACAAGATGAAAATACTCAAAAATTACTAAGTAATATTATCCGAATTCAGAATAATAATAATTTAAAAGCGTTAGATTTTAGTTATTCTTTTTACGAAAAAGCCATCATTTCTGCACATCCTGATTCTATTTCTAGTTCAATAGATACGCTATTCAAAAACAAGAAAAAAACAAAATTTGTAATTGATTCTTCTAGTTATAAATTCAAAAAACTAATTACCAAACAACACATTTATCAAACCGAGAAAGTTTCCACTATTTCTGTACTTAAAGGCAAGAAAAAAGAAAATATTATTGGGTTAAAAATGGCTGGGTTAAAGCAACCGGTTTACGAATTATTGGGACAGGAATTCATGCCTTTTGATTTGAGTAAAAAACAATTGAAAATATTACAATTTACTTTTCAAAACCCTTTTACTGCTGAAGGTTCCAAAAAATACAAATTCGAAATTGTCGATACCATTCAAACTAAAAAAGGTAAAGAAATTGTATTACAATTTGAATCTAAAAAGAACATATTTAAAAATAAAATTACGGGTTCTGTTACCGTTCATTTACAATCTTTTTCTATCACTAAAAGTAATTTTTACATCAACAGTATCATCAATGTCAAAACAGAAACTATTTTTGGATGGTTTAATAATGGAAAATCGTGGTTTCCGGTTTCGCAGAGTTTATGGATTACCAAAGGGAAAGGGAAACACAATATTGATTTTTTAGGGGAAACCATTCAATTTGAAAACATGACCAATGGTTCATCTCGAAAAAAGTTTGACTATTCAAGTGATATATTCGTAAAAATAAACCGAAATTATTCTGATTATAATTTTTCTGAAAAACAAAAAAAACAACATTATCAAATTCAAATTGATAAAAGTGCTACCAAAGCCAATCCGGTTTTTTTCAATGCGATTGCTAACGACAGTATTGATTTTCGTTCTCAACATACCTATCAAACATTAGATAGTTTAGTAACTGCCACCAAAATTGAAAAGAAAATTTATTTTGGAAAAAAGCTAATTAACGGACAAATTCCTTTTGGATTTTTAGATGTTCGAGCGCGTGATATTTTCAAATATAATAATTATGAAGGTTTCCGTTTAGGACTTGGACTGTCTACTAATAACCGCTTATCACCTTATTTTAAAATTTTTGGATATGGTGCTTACGGAACCAAAGACGGAGTTTTTAAAAGTCAGTTTGGAAGTTCGTTCCGAGTTTCAAAAAACACCGACACTTGGATAACGGGTTCCTTTACAGACGACATAACCGAATTTGCCGATTTATCTTTATTAGCTGATAATAAGAGATTCAAATTATACGATCCACGACCGTTTAATATTTCTACGTTTTACAACCATCAATCGTATGAATTTACGTTTGAATCGAAATTTATTTCTAAAGTCGAAACCATATTTAACATCAATCGTTCTCGAATTAATCCGTTGTTCAATTACGAATTCGTTACTCCGAAAACAACTTATGATATTTACAGTTTAACGCTAGCCACTTTAAGTTTAGAATGGTCGCCAAAAAGTAAATTTTTACAAGCGCCTGAAGAAATTTTAGAAGTTGAAAAAGGGTTTCCAAAAGTGACTTTACAAATTGCACAAGCTATTCCGGATTTGATGAGTGACAATATTGAATTTACTAAAATTGACACTCGTATAAATTTTGAGAAAAAACATTTATCGGGTAGAAAAACCACTTTTTTACTACAAGCAGGAATTAGTTTAGGGAATGCTCCACTTTCCCATTTATATAGTGTTTCTCCGAACAATTTAGATAAAGAAGCGATTTTAAGACGCATTACTTTCGCTAATAAAACATCGTTTGAAACTATGTATTTCAATGAATTTTATTCGGATCGCTATTCGCTATTTCAAATTAAACATCATTTTAACAAATGGATGATTTCGAAAAGCATCAAACCTACTTTAGTACTAGGAACCAAACTCGCCTTTGGTAATTTATCCAACCCAGAAAATCATCAAGGTATTGTGTTTAAAACGATGGAAAAAGGTTTTTATGAATCTGGTTTCGAATTGCAAAATATCTTCAAAGGCTTCGGATTGTCTACGTATTACCGATATGGTCCGTATCAATTACCAAAATTCGACCAAAATTTAGCGATAAAATTATCCTTTACGTTGAATTTGGGGATTTAGTTAAAATAAACACTATCAATCTTGTCAACTTGAAAACTTATATGACTTATATGGTTAAAAAAACCATCTTTTTAACTCATTTTAAGACTATATTTCATCATAATTCTTACCTTTGCACACTAAATTTATATCATGACGAAGTGGCTAAACACCAGTTTTTGGAATTTTGTAGCGCGTACTCTTTTAAGAAATAGACATTGGGTAATTTTATTAATCGTTGCTTTTACCATTTTTATGGCTACGCAATGGCAATACATCCGTTTTACCCAAACTGAAGCGAATCTTTTACCAAACGACCATAAAGATAATATTGCTTACACTGACTTTTTAAAGAAGTTTGGTGAAGAAGGCAACGTTATTGTATTTGCTGTAAAAAGTGAGGACGTTTTTAAACCAGCAACTTTTAAAGCTTGGAACAACATGATGGCTTCTATTGCGAAAAACAAAGAAGTTGAAAATGTTTTGTCGTTTAATGAGATTTTAGATTTGAAAAAAAATGATTCGTTACAAACGTTTCAAACTCAAAAATTTATCGATCCCACTCAAATAGCTGATGCTGCTTATCTAAATAACAAAAAACACGATTTATTAAACAAAATGCCTTTTTACGAAAGCTTATTGTTCAATAAAAAAAGTGGAATTGTAAGAAGCGTTATTTATGTAAAAAAAGATATTGTAAACAAACCAGATCGTAAAGAATTCGTTTTAAATAAGTTAATTCCAGCCATTGATGAATTTAAGGCCAAGACTAAAACCGACATCAAAGTATCTGGAATGCCCTACATCAGAACGCTAAATGCCAAAGCAATTATTAGCGAAATTGGTTTGTTTATTGGTGCGACATTATTAGTAACATCGTTAATTTTCTATTTCTTTTTCCGTTCGTTCCGTACTACTTTAATGGCAGTTTTTGTCGTAATGATTGGAGTAATGTGGTCTTTCGGATTATTAGGATTGTTACGCTATGAAATTACGGTATTAACGGCTTTAGTTCCATCATTAATTGTAATTATTGGAATTCCGAATTGTATTTTCTTAACCAATAAATACCACCAAGAAGCTCGTGCTCACGGTAACAAAGCAAAAGGTTTACAACGTGTATTAACGAAAGTTGGAACCGCAACGTTTATTACGAATGTAACAACAGCAGTTGGTTTTGCTACGTTTATCATTACGGATAATAAATTATTACAAGAATTCGGAATTGTAACTTCAGTTAACATTATGTTACTATTCATTCTGAGTTTATTTGTGATTCCAATTTTTTTCAGTTTCATGCCAATTCCGAAAGCAAAACATTTAGAGCATTTGGAACGTGGATATTTGGTAAACTTTAAAAACTGGATCATCGACCAAGTAAAATACCATAATGTAAAAGTTTATTCAGTTGCAGTAGGAATTTTAATTATCGGAATCATTGGTGTGTACAAAATGAAAATCTCTGGAAGTATCTTAGAAGACATGCCTAAAAAAACAGCTTTCTTTGATGATATTCGTTTCTTTGAAAAAGAATTTAATGGCGTTTTACCCGTAGAGATTTTAATTGACACGAAACGTAAAAAAGGTGTCATGAAAGCTTCTACTTTGAAGAAAATGGATGAATTGCAACAAGAAATTGAAGCGATTCCAGAACTTTCAAAGCCTGTTTCAATTGTGAACTTAGTAAAATTTTCAAAGCAAGCGTATTATAACGGGAATCCAGCTTTTTATGATTTACCAAATTCACAAGAGCAAGCTTTTATTTTACCATATATAAAAAATTCATCAAAAGATAGTAAAAACAATCCGCTGAAAAGTTATGTAGATGATACGGGTCGTTATGCAAGAATTTCAACTTTTATGAAAGAAATTGGGACAGATGAAATGATTGAAGTTGAAGAAAAATTACAAGACCGAATTAATAAGTTATTTCCAAAAGAAAGATTTACAGTTACTATAACTGGAAAAGCATTATTATTCCAAAAAGGAACTGGTTATTTATTAGACAATTTAATTGAATCGTTAATTTTTGCATTAGCTTTAACAGCCGCTTTAATCTTTTTCTTATTCCGTTCGGTGAAAATGATTTTTGTAGCGTTAATTCCGAATTTATTACCATTACTTGCTACGGCTGGATTAATGGGATATTTAGGAATTCCGATTAAACCTTCTACTATTTTAGTATTCGGAATTGCGTTTGGTTTATCGGTTGATGATACGATTCGATTCTTAGCCCAATATCGCCAAGAATTAATTCGCAATAATTGGAAAATTAAAAAATCAATCTTCTCTACTTTAGATGAAGAAGGTCCAAGTATGTTTTATACTTCTTTTGTATTATTGTTCGGATTTTCGGTATTTACTTTATCGGAATTTGGAGGAACAGTAGCTTTAGGTGGTTTGGTTTCAATTACTTTATTATTTGGTATGCTAACCAATTTAATTTTATTACCAAGTTTGGTTTTATCATTAAACAGAAGTATTGCCAACCAACAAGAGTTGAAGGAGTTAACCATGGATGTATTAGAAAATAATGAAGACCCAGATGCTGAGGGTGAAAAAAAATAAATAATAATGAAGAATTTATACCAAGAATTACAATGGAGAGGCTTAGTACACGATGCTATGCCAGGAACAGAAGAACAACTTTTAAAAGAACCAACAGCTGTTTATATTGGATTTGATCCAACTTCAGATTCATTACATATTGGAAGTTTAGTGCCTATTATTTTATTGATGCACTTACGTAAATTTGGGCACAAACCTTTCGCTTTAGTTGGTGGTGCTACGGGTATGATTGGTGATCCATCAGGAAAATCGGCTGAAAGAAATTTATTAGACGAAGCGACTTTAAATAAAAATGTTGAAGGAATTAAACGCGTTTTATCTCGCTTTTTAGATTTCGATGCAACAGATGCACAAGCTCCTGTATTAGTTAACAATTACGATTGGATGAAAGAGTTTTCTTTTATCGATTTTGTTCGTGAAGTAGGAAAACGTATTACCGTGAACTACATGATGAGTAAAGATTCGGTTAAAAAACGTTTATCTGGAGAAGGTGAAGGAATGAGTTTTACAGAGTTTACGTACCAATTAATTCAAGGATACGATTTTTACCATTTACACAAACACCACAATTGTTTATTACAAATGGGTGGAAGTGATCAATGGGGAAATATTACTACTGGAACAGAATTAATCAGAAGAATGAATGTTGATTCTGAAACAGAAGGAAAAGCTTTCGCGATGACTTGTCCGTTAATTACAAAAGCAGATGGTTCTAAATTCGGAAAATCGGAAAAAGGAAATATTTGGTTAGATGCTGATAAAACTTCTCCATATGAATTTTACCAGTTTTGGTTTAACACTACAGATGTTGATGCAGAAAGATATATTAAAATATTCACGTTCTTAGATAAAGAAACCATTGACGCTTTATTAGCGGAACATGCTGAAGCACCACATTTACGTGCTTTACAGAAAAAATTAGCCGAAGAATTAACGGTTATGATTCACGGTGCGGAAGAACATGAAAAAGCCGTTTTTGCTTCTCAAGCTTTTTTTAAACCTACGGTTGACGATTTAAAACAATTGGATTTAAAAACGTTAGCCGATGTTTTCGAAAGTTTAGATCAAGCAGAAGTTTCATTAGCTGATATTGAAGCAGGTTACCCAATTGTTGATGCATTTGTTAAATCTGGATTTTTATCATCAGGTAACGAAACAAGAAGAGCGTTAAAAGACAATGCTATATCAGTGAACAAAGTAAAAGTAACGGA
Organism: Flavobacterium urocaniciphilum; assembly: GCF_900110615.1. Taxonomy (GTDB): domain Bacteria; phylum Bacteroidota; class Bacteroidia; order Flavobacteriales; family Flavobacteriaceae; genus Flavobacterium; species Flavobacterium urocaniciphilum. The sequence goes on from NZ_FOEI01000003.1 coordinate 41,217, forward strand.
AGAATATGTAATTTCTAAAAACGATTTAATTGGAGATAAATTCGTGTTACTTCAAAAAGGAAAGAAAAACTATTATATTTTAAAAGTAGTATAAACTATTTTTAAACTAAAATTATAAAGCCGTTCTATTTATCTTAGAACGGCTTTTTGTATTTTAATGTGGTAATTTATCTTTAAAGTAACCATAGCACCAAGTACCCAAAACGGCACTTAAATACACAACACCTACGACTAAAAAACCAGCACCAAATTGAGCATAAATGGAACCCGGACAAGCTCCTGTTAACGCCCAACCCATTCCGAATAATAATCCGCCAAAAATTTGACCTTTATTACTTTCTTTTTTCTCAATTGTAATTGGTTGCTTGTCGATTGTTTTCAATTTTAATTTTTTAATGATTAAAATAGATAAAAACCCTACTACAACAGCCGTTCCAATTAATCCAAACATATAAAAAGATTGAAAACGAAACATTTCTTGAATACGAAACCAACTTACAATTTCAGCTTTTATAAAAATTATTCCGAATACGATTCCAACGAATAAATATTTTAAATTTTTCATGATTAAAGGAATTTAAAAATTAAGGGCATGATTAAATTGGTAACAATAATTCCACCAATCATAAAACAACACGTGGCAATAAGAGAAGGCAATTGTAACGTTGACAATCCTAAAATAGAATGACCACTTGTACAACCTCCAGCATATCTAGTTCCGAAACCAACTAAAAATCCTCCAATTACAAAAAATACAAGTCCTTTTAATGTTAAAATATTCTCTATTGAAAAAATTTGAACAGGCATTAACTCAGAATAATTTGTAATACCAAATTCTTGCAAAGCGTTTTTAGTATCTTGAGAAACGATAATATCATTTGGATTGGCTAAAAATGCTGAAGCGATAAAACCTCCTAAAACAATTCCAACTACAAAAAACAAACTCCAAATTTCCTTTTTCCATTCATAGTTAAAAAACGGAATATTTTTAGGAATGCAAATGGCACAAACATGTTTTAATGAAGACGAAACGCCTAATTTAATATTACCTAACAATAATAAAATGGGAATTAATAATCCAATAAGTGTTCCAGCAATTGCCCAATGCCAAGGCTGTTTAATAAGTTCTAACATAGTTTTTAAATTAATTATTTGTATTAAAATCGACTTTAATAGAAAAATTAAACCAACTTAATATTGTTTTTATTTAATCGAAATATAAAATTACATGAATATGTAAAGGACGACTGTAACTATAGTTACAAAACATTTAAAAATTAAAGCCGTTCTGTAATTTGTCAGAACGGCTTATTATTAATCTTTTACTCCTAATTTATCTAAAATATCTTCCATCAAACACCATTTTGTAATAGAAGATTGTAATAGATTAAAACCTACAAATGCTGTAAACCATAACCAATTTTGATTTACATAAAGGGAAAGAACGATACTTATAAGTATGAAACTCCCTGCTATTGCTCTAATGATTCTATTTTTCATAATTATTTAATTTAGTAACCCTAAAGCTGTATAACAGTAAGGTTAATTTTAATTATTTTCAATCTTATTTTCCCACTTTTTTCTTTCGGTGATGTAATAAATAATTGGAACTACAATTAGCGTAAGGATAGTTGAAACAATTGCGCCAAATACAAGTGAAATTGCCAAACCTTGGAAAATTGGATCAAACAATATGATTACGGCTCCAATTACAACCGCTCCTGTTGTTAACAAAATTGGAGTTGTTCTTACCGCACCCGCTTCAATAATGGCTTGTTTTAGAGGAATTCCTTCGTTCAATCTGATCTCAATGAAATCGATAAGCAAGACCGAATTTCGTACCATTACTCCTGCTAAAGCAATCATACCAATAAAAGAAGTTGCTGTGAAATAAGCATCTAACAACCAATGTCCGAAAACAATTCCTACCAAAGAAAGTGGAATAGCCAACATCATAACAATTGGTGTTTTAAAATTTTGAAACCATCCAACAATTAACATATAGATAATTACGATTACTACACCAAAAGCAATTCCTAAATCGCGAAATACTTCTAAAGTAATTTGCCATTCACCATCCCATTTTACAGTAAAATCACTTTCATCAGATGGTTGTTCCATGTATAATTCGTTTACTTTATAGCCTGCTGGTAATTTCATTTTTTGCAATTCTTCATTCATACCAAGAATAGCATAAACCGGACTTTCTAATTCACCGGCCATATCAGCCGTTACATAAACAACGCGTTTTTGATCTTTACGATAAATCGTTTTTTGTAAAACATCTTCTTTTACTTTTACTAAATCGGAAACCGGAACCACATTTCCATGACTTCCTTTTATCTTAAGATTTTGAATATCTTGAAGCGACGTTTTGTCTTTATCATCTAAAGAAAGAACAATTCCGACACTGTTATTTGAATCTTCATCATATAAATTTGAAACCGGATATTCTTTTAACAAATACGTTAGATTTCCAACAATTTGTTGAGGCGCAATTCCGTTTAACATTGCTTTTTCTTTATCTACTTCTAATTTATATTCCGTTTGATTGTCTTCTACATACCAATCGATATCCACAATATCTGTAGTTTTATTTAGTATGTTTTTTACTTGATTACCAACTTCAATTTGTTGGTTGTAATCTGGTCCGTAAATTTCTGCAACCAATGTTGATAATACAGGTGGTCCTGGTGGTACTTCAATAACTTTTACATTTGCCCCGTATTTTTTTGCAATCTTCTGAACTTCTGGTCGAACTACTTTTGCTAAATCGTGACTTTGTAAATCTCTATCTTCTTTGTGTAATAAATTAACTTGAATATCAGCCATATTACTTCCACCACGTAAATCGTAATGACGAACCAAACCGTTAAAGGTAATGGGTGCAGATGTTCCAATATAATTTTGATAATTTACCACTTCAGGAACTGTAGTTAAATATTGAGCGATTTCTTGAGTAACAGCAGCCGTTCTTTCTAAAGTTGTTCCTTCTGGCATATCAATAACCACTTGGAATTCATTTTTATTATCAAACGGTAACATTTTTACCAAAACAGATTTTGTAAAAAACATTAATACAGATCCGCCTAACAATACAACAGTTATCACTAACATCATTCTACGTTTGGTAGAATTCTCTAAAAATGGACGTTCTAATTTATTGTATAATTTATAAATCCAAGATGTTTCTAAACCTTGTTCTGCTTTAGATTCTTGTTCTTCTTTTTCGTGTAATAAATGATAACCTAAATAAGGAGTTACCGTTAAAGCAACAAATAAAGACAATAACATTGCTATTGAAGCTCCAATTGGCATCGGACTCATATAAGGTCCCATCATACCCGATACAAAGGCCATTGGTAAAATTGCTGCGATTACTGTAAAAGTGGCTAAAATCGTTGGGTTTCCAACTTCGTTAATGGCAAATATAGCAGCATCTTTAAAGGGCAGTCGTTTCATTTTAAAATGGCGATGCATATTTTCGGCAATGATAATACTATCATCTACTACAATACCCACTACGAAAACCAATGCGAAAAGTGTAATTCTATTTAAAGTATACCCTAACATATAATAGGCAAACAATGTTAGTGCAAACGTTAATGGAACAGAGAAGAAAACGACTAATCCGCCTCTCCAACCCATTGCAAACATAACTAAAAGCGTTACTGCAATAATTGCGACACCTAAATGTGTAAGTAATTCACCTACTTTGTGCGATGCTGTTTCACCATAATTTCTAGATATTTCAACATGAACATCATCTGTAATTAAAGTCTTTTTAAGCGTTTCAATTTTGGCAATGATTTTATCTGCAATTTGCATGGCATCCGCACCTTTTACTTTTCCAATTGAAATAGTAACAGCAGGATATTCCGATTTGTTTTTAGCATATTTTTCATTTGCTTTTCCATATCCGAAAGACACATAACTTCTTGGAGTAGATGGTCCGTCTTGAATACTCGCTACTTGTTTTAAGTAAACCGGCATATTCGCATTAACACCCACTACTAAATTTTCTACATCTTCAGAAGTAGATAAAAATTCACCCGTTGTAAGTAAAAATTCTTTATCATTTGAAACAAAACTACCCGATTGCGAACTTCCGTTATTGGCTTGAATCATTTGCATAATTCCTAGAGCATCAACTCCGTTTTCAGCCATTTTATCTTTGTCTAAAACAACTTTTAATTCGCGCGTTCTACCACCAATTTCTTTCGTAATGGCAACATCTTTTACTTTTTCAATTTCAGAAGTTACTTCTTCTGCTAATTGACGAATTTCGAAATCGTTTAATTTTTCACTCCAAAGTGTTAATCCCATCATAGGAACATCGTCAATTGAACGGGTTTTAACCATAGGTTTATAAACACCTTTTGGGAAAATATTTTCGTTTTTAGCTAATTCATCATATAATTTTACATACGAACGTTCTATGTCTTCACCTACATAAAATTGAACAATAATCATAGCCTGACCATTCATAGCCATACTATGTAAATGTTCTACACCTTTTACATTAGATAATATTTTTTCCAAAGGTTTGATAACACGACTTTCAACTTCAGCTGGACTAGCACCTGGATATCCAATCATAATATCTGCCATTGGAATAGCAATTTGAGGTTCTTCTTCACGAGGAATTAAGAACGAACTATATACCCCAATTATCATCAATCCGACCATTAATAAAATGGTTAATTTAGAATTTATGAAAAAATGGGCAATTTTACCTGATATACCTTCTTGCATGATTTTTTTGTTTAAGAATTTAATGTTAAGACATTAAAACTGATTATTTAACACTCACATTAGCACCATTATACAATTTTCCTTCAGCAGAAACTATATATTGTTCATTGGATGTTAAACCTGATAAAACTTCAACTTGATTCCCGTAGGTTTTACCTATTCTAATCCATCTTAAAATAGCGGTTTTATCATTTGCTACTGTATAAATTCCAGTAAGTTGACCGTGTTTCACTAAAGCACTTTCAGGAACCATTACTTTATCTGATTTGATTGTATTTTCTTTTGCAACTTTATTAGCGATTGGAAATTGAACATTTACAAACATTCCTGATAAAATTGATGTATCGTTACCATTTAAAGTTACTTTTACTAAATATTGACCACCTGTGTTTTTAGCTGAACCACTTACTTCTGAAACTTTACCAGCAACTTCTTTATTTAAAGATTTAACTAAAATTTTAACCGGCATTCCGTTTTTAATTTGATTAATATCACTTTCCGAAACCATTGCAGTAACTTGCATTCTTGAAACACCTTCAACACTTACTAAAGGCATCCCAGGATTTGCCATATCACCTTCTTTTACAAACGTATTGGTAATTTCTCCAGAAAAAGGAGCCGTAATGTTTGAATAAGAAAATTGAGCCATAACTTCATTTCTCATTTGTTTTGCACCAGCTAAGCTTGCTTTAGCCATTTCATAACGAGAAGTCATGTCGTCTAATTCTTTTTGAGAAGCACTTTGTTGACTGAATAAAACTGTAAATCTATCGTAGTCTTTTTTAGCATTATTATAAGCAGCAGTTGCTTGTAAAATGGAAGCATCAACTTGTGCTTTTTTAGCTTGTAAATCGGTACTATTAATACTTACTAATAATTGCCCAGCAGCTACTTTCTGACCTGTTTTTACATGTACTTTGGTTACATAACCCATCATTCTCGTACTTAAATTGGCACTACTTTCGGCTTCTGTTTTTCCACTAGCAGTAATGAATTCTGAATTATTGGTAGATAATCCGTTTACTTCAACTAATATAGCAGGATCATTATTTTTAACTTCCTTCGATTCTTTTCCACAAGAAACTAGAAATAAACTGATTAAGGATAGTAATATTGTATTTTTCATAAAATTATATTTTCTGATTTCAATTATTTTAAATTGTTATTTAGTTAAAAATTGCAAGTATTGTTTTGTGAAATTATATTCAAATACGGCTTGCAATAATTCTAATTCTTTCTGAATCATTTGCGTTTCTGATTGTAATAAATCGGTTGTTTTTTCTAATCCTTGAGCAAATCTATTTTGTCGAATTCTATATGCTTCTTGAGATTGTTCAAAGGCTAATTGCGATAAATTAACTTTGTTTTCAGCATCTTTAAGTTGTCTGTTGGTTTTATTTAATTCTAACTGACTTTGTTTCTTGTATTGTTCTTTTTCTGCTTCGGCTTTTAAAGATTCAGCTTTAGCTTTTTCGTATTTTCCAATAGATTTGAAACCATCAAAAACATTCCAAGACAATTGTGCACCTACTAAATAACCACTTGCCGAAGTACCAAAAATGGTTTTATCGTACATTTCATAACTTCCAAAAGCATTTAATCTAGGTAAAAAATTCATTTTAGAAGATTTAAGCATAAACGAATACGCTTCAGAAGATTTCGAATATGCTTGAATGTCTTTTCTGTTTTCTGATAGATTTACTTGTAATTCTTCAATTGCAATTTTATTGTCTAATAATTCAGTCGGTTTGTACGTTTTACCTTGAGTATCTTCATTTAAGATAAATGCTAAATAATCGGAAGCATTTTGAACATTACTTTTTGCATATTGCAATTGATTAGTAATTTCATTTACACGAACTTGCACGTTTAACAAATCTGTTTTTTGCAACAATCCTTGTTTGAAATAATTTTCCACTAATTTTAAATTTGCCTTTCCAGTTTCATTTGCTTTTTCTAAAACACTAACTGCTTTATAGGCTAATTGTAATTGCATGTAGGCTTTTGAAACCTCTAATTCTAGATATTCTTTAGTGCGTTCCGATTGCAAATGAAAAGCTTCCATTTTAGCTTTAGCCGCTTGTCTGCCATAAAAACCATCAACATTAATTATAGGTTGTTGAATTTCTACTTTTGTAGCAAAATTTTGCGTTTTTGCTGGATCATTTAATAAGGCCGGATTGAAATCAGAGGCTGTTAAAATTTCCTGATTTAATTTAGATCCAAAAGCCATTAAAGGATTGGTTGTAGAAATCCCAGTATGAGAAACATTTATATTTGGAAAGAAAACGGCTTTTGATTGAATGTAATCGGCTTTAGCAGATTCGATATTCTTTTGAGCGATTTTGACTTGTAAATTATTTTTTTCAATTAGAGAAGAAAGATCACTTTTAGATATCATAAGTGTATCTTGACTAAACCCATAATAGGAAAAGAACAAAAACAAAAACAGGTACTTTTTATTTAATTTGATCATAATTGTATTTATTATGACACAAATTTAAGCGCATATTAATTGCTAGAGCGTAACAAGTGTTACAGAGGTATTTTGCTTATAAATCAATGCTTTAAGAAGTATGTAAAATAAAAAAGGTGAAACATTGTTTCACCCTTTTTGCCCCAAATCTACCATAAAACTTAACCTACTAATTTTCTGGTAAGGCTAAAGTATGGCGACTTTGTTAAATATTTTAAAAAAATTGTTATACAGCTAAAATACTCGATGAAATGCATTTTTTAGTAGGCTCTTTCACCATTTCCTTCATAAAAATTAATGAAAGCTGTGTTCACAACTCTATTTCCACCTGGTGTAGGATAATTTCCTGTGAAGTACCAATCACCTAGGTTTTTCGGACAAGCCTTGTGTAAATCTTCCACTTTTTGGAAAATAATTTTAACTGCAGCCTTAATACCTTTTGATGTTAACATTTCAGCCATTTTATCTGAAATTTGTTCATCGGTAAACGGCGCATAAATTTCTTTTACATGATTAACAACTTCTGTATCTTTTAATCCTTGTTGCGCTTTACATTTTTTGTAAACTTCGTCAACAATATGATATTGATTTGTTTCTTTTAATAATTCTAATGCGGCACGGAAAGCAATAAATCCTTCCATTGTACTCATATCGATACCGTAACAATCTGGATATCTAATTTGAGGAGCAGATGAAACTACTACAATTTTCTTCGGATTTAAACGATCTAAAATTTTAATGATACTTTGTTTTAGCGTTGTACCACGAACAATACTATCATCGATAATAACTAAATTATCGGTTGGTTTTACTACACCATAAGTAATATCATACACATGAGAAACCATTTCGTCTCTACTACTATCTTCTGTAATAAACGTTCTTAATTTAACATCTTTGATGGCAATTTTCTCAGTACGAACTTTTTCTGCTAAAATAGCATTAAGACCGGCCTCATCTAACGTATTTCTTTGAGCGATAATATCTTTTACTTTCTGATCGTCTAAGAATTTTTGAGCCGCTTCTGCCATTCCGTAAAACGACGTTTCTGCTGTATTTGGAATAAAAGAAAATACCGAATTATGAATGTCGTTATCTATTTCCTTCAATACATTTGGAAATACATATTTACCTAATAATTTTCTTTCTTGATAAATTTCAGCATCACTTCCACGAGAAAAATAAATTCTTTCAAATGAACATGCTTTTTTCTCACCAGCTTCTCTAATATTTTCAAATTGAACGTTTCCGTTTTTCTTAATGATAATCGCATCACCAGCTTCTAATTCTTTAACATCATCAAATGCAACATTAAATACTGTTTGAATAACTGGACGTTCTGAAGCAACAACTACAATTTCATCATCTTGATAATAGAATGCTGGACGAATTCCGTTTGGATCACGAACTACAAACGCATCACCATGACCTAGAAGTCCGGCCATTGCATAACCACCATCAAAATTCTTAGAAGCTCTTCTTAAAATTCTAGCAATGTTTAAACGTTCTGCAATTACTGGAGAAGCTTCTTGTTTTGAAAGCCCTTCATTTTTACAATCTAGATACAAATCGGTAATTTCATCGTCTAAGAAATGCCCAATTTTTTCCATAACTGTAACGGTATCAGCCATTAATTTTGGATGTTGTCCTACATCTACTAAGTCTTGAAATAATTCTTTAACGTTTGTCATGTTAAAGTTACCCGCTACAAGTAAATTTCTGTGCATCCAGTTATTTTGACGTAAGAAAGGGTGAACACTTTCAATACTATTTTTTCCGAAAGTTCCGTAACGAACGTGCCCTAAAAACAATTCTCCTACATAAGGAATATGTTCTTTTTGTAACGCTACATTGTTTTGATAGGCTGGGTTTTTAGCTAATTCGTCTGAAATTCTTGAATTGATTTGAGTAAAAATATCTTGAATTGGTTGTGCTTGATTCGAACGAATTCTACTGATGTAACGTTGACCTGGTTTTACATCAAATTTGATACTCGCAAAACCAGCACCATCTTGTCCACGATTGTGTTGTTTTTCCATTAAAAGGTACATTTTTTCTACTCCGTAAAAAGCTGTACCATATTTTTCTTTATAGTATTCTAATGGTTTTAATAATCTAAGTAATGCAATTCCACATTCGTGTTTAATAGCGTCGCTCATAGTTGTTGTTGTGTTGTTTATCCCGAACGAGTTCAGAATCAGTTTATTTATTAGTTGTTGTATAAAAAATGCCCCGAAAATTCGAGGCATAGTTTGTTCTTATAATTTGATGTCAAATTGTGTTAATGACTTAAATTGCTGTAAACGTGCGTAAACGTCTTCTTTGTTTAAGTTTTCCATTCTCTCTGTTCCGAATTTTTCCACACAGAAAGAGGCTAAATTTGAACCATGAATAATGGCGTTTTTCATGCTTTCGAAAGAAGTATCTTCCGATTGTGCAATGTATCCAGAGAATCCACCTGCGAAAGTATCTCCTGCTCCTGTTGGATCGAAAACTTCTTCTAATGGTAATGCTGGCGCGAAGAATACATCTTTATTATGGAATATTAAAGCTCCGTGTTCTCCTTTTTTGATAACTACATATTTTGGACCCATAGTATGGATTTTTGCTGCCGCTTTTACTAAAGAATATTCTCCAGATAATTGACGTGCTTCTTCATCGTTGATTGTAATTACATCAACACGTTTCATAACGTCTAATAATTCTGGTAAAGCGCAATCCATCCAAAAGTTCATTGTATCTAAAACAACTAATTTTGGCTTAACAGTCATTTGATTTAAAACTGAAGATTGAACAATTGGATGTAAGTTTCCTAACATTACCACTTCAGCATCTTTATAATTTTGAGGAACTACTGGATTGAAATCTGCCAATACGTTTAATTCAGTAACTAACGTATCACGAGAATTCATATCGTTATGGTATTTTCCACTCCAAAAGAATGTTTTTCCACCTTTTACGATTTCAATTCCGTCAATATTAATATTTCTACTTGTTAATAAATCTAAATGTTCTTGTGGGAAATCTTCACCTACAACAGAAACAATTGCTGAATCCACATTAAAAAATGAAGCAGACAAACCGATATAAGTAGCGGCTCCACCTAAAATTTTATCTGTTTTTCCAAAAGGTGTTTCAATAGCGTCGAAAGCTACTGTTCCTACAATTAATAATTTACTCATTGTCTTCGTTTTAAATAAGCCGCAAAGATAGTTATTCCGATTGAAGTTTAAAAATTGTTATGATAATTTTAAGCATAAAAAAAATCTCGATTCCGAAAAAGTTCAGAATCGAGATTTAAAATGATAATTCTTGTAATTATTTAATTACTTTTTTAGTTACTGATTGACCAGTTGTGTAAGTAATTTTAACTAATAAGGCTTGATTTCTAGAAGCAATAGAAGTTATGTTTAATTCTTTTTCATTTACATTTTTATTATTGTAAATGTTTCTTCCTAAAACATCAAACACTTCTACACTTGCAATTTCTTGAGTAGTATTAATCTTTAAAGCATCATTTTGAGTAAATACTACAACGCTTTCATCTGAAACAAATGTATCATTTCCTAAAACTGTATTAGTAAACACTAATTTAAATCGGTTATTAAATACACCTTCAGTTGTTGTAAACTCATAAGGAGCTTGTTTGATATTGTGTGTAATATTAGAAACATTATCTTTCAAGAAAACATTTTGATTTGTGAATAAACCATCTACATTTTCTAATGAAATATTATATGTGCCAGCTGTAGTTGCTTTTAACCCTAAAGCAATTTCATCTGTATCTGAAAAAGGCAATCCTTTTCCTTGTATTACATATTCTGAATCATTGATTACGTTATAAATCATCGAATTATCTTTATCTAACACTTCACCATCAATAGCATTGTCTACTGCGTTAGTTGCTCCATTCATATAACCTACTAAGATTTGGTTATAGTTATTTGTTGCATCGTTTAGGTTTAACCAAATTCTGTGTTTTTCCGTTTCATCTGTATTAACTACATTCCCATTTGATCTATAAAACTGTGTAGAAACCGAAGCATTAACACGTTGCGTATTTGTAAAGTTTGCATTACCAGCAGCAGTAGCTCTAATAAAGAAACCTTGACCAGTTTGAATTGTTCCGTTAGGAACCGATCCACCAGCAGCAGCAGCTGTACCACCTAACGTAGTATAAGAAGCATAATTATTTACTGGATAAACCCCGCCACTTGCCGGAACTGTGTGTGTCCAGAAGTATAAAGTAGGTATAGAAGTATTAGCTCCTAAAAATGCATTGGCAGAGATTGGAGACGCATATGGATTACCTAATAAGTTATAACCAATACCAACTGTTTGTGAAACATTTCCGTTTGTTGGTACACCTGTAAATTGACCATTAAATACTGTTGACGTTACTGGCCAAGTATTCGAAGCTCTTATCATATATCCTTTACCTGCAACGAAATTTGTTGTTGGAGTTACTGATTGATAAGCTGTTGGTGTTGTTGTACCTGTATATAAATATTGATAAAATCTAGTAGCTAATGTTCCTGGTGAAAACGCTTGTAATTGTTGACCAGAAACTGGTGAAGACCAAGCAGTATAGTCTAAACGAACCATTCCTGCTGAATTTCTTTTTACTATAATATTTCCAGTATTAGCACTATTATTTACTTGACGTAAAGCTGCATTATTATTAATTGTTAATGTACCTGTTCCGTTAACCGTTACATTATTTCCAACGATTAATGTATGACCTGCATTGAAAGTTACATTCACACCAGTATTTACTGTTACTGAACAAGCATCTAAATCTGCAGTAGAATTATACGTTCCAGCAAAAGTTACCGCAGTTACTTTTCCTGGCGTTCCGTTAGACCATGCAGATCCATTCCAAGTTGAAGTTAAATCTCCACAAACAATTCCAGTTTTTGGTCCTAAAGCATAACCTCCAGACATATTTGAATTAAATGTAGCCGTAAATGTTATATTTGAACCAAATGAACCGATTGTTACGGCTTTTTCTTCAATAGTATAATTAGTATAATTTGAAGCGTTAATTATTGAAATTGGATTATTAATTACTTTGATCATTTGTAACGCCGTTCTTGATTTACCTGTTGCAGTTTCCCAAGCTGTAACTTCAGCATTTGTACAATATAAAGTAACTGTATAATTACCTGTTGTCGTATCATTTCCAGATGTAATATTATACGTTTTAGGCATGATTCTGTTCGCGGCATTCGTATCAATAAATGAAGCTGAACCTGCTCCAACAGAAGTTTGACTTCTATTAACCGTTACGTTTACACATCCATAATTAAATGTTCCGTTATTTGTAGAAGACAATACTATTTTATTAGTATCATAAACATGGAAAGTTCCTGTAGCATTTACTGTTCCTGTGTAAGGTGTTCCTGTATTAATTTCAGTTTGAACATTTGTATTTGTTATTGCATTAAAATTAACTGAATCTAACAATAATAAACCTGAAGCACCACCAACATTACTATGTCTAAATACGATATGTCCAGTTTGACCAGCATATGATGTCATGTTAATGTTTTGTAAAACTGAACTATTAGCAGAAATTGTAGTAGCTGCTTGAATAATTGTACCTGAAGTAATTTGAGCTTCTGTTGTTGGATTTAATGTAGTTGTAAAATAAGCAGAATAATTACCCGCATTAGCTCCGTATCCAGCAACTATATATGTTAAAGTAGCTGAAGTCGCACCTGCTGGTATAGTTATTTGAGGGCTTACAAAATAATTATTTGGTGAAGCATTTCCTGTTCCCCCTAAATATGTTCTACTCTTTTCTGAATAGGCTGCAGTACCAACTAATGTATTTGGAGCAGTTCCAATACCATCTGTACCTCCTACCAATCCCCAAGTATCAGCATCAGTATCTACTAAAGTCCATCCTGTTGCATCTTCAAAATCTTCATTAATTAATACGTTATTTTGAGTAGCTGTAGGTGCAAAATCATTATCAACAATAGTAATTGTCATTGTTTTTGCTAAATCATTTAATACAGCATTACCACCATTTGCATTTAATGTAAGTAAAACATTTATTGTTTCATTTGGATCAACAATTCCATCATGGAAAACTCTAACAGTTAAATTTTGTGATGCTGTTGAACCTGTTGGGAATGTTACTGTATTATTTACGATTTGGTAATCTGTATTTTGCGTTGCTGTACCACTTGTAATATTAAAAGTAACAATTGCATTTTGAGAAGGTGCTTTTCCAATTGTAACTGGAAATGTTACATCAGTATAACTACAATTTGTATTTTCATTTATTGAACCGGTAGGGTTTGTAAAACGGATAATTGGTGTTGGTGCCTGACAAGCCGTTGAAGCATTTAATGTATTTCTTCTTGGAGAATTTGTCATAACGGCAACCATTCTAGCTTTTTGATCAGCTGTAAAGGTATCCATACATGAATCATTGGTATAATCCATATAATTCTGAATCATATCATTACCTGCAATAGCTGTACAAGAATTTACGACTGTACATGAATAATTTGCATCTGCAGCAGCGGGTGTATCTGCACAAAAATCTTCATTTGTTGCCACATTTCCACCAGATGCTGGACAAGCATCATCACCCCAAATATGACGTAAACCTAACCAGTGACCTACTTCATGTGTCATTGTTCTACCCAAATTATAAGTTGGGTTTAACATAAATGTTCCATCATTTAGAGCAATGGTTCCCATTGCATCATATCCTGCTACAACTCCATCTGTATTGGCAGCACCACCATTTGCAGCTAAACCTGTTAATCCAGAAGAACTTGGAAATTGCGCATATCCTAACAATCCTGATAATCCTCCATTTTGAAGTGATAATCCACCTGGACGAATGGTCCACATATTTAAATAATTGTTAGGGTCCCAAATTGTTGCTGCTTTCATAGCCTCAACATCAGCATTAGTTTCCCAATCGGCACCACCTGCAGTATTGGCAACATTATTTGAATATGGAGCAATATTATGTCTAACAATTCCAGTTGTTGCAACACCATTTGGATCTGTTTGTGCTAAACAAAAATTAATTTCACAATCGACAGCTAAACCAGTTGAATTAGCTCCTCCAGGAGTACCAGCCATTCTTCTATAATCTTGGTTCATAACCGTAATTTGAGAAATAGCTTGTGCATCGGTAATATTTTCACCTGTACCAATTGCATCACCATTGTGTACAATATGAATAACTACTGGGATATTATATACGACTTGTACATTTCTTCCACTCTCTCTATCTTCTTTGATTTTTTTTACGATAGGTGCAATCCATGCTTCAAACTCTTCTTTAGTTTGTCTTTCTGGATATTTTGTTAGTAATGCCGCTTCATTTTCATTAGTGTAACATCTAATGTGCCCTGAAGGAGTTAGCTCTTGCACTGGGGCAAATGGTCTATTGAATCTCTTTTTTTGCGCATATGTAATTGCAGAAAAAATGATTAATAAAAAGAGTAAATTCTTTTTCATTTTATAATAATTTGGGTTTTGGTTTCCAAATGTATTAAAAAATCGATTAATAACAAAAAAGATCGATAATGTGTTAGAAACAACAAATCTCGATTCCGAAAATATCAGAATCGAGATTTTAATGTTAAAAGCTAATATATTATTTAATTACTTTTTTTGTTACTGATTGACCAGTTGTAAAAGTAATTTTAACTAATAAGGCTTGATTTCTATTTGCGATTGAAGTTATGTTCAATTCTTTTTCATTTACATTTTTATTATTGTAAATGTTTCTTCCTAAAACATCAAATACTTCAACACTTGCAATTTCTTGTGTAGCATTAATTTTCAATTCTTCATTTTGTGTAAATACTACAACACTTTCATCAGAAATAAATGTATCATTTCCTAAAACAGTATTTGTAAATACTAATTTAAATCGGTTATTAAATACACCTTCAGTTGTTGTAAACTCATAAGGAGCTTGTTTAATGTTGTGTGTAATATTTGTAACATTATCTTTTAAGAAAACATCTTGGCTTGTAAATAAACCATCTACATTTTCTAATGAAATATTATATGTTCCAGCTGTAGTTGCTTTTAACCCTAAAGCAATTTCGTCTGTATTTGCAAAAGGCAATCCTTTTCCTTGAATTACATATTCTGTATCATTGATAACATTGTATAACATTGTACTTTCTTTATCTAACACTTCTCCGTCAATAGCAAAGTCGATTCCGTTTGTAGCCCCATTCATATAACCTACTAAAATTTGGTTATAGTTATTTGTTGCATCGTTTAGGTTTAACCAAATTCTACTTGGATCTGAACTCGTTTCAACAACTTCATTATTTGAATTTCTAAAGAATTGAGTAGAAACAGAAGCATTTACTCTCTGAAGATTTGTAAACTTAGCTGTACCAAAATCGTATGCTAAAACAAAGAAACCTTGACCAGTTTGGATAGTTCCGTTTGGAACTGCTCCTCCAGCTGCAGAAGCTGTACCTCCAAGTTTTGTAAATGAAGCATAATTATTTACAGGATAAACACCACCAACTGCAGGTGCTGTATGTGTCCAGAAATATAACGCTCCAACAGTAGAAGGATTATCATCTAAGAATTTTGTTGCATTCATTGGTGAAGCATACGGGTTTCCTAATAAATTATATCCTTTTCCTAAACTAACAGTAGTATCTCCATTATAAGGAACACCTGTAAATTGACCATTAAAAACAGTTGATGTAGTTGGCCAATCATTAGCGGCACGAATCATATATCCTTTAGCTTTTGTAAAATTATTTGTAGCTGTAGCAACTTGGTAAGCTGTAGGAGTTGTAGTACCTGTATATAAATATTCGTAGAATCTATTTGGTAATGTACTTGGAGAAAACGCTTGTAATTGTTGACCAGAAACTGGTGAAGACCAAGCTGTATAATCTAAACGAACCATACCCGCTGAATTTCTTTTTACAATAATATTACCTGAATTAACAGCATTCGCATCAATTTGACGTAAAGCAGCATTATTATTTATTGTTAAAGTACCTGTACCATTTACAGTAACTCCATTTCCAACAATTAAAGTATGTCCGGCAACAAAAGTTACATTTACACCTGTGTTAACAGTTACTGAACAAGCTTCTAAATCTGCAGTTGATGTATAATTTCCTGCAAAAATTGCTGCTACATTTCTTACTGGTACACCATTAGACCATGATGTTCCATTCCAAGTAGAAGTAATTGCACCACAAGCAACAGGAGTTTCTACAACTTGTTTATAACAAATTGTAAATGTAAAACTATTCAAAACTCCATCCCTTGTATCAGCTGTAACATCCGCCACTCTGAATAACCAATTTCCGTTTGCATTTTGTCCGTTTAAAACTTGTAAAGTTGAAATAGGTTGCATCGTTCCAAAATTATTATCAGCACCACAACCAGCCGCTGTACCTGATTCACTATCAAAAGTTCCAACTAAATCTGAAATAGCATTATTACATCCACCATCCTGAAATAAAGGAACAAAAGTTCCAGCTGGACTATTAATTCCTGCATATAATTGATTTCTTCTTCCATGAGTAACATTTGATGTTACATTTACATCAGAAATAACAGCATTAAGAGGAATATTTAATACAAAGTTTTGATACGCTAAAGGATTTTGATCAGTAATTATATTTCCTGTAGTTAATGTTCTTGTATAATCTGTACAAATTGTAGTAATAGAATAACCAATAGCAAAATCAGTAGTATTTATAGCATAAAAATCATTTCCAGTTGGTTCAATTAAAATTCTACAATAAGGCGCAAATACATTTGGTATAGTAACCGTTTGAGTACCATCATTTGGTGTATTTGCCAATAACATTGTTGGATACGTTAAACCACCATCTGTTGATAATTTAATATTTACATTAGCAGCACCTGTCATAGTATTTGTACTATTAACCGTCCAAGTTACTGTTTGTGTTGAACCTTGCGTATAATTAATACCTGAAGTATTTTGAGAAGTAACCGTAAAAGGTCCTTTTGTATCATCAAAAGTTACAGCCGTATTTACACTTTCATTATTTCCACCACCTGGTTTATTATCTCTAACTGTTAATCTGAAATTTAAAGTTCTATTGATAGTTGGAACAACTTCCCATTGATTACCTGCAACACCATTAGCTAAATGATCTACCAATCTAGGAAAATAACGAGTACCAGCATTTTCTGGCATGTATGATCTAAAATTGGCACCATTCGTTTTTGTTCCAGATGGGTATGAAGCTGCAGCACCAACAGTTGTAGCGTCATCAACTTGTTCCCAACAATAAGATAACACATCTCCAGCATTTGCATCAGTAGCTGTTCCAGTTAATTTAAAAGCAGTTCCAATTGGTAATGTTTTAGTAGCTGGAGCAGAAGGAACTGGTACTGCATTGGCAATATTTACAATTGCCGGACAAGTTTTTCCTTTTATATTATTTGTAATTTGTTGAATTGAACCAGCATGAAAAATTGGAATAGAATGCGCTGCAACGTCTGTTGCACCTGTAATACCAGCATAACCCATAATAGTGATACCAGAACCAGGTTCCATATTAACTGAATTATTTTCTGTACTCATTGAGAAGGTATGGTTACCTCCTAATTGATGTCCAATTTCGTGAGCTACATAATCGATATCAAAAGTATCTCCTTCTGGAATGGCATCTGCAGGAGAAGTAAATCCTTTACCTTTAGAATTATCTGCAGAACAAACACAACCGATACAACCTGCATTTCCACCACCACCATCAGCTCCAAATAAGTGACCAATATCGTAATTTGCATTTCCAATAACAGATTGAAGAGTTGCTCCTAATTCATTATTCCATGCTCCACCAGCTCCTGTTGCAGAATCTGAATATGGGTCTGTTGCAGGATTATAATAAATTACAGAAGTTGTATTAGCAATTAATTGCATAGTACAATTAAAATCCATTTCAAAAACAGCATTACATCTTGTGTATGTTGCATTAAATGCAGCCATAACTAAAGCTACTTGTGCTGAACTTGTAGCTCCAAAATAATTAGCATATTCACCCGTACAAGATTGAGCCATTCTAAAAACTCTTAATTTAGCATCATCTGCATTATTAAGCACTACATTATTGTTTCCAGCTTTGTCAACAGAAGGACCAAATTCTCTAACAGCATCTACAGTAGAACAATTGAATGAACCGCTTTTTGATGCTTTAGATTTAGCAAAAACGATAAATGTTTTATTGTCTAAAGAAAAAGGATCGATAATAAAAGTGTCTTCCGAATCTACAGAGCGAATAATTGCGCTTATTCCATTTGATGGAGAAACACTAAAACGAATGACATCTCCTGGGTTTTTTACACTTTGTCCAGCAAAGGAACGAATCTCAGGAAATTGAGCTTGTAAACTAGGTTCAAAAGTTGAAGCTTCAACGATTCTGTACGTTACAATTTCTCCATTTGGATGTGGAATAGAAACGATTACATTTGACACACCTGTAAATGTATCCCTTTGTGGAACATTTACTAATTTTTGAACAAAAGAAACATAATCAAACGTATAAAGTTTATAGTCTGATGGTAAATTAGATTTTCTAATTTTTTCAGAAGGATTTACTTTGAATTTGTCAACTAAAGTCCAACTGTCATTTTTTTGCGCATAGGTTAACGTAGAAAAAATGATAAATAAAAAGAGTACTTTTTTTTTCACTACTTTTAGTTTTGGGTTAAGATATCAAATATATTGATTTTTATATAAAAAACAAAAAAGGAGCGAAAATAATCACTCCTTTTTTGTTAAATTCTTATATATTTATTAATTAATGTATAATCTTCTTATAAACTATTGCGCCATTTTCTAAACTGATTTTAACAATTAATGGAATGTTATTTTCCATAATAGCAACATTTAAATTGTTGTTGTTTACATCTTTGTTTTGAAATATCAATCTACCTAATGTATCATATACATCTACTTTTTGAATAGTTTCATTTTTAGAATTAATATGTATTTGATCATCTGAATACACGTTAATATCATTTTCATCAAAAGAAATTAACTCATTTGATAATGTAGATTCAGTATAACGCAACACAAAACGGGTATTATTTTTCCCTTGGGCAATTGTAAATTGATAAGGACTACTTGTAAGATCATGAATTACATTAAGTTCTGTATCTTCTAAATACACTTTTTGATTTCCAGTTACATTACTAAAAATACCATCAGCAGTTGCAATAGCAATTTTATATGTTCCAGAAGCTGGAGCAGCAACACCTAATTGTACTTTATCATTAACATCAAACGGTAATGTTCTACCTTGAATGGTTAACACTTCATTATCTAAAACAGAATATAAATTATAACTATTCTTAGAATCAGCAATTGCATCAAAAACATTATCTTTTTGGTTAGTTGCGCCATTTGCATATCCAATTAAAGTTCTAACCACAGAATTATTTGAAGACACTAAATCTAACCAAATTCTATGTTTTTCTATACCATTACCTGATTGTGCAACATTTGAATTTGTTCTAAAAAACTGACTATTGTTAAACGTTCTACTTCTTAAAGAATTTTTGAAATTTATTGTATTAGTACCTGCAGCACCATCGTTCATTATTACAAAAAATCCTTGACCTGCAGCAATTTTACCATTGAATGTAGCTGGTCCAGTTTGAGAACCTAAACTATTATAAATAATATAATCATTAGCCGTATAATTCGATTGATAATCCGCATAAAAAGGATCAACAATTGATGATGAAGGTAAAGTGTTGTGAGACCAAATTCTAACAGAGCCTTCGATATCTGCATAAAAAGCAGGTTTTGCTGGATTTCCATACGTATCAATAAACAAATCGGCATCAATAGCAGATGGGTATGGATTTCCAATTAAATTATGATTATCATCTTTAACTGTTCTCATAACACCATTCGGACCAGGAGTACCAGCATTTAAGTCGTTACCTCTTTGTATTGTAAAAGGAATAACTCCATTATTAGGAACACCAATAAAGTTAACGTTTAAAGGAGTGGTTGTTGAATTACTTATTCCAGATGGACCTCTAACAATATATCCTTTACCTTTAATCATGTTTTCTGTAGTGTTAATCCACATACCTAAACCACCGTTATAATTAGCCCCAACTGGATCCCATTTCCAAATTACACTTGTTGGAGTTGCTGGCGAAACACTTGTTATTGGGAAATTAGCCGCTCCAGCTGCACTTGATGTAGGAGCCGACCAATACACATAATCTTGTAAACGAATATTTGCAATACGCTCCATGTTGATGTTACCTGTATTTGTACCAGCATCATCAATTTGTACTAACGAACCATTATTTAAGATATTTAATGTTCCGTTATTGGTTACGTTGTTTTGAACTTCAACATACCCATTTGAAGATATGGTTAATGATTTTGTCGCATTCACTGTTAAACTACAACAACTGAAATCTCCATTAGTACCTGTTACATACGTTCCATCAATTATGGCAGCTTTTGAAATTGTTGGCGTACCTCCAATCCAAGTTGTACCGTCCCAAGTAGAGGCATTTGTATCTGTAATCTTTATAGCATTTGTAGCACTATAACAAGTTGCAGTATTTTCTCTAATTTGACAATAATATTGATAGTTTATTACTCCTGTAATATTTGAAATATTTAAAGTAGCAGCAGTTGCGCCACTATAAATTCCTCCATCTGTAACAGCAGTCCATGTAACACTACCAGGAGCCGCATAATACCATTGATAAGCCAAACCTAAACCACCTGCAAAACCTTCAGTTCCTGCTGTTGTTAAAACAGCAGAAGTTATTCCACAAGATGGCACATAAGTTGGATGAGTAGTTACAACTGGAGGCGCTCCAGTAGAAGGCAATGTCAATCCAGCACTAGGATAACATTCGCCTGCTGCTAAAGGAATTGTAGACCAATCTGCAGCCACATAAGAAGTTCTTGCAAGTAATGCTCCATTATTTCTAACCATATAATAACCTGGCGCTGTTGGATAAGTATCAACATCATCAATTACAACCGTTCCAGCTGCATTTCTTAATTGAATTCCATCATTTTCATTAAATCCACCATCAATAGTTCCATTTGTTGAAGCAGGCCCACAACTTCCTGCAGAAACTTTCAAAATACCTAAAGCTCCTGAAGCAATTGTACCAGTTAAATTAGCATAATCTATTTCATTTCCATCATCATGTGTAGAAGTTCTCCATAGTGTATAATTTGCTAAATTAACAGGGGCAGCTGTTCCATTGAATAAAGTAATGAATCCACCCGAACCCGTTTTTTCATCGTGTATATCATAAATAATTAAATCTGTAATAGCTGCAGATCCTTCACAAGAAGAGTTTTCTTTAGTAATAATTGTATAAGCATTATCAATAGTACAAGGTTGACTGTCTTTTACTGACATTATTCCAGTTGTTGCACCTGTTGGAATTAGTGCTACAATTTGAGTACCTGTATTTGAAACTATTGTTGCATTAATACCAGAGAATGAAACTGTAGTTCCAGTTAATCCTGTTCCATTAATAGTAACTTCTGTCCCAACAGGTCCCGAAGTTGGTGTAAAAGATGTTACGGTATGTGTTGGTACACAAGGAATAACACATTGATTTCCTTTTAAAATTATATTATCTATAAAATAATATTCTCCAGCAATAATACCTACAGATCTTAATCTAACACTTATTTGAGTAGCACTTGAAGGCACATTAACAATCCATGGATTTGTGGCTACAGTTGTAGGATCTAAAGCATTTGTACTACCCATATTAATTCCAGCATTACTAAATCCATCAACTAATTTTATACTTCCCGTACCTGTCCAAGTCACTCCATTATCATAAGAAATATCTAAAAATAAATCATCTCCAGAATCTACACCAAATGATGCAAATGCAACAGTTAAAGTTACATCTGAATAACCTGCTAAAGACATGTTACTAGTTGTTAAACTTCCCGCTCCATCCATTCTGTATGATTTGGTACCAAAATATTTATTTGTAGTTGTATTTGTTGCTCCTGTTCCGGTTGTAGTATATGACCAATCATCTGTAGTTTCAAAACTCAAAGATTTTAATGTACTATTAACTTGTTCATTATCATAAATAGATAGCTGTAAAGTATTATTAGTTCCTATTTGACAGTTAACATTACTATTTAATCCAAAAATCACATTTGTACTTCCATCACATGTACTATTGTCATTAATAGTGACAGATGTTGTAAAAGTCGTTGAAGATGCAAATGTTGCTGTAACTGGAACAAAATTATATTGAGTACCATTAATTGCAGTTCCACCTGAAACATAAATATTTACAGTATGAGACCCAATGATACTACTAACAGCTTGTAAATTATAAACTACACCATCTTCACTTACAGTTGCTGAAACAACTGAAAAAGCTACATCTGGCGCAATAATTGTTTGAGTATTACCAACTGCAGTTCCTGATACAGCACCGCTAGGAGTTGTAGTAGCTGTTAAATCTGCCGAAGCTAAGGAAGCGGTAAATGTTCTTCCTGAAGTGGCACTTGCACTAACATCAGCTACTAACAAATATTTTCTTATCACTGATAATCCAGTTTGTCCCACTAATGTAAAATTCATAGTATTTGCTAATGAAATTCCTGCTCCTGAAACAGAACTCTCTCCACCATTTACAACTCCATTACCATCTGCATCAAAATAAATTCTAATGTTTGATAAATCTGCAGTTGTAGATGTACCTGTTTTAGTAATTGTAACATTTGTTAAATCGTAACTAGTAGTACACGAAGTTGGCGTAACATCAAATCCAAATAAAACTGACGTAGTGTTCGTTAAAACATTTCCTGTAGCTGGACTTCCAGAGTTTGTAATTGACAAACCATTACTTGAAACAACTCCTATAGTAAAAGCAGTCGTTTCAGCAGTAGTGTCCCATGCTAAAACGCGAACATAATATGTTACACCATTTGTAAATGTTTGTGAAATTATTTCAGATGTTCCTGAGCCATGAGAAGTAAAAGTCCCTGTTCCAGATGCCGGACATGAATTTGTAAATACATCAACATCAATATCTCCTGTATAACCCGTAACAGTTATTGTATGGGTTCCAGTACAACTTGGTGTAAAAGAATACCATACATCTTTTTTAGTAGGACCATAACCTAATCCTGCCGTTGCACTAGAACTTGTTATATTTCCAGAAATTGGAGCTGCATTTATTGTTAATGAAGTTGCACTTGAACACAAATCATTAGAAGGAGGATTAACAACATTTATTTGAACCTGACCCGATGTTGAAGTTAGAGAACCTCCACAATAAGTAGTTTCACAAACAACATAATAGGTACCTACAATAGCAAAATTTGGCGTATAAGTTGTTGTAGTTGCACCAGGTATTGCAGATGTATATGGTCCACCATTAGTGGTACTCATATACCATTGTCTACTAATTGCTCCTGCTTATTCAGTTGCTGTAAGCAATGTTCCATTAGTAGCAACTGGAATTGTTTGAGTTGTTGTAGGCGCAATTGTAACAGAGCCTAAATTTATAGTCAAATCTGAACCATTATTACCTCCAGTTACAGCAGGTCCGTTAGAAATTACCCTTATTCTATATCCAGTTCCAGTTGGTGTATTTGCTGGAATTCCAGCAGAAATAGTTCCAGAATTCGCGTTACTTACTAAAGTACCAATATTTGTTGGAGAAGCAAAACTACCTGCTGCATTTGATAATTGTGCTGTATAGGTATTACCAGTGAATGTACCAGTACTAGTAAACGGCACTGATACCGCTGTGCCGCCGTTAGTTGTTACACAAAAAGGACTTCCTGTTATTGAACTTGTTGTGATAGTATTTGAAGAAGTTGTACCAGTAACACTTACATTATCAATAGAAAAACCAGGTCTGTTTCCTGAACCTGATACATCTCTAATCAACCATCTTAATTGAACTTCTGCTTGATTTTCACAGGCAATTGGTAGTGTTAAATTAATTGTTAATGGATTAACTGAAGTAGTTCCAGTAGTATTTGTAGGTGTCATCTGATTCAAATATCCAGAAGCCGCAACATCAGTAAATGTCCCTGTATTTCCAATTCTATATTGAAGTCCTAATTCATTTTGTCTTGTATTTTCAGTTCTTTGGGTTGCTGCAAGAAATGATACTTGAATATTTGTATTTGATGTTGTATTTATTGACAAACAGATTGTTTTCATTGCAGAACCTGTTGACATAATACCTAATTTACCATTAAAATCACCTACATGGGCTGTTGTAGATGTGTTTGTAGTTCCAGCTAAAGCTTGATTACCATTTGGCGCAGTCGTTGGATATGTTGCTGCTAAACTTCCAGCAATTGTCCAACCTTGCCAACCAGATGGATAAGCAGTTGTAGCACCTGTAAATGAAGCAAAGTTTTGAGAATAAGGTAACACCTGAGCAACAGGATTAGTCTGCCCCCAACTCACAACAGAGCACAACAAAGTAAAAATTAACAAACGTAATTTCATAGATATCTTAATTTTTTAATTAAATTTGGGTTGCTTAAAAAAAAGCCCGTAAAGATAACGTATTATTTTTGTATAATGAAATATTTTCTACATTATTAAATTGTTAAAGAATTGAAAACTAGCAAAAACGCTTTTTCCTTGAAAGAAATCTACGACAAAATAGAATACTACTGTTCGTACCAAGACCGTTGTCATAAAGAAGTAGAGCAAAAACTCAATTCATTTTTTTTAATTCCGGAAGCCAAAGAAAAAATTATCATCCATCTTATTGAACACAAATTTATTGACGAAGAACGATTTGCTAAAAGTTTTGTTAGAGGAAAACACAATTATAAAGGCTGGGGCAAAAACCGAATTATTCAAGAATTAAAATTCAGAGAAATTACCAAAAGAAATATAGATATTGCCTTAAAAGAAATTCCAAACGATATTTATTTAGAAAACTTTCACACTCTCGCTGAAAAAAATTGGGCATCCATTAAAGAACAAAAAGGACCTAAAAAAAATAAAAAATTTGTCGACTTTTTACTTCGCAAAGGCTATGAATCTTCTTTAATTTATGATAAACTTCAAGAGTTAAACAAATAAAAAAAGGCTGGAGAACCCAGCCTTTTGTACTTTTCATTTATTTTATTCCGATTACTAACTCTCGCAATAAATGAAAATAGGAATTACCTAAACACAACCAAATCGTTATAGTACATACAAACAAAAAACTACTAATTAAAAGTTTGAATTACTTAACGAGACAAAACTAAAATCGGCACGTTAACTTACATTATTGTTCTCGTTATTTAAAGGTTAACTTTTTCAATATTTAATCTTCCTTTTTTACCAAATAATACTCTATATTCAGTTTTCAGTTAATTACTTATCTTTGCAAAAAATTAATTTCATGTTAGAAGATAAAAATCAGAAGAAAACCAGTATTGCAAGTTTAGGTGAGTTTGGACTTATAAACCACTTAACTAAACATTTTAAAATCTCTAAAGAAAGTACACTAAAAAGTATTGGAGATGATGCTGCTGTTTTAGATTTTAAAGATAAAAAAGCTGTTGTTTCAACTGATTTATTAATTGAAGGTGTACATTTCGATTTAGCCTATATGCCTTTAAAACATTTAGGTTATAAAGCGGTTGTGGCAAACATTTCAGACATTTGTGCGATGAATGCTACTCCAACTCAAATTACGGTTTCTGTTGCTGTTTCAAATCGATTCCCATTAGAAGCTTTGGAAGAACTTTTTGAAGGAATTACGTTAGCCGCAAATGCTTATGAAGTTGATGTAATTGGTGGCGACACCACTTCTTCTCAAAAAGGATTAATTATTAGTATTACTGCTATCGGAGAAGCAAATTTAGACGATATTGCTTATCGAAATGGCGCAAATCAAACTGACTTATTAGTGGTTTCTGGCGATTTAGGTGCGGCATACATGGGATTACAAGTTTTAGAAAGAGAAAAACAAGTTTTTCAAGTTAACCCAAACAATCAACCCGTTTTAGACGATTATACGTATTTAATAGAACGTCAACTTAAACCTGAGGCTAGAACAGACGTAAAAGGAATTTTAGAACAATTGGAAATTCAACCAACGGCAATGATTGACATTTCTGATGGTTTATCTTCTGAAATAATGCACATCTGTAAACAAAGTCAGTTAGGTTGTAATTTATATGAAGAGAAAATTCCGGTAGATCCGCAATTAATCAATACGTGTGAAGAATTCAATATCGACATTACTACAATTGCCTTAAATGGTGGAGAAGATTATGAATTATTGTTCACTATTAAAATGGAAGATTTCGAAAAAATAAAAGGTAATCCGAACTTTACTGTAATCGGACATATGGTTGCAGAAAGCGAAGGCATTCATTTAGTAACTCGTGCCAACACAAAAATCGAATTAAAAGCTAGAGGCTGGAATGCTTTAAGCGAAGAAGAATAAAATTTTCACGAACTGTCACACTGAGCTTGTCGAAGTGTTGATTCAGTATCTTAAAAAAATACCTGATTTAAAAAATCAGGTATTTTTTTTTACATCAATTTCTGTTCTTCTGTTTCGTAATAAGTATCAATGTTTAGTTTTTCTTGTTGCGAAGCCATTACAGCTAATTGATCACAACGTTCATTTTGAGGATGGTTATTATGACCTTTAATCCACATAAATTTTACATTGTGTTTTCGGTATATTTTTAAAAATCGCATCCACAAATCGGGATTCTTTTTGTCTTTGAAATATTTCTTTTCCCAACCAAAAACCCAACCTTTTTCAACCGCATCAACTACATATTTGGAATCGGAAACGACTAAAACATTTGTTTTCGGATTTTTTAATTTTTCTAAACCAACAATAACTGCTAACAATTCCATTCGATTATTAGTAGTATGTCTAAATCCTTCGTAAAACTCTTTTTTATAAGGCGTGCCTACCATTTCCATAACTACACCATAACCACCCGGACCAGGATTTCCCTTTGCCGCGCCGTCAGTATATATGTGAACTTGGTAAGACATGTTAGATTATTAGATTATTAGATTATTTAGATTATTAGATTGTTCGATTAATTAAATTTAAAATTAAGAAAATTTTGCCGGTTTGACTTTCTAAGAAGTCTAACCTTATAACAATTCTGCTATTACTTTTGGAAAATGTTCCATTTCTAATTCGTGAATTTTTTGTGCAATTTCTTCTACAGTGGTACAACTTTCAATATTGACACTTTGTTGAAAAATGAAAGCACCTTCATCATAATGTTCATTTACATAATGAACCGTAATACCTGTTTCTTTTTCATTATTATTTAAAACCGCTTGATGCACATGCATTCCATACATTCCTTTTCCGCCATAATTTGGCAATAAGGCAGGATGAATATTAATTACTTTATCTGGAAACGCATTGATGATATGAGTTGGGAATTTTAACAAGAAACCTGCCAATACTATTAAGTCGGGCTGTAATTCATGTAATTGGTTTAAAACAGTTTCTTCTAAAAGTTCTGCTTTATTAAATACAAAAGTGGGTACATTAAACTTTTTTGCTCTATCTAATACTTTGGCATGCAGATTGTTAGTGAACACACCGACTACAGTTCCTTGACTTGATTTATCAAAATGTGCCATTATGTTTTCTGCATTAGAACCATTGCCGGAAGCAAAAAGTACAATCTTCTTCATGTAAATTGATTTTTTCAACTTGTTATAATAACAAATTACCTTATTTTGACACAAAAATAGCAATTCAAATAGGTTTAAACGCATAAATAGAAAAAATATTTTAACAGAAAAAGATAGAGAATTAGGCTATTGAAAGAATTTTTTATACATTCGTGGTCATATTTATTAACAATAAATGTTGTTTTAAAATAAAGTTTTTTATTTTTGCCAACAAATTAAATTAAAATTAAAAGATTATGTCAGACATTGCATCAAGAGTAAAAGCGATTATCGTGGACAAATTAGGTGTTGACGAAAACGAAGTTGTAGCAGAAGCAAGCTTCACAAACGATTTAGGTGCTGATTCATTAGACACTGTTGAGCTAATTATGGAATTCGAAAAAGAATTTGATATCCAAATTCCAGACGACCAAGCTGAAAACATTGCTACTGTAGGTCAAGCAATTTCTTACATCGAAGAAGCTAAGAAATAATAACCATTCATCCGTGTAAATTTATTTTTATACGGATGTTGTTATTTTTGTTTCTGTTTTTAAAAATCTTTGTTTAGATTTGTAAAAACATTGATTGTATTACAATCATTCACATAAAAAACATTTATGTAATACCCAATGTTTCTCATTTATTAAAAATTAGACACATTGGGTTTTTCTATATAACTAAAAAAAAATTTATGCAATTAAAACGTGTAGTAGTAACAGGTCTTGGAGCTTTAACTCCAATTGGTAACAACATTCAAGAATATTGGGATGCTTTAATTAGCGGAAAAAGCGGTGCTGCGCCAATTACTTATTATGACACTGAAAAACATAAAACTAAGTTTGCGTGCGAAGTTAAAGGATTCAATATTGAAAACTATATGGATCGTAAAGAAGCGCGTAGATTAGATAAATTTGCGCAATATGCTATCGCAGCTAGTGATGAAGCTATTAAAGATGCTGGTTTAGAATTAGAAAAACTTAACAAATATAAAGTTGGAGTTATTTGGGGAGCTGGTATTGGAGGTTTAGAAACTTTCCAAGAAGAAGTATTAAATTATGCAAAAGGTGACGGAACTCCACGTTTCAATCCTTTCTTCATCCCTAAAATGATTGCTGATATTGCACCTGGACATATTTCTATGAGAAATGGTTTCATGGGTCCAAATTATACAACTGTTTCAGCTTGTGCTTCTTCAGCTAACGCTTTAGTAGATGCTTTCAACTATATCCGTTTAGGAATGTGTGATGTTATTGTGTCTGGTGGTTCTGAAGCTGCAGTAACAATTGCAGGTATGGGTGGTTTTAACTCAATGCAAGCCTTGTCTACTAGAAACGAATCTCCTGAAACAGCATCAAGACCATTTGACGCAACTAGAGATGGTTTCGTATTAGGTGAAGGTTCTGGAGCTTTAATTCTTGAAGAATACGAACATGCAAAAGCACGTGGTGCTAAAATATATTGTGAAGTTGGTGGTGGTGGTTTATCATCTGATGCTTACCATTTAACTGCTCCACACCCAGAAGGAATTGGAGTTATTGCAGTTATGCAAAACTGTTTAAATGATGCTGGGATGAAACCAGAAGAAGTAGACCACATCAACACGCATGGAACTTCTACTCCACTTGGTGACGTTGCCGAATTAAAAGCGATTAGTGCAGTTTTTGGTGATCATGCTAAAAACATTAACATCAACTCTACTAAGTCAATGACAGGTCACTTACTTGGAGCGGCTGGTGCTATTGAAGCAATTGCTTCTATTTTAGCAATTAAAAACGGAATTATTCCTCCAACTATTAATCATAGTGTGGTTGATGAAAACATCGATCCATCATTAAACTTAACATTGAATAAAGCTCAAAAAAGAGAAATTAAAGTTGCCATGAGTAACACTTTTGGATTTGGTGGACATAATGCTTGTGTTTTATTCAAAAAATTAGAAGAGTAACATATGCGTCGCATATTAAAAAAAATATTGAAAAAATCCCCTTCTTCTAATCAAGATGGGGTTTTTTTTGAAAAAATAAGCCAAATTTTAGGGTTCAAACCAAATACCTTAAAATATTACGAAAAGGCTTTTACTCATCGTTCTGCCAACAAATTAGACGAAAAAGGAAACCCAATTAGTTATGAACGTTTGGAGTTTTTAGGCGATGCGATGTTAGGCAGTGTAATTGCTGCTCATTTATACAATAAAGTTCCAACTGGAGACGAAGGATATTTAACTAAAATGCGCTCAAAAATTGTAAGTAGAGAGCATTTGAATGAATTAGGAAGAGATTTTAAATTGGTTCAATTTGTGGAAAGCAAAGTAAATCCTTCTCATTTTGGTGATAATATTCATGGAAATATTTTTGAAGCCTTTATTGGTGCGATATATTTAGATAAAGGATTTGAATATTGTGAAAAATTCATTCATGAAAAAATCATCAAGCAATATGTAAATATCGAACGCTTAGAAGGAAAAGTAATTAGTTACAAAAGCTTAATCATTGAATGGTGTCAAAAAGAAAAAAAATCATTTAGATTTGATGTTTTTGAAGACAATGGTAAAGAAGGAATAAAATATTTTGGCGTAAAATTATTCATTGACGAAGAAGTTGTGAGTAAAGCAAGAGCGACATCTAAAAAGAAAGCTGAAGAAACAGCTTCTAAAAGAGCCTTTTTTGCTTTACAAGATTTAATTGAGAAAAAGCAATAATTTTTACCGATTTTTTAATCCTATCTTTACAAGATAATTTAAAATTTAATGGCAAATCTTAAACTAACATTAGATGATTTTGATTCAAATGATTTTGAACTCATTGCCATACACACAACTTTAAAAGATTTTAAATTAACTTTTTTAATTAATGCTAATTTAAATTTATTATTGTCGAAAAATGAAAACGACATAACCATCAAATCAAACGATGGGATTGGAAAGTTTTCCAGGTTTTGTTTCGAAGATGATAAACAAGATTTAACTTGGGATTTAATAAAAAATAAAACGAATTTCTATTCTAATAATTCTAATATTGGTTTCTTTGTAGAAGATACGATTACGATGAATTTAATTCCGGAGTTAAAAACTACCGATTTTTTACTAAAAATTGATAATGTAGATTTTAGTTTTAATAGTCAGGAAATAATAAATAAAATAAGTAAAATAAAAGATGTTTCAACTGTATATAAAGTAGAAACAGACAAAATAAAATCGATAAACAATTTAATTTTTTAAAAATGCATACAAATAAAAAAACAAAAATTGTTGCCACATTAGGTCCAGCATGTAGTACGAGAG
Organism: Flavobacterium urocaniciphilum; assembly: GCF_900110615.1. Lineage (GTDB taxonomy): Bacteria > Bacteroidota > Bacteroidia > Flavobacteriales > Flavobacteriaceae > Flavobacterium > Flavobacterium urocaniciphilum. The sequence goes on from NZ_FOEI01000003.1 coordinate 72,391, forward strand.
AAGTAATTAAAAAAATGATTGACGCTGGTGTAAATGTATTCAGAATTAATTTTTCTCATGCCGATTATACTGATGTAAAAGAAAGAATTGACATCATTAGAGGATTAAACGAAGAGTTTGGATACACTACTTCAATTTTAGCCGATTTACAAGGTCCTAAATTGAGAGTAGGTGTAATGAAAGAAGATGTAGTAGTTAATCCTGGAGATATTATCACTTTCCAAACGGCTGAAGATGTTGCCGGTACTGCGGAAAGAGTTTATATGAATTACAAAGAATTTCCAAAGGATGTTAATCCAGGTGAAAGAATTTTATTAGATGATGGTAAATTAATTTTTGAAGCTGTTGAAACTAATAAAAAAGATGAAGTTGTTTGTAAAGTTGTACAAGGCGGACCTTTAAAATCTAAAAAAGGAGTTAACTTACCAAATACTAAAGTTTCATTACCGGCTTTAACTCAAAAAGATATTAAAGACGCTATTTTTGCTTGTGAAAACCAAGTTGATTGGATGGCACTTTCTTTTGTTAGAACGAAAGAAGACATTAAAGATTTACAAGATTTAATTGAAAAACATTCGGATCATAAAATTCCAATTGTAGCCAAAATTGAAAAACCAGAAGCGGTTGATAATATTGACGAAATTGTGAATGCTTGCGACGGTTTAATGGTTGCTCGTGGAGATCTAGGAGTTGAAGTTCCAGCACAAGAAGTTCCTTTAATTCAAAAGAAATTAATTTTAAAAGCTAAATTGGCGAGAATACCTGTTATTGTGGCAACTCAAATGATGGAAACCATGATTACGAGTTTAACTCCAACTAGAGCAGAAGTAAATGACGTAGCCAATTCGGTTATGGATGGTGCCGATGCTGTAATGCTTTCTGGAGAAACCTCTGTTGGAAGTTATCCTGTTCAAGTTATTCAAACCATGACAAGTATTATTGAAAGTGTTGAGGATTCACCATTAATTACGGTTCCTCATAACGCTCCAAATAAAAGAAACAACAGATATATTACGAAATCAATTTGTTTTCATGCAGCGCTAATGGCAGATAGTATAAACGCAAAAGCGGTTACTACTTTAACAAATAGTGGTTATACGGCTTTCCAAATTTCTGCTTGGCGACCACACGCACTTATTTTAGTATTTACATCTAACAAACGCATTTTAACTCAATTGAATTTACTTTGGGGTGTTAGAGCGTTTTATTACGATAAGTTTACCAGTACAGATGATACAATTGATGATATCAACTTAATTTGTAAAGAAAGAGAATATGTGAAAAAAGGCGATATGGTTGTAAATTTAGCTGCTATGCCAATAGCCAATAAAGGAATGGTAAATACGTTACGTATTTCTGAAATAGAATAACAACTAAAATTCCAAATATTAAAAATCCCAAATTCCGTCAAAATGATGAATTTGGGATTTTTTATTTCTAAAAATTTGACAGAATGTTTTTATTAATTTTTTTTGCTATGTGATTAAAAATTAGTAATTTAGAGTTCGCAAATGACCCAAAATTTATTTTATTAATTTCCTTTAGCATTCCTTTTAAAAGCAAAGGCGATTCGACATGTTAGTGATTAAAACTTAAAACTAATGAATCAAAAATTGAAAGATAAAATAAAATATCCTAGTATATACTTACTTTTTGGGATCATCTTCTTCTCATGTGCTTCGCTTATACTATTAAATTATTCTACCATTAGAATTTTATCTGCCAATAGAGCATACGTTACAGGCGAATCTCAATATTCTAAAGCACAGAAAGATGCAGTACGGTATCTTATCATGTATGTACATACTAATAACAAAAAATATTGGGAGTTTTATTTAAGAGAAATAAAAGTCATAGATGGTGCTAAACTTGCATTTGAACAATTAAATGTTAATCCAGATGATGAATTAGTAAAAGTTGGACTTCGAGCAGCCAGAGATAAAGAAGAAGATTTGGATGATATTATTTGGCTTTTTAAAAAGTTTCACAGCACTACATTGTTCTCGGAAGCATTTGGATTATGGGCGAATGCAAATAAATTATCAGAAGAATTAACGTTACTTGGAAGAGAAGTTCGAAACAATATAATCGCTTCAAATTTAACAGAAGTTGAAAAAACCACTTTACTACAAAAAATTGAAATAATTAGTGAAAAATTTACAATTGTTGAAAGAAATTTCACAGACGCTATGGTAAAAGGTTCATGGAAAACCAAAAGCTATTTAATATTTGCTAATATTTTTTTCATCTTGATAATCATAAGTTGTGTTGGGCTTTATTTTTCTTTAACCATGAAGAAATTATTAGAATCGGCCAAAGAAATAAAATTAAAAAACGATAATCTGATAGTTGCCAATCAAGAATTAGATCGATTTGTATATAGCACTTCTCACGATTTGCGTTCGCCGTTAACATCTTTAAAAGGATTAGTTCAAATTGCCAAAGACGAAGAGGATGTAACACAAATCAGATATTATTTTGATTTAATGGAAGAAACCATAAACAAACAAGATCGTTTTATCATAGACATTATTGATTATTCACGTAATAAAAGAACGGATAAATCGTTAGAAATTATAGACTTAAACCAATTAATTGACGATTCTCTACAACAAAATAATTATTCAGAAAATGTAAAAAATTTAAAAATAGAAAAACACATAGGAATAAAAGAGATAGTGAGTGATGGGCTACGATTAAAAATAATTTTCAATAATTTAATATCAAATGCCTATAAATATAGCGACCCAAATAAAAAAGAGCAAAAATTAGAAATCAATATCAGTAAGGAAAATGATTGGTGTAAAATTGAAATAAAAGATAATGGATTAGGTATTGAGAAAGAAAATTTACCAAAAATATTTGACATGTTTTTTGGAACCAATCGCAATATAGGCTCTGGTTTAGGACTATACATTACAATGGAAGCAGTAAAAGTTTTAAAAGGAACAATTACGGCAAGTTCACAAATAAATCAAGGAACAATTTTTACAATTTTATTACCTCTAAATTATGCAAACTAATGCATCCATATTATTAATTGAAGACAATTTAATTGATCAACTGATAACAACTAAATTGTTAAAAAAAACGTTTGAAAATTTTCATTACCATGTGGTTAATGATGGTAAAGAAGGTATGGATTGGTTGAATGCCATTAATTATAATTCTATTGAACATTTGATCATTTTATTAGATATTAAAATGCCTGGAATGGATGGTTTTGAATTTCTAAATAACTATGATGCGCTTTCAGAAGAACTAAAAAATAAAACAGAAATTTATATGCTTTCTTCTACTTTAGATCCAAACGATTTAAAAAAAGCAAATGAAAATACCTATGTAAAGAAATTATTCAACAAACCTTTATCTGTGGATCAATTTGTAGAAATTATCATGCATTAACATATTGAAAATAAAAAAGCGCAGAAGTTAATCTACGCTTATCTTATTATCTCTTCAACGTAAAATGCGATTTAAATATCGCTTTATTATTGCTTTGCGAAGTGTATTCTACCGAAAACCAATAATCTGTTGAAGGTAAATCTTTTCCATTATATTTTCCATCCCATCCAATACTTGAAGGCGTAATTTGTTTAATCAATTTACCATAACGATCAAATATTGAAATGATAGCATCATTTGAAAAACTTAAATTATAAATGTTCCAATAATCGTTTACACCATCTCCATTTGGAGTGAAAAACTTAGGATAATTCACAATGTAAATTGGACCAACTCTTGTGGGTGAACAATTACCTAACATATCATAAATATTCACAAAATATTCTCCTGATTCTAAATCGGTAAATGTATTACTCGATTGAAAAGCAGTTGTACTTCCATCAGGATATTCTAATTGATATAAATAATTTCCTAATCCGTCTGTAATATTTACAGTTATAAAGGTTGTATTGGAATCAAATTCTGCACTTACTGTAAAATTAGCCACAGCCGGACTAGAAGCTACAACATTAAAAGTTGAAGTATTATAATTGCAATTTGCGCCAACATCTGGAAATAATTTGATAAACTCAACAGTATAGGTTCCTGCAGCGGTTGCACTATAACTTGGACCAGTACTTACTAATGTCCCATTCAAATACCAATTTACTGTATACTGAGCTGGATTTAATCCTGTATTAACCGTATAAGAATCAAAAGCAATATTCGTAATTGGATCTACACAAATTAAACCATCATTTATAGGGAAATTTAATAATGGATGAACAGTAAAACTAAAGGCTTGTTCGTCATTACAATTAGCATTATTTGTAGCTGTTGCATAAACATAATACGTGTAATTTTGAGAAGTTGTCCCTGTGTTTTCAATACTTAAATCAGTAATTGGTCCTACCCCATTTGGCTGAGAAAAATATCCAATAGTGTATGGAACTGGAGGCAAACTAGGCAACACATATGTTCCACATTCTTCAGGATCGAACACCAACGCCAAAGTTGATAAATTAGGAGTTTCAGAAACTGTAATCACAATTTCATCTACCTCAACACAACTCACACCAAATCGTCCATTATTAACAGCATAAACAAAAACTGAAATTGGATTAGCAGTTAAAGGTGTGAAAACCGTTCCATTAGGTACTGGGTTTGTACCGTCATTATTATAAAAATATCCGATTGTATAATTTGTAGTAGGTTCAGGAGGAACATGAGTTAAAACCGGTAAAGTATACGAATCACAAACATTTACATTTGGATAATCTGGCAAGTTAATTCCATTATAATACATTTCGAAAGGTTTGTCAACAATACAACCTGTTCCTGGATCTTGGTAGTATAAATAAAATCTCTGATCGGCATTAAAAACATCAGTAGGTGAAACTAAAACACCTGTTCCAGTTGGACCACCAGCATCTGTATAAATTTGACCAACTGTTGGAGCTGGAATTGAATACGGATTACATAGAACTTGATTAATATATTCATCAACTATTGGTAGTGGGGTAATAGAAATAGTAAAACTACTTTCTTGTACACAAGAATTGGCATCCGGACCAGCGTAAATATAATACGTTCCAGGGGCTAAATTATTCCCCGTTAAATCGATAATTTGACTCGCACTTAATGGCACTTGACCAATTGCACTAGGACCACCTGAATACATAAAATAAGATCCGTTTGTTAATGTTGGTAATATGAATTCACCACAATGAGTTCCTGATGGAATAGTATCAACTGCAGGTAACGGATTAATAGTGATATTATAATTTAAATTATCTGTACAATTTGGCAATAAAGAGGTATTCGCATAATAATACACCACTTGTGAAGTTGTAATTGGAATGGTTGGGTCTAATTGCGTTCCTCCACCCATTGGAGCTGTAAAATATCCACCAAAAGAAATTGGAGGTAAATCATAACTCACACAACTAGATATACTAGTAAATACAGTTGTATCAACAATATTTACTTGAAACGGATTTTCAATTACACAAAAACCTGGATTCCCGTTAACATCAGTAAAAGTATTTGAATTATAAACATAAACTGTTTGAGAAGTTGTTATGGCATCACCAGCAAAATATTGCGTTCCCGTTGCACCACTTCCCGAATAATAGAAACCATTGGTTAAAGATGGTAAAACATATGAATTACAATACGTTACATCAACCGGATCATCAGCTAATGGAATTGGATGAATGTTTATATCAAATTGTTCATCTCTACAAAATACATTGTTTACCTCAGCATAAAAATAAACCGTTTGTACGATACTTGTTTGAGTTGTGTTTGTATAGGTTGTACCTACCGGAATTAAAGTTCCTGTTCCTGTTGGACCGCCAGGAGCAGTGTAAAAAGCCCCAATATTATAAGGAGGATTTGGAATCGTAAATGACCCACAATTGTCTAATGTAGGTTCGTATTCATCTACAAAATAAGCATTAAATGAAGATTCATTTGTACAACCATTTGCATCAGGACCGATGAAAATAAAATAGGTATTTGTTATATCAATTGTATCACCTGCATTTAATTGTGTTCCTGTACCATTCGGACCAGTAAAATAATTTCCATTGGTGATAACAGGTAACACATAGCTACTACATTCCACAACATCTGCAATATCATCTACAATTGGTAAGGGATGAACAATAATATCTACACTAGTTACATCAAAACAAGATGGATTTGTGCTGTCTTGCATTCTAATCCAAACTGTAACTGTTGAAGTTCCATTTGGTAAATCTACATTTGTAATTGTTGCCCCATTTCCAGCGATAGCATCAGCTTGAAAGGTATAATATAAAACCGTATATCCAGATTGACCGTTTAACACATCCGAATCTAAGTTGGCTAAAAAGTAAAAAGTACTACCGGCAGTTTCGCATAGTTCAACATCGGCAGGTTGTGTTGCATTTACGGTTGCGCTAATTATCAAATCAAATTGATATACTGCATCACAAAACTGATTGGTAACAGTATTAAATATTTTCACATAAATAGTTTGACCTGCAACCGTTGAAAAATTGTTTGGAGAAGCAATTGGAATATTAGCTGCAGCATCAGCTGGAGAGGCATAATAAAACACGTCATAAGTCGAATTATCAATTCCTAATTGCGTTTCATTATTGGTTGTTAAATCAAACGTATAATTAGGCGCACCCGTATTACATGTTTGTAAATTTATTGGATTCGTTACCGATAAATCATTAAAAACAATAGTATCTGTTAAGTAACAAGAACCTTTAGTAACTTCAACAGTATACGTTCCTGGTCCGTTAATCGTATAAGTTGATGTATTTCCACCTACTGGATTTCCGTTTTGATACCATTGATATGTATACGTATTATCTAATTGAGTATCTAAAACAGCTGTATTACCTGCACAAATCGTTTGATCTGCTCCAAGGTTTAAAGTGTTGGTAAAACTTCCTCCCGAAATAAATACGGCTGAATCAAAATCGGAATCTCCATAATCGGCAATTACCAATTTCAATCTGTACGAAGTATTTGGAACTACCGCTGAAGATGCATTTAAAACAACGGTATGTCCACGCATGTTTAACGTTGAAGCAGCCGGATTACTAACATTATAAACACCAAAAAGTGAAGGATTAGTAGAACTACACGTATTGTTATATAATGAATTCTTAATATTTTTTACCGTTACCGGATTTGAAGTTCCTGGAATAACACCCAAATTTGTAGTTACGCCTGTTCCTAAATTTGTTAATTCAAAAGCAAAAATATCATTAGATAAACATTGAAATTGTCCGTATTCGTTAGAAGCAAATAAGAAATCAAAACTAAATGAAGAAGAAATCGGAATAAAGTCGAATTGAATATAAGATAAATCCGTTAATGCTGTTGAAGTACCACTACTAGTATTACTTAAATTTTGTAAAAAAGCATCTGTTCCACCGCCTGAAGCTGTAGTACTTAAATTGGTGTCAGTATATAAACCTTGTGTATTTAAAATATTTCCACTTCGTAAAATAATCCCTTGATTAATGGGAAATGAAGAGCCGTTATTATTAAAATATCCAACTGATTGATTGGATGAAATTGAAATATTGGAAACGGCTACACATGAATTTCCTAATAATAAATTTACTAAATCTGTGGGTGAATTTGTAGTATTATCAACGGTTATGGTTTGAGAGAATGAAACCGAAGCACAAAGCATTAATATATATAAAATCTTTTTCATAATGTATCCTTTCATAAGACACTCAATATATAAAAAATAATGATTCGTAAAACTACTATCTACGAATCATTATTATAAACTGAACTTATTGATTTTTAATCGTTTAATTTCAATACAGCCATGAAAGCTTCTTGTGGTATTTCTACATTTCCAACTTGGCGCATACGTTTTTTACCTTTTTTCTGTTTTTCTAATAGTTTACGTTTACGAGAAATATCTCCACCATAACATTTTGCAGTTACATCTTTACGTAACGCTTTAATGGTTTCTCTGGCGATAATTTTTGCACCGATAGATGCTTGAATTGGAATTTCAAATTGTTGACGTGGGATTAACTCGCGTAATTTCTCACACATTTTTTTACCAATGTTGTATGCATTATCTGCGTGAATTAAAGCCGATAAAGCATCTAATTGATTTGCGTTTAATAAGATATCCATTTTTACTAATTTCGATTCTCTCATTCCAATCGGATGATAATCAAAAGAAGCATAACCTTTAGAAACGGTTTTTAATCTATCATAAAAATCGAATACAATTTCCGCTAAAGGCATATCGAAATTTAATTCAACACGCTCAGTAGTTAAATAGGTTTGATTTGTAATTTGTCCACGTTTTTCAATACATAAACTCATAACGTTTCCTACGAAATCTGCTTTTGTAATGATAGTTGCTTTTATATATGGTTCTTCTACTCTATCTAATTTTGTAGCGTCTGGCAAATCACTTGGATTATTTACAATAATTGGAGTATCCGGTTCTTTTTTAGTGTATGCTAAATACGAAACGTTAGGAACCGTTGTAATAACTGTCATGTCGAATTCACGTTCTAAACGCTCTTGAATAATTTCCATGTGTAACATTCCTAAGAATCCACAACGGAAACCAAAACCTAAAGCAGCCGAACTTTCTGCAGCAAAAACTAATGAGGCATCGTTCAATTGTAATTTTTCCATTGAAGCACGTAAATCTTCATAATCTTCCGTGTCAACAGGATAAATTCCGGCGAATACCATTGGTTTTACATCTTCGAAACCTGTAATCATATTGGTAGTTGGTTGTACCGCATCAGTAATTGTATCACCAACTTTTACTTCTTTTGCTTCTTTAATTCCAGAAATTAAATATCCAACATCACCAGCAGAAACAACATTTTTAGGAACTTGATTTAATTTTAATGTTCCAATTTCATCCGCATAATATTCTTTCCCAGTAGCCATGAATTTAATTTTCTGACCTTTTTTAATTTCACCATTCACCACTCGGTAAATTACTTCAATTCCTCTGAATGGATTATAATGTGAATCGAAAATTAAGGCTTGTAAAGGTTCGTCTTTATTTCCTTTTGGCGCTGGAATTTTTTCAATAATTGCGGCTAAAATATTTTCAACACCAAAACCTGTTTTACCAGAAGCGTGAATAATATCTTCCAAATCACAACCTAATAAATCGATAATATCATCTGATACTTCTTCCGGATTGGCTGAAGGTAAATCTACTTTATTTAAAACTGGAATAATTTCCAAGTCGTTTTCTAACGCTAAATATAAATTTGAAATGGTTTGCGCTTGAATACTTTGTGCAGCATCAACAATTAATAATGCTCCTTCACAAGCGGCAATAGAACGAGAAACTTCATAGGAAAAATCTACGTGTCCTGGAGTATCAATTAAGTTTAAAACATATTGTTCTCCTTTGTAAGTATATTCCATTTGAATAGCGTGACTCTTAATGGTAATTCCACGCTCACGCTCCAAGTCCATATTATCCAATAACTGCGCTTTTTCTTCTCTGGCAGAAACGGTTTGCGTAGCACTTAAAAGTCTGTCCGCTAAGGTACTTTTACCGTGATCGATATGTGCAATGATGCAAAAATTTCTAATGTGTTTCATTTGTTATTTTTCAAAATTCAAAATTTAAAATTTAAAATTCATTCTTCAACAAACTTTTATTTAAATTTAAAATGTTCTTTTACTTCTTTTATAATCTGCAAAGATAGACGATTTATGTTGTTAAAAGAAATTATTTATTTGTAATACTATTTTTTTAAATTAAGCGTTATTTTTACTATTTAACTAATCATCAACAAACATGAAAAAAACAATTTACTATTTTACAATATTTGCACTATTTAGCATTGGTTTTGGATTTTCCCAACAAAAAAGCACAATAAGAGTTAATGGTTTAGGGAAAGTGACAGCATTTCCTAATGCAGCTATTATTACACTAGAATTAGATCATGTTAAACCAACTTTACGTGAAGCGGTAAACGAAAATCAGAAAACGTTATCATTAGTAAAAACTTTGATAAAAAATTATGTAAAAGACACTACACAAATTAAAACGAGTTTAATTTCAACCAATAAAATTTCTAAATGGGATAGCAAATTAGCCAAAGAAGTATTTGTAGGGTTTGAATCGTCTCAGAAAATTATTTTCACTTTGCTAGATTTAAATCAAATGCAAAATTTTACGGAAGAATTATTAAAAACCAAATTCAATAAAATTCAATCCATTGCTTATTTCAACACAAATTCTGAAGAATTGATGAAACAAGCACAAGATTTAGCGGTTAAAGATGCGATTGAAATTACTAAAAGGTTAGCCAAAAGTGCTAATGTTGAAATCAGTTCTATTGTAAATATTTCCACCAATAATAGCGCAAATGAAGAACGATTTTCTACTGAAAGAAATGAATTTGAAACCTATGGTAAAGCAATGGGCGGCAGAGGCGTTTCTTCAAGTGGACAATTAATTGAATACGTGGTTCGAGTTTCTATGGAAACGGAAATTTTTCAATAAGTTAAAACTCAAACTTTAATTGATACACCACAAATTTCTTTTGATGTGTGTTCAAATTGTTTAATGAAATTCCGAGTAATCGGACAGAATCTTTGAGTTTTTCTTGATACAATAATTCTTTTGCGGTTTCGAAAATCAAGCCTTTATCGGAAATAAAATAAGGCAACGTTTTACTACGAGTTTGCAAGGTAAAATCGGAATATTTAATTTTTAATGTTACGGTTTTACCTGCAATTTTGTATTTTTTAATGCGACGTTCAATCTCTTCAGCAATATTATTTAAACGTTCTTCCATATAAATTTCGGAAGAAAGATTTTTAAAAAAAGTTCGTTCGGCACCAATAGATTTCATTTCTCTGTTGGGTTTCACTTGACTAAAACTAATGCCTCGCGATAAATTATAGTACGCTTTTCCACTGTTACCAAAATGTTCTTCCAAATATTCTATTGATTTAGATTTTAAATCGGTTCCCGTATAAATACCCAATTGGTACATTTTTTCGGCGGTGACTTTTCCTATTCCATAGAATTTTTTCACATCTAATACTTCAATAAATGCTTCTACTTCATCCGGATTGACGGTTTTTTGTCCGTTGGGTTTGTTAAAATCACTAGCAATTTTTGCTACAAATTTATTAACGGAAATTCCAGCCGAAGCAGTTAAACCTGTAGTTTCAAATATTTTTTGTCGGATTTCTTTAGCGATTAATGTCGCACTCGGATTTCCTTTTTTGTTTTCCGTAACATCCAAATACGCTTCATCTAAAGAAAGCGGTTCCACCAAATCGGTATATTCATGAAATATTTTTCGAATTTGTTTCGATACTTCTTTGTAGCGATCAAAATTCGGTTTCACAAAAATTAAATCGGCACATAATCGAGCAGCTTGAGCACCACTCATGGCACTTCTCACTCCAAATTTTCGTGCCTCATAACTTGCTGCACTAATTACACCACGAACTTCATTACCGCCAACAGCTACTGGTTTTCCTTTTAATTCAGGATTGTCCAATTGCTCTACAGACGCATAAAATGCATCCATATCAATGTGAATAATTTTTCGAAGTGGTACCTGTTCCATAACAATACAAATTACTGAAAAAAATATTTTTTTACTTACATTTGAGTCATAATATTTGATACATCATGCAAGAAATAGAACGCAAATTTTTAGTCAATTCTTTAGATTTTATAGCTGAAGCGAAACAAACCCAAAAAATTGTTCAAGGATATCTAAATTCTAATCCGGAACGAACGGTTCGAATCAGAATCAAAGATCAAAAAGGATTTATAACCATAAAAGGTCAAGGAAATGACTCGGGCACCACTCGTTTTGAATGGGAAAAAGAAATAGATGTTAAAGAAGCAGAAGCGTTAATTTTATTGTGTGAATCGGGTGTGATTGACAAAACTAGGTATTTAATTCCAATAGGAAATCATACTTATGAAGTGGACATTTTCGAAGGAGAAAACAAAGGTTTGGTAATGGCAGAGATTGAATTATCGCATGAAAATGAAGTTTTTGACAAACCTGAATGGTTAGATGAAGAAGTAACGAACGATGAACGATTTTATAATGCTTATTTAAGCAAAAAGCCTTTTACAACTTGGTAAAAGGCTTTTTTTTATTTTTTTACTATTTCAATATCAACTTCTATATGTCCGCCGTATGCTTTTGGTTTTACTTTATCAAAAGCGGCTTTTGTTAAATCAATATGTTTAGTTTTAACGAATGGTCCACGATCCGTTACGGTTACGTAAACTACTTTTTTTGTTTTAACGCCCGTTATTTTCAATTTCGTTCCGAAAGGTAATTTTCGGTGAGCACAAGTCATGTCGTTATTATTAAACTTCGTACCACTTGCGGTTCTTCTTCCATTAAATTTATTTGCATAATACGAAGCGTGTGCTCCTTTGTGATACATTTCTAGTTTTTCAACAACCGAATCTTTCTTGATAGTATCAGTAACTTTTGCTTTTGGCTTTTCTTGAGAAGGGAAAATTTTAAAATTCTCTTTCTGGAAAAACAACACGACTAAAAGCGGTAATATGTAAATAAATTTTTTCATCTTCATTATTATATAAGATTAAAAAAGAAGTAAATTTTCACTTACTTCTTTCAGATTTATTTTGACTTTCAAAAATTATGCCAACCAATTCGACCAAGGAATTCTCGACAGTAATAATATCAATCCTATAGCATATCCAATTCCGATTTTCTTGAATTTTCCATTACTGCTTTCTTCTTTTTTATGTTTGCTCCAACCAATAGTGATAAAAACAATAGCAATAATATTTACTAATGGATGTTCTAATGCGGTTAAACGCATAGCTGCATTACTCATTTGACTCATCGCTTCTTTTCCTAATGGTGAAACAGCCCAAAGAATTAAACCAACCACTAATTGAATGTGACTAAAAATTAAAGCAACTAAAGACAAACTTCTATCGCTTGGTTTAAAATTTCTTTTAGACGAAAGTCCAACAAAAGCATTAATTACGGCAATTATTAATACCGCTAAAACAGCGTACGCTAACGTAGAATGAATAGATTGAATAGTTTCTGTCATAGTTATAGTTGTTTAGTTAGAAAATCAAATGTAAGAAAATATATGTAATCTTACTTCAATTTTACATTAAAAATTATAAACTGTAGTAAGTGAAACACAAATATCTAGTTGAATATCAGTAGGCAAAACGTCAGAAATTAATTCTTCCGCTTCGAAGAAAGACAAACCAATTTTTAAGACATTGGGTTGACATTCAGATAAAAATTTATCGTAAAATCCTTTTCCATAACCTACTCGATTTCCATTTACATCATAGGCTAAAAGGGGAACAAAAACCACATCTATTTTAGAAACTGGAACTTCTAAACCATCAACAGGTTCTGGAATATCGTATTCGTTTTTTTTAATTTTGGTATTATCGGTTAATAAAAAATGTGTCATTTCTCTCGTTTCAAAATCGCTTTTTGAAACAACTACATCTTTATCTTTTCCGGCTAAAACTTGTAAAATAAATTCGGTATCAACTTCATGCTGACTTTCAATAGGCAAAAATAGATGGTAGAAATTTCGATTCCAAATGTCTAAATGTATCAGTTGGTTGGCAATTTCTAAAGAATATTCTTCAACTTCATAATCTGTAAGTTGTTTTCGTAACGCTTTATATTTTTGTCGTAATTCTTTTTTAGTCATTTTTAGACGCTTTCAATTCGTCTATAAAGTTAGTTAAATGTTCGACTTCTACATGATCCATCAAAACAATTTTATACCATTTATTGTTTTCATTGTGTTGTTGTGGAACTAAACCATATTTATGAGCAATACTTTCAGGAATAAATTCTGCTTTTATTGTAACTATATTCATAAATGGGCAATTGTAAAATTCAATCCCCAAACTCTTTAATTCTTTGGTTAAAAATTGTGTTCGCATCATTAAGATACTAATTTTTTCAAACCAGGCATGCGGACCATAAGTAGCTAAAATCATCCAAACGGCAACTGCATTGGCTCCGGAACGACTTCCACATAATGTTAAATCCATACCTTCTACATATTCTGCTTCTTTGGTTAAAACATTTTCAATTAAGCCTTTTCTACAAATAAAAACTCCAGTTCCGTAGGGCGCTTGCAACATTTTATGCGCATCAATGGTAATCGAACTTATTTTAGGATTATTGAAATTGATTTCCGATTTTTCATTGCTAAACGGATAAACAAATCCGCCATAAGCACCATCAATATGTAATTTAAATGAAACTTGATGTTTTTCTAAAACTTCAATATAATCGTTTGGATTATCAACCGAACCGAACATCGTTGTACCTAAATTGGAAACAGCTATAAAATACTTGACACCTTTATTTTTAGCTTCAGAAACAAGAAAATCTAATTGTTCTTTTTGAATTTCTCTTGAATTAAAATCAACCGGAATTGAAATCCATTCAATTTGTAATAAATTTGAAGCTTTTGGAATCGAATAATGCGTGTCTTCGCTAGCTAAAATGGCAATTTCATGAAGTTTAGCATCAAAATTATGCATAAAATAATTTCTAAAAACCCATATTGCTTGTATGTTGGCTTCGGTTCCTCCTGGAGAAATATAACCGTCAAATTCATTTGGTTTGCATTTAAAAACATCAACAGCCAAAACACTTAAAACTTCTCTTTCAATTTCTTGTGTTCCATAAAAAGCATTTTCAGAAGTTCCAAAAGTATGGCAACCAATATTATTCGGATTCGCTACAAAGGCTCTAATAGTTGGAGCATCACGCAAAAACGGTGCTTCTTCATAAAATACTTTGCTATCTAATCGAGAAGCAGGAAAACCAAGTGTGGCATCCGTTGCAAAATTTACATTTTGAACTAAAGCTTCATCTATTCTTGTTTGTCTTTGTTGCGGAGTTAATTTTTTCCAATACTGCATACCTAATATTTTTTGACAAATCTAGGCGGCAAAACGGAGATAAAATATGATAAATGTTAGGTTTTCAAATTTAACTTTTACTCTTCTAAAATGGTAGAAATATGAAAAATAGCGTCACCTTGATATATAACTGGCGCATCGTTCACATTAATTAAATAACCTTTATGTGGTGCTTTTACTTTGTGTTCCACTTTTCCAAAAGGATCTGAAATGGTGGCAATTAATTCGCCTTTTTCCACGTAACTTCCAATGGTTTTTAAGCCATGAAACATTCCTGAAAATGGTGCTCTTATCCAATCCGATTTTTTAATGTAAATGGTATCATTCGGTTGTGAACACACATGCTTTTTTTGTAACATTTTTAAATGTGATAAAAAACGTTTGGTTCCTTCAAGTGCTTCTACAATAACGGCTTCATTAATATCAATTGATTTTCCACCTTCAAACAAAAGCATTTTTGCACCCATTTCATCACAAGAACTTCTAAATGAACCCGAAATATTATTAGAATACAAGGTAAATGGTGCACCAAAAACATCTGATAGTTTTTTTAATTCTTCATTATTAGGTACAATTCGAATTTGAGGAGCATTAAATCGTTGCGCACCACCAGCATGAAAATCGATCGCATAATCTACATGTGGAATAATCTCTTTCAAAATATAATAAGCAAAACGACTCGCCAATGATCCTTCTTTACTACCAGGAAAAACACGATTTAAGTCGCGACCATCGGGAAATTCTCTGGTTTGATTTAGAAAACCAAAAATATTGATAATCGGCATACAAATTACGGTACCCGATTTAGGTTTATTGATTTTATTTACAATAATTTGTCTAACAATTTCAGTTCCGTTAATTTCATCACCATGCAATCCTGCACTTAATAAAACGGTTGGACCTGCCACTTTACTTCTTTCAACAATAATAGGAATTTCAATATCCGTCATCGAATGCAATTTGGCAATTTGCATGTTAATGGTTTTGCTTTCTCCGGGTAAAATTGTTTCGTTAAAAATGGTCATTTCTGTAGGCATTCCTCAAATTATGTTTTTTGCTAAAATAGTAAAAATAAGTTCATAACAAATCAATAGATTTTTGTTACTTTTGTTTTACACACTTAGTTAAATAAACTATTCACAAAATAGAATACCGCTACTATAATGCCAACACCTTTAGAACTACAAATTCAAACCTTACCTGATAATCCTGGTGTGTACCAATATTATGATAAGGATGGAAAAATATTGTATGTTGGTAAAGCGAAAAATTTAAAAAAACGTGTTCAATCGTATTTTACTAAAAACCACGAAAGCAATAAAACGGCGGTTTTAGTAAAAAAAATTGTGACTATCAAACATATTGTTGTTCCCACTGAAACAGATGCGTTGTTGTTGGAAAACAATTTAATTAAAACCTTACAACCTAGATACAATGTTTTATTGCGAGATGATAAAACATATCCGTGGATTTGTATCAAGAAAGAAGCTTTCCCTAGAGTTTTTCCAACTCGGAAAATGGTGAAAGACGGTTCGGAATATTTTGGGCCTTACACTAGTTTCAAAACGGTAAACACATTGTTAGATTTAATTAAAGAATTGTATCCATTACGCACCTGTACTTTCGATTTATCTCCCGCCAATATTAAATCGGGTAAATATAAAGTGTGTTTAGAATATCATATTGGAAATTGTAAAGGTGGTTGCGAAGGCTATGAAACACAAGAACATTATCAAACACAAATCACAGCGATTCGAGAAATTTTAAAAGGAAATTTCAAAGAAAGTTTAAAAGATTTTAAAAATCATATGCAAGTACTGGCTTCTGAAATGAAGTTTGAAGAGGCTCAAAAAATAAAAGATAAAATTGATGTTTTAGAAAACTATCAAGCAAAATCGACCATTTTAAATCCGAAGATTACTAATATTGATGTGTTTTCAATTGTTTCCGATGAAACGATGGCGTATGTTAATTTCTTACAGATTTCCCACGGAGCGATTATTCGTTCTCATACGTTGGAATTAAAGAAAAAATTAGATGAAACTGACGAAGAATTATTAGAATTAGCCGTTGTTGAAATTCGTGAACGATTTCATTTGACATCTAAAGAAATTATCGTACCTTTTGAATTGGATTTAGGTGAAACAATAAAAGTTACAGTTCCGAAATTAGGAGATAAAAAAGAAATATTAAACCTGTCGGAACGCAATGCCAAATATTATCGACTAGACCAACTGAAACAAATCAAAATTGTAGATCCAGATCGTCATACAAATAGAATTATGGCGCAAATGCAAAAAGATTTACGACTTTCTGTGGAACCTCGACATATAGAATGTTTTGATAATTCAAATATTCAAGGAACCAATCCGGTTTCTGCTTGTGTCGTTTTTAAAGATGGTAAACCAAGCAAAAAAGATTATCGCCATTTTAATATCAAAACCGTTGAAGGTCCGAATGATTTCGCTTCTATGGAAGAAGTTGTTTATAGAAGATACAAAAGATTGCTAGACGAAAAAGAACCACTTCCTCAATTAATCATTATTGATGGTGGAAAAGGTCAATTGTCTTCGGCGTTAAAAAGTTTGGAAGATTTAGGGTTACGAGGAAAAATTGCCATTATTGGAATTGCTAAACGTTTGGAAGAATTGTTTTATCCTGAAGATCCTATTCCATTGTATTTAGATAAGAAAAGTGAAACCTTGAAAATCATTCAACAATTACGAAACGAAGCACATCGATTTGGCATCACACATCATCGAGATAAAAGAAGTAAATCGGCTTTAAATTCTTCTGTTGAAAGCATACCTGGAATTGGAGAAAAAACAATGATTGCTTTAATTTCTCATTTCAAAAGTGTGAAAAGATTGAAAGAAGCAACTGAAAAAGAAATTTCTGAAATAATTGGACTTTCAAAAGCAAAAAAAATTATCGAATTTTACAAAAAACAACAATAATGTTTAAGAATCAAGGAAAATGTAAAAAGAACCAAGTGAACTACTCTAGTAGTAAATTCTCTTATTTATTACTTTTTACCTGGCTCTTATTATTTGGAACTTTAACAACTCAGGCTCAAGACACCCTTAAAAAACCAAAAATTGGATTGGTTCTTTCTGGTGGAGGTGCAAAAGGATTGGCACATATTGGCGTGTTGAAAGTTATCGATTCATTGGGAATCAAAATCGATTATATTGGAGGAACCAGTATGGGAGCTATTGTAGGCGGATTGTATGCTTCAGGTTACACCGGACAACAATTAGATTCCATTTTTAAAACAGTAAACATAGACGATTTAGTTCAAGACAATGTTCCAAGAAAATCCAAATTACTTTTTAATAAAAAAAATGACGATGTTTACGCACTATCCTTGCCGTTTCGAAATTTTAAATTAGAAACACCTAATGCCTTTTCAAAAGGATTGTACAATTTTAATTTCCTATCGCAAGTTACGTATCATACCAGAAATATTAGAGATTTTAAAAAACTACCTATACCTTTTTTCTGTATGGCAACCGATATTGAAACGGGTGAACAAGTCGTTTTAGATAAAGGCATTTTACCGCAAGCATTAGTGGCAAGTGGATCGATTCCGAGTTTGTTTTATCCCATCGAATTAGAAGGAAGATTGCTTGTTGATGGTGGCGTAACCAATAATTATCCCGTAGAAAAATTAAGAGAACTTGGTGCCGATATTGTTATTGGTGTTGATGTTCAGGACGCTTTAAAAACCAGAAGTGAATTACAAGGTGTGACTACTATTTTTGGACAAATATCCAATTTCAACACACAAGGACAAATGGAAAATAAGCGCAAGCTTACGGATATTTACATCAAACCTGAGATAAAAGGATTTTCTGTTTTGTCGTTTAACGATGGGAAAAAAATTATCAATAATGGTGAATCTGCTGCAAAAGATTTTCTTGCAGAATTACAAGCGTTACAAACTCCAAATTATTCAAAACCTAAATTAAATGCCACAAAAGATTCTATTTTTATTGGAAATATTGGGTTTACCGATTTAAAAAAATATACTCGAGCTTATATTCTGGGTAAATTACGTTTCAAACCAAATTCGAAAATCAGTTTTAAAGAATTTCAAAACGGAATTCAAAATTTAAATGGAACACAAAACTTTAGTTCGGTAAAATATCAATTTAACGATAAAGATATTTTCATCAATTTAAGAGAAAATAAAATTAATACCTATTTAAAATTTTCTTTGCATTATGATGGATTATATAAAAGTGGTGGATTGTTAAACATTACCCATAAAAAACTATTTTCTAAAAACGATATGGTTTCTTTTGATTTTATTTTGGGAGATAATTTCAGATACGACTTTAACTATTTAATAGACAACGGGTATTATTTCAGTTTTGGAGTAAGTTCTACTTTAAACAAGTTTAACAAAAATGTAAACACCGCTTTTTCAATTCAGAATTTTTTAAATAATAGTAGTTTCGATAAAATCAATTTAGATTATTCATCGCTAACCAATAGAGTTTTTATTCAAACGATTTTCTTAAGAAAATATCTTATTGGAAGTGGAATTGAATTTCAAAATTTAAAACTTGAATCTGATAATTTACCCGATACAAATTCTGTAATAGAAAATAGCAATTATTTATCATTATTCGGGTTTTTAAATCACGATACCTTTGATAATAAATACTTTCCAAGTAAAGGATGGTATTTTAAAGGATTGTTCAACTATTATTTTAACTCTTCTGATTACACCAATCAATTTGATGAGATGTCTATTGGAAAAGCAGATATGGGAATTGCTTTTCAACCCATAAAAAAACTATCCGTTATCATTGAAAATGAAGGAGGTTTTAAAATTGGTCACTCCTCTCTACCTTATTTAGATTTTGTTTTGGGAGGATATGGATTTAAAGACACTAATAACATTCATTCTTTATATGGATATGATTATTTAAGTGTGAGTGGAAATTCATTTGTAAAAGCAACCGGAACATTGGATTACGAATTCTACAAAAAAAACCACGTTAACTTTACATACAACGCATCTATCGTTGGAAATTTTATTTTTAATTCCACTAAAACTTGGTTAAACAAACCATCATTAACTGGTTTTGCTTTAGGTTATGGTTTAGAAACACTTATCGGCCCAATTGAACTAAAATATTCGTGGTCGCCCGAAACTCATAACGATTATTTTTGGGTAAATGTTGGATTTGTTTTTTAAAAAGTTTTCATTTGGTTATTTCGTGTGAAATAACCTATATTTGGAACTTGAAAAAATTAATTAACTAAACACTATAATAATATTATGTCAATTTGGAGAGTTAAACCTGTATCTGCCTTTGAGGCCGATATGAAAAAAAGTGAATTAAAACGAGTTCTAGGTAAATGGAGCTTAACTGCGATCGGAATTGGTGCAATTATTGGTGGTGGTATCTTTGTACTTACAGGTACAGGTGCTTACTATCATGCAGGACCAGCGTTAGCTATTTCATTTGTTATTGCAGGAATTGCATGTGTATTTGCTGCTTTATGTTATTCTGAATTTGCTTCAATTTTACCAGTAGAAGGTTCTGCATATGCGTATGCGTATGGAACAATTGGTGAAGTTTTCGCTTGGATTATTGGTTGGGGTTTAATTCTAGAATATGCCATGGGTTCCATGACCGTTGCGGTATCATGGTCCGGATATTTCAATAAACTTCTCAAAATGTTTGGTATTAAATTACCAGAATGGTTAACTGCAGATCCTGCAAGTTACACAGGAGAAGGATTCTCAATGAACTTACCAGCTTTCTTAATTGTATTATTTGTAATTTCTATTTTAATTAGAGGTACAAAAGGAGCTGCAAATGCGAATAACTTTATCGTACTTTTAAAAGTATCTGCCGTTATTTTCGTAATTCTTGCTGGTGTATTCTTTGTAAATTTGGACAACTGGGATCCATTCATCCCTGCTGCAACTGAAATTGTAGACAAAGCGGGAACACATAAAGCCTATGGTATTGGTGGTATTATTTCAGGAGCGGCAGCCATTTTCTTTGCCTATGTTGGTTTTGATGCGGTTTCAACTCAAGCTGGTGAAGCAATTAATCCTAAAAAAGATGTACCATTCGCAATTATTGCCTCTCTATTAGTATGTACTTTACTTTATATCTTAGTTTCTTTAGTATTAACTGGGATGATGAATTACGAAGACTTTAACCCACTTGGAAAATATCCAGAAGCTATTAAAGCACCAGTTGCTTATGCTTTTGATATTGCTGGACAAGCTTGGGCTGGATATATCATTACAATTGCTGCTACAGTAGGTTTAATTTCAGTATTAATGGTTATGATTATGGGTCAATCTAGAATTTTCTTAGGAATGTCTAAAGACGGATTAATTCCTTCTGTATTCTCTAAAGTAAACCCATTATCTGGAACTCCAAAAAACAACTTAATGATTTTAGGAGGATTTATCTCAATTGTTGCTGCATTTACACCAATTAACAAATTAGCAGATATGACAAGTTTCGGTACTTTATTTGCCTTTACTATGGTTTGTATTGCTGTTTGGATTTTAAGAGTAAAACAACCAAATATTGAACGTACATTTAAAGTTCCAGCATTACCAGTTATTGCTGTGTGTGGAATCTTAATTAATACTTACTTAATGATTAATTTAAGTAAAGAAGCTCAATTATTATCTTTAGGTTGGTTAGCTATTGGAATCTTAGTGTATTTCTTATACGGAAAACGCAACTCAAAACTAAACAACAAAGAAGAATAATATATAAAAGAACGGCTGCAATTTGTAGCCGTTTTTTTTTATCTAAAATTTTTCCGATATTTGTAGTAATGAAAATCTTTTGGACAGATTTATTAGCACACTTAAAGTTCCTTATCAAGAGAAATCCTGAATGAGTATTTTTTAGCGTGCCTATTTACCAATTATTTTAATGGGTAAAATTACTTTTTGGCACATCGACATATTTTAACATTGTCTAATTAAAAAATAATAAAATGCCAATATATCACAAATTAGGAAAAATTCCTCATAAACGTCATATACAATTCCGTAAACCAAACGGCGATTTGTATTATGAACAACTATTCGGAACAATTGGTTTCGATGGAATGTCAACGAATTCATATCACGAATTCAGACCAACAATGGTTAAAGAAATTCGTAAACAATATTCGGTTGCACCAAAAATCGCAAAAGCTAACAATATTCAATCATACCGATTAAGAGGTTTTCAAGTAGAACCACAAGATGATTTTTTAGAAAGTAGAAAAATCGTTTTAACCAATTCAGATTGTCATATTGTATTAGCCGCACCTAAAAATTTAACTTCTGATTATTTTTATAAGAATACCGATTCTGATGAAGTAATTTTTATCCATAAAGGAACAGGAAAATTACGTACTATGTATGGAAATCTTGATTTCAAATATGGTGACTATTTAGTTATTCCTCGTGGAATGATTTATAAAATGGATTTTGATACCGATAATAACCGTTTGTTTATTGTAGAATCACACCGTCCAATTTATACTCCAAAACGTTATAGAAACTGGTTCGGACAATTATTAGAGCATTCTCCATTTTGTGAGCGTGACATTCGTCGTCCGGAAGAATTAGAAACGTATGCAGAAAAAGGAGAATTCATCATCAAAGTAAAAAAGAAAGATGAAATCTTCGAAATGGTTTATGCTTCACATCCTTTTGATGTAATTGGATATGATGGTTTCAATTATCCATATGCGTTTTCAATTCACGATTTCGAACCAATTACAGGTAGAATTCACCAACCGCCTCCAGTACACCAAACGTTTGAAACAGATGCTTTTGTAATCTGTTCGTTTGTACCAAGATTATACGATTATCACCCAGAATCAATTCCAGCTCCGTACAATCATAGTAATATTGATAGTGATGAAGTATTGTATTATGTGGATGGTGATTTCATGAGTAGAAATGATATTGAAGCGGGACACATATCTTTACACCCTGCTGGAATTCCTCACGGACCACACCCAGGAGCAACAGAAAGAAGTATTGGTAAAGTGGATACACAAGAATTAGCAGTAATGGTAGACACGTTTAAACCATTAATGGTTACAGAAGATGCAATGAAAATTGCAGATGAACAATATTACCAATCTTGGCTTGATTAATTAGCCAATTTATTAATTAGCCGATAAGGCAATTATTGTATAACTTCAATTGGCAAATTGCCATATTGACAAATTAAAAATTAAAATATTATGAGTAACGAAATAAAATCAGTCGAATACGGCTTAGAAAAAATATTTGAAGGCGCACAAGATTTCTTACCTTTATTAGGTACAGATTATGTAGAATTTTATGTAGGAAATGCTAAACAAGCTGCCCATTTTTATAAAACAGCTTTCGGTTTCCAATCTTTAGCGTATGCAGGATTAGAAACAGGAGTTAAAGACAGAGCATCTTATGTTTTAAAACAAGATAAAATCCGATTAGTTTTAACAACTGCGCTAAATAGTAATTCTCCAATTGGGGAACATGTAAAAAAACATGGTGATGGTGTTAAAGTAATTGCATTATGGGTAGAAGATGCACGTAAATCGTATGAAGAAACTACAAATCGTGGTGCAAAATCGTACTTTGAGCCTGTTGTTGAAAAAGATGAAAACGGTGAAGTTGTTCGTGCTGGAATTTATGGTGCTTACGGTGAAACAGTATTTATTTTTGTAGAACGTAAAAACTATAATGGAATCTTTTTACCAGGATACAGTGAGTGGAAATCTGATTACAATCCAGAGCCAGTTGGTTTAAAATTTATAGACCATATGGTTGGTAATACCGGATGGAACAGAATGAATGAAGCGGTTAAATGGTTTGAAGACGTAATGGGATTTGTAAATTTCCTATCCTTTGACGACAAACAAATTACTACAGAATATTCTGCATTAATGTCGAAAGTAATGAGTAACGGAAATGGTAGAATTAAATTCCCAATTAACGAACCGGCTAATGGTAAAAAACGTTCTCAAATTGAAGAATATTTAGATTTCTATGAAGATGAAGGCGTTCAACATATTGCAGTTGCTACTGATGACATCATCAAAACAGTTGCCGATATGCGTTCAAGAGGTGTAGAATTTTTAAGTACACCACCTCAAGCCTATTATGATGCTATTCCTGAAAGATTAAAAGATCATATGTCGAAATTTAAAGAAGATATTAATGAACTTCAAAAATTAGGAATCATGATTGATGCTGATGAAGAAGGTTATTTATTACAAATCTTTACCAAACCAGTTGAAGACCGACCAACTTTATTCTTCGAAATTATTCAAAGAATGGGTGCCAAAGGTTTTGGAGCTGGAAACTTCAAAGCATTGTTTGAATCAATTGAAAGAGAACAAGCCTTAAGAGGTACATTATAAAAAACACAAAAAAGCACTTGAATTTCAAGTGCTTTTTACATTTAAATTAGTAAACCAACAGAAACAAGAAGAATTTGACAAAAAAACTGAATTTTTTATCAAATTTAAATACTTAAAAACCAATAAGTTAAAAATTTTCATTGCTTAATCTTTAAGAAAAGTTCAATATTTTTTAATATTGTGAAATTTTGACCTGTTTTTTTGCGTTTTTTTCTGTTAAAAGTGTTAAAGTTGATTTTTCTTTAAATAAACCACAAAATCTTAACATATCTTTGCAGTGCAAATGAGGGGTAGTAGTCTCATTTGTATATAAGTTTTTCATAATTTATAGTTTTTGGTTGGTTAATAGCATAAAAACTCAGTCATATCGTTTGACTGGGTTTTTTGTTTTTTGTAACTTTGGAACAATAATTGTATTCTTCAAAGAAAAACAGTAAAAAATGAAAAGAATTATATTACTTCTAGCGGTTTTCGTACTATCAAGCTCTTTTGATATGGGTCAAGTAGATGCTTATAATGTAGGGGAATTTTTCAAATTAAGAATACATTATGGTTTAGTAAATGCAGGTTATGCCACTCTTGAGGTAAAAGACGCAGAGCTAAATGGTAAAAAAATGCACCATGTTATTGGTAAAGGTTATACTACAGGTATGACCAAACTAATGTTTAAAGTGGTGGATAACTATGAAAGTTATTTCGATAAAGAAACTAACAAACCTTATGTATTTATAAGAAATATCAATGAAGGTGGTTACAAAAAAAACCAACAAGGATATTTCAATCAAGCTAACAATACTGTACTTGTAAAAGATTATAAAAATAAAACCGAAAAAACATTTTCTGTTCCTGAAAATGTACAAGATATAGTATCATCTTTTTATTATTTAAGAAATCACCCAAGAATTGACAAGTTAAATGTTGGTGAATCTATCACAATTGATATGTTTTTTGATGAAGAAACAACAAAATTTAAGCTAAAATTCATTGGTAGAGAAAATATAAACTCTAAATTTGGAAAAATAAATTGCATGATTTTTAGACCCTACGTGCAAGCTGGTCGTGTTTTTAAGGAAGAAGAAAGTTTAACCGTTTGGATTTCAGACGATAACAACCGTATTCCTATCCGTGTAAAAGCAAGTTTAGCAGTTGGTTCTTTAAAGGCAGATATTGAAGAATATAAAGGATTGAAGCATCCAATAAAATTTAAAAACTAATTATTTTGCAAAATAATATTGAGGAAAAAATTCAGCTTTTAGAAGAAAAGTTTGAAAAAATCAATCAAAAAACAGAAACACATTTAGAAGGTTTACTTTGGGCTAAACCAATTACGTATTGGGATTATATCCAAACAGATGCCCTTTTAAATTTACAAATTCAGCGTTCAACTTTACCGGATGAAATGGTATTTATCATGTATCATCAGGTTAATGAATTATTGTTCAAAATGATCCTTTGGGAAATGGATCAACTTTGCCATACAGCATTACCAAGCACAGCATTTTTTACTGAACGATTAAACAGAATTAGTCGTTATTTTGATATGCTTACTACTTCTTTCGACATCATGAAAGACGGTATGGAACCAGAGCAATATCTGAAATTTAGAAACACTTTAACTCCAGCAAGTGGATTTCAAAGTGCACAATATAGAATGATTGAATTTGGATCTACAGATTTAATTAACCTAGTAGATATTAGATTTAGAGCCTCTTTTGATAAAAACGCCTCATACTCTGAAATATTAGATCATTTATATTGGCAAGCAGCTGGAAAAGATTATCACACAGGTGAAAAATCTTATTTATTAGCAGAATTCGAACGTAAATACAAAAAAGAATTTTTAAGTTTTATGGAAGAATACAGCAATATAAATCTTTGGCAAAAATTCAAACAATTACCAGAAGCTGATCAAAAAAATCCAGATTTAGTTGCCGCAATGCGTCATTATGATAAAACCGTAAACATTACTTGGGTTATGGGACATTTTAATGCTGCGAAAAAATACATTGAAAGCGTACCAGGTAGTCATGAAGCAACTGGTGGTAGTGATTGGAAAAAATACATGTTGCCAAAATACCAACGCAGAATTTTCTTTCCACAACTTTGGACAAAAGAAGAATTAGATAATTGGGGAGAAGAATAATTACAAAAAATTAAAGTTTGAAGTATATACTATATTTACTAATACTAGTACTTGGCTTTTCGTGTCAACAAGAAAAGTCTGAAAAAGTAGCTAAGATTGCCGTTAAAAAAGAACCTATTGTTAAAGAATATGGTTTTATTTTTAATGATTTTACTGTGGTGCAAGACACTTTAGAATCAGGCGATACTTTTAGTACTATTTTAGAAGGATATACCCTACCCGATAGTTTAAAATTATTTGATATTACTGAAAAAGTTAAAGATTCTTTCAACATCAAAAACATTCGTGCTGGAAAAGAATTTATCACCTTTTCAGACAAAAAAAATAAAAAGAATTTAAAAGCTTTCGTTTACGTTCAAGACAAAACAAGTTATTTAGTTGTCGATTTAAGAGATTCCATTAAAGTGGAAATCAAAAAACGTCCAACAATTTTAAAAAGACGCACTATAGCTGCAGAATTAGATGGTTCTTTATCTGAAACATTATCCAGAAATGGAGTGAGCGCTGCTTTAGCCAACGAATTAGCTCAAATTTATAAATACTCTATCGACTTCTTCAAACTAAAGAAAGGCGATAAATTTGCCGTAACCATTCAAGAAAAATACTTTGAAAATGGGGAATATCTTGGAGTGGATAAAGTGGAAGCTTCTTATTTCGAATACAAAGGAAAAAAAATCTATGCTTTTCCTTATAAGTTAAATGAAAATCAAAAAAGAGTAGAATATTATGATGAAAAGGCTTCTGGTGCTAAAAGTATGTTCTTAAAAGCGCCTTTAGATTATTTCAAATTAACTTCAAAATTCACGGCTCGTAGATTTCACCCCGTACAATTTAAATGGAAAGCTCATAATGGAACGGATTATGCAGCACCACACGGAACACCTATTAAAACAACTGCTTCAGGAGTAGTTGAAGCAACCGGTTATACTTCCGGAAATGGAAACTTTGTAAAAGTAAAACACAACTCAAAATACTCTACACAATATCTTCACATGTCTAAAATTTTAGTACGAAGAGGACAAAGTGTAACACAAGGTCAAATCATTGGAAAAGTAGGTAGTACAGGTTTAGCAACTGGTCCACACGTATGTTATCGTTTTTGGAAAAACGGAGTTCAAGTGGATCCATTACGCATGAAATTACCCTCTTCAGAACCCATGACCAAAAAACAAAAAGAAAAATATTTAGCTACAATTGCACCTTTAAAAAAAGAACTAGACGACACGACAGCCAAAACTTTTAAAGAGTAATCCAATGAACCTAAATAAAATTAATCCAACTTCTACTGCTGCTTGGCAAAAATTAAGAGCTCATTTTTCAGAAATTGAATTTCAATCTACTAAAGATTTATTTAAAGATGAAAATAGAGTAACGAATTTTAGCATTGAATGGAATGATTTTTATGTAGATTTTTCTAAAAACAATTGGACAAAAGAAACGATTTATTTATTATTGGAACTGGCAAATGAAGTGGACTTAAAAAAAGCCATTGAAAGTTATTTCATTGGTGAAAAAATTAACGAAACTGAAAACAGAGCAGTTCTTCATACAGCTTTACGAGCTACTAAAACAGAAGAAATTTTTGTTGATGGAATTAATATTATTCCGGAAGTTTTCGATACAAAATTGAAAATTCAAAAATGTACTGAAACTGTTTTATCGGGTAATGCAAAAGGTTATACAGGAAAAACCTTTACAGATGTAGTTAATATTGGAATTGGTGGTTCCGATTTAGGACCAGACATGGTTGTAGAGGCATTACAATACTACAAAACCAATTTAAATGTACATTTTGTTTCGAATATTGATGGTGATCATGTTCAAGAAATTCTTAAAAAAGTAAATCCAGAAACAACACTTTTCATTATTGTTTCAAAAACATTTACGACACAAGAAACCTTAACAAATGCAGAAACTATTAAGAAATGGTTTTTAAAAAATGCTTCTGAAAAAGACATTTCCAAACATTTTGTTGCGGTGACTTCTAATGAAGAAAAAGCTGTTTCTTTTGGAATAATTTCTGAAAATATTTTCCCTATGTGGGATTGGGTTGGTGGAAGATTTTCATTATGGAGTGCCGTTGGTTTAAGCATTAGTTTAGCCGTTGGATATGATAATTTTGAAAAATTATTATCCGGTGCAAATAAAATGGATGTGCATTTTAGAACATCCGATTTCAATCAAAACATACCCGTAATTTTAGCACTTTTAAGTGTTTGGCACAATAATTTTTTTGGAGCTGAAACCGAAGCAATTGTTCCTTATACGCAATATTTACATAAACTGGCACCTTACTTACAACAAGGTATGATGGAAAGTAATGGAAAATCTGTTGATAGAAATGGATTTCCCGTGAATTACCAAACTGGTACCGTTATTTGGGGTGAACCAGGTTCTAATGCGCAACATGCCTTTTTCCAATTAATTCATCAAGGAACGAAATTAATTCCAACCGATTTTATTGGTTTCATTAAGCCGTTACACAACGAAAAAGATCATCATAACAAATTAATGTCGAACTTTTTCGCTCAAACCGAAGCGTTATTGATGGGAAAAAGTAGTGATGAAGTTTTGGCAGAATGTTTAGCATTAGGAAAATCAGAAGCAGATATAAAAGAATTACTTCCATTCAAAACATTTGAAGGAAATAAACCAACTAATACCATATTAATCAACCAATTAACTCCAGAAAATTTAGGTTCTTTAATTGCAATGTATGAACATAAAATTTTCGTTCAAGGTATCATTTGGAATATTTATAGTTATGATCAATGGGGTGTTGAATTAGGTAAAAAATTAGCCAATTCAATCTTAGATGAAATTGAAAATAATGAAGTGAAATCACACGATAGTTCTACAACTGCTCTACTTCAAAAATTCTTAGGTAAAAGATAAAACGACATATTTTTAGCTTTTTGTAATAAAATATTTTAATCTTACATTTACAAAAAAAAGCAAAATGGTATTAAGTCGATTCTGGTTAGTAATTTTTATTTCATCAATTCTATTCATAATAGTTGGATTATTTTCTTCACAATATTATTCTATCGATTATGTTTTAAACGGAAAAAAAGACGATCCTATTCTTATCTCTGAAAAATTCTTAAATGAATATCCCAAACCATTACAAGATTCAATTCTAAAAGCAGAAGAAAAAACATATAAAGTTGACTTAGATACTTTAAACCCAGACACAACTTATGTGTTTAAAAACAAAACGGTTAAAGTATTTAGTGGCGTACAAAAATCGGATGGTTTATTACCAACCTGTAAAGCTAGTTTATTTGATATTATCTTACCGTTAATGGCTTATTTAGCCTTCTTTTGTGGACTTATGGAATTATTAATTATTTCAGGAGCGTCAGAATATTTAGCTAAAAAACTAAGTCCATTTTTTGCTCAAATTTTCCCTTCAATTCCAAAAAATCACGAATCGGTTTCCTACATGACGTTGAACTTTGCGGCTAACTTTTTAGGTTTAGATTCTGCAGCCACACCATTCGGATTAAAAGCCATGGAAAGTTTACAAGAACTGAATCCCGAAAAAGATAAGGCTAGTGATGCACAAATTATGTTTATGTGTTTACATGCTGCGGGTTTAACCTTAATACCAACATCTATTATTGGATATAGAGCAGCAGCAAATGCCGCTAATCCTGCTGATGTAATGTTACCATGTATCATTACTTCATTTATTGGTACAATTGCAGCATTATTAATTGTTGGAATTAGACAACGTATTAATTTTAAAAGTGCCACTTTATTAGTTGGATTAATGTCTATTATTGCATCTATAGTTGGTTTATTATTTTACATCAACGGTTTAAATTTAGTGGAAAAGAATTTCTTTACTTCTAACTTATCTGCTATTATGTTAATTGCCATTATTGGAATTACATTAACCTATGCATTTCTAAAAGAAAAGAAATTTGTTGAGAAAAAAACCACCATATTTGATGCTTTTGTTTCAGGAGCAAAAAATGGTTTAACAACAGGAGTAACTATTTTCCCTTATGTATTAGGAATGTTAGCGGCCATTTCTTTTTTTAGAAATAGTGGATTATTTGAAATGATGAGCAATGGAATTTCTTATATTTTTTCAAATTTAAATGTTTCAAAAGAAATTACAGATTCTTTACCCGTTGCCATGTTACGTCCATTTAGTTCAAGTGGTTCTCGTGGTTTTATGATAGATGCGATGAATAACTTTGGACCAGATTCATTAACGGGTCGTTTAAGCTCTATTTTTCAATGTAGTGCCGAAACAACTTTTTATGTAATTGCTGTCTATTTTGGAAGTATTAATGTGAAAAACACTCGTTATACATTAGCAACCATGTTATTAGTTGACCTAATTTGTGTTATTACAGCAATTGCAGTGGCAAGTTGGTTTTTTGTGAAATAATTAACTCAAACAAAGCCGCTAAGAGTTTATAACTCATAAAGATTTTTTTAAAATTATCCGTAACTTTACATTTATAAACACACTATACAATGGACTTTTTATATCAAGAACCGTATCCAATTTTAAAAGACGATACACAATACAAAAAATTAACTTCAGACTACGTAAAAGTAGAGCAATTAGGAGATAGAGAAATTTTAGTCGTAGATCCAAAAGGGTTAGAATTACTAGCTCAAGAAGCTATGGATGATGTTTCATTCATGTTACGATCAGCGCACTTACAGAAATTAAGAAATATTATTGAAGATCCTGAAGCTACAGACAACGACCGATTTGTTGCCTATAATTTATTACAAAATGCTGCAGTAGCAGTGGAAGGTCAATTACCATCTTGTCAGGATACAGGTACAGCAATTGTAGTTGCTAAAAAAGGAGAAAATGTTTACACAGGTGTTGATGATGGAGAATGGTTATCGAAAGGAATTTACAATACCTATACCAATAAAAACTTACGTTATTCGCAAATTGTACCCATTTCAATGTTCGAAGAAAAAAACTCAGGTTCTAATCTTCCTGCACAAATAGACATTTATGCAAAAAAAGGAGCTTCTTATGAATTTTTGTTTTTAACAAAAGGTGGTGGTTCTGCAAACAAAACGTTCTTATATCAAAAAACAAAATCGTTGTTAAATGATAAATCGATGGAAGAATTTATCCGTGAAAAAATCATGGATTTAGGAACATCTGCATGTCCGCCTTACCATTTAGCAATTGTTATTGGAGGAACTTCTGCAGAAGCGAATTTAGCTACTGTTAAAAAAGCTTCAGCTGGTTATTATGATAATTTACCAACTTCTGGTAATATGGCTGGTCAAGCATTTAGAGATTTAGAATGGGAAAAAAGAGTGCAACAAATTTGTCAAGAAAGTCATATTGGAGCACAATTCGGAGGAAAATATTTAACACATGATGTGCGCGTTATTCGTTTACCACGTCATGCTGCTTCTTGTCCGGTTGGTATGGGAGTTTCTTGTTCGGCAGATAGAAATATTAAAGGAAAAATCACGAGAGATGGAATTTTCTTAGAACAATTAGAAACCAATCCAGGTCAGTTTTTACCAGCTACTGCTCCACATTTAGAGCCAGCTGTAGAAATAGATTTGAATAAACCAATGTCGGAAATTTTAGCAGAATTATCGAAATACCCAATTAAAACAAGATTAAAATTAAATGGTACTTTAATTGTTGCACGTGATATTGCTCATGCAAAAATTAAAGAATTGTTAGATGCTGGTAAACCAATGCCAGAATATTTCAAAAACCATCCAGTTTATTATGCTGGTCCGGCGAAAACACCAGATGGAATGCCTTCAGGAAGTTTCGGGCCAACAACAGCAGGAAGAATGGACGTTTATGTAGATGAATTCCAAGCAGCTGGAGGAAGCATGGTAATGTTAGCAAAAGGTAATAGAAGTAAAGAGGTTATGAATGCTTGTAATAAATACGGTGGTTTCTATTTAGGATCTATTGGTGGACCTGCAGCCATTTTAGCAAAAGAAAATATTTTATCTGTTGAAGTGGTAGATTTTGAAGAATTAGGAATGGAAGCTGTACGTAAAATTACAGTTAAGGATTTCCCTGCTTTTATTATTACAGATGATAAAGGAAACGATTTCTTTGCAAATTTATAACATAAAAATATTTTGAGATTTTATTAAAAAAGCAATTGTTTAATTTGTAAATAATTGAATAACAATTGTTAATATTAATGGTTATGCATTAAAATATGTTGAATTTAAGATAAAAAACAATATATTTGCTCGCCTAACTACATAAAAACAACCAAAATAGTTAAAAAATGAAAAATAAAATTTTATCGTTATTTATTTTTAGCATTGGATTTATGGGATTTTCTCAATCTTCTAAAGATGTTAAAAACATAACCAAAGATTATGATATTGATTTAATTAAAAAGAGATCAATTGAATTTAAAGAATTAGAAGCAAGTGAAAAAGCAAGAGCTTATCAATATGCTTTAGTTAACAATATACCTTTAAGTTATACTGATAAAGAAGGAAATTTTCATCAATTGATGAAATTAACTCCTGATGGCTATCCAATTTATTTTGCTACTGAAAATCAAGCTGCGGCAAAATCAACAAGAGCTTTACAATTAAATACTGGAGGAAGTTTAGGATTAAATCTAAACGGACAAGGAATGGTAGCTCGTGTTTGGGACGGTGGAAAAGTTAGAACAACACATAATTATTTCGGAGGTAGAGTTGAATCTATCGATGATCCTAGTGGAACAACATACGTTGCTCATGCCACTCACGTAACAGGAACTGTTTTAGCTGATGGTCCTACTTCAATTAGAGGTATGGCATATCAAGCAACAGGAAGAACTTTTGATTGGACAGATGATGAATCTGAAGTACTTTCAGAAGTATTAGAAGGTATGTTAGTTTCAAATCATTCTTATGGTGTTCCCGTTACAAGCCAATCTGGTACAACATTACCTGCATGGTATATTGGAACATATAGTCAAGACGCTGCAAATTGGGATGAAATTGCATATTTATCACCATATTATTTAATGGTAGTATCAGCAGGTAATGATGGTCTTAATCAAAACAATGCTGAACCTATCTCTTATGGTTATGATAAATTAGTAGGAAATAAAACAGCAAAAAATAATTTAATAGTTGCTAATGCACAAGACGCTTCTGTTGATGCGGTTGGAAATTTAACTGCTGCAGTAGCAATAAATACTTCAAGTAGTCAAGGTCCAACAGATGACAGAAGAATTAAGCCAGATATTACAGGAAATGGTACAGGTTTAACTTCTACAACTAGTACTTCAAATACAGCAACTACTTCAATGACAGGAACGTCTATGGCATCTCCAAACGTTGCAGGTACATTAATATTATTACAACAACATTATAATAATTTAACTACAAAATTCATGAAAGCTGCTACCTTAAAAGGTTTAGCTTGTCATACTGCAGATGATGCTGGTACAATTGGTCCAGATGCAATTTTTGGATGGGGATTATTAAATGCCAAAGCTGCTGCTCAAGCTATTACTGGAAACGGTTTGTCAGCTTGGATTTCAGAACAAAATTTAAATCAAGGTCAATCTTTTACAATGAACGTTAAAGCTTTAGGAACTACTCCATTAGCTGCTTCAATTACATGGACAGACGTTCCAGGTGATCCTAATAATGGTGAAAGAGCTGCAAATGATTTAACAAAAGCATTAGTTAATGACCTAGATATTAGAATTACCAGAAATGCAACTACTTATTTCCCTTGGAAATTAAATGATGATATAACTGCAGATGCAATCAGAACACAAGATAATGCAATTGATAATGTAGAATTAGTTAAAATTGATAGTCCAGTTGCAAACGGTGATTATACGATTACAATTACTCATAAAGGAAATTTAGTAACAGGAAAACAAAATTACTCTTTAGTTATAACAGGTTTAACTTCAACTTTTGCATTAGTTCCAACTTCTGATGATTTAACTGTATGTGCTAATCAAAATGCTGTATATACTTTTAACTATACGCAATCAAGTGCAATGACAACAACTTTCTCTGCAACTGGTTTACCAAGTGGAGCAACTGCTGTTTTTTCACCGACATCTAGAAATTCTAATGGTCCTGTAACAATGACTATTTCAAACTTAACAAATGTAACTCCTGGTTCATATAATGTTGGAATTGTTGGTAATAATGGAACTGAGTCTGAAACAAGAACAAGACAATTAAACATCTATAGTAATACATTTAGTGCTATTGCATTAAATACACCAACAAATAACCAAACAACTGTTGCAACAACAGTTAATTTAACTTGGAATGCAAATACAAATGCTGAAAATTATAATTTACAAGTTTCAACATCACCTACATTTGCAACATTATTTTTAGATGTAAATACATTAAATACTTCATATATCGTATCAGGTTTAAGTCAAGAAACATATTATTATTGGAGAGTATTACCTACAAACAGATGTGGAAATGCGCCGGCTGCTTCTGCTACAGTTTATAGATTCCAAACTGGAGTTTTATCTTGTGGAAATGTATTTACAGCTACAGATTTTTCAAATGCAACAATCGCTACAACTGCTAATGCAACAGCAACTATTCCAGTAACTGTAGGATCTTCTTTAACAATTGGAGATATTAATGTTGAATTAAATATTACACACACGTATATTCAAGACTTCAAAGTATATTTGACAGGTCCAGCATCTATTGGTAGCCCTGTAATTACTTTATTAAGTGAGCCTTGTGGTGATAATGATAATGTTAATTGTGTTATGGACGATTCTGGTGATCCAGTTTTATGTACATCTACAGCACCAGCATTAACTGGTAACGTTATTCCTTTTGAATCATTATCGACATTTAACGGTTTAAATGCACAAGGTACTTGGACATTAACTGTAGTTGATGCTTATAATGGAGACGGTGGAGTAGTTAATTCTGTTAAATTAAATATTTGTAGTATTACACCTCCTCTTTCTATAGAAGATAATATGTTATCAGAATTAAAAATCTATCCTAACCCAACTTCTGGAATCATTAATATTGATTTAGGATCTATTGTTTTAGACAACAAATCGGTAATTAAATTATACGATATTCAAGGAAGAATGATTACTACTAAAGAAATGAATAGTTCAGTTGATCAATTAAATATTTCAGATTTATCTGAAGGTGTTTACATGATTACAATTGAAAATGGTTCTTCTAAAACAACTAAGAAAATAGTTTTAAGTAAATAATTTTTACCATTATAGAATAAAAAAGCCTTCAAGTATTTGAAGGCTTTTTTATTTTAAAAACAAGTTGTAAAATACTTTTTTAAGAACTATAATCTTATTCTACAAACAATACTAATCCTTTTAAATAATGTCCTTCTGGATGGTAAATATTGGTTGGATGATCTGGACCTTGTTCTAATTTGTGTAACACACGAATATTTCTTCCGGTCTCAATGGCAGCTGCTGCTACTGTGTTATAAAACAACACATCATCTATGACTTGAGAACAAGAAAACGTAAATAAAATTCCATTAGGTGCTAACGCTTTTAAACCTGCTATATTTAAACGTTTATACGCTTGAGTTGCTGTGTGCTTACTTTTAATACTTTTTGCAAATGCTGGTGGATCTAAAACAATTACATCGTATATCTGATGGTTTTCTTTCATAAAGTTGAACACATCATCGGCAACCGCTTTATGATTCGAATTAGGAAAATTTAATTCCATATTACTTGCAGCTAAATCTACAGCTTTCTGAGAAATATCTACTGAAGTGACTAGTTCTGCTCCAGCGCTCATCGCATAAATAGAAAAACCTCCAGTATAACAAAAAGTATTTAAAACTTTTTTACCTTTTGAGAATTCGGCTAATAATTTTCTATTGTCTCGTTGGTCTAAAAAGAAACCTGTTTTCTGACCTTCCACCCAATTTACTGAAAATAAAATACCATTTTCTTTAGCAACTGTTTCCGAATTGGAACCAAATAAGAAATAATCCGTTCCTGTATTTGGTAAGGTGCCCGAACTTTTACAATAAATAGTATCACAATTATCAGGGAAACTAGTTTGAATCGCTTCTGCAATTTTATCCATTTGAAGAAAAACACCAGTTGAATGCGCTTGAATAACCCAATTGTTATTATAAAAATCGATGATTAAACCCGAAATTCCATCACCTTCACCATGAATAACACGAAAAGCATTGGTTACATCAAAATCTAAAATTTGAGTTCGTAAAAACCAAGCCGATTGAAATTTCTCTTTCCAAAAAGTATCAGAAAAAGTTTCATTAGCAAACGTTAACAATCGAACAACAATACTTCCTTTATCACTAAAATAACCTGTTCCTAAATGATTATTTTGAGCATCGACTACATCAACCAATTCTCCATCATTTAATTCTTGTGTTACGCCATAAACTGCTCCGCTGAAAACCCATGGATGACGTCTTAGTATTGATTTTTCTTTACCTGATTTTAAAATAACTTTTGCTCTCATACTATTTTGAAAAAACCTGACAGATTTAAAAAACTATCAGGTTTAAATTATAATTTCTATTTCAATTTGAATTAATTAATATTCATTTCTGGAATATCTCCTTCAATGATTAAATCAGCTTCAGTAGCTTTAATGATGTCTTCTACTGTAACTCCTGGTGCACGTTCTAATAATTTAAAACCTTTTGGAGTGATTTCTAAAACCGCTAACTCAGTAACGACTTTTTTCACACAACCAACACCTGTTAATGGAAGTGTACATTTTTTAAGGATTTTAGATTCTCCAGCTTTATTAACATGCATCATGGCAACGATAATATTTTCAGCTGAAGCTACTAAATCCATTGCACCACCCATTCCTTTAACCATTTTACCTGGAATTTTCCAATTGGCAATATCTCCATTTTCTGCAACTTCCATAGCTCCTAAAATAGTTAAATCTACTTTTTGTGCACGAATCATTCCGAAACTAAAAGCAGAATCGAAAAAACTTGCTCCCGGTAAAGTTGTAATAGTTTGTTTTCCTGCGTTGATGATATCAGCATCTTCTTCTCCTTCAAATGGAAAAGGACCCATACCTAAAACACCATTCTCCGATTGAAATTCAACCGAAATATCGTGTCTAACATAATTGGCAACTAAAGTTGGAATTCCGATTCCTAAGTTTACATAGTAACCATCATTAACTTCTTGTGCGATTCTTTTTGCGATTTGATTTTTATCTAATGCCATTTTTTTAATGTGTCAATTTTCAATTTTTCAATATGCCGATTTAAACTTTCTCATTGGCAGATTGACCAATTGGCTAATTATTTTTGTCTTACTGTACGTTGCTCAATTCTCTTTTCAAATTTTTCACCTTGGAAAATACGGTTTACCATAATGCCAGGAATGTGAATTTCATTTGGATCTAACGTTCCTGCTGGCACTAATTCTTCAACCTCAGCAATAGTAATTTTGGCAGCACCTGCCATACAAGCGTTGAAATTACGTGCTGTTCCTTTGAATATTAAATTTCCAGCTTCATCACCTTTCCATGCTTTTACAATAGAAAAATCAGCTTTATAAGCCAATTCCATTACGTGCATTTTACCGTTAAATTCACGAGTTTCTTTCCCTTCAGCTACTTCAGTTCCGTAACCTGCTGGCGTAAAGAATGCTGGTATTCCAGCTTGAGCAGCACGACATTTTTCAGCTAAAGTTCCTTGTGGCGTTAATTCTACTTCTAATTCACCTGAAAGCATTTGTCTTTCAAATTCGGCATTTTCACCTACATAAGAAGAAATCATTTTTTTAATTTGACGTTTTTGTAAAAGTAATCCTAATCCAAAATCATCAACTCCTGCGTTATTAGAAATACAAGTTAAATCAGTAACATTCATGTTTACTAATTCTGCAATACTATTTTCTGGGATGCCACAAAGTCCGAAACCTCCTAGCATGATTGTTTGTCCGTCTTGAATTCCTTCAAGAGCTTGTTGTACGTTGTTTACTTTTCTTGAAATCATAATTTATTTATAGATTATCTAATCCATCTGTATCAGGTTGTGCATCAACTGGAGCTGCGGTTGAATCGGTAGCAGTTGAATCAATTACTCTTGTTGGTTCTGGTGCACAATCTACTTTTATAGACATATTTGCTGGTCTTTCGAAAGGTTTTGTGGATACATTAAGCGTTTTATCTGCTAAACATTTTCGCATGAAAATACCATAAATTGGTAAGGCAGTTGTAGCACCTTGTCCCATGCTTGTTGCTTCAAAATGGGCTGAACGATCTTCATTTCCTACCCAAACACCGGCTGCTAAATTTGGAACCATTCCAATAAACCAACCATCTGAATTGTTTTGAGAAGTTCCCGTTTTTCCTGCAACTGGTCCTTTGATATTGTAAGGTACACCTGTTAAAAAGTTAGACGGTGCTGATGCAGCCCAACGTAAACGTGAACCTGTACCCGATTCGGTAACTCCTTCCATTAATTTAATAATTGTATAAGCTACGTCTTTATTTACTACATCATGAGATTCTGGAACAGG
This sequence comes from Flavobacterium urocaniciphilum, assembly GCF_900110615.1. Classification (GTDB taxonomy): domain Bacteria; phylum Bacteroidota; class Bacteroidia; order Flavobacteriales; family Flavobacteriaceae; genus Flavobacterium; species Flavobacterium urocaniciphilum. The sequence goes on from NZ_FOEI01000003.1 coordinate 111,344, forward strand.
TTGATAAATAACCACACCATTTTTATCTTCGATTTTAGTAATTATTTGTGGTTTGATATAAACTCCTTCATTAGCAAAAGTACTGAAGGCAGCAACCATTTCTTCTACTGTAATTTCAACCGCACCTAATGCAATTGCTGGACGGTTTGGTATTTTAGCAGTTACTCCTAAATTTTTAGCCATATCCACAACCGCTGGTGCTCCAACTTCGTGAATTAATCGAGCTGAAACTGTATTGATAGAATTAGCTAATGCTTTTTTCATAGAAACCAATCCTCTGAATTTTCCGTCTGAGTTGTTTGGTGTCCAATCTTTATCATTATTATCACCTTTTAAAATCGTGAATGGCGAATCCATAATCATATCACATGGCGATTTTCCTAATCTGTCGATTGCTGTTGCGTAAACAAATGGTTTGAATGTAGAACCAACTTGACGAGCTCCTTGTCCAACGTGATCGTATTGGAAATATTTGTAATTAATACCACCCACCCACGCTTTAACATGACCAGTTTGTGGTTCCATAGCCATCATACCTGTTTGAAGGAAATGTTTGTAATACAAAATAGAATCAATCGGTTTCATAATTGTATCTTTTTCTCCTTTCCAAGTAAAGATTTTCATTTTTGCTGGAACTTCAAAAGATTGTTTGATTTCAGCATCCGACTTTCCATTGATACTCATTACTCGCCATCTTTCAGAGTTTTTCATGGCTTGATTCATGATTTTCTGCGTTTCTTCTGGAGTGATATCTAAAAAGGGTGCCGTTGGATTTTTCTTCTGACGACGATTAAATTCTGGTTGTAAATTCGATAAATGCTCTTCAACCGCTTCTTCAGCATACTGTTGCATACGAGAATCAATTGTAGTATAAATTTTTAATCCAGCAGTATATAAATCAATTTCTTCCCCTTTTTCTTCTTCAATTTTTTTGATGATAGGTTTCAAATGTTCACGTAAGTATTCTCTAAAATAAGTGGCAGTACCTTCTGCGTGACTTTCAGGTTTGAAGTTAATTTTAACAGGACGTTTTTTTAATGCTTCAGCTACTTCTTTAGTAATCACTTTATTTTTAACCATTTGATCAAAAACCGTATTACGTCTGTTTAATACTTTTTCTTTTCTTTTTTCTTTTGTTGGATTGAATAAGGCTGGATTTTTCAACATTCCCACAAATAAAGCACTTTCTTCTATTGATAAATCTTTTGGTTCTTTATTCATGTAAATTTTAGCTGCCGAACGAATACCAACCGCACTATTTACAAAATCTACTTTGTTTAAATATAATGCAATAATTTCTTGTTTCGTATATTGACGTTCTAGTTTTGTTGCAATAATCCATTCTTTACATTTTTGAATGATACGGAAAGGTAAAAATTTAGAACCTTCACCATGGAATAAATTTTTGGCTAACTGTTGCGTAATGGTACTTGCTCCTCCGCTTCTTCCTAAACTTGAAATGGCTCTAAGAGTTCCTCTCGCATCAATACCAGAATGTTCATAAAAACGCTCATCTTCAGTAGCTACTAATGCTTTTACTAAATGATCTGGTAAATCTTGATATTTTACAGGTGTTCTGTTTTCTTTATAAAATTTTCCTAATGTAACGCCATCTGAAGAAATGATTTCAGTAGCAATATTAGTATCTGGATTTTCTAATTCATCAAAGGATGGCATTTTACCAAAAAATCCCCAAGATGCTAATAAGAAAAATAAAATTACACCTCCAAAACTATATAAAAATAGTTTCCAAAATTTTCTTACGTAATCTGAATAATTGACTTGACTATTATTTGTTGCCATATTATTGTATTGTTTTATCTTTTTTCAATTCTTAATCCTAATTCGGTAACACCTGGTAAATCTTGCAGACCTTTTACTCTACCAGTTTGTCTAACAGCATGTTCTATATCGATAGTATATTTTCCTGCTTTTGGAAAACTATAATTTTCTTTGTACCACAATTTACTTTCTTTAATATCTGAAAAACCAGTTCCCATCAGCGTTCCATCATCATATGCCATATCATATTCCAACGTATCCACTAATACTTTACCATCGGGTTGATTCATAGAAACAATTACAAATAAATTATTATAAGGATAGTCGTTATTGTTTCGAATGTTTAAAAATAAATTATAAACGCCAGTGGTATCTTTTTGTTCAAAAGTGAAACTTGCTTTATGATTTTTTTTCCAAGCTCCGTCGAATTCTTTATACTCGTCAAAAACTTGTTTTTCATCACAAGACACTAACACAAAAAACAAACCAAAAAAGGATTTGATTAAAAAATTATTTTTCATTTTTCTTAAACGGTTTCTTTTTTCTTTTATTGTTATTTGATTTTTTCTTTGGCTGATCAAATCGCGTTAAGCTATCCTGACCTACCACATTTTCAAATTTCTTTTCAATATTTAAAGTAGAAACTTCCTCAACATAATCTTCTAATTGAGCAATTTTCTTGTTTTGTTTGTTTAAAGCAACAATTTCTTTTACTTGATCTGATTTCAATACATGCCAATGAGCAGGCGCGTTAGCGTATGAAAACCACATTAAATTTTTGAAAATATCTATTTTTTGACAATACGCATCGCCTTTATCAGTTAAGATTTTGGTATCCATATCGGGCATCCCTTTTAAAGCGTCCAAATACGTATCCAACTCATAATTTAAACAACATTTTAATTTACCACATTGACCTGCTAATTTTTGCGGATTTAAGGATAATTGCTGATAACGAGCTGCTGAAGTATTTACACTTCTGAAATCGGTTAACCAAGACGAACAACATAATTCTCTTCCACAAGAACCAATACCTCCTAAACGGGCAGCTTCTTGACGGAAACCTACTTGTTTCATTTCAATTCTGATTTTAAACTCGCTTGCATATTCTTTAATCAATTGTCTAAAATCGACACGATCACTAGCTGTATAATAGAACGTTGCTTTCGATCCATCACCTTGAAATTCAATATCAGAAATTTTCATTTCTAACTTCAATGTAATCGCAATTTCACGTGCTCTAACCTGAATAGCTTCTTCTTTGTTTCGAACATCTTGCCAAATATCGATGTCTTTTTGAGTCGCTTTTCTGTATACTTTTGGCACTTCAGAATCAGGATTGGTACCTTTTTTATTCATTTGAACACGCACCAATTCACCTGTTAAAGAAACAATTCCTACATCATGACCTGATTGTGCTTCAGTAGCAACAACATCGCCAATGCTTAAAGTTAATTTTTCAGTATTTCTAAAAAATTCTTTTCTACCGTTTTTAAATCGAACTTCAATACAATTGAAAGGCTCTTGTCCTCCAGGTAATTGCATATTAGATAACCAATCAAAAACAGTTAATTTGTTGCAGCTATCGGTGCCGCAAGTCCCATTATTTTTACACCCCTTCGGAGAACTCCCGTCTGAGGTTGAACAACTTGTACATGCCATAATATATATATTGATCGCTCCTTAATTGGAACTACTGGTCAAAATTTACTTTTGAGGGTAAAGATAGCGTTTTTTAGTTTAATTTGAAATTAAGATTTTGGATGATTTTCCAAATAAAAAAACCTGTTACACTACAAGAATGTAACAGGTTTTTTTATTATAATTTGATTTACAATTTATAAGTTAATGATAACATTACAATTCTTGGCAAAATGAAGGTTTTGTTTTCAGAAATAATATAATCTGATATACTAATGTTGTTTTTTATTTTCGTATTTAAAATATTATTTACAAAAATTTCAAAAGTTAAAGGACTATTTTTTTTGTTGTATCGTAAAGAAGAATTAGCTATTTCAAAATAGGTTTTATTATTGTTATTGTTTTTTGTTATATAGTTATCGTAATTAATTTCAAAAACAAAATCTTTTAAAAACCTAAAATTTAAAGCCGTTTCAAACGATTCATTAAAATTTTTAGATGTAGTTACTCCTTTTAAATTTCCAAATCCTTTAGTATAACCAATAGAAAAATCGGGCCATTTTTTGTTTTGAGTTCTTGCTTTTATTGTGAAAATTTGATTGGTTCTTTCATATCGAGTCAGTTCGTTATTCACTGTTTGTAAATAATCAAACCAATTTAATAGAGCATTAAAACTTAAATTAATTTTATATATTTTTTTGGAAAAATTTCCAGCAAGCCGCCAATTATTTTCAGGATTATCTGTTAAAACAGGTGTTGAAAATTGATTAATTCCATCAATAACTAACTGATTTCTAATAGAAGTTGTTTTTTTATTATACGTTAAAAAAGCAAACCAATTGAAACTATTAAAATACTTTCTATTAGAATAGTTTAAGGATAGATTATGAAAGGTTTCATTTTCCAATAATGCATTTCCTTTAAAAACGGTATTATAACTTTGAAGTACATAATTATCTACATAATTATTCGCTTCAGAAAAGGAATTAACTAATTTATATTTAAAACTAGCTTTCTCATTTTCATTAAATTCATAATCCGCATTAAATTGAGGTTGAAGTAATAATTTTGAAATAGTATTCTTAGAATTTTGAAAGGTTTTCAAGTTATAATTATGCAAATACAAAATTGGTTTTATTAAAAACTTTTTAATCTTAAATTTATATTCTAAACCAAAAAAAGCATTTGTTAAATTATATTCTAAATTATTTCCAAATCCGCCTGAATTAAAATCATTTATATTTCCGTTGGTTAAAATTTGATTTTCAGAAGTGATTAAATCCGTTTGCCAATTACTAACTCCAATATTAGTATATAAATGATTCGCATTATTTAAAATCCAATAATGTTTCAATAAAAAATCAATGGTATTATTTTCAATTTCTTTCGTTTGATAAATTAAATATTCAGAATCGGTTTGAATAGGAATAAAATTAGTTAAAAAAGCCTCGTTGGTTTTCCAATTTTTTTCTGGTGTACTATTTTCAAATTGATGATTTATTACAAAAGTTAAAGTGTGTTTATTTGCTATTTTTTTATGCCATTCTGCATATTGTTTAAAAATATTATTTTTAGATTTTAATAAATTCTCGAAAAAGATATTTGATAAAGTTGTACTTGTATTTAAATCTATTTTGTTATTGTTTTTTGAAAATTGATATTGTGCATTATATAACCATTTTTCATTTTTGTTTGGTTGATAATCTAATTGAACATTTGTAATATTCATTAAATTATTTACAAAAGTATTATCGCTTTTATCTTCAAAAATAGTAGTTGCATTTTGAAAATATTGGTTTTTTGTAATGGCGTGACTTGATATAAATGTTTTTGAAAAAATACTATATCCAGTTAGATTTACTTTATTGACTTTTGTGTCCAAATTTATGGCACTAAACTGAGATTCGTTTTTAACAACATCTTTATTGTCATTTGCTAAAGAATACAAATTTGTTAACGATTTTCTTTCGTTTAAAAAGCTGCTATAACCGCCACTAAAACGCATTACATCTTCATATGTAAAAGTACTTTTACCAATTGTATTAATATCACCGATATATCCAACATTAATTTTTGGTGCATAATAGAACAAACCAGCATGTACTAAATTAAAATTATTATCATTAGCAATTTCAGCTGCGCCTTGAATATCTCCAAAAACAAATTTCAATTTGTCTTTTTTCAGTTTCACATTCATGGCTAGTTGATCACTTTCGGAAACTTCTTTTAGCACACCGTTTGCTGAGAAATTATCAATAAATTCAATTTTATCTAGTGCATCGGCAGGAATATTTTCAACAGCCAATTTAGAGCCACCACCAAAAAAATTACGGTTTTCTACCATGGTTTGCGTTACTTTTTTACCTTGAAAAGTAACACCTCCATTTTTGTCTACTTCTACTCCTGGCATTTTTTCCAAGGCTTCTTTTAGTTTACGTTCGTTGCCGTTAGTAAACGATTTTACATTAAAAGTAACCGTGTCTTTTTTAATTTCTATGGGTTTGTATTCGTATTTTATTACGATTTCTTCAATTTTATTTTCTTTTGGCTTTAAAATAAAATCATAAATTTTGTTTTCAGAATTGGCTTCGAAAATTAGTTTTTGTTCATGATAACCTATATAAGAAACAGTTATTTCGTAGGTTGTATTTGTATCTAATGTTAATGAATATTCTCCTTTACTATTAGCAGTTGAAAATTTTAAATTTTTACCATTACTCGTTGGTAAAGCTATAATATTGGCATTTGCTAAAGTTTGATTGGTTACATTTATTACTTTACCAATTAAAGTTGATTGTGAATGACAAATACTGCATATTATAAAAAATACAATTACTAAAAAAAACCTCATTTAATCTTTACTTATTGTTCTTGGAGTTTTTTTATTTTTTCTTCGAATTCTTTTTCATCAATTATAGTGAGCTTTTCTTTATCAAAAGTTACAGTTTCATTGCTGTTCAAATTTATAGATTTTGCTCCATAAACATGATTTCTTACTTGTAATTCTAAAATTAAACCTGGCAAATTTCCATAACCATTAGGACCAAATTGCAAAGGAATTTCAGGACAATACCATGCAGTTACTGGATGCTTAAAAGTTTTCAATCCGTTAGTTACCTCATATATATTTGTTGCTTTATAACATTTAAAATTCTCTATAGTTTTAGTTTCTGTTGTTAATACCCAATTACTTTTTAAAGGTTTTTTCACAAAAGTCTTACTTCCAAATAATAAGGATTGACTATAAATTGAATCTTTGTCGGAAAAACTTTCGCCAGTATAACTAAAAAATGAAAGATATCCTAAGGTAGAGGTTGAAGTTTGACCAAAAGTAATTGATTTTATTTGTGTAAAATTTGATATGGAATCATTAATAGTTAATTTAAATCTAAATGTTGGTGCGTTTAATTTAGCTTCTTCAAAAAGATTTCTCAAATTTTGGTTATTTTTAAATAATTCCTTCTCATCTTGTAATTCAACTCCATATGTTACAATAACATTTTGTGATTTTACTGAAATAAATATAGTTAAAAATAATAGGCAATAAATTTTTCTCATATTATATAATTAAAATTGGTATAGCTTGTTAACTATACCAATTATTTTTTTATTCTGCACTAACAAATTTTGAACTCATACACCAAAAATAAATATGATATGCCATTCCTGAAGCATCAGCATGACTGAAACCATCACCCCTTGCAGCTAAGTATGCAATTTGTCTTTCCGCGTCGCAATTTCTTTCTTGTGCTTTTTTACTTTTTTTATCAGTTTTATTACTTTTCTTGTTTTCAGTTTTTGGTTTTACTTCAGCAATAGAAGTTACTGAAAAAGCAACTAGTGCAATAACACTAAATAACATTTTTTTCATAAATTTGTGTTTAAATTAATTAATAATTGCAGTCGTGTAACAAGGCCAATTGTAAAATCACGGCTGCTTTTTTTAGATTTTCTGTACAAAAACAACGCAAATTTAAAAAAAACAAAATTAATTTTTGAAATAATTGTAGTTTTATTTTTACAAAAAAAATTACTAAATAAAAAAACCTGTTACATCATAAAATGTAACAGGTTCATAATTAGTTTTTTTTAAAATTATAATCTATAAATTTTATCTGAAAGTCGGATTCTAAAAGGCACCGCAAAAGTAACTTTATCACCAACATTTGCTACTGCACTTTCCTGACCGTTTACAAACATTTTTTCAATTGTAAGTTTTTCTTCTCCTGTAGTTGGACCAACAATTAAAACCGTATCATTTACTTTTAATTCTTGTTTTTCAATTAAAAACTGAGCAATACTCGACTTTGTAAAATAATGTTCTGCTTTTCCAAGTAATGTTTTTTTAATTTTAATTTTTTGTCTGATTTGAATCGGTTTTTCACTAATCATTTCAGCCGGACTCGCTTTTGCTAAAGCCACATCAGACAATTCACCTGAGTGTTTGAATTTTAGGTTTTCCGATTTTCCTTTTCTAAAAATCATGTTGCCATTTTTCACACCACGACGCAATTTTACTTGCTCTACCAACGGCATGTGAATAATTTCCTGACAAGCTGTAGAACAACAATTTTCCATAGTTGCTTTACATTCATCACATTGAATGAATAATAAATGACAACCTTCGTTTTCACAATTGGTATGATTATCACAAGGTTTACCGCATTGGTGACATTGAGAAATAATATCGTCAGTAATACGTTCACCTAAACGATGATCGAATACGAAGTTTTTTCCAATAAATTTACTTTCTAAACCTTCTTCTTTAATTTGTTTAGCATAGTTGATAATACCACCTTCTAATTGAAAAACATTTTTAAAACCTTGGTGTTTGAAGAATGCAGAAGCTTTTTCGCAACGAATTCCACCCGTACAATACATAACCAAGTTTTTATCTTCTTTAAAATCTTTTAATTGTTCGTTGATAATGGGTAAACTTTCTCGGAATGTTTCTACATCTGGAGTTATAGCTCCTTTAAAATGTCCGATTTCACTTTCGTAATGATTTCTAAAATCAACAACAATAGTATTCGGATCTTCTAAAATATCATTAAATTCTTTTGCTTTTAAGTGTACACCAATATTTGTAACATCAAAGGTTTCATCATTTAATCCATCAGCAACAATTTTGTCTCTAACTTTAACCGTTAGTTTTAAGAAAGAATGATCGTCGTGTTCTACTGCTACATTCAAACGAATCCCTTTCATAAAATCATAAGCTTCTAACGTATCGCGAAAAGCTTCAAAATTATGTGCTGGAACCGACATTTGAGCATTAATACCTTCGTGAGCTACATAGGTTCTACCCAAAGCTCCAAGCTGGTCCCAAACTAGGAATAAATCGTTTCTAAATTGTTGTGGATTTTCAATTTTGGCGTACGCATAAAAAGAAAGAGTAAGTCTGTTTTCTCCAGCCTCATCAATAAGTTGTGCTCTTTCCTCTGCGCTTAAAGTGTTATACAGTTGCATGCTATAAACGTTTAAGTGAGATAAATATTTTAACGAACTCTAAATGGAAGAATTCGCGGCAAAGGTAAAAATATTTTTTAATTATCTAAAAATTAGAAACATATTAACAATGTTTGTACCGATAAAAAAAAACTGTATTTTTACGAAAAATTAAATATTATGAGCACGGAAAAAGAAGCAAAATTAAAAGCCTTACAACTTACATTAGACAAATTAGACAAAACTTACGGTAAAGGAACTGTAATGAAAATGGGAGATTCTGCTGTTGAAGAAGTAGAAGTGATCTCTTCAGGTTCATTAGGAGTAGATATCGCATTAGGAGTAAATGGTTATCCAAAAGGAAGAATCATCGAAATATACGGGCCAGAATCTTCTGGTAAAACAACCTTAACATTACATGCTATTGCTGAAACACAAAAAGCAGGTGGAATTGCAGCCTTTATTGATGCTGAACATGCATTCGACCGTTTTTATGCTGAGAAATTAGGAATCGACATCGATAACTTAATTATTTCTCAACCAGATAATGGAGAGCAAGCCTTAGAAATTGCTGAAAGTTTAATTCGTTCTGGAGCTGTTGATATTGTAGTAATTGACTCAGTTGCTGCTTTAACTCCGAAAAGTGAAATTGAAGGTGATATGGGAGATAGCAAAATGGGATTACATGCCCGTTTGATGTCACAAGCATTGAGAAAATTAACAGGAACAATTCATAAAACAAAGTGTACAGTATTTTTCATCAACCAGTTGAGAGATAAAATTGGTGTAATGTTTGGAAGTCCAGAAACTACAACTGGAGGTAATGCACTTAAGTTTTATGCATCTGTGCGTTTAGACATCAGACGTTCTTCTCAAATTAAAGACGGAGAAAATGTTATTGGAAACAGAACCAAAGTTAAAATCGTAAAAAACAAAGTGGCGCCACCATTTAAAACAGCTGAATTCGACATCATGTATGGAGAAGGTGTTTCTAAAGTAGGTGAAATTTTAGATTTAGCGGTTGATTTTGAAATTATTAAGAAAAGTGGATCTTGGTTTAGTTATGGTGAAACAAAATTAGGACAAGGACGTGATTCTGTTAAACAATTGATCAAAGATAATCCAGAATTAATGGATGAATTAGAAGTTAAAATAAAAGCGTTTTTAAAAGAACAAGAAGCATAAAAATTAAAAATCATCCAATTGGATGATTTTTTTTTGAAACTGACGCAACCTTTTTGTAATTTATGCATCTAATAATATAAACCCTAAATGAAATGAAAAAATTAATTGCCTTATTTAGTATGATTTTTATTATTACTTCATGTTCATTAGAAAGTAATAATCAGAATATTTATTATGAATTATTGCCTGTAGATTCGTATGTAATGCCAGCAGAATTTCATGTAAATACAGAAAATTTAATTGTAGTTAAATTTAAAAGACCAACAACTTGTCATGCATTTGATCATTTTTATTATGAATTAGATGATTTCACAAGAACGGTAGCAATACAAAGTATTGTAATAGAAGGAAATAGTGGATGTACAGCTTTGACAAATGAAATAGCAGAACAAACTTTAAGGTTTAAGCCTACTGAAACAGGTACTTATACTTTTAAATTTTGGAAAGGAAAAGATTCAAATGGACAAAATCTTTTTGAAGAAGTTGTAATTGATGTTATATAATAACGCGCATTAAATGATTGAAAAACTTCTACATGAATGCAAAAAAAATGATACTCGAGCTCAAGAACAGCTATATAAATTATTAGCTCCAAAGTTGTTTTCGGTTTGTTTAAAGTATTCAAGAAGTCATGAAGAAGCACAAGATAATTTTCAAGAAAGTTTTTTAATCATTTTTGAAAAATTACATCAATTTAAATCAGAAGGTTCTTTTGAAGGATGGGCAAAAAGATTAGTAATTAATTACATCTTACAACAATACCGAAAAAAAGGAACTTTTTTAGAAATCATTTCAGATAACATTCCGGATGTGGATGATGTTGAAATTGAAGATGAAAATGTAAGTATGGATTACTTATTAAACATCATACAAGAACTACCCGACCGATATCGTTTAGTTTTTAATTTGTATGTGGTTGATGGGTATTCGCACAAAGAAATTGCAAACATGCTTGATATAACTGATGGTACTTCGAAATCTAATTTAGCTCGTGCCAAAATGATTTTAAAGGAAAAAATTCAGAAACAAAATACAATGCTTTCAAAAACAAAATAAAATCGCAAGTAAAAAAGCGATACGTTTTGTTACCGCTTAAAAATATTTTTTAAACTAATGAAAGAAAATAAAAACATAGAACGATTATTTCAAGAAAAATTTAAAGATTTTGAAGTTACACCACCTGATTTTATGTGGGACAACATTCAAGAGAAATTAAATCCAGAAAAGAAAAAAAGAAGAGTTATTCCATTTTGGTTTAAAGCCAGTGGTATTGCGGCTTCTTTTGTGGCTTTATTTTCAGTGCTTTATTTTAATTCTGATTTATCTCGTTCAAATAATAATTCAAGTACATTCAATACAAACGGATTGGAACAAAATTCCAATTCTGTTTCTACCACAATTGAAAAAGAAAACGCTTCTACCAATAATAAAGAAGCAAATAATACTGATGACAAAACATTCGAAAATCATAATAATAATGCAACTGTTTCGAATAGTACAACTGAATCTCATTCAAATTTAACATCTGAATCTGGTAATAAAATGACAACTCGTTCCGGATCAAATACAACGAGTAGAAATTCGAATACAAGTACCATAATATCAAAAAATACGATTTCTAATTCTTATAAAAACAATTCTGCTATTACTCATAATTCTAGAAAAAGTATCAAAACTAATTCTAAGAAAAACTTTAGTAATGGAACTACAGATTTTGCTTTAGCTTCTAACAATAATTCAATAAAAAATAAAAAGGCAAAAACTTTAAATTCGAAATCTAAAAAACAATCGAATACAAACACAGAATTCCAATTTGATTCGTCTAATGCTGTATTAGCACAAAACAATCAAAATCCAATCAAAACTGGAAATCAAAATCAAAATCAAAAATCTAGCATAGATTTCGATATAAATAACAACAATAATTCTGCAATAATAAACCCAAACAACAGTATAATTTCTAACGAAAATAACAATGCTGTTGCAACAATTATTGGAGAACCAAAAACAGATTCTATAGTACTTGCAACGGTACAAACTGAGGAAAATCCTCTGGAAAAATTGCTACGTGAAAAAGAGTCAAATAAAGTTGCTAAAGAAAAAGAAGATTTTAGTAAATGGGCAGTAAATAGTTTTATTTCGCCTGTTTACTTTAATTCTTTTTCGGAAGGTTCTCCATTATCTCAAGAATTTGCGTCAAATAGTAAAACATATAATAACACAACTAGTTATGGTGTGGGATTATCGTATCAATTGAGTAAAAAATTAGCGATTAAAACAGGTATTGGAAATTTAAATTTAGATTACAGTACTAACGATGTGCTTTTTTATTCGAGCTATGAAGATCAAACAGGAAAATCGGATACTAATATCGAAAGAAACCGAAACGGAAAATATTTAGTGTTGCAAAACCAGCTTGAAAAAACAGTAAACATTGAAGAAGAAATTATTGCTTCTGGGCAAAATTCGGGAAGTTTAAATCAGCAAATACAATATGTGGAAGTTCCGATGGAATTATCATATGCTTTACTTGATAAGAAATTTGGTATTGCCGTAAAAGGCGGAATGAGTACTTTATTTTTAACAAAAAATAGTGTAGCCATTGAAACGGACAATCGATTTATGGAAATTGGAAAAGCTTCTAATTTAAATTCGGTTCATTTTAGTAGCAACTTAGGTTTAGGGTTTAGTTATAATTTCTTGAAAAATTTTCAAGCAAATGTAGAGCCAACCTTAAAATATCAAATCAATACCTTTAATGAAAATGCGGGTAATTTTAAACCTTATGTGATAGGAATAAATACAGGTATTAGTTATAAATTTTAGAGTTAGTTTGGTTAATAAATTTAGTTAAGATGTTTCAACTCTTATGCCTCAAGATTGAAACTGGAAAAGCGTCTTTTAAAAGAGACGCTTTTTTATTTTAACTATTATTTTCTAAATCGGTTAAGATTATTTTACGAACCTCCGCTTTTATTTTATTTTTATCTTCTAAAGTATGACCAATAGTTTCAATTTGAGGATGAATTTTAGCTCTCATTTTTCCAGGTGATCCACTAAAAAAAGTATACGAAAAGCGTTCTTTATTATCGAAAAAGGTCATGGGTATAATTGGAATCTGATGTTCTATCGCAATTCTGAAAGCACCATCTTTAAACTCATCTAAAAGTATACTTTCATCCGGCACACCGCCTTCTGGAAAAATACAAATACTTAACCCTTGATGCAATCTTTTTTGCGCTCTTTCAAAAACAGCATATCGGCTTTTACTATTGCTTCTGTCTACCAATATACAAACTCGCTTATATATGAATCCGAAAATCGGAATTTTAACCAATTCTTTTTTTCCCACAAACACAAACGGATGGTTTTTAACAGCAATTAACATCAACATAATATCCGTCATTGAAGTATGATTGGCAACCAACATGTAACTTTTACCGTCTTCAAAATTTTCACAACCTTCAATTGAATATCGAAAACCCATTCCAATCAAAATGAATTTTGCCCATAATCGTGCAATCTTAAAAAACAATGGATACGTTTTTTCACTCATTATCGTAACAAAAATCAAGGGAAACAAAACGATAATTGGTGTTAAAAGTAAAAGGTAAAACCAAATTCTATACAGTAACCAAAACGGGTATTTAAATACTTTCATTTATCTTCTTTAGAAACACAAATATAGCATTTCATAAGAAAATTACACCCGCTTTCCGTTATATCTATTGCAAATTGCTTTTTTAGTAGCAATTTGTAATAGGATACCACTGCAATCGGGGTTATAAATCACATACTACTTTTAACTGAAAACCGCTACTGAATACTTTTTACTACGCTCTTTTTACTTTTTACTTAAAAAACCTACATTTGCAAAAAACATTTATATCATGTCGAAAATACTAACCGGAATTCAAAGTACTGGAACACCCCATTTAGGAAATTTATTAGGAGCTATTGTTCCTGCTATCAAAATGGCAAATAATCCTGAAAATGAGTCGTTTTTATTTATTGCCGATTTGCATTCTATTACACAAATTAAAAATGGCGAAGAACTAAGACAAAACACTTATAGTGTGGCGGCAACTTGGTTGGCTTTCGGATTAGACACAAGTAAAGTTGTTTTTTACCGTCAGAGCGATGTCACACAAACTACCGAATTAACTTGGTATTTAAGTTGTTTCTTCCCCTATCAACGACTAACGTTGGCGCATTCTTTTAAAGATAAAGCCGATCGTTTAGAAGATGTAAATACCGGATTATTTACCTACCCAATGTTAATGGCTGCGGATATTTTATTATATGATGCAGAATTTGTTCCGGTTGGAAAAGACCAAAAACAACACGTTGAATTTACAAGAGATGTTGCGGCAAAATTTAACAATCAAATGGGTGAAACGTTTGTACTACCAGATGCTAAAATTGATGAAACGGTAATGATTATTCCCGGAACGGATGGTCAGAAAATGAGTAAGTCTCGTAATAATTTCATCAATATCTTTTTAGACGATAAAGCATTATTAAAACAAATTAAGAGCATCGAAACAGATAGTACACCTTTAGAAGAACCTAAAAATCCGGATACTTGTAATGTTTTTGCTTTATATAAATTAATTGGAAATACAGAACAAGTAGCCGATTTAAGAGCTAAATATTTAGCAGGAAATTACGGTTACGGTCATGCTAAACAAGCGTTGTATGATTTAATTGCGGAAACGTATAAAGTAGAAAGAGAAAAATATAACTACTACATCAATAATTTAGAAGAAGTAGATCGATTACTATTTGAAGGTGCTGCAAAAGCTGGTAAAGTAGCGGATGGTGTCTTAAAAAGAGTAAGAGAAAAATTAGGGTTTATGTAAAACCCGTTAAAGCCGACTTGAAGTCGGCTTTTTTTATTACACCGCTTCAAACAACTTTCCAGGTAACGGTCGAACCACACCTTTTAATTCCATGTTCAATAAAATGGAAGAAATTTTAAAAATCGGAAAATCGCATTCCAAAGCAATGATATCAAGTAATTCTTTATCTTTCAATAAGAGATAATCATAAATTTTTTGCTCCTCTTCCGTTAAGGAAACAAATAATTGTTTTTGAATTACCTTTTTGTCATTGCGTGATTTCGAAGCAATCTCATCCAAATCCCAATTTAAAATATACACCAAATCGGCTGCATCATTTAATAAATGAGCTCGCTGTGTTTTAATCAAATTATTGCAACCCATACTATACTTATCGGTAATTCTACCAGGAACTGCAAATACATCTCTATTATAATCATTAGCTAAATTGGCGGTTATTAATGAACCACCTTTTTCTGCACTTTCAATCACAATAGTAGCTTCGCACATTCCGGCCACAATCCGATTTCGTTTTACAAAATTTTCTCTATCCGGATTGGAAGTACTCCAAAATTCGGTCATAAAACCACCATTTTGTTCCATTTTGGCAATATATTTTTTGTGTGTTTTCGGATAAATCTGATTCAAACCGTGTGCTAAAACACCAATCGTTTGCAAGTTATTTTCCATGGCTGCCTGATGCGCCACAATATCTACACCATAAGCAAAACCACTTACAATAACCGGATTTAAAGGTGCTAAATCTGTAATTAGTTTTTTGGTAAATTCAATTCCGTAAGGCGTAATTTGTCGGGTGCCAACGATACTTATTATTTTTCGATTTTTTAAATTAATAGTTCCCGATTGAAATAATATAAGCGGACTATCCACACAATGTTTCAAACGCTCAGGATAAGTATCCTCTAAATAATAAGCATACGAAATTTGTTCTTTTTCCATAAACCGAATTTCGTTTTCGGCTAATTTAAAAACGGTAGGATCTTTTAATTTTTTAAAGAGAATTTCGCCAACTCCATCAATCGATAATAAGGTTTTTTTATTCGATTGAAAAACGGCAGAAGCAGAACCACAATGGTTTATTAATTTTTTGGCAACAACATCACCAATTCCTTCCACTTTTAAAAGTGCGAGTGCGTGAAATAATTCAGTATGTAACATGGCGTATAAAATATGCCGCAAATATATATTTTTTTTGCTAATTCCTTTGTTTTGAATAGATAATACATTTGTTTGAAATTGTTAATAAAAATTGTTGATAAAATTTTGTTTTTACTATTGAATAATTAATTTTGCTAGTATGAAGATAGAGAAATACATTTCGGGTTTATTGTACAGATATCAGTGTGTTACGGTTCCAGGATTTGGTGCGTTTTTAACAGAATGGCAGTCGGCACAGATTGCTGAAGGGCAAAATTCATTCATTCCGCCAAGAAAAGTTATTTCTTTTAATTCAAACATTAAAACAAATGATGGTTTATTAGCCAATCATATTTCGTTACAAGAAAAAATAAGCTACGATAGTGCTATTGCAAAAATCAATTCTCAAGTTGTTTTTTGGATTGAAAAACTTCAAAATAAAGAAAGTTTAACACTTGAAAATATTGGTGAAATTTTTTCAAATTCTGAAAACAATTGGGTGTTTAAACCGAATACTTCGATCAATTATTTAACTGATTCTTTCGGATTAGCTGGTTTCAATTCTCCAGAAATAATTAGAGAAACACAAACAGTTGTTGCTGAAACTCCAATTGCAATTTCTCAACCAGTTGTAGAAAATGAAATTGTTGAAGAAGAAGTAATTGCAGAGGAAACTCCAGTTATTCCAATTACTAGAAACAAACCAAATACAAGTTGGATAAAATATGCGGCAGCAGTTACATTATTTACTTCAGCAGGAATGTATGGTTATAAAATGTATTACGATTACACTATAGATCAGAAAACCGTTTTAGTTCAAAAAACCGTTCAAGAAAAAGTAAATCAAAAATTACAAGAAGCTACATTTATTTTGCCAAATCCAGCTACAACAGTTGATTTGACATTAGAAGAAGTACAACATGTTACAAAGCCTTATCATGTAGTGGCAGGTGCTTATAGAAGTGAGCAAAATGCTCAAAAAGCTTTAAAAGATTTAATTTCTCAAGGTTATGACGCTCAAGTTTTAGCTAAAAACAAAAAAGGATTAATTCCGGTTGCTTTTGGAAGCTATACCAACTTAAGAGAAGCACAAAACGAATTAGCAAAAATAGAAGCAAAAGATTCCATCGATGCTTGGTTATTGATAGATTAATCCCAATTTTGGGATTTTTTTATGCGTTGTTTTTAAATCTGTTATTATCTTTGTAAAAAAAACAATGCAAAACAAATTTCCTTCAGATTCAGTAACGGTTCTTACCGATTTAGTTTTACCTGGTGAAACAAATCCTCTTAACAATCTTTTTGGTGGCGAATTATTAGCTCGTATGGATAGAGCGGCAAGTATTACGGCTCGTCGTCATTCTCGTAGAATTTGTGTAACCGCTTCTGTAAATCATGTTGCGTTTAACAAATCAATTCCTTTAGGAAGCGTTGTAACTGTAGAAGCAAAAGTGTCTAGAACATTTTCTACTTCTATGGAAATTTATATTGATGTTTGGATTGAAGATAGAGAATCTGGTATTAAAGTAAAAGCTAATGAAGGTATTTACACATTTGTTGCTGTTGATGAAATGGGAACACCAATGCCAGTTCCGCCAATTGAACCTCAAACGGATTTAGAAAAACAACGTTTTGATGCTGCGTTAAGAAGAAAACAATTGAGTTTGGTTTTAGCTGGAAAAATGAAACCATCTGAAGCAACAGAATTAAAAGCATTGTTTACCACTTAAAAAATAATACATATGGATTTTTATAAATTAGCCATTAAAGAAATTAAAAGAGAAACTAAAAATGCGGTTTCTATCGTTTTTAATATTCCAGAAGAATTAAAAGCCGTTTATCAATTTATTGCCGGACAATATGTTACTTTAAAACTGACTTTAGACGGGAAAGAAATCCGTAGAGCCTATTCTATTTGTTCTTCTCCAAAAAGTGGAGAAATGCGTATCGCCGTTAAAGAGGTAAAAGAAGGAACTTTTTCAAAATTTGCGAATAATAATTTAGCTGTTGGCGATTTATTAGACGTAAGTAAACCAGAAGGTAAATTTACTTTTGAAGGTAAGCACGATCATCAAAGAAATTATACTGCATTTGCTGCAGGAAGTGGAATAACGCCTGTTTTATCTATTGCAA
The DNA here is from genome assembly GCF_900110615.1 of Flavobacterium urocaniciphilum. Lineage (GTDB taxonomy): Bacteria > Bacteroidota > Bacteroidia > Flavobacteriales > Flavobacteriaceae > Flavobacterium > Flavobacterium urocaniciphilum. The sequence goes on from NZ_FOEI01000003.1 coordinate 129,532, forward strand.
AAAGCGTTTTAGAAGAAGAGCCAAACAGTACATTCGTATTAGTGTATGGAAATAAAACGGAAGCTGATACTATTTTTCATGACGAATTACACGCGCTTCAATTGAAAAACTTAGGTAGATTTTTTGTGCATTTTGTATACAGTCAAGCTAATGTTTCAGGTGAATTATTTGGAAGAATTGACAAATCTGTTGTAAATGCTATTCTTAAAAATAAACATGCTGATAAAACATTTTCTAAATTCTACTTATGTGGACCAGAAGAAATGATTAAAGTTGTTTCGGCTACATTAACTGAAAACAATATTGCTGATAAAGATATTAAATTTGAATTATTCGGAACATCTCCAACTACAGATAACCAAGCTGCTGCGGGACAAAATGGTCACTCAAATATTTCTATTACGGTTGATTCTGATGAAGTTACTTTTGAAATGAGTCAGAAACAAACCATTTTAGAAGCAGCGCTTAAACAAGGTTTAGATGTACCTTATTCTTGTCAAGGTGGAATTTGTAGTAGTTGTATTTGCCGTATTACTGAAGGAAGTGCGGTAATGAATAAGAACCAAATTTTAACAGATAACGAAGTGGCAGAAGGATTGGTTTTAGCATGTCAGGCAGTTCCAACAACTTCTGAAATTAAAGTTGATTTTGATAATATTTAATATAATATTCAATAATTAAAAAAGGAGCTAATTAAGCTCCTTTTTTATTTTATCTATAATCGTAATTGGTAAAATACTTCGCATTGCATTTTCATACCCAGCTACTTTTTTATTTCCATATACTGAAGTCGGTAAAAATGGATATTGTTCTCTATCGGAAGTAATGCAATAATCGTCCGGCTGGTTAAACGGTTTAAATCCCGCAAATGGATGTGTAGCGCCCCAAAGCGTAATAACTTTTACGCCTAACATAGCGGCAATGTGCGCATTACCTGAATCCATCGATAACATCAAATTTAAATTAGAAATTAAATCTAATTCTTGTTGAAACTCAATTTTTCCAGCAATTACAATCACATTTTCATGATTACTTTTAAATTGATTTAGTTTTTTAATTTCTGCTTCGCCACCACCAAATAAAAAGATTTTGAATTTCGAATCTGTTACTAAAGCATCAATTACTTCTTGCATCAAATCTAACGGATACACTTTACTTTCGTATTGTGCAAAAGGTGCAATACCAATCCATTTTCCTTCTTTATTTCCAGTAATCGAAAGAATTTCATCTGACAAATTGGCTTTTTGAGAAAATTTTGGTTGATTTAATTGTATTGAAAAACCTAATTTTTGAAACGTATCTCCATGTCTTTCAAACATTGATTTTGTTGGAGCAATTGTCTTGATTTCTAACTTCGTTAATTCTTTTTTATCTTTTCTTCCTTTGTCTGTTGCAGCAACTTTTTTACCTGAAAGAGCAAATAAAGTTCGTACGACTTTCGAACGCAAAACATTATGTAAGTCGGCAACAACATCAATATTTAGTTTTCGTAAATCGAAAAACAAACGCAACAATCCTAAAAAACCTTTATGTCGTTCTTTAAGATCAATGGCAAAAAAAGAAACGTTATCAATATCCTTAAAAAAGGGTTTAAAAAAAGGCCGAGATACTACCGTGATTTTATGCTCTGGATATTGTAAAGAAAAAGCTTTCAACACTGGAACTGTCATTGCGACATCACCCATTGCTGAAAGCCTGAAAACTAAAATGTGTTTAGACATTTATTTTTTATTTTGATACAACACAGGATTTAAATCCTCGTCGTTATACATTTTCATTTGTTTATACACTTTCATGTATTTATCACCTTTTTCAATGTCTTCAATTAATTGACTAATTGAAACGAACATATCATTTTTTTGATCTAATAATACGTTTAGTTTTTCCTGACATTTAGCACGGTGTTCTGGGGTTGCTTCTTCACGAGTTGCTTCTTCGTTCATGTGGTAAATTTTCAATGCTAAAATTGACAATCTATCAATTGCCCAAGCTGGACTTTCAGTATTGATTTTAGCATTTGGTTTTACTTGAACATGCGCATATTTTTGTAAAAAATAACTATCGATATATTCAACCATATCTGTTCTAACTTGGTTTGAAGCATCAATTTTACGTTTTAAATCTAACGCAGCTACTGGGTCAATATTCGGATCACGAACAATGTCTTCATAATGCCATTGTACCGTATCCACCCAATTTTTTGCATATAATAAATGTTCTACTGAACCTTTTTCATATGGGTTTAATACAGGTTGATACACATCATCAATAACATGATAGTCTTTTATACTTTGTTCAAAAATAGGAAAAGCAAATTCTGCAAACATAGTTTTTAATTTAATTTACAAAAATAAGGATTTTTTGTACTTTTAACGACAATTTTCAAATTATCTTAAATGAACATACATTATATCTCCGAACAAAACAGTATTCTGAATCATTTTCTTGCACAAATTAGAGATGTTTCAGTTCAAAAAGACAGTATGCGTTTCAGAAAAAACATTGAGCGTATTGGAGAAATTATGGCGTATGAATTAAGTAAAGAGTTGACGTATAAAAACATTGATGTTCAAACACCATTAGGAATTAAACATACAACTGCTATTGCGGAAAACATCGTTTTATGTTCTATTTTAAGAGCTGGTTTGGCTTTACATCAAGGATTTATGAACTTTTTTGATGATGCTGAAAACGGTTTTGTTTCTGCTTACAGACATCATTATAAAAACGACGATGATTTTGAAATTTTGGTTGAATATAAAGCAACTCCAACTTTTACTGATAAAACCTTAATTATGATTGATCCTATGTTAGCAACAGGACAGTCGTTAGTTGCCGTTTTAAATAAATTATTAGAAGATCATAATCCTAAGGAAATTCACATTGCTGTGGTTATTGCGGTTCCGGAAGGAATACAATATTTAAAAGACCATTTGCCATCAAATTGTCATTTATGGGTGGCAGCCTTAGACGATAAGCTAAACGAGAAAAACTACATCCTACCTGGTTTAGGAGATGCTGGTGATTTAGCGTACGGTAATAAATTATAATTGCGCAAAAAAGAAGAAAAACCCTAATCCGACTAATAAATAAAGAGAAACTTCTTTATAAATATTATCTTCAAATTTTTCGAACATATTTGCTCCTAAAATAGATAAAGGTGCAAAAGAATAGATAAGCAAATCATTCGATTTATTAGCAGAAAAGATATATATTCCAACGGCTAAAATAAACGAAAAATAAATTTGTTTATACGACGATTGCATGTTTAAGGGTTTGTTTTGATAATCTATGGTTTGTGAGGAAAAAAACAAAACAGATAATGAAACAAACGAAGCTAACGCCATGTTTTGAAACACATTGTCGAAGGCAAAGAAGTTAAAACTTACATTAAATATTGCGTTGTTTACCGTATAGTTATCATACAAAACCAAACTGGCAAAAATGTATAAAATCCACACACATAAAAACGAAACAAAAGGTAAAATCCAGTTTTTATAATCTTTACCCGAGTGGAAAATTATCGAAATAAATACCAAAACGATATATAAAATGCTCCAAAAATGAAATATTGCCGATAAGAAAATCCAAAAAGAAGCATCGAATATTTTTTCTTTTGGAGAATTCAAAGTTTTTAATGAAATTAATCTTCTCAACGCTAACAATAAAAACACATTTGACAATACAATATTCGTATTATCGAGTATTGTTGGAAACAAAAGAACAAAAACGAAGAATAAAAGCAACGAATAATTGTCGTTTTTCGTTAAGGAATTTTTAAGTGAGATGAAGTTTATTAAAAAAAACGAGAACAAAATTAAGAGTAAAACGATACCTTTTTGGAATAGAAAATGTAGTGTAAATGCCTCATTATTAACATTAAATTGATATAAAAAGAAGCAAAAAACTATCAATACTAAAATTATTGCGTAATTAATTGGTCGGGTTTTACTAAAAAGACTTGCTATCATCGATATATTTTATATTTTTGTAGTGGTAAATATAATAATAAAAAAATGAAAGCATTTTTTGAAGCAATACAATTTTTATTCGTTGATGTATTATTTCTTCCTATGGATTTATTCAGAAGATGGGAATTAACGAACTGGTGGGGAGCAAATATTGTTAACTGGATTTTTATTATCGTTTGTTGTTATTGGACAGTATACTGGACAAAACAATTAGCAATTTTCAAGAAGTCTGGTGAAGACGAGCAAGATACAACAGCTCATTCATTCTTAGGATAAAAAAAGAAAAGGTTCGATTATAAATCGAACCCTATATCTTTTCTACAATACATCTTATCAAATTTTAGATTTTCTATTGTTTGATAAGATTTTTTTGTGGCTTCTTGGAAGTCGTTACCGTATGAAGTAACGGCTAATACTCTTCCACCATTTGAAAGTATTTTTCCGTTTTCTTCTTTTGTTCCAGCATGGAAAACCAAAGATTCTGTTGGATTATTTAATCCTGTTATTTCTTTACCTTTTTCAAATTCTTCAGGATAACCTCCAGAAACTACTACAATTGTAGCGGCCGTTCTTTCGTCTAATTCTAAGTTGAAATCTCCTAATTGTTCTGTTGCTACCGATTGAAATAGCGCTACTAAATCACTTTTAATTCTTGGTAAAACCACTTCAGTTTCAGGGTCACCCATTCTTACATTGTATTCAATAACAAAAGGGTTATCACCTACTTTTATCAAACCAATAAATACAAAACCTTTGTATTCAATGTTGTCGTTTTTCAATCCGTTAATCGTAGGAATTACAATGCGCTCTTCGATTTTTTGCATTAAAGCTGCATCTGCAAATGGTACTGGAGAAATAGCTCCCATTCCACCTGTATTCAACCCTTTATCACCTTCACCAATACGTTTGTAATCTTTTGCAGTTGGTAAAATTTTATAGTTTTTTCCGTCTGTTAAAACAAAACAACTTAATTCGATACCATCTAAAAATTCTTCAATAACAACTTTTGCACTTGCTGAACCAAATTTCGCATCGACTAACATCGCTTTTAATTCATCTTTCGCATCTTGAAGATTGTCTAAAATCACAACTCCTTTTCCAGCTGCTAAACCATCAGCTTTTAGTACATACGGAGGTGAAAGTGTTTCTAAAAACGCATATCCTTTTTCAACCGTTTCAGAAGTAAAACTCTCATATTTTGCAGTTGGAATATTGTTTTTAACTAAAAATTCTTTGGCAAATTCTTTACTTCCTTCTAATTGAGCACCAGTTTTAGAAGGTCCGATTACAGGAATATTAGAAATTTGTGCGTCGTTTTTGAAAAAATCATACACCCCATTTACTAAAGGATCTTCTGGACCAACTACTACCATTTCAATAGCATTGTCTAATACAAATTGTTTAACCGTTTCGAAATCATTTGGATTCATCGCTACATTAGTAGCAATTTGAGCAGTTCCAGCATTTCCTGGCGCTACAAAAAGTTGTGAGCAAAGTGAGCTTTGAGTCATTTTCCAAGCAAAAGCATGTTCTCTTCCGCCCGAACCTAAAAGTAAAATGTTCATATTGTGTGTTGTTTGTTTGCCCTTCGACAAGCTCAGGGTGAATTGTTGGCACAAAAATAGTTTCTTTTACTTGGAAAAAAAAGTAAGTCTTTATTAGATTATAAAAATAGGTTTGTTATTTTTGAATAAATTCAGAAAACGTGTTCAACTTATTTAATTTAACGCTTAAAATTAATGGTTTCCCCATGAAGGAAGCTCAGGTTGAATTTGAAAAAAATCTACAAATATCTGATTCTGAATATCATAAATTCATCGAAGAAAAAAGAAAGGAAATTGTACAGTTTCATATAGAAAACAATCCTTTTTACAATAATTTAGTTGGAAATGCTGATTTTTTCGATTGGAATAAATTACCTATTCTTACGAAAAAAAACTTGCAAGTCCCTTTACAAGAAAGACTATCGAAAGGATTTGAAAAGAATATTTACATCAACAAAACTTCGGGTTCTAGTGGCGACCCATTTATTTTTGCGAAAGATAAATTTTCACACGCTCTAACTTGGTATTCCAACATTTACCGATTTGGTTGGTTTGGAATTGACTTTAATAAATCGTATCAAGCTCGATTTTACGGTATTCCTTTAGACAAGTTTGGTTATTATAAAGAACGCTTTAAAGATTTTTTAGCGAAGCGTTATCGTTTTCCAATTTTCGATTTGTCGGATGTGGTTTTAGAAGATATATTGAAGAAATTTCAAGGTACAAAATTTGATTACATCAATGGATACACAAGTTCTGTAGTGCTTTTTGCAAAATTTTTACAATCGAAAAATATCGTTTTAAAAGACGTTTGTCCGACGTTGAAAGTTTGTATGGTAACATCGGAAATGTTGTTTGATGATGATAAAATCTTACTCGAAAAATATTTAGGAGTTCCGATTGTCAATGAATACGGTGCTTCCGAATTGGATTTATTAGCTTTTCAGAATCCGAATGGCGAATGGCAAGTGAATAGCGAAACTTTATTCATAGAAATTTTAGATGAAAATAATCAACCGGTTCCCAATGGTACTTCTGGGAAAGTGGTAGTGACTTCCTTATATAACCAAGCGCATCCATTTATTAGATATGAAATTGGAGACATTGGAATTTTAGACGAAAAAAGCACTTGGAAAAAACCTATTTTAAAACAATTAATTGGTAGAACGAATGATATTGCTGTATTGCCGAGTGGGAAAAAATCGCCTGGTTTAACGTTTTATTACGTTACAAAAAGCATTATTGAGGACGATGGAAATGTGAAAGAATTCGTTATCAAACAAACGCAATTAGATTGTTTTGAAATTGATTACGTGAGTGAAAAAGAATTGACCTCTGCACAAATAGAAGAAATTCAAAAAGCGATTGATTTGTATTTGGAACCCAATTTGAAATTTACGTATACAAGAAAAGAATTTTTAACGAGAAGTAATCGTGGAAAGTTGAAGCAATTTACTTCGTTATTGAAATAGCCTCACCCCAACCCTCACCAAAGGAAAGGGAGCAATAACGTGATTTAGTTTGTGCTTAAATTTTTAACTTATACTTTGGTTTGATAACCAACTGAACATATAAAAAGCGAAATGTATCCGAACAAGCTGATATAAAATTACGTTGGTGAAATTCTCTATACACTTTAAAGTTAAATCGAATTAATTTCCATTTTGAAGCTGAAATAGAATCTTTTCGTACACGATAATATGCTAAACTTTCGGTTACAGGATAGGCAATTTGAATTTGTTTTACAATGTGTAGCCACAACATCCAATCTTGTCTTTTTTTGATGGAAGAAATTGGAATTTTTCCAAAGAAATCAACTGAATAAATTCCCGTTAAGTTGCCAATCCAATTACAATAATATAATTGCTTAAAACTAATTTTTGAAGGAGTTGTAATCGTTTCATTGCGCAAAGTACCATCTTCATCAATCGTTTCATAGAACGAAAAGGTAAACGGAATATTTTGAGTTTGCATGAAGTTGATTTGCTTTTCCAATTTTTCTGGTTTCCACAAATCGTCGGCATCTAAAAAAGCAATAAAATTACCTTTTGCTTGTTGTATAGCATGATTTCTTGCTACACCGGCTCCAGAATTTTGTTCTAAATGAAAGACTTTAATTCTAGTATCTAGTTTAGCGAAATTTGAAATTATTGTAAATGTATCATCCGAAGAACAATCGTCTACAATAATCATTTCCCAATTTTTATGAGTTTGATTTAAAACAGATTGAATGGTTTGAGAAATGAAATTACTCGAATTAAAGGTTGGAGTTATGATGGAAACTAAGCTCATTAATATGCTTTTTCTTCTCCTCTTAATGCGTTAATAACTGTTTTGAAGATTATTTTTAAATCAAGTAAAATTGTCCAATTCTCAAGATAAAAAATATCGAAACGTACACGATTAATAATGTCTTTATCTGATTCTACCTCTCCTCTATATCCATTAATTTGAGCTAAACCAGTAATTCCGGGTTTAATAAAATGTCTAACCATAAATTTATCGACACTTTTGGCATACATTTCAGTATGACTAACCATATGTGGTCTTGGTCCAACAACAGACATATCTCCTAATAAAACATTGAAAAATTGTGGTAATTCATCAATACTAGATTTTCGTAAAAATCTTCCTAAACGTGTTATTCTAGGATCGTTTTTTTGAACTTGCTCTAAATCTGCAATTGGATTTAAACGCATGGATCTAAACTTATAACACAAAAATTCTTCATAATTTAAACCGTTTCTTTTCTGTTTGAAAAAAATTGGTCCTCTAGAATCAAATTTGATTAAAATAGCTAAGATTGGAATAAGCCAAGATAAAAGAAAAACGATAATTAATAGAGAAAAAATAATATCAAATACACGTTTAAAACGTTTGTTTATTTCTTTTTCCAATGGAATAGTTCGTAGCGAAATAATTGGAATATATCCATAATATTCTACCGCTAAATTTCTTAAAAGTGTACTTTTATTATCGGGTAATAATTTAATTGTTTTAAGGTTATTGTCGGCAAAATTAATTACATCTTCAACATCGTTATTACTCAATGTTTTTAGGGAACCATACATTTCATCAACTTTGTTTTCTAAAACAAAATTAAATACTTCTTCTAAACCTGATTTTTTATTTGGTTTTAACTCAAATATTTTTAATAAATTATATCCGTAATCAGGATTATCATTGAAAAAACTCTCTAATTCTTCAACACTTTTTCCATTTCCAATTATGACAACTGTTCTTAGGTTTCCTCCATAAAAAAGGCGGTATTTTCTCAATAAGAAAAAGATTGAAAATTTAAGTAATGCAACTGAAGTAAAACTTAAAAAAATATAATACCAAACTTCGTCAATTGTTACATACTTATATTTATAACCTACATAAGCAAATGTAACCATACTTATGAAGAAAAATTGTTTAAATAATTTTCCTAAAATTTGTACTTCTTTAGTGTATCGATAGACTTCGTAAAATCCAGAATAATAAGATATAGCCAACCAAAAAACAGAAACAATGGTATGATAACCAAAATTACTCATGGCAGAACGCATACATACTAATACTAATAAATTTATAATTAATAAATCTAAAATAGTTTGTATAGGTCTAATATATCCCGAATATCTTCCTGTTTTCTTCTTCAACTAGTATATGTATTTAGAAAAATCTTTGTGTTCTTCTTTAGCTAATTCTTCAGGAGACAATGATTTAAAATATTCATAGGTGATTTTCATTCCTTCTGCACGACTAACTTTAGCTTCCCATCCTAAAATTTCTTTAGCTTTTGTAGTGTCTGGTTGACGTTGCATTGGGTCGTTTACAGGTAAATCTTTATAAATTACTTTCTGATTGGTTCCTGTTAATTTAATAATTTCTTCGGCGAAATCACTAATCGTAATTTCATCTGGATTTCCAATATTTACAGGTAAATGGTAATCAGAATGTAATAGTCTATAAATTCCTTCTACTTGGTCAGAAACATAACAAAACGAACGTGTTTGACTACCATCTCCAAAAACCGTTAAATCTTCACCTCGTAATGCTTGTCCTATAAAAGCAGGAATTACACGACCATCGTTTAGTCGCATTCTTGGTCCGTAAGTGTTAAAAATACGAACAATACGTGTTTCTACACCGTGAAACGTATGGTAAGCCATTGTTATAGATTCTTGAAAACGTTTCGCTTCGTCATACACACCACGTGGTCCGATTGTATTTACATTTCCATAATATTCTTCTGTTTGTGGATGCACTAATGGATCACCATATACTTCAGAAGTTGAAGCAATAAGTATTCTCGCTTTTTTAACTCGCGCTAAACCTAATAAATTATGTGTTCCTAAAGATCCAACTTTTAATGTTTGGATTGGTATTTTCAAATAATCTATTGGACTTGCTGGCGACGCAAAGTGTAATATATAGTCTAATTCTCCTGGAACATGAACAAACTTAGTTATATCATGATGATAAAACTCAAAGTTTTTTTCTTTAAATAAATGTTCAATATTTTTTAAATCACCAGTGATTAAATTGTCCATACCAATAACAAAATAACCTTCGGCTAAAAATCTATCGCATAAATGTGAGCCTAAAAAACCCGCAGCACCTGTAATTAATATTCTTTTCATTTGATTTTAAGTCTTTTGTTTTCATTTTTATAATTAAACAAACAATAAAATATAATAAAATACAATACTCCGGTTTGTCTCCATAAAAATGATTCGGTCAAAAATAAGCTTATCATTAGAATTGCAAAAGAAATATGTATAAAATCTTTGTGCTTAATTGCGTTTTTAATGTTTATTAATAAAATAGTTATTAAAAATAGAAATCCAATAAAACCTAATTCTGCAAAATTTTGTATATACTGATTGTGAAAATTAAAATCTCCATATCCTGGATATAGATTATACTTTTTTTCTTTTTCTTGTAATTTCTTTAAAGATGCATTTAGTCCTAATCCATTCCAAAACAATGGTTCTTCTTTAAAAATTTCTAAAAACATTCTGAATTGGTAAACTCTAAAAGCAGTACCTGGGAAATAATCATGATGTTCAAACTTTTCATTATTCCACGCTTCATAAATACTTATATAATTCACCCCTTCATCTGCTTCGTTATACACACTATGACTAACACTTGTGTTTGTATTAGATTGGAATTCTACTAAAAATCTATTTTTAATTTTACTAAAACTTAATATACTTCCTAAAACGATAATAAAAATGGCTAAATTTCGTAATCGCATTTTATTGGAAGATTTAGTAAAATAGAAGAAATGAATTCCAATTAAAAAAATAAATACAATAATTATGTTTTTAGATGATAATAAGAATAAGAAAACAAAAAGAACAGATGCACAAAAAATATCAATTTTACTTTTTATTTCTTTGTTTAAGAAATAGAAAAAGGCAACTGCAACATATACAGAAATATGAATAGCGTTTAAAAGTTTTGGAACCAATCCGAAATCATCGTCGTATTCTCCATGATAGAAAAATGCTCTTTGATCACCAGAAACTGCAAAACGAAACGCTCCTCTTAACAGAAAGAATAAAGCATAAAACACCATACTAAAACTATAATATTTTACCAGTTTTAAAACTTGGTTTTTGGTAAAAGGATTCATTATTAAAAAAGAAACCGGTATTAAAAACAAGGTAATTTCTTTAGAAATAGCAGAAATAGTTCTAGAAGCATCAATTGTCCAAAAATAGGATAAAGCCATCCACACGAAAAGTAAAATTGGAAAAATTAATCCAATTTGAGTAGAAAACTTAGTGTTTCTGTTAAGAACTAAAACAGATAAAATGAAAATGGCTGTACAAACATTATTAATTGCCATTAAAGTTGGCAATGTGACTAATATAAGTAAAAAGGGTATAAAAGATTTATTTAGTTGTTGCTCTGCTTTAATTTCTTGCCAAGCATTTGCTAAAAAACTGTAAATATTCATCATTTATTTTGTTCCAATTAAACTTATTAGCAATGGCATCAAAGTTGTTTTTTACAAACTGCAAGTTATCATTTTTTTTAATTGTTTCAAGTATTTTTTTAACATCCTCAGATGATTCAAAATAATAAGCGTTTTCTTCTAAAACTCCTTTGTTAAAAAGATTATTATGAGCCACAACTAAGGCTTGCGAAGCCATTGCCTCTAACAATGATGGATTGGTACCACCAACTGTATGTCCGTGAAAGTATAAATTTGAAAAATATCTTAAATTATCTAAATGATTTAAATTATAAATAGCACCTAAAAATTGAATTTTAGTACAAGTTGCAAATTTGTTTTTTAAGTATTCGCCGTATTTAGTATTATGATTTCCAATAACTAAAATTGGTTTTTCATCTGTACTTTTCATTACACCTTCCAAAACCATATCCAAATTATTTTCTGGTTCGAAACGTGCCATAATCATGTTGAAGTTATGTTTTTCAACATTATAAATATTTAAAATTTCTTCATTTGGCGAATCAAAATTATGTGCTCCATAAGCAATATATTCACTTTCTTTATTATGCGTTTTTAAAAGATAATCTTGAATACCTAAAGAATCTGAAATTAAAAAATCACTTTTTTTAGCGGCTAATTTTTCAGCAATTTTTAAAACTTTCTGAACGGATTTGCTGTATTTAGTACGTCTCCATTCTAAACCATCCATGTTCGTAATTACGATACTTTTTTTAGGATGCAAATCGTACCAAAATGCACTGCTTGTGTAACCTAATTGTAAAATAATATCGAAGTTTCTTTTTCTAGAATCCAGAATACAGTTTAAGTCATAAATAAATTGTCCTACCGTTCCAATTTTATGTTCTGGGTCGTTACATTTAATTAAATGTACTTTCTCAAATTTAGTTTCAGTATAAGGATGATTATGTGGTGTATAAACAAAAACTTCATGTCCAGCATTTGCAGCATGTGTAGCAAAGAATTCGGCAAATTGTTCAAATCCGCCATAGTTATTTGGAATACCTCGTGTTCCTAAAATTCCTATTTTCATAAATTGGGATATAGGGCAAAAATAATATTTTATATAATCTTATTCTCTTTTTTTATTAAAAATAAAATCTTTATACCAGTATAGTTTAATATGATAAATATCATGATTGTTTGTATCGTAATTTTTGTACTTTTGTTTTTGAGAAAAAGAAAAACTTGATGATAAATTTTGAATTTTTAGAAGCAAATAAAGAAAATTTACGTGTTCAATATTTAACGGCACAACCATTTCCTTATTTAATTATTGATAATTTCTGTGATGAAGAAAAGCTTTTAAGAGCTTATGATTCCATTCCAGAATTAGAAAACAAAAGCAGAGATTATGCTTTTGCCAACAATAAATTTGAAAAATCAAATTATAAAGTTTTATCTCCAGAATTAGAAGAATTATACTACGACTTATCTTCAGATAGATTTAATGCAATATTATCTTTTATTACTGCTAAAAAGACATTTGTTGATCCAAAAAATCATGGTGGAGGATTACATCAAGGTAAGAAAAACAGTTTTTTAGACATGCATTTGGATTTCAATTATCATCCGTTACAAAAAAATTGGTATCGTGAATTGAATTTACTATTGTATTTAAATAAAGATTGGAAACCTGAATACAAAGGCGGTTTAAAAATTAAAGATTTGCGTACTGATGAAGAAGCAGAATTAGAAGTACCGTTTAACAGATTGATTATTCAGCAATGTGCTCCTTATACATTACATGGATATGATATGACTAATTTCCCAGAAGGAAGATACCGTACATCCATTTATAATCGAAAAATTGAAATGTGCCACTTTGTAAATTGAAATGTGTCACTTTTTGAGCAAATATAAACATTCTTTAAATAACATTTAAACGAAATTTAAAGCCCCAATGAGGGGCTTTTTTATGTACTTGGAGAGCCGTAACGCTCAATCATAAGCAAATCGGGTTTATACACATCTTTTACATCTGTATTCGGCTCAAAAGTGCTAAATTCTTTCTTCTGTGGCTTTTTTATAATTATTCCGTTACTTATATCAAATAACGCTTTTTCAATCAAACGTAGCCCCATAGATTGTAATTCATGTTCCCATAATAGTCGTGCCGCTTTCCTTGAATCCATTGCGTACATTTTAGGATCAATAAAGCAAAAGTCTTGGTAAGCAATATCGCCTCTATCAATACCGTCATTTAACCAAAATACAGAACCTCCAGTTATTGGGTCACGCATTCGGATTGCCCACTCAATAGACGAACGCCCACGATGGCGAGGTAATAAACTCGGATGGTATCCAATCCACCCAATTTTAGCCTTATACCTTGTTTTCTTTCCTATATAATCAAATGAGTGGGCGGTTATTCCAATATCTACATTATCCGGGAAAGTATCAGCGGTTAATGTTCCCGCTGGTACATGCCTAATCCCAAAAGTATGAGCCATTTTTGTAACATACTTATCATCTAATGGCGAACATACGCCTACAATTTCGACAAAATCAAGCCTATTACAAAGACTGAATACTTGCTCCCCAAAATACTTTTGTCCCGATATAAAAACTCTTATTTTTTTCATTTTCCTAAATATTTAAACGCCTGTACGGCTCTAAAATGGCCACCATAACCACACCCTGTTATCGTGCCTTTTCCGGTTCTATTAATACTATCTTTACTCCTTACTTTATTTGAGCCGTGGAGCATTGCATTAGTTTGAAGCCATTTGTTAGAATGCCTCAAATAACCGCATAATTGTGGGTGTGAAGTATGAAAAAAAGTGTGATATTTATGCCCACATCTTCCTTTACCGTCTAAATGATATTGCATTACTTCATTTAAAAAAGCAGTTCCAACGCCTGCACCTTGCCACTCGGGCATAACAACTAATCGGGTTGCACGATAAGCCTTTGCAGTAAATAAAGGGCAAACGGCCAAATGGGCCACAAGCTCTCCGTTTACCGTAGCGACAAAATATTCAGCCGCAGGAGGGTGGGGCAAATCTAAATAATAATGCTCTTTAAAATACTTCCAGTAAGTTCCGTTTGTCTTCCAAATGTCGAGCTTGATAGATGGTCGTTTTTGGACTTTTTTTTTACTTCACCAGTTCGAGTATCATATACCCAATCTGGTTGCAACCACTCTACAATATCATAGTGACATGAAAGTAGTACGATTTGTTTGCCTTTTGTTCGCCTCCACGATTTAGCGAAAGCCGATGCACCAATTTGAGCTATTTGGCGGTCAACGACACTCGTAAACTCATCAATAACCACTTTATCGGGAGCATCGCAAATTAACCGAGCTAATCCCGCTCTATATTGCTCTCCATTGGATAACGCCTTAAATGGACGTAACCAAGCTGGGACATCTCCAAGCCCTACGGCCGATAAAGATGCTGTAACTTCGTTTAAGGACTTTTTAGGGGCGATATTATCTACAATAGGTAAATTATTATCCCAACCCGAATAAAGGTCGTGAATAGCAACATTTGACCAAATTTGCTTACCTATTGAAGTTTTGCCCGAACCCGATGCACCTACAATAAGCCCTATTTGCCACTCGTCGTCTTCTATTGGTAGCTCTGCCGTATGCTTCCACTCGTGGCCACTTTCGGCATTAAATAATGATTTTACTTTTTGAGCTCTAAAACTCTCAAAATTTTTGCAACTGTGGTTTACTTCAATTTTCATACACTAACTACTTTTAAATCTTTAAATCCCATTTCTTTTAATTTTTCAAAAATTTGTTTTTGCTCCTCCTCGCTACTACACTTCACGATAACGGCATGTTGTTCTTTGTACGTAAAATTTTTACTCATTCGTTTTTTGATTGATGATTAATTAATGATTATATTTGTGCCTCTGACCACTAAACATAAAAAAAACCCACAAGCTAAAGAAGACTTATGTCCTCCGTAGCCTGTGGGTTCTTGTTTAAAAAGTGGTCAGAGATTTTTTAAAGCGGAGGACTTTTTTACGCTATCCTACCAAAGCGTTGATTTTTTAAAAATAGATACCGTTTAAAACGGCATCTATAAATTTCTAAAGTGGATTTATTTTACTTGCTACCAGCATCGCAATCAGATAATGACCGCCTCCTTTCTTTTAGTTAATTTGTTTGTTCGGGTTGCCTATGAGCCAATTTGCTTTCGCTCCTTGGCTCAATCCTTACACCTTATAATTTCTTTCAGATGACAGGTTTTCTGTAAAGCGTCCTTATAGCTTATAATTTCTTTCACTTACACAGGTCACTTTATTGGCTTCCCTAAATTTTAAACTAGCTTATAGCTAATTGATATTTTTTGACTTTCTCCGTCATTGTACCATCTATCGCAAATCATTTGAATAGTTGCCAATGGCTTTGAAAAATATGTTTTATTTCCTTTTCTTACTCTAATTCTAAATTGTAAATATTGCCACGCACGGTTATAATCAGATGTGTGATTTTTTCCACCAGCTCCACATGCTCTAATTTGAGAGTTGGAATTTGCAATTTTATGAAAG
This sequence comes from Flavobacterium urocaniciphilum, assembly GCF_900110615.1. Taxonomy (GTDB): domain Bacteria; phylum Bacteroidota; class Bacteroidia; order Flavobacteriales; family Flavobacteriaceae; genus Flavobacterium; species Flavobacterium urocaniciphilum. The sequence continues at coordinate 145,530 of NZ_FOEI01000003.1, forward strand.
TAGTAAGGTTGACCCATTTTTAAAATTGTTTCCTTTTCAGTTATCACTATTTCAGATGGGCGTTTCGGGTTTTGAGCATCTGGAAAGATACCGTGTTTAAATCCCGAACCTTTAAATTTCCCATAAGTTCTAACAGTCCGCTTTGGTTTATATCGGTCAATCAACAATGTAACCTCGTCTGTATTTTCCAACATCCAAACATCATTAAACTTTAAAACCAATTGTTGAACGGTTGAAATTCCTGCAAAATTTTGCACGATATGTTCGGGTTTGTTACTCCAAAACAACTCAATTTTTACGTTTTCAACTGCCGACTCAACTGCCTTGCGAGCTACATCGTTAAACTCATCAGCAAACAAAATATACTTTGTTTCTTTATCGGCAACGGCAAGTAGCTTTTCGGCACTATCTTGCTTTTGTTCTATGTCAAATACTGTATTCATTACTTCGCTTTTAATTCCCTATATTCTCGGAGTTTTGTATCATACAATAACTCCAGTTCTTTTGCGTCCTCATCAATGGCTTTGGTAAATTGAATTTCATAAAAAAGCCTTTTGAGTTCTTGACGGCGATAGTCTAAACTTTCTTTGTCTGTCACATCATGATTTACTTCCGGTAGTGGGTCAAGAAAAATTTGTTTTTCGTCAAGCCCCAAATATTTCGTTGGCTCGTTTGTTAAAACCTTGATTGTCTTTTCGCCTTTTGGCAAAAATTTTGGATCTATGTCATCGCTGTGAAAACCTACTACATACGAATCTTTAAAATGTAAAAAATATGTGTTCTGTGTCATTTTATCCAAATAGCTAAATAGTTAATAATAGAACGAGCTCGGCTTTCAGAGTTATTACAAACGACTCTAACTTTACCCGCCGTGTAGTCAACTTGATAATTACACCAAAACGTATCATCACCGTTAACATTACCTGAAAAATTTATCTCACCAACCGAAGGAATAAAACCTTTTAAGTGATATATATTATATCCTGCAGGAGGATAAATATCAACCCAATTACGAGTAAAATTGAACTGGTAATAACCATTACTACTTGGAACCGTCACAAGCGAACCGTGAGTACATTTTATTTCCGAAAATGGTTTGTTTTTTATAAAGGCGTCAGAACCCGGAGAAGTTACTAACCAATCGGCTTGCACATTTACTTCCGCACCTGCTTCAATAGAGTTTAAATGATTTAGCATTGAAACCGTAAAGGCTAAATAGTTTGGGTCGATAACTACACCCGCAGGAAGTTCAAAATTTGAAAGCTCTTGAATAGTTTTTAATCTTTGAAGTTCCCCAAAGTAAAATAAATCAATCCCGCCAGTTCCGCACTTTGCATAAATAGTTCTATACGCTGGCAAACTATCTAAAACACTATCATCATTAGCATCTGTATTATAGTTTACATTTTCAAATTGCTCAATAATGGTAACGGTATCTGCATAATTACCGCCGACAAAAGGAATAATCTCTCCATTGTAAGAAATAAAACCGTTTGACACTACCATTGCAGCAGGGTCAGAACCTGTTACCACAACTCCAGTAATTATCGTTTTGTTTCCTGCAAGTTGTGCCAAAGCTCCAAGCGGCTCACGAAACGCATCTTGAATAAAGCGTAACGTTTTATTTGTACCGGGAAACCCAGTAGCAGAAACGATTAATTTATTACCTAAACCCATAATATTATATAGTTTTTAACGAATAGTTTATAATAGTCAATTTGTGCCTTCATTTTAATTAATAGGGCGTTTTCTTCTTGAGTATTGGTTGGTTTTAAATCGATTGGAACTAAAACCAAAAAATCTGCACCATCTCCAATAAACTCGCTTTCTTCACGAAAATAAACAGGCTTGTTATCGCTTTCTTCATAAAACAATACAGGCTTGTTTTCTTCGGGTTCATAAAACCATAACGGCTCTCTTAAAATGGCGTTTCTTATGATAATTCGCCTTTGTACGTTATCAAAACTATCATTCAAAACCGCCTGTAAATAGCATATTTGCGAATTATGATTCACTTTGTATAATGCTTGACGACGAAACTCCAAAAACTCCAAGTGTAATAGAACTACAGGTTTAAAAAAAACCTCGAGCAATTTTATAGACTTAATTTTACGCAGGAATACTGGCAAATTAAGTATGATAAAAGTCCTCCAATTTATGTTATAAACATTGTCCATTACTCTGAATAAGGTATATAGTTAATCAGTAATTCGCTTTCGTCTAATTTCATGTATCCTGCGTCGGCAATGCGTATCTCGTTAATCGCACCTACATTTTGAACTCCTGTAGTACCATAATCATAAGCTCCATATTTAGAGTATGCCTCACGCACAACTGGTAAATTTACTCCCGATACTTGCTGTAATTTGTCGGTAAGGTGTGTTAATACAAGTTTACCGTTTTCAAAATCAATCGACTTCAAGTAATTTTTAATCTGTGTAATTACTGGAGTGGGATTAGTTCCGTCCAATCTTGAGCCGTCTGCACCTAAAATTAACGGATCATAATAAATATCCATTTTCAACTTTAATAAGTCGGCCTCTCCAGTTGTAACATTAACAACCGTTCCGGCATCGGCAATATGTTGATTGAAATACACATCTAAAGCGGTTAAATGTTCTGGCAAAACGGGTGCATACTCTCCGCCCACGGTTCTAACTACTTTTAGCCTTAATGTACCGTATCCGTTTTGTACAACTCTTACCGAAGCTGCATTACTAATAATTTTTGCATTAGCTATCTGCGTATCGGTTAATCCTGTTGTATCGTAATAGTCTGTATCTTGAACCAAAGGAACTCCGTATAAAAAGGCAAGTGCTTTTTCTCTGTACCATTTAGGAGTATGTATTCTTGACGAGGCAATACGCTTTTCAATTTCTGCTTTAAAGGTTTCCCAATATTGCTCCTGTACATATTGAGCAAAGGCAATAATCCAAACCCACAACCTCCAAATTGCGACTTTACTGGTACTATTTGCCGAGTTTAACGTTTGCTCTTGCTCCGTTAATACTTCTAACGCATTAAGTTCAACCGCTGTGGCTTTTGCGTCTAAAATAGTCTGTTGTATTTCCTTTATTGATCTACCCATTTTATAAACTTATTGCAAACTCATAGGCAAACATATCATCTAAAGCGTTTGATAGCTCTAATGTGTTAAAACCACAAGCCGGAATTAATTTTTTATTTTCATAAAACTCCACTATTTGCTCATCTTTTGAAATTCCGTTTGGAACTGATAAAACAGAACCCGGACTTAAAAAGTCAGCAATGCCAATATTATTTTCTACAGCCATTTGAACGATACCGTTTAATGTTCCGCAATGGTGTAGCGTAAAATCTAAAAGGCTTTGATTATGTAGTAGCGTTTTTTGCATTTGCTTTTAAAATTCTATTTTCTTTTTTTAACTCGATTATTTCTTGCTGTTGAAGTTTAATTTTTCTGTCTTTAATTTTCAACTCCTCCTCAAGAAGTAATACTTTTCGATTCATTAAATCTTCAAACTCTTTGTAACGAATTTCATAACGACTCTTTAAATCGTCGAGAATTTCTTTGTAATGCCCAGATAATTTAATATCATTTTCAATAGCCGTAGTTTCGGCATTTTCTCGAGCTTGTAGTACCTCTACTTTATATTTGCTCTTTGCAAACAAAAAAGTAAAATATCCTGTACCGCCTACAGCAGTTAAAATTGATGTGATATACACTAAAAAATTGTCCATCTTATTGTATTGTATGGTTAATAGTTCCTGTAACAGCTCCATTAGGGGCGGTAAGCCCTGCTGTATAAATTACTTTGGCTTCTTTAATTTCGTCAACAATTGCTTGAGCTAATTTTTGTGCAATTCTATCAACGCTCGCATTATGGTCTGACTCCTCCGTTTGCTCATCAGTGAAGGCCTGTTTTATTTTGTTCTTAAGTCTGTTTACATCTAACATTTAATTACCTTTTAAAAACTGATTAAACCTATTTTCAAGGGCGATAAAATCTGTAATATTCACAAGATTAATAGTTGGCCCGTTATTCGTTGTAAATTTCATAGCCTTAATAGCTGTAATCAAATCAGCCATTAGTTTTTTTAGCGTTTCGTTTTCCTTTTTCAAAAGAAAACCGTCTTTATCAATATTAAAGTGAACGCCGTCTATTTTTAAATCCAAGCCGTCTATTTCGGAGTATGCCTCTACATACAAATTTTTCAAATCCTCGTTTATAGGGCTTACCAAAACAGAACTCCCAACTTTAGGAAACAAATAAAACTTTTTATCGTTGCCGTCAATAACCGCCGATAATCTTACATCGGTGTACTCAAGTTCGTCATCGGTTACTTTACAAGTTCCGGCAGACTTATCGACGGATAAAACTTTAACCGGGAATGTATCGACATCCCTTTGTTTTAGTTTTCTAAATGCGTCGTGTAACTCTTTCTCCATTATAGTTTATTGCCTATTGTTATTTTTCGCCTTGCTCCTCCAGTTCCAAAAGTGGTGACTACCTTTTTTATAAAATAGTTTCCCTCTCGGTTTGGATGCTCATTGTCTAATAATTTTGCTTTCATTCCCCTGGTTGCATACGGAATTAAAAAACTCGTTACATCGCCCTCAAAGCCATCATACTTTAATTTTTCAATTTCGGCATTAGCCATCTCCTCCAATTTTTTAGTGTCGGAAATTACACTTGTATGGTAGGTTCTTTGCTCTCCGTCTGGGTCGCCTACCTCGATACTTTTACGTTTATTTTCTTTGTCGATGTAGGTGTATTTAATCTTTATCTTTCTTTCTTCTTTGCTTTTAAACTCAAGGTTGTTTTCTACTAAATTGTAGTTTAAATCATAAACTACCGTTTGACCTACATTTGTGAGTTGTTGCAAACCGCAATACAACTTACCCTCATCATTAATAAAAGCCGTCATTAATAAATCTTTTTTCAAAGATTCCAGAACTTGAGCTCCGTTTGCATTTTTGATAATCCATTTATCTAAATTTACACTCGGTATATTATCGGCGAGCTGCACAGGAGTATCCTTTACAACCTCCGTTAAAATTTCTTTCATTGTTGTTTTTTCCCAACTCCTTGTAATGTTTTTTCGTCTTAAAACCCAAAGAGCGTCCTCGCAATGAATTTCGAGGGGAATTTTTGGGCTTATCTTTTTTACAAAACCTGTAAACTCAACCCCCGAATATTTACCCTCGTAGCCTAAAGTTATCGTTACTTTGTCGCCTACTTTAATAGCATCTTCTGTAAATTTTTGCTCTCCGTTTTGTCGTACCTTAAAACGAGTGGGCAACTTAATTACAGCCGTATCGCTCAACTCCTCAACAGACTTGGTAATTTCAATTTCGTTTACTTGATTGAAAATATAACTACCTATTTCTACTTTACTCTCCAGTATAAACATTATGCTAACAAGTTATTTTTTTCGGTATCTTTTTCGTTTAAATCGGCGTAAAAATCTTGATCACTAATTGCAGAAATCGTGTAACGTTGCAAACCCGATTCTCCTACCATTTCATCAAACTTTATATCTTCAATTACTAACTTTCTAATGCCAAACAATTCTAAAAAGGCGTTCGTTTCAACTTCTAAAGCGTCATTAATATCAACCAAATCATTAAGTATCGCCACTTGGTCTGCCGGGTATAGTTCCGGCTCATCTACATTAATACAAACGCCCTTAATACTAATTACCCAATCTTCGGTACAGATGTACTCTTTAACCGTTCCTTTGCGTTGTTTTCCAACGGTGGCCGTTTTAACGATTGTCTTTGTTAGTCCAAGCGATAATAACGGCTCATTAGGTAACTCAAACATTTGCCCTTTATATGACAATTTCAATTGTAGGAAGTATTTACCTCCCCTTATTTGCTCCGAGTTTATCCCTCTTAAATCGGGTAACTCAAATTTTGACTTGTTTTTTTTCCACCATTCCGGAAAATGTGGGCCTACATAGTCAAACAAAGCTCGTGCGGTTATTTCTCGTAAATTAAACTCTGCCATTATCCTGTTTGCATTTGGTTTACGCTGTTTACAGCTCGCAATAACATTTCTTGCACTTTCTCTCCTAAATTGCTCAAACCACTTTCGGTACTATCTACATAAATTTTAGTGTCATCCTGTAGCTTTTCAATATTGACAGTGATATGTGTAATTTTTGAACCTCCCGAAACAATGGAGTCGGATTTGCTTTTGTCTTTTCCGTCTCCTTTGCCTTTTGGTGCACCAGGAACGCCTTTGTTATTTTTTATATAGTCATCGTAAGCACTAGTTCCAGTATCTTTTTTAGGACCATTCATAATATTGCCAAACTTATCTTTGAGTGCGGCAAAATCTTTAGACATTCCTTCGGTATCGACTTTAATACCAAAAGCGGCGGCAGCTTGAACTCCTTTTTGACCTGCCGCTTTGTAACCATCTGCAATTGACTTTTTTCGTTGTTCAATTGAGTTACTTAAATCGGCAATCATTTTGTCATTTTCGGCTTTTTCGCCCAAACCAACAGAATTTTTAAATTTATACCAACCTCTTTGAAGTGCTTCAAGTGCTATCATAATACCGTTTACCATCGTGTTAAAATTGGCTTTTGTGTATAAAACAAATGCTTCTATTATCAATTTCATACCTTCGGTTGTAAATTTGAAATTTTTACCCCAGCCACTGGTATATTTTATTACTAATCCAATAACTGTTATAAGTGCCACTATACCAATTATTATCCAACCTACAGGCGATATTGCTACAGCTAAATTAAAGGCAAGCCACACAGCAGTAACGCCCATTATTACATCAGAAAAAGGAGTTAACCAACCAATAAGTGTGCTTAAACCAGTTGTGAAAATATCAACCCCAACTAATACCCAAGTCATAATATCTCCAAATGCGCTTAACGCATCTCCCGAACTTGATATTCCCGTAAATGATTGTATAAAGTTTTTAACTGATACAATAACTGGTTCAATGTATGTCCATAAAATAGCGAAGTATTCGGAAATGACTGGCAAGTATAATGTGATTGTTGCTAGTCCAGCACTTAACATTGATATTACACCCGTAAATATTCCGCCAGATTGTCCACCAACGGCAACTAAAAAGGTATTCCATTGGTCGCCAAGGTTTGAGATTTGCCCGCCTAATGTTTTTGAAATGGCTTCCATAGAACCTGCTACTCCATCCATTTCGCCATAAGACATTAAGGCGTTTCTAATAGCCGCATCATTATTGGCAACTTCTTTAGTTACGCCTTTAAATGATAGTTTGACCTTATCGCCCGATTTGGACGCATTTATACCAAACTCTTTTAATCGCTCAAACTCTCCTGTTTGAGCGTCCAAAACTGCCTCTGTAAGTTGGTCAAAACCTTTACCTTGACTACTTGCTAAATCTCCCAGTTTTGTCATTTCTGACTTTGTAGGAGCAAAACCTCGATTTACCAATTTTACAAATGAGCCAGTTAGCTCATTTAATTGAAATGGCGTTTTAGCCGCAAAGTCGGTAAGCATATTTAAGGCAGCAGCTCCAACCTTATCCGATTGAAAGGTATTAGTAAGAACTGCATTAAATTTTTCATATTCCGACCGAGCTTCGATTACTTTACTACCAAAAGCCATAATTGCACCAACAGCAAAGACAGCAACTAACTTGCTTTTTAGTTTGTCCATGGTATTGCCTAAACTATGGGAGGTTTTCTCAACCTTTTTTAAAGAGTTATCCATACCGTCAACCTTTGTTTTTGTAACGCCTACAGAACTCGCTACTTTTTGTAAAGTGGAGCTCGCCATATCTTTCATTTTAATGATAAATTCGTATGCGTTCATTACGTTGGTATCTGTGAGTTTTCTTTCTCTTTGGTTCGTATAAAGTGTAAATTTTGAAGCTCCTCCGCCCAATCCTCATCGCCCAAACTATTTGGATCGGGAATGTGCATATAGTATCTCAAGTAAGCATCAAATAATCTTATATCTAAATGCTCGGCAAGTTCATAAGACGAGGGGTCACTGTTATCAATGACCGCCTCGTTTAGAGCTTTTTTAGCGTTGCAACTTTCTTATTTTGCAGTTTTTCAATAGCCTGGTATAAAGGAAAACGAACGCTTGCTTTTTCTTTATCATTAAAGGCGTCGTCCTTTTCTAAACAAACCATTTCAAACAATTTCTCTTGTGTAACAAAAGGTTTCCCAGAGGGGTTTTTCTTTTCGGCAATTTTAATATCTTGACGAGTAATTACTCGCACTTTACATTTTGCCTCTCCAATAATGATAATTGAATTATTACCCTCCGTAATTATTTCGGCATCATCATAGTTAAAGAACTCTGTTAATTCTTTTCTTGCCGGGAAGAAATACTCATCGACTGTTTTAATCTCGGTATCTCCACCAATAAATAAGGCTTCTAACATTACCTCTCCAAAGGCAAGCTCTCCGTCTTTTTGCATAGCCGTAAATGCTCTTTTGAAATCGGCCATTTTTGGCATTCTTAAATATGCCGTTTTATCGTCTACAGGTAGCTCGTAAACTTCCCCATATTTTTCTTTCCACTCGTTAATTTGCTTTTGTGTCATTTTCTTAAGTTGTTTTTTGTTATTCTTTATGTACTATAATTCTAACTACCATAGAGGATGCCTCTATACAAGCTCTAATAGCCATGCCTTTTAATGTGTTGCCCAAGTAACTTTTAACTTCAATATCATTTACAGTATCAATAATTTTAGCAAATGTTGTTTTTACTTCGGTTACTTTGTCTACTTGAGTATTTTCTAAACCTTGTGTTACCACAACGCTTACTGCTTTTTGTCCAAATGTTTGCTCCATTTATTTGAGTTTTAAAAAAAGCCACTCACTAAAAAGTGGCTTTTTACAATATTTATTTTGATTCTAACAATTAGACCGTATTCGTTTTATCGGTTCTTGGGTGTAACTCTTAAAGTGTAAATCGTAATTCTCGAGCAACTTTTCCCTGTATGGAATTAACTTATTTTTACTCTCCGTTCCTTGCCATCCTACGTCCAATACAACTGCAAATAAAAAGGTTGGTTCGTCAATCGGTTTCTTGGTGGGATTTGCTCCCGGCATAAAAACTGCCTCAACAAAAACGGCAGGGTATTCTAATACTACGATTACAGGAGTTACCTCTTGAGCCTTAAACTCTTTGATAATTTCCATTTTTTGCTTTTGCTCCGGCTTGGCTGTAGTAGTTGCCATGGCCGTGAAACTAATCATCCCGATTAATAACATAAAGAGCCCTTTAATTGGTCGCATTTTTATTGTTGTGGTTTAACTTCTAAAAAGATAATTGGTAACTCAACTAACATGTTTTTATCGCCTTGCTTCATTGCCTTTTTGTTTTCGGTAAATTCACAGCTACTCAAAACATCCGTTACAGATTGTCCGCCATCCTCTGGAACATAAGAAACAATAATATCAAAGTTCAAATCCATAATACTCTTGTTAGGAGCATCTTGAACCATTGCCTCAAGTTCACTTTGCCAAATGGTAACTTTACCCTCATAGGATTTATTCCCTCGTGTGATTTTATGGCCTTTATTACCTCGACCACGCAAAACATCTTTTTCCTGTTTTTCCGTGTACTCAATTTCGGTAATGCCTTCTAAAATTCTACCTCCAATAGAAATAGATAAGTCGGGCCAGGCATATTGTTTACTGCTAAATGTGCTCATGCTATTCTAAATTTGTTGTAAATCCTATGTTTACAGTTATGTAATCGCTATAACCAACTGGCAATAATTGTAAATCAACAGTTAGGTTGTTCGTAGAAAGAACATTTTGATTTTCGTCGATGTAGGCTTTAACTCCCGAAAGTTTACCTAAATCAACCATTAAACCTTTAATTTGTCTTTCGATTGCATTTTGCCACCCTTTAATAATTGCCGGGTGTATTGTTCCAGATGATGTAACTTGAATTTCATCCGATAACTCCTCAACTAATGTATTGTAGGCAATAAGTACCGCCTCATCCATTACTAAGCCTCTTGCAAGGGAATTAAAGTCGTCCGTTGCACCTGTTAAGGTTTGGTCGCCTGTAAAGTAGTAACCCGAGCGGTTCGCAAAACTTCTTAAAAAGATGTAATTCTTATTATGGATTGCGTCCCAAGCCGTGTCTAAACTTTCTACGGTTTCTCCATTAGTAAAATAGGCGTTGAAAGGTTCAACCGCACCGTCTTTTACTCTTGAGATTTTTCTTTGAGTTGGAATACTTGCTAAACGGCCTAAAGCCAAACCAATAGAAGCCTCTTTTGATGCGTCTGTATTGGCTAACAAAATGGAAACTTTGTTAAAGTTTGTAGTTTTGTAGTCTTTTAAGTCGGCAACCGTTCCGCTAAACTTGTTACCCGAAATAATGGCACGTACTGGAAAGTATCTGCCGGAATAGTCCTCGCACAACTCCTGTGCTTTTACAACAGCAAGAGCTACATCACTATCCAAGCCGTCGGCAATAGTTTCGGTAGAACCTGACTTTTTTAGAATACCTAAAATTCTAATTTTACCCGAAGCATCTGCCAATAGTTTTTTTGCATACGATTCTGATAAATCTGCCATTTGTTCCATAGTTACTGCTTGAGTAACTACCATAAACCAAAGTTCAGCTCCTTTTTTAGCCTCTGCGTAAAACGCTTTGATGTGTTTGTGTGCAAAAGCGTTTGTTCCAGTTTCTTCTATTCCTAAATTTTCAGCCTCCTCAAGAGAGAAAATTTGGTAAGAATTACCCGCAGTAACTTTATTTGATCCTGCTACCGTAGCTCCAGTTAATACCAATCCCGGTATCTTTTGAATGTCCGCTTGTAACAATCCCAAACCATTGCTTGAGATGTTAAATTTTATGTTTGGTAAACTCATACGATTTTGAAAAATTTAAGTACATAACAAAGCCCAAAACCTAACACAAAAGCAATAATCAGATGAAAAAAGGTATATCCTGTTTTCTTTTTACTCTCCGAGTTACTTTTACTTATTACGCTCGAGGTTTCTTTTAATAATTCGTTTTTGACTTTGGCCACAATAGCCAAACTGTCACACGTTGCCGTCGCTTGAATTGTATCGTGTACAATTCTAATTTTTACCTTTGCTTGACCACTCGTTTGAGTGAAAACCTTTGGCTTTGAAACGGTGTTTAAATCGCTTTTAAAACCAATATCGGCTAAAGGGATTTTTATACTTGTTTCGGCTTTTGGTGCAAACAAAGTGGTGTCTTTGTAGGTTACAACCTTTTCGGATGTGAAACTCTTTTCACTTTCTGTTTTTTGAGTTTCCTGCCGAACCGCTCGGCAGGAGCTCAAGAAACAACTAAAGGCTAACACTAATAACAAAAGCGTTTTCTTAAACATTTTTATATTCGTTTTTTGCATCAAAACTCGGACACGCTTTTTTTACGTTTGGAAAATCCCTGTGTCCTTGAATTACTGCCGTTGGAAATTGTTTTTTTAAATCCTTGAGTAATTTTAGTAGGCTTGCCTTTTGGGCAGGAGTTCTATTGTCTAATGGTTTATTATTTGCATCAACACCGCCCAAATAAGCAATATTTATTAACACACTATTGAAACCTGCAACGCCATTAGAAACTTGTTCTATTGGTAATAATGAAACTACTAAACCGTCGGGCATAATAATAAAGTGGTAGCCAGGCATTTTCCAACCTAAATTAATTTTCCAGTACCTTTGAATTGCGGCAATGCTCGTTTTTTGAGAGGTTGCTGTGCAATGCACGGCTATATACTTTATTGTTCTCACTTTTTAATCAATTGGATTATTTGCTTTATAGTCCTCCAACGCCTTAATCAAAGTCTCCGCTTTTTGGTCGGGAGTTTCAATATTTAAAACTTTTACTAAAGCCTTAATAGCGTTGTAATTTTCCTTTTTTAATCCAGACGCTAACAACTGTTTTTGCTCCTCGGTTAATTGAGTATTGCTGTCTTCAGTTTGGTCTGTATCGCTTTCGACATGGTTTGGGTTCTTGAATTCAAAAACTTCATTACCCTCTAATGTATTAGCGTGATCAGATGCGAAATTTCGCTTTAAGAACATGAAACCATCAGCAGTTAAAAAAACTACTTTAGCATCTTTGTTTTTTGCAAAATATTCGGTTGCTTTTTTTTGTAAAGCCTCTTTATCAAAAGAGGCTTCTTTTACTAACTCACTCATGGGCTACAGAATTGCTCCCAAATATTTTGGGTTGGTTGCACGAATGTTACCCACAAGAGCTCTTTGAGCAAATGAAATTTCGTCAGACTGCGATGCAGCAGAACGTAAAGTTTCGTAAACTTCGGTGTCACCAAAACAACGGAAAACCTCGTCAGTTACCCAAGTGAATGAGCAAACTTTGTCTCCATTTTCTTTAACAGCCCCAAAAGGTTTTTTAACACCAGCAGAAGTATAAAGAGCATTTTTGTTGTATCTGAATACTTTAAAGCCGTACATTGTGTTAGTACTCAAAATCTCTTTATAAAGGTTTTTGTTTTCCTTTTTGATTCGAGCCATGTGGTCAGCTGTTAAACAGATATTCATACCGTCGTAAATATCAAGGCCATTGTAGAATGCCTCCATATCAATAATTGCATCAATGATTGAAGCGTTTGCGTCCAAGTTCATGATTTTGTTAAAATCATTATTCGCATTTGGCGACCAAGCGAAAGCCGCTCTTACACCGATATTTTTAGATAACGATGTTTTGTGACGGTTGATAACACTCATACGTTTGTTGTATGATAACTCAACTTCTTGTAAGTCTCTGTGGCGAGTTCTTGCCGTTGAGTAGGTTTTTAAAACTACCTCATTAGGTATATCCGTGATAGCCTGTAAAGGCAAATCATTTTCGTTACCTTCAAAATAGTTTTCGTAAACATCTGGCTCGATACCTGCCTCTGCAAGGTGGAGCTTATTGTTTTCTACGTACTCGGATTTATCCGTAGACGCAAAAACAAAACTTGTATTTGGGATTGGATTCTCTTGAATACCTGCAATCCAAACTTCCTTTTGTAAACCTGCCATTTATCTCTTTTTTTTATGGTTATGATTATTTTTTCTCTACGTGTCTAACTCCGTTAGCGTAGTCTTTAGCCAATTTTGCATATTGCTCTGGGTTTTCTTCTTTGATTTTGCGAAGTTTTACCGTGTCGAATTTTTGCAAATAGTCGAAAGTCTCCTCTTGAGTTCCGGCACCGTTACCAGAGCCTTTGCCTCCAAGTACAACTTCTTTAACAGTTTGGTGTGTTGCCGCTTGGCCACCCTCTGCCTCTTTATCCGAAATCAATTTTGAAAGCGTGACTTTTTGACCGTCAAAATCGCTCTCAAATGCGTTGATTTGCGTTTGTTTCAATGCCTCGGGAATTAATCCTAAAGACACCGCCTTTTCAACTAAAGCGGTAGCCTCTGCTGTTTGGATACCCTTTAATTTTACCTTTAAATCGGACGCCTCTTTTTCTGCGGTTTCTTTGGCTAATTTTAAGCCCTGTACTTCCTTTAAAACAGTGTCCTCTGTACTATCTGCCGATAGTGCTAATGCTAATGCAATGGTTTTTAAGTGTGACATATTTCTATCATTTTCTAATTTTACTTTTTGAAGTTGCACAGGTTTTCCGTCTTTGGATAGTTTAATAGCATCATCGTTACCGCCAATATCAACTATTGAAATCTCTACCAGTTTACACGCCGTAACCGTTTCGTAAACTTGACCCGGTAAAACCAATTCTGTGTCTGATGATGTAGCCTTTACATCGGCGTACATGGAAGCCATTCGGATATAACCACGTTCTACCTTTCCGGCAATCTTTTGGGCGAACTCGTCTTTTTCGTCAAATTCTATCGTAGCAACTAAATCGGTGTCTTTTTTATAAATTTTAAGGCAACGCCCAATAACGGCACTTCCTTTACCGTCTTCCTTTTTTTCAAACTCTCGCTCGTGCATAAATAGCACTACCGGGTTACGCATATATTGAGTATAATCGATACCGTCCGTTAAAATGCGGTATTTATACTCGTTTACGTTTTCGGTATTTATGATAAAATCATGAGTCATTTTACATCCTGTTTTATTTTGGGTTTTGTCTAAATCTTGGAGCAAAATTGTAGCGTTTTTGAAGTATAAAAAAATTGAGTTCCAACGCTTGTACTCAATAAATACAAGGGTTATGCAAAATAAACACAAGGTTTGAAATTGAATTTTATTGCTAATTATAGGAAGTCGAATTTTGCTCTATGAATGATATTTTATTAGATCGTAACGGCGACTTAAATTTTAAAAATGGCGACCTTGATATTGGCTATTCTGATAACCAACATCAAGAACATATACTCATTGCCAATAAAGGGGAATACAGAGAGTTCCCGGAGCTTGGCGTAGGCATACACCAAATGCTTGACGATGACAATTACATGAGTGTATTAATTGAGGCAAAGAAAAACCTCGAGTACGACGGTATGAAAATTAACAATATCAAATTTGAGGCAAACGGTAATTTAAACATCGATGGACAATACAAGTAAAAAGGGCGGTAGATTAACGGCAGTTGAACGTGATTATAAAAAAAGCCAAGGCAAAGACTTATTTATAAAAGGCTTTACGCTTACCAATATTTCAGAAATTATAGGGGTGGGTGTTAAAACGCTATCCGGGTGGAGAGATACCGACGAATGGGAAAAGGAAAAGGAGCTAAACAATATTAGGCCTTCCGAAATTAAACGTATGATTTTAGAGTACGTTCGTGACTTAAAAAATGGAGATACTCCGCTATACAAAGCCGATGACCTTTCCAAAATTTCGGCAGCCTTTGATAGGCTAAACGATAGCCGTAAAAAAGCGGTTTACACCATGGAGAGTTTTGACGATTTTAGTCAGTTTATGATGGTAAAAGCCGGGAACAATACAGGCAAAAAACGTGAGGATTTAATCGAACTGTTAAAATTAGTTAGACCCTATTTTGACCAATATATAACCGAACTATTGCAACATGACTAAAACGGAATTAAAAGAGGCAAAAGAAAAGTATTTTCAAAAGTCTAAAATGATTCAGTTACTTTCTTATAATTCGCTTTTCAAAGAAACGGCGGAACAACAAGAACAACGAATTAAACGACTTTTAAAGCCGGAAAACTATTTAGAGTTTTTCGAGTATTACTTTGGCGTAAATTCAGGGTTAGCCTTGGCGGATGCTCCGTGTGCTCAATTTCATTTAAACAGTTATTTAAACGTATTTAAAAACCCTTTAATAAAACAGCAACGCCGTTGGTTTCGTGGTGCGGCTAAATCAATACATACAAACGTTGGTAACCTCACTCACTTAAAAGAAAATAACGAAGTGAATTTTGCCTTAATCATTGGTAGAACCGAAGGACACTCTAAACTTTTGCTTTCTGATTTACAGTTGCATTTAGAAAGTAACGAACGCTATATAAAAGACTTTGGTTTACAAATGCAATACGGCTCTTGGGCAGACGGACAATTTGAAACCAATGACAGTAAGTTTTTTATGGCGTTAGGTTTAAATCAACCTTTTAGAGGTTTAAGAAACAATGCAAATCGTCCAGACTTTGCCTCAATGGATGACTTGGAGGACAGAAAACAGGCTAAAAATATTGAACTTACTAAAGAGAATGTTCAAAAGTTAACAGGTGATTTAGGAAAGGCAGGACAAAAAGGAAGATTTAGACAAATTATGCCAAACAATTACATCGTAAAAAATGGAATTGTTGACGGCTATGCAGAGAAATATAAAAACTCTCCAAACCTTGACATTTCAACCGTTAATTTATGCGATAAAGATTTTAATCCATCGTGGCCAGAACGCTATACAAAAGATGAGTGTATTGATATTGTAAACGATACCGATTACCACACAAGTCAGCGAGAGGATTTTAACAACCCTGTTGAGGAGGGAAAAAGAATTAAAGCCGAGTGGATACATTATAAAAAAACACATGGCAATCAAATTCATAACGGGTTAATTAGTCATTGGGATTTATCTTACTCCGATGATGGCGATTACAAAGCCGGGGCAATAGTTTCAATCGACAAAGGGCGTGCTCATGTTTTGGAAATCTTTAACAGACAAACCGCCCGACCTGTAGCAATGAATATGCACTATGAGTGGCAAAAAAAATACAATTTAAAAGGTATGTCTATCATTTCTTTTTATGATGCTACAGCTGCTCAAAAAGTTGTTTATGAGCCTGATTGGTTAATAGCGTGTGAAGAAAACAACGCTGTTGATATTCCGTTTCCTGACCACGCCTCGGGAGATAAACACGACCGTATAGATGCCACGCTTACCAGTGCTTTTATGCGTGGTTTAATAACATTTGATGAAAAATTAAAAGATACTCCAGATATGGAAAAGGCTTTAGACCATATTTTATCATTTGAAAAAGGTTGTAAAACGCCCGATGATATTTTAGATGTGTTAGAAACCTGTGTTAGAAAAGGTAGGCTCTTGTTTGGTTATTCTCAAAAAGAAGATAGTAACCAAAAACCAGTAATCGGAAAACGCAATAAAAAACGTAGAGTATGACACCACGAAAAGAACTATTTACAAAAATACAAGAGGCACTTAAAAACGGTGTACAAGAGTTGGAGTTAGTGGATTTACAACGTAAACAATTTGCAAACCCCGAAAAGAACTACCCGAGTTATTGGACATCTGCCTTAATTGATATAAAGGCAATTCGTTGGGAGAGTATGGTAGAAAATAAACAAGAGGGCGAGTGTACCGTAGATGTAACGCTTTATTGTAAAGACGGATGGCTTGACCAACACGACGGAACTGCGGATACAAACGGAGGTTTAACCGAGATTGATTTAATTGATGCAATGGTTGAAAGCCTACAATTTTTAAAAGGCGATTATTTCAAACCATTAGAGTTAAGTAACGAAAGTTCGGAGGATGTTGATAGCGAAATAATGAGCTATACGCTCTCCTTTACCACTTTAATTTACAGGAGAGTTAATCCAAGATACAGTAATAGAACTATAACCATAAATCCTTGATTATGTTTTTAGAAAAGGCAGAATTAAAAACAGTTGCTACCGATGAAATTATTAATAAAATCATCAATAACGACGACAGTATAGTAACCGATATTATTTTAGAAAGCATTGATTTAATGTCGAGTTATTTATATCAATATTTCGACACCGAAGCTATTTTTAATGCTTCGGGAGACGACAGAAATAGAACCGTTTTAAAACACTTAAAAGGCATTGTAATACATGAAATTTACATCCGCCGTACAAAGGTTTTTAACGAGGTTGCCAAGGCACGATATGACGAGGCCATGTTATGGCTCGAAAAAGTATCGGAGGGCAAAATAAAACCTCCGTTGCCTATTAGACAAAACGACACCGATGGAGATGGAACTCCCGACACTCCTGCAACTTTTATGAAGTTAGGAAGTCGTAAAAATTACAAAAACCATTTCTAATGGCGGATTTATCAGAGTTGCAAAAACTACTCTATAGAGCCGCCCATGAAATGCCAAACAATGTTTTACGGATTATTGGAGTTGAGGGTAAAAACTTTATTGCAAAGAATTTTAGAGATGAGGGATTTACCGACACCAGTACACAAAAATGGGAGGAGCGTAAAACAGAAGACAAACAAGGGCGTGATATTACAAGGTACAGAACCAGCAGGAGAGGTAAGGCAGGGAATTTAAACCGATACGGTAGTAAAAATAAAGACAGAGCTATATTAACAGGCTTCGGAACTGGAGGCGATAAGTTAAAAAACTCCTTTCGTTATAAAATAAGTTTAGGAAGTAGTCAAGTTAGTTTTTACACCTATAAGGAATATGCCCAAAGACACAATGAGGGACTTGATGGAATGCCTAAACGCCAATTTATGGGTAAATCAAATTACTTGAATACCCAAATAAGTAATAAAGTAAAAAAGGAACTGGACAAATTATTAAAAAAATAGTATGCACAAAAATCGAAATAAAAACAGGACTCAAAGCCCAATAAAAGGAATTACGAAAAGTACCGTAAACCTTTCGGGTAACGCAATAGGTAAAAAAGTAACTTTATCGGGTGCAGATACCCAAAATATTGAAAAAGTTACCAAACTAATGGTTGATGTTATCCGCCGTCAAAGACGCCTTTGGAGAAAAGAGTTAAACGATTGGCAGGCTTCACGATTTGCACGTTATCAAGCGGAAGTTCCTAAAACTTACTTAATGCAAGAATTGTATCAAGATGTTATGCTTGACGGACACCTTACAGGAATTACAGGTAACCGCACATTAAGAACCACAAACAAAGATTACATTTTTACAATTGACGGTATTAAAGATGATGCTTTAACCGAACTTATCAAGGACAAAGAATGGTTTGAAAATATTATCCAATGGGCTCACGAATCTACCTATTACGGTTACTCTTTAATTTGGGTAAAAGATTTTGAAAAAGGTAACATTAAAGAAGTTGAACTCATCGAAAGAGGTTTAGTTGTTCCAGAGCATAAAGTTTTACTTTATGACATCAATGCCGATAAAGGTATAGATTACAGCACCATTAAAGATATTTTGCTATATGCCCAATTTTATGATAATGTAGGTTTATTAGAAAAAGCTGCGGTATATACTATTTTAAAACGCCACTCTTGGGGTAGTTGGGATGAGTTTGAGGAGTTGTTTGGTATTCCGATACGAATAGCAAAAATAGCTTCACAAAGTGAAACCGTAAAAAATGAAGTTGCAGGTTGGTTAGAAGAAATGGGGTCAGCTCCTTATGGGGTATTCCCAATTGGTACGGAGGTAGATATAAAAGAAAACAGCAAAACCGACTCTTTTAATGTATTCTTTCAAAAGATTAAAGCGTTAGATGCAGAGCTTTCAAAATTGGTTTTACACCAAACCATGACCACGGAAAACGGATCAAGCAAAGCACAAGGTAGCGTACACGAAAATACGCTTGAGGAGGTCATCTATGCAGACGAAAAAAAGGAACTAGCATTCCTTAATAATCGTTTAGTTCCTGCCATGCGTTTGCTTGGTTACAAAATACCAGATAAAGCAAAAATAGCTGTTGAAAAAACTACCGACCCAAACGACCAAATCAAAATAGACGGAGTTTTGTTAGGTGCAGGTTATGTATTAACTCAAGATTACATCGAGGAGACTTATGGTGTAGAAGTGGAAAGTATGCCGGGAGCTACTCAAGAAGTTAAAAAACCTGATAATACAAAAAAGCGTTAAGCCTGCTTAAATTGCATTATCGAACTCATTGCTGTGGCGAACATGAACCTATAAAGTTAAGCAAAGAGGACGACGATTTAAGTAGGCTAATTGAGGTTTATTTAAGGCAACTTTTTGACGATAGAGCCGTATCATCTGAAAATCAAAAGAAACTTTGGGAGTATTATTATAAAGAACTTTCGCAGGCAGTTGATGCAGGATACAAACCAAATCCCGAAATGTACGACCCCGCTTTAGCTCACTCATTAAAGTATAATATTGCTCAATTTTCTGCATTTAAAGAAACGAGTTTTAGAAAACAGTTAGAAGCTGCACTTACTAAAGACGGTAAAATATTGCCATGGGGAGAGTTTAAAGCCGTAGCAGATGAGTTGCATATAGAGTATAATCGTCGTTGGTTAAAAACCGAATATCATCATACTGTAGCGGTTGCCAATATGGCCGAAAAGTGGCAGGAGTTTGAGGCGGATGCCGATTTGTATCCTAACTTGAAAATTGTAACAGCAGGAGATGCTCGAGTGCGTGAATCACATAAAATTTTAGACGGTTTAACTTTACCCGTAAACCACTCCTTTTGGAAAAGTCATACACCGCCTTTTGACTGGGGGTGTCGTTGTGGTATTGTTCAAACAGACGAGGAGGCAAGCGAAAAAATACCAAATTTCAAGTTTAAAAAGGAGCATGAAAACAACCCTTATTATAGTGGTCAAATTTTCAACGGCAATCCTTATGAATTAGGACTTATTCCAGGAGATAAAAAAGAGGCAAAAAGCAAAGCGACTAAATACTTTAATAATAAAGTTTTGCAGTCGGATAGATCGGAGCAATTCAAAACATTATCAACTACCAAAAAGGGCAAAGTTTTAGAGCATTTATTAACTAAAAAAGGTGGAGATTATAACGATATTATAAAAACGGCTACCGAGTTTTCAAAGATGGGTAAAACAGCCGAGTTGATGCCAGAGATTAACGAAAAGGAGAAAACAATAAGAAGCCTTATTTTTCCAAATCTTAAATCAAAGACATCCAACCCGGATTTAAAAGTAGGTAATTTGTTCTTTGATATTAAACGACCAAAGGCAATAAAGAATATTTTAGGGAATGCAAACGGAGCATCAAAGCAGGGAGCAATAGCCGTTATTAGTGATAGTCAATTAGACAAACCGCTAACTGATAAAATAATGCAAAATAGGGCAATTCACATTTTTAAAGATAAGAATTACCAGTTTGACCAAGTAATTTTTTTAAAGGACGGTAAACTAATTATTTTCAATAGAAAAGGCGTATAATGTAAAATACACTATACGCCTTAGCGTTGCCCGACCCTCGAGTCTGACAATGCAAATATACAAATAATTTAATTACTTTTTAAAAAGCGTTTAAAAAAGTGAAGTTTGGTTTGGGTTGGATTGATTTTTTAAAATCGGTTTATCGGAGTAAATGCCCTCATAGCTTACGATAGCTTCTACCGTTCGCTCTGCTAAAAAGACTTTCTTTGCCACCTCCTCAATAACGCACTCAATACGCCACTTGGGGTATTTGTTTTGCGTTTCGTGAAACAGGCGACGAACATAATTATTACGCTCTTTAAATCTTTGCTCTTTAGACATGTAGCAAATTTATAAAGGAACGTTTAATTGTACAAGGCG
Source organism: Flavobacterium urocaniciphilum (assembly GCF_900110615.1). GTDB lineage: Bacteria > Bacteroidota > Bacteroidia > Flavobacteriales > Flavobacteriaceae > Flavobacterium > Flavobacterium urocaniciphilum. The sequence goes on from NZ_FOEI01000003.1 coordinate 166,367, forward strand.
ATTTTTTTACATAAAAAAAGCTCACATTTCTGCGAGCTTTTAGTTTAAAGTCTTTTTGAAATCTCCCTCATAATCTCATAGGCTTGCTCACCATCATAAGTATCAACCTCTAAAGTAAGTCCACCAGTTCCAATAATTACCTCTTTTGAAATTGATAAAAAACCGCCTCTTTTTAGAGCCACAAAGTTAATTTTTGAAAAAGGTACAGATGTTAACGTTTTTTTACTACCTAATAGTTTTTTATCAACAAAGGCTACTCGTTTATCCGTAATGGCACAAAAATCTTCTTTTACAATATAAATTTTTACAACATTTTCGCCTTCGGGTAAAATCTTATCCAACTCCTTTTTAGCGTTTTCATTTACTTTTTGTTGTAATCCGTCAAAAAATCCCATATAATTAATATTTTTAGTTGTTTCCGTTCAAAAATAAAAAAACCGCTTGAATTAACAAGCGGTTGGTGTAATTATTCTTTTTTAAGGCAAATTTGTTCGGGTTCGGGTTCTAATAGCTTTACCAATTCAAACGCCCAAAAGTTTTCGTCTGGGTTGTGAAAATCTTTATTTTGAGTGGCTAATAAATCTAATACTGTTTTTTTCATGTGGTGTATTTCGTGTACATCTTTTGCCTTAATCTCGGTGCGGATTACTATGTTTCCGTTATCGTCTAACCAAATCATAACTTACTTATTTAAGGGTTGAACATCAATTGAATTGCCGTGCTGGTTGCAAATAGGGCAAAGTATAATGCGTTGCTCTACTTTTTCGTTGGCTACTAACACAATGGCTTTACGCTTGTTAATAATGGCGTGGTCGCATTCTAAAGTAGTGCGTATGTACCAGTTAAGCGGATGCAGGCTTTTGAAGTTTTTGGCAAACTGTGTCATGGCCTTTTTAGTGCGGAAGTATTTTGTAGCTTTCATTGTACATCTAATTTATTGATTAAACTTAAACGAAGTTCTTTATCTTCAATTCTTGCAACATCTAAAAGAATTTGAGCCATTTCCCTTTTTTTAAACTTATAAATGGTTTTACCTGACTTTGTTATTTTCTTTGCCATTATAATGAAAGTTTTAATTGGTTAGTTGCGTTTTTGTAGTTGTAATAGCCTTGTAATAAGTCGAAGTATTGACCTGTTATAAAGTTTCTACCAAATTTCATTTTAAAGTGTTGCGGAAATTTTGCTTTTCTACGACTTGCACTACTTTTTATTGACGCTCCTAATGATTTTAGGCATTCATTATATGGATAAAGTAATACGCCTTCATCAACAATAGGGTAAACATTGAGTTTCGGTTCTAAATGAAGTACTTGTTTGGTTAAAAGCTCTTCTAACTTTTCATTACAAGCTAAATAAAACTCTGGAGACAGCCATTGGGCAAAAAATAAAGCTACATTTTTCTCAAATAAAGTACCAAAATTAGTACCTCCATTCCTAACTACTTTTAAATCAGTCGGTAGGCATTTCTGCCTAACGGCTACTACTTCAATTAAATCCTTGGCTTGCTGGGTTCTAAGCCAATCTTTAGGAGTTTTACCAAAAGGTTTTGCCATTTGTGTGGCATTAACCATCATTTTGCCATTAAATTCTTCAAAGGCAACTTGGTTGCCGTGAAATTCCATCACTTCAACCAGTGTTTTGTTTTTTGCATTCATTTTATTTAGCTGTTAAATGTATGCGAGTTACCCACCGTAGAGTTGCTAAACACAATCGGTGAAGATAGGTCAGCATACCTTTCGGATACGCTACTCATAGCGAGTAACTCTTATTGTCGATAAAATTTTTACGGATTGCTCCGATTATGTTTAGCACGACAAACATACAAATTATTTTTTAAATTTTAATGGTTTTTTTAAAAAAAATCTACCTTAGCACTAAACAACTCTAATAAGACTATTTCTTTTTTAGGCTTTACTCCAGTCATCTTCAAAGTATCGTTGATTTATAAAAGTGGATAAATGAGCCTTTCCAGTTCCTTTACGTTGTAAATATTTATCGTAACCGGGCACAGCTAAAAAACATTTGATAATATCGGCCTCTTTTAATTTTTTGAATGCCTTTTCGCTTTCAATACGTTTAACCTTTAAGTTGTATTTGTCCCAAAGTGCCTCAAAGGTTAAAACGGGTTCGCCTTTTACAATTTCAAAATTGGCTTTTAGTTTAGTTTCCCATTCTTTTATTTGTTGTTCATAGTATGGGAAATTACCTTTTTTAAAAAGCCAGTTAAATTGCACTTCTGAGGGTATGCCCTCTAAAACTTTAAACTCATTTAAAGTACCGTTTAAATGATATTTAAACCGCCATACAGTTGCAGAGTTTTTACTTTTTACGGTGTAGGTAATTAACTGGTCGCTCATGCTAATTTTTGGTTTAAATCATCAATTACAAGGTTTACTCTTAATCTTACATAGTGGTTATCGGTGTAAGTGAATAACTCTCTTAAAATAATTTCTAAAGCCCAAGCCTCGTGATACTTTAATGTAATTTTATGCTTCTTTTTTGAATCGAATAAAGTGGCTTTTTTTACTAATTGTTTGGCTTTACTATCGAATTTATCGGCTAAATCGTAACCGATGGAGCGATAAACATTTACTTTTTTATCGTTTGACCTTTCCATATCGTAGATGTAACTTAAAAGTTCATTTACGGCAATAATAGAGTCGTTATTTAGTTTGAGTTCTATTTTCATTTTCTCTCATAAATTTCAAATTGAACGGAATAAGCTCGAGCATCGGGATTATATTTTCTGTATGTTGGTATTTGTTTCGGATCATCTCCAAACTCGATAAAACATTTGCGAATACTTTTAAGTTGCTCCTTTAAGTGTAGCTTATCTTTAGCAACTAATGTTAACGGTCGTTTATCTCCACCGTTATCATTTTTATACCATTTAATAGTCATAGTTCCTTCGTATGTTTTCATCTACAGTCGGTTTTTGGTTCGGTTACTATTTTGCCACAATAATCGCATTGTATGGCGGTTTTTTCGCAGTTTAAAACAACCTCAATAACTACTATACTGGTGTCTTTGTGGTCGCAGTTTTCGGGTGTTATATCATCAAAATCACATTTGTAATTTTCGCAGTAAGTAGGCCACTCGCATTTTAGTCGTGGGTTATGCTTACAAGGTTTCATTTGTGAATACTTTTGATGATACTGTTTAAAGCTGCAATTACTTTTTCAAGTTCAAAGGGTTGCATATCCTTGAGTGGCTTTTTTACTGGCGACCTATCGGACTTTAAAAAGTTGCTTAATCGTTCCATGTCGGGAATTTCTCCATATTTGTCGCTTGGTACAGTCCATTGAGCCTGATACATACAAGATAATATTACCCGATGCTTTTGGTTTGATTTGTCAAATACTGCCCAGTTTTCTGACAGGTCTCGACCTGTCGTTACTGGTGTTGAGCCTTCCTGTGTCATAATGATTTTTTTAGCCTGTGCTTGAGTAATTGACTTTAAACTTGTACGCTTTACATCGCCAGTAACCCATTGCACCCATTCGGCTTTAATATCATCTTTGTACTGGCAGTTTTTCATTATCCGATTAACTTGCCATGTGAGTATAGGCAAGTGGTCGCCTATGGTCTCATTTGGTTTTACTTTCGTTGCCATCGTCTTCATTAAGATTTGAGAAAAGAAAATCTTTTCTTAATTTGTATGCTGATTGTACCTTAACATCAATTTCAAAAGGTTCTTTTTTTAAATACTCTTTTATTCTCTCCTTGGCTAATTTTACTGCAAGTTCTTGAGAGGTTTCAAAAACAATACCTTGTACAAAACTTGATTTGTAACCTACTTTGTTAGGTATTAACTTTAATTTTACGTGATACGCATTGTCATTTTTTTTGCCCATTGTTGTATAATTTAAAAATTTGCTCCCGGCAAAGACTCGAACTTTGACTGTATGCCATTCGGGAAATCCACCTGACTAAACTTTATAGGTTGCCTTTGTGTGTTTCTTGAAATTTGGGTTACTTATTACGGCTTTTTTGTAATTTATAAAGGCGTTACGTTCCTGCTGTGTAAACTCCTGCCGAGTTACCCAATGCCCGTTACCGTCTTTGTAAATTTCTTTACCGTTTACCTCGTAAACCTCGTGGTCTGTTATTGGGACAATTGTTATCATACCGTAAATCTGAACTCTAATTTTTTAGGAATATCGTTTACATCAATAAATTTCCAACCGCTTACATACATAGAGTTCTGACGGCGTTGCTGTGCGTTGAAAATAATCTCTAATCCCTCGTTAAACTTTTCGGAGTTGAACTCATCACGTAGTTTACTTAATTCGATAATTTTAACCGGGTTTAACATTCCTGTTTTTGCATTTGGCTTTAGGAATGTATTAACCATTTTTGCTAATTTTTTCACATTCTCGTCATCGGTAGCCAATGAGTTGATATAGCTCTTAATCATTTCCACACCGGAACTCTCCGTACCATCAAAACCAATCGTTACATTGTAGCCAATGGTTATAGAAGCACTTCCGTCTGAAAGTGTAGAAGTATGGCTATCTTGATTGTTTTTTTCAACACCGTATATATCGGCTTTGAGTTCTTTGATATGGTTGTAATCTTTGAAAAGAGCTGCGATAAAATCCTCAACGTTTTTGTGTTGGTTTACAAGGTGATCAATGTTACGGTTTACAAAGTCCTCCGATAGTTCTTTTAAAGCCTTTACGTTTTCGGTTTTTTTGGCTTTTTCTTGCTTTTCAAGCTCTTTGGCTTGCTCTACTAATGCCTTTCTCTCTTCGGGAGTTAAATCGGCTAAATTAATTTTACTCATGTTACTTAAAATTTGTGGTTCGTGTACTTCAATGTCGTTAATGTTGTTATTCATAATCTTTGTTTTGAGGTTGCCAGTTTTTAAAATGGACATTTTTTAAAATGGTTTGTATTTTTGTTTCTATGTTTTCGGGAACTCGGTAAAATCTAACTTTATCATAATCGAGCTCTCTAAAAAGATAGTTTTTAAAATCCATCATTGCGGCTCTTTCTTGATTTATTAAAATTCGCTCGGTAATGGTAAAGTGTTGTACCTCCTCGGTGTCGTATTGTAATACCGTAAGCAAATCAGCAATGCGGTTATTTACATTTTCTAAATTGTAGTCAAAATTCATTCTCTTTGCTTATTAGTTGCTGTTGTAATTCTCTTAAATCTGCCTGTACCTTAATACGGTCGGGGTGGCTATGGTTATGCTCAAGCCAATACTCGAGCTCCACTATTTTATTTTTAATTTGCTGTATGGTCATGGTTGATAATGTTTAGCTTTTTAGCCTCGTGGATTAAAATTTTTGGGTAACGATTGAATATTTGAATAGAACATCTATTAAATACCTGCAAAGCATCTTTTGGTTTTATATTAGTTGCCCCATCATACTCTTGCATTATCTCCAAAAAATCGGTTTCAATTTTTTTAAACTCGGTTAAAAAATACTTGTTAATTGGAGTGTTTGCTACAACCTTTTGGAGGTCGTTTGTGTAGTTAATTGCGAAGTCCATACACCAACGTAGGTAAATGTTCATTACCATAAACTCGTAATCTTCCTGCGATTTGTTTAGCCTTACTAAAATTGCTTTCATAGTTAGTTGTTTAAAATTTGACTTCCGTGATACAGCATTGCTGTTTGTTCGTTTATTGTTATTGTGCCTCCCGGACATCTACCCGAAATAAAAGCAGTTAAACCCTCGATGTGAACTATAATTTTTGCCAGTTTTTTACAAAGTTTAGCAGTTGCCGTATATGGCTCTCCTTTTTCTTCATGAGCTAAAAAAATCATGGTTGTAGTTGGGTATTGTAAAGCCAATCTTCGGAGTTCCCCATTTTTTAACTCGTCGTTGTAAACTGTTGTATTGTCAAAAATTATTATTTTAGGTGCATGGCGTTTATTTAATTTTTCTTTAACCTCTCCCAGTTCCACATAATCTGAAAATAAAAGCCGTTTGTTTTTTGGATTTACTCCGGCTCTTTTAACGGCATCCTTGAACTCCTTTTCTAAACCCTCCTCGCCCGAGATGTAAAGCGTTTTTTCATATTGGCTTAAATAGTCCGCTAACTTGAGGGCAAAAGTGGTTTTTCCGTGCTTTTCTTTTCCGTAGATAATCCAAATACCGCCTTTAGATGGTTGCCCAAAAATGGAACTCCACAAGCCCTTAAATTCAAATAGTTTAAAAGTTTTTGAAAGGAGGATATTCGTATTTATCGCTCTTGCCATTATGCCCCTATTTTTATTAAGGTTTCTAAATACCTAAGTGTTGTTTCTTTGCTCAAGCATTTTTTAACCAATAATTGTACTTTGTTCTGGTCGGGAGTGTTTGCCTGTGCAACCGCTCCAATTAGCTCCGAATAAAAAGCGTTACGGTCTAATTTGCCTTGTGGAACTAACTTTATAAACTCATCCGAGAAACGGCTAAATATTTCAGCATAACCTACCTTTTTACCGTTGATACCTCGCTCAATTTTTGCTCTTAATCCGTCCGCTCCAATCATATACCAACCGCAAACGCCATCTGTACCGTTCCACAGTTCTTTAAGTTCTAAAAAGGCCGTGTATTCTAAATCTCCTGCCTCGTCTAAAACGATAAGAGGCAACTCAAGAGTTGTTAAATAGTATTTTAAATTGGCTTTAACATCTACATACTTCCCGGTATTGTCGATACCCACCGTTTTCGCTAAAAGTCTAACAAATTGTTGTTTGGTTTTAGCTTGAGAGCAATCCACATAAAAAGTATTTTTCATTTTACGAATGATGTGTTTAGTGCAATAGGTTTTACCTATACCGCAGTCATCCACTAACACCATGGATTTGCTCAACTCTTTACAAAATCTTAAATTGTCCTCAATCTCGTTGTAAACAGATGTTCGGGCAACTTTCCATTTATCCTCGTAAACTTTTACTTGTAATTCACGTCCTAAAGTGATCCAAACCGTATCTGATAAAATACGCTCGGTTTCGCCGTTTTTAATTCTTGAGTAAATGGCAGGTTTAATGCCCTTTGATTTTGCATAATCGGAGTCAGAGCCTCCGTAGTTTTCTCTTGCCTCTAAAAGAGCGGTTACAACTTTTTGTTTAAATTCGTTTGTCAGGTTCATAACGTGTCAGGTTAAAGGTTAAAATTGGAACGCCATCCTTTTGGTTGAGCGTTGTTTTGTATTAATACTAAATTGTCGTCGTTTTCGTCCTCAAAAACTTCTACAGGCTCCTCATTAAGTTCAAACCTTTTAAGGTTTGGAATGGTAAAGCCGTTGCTTTGTCTTTTTGGTGTATTTTCTAAAATATTAATGTTATCGATGTTGTTTCTTTGGCGTTTTGCAAATGCTTCTACAGATGCTACATAAGCACTTTGTAACTGATAGGCTTTGTCGTCTATTCCGTCCACTCTTTCGGCTTTTGCTCTGTTATATTTTGGCATTGGCATAACTTCACAAATCAAGCGTTCTTTATAGTACACTAATGCTTTTAAAACAGTTCCGTCGTTGCCGTCTAACCAATAAACATCTACCTCCTTATCCTCGATAATTTTCATTTTTTCGATAAGTGCCTCTCCAAGTAATATTTCGTTTGCTTCTGCTATGGCACGTTTCTCGCCTTGAAGTGTAATGTAGCCTAATTTGCACGAGGTTTTAGTTTTATAACCAATTACGGGAAGTATAGCGGCCCAGTTGGTAGGTTTTAAATTTGGGTTTTGAAACTCTCTAAAATACTGCCAATTAGTAAATTCGGAGTTTTCCGGGTGTGGCATATCATTCCAATTTATTAAATGTGATAAAGTCATATTAACCAACTGGTCGTAAGGAACTACCATTTCTTTTTTACCTTTTGCTTGTAAAGCTCCTATTTGGTTTTTTTCGCTTTTTGCTGTAGGCCTTGCCATCCAACCTGCCTCTTGTTTTTCGTGTCCGTAGCGTAACTCTCCAAATGCTCTCTCGATATACTTTGCACGAGCGTTGTTTGCTTCAATTCGCACCTCTTGGAACATTGCACCAGGTTTCAATAAGGAATCTCTAAAAGAACTGTTTAACGAACTTTCACACTCGAGCTCAAACGGAAGACAAAAACCCCAATCGGTATAGTTACGTACCATTTGGCGGTAAAAATCTACTATTAAGCCCTCTTTTGTTTTACCATATACAAACGTGGTAAAACAGCGACTTGCTACATCCATTCCGATATAATACCAAAGGCGGTCGCCTTTTTCATTGTAGATAAATGGCGGTTGACGGTCATCGATTGAGATAATTGAACCCGCTAATTTTGGTAATTCCATTTGATGATGTGGTTTGTATTGTCCCATATACGCCTGACGGTTTCCGCTACGTGATGCATGAGTAGCAATGCGGTTTTTCCAAGCATTTAAGTAATTGATAATGGTTGCCTCCGATAGTTTTGGAAATTCTTTAGGGTTGTAAAGCTCGCCTGTGTCCTCGTTGTACACTTGAGCATATCCACTTAAAAACGCCTCATAGCTTCGAGCTATTTCGGTAGGACTTGGTTTGTGAGATTGATTTTTAAACAACGCATTTAAAATCATTTCTACACGGTCATCTACTTTTCGGGCATTTTGTTTACCCGTTCCGTTAGCGTCTTTAATCAACGAATAGTATTTATTGTCTTTATACGCTTTTAAAGCCTGTTTAAATCGTTTTGAAACGGGTAGCGTATGTTCGTAGCCGTAATTTACTTTTAGTGCGTTTTGAAAACTCTCAACCTCGTAAATAAGTGTATCAATTACACCTCTTGAACTACCTCTCAAACTAATTCGTTTTTGCTCGAGTTCTATAACTGCATTCATAACGCTTGCATTGACTACATAACGCTCTTGCTCATCTTGTTTAAGAGCCAAACCGTTTCTCTTGAAAGTGCTGTAGTATCTGCGTGCGTCTGCATCTTCTTTATAGAATAACTCCAACGGGTTTTCTACTTTTCGAGGGTCGCCAAGGGCTTCTTGTATTTCGGGTTTTAGCGTATCAAAGTCAATCAATAGTTTACGACCGTTGCCACCAACTTGTAAACGCTTGATGCCGAATTGTTTTTTACTGTAGCGATGTACTTCACTTTTTAAAGTAGAGTAACAATTCCAAAATCTTGGAACAAGCTCTTCCAGTTCTACCGCTACTTTGTTATGTTCGTATATAAAAGGCATGTTTTATATTTTTTGTTCCGACCAAGGAATCGAACCTTGCAAACACATCAATCAAATGAATGACAAACCTGTATCGGAGAAATCACTACTTTTACGCTCTCAACTGTAAAATTTTAGTGATATGAGTGAAATTAAAGACTTACAAAATACTTTAGATGTGTTGCTTTTAGAAGTAGCTAAAAACAACGCACACTTACAAACCTTAACTATTGGGTTGTTTGAACTTTCTCAACAAATTTTTGACGAGGATAAATCCAAGGTGTATGAGGAGCAGTATTACCGTACCTTAATTCAGAAAACGCAGCAGCAAGTAAATCGGCTCGGCGGTGGGCTGTACAATCCTGCAAAGGCAGATTTTGCTCTTTTTGAGTTTGAGCAGTTTTTGAAATCGAAATTGAAAGAGAAATAGTCATGATTATAAAATATTAGTGGTTAAACTTCTTTTAATGCAAAAGCCAAAAAAATAAAATAGCTTTTCTACAACTTCATGCGTGAAGTCTCGGTTAATGTGATGAATAATTTTAGTTGTGATCATAGTTGTTAGTTTTTAGCGTTAAAATTTTCAAGGGTTTGTTTCATTTGTTTTTCAAGCAGCTTGTAGTCTGCTTTTATTTTGTCGGCAGTTATAGTGGTGTAGCCACCTCTTAAGCACATGCGGATGTACACCTTAGTTAAACCATACTTAGTAACAAGTGCTTCAATTATTCGCTGGTCATAAGTGTATTTCTTGTTTTTTTGAATAACTTTGTTCATTGCTTTTGTATTTTCTTATTTGAAATGCAAATATATAATCAAATGATTAATAAAAACAACAAATGATGTATAAAATTTTAGATATTAATGAAAGAATATTGTATATTATTGATAATCAATACAATGGAAGTCAAAAAAAATTTGCCGAACGTATAGGGTTTGCCGCTCAAGTTGTGTTTAATATAGTTTCTGGCCGTAAATCTAAGCCAAGTTACGATGTTTTATATGCTATTTTATCAACAAATGATTATATAAATGCAGAATGGCTAATAATGGGGCATGGTGAAATGTTAAAACAAAAAGAGGCTCCGTCAACTAATGAAAAGGATACCTATATAATAGAACTGCAAAAAGATAAAATTAGATCATTAGAAAAAGAGTTACAGGACCAGAAGCAAACCATTGAGCAACTAAAAAAAGAACTTTTACTTGCAAGTAGTAGTAAAGTGGGCGTTAAAAGTGATGGGTAATTAGCAGATAATAGGGTAAAAGTATATCTTTTTTTGTGGTTGTTTTCATAAACTAAATGTAACTTCTTGATTTTTAAATAAATACAATATAATATTAAAAAATACCTATGTATGTATGGGGGGTGTTTACTTGCAATATTTTGACAAAAACGGCTATTTTTTACACTTAAATAGTGTTTTACTACCTATTTAAAAACTAATTTTTGCAACCCCAACTGCAACCCCAAATGCAACTCCAACTAAAAAATGATAAAAAAGTGATGTTTTGTTTTTGTTGCTTTTCGGGTACAAAAAAAGGCTTAAAAATTAAGCCTAAATAAGCGGTTTTTTTGTTGTAAAGCCTTATAAATGGTAGTTATTAGTAAATAACGCTCCGAAATGGCAAATAAATAACCTTGTACGGAATTTAAACGACAATTAAAGAGTAATTAAATTGCAGTTAATGGTAGTTATTGACACATTTTAATTTAAACAAAAAAAGGACTTTTTTAGCCCTAATTAGTTGATTTTAAACGGTTTTTCGACCTTTTTTATATTGTATTATTATTACATTTTAATTTATAGCCTATACATTGCTACTTATGCCTATCAAATACATAATAAAATTCTAGAAACACCTCGTACTACTGATTGGTTTCCAAAAGAAGACGCTTCTGTATTTAAAAAACTATTAGCTAAAAACTTTAATTTTTTAGTACAAACTAAGAATAAGTTTTTTGGAAGTGGAACGGCTAAAAATCAGTAATTAGTTTTTTTAATTCGTTTGCTGATTTTTTCCAGCAGTAATTTGCTTTTATTTTTTGTGAAATATCAGTAAAATCTTTTGAAAAATCTGTATTTAAGATAGAGATTAGTTTTTCTTTAAATTCAACTTCATTAAAAGGATTGAATTCATATTTTTTCAAAAAAGTAAAATCAGACATAGCGGTTTGATTGGAACATATTGTTGGAATTCCTGCAGCAATAGATTCTAATGGTGGGATTCCAAAACCTTCTGCAATTGATGGATAAACAGATACTTTTGCGCCTCTTAATAAAAGTAGCATTGTTTCAAAATCTGTTTTGTCCATTTTTATTATTTTACTTTTAATTTTCTCATCTAAATTGTTGTAAACATCAAAAAATTCATAATTATATAAAGTACTATCTCCAATAAATAATAATTGGTACTCGTTATACAATTTCAAATCTACAAACGATTTTAAAAGCAATTGTTGGTTTTTTCTAGGTTCCCATCTGCTAATATAAATTATATAATTAGTCAAATTATATTTTTCAGAAACCGTTTTTTGAATTTCAGATTTGTTATATGTTTCATAAAACACATCATCAACCGCATTTGGAGTAATATGATAATTATGAATATTAAAATGTTGAGCTATTTGATTTTTTGAATATTCTGAAACAGTCAACCTAATATCTGCACATTTTGCACCGTGTTTATAAAGAAACGTGTTTTTAATTCTACTTAATTTTGAAAAATAATTAGGGAAATCTATAAATAAAACATCATGTGTAGTAACAATATATTTGCAAAGTTTTATAGGTGAAACTATATATTGAAAATGAGCAAAATCTATTTTATTTTTAAGAATTAAAAAAGGAATATCGAACAATAATCTTAAGAATTTATTTTTAAAGGAATATTTCAAAAAGACAATGTTTTCTTGCTCGCCAAAAATGGATTTTAAATTGTTAACATCATTAGCTGCAAAATAAAAGACTATGTTTTTATCTTTAATAAGTTCTAGATATAAACCTTGAATATACGTTCTTGTTCCTTGAAAACCGCCATCAAAGACATGGCAATCTACAAATACTTTTAATTTATGATTATCCAATTAAATTTTCTTTTTTGTATAAATATTCTCTGTATCCTAATAACAATCCAACTAAAATTGATTTACTATCTAATTTTAGGTAAAATCCCATAAATACCCAACTTGACATCAATAGGAAAATTCCAGATCCTAATAGCAGTTTATTTAAATTATTAATTTGAATATTATCTGATTCAATTTTTCTTGAAATAAAATAAATAGATAACAAATAAATAAATATTCCTAATAAACCTGATTTTAATAAAATGGTTGAAAAAGCATTATGAAGATAAGGATAATAACGCACTTTTGTTCCGTCGTTTGTTACCATAAGTCTTCCAATATCAACAGTTGAACCTAAACCATTACCTGAAATTATGGCTTGAGTTCCTTTATAATAAATTTGATTAACAGTTCTAATGTTTTCAAAAGATCTAAAATTATCATTAAAATCTTTCCAATCTTCTTTGTTAATTTTAGTTTTAAAAGCTTCTATTGGAATAATTTTTACTTTGTATAAAAACTCATCTGTAAACGTTCCTTTTCTTTTTGGATTGGAATTATAGATGATGGCATAACTAACTAGAGTAAGTAAAATAGTAAAGCTAATTACTTTAACAGATCTTACATTTAAATTGAAAAAGCCTTTAACAGCCAGAATTAATATTAATATTTGCAAGAAATTAGTTCTTGAAAGATAACATAAAATCGATGTTCCAACTATTAATAAATATAAAAGTCTTTTTTTCTTTGGAATATCAATACTAAATTTAACTGAAAACAAAAGAAGGACAAAAACGTAAGGTTCAAAGTCATTAAAATATCCTGCATAATGTCTAATTGCTGAAACAGATAATGTTTTATGAGCTAAAATAGAGTAAAAAATAATTATTAAATGAATTATCGAAAGGAAAACGCCACAATTGATAATATAAATTAAAGCGTTGTTAGCGTATTTTTTAGCAAAATTATATCCAATAACCAAACCTATAATGGGTTTTAATAAATAGGTAACGTCTCTTATTTTGTTGAAAATTGCGTTATCATAAAAAAATAATTCCGTAAGAAAACTAATAATTAATATAACAAAGTAACAACTTATGATATAAAAGAAATTCTTTGAAAAACTAGATCTTATTGTAATAAATGCTGTTAATGACCAAACTACAAAGGTTAACTCGTAATTATTAAAAAGTAAAATTACTAAACATAATATATATAATAAATATGCTGGTTTAAACTTCATAGTTCTTGTTTTTGGGAGCTAAAACCTTATTGTTTAAGGTTAAAAATATAAGTATTAATAATGTTATGAATTCTACAAAAATAAACGAATAAAAAACACCAAACAAACTGTATTTGTCATAAACTAATGAAATTATTATTAAGTTTAAAATTGACATTGCGATGATTATCCTTGAAAATATTTTTTCAAAATGTAAGGCTAATAATAATTGTTTAAATGCATAAACAATAAAAAAGATTACTGGATATATCAATGCTGTTTGTAACAACTCTGTAACGTAATTTTTATTTAAAATATTATAATAATTAATTATTTCATAACTAAAAACAAATAGTACAATTATTAAAGTGCTTAGAAAAATAAAATTCATGCTATTGAATAATTTCCAACTTCTAACACCTTTATTATACTTTTTATCAAATTCGAAACAAATCTTAGGATAAATAAAATTAAAACTTAAAAGTACATAGGTTTTAAAAATGGAAATGATTTGATCAACAATTCTAAATTGTCCAACTTGTACACTGGTTCCGAAATAATTCACTAATAAAATTGGAGAATACAATTGCATCCAAATAAATATTTGTGAAAAAACATAGGTTCTGTTTTCATACATATAACCGTATAATTCAGAAATTTTAATCGGTACAAAAACAAATTGATATTTTTTATTTAAAACCAAAAAGAAAACAACTCCTGCAATAAAAATACTTAAGCCAAATGCTAAGTTAATATATATAAAATCTGATTTCTGATCTAAAAAATAAAAGATTAAAAGGATATAAATGCTTTTTGAAAGTATGCTAAAATAAGAAAACAGATTAAACTTTTCTAAACCTTGAAAAATCCATAATGGATTGACAATTTGAGCCATAAAAACAGAAAAACTAAAATAATAAAGATCTTTTTCTTTGTTAAAAAATTCAAATTGCTGAATGATTATCAAGAAAATTATACTCGATAAAACAATAAAAAATGCTTTAATATAAGTTACTCTTGAAATGATATAATTTCTTCTATCTATATCATCTCTATTTATAGAAATGTCTTTTACGCCTAAAATATCACACCCAAAATCAATAAAAACAATTATAAAAAAAGCTACTGATAAACCGATAGCAGATTTTCCGAAATTTTCTTCCCCGCATTTTAAAATGATGTAAGGAATAACAATAAATGGTGCAATTACATTAAAACCCTGACCAATACCATATTGTAACAGTTTTTTAATTTGAGCATTTGCCATTAATGTTTTTAAAATGTTCACTTATTTGTTTTTGATTTTTAAAAAAAGACTTGAAACAAAAAAAGCTATAATTAAAAAACTATAGCTTTAAATATATTATTTTGGAAATGTTATTTCACAATTTTTTGAATTTCATCAAACAATCTCTTTTCAGAAGTTGCTTGAGGATCATGAATTCCATTAACAGTTAAAGGCGTTATTATCGCTTTTTCAGCGTCAAAAGTAGCTGTTTTTTGCTCTACTAATAAAAGATTAAAAAATTCAGTTCCAGAAGCTTTAAACTCTTTACCGAAATAACTCATTTTAAAACTATTAACTGTAAAAGGTTCTTGATCTTTATTTGTACCAAAATCCATTCTAATATAATCTGGAATAACTCCTTCTGGTAATCTAAATACGATGTCTTGTGGTTTATCACTTCCTTTAAATTCTGTGAAAAAAGAACTAGTTTCAACATAAGTTGTTTCCCCTGCTTTTCTATAGTATATTTGGAAACTATCGTCTTTTTTAACAGTTGCGTTTAATGTTACTGTAAAAACTGTATCCATAACTTTTTCTGCAACAGCTTCTTGAGAATCTTCAGCTTTTTTGTCTTCGTTTTTACAAGATACAAATAGTAATAATGAGAACGCAAATAAAATTATTCTTTTCATATTAAATTTTTTTTTTAATTTATTTGTGCAAAAATATACATTTTTAATTAATAATTATTTTTTTATCGGTTAAATATAACCCTTTTTTATGCTCTTTTTTATTCTCAATAAAAACGCCTATTTTATATTCTCCTTTTTGGAGATTTGATAATTGAATTTTAGTTATAAATCCAGAATTATCATAATTTAAGCCCTTATTTTCTGCTTTTGTTATATCTGTTCTTGGTGTCTGTTGACATTTAATAACTTTTGCTTCATTATTATTAACTAAAATTATGCTTATTTTATTGTCTTTACTATCAATATTTTCTAAAAATCCCCAACCAGAAATCTTATAACTAGTTGCTTCTTTTTCAAAAACTTCAATCCAAACCTTGGCTAAATCTCCATTATTTGTGTTCAATGGTTTGTATTGATTTATGTCAAATTTTGAAACAGCATCTTTTTCTAGGATAAAATGTCTAGACCATGCGTCTAAACCATCAAAACTTTCATCAATAAGAAATTTACTATCTACAAATTGTTGAGCTTTCTCGGATAATTTAAATGGTTTTCCATGAGCATCTGTATACCAAAATGGTTTAATTTTGGTTGAATCAGTCATCATTTCATTGATAACAAATTCTAAATCTGGTTTTTCAATTGTGTTGAATTTATCTTTAAAATAAAAATCAAACCAATATTTAAGACTTGTATAAACTGGTTCATTATTTTTATTGTTATCTATAACCAATTGTGAAGCTTCTCTAAATTGTGTTTTATTAGGCACTTTGTAATATTTTTTTACAATTGTCAAATCAACAAATTGTGAAAAAATTATTAAAAATAAAATACAGTATTTAATAATATTGTTTTGTATTTCACTAATTGAAATGGCTAATATTATAATAATTGCTGGTAAAATACTATATAAATATCTTGTGATATATAATGGAGTACTTAAATATGATTTTAAGACAAGTATAATTAATGGAAAAGTTATCCAACTTATTAAAATTAAAAATGTGACAACTCTTTTGTCGGTAATTTTTTTTGTAATACCCTCAGAATTTGGATATTTGAATGCTTTTATAAAATAAAACATTACTAAAATTCCAAAAATAAAAAGCACAAATTCTGAATCACAAACTAATTCTTTAATCATTAGTGTTACACCTCCGTTTGTTGGCGCTGGAATCCAATCTGAATAAAATTGTGATGCTAAATAAAATTTATAAATATTTGGTAAAAAAAATAAAAAGATTACACCAATAGAAAGCATTAACCTTTTAAAGTTTTCTATTTTTTCTTTCTTGTCATCAATTAGAAATACTAAAAATATTAATAATAAAAAACCTTGGGCTAAAACATTTGTTACAGAGAAAAAATTTGTATTTAGTAACAAACCTGCGGAAACAGCATATTTTAATGCTTCTTTTTTAGATGGTTTTTTAATAAATTTATATAAATAATAATAAGATGTTAAA
Source organism: Flavobacterium urocaniciphilum (assembly GCF_900110615.1). GTDB lineage: Bacteria > Bacteroidota > Bacteroidia > Flavobacteriales > Flavobacteriaceae > Flavobacterium > Flavobacterium urocaniciphilum. The sequence continues at coordinate 183,166 of NZ_FOEI01000003.1, forward strand.
ACAAAAAATAAATAAAATGTATAGGCTCTTGCATCTTGTGAATTATAAATACTAAATTGATTTAATGTAATTAGCGCTGCTGCAATTAATCCAACTTTTTTTGAAATTAACTCTTTACCTAATTTATAAATCATAAAGACGCATAAAATTCCAAAAATCATTGAAGGAATTCTAGCAACAGTCGATTCATATCCAAAACAAATAAAAAAAGTTTTAACAACAATAAAATATAAATATGGAAAACTTTCTCTTATAGTTATATCTTTTATCATATCTACAAAACCAGTATTAGGATTTGCAACATTCATTGTATATAACTCGTCTAACCATAAACTTTGAAAATCTAATTTAAAAATTCTTAAAAAAGTAGCAACAGCTAAAATGATTATAATCAGTTTGTGCTCATTTAAAAAGTTTATTATTTTAGTTTTATTCATTTTTCAATATTTATTAATTATTTGTTATTTTTTTAGCTACAACTAAACAGCTTCCTCCAACTTTAATTGATTTATTGTTTATGATTTTATTTCTTTCCCAAGCCCAAATTTTATCAATCATTTTAGACACAAATCCATTTCCTTTTTTATGTTCTGAATTATATCTATCAGCAGAATTTTTTTTAATTAATCCAAACTTACTTGGTAATGTTCTAAACAAATATACTGCTATTGGTAAAATAGAAAATATATATGTTGATTGCACAATTTCAAAACCATTGTCAAGTAACTTTTTTTCTAAATTTTTAACTGTATATCTTCTGTAATGACCTGCAATAACATCATCTTCAGACCACAACCATTGATAAGCTGGAACAGTAATATAAACTAATCCGTTTGGAATTAAATAAGAATGAATATATTTCAAAAAAGAAATATCATTCTCAATATGTTCTACTACATCAAATAAACCAATGGAAGGGATTGACTCTATACTAAATCCCGCATCTTCTAAAGTAGAACAAACAATAGTATCTAAATTTCTAGTTTTAGCATTTAAACATCCTTGAATTCCTGGCTCAATTAAAACTGTTTTAATTCCTGTTTCCTGTAACCCTTTTGCAACAAAACCATTTCCACCGCCAATATCAAAGAACATTTGCTTATTATTGTGTCTTTTAACCATTTCAATAATACAATTATTTCTATGATTAAACCAGAAACTGTTATCTTCTAATTGAAAACAAATTTGATTTCCCTCTTCTGGATAAGATATATTAGATTGGTTTTTAGAAAAATAAATTCCGTCTTTTAAATAAAGATTATCTGCAATAGTTGTAATTACCATACTATTCTTTTATTTGATTAATTACTGTTTGCACATCTAGTTCATAAAACAATGGAAGTCTTACTAATGTATCTGTGAAGTTATCTGTATATGGTAAGTTTCTACCATCGTGTTTTTCAATATAATAAGGGCTAGAATGCAAGCTGATATAATGAAAAACCGGATGCGTATTTTGTTTTTTTAATTTGTTTATTAACTCTGAACGTTGTTCAATATTTTTACATTTTAAGAAAAACATATGAGCGTTATTTGTTGCATAATTTGGAACTTGAGGCAATTCAATTTCATTGTTTTTTGCCCAATTTTCCAATTGAGTATTATACGCTTCCCAATGTTGTTTTCTGATTTTTTGTATGTCTTCTAAATTTTCTAATTGTGCCCATAAAAAAGCTGCAATAATTTCAGAAGGTAAAAATGAACTACCTATATCCACCCAACCATATTTATCTACTTCTCCTCTAAAAAAAGCAGAACGATTGGTTCCTTTTTCCCAAATTATTTCAGCTCGTTCTATAAATTGTTCATCATTAATTGCTAACATTCCGCCTTCACCAGAAATAATATTTTTAGTTTCGTGAAATGAAAATGCTGCTAAATGTCCAATAGAACCCAATGCTTTTTTAATTCCGTCTTTTCCTATGTAATAACTGTCAATGGCTTGAGCTGCATCTTCTACTACATATAAATTATGTTTTTGAGCCAAATTCATAATAATATCCATATCACAAGCCACACCAGCATAATGAACAGGAACAATGGCTTTTGTTTTTGGTGTAATTAAGGCTTCCAAAGTACTACAATCCATATTTGGATGGTTTGGTAAACTATCCGCAAAAACAATTTTTGCTCCTCTTAAAACAAATGCATTAGAAGTGGATACAAAAGTATAAGACGGCATAATTACTTCATCGCCTTCTTTAATGTTGATCAGAATTGCAGCCATTTCTAGTGCGTCTGTACATGAAGTTGTTAGCAATGTTTTTTTGAATCCGAATTTCTCCTCAAAAAAATCTTGACATAATTTTGTATATTTTCCGTTACCAGATATTTTTCCTGAAACTACAGCATCTGTTATGTATTCTGTTTCTCTACCTGTTAAATAGGGTTTATTAAATGGTATCATGATTTATTTCTTAATTAAATCGTTATAAGATAAAAGACACAAATTATTATCTTGATCATAAATTTTGACTAAACATAAATACAAGTTTTTTGAAGCATCATAAAAAGGTACATTTATTTCTACATTATAAACTTGATTTGGATATAAAGGTTTATAAAACTTATAATAGTATGACATAAATAGTGTTCCATTTCCTGGAAATTCCATTCCAAAATATTTAGACATTTCTGCATTTGCTATTAAGCCGTGTGAAATTCTTTTTACAAAACCTATTTCTTTAGCGTATTCATCATCAAAATGAACAGGGTTTATATCTCCACTTAAAGTACCGTAATTTTTTATTGTTTCATCCGAAATTTCTATTTGAAAAGATTTTTTTGGAAAGTGTGAATAGTTTAAAAGACTATTTATGTGTACAGTTGCAAATGATTTTTTCATAAAAAAACCTTCTCTACTCCAAACTTTTTGAACAGCGTAGTTTTGTACTTGTGTAGAAACCTTCATTATGTTTACACCTAAATCTTTCATGAAACTTTGAGTATATCTAATAATATCAGAATAAACTCCACCACCAGAAGCTGTTGGTAATACTCCATATAAAACTCCTTCTGCTTCGTTATTTTCATTAGTACAAGTTGCAAAACCAATAATTTCTCCTTGTTTTTTTACTAAAAAGACATATTTGTTTTCTGCACCAATAAAGTCAATAACCCATTCTTTATAACCTTCTAATATGTTTTGTTTATCGATGTAAGGATTAGAGTTATAATGATTAGTATAACCTGGAAAAATTTTATCTACTAAATCAGAAAGAATATTTTTATCTTGGTTGGTAGCAAAATCAAAAGTTAAATCACTGTTTTTTAATTCTTTTGGTTGATATTCATTAAAATCAACATAATAATAAACTAGAGTATCCGTTTGAAAATAAGGGAAACCTAGATTTTGTAATTTTGAAATTTGAGGTAAATTCTCACATGGCAGTCTTAATATTGTTAAATCTGTGTGGTTCTCTAAAATAGCATTATTTAGCGTTTTAATATCTAAAGATTCCATACTGGCTCTTAAAATATTCATTTGGAATCTTTTACTTTCCTTTTCAGATTTAAATATTAAATTATTCATTTTTTATTTCTATATATTATTTATTGTTTATCAATAATAAACGATTTTCTTTTTTTAGTTTGATCAAATATTTTTCCAATATAAATTCCAACAACACCAATAATTGTTATAATTATTCCTGATAACAACCATATTGAAACAATTAGTGAACTATAACCAATAACTGATATTTTTCCAACAATGTGTTGGTATATATTAATAATGCCTACTAAAACCGATAAAATTGAAATTAGTAAACCAAATTTAACAAATAATTTTAAAGGCTTATTAGAAAACGAAATTATAGTATTGAAAGCTAAACTTAGTAATTTTTTATAAGTATATGATGATTTTCCAGAGTCTCTCGATGCATGTTCTACTTTAATGGTAGTTCTTTCAAAACCAACCCATTGCACAAATAATGGAAAAGATTTTATATAATCATTCATGTTTAAAACTTCGGCAATAACTTTATTATTATAAATCCCGAAATTCGCTACAGAATTATCAAAATTACTTTCTGTTAAGTAACCATATAATTTTGCAAACATTTTTGAAGTGGTTTTTTTCAAAAAGCTATCTTTTCTAACTTCTCTACTAGCTAAAACAATATCATATCCTTCAATTGCTTTATTATATAATTTGAGAATTTCTTTAGGTTGATCTTGTAAATCGCAATCCATTACAACAACCCATTCTCCTTGTGCAAAATGCAATCCAGCCATAATTGCCGGGTGTTGGCCAAAATTTCTGCTCAATCTTACAATTTTAACTTTGTCATTTTGAGCAGCAATTGTTTTCATTTTTTGCCATGAATTATCAGGACTTCTATCGTCTACCAAAATAATTTCGTAAGTAATGTTCAATTTACATACTTCTTTTTCAATTTCCGAAACTAATTTCTCAACTATATTTTCAGCTTTATATATTGGTGATACTATAGATAATTTCATCGTTTAACCGTTTTTAAACTTTCTTTCCAATCATTTATTTGCACTCCAAAAACCTCTTTTATCTTAGTTTTATCCAATACACTATACGCTGGTCTTTTAGCAGGTGTAGGATAAGCTGAAGTTGGAATCGCTTGTAAATTTATAGAAATGTTATTTTGATTAAATATTTCTTTGGCAAAATCGTACCATGAACATTGACCTTCGTTTGAGAAATTATAAATTCCGAAGACTTCAACAGGCTCAGTCTGACAAAATTTTATCATTTTTACTAAAGCCTCCGCTAAATCAACAGCATTTGTTGGAGTTCCAATTTGGTCTGAAACTACTGATAAACTGTCTCTTTCCGAAGCCAATCGCAACATGGTTTTCATGAAATTATTAGCAAATTGCGAATACACCCAAGACGTTCTAATAATAAAATGTTTAGCATAAGTGGCTTGTATGGCTTGTTCGCCTTGTAATTTAGTTAATCCGTAAATTCCAGCTGGAAATGGAACATCTGTTTCCGTTAATCCTTTTTCGCTTTTTAGTGGTAAACGTAATTCTCTATCGTAATACGCAATTCCGTCAACAAATTTCGCATCAAAAACAAAATCAGTAGAAATATGTAATAATATAGTATCGTGTTTTTTACAAACCTCAGCAATATTTTGCGCGCCAGTAACGTTGATAGCAAATGCCTTTTCTGGTTCCGATTCGGCTTTATCCACAGCGGTGTAAGCTGCTGCGTTAATACAAAAATTCGGTTTATATTTTTCGAAAACGGTTTCGCAATTTGTTAAGTCGGTAATGTTTAATTCTGAAGAAGAACAAAACACAAAATCGATTGAAGGATAATTATCCGCAATCGACTGTATCGCTTGTCCTAATTGTCCGTTGGCTCCAGTAACTAATACTACCATACTTTTCTAATATTTTCTAAATTTGGTAACACTTGATCTTTTTCTGAAATAATCAATTCTTCTGAAGGAAAATTCCAATTGATATTAACCGTTGGATCGTTATACATTAATCCGCCTTCACTTTCTTTATTGTATAAATTATCACATTTATAAAAAAACGTTGCGGTATCACTCAACACTAAAAACCCGTGTGCAAATCCTCTAGGAATAAAAAATTGTGTTTGATTTTCGCCAGTTAATAAAACCGATTCGTATTGTCCGTATGTTGGTGAATTTGGTCTTAAATCAACCGCCACATCTAATACTTCACCTTGTAAAACACGTACTAATTTGGCTTGAGCATGTTCGCCTGTTTGATAATGCAAACCGCGTAATACTCCTTTGGTTGAAAACGATTGATTATCTTGAACAAAAGTTACTTTTTGTCCAATTCCTTCAGAAAACGTTTTTTCATTAAAACTTTCCATGAAGTAACCGCGTTCATCTTTAAATATTTTAGGTTCAAGGATAAAACATCCTTTTAATTTTGTTTCTTTGAAATTCATTTGTTCAATTTGTCAATTTTCAATTTTCAATGTGCCAATTCTTAATTTAACATGTCAATTAATTTACTCTAAAAATATTGGCACATTGAAAATTGTCCAATTGGAAATTATATAATACTCATCAAATGTGTACCGTAACCGCTTTTTAATAAAGGTTCGGCTAATTTTTTCAGTTGTTCAGCATTGATGAAACCCATTTTGTAGGCTGCTTCTTCAATCGCACCGATTTTTAAACCTTGTCGCTCTTCTATTACTTGAACAAATTGTCCAGCTTGCATTAATGATTGAAATGTTCCGGTATCTAACCAAGCTGTTCCTCTATCTAAAATGCTCACTTTTAATTTTCCTTGCTCTAAATAGGCTTTATTTACATCTGTAATTTCCAATTCACCACGGTGGCTTGGTTTAATGTTAGCTGCAATATCTAAAACAGAATTATCATAAAAATAAATTCCAGGAACGGCATAATTCGATTTAGGTTGTGTTGGTTTTTCTTCAATAGAAAGTACTTTTCCATCCGTGTCAAATTCAACTACTCCGTAACGTTCCGGATCATGAACATGATACGCATATACAATTCCACCATTTGGATTATTATTAGCTTGTAACAACTCTGCTAATCCTGTTCCGTAGAAAATATTATCTCCTAAAACTAAGGCTACTTTGTCGTTACCCACAAATTCTTTACCGATGATAAATGCTTCTGCTAATCCGTTTGGATGTTCTTGAACAGCGTATTCAAAACGACAACCTAAACGACTTCCGTCTCCTAAAAGATTTTGAAATAAAGGTAAATCGTGAGGAGTTGATATAATTAATATTTCATTGATTCCTGCCCACATCAAAGTTGATAAGGGATAGTAAATCATTGGTTTATCATAAATTGGCATCAATTGTTTACTAACTGCTAAAGTTAATGGATGTAAACGTGTACCTGAGCCTCCGGCTAATATAATTCCTTTCATGTTACTAATGAGACAATTAGACAATATGTCAATGTGCCAATTTTTAGATTACTATATGTTTTTTTGATGAAGCAATTATTTTATTAGATATCCTTAAAATTTCAAAAATATCATTTAATAATTCATCAGAATTCGGGTAATTTTCTAATTCGTTGCATAAAAATAACCAAAACTCTGTTTCGTCTGCTTCCTTCATTGCGATTTTAACTTTATGAATAAAATCTGCCTTGCTTTCTGCACTTTGAGCCTCTTTTATATTGGCCCCTATAGAAGTTCCCGATTTTAATAATTGATTTGCAATTACAAATCTTTTTTGATCTTCTAATTTTTCTGTGTATTGAACAACTTTCTTAGCAAAATCGAAAGTTTTCAATAAAATTAAATTGTTGTGGTACTTTTCTTTAAATGTTATCATGGCTTATATATTTAATTTTCAATGTTCAATATGTAAATGTGCCGATTAATTTCTACATAAAGAATTGGCACATTGATGAATCGGCTAATTAGCAAATTTACCAAGGTACCATTCAATCGTTTTTACAATTCCGGTATCGAAATTTTCGTCGGCTTTCCAACCTAATTCATTTTCAATTTTTGTAGCATCAATAGCATAACGTAAATCGTGCCCTGGACGGTCTTTTACGAATGTTATTTGTTCTTTATAACTTCCTGAAGCTTTTGGTTTTAATTGATCTAAAATTGAACAAACTCTATCTACAATTTGTAAATTATTGCGTTCGTTTCTTCCGCCAATGTTATATGTTTCTCCGGCTACTCCAGTTTTGAATGCTAATTCAATTCCTTTGCAATGATCTAAAACATATAACCAATCGCGAACGTTTTTCCCATCGCCATAAATTGGAATATTTTCTCCTGTTAAAGCTTTTCGAATAATGGTTGGAATTAACTTTTCATTATGTTGTTTTGGTCCGTAATTGTTAGAACAGTTTGTAGTAACTACATTCATTCCATATGTGTGGAAATAACTTCTTACAATCATATCAGAACCTGCTTTTGATGCTGAATATGGACTATTTGGCGCATATGGTGTTGTTTCTTCAAACAAACCAGTTTCTCCTAAAGTTCCATAAACCTCATCGGTAGAAACATGGTGAAAACGAGCGTTTTCAAAACCAGGTTTATATTGATTTGGTGCCGACATCCATAATTTTCTTGCGGTGTCTAATAAATTAAATGTACCTAAAACATTTGTTTTTATAAAAGCTTCAGGGCCAGAAATAGAATTGTCAACATGACTTTCCGCTGCAAAATGAATTACATCATGAAATTGGTATTTATCAAATAAATTTCTAATAAAATCGCCATCAACAATATCTCCTTTTACAAAAGTATAACGTTCATGATTTTCAACTTCAGATACATTTTCTAAATTTCCTGCATAGGTTAATGCATCTAAATTTACTAAATGATAATCTGGATTGTTTTCTATAAAATAAGGAACAAAATTTGCTCCAATGAATCCGGCACCGCCTGTTACTAATACATTTTTCATTATGCTTGAATGCGTTGTTTTTGTTTTTTATATGCTAAAGAAAACCAATATCCTAATAAATAAAATAATACAAATAAAAATGGTAAAACTAATTTCATTTTATTATTAACACCTTTAGTATTCATTTGATTAGCTGAAATATTTTGATCTTTTATGATTTTATCATATTCTAATTTGTGAATGGCTAATTTTTGATTTTCGTAAATTAAGCCATCTTTCTTTTGAATTAACTCACTCAAGCCGCTATTTTCAGAAATTGTAACACTTCCTGTTGCTTTATTTTGAGTTAAGTTAAATAATATTTGATCAATTTGAGTTATCAATAATTTATTCGCTTCAACTTTTTCATTTAAATTAATACTATAAACTTTTTGAAGTTTTGTAAAATATTCTGTTTGTTGTAAATATTTTAAAAGCGGGTCTATTAAATCTTTTCTATTGTAAGCAATTGAAGTTTTTATATTGATATTATGTAAATAATAATTTTTACTCGTCATATCATCTTTAATGATTTTCTCAATGTCACCATCTTCAGCCATTAATTGAATAAATTCAAAATTAGATTTTTGCGATTCAGAATTGATAAAATTATAGATTCCGTTAATTGGCTCAATTTCAATTGATTTAAAATCTTCCATATTTGAAATACCAATCGATTTGAAAAAAGCTTCATCTTTCTCTTTTAACTTGGCAGATATTAAATCAATTTTATTATATAAATATTCATTACTACCAAAATTTGGGATAACCACAATATCATTTGTGTAATTTGGCTCTTTATCTAAAAAATAACCTAACACAATACCAAGAACAAATAATAATCCAACAATTATTATTTTCTTTTGAATGAAAAATAATATATCGAAACATTTATTTATAAAATTTTGTATCACATTAGAAATGCTTTTTCCAATTTGGCTTAAATCGATTTCTTGTTCTTGAGAATTTGTGCTCATAAAATTATTTTACTTTAAAGATTTGTTCTAAAATTTTAATTGTGATTAAATAGGTTGGTTTTACACCAGTTGTTCCTAAACCTCCAGAAGCTAATGTGCTTCCTGTTTCTAGTGGATTATCCGATGCATAATAAGCGTATCTTACTTTTACATCAGGATTAATACTTCTTCTAATTTTTGAAGCTGATTGAATCGCTTTTTGGTAATACGAACCTTCCATCTCCAATCCAATTGCTTCCCAAGTAGATTCGTGGAAAAACTTCAATAAATCTCTGTTTTGTAACGAAGTTCCTAAAACGGTAATCATTGGACCGGCAAAAACTGGAATTCCGTTACCTTCAAACATTTCTTTTGTTAATTCATTTTCAAAAGGATAGTTATCTGCAGTTCCTTCATTAACGTGTGCATTAGGAATCATAATATCTCCTTTTCCACCTTCTAAAATACCTGCTTTACCCATAATTGAAACCGATTCTACATTTAATAATGTTTTCGTTTTTCCAACTTTATAAGGTTTTAACAACTCATCAATTGTTTCATATGCTTGCTCTCCAAAGGCATAATCCATTACGATAAGTACTGGTTTGTCTTTTACAGTATTGTTTGGAAATGCTGTTTTTTTCCAATCAAATTTAGCGGTATCAAAAATTTGAACATCTATGTTAGTTCCAGATGTATCTGGTAAAGATATCATTCCGTGTTGTAAGGCAACGTCTTCAACTTTCTTACGTAAGTCTTTGTTGTTTGAAGCACTTAAATCTTCATAAATCTGGAATGGTTCTTTTCCTTTGTATTTTGCAGCTAAAACGGCAGGAGCAAAAACCGAATTCATAACACTGTGCATATTCGCACTAATGATATGGATTGGTCTTGATAATAAATCGTTTTTGCTTAATGTTTCTTTAATGTTGTTTGCCCAAATTTCACCATAAATATGGTGACCTAAACGCTCGCGTAAAATCGGACTAAACGTAATGGTTCTTTTATTGTTATCTACAATTTCTTCAATAGCAATTTTTCCTAACCAATATACAATTTGTAAGAAACGCTCTGGAGAATCTGGAGTGGCAAAACCATCATAAATATCTTGAACTTCTGCAAATGTTCTTCCTAAAACATTTGAAGCATGTGACATTGCGATTTCTCTATCAACTTGTGTAAGTTTTTTAGTTTGTAAAGCAAATTGTTCTAATTTTTGCCAATCGCGAGAAACCGAACCTTCATCATCAATTAAAACTCTGTCTTTAATTTTGTGTGATTCGATAAAAATAAACGTTAAGTGCGTTAAAATATCATAGATATCAGAACGACCACGTGTAATTTCAATGTTAATTTGTTCCTCATCAATACGGTAACAATTTCTTCTTCTTTTTGGAGGAACAATCGCTTTAAAGTGCGAATTAGCATACCCTTCATCAGACGTTAAATTGATGTAACGACATTGTTCAATACCTACTGGTAAACGCTCAATAACGTATAATAATCCGTTTAACTCTACTTTTTCTTCTGCTATAGATCCGTAAATTTCCGGTCTTAGCGATAATAATGCTTCACGTAACGTTTCCCCTGAAACTCCCATTGGTTTGTAGAAACCACGGTTAAACAAATGACGCATAGTAATGTACAATCGTTCGATAGCTGCCGACGATTCTTGCGCTCTTGAGCGCGAAATGTTTTTAATGTCTTTCATTAATTTTTCTTTTATCTAACCGACAAATATAGAGATTTTATTTTTTAGTTAGTTTAAAGTGATTTTTTATCGTTAATTTAATTAAAAAAATCCGCAATTTTTCTATCGTTACTTAAGCGAGGCAATTTGTTTTGACCACCTAATTTTCCAATAGATTTCATATACTCTTGAAAACCATTTTTTGCCACTTTCGTAATCACAATAGTACGCAACACATGACCTTTTATCAAATCGTCGTAATATACATTTTGTTGACGCATTTCCGAATCGATTTTTAAAGCAAAAGCTTCTAAATCCTCAGGTTCCGAATCAAATTCAATTAACCATTCATGATACGGTAAACCCGATTCTGGATTTATTTGAGGCGCCACTGTAAATTCGTTAACGCTAATATTCGTACCCAAAATGGCTTTTTGTAACGCTTCCTCTACTTCTTTTCCTATTACATGTTCACCAAAAGCTGAAATATAATGCTTAATTCTTCCGGTAACGATTACGCGATACGGTTTCGTTGATGTAAACGCAATTGTATCACCAATATTGTATGCCCAAAGTCCGGCATTAGTAGAAATAACCAAAACATAATTTACACCAATTTCTACCTCTTTAATTGTCAGACGTTTAGGATTTTCTGAGAAAAATTCATCGGCTTTAATAAATTCATAAAAGATACCTGAATTTAACAATAGCAACATGCCTTTTTCTGTTTGCGAATCTTGATACGCAAAAAATCCTTCAGAAGCAGGAAACAATTCAATTGAATCGACTTTCCTTCCCATTAATTGTTCAAATTTTGCGCGATACGGTTCGTAATTCACACCTCCATAAATGAATAAATTGAAGTCTTTAAACAACTCGCCAACGGGTTTATTAGCTTTACTTTTCAATTTCTCGAAATACATTTGCACCCAACTCGGAATACCGGAAATAACCGACATATTTTCATTAAAAGTCTCTTCCACTATAGCATCCACTTTGGTTTCCCAATCGTCAATACAGTTGGTTTCCCAACTTGGTAAACGGTTTTTTTGCAAATATTTTGGAACATAATGTGCCACAATTCCGGATAATCGACCTAATTTAATTCCGTTTTTTTCTTCCATTTCTGGACTTCCTTGTAAGAAAATCATTTTACCATCTACAAAATCGGCTTTTCCGGTTTCGTGAATGTAGCTTAAAATTGCATTTCGAGCTGCTTTCACATGAAAAGGCATTGATTCTTTGGTTAATGGAATGTATTTCGCACCTGAAGTGGTTCCTGATGTTTTCGCAAAATATAAAGGTTTCCCTTTCCATAACACATCCGATTCTCCAGCAACAACTTTATCTACATAAGGCTTTAATTGTTCATAATCGCGAACTGGAACATGTTGAGTAAAATCTTCAAATGTTTTAATTTGAGAAAAATGATGGTCTTTTCCAAACTGAGTGTTTTCCGCTTGACGGATTAAATCCAGAAAAACTTTTTGTTGGGTTTCTATAGGATTATTGGCCCATTTTTGAGTTTGAGCGTGTACTCTTTTGGCAAATATTTTGGCTGCAATTGCTTTAATTGACATGTTATTCGAAATTGATAAATTGTAAAGGATCGATTGGAATTCCGTTTTTCCACAACTGAAAATGTAAATTATTTTGTGTGGTACTTTCACCTGAAATAGCAATTACTTCTCCAGATTTTACAGTATTTCCTGCTGATTTTGTAGTTGAAGATACATTCTTATAAACAGATAAAATATCTTCTTGATGACGTACAATTACAACAAATCCACTGGAAGGTGTCCATTCTGAAAAAATAACTATTCCGGCTGCGATTGTTTTTACTGGCGTTCCTTTTGCTACAGCAATATTGACCCCTAAATTTTTATTCGCAATATTGTATTTTTTGATAATTTTTCCAGAAACAGGAGCAAATAATACGAAAGAAACTTTGGGTTGAGCTTTTTCAAAAACGTTGTATTTATCGTCTTTCGCAATTTCGTTTCGCAATTCTTTTTCTTTTTCCGAAACTGAAATATCTACGTTTTCAGCTAAATTTTGCGCTACTTGAATGGAATCTTTATTCAGTTTTGCATATTCCAAATCGCCATTCAACACTGCTTTAACAGAGTTGATATAGGCGTTGTTTTCTTTGGTAACTTTTAGTAACGAATCGGATTTGATGGTTAATAAAGTAGCTTGTTTTTTTAATTCGGTTGAAGCATAACCCGGAATATATTCACGTAACGGTGTAAAAGCAATGATAAAAGTGGTTACAAAAATGATAAGTATAGCTCCTAAAGTGGCTACCACAAACACATTCATTAATGTTAGTTTTAACGAAAACGATTCAGCTAACGTATCTTCATTATAAATTATGAAACGTCTTTTGTTTAATAGTTTTCGTTTTAATGCTTGAAACTTTAGTCTTTTTTCAGACATACATTTTGATTTTATACAAATATAAAATAAATAGTGAATGTGCAATTTGTTAAACTATCAATAAAAAAGAATTATTATATTAACTTTTTGATTTTTTATGTAACTTTGCAGTATTAATTATTAATTTAATAAAAATGAATTCTTTATATATAACTTTAGGTTCTATTGGTGGTACTGAGTGGATTATCATTATTGCTGTTGTTTTATTACTTTTTGGAGGTAAAAAAATTCCAGAATTAATGAAAGGTCTTGGTAGTGGGATCAATGAATTTAAAAAAGCCTCTAAAGGAGAAGATTCAGCTCCTGCTGCTAAAAAAGAAGAAGAAACTAAAGAGTAAGTTCTTTATCCCGAAATTTCGGGACAATATTTAAAATCCCAAATTCCAATGTATAAAATATTGGAATTTGGGATTTCTTTTTTGGGATTTCTAAACTATAATAGTTAACTGAATACGTTTTCTTGCTTCGTCTACCTCAACGACTTTCACTTGAACGTGTTGGTGCAATTTTACCACTTCATTCACATCAGCTACAAAACCAGCTTTTAGTTGGGAAATGTGAACTAATCCGCTTTCTTTAATTCCTAAATCAACAAAACATCCAAACGCGGTAATATTATTCACAATTCCAGGTAAAATCATACCGGTTTTTAAATCATTTATAGAACGAACATTTGGGTCGAATTCGAAAATTTTTGCCGCTTTTCGTGGATCTAATCCGGGTTTTTCTAATTCTTTCAGAATGTCTTTTAATGTTAAAATTCCGATTTCTGGAGTAATGTATTTCTCTGGTGTAATCTGAGTGATTTTATCTTTATTCGCAATTAATTCATGCGTTTTGATGCCTAAATCTTTAGCCATTTTTTCAACAATTGCATACGCTTCCGGGTGAACAGCCGAATTATCTAACGGGTTTTTCCCATCTTTAATTCGGATAAAAGCTGCGGCTTGTTGGTAGGCTTTTTCACCTAAACGTGGCACTTTTTTCAGTTGTTTTCTATCTTCAAAAGGTCCGTTTTCTGAACGATACGCCACAATGTTTTCCGCCATTTTTTCACCAATTCCAGAAACATAACTTAGTAATGATTTACTAGCGGTATTAACGTTAATTCCGACCGAGTTTACACAACTCATTACCACAGTATCCAATTGTTCTTTTAATTTGGTTTGATCTACATCGTGTTGGTATTGTCCGACTCCGATTGATTTTGGGTCGATTTTAACCAATTCCGCTAACGGATCGGATAAGCGTCTTCCGATTGAAACGGATCCACGAACAGTTACATCATAACTAGGAAATTCTTCACGAGCAATTTTACTTGCTGAATATACTGAGGCACCAGCTTCTGAAACTACAAATACTTGAACCGGTTTATCAAAAGCAATTTTTTTAATGAAAAATTCGGTTTCACGAGAAGCAGTTCCGTTTCCAATAGAAATCGCTTCAATATTATACGCGTTTACCATCGAACGAACTTTTTTCATCGCCATAGCAGTATCGTTTTGTGGCGCATGTGGATAAATGGTTTCGTTGTTTAATAAATCGCCCTTCTCGTCCAAACAAACCAATTTACAACCGCTTTTATAACCTGGATCGATGGCTAAAATTCGCTTTTCACCTAATGGTGGCGCTAATAACAACTGACGTAAATTTTCGGCAAATACATCAATTGCTTTTATATCGGCTTTGGTTTTCGCTTCTTGTAAAGTTTCGTTTGAAATAGCAGGTTCTAACAAACGTTTGTAACTATCTTTTATCGCTTTTTCAATTTGTTCCGCGCAATCGTTATTCGTTTTGATTAAATTGTCTTCCATAAAACGAATCACTTCGTCTTTGTCGTCATCATTTAACCCAACATTCAACTTAATAAAACCTTCGGCTTCAGCTCGTAACATGGCTAATAATCGGTGTGATGGCGCTTTAGCAACATTTTCCGACCAATCGAAATATTGTGAAAATTTTTGTGCGGCTTCGTCGTCTTTTTTTGTTTTTACGACTTTAGTCGTGATTTCCGCTTTACGTAAAAATGTTCTTCGTAACGATTTTCGAATGAAAATATTTTCGTTAATCCATTCTGCAATAATATCGCGAGCGCCTTGTAACGCTTCGTCTTCATTGGCTACTTTATCATTGATATATTGAGAAGCTAAATAGTCAACATCATCATTTTTCTGACTCATGATGATTTTTGCTAATGGTTCCAATCCATTTTCACGAGCGGTGTCGGCTTTGGTTTTTTTCTTCTTTTTATAAGGTAAATAGAAATCTTCTAATTCTTGTAAATCGAAAGAATTCTCAATTTTTTGTTTCAATTCTGGTGTAAGTGCATTTTGCTCTTCAATTGATTTAAGGATGCTTTCTTTACGTTTGATAAGTTCTTCAAACTGTTTATTCAATTTGGCAATTTGTTCGATTTGAATCTCGTCTAGATTTCCAGTTTGATCTTTTCGATAACGGGAAATAAACGGAATCGTACAATCTTCGTTTAATAATTGAAGGGTATTTTCAATGCTTTTTACAGCAATGTTGGTTTGATTTTGTATGAATTGTATTATCGTCATTAACCTTTTTATTTTTTTTGTTTTAAAACAACATTTCCTTTAGCGAAATCAGCTGCAGCATTAATAATGTTTCTATATTCTGAATACGAATCTACAGTATAAGTAATATTACCATAAACTTCATTTACTTCTACAATTAATTGATTTTCTTCTGTTTTTACGGTAGAAACAAAAGAACATTCTTGTCCTTCTTTACCTGTCATTTTTTTATCAAAAACCAAATCTTTAAAACTTTCAACTTCATAACCTTCAGGAATAGTAAAAATTATTTTGTGTTTATATGTTTTAGCATAAGCTATATCTACATCAAATTTTCGTTCTGTTTCTTGATATAAATTCGTTTGTTTTCCAATTACTTTTCCAATATTTACGAGTAATAAGTTACCTGCATTTTCAGAAATTGACTCATTTAAATTTACATTTAAATTTACAATAAAAGGTGTATTGGTATGATTGTTTTTAAATTCTTGATTTTCGAATGTGTATTTTGAAATTTTTGCATCAATATCGCTTAAAGTTCTATTTTTTAAGAAATCTAATAATTCTTTTTCTTCTTCATTTGATTTAAGATAGTTTACAGAATTTCTAATTAATTGTCCTTCATATCCTTGTGTTGAATAAATTTTTTCAATTGAAGCTGTTGATAAATCTTCTGATAAAACAACTTTGTTTTGAGTTGAAATAACTGTAAAATCGGCTGGAGCAATTGGAAATTGCATGCCTTCAATTCCAATTGCTTTTGAAGGATCATAAAAAATTCCTGATGAACCTTGAAGTTCATACATTGGAAATCCGTAAGCAAGATATTTTTCATAAGGTGAAACGAATTTTTTTGTATCTGGAATATAATACATGAATTCGTGTGTTAATGGAGCAACAAATTTATAATTTGAAATATCTCCATCGAATCTCGACATACCAACAACAACTTTGTATGGGATTTTTAACTCTTTGAACGTAAAACCATATAATTCAAAAATATCATTAGCAGTTAATTTTTGTTTTCCATCTCCTAAATTTGATATTTTTTTTGCTTTTTCACCTTTCCAAACAAAATCGAAATTCTCTTTAATATAAGCATCAATTTTGGTTACTTTTTCATCAATTGTTCCTGAAGTCACATTTAACTTTTCAATAAATTCTCTAGCTTGATTTTTCTTGAAATAAGCAAAACTTGGTTTTTTAAAATATAAAGGTAAAAAATTAGACCAATTTAAATTGTCTGGAGCATTAGTAACACTAATCATGTAAATTAATTTCACTAAGTTTTTTAAATTCTTAGCGTTTTTTTCTTCTACAAACGGTGGAATATTTTCTGCATATGAAATTGATTTTCCATCATTTATTGAACTTTTAAATTCATTTGATGCAAATTTTTCAAAATATACTCCAGAATTCGTTGATGAAAATTCTGCATATAAAACAGGGATTTCTCTTTGAAAAACTTCTACACCATAGGCGCTTGGATTTTCTTTTAAAATAAAATAATACTCTATAATATCACCCGCTTCAACACCTTCAAAAACAATTGATTGTACTTTATCAATTTCTTTTTTAACGATTTTCTCTTGTGGTAAAACTTTTATTTCTCCATTAGGTTTAATAATTCTAGCATGAAAATCTCTAGTATCTCTAATAAAGCCGTTATCTTCTGCTTTAATTTTATTATAATTATTAATTTCTTCTGCTTTATTGATTTTAATAGCACAATGATTCATTGTAAAAGAGGCAAATGAATAACCACCAATTCTAGTATGAACCCATCTTTTGTCGAAAAGTACAACAGCAGGTTGATTTTTATATTCTTCTGGTATATTTTTAAAAGTAGGTTTTATATCCCAAGTATAACTCTTAATTTCTTGAGAAAAACCAATTGTTGAAACGAATAATAATGTAAAAATTACAAGTGCTTTTTTCATTTTGTAAGTATTATTGATTGATTATATTGTTTGTTTAATAGTTTTAAAAAGGCATTCCATTTTTCGAAATCTGATTTTTCAATCAGTAATTTTTTTGTAGTTACTTTTTGACTCACTAATAGTAAATTATTTTGAACTTTATATTGTATTTCAAATGAAGCAACATCAGATTCATTTTTACTATTTTCTGGTAAAAATTCAACTTTATAATCTGTTGGTATTTCATATTGATACTCCAATTTATATAATTGATTATATTCACTTTCTACCGGATATTTTCTTTTTTCAATATCTATTTGAGTATCTTTTAATGGGAAAACAATAATCGGTTTTACTAATAATTTTCCATTAATATCTTTAACCGCATCTTCTAATTGAAGATTAAATGTTGCTTTAGATGGTGTATTTTTATATTCGTTTGTAGCAAATTCAATTGGTTCTAGATTTATTTTACTATTTGTTGCATTAATAATGCTTTTCCAAATTTCTTTTTGTTTCTGTGGAAAATTAGACAATATGTTTAATAATTCACTTTTTGAATAACCATTTGTATAGACAGTCGCTAAACCTTTTACAGATTTGTCTTCTATTTTTAAATCAAACGTCATAGAAGTGCTGTTTTCAGAACTTTCAACTACCGGAACTTTTTTAATGTTAAATTTTTCATCATTTCCAATTAAAGCTTCTTTACCTTGTATATGTGACGTTGGTAAAAAGAACGAACAAAATTTATCCGTGGCATCAAGAAAGTAACTTTTCCCATCAATTTCAAGATGTGTAATCATGTGGTTGTCTACTTGTGGTGTTGGAACCTCTTCATAAGTATAGGGTTTCAATCGGGTTCCAATCCAAGTTAAATTAGATTTCAAATTAGCATATCTAAACATTTCATTTAATAAATTGGCCATATCTTTACAATCACCATATAACTTAGAATGTACATCAGCTGCTTCTCTTGGAATAAATCCACCCATTCCATCTTCAAATGCAACATAATGTAAATTTTGTTGTACCCAATAATAAATAGCTTGTGCTTTTTCTAAATCCGAGGCTTTATCTTTAATAATATTTAAAGTGGCGTTTTTTAAAGCTGTTTGATCTTTTTTATTAATATTCTTAACCAAAGTATAATACCAACTATATAAATTAGAAGCGTTTTCTAAAAGTTCTTCTGTTTGGCCTTTGTTATTATATTTCTTAATGTAATAAATAATATGTGGTTGAACATATAATGCGTTTGGCATATCTTCTTCAAGCTCAAATTCTGGGACTTCTTTAGCTAACCAAGTATAAGTATCTATATTTCCATTAGTTGATTTCGTAAATACAATTTTATCTTGATGTTCTCCAAAAACTTTAAATCCAAGTTCAACATTTGAATCACAATGTATCGTTAATTTACTTGATTGTGTTTTTAATGGATTTTGAAACCTAAATACAGATAAAAATCGCGGTTGTTTAATCTTGTTTTTAAAGGAGTATTCAATTACTGAATTATCTTCAACAAACGGTAATAAAAACTGTTTAATTTTTGTATCGCTTTTAAAAATATTTTCTTCTTCTGCATCAAATTCTCGAATAGATGAAGAATATAAAGTGTGTTTCTTATTGGATTTTTGAATCAGTGTTGATCCCTTTATTTCTGAAATTTCATTAAAACTATTGTACGGAACACTAATTACATATTCGTACTGATTTTTACTTTTGGTAATTAATCGACTTTCAGTAAAATAAGATTCAATTTCTAAACTGTTTTTATTAGAAATTGTTACGATTTCATTTTTATAAATTACTTGTGATTTTTCTTGAGCATATAGGGATGTTCCTATTAATACTAACAACAAATATTTTCGCATTTTTATGTGTTTGAAATGTAAAAGTATATAATTTAATTTTAAAAGGTATATTTGGTATTATTATTCTTACTTTTTTAAATAAATATAAAACGTAACCTTTTATTAATTATTATCATTTCTTTTTTAAGAAATAATACAAACTATATCTTTGCTGGAATAATTAAATCTTAGATGAAACTCTTTTTACTTTATCTTTTATCAATTAATGTGGTTAGTTTTATACTTTTTGGATTTGATAAATTCCTGGCGATAAAAAACAAAAGTAGAATACCAGAAAAAGAATTGTTTACCGTTTCAACCATTGGTGGCGCAATTGGCGGTATGTTTGCTATTTTAGTTTTTAAACATAAGATCTCTAAAGCTTCATTCATGTGGAAATTTATGATTCTTTTCATTATTAATATTATTGGAATTTATTTCTTTTTAAAGTAGTACTATCACTACAATTTTAGAAATAGTAGTACTTTTGTAAATCTATTAACAGCTCATACTTTTTGCTTTGGAAATTTTACAAATCCTTTCTTATTTAGGAATTTTTGTTTTTGCTGTAACGGGAGTTTTAAAAGCAAGAACCAATCGTTTTGATTTAATCGGAGCAGTAATTTTATCTTTTGTAATGGCGTATGGCGGCGGAACTACGCGCGATTTATTAATTGGAATTAGACCTGTAAATTGGTTAAGCGATAATTTTGCAATCATTATTGTTTTGGTTGCGACCGTTATTACATTTTTCTTCAAATTAAATTTTAAACTGATTAAACAACTGCTTTTTGTAACGGATGCTTTAGGCATCGGTTTTTTTACTGTTGTTGGATTACAAATTGCACTACAAGCTGGAATTGGCGAAGGTTATGCTTTAATTATGGGTGTAATTACCGCTACTTTTGGAGGATTATTAGCCGATATTTTGTGTAATTCTGTTCCGAATTTAATGAAACCTGGAGAATTGTATGCAACCGCTTGTTTAATTGGTGGAGCCTTATATTTAGGTTTGATCTTTTTAAAAATCAATACCGAAATTAGCATGATTGTTTGTGTGTTAACAACTGCTACAATCAGAATTTACGCCATTCGTAAAAAACTACAATTGCCTGTGGTTTAATCTTGAACAATAAATTCTTTTGGATCTTCTTTTTTAAATTCAGGTTGAATTGTAGTATGATTGATTCCGAATTTTTCAAATAACACTTTTTCAATATTGTTTAAAACCTCATCAAATTGTGTTAACGTAAAATCTTCCGGACAATCTAAATGGGCTTCTAAATGAATTTCTTCTTCATTTAAATACCAAACATGAATGTGATGTAATTTTCCAGCGCCTTCTATTTTATGAACTTCTCTTACAATTTCTTTAATATCAATGTGTTCAGGTGTAAATAACATTAACATCTTGGTTGATTTGATAACTAAATCGAATCCTACAACTATAAGATAAATTGCAATTAGAATAGTCATTACACTATCTACCCAAAACCATCCGTAAAACTTCATTAACAAACCGCCTACTAAAACCGCAACTGAAGCCATCATGTCTGTTAATAAGTGTAAATAAGCCGATTTCATATTCAGGTTATGATCGGCATCATTTTTTAATAAAATAACGGAAAATCCATTGGCAAAAATTCCTAAAACCGCTAACCAAATTACTAAAGTCGATTTAATAGGTTCCGGATGAATGAATCGGTTAATAGCGCCATAAATTAAAATTAAAGCAACAATTATAAGTGTAGAAGCATTAACAAAAGCTGCTAAAATTTCGGCACGTTTGTATCCGAAAGTGTGTTCAATAGACGCTTTTCTTCTTGATAATTTATGCGCAACTAAACTAAAAACTAGGGATAATACATCTGAAAAGTTATGTAAAGCATCTGAAATTAATGCCAAACTTCCAGAGATAATTCCGCCCACAACCTGAGAGATTGTAATCAGTAAATTCAATAATATAGAATACACTAAATTATTTGCCTTTACATTATTTTTGGTAATGTGGACGTGATTATGACTCATTTCAGAATATTAGAAGTTAGATATTTAGACTTCTTAGATATTCAAAAATTAACTGGTTATTAAAAATTTCTAAATCTCTAAGAAGTCTAACATTCTTTATTTACAAGCAATTTTGTTTACTCTTTTAGCGTGTCTTCCTCCTTCAAATTCGGTATTTAAAAAAGTATCTACCATATCTACAGCTTGTTGGATTGAAGTATAACGAGCTGGAATAGAAATAATATTCGCATCATTATGCTGACGGGCTAATTCTGAAATTTCTTTTGTCCAACATAAAGCGGCACGGATATCTTGGTGTTTGTTTGCCGACATAGCAATACCATTTCCTGAACCACAAATAACAATTCCGAAATGTGCTTTTTTACTTTCTACATCATAGGCTACAGCGTGTCCAAAATCGGGATAATCTACACTATCAAAAGTATCGGTACCATGGTTAATAACTTCATGACCGTTGCTTTCTAAATAGTTAACTATAGCATTTTTGTAGTCTGGACCTGCGTGGTCGTTACCAATTGAGATTATCATAAGTTGTGTGTTGTGATGTTAATAATGATTTACAAAAATAATCAATATCCACTGTATCAAGAAGTAAATTTGTAAATATTCTTAATGGTTGTATAAAAGTAAGAAATATCGAATATTTTAACAAAAAAAGTACGTTGTTAATATTAAAACGCAAAAGCTTGATAATCAAGTAAACTTAATTTAACAAAACTTGTTAATAACTAAATAAAGAATTTTAGAAGTTTTTTTTGGATGTTTAATTAAAAGTTGTAATCAAAAACTGAAAATAGAAATCCAAATTTAGTTTTTAGATTTTATTGTTTTCTTATTAAAAGTTTTTGAATGGTTATTAACAATTTTTCAAAATTCACTTTTTTACAAATGCCAAGAAGTTTTCGATTTTAACAGTTGTTAATAAGATTAATTTTTAAAAAATAATTGAATTGAAATTGAAGACTTTACGTAAAATTTACATTGTTAATTATTTTGTATAACTATCGATAAGTTAAAAAAACAACAATTGAAAAATTATTTATCGTACATATTAACACGCTATAATAACAATCAAATTTTTAATTTTTTAAAAAATCTTTTTTTGTTGTTTTTAATATATGTTGAAAACTTCCAGAATTTGAAAATTAAAATTTTATTAAATCTAAAAGCTATTTTCTATTTTCTAAATTGTTCTTTGTACTTTTAATGCATATTAAGAAAGATATATGAAAAAGAATTTTAGAAAAATGTCTAAGAAAGCCAAAGATTTTTCGGCTCATGTTTATAAAATATTATCGAAAGAACCTAATAAAGCCTTTAACTATAAGCAAATTGCAGCTATAATTGAAGTCAATGATACGCAAAGTAGAAATGAAATTATTAAAGAATTAGGTATTTTAAAAAAAGCAGGAAAAATTGAAGAAACCGAAAGAGGTAAATTCAAAATTATTTCTAAAGCAGAATACTATGAAGGAGTTGTAGACATGACTTCTCGTAAAACAGGATATTTTGTTTGCGATGAATTAGAAGATGATGTATTTATACCGTTTATTAATTTGAATCATGCTTTAGATGGCGATAAAGTTAAATGTTATGTATATAACAGAAGAAGTAGTAGAAGACCAGAAGCGGAAGTATTGGAAATTTTAGAACGTGCTAAAACGGAATTTGTAGGCGTGATTGATGTTCAGAAAAACTTTGCTTTTGTAACAACTGCCAATGCAAAAATGTATACTGATATTTTTATTCCTAAAAATGAAATATTTGATGCCGAACACGGTGATGTTGTTTTAGTCAAAATGGTTGATTGGCCTAAAAAAGCCGATTCACCTTTTGGAAAAGTTGTAAAAGTTTTAGGAAAACCTGGAGAACACAATACCGAAATTCATGCAATTTTAGCAGAATATGGTTTACCATATGATTTCCCAATTGAAGTGGAAGCGTATGCTAATAAAATAGATACTTCTATAACAGAAGAAGAAATTGCAAAACGTAAAGACATGCGAAATGTTTTAACGTTTACCATCGATCCGAAAGATGCCAAAGATTTTGACGATGCCTTATCATTTCAAGTATTACCGAATGGAAATTATGAAATTGGAGTTCACATTGCCGATGTTTCTCACTATTTGAAAGAAGGAACTATTTTAGATGATGAAGCGTATAACCGTGCTACTTCTGTGTATTTAGTAGATCGCGTGGTTCCGATGTTACCTGAAGTGTTATCTAATTTTGCTTGTTCACTTCGACCACATGAAGAAAAATATACCTTTTCAGCCATATTTCAATTGAATGATAAAGCTGAAGTTATTGATTCTTGGTTTGGAAGAACCGTTATTTATTCGGATCAACGATTTGCGTATGAAGAAGCTCAAGAAATTATCGAAACAAAATCGGATATTATTCCAGCTCATATTTCGTTAACTGGTGAACAATATCATGCACCAAAACCAATAGTGGAAGCAACATTAAAAATGGATGAATTAGCAAAAATTCTTCGTAGAAAAAGAATGAATGCGGGTGCGATTTCATTTGATAAAGTAGAAGTTAAATTCAACTTAAATGAAAATGCAGAACCGGTTGGTGTTTATTTCAAACAAAGTAAAGATGCTAATCATTTGATTGAAGAATTCATGTTATTAGCCAACAGAAAAGTCGCTGAATTTATCGGAAAACAAAAGAAAACATTTGTATATAGAATTCACGATGAACCGAATGAAGATAAATTATTTGGCTTACAAAATGTAATTTCAAAATTTGGTTATACTTTAAATTTAAAATCAAAAGATACCGTTTCTTCTTCTTTGAATAGATTATTAGAAGATGTTCAAGGTAAAAAAGAACAAAATATGGTTGATACGCTTACGATTAGATGTATGAGTAAAGCAGCCTATTCTACGCATAATATTGGACATTACGGATTAGCATTTGATTATTATTCGCATTTTACATCGCCAATTCGTCGTTATCCTGATGTTATGGCACACCGTTTGTTGCAATATTATTTAGATGGTGGAAAAAGTGTAAGTGAAGAAGATTACGAACAAAAATGTATTCATTCTTCTGATATGGAAAATTTAGCGGCTCAGGCGGAAAGAGATTCTATCAAATACATGCAAGTAAAATACATGCAAGACCATAAAGATCAAGAGTTTTTAGGAGTTATTTCTGGCGTTACTGAATGGGGAATTTATGTAGAAATCATCGAAAACAAATGTGAAGGAATGGTGCGTATTAGAGAAATTAGAGATGATTATTACACGTTTGACGACAAACAATATGCTTTAGTAGGTGAAGTTTCTAAGAATTTATTACAATTAGGAGACGAAGTTTACGTTAAAGTAAAGAATGCCGATTTAGTAAAAAAACAATTGGATTTTCATTTTATTAGAGAAAATAAGTAAATCAGTGTTCAGTTAATAGTTTTTAGTATTCAGATAAAAAATAAATCATGAAAAAAATCATTTTTAGTCTATTATTCATAAGTTCAATTGCTTTCGCACAAACGGAAAAAAACGTGGGCGATTTTAATAAAGTCACTTCTTTTGATAAAATTGATGTGCTATTGCTTCCAGGAACAGAAAATAAAGTTATTCTACACGGAACTAATTCTGAAGAAGTAGAATTAGTTAACAATAATGGCGAATTAAAAATACGATTACCTTTAGGAAAATTATTAAAAGGTGATGACATTTCTGCAACGGTTTATTATAAAAAATTAGATGCTGTAGAAGCTAATGAAGGTAGTAGAATTTCATCTGAAAAAGAAATAAAAGCTATTGGTTTTGATATCATTACTAAAGAAGGTTCTGAAGTGGTGTTGAAAAATTTAACTGCAGAAAAATTAACGGTTCGATGTGGTGCTGGAAGTATTGTTACCATTAAAGGAACCGTAAAAAATCAAGATATTTTATCAAATTCTGGAGCAAAATATGACGGTGAATATTGTAGTACACAACAAACTACAGTTACTGTAAATGCTGGAGGTTTGGCTAATGTAAATGCATCGGAATTAGTAGATGCTAAAACAAGAGCTGGTGGAACCATTACTATATTTGGAAAACCAAAACAAATTAATCAAAAAACAGTAGCTGGAGGAACTATTGTTCAAGCGAAGTAAATTTAGTAGCCAGTAATTAGTGATAAGTGATAAGTTTTTTTTATTTTTGGAAAGACTTATCACTTTTTACTTATCACTTTTCACTATAAAAGAATGATTCAAGACATTTTATCTGCCATTCCTTGGGGTTTTTTATTAGCCATTTCTATTGGACCAGGTTTTTTTGTATTAATCGAAACAAGTATAACAAAAGGATTTAAAGCTGCTTTTACGTTAGATTGCGGAATTGTATTTAGCGATATTGTATTCATTACAATTGCTTATTATGCTTCTAATCAAATATTAGCTCAGTTTAAAGATAATCCGAATTTGTATATCATTGGTGGATTAATCATGGCGGTTTATGGTTTGATTTCTTATATTCAATTGAAGAAAAAATTCAATATTGATGAAGAAAAAGATATCGATGATATTCCTAAAAACAACTACTTAGGTTTATTTTTTAAAGGCTTTTTCTTAAACATTATTAACATTGGTATTTTAGGTTTTTGGATGATGGTTTTAATTACGCAAGGACCACGTTTACAAATGGATCCGCTTCGAGTGTTTTTATTTTTTACTTCTACTTTAGCGTTTTATTTAGGATTTGATATCGTTAAAATTCTTTTATCAAAACAATTAAAACACCGATTAACTCCAACTAATATTTATAAAATTAAACGTATTATAAGTTTCATTTTAATCATTTTCGGAATCTTCTTTTTACTTCAAGGTATTTTTCCAAAAGGAAAAGAATTGGTAAATCATAAATTAGGTATTGAAAGTTCTTTAGAGTAATGCTTCAAACGTTTCAGATAATAGCTGTAATACAAGGGTTATTTTTATTATTGTACTTATTCAAAAATAAAAATAAATACCAGCCGTATAATTTTTGGTTCTTATCTGCCTTACTACTTTCATTACTTTTTTATATTGTTGGAGATGATAATAATAATTTATTTCTCTATCATTATGATTTCTTTTTTGTAGATAAAACACTTTTTGTTACACTTTTATTTCTCTTTTTAAAATACTTTGAAACTTCTAAAAAATTAAATTATTCAATTGCTTGGTATTTTATTCCTACTTTAATTTATATCCTAATTGAATTATATGAAACACAGTTTATTGAATCTTTTTGGATTGAAGTTGCAGAACATGCTGTTTATTTAGTATGTGTTATTTACCTTATTTTTTCTTTGATATTTCTTAAAAAAATTAAGATTGCTAAGTTTATTAAAACGCCTTTTTATTTTTTAATTTTTTCAGTTTTAATAACCGACTCGTTACTTATTGTAGATTTTTTAATTGAAAGTGATATTATAGTTACTCTTAATTCTATTTTAATATTTGAAATATCAATATTGTTTTATTATCTGACTTATATTTTTGTTTCAGATCATAATTTTTTCGATTTACCTGTAACTCACTCTAAATACAAGAATTCTTCTCTTAATTCTAAAGATATTGATGCGTATAAAAAAAGAATCATTGAAGCTATGGAAGTTGATAAATTATTTACTAATGAAAATTTATCCTTACAATCTTTTAGTGAAACGATACACATTCCAAAACATTATATTTCTGAAATATTAAATATTCATTTAGCTACTAATTTTCAAGATTTTATTAACGAATATCGTGTAGAAGAATTTATAAAAAAATACTCTAATCCTGAAAACGATCATTATTCAATTTTAGGAATTGCTACTTCAGTTGGTTTTAAAAATAAAGCTACTTTTAACCTAAATTTTAAAAAATTTAAAGGAATTTCTCCAACCGAATACAAACAAAATTATTTACAGTAAAATCGCTGTAAATGCCTATTTTATTAGTCTATTCCAATTATGTTAGACTTCTTTTTTTAGTAGTTATTTTAAGGTAAGATTACATTTGTTGTATATTTTTAATTACATCAAATTCATGAAAATTTTTGCCCAAAATCGTTTCTCAATTTTACTAAACTTCCTACTGATTTATTGTTTATTAGGTACCATAATTCGTTTGGTTTTATTCTTTTTATCCATACAATCAATTGATTTTTCTTTATTTAATTTTAGTAAGATTTTTGGTTTAGGACTTATTTTCGATTTTGGAACTGCCGTATTTTTTAGTCTTGTTTATGGATTGTATTTACTACTTATTCCTTCAAAATTTATTGGTTCTGTTTTAGATAAATCGCTAACGTATTTCATATTATTTTTTACTTTTTTCATTACGGTTTTTTCTTTTTTAGCCGAATTTCCCTTTTGGAGTGAATTCAATACACGATTCAATTTTATTGCGGTTGATTATTTAATATATACCTATGAAGTTATTGAAAACATCAATCAATCTTATCCCTTACCTGTTTTAATACTTTCTTTATTGTTATTAACTGGTTTGTTTTTCTTTTATTTTAAAAAGACACAAAAATTCGAATTTGTATTTTCAGATAAAATGAAACTTAAAAAAAGAATAATTTATGTTTTAAGTTTACTTACTATAAGTTTTGTTTACATTCAGTTTATTACAAACAAACAAGCAGAAACAACTGATAATTTATATGTAAATGAACTGTCTAAAAATGGAGTATATTCTTTCTTTGCGGCTTATCGTTCAAATGAATTAGATTACGAAACTTTTTATAAAAAGCTTTCTAATAAAGATGCCTTTGCTATTATTAAAAAAGATCTTCAACAAAAAAATCAAGCGTTACTTTCAACTGATTTATCCAATTTAGAAAGAAAAGTTATTAATTCCAGTAATGAAAACAAGCCTAATGTTATATTAATCTGTGTAGAAAGTTTTAGCGCCGATTTTATGACCGAATTTGGTAATAAAGATAATCTTACACCGAATTTAGATAAACTTGCTACAGAAAGCTTATTTTTTACTAATTTGTATGCTACTGTTACCAGAACTATTCGAGGTATGGAAGCTTTAACACTTTCTGTTCCTCCAACTCCTGGAAATAGTATTGTTCGTAGACCAAATAATGATCATTTATATTCTATCGCTACAGTTTTAAAACAAAAGAATTATAATTTAAATTTCATTTATGGTGGTGATGGATATTTTGATAATATGAATACTTTTTTTGGTGGTCAAGGTTTCAATATTGTAGATAGAAATAGAGGAAATCCACTATCAGATGATGTGAAAACGAAACGAATTAACATTGAAGATAATGAAGTAACTTTTGAAAATGCATGGGGAATTTGTGATGAAGATATTTATAATAAAACCTTAAAAATTGCTGATGCCAATTATGCAACCAAACAGCCTTTTTTCAATTTCATCATGACCACTTCAAATCATAAACCCTATTCTTTTCCTAAGAATAGTATTGATATGCCTCAAGGTACAAGAGAATCTGTGGTAAAATATACAGATTATGCCATTGGAAAATTTATTGAAAAAGCGAAAACAAAACCTTGGTTTAAAAATACAGTATTTGTAATTGTGGCCGATCATTGTGCGAGTAGCGCAGGAAAATGGGAATTAAATATCGATAAACATCATATTCCTGCTTTAATTTATAATTTACCTACAAAGCCTGAAAAAATAAACAAATTAGTTTCTCAAATTGATATCATGCCAACCCTTTTTGGTTACTTAAATTGGAATTATAACACGTCATTATATGGTAAAGATATTCGTTTGATGCAACCGAATGATGAACGCGCATTTTTAGGAAATTACAGAACCTTGGGATTGCTAAAAAATTCAATTTTTACTGAAATAAATGATAGAAAAGAATCACATCAATACCTTTGGAAAGCTAAAACCAAAGAAATGAAAGCTTTACAAAATCAAAATAAAACTTTATTAAACTTAACCATTGCCAACTATCAAACTGCTAGTTATCGTTTTAAAAATGGTAAAATGAAAGCTTAGCTTAAGGTTACTACTTATTAATTTCTACCCTTCTTAGTAGCTACTAAGAAGGGTTATTTTTTTATTTTCTAAGAGATTGAAATAAATCGTTTTAAATTTACCAATAAAAAAAACCTCAATTTTCATTGAAGGTTTTCAGAGGCATCTCCGTCCCGAAGCTTCGGGAGAACCGGAGTAGACGGTTTTGCGTTATCTTTAAATAATTTTTTCTAAAAATTTACCAATAAAAAAACCCTCAATTTTCATTGAAGGTTTTCTGAGGTATCTCCGTCCCGAAGCTTCGGGAGAACCGGAGTATACGGTTTTGCGTTATCTTTAATTAATTTTTTCTAAAAAATTACCAATAAAAAAACCCTCAATTTTCATTGAAGGTTTTCAGAGGCATCTCCGTCCCGAAGCTTCGGGAGAACCGGAGTAGATGGTTTTGCGTTAACTTTAAATAATTTTTTCTAAAAATTTACCAATAAAAAAACCCTCAATTTTCATTGAAGGTTTTCAGAGGCATCTCCGTCCCGAAGCTTCGGGAGAACCGGAGTATACGGTTTTGCGTTAACTTTAAATAATTTTTTCTAAAAATTTACCAATAAAAAAACCCTCAATTTTCATTGAAGGTTTTCAGAGGCATCTCCGTCCCGAAGCTTCGGGAGAACCGGAGTAGATGGTTTTGCGTTAACTTTAAATAATTTTTTCTAAAAATTTACCAATAAAAAAACCCTCAATTTTCATTGAAGGATTCTGAGGCATCTCCGTCCCGAAGCTTCGGGAGAACCGGAGTAGACGGTTTTGCGTTAACTTTAAATAATTTTTTCTAAAAATTTACCAATAAAAAAACCCTCAATTTTCATTGAAGGTTTTCTGAGGCATCGTCCGGATTCGAACCGGAGTAGACGGTTTTGCAGACCGGTGCCTAGCCGCTCGGCCACGACGCCATAATTGGATTGCAAATATAGAGATAAAAATAACAATATTCAAAAAACAAATTCCAAATATTTACTTTTTCGTAATTTGTAAATCGTAAATCGTAAAATCGAGAACTACCTTTTTTGTTTCAATATTATCGTAACACCCTCAACATCACCACCTATAGGCGGATTTAATTTAGTAACTTCTACTTTAACATGCGTAACCATAAATAATTCATTTATTACTCTATCCATGATTCTTTTAGCTACATGTTCAAGTAATTTTGCTCGAATTGCCATTTCTTCCACCACTATTCGATTTAAATCTACATAATCTACTGTATCTGTTAAATCATCTGTTTTGGCTGATGGTTTTAAATTCGTTTTAATCGTTAAATCCACACGGTAATTACTACCAATTTTTGCTTCTTCTTCTAAACATCCGTGGTACGAAAAAGTACGAATGTTAGTTAATTTTATTGTTCCCATTTAATTTGGTTTGTTGTTTATTGTTTTTCGTTTTTTATGTATAAGAATAAACTATTAACAATAAACTTTTTTATCTTTGTCAAAAGTAAAAAAAACAATGTCTACAGAAGAAAAATCTTTAAATTTTATAGAACAAATTATAGAAGACGATTTAAAAAATGGTTTATCTGCTGATAAATTACGTTTTCGTTTTCCACCTGAACCAAATGGTTATTTACACGTAGGTCATGCCAGTGCAATATGCTTAAATTTTGGTCTAGGAATCGATTATAATGCACCTGTTAACCTACGTTTCGACGATACCAATCCATCTAAAGAAGAGCAAGAATATGTTGATGCTATTAAAAAAGATGTAGAATGGTTAGGTTTTAAATGGGATAAAGAATGTTATGCTTCAGATTATTTCCAACAATTATATGATTGGGCTGTGGAATTAATCAAAAAAGATAAAGCTTATGTGGATAGTCAAACTTCTGAAGAAATGGCTATTCAAAAAGGTACTCCAACTACTCCAGGTACCGATTCTCCTTATAGAAATCGTTCTATTGAAGAGAATTTAGATTTATTTACACGTATGAAAAACGGAGAATTCGAAAAAGGAACTCATGTTTTACGTGCTAAAATTTCTATGGGTGCAAACAATATGTTAATGCGTGATCCTATTATTTATCGTATCATGCACGCACATCATCACCGTACAGGAAACGATTGGTGTATTTATCCTATGTACGATTGGGCACATGGAGAAAGTGATTATTTAGAACAAATTTCTCACTCATTTTGTACGTTAGAATTCTTACCTCATAGAGAGTTATACGATTGGTTTTTAAATCAAATTTATGATGAAACTAAGGTGCGTCCGAAACAAAGAGAATTTGCCCGTAGAAATTTATCACATACTGTAGTTTCGAAACGTAAATTATTACAATTAGTTGAAGAAAAGCACGTTACAGGTTGGGATGATCCTCGTATGAGTACGATTTCTGGAATGAGAAGACGTGGAATTACGGCAGCTGCTATCAGAAATTTTGCAAAAACTATTGGTATTGCAAAACGTACAAATTTAATTGATGTTTCGTTATTAGATTTCTGTATTCGTGAAGATTTAAACAAAGTGGCGCCTCGTGTTATGGCGGTTTTAAATCCGATAAAATTGGTCATTACTAATTATCCGGAAGGAAAAGAAGAGTGGTTACAAGCCGAAAATAATCCGGAAGAAGAAGTAATGACGTATAGAGAAGTTCCTTTTTCTAAAGAATTATATATCGAAAGAGAAGATTTTCAAGAGGAAGCTCATAAGAAATTTTTCCGTTTAACTTTAGGAACTGAAGTGCGTTTGAAAAATGCCTATATCATTAAAGGTGAATCAGTTGTAAAAGATGCAGATGGAAATATTACTGAAATTCACTGTACGTATGATGTAGATTCTAAATCAGGTAGCGGAACAGAAGCAAGTAATAGAAAAGTAAAAGGTGTAATTCATTGGGTTTCAATTGCTCATGCTAAAGAAGCAGAAGTTAGAATTTACGACCGTTTATTTACACATGAAAGTCCAGACGGTAATAAAGATGTTGATTTTAAAGAATTTATCAATCAAAATTCATTAGAAGTAATTACGGGTTATGTAGAACCAAGTTTACAAACCGCTAAAGAATTAGATCATTTTCAATTTCAACGTTTAGGATATTTCTGTGTGGATAGAGATTCAACAGCAGAAAAATTAGTTTTCAACAAAACAGTTGGACTAAGAGATACTTGGGCAAAAGTTTCTGAACAGTAAAATATAATAATTAGAATTTCACACTGAGCTTGTCGAAGTGTCTAAATTTTAAAACCTTCAAATTTACTTTTGAAGGTTTTTTTTATTTTCTTCAAATTTAAAAACTATCAATATAATCTTTATTGATATAAATTTTTAATTTTATGTGTTTTGTTTATTATTTATAAAATCTATTATTATTATATTTTTTATAATTAAAAACTTAAAAAATCGACTTCTATATTTTAATTTTAAGATAAAAATATTTTTCCTTAAAGTGTTTTTACGTCTTTATATTAGAAGTTTTCTTAAATCGCTTTATTTGCGTTTTTCAACTAAAAAGCTAGTTTTTTAGAATTCAAATTTCTTAAAATTCACAAAAAGTATTTTTATCAACTTTTAGTTATAAAAAAACCACCAATTTTAAAATTGATGGTTTTAAATTTTTCAAACTAATTTTGAAATTATGAACTTGTATCACTTGGGTTAAAATCAGTAGAAGTATGATCTCCACTTTTCTTAACTCGTTTTGGTTGGTTTTTCATGGTTTCACCAATTTGGTTACTTGCTGTAAAACTAGCTACCATGTTGTTTAACATATCACTTCCTGCTTGAGGCGAATTCGGTAATAAAATTAAATTACTATTAGTATCCGCACCAATTGCTTGTAACGTATCATAATGTTGTGTTACAACAATTAAAGCTGAAGCTTCTTGTGAATTAATTCCCACATTGTTTAAAACTTCTACACTTTCCAATAAACCACGCGCAATTTCTCTTCTTTGATCGGCAATACCTTGACCTTGTAATTTTTTACTTTCTGCTTCTGCTTTAGCTTTAGCAACAATTCTAATACGTTGTGCTTCAGATTCAAACATTGCAGCCGTTTTTTCTCTTTCTGCAGCATTAATTCTATTCATGGCATTTTTTACCTGAATATCTGGATCAATATCTGTTACTAAAGTATTGATAATGTCATATCCGTAAGCCATCATAGCTTCATTCAATTCACGTTTTACTGCAATAGCAATATCATCTTTTCTTACGAAAACATCATCTAAAATAAGTTTAGGAACTTCTGCTCTAACTACGTCAAAAACATAAGCTGTAATTTGATCGTGTGGATATTCTAATTTATAAAATGCTTCATAAACGTGTTCTTGAATTACTTTAAATTGAACAGATACTTTCATTTTAATGAAAACATTGTCTTTTGTTTGCGTTTCAATAATGACATCTAATTGTTGAATTCTTAAATTAACTCTTCCAGCAATTCTATCAATAATTGGAATTTTTAGTTGTAAACCAGAGTTTCTTATACTTGTAAATTTTCCGAATCGTTCCACAACTACTGCAGTTTGTTGTTTAACAGTAAAAAAAGATCCAAGCAAAATAATTAGTCCTAATACAAGGAAAATACTTAAAAAAGGTGTCATAATAAATAATTTTTAGTTACCATAGTTATACGTTTGTTTTTTGTAAAAGTTACATTAATAAAATAATTATGCTACTTTTGCCACTTAAACTTATCAAAATGAAAAAATTCTTAGTTTTAGTATGTGCCTTATTTTCAATTTCAATTTTAGCACAAAGTGGATATAAAGACAGTAATCGTATTGGTATTGGTGGTGGTTTAACTCAATTAAACATTTCTACCAATAATTTTACCATTACTCCAGAAACAGGTTGGATTGGAGGATTTCACGTTCGTGGAAATTTCTATAATAACTGGCAAATGAGTTTTGGAATGTTTTTTACAGATATTAATTTTTCTGTTCAAACAAAGAAATTAGTTTCTGTTGTTGATACGAATTATAAATTATCTGCTGTTCAAATTTACTTGATGCCAGGATATGTGGTAAGTCAAAATCATTTTAATATTGAATTCGGACCAGTACTTCAAATCAATGATAAACTAAAAATTGATAAAGAAGATGAAAACAATATTTTAGTAGATCAACCAACATTAACTGCTAAGGATATAACTGATGTAACGAAATTAAATGCTAATATTTATGCTGGAATTAATGTAGGTATTACTAATTTGCGTTTACGTTTAGGTTACCAGTATGGTTTAAATAACTTCTTTAATAATTTAAACAACAATACAAAAGTTCCTGCTTTATCAGAAAAATACAAAGGACATATTGGAATGATAAGTGGTCAATTAACGATTTACTTATAATACATTATAAAAAAAGCCCTGATAATTCAGGGCTTTTTTGTTATAAACTAGCGATTGCTTTTTCTATTCTATTTTTGGTTTCTTGTTTACCTATCATTTCAATAATATCAAACAAATGCGGACCTTTTAAGGCTCCTACCAAACTTAATCGTAACGGTTGCATTACTTTACCCATTCCGATTTCGTTCGTCGTCATCCAGTCTTTTAAAAGCGTTTCAATATTTAATGAAGTAAAATCTTCAATTCCATTTAAAACGTCTGATACTTGTTGCATTAATCCTGGAGTTTCTTCTTTCCAGTTTTTAGCTGCTTTTTCATCGTACGATGTTGGCGCCACAAAAAAGTAATCCGATAAATCCCAAAGTTCTGTTACAAAATTTGCACGTTCTTTAACTAAAGAAACTACTCTAGTTACATTTAAAGAAGTACTAATATTTCTTTCTGCTAAATCTTTTTCAAAGGCTTGAGCCAATTCTTCATTAGCTTTCTTTTGTAAATATTGATGGTTGAACCATTTATTTTTTTCTGGATCAAATTTTGCACCCGATTTGTTTACTCTTGTTAAATCAAATTTTTGAACTAATTCATCTAATGAAAAGATTTCCTGATCTGTACCATCATTCCAACCTAACAATGCTAAAAAGTTAACTACTGCTTCAGGGAAAAATCCGGCTTCTCTATAACCCATTGATGTTCCTTCAGAAGTTGTCCATTGTAATGGAAATACTGGAAATCCTAATTTATCACCATCACGTTTACTTAATTTTCCATTACCAATTGGTTTTAAAATTAAAGGTAAATGTGCAAATTCTGGAGCTTCCCATCCAAAAGCTTTGTATAATAAAACATGTAATGGTAAACTTGGTAACCATTCTTCTCCACGAATAACATGTGAGGTTTCCATCAAATGATCATCTACAATATTCGCTAAGTGATACGTTGGCATTCCATCCGATTTAAATAAAACTTTATCGTCTAATAAATTCGTATCAAATTTTACTTCACCACGAATAATATCCTGTAAGTGTAAAATTTCATTTACTGGCGTTTTAAAACGAATTACATAAGGTGAACCAGAAGCAATTCTCTCATCAATAATTTCACGTGAAACGTTTAAAGAAGTATCTAATGTTTCTCTTACCGAATGATTATAGATAAATGTTTTTCCTTCCGATTCTGCTTGTTTGCGTAATTCATCTAACTTTTCAGCAGTATCAAAAGCATAATAAGCCCATCCCGAATTTATTAATTCATCGGCATATTGTTTATAAATATGTTTTCTATCCGATTGTCTATACGGTCCGAATTTTTCATTTTTTCCAATAGTTTCATCAGGAGCAATTCCTAACCATTCTAATGCTTCAAAAATATAATCTTCCGCTTCTGCTACAAATCGTGTTTGATCTGTGTCTTCTATTCTAATATAAAATGTTCCACCGTGTTTTTTGGCAAATAAATAATTGAAAAGTGCAGTTCTAACACCACCAATATGTAATGGTCCGGTTGGACTTGGAGCAAATCGTACTCTTACTGGTTTTGACATTGTTATTAAATTTTTGCAAAGATAAAACATTTATAGATTATTTAACCATATAAGTCATATAAGCTAACTTGTTAAGTTTTTTTTCTTAAATGAACTTTTTAAAGTAGTTATAAGTACTTCTTATTGCGCTGCAATTTTTTTAAAAAAACTTTTATGGCTTATATGTTTAAAACATTGATTTGAAAATAAACAGAGAAATAATATTATTTTTTTATTTAATGTTTTTATTTCTTTATTAACATTTTATACAACTATTAACTTTTTAGTATTGATTATGTATTTAAAAAATTTGTAATTTTATCAGTTATTAACAATTGATTGACAATTTTGGAAAAGAAAGCAATTATTTACGACAAGCTAGAAGGTTTTATCAAGAAATTTTACACCAATGAGTTAATAAAAGGAATTATTCTTTTTATTGCTATAGGCTTGTTATATTTTATTTTCACTTTCTTAATGGAATACTTTTTATGGTTTTCCACTCAAGGTAGAACAATTTTGTTTTGGTTGTTTATTGCTGTTGAAGTTTTATTACTGTCTAAATTCATCATGCTTCCTTTGTTTAAATTGTTTAAAATTCAAAAAGGATTAGATTATACAGAAGCTTCAAAAATTATTGGAACTCACTTTGATGAAGTAAAAGACAAATTACTTAATTTCTTACAATTAGCCAATACAAAACAACCATCAGAATTGGTATTAGCATCAATCGAACAAAAAGCGAATACTTTACAACCAATTCCTTTTTCAAATGCTATTAATTTCAATAAGAATAAAAAGTATTTGCCGTATGCATTAATTCCGTTGTTGTTTATTTTATTCTTTTATATTTCTGGAAATTCAGATGTAATTTCAAATAGTTTTGCTCGTGTAGTGCAATACGATAAAAATTTTGAAAAACCTGCTGCCTTTAAATTTGAAATTGTTTCTAACGATTTACACGTGGAACAAAATAAATCATTCAAACTTTTAGTAAAAACGGTTGGGAAAATCATTCCAGAAAATGCTTCGATTATTATTAATAATGAAGAATATTTTTTAGAAACTATTTCACCTGGAAATTTCTCTTATCAATTTGATAATGTTCAAAAGGATATTACTTTTCATTTTAAATCGAATGAAATTACGTCTAATGATTATGTGTTGAATGTTGTTAATGTTCCTACAATTTCATCTTTTACAATGCAGTTACATTTTCCAAGTTATTTAGGAAAAAAACCAGAAGTAATTCAAGGTACCGGAAATGCGGTTATCCCAGAAGGAACTTTGGTAACTTGGAATTTAAATACTTTAGCCACTACAACTGTAAACTATAACAACAATTCTTTAGTAACACCTTTTTCTAAAAACGAAAATCAGTTTTCTTTAACTAAAAGAATTGTGAATAATACCGATTATCAAATTTCAATATCTAATAAACAATTAAAAAACCACGAAAACTTACAATATAAATTAACCATTTTAAAAGATCAGTTTCCAAGTATTTCTGCAACTGAAACACCTGATAGTTTAAAATTAAAACAAAAAGTTATAATTGGTCAGGTTTCAGACGATTACGGATTATCAAAATTACAAGTGGTTTTTTATGATAGAACAAAACCAAATATTGTTTATAGAAAAGGATTGACTTTAAAAAGTAAAGTGGTTGATCAATTTGTATACTCTTTTCCAGATGTAATTACTTTGCAACCAGGTGTAAATTATGATTATTATTTTGAAGTGTTTGATAATGATGTAGTTAATGGTTTAAAATCATCGAAATCAACTGTTTTTTCTCATTCTGAGTTAACGCAAGAGCAAAAAGAACAAAAATCGTTGCAAGAACAGCAATCTAACATCAATAGTTTACAAAAAGCTTTGGATAACCAAGACAAACAATTCGATGAATTAGAGAAATTGAAAAAGTTAGATAAACAAAAAGACAATCTGGATTATAAAGATCAGAAAAAGATTCAAGATTTTATCAATCGTCAAAAACAACAAGACGAAATGATGAAAGAATTTTCTGAAAAGATGAAAGAGAATCTAGAACAATTTAAGCCAGAACAAAAAGACGAAATGAAACAAGAGCTTTTAAATCGTTTAGAAAAGAATGAAAAAGATGCTGCAAAAAACGAAAAGCTTTTAAAAGAATTAGAAGAATTAACTAAGAAATTAGAGAAAGAAGAGTTGTTTGATAAAGCAGATAAACTAAAACAACAAGCTAAAACGCAACAAAAATCTTTAGAACAATTAGTAGAATTAACCAAGCGTTATTATGTAGAACAAAAAGCGGAACAATTAGCAGATAAATTAGACAAGCTTTCCGATAAACAAGATAAACTTGGTGATAAGGATAATCAATCTAAGGAAGAACAAGTAAAACTATCTAAAGAGTTTGATGATTTAAAAAAGGAATTAGACGATTTAGAAAAAGAAAATAAAGAATTAAAATCACCAATGGATATTCCAAATGATAAAGGTGATCAGAAAGAAGTGGATCAAGATCAACAAAAAGCCGAAGATAATTTAGAAAAAAAAGATACTAAATCAGCTAAGAAAAATCAAAAAGCGGCTGCTCAAAAAATGAAAGAAATGAGCAAAAAAATGTCTCAATCTATGGCTGCTGGAGAAATGGAAGAGAATGCTGAAGATGCTAAAGTATTACGTCAGATTTTAGATAATTTATTGTCATTTTCATTTGATCAAGAAAAGTTAATGCAACAATTTAAATCGGTTGCCAATTCTAAATCTAATGTAAGTTCACTATTAAAGAAACAACAAGATTTAAAAACGCAATTTAAACATGTTGATGATAGTTTATTTGCTTTGTCTATGCGTCAACCAAAATTATCGGATTTAGTTTTAAAAGAAGTAGAAGAAATACATTATAATTTAGATAAATCTATTGAAAATTTAGTTGCAACTAATCGTGGAAAAGGAATTTCTCATCAACAATTTACCTTATCTTCTGCGAATAAATTAGCCGATATGTTAAGTAATGTTCAAAACGATATGAACATGAGTATGTCTTCTTCTGGCGGTGCTGGTAAACCAAAACCTGGACAAGGAAAAGGAGGCAAACAATTAGCCGATATTATTTCTCAGCAAAAAGGTTTAGGTGATAAAATGAAAGATGGTCAACCCAAACCGGGTGACGGAAAGAAACCAGGTGACGGACAAAAGCCAGGTCAAGGTAAAAAACCAGGAGAACAAGGTGAGGGTGGTTCACAAGGAATCGATGGTAAAGATGGTGAAGGTGATGCAGGTAAATTGTTAGAAATAATTAAAGAACAACAAGAGTTACGTGAGTCTTTAGAAAAGGAATTAGAGAAAAATGGTATGGGTGGTAATGGTCAGAATGCTGTTAAACAAATGAAAGATTTAGAAAAGCAATTAATCAATAAAGGGCTGACTCAAGAGAATATTAATCGAGCTATGCAAATCAATCATGAGTTGTTAAAATTAGAAACTGCCATGAAGCAACAAGGTCAGGATAGTAAAAGAGAATCAAATACTAATAAAAAAGATTTCTTAGGAACAAATAAACCCTTACCTCCTGCTCTATTAAATTATTTAAAAAGTGTTGAAATATTAAACAGACAAAGCCTACCTTTGCAACCCAATTTTAATAATAAAGTACAACAATATTTTAAAACCAAATGATAAGTTTTAATTACGAATCTGATTTCACTTTAGATAATGAAGAAGTTTATGCTTCTTGGATTGAAACTATTGTTGAATCTGAAAATAAATTTTTAGGTGAAATTTCATATATCTTTTGTGACGATGAATATTTGCATGCTATTAATATGCAATATTTAAATCACGATACTTTAACAGATATCATAAGTTTTGATTATACAGAAGGTGATATTATTAGTGGTGATATTTTTATATCTGTAGAACGAGTACAAGATAACGCCAATGATTTTAATGTTTCTTTTGAGGAAGAATTAAAACGTGTACTAGCGCATGGTGTATTACATTATTGTGGTTACAAAGATAAAACGGATAGTGAAGCTATTGTAATGCGCACTAAAGAAGAAGAAAAAATTAAACTGTTCCACGTGGAACTTTAAGATAATAACCTAAGTTTTTTGTTCCACGTGGAATAAAAAATTTTTAAAAATCCTCCACGTGTTTCACGTGGAACATAGAATATGTTTCAAGA
Source organism: Flavobacterium urocaniciphilum (assembly GCF_900110615.1). Taxonomy (GTDB): domain Bacteria; phylum Bacteroidota; class Bacteroidia; order Flavobacteriales; family Flavobacteriaceae; genus Flavobacterium; species Flavobacterium urocaniciphilum. Next base: position 223,971 of record NZ_FOEI01000003.1, read on the forward strand.
AAAATATGATGTTATTGTAGTTGGTGCGGGTCACGCTGGGTGCGAGGCTGCTGCTGCTGCTGCAAACATGGGATGCTCTACTTTGTTGGTTACAATGAATCTTCAAAACATCGCACAGATGTCGTGTAATCCTGCCATGGGTGGAATTGCAAAAGGACAAATTGTACGTGAAATTGATGCCTTGGGTGGTTATTCTGGAATTGTTTCCGATTTGACGGCGATTCAATTCAAGATGTTGAACCAATCCAAAGGGCCGGCGATGTGGTCGCCAAGATGTCAATCCGACAGAATGCGTTTTGCCGAAGAATGGAGAATGATGTTAGAAGGTACTCCGAATTTGGATTTCTATCAAGAGATGGTTTCTGGAATTTTATCGGAAGGAGATAAAGTAACCGGAATTAAAACATCGCTTGGTTTGGAAATTAAAGCAGAAACGGTGGTGTTAACAAATGGTACTTTTTTAAATGGTTTAATTCATATTGGCGACAAACAATTTGGTGGTGGTCGTGCAGGTGAAAGTGCTGCTTTCGGAATTACTGAAGATTTACATCAATTAGGTTTTGAATCTGGAAGAATGAAAACAGGAACACCTCCTCGTGTAGATGGTCGATCGTTGGATTATTCTAAAATGATTGAACAACCTGGCGATGAAAACCCATCTAAATTTTCCTATTCTGATGTAACGAAGCCTTTAACGGAACAACGTTCTTGTCACATGACGTATACTTCAGAATTGGTTCACGATTTATTACGTGAAGGTTTTGACCGTAGTCCAATGTTTAATGGTAGAATTAAATCTATTGGTCCAAGATATTGTCCGTCTATTGAAGATAAAATTAATCGTTTTGCAGATAAAGAACGTCATCAGTTATTTGTAGAGCCAGAAGGATGGCATACGGTTGAAGTATATGTAAATGGATTTTCTACATCACTTCCAGAAGATGTTCAATTTAAAGCGTTACGTTCGGTGGCTGGATTTGAAAATGTAAAATTCTTCCGTCCGGGTTATGCTATCGAATACGATTACTTCCCTCCTACGCAATTAAAACATACTTTAGAAACGAAAACTATAAATGGTTTATATTTCGCTGGACAAATTAATGGAACAACGGGATATGAAGAAGCAGCTTCTCAAGGTTTGATGGCCGGTATTAATGCAGCGTTAAAAGTTCAAGGAAAAGAACCTTTTATTTTAAAACGTGATGAAGCGTATATTGGAGTGTTAATTGACGATTTAATTACGAAAGGAACAGAAGAGCCTTATCGTATGTTTACTTCTCGTGCAGAATACAGAACGTTATTGCGTCAGGATAATGCCGATTTACGATTAACACCAAAAGGATATGCGATTGGTTTAGCCAAAGAAGATCGATTAAAACGTATGGAGTATAAACAAGATGCTTCAGATAAGTTTGTAACGTTTTTTAAAGAAACAAGTATTCGTGCTGATGTGGCCAATCCTATTTTGGAAGCTAAAGGTTCAAGTCCGATGACGCAAGGTGATAAAATGTTTAAAGTATTTTCGCGTCCGCAAATTGATTTAGAAGATATTTTAAAATTTGAAGCCGTTACCAATTATATTGCTGAAAACAATTTAGACCAAGAAGTAATTGAGCAAGCTGAAATTCAAGTGAAATATTCTGGATATATTGAAAAAGAAAAAAATCACGCTGATAAAGTGAATCGTTTAGAAGATGTTCGTATACCGGATAATTATGATTTTAGTAAAATAAAAGCGATTTCTATTGAAGCGCGTCAGAAATTAACAAAAATCCGTCCAACAACAATTGCACAAGCATCTCGAATTAGTGGTGTTTCTCCAAGTGATATTTCGGTATTGTTAATTCATATGGGACGTTAATAGTTAGCAGTCTCAGATTTTAGTTTACAGTTTTTTAACTGAGACTGAATACTGCGACTGTTTACTAAAAATAGTTCCACGTGAAACAACCTTGTCAAAGCCTATAAATAAAGACATAAACATAAAATGAATTTTTTAGAAGAAAACCAATTTATTATTGTTAAAGATCATTCGGTTTCTAAGGAAACCTTTTCTTTGTTACATAACAAGGAATATGATTTATTAAAAACACACCCTACTCCATCGTTAGATGTTTTAGGAAAATATTACGAAAGTGAAGATTATATTTCTCATACGGATGGAAAACGCACCTTTTTTGAGAAAATATATCATTTAGTAAAACGCAGTGCCATTAAAGGTAAAGTTTCTTTAATTACTTCAGAACAACCTCAAAAAGGGAAATTATTAGATATTGGTTCTGGAACTGGTGATTTTTTAGTTGAAGCTAAACACCAAGGTTGGGATATTTTAGGTTTCGAACCGAATAAAGACGCCAAAAATTTAGCGGTAAATAAAGGTGTAACTTTTACAGAAGATATTTTCAATTTACCAGAAAACTCGTTTGATGTAGTTACGATGTGGCACGTTTTAGAACACGTTCCAAATTTAGAAGAATATATTGCCAATTTAAAATGCATTATCAAACCAACAGGAACAATTATTATTGCTGTTCCAAATTACAAATCGTACGATGCGAAATATTACAATCGTTTTTGGGCTGCTTATGATGTACCTCGTCATTTGTGGCATTTTTCAAAAACCAGCATCAAAAGATTATTTTCAGATGTAGATATGGAATTGAAAAATGTAAAACCAATGTGGTTTGATAGTTTTTATGTTTCTTTATTATCTGAAAAATACAAAACCGGTAAAATGAGTTTTGTAAAAGGATTTTTTATTGGCTTGATGTCAAATGTGTCTGGTTTGTTCAAAAAAGAGTTTTCTTCGCACATTTATATCATAAAAAACCAATAAAACGTAAAATAAAGCGATTTTAAGCACAATTTCACTTAAAAATATCGAAATATATTACTAAAAAAAGATGTTTTCTTTAAGGTGGGTTTAAAAGAGTGGGTTTTAATAGTAATTATTTATAGTTGTTTTAATATCATATAAAATTTAGTTATGATTAGATTTTTATATGATTTTTGATTCTTTTAAAGAAAATTTCAAAAATGAATTAAAATTTAAAAGAAACTATTATTTTTACCAAAATTAAAAAATCGATTTCCTAAACGGATTTCATTTCAATAAAAATTAATTAAATACAAATGAAAAAATTATTAGCATTAGCTGCTTTAAGTGTAGCAATGATTTCTTGCCAAGAAACGGCAACTGCCAAAAAAGACGAATTTAAAACAGGTTATATTGATACTTCTGTATTATTAGATAAATACGATAAATTTAAAGACGAAAACGAAAAATTTAAAGTAAAATCAGAAGAAATGGGCCGTCCTTTACAAGCTAAAGGGAAACAATTAGAGGCGGAAATGGCTAATTTCCAAAGAGCTGCACAAGCTAATGGTCCAGCATGGGCACAACAAAAATATGCTGAATTAAAGCAACGTGAACAAGCACTTTTAGCTGAAAGAAATGAAGTTCTTGGTAAAATTGATCAAGAAGGTGGAAAGTTAAAAGATACTTTAGTAAGCCAAATCAGAAAATATATCACTGATTATGGAAAAAAAGAGAAATTCGATTACATCTTAACAACTTCTGATGATGCACCAACAGTAATTTTTGCTAAAGATTCTTATAATTTAACAGATAAATTGGTAAAACTATTAAACGAAGAATACAAAGCAACAAAAGAAAAAAAATAATATCTAAGCCTTGAGAAATCAGGGCTTTTTTTATATTTGTGAATAAAATTATACGCCACGTGGAACACATTACTAAAGCCGCCGAATACACACTTCAATTCATCAATCAAACGAATAGATCTGTTTTTCTTACTGGAAAAGCTGGAACTGGAAAAACAACTCTTCTCAAAGAAATTATTGCCACTTCACACAAAAACACTGTGGTGGTTGCTCCTACTGGAATTGCGGCATTAAATGCGGGTGGCGTTACGATTCATTCCATGTTTCAGTTGCCTTTTTCGGCTTTTATTCCTGATTATAAAGAAGTTACTTCACATTCTTCACTTTATAAATTCGAAACTAAAACTACAATTAGCAAACATTTCCGAATGAATGCTACTAAAAAACAAGTACTTTTAAATTTAGAATTGCTTATTATCGATGAAGTTTCGATGCTTCGTCCGGATGTATTAGATGCCATCGATTTTATGTTACAAAAAGTGAGAAGAGTTGATGCGCCCTTTGGTGGAGTTCAAGTTCTTTTTATAGGAGATTTATTACAATTACCACCTGTAATTAAACAAGAAGAATGGTACGAATTGAAAAAGTATTATGCTGGATCTTTCTTTTTTCATTCGCAAGTAGTTCGTCAAAACCCACCGTTATACATCGAATTGGAGAAAATTTACCGCCAGGAAGATGAAACGTTTATTTCGATTTTGAACAATCTTCGAAACAATACCATTACACCTGAAAATGTAGCGGTTTTAAATCAGTATGTACAACCCGATTTCAATATCAAAAACCATAATGGTTGTATTATTGTAACGACGCATAATGCCAAAGCTGACGATATCAACAAAGAAGCGTTGGCCGAATTAAAAGCAAAAACAGTTACGTATTTTCCAGAAATTGTTGAAGATTTTCCAGAAAAGATCTACCCTATCGAACCGAAAATGGATTTGAAGGTTGGTGCACAAGTGATGTTTATCAAAAACGATTTATCTTTTGAAAAAAAATACTTCAATGGAAAAATCGGAACAATTACTTCACTAGCTGATAAAGAAATTTTAGTACACTTTACGGAAGAAAATAAAACCATTGAAGTCGATTTATACACTTGGGAAAATATAAAATACACCGTAAACCCTGATACTAAGGAAATTGAAGAAACAGTTATTGGAACGTATAGTCATTATCCATTAAAATTAGCTTGGGCGATTACGGTGCATAAGAGTCAAGGTTTAACATTTGACAACGCTGCGTTGGATGTTTCGCGAGTTTTTGCACCCGGACAAGCATATGTGGCTTTATCTCGACTTCGTTCCTTAAATGGCTTAATTTTGCTATCTCCGATACAATTGAACGGTATTTCATCCGATACAGAAGTGTTGAATTACGCTAATAACAAAGCTGATGAAACCATTTTAGCGCAATCTTTAGCTATTGAAACTAAAAACTTTTTACGTTTAGAATTATGTAAGAGTTTCGATTTCAGACAATTGGCACAAGAATGGCGCAATCATAGGTTTTCGTACAATAATGAAATTGGTAAAACCACCAAATCGAAATACAAAACTTGGGCGGAACAAAATGAAACTATTGTAGCAGCATTATTAGATTCTTCACAGAAATTCATCAATCAAATACAGAAAATTTGTTATCAAGAAACCATTGATATTCCTTTTTTAGCAGAACGATGTGAAGCAGCGTATCAGTATTATTTCAAAACGTTAGATTATCAAGTTACCGATTTGTTATTGAAAATTGCTGAAGTTAGTAATCTAAAGAAAGTCAAAACGTTCCACGACGAACTCTTGGAATTGGAAGAAATTCAAGTGAAAACAGTTCTGCAATTAAAAAAATCAGTGTTGTTGGTTAAGAATTTAGTCAACGGTATTGAATTCAATAAAAAAACCATGTCTTCAGACGATATGAAATATTATAAAATTAATAAAATTGCTTCATTGTCGGATCAATTTAAACAAATTGATGGTTTTGTGGAACGAGAATTTTCGGAAGTGTTCAGAAAGAAAACGAAAACTAAAAAAGTTAAGGAAAAGTCCACTACTCCGAAGAAAACTACGATAGAAATTACCATGGAATTTTGGAAAGAAGGCTTGAGTATTCACGAAATTGCTGCGAAAAGAAAACTCACACCAAGTTCGGTCTATGCACATTTTACGAAACTAATTCAAATGGAAGTGATTGAACTCGCAGATTTACTTCCAGAAGAGAAAATTTCTTCACTTAAAAATGCTTTTGAAGGTTATAATAACGAAGGTTTAGGTTTGCTAAAAGACAAATACGGCGATGAATTCTCTTGGGATGAATTGCGTTTGTACAAAGCTAGTTTGAAATAAAAAAAAGGTATAAAAAAGCTCGGATTATAAATCCGAGCCATCCTATCTTCGTAATTCTGAAATCGTAATTCCCAAATCGTAAATTATTATAACCAGTATACTCCTAAAAGGGCTGGAATCAAATAAATTACAATGGTTCTTGCGCCATCGTAATCTTTCGCGATGCGTTGTCCGAAAAGTAAAAACAATAAAGTAATACAAGAAACAATACAAGCATAATCGCCAATAATAGTAGCACCACTTTTAATGTTTTCAGCCATTCCAACAAGAGCTAAAACTCCTGCCACAATTTCTAATGCTAAAACAATTAATAAAGCAAAAGGCACTTGATTTTTTAAAAAGGTTTGTGAAAAATGACCTTTTAACCAACTTACATTTCCGTTCCAATCGGCAATTTTATCGTAACCGGATTGTAAAAATGTAATGGCTAAAAAAGCTAATAAAATAAGGGCAAATGGATTCATAGTTTATTATTTTTGGTTGTTTTTAAATTTAAATTTTGCCACGAATTCTCGAATTTTTCATATTGTCAATATTAAAATTTTAATTCGATTTAATTATCGACAAAGTCGATACAAATTATACTTAAATACATTTTATAATTCGTGAATTCGTGGCTAATATTTTTTTTCGTAATTCTGAAATCCCAAATCGTAATTCGTAAATCTCAAATCGTAATTTACACTTCTTTTTTATGCAACAATCTCGTTAACTTAATCGACAAATCGGTTAAAATAACATTACTGTTTCCGTTTCGTTCTATATGATAAATAGCGTCTTCTAATTCTTTAAAAATATCCACAATGTTATTTCCATGAATAAAAGGCGCAAATTTTTCCAGTTTAAAATTCTCAAAATTAGGCTCTAAATACACCAAATCTTTCGTTTGATAATTCAATAACATCGCTTGTCTGAAAAACTGAATGCAAAATTGTAAAAAATTCTTTTGTGTTTCTCTACCTTCTTTGGCAATAGTGGTACTCCAAGAAATTAAATCGGAAATAACACTCGCATTTCCTCTTGCTTTAAATGCCGCTCGCACCCAATTGATAAACCACTCTTCAAAAATACTGTCATCGTCGTCTTTATGCAACAAATGCAAAGCTTTATTATAATTTCCTTCGCTTTGATGCGCGATTTTTTTTGCTAAATTGGCATCTACTTGATGAACAGAAATTAGTTTTTCCGTGATAACTTGTTCGGGTAAAGCTAAAAAATCAACTACTTGACAACGAGAAATGATTGTTTGTAATAAATCATCCACACTTTCCGTAATCAAAATAAAAACGGTTTTTTCAGGCGGTTCTTCTAAAATTTTAAGCAATTTATTGGAAGCCTGATTGTTCATTTTATCAGCCATCCAAATGATCATGACTTTATATCCGCCTTCGTAGGCTTTTAAAGATAAATTTCTACTGATTTCTGCCGCTTCTTTAACATTTATTAATCCTTGTTTTTTCGGAATTTCTAATTTTTTATACCAATCAAATATGCTGGCATAAGGATTTTCAGTTACAAATTCACGCCATTGTGATAAAAAATTCGCACTAATAACATTATCTCCTTTTACATCATCTGTAGTGGTAACCGGATATACAAAATGCATATCGGGATGCGATAAATGTTCAAATTTTAAATTACATGCAGCATTTCCTGTGTTGTTTTCTCCACCAGAATTCTGACACAAAATATATTGCGCATAAGCAATAGCCATTGGCAATGTTCCCGAACCTTCTGGCCCAACGAACAATTGTGCATGCGGAATTCTTCCGGCATTTGCCGTAGTAATTAAAAAGTTTTTAATGTGGTCTTGACCAAGGATGTCTTTAAAAAGCATGAGCAAATATAAGAGATTTTTATCTTGGTTTAAAATCAAACTTTTATCTTTGCAATTCTCTAAAAGTAAAAACAATAACAACAATTTATAAACATAAAATTTATGAAAACTATTTTCGACATCAATTTTAACAACAAAAAAGCTCTAATCCGTGTAGATTTTAATGTCCCTTTAGATGAAAATTTTAAAGTAACAGATGCGAACCGAATTGAAGCAGCTAAGCCAACTATTGAAAAGATTTTAAACGATGGTGGTTCGGTAATTTTAATGTCGCATTTAGGAAGACCAAAAGGTAAAGAAGACAAATATTCTCTAGGTCACATTGTTTATAAAATTGAAGAAGTTTTAGGTAAAAAAGTTCAATTCGCGGCTGATTGTAGAGGTGAAATCGCAACAAATGCAGCGGCTAATTTACAAAATGGTGAAATTTTATTATTAGAAAATTTACGTTTTTATGCTGAAGAAGAAGCGGGTGATGTTGGTTTTTCTAAAGAATTAGCCAATTTAGGAGATGTGTATGTAAACGACGCTTTCGGAACGGCACACAGAGCGCATGCTTCAACAACCATTATTGCAAATGAATTTCCAAATGATAAATGTTTCGGAGCGTTATTAGCAAAAGAAATTGAAAGCATCAATAAAGTATTAAAAAACTCTGAAAAACCAGTAACAGCAATACTTGGAGGAAGTAAAGTTTCTTCAAAAATTACGATTATCGAAAATATTTTAGATAAAGTAGATCACATGATTATTGGTGGTGGAATGACGTTTACATTCATCAAAGCGATGGGTGGAAATATCGGAAATTCTATTTGTGAAGACGATAAAATGGAATTGGCATTAGACATCATGAAACAAGCTACTGCAAAAGGTGTGAAAATTCACTTGCCAATTGATGTAGTAGCTGCCGATGCGTTTTCAAATGAGGCAAATACGCAAGTGGTTAATGTTGCAGAAATTCCAGCAGGATGGCAAGGTTTAGATGCTGGTCCGAAAACGTTGGCCGATTTAAAAGAGGTTGTTCTAAATTCGAAAACGATTTTATGGAACGGACCAATTGGTGTGTTTGAATTACCAGCATTCGCTAACGGAACGATTACTTTAGGTGATTTTATTGCAGAATCTACTCAAAACGGTTGTTTCTCATTAGTTGGTGGTGGTGATAGCGTTGCGGCTGTTAAACAATTCGGTTTAGAATCTAAAATGAGTTACGTTTCAACGGGTGGTGGTGCCATGTTAGAAATGTTAGAAGGAAGAACATTACCAGGAATTGCTGCAATTTTGGAGTAATTTACTAATTTATCATAAGAATATTATAATGAAATCCAATAAAAGTTTGGTTTTTAAAACAGGAATAATTTTAGTTATTATTGGAACTGGATTTTCAACGTTTTTGCCAGGTTTATTATATTTTTATGGATTGCCTTTTTTTGTTTTCATAATTGGGGTATTTTTAGTTTGGTTTAGTAAAATTAGAATATTATCGAAAATATTATGGTCAATAATTCCAATCTTATTTTTTTTCTGTTACCAATTTTTATGGGTTGAATTTCAAAAAGTAGACACAGAATATTTTCTAATACCTAAAAATTATAACGGTAAAGTCCAAATTATCTATAATTCAAATTGTTGGAGTAAAATTGAATATAAAAACGGAATAAGAATTTATAGAATTCCCAAAAACGGGATATTGTTTACAAGTTCTGAAGATCAACAAGGTATTATAAATCAAAAATACTTTTTTGTTGACGAGAAAAATAATAAAAAGGAAATAACCCAATTTGATGTTAGAGATTTTAATGAAGAATGGACTACTGAAAAAAATCAAAACGAACCTTCAAGAGATAGCATTGGGATTTTTTTTGCTGGAAGAACTTATTCAGACGGAATGTCTGAGTTTTATGTAACAAATTACAAAAAATTAGAGAGTTTCGATTTAAAATACGATCAAAAATTTGACAGTATTAAAATGAAACTTTTAAAGAAATGTCAATAAAACAAAACAATATAAAATTGATTTTTAGGTTTAATTAGGGATTATTTTTTACTACTTATTCATCGACAAAAGTCAAAAAAAAACGTTAAAATGAAAATTTTATCGTTAAATGTTGGGATTGGTACAATAAAAAAAATATATTTGCGTTTTTACAAGTAATTGTGAATTAATGATTTAGATGAAACTCTCTTGTTTTTACAGGAGAAAAAAATATATAAAGAATGAAGAAATTTGTAGTACTAGCTTTTGGGTTTTTCTTGTCGAACGGAATGTTTGCGCAAGAAAAGCAAGAGATTACACCGACCCTTTTTACTCCCAAAGTAACGTATTTGGATTCGCTTAAAGCCACTTTTAAAAATCATGAAACAAGTACATGTATTGATGAAAGATGGTTGAAAGAAATTTCAGATGCAACATTGTCAAATGAAATGTTTTTTGATATTGAAAACATGAACATTGACGAAAAAGTAGCGTATGATTTAGATACGGAATTACTAAAGAAACGTTTACACAAATTAGATGTGCAATCGCCTTTCATTATTGAGTACAATCCGGCTTTAGAAAACGTAATTAAGTCGTTCTTAAAAAACAGATCTAAAAGTTTTGAAAGACAAATGGCGTTAGCTGAATATTACTTTCCTTTATTTGAAGAAAAGTTATCTAAATTCAACTTACCATTAGAAATTAAGTATTTAGCAATTGTTGAATCTGCTTTACAACCTAAAGCAAAATCAAGAGTAGGTGCTGGTGGATTATGGCAATTTATGCCTGCTACTGGTAAACAATACAAATTGAACATTACCACTTATGTGGATGAGCGTCATGATCCAATAAAATCAACAGAAGCAGCTTGCCAATACATGATTAACATGTATGAAATTTTTGGAGATTGGAGTTTGGTTTTAGCGTCTTATAATTGCGGACCAGGAAACGTTTCTAAAGCAATTAGACGTTCAGGTGGTAAAACAGATTATTGGGAAATTAGAAAATATTTACCAAAAGAAACAGCGAATTATGTTCCTGCGTTTTTAGCAACGATGTACATTTATGAGTTCAAAAAAGAACACGGATTAGTACCGCATAAAGCGCAAATGACGTATTTTGAAACGGATACGGTAATGGTTAAACATGCTATGACCTTTAAACAATTATCGGATTTATTAGATATTTCGGAAGAACAATTAGAGTATTTAAATCCGATTTACAAATCGAAATACATTCCATCAATTGATAACGAATATTTCTATTTACGTTTACCTAAAAACAAAATTGGAATTTTTGTATCGAATGAAGAAAAAATTTATGGATACTTGGTGTATTTAGAGCAAGAGAAAATCAGAAATCTTCAATTAGCGCAAATTAGAAAACGCGATAGTATTGCCAAACAAGATTCTATTGCAGTAGCTTCTAATTCGAAATTCAAAGTAGATGAAAATGTTGAATACGAAGAAGTAATTAAAAAGCGTACAAAAGAAGTGGTTAGCAAAAACTATTATAAAGTTAAAAAAGGCGAAACACTTAGTGAAATTGCAGATAAAAACAATGTTAGCATTACCAATTTACGTCAGTGGAATAAAATCAAAGGAAGTAATATTAACGCCGGTCAGAGTTTAGTAATTCAAACTACGAAAAAAGTCACGGTTAACGAAGTGGTCAAAAAGCCGAAACCGAAAACGGAAATCGTAGAACCACAGGTTGAAGATGCAGTTGCAGAAAACACAACAAAACCTGCTGAAAATAAATATTCTGATGCAAAAAGTAAATTAGAAGTAAAAGAAGATTATTATATCGTACAAAAAGGAGATTCAATCTTTTCAATAACTAGAAAGTTTCCAAATTTAACAGCAGACGATTTAAAAAAGAAAAACGATTTAAAATCGGATAACATACAACCAGGAATGAAATTAAAAATTCAAGGTTAATACCAAAACAAGTTCTTAAAAACCACAATATTCAGATAAATATTGTGGTTTTTTGTTTTAAATTAGCCACACAAAAATGCAGCACTTGAAAAAAATACTTTTAATACTTTGCTCTTTCCTCCTACTTTCTTGTTTTGAAAAAGAACATGAAAAAAAAGATGTGGTGGCTAAAAACCCTTATGTCAATCAAAATTCGGTTACGGTTTTAATTTCTAACTCACTTTGGGAAGGAAAAGTGGGTGAAAAAATTAGAGAAAAATTCGCTGCCCCAATTGTAGGATTACATGAATGTGAATCGCTGTTTGTTTTGATGCCTGTCCATGGTGCTTTAACTACTGAAGCAAAAGCATCGCGAAACATTTTAGTTCTTTCTAAAAAAGAGCAATCTGAAACAAAATTCGAAAAAGATAAATATATCAAAAACCAAAAGATATATACCATTGAAGGCGAAAATGAAGAAATGATTTTAAAACAGCTTCAACTTTCTTATAAAGAAATTATGAAAACGTTTTACGAATCGGAAATTCAATTATTATTACAAAAATCGACAACCAATAAGAAATTACAACAACAGGTAAAAAAGCAATTTTTAGTTGATATTCAAATCCCAAAAGAATATAGCAAAGGATTACAAGGCGATAATTTTTTATGGTTGCGAAAAGAAATTGGTTCAGGTTATAATAATTTACTGATTTATACAGCGAGTTTTTCTGCCATTTATAATAAAAACGCAGTAGTTACCAATAGTTTGTTTATTAGAAATCAGGTTTCTAAAAAATATGTTTTAGGGAAAACCAAAGGCAGTTATATGGTTGCTGAACCAGCATATTATCCAAATTTTGAAACTACAAAAATTCATAATAATTTGGCTTATGAAATGCGCGGAAGTTGGGAATTTCATAATGATTTCATGACCGGACCGTATATTAATTTTGCCATAAAAGACAACAAACGCAAAAGATTTATTATTATTGATGGATTTGCTTTTAATCCGGTTCATTCTAAAAAAGAATTGCTGTTTGAAATGGAAGCGATAATTAAATCAACTAAAATTTTATAAACAAGAGCAGTAAGCAATTTTTAGATTGCTTCGTGCCTCGCAATGACTAAATCATGATAGAATTCAAAATAAAGCGATTTAACGAACTTTCTACAACCGAACTATATCAAATACTACAATTACGATCGGAAGTGTTTGTAGTGGAACAAAATTGCGTTTATCAAGACATTGACGGGAAAGATGAGAAAGCCATTCACGTTTTAGGTTACTATGAAGGTGTTTTAGCCGCTTATTCTCGATTATTTAAACCGAATGATTATTTTGCCGAAAGTTCAATCGGGCGTGTAATTGTTAAAGCTTCGCACCGTGATAAAAAATTAGGACACGACTTAATGCGTACTTCAATTGAAGCCATCCAAAATTTATTTCAAGTAACAAACATTACCATTTCAGCACAATTGTATTTGCAGAAATTTTATGAAAGTCATGGTTTTGTAACCGTTGGTGAAAGTTACTTAGAAGACGATATTCCGCATATAGAAATGCGAAAATCTTAATGTTTGTGATGATCAAATAACGAGTAGATTTTATAGAATAACATAAAAAGAAAAATCAGAAATAAACCGATAGTAATATAAAACGCATCATTTATTCCTTTGATTTTGAAGTAACAAACAAGCAAATATAAAACGGTTGGCAACACGCTCCATTTTAGGATAATTCTTTCGGTTTTTCTGATCTTAAAATTAAACATAATCTAAAAGTATTTATACTCAAAATTAGTACAAATTCAAATTTCCATTTTACGGAAAATCCGTAAATTCCATAAAAAAAGGGTTCAATTTTTTGAACCCTTTTTTTTATTTATCAATCTTCGTAATCACCAATTCTACTCTTCTGTCTAATTGCACGTCTTTTCCTAAAGGTTGCGTATTTCCATAACCTTTAAACGTCATGCGGACTTTACTAATTCCACGACTCATTAAGTAACGATATACTCTTTCGGCACGATTTTTAGATAATTCACGTTTTTTGGTGTCTTTGTCAATTGCTTCTTTATGGAAGGTTGGAGTACAACACACATGACCTTGTATTTCCACATGAATTTTAGGATATCTTTTCAATAGAACTGTAATTTTATCCAATTCTTTTTTTGCACTTTCTTTCAATTTACTGCTTCCTGCATCGAAAAGTAATTTGTCTAAATACACACGATCGCCTTCTTGTGCATTTTTACGAATGGTAGAATATAAACCCGGAATATTTAATTCTTCTATAACCAAAGGTTTAAAGTTTAGTACCACATCTACCCTACGGTTTTTAGAACGCGCTTCCGGAACGTTAGTTTCCAAATCTTCATCGATCATTACCTTACCTTTACCTTCAATTTTTACGATGATTTTATACTTCACCCCTTTTTTCACCAACATGTTTTTAACACTGTTAGCTCTGTCTTGCGATAATTTATAATTGTAATCAACTTTTCCTACATCATCACAATAACCATAGATAGAAACACTTTCTAAACGAGTAGTATCGATTAAACTTAAAAAATGAACAACCGCATCCGATTGTAATTGTTTGATTTCACGAACATCCGTATCAAAATAAATAGAATGTACGGTTTCTTCTTGTGAGAAGCCTAAAAATGTGGAAAGGAATACTAGGGCAAATAATACTTTTTTCATCTTATTTTTTTAATATTTTATTGTATTCTGTTGGTGTATTTAAAATTTGTTGCGCTTTAATAACGTCGGCATATTTGGTTGAAACATAATTGTAAAAAGCGTTTCTATACCCATAACGCAGAATTAATTCTTGTAATAATAAACGTTTAATTTCTTCTTTATTTTTATCCAATTCTTTGTCTTTCGAACGCTCTATAGCTAATTCCAATTGTTTGATTTCAGTTGTAAGCTCCGAATCAATTTTATCCTTTTTTGCAGCGTCTAATAAGTTTTTTAGTGATCGATCGGTATTTGTGTTGATGTCGACCTTTTCTTTCTTTAAATATGCTTTAAATTCATTATACTCGGCATCTGAAATACTCGAAACACTTTTAGCAGTCGGATTTTTATAATACAGAATATTCGCAAATTCAAAAATTGCTTCAGAATTAGCAATACTCGAACCAATGTTGCTGCTTTTCATTTCAGCAATTTCCACATCTGGTAACACACCACCTCCATCGTAAACGGTTCTTCCACCTTTAGTTTTAAAAGCATTAAATTCTTTTTCAGAAGTTTTAATTGGTTTACCGTTTTCGTCTTTTTTGCTGTAATCTGTCGCCTGAATACATCTTCCCGAAGGTGTGTAATATTTAGAAATCGTTACTTTTACTTGTGTTCCATACGTTAAATTAAACGGACGTTGTACCAATCCTTTACCAAAACTTCTATTGCCAACAATCACCGCTCGATCTAAATCTTGTAACGCTCCCGAAACAATTTCTGAAGCAGAAGCACTTTTATCATTTACAATAATGGCTAATGGAATTTCTGTATCCACAGGTGCATTTTTGGTTTTGTAAATTAAATTATGCGCTTTGTTTTTCGATTTGGTAGTAGTAATAATTTCATCTTTTGGAACGAATAAATTACAGATGTTAACCGCTTCATGAAGTAATCCACCAGGATTGTCTCTTAAATCTAAAATAATTTTTGTTGCTCCTTGTTCTTTTAACGATAACAAAGCTTCTTTAGTTTCTGCTGAAGCTTTTTCATTAAATTTTGAAAGTACTATATATCCCGTATTGTTAGCTAATAATTTATAATACGGAACGGCCTTAATTTCTACTTCATCAAGTATAATTTGCCCTTTTTTCTCTACTCCTTGACGGAAATAAACAATGTCAATTCTAGTATTTTTTGCGCCTTTTAATAATTGTGAAGCGTCTTCTTTGAAGTCTTTTAAAACTACATCACCAATTTGTGTGATTACATCACCCGCTTTAAACCCAGCTTTGTCAGCCGGCATGTTTTCATAAACTTCTTTTAAAATTAACTTATCGTCTTTTCTAGTAATAATAGCTCCTATTCCAGTATATTCACCGGTATTGTTGATTTTAAATTTCAAAACATCTTGTTCATCAAAATAAACCGTATACGGATCCAATTCTTTTAACATGCTTTTAATAGCCACATCCATCATGCTACCTGGATTGGTTTCATCCACATAGTTTTGATTGACAACTTTAAACATGTTTGTAAAAATTTCAATTTGTTTCGCTAAAGCGAAGAAATCATTTTGAAAACTTACCCCAATAAATACAAATCCAGCAACAATAGTTGGAATTATAATTTTCTTTTTGCTGAAAAACTTCATAGGTAATTATTTTATTTTATACGAAAATAGTTAAAATCCACAAAAACCAATCCAAAGTTAGCATTTACTTATGATTTTCTTTGAATTTTTCGAAAAGTTGAATCGTTTTTTCGTGAATTTCTTGGTAGGTTAATTTGTCTTTTGTTTGATAAAAAAACATAAAAGCGTGAGGTTGACTTATTTTTTCTTTTAAGATATTTTGATTTAAACGATAGCATTCTCGTAAAACTCTTTTGAAATAATTACGATCAACTGCTTTTTTAAAATATTTTTTAGAAACCGAAACTCCAAACTGAAACTTTTCTTCTGAAAGATTTTCGTCAATTGGCACATAAACTAAACGTAGAGGATATTGAGAAATTGATTTCCCTTTTGTAAAAAGAGCATCAATGACTTTTTTGCTTTTTAGTTTTTCGTTTTTTGGGTATATAAATGCCATAGGGCAAAAGTATAAAAAAAGCCGTCTCGTTTTTTATCGGGACGGCTAATTTTATTTTTACCAAATTTTGACTCTTTTTTCCGGTGCGATGTACATTCCGTCACCTGGTTTAATATCAAATGCTTTGTAAAAAGTTTCAATATTTTGAAGCGGTACAAAAGCACGATACATTCCTGGCGAATGCGGATCGGTTTTCACATAATTTTTTAAAGCTTCATCACGCATTTTGCTTCTCCAAATTGTTCCCCAAGAAATAAAGAAACGTTGTTCTGGAGTAAATCCGTCAATTAATCCTGGATTTCCGTTTTCTTTCAAATAAATTTGTAATCCATCATAAGCAGCGTTAATTCCACCTAAATCACCAATATTTTCACCTAAAGTAAATTTACCATCTACAAAAATTCCTGGTAACGGTTGTAAAGCCGAATATTGATCTGCTAAAGCACCACCTAATTGAGTAAATTGCTTTAAATCTTCTTCACTCCACCAATTAATTAAATTTCCTTCAGCATTGTATCGAGAACCAGAATCGTCAAAACCATGAGAAATTTCATGACCAATAACACCACCAATTCCACCATAATTTACTGCTTCATCCGCTCTATAATCATAGAAAGGTGGCTGTAAAATGGCTGCTGGGAATACAATTTCATTATTTGTTGGATTGTAATACGCATTTACCGTTTGAGGCGACATTCCCCATTCTTCTTTATCAACAGGTTTGTTTAATTTGTCGATGTTTTTCTTGTAATTCCAAGCACTAATAGCTTTGTTATTTTCGAATAACGTTCCGCCGTTATCTGGACTCACAATTGTTAATTCACTAAAATCTTTCCATTTATCAGGATATCCAATTTTTATTCTGATTTTATTCAGTTTTGTGATTGCATTTGAACGCGTAGCTGGCGTCATCCATGGCAATTTGTTGATTCTATTTTCATACGCTTTGAAAACATTAGTAATCATTGCCGCTGCTTTCGCTTTGGCTTCCGCCGGGAATTTTTTCTCCACGTATAATTTTCCTAATGCTTCCCCTAAAATTCCGTTAACAGACGCTAATGCTCTTTCTTCAGCCGGACGTTGTTGCATGGTTCCTGTTAAGGTTTTACCATAGAATTCGAAATTTGCTCTTTCAATTTCTGTTGATAATTCATTCGCGCTTGAACGCAATAAATTCCATTTCATATACGCTTTCCAATCATCTACTTTATTTTCTTTTAGAATTTCGTCTAATCGAGAAAGGTATTTTGGTTGTGAAACTACAACAGAATCTAATTGAGGAAGTCCTGCTTTAGCGAAATAATTTTTCCAATTGTTGGTAGTAAATAACTTTTGTAAATCATTTACCGACATTGGATTATACGTTTTTCTTCTATCTCTACGTTCAGCTCTGTCTAAAGTAGGTTCAGATAATGCGGTTTCAAAAGCTAAAATTTTAGTAGCGTTTTTTAAAGCTGTAGCTTCATCATCACCCAAAAAACGTAGCATTTTAGAAACATGAACTACATATTTTTCTCTTTTTTCTTTGTTATCTGGTTTGTCGGAAACATAATAATCTTTATCCGGTAAGCCAACGCTTCCCGTTCCAACATATACCACGTTTTTATTACTGTTTTTAGCATCTGCATTTACAAACGCCCCAAAGAAACCATAACTCGCTTCCGATTTGTTTTCTGCTAACAAATTCATCAAATCCGTTGCGTTTTTTACCGATTCAATTTTGGCTAAATAAGGTTTTAAAGGTTCAATTCCTTTTTTGTTTCTAGTTACAGTATCTAAAATTGATTTGTATAGATTTACCGCTTTAGCTTGATCTGATTTTGGATCTAAATTTTTATTTTGAACAGCTTCATTTAAAATTGCCATAACATCATCGTCGGTGTTTTTTCTTAATTCGTCAAAACTGCCCCAACGCGTTCTATCTGCAGGAATTTCGGTGTTTTTAAGCCAAGTTCCGTTTACATAATTATAAAAATCTTGATTTGGTTTTACCGATTTATCCATGTATTCGGTTTGAATACCATAGCTTTTCTTTTCAACGGTATTGTTTACAACAGGTGTAGTCGATTTACACGATTGAAATATAGCTGTTAAAATAAAAACAGAGGAAATTCCAGTAATGATATTTTTATTCATAGTATTTAGTTTTTAATAATTCTTTTTACGTAATGGTTTGAATCTGTTGATATTTTTACAAAATAAACACCATCTGATGCTTGAGATAAATCTATAGTTGTATGGTTTTGTAATGAATTGTTTTTAGATAATATAGTTTTACCGGTTAGGTCAAAAACTTCAATTTTATTCGGATTTAAATTTCCAAAAGCAACATTGAACAATCCATGAGATGGATTTGGAGATACTTCAAACTGATTCATTTCAAAATCATCAGAAGCTAAGGTTCCAGTTATAACAAAATCGTCCACTTTTGCTCCTAACATAGTAACTGCTTGATCAGTATGGAAAACTATTCTAAAAATTACATTAGTTTCAGAATTTAAGGCATTTAATGGATAATTATAAGTAGTTAAAGTTGTATTTACACCTGTCCATTGCGCTCCCACACAATTATTACAATCTGTTCCAGAAGTTGTAGGTGTTCTATCACTGTTATACCAACCCGAACCCATTGAGCCTAATACACTCCAATTTGCTCCAAAATCAGTTGAATATTCTACATATACAATATCCCAATTTAACTCTAAACTATAAGCCAATTTGAAGTTGATTGTTGGATTGATTACATTACTTAAATTATAACATTGTGAAACCAAATGAGACTTAACAGAATTTGCATAATTTCCAGATAAACTTGTTAAATAAGCGGTGTTACCTGAAGTTTGTAAAGCATCACCTGTTCTATTTCCTCTTACCCATCCATTTCCATCAGTAACTACTACTAATTCATCTGTTGTATTGGTAAATGGATTGGTAACTCCTATCGTGCCTGGATCATTAGCATAAAAAGTTATTGTTCCTTGATTATTATCCAAATATGCATCTCCAGTAGTGGTAACGTTAAAACTTAAATTATGTGCTCCTCTTGTTGTTGAAAACGATGGTAAGTCTATTGTTTGATTTTGACCTGCTGCAATATTTCCTGTCCAATTGAATATTAATGGTGTACTGTCAATAGTATAATTTATAGCCAATGAAGTAATTGGATTTGAACCACCATTTTTAACAATTATTTGAGGGTTAAAAGTTGAAGCACAATTTAAATTTAAAGTTGGATTGTTAATTGAAATAAATTTAACATCCGTTGGAGGTATTTGTATTGGAATATTTGATTGCCAAATACCACGACCGTATGTAGCCGCTATAATTTTAGCATCTTCTAAATTAATTTCTAAATCTCTTACTGATACATTCGGTAAATTGGTGTCGAATGGCTGCCAAGTCGTCATCGTATCATCCGTGTAATACACTCCTAAAGATGTTCCAACATATAAAGGGTTTTCAGTATTTCTACCTTGATGTGCTATACAGTTTTTAGCAATTGCGGGTAATCCTGGAGCAATTGTAGAAAAAGTAAATCCTCCATCTGTTGATTTAAAAGCATCTCCGCCCGTACCGCTAGTTGTAATGTAAACAATTGTATTATTTGATGAATGAACAGTAACTCCTGTAATATTACTTCCCGCATTATAAATGGAATTAAAAGTAATACCTGCATCAGTACTTTTGAATAAATCAGCACCATTTACAACATAGATAATATTATCATCTGTTGGATCAATAGCAATATGTTCTAAATTTCCTGTACCCACAGAGTTGGTGTTTTGTATCACCCATGCATTATTAACTAATTTATACAATCCGCTATATCCTGCATACATATTGCCTTGGCTATCTCCTTTTAATGGGGTAATCCAATTTCCGCTTATACTTCCAGGAGAACCAATACTTCCTGTAATACTATTTCCACCATTATTAGAAATATACAAAGTGCTACCATTTTGAATAAAACCGTAATATAAATTACTATTATTCTGACTAACAGCAGCATCCATACCGTCAGCTCCATGATAATTTTTCCAAGAAGCATTACTATAAGCGTAACCACCATTGTCTTGTAATCCACCTACCATTTTACTGGCTGATGATTTAGATACTGAAATTCTATAAAATTGACTTATTTGTAATCCGGCTGTTAAATCAGTAAAAGAATCTGCATCGTTTTCACTTACATAAATACCTCCATCACTTAAACAATATAATTTACCATTTATATATTGTAAATGATGTATGTCGGCATGTGTATATGCAGCACTTTCTGGACTACTCCAATTGTTTGCTTTTGTAACTGCTGTTCCACCATTTGTAGACCTCCAAATATTTAAACATCCCGTAAATATCATATCTTTATTAGTTGGTGAAACTGCTAAAGCTAAATCATACCAACTTTGTCCTGATTCTAAAATATCTGTAGTGGTTTGTGTAGCTGTAAATGAAGTACCACTATTGGTTGAACGATAAATACCATTTAATCCATTTAAAGTTGATGAACTAGAAACACTCAATACATAAACATAATTATTATCAGCTGGTGTAACATCTAAAATCATTCTACTGGTTTGAGCAGAAGAAGATAATCCTGAAGTAATATTGGTAAAGGTATCACCTGTATTGGTTGATTTATAAAATCTGTTATTCGAGGTAGCATAAACAATCGTAGGGTCATTTGGTTTGAAACGAATAGAACCTTGTGAAAAATCACCAGTTTGTTCTACTGTCCAATTTACACCACCATTTATTGTACGATATAAACCCGCAGAAGTAGCACATAAAATAATTTGATTATTGGTTGGATGCATGATTAAATCTCCAGCAAAATTACCTGTGCCAGAAAAAGATAAACCTGTAGTATTCCAATTTAAACCACCATCTGTAGTTTTTAAAACCCCAACAGAATAAGTATCAGAAGCATCTTTGTCTCCTGTTGCAATAAAAATTACGTTTGAATTAGTAGGGTCTATAGCAATTCCAGACACACCAATTTGTGGAAGTTGATCAGATAGAGGTGTCCAAGTTGAACCACTATTTGTAGATTTCCAAATTCCTCCTGCTGGCGCTCCAACATAAATGATATTTGGATTATTTGGATCAATTGCAACAGCACTTGTTCTACCTTGACCAGACGACCAAGAACCTGTATTTGTATGAGTAAATGGTCCAACTGGCTGCCAATTACTTGGCGGCAAAGCCATTATTTCATTTGAATTTTTAGCTTGTTTTGATAGTTTTTTTTGGGACCAAGCGTTCCAAAGTTGTTGAGGTGTAATTAGAGTACCATCTGGATTCAATTGGTTTTCATAAAAACATTCCCATCTTTTAAAGGGTTTGTAACCACTTCCTTTTTTGCTTTGATCATGGGTATTCCAATATTCATTGAAATTATTTACATCATTTTGAAAACTGTTATTTCTCGAATTTTGATTTGCTTTTTTCCAAGGTGCGTTGTTATTAAATTGGGAAAATCCAATAACAGAAAAAAGCAAAAAGATACTTAAGTAGGTGTTTTTCATTGTGTTAGTTATTGTTTTGGTTGAACAAACCTAATAAAAAAAAGTGAATTTACTTTTATTAACTGTTAAAAACTTTAATTCTGAATCCTAGATTTTATACTTTTGTAGCTAAAATATTTACCATGTTTAAAAGCAAAAAATTTACAATTTTCTTCGTATGTTTATTAGCGGTAATTTTTTTTTCTATTTATAGTTTAATTAATAGAAAAAATTTACCAATTATAACACCAAGAGATGTAAATCCGGAATTAGTAGATACTCTTGTTCAACATATTGGTTATAATCATAAAATTGCGCCCTTTTCTTTTGTGAATCAGAATGGTAAAGTGATTACCAACAAGGATTATGAAGGCAAAATTTATGTAGCCGATTTCTTTTTTACTACTTGTCAAACGATTTGTCCGAAAATGACCCGAAACATGGCTTGGTTACAAGATAAAATTAAAGACAATCCGAAAGTAAAATTATTGTCACATTCTGTTTTTCCTCATGAAGATACGGTTGAGGTCTTGAAAAAATACGCAAAAGAACAAGGTGTAATCGATTCAAAATGGAACTTGGTTACGGGTAATCAACAAGATATTTATAAAATTGCCCGTCAATCGTATTTGGTTGTAAAAACTGGAAAACCGGAAGAAATGTACGATATGGTTCACACAGAAAACTTCGTTTTAGTCGATCAAAAAGGAAGAATCAGAGGTTTTTATAATGGTTTAAATATTGATAAAGAAGTTAAAGGCGAGCAAAACTTAACACAATTATTGGAAGATATTGAATATTTGAGTGAGAAAGATTAGTTGTATTTCATCTTTCTTAAAATTCGTAAACTTTCTTTAAAATAAATGAAAGCCATAGGGTTTTTATACGTTTTTAGTAAATTTTTAGCCTCTATCAATTTGTGTTTGGCTTCTGTAAATCCATTTAAATAACAGATCATCAAAGTTGGCGATATTGCCAACACTTCTTTCGATTCTACTACAGCATTTTTTTGCAATTTTGAAATCGTATTCAATGTCGAATTGTAAATATGATGCAATAATTTTTTATTGAATTGCGGCGGTTCAAATAATAATTCGGTATCCATTTTGTAATAGCCGTTATCAAAAAAAGTAATGGTAACTTTTTCCAAAGGATAGAAACTAGTTTTGTCATTTAATCCCAATGGCACATATTCTGTAATTGAAAATGTATTTTCATCAAATTCGATAATAACATCATCCTGTGCAGAATAAAACAGTTTAATTTGTTCGTTAACCAATTCAATATCAACACGCGAATAAAACGTTTTATCTTTATATTTTCTCGGAATTCCAGCCCAACACACCACAAAATTTTCCTTAAAAACCTTGTATTCACTTTTAAAATCTTTGTGTCTTTTTGTAATGAAATCCAACACACTATCCAACGTGTCTTCAATACTGTTTCTCGAATTGTTTTCTATACTAATTACGGTTTCAACATTAGATTTAGAAACAGGAATTTTTTCTTCAGTAGGCGAGGTGTTACTCCCAATCCTAACAAAAGTAGAATTAGCTAAAATAGTATAAATGTTTTTCTTGAAATACGACGTTTTGTTTTTCGGTTTAATCGTAACCAAACCCACCACTTTGTCTTTTGCTAAATTTGGAAACGGAATGTTTTCGTAGGATATTTTCGGTGGATTTTCTAAGTAAGCATTGACTAAATTCTGAATGCGACTATCATCAAAAAAATCGTCACCCACAATTTCATTAGTATCGTCTTCGACTCCAACAACTATATACGAATTGTTAAACGGATTAGAATTAGAAAGTGCACAAATGTGCTTTAAAAACTTTCCTTTTCCTTCTTTTGTATGTAAATTTAACTGACGCTTTTTATCATAAAAACTGTTCTCATTATTATGAGCCAGTAAGTTTTTTATCAAAAGCCGTTTATTAATCATGGTTTAAGGGATTTTTGTTCCAATACTTTCCGTCCAAATAGCGAACCAATCTTCCAATTCCAATTCAAAATTTTGAAGCACTTGTAAGGCTTTAATTCGTTCTATATTGGTTGTTCCAATAACGGGTGCAATTTTCGCCGGATGTTTTAAAATCCATGCTAACAACAAAATATCTTCCGGTAAATTGTATTTTAAAGTCAGTTTATTCAATAATTCTTTGATGCGAATGGTTTGCGGAATATCTTCTTTGTAAATGGAACCTAGCGGATTCCAAGCCATTGGTTTTATACAATGCAATTGCATGTAATCCAATTCGCCATTAACCATCGGTTGCAAATGTGTGGCCGAAAATTGTATTTGATTGTAAGTAACCGCTGTATGTTTTCGAATTAAATCGGTTTGAGCTGGAGTAAAATTAGACAAGCCAAAATGGTTGATTTTTCCAGAAATTTTTAATTCGGTAACCGCATCTGCAATGACTTCCGATCGCATGAGCGGACTCGGACGATGCAATAATAAAACATCTATATATTCGGTTTGGAGATTTTTCAAGGATTGTTCTACGCTCCAAATAATATATTCTTTACTATAATCGTAATGTTTGATGCCATAATCTCTTTCCTCACAAACATATTTAATACCACATTTAGTAATGAATTGCACTTTTTCTCTCGGAATACTCATTTCTTTCCAAGCTTTTCCAAATTCAGCTTCGGTGGTATAGCCTCCGTAAATATCTGCATGATCAAACGTATGAATTTTTTCAGCCAAACAAATCTCAATAAGATTTTGCATTGCTGCAGTATTGAAGCCTTTTCCCCAAGAGCCCCATTTCATAGTTCCGGCAATAAGTGATGAAGTTTGTATTGGCATAGCAGTAAAATTTTATTAAAAATAACAACATTTTCTTAAATATTCATTAAAAATTTATGTTTTACCTATAATTTAACGGACAATTAACAACAAAAAATAATTTATTCAGCCATCTTGCATTGTTAAAGTATTTTTTTAAAATTTACACTCAAATAAATCAAACCCAAATGCAAGAAAATAATACAACCATAGATATAAGCGCCATTAATGAAAAGATTGAAAGAGAAAGCGCATTTATTGATTTACTTACTTCTGAATTAAGCAAAGTTATCGTTGGACAGAAACCAATGATTGAACGTTTGTTAATTGGATTGTTAGGGCAAGGTCACGTTTTGCTTGAAGGTATGCCTGGTTTAGCGAAAACGTTAGTGATTAACACACTTTCTAAAGCCGTTCATGGTAGTTTTCACAGAATTCAGTTTACACCCGATTTATTACCAGCCGATGTGGTTGGTACCATGGTGTATAATTTCAAAGAAAACGAATTCTCTGTAAAAAAAGGACCGATTTTCGCCAATTTTGTTTTAGCAGATGAGATTAACAGAGCGCCAGCTAAAGTGCAATCGGCATTGTTAGAAGCGATGCAAGAAAAACAAGTTACCATTGGTGAAACAACATACAAATTAGACAATCCATTTTTAGTTTTAGCCACGCAAAATCCAGTAGAGCAGGAGGGTACGTATCCGTTACCTGAAGCACAAGTCGACCGATTTATGTTGAAAACGATTGTTGATTATCCGAAAATGGAAGAAGAGCAATTAATCATCCGTAATAGTTTAAAAGAAAGTGCGGCTACTATTAATCCAGTGGTAAGTTTAGCGCAAATTATTAAAGCTCAAGAAACAGTAAAAGAAGTATACATGGATGAGAAAATCGAAAAATATATTTTAGATATTGTTTTCGCTACGCGTTATCCAGAAAAATACCGATTAGAATCTTTAAAACCATTAATTAGTTTCGGAGCTTCGCCTCGTGGAAGTATCAATTTGGCTTTAGCAGCAAAATGTTATGCTTTCATTAAACGTAGAGGTTATGTTATTCCTGAAGATGTTCGTGCTGTGGTTCACGATGTATTGCGTCACAGAATTGGAATTACGTATGAAGCTGAAGCGGAAAACATTACTTCAGAAGACATAATCAATAAAGTTTTAAATCAAGTTCAAGTACCGTAATTCAGTTCTCGGTCTCAGTTCTCAGTTTTTAAGCTGAATACTGCGACTGAATACTGCGACTGAAAACTAAAATGGAGACCAAAGAATTACTTAAGAAAGTTAAGAAGATTGAGATTAAAACCCGAAGATTGAGCAATCATATTTTCTCGGGACAATATCACACGTCTTTTAAAGGACGCGGTATGACTTTCTCTGAAGTGAGACAATACCAATATGGTGACGATTTTAGAGCGATTGATTGGAATGTTTCTGCCCGAAATAATGAAGCTTTTGTAAAAATATTTGAAGAAGAACGCGAATTAACCATGATGCTTATGGTAGATTGTTCTGGTTCGCAGCATTTCGGAACTTCCGAACAAAACAAAAAAGAAATTATTACTGAAATTGCAGCTACTTTAGCGTTTTCGGCGACTCAAAATAACGACAAAATTGGGTTGATTCTTTTTACAGATGAAATCGAATTATTCATTCCGCCTAAAAAAGGAAAATCGCACGTATTACGAATCATACGTGAACTAATAGAATTCCAACCGAAAAGTCAAAAAACCAATGTTTCTGTAGCTTTAGAGTTTTTATCTAGTGTTATAAAAAAACGTGCAATTGTATTTTTAATTTCCGATTTTATGACATCCGATTTTCAAAAACCTTTGCAAATCGCATCAAAAAAACATGATGTTACAGGAATTAGAATTTACGATGAACGCGAAAAAAGTTTGCCCAACGTTGGAATTATTCAAATGCAAGATGCCGAAACAGGCGAATTGGTTTGGATTGACACGCAAACTCCAGCTACACGATTGGCATATGAAAAAAATTATACTTCTAAAGTGTCAACTTGCCAAAACATGTTTAGTAAATGTGCCGCTGGATTAGTAGAAACGGAAACAAATGAAAGTTACGTATCAAAATTATTAACTTATTTTAAAAGTAGAGCGTAATGAAAATCAGATTGTTATTTCTACTTGTTTTCTCTGTTGCTGTTGGGTATTCTCAAACAGTAGGAACTTCCGTATCCAAGAAAGAAATCAAAATTGGAGAACAAATTCAATTGACGTTAAAAACAAAAGTGAACGAAAAAGATTTAGTTGTTTTTCCCGATTTAGATTCCATAGGAAAATTGGAAGTTGTAGAATCTTTTCCGCCAGAAAAAACAAAGAAAGCCAATCAATTGGAATGGGTGAAAAAATACAATCTTACTCAATTTGATGCCGGAACTTATACAATCCCTTCTTTAGAAGTAGTAATCAATAAAAAGAAATTTCAAACTGAAAGCATAAAAATTTCAGTCGTTGATGTTGTGGTTGATACTACTAAACAAAAAATGCACGACATCAAAGAAGATGAAACCATTAGTTTAGAAAAAACGATTCAAAAACCAGAATTAACCGATAAAGAAGTTGTATTTGGCGCTTTATTAGCGGTTTTATTAGCGGTTTTGGTTTATTTTATTTTAAGATTGAAACATCGAAAAAATAAAAAATCGGAACAATATATTACACCGTATAACAAAGCATTTTTACAATTTTCTGAAGCAAATGCAAGTTCAAATTCTAAAGAATACTATTCAAAGTTAACGCAAATAATAAAATCTTATTTTGAAAAAACATTGGAATTTTCGGCATTAGGAAGTACAACGGAACAATTTATTTTTAAGTTGAAAAACGCTGTGGAAGAAATGAAATTTGAAATTTCAAGTTCAACTATTTCACAAATTGAAACTTTGTTTACCAAAGCTGATTTAGTAAAATTTGCAAAGATTTCGGTTTCAACTGAAGAACAAAATTCGGATAAAACAATTGCAGAAAACATCATCAATACGTTTCATACAACCTTGCCAACTTCTGCCGAAGAACAACAAGTAACTTTGGCTAAACAACTTGAAGAACAACAACAGTTGAAATATAAAAACATTCGTCAAGGAGCGTTTTTGGCTACTTTTTTAGTAGCAATAACTTCGGTTGTTTTTTATTTTGGATGGGAAAATGTAAACAATTATTTCAAAGCTAAAATTAACGGAAAAGACGCCGAATATTACTTAAAAAACGAATGGATAGTTTCAGAATACGGTTTGCCAACTTTACAAGTGGAAACGCCAGAAATTTTAGTGCGAGATTCGGTAAGTTCACAAAATCCAATTGTAAAAAATATTTCGCAGTTTTCATGGCAAAAACCTTCAGAAAAATTATCGATTACGTTACAAACCATTGCTTTTAAAGATTCTATCAAAATTGATATTAAAGAAATTTTCAATGATGAGATTGGAACTTTAATGCAATTAAAAGCAAAAAACATTAAAACTACGGCAAGAAAATTTCAAAATGTAAAAAATCTTACCGGTGATATTTTAGAAGGAACCTATGAAATTGAAGATGGAAGTTCTACTAAACAAATGCGATTTTTAACGGTATTTATTTCGGATAGTTACGGATTACAAACATTAAGAATCACGCATGATATTAACGATAAACACGCGAAAGGGTTCATTGATCGTATAACCAACAGTCTCGAACAAATAAACCTAGAAGAAGATGAGTAGTAGTTTTATGCATCCGCACTTTTTATGGTTGTTATTGATTATTCCAATAGCGTTGTTTTGGCATTATTACATCAAAAACCAACAAGAAGTTGCGCTTAAAATGAGTACAACAGAAGGTTTGTCGGCTCAGAAATCGTGGTTGATAAAAGTGCGTCCGTATTTGTTTCTATTGAAATTAGTAGCCATATGTTTTGTAATTGTAGCGTTGGCTCGACCAAGAAATACTCAAAAATCAAATTATACCGATAGTACGAACGGAATTGATATTGTAATTGCAACTGATGTTTCGGGAAGTATGTTGGCCACCGATTTTAAACCGAATAGGCTAGAAGCAATTAAACAAGTTGCCCAAACTTTTATTCAAAAAAGAGTTAATGACCGAATTGGATTAGTAGTTTATGCCGGTGAAAGTTATACACGAGTTCCAGTAACTTCTGATAAAAATATGTTGTTAAATTCCTTAAAAGAAGTACAATACAACGGAATGGTTTTACAAGATGGAACCGCTATTGGTATTGGTTTAGGTACTGCCATAAATCGTTTAAAAGACAGTAAAACGAAATCGAAAATTATCATTTTACTGACGGATGGTGTTAATAATTTAGGAAGTTTAGATCCAATCTCAGCTGCTGAAATTGCCAAAGCATATGGTATCAAAGTGTATACAGTAGGAGTAGGAACAAATGGTACGGCAAATTTTCCTGTTTCAAAAGATGCAGATGGGAATATTATTTTTCAACCACAAAAAGTAGAAATTGACGAAAGTTTAATGCAAAATATAGCCCAAATAACGAACGGAAAATATTTTAGAGCTACCGACAATAAAAAGTTAGAAGATATTTATAATGAAATTGATCAATTGGAAAAATCTAAAATTACAGAAAATAGATTCATGATGTTTGATGAGCAATTTCGCCCATGGTTGTTAATCGGATTGTTTTTCTTGGCTTTAGAAATGATTTTGAGTCGAACACTTTTTAAAAGCTTTATTTAATGTTTGAATTTGAAAATCCATATTATTTTATTTTGTTGTTACTGATTCCAATTGGTTTAGTAGCACAGAATTGGTATATCAAATGGCAAACAGATAAACAAGCTTTATTTGGGAATGAAAAAACGCTTGAAAAGTTGATTTTAAACGGTTCGAAAAATAAACAACGCTTAAAATTCACCCTTAAAATTATGGCGATTTTCTTCATAGTTTTAGCGTTAGTCAACCCAAAATTGGGTTCAAAAGTTGAAACTGTTAAAGCTAAAGGTGTAGAAATCGTATTTGCTATTGATGTTTCGAAAAGTATGTTGTGTAAAGACATACAACCAAATCGATTAGAAAAAACCAAACAAATCATCACACAAGTTATCCATTCAATAGGAAGTGATAGAATAGGTATCGTGGCTTATGCAGGAAGTGCTTATCCCGTTTTACCTATGACAACAGATTACGAATTGGCGAAAATGTTTACACAAAGTATCAATACCGATTTAATTTCTTCACAAGGAACCGCTATTGAAAGTGCTGTTAAAACGAGTGTCGATTTCTTTGACAATCCTACTTCTGGAAAAGCGATTATTTTATTTTCAGACGGTGAAGATCATGAAAATGCCAATTTTAATGTTTCGAAATTAACGAAAGAGAAAAACGTTAAAATAATTACAGTTGGTGTTGGAACTAAAAACGGTGGAAACATCGAATATTTAGATGATTTCGGATTCAAACAAGTAAAAAAAGACATTGATGGTCAAATTGTAATTACGAAATTGAACGACGAAATATTGCAAAAAATTGCTTCAGAATCTAATGGAACATATATTTATGAAAACCAGATATCTAAAGCCGTTTCGGATATAAAAAACGCATTATCTAATGTTGAACAACAAGAATTTAAAGCACAACAATTGGCACAAAAACAATCGCAATTTCAATGGTTTTTAGGAATTGCTTTGTTGTTATTGTTGGCCGACTTTTTTATGGTGAATCAGCATTTTAAAGGATTTCATGCAAAAGGCTTTTTCAAAAATAGAAGTTTTAACTTGTTTTTAGTATTTCTTTTATTTTCCGGAACTACTTTTGCACAAGAAAAGAAGACTGTTTCTCAAGAAAAAGAAAAGCAATTACGTATTGTAAAAGCTAAAGAAAAAGAACAAAAAGTAAAAGCAGAATACAATTTAGGAAATAAAATTTATAAGAATAAGAAGTATAGTGAGGCGATTACTAATTATAAAAATGCTTCCGAAATTGCCAAAACAACTTCTGAAAAACACAAAGCGTTTCACAATTTAGGAAATGCTTATATGCAAGATAAAAATTATAAATCAGCTGTAGATGCGTATAAAAATGCGTTGAAAGCCAATCCAAATGATGAGAAAACAAGATATAATTTAGCTTTAGCTAAAGAAATGTTGAAAAAATATCCGCCAAAACCTAAGCCGAAGAAGAAAAATAAAGACAAAAAAAACGATCAGAAAAAAGAGAATAAAGACGACAAGAATAAAGATAAAGACCAGAAAAATAAGTCAGAACAAGACAAAAAAGACGATAAACAAAAAGATAAAAATAAAGAAAAGGAAAAACAGCCTAAACCAAGCGCTAATAAGCAACGAATGGATAATGTCTTAAAAGCAATTGGTAACGAAGAGAAAAAAGTTCAGGAAAAAGTAAACGCAAATAAAACGAAAACGCATACTACTGTAACAGAAAAAGATTGGTAAAATGAATGGGATTTTTAAAATAGTATTGACTTTAATTTTATTGCCTTTTTTAGCCTTAAGTCAGGTTAAATTAGAAGCTAAAATTGAGAAATCGAACCTAAAAATGGGTGAAGTTACTCGAGTTAATTTTTATTTTAATGAAGAAGGTAGAAATTTTGTTCCACCAAGTTTTGCTGGGTTTAACAAAGGCGGATCTTTTGAATCTACTAATGAAGTGTTGCATAATGGCGATTATTCTATACAGCAAGTGTATACGTTTTTAATTCAAGCCGCTAAACCAGGAAAAATTACCATTTCACCCGCAAACATTCGATTTGATGGAAAAATTTATTCCTCAAAACCTATTGTAGTTTCTGTTTCAAAAGAGAAAGCTGTAGATGCTATTCAAAGACAAAATCCACCTCAAGTTCCAAAACCAAACACAGCGAATAAAACAATAACCGGTGCCAATAATTTAATTTTTGTTGATGTAGAAGTCAACAAAACTACTGCATTTGTAAACGAACCTGTTGAGGTAAATTACCGTATTTATTTAGCCCCAAGTTTAGAAGCAGATTTAAATAAACCAATTGCGCCGAAATACAATAATTTTTGGAGTCAAACTGAAAACATTCAAGGTGGTTGGGAACGTTCAGTGGTGAATAACAGAGTTTTTAAATCGAAAATTTTTAAACGAACAATTTTATATCCTCAAAAAACAGGAAAATTAGAAATTTCTCCTATAAATCTCGATTTAAACATCAGTTATCCTACGGGTGATTTTGATTTTTTTGGTGAACCAGAATACAGTGTGGCACGTAGAGAAATCGTTTCAAATACCAAATACATTCAAGTAAATCCGTTGCCAGAAAAAGGAAAACCAGACAATTTTACGGGTGCGGTTGGTAATTTTCAATTCGATGTAAATGTTCAGAAGAATGAATTAAAAACCGGACAATCCTTACAATTAGATTTTATCGTTTCAGGAAATGGAAATCTAAAATTATTTGAAATTCCGAAACCTAATTTACCGGCTAATTTTGAAATTTTCGAGCCGAAACATCAAGAATTCATCAATGAAAACATGAACGGGATTTCGGGTAAAATAATGGATAGTTACACGGTAATTCCACAATTAAAAGGAAATTTCAAACTGCAACCACAACAGTTTTCGTATTTTGATGTGGATTCAAAATCATACAAAACAATAACTTCTGAAAGTGTTGATTTAAATGTGTTACAAGGAGAAAATCAGGCCAACTTAACCACACTTCCAAAAAATAAAAAACATCCAAAAGAAGAATTAAAAGAAGATAAATCTGGTTTTGAATTTACATTCACTCATTTTATCGGATTGGTTTCTGTTACCGGTTTAGCGCTATTGTTTTTTACTTTGAAAAGAAATAAAAAACCTGTAGAAGAAACTATTGAGACAGAAGTAAAACAGGATAAAAAAGAGTTTTCAGTTACTGAAATTCAAGAATTTCTAACGAATAAAGAGTTGTTTTATCAAAAAATGGAAATGAAAATGTATGAGTTTTTAGCACACAAATTCTCCTTAGAACGCGCTGCTGTAAATAAAGAAAACATCATACAAAAATTCCAAGAAGCTTCCATATCAACAGAAAACACTAGCGATTTTGTCGGATTGCTTCAAAATTGTGAAAAAGCGAGATACATGCCAACTTCTGATGCGAATATGCAATCTGATTTTGAAAAATTACAACATCTTGTAAAAGTTATTAATGCTTAAACCCAATAAATTACAGATATTTACGTTTATTGTATATTTGTAATTCACTTAGATTGCTTATAAATGAAAAAATTACTTCCATATTTATTTTGCTGCGTTTCGCTTGTTTCATTTTCTCAACAGAAATTATGGAAAGGATATTTTTCATACAATGAAATTACAGACGTTTGTAATTCAGATAGCAAAGTGTTTGCAAGTACTAGAAACTCCCTTTTTAATAAAGATGTAAATACTAATATTTTAAGCACTTTTACTTCTGTAGATGATGTGAAAGCAGATAAAATAACAGCTGTTTTTCAATCTTCAAACAATCACACTTTTATTGGAAACGAGAATGGTTTGATAATAATTATTAAACCCGATGGTTCTGTTTTGAATAAAGTTGATATTATTACCGAAGTACCAGTTTCTCCAAATCAAAAGAAAATCAATGATTTTTACGAGTTTAATAATAAAATTTATGTGTCAACCGAATACGGAATTAGTGTATTTGACAGTTCTAATTTAGAAATTGAAGAAAATTATTATATTGGAAGTTCTGGCGAATATTTAGATGTATTGCAAACTACCGTTTATAATGGTGAATTATATGCTGCCACAAGAACACAAGGTATTAAAAAGGTTGCATTATCCAATCCTTTCATATATGATTATTCGCAATGGCAAATGTTTGCAGCTGGAAATTGGTTGAGTTTAGTTACATTTAACAATCAATTAGTGGCCATGAATTTTGATGGTTATACTTATAAATTTGTTGGCAACTCTCCTCAACAAATTGTAAATCATGGCTCAAATGGATTAAAGCTAAGAACAGACGGAACGTATTTAACCATTTCGTGTCAATGGCAAATATTGGTATTTAATCAGAGTTTAATTCAAGTTTCAACAGTTAATCAAATTCCCAATTTTCCAGGTATGTTAACCTGTGCTATTACCAAAAATGATAAATTATACATTGGAACGCAAAAAAACGGATTGTTTGAATCGGCTATCATTAATCCAAGTGTGTTTACTAATATTTCTCCAAAAGGACCTTTAGAAGATTATACATTTAAAGTGAAAAAAACGCCAAATGAATTATGGGTAACCCATGGAAGTTATGATAGAACCTATAATCCTGATTTAAAACTTCAAGGAATCAGTATTTACAATAGCAATACAGGTTGGGGAGAAATTAAATCTACCGATATTCAAGGTTCAGTTTCTTTAGCTGCGATTGCAGAAAATCCGAATTTACCGAATCAAGTTTTTGTGGCATCTGGACACGACGGGTTGCTAAAATTTACCAATAAAGCGAATTTACAAGTTTATGATGAAACCAATAATTTAGAATCTGTTGGTGGTTTTCCAGGTTATTTTTCGGTGCGTATAAATGGCATGAAATTCGATAAAGATGCGAATTTGTGGATTACCAATGCGTTTGTAAATAACGGTTTGAAAGTGTTGAAAAACAATAATTCTTGGCAATCATTTAATTTGAGTTCGGTTTTACAAAATGCTACTAATGAACGTTATGGAAATTTAGACATTGATAAAAACGGAACGAAATGGGTGGCAACATTTACGAATGGATTTTATGGTTTTAATGAAAAATATAATAATAAATTCATAGTTGTAAACGAGGAAAATGGTGGTTTGCCAAGTAACGACGTGCGTTGTGTGGCTGTAGACAAAAGAAATCAGTTGTGGATTGGTACTTTTAAAGGATTACGCATTTTAAGTAGTGTAGATCGATTTGTGTCGGATACGGAATTAGAAACAACTAATATCGTAATTCAAGAAGGTGATTTGGCTCAAGAATTATTCTATCAACAAGTTATTCAAGATATTTATGTGGATGGTTCGAATAGAAAATGGGTTTCTATTGCTGATGCCGGAGTGTTTTTAGTGAGTGCTAATGGTCAAGAAACTATTCATCGATTTACTATGGAAAATTCTCCTTTACCAAGTAATAATGTGTTGGATATTGATGTAGATGAGGTTTCTGGCGAAGTGTTTTTTGCAACAGATAAAGGATTGGTTTCTTTTTTAGGAACTTCTACAAAAGGAAGTGAAAATTTAGCAGATGTGTATGTATATCCAAATCCAGTTCGTCCTGGATATACAGGAACTGTAAAAATAAGCGGATTGATGGATAAAGTCAATCTAAAAATTACCGATATTGAAGGGAATTTAGTCTTTGAAACCACTTCTCAAGGCGGAACAGTAGAGTGGGATACTACCGCATTTGGTAAGTATAAAGTGGCATCTGGAGTTTATATGGTTTTTGTTTCATCAAGTGATGCAGCTGAAACAACAGTGAAAAAAATAATGGTAATTCGATAATGAATGTAAAAACCAAAGCCATTGTTTTAAGCACTGTTAAATACCAAGAAAAAAGTCTTATTGTAAAGTGTTTTACAGAATCGGATGGCTTGAAATCCTATTTCATTCAAAGTGCTTTTTCAACACGAAAAAGCAATCAAAAAATCGCGTATTTTCAACCTTTAAATTTGTTGGAAATTGAAGCGAATCACAAAAACAAAGGCACATTAGAACACATTAAAGAAGTAAAACTTGCTTATAATTACCAAAGTATAAGTGTTGATTTTACTAAAAACGCAATTGTGTTTTTTCTTTCTGAAGTGTTGCATCATGCCATTTTAGAAGAAGAAAAGAATGATACGCTTTTTGCTTTTTTAGAAACTTCTTTTTTATGGTTGGATACTCATGTTACCAATCCGAATTTTCATCTTATTTTCTTAATTGAACTGACTAAATTTTTAGGTTTTTATCCTCAATTAGAGGATACTGATGCCAATTGTTTTGAAATGATTGAAGGAGTGTTTACATCGTATCAAGGCGTAAATTGTTTATCTGAAAACGAATCAATTTTACTTAAAAAATTGATGGAATTGAAGTTTGATGACATTTCTAAAAACTTCAGTAAAAAAGAAAGACAAGTGCTTTTAAAAATCATTTTGGATTATTATATTATTCATTTACAAGGTTTTAAAAAACCGAAATCGTTGGAAGTTTTAAAAGAAATTTTCAATTAACGATATCGTAACAATTGTTTTAAAACACTTATAAAAATTCACTAATTATATTTACTTTGTGATAAATTATCAAAAAATATAAATATTTTCTGATTATTCAAAAATAAAGAAGTAACTTTAGTCGAAGTTTAAATCATTTTGTCGGATTTAACTTTATATGTTTTTCTTCATACTAATTAGCCTACCCTTTAGCCTATGAAAAAAATCTACTTCTTTTTATTGGTAATTTCGACTACTTGCCAATATGCTCAAACTCCAGTTACTAGTGGTCCGAATTGGACTGTAACAAACTTAACTCCCAACAACGCGCTAAATTTTCCTGGTGAAATTACCTATGGTCCGGATGGTTTTTTATGGATTACCGAACGGGTTGGAAAAAAAGTAGTTCGGGTTAATAAAACTACGGGTGCAATAAGCACTATGATTGACCTTTCTGCTCAGGTTTATCAAACTGCTGGACAAGATGGGTTGTTAGGATTTGCCATTCATCCAGATTTGTATACAAATATCGCAACCACAACAAATAATTATGTATATATCGCTTATACTTATAATAGTGGTGGAAGAAAATTAAGAATTTCAAGATTTACATTTAATAATGGTCCAAAAACATTAAGTGGTGAACAAATGTTGTTGGAAAATATGCCAGCAAGTAACGATCATAATTCGGGTAGATTAAAAATCGGACCTGATATGAAATTGTATTATACTTTTGGAGATCAAGGAAATAATCAATTTGCTAATGCTTGTAATCCAATTTTAGCTCAAAATTTACCCACTTCACCCACAAATTATACCAATTATCAAGGAAAAATATTACGAATCAATTTAGATGGAACCATTCCTTCCGATAATCCAACATTGGCAGGAGTTCAAAGTCATGTGTATACATACGGACATAGGAACCCACAAGGATTGGTTTTTGCTCAAAACGGAACACTTTATTCTTCAGAACATGGTGCAAAAGTTGACGACGAATTAAATATTATTGTACCCGGTAAAAATTATGGTTGGCCTTTAATTGCGGGATATTTTGATAATATGTCCTATAACTATTGCAATTGGTCAACCGCTTCACCCTGTAATGCGGGAAGTTTTTCAGATGATGTATGTGCGGCTGGCGTTACTCCAGTAGATGAATTCACTTCTTATCCTTCGGGACCGCCTTCTAATTTTATGCCGCCCATTGGAACGTATAACAGTACAAGTGCGGTGGTTCCAACAGGTGGGTTTTTGGGTTGGCCTACTGTTGCACCAGCCAGTATTGATATTTATGAATTGAATAAAATTCCTAATTGGGGCAGATCATTATTAATTCCAACTTTAAAAAAAGGTACGATTTATAGAGCGAAATTAGCGCCCGATGGGAATTCAATTATGGGTGGAGTTTATGAAAATTTCCATTCTTCAAATGACCGATATAGAGACATTGCTTTAGATCCAGATGGGGTAACATTTTATGCTGTTACTGATAATACAGGAAGTACTTCAGGTCCTTCGGGAAGTACAGCTGTTACCATTGTAAATCCTGGAGTTATTGTAAAAATTCAATATACGGGACCAACTGTTGTGAGTCCGCCAATTGCTAATTGTCAAAACATTACAACAACATTAGATACAACTGGGAATGTCACAATTTTACCTAGTCAAATTAATAATAATTCAACTGATGATGGTACAATTGTTTCTTACATTTTAGACAAAAGTACTTTTAATTGTTCTCATGTAGATACACCTCAACAAGTTTATTTAACTGTAGTAGATAATCAAGGTGGAGAAAGTAGTTGTGGAGCAATTGTTACTGTAAATAATAATAGTGCATTCGTAACACCAACTGGTTTAGCAGTTTCGGGAATTACAAATTCTTCTGCGAATTTAAATTGGACAAGTGCTTTTCCAGCTACATTTGAATTGCGTTACCGACAAATAGGAGCAGTAAACTGGATTCATCAAACAACAACTACAAATAATTTAATATTACAAGGTTTAGATCCAGGAACCAATTATGAAGTTCAAATTCGTTTAATTTGTGAAACAGCAACATCAAGTTATTCAACATCTGTAAATTTCACTACAACTTCAGGATATTGTGCGGTTACAGGTATAATTTCGGCTGGACATAATTATATAACGAATGTGGAATTAGGCTCTATTAATAATGCATCTGGGAATAATTCTTACACCTATTATTCAAGTGTTTCAACCAATTTAACGGCAGGAACTTCTAATACTATTATTATTTCGAAACCTTCAATTGCAAATGCCGCTAGAACTTGTGGGTTTTCGGTTTGGATCGATTATAATAGAGATGGTGATTTTTCTGATTCTGGCGAAAGAGTAGCTTTTACGTCTTCTTTAATTGCTGCAAGTGCAACTTCAGCAACTTTAAATTTTACAGTTCCTAGCACAATTTCTATTGGTTCAACTAGAATGCGAGTGGAATGTCAGCAAACTGCTACGCCAACTGTATTTTGTGGTGCTATTCATGCAACCAATCCATCGGAAGCAGAAGATTATATGATTAATTTAATTTTACCATGCGGAACTTCAACTACTTCATGGAATGGTACGGCTTGGACGAATGGTTTACCCGATAGCAGAAAAGCTGTTGTGTTTAATGCCAATTACCAATCAACTGGAATAATTGAAGCGTGTAGTGTAGCTGTAAATGGAACAGCAAATGTGGTTTTCAACTCTAATCACACTTTAAAAGTTACCAACAATGTTACAGTTGCCGCAGGAGCTAGTTTAACTTTTGAAAACAATGCCAGTTTATTACAAATTAATAATTCTGTAAATTCTGGTTCTATTAAAGTCAAACGAAATTCAACTCCGATGATTCGTCAAGATTATACGGCTTGGTCATCACCAGTAAATAATCAACAATTATTGGCTTTTTCTCCAAATACGCTTCCTTCGCGTTTTTATGAGTATTTGTCAACCGGAATGACAACTCCTACAGCTTATCAATCGATAGTTCCAACTAATAATTTTACGAACGGAAAAGGTTATATGATTCGAGTAGCTGATAATTGGTCGCCAACCCTTCCGACTATTTATAATGGTGAATTTAATGGTGTTCCATTTAACGGAACCGTTTCGCCGGTTTTAGGAATAGGGTATAATTTATTAGGAAATCCGTATCCTTCCCCAATTAATGCTAGAACGTTTTTATCCGATAATCCGAACATTAATACGTTGTATTATTGGACGCATACTGTTGCAGCTGTTGCAGGTTCTTATCCGGTAAATAATTATGCTTCTTACACAACATTAGGTGGAGTAGCAGCAGCAGCTGGTGGAGCGATACCGGTCGATTTTATACAAGTCGGACAAGGTTTCTTTGTTAATACTACTATAGGTGGAAGCGCTAATTTTAATAATAATCAAAGAAGTTACGGATCGTCTAGTATGCAATTTTATAAGACCACAATTTCTGAAGAAAAACATAGAATTTGGTTGAATTTAAATGATGCAACTTATAATTATAATCAAATTTTGGTTGGGTATGCAGATGGAGCATCAAATTCAATTGATACCTCTGATGGATTGGTTTTTAACGATGTAACTTCCATGATTTATAACTTGATAAATAATCAAAAGTATGTGATACAAGGTAGAGAAGTTCCTTTTGTAGATACAGATGTTGTTCCGATTGGTTTGAAAATCACACAAGATGGGAATTACACTATTTCACTTCAAAATTTTGATGGATTATTTGAAAATCAAAATATTTATTTAAAAGACAACTACTTCTTTACGATTCATGATTTAAAACAAGGTGCTTATAGTTTTACATCACAAACAGGTGAGTTTAACGATAGAATCCAAATTGTGTATAAAAACGAAATGTTATCTATAGAAGAAGTGGATGATTTGATAGTTTTTGCTGAATCAAATGAAACCGTATTTAAATCGTTACATGAAAACATTAAAGAGA
The DNA here is from genome assembly GCF_900110615.1 of Flavobacterium urocaniciphilum. Lineage (GTDB taxonomy): Bacteria > Bacteroidota > Bacteroidia > Flavobacteriales > Flavobacteriaceae > Flavobacterium > Flavobacterium urocaniciphilum. The sequence goes on from NZ_FOEI01000003.1 coordinate 263,967, forward strand.
TAATTGTATATGATGTTTTAGGTAGAAAACTCAACCATTTTCAAAACATTAACCTTAACACGTATAAGACTAATAAAATACAAAATCAAGATCAAGTTCTGTTATTGAAGGTGATTTTGAATTCTGGGAAAATTCTCACCAAAAAGCATTTCAAATAAAAAACCACACCCTTAATCGGGTGTTTTTATTTTATAAAACACTGATAAACAGTTATTTAAATTTAACCCCAGTGTATTTTATCGAAAAAATTTTCATTTCATCAAATGATAATGCCATTCAACTAAAATGTATGCTTTGTAACGTAATATTAATAGAACTTTAACGGGTTATGAGTAATTTCATCTTGTTAATGTTAAATAATAGAGTTATGAATAAAAAATACAAATTAATTGCCCGCATCATTACATTACTTTTCATACAATTTAATTTTGCACAAGTTGGTATTGGAACTACTAATCCTCAAGCAACTTTACATGTACAAGGTAACTTACGCGTTACCAATACAAATAACACTACAACATCGGAAACTCTTTTAGGTAATTGTAGTCAAGGTGATATTACTTCTATAAAAGTAGGTGAAGGTTTAATGTTAAAAGACAATGAACTTTCTAATACTAATACAAGTTCCCCAACAAAATACAAAATCATTGGAGTACCAATTGTTACAGTAGCACCAAATCAAAATTTTGATAATCTTAATTTAGATTTAAATGGCGCTAATATTGATGTAGTTGTTTTTAGATTAGCAGCTGGTCATAATTACACCATTTCAGGAATTTCGGGAGGTGTAGACGGTAGACATGTTATTATTTATAATTCTTCTGCGGTAAACTTAACAATTAACAATATGAGTTCTTCAAATCCATTAAACCATATTGATACTTTAGGGTCTGCAACTGCTACTTCAGGGGTAGGAACAATTGAGTTTGTATATGATGGAATGTTAAATAAATGGATTGTTATTAATATAAGAAACTAAGAGATACGTGAGGAAAAAACACAAACTTCGGAAACTTTTTTAAAAACCATTAGACATAATTGTACTAATGGTTTTTTTTATTTCTATAGTTAGAATTGGAATAAATTTTTTAATAAAATAGATCAATTACTAAAAACATTTAAATTTTTTAGTAAAGTTTTGTTAAACCAAGTAACTTTTGCCTTTTTACTTTTGCCTTTTTACTTATATTGATTACTTTCGCAGATTGATTTTAGAAAACGATAAAATGAACACAAAATTTACTGAATACAAAGGACTTGACTTGCCTACAGTAGCATCTGAAGTTCTTGATTTTTGGAAAAAAAATAACATCTTCGATAAAAGTGTAACTACACGTGAAGGAAACCAACCGTATGTATTTTTTGAAGGACCACCTTCTGCAAACGGATTACCTGGAATTCACCACGTAATGGCACGCGCTATTAAAGATATTTTTTGTCGTTATAAAACTCAAAAAGGATTCCAAGTTAAGCGTAAAGCGGGTTGGGACACACATGGTTTACCTGTAGAATTAGGTACCGAAAAAGAATTAGGTATTACTAAAGAAGATATCGGAAAAACCATTTCGGTTACCGAATACAACGAAGCGTGTAAAAGAACGGTTATGCGTTATACAGACGTATGGAACGACCTTACCGAAAAAATGGGGTATTGGGTAGATATGGAAGATCCGTATGTAACGTACAAATCGAAATACATGGAATCGGTTTGGTGGTTACTAAAACAAATTTATACTAAAGATTTATTATACAAAGGATACACGATTCAACCGTATTCACCAAAAGCAGGTACCGGTTTATCTTCTCATGAAGTAAATCAACCAGGTTCGTATCGTGATGTTACAGATACTACAATTGTTGCACAGTTTAAAGCTTTAGAAGAAACGTTACCAAACTTTTTACAAGGTTTCGGAACTATTCATTTCTTAGCTTGGACAACTACACCTTGGACGTTACCAAGTAACACAGCGTTAACAGTTGGGCCAAAAATCGATTATGTTTTAGTTAAAACGTTCAATCAATATACTTTCGAACCAATCAATATTATTTTAGCTAAGAATTTAGTTGGAAAACAGTTTGGTGGAAAATATTTTGTAGCTGAAACGGAAGAAGATTTTGCAAACTACAAATCGGAAGATAAGAAAATACCATATCAAATATTAACTGAGGCAAAAGGTGCGGATTTAGTTGGAATTCGTTACGAACAATTATTGCCTTGGGCGTTACCATATCAAACACCAGAAAATGCTTTTAGAGTGATTTCTGGTGATTTCGTAACTACAGAAGATGGAACAGGTATTGTACACACAGCACCAACTTTCGGAGCGGATGATGCTAAAGTAGCGAAAGAAGCTACTCCAGAAGTACCGCCAATGTTAGTGTTAGATGAAAATGGAAACGCAGTTCCTTTAGTTGATTTACAAGGTAAATTCATCAAAGGTTTAGGTGTTTATTCTGAAAAATATGTGAAGAATGAATACTATAACGATGGCGAAGCTCCTGAAAAATCAGTTGATGTTGAAATCGCAATCTTATTAAAAGAAGAAAACAAAGCCTTTAAGGTTGAAAAATATGTACACAGTTATCCTCATTGTTGGAGAACTGACAAACCAATTTTATACTATCCGTTAGATTCTTGGTTCATTAAAGTAACTGAAATCAAAGACAGAATGTTCGATTTAAACGAAACTATCAATTGGAAGCCAAAAGCAACTGGTGAAGGTCGTTTCGGAAATTGGTTAAAAAATGCTAACGATTGGAACTTATCGCGTTCAAGATATTGGGGAATTCCATTACCATTGTGGAGAAATGACGAAGGAACAGAAACAATTTGTATTGGATCAGTTGAAGAATTATACAACGAAATTGAAAAAGCAATTGCTGCAGGTTTCATGACGGAAAATCCATACAAAGGATTCGAAATCGGAAATATGGAGGAATCAAATTACGATTTAGTGGATTTACATAAAAACATTGTTGATACTATCGTTTTAGTTTCTCAAAGTGGTAAACCAATGAAACGTGAATCAGATTTAATTGACGTTTGGTTTGATTCTGGTGCTATGCCTTATGCACAATGGCATTATCCATTTGAAAATAAAGCATTAATTGAAGAGAATAAAGCTTTTCCAGCTGATTTTATTGCGGAAGGAGTAGACCAAACACGTGGTTGGTTTTATACCTTACATGCGATTGGAACATTAGTATTTGATAAAGTAGCTTATAAAAATGTAGTTTCAAACGGTTTAGTACTAGACAAAAACGGACAAAAAATGTCGAAACGTTTAGGAAATGCAGTTGATCCTTTTACAACTTTAGCAGAATACGGTCCTGATGCGACGCGTTGGTACATGATTTCGAATGCTAATCCTTGGGATAACTTAAAATTTGATATTGAAGGTGTAGCTGAGGTACGTAGAAAATTCTTCGGAACGTTATACAATACGTATTCGTTCTTTGCGTTATATGCTAACATCGACGGATTTACCTATAGTGAAGCGGAGGTTCCTTTAGCAGAAAGACCAGAAATTGACCGTTGGATTTTATCGGAATTAAATACGTTAATTCAACAAGTTGATGAAGCCTATGCAGATTACGAACCAACTCGTGCAACACGTGTAATTTCCGATTTCGTGCAGGAGAATTTAAGTAACTGGTACGTACGTTTATGCCGTCGCAGATTCTGGAAAGGTGAGTATGCGCAAGACAAAATTGCAGCTTATCAGACGCTTTATACATGTTTAGAGACAGTTGCTAAATTATCGGCACCTGTAGCTCCGTTCTTTATGGATAAGCTTTATAAAGACCTGAATGCCACGACAAATAAGGAAAGTTTTGAAAGTATTCACTTAGCAAACTTCCCGGTTTCAGTTGAAAACTTTGTTGATAAATCGCTAGAAAGTAGAATGCAGAAGGCACAAACGATATCATCGCTAGTATTATCGTTACGAAAAAAGGAAATGATAAAAGTACGTCAACCTTTACAAAGGGTAATGATTCCGGTACTTGACGAGGTTTTCAAGTCGGAAATTTTAGCTGTGGCGGACTTAATAAAGGCTGAGGTTAACGTAAAAGAAATAGAGTTGTTAGACGACGCTTCTGGCGTGTTAGTGAAGCAAATTAAACCAAATTTCAAAGCATTAGGACCACGTTTCGGTAAGGATATGGGCTTGATTGCCAAGGAAATACAACAATTTTCGCAAGAGCAAATTAATGAATTAGATAAAGCAGGCGAAATAACAATTGTTAGTTCAGAAAAAAGTATTACTTTAACAATCGAAGATGTTGAGATTTCTTCTCAAGATATTCCAGGTTGGTTAGTAGCCAATTCTAACGGAATTACGGTTGCTTTAGATATTACAATTTCTGAAGAATTACGTAAGGAAGGAATAGCAAGAGAGTTAGTCAACAGAATTCAAAATATTCGTAAGGATTCTGGTTTTGAAGTTACAGATAAAATTACCGTTCAAATTCAAAACAACGAAATTATTGAACAAGCGGTCATCGCAAATGAATCGTACATAAAGTCAGAAACACTTACAAATGAATTAGTTTTTGTACCAGAAATTAAAAATGGTACGGAAATTGAGTTTGATGAACTAGAAACAATAATTTTAATTTCTAAATAGGGAAACCTACATTGGTTGTAGTCCCTAAATGGAAATAACTAAAACTAATGAATTATGGTAGAGGAAAAAATAAGATTCTCTGACGCTGAATTAGCAGAATTTAAAGAATTAATTCAATCGAAATTAGAAAAAGCTAAAAACGATTTAGATTTAATCAAAAGTGCTTACTTAAATGACTTAAATAACGGAACAGATGATACATCTCCAACATTTAAAGCTTTTGAAGAAGGAAGCGAAACGATGTCTAAAGAAGCGAATTCGCAATTAGCTATTCGTCAAGAAAAATTCATTCGTGATTTAAAAAATGCTTTAATTCGTATCGAAAACAAAACCTATGGTATTTGTAAAGTAACAGGTAAATTAATCAATAAAGACAGATTAAAACTTGTTCCTCATGCAACCATGAGTATTGAAGCAAAAAACATGCAACGTTAAAAATCGTTAATATTGATAATAACGCTCCTTTTGGAGCGTTTTTTTTTAATAAAAAAACTACTTTTGTAAAAAATTTAAAAAGAATGACTGTTAAAAAGGCTTATATATTTATTTTCCTAATTATACTAATCGATCAAATTTCTAAAGTATACGTAAAAACAAATTTTATACTTCATGAAGAAGTATCTGTGTTTAGTTGGTTTAAAATTTTGTTTGTTGAAAACGAAGGTATGGCTTGGGGCGCTCAATTACCTGGCGAATATGGTAAATTGGCCTTAACGGTTTTTAGAATATTAATTTCACCAGTTATCATGTGGTGGCTTTGGGATTCAATTAAAAAAGAACAATCTAAGTTTTTAATTGTAGCTATTTGTTTAATTTTAGCTGGAGCTTTAGGAAATTTAATTGATTCAATTTTTTACGGTGTAATGTTTAACGATAGTGGCGCTCAAGTAGCAACTATTTTTTCTAACGAACCTTATGGAAGATTACTTTATGGAAACGTAGTTGATATGTTCTATTTTCCAATTTGGAAAGGCGATTTACCAGAATGGTTACCAATTGTTGGCGGAAAACCTTTTACTTTTTTCAATGCTATTTTTAATGTTGCCGATGTGGCCATTTCAACTGGTTTCGGGATTTTAATCGTATTTAATAAAAAATGTTTTAAATAAGATTTTACTTTTACTTTGTTTTAAATCTTGATTTATTAGTTTTTTAATTGTTAAAATTTAACAATTTTTATGGATTTGCCGTAACGTTTTTTTTTTTTTTTCATTTTAGATTTGTAGTTCAAATTTCTCGAGAATAATTTGAAACAAAAATTATAATAAGTACCTAAACTAATAATTTATTATGAAAAATATTTTTTTAAATTTTATTATATTATTTTCAATATGTTCTTTTTCACAAAATAGAAAAATGAATATTTCGAGTAACAATAATGAGATTTCAATTTTAATTAATCAGGATGAAAAGAATATTGAGAACTATATTATTCAATTTGAAGAATCATCTGTATTAAAATTAGAGGGAGAATACACTGATTTTCAAATTATTTTTGATTTGAAAAATAAACAATTAAACATAAAAATTTCTGATAAAATTTATTATTTTATTATTGATAGAAAAATATCCAATGAGAATTTTTATTCTTGTATAGGTTTAAGTAAAAGAATAGGTGATTTTGAAATTAAAAAAGGGAATAGTAACACTTCTTTTTTTGATTTAAACATTAATAAATTATCTTCTAATAATTCAACTTTAAGTATGTCTTGTACTAGTGGAGGTACAGGTGCTACGGAATGTTCTGTAAATTCTACAATAGGTCCAGTAAGCACCGGTTGTCAAGTGTCGTGTGGCACAGGTTATTATGCTTGTTGTAATGATGATACTACAGTTTGTAAATGCATTGCAAAGTCAAAATCTATTTCACAAGAGAGATTTTCATTAATGATTAATCCTACAAAAGATCTAATTAAATTTGAAGGCTCTAATTTTGCAAAGCATAAAATAAGAATTTTTAATATGAATGGTGAAATGTTTATAGATAATATTGTTTTAACTAATGAAATCAATATTTCTAAATTAACACCTAATATTTATATATATCATATTTATGATGAAAATGGCTATGAACAAGAAGGTAAATTGATTATTAAAAACTAATTATTTTTGCAAAAATTATTCAATTCTAAAATTTGAAATTAAATCTTCTGCCAATAGTTTTTTTAAAAAGTTGCTTCAAAATATTTAGGCGCAATTTGAGCTGCAGTTGCAGTTTATGAATTTGGAAATTGTATGAATTATTGGTAATATAAAAATGAAAAAAACAAACTTAATTATTTTGATAGGATTATTAATAATCGGTTTTATTACAGAAGTTATTAATGGGAAAATTTACATCTATAATACATTTGATATAATTAAAATATGTATTATTTCATTATGTTTAATTTTTGCTTTGTTGCATTATAAAGATTCTAAAAAAAATTTATAAATAGTTACTTAACAAAAAAGCCGATTGAATTTCAATCGGCTTTTTTTATTTTATGGTTGTTTCGGATATTTTACATTATCCTCTTTTTTCACATCAGCCATTAAATTACTTGGGTCGATTACAATAATTTTAATACCACCTTTTTCTTTTGGTGTTTCAAAAGTATATGTCGGATGAGCCCAATCCCAACCATTTAAAACAGTTCTTTTAAGATGTGTATATGGATTTGGTTTTTCCCAACGCATTAACGTATTCGGAATATAGAAATATTCTTTATCTCCATTACTGTATTCTACCACTACATCAATAGGCATTGGCATTCTGCCTTTTCTTTCTAAAGTGATTTTGTTATTTTCAACCGATTTAATGCTATAATCTATTGTATTGGTAGTTTGTGTCCATTCGTTTAAATACCAGTCTAAATTCGCTCCAGAAACCTTCTCAGCGGTTCTTTTAATGTCATTTGGAGTTGGATGCGTGAATTTATAATCGGCATAATACTTTTTAATTGTTTTTTCAAGGTTTTCCTGACCGATGATATATCCTAATTGAGCTAAAAAGATTTCCCCTTTGCTATACGCTCCAATACCATACGATTGATTTAAATCATAACGATCAGCATGTGTCGTTAATGGTTGTTCTTTTCCAGAATTTGCTACAAAAACATAATTACTGTACGAATCGGCAAACGGACTTTCCGGTTCTTTTGGAGGTAAAATTTCATTCATGGCTAAATCAGATATGAAAGTCGTAAATCCTTCATCCATCCAACAATGTTTCGATTCGTTAGTAGCTAAAATATGTTGAAACCAACTGTGTGCAAACTCGTGTGCCGTTACACCAACTAAACTTCCATAACTTCTGTTACCTGTAATTAAAGTACACATAGCATATTCCATACCACCATCACCACCTTGAATTACCGAATATTGTTTGTACGGATACGTTCCAACATGCTTGTTGAAATACGCTAATAATTCAGCTGTTTTTGGTTGCATTTTTTTCCAATTCTCTATATTTTCTTTCTTGTTTTTATAGAAGAAATGCAATTCTGTATCGTTTTCACCCATAATTTTATCATGAATGTATTCGGCATCAGCTCCCCAAGCAAAATCGTGCACATTTGGTGCTACAAAATGCCAAGTCAGCGTTTTTGTTTTCTTTGGATATTTCACTACTACACCTGCATCTTCATACCCTTTTCCAATTTCATTTTTATTTTGAAGGTATCCTGTTGAACCAATAGTATACTCTTTATCAATTGTAATGTTCACATCAAAATTTCCCCAAACACCGTGAAATTCTCTAGCAATATAAGTATCTGCATGCCAACCTTCGAAATCATATTCAGCCATTTTTGGATACCATTGCGTCATTGAAAGCGCCACGTTTTCTTCAGAATTTCTACCTGAACGACGAATTTGTAACGGCACTTGACCATCAAAATCTAAGGTAAAATTAGTAGATGATTTTGGTAAAATAGCTTGTGGTAACGTAACTTCTAAAACTGTTCCAACCACTCTTGTTTGAGCAACCATTCCGTTTTGTTTAAAGTTCGATACATTTAAATAGCCAATTTCATTTGGTTTCAACGTGCTGATTTTACTTTCTTTTACTTCTTTGTTTTCTTTCATGAATTTACGAACCATACGTTTGTCTGGATCGGCAATAGTTTGTAAACGTAAATCCATTGCGCTTCCGGGTTGGAAAGCATTATTGTATAAATGGAAAAACACTTTTTTCAAGGTGTCAGGTGAATTATTAGTATACGCTAATTCCTGATTTCCTTTGTATTGGTATTTTTTTACATCCATATTCACGTTCATTTTATAATCAACGTGTTGTTGCCAATACCCAGGATTTGGATTGTTTTGAGCAAATGAAAATCCAACAGTTAGGATAAACAAATTGGTAATTAATTTTTTCATGCGTTTGAATTTGGTATAAATAAGAAAACCACAAAGATAAACGGGAAGTTCAAACTTTGTGGTTTTTTAACTATTTTATAAGACTATTTTTTAGCCATTTTTTCTGCCATTATTAAAGCATTGTAAGCATTTACAATTTTTCCAGTTTTTGAAACATCTGAAAAAGAAGCTTTATGCTTGTCTTCACCTACAGAAATCGTGTTGCTTAAAGAAGTTCCACTTTCCATTATAATTTGTTTCACTTGATTTGCTGTTAAACTTGGATAGTACGAACGAATTAAAGCAGCAACACCAGCTACGTTTGGAGAAGCCATAGATGTTCCTTGTAAATATTCGTATGTATTTAATGGAGTTGTTGCATAAATTTTCATACCTGGAGCAAAAATATCTACATTGTTTTTTCCGTAGTTAGAAAAACCAGCAACCATTTTACTACCATAATCTACATTTAATGCTCCAATGATTAAAACATTATTAGCAAATTCTGGTTCGTTATTGTATGAATCTGTTGGGAATTTGTTTTCTTTATCTAAATCTTTAGAATCGTTACCCGCTGCAAAAATTACTAAAACATCTTTTGAAGCTGCATATTTAATTGCATCAACTACCCAAGAAGAGTGTTGAGAAAAATATTTTCCAAATGAACCATTAATAACTTTAGCACCATTATCTACTGCATAACGAATACCTAAAGCGATATCTTTATCGTACTCATCACCATTTGGTACTGCACGAACAGCCATAATTGCAACATTGTTTGCTACACCATCACCACCTTTTTTGTTTCCTCTTACTTGAGCAACAATTCCGGCAACGTGCGTTCCGTGTTTAGCTTCTTTTGGCTCTGGACCAACAACATTATTGTTACCGTATTTAGTATCTTTTATGTCGTCCGGATTATCACCAACAATTTTTCTTCCATCGAAATCTACATTTAAATTGTAGTTTAATTGACCATAAACATAATCTTTAAAGCCTTCAATTTCTTTGTCGAATTCCGCTTTAGTCATACCTGTTAAAATTTGAGAATACATAGCTTTAGCTTGTAACACACTTTGGTCTGTACTTTCAATTTTTTTAATATCTTCTAAGGTATAATTGTCTTTTTTCAAATGATTTTTAAGCGCTTTATCAGCATTTAAAATCATGTCTAATTGCTGTTTTTCACCTTGTAAATTTTGAAGTTCTTCATCTAATTGTGCTTTCGCTTTATCGTAATCAGGAGTACCTGGTCCTTTTTTTACAATACGTGTCATTTCTAATTGTTCATGAACAGCATCTCCTAAGAAATTCCAACCATGAATATCATCTACATATCCGTTTTTATCATCGTCAATTTTATTTCCAGCGATTTCTTTTGGATTGGTCCAGATTACCGATTTTAAATCTTCATGATTAATATCTACTCCAGAATCAACGATTCCAACAATAACTTTCTGACCTTTTTTCCCTTTTAGTAATTCAGCATATGCTTTATCTACACTCATTCCAGGAACCGTGTCTTTAGTTAAATCTAAATGCGACCATCTTTGTAAATCTTTTTCCGCTAAAGGAGTAGTTTTTAAAGGCATTTTGTCAATATTTTCAACTGGAGTTGAAACCATTTTAGATGCCGATCCACAACCAACTAAAGCCAATGCTAATGCTGATGATAGATATAAAGGTTTGATTCTTAAATTCATACGATTAAATTTTAATTTTTGATTTGTAAGTATTATTTGGTTTGTGTTACATTATTTAACATTTTTTTAAAAAATATCTTCACAAGAGAAGACTTCTTTCAATCGAACACCTTTTTCTGTTCGCTCTACTGTAATGATTTGATTATGCGCATCGTGTTCTAAAAACAAATAGTAATTGTTATCAGCGGCAGCATTCATAAACTTTGCTTTTTCGTCTAAGGTTAATAGCGGACGCGTGTCGTAACCCATTACATACGGAATAGGAATATGACCTGCAGTGGGTAGTAAGTCGGCGCAAAATACAATAGTTTTTCCTTTATAATTGATGTGTGGTAACATTTGTTTTTCGGTATGACCATCGGCAAATAAAATATCAAAGCCTAATTCAGAATTTTTTAAAAAATCAGAATCAGGTCTGTTAATGAATTTCAACTGACCGCTTTCTTGCATCGGAATGATGTTTTCATGTAAAAAAGAAGCTTTTTCACGAGAATTTGGTTTTGTAGCCCATTCCCAATGGTTGTCGTTGGTCCAAAAAGAAGCATTTTTAAAAGCTACTTCGTAACCTGTTTTATCGGCATTCCAATTGACACTTCCACCACAATGGTCGAAATGTAAATGCGTCATAAAAACATCGGTAATATCATCACGATGAAATCCTGCATTTTTTAATGATTTATCTAAAGAATGATCGCCCCAAAGAGAATAATAACCAAAAAATTTTTCGGATTGTTTAGTACCCATTCCGGTATCTATTAAAATAAGTTTGTTCCCTTCTTCAATTAACAAACAACGTGCCGCAATATCAATTAAATTATTAGCATCTGCTGGATTGGTTTTGCTCCAAATTGTTTTAGGAACTACTCCAAACATGGCACCACCATCTAACTTAAAATTTCCTGCTTCTATTGGGTAAAGTTTCATAACTAGTTTTTGTTCTGTTTAGTGTTGGTTTCATGACTATTTATTCTTGAATAATTTTCAATAAACAAACGATTTCAATAGTAATGATTACACGTTTTTTTAATTTTTAGCCAAATTACAAAAATTTATATAAATTAAAACTATAGTCAAATAGTTATAAAAATGTTAGTAAATCTTGTAAAAAGCATTTTATGGCTTATCTTTGCAGTTAATTTAGACAAGTTTAAAATAAGACAAATATAAGGAACATTGAAACAATCTCAATAATGAGTAGGGTTTGGTGTGAATTAATTATAATAAATAATAACTAAAGTTATGATAAAAGTTTCAGAATCTGCAAGTAAGAAAATTGTCGACATGATGAAAGAAGACGGTTTTGATGCTGCTATTGATTACGTTAGAGTAGGCGTGAAAAGTGGTGGTTGTTCAGGGTTGTCGTATGAATTGAAATTTGACAAAGAGATTGGAGAAAATGATAAAGTTTTTGAAGACAACAATGTGAAAATCGCAGTTGAAAAAAAATCATTTTTGTATTTAGCAGGAACGGTTTTAGAATATTCTGGCGGTTTAAATGGAAAAGGTTTTGTTTTTAATAATCCAAATGCGCAAAGAACTTGTGGTTGTGGAGAGAGTTTCTCTCTATAAATAAAAAAATATGAGTAAGTATACAGAAGACGACTTAAAAGTCGAATTAGAAAATAAAGAATACGAATACGGATTTTATACCGAACTTGAGTCGGAAACATTTCCTATTGGCCTAAATGAAGATATCGTTCGTGCCATTTCTAAGAAGAAAGAAGAGCCAGAATGGATGACAGAATGGCGTTTAGAAGCGTTTAGAGCATGGCAAGAAATGATTGAGCCAGAATGGGCAAATGTTAATTATGAAAAGCCAGATTTTCAAGCGATTTCGTATTATTCAGCACCTAAAAAAGCAGATCCAAATAAAACTTTAGATGATGTAGATCCTGAATTATTAGCGATGTACAAAAAGCTAGGAATTTCTTTGGATGAACAAAAGAAAATGAATAACGTGGCGATTGATATCGTTGTCGATTCAGTTTCTGTAGCTACAACGTTCAAGAAAACGCTAGCGGAAAAAGGAATCATCTTCATGAGTATTTCTGAAGCGATTAAAGAGCATCCAGAATTGGTTCGTAAATATATTGGTACGGTAGTTCCTATGAAAGATAATTTCTATGCAGCTTTAAACTCGGCAGTTTTCTCTGATGGAAGTTTCTGTTACATTCCAAAAGGCGTAAAATGTCCGATGGAATTATCAACGTATTTCCGTATCAACCAAGGTGGAACAGGACAATTTGAAAGAACGTTACTAGTAGCAGACGAAGGGAGTTATGTTTCTTATTTAGAAGGATGTACAGCTCCAAGTCGAGATGAAAATCAATTGCACGCAGCGGTTGTTGAATTAATTGCAATGGACGATGCGGAAATTAAATATTCAACAGTTCAAAACTGGTATCCAGGTAACAAAGAAGGTAAAGGTGGGGTTTTCAACTTCGTAACGAAAAGAGGTTTATGTGAGAAAAACGCAAAAATTTCTTGGACACAAGTAGAAACAGGTTCTGCCGTGACTTGGAAATATCCATCTTGTGTATTAAAAGGCGACAATTCAATTGGTGAATTTTATTCAATTGCGGTTACCAATAATTTCCAACAAGCGGATACGGGTACCAAAATGATCCACTTAGGAAAAAATACGAAGTCAACTATTATTTCAAAAGGTATTTCTGCTGGAAAATCACAAAACAGTTACCGTGGATTAGTTCAAATTAGTCCGCGTGCCGAAAACGCTCGTAATTTTTCACAATGTGACTCGTTATTAATGGGTAATAATTGTGGTGCACATACGTTTCCTTACATCGAATCGAAAAATTCTACTGCGAAAATAGAACACGAAGCTACGACTTCAAAAATTGGTGAAGACCAAGTATTCTATTGTAACCAACGTGGAATTCCTACAGAAAAAGCAATTGCTTTAATTGTAAACGGATTCAGTAAAGAAGTTTTAAATAAATTACCAATGGAATTTGCTGTAGAAGCTCAGAAATTATTGGAAATTAGTTTAGAAGGTTCGGTAGGATAAAAATGAAAAACAGCAAAGTAATCATAGTGGGTTCTTCAAGAAATAATGGAAATACAACCAAAATTATTGAAACCATCGCTAATGAAAATGAATTTGACATCGTAAATTTAAACGATTACCAATTTTCATATTACGATTACGAAAACAAAAATAGAGAAGATGATTTTCTGCCATTAATGAAGAAGATTATCGAAAATTATGAAACACTAATTTTTGCCACGCCAATTTATTGGTATAATATGAGTGGTATTATGAAAGTGTTTTTTGATAGAATTTCCGATTTATTAACTATCGAAAAAGAATTAGGTAGACAATTAAGAGGAAAAAATATGGCAGTAATTGCCAATACATCTGATGAAGAGTTAGATTATGATTTTTTCTTGCCTTTTAGAAAATCGGCAGAATATCTAGGAATGAACTATTTAGGAGATGTTTATATAAATGCAAACACAACAATAGAAAACGATAAAATAAAATTTTTAAAAGATAAATAAATCTCATGTTACAAATTAAAAATTTACATGCTTCAGTAGAAGACAAAGACATATTAAAAGGAATCAACCTTGAAATTAAAGCTGGAGAAGTTCATGCGATTATGGGACCAAATGGTGCTGGTAAATCAACGTTATCTTCTATCATTGCAGGAAATGAAAATTATGAAGTATCAGAAGGAGAAATCTTTTTAGATGGTGAAGAAATTTCAGAATTAGCACCTGAAGAAAGAGCGCATAAAGGAGTTTTCTTATCGTTCCAATATCCTGTAGAAATTCCTGGAGTTTCGGTAACTAATTTCATCAAAACAGCTATCAACGAAAAACGTAAAGCGAACAAGCAAGAAGAAATGCCAGCTAACGAAATGTTGAAATTAATTCGTGAGAAATCAGAATTATTAGAAATGGATAGAAAATTCTTATCTCGTTCTTTAAATGAAGGTTTTTCTGGTGGTGAAAAGAAACGTAACGAAATTTTCCAAATGGCAATGTTAGAACCTAAAATTGCTATTTTGGATGAAACCGATTCAGGTTTAGATATCGATGCTTTACGTATTGTTGCTAACGGTGTAAATAAATTAAAAAATGAAAACAACGCGGTATTAGTAATTACACACTACCAACGTTTGTTAGATTATATCGTTCCAGATTTCGTTCACGTATTAATGGATGGAAAAATTGTAAAATCAGGAGATGCCTCTTTAGCTTTAGAATTAGAAGAAAAAGGTTACGATTGGATTAAAGCAGAAATTCAGTAATCAGTATTCAGTCTCAGTCTCAGTAAACAGATTTTACTGTAACTGTAAACTGCCACTGTAAACTGTAAACTAAAAGAAATGGAATTAAAAGAAAAATTAATATCGTCTTTTATGGCGTTTGAAGAGAAAATTGCAGATGTAAATACTGATTTACATGAAATTAGAACTTCAGCTATAAAAAACTTCGAAAATAAAGGCTTCCCAACCAAAAAAGAAGAAGCTTGGAAATATACTTCGTTAAATGCAATTCTAAAAAACGATTTTAGTGTATTTGCTAAAAATGAAAATGCTATTGAATTTGCAGAAGTAAAAAAATACTTCTTAAACGATGTAGATACATACAAAGTTATCTTTATCGACGGGAAATTCAGTTCGTATTTGTCTTCAACTACTCATGATGGTTTAGATGTTTGTTTGATGTCTTCGGCTTTAACCAAACCTAAATACAAAATGGTTATTGATGAATATTTCAACAAAATTGCCAGTAAAGAAGAAAGCTTAACATCTTTAAATACTGCATTTTCTTTAGAAGGTGCGTATGTAAATATTCCAAGAAGTAAAGTAGTAGAAAAACCTATTGAAATTATTTATTTCTCTACTGGTTCAGAAGCAGCTTTAATGACTCAACCAAGAAACTTAATTGTTGTTGGAGAAAATTCACACGTACAAATTGTAGAGCGTCATCAGAGTTTAAATAATAACCCAGTTTTAACGAATTCGGTTACTGAAATTTTCGCTCAAAAACGTGCTATTGTGGATTATTATAAAGTTCAGAATGATTTACAAACTGCCAATTTAATTGATAACACTTACATTGCTCAAAAGCAAGATAGTCATGTTTCGGTACATACTTTTTCTTTTGGAGGAAATATTACTAGAAACAATTTGAATTTCTATCATCAAGGAGAACATATCGATTCAACTTTAAAAGGAATTACGATTATAGGCGACAAGCAACACGTAGATCATTATACTTTAGTGCAACACGCAACACCAAATTGCGAAAGTCACCAAAACTATAAAACGATTTTAAATGACAGTGCTACTGGCGTTTTCAACGGTAAGATTTTCGTAGAAAAAGAAGCGCAAAAAACAGATGCTTTCCAACAAAACAATAATATCTTGTTAACGGATAAAGCTACAATTAACGCAAAACCTCAATTGGAAATTTTTGCAGACGATGTAAAATGTTCGCACGGTTGTACCATCGGACAATTAGATGAAAACGCAATGTTTTACATGCAACAACGTGGAATTCCGAAAAAAGAAGCCAAGGCATTGTTAATGTATGCGTTTACTAGCGAAGTTACCAGCAGCGTAAAAATACCAGAATTAAAAGCAAAAATTGCTCGTATTATCGCCGACAAATTAGGTGTAAATATGGGATTTGATTTATAATAAGTAGGAACCGCTTTAGGGCGGTTTTATTTTTAAAGATATAGTATGTTCGATATTCAAAAAATAAGAGCTCAATTTCCAATATTATCTGAAACCGTTAACGGAAAACCTTTAGTGTATTTCGACAACGGTGCTACGTCTCAAAAACCGCAAGTAGTTATTGATAGTATTGTAAATTATTATTCTAAATACAACGCGAATATTCATCGTGGTGTGCATACGTTGAGTCAGATTGCAACAGATGCGTACGAAGAAGCGCGTTTGAAAATTCAAAAGCATTTTAATGCGAAACATAATTACGAAATCATCTTAACTTCAGGAACTACAGAAAGTATCAACTTGGTAGCAAATGGATTTGCCTCTTTATTACAAAAAGGAGATGAAATTATTGTTTCGGCTTTAGAACACCATAGTAATATTGTGCCATGGCAAATGTTATGCGAACATACAGGTGCGATTTTAAAAGTGATTCCTATGAGTATTCATGGGGAATTAATCATGGAAGAATACGATAAATTAGTATCAGATAAAACAAAATTGGTTTTCTGTAATCATATTTCAAATGCATTAGGAACGTTAAATCCGATTGAAGAAATTATTACAAAAGCGCATGCGGTTGGAGCTGCTGTGTTAATTGATGGTGCACAATCGTGTCCGCATATCAAACCAGATGTTCAAGCGTTAGATGTTGATTTTTACGTAACTTCAGCACATAAAATGTGTGGACCAACAGGTGTTGGTATGTTGTACGGTAAAGAAGAATGGTTACGTAAATTACCTCCTTACAAAGGCGGTGGAGAAATGATTGCAACGGTAACTTTTGAAAAAACTACGTATGCCGATTTACCACATAAATTTGAAGCTGGAACTCCAAATATTTGTGGCGGAATTGCTTTCGGAACGGCAATTGATTTTATGAATGAAGTTGGATTTGATAATATTGCCAAACACGAACATGAATTATTAGAATACGGAACAAAACGCTTACAAGAAATTGAAGGAGTAACCATTTATGGTCCAACCGATTTGAGTAAAAAAGCTTCTGTAATTTCTTTCAATATTGAAAATATTCATCCGTATGATATTGGCACGATTATAGATAGACAAGGTATAGCGGTACGTACTGGTCATCATTGTGCGCAACCGATAATGGACTTTTTCAAAATACCAGGAACCATAAGAGCAAGTTTTGCTTTTTATAATACTAAAGAAGAAATTGATATATTTGTAGAAGCCGTTAAAAAAGCAAAAATGATGTTATCTTAAATCTTTATGTTATGAAACTTTTTACTCTCTTAGCAACATTAGTAATTACGATTACAGGTTGCAATTGCCAAAAAAAGAAATTAGAAAATGCAAATTTTGCACCGCCAGAAGTAGTGGAAACAAGAGTAAGTAATATGCAAACTGAAGTTCCAACTATGTATTACGAAGCGAATACTAGAGGTTTTTTTATGGCATTAAAAGTAGAAAACAAAACCTTATACATTTCTAGAGATAGAGACTTTAAAGAATATTCAGATAAAAAGACAATATCAGATAAAGATTGGACAGAAATTTCAGCATTAGCGAAAGCAGTTGATTTAGAGAAAGTGAAAGATTTGAAATGGCCAACAGAGAAAAGATATTATGATGGTGCGGCTCATGCGAATATTATTTTCGAATCGAAAGGTGTAAAGTATCCAGCTAATGGATTCGATCACGGATTTCCACCTGTTGAAATTGAAACTTTAGTTAATAAAATTACCAAATTAGCAGAACAAGAATAATGACAATACAAGAAATACAAGCAGATATCATTGATGAATTTTCAATGTTTGATGATTGGGATGAACGCTTTCAATATGTAATCGATTTAGGAAAAAATTTACCTTTAATCGATGAGAAATTTAAAACAGAAGAAAACACCATTAAAGGATGTCAATCTAAAGTTTGGTTGAATGGTGAATACAAAGACGATAAAGTAGTGTTTACTGCCGATAGTGACGCGATAATCACAAAAGGAATTATTGCTATTCTGATTCGTGTTTTTTCAAATCAGACGCCGTCAGCTATCTTAGAAGCAAATACCGATTTTATTGACGAAATCGGATTAAAAAGTCATTTATCACCAACTAGAGCTAACGGATTGGTATCAATGATTAAACAAATTAAAATGTATGCTTTAGCTTTTGGTGCGAAGCAGTAAATAATAATAATTAAAATGAGATTGCTTCGCAAGCTCGCAATGACATATGGAAGAATTTAAAGACGAAATCAATTTAGGAGAAAGTGTTGTAAAAGTACTTAAAGGTATTTACGACCCTGAAATTCCAGTTGATATTTATGAATTAGGTTTAATCTACGACGTAATGATTAACGAAGACAATGAAGTAAAAATATTAATGACCTTAACGTCGCCAAATTGTCCCGTTGCCGAATCATTACCATTGGAAGTAGAAGAAAAAATCAAAGGGATTGATACCATTAAATCGTGTGAAGTAGAAATTACTTTCGATCCACCATGGAGCAAAGATTTAATGAGTGAAGAAGCAAAATTAGAATTAGGAATGTTGTAAAATGTTTGTAGTTTATTGTTAGTAGTTGCAAATAGCACCAATAACAATAAACCAAAAACAATAAACCAATATAATGGACGAAATTGTAAATAAAGTTGCCAATAGTAAGTTAATGGTTTTCGATTTAGAAGATTATTATCCGGATGATCATGTGGTTGTAGTAGACATCTCGCAATGGTTGTTTGGTGGATTTATTTTGAAAGAAACCGAATTTAGAGAACAATTAAAAAATTTCGATTGGTCTGTTTACGAAGATAAATACGTAGCTTTATATTGTTCGGAAGACGCTATTTTACCGGCATGGGCTTACACTTTGGTAACTGTTCATTTAGCGCCATATGCGTTAAAAGTCATTCAAGGCGATCTGAAAGCAGCTGTTATCGATTGGTATCAAGATGTGTTGAACAAATTGGATTATACCGAGTATTTCGATAAACCTATCATTTTAAAAGGTTGTTCTAAAAAAGACGTTCCGAATGAAGTATATGCTTTGGCGATTCAATATTTAATGAAAGTTTCTAAAAGTATCATGTTTGGTGAAGCTTGTTCGGCTGTTCCCTTATTCAAAAAGAAATAATTGAAATTATAAAAAAATCCAGTCGTAGACTGGATTTTTTGTTTTTTACTGAACACTCAAAACTGAGAACTGAACACTAATTTTCTTCCTCAATTACATCTTTATAATCAGGATATAAGAATTTGTTATAAGGGAAACGTGTAATGTGAATTTCTCTTACCGCTTCATATACTTTTTCTCTAAATTCTTCAAAATTTGTTTTATCGGTAGCCGAAATGAAAAGGGTTTTGCTTTCACCAAGCTGACTCATCCATGTATTTTTCCAATCTTCTAAAGAGAAATTTTTCGTTGTTTTTTCGATACTTTCATCGCTCTCATCAATTTTTACATATTTGTAAGCATCAATTTTATTGAAAACCATTATCGTTGGTTTATCATCACTTTTAATGTCTTTTAAAATCTGATTTACCGATTCGATATGATCCTCAAAATCAGGATGTGAAATATCCACAACATGCAATAATAAATCGGCTTCTCTAACTTCATCCAATGTACTTTTGAATGAATCTACTAATTGAGTTGGTAATTTTCGAATAAACCCAACCGTATCCGAAAGTAAGAAAGGTAAATTTTTAATAACTGTTTTTCGAACTGTTGTATCTAAAGTGGCGAATAATTTATTTTCTACAAATACTTCACTTTTTCCAACAGCATTCATTAAAGTCGACTTTCCAACATTTGTATAACCAACTAAAGCTACACGCACCATTGCCCCACGATTACTTCTTTGAATCGCCATTTGTTTGTCAATCGTTTTGATTTTTTCTTTTAATAACGAAATTCTATCTCTAACGATACGACGGTCGGTTTCAATTTCTGTTTCTCCAGGTCCACGCATACCAATACCACCTTTTTGTCTTTCTAAGTGCGTCCACATTCCGGTTAAACGAGGTAATAAATACTGACATTGCGCTAATTCAACCTGTGTTCTAGCATAAGATGTTTCGGCTCTTTGTGCAAAAATATCTAGAATTAAATTGGTACGATCTAAAACCTTGCATTCCAATTCTCTAGTAATATTTTTTTGTTGAGATGGAGACAATTCATCATCAAAAATAACGGTACTAACCGATTGGTCTTTAATATAATATTTTATGTCTTCTAATTTACCCGTTCCAACAAAAGTTTTTGGATTTGGTTTATCCATTTTTTGAGTAAATCTTTTAACAACTTCACCACCCGCTGTAAATGTTAAAAATTCCAATTCATCAAGATATTCATTTAGCTTATCTTCGTTTTGGTTTTGAGTAACAATCCCAACAATAACAGTCTTTTCGAAGTTATGTTTTTCTATTTCTAACATTGTTTTTTTATTTATTTAACAAAAACAACCGTTATTTTTTGATTAATAACAACGATGTTTTTTGTCGATTTTTAAAGCATTATATCGATTAATTTAGTCTAGGGTAATAGACTCATTAAATTTGTTTACAAATATATAAACTTAAACACACAAACACTATAATGAGAAAACTACTTTTACTTTTATTAATGTTGGTAGGTTTCAATGTTTTTGGTCAAACTGAAGACTTTGAAGGGCTAACATTTCCACCAACCGGCTGGACTATTTTTGAGACCGGTACTGGTGTGTCACAAAGTTGGACGGAAACCGCAAATCCATTATTTACCTATGGAGGTGTTGGTAAATCTGCTTTCTTGAATCGTGAAAATGTTCCGGATGGAACTTTTGCTGTCGATTGGTTGGTTACTAAACAATTAACGGTACCAGCTAATGGTCAAATTCGTTTTTTCACGAAAACATTACAAGCGGGTAATCAATTGAGTTTGTTTGATGTAAAGATTTCAACTACATCACAAACTAATCCAGCGAGTTTTACTACTATTCAATCATGGGATGAATCATCTTTAACTACTGTAGCCAATGTTTATGAAGAAAAAGTTATTGATTTAAATACAGCAACTTATCCAGCGGGAACATTAGTATACATTGCCTTTGTTATGACTAATGACAATGGTGATAGATGGTTAATTGATAATTTTAATCTATTACAAAAATGTAGTACTCCAACGGCTCCATTAAATACAACTAATGAATCTACCGACTCAGCACAATTAAGTTGGGGAAATCCTGATGGCGCAACAGAATGGGAAGTTCAGGTTTGTCCATTTTCAGATACTTTTGGTGGACCAACTACTATTACGTATACAAACGTATTAACAAATCCATTTATTGCTACTGGTTTACAACCGAACACTTTGTATAAATTTCAAGTTCGTAAAGTTTGTACAGGTACTTTAGGGGAATATACTAGTGATTGGTTTGGACCTCGAAGTTTCCAAACAACTTCTTTTGGAGATACTTGTGCCGGTCCTATTATAGTTGGTACTTTGCCTTATTCTTCAACTGAAAATACAGCAAATTTTTTAGATACAAATGATTTACAACCGCCTTTAGCTTGTACTGGTTCTGCTACAAACTATATGGCTGGAAATGATGTGTTTTATTCGTTTACTCCATCTTTTACAGGAAATATTGCTGTGAGCTTAACTCCAACTGCTGCAAATTCAAGTATCCATATTTATAGTGCTTGTCCGGGTACAGCTGGAGCAACGTGTTTATGGGGAGCTGGAAATAATAC
>NZ_FOEI01000014.1 GCF_900110615.1 Flavobacterium urocaniciphilum
TCAAGTGTAGCACCAATTGACTTATTCAGTTTAATCACTGGAGAGCAAGCAGGAGGAACATGGACACAAACATCAGGAACAGGAGGAACGTTTAATGCTGGAGCAGGTACTTATACACCAGCATCAGGAGCAACAACTTCTACATTTACGTATACGTTAACAGGAACTGCACCATGTATTAATGATACAAGTGTAGCTACGATTAACATCAACGCTCAGCCAAATGCTGGAGTAGATGGAAACACAACAGTTTGTGATTCAAGTGTAGCAGCTATCAACTTATTCAGTTTAATCACTGGAGAGCAAGCAGGTGGAACATGGACACAAACATCAGGAACAGGAGGAACGTTTAACGCTGGAGCAGGTACATTCACACCAGCGCCAGGAGCAACAACTTCTACATTTACGTATACTTTAGTAGGAACAGCACCATGTATTAACGATACAAGTGTAGCTACGATTAATATCAACGCTCAGCCAAATGCTGGAGTAGATGGTAACACTACAGTTTGTGATTCAAGTGTGGCAGCTATCAACTTATTCAGTTTAATCACTGGAGAACAAGCAGGTGGAACATGGACACAAACATCAGGAACAGGTGGAACGTTTAACGCTGGAGCAGGTACATTCACACCAGCGCCAGGAGCAACAACTTCTACATTTGCCTATACTTTAGTTGGAACAGCACCATGTATTAACGATACAAGTGTAGCTACAATTAACATCAACGCTCAGCCTAATGCTGGAGTTGATGGTAATACTACTATTTGTGATTCAAGTGTAGCGCCTATCAACTTATTCAGTTTAATCACTGGAGAGCAAGCAGGAGGAACATGGACACAAACTTCAGGAACGGGTGGAACGTTTAATGCCGGAGCAGGAACATTCACACCAGCGCCAGGAGCAACAACTTCTACATTTACGTATACTTTAGTAGGAACTGCACCATGTATTAACGATACAAGTGTGGCTACGATTAACATCAACGCTCAGCCATTTGCAGGGACTGATGGTAACACTACAGTTTGTGATTCAAGTGTAGCACCAATCAACTTATTTAGTTTAATCACTGGAGAGCAAGCAGGTGGAACATGGACACAAACTTCAGGAACAGGAGGAACGTTTAACGCTGGAGCGGGTACTTATACACCAGCGCTAGGAGCAACAACTTCTACGTTTACGTATACTTTAGTTGGAACTGCACCATGTATTAACGATACAAGTGTGGCTACGATTAACATCAACGCTCAACCTAATGCTGGAACAGATGGTAATACTATAGTTTGTGATTCAAGTGTAGCACCAATCAACTTATTCAGTTTAATAACTGGAGAGCAAGCAGGAGGAACATGGACACAAACTTCAGGAACGGGTGGAACGTTTAACGCTGGAGCAGGTACTTATACACCAGCGCCAGGAGCAACAACTTCTACATTTACGTATACTTTAGTAGGAACTGCACCATGTACTAATGATACAAGTGTAGCTACGATTAACATCAATGCTCAGCCAAATGCTGGAACAGATGGAGCAACTACAACTTGTGAATCTAGTGTAATTCCAATCAACTTATTCAGTTTAATCACTGGAGAGCAAGCAGGTGGAACATGGACACAAACATCTGGAACAGGTGGGACGTTTAATGCAGGAGCAGGTACCTATACACCTGCAATGGGATCAACAACTTCTACATTTACGTATACATTAGTTGGAACAGTACCATGTGTGAATGATACAAGTGTGGCTACTGTTACAATAACTTCAGCGCCAACAGCAGGAACAAATGGTACAACAGTATTATGTTCTACAAGCGCACCTATTGATTTATTTACACAATTAGGAGGTTCACCAGATACAGGAGGAACATGGAGTCCAGCTTTAGCAAGTGGTACAGGAGTATTCAATCCTACAGTTGATACTCCAGGAGTTTATACTTATACAATTAACATACCAGGTTGTGCAGTTACAAGTGCAACAGTAAACGTAACTGTTAATCCACAGCCAAATGCTGGAATAGATGGTAACACTACAGTTTGTGATTCAAGTGTAGCACCAATTGACTTGTTCAGTTTAATCACTGGAGAGCAAGCAGGTGGAACATGGACACAAACATCAGGAACAGGTGGAACGTTTAATGCTGGAGCAGGTACTTATACACCAGCGCTAGGAGCAACAACTTCTACATTTACGTATACTTTAGTTGGAACTGCACCATGTATTAACGATACAAGTGTAGCTACAATTAACATCAACGCTCAGCCAAATGCTGGAGTAGACGGTAACACTACAGTTTGTGACTCAAGTGTAGCGCCAATCAACTTATTCAGTTTAATCACTGGAGAGCAAGCAGGTGGAACATGGACACAAACATCAGGAATGGGTGGAACGTTTAACGCTGGAGCAGGTACTTATACACCAGCGCCAGGAGCAACAACTTCTACGTTTACGTATACTTTAGTGGGAACGGCACCATGTATTAACGATACAAGTGTAGCTACAATTAACATCAACGCTCAGCCAAATGCTGGAATAGATGGTAACACTACAGTTTGTGATTCAAGTGTAGCACCAATTGACTTGTTCAGTTTAATCACTGGAGAGCAAGCAGGTGGAACATGGACACAAACATCAGGAACAGGTGGAACGTTTAATGCTGGAGCAGGTACTTATACACCAGCGCTAGGAGCAACAACTTCTACATTTACGTATACTTTAGTTGGAACTGCACCATGTATTAACGATACAAGTGTAGCTACAATTAACATCAACGCTCAGCCAAATGCTGGAGTAGACGGTAACACTACAGTTTGTGACTCAAGTGTAGCGCCAATCAACTTATTCAGTTTAATCACTGGAGAGCAAGCAGGTGGAACATGGACACAAACATCAGGAACGGGTGGAACGTTTAATGCTGGAGCAGGAACATTCACACCAGCGCCAGGAGCTACAACTTCTACATTTACGTATACTTTAGTTGGAACAGCACCATGTATTAACGATACAAGTGTAGCTACGATTAACATCAACGCTCAGCCAAATGCTGGAGTAGATGGTAATACAACAATTTGTGATTCAAGTGTAGCAGCTATCAACTTATTCAGTTTAATCACTGGAGAGCAAGCAGGAGGAACATGGACACAAACTTCAGGAACAGGAGGAACGTTTAACGCTGGAGCAGGTACCTTTACCCCAGCACCAGGAGCAACAACTTCTACATTTACGTATACGTTAACAGGAACTGCACCATGTGTTAATGATACAAGTGTAGCTACGATTAACATCAACGCTCAGCCAAATGCTGGAGTAGATGGAAACACAACAGTTTGTGACTCAAGTGTAGCAGCTATCAACTTATTCAGTTTAATCACTGGAGAGCAAGCAGGTGGAACATGGACACAAACATCAGGAACAGGAGGAACGTTTAACGCTGGAGCAGGTACATTCACACCAGCGCCAGGAGCAACAACTTCTACATTTACGTATACTTTAGTAGGAACAGCACCATGTATTAACGATACAAGTGTAGCTACGATTAATATCAACGCTCAGCCAAATGCTGGAGTAGATGGTAACACTACAGTTTGTGATTCAAGTGTGGCAGCTATCAACTTATTCAGTTTAATCACTGGAGAACAAGCAGGTGGAACATGGACACAAACATCAGGAACAGGCGGAACGTTTAATGCAGGAGCAGGTACCTATACACCAGCACCAGGAGCTACAACTAGTACATTTACTTATACATTAACAGGAGTTGCGCCTTGTACTAACGATACAAGTATTGCAACAGTTAACATCAACGCTCAGCCAAATGCTGGAGTAGATGGTAACACTACAGTTTGTGATTCAAGTGTAGCACCAATTGACTTATATAGTTTAATCACTGGAGAGCAAGCAGGAGGAACATGGACACAAACATCAGGAACAGGAGGAACGTTTAACGCTGGAGCAGGCACTTATACACCAGCACCAGGAGCTACAACTTCTACATTTACGTATACTTTAGTAGGAACGGCACCATGTGTTAACGATACAAGTGTTGCAACAATTAACATCAACGCTCAGCCTAATGCTGGAGTAGATGGAAACACTACAGTTTGTGATTCAAGTGTAGCACCAATTGACTTATTCAGTTTAATCACTGGAGAGCAAGCAGG
>NZ_FOEI01000004.1 GCF_900110615.1 Flavobacterium urocaniciphilum
GTGCAAAGATAACATCTTTATTTTTTATAATCCAAATCTTTTTTGAAGTTTTTTTAAAGTTTTTCGCTTTCGCCTTAAACTCAAACCCTTAAAGATTTATATCACATTAAATAAAGAACTTCGCTTGTTGTGCGCTCAACTACTTGTTGATTGCGGGTGCAAAAGTACCACCTTTTTTCAATTACGCAAGCCTTTTTGCAATCTTTTTTGAAAGTTTTTTGTTAGATACACGTTTACAGGAAGTTAGAAACGAAAGTTTTTTGACGGCAAGATGGGAGATTGAAGCCGGAAGCTGGAAGTACTGATTTTACAGGTACTAATTTTACTACATTATTAGTCTTAACGTATTTTACAATACAACAATTTAGTCGTTATATAGACAGTAATGGAGGAAAAAATATAGAATATTGAACTTAGAACACTCAAAAATGAACTTAAAAATAGAAATACACATTAATATAGTCTAGCCCTGGATGGAACGGCAGCGTATAATTTGGCAAAAAACTTAGAAAAACCAATCCCGCAAAGCGACTTTAGAAGCTATTGCGGGATTGTGAGGTTCTTTTTTGGCCAAAATATACCTATAGTGGAATACAGGAAATAGCTACTTAATCAAATCGAAGAGCTTTTACTGGTGAAATTTTAGTTATTAAATAAGACGGAACTAATAATACAATTACACATATTAGTATAGTACCTACATTTAATAATAGTATATGAAGTAAATTTATATCGACTGGCGCAGTTGACACATAATAACTTTCTGGATTCAGTTTTACAATTTCGAATTGCTTTTGAAGAAACAATAATAAAAGTGCAATTCCATTTCCCCATAACAATCCTCTTGAGATTAAATGAAACGCATTATACAAAAACACTTTTCGAACCGACCAGTTGTTTGCTCCCAATGCTTTTAACATACCTATTAGTTGTGTGCGTTCTAAAATTAGAACCAAAAGAGCGACTATCATATTAATAGCTGCAACACCTATCATTATAATAAGGATTACTAAAATATTAAAATCGAAAAGCTTTATCCATTCGAAAACACTAAAATACTTTTGAGAAATAGCCATACTATTAAATGTAGGCGGAATGCTTTTGTAGATTTCATCTGCACGTTGATCTAACAAAGTGAAGTCGTCTATAAAAACTTCATACGCTCCAACTTGATTAGGTTGCCATTTATTAATGCGTTGCAAATGTTCGATATTACCTATTATATATGAAGAATCGAATTCCTGAAAACCTGAATTATAAATACCCGCAATTTTAAATTTTCTAACGCTAGGCATTTTTCCTTGGTCTTTCATGAAAAAGGTATTGAAAGTATCACCTACTTTTAAATGCAAACGATTAGCAATAAACTGAGAGATTAAAACTTGATTGATATCACCATCCTTAAAAACAGGTAATTTCCCATCAACTAAAAACTCCGCTAAGTTATTCCATTGGTAACTTTTATCTACACCTTTAAATACAATTCCTTCAAATTCTGACTTAGTACGAATTAATGCCCCTTTAGTTATAATAGGTTGCACATGTGTTACAAAATCGTTTTTCTTTAATTGATTTATTGATAATAATCGAGAGTCGATTGGTTCAGAAGTAATTTGCGATTGATTGTCGTCGAAATTAGAAATCACCACATGTCCGTTAAAGGCAGAAATTTTTTCACGAATTTTTTGTTGCAATCCGATTCCTGTTGCCACAGACATAACCATCATAAGTATACTTAAAGCAATAGCTAAAATTGCAATTTTTATAATTGGAGAAGAAACACTACTTTTATAACTTTTAGAAGCGACTAGTCGTTTTGCAATAAAATATTCTAAATTCAAAATATATTCTTATGAGATTTGAGTTCAAAAATACGGTTTTATTTTTTTTAATACTATTATTTTCTTTTGGATGTGCCGCAAAAAAGAAGAACACTTCCACTCCTATATATAATGACACAAAAATAGTAGAAACAGATTCTAAAGACAAAGTTTTAAAAACGGGTGCAGAAAACTATACTACCTATTTACCGTTATTAAAAAATAAAAGAGTTGGGATTGTTACTAACCCAACAGGAATTGTAGAAAACAATAAACATATTGTTGACTTTTTATTAGAAAAACAAATCAATCTTTTAAAAATTTACGCTCCAGAACATGGTTTTAGAGGAATTGCTGATGCTGGTGAATTAATTAAAGATGGAAAAGACAGTAAAACGAACTTACCAATTATTTCACTTTACGGAAATAACAAAAAACCAAAACCAGAACAATTAGCCGATATTGATGTGATGCTTTTCGATATTCAAGATGTTGGGGCGAGATTTTACACCTATATATCTACATTACATTATGTAATGGAAGCTTGTGCAGAAAATAATATTGAATTAATTGTATTAGACCGACCAAATCCGAATGGAACAATTGTAGATGGTCCGGTTTTAGAAAAAGAATTTACAAGTTTTGTGGGAATGCATCCTATTCCGGTTTTACATGGAATGACAATTGGCGAATATGCTAAAATGATAAATGGTGAAAAATGGTTAACAAATGGTATTCAATGTAAATTGACTGTTATTCCGTGTACTAATTATAAAAGAGAAATGCCCTATAGTTTACCTGTAAAGCCATCTCCAAACTTACCAAATGATCAAGCAATTAATTTATATGCGAGTTTATGCTTTTTTGAAGGCACAAATGTGAGTGTTGGAAGAGGAACAGAAAAACAATTTCAAATTTATGGTTCACCTTTTTTAACTAATTTCAATTTTAGTTTTACTCCGATTTCAAATTTTGGAGCCAAAGAACCGATGCATAAAGATGTAGTATGTATAGGTGAAGATTTAACTAAAATTAAAAAAGTTACCCAACTTGAATTGAAATGGTTGATTAAAGCTTATGCAGACACTTCAGATAAATCGGTTTTCTTTAATGATTTCTTCACGAAACTTGCCGGCACAAAAAAACTACAAGAGCAAATTGTAAATGGTGTTTCGGAAAAAGAAATTAGAAAAAGCTGGGAAGATGGATTAATTGCCTTCAAACAAATGAGAAAGCAATATTTGATTTATTAGCCTCACCCCAACCCTCTCTGAGGAGAGGGAGACTGGGCGAATATATTTTTATAAAAATTTACAACGGCATTTTCTTTTTCATTTCCTCCACTATATTATAGGCAGCAGGACAAATGGCAACATTTTTCAAAGTCAGATTGGATATCTGCTGAAATTTTTGACGGTCGGTATGAGGGAATTCGCGACAAGCTTTTGGGCGAACATCATAAATCATGCAATAATTTTCATGATCTAAAAAAGTACAAGGCACAGATTTTAAAACGTAGTCGTTATCTTCATCAATTCGAAGATATTGTTCTATAAATTGCTGTGGTTTTTGTTTGAAATGTTTCGCTATTCTTTCAATATCCGCAGAAGTAAAAAGCGGTCCGGTTGTTTTACAACAATTGGCACATTCTAAACAATCGGTTTTTTTAAATTCGGCATCATGTAAATCTTGCATTACATAATCTAAATTTTTGGGTGTTTTCTTTTTTAGCTTATCAAAATACTTTTTGTTTTCGTTATGCTTATCTTTGGCAAGTTTTTGTATTTCGTTTAAAGATGGTTTCAACATAAAAGCTAAATTTAGAAATGCAAAGTTACAACATAAACTTTATTAACCTAAATTAGAGCGCAGATTGCTTCATGCCTCGTAATGACAACATGAAAGATTTATTCGGACAAGCTATACTTGATTATCAAACTAATAATTTCCCAGAAAACTTACTTACAGAAACTAATATATCTGAAGAAGATGAAATGGATGTAGCGTATTTATTTCGTTCTTTTGCCGAAATGCCAAAGATTGAGCAAAAAGCTTTACAATTGTGTAAAGGAAAAGTTTTAGATATTGGTTGTGGAGCGGGTAGTCATGCTTTATATCTACAAGAAAAAAATATAGATATTACTGCAATAGATATTTCTGAAAAAGCAATTGAAGCCTGTAAATTAAGAGGAATTGAAAAAGCTTATGTTCGTGATATACTAGATTATTCTGAAGAAAAATTTGATACGCTTTTACTTTTAATGAATGGAACAGGAATTTTTGGAAAATTGAATCAAATTTCGAAATACATGACACATTTGAAATCTATGTTAAATGAAGGTGGACAAATATTAATTGACAGTTCCGATTTGATTTACATGTATGATCAAGATGAAGATGGCGCTTTTGAAATTCCTGCAACAGGATATTATGGCGAATTAACTTTTACCATTTCTTATAAAAATGAAACCGAAAAACCATTTGATTGGTTATATTTAGATTATAATACCCTTCAAAACGCAGCACATGCTCATGGATTAAATTGTGAGTTAATAACTGAAGGCGAACATTTTGATTATTTAGCTCGACTTTCGTTCTAAATTCCAAATAAAAAATTCCAAATCCCAAATTAGTAAAAATTTGGGATTTGGAATTTGTGATTTTGAAGATTTCTATCTTAAGGTATATTTAAATACTTATGTGTTTGTAACGAAATTCTCCATTTTGGATTATTCATTACATAATCTATAATTAAAGGCGTCATTTCTTCTTTTTTACTCCATTCTGGTTGTAAAAACAAAATAGCATTTGAATTTGTTTTGGCTGCTTGTTCTTCGGCAAACATAAAATCATGTTTGTTATGAATGATCATTTTCAATTCATCTGCCATATCATATGCACTTTGAACCGGTAATTTAGTTTTCTTAGGTGATAAACAAAACCAATCCCATTCACCAGAAACTTCATAAGCACCAGAAGTTTCAATATGCACACGTAAATTATTTGCTTTTAATTCTGTAGTTAAAGGCAACATGTTCCAAGTTAAAGGTTCGCCACCTGTAACCACAACAGTTTCTGCATATTTTTTTGCATTGGCAACAATATGTGAAATAGCTGTAGGTGGATGTAAATCGGCATTCCAACTTTCTTTCACATCACACCAATGGCAACCTACATCACATCCTCCTACTCGAATGAAGTATGCAGCGGTACCGGTATAAAATCCTTCTCCTTGAATAGTATAAAATTCTTCCATTAACGGAAGCATTTCACCTTTATCTACTTGTATTTGTATTTCTTTATTAAGCATTTATATTTTTAAATAGTCTGCAAAGATAATATAAAGTTAGAAGTTAGAAGTTAGAAGTTGGAAGTTTTTTGAAATGTGAAAATTGTTACGTCTGCTTTTTAGCCCAGATTAGAATGGCAGCTTGTTTGAAAGAAATGAGATAAAAACATTTTAAAAAAAGCGACCAGCGGAAGCTTATTTGCAAAATTTAGTTTTTACTTATTTATGAGAACAACTATAATGGAAAGCTGGACATAAGTGAAACAAATTGACGTAGTAAATAGCTCCAAATAAAAAAACCGATAACTTTCGCTATCGGTTTCTTACGTATTAACCTTTAAAAATTATTTTTTCTTTAATACTGATAAAGATTCTGAAATATATTTATCAGTTGGATTTAATTTAGAAGCTTGTTCGAATGCTTCGATTGCTTTTGTTTTATCAGTTGCTGAATAACTAGAACCGATAAATGTATAAGCAGCAACTAAATTTTTCTTAACAGATTCTTTGCTTAATTCTGCTTCACCTTTTGCGTTTACTACACTAATATAACCTTCATAATCAGTTACAGCCACTTTTTTAGAAGCATCAGTATCAATTACACGGTTTAATTGTGCTTTTGAAAAATAAGCATCTTGTGTTGTAGCAGAAGCTTTAATTACTTCAGCAAATGCATTATTCGCTCTTTCAAATTCAGCTGTAAATGCAGCTTTTTGTGCTGGAGTTTTATCCATTGTGTGGTACAACACTGAATTACCATAATAATAGTTATCTAATGTGTAAGATTTAGATGCTGAATTTTTTAAAGCTAATTCTAATACTTTTGCAGCTTCAAAATATGCTTTTTGTTTGTATAATTTTACACCTAATTCACTGAACTCACCTCCTAATTTAGGATCTAATTCTGATGCTTTTACTAAATCAGCTAAAGCTTCATTAAATCTATTAGCATTTGTAATAACTCCGTTTGCATCCATAGCACTAGCTAATTTTGCTTTACCTAAATAAGAGTAATCTCTACCTTTTACTTTTTTAGGCTCAGATTTAGCAATAAATTCATTGATAGCTTTAATTGCTGCTTCTGAATTTCCGTTTTCTAAAGAAGCATATCCTAAATAACGTAAAACTCTAGGATTTACTTTATCCATTTTTTGGATGGCTAATGCTTCAGCTTCTACACCTTTCCAATCTTTTGTTAAGATTAAGAAATCAGCATATTTCATTCTTGAATCTACAGAAGTATCTGTTAAACTCATATACTTTTTATAATTTTCTAATGCAGCAGTTGCTTTTTCTTGGAAGTTTGAATTTTTTCCAAAAGCCCAAGCTAAATTAGTCTCCGCCATTTCTCTGTAAGCAGGACCATAATTTGGATTTAAAGCCACAACATCTTTTAAAGCTTTCATAGCTTCTGGAAACGCTTGAGCATTTCTAGTAATAACAGCCAATTGTGTTTTAGCTCTATATAAAGTATTGTCTAATTCAAATGCTGTTCTATAAGCAACATAGGCATCATTTGTATTTTTATTTGCTAATTGTGCATCACCTAAAGCCAAATATGCTTGAGCAGATTTAGGGTCGTTTGTAACTGCTTTTTTAGCAGCCTCAACAGCTTTTGAAAAATCTGGATTTTCTGAATTTAAATAAGCACGAGAAATAAAAATTTGCTCTTCTACGTCTTTCTTTTTAGCACTAGCTAAAGCAGAAGCAATATTCGCTTGCGCTTCTGTTTTATTTCCATTAATTAAATTAATATGTGCTAAACCAATTAAATTTAAATGACCAGCGTCTTTAGCATTTTTACCTTTTTCGAAATAAACTTTTGCAGAATCTTGTTTGTCTAATGCTAAATAAACTTGTCCTAAATAAAAGAAGTTTTTTCCTTTATCTGGTGATGTGTTTACCATACTTTTTAAAGTTTTTCTTGCATCAGAATATTTCTCTGCATCTATAGATTTTTTTACTTGCTCTAAATCTTGCGCATTAATTACTGTTGCGGTAAACAATGTTGCAATACTTGCTAAATAAACTCTTTTCATTTTTAATTATTTTATAATTCTTTTCTAATTCTTAATTCTCTTGTTGGTATATTGTGTGGCAACAAACCTGATTTAAGGATTATACGTTGACCAATATCTCCTGCAATAAATGAAGCAAAACCCATGCCTAAACCTGCTTTTCCTTGATAATTTAACATAAATATTTTTCTAACAAAAGGATATTCACCGGTATAAATTGCAGTTTGTGAGGGTTTTACGGCTTTTTCCAAAGTATTTCCAACGGCTAAAACTTTAACATTTTTTAAATCGTTTTCAGAATCAGCATCAGGACTAAGCATCCAATTAACACCTACAAACCCAATAAAATTTTTATTTTCGGAAACAAATTTAATAACTTCATTGCAATTTTTTAATGCGGTAACGCCATTTTTTGGTAAGGCTGTTACACCTGCCTTTTTCATTAAAAAATTTAATGTGCTTGAATTTTGATTATCAAAAACTAATTGTCTTGTAGTGTTTTTTCCTTGTAGAATATCAAATATCTCTTGAGTAGTTATTTTATCCTTACTATCACTTTTATTAACTATTGTTACAATTGCATCTGTTGCTAAAGGAGTAATTCTTCCTATATAGCTTTTACTTCTTAACGTTGCAATTTCTTCTGTAGATAATTCTCGAGGTAAAATTAAAATTTTAGCATCAAGATTCATTAAGTCTTTTACCAATTCCGTTTCAGGTTTAGGAATTAATTTAATATCAGCATATTTGTATACACTTTCAAAAACTTCTTCCTGTTCCTGCATAATTGGTAATAAAGTTTCATCAACATAAACTTCTGTAATACCTTTTGTAATTGTTTCTTTAACTTGACCTGGTTGATTACAAGCAGCAAGAACAATGGCAAACACTAGAGTTAAAATTATTTTTTTCATTTCATAATTTTTAAAGTTAGTACTCCATTTTCTAAAGAAAAAAGACGTTTAAAATCAAGCACTTTAAAAACATTTATTTTTTGAGAAAATGATTAATAAATTATGCCATAAAGATACGATTAAATTAGCTTTTCTCATAATTATAATTTCTATACCTTTATGTTAATTAATGATTTTCAGTTTAATACTTTTTAATTAACAAAATGCACTAACTAGCTATATTATTGCTTTGATTCAATATTATTATCTTTTTGAACCTCTTTTTTCTTTTTGTGTGTTGGACTAATTTCAAATTTTAATGGCAATACATAATATTGATTAACATTTTTCCCATCAATCTGTGCAGGAATCCAATCTCCAGAATTACTAACAACTCTTATTGCTTCTGCTCCTAAACCAAGTCCAGTTGGTTCTTCTTTAATTACCTTTACATCTCTAATCGAACCATCATTCCAAATAACAAATCTAGTGGTAACACTTCCAAAGGTTTTTTGTTCAACTTCTGGCAATTTAAAAGAAGTAGCAATACGTTTTCTAAAATCTTGGATACCGTTTTGTGGAGTAGCTGATACATCAACTACTTTAAAAATCATATTGTAGTTTGGACCTTTAATTGTATCAGATTTCTTTTCTGCTTCTGTTCCAATTTCTTTTTTTTCTTGTTCTTGTGCAATTGAAAAACTAAAAGAAAATGATAAAAAAACAATTAAAACAAACTTCTTATTACTCATCTTTTTTATTCATTAATTTCAAGAAACGGTAAGCGCCATAAATCATTAATAAAATTCCAAAATAAAATCTTTGTTGTTCTGAAATTCTCAAACTCACCTTATCAAGTGATGGTATTAGTTTATCCCAAAATACAAATATTGAACCCATTGTAACAAAAAGCACAAAGAAAAATACCCCTAAAATAAACAGAAATCGCTGTAAGGGCGATTTCTGTTTGAAATTTTTATACCAATTCATTATCCTCCTAATTGGAATTTAAGTGGTAATGTTCTCCATGATTTAACTTTTCTACCGTTCATTTCTGCTGGAGTCCATTTAGGCTGTTTCTTAACAAAATTAATTGATTTCTCAGCTAATTTCATACCTTTTGGATTTTCCTTCACAATAGAGAATCTATCAAAAGATCCATCTTCCATGATTGCAAATCTTAACGTTACTTCTCCTACTAGTGGATCTTCTAAGTCAGAGAATTCTTCTCCTAAGTAACGAGCAATTTTAGTTCTAAATGCTTCGATACCTCCAGGAGGACCAGCTTCAACCTCAACAGAGTTAAAAATTTGGTTATAGTCGATTACTTCACCTTCTTTAGATTTCTCCTCAGTAGCTGTATTATCAACTACTAATTGCCCATCTTCGTTACCTTTCATGGTTTCAGTACCAACGTTTTTATTTTTTAATTCTTCGATAGTTGCTAATTCTTCTTTAACTTCTTTCTTTTCTACAACTACAGGCGGAACAAATTTTTGAATATCAGTAACCGTTTGCGTTTTTTTCTCTTCAATCGGTTTCTTTTCTTCTATAATTTCTTCTTTTTTCTCTTCTTTCTTTTTAGGTTGATCAACTTTTTGAAGTTTAACCTCTCTAATTTCTTCTTTTTCTTCACCTCCCATGTTACCTAAAACATTTTTGATAACTGGATAAGCAATTACTCCGATGAAAAATAAAGACCCAAATAATAAAGCTCTTAATGTAGTTTTAGGATTCGATTGTCTTAATTCATAGGCTCCATAACTCTTGTTACGACCATCAAAAACTGTGTTTACCCAGCTTTGGTGAAATAAGTTTATTTTTGAACTCATCTTTATCTAATTTAAGTTATGTTATTTAATTCCCTTGTCTTCAAGCATTTTAACATCGCCTGGTGTAATATCTACCATTGCATAGGTTCTTGGCTTTGTAATTGCCATTTCATCTAAGATGTCTACTACATTTTTATAATTAGCCGATTTATATGCTTTAATTAGAACAGTTAAACCTTCTTTTTCAGGATTATTAACTCTTTGAGCCACATATTCTTTATGTGCTAAAATTGCTTTTCTAATCCCTTTACCTCCATAACCTAAAACTTTTGGAGTACCATCTACACCATCTTCATTATAAGGCTTATCAGTCATTCCAATATAGTAAACTACTTTATTGTCTTTACCCATTACAACCGTAAAAGTTCTCCAAGCAGGAGTTTCTGGCGGATCAGCTTCATTTTCTTTTGGTTTATCCTTATCTGGTAAAGCCAAATCCATAGATTGTGGTTTAGATAACGTGGTAGTTAAGATAAAGAACGTAATCAGTAAGAATGCTAAATCTACCATCGCTGTTAAATCAACTCCTGGATTCGATTTTTTAGATCTTACCTTGCCGCCTTTGCCGCCACCGCCACCGGTATTTAATTCTGCCATTTTATATTTTTATTTTTATTAAAAATCTTCACTTCTTAAACCAGTTACTAGGAAGAATTTATTTACTTCTTGTTTTTGAAGTAAATCTAATACTTTCTTAACTGTTGGATACTTTTCTTTCGAATCACCTTTAATAGCAACTTGTAATTCTTCTTTTTTACCTTTCATTTCAGATAATTCAAAAGAAGCTTCTCTAGCTGCTTTAACCCAATCTGCTAATTGATTGTCTGTAGAGTCTTTGAAAGGAATACCTTTTTGAGTACCTTCATTATTTCTTTCAGCACTACTTAATTTAATAAGTGCTTTTAATTCAGACATACTAACTCCAAAACCATCAATTTTAGAAAATTCTTGTTTTTCTTCATCAGTAAACTCCATATTATATTGCGCTGCCATTTTTTCTAACATTGCAATTCTCGTTTCACGCTCACTTACTCCGAAGAAAACAGCGCTATCACCAATTGTAATAGTAGCTAAATTTCTTTCTGGTAATTTTGCTTTAACGGTAGAAGCTGGAGTATCTACTGGCTTTGGTTCAGGAACTTTTGCAGTTGATGTCATGATAAAAAAGGACAATAATAAGAACGCAACGTCACACATGGCCGTCATGTCAATTTTTGTGCTTTTTTTAGATATTTTTACCTTAGCCATTTTACTTTATTTTAACTTAATATATGATTATTGAAAATTAGTTGTTTCCTTTAGCTCTTTTGTAAGCTTGAGAAATAGCAAAACCTGCTTCGTCAATAAAATAAGTTAAAGTATCAATTTTAGATGTAAAATAGTTGTAAGAAATAATCGCGATAGTAGAAGTACCAATACCTGTAGCAGTATTAATTAAGGCTTCAGAAATACCATTTGCTAATTGCGCTTGGTCTGGAGTACCAGCAGTTGCTAATCCAGCGAATGCTTTAATCATACCAGATACTGTTCCTAATAATCCTAATAATGTACCAATAGATACTAATGTAGATAAGATTGTTAAGTTTTTCTCTAACATTGGCATTTCTAATGAAGTTGCTTGTTCTACTTCTTTAGTAATATTTTCTGTTGCTTTTTCAACATCTAAACCGTCTTTCTTTACTTGCTCTGATTTTAATAAACCTGCTTTAATTACATTAGCAACAGAACCTTCTTGTGTATCACAAGCAGCTAAAGCACCATTAACATCACCAGATTTAATTTGACCCATAACTTCTTTTACGAATTTTTCTAAATCTCCTTTACCAGCAGCTTTTCTAATTACAAAAAATCTTTCAATAGAGAATACTAACGTCATTAATAATAATCCCATTAAAACTGGTACGATAATACCTCCTTTGTATACCATCCCTAAATAGTTACCTGGAAGTGGGTGACCATTTTCAGCATCTCCTCCTTGGAAGTTACCTGATGCTCCCATTACAAATTTCCATACTAAATAACCGATTACAATACAAATTGCAATAGTTGCAGCTGCAAAAAAGCTAGTACCTTTGTTTTCGTTGTTCTCTACAGAAACGTTTAAATCCTGTGCCATTTTCTTAATTTTTTTAGTTAAAAATGATTAATAATTTTGATTTTAATTTTTTTTGATAGATGGCAAATTTATGCGAATTAGATTTGAAAAAAAAACTAATTTGATAAAAAATAACTTATTACCTCAAATTTATACAACAATCATACCAAAACGCCTATTTAGATTAAATTAATGTAAATTAATTGTCACTTAATTGATAATTAATCATTAACTGTGTTATTTTTTTAAAATTTGACGTTAAAAAATCGGAAGTTTTTATCTTTTTCAATCTATTTTATAACGTAAAGTTTTATACTTTTTAAAAAAAAATTCATATTTGTAATACTAAAACGAAAAAAAATGTCAAAAGAAGCTTTTATACAACATATAAATGAAGGATATTCATCTAAAGGTGATAGTATTTTATTAGGTGCAGCCATCCTTAACGGAGAAGCTGTAGGTGAAACGCAAGTAAAAGTTCCCTTAAAAACGTTAAACCGTCATGGTTTAATTGCAGGTGCTACTGGAACTGGAAAAACAAAAACGATTCAAGTATTATCCGAACAATTATCATCTTTTGGTATTCCGGTTTTGATGATGGATATCAAAGGTGATTTTTCAGGTATTGCAAAACCAGGTGAAGAAAAATCTTTCATTACAGAAAGACACTCTAAAATTAACATTCCTTATACAACTTCGAGTTTTCCAGTTGAATTAATGACTCTTTCTGCTCAAAACGGAGTACGATTAAGAGCAACGGTTGCAGAATTTGGACCTGTACTTTTTTCAAGAATTCTGGATTTAAATGAAACTCAAGCTGGTGTTGTTGCGGTTATCTTCAAATATTGTGAAGACAACAATATGCCTTTACTGGATTTAAAAGACATTAAAAAGGTATTGAATTATATTACAGAAGAAGGTAAAGATGAAATTTCTGAAAGCTATGGTAAAATTTCAACCGCTACAACAGGAACAATTCTTCGTAAAATTATCGAATTAGAACAACAAGGTGGTGATTTCTTTTTTGGTGAAAAATCGTTCGATATTGAAGATTTAATGCGAATTGATGAAAACGGGAAAGGTTATGTAAACATTATAAGATTAACAGACATTCAAGACAAACCTAAGTTGTTTTCTACTTTTATGTTAAGTTTATTAGCGGAAATTTATCAAAAAATGCCAGAAAAAGGAGATGCTGAACAACCAGAATTGGTTTTATTTATTGATGAAGCACATCTAATATTTAATGAAGCAAGTAAAGTATTGTTAGATCAAATTGAAACCATTGTAAAATTAATTCGTTCTAAAGGAATTGGTGTGTATTTCATCACTCAGAACCCAACTGACGTTCCGAAAGGAGTTTTAGCACAATTAGGTTTAAAAATTCAACATGCATTAAGAGCCTTTACTGCTAACGATAGACAAGCGATCAAACAAACAGCAGATAATTATCCTACTTCTGAATATTATCAAACGGATGAAATTTTAACTTCACTTGGAATTGGAGAAGCTTTTGTAACTGCTTTAAATGAAAAAGGGATTCCAACTCCATTAGCTGCTACAATGTTGCGTGCACCTATGAGTAGAATGGATGTATTAACAGAAGATGAAATTTCTGAAATTAATTCGGATTCAAAATTGGTAAAAAAATACAAAGAAGCAACAGATAGCGAAAGTGCTTTTGAGATTTTAACTGAAAAAGTTGAAAAAATTCAAGAAGAGCAAGCTGAAATTGAAGAAGAAAAAGCTGAGGAAAAAGAAGAAAAGAAATCCAGTACCAGACAAAACCCAATTATCAAGTTTTTAACGAGTGCTGCATTTATTTCGGGAATTTTTAGAGTTTTAATGATGCTATTTAAGCGTAAACGTTAATACTTACATGAAAGCTTTTTTTACTATAGGATTACTGATACTTTCTAATGTATTTATGACATTAGCATGGTATGGTCATTTGAAATTTAAAGAATTGAAATGGTTTGAAAATGCCGGATTAATTACAATTGTTTTAATCAGTTGGGGATTAGCATTATTCGAATATTGCTTTCAAGTTCCTGCCAATAAAATTGGATTTAATGGAAATGGCGGTCCTTTTAGTTTAATGCAATTAAAGGTAATTCAAGAAGTTATTACGTTAATTGTATTTGTGATTTTCTCCATGATATTCTTTAAAAACGAAACTTTTAAATGGAATCATGCCGTAGGTTTTCTTTTTTTAATTTTAGCTGTTTACTTTATTTTTAGAAAATAAGATTATGAAAAAGTATTTTATCCAAAAATCGCCTTTTGTAGTTCCTACCACTGATGGGAAATTAATTGAAGAACATCACGGAAAAGCAGCCACAGACAATAGTGCTATTTCCATTGCACATATGGTTGCTCCGCCTTATTGGAGTGAACCGTTTCAAACTCCAGAATTTGAAGAATACACATATATTATTAGAGGTAAAAAGCAATTTATTATTGAAGACGAAACGGTAATCTTGGAAGCGGGTCAATCTATAAAAATAGAAGCCCATACTAGAGTTCAATATTCCAATCCTTTTTCGGAAGAATGTGAATATATTGCGATTTGCAAACCTGCCTTTGATTTTACAAAAGTGCATCGAGAAGAAGAATAAATCTTAAATAAAAAAGCTCTCCAATTGGAGAGCTTTTTTTTACTATACTACTTTGCAACTTTGACACTCTGTCGCTCTGTTACTCTGTTACTCTGTCACTCTATTACTTTATAGATTTCAGCATTTCTTCCACTGCTTTTTCTAACTGCGTATCTTTTCCTTTTAAGAAATCTTCGTACGATAAATTCACTTGAATATCTGGATCTACTTGAAGATTTTCTGTAGCTCTTCTTTCTTTACCAATTGTTGCCACCATCGGAATACCAAAAATTAAGGTCGGGTCAATTTGAGTTTCCCACCAAACAGCTGTACCCGTTCCTGGAACACCCATTCCGATTAACTTACCTACTCCATTTTGCTTGTAGATATAAGGAAAAATAAAGGCATCGCTATAATTTCCTTCAGACATTAATACACAACTAGGTTTTGTCCATTTTCCTACTGGCTCAGCATCTTTTACAATATTACCTTGTGGAGCAAAATCTAAATATCTTTTACCGTTTAATAAAGTAAATAAGTCATCATGTAACCAACCACCACCGTTAAATCGTGTATCTACAATTAAAGCTTTCTTTTCGAAATTTTTACCCATTACCTGATCATACACTTCTCGGAAACTTCCATCATTCATCCCTTGAACATGTACATAACCTACTTTACCATCACTTAGTTTTTCAACCATTGCATTCATTTTTTTGATCCAGCGATTGTACATTAATGCTGTTTCTTCACCAAAAGCAATTGGTTTTACAGATTCTTGAAACGCTACACCATTTGCATCTACTCCACTTACTAAAGTATTTTTTCCTACTTTTCTATTTAAGAATTTTGCCCAATCTACATCGTTTGTAATAGTTTGATCGTCAATTTTAGTTATTGTTGCACCTGCTTTTACTTTTGAATCTGCTTTATCAAATGGTCCGCCTTGAATAACTTCTGTAACTTTTAAACCCGCATCTTTACTTTTTTGATCATATAAAAGTCCTAATGTTGCAGTAACATCCGGATTACTCATTTGCGGATTATATCTTCCACCTGTATGAGAAGCATTTAATTCTCCTAATATTTCACTTAATAATTCTTGGAAATCGTAGTTATTATTAATGTGTGGTAAAAATCTTGCATAGGTATCTTTATACATTTTCCAATCTACACCATGTAATTTAGGATCGTAGAATTTCTTAGCCGTTTGTCTCCACATATGATTGAAAATATAAGTTCTTTCAGCTTGAGTATTTAAAACCATATCAGAACTTACATCAACTGAAGACGTTTTTCCACCTTCAGCTTCAATTTTCATTAATTTACCTCCATTATTTACGAATAAACTTTTACCGTCTTTACTTAAAAACAATTGACTAGCCGTTCCTCCAAGTTTAGCTAAAATTTTAGTTTCTTTTGTACGTGTTTCTGTAACCCATACATCATAACCTTTTTCAAAAGAAGCTAAATAAAACAATTTACTTCCGTCTTCATTAAACACGAAATCGGCAATAGAAGAACTATTAATCGTTACACGAACTTTTCTAGTTTCTAAATTTGTTAAATCTGGATTCCAAGGTTTTGGTTCATCTTTTTTCTCTGTTTTTGACTTGTCGGATTTTTTATCATCACCTTCTTTTTCTTTTTTGGCAGCATCTTCTTTTTCTTTTAAAAGTGCAGCATCTTCTTTAGACAATTTGAAGTTTTCATACTCTTTTTTATCAAAGAAAACAGCATAAACATCTACTTCTCTACTTCCTTGATAGGCTAACGATTTTCTACCTTCTTTACTACTTAACCAAGCTAAAGCTTTTCCACCCATTTGTTGTTTGGCAGAATCTTCACCAAATCCACTCATAATTGGATATTTAGTTTCAGAACCATCAGCTTTAATCATTGCAGTATGTGCGATTGCAAAATTCCCCATTGCATCATCAATAAATAACCATTTACTATCGTTACTCCAATTGAATCCAAAATCGCCATCAGAATAACTATAATTTCTTCCTTCAGGTAAAACCACACGCGAGGCTTTCGTTGCTACATTGTATACTTTAACAATATTTCTTTCTTCAATATAGGCTATTTCTTTTCCGTCTGGACTAAATTTTGGCATATATTCTTCTTTATCAGAACCAATAATTTTCTCTTCTTTTAAAATAGTAGAAGCATAAAAATATTTTTCTTCTTTACGTTCGATAGTCGCAACATAAATATCCCAACTATCGCCTCTTTCACCAGCATAAATTAATTTCTTACCATCAGGCGACCATTGCACATAACGTTCTTGTTCTGGCGTATTAGTAATTCTTTTAGTAGAACCACCTTCCGCATTTACAACAAAAACTTCTCCTCGAGAAATAAATGCAATTTCCTTTCCATCTGGACTCGGAACAAACTCACTAATATTTCCTGAAAGCGGTAAGTTTTTTTCCACATTTGTTTTACCATCGTTTTGAATAGTTACGGCAACTTTTTGTGGCGTTCCACCTTCTAACATTGTATAAATTTGACCATCATATGAAAAACACAATTTATTATCATTTGAAATACTTAAATGACGAACTGGATTATTTTTAAAACTAGTTAATCCAGTAACAGCTTTAGAAGCCACATTGTATTTATACACATTTTGATTACTCCCATCGGCTTCGCTTAAATAATAAATACTTTTTTCATCGGCACTATATACAGGTTCTTTATCTTCACCAATATAAT
Source organism: Flavobacterium urocaniciphilum (assembly GCF_900110615.1). Classification (GTDB taxonomy): domain Bacteria; phylum Bacteroidota; class Bacteroidia; order Flavobacteriales; family Flavobacteriaceae; genus Flavobacterium; species Flavobacterium urocaniciphilum. The sequence goes on from NZ_FOEI01000004.1 coordinate 17,266, forward strand.
TACTGATTTTACTAAACGTTTGTCCGTTTACATCATACGACCATACATCACGAGTTACACTACTTGTATGGTGTTTTCTCCAAGGATCTTCATATCCTTTTCTATCTTGAAAAATAATTTGATTTCCCGCTTTATTGTATTTAGCGAATTCAATACCACCTTCCGTTATTAAAATTGGCTTTCCACCTGTTGCATTAACAGTGTATAAATTTTGAAATAAACGTGGTGAATAAAAACGAATATTTGCTGAACTCGTTTGTCTTGAACTACCAAACAATACATTTTTATCGTCTGGTGAAAAATCATATGGATAATCAGCTGCGCTATTGTATGTTAATCTTGTAGGTGTTCCGCCACTTACAGCCATAATAAAAACATCAAAATTTCCGTGTCTGTCACTTGCGAAAGCAATTGACTTTCCGTCGTTACTCCAAATTGGCATCATATCATGAGCTTCATGGATAGTTAAAGGAACTGCCGTTCCGCCTTGTGCATTTACCAAATAAATATCGCCTTTATATCCAAAAGCAATTGTTTTTCCGTCTGGGGAAATTGAAGGATAACGCATCCAAAGCGCTTCCTGAGCAAAAGAAAAACTTGTAAGCAAAAATAATTGCAAACAAAAAAGTGTTGTTTTAATATTCATATGTATAGTTTATAGTTGACCACCCAAATTTACGAAAATTAGAGTTATAATTCTCATAATGTGAATTTTATACTTTAGTTCTTCTCAACATCTTTTAACATACTAAAAACAAAGTATGCCAATAACCCTAAAGCTATTAAAATGGAACTCCATAAAAAAACAGGTTGCTGCCAAAATGCTTTATCTGTATCTTCTTTAGTTTTCTTGTCTAATTTTTGCAAATTGGTAATTGTCGCTAAAGGCAAATCTGAATTAAATTTTTGAGTAAAATTAGCTAAGTCGTATTGCGGTTGCGTTAATGTTGTATCGATAATTACATCATATTTTTCGTTGGCTTTTAAATCGGCTACAACAGAAATTGCGTTTTGCAGTACTTTAATGTTTGAAATCTCTAACGGTTGATTGTCTTTGTTATCTATTTCGATAGTAAATACTTTTTCAAAAAAGTTATTCAAATGAAATAGATTTGAAGTATTAGATGCTAAATTAAAATTTGAAATTTCTTGTTTGAAATTCTCTGTTCGTTTTTTAACTTTTCGCTTTTTATTTACAAACACAGAAGCATTTCTTGAAAATAATTTCGTTTTTACATCAAAAGAAATCTTATCTACTCTTTGGAAATTTTCAGATGAAAATGTGATGATTGTTTTTTTATTCTTCTTGTCTTCGGAGATTTTATATTTAAATTCTTTTAAATAAGTTGTTTCGACAGCACTTTCTTTGTCTTTATAGTAACCAATATCAAAAACATTAATTGGTAATGATTTTTTATCATTAAAATCTATTCTTAAAAACTTATAATTGTTTTTAGGAATTAAAATCGTTTTTCTAACTGAGGTTTCTTTTTCATTATTCAAATCAGATAAAATTTGATTAGAAACCAACCCATACCAATCTTTTTGATTATTACTTCCACTAATTGAATAGGTTTTATCAATATTTGAATTAGCAATATGTAGTATTAATTCTGTATTGTTTTTTAAATCTAAATCAGTAATAATTATTCTTGAAATTGAATCTTTACTAGTAGATTTATTTACAATTGTTACTTTTTTAAAATGTAAAGCAATACGATTCAAATTCTCAACAACTACATAAGGAACTTCCTTTTTACTTTTATCTAAAATTCTAAAGCAATCTAAGTTATCCTTACTTGCCGAACGAACTTCTGGAGAAATTGTAATATTGTGAAATCCATCTTTTTTTACATCAGAAATTGTTGCTTTATGGGTTTGAGAAAATCCAAAAGCAAAAGCAAAAAGACAATATAATACGAATTTAATTTTCATCAGAATTGGTATTTGATGATTCATCAACCACTAATTTTTTAATTTTTTGATAGACAAAAGAAATAATCAGAATTAGAACTCCGAGTAAGATAAATGCAACAATTTTACCTGTTTCGGAAACATTATTGATATCGTACACAAATAATTTCAATACGGTTAATCCTAAAAGAGATAATGCGATAATTCTAATTTGCTTCCAATTTTGCTTAATTCCGGCAATTAATAATATAAACGATAAAACACCCCATAATATTGGATAACCAATTTTTATTACTTGTGTTTTAAGATGGCTAATTTCTTCTGAAACTATATCATTTGCAATAATTTGTAAATGGTATTTATCTGTAATTACTTTTGATTTTTTAGCTATTTCTAGTTCCATTTGTGAAGTATCATTAAAATGAATGGCATGAATTAACAATTCGTTACTTAAAATAAATACTCCTGAAATAATTAAAATCCAAATGGCAAATTTAGAGTTGAATACTTCAAAGTTTGATTTTCCTTTAATTTCTTTAATCAAAAGAATGAAATAATAAACTAAACAAATTAATAGAATATAATGGAAATAGAAAGCGAAATTAAAATCGGGTTGTTCTTTCAAATTTAACACCATTTCATTGGTTGGTAAAGTCGAATAGTAAACAATATAAATGATACAATTGATAATTAACAACACAAAAATTGGCTTGTACAACTCTATTTCTTTTTTGTAGAATACCAGATAAATTAATCCTGTAGTAAACACAAAATGATACACTAATGAAAAAGAAGCAATAGAATATTCGTTCGTTAAAAACGCACTTGCTTGATAGGAAATTTCTAAAATTCCAACCAAATAAGCCATGAGAATTCCGAAAACTACTAAAAGATTTTTATAAATAGTTGGTTGAAACTTAAATGTATAAATTAGACTATCTTCTTTTTCTTTATTCAAAATGAAATACGTTGCTACAAAGGAACCTAATGCAACCAGTCCGGTGATGAAAATTTTATTAAAGATGATATTCAATGTTAAATCGTAAGCACCATAAGTTTGAAACCAATCGATAATTAAGCTAAATACCATTAATATCTGAACAGCAACAGCACTTAATTTAAATAAATTGATTTTCGATTTTTGAGACAACCAAAAGAGCATTACAGCCTCGCAAGCCCAGAATAGAGTAATTTGATTTCCCTCAAATTGTATTGGAATGGTAAGCGTTAAGAAAGTTAACACCAAAGCAATTAATAAATACACTGCATTTTTATCCAATCCGAATTTTTTGAATAAAATAGCCGTATAAACAAAATTATACACTGCTAATGAAAGCGTGAAAATTCCTTTTAAATCGAGTTTTGCATCTTCAATAATAGACAATCCAATTCCGAAATACACAAACGTATTTATGGTAATTATAAAATATTCAATCGTTGAAAAAACACCTTTATTTCTAACATTATTTATAACTGCAGTTATACTAAAAATAAAATAGAATAATGTTGCAAAAATGAAAGCCCCTTTGTGTGGTAATTTATGACTATTGATTTCTGTTACATTCCAACTTAAAAATAAAACTGTTGTAAAAAAGAATGATAAAGCTGTAACAATATGCCATTTTTTATGAAAGGCGATAGCTAAAATTCCAATATTTAAAATAGCAATATACGTAAACAACACCACGTAATTTCCTTGTCCGGTACTCAACATAAACGGAACTGCAAAACCACCTATTAATGATAAAATTGCTAATTCCTGACGGTCGTAATTTATTGAAACAAAAGCACTAAATGCAGTAATTACAACCATTATTGCAAAAGCTACAGTTTGACTAAAAATATGATAGTCGTGAAATGCAATTGCAATAGTGAAATAATAAATACTTATGGCACCAGCAACCATTACAGAACTAAAAGCGATATAATTTTTCTTTAACTTATGAGCAATTCCCATAACTAAAGAACCGGTTAATATACCGATGGCTACACGGGCTGTTTCGTTAATCCAATTTTTATCAATGGCAAATTTTACAAAAAAACTAATCCCTAAAACCAGAATTAAGATTCCAATTTTATTAATTAAGTTTTCTCCGATAAATTTTTCTAGATCTGGATTGTTCTCTTTGAATTTTTCGAACCAAGATTTCTCTGAAACGAAAACTGGTTTTTCTTTTATAATTGGCGGTGCATTAAACACAATCTTTTCTTCTTTTGGAACAGGAACAACTGGTTTTTCAACCACAGGAATTGTTTTATCTGCTTCAACAACAGGTTTAGGTTGTTCAGAAATCACTTCAGTTTTAGTAAGAATTGGTTCTTCTTTAACAACCGTTTTTATAGTTTCTTTTGGACTAATTTCATTTCGATTCAGTTGTTTGTTTAATTCATTAATTTTATCGTTTAACCGAGAAATTGAATCTTGCAAACTTTGAAATTTCGAATTAATTTTAGATAATACAAGTAAAAGTAAAACTATTATTATCAAAGCTATTGGTAAATCCATAGAGAATATTTTATTCTCAAATGTAAGAAATTTACCTTGAATCTAACTGCTATTTAAATAATTAAACTTTCAATAGCTCTAATATTTTATTTTCTACTGCTTCTGAATTCCAATTTTGATGAATATTTTCCATTTGAAGAATTTCTTGCATGATTTCATTTTGTCGATCTCCAATAGCTAAAGCTTCAGCATACGGTTGATGACTAAAGGTTACACGAGAATATAATGGCACCCATAATTCTGGATGTTTATCTGAAAACCATTTTTCTATTTTCTTTTGAAGCAAGAAATTTGCATCCGCAGTTTTAGAGCTCATTTCCATAAAATTCCTATAAGAAAGTTCGGCAATCGCATCAGCATTTGGCTTACGAGAATTTTCATAATCGTTTAATAAATTCGCCCAATCATCTCCATATTTATCCATCATTTCCTCAAGAACTGTAATATCTTCGAAACCGGCATTCATTCCGTGTCCATAAAAAGGAACAATTGCGTGACATGCATCTCCAATTAGCGCAACTTTATCACTAAAAGTCCAAGGAAAACATTTCATGGTAACCAAGTAACTCGTTGGATTTTTAAAGAAATCTTCTACTAGATTTGGAATTACTTCTTTAGTATCTGGAAAATGATTCGCAAAGAAATCGACTAATTGTTCTTTTGTTTGTAGTGATTCGAATGAATTTTCACCATCATGTGGCATGAATAATGTACAGGTAAAACTTCCGTCTAAATTAGCTAAAGCCATAAGCATGTAATTACCTCTTGGCCAAATATGTAGTGAGTTTTTATCTAATTTATGTGAACCATCTGCATTTGCAGGAATATTCAATTCTTTATAACCAATATTTAAAAATTCTTGAGAATAATTAAACATACTTTGGCGTTGCATTTTATGTCGAATTCTTGAGAAAGCACCATCAGCACCGAAAGTAATATCATAATCATGTGTAACCCATTCTCCTCTTTCAGATTCTCCAATTGAAATGGTAGCTGTAGTTAAATCTACATCCCAAACTTTTTCACCGAAAAAAAACTCAACGCCTGCTTTTTCGGCAAGATCAACCATTTTTTTATTCAACAAACCTCTAGAAAGTGAATAAATTACTTCACCATCTTTACCATAAAATTGCTCGTTTACGGTATCAACACCTGTATGAATAGCGCGTTTTTCTACCGGAATACCGATACCTAAAACTTCTTTATCTAAACCAACATCTTTTAGTGCTTTGATACCTCTATCAGACAAAACCAAATTAATAGAACGACCTGTAAAATTAATTTTTCTGATATCCGGACTTCTGTCAAATACATGAACTGTATGTCCTCTTTTTTTGAGATAGATTGCCAAAAGTGTCCCAACTAGACCAGAACCAACAACGGCAATTTTTTTATGAGTTTGCATGAAATTTGCTTATATAATATGAATACAAAAATAAGATATATTCATTAATTTACGTATGTAAAAACCCTAATAGTTTTCATTTTTTGAAATAAAAAAAGCGCATGATTTAAAACAAACCATGCGCTTTACTATTTCAATTTATTATTCTTTTTTCTTATTTGCGTCAATGATGGCACCTGTACCTGCACCCACTCCAGCACCTGCAACTGCACCAATAACTGCACCTTGTCCTTTTTTCTTACTGACAATTGCTCCGGTTGCAGCACCAACTCCGGCACCGATTAAAGCACCTTTAGCAGTATTACTCATACCTTTCTTTTTTGCTGGTTCAGAAGATGTTGAATTATTAACCACCACTGTTTTTGACTTTTCAAGAGTTTCTTTTTCCTCTTTAACTTTAGCAAGCTCTGCTTCTAATGAATCGGCAACTTTTTGCTTTTCCATTTCAATTTTCATTGAATCAATACTAGCTTGTTTAGCTTTTTCAATTTCTTCTTTATTTTGAAACTGACATGAAACAATAAATAACATAGACAATATTATACATGCATTTCTCATAAATATAAATTTTTAAAAATTAGTATCTAACAAATTTAGCTAAAATTGTGCCAAATAAACTTATACGAAACTTAAAAAAGTCTTAAAACGTTACTTTTTTCCCAACGTTTAAGTTTTGAGATTTAGCAAAAACCCCACACATATGGAACAACATACGCGCTCCAACATTCCCATCCCAATCATCATTTTCACCTGGAGCAACTTCTACTAAATCGAATCCTATAATTTCTTTTCCTGATTCCGCTAATTTATTGAATAAATAAGTCGCTTGTTCGAATGAAAATCCTCCTGGAACTGGTGTTCCTGTATTCGGACAATACCAAGGATACATTCCGTCAATATCAAATGAAATGGTAACTTTTTGAGGCAATTGCGCAATGATTTCATCACATTGATCTTTCCAACTTAATCCTTCAAAAGCTTTTGCTTTCATATCGGCATCGGTATGTACGATTACGCGACCATTTGATTTTTTAACTACATCAACTTCTTGTTCACAAAAATCTCTAATACCAATTTGTACAATCTTTGAAACTTGTGGTAATTGTAACGTATTATACATAATAGAAGCATGAGAATAAGTAAATCCTTCATATGCAATTCGTAAATCCATATGTGCATCTAAATGTAAAATTCCGAAACTTTCATGTGTTTCTGCTAACGCTTCGTAATATCCAAGTGGTGTACTGTGATCACCTCCTAAAAGGGCTACTTTTTTACCCTGACGTTGCCAAAACAACACGCGTTCTTTAACTTCAGTATGTAATTCACGACAAACTTTATTGATTTTATCTAAATCAGATTGTAATGCTGGAAAAGTGGAAACATCTTCACCGTTTTCTAACGCTTCAATAATTGGTTGTGCTAAACTTTTATATTTATCTGAATTTTTTGCCCAATGTTCTGGAGCATGATCCATATAAATTCCTAATTTCCATAATTCAGGAAAATCTTGATGCAATAAATCTACTTGAAAAGAAGCGTCTAAAACAGCATCTGGTCCTTCCGATGTTCCTGCACCGTAACTAACGGTAACTTCCCATGGAACAGGTACAATTACAATTTCCGATTCTTCTGATGTAAAAGGCAATCCAAACACAGTAGCATCTGCTAAACCAGGTTGTGACGGATCAAAACTTTCTATTTTTTGTTGTTTATTCATGTTCTTAAATTAAAAAGCAAAGATACTTTTTTTCATAAAAAAAGCCGAACAAAATTCGGCTTTAGTTTTTATGAAAATCTTAAAATTATTGTTTGATAATTTTTTGAGATGTTTTAGAATTGATGAAATATAAAGTATACACACCATTTGATAAACCTGAAATATCAACAACTGATTCATTCGTAATTAATGAACGATGTAAAACTTTTTGACCTAACATATTGTATAATTCAATTTCTTCATTTTCAATATTATCACCTTTAATTGTAATAAAAGTATTGGCTGGATTAGGATAAACCACAAAACTATTTTTAACGATATCTTCTACACCTAAATTTGCTTCTACAATTAAATTAAAATTACAATTTACAGATGTACCACTAGTTGCTGTCATGGTAATTAAATGAGTACCAACACCAACAACTGAACCTACTGGTGGATTTTGAGTTATTACCGCATCACAATTTGAGTTAATTGCATTAGTTAAACTTGCGAAACTTGGCACAGTATAATTTCCAGATCCATTAGCCGTAACGGTTTGATCAGAAGGACATCTTACCACTAAAGGAATTGCAGGCATTACATAACCAGTAGCAGTAAATTGGTCTGTCATCGCTTTAACATCACTACAACTGTAGTTCATATTAATAGCAGCTTGTCTAACAGCTATTGCTGCATTTTGTTGATTAGTTGAAGAAGTAGTTAATGCTAATCCTTCTAAGAAAGCTTTATCTGTTTTTGTTCTACCAATTGCATCCCAAATTCTCATTAAAGTAGTAGCCCAAATTTGACCATCAGTATGCACTTGATTTACTAATCCTCCAGGATAAAGAGCGCCATAATTTGTTGTTCTTCCTCCCCAACATGCATTATGACCGTCCCAATTAAACATCCAATGATAAGCTGCATCAGAAGGTGTCCATTGATTTAATGCTCTACTATGAGATTGCGCCCAATAATCACCACATCCCTCACTTAATCCGTTAACTTGAGACAAAGAACCGCCCGTTAACCAATCGTGTAAACCATGTCCTAATTCATGCCATATTACATCTCCGTCTTCACCATCATCTACACATCCTTCACCAAAAACCAATACTCCATTTGAATAATGTGAATTATCAGCTCCATTTTCTCCAGATGGATCAAACCATAAAATACCTGCATGAGAATTATCTACATTTTGAATACAATTTACACCAAGAGTTTGATTAATATATCTTAAACTGTTATCTGTATGATAAAAAACATTTGCCGCTTCAAAGCCATCTTGATTTCTATTAAACAAAAAGTCACCACTAGCTTGAGTAAACAATCCTTTATTCGGATTTTCTAGATTTTTAATTTCAACATAAGAACTTTTTAATTTATAAGTACCTGCATTATTTTCAATTTCAGGTAAATTTACTAAAGTTCTTGCAGCATCTAAAGAAGCGTTTGTTGCATCGTTTCCATCTACATATGAACCACCATAAGCAACTGCATTTTGAGATAATGGATCCGACAAAAACACATATGCCGTACCAGTTGCTAAAGTTTGTAAAGCTGATGCATCAGTTTCAGCTTTTTTCATAAAAAAAGGTGGATTTAAAACTGTTTCTTTATTGCTATGTTTATGAGAAACTGTACATTCTGTTCCACAATAAATTGCGATATCTTTAACAGAAAGCACTGCTCCTGTATTAGCATCTACAAACACTTCCCAAGAACCAGATTTATCTTCGAAGCTAGTTACAATTCTGTATGCTAATATTGTCTGATTATTTTTAGAAAGAACAAATAATTTATTTTCTTGAAATGTAATCATTCCAGAAACTTTAATTTCATTATTTGAAATTTGTAAAGCGTTTTCAGCTGTAATTTGAGGAGTTGTATTAATTGGCGTTAGTGTTTTATTCACATTAAATTCACTATACGCAACATTTCCATTTGCAATATTTATAACAATTTCAGTATCAAAAACTGGAACATTGTTAATCATTTGTTGGAAACGTAAAGTTTCACCAGCCAAACCTTTACGAACAAATCGCAATTTTAAATCGTTATCAGAATTGAATTTAAAATCTTTGTAATTTGTTTTAATCCAATTTCGAGCTTCTAGCTCAAAATCAGATTGTTGCCCAAAAGCAAAAACCGACAAAAAAAGAGCCGAATAAAATAGTAGGTTTTTTTTCATTTTAGATTAATTTAGGGTTAATTTTAACAAATATATCCAAAAATGTTTAAAAACCTACTTTTTTATCAATAGAATTACTTATTTAATATTCCTTGTTTTAAAATTTGCCCAAAATTGTACATATCTTCAAAAGAAGTATACAAAGGAACTGGTGCTAAACGAATTACGTTTGGTTCACGCCAATCTGTAATGACACCATTTTGCATTAAGTAGGTAAACAATTCTTTACCTTGACCGTGTAAATACACAGATAATTGACAACCTCTTTCATTTTGATTACTTGGCGTGATCACTTCAAATTCAGTACCGTCAATTTCTTTATCGATTTCATGAAGAATAAATTCTAAATAAGCCGTAATTAAATTTCTCTTTTTAATTAATTTTTCCATACCAACTTTGGCAAACATTTCAGCAGAAGCTAAATATGGCGCTAAAGAAAGAACTGGTAAATTACTTACTTGCCAACCATTTGCACCTTCAACAGCGTCAAAATTTGGTTCCATCAAGAAACGACGTTCTTTATTATGACCGTACCAACCTGCAAAACGATTTAAGTCTTTATTTGTATGATGCTTTTCATGTACAAAATACCCTGAAGCATTACCTGGACCAGAATTCATATATTTATAACTACACCAAGCAGCAAAATCTACTTGCCAATCATGTAAGTTTAATTCGATATTTCCTGCAGCATGTGCTAAATCCCAACCTACAATCGCACCAGCTTTATGTCCGGCAGCAGTAATGGTTTTCATATCGAAAACTTGCCCTGTATAATAGTTAACACCACCAATAAACACTAAAGCTAATTCATCACCTAATTCTTCAATTTTAGCCAAAATATCTTCTGGGCGAGTAGTTAATTCACCCTCTCTTCTTTTGATTTCCACGATAGCATCACTTGGATCATAACCATGAAATTTAACTTGACTTTGTAATAAATATTGATCAGATGGGAATGCTTTTTCTTCACATAAGATTTTATATCTTATACCTTTTGGTTGATAAAAAGAAACAAACAATAAATGTAAATTTACTGTTAAAGTATTCATTACACCCACTTCAGAAGGTTTTGCACCAACGATTTTAGATAATGGCTCACAAAATCTTTCATGATAATCCCACCATGGTTTTTCTGAGTAAAAATGACCTTCAACAGCCATATTCGCCCAATCATTCATGACATCATCTACATATTTTTTGGTAGATTTTGGCTGTAAACCAAGAGAATTTCCTGTAAAATAAATTACATTTTTATTGTTATGTTGTGGAAAATGAAATTCGTTTTTGTAGTGTTGTAACTCATCTTGAGCATCTAAACTTTTAGCGAATTCTAAATTATTTTGAAAGTTCATTGTAGTTAAATTTAAAGCGTAAAAGTAGAAAAAAATAAGATATAAAAAAACCCAACTTTATCTGTTGGGTTTTTTAATTTGTTATATTTTTAGATGATTAACATGGCATCACCGTAAGAATAAAATCTATATTTTTCTTTTAAAGCTTCATCATAAGCTTTTCTCATTAAATCGTGACCACAAAAAGCAGAAATCATCATTAATAAAGTTGATTTTGGTGTGTGGAAATTTGTAATCATACAATCTGCTAAACTAAAATCGTAAGGAGGATAAATGAATTTATTTGTCCAACCCACATACGGATTTAAAGTTTTCATAGAAGAAACAGAACTTTCCATAGCACGCATAGAAGTTGTTCCTACACAACATACTTTGTTCTTTCTTGCTTTAGCAGCATTAATGATATCACAAGCTTCTTGAGTGATGATCATTTCTTCTGAATCCATTTTATGTTTAGATAAATCTTCTACTTCAACTGGATTAAAAGTACCTAAACCAACATGTAACGTTACTTCAGCGAAATTAATTCCTTTAATTTCTAAACGTTTCATTAAGTGTTTAGAAAAGTGTAAACCAGCAGTTGGAGCAGCAACAGCACCTTCTTCTTTAGCATAAATCGTTTGGTATCTATCTGCATCTTCTGGAGTTACTTCACGATTGATATATTTAGGAATTGGAGTTTCACCTAATTCTACTAATTTTTCTCTGAATTCTTCATAAGAACCGTCGTATAAGAAACGTAACGTTCTTCCACGAGAAGTAGTATTATCAATAACTTCAGCTACTAACGAATCGTCATCACCGAAATATAATTTATTACCAATTCTAATTTTACGAGCTGGATCAACTAAAACGTCCCATAAACGTTGCTCAGCATTTAATTCTCTTAATAAGAAAACTTCAATTCTTGCACCTGTTTTTTCTTTATTTCCGTATAAACGTGCTGGGAATACTTTAGTATTGTTAAGAACCATTACATCACCATCATCGAAATAATCGATAATATCTTTGAACATTTTGTGTTCAATTTCTCCTGTTTTTCTGTTTACTACCATTAAACGAGACTCGTCTCTATTTTCAGCAGGAAACTCAGCTAATAATTCTTCTGGTAAATTAAAATTAAAGTGAGATAATTTCATAAAAAATTTAAAATTTAGAAATTAGAAATCAGAAAAATTCTGATTCCAAACGAGTGCAAATATACAATCTGAAAATAGGGGTTGTCAAGTAAAAACGCATTTATTTTTGAAACCACAACAAACTGGGCAATTCACAAAGTAGTTTCTTTTGATTTTCTTGATTAGAACACACTTTTTATCACAAAAAATTAGACATAAAAAAAGTCCCGAAAAATCGGGACTAATTAATTATTTTCTGTCTTCAAAATTTACGAAATCTCTTAATGGGTGACCTGTATAAACTTGACGTGGACGACCAATTGGCTCTTTATTTACACGCATTTCTTTCCATTGTGCAATCCAACCTGGTAGACGACCAATAGCGAATAATACTGTAAACATATCAGTAGGAATTCCTAAAGCACGGTAAATAATACCAGAATAGAAATCTACGTTTGGATATAATTTTCTTTCTACGAAATAAGGATCAACTAAAGCTGCTTCTTCTAATTTCTTAGCAATTGCTAAAATTGGATCATTAACACCTAATTCAGCTAACACTTCATCTGCGGCTTTTTTGATAATTTTTGCACGTGGATCGAAGTTTTTATATACTCTGTGTCCGAATCCCATTAAACGGAATGGATCATCTTTATCTTTTGCTTTTGCTAAATATTTCTCAGCATCACCACCATCTTTTTGGATTGCTTCTAACATTTCTAACACAGCTTGGTTAGCACCACCGTGTAATGGTCCCCAAAGAGCAGAAACTCCAGCAGAAATAGATGCGAATAAACCAGCATGAGAAGATCCTACCATACGAACTGTAGAAGTTGAACAATTTTGTTCGTGATCTGCATGTAAGATGAATAATTTATCTAAAGCTGCTACAACCGTTGGGTTGATTTTGTATGGCCCTGTAGGTAATTTAAACATTAACTGCATAAAGTTATCTACATAACCAATTGTGTTATCATAATAATTTAATGGATAACCCATGTTTTTTCTGTATGTCCAAGTTGCTAATACAAGGAATTTACCCATAGTTTTGCAAATAGCTTCATACATTTCTTTTTCGTTTTCAACATTAACCACTTTAGGATTAAAAGCTGTTAATGCACTTGTTAATGCAGATAAAACGCCCATTGGGTGAGCTGTTTTTGGAAAACCATCGATGATGTTTTTCATCTCTTCATTAACTAAAGTATATTTACGAATATTTGTTTCGAAATCTGCTAATTGAGCTTTAGTTGGTAATTCACCAAAAATAACTAAATAAGAAACTTCTAAGAAGTCTGCTTTATCCGCTAAATCTTCGATTGAATAACCACGGTATCTTAAAATTCCTTCTTCACCATCTAAGAACGTGATATCACTTTTACAAACTCCTGAATTTTTATAACCTGGATCATAAGTAATCGCTCCAGTTAAATCTCTTAATTTACTAATATCGATAGCTGTTTCGTTCTCACTTCCAACCATCATAGGAAGTTCTACTCTGTTACCATCAATCTCTATAATTGCATTTTTCGACATGATAATATATATATTTTGTAAGTATAATTATGTTTGTTGCGAATTTAATAATTAATTCTTTAATTTTAAAATTAATATATAGATAAATTGCTATGTAAGTATATATAAAATCTATTAATTTATATAAATCTTTAAAAAAAAGAAAACCCTTTTAGAAATCAGACATCTAAAAGGGTTTAATATTTAAAATTGCACTAAAAAAACAAGTGAATTTTGTATTATTTTGTATTATTTCACTTTAAAAGCGTTTACACCTGGAAAGTAAGCCACTGAATTTAATTCTTCTTCAATACGTAATAATTGGTTGTATTTTGCCATACGATCTGAACGAGAAGCTGAACCCGTTTTAATTTGTCCGCAGTTTAACGCTACAGCTAAATCAGCAATTGTATTATCTTCTGTTTCTCCAGAACGGTGAGACATAACTGAAGTATAACCAGCATTATGCGCCATGTTTACAGCAGCAATTGTTTCTGATAATGTACCAATTTGGTTTACTTTGATTAAGATTGAGTTGGCAATTCCTTCATTGATTCCACGTGATAATCTATCAACATTTGTTACGAATAAATCGTCACCTACTAACTGTACTTTATTACCTACTTTATCCGTTAAATATTTCCAACCTTTCCAATCGTCTTCGTACATTCCGTCTTCGATAGAAATAATTGGATATTTTGCACATAATTCTGCTAAATAATCGGCTTGCTCTTCAGAAGTTCTGATTTTTCCACCAGCACCTTCAAATTTAGAATAATCGTATTTACCATCTACATAAAATTCTGAAGCCGCACAATCTAAAGCAATCATAACATCATCACCAAAAGTATAACCAGCATTCGTAACTGCTAATTTGATTGAATCTAATGCATCTTCAGTTCCACCAGCTAAATTTGGAGCAAAACCACCTTCATCACCAACCGCAGTTGATAAATTACGGTCGTGTAATACTTTTTTAAGGTTATGGAAAATTTCCGTTCCCATTTGCATTGCATGAGTAAAAGAAGTTGCTTTTACTGGCATAATCATAAATTCTTGAAACGCAATTGGAGCATCAGAGTGAGATCCACCATTGATAATATTCATCATTGGAACTGGCAATGTGTTTCCAGAAACACCACCAACGTAACGATATAAAGGCATTCCTAATTCGTTAGCAGCCGCTTTAGCCACAGCCAAAGATACTCCTAAAATAGCATTAGCACCTAAGTTAGATTTATTTGGAGTACCGTCTAACTCAATCATCATTTTATCGATAGCATTTTGTTCGAAAACTGACATCCCAACTAATTCTGAAGCGATAGTTGTATTTACATTTTCAACAGCTTTTAAAACACCTTTACCCATGTAAGCTTTACCACCATCACGTAATTCAACCGCTTCATGCTCTCCAGTTGAAGCACCAGATGGAACTGCTGCTCTTCCTAAAATGCCGTTTTCTGTAATTACATCCACTTCTACAGTAGGATTTCCTCTTGAATCTAATATTTGTCTTGCGTGAACTTTTATAATTATGCTCATGATTGTATATTTTGATTAAAATTTAAATTAATTTTTAGACGATTTGATATTTTCAATAAATTGATCAAATAAATAACTTGAATCGTGTGGTCCTGGACTTGCTTCTGGGTGATATTGTACTGAGAAACAGTTTTTAGATTTCATTCTCATTCCAGCTACAGTTCCATCATTTAAGTGAACATGTGTTAATTCGAAATCTGGGTGATTTTCTAATTGTTCTTTATTAACCGCGAAACCGTGGTTTTGAGAAGTAATTTCACCTTTACCTGTAATTACATTTTTAACAGGGTGATTAATTCCTCTGTGACCGTTAAACATTTTATAAGTAGAAATCCCGTTTGCTAAAGCAATAACTTGATGTCCTAAACAAATTCCGAATAATGGTTTATTTTCTGCTAAAATATTTCTTGCTACTTCTTGAGCAGAAGCTAGTGGATCTGGATCTCCAGGTCCGTTAGACAAGAAATATCCATCTGGATTAAATGATTTTAAATCTTCGAAAGTTGCATTGAAAGGATAAACTTTGATATAACAATCTCTTTTCGCTAAATTTCTTAAGATATTTGTTTTGATTCCTAAATCTAAGGCTGCAATTTTATAATTAGCCTTTTCATCCCCGAAGAAATACGGTTCTTTAGTAGAAACAACAGAAGCTAAATCTAAACCTTCCATATCAGGCGCTTGCTCTAATTTAGCTTTTAATTCTTCAATTGAAGTTCCATCCGTAGAAATAATTGCATTCATAGCTCCATTATCTCGAATATAGCTTACTAAAGCTCTAGTATCTACATCTGAAATCACAATAAGATTTTGTTTTTCGAAATAATCGTATAAGCTTCCTTCTGCATCAACTCGAGAATAATTCATACTAAAGTTTTTACAAACTAATCCAGAAATTTTAACACTATCCGATTCTACTTCATTTACATTTACACCATAGTTACCAATATGCGCATTGGTTGTAACCATAATTTGTCCGTAATATGATGGATCTGTAAAAATTTCTTGATATCCTGTTGTTCCGGTATTAAATGCAATTTCTCCAAAAGTTGTTCCAGAAATCCCTATTGATTTTCCGTGAAAAATTGTACCATCCTTAAGTAATAATACTGCTTGTTGCTTATTATTGTATTTCATCAGTTGTAGTTATTTTATATTTTTTGAGAAACTAAATGTAAAATAGTTTCAGGTTGTGTTGTTGACGATGCAAATTTACGTTTTAGTAATTATAAAAAAAAAGGATAAACAAAAATTTGTCTATCCTTTTTTATATTTAAATCAAATATTTCATGATTATTCAGTAGCTTCAGAATTTTCAGTTGTATCAGCAGCAGGAGCTTCAGCTTTTTTAGCTTTACCTCTACGAGTTGATTTCTTAGCTTCTTTCTTCGCTACATTGTAGATTGTATTGAAGTCTACTAATTCGATCATAGCCATATCAGCGTTATCCCCTAAACGGTTTCCTAACTTAATGATACGAGTATAACCACCTGGACGATCTCCAACTTTAGCAGCAACTTCTCTGAACAATTCAGTTACAGCATATTTATTTCTTAAGTAAGAAAAACAAATACGTCTGTTGTGAGTTGTATCTTCTTTTGATTTAGTTACAAGAGGCTCAATAAATTGTTTTAAAGCTTTAGCTTTAGCTACAGTTGTATTGATTCTTTTGTGCTCAATAAGTGAACAAGCCATATTCGCTAACATAGCTTTTCTATGACCAGTTTGTCTACTTAAATGATTTACTTTTTTTCCGTGTCTCATGACATTTAGTTTTAAACTTCATCTTGCATCAATCCGCTATGGAGAGCAAAATATGAAGTAATTATTCTTTATCTAACTTGTATTTTGCTAAGTCCATTCCGAAAGTAAGGTTTTTATTAGCCACTAACTCATCTAATTCAGTTAATGATTTTTTACCGAAGTTACGGAACTTCATTAAGTCGTTTTTGTTGAAAGAAACTAAGTCTCCAAGTGTATCCACTTCAGCCGCTTTTAAACAATTTAAAGCTCTAACTGATAAGTCCATATCAACTAATTTAGTTTTCAATAACTGTCTCATGTGTAATGATTCTTCATCATAAGACTCAGTTTGAGCAATTTCGTCAGCCTCAAGAGTGATTCTTTCATCAGAGAACAGCATAAAGTGGTGAATTAACGTTTTTGCTGCTTCTGTTAATGCATCTTTTGGATGAATTGAACCATCTGTTTTGATTTCAAAAACTAATTTTTCATAATCAGTTTTTTGTTCAACACGGAAGTTTTCAATTGAATATTTAACATTTTTCACAGGCGTATAAATAGAGTCTGTAAAAATTGTTCCAATTGGAGCATTTTGCTTTTTATTTTCTTCTGCAGGAACATAACCTCTACCTTTTTCGATAGAAAGTTCCATATTGATTGTAGTTTTGTTATCAAGGTTACAGATTACTAAATCTGGGTTTAAAACTTGAAATCCAGAAATAAATTTTTGGAAATCCCCAGCAGTAATTTGATCTTTCCCTGATAAAGAGATTGAAACTGACTCATTATCGATATCTTCAATTTGACGTTTGAAACGTACTTGTTTAAGATTTAAGATAATTTCAGTAACATCTTCTACCACACCTGGAATAGTAGAAAATTCGTGCTCTACGCCTTCAATTCTAACAGATGTAATAGCAAAACCTTCTAATGCAGAAAGTAAAACTCTTCTTAAAGCGTTACCAACTGTCAATCCGTAACCAGGTTCTAAAGGTCTAAATTCAAATTTACCTTCAAAATCGGTAGAATCGATCATGATAACTTTATCGGGCTTTTGAAAATTAAATATTGCCATATTTTCGACTAATGTCAATTATTATTTGTTATACAACTCAACGATTAGTTGCTCTTTAATATTTTCTGGAATTTGAAGTCTTTGAGGAACAGCAACAAATGTACCTTGTTTAGTATCGTTATTCCAAGTAATCCACTCATACACTGTAGAAGAATTAGCTAAAGAATTGTTGATAGCTTCAAGAGATTTTGATTTTTCACGAACAGCAATAACGTCACCTGGTTTGATGTGGTACGAAGGTACATTTACATTTTCACCATTAACTGTAATGTGTCTGTGAGAAACGATTTGACGTGCAGCTCTACGAGATGGAGCAATACCCATTCTGTAAACGATATTGTCTAAACGAGATTCACATAATTGTAAAAGAATTTCACCTGTTACTCCAGAAGCAGCAGATGCTTTTTCGAATAAATTTCTGAATTGACGCTCTAAAATACCATAAGTATATTTAGCTTTTTGTTTTTCCATTAATTGGACAGCGTACTCAGATTTTTTACCTCTTCTTTTTGCCAAACCGTGTTGACCTGGAGGATAATTTCTTCTTTCGAATGCTTTATCTTCTCCGAAAATTGCTTCTCCGAATTTACGGGCAATTTTTGTTTGTGGACCAGTATATCTTGCCATTTTAAAAATTTAAATTAAGGTAGGGATTATGAATTAAGGTCTTTCCTTCGATAATCTCAATTCCTACCTTTGTTATACTTATAATTATACTCTTCTTCTCTTTGGAGGACGACATCCATTGTGAGGCATTGGAGTAACATCAATGATTTCAGTTACTTCAATTCCACTATTATGAATTGATCTGATAGCAGATTCTCTTCCGTTTCCAGGACCTTTAACGTAAACTTTTACTTTCTTCAGTCCAGCTTCAAGAGCTACTTTTCCGCAATCTTCAGCAGCCATTTGAGCAGCATAAGGAGTGTTCTTTTTAGAACCTCTGAAGCCCATCTTACCAGCAGAAGACCAAGAAATTACTTCACCTTTCTTGTTTGTTAAAGAAATGATGATGTTGTTGAAAGTAGCGTTAATATGCGCTTCTCCAGAAGACTCAACGATAACTTTACGTTTTTTTGTAGTTGCCTTAGCCATATTACTTACTTATTATTTAGTTGCTTTTTTCTTGTTAGCAACAGTTTTTCTTTTACCTTTTCTTGTTCTCGAATTGTTTTTCGTTCTTTGACCTCTTAAAGGTAATCCAGCTCTGTGGCGGATACCTCTTTGACATCCGATATCCATTAAACGTTTGATGTTTAATTGAATTTCTGAACGTAATTCTCCTTCGATTTTGAATGATGAAACCGCTTCACGGATTGCTCCAATTTCGTCATCATTCCAATCAGATACTTTCTTATCTTGGCTAACATTGGCTTTTTCTAAAACCTCAATAGCTCTACTTCTACCCATACCAAAAATGTATGTTAAAGCGATAACTCCTCTTTTGTTTTTTGGGATATCAACCCCTGCTATTCTTGCCATAATTATCCTTGTCTTTGTTTAAATCTAGGATTCTTTTTGTTAATAACGTATAATCTACCTTTTCTACGCACGATAATACATTCTGCGCTTCTTTTTTTAACTGATGCTCTTACTTTCATATTAATAGCCTTTAGTATCTATAAGTGATTCTAGCTTTTGACAAATCATAAGGGCTCATTTCAAGTTTAACCTTGTCCCCTGGTAACAACTTAATGTAATGCATACGCATTTTACCAGAGATATGAGCAATTACTACATGTCCGTTTTCTAATTCAACTCGAAACATTGCATTAGATAATGCTTCTACAATGCTTCCGTCTTGTTCTATTGCTGATTGTTTTGCCATAATTAATTATTAAGCTACAGCTTTTCTATTTTTTCCACTTTTCATTAAACCATCATAATGCTTATTCAATAAATAAGAATTAATTTGTTGAATAGTATCGATTGCAACTCCAACCATGATGATTAGTGAAGTACCACCATAAAAATAAGCCCATGCCCCTTGAACACCTAATACTCCGTGAATAATTGCAGGGAACACTGCGATTAAAGCTAAGAATACTGAACCTGGGAATGTGATTAAAGACATTAATTTATCTAAGAAATCTCCTGTTTCCGCTCCTGGCTTAATACCTGGAATAAAACCTCCACTTCTCTTTAAATCGTCTGCCATTTTATTAGTTGGCACCGTAATAGCGGTGTAAAAATACGTAAAAATAATAATTAATAGTGCAAAAACTATATTATAAACTAATCCAAATGGATCTTTAAACATATTAGAAATGCTTAAAGCCGTATCAGACTTAGATAATCCAGCTAATGCAGCAGGTATGAACATTATTGCTTGCGCAAAAATAATTGGCATTACACCTGCAGAATTTAATTTTAATGGGATAAATTGTCTATTATCTCCCATTGAATCCACTTCAAAATCGCCAGAAACTGATCTTCTTGCATATTGAACTTGAACTTTTCTTAAAGCCATTACTAATAATATTGTAGCTATAATAACTAATAACCAAATAATTACTTCGATAATGATTTTCATTGGCCCACCATTATTTTGAGATACAGCTGAACCGAATTCTTGCATAAACGCCTCAGGCATTCTAGCTAAAATTCCAACCATAATTAATAATGATATACCGTTACCGATACCTTTTTCAGTAATTCTTTCTCCTAACCACATTGCGAAAATTGTTCCCGAAACGATGATTAATACCGACCCAAATAATGGGAAGAAAGAGAAGAAATCTGGATTTACAAAGGCTTCAGCTGGTAAAGTTTGCTTTAAGTTATAGATATAACCTGGTCCTTGAACCAAAGTAATTGCAATGGTTAACCAACGTGTAATTTGGTTAATTTTCTTTCTACCACTTTCACCATCTTTTTGTAATTTTTGTAAATAAGGAATAGCAATTCCCATTAACTGAACTACAATAGACGCAGAGATATATGGCATGATTCCTAATGCAAAGATAGACGCTTCAGAAAAAGCACCTCCTGTAAATACATTAATTAACCAACCAATACCTCCTTCAGTTTGATTAGAAAGTTGTTGCAATTGCGTTGAATCAATACCTGGCAATGTTACTTGTGAACCGAAACGGTACACAAGTAAAATTCCAAGAGTAACTAAAATTTTATTTTTTAGTTCTTCTATTTTCCAAACATTGCTAAATGAATCTATAAATTTCTTCATAGTTATAATGATTAAAGAATCACTACCTCTCCACCAGCAGCTTCGATAGCAGCTTTAGCAGTAGCAGTAAATTTATGAGCACTAACTTTTAATTTTGCTTTTAGCTCACCTCTTCCTAAAATCTTTACTAAGCTATTTTTAGTAGCTAAACGTGTATCTACAAATACTGTTAAATCAGCAGTTTCTGTAATTACTCCATTTTCTACTAAAGTTTGTAAGGTATCAAGATTGATACCTTGATATTCTACTCTATTAATGTTTTTGAAACCAAATTTTGGTACTCTTCTTTGTAAAGGCATTTGACCTCCTTCAAAACCAATTTTCTTTGAATAACCAGAACGTGATTTAGCTCCTTTGTGACCTCTTGTAGAAGTACCACCTTTACCAGAACCTTCACCTCTACCTACTCTTTTATTTTGGTTGTGAACAGAACCTTCTGCTGGTTGTAAGTTACTTAAATTCATAACATGTATTGTTATTTAGTTTCTTCAACAGAAACTAAGTGTTTAACTTTATTTACCATTCCAAGGATAGCAGGATTAACATCGTGCTCAACAACTTGTCCCATTTTTCTTAATCCTAAAGCTACTAAAGTATCTTTTTGATCTTTTGGACAGTTGATTTTACTTCTTACTTGTTTTACTGAAATTTTTGCCATGTTTCCTTGTATTATTAACCTTTGAATACTTTGTCTAATGACACTCCTCTTTGTTTAGCAACAGTTGCAGCACTTCTCATTTGTAATAAAGCATCAAAAGTTGCTTTAACTACGTTATGAGGGTTTGATGAACCTTGAGATTTAGATAATACATCATGGATACCAACTGACTCTAATACCGCACGTACAGCACCACCAGCGATAACTCCAGTACCGTGTGAAGCAGGCATTAAGAATACTCTAGCACCACCAAATTTACCTTTTTGCTCATGAGGAACAGATTGTCCACTTAAAGGAATTTTTACAAGATTTTTCTTTGCATCTTCTACTGCTTTAGCAATAGCCTCAGAAACATCTTTAGATTTCCCTAAACCGTGACCTACTACTCCGTTTTCATCTCCAACTACTACGATAGCTGAAAAACCAAAAGCTCTACCACCTTTAGTAACTTTAGTAACACGATTAACACTAACCAAACGATCTTTTAATTCAAGACCTGCTGGTTTCACTAATTCTACGTTTTTATAATTGTGATACATACTTTATTAGAATTTAAGTCCAGCTTCTCTAGCTCCTTCAGCTAACGATTTTACACGTCCATGGTATAAATTTCCACCTCTATCAAAAGAGATAGTAGAAATACCAGCTTTAAGCGCTTTTTCAGCGATCAATTTACCAACTGCAGTTGCAGTTTCCATTTTAGTACCTGTAGCTACTCCTTTATCTCTCGATGAAGCAGAAACTATAGTAACACCGTTTACATCATCTATGATTTGCGCATAGATTTCTTTATTACTTCTAAAAACAGAAAGTCTAGGTTGAGCAGCAGTTCCGCTTACAGTCTTTCTGATTCTGAACTGTATTCTTTGTCTTCTTTCAGATTTTGTTAATGACATAACTTTAATTTTTAAGCTGATTTACCTGCTTTTCTTCTTAATTCTTCACCAACAAACTTAACCCCTTTACCTTTGTAAGGTTCTGGTTTACGGAAAGATCTGATTTTCGCAGAAACTTGTCCTAATAATTGTTTGTCAAATGATGTTAATTTTACTATCGGATTTTTACCTTTCTCAGAGATAGTTTCAACTGTTACTTCAGAAACAACGTCTAAAACGATGTTATGAGAAAACCCTAAAGCTAAGTCTAATTTTTGACCTGCATTTGAAGCTCTGTAACCAACTCCCACTAACTCTAATTCTTTTGTAAAACCTTCTGATACCCCAACTATCATGTTATTGATAAGTGCGCGATATAATCCGTGTTTCGCTCTTTCAGTTTTATTATCAGATGAACGTTCAACGATAACTTGGTTATCTTCAACTTTAACTGTTACATCAGAAAATTCCTGAGAAAGCTCGCCTAATTTTCCTTTAACTGTAATTACAGCATCTTTAACTTCAACAGTTACGCCAGCTGGAATTGCAATTGGATTTTTACCTATTCTTGACATTCTCTTGATCTTTTTATTAGTATACGTAACAAATTACTTCACCACCAACATTTAATTGTTTAGCTTGTTTACCTGTCATAACTCCTTTTGAAGTAGAAACGATAGCAATACCTAAACCATTTAAGATTCTTGGGATGTTTGTTGAACTTGCGTACTTACGTAAACCTGGTTTACTAATTCTTTGGATATCTTTAATTACTGACTCTTTAGTATCTTTATCATACTTCAAAGCGATTTTGATAGAACCTTGTACGGTTGTATCTTCAAATTTGTAACTTAAGATATATCCTTGATCGAATAAAATCTTAGTGATTTCTTTTTTTAAGTTTGAAGCAGGAATTTCTACCACTTTGTGGTTAGCTCTTACTGCATTTCTAACTCTTGTTAAGAAATCTGCAATTGGATCTGTATACATATAATTAAAATTCGGCGACGGTTTTCAAGAAGTCTATCTCCTTGAACCTGAAGCCATTAAACTCTATTTTGAAAAAAGATAATTGTACGTTACCGACAAAAATCCGGCAAATGTACAATTATCTTTTGAAATATACTAACTACCAGCTAGCTTTTTTTACACCTGGAATTAAACCTTGGTTAGCCATTTCACGGAAAGTTACACGTGAAATACCAAATTGTCTCATATAACCTCTAGGTCTTCCTGTTAATTTACAACGGTTATGTAAACGAACTGGCGAAGCATTTTTAGGTAATTTTTGTAATGCCTCATAATCTCCAGCTTTTTTCAAAGCTTCTCTTTTTTCAGCATATTTATCTACAATTGCTTGTCTTTTAACCTCACGGGCTTTCATTGATTCTTTAGCCATAACTTAGTTCTTTTTGAATGGTAAACCTAATTCAGTTAATAATGATTTAGCTTCTTTATCTGTGTTAGCAGATGTTACGAAAGTAATGTCAAAACCAGCAATTTTATTTACTTTATCAATATCAATTTCTGGGAAAATGATTTGTTCTAAAACTCCTAAGTTGTAATTACCTCTTCCGTCAAATCCAGTAGATTTGATTCCGCTAAAATCTCTTACACGCGGTAAAGATGAAGTGATAAGTCTATCTAAAAACTCATACATTCTTTCTCCACGTAAAGTAACTTTTGCACCGATTGGCATACCTTTTCTAAGTTTGAATGAAGCAACGTCTTTTTTCGAAATTGTAGCTACAGCTTTTTGACCAGTAATTTTAGTTAACTCTTCAACAGCATAATCTACTAATTTTTTGTCAGACACAGCAGCACCAACACCACGGCTAATAACAATTTTCTCTAATTTAGGAACTTGCATTACATTTTTGTAACCAAATTCTTCTTTCAAAGCAGCAACTATTCTGCTTTTGTATTCTTCTTTTAGTCTAGGTACGTATGCCATAACTATATAACTTGATTAGATTTTTTTGAAAATCTTACTTTTTTATCTCCTTCAGTTCTATAACCAACTTTAGTTACACTTTTAGATTTAGCGTCTACTAAAGCTAAGTTAGAAATATGAATAGGAGCTTCTTTTTTCACGATACCACCTTGAGGGTTTTTTGCACTTGGTTTCGTATGTTTAGAAACCATGTTTAATCCTTCCACAACAGCTTTATTTTTATCGCGTAAAACACGTAAAACTTTTCCTTCTTGTCCTTTATGATCACCAGCAATAACTCTTACTAGATCTCCTGATTTTATTTTAAGCTTCGTCATTTCTAATGAGAATTAAAGCACTTCTGGTGCTAATGATACAATTTTCATGAATTGTTTTTCACGAAGTTCTCTAGCTACAGGACCAAAAACACGAGTACCTCTCATTTCACCAGCAGCATTTAATAACACACATGCGTTATCATCAAATCTGATGTATGAACCATCGGCTCTTCTCACTTCTTTTTTGGTACGTACAACAACTGCAGTTGATACAGATCCTTTTTTCACGTTTCCGTTTGGAGTTGCATCTTTAATAGAAACTACAATTTTATCACCTACAGAGGCATAACGACGTTTCGTTCCTCCTAAAACACGGATCGTAAGAACTTCTTTCGCTCCAGTGTTATCTGCTACTTTTAATCTTGATTCTTGTTGTACCATAATTACTTAGCTCTTTCAATGATTTCAACTAATCTCCAACATTTAGTTTTAGATAAAGGTCTTGTTTCCATGATCTTTACTGTATCACCAATGTTACAGTCATTTTTTTCGTCGTGTGCAACATATTTTTTAGTTTTTAACACGAACTTACCATACATAGGGTGTTTTACTCTTTTCGTTTCAGAAATAACGATAGATTTGTCCATTTTATTAGACGTAACTACACCTATTCTTTCTTTTCTTAAATTTCTTTTTTCCATCTTTCAGCAGAATACAATTATTGTAACTCTCTTTTAGTGATTTCAGTAGCAATTCTAGCTATTGATCTTCTTAATGATCTCAATTGAAGCGGGTTCTCGATTGGAGAAATAGCATGAGCCATTTTAAGGTCGTTATACGTTTTCTTCAACTGTACAAGTTGTGCTTGTAAGTCAGCTGCAGATAGATTATTTATTTCAGATTGTTTCATAATTACTTTTTATTATGCTTCGAAATCTCTAGCAACGATAAACTTAGTTTTTACAGGAAGTTTTTGAGCAGCAAGACGTAAAGCCTCTTTTGCAACTGAGATAGGCACTCCACCTACTTCAAACATAATTTTTCCTGGTTTTACAACAGCAGCCCAATATTCAACTGCCCCTTTTCCTTTACCCATACGTACCTCAAGAGGCTTTTTAGTAATAGGTTTATCTGGGAAAATTTTGATCCATAATTGACCCTCTCTTTTCATATAACGTGTTGCAGCAATACGAGATGCTTCAATTTGACGTGATGTGATAAAAGCTGAATCTAAAGATTTAATCCCAAACATACCATTAGAAAGTACATGCCCTCTTTGAGAGTTTCCTTTCATTCTACCCTTCTGTACCTTACGATATTTTGTTCTTTTAGGTTGTAACATTTTTCTTTAATTTAAAAAATTACTTTCTTTTGCGTGGGTTTGGTTTTCCTTTACCTGTAGAAGATGATCCTGTAGTTTTTGGACCTTTTTTGTCCATTCCTACTAACGGAGAAAGATCTCTTTTACCATAAACTTCACCTTTCATTATCCATACTTTGATACCCATTCTACCATAAGTAGTGTGAGCTTCAGCTAATGAATAATCGATATCAGCTCTGAAAGTTGATAATGGAATTCTACCTTCTTTGAATCCTTCAGAACGAGCCATTTCTGCACCATTTAAACGACCAGAAATTAATACTTTAATTCCTTCTGCATTCATTCTCATAGCAGCAGCCATAGCCATTTTGATAGCTCTTCTGTAAGAAATTCTACTTTCAATTTGACGAGCGATAGAGTTACCAACTAAGTAAGCATCTAATTCTGGTCTTTTGATTTCGAAAATGTTGATTTGAATTTCCTTATCAGTAATTTTCTTAAGTTCTTCTTTTAACTTGTCTACCTCTTGTCCACCTTTTCCGATAATGATACCAGGTCTAGCAGTAGTGATAGTAACGGTTACAAGTTTTAAAGTTCTCTCGATAATTATTTTTGATACACTAGCTTTCGTTAAACGCGCATGGATATACTTTCTGATTTTATAATCTTCAGCGATTTTATCACCGTAATCATTTCCACCATACCAGTTTGAGTCCCATCCTCTGATGATACCAAGTCTGTTTCCTATTGGATTTGTCTTTTGTCCCATACTGTTAATTAGTTACTTTGTGTGTTATTAATAGCTCCTAAAACCACTGTTACGTGATTAGAACGTTTTCTAATTCTGTGTGCTCTACCTTGAGGTGCAGGACGTAATCTTTTTAACATCATACCACCATCAACTCTAATCTCTTTAACAAATAAGCCAGCATCTTCCATATTAGAACCTTCGTTTTTAGCTGACCAGTTTGCAACTGCAGATAAAACTAATTTTTCTAATTTTTTAGAAGCTTCTTTTGGACTGAATCTTAATATATTAAGAGCATTTTCTACCTTCTGACCTCTTACTTGATCCGCAACTAAACGCATCTTTCTAGGTGAAGAAGGGCAGTTATTTAACTTCGCGAACGCAATCTGCTTGTTAGCTTCTTTTCTTGCGTCAGCTGCTTCTCTTTTACGAACTCCCATGACTTCTTATTTTTTACCTTTATTTTTTGCACCAGCATGACCTCTAAAAGATCTAGTTGGTGAAAATTCTCCTAATTTATGACCAACCATGTTCTCAGTAACATAAACCGGAACGAATTGACGGCCATTGTGAACAGCGATTGTTTGCCCTACAAAATCTGGAATAATCATAGATGCTCTAGACCAAGTCTTCACAACATTCTTATTACCACCTTCTATATTCTCTTGTACTTTTTTCTCTAATTTATAGTGTACAAATGGTCCTTTTTTTAATGAACGTGCCATATCTTATTATTTCTTTCTACGTTCTACAATATACTTGTTACTCGGGTTAACCTTAGAACGAGTTCTATAACCTTTAGCTGGTAAACCTTTTCTTGAACGTGGGTGACCTCCTGAAGAGCGTCCTTCACCACCTCCCATTGGGTGATCAACTGGGTTCATAGCTACTGGTCTTGTTCTAGGTCTTCTACCTAACCATCTAGATCTACCTGCTTTACCAGATACAACTAATTGGTGGTCAGAGTTTGAAACAGCTCCAATTGTTGCCATACAAGTTAATAAGATTAATCTTGTTTCACCTGAAGGCATTTTGATTGTAGCGTATTTACCGTCTCTAGCCATTAACTGTGCAAATGTTCCTGCAGAACGAGCGATAACAGCACCTTGTCCAGGTCTTAGCTCAATACAAGAAATTACTGTTCCTAGAGGAATTTTACTTAAAGGTAAAGCATTTCCAATTTCTGGTGC
The DNA here is from genome assembly GCF_900110615.1 of Flavobacterium urocaniciphilum. Classification (GTDB taxonomy): domain Bacteria; phylum Bacteroidota; class Bacteroidia; order Flavobacteriales; family Flavobacteriaceae; genus Flavobacterium; species Flavobacterium urocaniciphilum. The sequence continues at coordinate 45,525 of NZ_FOEI01000004.1, forward strand.
TGCATTTTCACCTGAAACGATAGTTTGCCCAACTTTTAATCCGTTTTGTGCAATAACGTAAGTTTTTGCTCCATCAGCATAAGCTACTAAAGAGATAAATGCTGAACGATTTGGATCGTACTCGATTGTTTTAACATTAGCAGGAATTCCAGCTTTTGCTCTTTTAAAATCGATTACACGATACTTTTGTTTATGACCACCACCTGTGTAACGCATGGTCATTTTTCCTTGACTATTTCTACCTCCAGAGTTTTTTTTCGGTGCCAATAATGAACGCTCCGGCTTATCAGTTGTAATAGTGTCAAAGCTATTTACAACTCTAAAACGCTGACCTGGGGTAATAGGTTTTAATTTTCTAACTGACATGTTCTATTAGATATTAGTATAAAAATCTATTGATTCTCCTTCTTTAACTTGAACAATTGCTTTTTTGTAAGCATTTGTTTTTCCACTGATTAAACCGCTTTTAGTGTATTTTACACTTCTATCAGCTCTGTAGTTCATTGTATTAACAGCAACAACTGAAACACCAAATGCAGCTTCAACTGCTTTTTTAATTTCTACTTTGTTTGCTTTTTTATCAACTACAAATCCAAAACGGTTAAATAATTCACCATCTTTAGTGATTTTTTCAGTTACTATCGGTTTGATTATAACGCTCATGATCTAAATTATTTACTTAAATTAGCTTCAATTACCTCTACCGAACCTTCTAAAAGAACTAAGCTTTTTGCATTTAAAATTGCATAAGTACTTAATTCTGAGCTAGTTACAACTGAAGCCGCTTTTAAATTACGCGACGACAAATATACATTTTTATTTGAATCTCCCAATACAAATAAAGATTTTTTGTTCTCTAACCCTAAAGCATTCAATACGTTAATGAATTTTTTAGTGCTTGGTGCATCAAATGTAAAATCTTCTACAACTACTAAATTTGATTCTTGTGCCTTTAAAGAGAAAGCTGATTTACGAGCTAATCTTTTTAAGTTTTTATTCAATTTGAATGAATAACTTCTAGGTCTTGGACCAAAAACAGTACCTCCACCTTTGAATAAAGGAGATTTTTTAGAACCTGCACGTGCAGTACCAGTTCCTTTTTGTTTTTTGATTTTACGAGTACTTCCCGCAACTTCTGCTCTTTCTTTTGCTTTATGAGTTCCTTGTCTTTGATTAGCCAAGTACTGTTTAACATCTAAATAGACAGCGTGCTTATTAGGCTCAATAGCGAAAACAGTATCGTCAAGATTCACTTTACGACCAGTTTCTTTTCCGTTGATATCTAAAACTTTTACTTCCATTACTTCTGAATGATTACATAAGAGTTTTTGCAACCTGGAATACATCCTTTAACTACTAAAAGATTTTTATCCGCAACTACTTTTAAAACTCTAAGATTTTGAACTGTTACATTATCTCCACCTGTTCTTCCAGCCATTCTCATTCCTTTGAATACTCTAGAAGGGTAAGAAGACGCTCCAACTGAACCTGGCGCTCTTAAACGGTTATGTTGACCGTGAGTAGCTTGTCCTACCCCACCGAAACCATGACGTTTTACAACACCTTGAAATCCTTTACCTTTTGAAACTCCTACAATATCAACAAATTCACCTTCAGCGAATAAATCAACATTGATTACATCTCCTAAATTATACTCTGCTTCAAATCCTTGGAATTCAACAACTTTCTTCTTAGCAACAGTACCAGCTTTTTTGAAGTGACCTTCTTCAGCTTTAACAGTGTGCTTTTCAGTTTTGTCATCGAAACCAAGTTGCAGAGCTTCATACCCGTCAACCGCATTGGTTCTGACTTGGGTAACAACGCATGGCCCAGCCTCAATAACAGTACATGGAATGTTTTTTCCATTCTCGTCAAAGATGCTAGTCATACCGATTTTTCTTCCGATTAACCCAGACATAAATACTTATTAATTAATTAAACATTGATTTTCAGTGCCGAACACTGATTTTTTTCAAGGGTGCAAATATATAAATTATTTATTATTCTCAAAAATAAATAGTTACTTATTTTTAAAAACAATAAAATTCTGATATTTTTCTCTTGAAAATATAAAAAAACCGAGTAATATTTCAACTCGGTTTCTTATTATGTATTGATTAAAGTTATACTTTGATTTCAACTTCAACACCACTAGGAAGCTCTAATTTCATTAAAGCATCGATAGTTTTAGAAGAAGAACTATAGATATCTAATAATCTTTTGTATGAACTTAATTCAAATTGTTCTCTTGACTTTTTGTTAACGTGTGGAGAACGTAATACTGTAAAAATTCTTTTGTGAGTTGGTAATGGAATTGGACCCGTTACAACAGCACCTGTACTTTTAACAGTTTTTACAATCTTCTCTGCTGATTTATCAACCAACATATGATCGTAAGATTTTAATTTTATTCTGATTTTTTGACTCATCTTGTTAAAAATTAAGCGTTACCTTTTGCTTTTTTGATTACCTCTTCAGAGATGTTTGAAGGAGTTTGCTCATAGTGAGAGAATTCCATAGTTGATGTTGCACGACCAGAAGATAAAGTTCTTAAAGTTGTTACATAACCAAACATTTCAGATAAAGGCACAGTAGCTTTAATAGTTTTTGCACCATTTCTGTCACCCATGTCATTAACTTGACCACGACGACGGTTTAAGTCACCAACGATATCACCCATATTTTCTTCTGGAGTAATAACCTCGATTTTCATCATCGGCTCTAGAATAACAGCACCAGCAGCTTTAGCTACTTCTTTATAACCCATCTTAGCAGCTAATTCGAATGATAATGCATCAGAATCTACTGGGTGGTATGAACCATCTAATAAAGTAACTTTTAAACTATCTACAACATATCCAGCTAAAGGTCCAGTTTTCATTGCTTCACGGAATCCTTTTTCAACAGCAGGAATATATTCTTTAGGAACGTTACCACCTTTAACTTCGTTAACGAATTGTAAACCTACAGGAGCTTTACCATCAACTAATTCAGCTGGCTCTAAACGGAATACGATATCCCCGAATTTACCACGTCCACCAGATTGTTTTTTATAAACTTCTCTATGCTCAGCAGATTTTGTAAACGCTTCTTTGTACTCAACTTGAGGCTCACCTTGGTTAACTTCAACTTTGAATTCACGTTTCATACGATCTACTAAGATATCTAAGTGAAGCTCACCCATTCCAGAAATAATTGTTTGACCAGAAGCCTCATCCGTTCTAACTGTAAACGTTGGATCCTCTTCAGCTAATTTAGCTAAAGCCATACCCATCTTATCTACGTCAGCCTTAGTTTTAGGCTCAATAGCGATACCAATTACTGGATCAGGGAATTTCATAGACTCAAGAATAATTGGGTGTTTTTCATCACACATAGTATCTCCAGTCTTGATATCTTTAAATCCTACAGCCGCACCAATATCTCCAGCCTCAATATATTCGATTGGATTTTGTTTATTAGCGTGCATTTGATAGATACGAGAAATTCTTTCTTTGTTACCCGAACGAGTATTTAAGATATAAGAACCTGCATCTAAACGACCAGAATAAGCACGGAAGAAAGCTAAACGACCTACATAAGGGTCAGTAGCGATTTTAAATGCTAAAGCAGCGAATGGCTCCTTAGTATCTGGACGACGTAAGATTTTCTTTTGGTCTTCTTCTAATAATTCAGCATCATCAGGGTGAATTCCTTCGATACCTTCTTTATCTAATGGAGATGGTAAGTATTTACATACAGCATCTAACATAAACTGAACACCTTTATTTTTGAAAGATGACCCAGCAATCATAGGAATAATTGCCATATCAATTGTAGCAGCTCTTAAAGCAGCATTGATTTCGTCCTCTGTAATAGAGTTCTCATCTTCCATATATTTCTCTAACAAGTTTTCGTCGTAAGTAGCGATCTCTTCAATTAAAATTGAACGATACTCTTTTACTTCGTCAACCATATCAGCAGGAATATCAATAATATCAAAAGTAGCTCCTTGAGTTTCATCATGCCATACAATAGCTTGATTTTTTACTAAGTCTACAACTCCTTTGAAATCAGCCTCTTCACCAATTGGTAAAGTAATAGCAACAGCGTTAGATTTTAACATATCTCTAACTTGTTGACAAACTGCTAAGAAGTTAGAACCTTGACGGTCCATTTTGTTCACGAATCCCATACGAGGAACTCTATATTGATCTGCTAATCTCCAGTTTGTTTCAGACTGTGGCTCAACTCCGTCTACAGCAGAGAATAAGAACACTAATCCGTCTAATACACGTAAAGAACGGTTTACCTCTACAGTAAAGTCAACGTGTCCTGGAGTATCAATAATATTAAAGTGGTATGGTTTAGAATCTGCGTTTACAGCACCTTGAGTAGTTGGGAAATTCCAAGTACAAGTTGTTGCAGCAGAAGTAATTGTAATACCTCTTTCTTGCTCCTGAGCCATCCAGTCCATAGTAGCAGCACCATCGTGAACTTCACCGATTTTGTGCGACTTACCTGTATAGAATAAAATACGCTCAGTAGTTGTAGTTTTACCAGCATCAATATGCGCAGCAATACCAATATTTCTTGTGAATTTTAAATCTCTAGCCATTTCTATACGAATTAAAATCTAAAGTGAGAGAATGCTTTATTAGCATCTGCCATCTTGTGAGTATCCATTCTTTTCTTGACTGCAGCACCTTCTTCTTTAGCAGCAGCTAAAATTTCAGAAGCTAAACGAGCAGCCATAGATTTTTCATTTCTTTTTCTTGCGTAAAGAATCATCCATTTAATCGCCATAGATACTTTTCTATCTGGACGAATTTGCATTGGAATTTGGAATGTAGCTCCACCCACTCTACGTGAACGTACTTCTACGTGAGGCATAACATTTGTTAATGCATCTTTCCATATTTCTAATGATGATTTCTCAGCATCTTGCTTTTTAGTTTCTACAATATCTAAAGCATCATAAAATACTTTAAAAGCAACTGATTTTTTACCATCCCACATTAAGTTGTTTACGAAACGTGTTACTAACTGATCGTTAAATTTTGGATCCGGTAAAAGAGGTCTTTTTTTGGCCTGTCTTTTTCTCATGTCTTTTCTTTAAAAGTTTTTAATAATTACTTTTTTGCAGCATCTTTAGGGCGTTTAGCACCGTATTTAGATCTACGTTGTGTTCTGTCTTTAACACCTGCAGTGTCTAAAGCACCACGCACAATGTGGTATCTAACTCCTGGTAAATCTTTTACCCTTCCACCTCTAACTAATACTATCGAGTGCTCTTGTAAATTGTGTCCTTCTCCAGGAATGTATGCATTTACTTCGTTTCCGTTTGTTAAACGAACTCTGGCAACCTTTCTCATTGCTGAGTTTGGTTTTTTAGGAGTTGTTGTGTAAACACGAGTACATACACCTCTTCTTTGAGGACAAGAATCTAAAGCAGCCGATTTACTCTTCTTAGTTATTTTGATTCTTCCTGTTCTAACTAATTGTTGAATTGTTGGCATAATTAAATTTTAATTAATACTTGTTTATTATTACCCTATTTTAAGGGATGCAAAGGTAGAAATAAATTTTTATTATCCAAACTCTATTTTGTTTATTTTTAAAAATCTAACTTTTTGATAACCAAAATATTGAAAAACCTCTTTCAAAAAGGAATATTTACCATTTTCCAATAAAATAAATTTTACAAAAAATACGTTATATTTACCCTATGAAATATTTTTTGTTTTTAGTTTTTTTCACTCCTTATATATATAGTCAAAAGTTTCATTTAACTATTGAAGGAAATTCTGCTATTGAAAACAAAACAATTGACAGTTTAGGATATTCAAAAATTCACAGTGATTTAAAATCATTAATTGAAACACAAAATAACTTTAACGAAAAACTAATACGAATTGGCTTTTTAGAAAACGAATTACTTGAAACTAAAAAAACAAATGACAGTACTTTTCTATTCAAATACAAATTAGGAACGCAAACAAAAAAAATAGAAATACATTCTTCTAAAATTCCTAACGAAATAAAAACGCTTCTAAACCTTTCAGACAATTCATTTATACCTATATATGATTCTGAAAATTTCCTAAATAACAAATTAGCCATTTTAGAAAAGAAAGGATTTGCTCAAGCTAAAATTAAATTAGATAATTTTTCAAAAACATATAATATTTTGCAAGCTGATTTATGTATTGAATTAAATGCAATTCGAAAAATTAACAATTTAGTATTTAAAGGATACGATCAATTTCCAAATGGCATAAAAAAAGTGTTTTTAAAAAAATACCAATCCAAACCATTCAATCAAGATATAGTTAAAAAAATAAACAACGATTTTAACTCATTACCTTTTGTAAAACAAAAAAAATATCCAGAAATATTATTAACCACAGATTCTACACAAGTATACATTTATTTAGAAAAAAGGAAAAACAATAGTTTCGATGGATTTTTAGGATTTGGCAACAATGAAGAAACAAAAAAACTACAATTTAATGGATATTTAGATTTAAGTTTATTTAATAATTTAAATTCTGGTGAGCGTTTTAATTTATATTGGAAAAACGACGGAAACAAACAAAGCACTTTTAATGTAAATTTAGATTTAGCTTATATTTTCAAAAGTCCTTTAGCTTTAAAAACTAATTTAAAAATCTTTAAACAAGACACTATTTTTCAAAATAGCAGTATTGATTTCGATTTAGGATACATGATTAATTATAAAACAAAAGCATTCATAGGTTACAAAGAAAATACTTCTGAAGCGATTCAAAAAAACCCATCTAATTTCCTAAAAGACTTAAAGGCCACATTCATTACAACAACTTTTGAACACAAAAATATTGACTTTGAAAATTCATTATTTCCAGATAAATTTTCAGTGTTTACTAAATTCGGACTAGGAAACAGAACAGCAGGTTTAACCAAAACCAATCAATTTTTTGGGCAAATTCAAATTTCCCGACTCATTGAACTCAACAAAAAAAATTACATTCATGTAAAAAGTGATAATTTTTACTTACAAAGCAACGACTATTTTTTAAATGAATTATATCGCTTTGGAGGCATTCAATCGATTAGAGGATTTAATGAAAACAGCCTTATAGGTAATGCCTTTAGTGGCATTTTCACAGAATATAGACATATTGCCGCTTCAAATTTATATTTATACACAATAACAGATTTTGGATACTTTCAAGACAAAGCTAGCAACACCAATAATCAATTACTTGGTTTTGGATTTGGGTTTGGATTATTAAGCAAAAACGGATTATTCAATTTAGTATATGCAAACGGTAGCACCAAAAATCAAGCTATAAAACTATCCAATTCCATTGTACAAATTAGCTTTAAAACCAATTTTTAAGAATACTCATTTTGTTTAGAAAAAAAATTTTCTTTTAACAAATAAAACAACAAATAATTTGCAACTTTATAAAATTATCACTTTTTTTGTGTAAATATTATATAATTTAAACAAATGAGAAAAAAATTAACCCAACTAACCTTACTACTGTTTTTACTTGCCACACAGATTTTTTATGGGCAAGAAAAAAACGTTACTGGTAAAGTTCTAGACCAAGAAGGAAAAGCACTTCTTGGCGCGAGTGTAATTGTTAAAGAAACAAACAAAGGCACACAAACAGACGCAAATGGTAACTTTACTATTAAAGTTTCACCTACTCAAACTTTATTAATCACTTATTTAGGATTAAAACCTCAAGAAATTTCTGGTGGCGCATCAGATTTCACAATTACTCTTGAAGACAACGCCAAAGCAATTGATGCAATTGTTGTAACCGCTTTAGGTATCAAAAGAAAACCAGACGAAATTACAGCATCAACTCATATTGTAAAAACTGGTGAACTAAACCAAGCTAAAGCAACAAATGCTGCAATTGGATTAATTGGTAAAGTATCAGGTTTACAAATCAACACTGTTAATAATGGTGTTAATCCAGACACAAGAATTCAATTAAGAGGATTCAGATCGATTTCTGGAAACAACGAAGCTTTAATTGTTATTAACGGAGTAGTTTCTACAGCTGGTGCTTTTGCAGAATTGAACCCTGAAATTATCGAATCAGTGAACATCATGAAAGGTTCAAGTGGAGCTGCTTTATATGGCTCTCAAGGTTCAAACGGGGTTATTATCGTTACAACTAAAAAAGGAAATAAAAATGCTGAGAAATTTAAAGTAACTTTAAACTCTTCATTTTCATTTGATCAATTAGCTTATATTCCTGAAGTTCAAACAAGATTCGGACAAGGATATCAAGGAGCACAAGATTTCACTGAAAATACTAACTGGGGCCCTGAATTAGACGGATCATTACAACCAACTGGTTTAGCTCAAAACTTATATACTTACGAAGCAAGAAAAAACAACATTAAAGATTTCTTTAATATTGGATCTACAGCATTAAATTCTGTAGCAATTTCTTCTGGAGACGAAAATGGTTACATGACATTTGCAGTTGGAAATCAAAACACTGAAGGTATTATTCCAGGTGACGTTTTCAAGAAAAACAACTTTAATTTAAGTGCTGGAAAAACAGCTGGAAAATTATCTGTAAGTGGAAATATGAGATACACTGCATCAAATGCTAATACAGCAGGTGGTGTTGAAAGTTCAATTTACAATTCATTATTACAAGTTCCTGTAAACGTTCCAATAAGCGAATTTAGCAGCGGTAATCAAGCTGAACACTGGACATACTGGGAATTAAGTCCATTTTGGAGACTTAAAAACGAAAGACGTCAAACGAAAGCACAAACTTTTGAAGGAGTTGCAGAATTAAACTACAAATTCAACAAAAATATTAGTGCAATTTACAGAGGAAGTTTTAGAAGTGTTTCCTCAAATTCTTCTAGATTTTTCAATGGATACACACAACCAGTTGTTTATTGGGATTCTCCTATGAGTTACACTTCTAGTTATTTTGCAAGTAATGACAATAGTAGAAGAATTTATTCTGATATCATGTTAAATTTTGATTATGATTTAACGGATGATATTTCTTTCAAAGCAAATATTGGTAACAACATTACTAATTTCGAAACTAACTTCCTATCAATGGAAGGTCAAAACTTAATTGTTCCAGGATTATATAATATTTCCAATATAACAGGAAATGCAACTCCAACTGACTTCAAATCAAGACAAAGAGGATATGCTTATTTTGCAAATGTTGATTTAGGGTATAAAGATTTCTTATTCTTAAACTTAACTGGAAGAAAAGAATGGACGTCAGTTTTATCTAAAAACAACAATTCATTTTTCTATCCAAGTGCTGGTATGTCGTTTATCCCAACAAAAGCATTTGAAGGTTTTGGAGGAGATATATTAAACTACATGAAAGTTTCTGCAAGTATTGTAAAAGTTGGTAACGCTGTTGTTTCTCCTTATGACATCAATGATCGTTTTGGAACAGCAACTGGTGCAGGATTCCCATATGCAGATATTAACTCATTTGTACAAAATTTAAATATTACAGATAGAAACCTTGTAAATGAAGACAATTTATCTACTGAATTAAATTTAAATTTAGAATTTTTGAAACGTAGAATTACTTTAGACGCTAGTTATTACTCATCTAAAAACTCTAACCAAATTATTGAAATTTCTCCATCTACTGCTTCTGGAGCAAATGCTGCAACAATCAACGTAGGAGAAACAAAATCTACAGGCTTAGAACTTGATTTAGGATTAACACCATTTAAAACTAAAGATTTTAGTTGGGATTTAAAATTAAGTTATAGCGCACCAAAAACAACTGTTACCAAAGTATCTGAAAACTCTAAAGAAGTACCTGTTGGACAATTCTTAGGAACTGTAGGTATTAAAGCTATTGAAGGTCAACAATTCCCTATGATTGTTGGTACTGGATATGCAAGAGATGAAAATGGAAACGTAATTATTGACGCTGCAACTGGCGATCCTTTAAAAGCATCTAATGTAAATTTAGGTAAAACTACTCCTGATTATATTTTAGGTTTAACAACAAACATGAAATATAAAAATGTAAAGTTATCTGCAGTATTTGATTACAGAACAGGTCACGTATTTTACGCTGGAACAAAAGATGATTTAATTCAAAACGGATCGGATGTTGTAACAGCTGAAAACGGAAGAGAACCATTTATTTTCCCAAATTCTGTTATTGAAACTGCACCAGGTGTTTACACTGCAAATACTTCAGTTACTACATCAGGTGATCAAAATTATTTTACAGGTATTTACAGAGAAATTGACGAAAACTTTGTATTAGATGCTACTGCATTTAAATGTAGAGAGATTGCTTTATCTTACGACTTTTCTAAAAAAGCATTAAACAATACATTTTTAGATTCATTATCTATTGGATTTAACGTAAGAAATGCATTTATGGTTTTACCTAAAGAAAACAGACATTATAGTGACCCTGAATTCTCATTTACTACAGGTAATAACGTAGGTTTAAGTACATCTTCTCAAGGACCATCTACTAGAACGTATGGTTTCAATGTAAATATTTCATTTTAATAAAATATGACAATTATGAAAAAGTCAATATATAAAAATTTCATTATTGCGTTAGCAACTGTTACTACACTAGTTTCGTGTGATGACTATTTAGACGTAAATAATGACCCAAACAATCCATCTTCAGAAAATATTAAACCTGAAAATGTATTAGCTGCAACTCAAGTATATACCTATAATGTATTATCTGGAAATATTAGTAATTCACCTGATGACATCGGGAACAGAAACGGTATGAATCAATTAGGTAACTTAATGATGAACAACTGGACAAGAGATGTTGGTGCTTCAAACTCAAGTTATTATTTTAACGAGCATACTTATAATGTTACTTCAGATTTTTATTCAAATATTTTCGAAAACTTAATGTTAAGAACTTCGAATTATACTTTTATTCAAAATACTGAAGATGCAAATTATGAAAACTATAAGGCTATCGCTAAAATCATGAAGTCTTTTTATTTCCAATATTTAGTAGATTTGTATGGGGATATACCATATTCTGAAGCACATAAAAGAGGGCAAAACTTAACTCCTACTTATGATGACGACATGGCAATTTATCGCAATTTAGTTGTTCAATTAGAACAAGCTGTAGATTTAATTGATAATGCTCCATCAACAGCTTTAAATCCAGGTGCAAATGACGTTATGCTACAAGGTAACATGTCTATGTGGAAAAAATTCGCAAATACTTTAAAATTAAGAATATTAATTCGTGAATCAGAAAAAGCATCTTCAGCTGCATATATTCAATCTGAAATAAATGAATTAGTAAATTCAAATGCGCAATTTTTAGGTCCAAACGACAATGTAAAAATCAACCCAGGATATAATAATAATAAACCTAATGGATTTGCATCTTTATTTTTAAATTCGTCAGGAAATGTTTTAAATAACTATTCATCTACAGCAGCAACTAAATACACTATTGACTATTTAACTAATACAAATGATTCTAGAATTGGTAGAATATATTCACAAGCAAATGGTGGAGGTTACGCTGGACATCAACAAGGTGATATTTTATCACCAGCAACAAATTACCCTGTTTCTCACATCGGACCTGCTTTATTAATGAATAATTCTCAAGACGGTATAATCTTTACTGCAGCTGAAAGTTTATTATTACAAGCTGAGGCTGTTCAAAAAGGATTAATGCCTGGAGTTGCAAAAAATTTATATGAGAGCGGAATTACAGAATCGTATAAATTATTAGGATTAACTCCTTCTGACGCAAGTGCATATTATGGACAAGCAATTTCTTTAGTAAATTGGAATGCTTCAGCTGGTGATGAATTAGAAGCAATTATCAATCAAAAATGGATTGCGTTAAACGGAATTAATGGTATCGAAACTTGGATTGAAAACACAAGAACAGGATATCCTTCACATGTTCCATTATCAACAGTTGCTCCTGGTACATCTAGACCAGTAAGATTGTTATATCCAAGTTCTGAAATTTCAGGTAATACAGCAAATGTTCCTGCACAAACAGAATCAATGGCATTTACAAGTAGAGTATTCTGGAATCAATAATTTTAAAAAAAAAGATTATGAAAAATTTAAAGAAAATATCATTAGCACTTTTTTCAATCATAGCATTGTTTTCATGTGTTAAAGATGATGTAGAAGATTTTAAATCAGGATCTCACATTGTAGGTTTTAAGAGAACAAGTTCTTCTTATATTTATACATCTGCAGATGTAAATCCAGTACAAATTTCAGAACCAATTGATTTAATTGGTGGTGAAGACGGTACTCCATCTGGAAGTAACATTACCATTCAATTTGCTGTAGACGCATCTAGTACTGCTATTCAAGGCACAGATTACACTATTAACGCAACTGGAAATCAAGTAACTATTCCTGCTAATTCTGACTTTGTTTTATTACCAATTACTGTAAACCCAAGTGCTTTACCAGGTAATCAACCAAAAACAATTAAAATTAATTTAACTCAAATTAGTACAGGTAATGCTGTTGTTTCAAATGCTAAAAAACAAATTACTATCACTATTGCAAAATGTGAATCTGCTTTAGAAGGTGATTATAGTTTAGTTGTAACAAGAATTGACAATGGAGATGTTTATAACTATTCAACTGAAACAATTACTTCAACTGGTACTATTGGTGAATATGTTACTTCTTCAACAGCTGAATTTGGCGACATGAGTTTAGGAGCATTAGACGATTTAACACTTGATGGTGCACCAAGAAATGGATTTATTTTTAACGATGTTTGTCAAACTATAGTTGTTCCAGAACAAAATTTAGGTGATTATTACACTAATTTAGTATTTGGAAATCCAGATGAAGAAAATGAAGTTGTTTTAGACCCATTAGGAAATGTGGTTACAATCACAATGACATACACAGTTGAACGCGCTGCTGGAAATAGAAAATATAAAGCAGTTTATACAAAACTTTAATTAGAAAAATATGAAAAAAGCATTTAATAAATTTGCCGTTTTATCATTATTAACATTATCAAGTTTAGCATATTTTTCTTGTAATGATGATGATACTGAATTTGGAAAAAAAGACAAGCCAACTTTGTCTGTAGTTAATAAATCATATTCTGTAGTAGAAGGACAACCTTTCGAATTACAATTTACATTAGACAAAGCAATTAACGATCCAATTGAATATAAATTAGTAATAAAACCAGACGGTACTGCTGAAGACCAAATGGATTACTACATTCAAAATGGATGTTTAAGTAACGACCCAAGCTGTGTTGCTATTGAAGAAAATGGCGGACCAGTAGGTTACGTATTTACAGTACCTGCATACACAACTAATTATACATTAACAATTGAAACTATCGCTGATTACCTTCCTGAAGGTACAGAAAACTTCAAAGTTTATGTATTATCTAGAAGAAATTTAAAAGGTTTAGTAGCTGAAGATACAGAAATGGACTTATCTATCACTAATTATGTTTCTACTGAAATCTTAGCTAGATTTGACTGGACAGGGACATATATGGGAACTGATGGTGAAGAACATGATTTCTGTGATTTAGATTTAGATTTAGAATTTTACGATGGTGGAGGAAATGTAGTTGAATATAGCTACTCTAGTTGTCCAGAAGAAATAATAACTTCTTCTTTACCTGACGGTGATTTCGATGTTTATGCAAGTTTTTGGTCTTTAGCTGGAGCTTCTCCTGAACCAAACCAAGATATTCCATTTACAGTAACGGTAGCTAAACAAGGTGTTTGGACAAGAGATTTAACTTTCTCTGGTGTTTTAAATACTAGTATGGTTTCTGGTGAAGATGGAAATCCTGATGCATACATCTATGTTGGAACAATTAATAGAAGTGGAAACATCTATACGTTTACAGATTCTAACGGTGTTCAATTAGAACAAGGTCGTCATGCAGCACCAAAAAAACTAAACAGACTTAAAAAGTCAAAAAGAAAATAATTCTTTGAAATATAAAGAGCACCTTTCCAAAAGGTGCTCTTTTTTTTTTAACTTTGTCGCATGAAATTAACTACATCATTAATTTATTCAAACAATATTGGATAAATGTTTAAGTAGCCATTTAAAAATTTCATCTACACAAATGAAAAATGAAAATCAAATTTTTGGAATAAGAGCCATTATAGAAGCTATAAATTCTGGAGCAGTAATCGATAAAGTATTTTTACAAAAAGATGCTCAAGGAGAATTAATGAAAGAATTACTTAAAGTTGTTAAAACTAAAAATGTAAACTTTAGTTATGTTCCTGTTGAAAAATTAAATCGATTAACTTCTATGAATCATCAAGGGGCTGTAGCGACCATCTCTCCTATTGGTTTTCATGATTTAGATGAATTAATTTCAACTACTTTAGAAAGTGGAAAAACACCTTTATTCTTAATATTAGATCAATTATCGGACGCTAGAAATTTTGGTGCAATTATACGAACTGCAGAATGCACAGGTGTAAACGGAATCATCATACAAAAGCAAGGTTCTGCTCCAGTAAATGGAGACACAGTTAAAACAAGTGCTGGTGCCGTTTTCAATGTTCCTATTTGTAAAGTTGACCATATTAAAGATGCTGTTTTTCATTTACAAAGTTGTGATATCAAAACAGTTGCTGCAACTGAAAAAACAGATCACACCATTTACGACATTGATTTTAAAACACCAGTAGCCATAATTATGGGTAACGAAGAACGTGGAGTTAATCCATCTGTTTTAAAAGTAGTGGATGAAAAAGCAAAATTACCAATGTTTGGAACAATTGAATCTTTAAATGTTTCTGTTGCTTGTGGTGCTTTTTTATATGAAGCAGTTAGACAAAGGTTATCTTAATTTCGATTATTTTCTTCCCAAAAATTCATAAATTACTCTAATTGAAGAAGTGAAATAACTTTCTATTTCTGGTTTAACTTCTTCAATTATTTCTGGTTTTGGAGGATTAATAAAATTCCCATTTTCATCAAATTGTTTGAAAAAAGGTTCTTTACTTGGGTCGAAATCGGGTTGCTCCCAATCGTAGAAAATGGGTTTTTCAAATTGTGGCGTTTTCACAAATATACTCATGGCTAATCCTGTTAAAAAGCCAACAAAATGACCTTCCCAAGAAATTCCTTTACTTATTGTTTCTGCATTAGGAAACATATACCATACTGTTCCTCCGTAAATTAAAACAATTACAAATGAAAGGGCTACTAAGCGGTAATATTTTGTAAGAACACCTTTAAAAAAAATAAAACTGACTAAGAAATACACCAAACCACTAGCTCCAATATGATAACTATTTCTACCTATTAACCACGTTCCAAAACCTAAAATTAAAATACCACTAAAAAGCACTTTATTAAATTGTTGGCGGTAAAAATATTTTAAAGCCATTAAAAGCAATAAAATAGGTATTGAATTATTGAGTAGATGTTTAAAATCGCCATGTATAAAAATATGAAATACTATTCCGCGTAATCCTTTTAATGTTTTCGGAAGAATTCCATATTCAAATAGTTGTGGAAAATAATTTTGATCGATATAAAAACCAAACCACATTAACATTACAACTATTAATGGAATAATTACAACGGATGGAGTAAAATAAAAGTTTTTATCTATTGAAGATGTTTTATACATAATTACTATTGGTCAAACTCTAAGCCAAACTGAAAGATATGCAATTTTGACATATCACTTAAATTTAAAAAAGATTGTTTCAAAAGATATCATTGTTTAAATTTGCTATATGACAGCACCATTAGCAGAAAGAATTCGCCCACAATCATTATCTGAATACATCAGCCAATCGCATTTAGTTGGAGAAAACGGTTCATTAACCCAACAAATAGCAAAAGGAATTATTCCGAGTTTAATTTTATGGGGACCACCAGGAACAGGAAAAACAACCTTAGCTCAAATTATGGCACAAGAAAGCAAACGTCCTTTTTACGAGTTGAGTGCAATTAATTCTGGTGTGAAAGACATTCGTGATGTAATTGAAAAGGCTAAGCAAAGTAGTGGTTTATTTACTGCTAAAAACCCAATTTTATTTATTGATGAGATTCATCGTTTTAGTAAATCACAACAAGATTCTCTTTTAGCTGCTGTTGAAAAAGGCTGGGTGACATTAATTGGGGCAACCACTGAAAATCCGAGTTTTGAAGTCATTCCCGCATTATTGTCAAGATGTCAGGTATACATTTTAAATGCATTTACCAAAGAAGATTTAGAAAACATTCTACAACGCGCCATTGAAACCGATTCCATTCTTAAAACTAAGAAAATCACATTACAAGAAACAGAAGCTTTATTGCGTTTATCTGGTGGTGATGGCAGAAAATTATTAAACGTTTTCGAATTAGTTATTAATGCTACTGAAAGTGATGAAATTGTTATCACTAATGAAAAAGTAATGCAATTGGTTCAGAAAAACACGGTATTATATGACAAAACAGGGGAACAACATTACGATATTGTTTCTGCATTTATCAAATCGATACGTGGAAGTGATCCAAATGGAGCCGTGTATTGGTTAGCAAGAATGATTGAAGGTGGTGAAGATGTCAAATTTATCGCAAGAAGAATGCTTATTTTAGCCTCTGAAGATATTGGAAATGCCAATCCAACAGCTTTAATTATGGCAAACAATACGTTTCAAGCGGTAACAACCATAGGATATCCAGAAAGCAGAATTATTTTAAGTCAGTGTGCGATTTATTTAGCAACTTCCGCAAAAAGTAATGCGAGTTATATGGCTATAGGAAAAGCGCAACAAATTGTAAAACAAACAGGTGATTTACCCGTCCCACTTCATTTAAGAAACGCTCCTACAAAGTTGATGAAAGAATTAGGCTATGGAGAAGAATACAAGTATTCACATGACTATACCAATAATTTCGCAGAACAAGAATTCTTACCATCTGAAATATCTGAGACTACATTTTTCGAACCTGGAGAAAACGCTAGAGAAAGAGAATTACGTCAGTTTTTGAAAAACAGATGGAAAGATAAGTATGGGTATTAGTTTGAAGTTAGAAATTAGAAATTAGAACAAAATTACTTTCTAAAACTGATATTCCTCAACAATTAATTTGTCATTCAAGTAATATTCAAAAAAACCTTTGTTTTCCACTTTGGTAAAAATACCTTTTACGCCAAATTTATCTGCAATAAAAACACTAGGATTTGAAGTTTTATATATCTGAAGAACAACTTTTGGAGAAGCATCTAAAATTGCAAATCCGTTTTGAATTTCTAATAAAGTATATTTTGAAACATTAGAAGTAGTTCCTTCACTTTTAATTTCAACTGTTTTTGTCTCAATCGGTTTAACATCAACAACCACTGGAGTTTCTTTTTTTATTGTCGGTCTTGTTAAAGCAAATTTTTTCACTTCAGGAACTAACAATCTCATTACTTCATTATATGCTAATTGATAATCTTTCTCTTTCGATTTCATTTCAGCACTTTCAAAAACAACATTATTTTGACAATCCTTAATAACGAATTTCATTTTTGTTGTAAACATATTACTGTTTTCAACTAAAAAACCTGAATATGCATTACATTTATTTTGTCCGATTTCAATAGGCAATTCATCATTTTCAAAATAAACATTACAGGATGAAGATAAAATTCCTTTAAACATGTTATTTAGATTATAAGAATTATCACTTTTTTGAAATTCATATTTTCTAGATATTAAAACACTTGGTTTATTTTGCGCAAAACTAAAAGTTGTTAATAAAACAACTAAGATGAATAGTATTTTTTTCATTATAAAATATTTTTTAATTCGGTTAATTTTTGAATTTGAATAATATCGTTTTCTACTAAAAAATTATTTTCATTAAAATAAATGGCTTTCATGCCAAATTCTAAAGCACCAACAACATCCGCTTCATAACTATCACCAATCATAATACTATCTTCTTTAGTAGCTTTTGCAGCAGACAAAGCAAATTCAAAGATATTTTGATGTGGTTTTTTATAACCTGCTAGTTCTGAATTGGTAATGGTTTGAAAATAAGTAATCAAACCAGAATTTTTCATTTTTAAATCTTGAACTTCTGCAAAACCGTTTGTAATAATATGCAATTGGTATTTGCTTTTTAAATAATCTAATATTTCAATAGTTCCTTCAATTAGAAAATTATTCAAGATTAAATTATCGATAAATTTATCTGAAATAGCGTGAATTAATTCATCTGAGACTTCATATTCCAATGCATCAAAAGTTTCTTTTAATCGAGCATATCGTAATTCCAAATGAGTAATTTCATTCACTTGATACAACTTCCATAATTTTTGATTAATGGGATTGTAAATCTTCGTAAATTGATCAACAGGAATTGAAATGTTGTATTCCTTTAATATTATTTCAAATGCTAAAGCTGCATTTTTATCGAAATCCCATAAAGTATGATCTAAATCGAAAAAAATGTGTTTGATGTATTTCAAAACTTATTTTCCTTTTACAATTTCGGCATTATCGCAATTATAAATCCAATCTTCAACATCCGTTTCATTCGGACGAAAAGTTCCTTTTATAGTTAAATAAGTATCGGTTTTTAATTTCGGAGTTGCTCCTTTAAATTTGATTCCCATTATTGTTTCTGGTCCCGATTTTCCACAAAAGAAACAAGAAGCAAAAACGTTTTTACTTAACGCATAATTTTTATTATCAATAGGCACAATAAAACCACTCATTACAATAGTTTTCTTTGCCAATTTTTTCAATTTTGTATTGATAATTGGAAAATCTACTTCACCATACGAAGCATGTTTTTTCTTCATGAATTTTATTTCGCCTAACATTTTCCATGTTAAAGTATCTGCAGCCACAACACTTTTAGAAGTATTGTAAGCAGCTACTTCATTTTGATTTTTGAAACTGAATAGAAAAACGCCAACTAAAAGGGCAATTACTAATTTTGTTGAATTATGCATTTGCTAATGTTTTTGAAATGTTTAATGTATATGCTTTTATTGCAGGAATTAAAGCAGCTATTAATCCGACTAATAATGTCAAACCAAATAACAATCCTTCTTTATTCCATATTATTTCCATAGGATCAAAACCTAATTTAAAATCTGATTCTGATGCTTCAGATAACAGTACTATTCCTATTCTACCTAAAATTGTGCCAAATAAATATCCAACGAAACACAACATCATACTTTCAAGTAAAACTACTAAAAGTAATTGATGTCTTTTTGCGCCATTGACACGCATTAATGCAAATTCAGCTTTTCTTTCTTTTAATGTATTAAAAAGCGCAATAAATATTGAAATTCCGGAAATTAACATGATACCGAATGCTAAATATTTTAAGGCATTGATTCCAACACCAAACATATCAAAAACTCTATTCATTTGATAAGTTGGTAAAGCGGCTTGCATCTTTGTATTTTGAGCAATTAAAGTTGGCCACATGAAAACACCCATTTTATTTTTAAACTCAATTAAAACCGAAGTAATTTCCATATTCGGTTCATCAATTGTCATATCATTTTCATGTTCATGATGCACGTGACCTTCCTCACCATGTGCTGGATTTCCTGCTACTTCTTCTCCTTCATGATGTACATGACCCGGTTCTCCATGTGCAGGATTTTCCGCTACTTCTTCATGACCTTCTTCATGATGCATTTGCCAAACCGTTGGAATATTTGATAAAATTAAATTATCAATAACTTTCCCTGTTTTTGAAGCAATACCTACAATTATATATTCACCATGTTCATGAACTTCACCTTCTGCAGCACTACCGTGTGTACCTTTAAATCTATCCCCTAATTTCAATTTTAATTTTTCGGCTACATCTGCTCCAACAACTACTTCAAAATTATGTTCAAATACTTTTCCTTCTGCAATTTTAGCTTGGTATTTTTCAATATAATCTGGAGTCGTTCCCACAATTTTAAAACCAACATAATTATCTCCATAAGCTAATGGAATAGCTTTTTTAACATACGGATGATTCATCCAAACTTTTACAGAATCAAAACTGATATTCCCTGTTGGATCATCTACTTGATAAACAGAAGACAACACTAATTGCAAAGGACTTCCTTGCGCTCCTAAAACTAAATCAACACCATCTAAATTGCTTTGGTATTTTTCTTCGAATTGTTTTTCTACTAAAATCAAAACTGTTATAATCGCAACCGAAGCTGTTAATAACAAAATACTTAAAATGGTATTTAAAGGTTTAAACCAAATATTTTTCCATGCTAACTTTCCGATCATACCATTGTAATTTGATTGGTGAATTTTTGTTTGATTCGACTATCGTGCGTAACGATAATTAAAGCTGTTTTATATTCTTTAGATAAGTTTTCTAACAATTCAATTACATTATCTGCGTTCTTATCATCTAAACTTGAAGTAGGTTCATCGGCTAATAACACTTTTGGTTCATTCATCAATGCACGAGCAATTGAAACACGTTGTTGTTGCCCCACACTTAGCTGACTTGGTAATTTATGCGCCTGTTCAGAAATATCTAACTTTTGCAATAATTCTTTAGCTCTAGCTTTATGTTTTTTGCCTGTTGCTAACCAACTTGCCATTTCTAAATTTTCCAAAACAGATAATGAGGCAATAAAATGTGATTTTTGAAAAACTACACCAATATTCTTTCCTCTAAATTTATCTGCTTTACTTCCTTTAAGATGAGTAATTTCTTTTTTATCAATATGAATTTCTCCAGATTTAGGCTGTAACAAACCTGCCAAAATATGCAAATAGGTTGTTTTTCCTTTTCCTGAATTTCCAGTAACCAAAATTGTACTTCCAGCCTCACAATACAAATCGGGCATGATAAAAGTCTGGTCTTTGTTATAAGAAAATGTAATATTTTTAGTGCTTATCATTTTTTTCTATATTATGCTGCAAGATAACAATATTGCCTAAGATTGAAAACCTATTAACAAAATTTTTAGTTTGAAAAAATATTAAAATTTACACTTCATAAACTTCAACAAGTAATCCTTTTTCTTCGTCATAAAAAATCCCTAATGATCCATCTACAAAATCGAAATAAATAAAATTTTCATTTCTATTATCTTGCTCCACTACTGTATTCACTGATAAAATAGGAGTATTAATTTTATCTTTCCAAATAGTGGCTTCACTTACATTTACTCTTTGCATTGAAATAACATCTTGAAATTTTTGTTGCAACGCTTTTTTCTCCACTTCAAAATTATTTTCTTGAGAAATAGTATATCCGTTATCCTCCTCATTAATCTTAAAAAAATAAGTCGAACCATCTTCAAAAACCATTTCAATAGTATCCACAAAAACAAATTTTTCATCGGGATTAACTAAATTAATCCAAAAATGATAAAATATTTTATTAATGCTTTGTTGCTTTTTTATTTGTGAAACCAATTCTAAATCTTGGTTGGAAAATTGATAAAATTCATTCATTTTATTTACTTCTTTTATTGCACAAAAATAAGCTTTCTTTTTATATCATTATGTAGGAACACAGATTTTACGGATTATGCGGTTTTATTTACTCTAATTTGATTTCAATTTTAAAAAATTGAAATGTAGATTTATTAATTTAAATTCTTTAAATTAACTTTCCTCTCATTAGTAAATACAATTCTTTTAAATTCAGGCTTTTCACCAAAATTAAGAATTAAGCCTACTTCGATTTCTGTTGATTTCAAATAATTATATACAATTGACTTGAATGACAACTTGATAGAAACTCATTTGCTTTTAGTTCTATAATAACTTTTTCTTCAACTACAATATCGGCAAAATAATTCCCAACTAATTTATTTTTATAATAAACATTTATTTGTTTTTGAGGTTCTGAATTCAAACCTACTTCTTGTAATTCAACCAATAACTCTCTTTCGTATACTTTTTCCAAAAACCCAAATCCTAAAGAATTATATACATTATAATAAGCTTTTAAAATTTTTTGTGTTATTAATTTATGTTTAAAATTATCCATGTTTATCCTTTTAAATCTGTAAAATCTGTGTACCTATAGCTAAAAAATTCCTTCATCCGTAAAACTTAAATAACCAAATTCTGTAATAATCAAATGATCTAAAACCAAAATATCCAACGTTTGACCTGCTGCTTTTATTTTTTTCGTTAAACTAATATCGCTTTCACTAGCTTGTAATTTTCCTGATGGATGATTGTGACAAATAATTATGGAAGTTGCAAAATGTTCAAAAGCAATTTTAAAAACCATTCGAGTATCTACAACGGTTCCTGTTATACCGCCTTTACTAATTTGCGATTTATATATTACTTTATTGGAATTATTTAAATACAAAACCCAAAATTCTTCATGAGGTAATTCACCAATAACAGGCTGCATAATTTCAAAAACTTTTTTACTAGATGTAATTTTAGGAATTTCTGTAGCTTCTTCTAATCGTCTACGTCTTCCTAACTCTAAAGCAGCAATTATAGTAATGGCTTTTGCTTCTCCAATTCCTTTGAATTGCATCAATTGATTAATTGTTAATTTACTTAGTTGATTGAGATTGTTATTGGAAGTTGCTAAAATGCGCTGACATAATTGCACGGCGCTTTCGTTTCGAGAACCGGAACCTATTAAAATAGCAAGTAATTCAGAATCAGACAAGGCAGATTTGCCTTTTAAAAGTAGTTTTTCACGTGGGCGATCGTCTTCAGCCCACAAATTAATTGGCGTATACATAAAAATATTTTGGCGTTTATAAAAAACAAAGTAAGAAAATTACAATAAATATTCCAAATTCTGTAACTTTATGAACATAACTACAACAAATAGTGTAACTAATAAAAACTATAATATGAAAACTTTAAAAAATCTTTTAGCAGCAACAGTACTTTTATTTACTTGTTTTTCTGCAACAGCACAAACGGCTGACGAAATTATTAACAAATATTTTGAAAACATTGGAGGCAAAGACAAGCTTTTAAAAGTGAATAGTTTCAAAATGAACATGGTTACCAACTACAATGGTTTAGAAATTCCAGTAGAAATTTTCAACGACAAAGCTGGAAAAATGTATGTAAAAATTAATTTCCAAGGGAAAGAAATTACACAATTAGCATTTGATGGCAAAACAGGTTGGAGTACTAATTTCATGACAATGAAAGCAGAAAAATTAGATTCTGAAACTACTGAAAACATGCTTTTACAAACTAAAGAATTCCCTGATCCATTCTTAAACTATAAAGAAAAAGGCTTTAAAGTAGAATTAATAGGTAAAGAAACTAAAGAAGGAACAGAATGTTTTAAAATTAAATTAACGAAAACTCCAATTACAGTTGCTGGAAAAAAAGAAGAAAATGTAATATTCTATTATTTTGATACTGAAAATTATGTTCCAATTATGACAGAATCTGAAATAAAAGAAGGACCAGCTAAAGGTCAAATGTCAACAAGTACAATGGGTGATTACCAAGAAGTAGAAGGAATGTATTTCCCTTTTACAATGAACCAAGGTGGACAAGCGATGACAGTAAAAACAATTACTATCAATCAACCTGTTGACAATAAAGAATTTGAAATGAAAACAGAATAATATGAAAAAATCATTATTATTTTCAATAATTTCATTCAGTGCATTATCCATTAACGCACAAGAAATAACCCTTAAAGGCAAAGAACTTTTTGGAGATTTAGAAGCTCGTCAAATTGGACCAGCTATTATGAGCGGACGTGTTTCCGATTTAGCGATGCATCCAAAAAATAATCAAATCATCTTTTTAGGTGCAGCTGGTGGTGGAATTTGGAAAAGTTCAGATGGTGGCGCATCTTTTGTACCTGTATTCGATAAACATATTCAATCTATAGGAACAATTACTTTTGATCCAAATAACCCAGATAATGTAATTTGGGCTGGAACAGGTGAAACTTGGACTAGAAATAGTGTTTCTGTTGGTGATGGAATTTACAAATCTACAGATGGCGGTTTAAATTGGACCAACATGGGCCTACCAAAATCTGAAAGAATTTCTTCCATTATTGTAGACCCAAGAGATTCAAATAATGTTTGGGTTGGTGTTTTAGGCGCACTTTGGGGTGATAGCGAAGAACGTGGAATTTACAATTCAAAAGATGGTGGAAAAACCTGGAATAAAATCCTTTATGTAGATAATAAAACAGGTTGTTCCGATTTAGTCATCGATCCTTCGAATCCGAATGTAATGTACGCTAGTTTTTGGGAATTTAGAAGAACTGCTTGGTCTTTCAATTCTGGAGGAAACGCTTCTGCCCTTTTTAAAACTACAGATGGCGGTAAAACTTGGAATAAAATTCACAATGGATTTCCAGCAGGAAAATTAGGAAGAATTGCTATCGCTGTTACTCCTTCTAATCCGAATATTTTATTTTCTGTAATTGAATGTGAAAAAGATACTCAAAAAGGGTTATACAAATCGGAAGATGCTGGTAAAACTTGGAAACATTTAAATAGCGATTTTGCATTAGTAGTAAGACCGTTTTATTTTTCGAGAATTACGATTGATCCTAAAAACCCAGAAATTATTTATAAAGGCGGATTAAACGGTTCAATTTCTCGTGATGGAGGAAAAACATTTAGAAACTTAGGTGCCATGCATTCTGACATTCATGACATCATTGTTGATCCAATAGACACAAATAGAATCTATGTAGCTACAGATGGTGGAATGTATAGAAGTTGGAATAACGGAAGTACATTAGACATCGTTAAAAATTTACCGCTTTCTCAATATTATCACATCACTTTAGATAACGAAGAACCATACAACATTTATGGAGGTTTACAAGACAATGGTTCTTGGTACGGACCAAGTAAAAGCGATGGCGGAATTGAAGCTAGAGATTGGAATAGTGTTGGGTATGGAGATGGATTTAGAGTTTTAAAACATCCAACTAAAAAAATCATTTATAGTGAAATGCAAGGCGCTGAAAATATTTGGCGTTATAATTTAGAAACGAAAGAATTAAAAACGATTCAACCTTTACAAGAAAAAGGTGTGGCTAAATTACGTTTCAACTGGAATACACCAATTGTTACCGGTTTACATAATCCGGATAGAATTTATGCAGGTAGTCAGTTTGTACATGTTTCAGATGATATGGGTGCAAGTTGGAAAATTATTTCTCCAGATTTAACTACAAATGATAAACTTAAATTAAATCAAGAAAATTCTGGCGGACTGTCGAAAGATAATTCTGGTGCTGAAAATCATTGTACTTTATTCACCATTGCGGAATCTCCTTTAAGTAAAGATATTATTTGGGCTGGAGCCGATGACGGAAATGTTCAAATTACACAAGATGGTGGTAAAACATGGAAAAACGTAACGGCAAACATTATCGGTTTACCTAAAAACACATGGTGTTACCATATAGAAGCAAGTAATTTTGCAAAAGGTAGTGCTTACGCCGTTTTTGATGGACATACATCTAACGATCAAAACACTTATGTATTTAAAACTACCGATTTTGGTGCAACTTGGACATCTATTGTAACCAAAGATATTGATGGTTTTGCACGTTGTATTCAAGAAGATTATGTAAATGAAAATTTATTATTCTTAGGTACAGAAAAAGGATTATACATTACAGTTGACGGTGGTAAAAACTGGTCTAAATTTGAAAATAATATGCCGGCTGTAGCCGTTATGCATTTAGACTTACATAAAAAAACTAACGATTTAGTTATGGCAACTCATGGTAGAGGTGTTATTATTCTTGATGATGTTAGTATTTTAAGACAAGTTACCAATGACATCATTGCTTCTGAAGTTCATTTCTTTAAAACTAAACCATTTGTAAAAGAAGAAAATTCTTCATTTGGAGCTACTGCTTCAGAATTAGAATTTGTTGGTCCAAATCCTAACTCATCTGCTCAAATTGTATATTATTTAAAGAAAAGAAATACGTTTGGAAAAATTGAAATGGAAATTCAGGATATGAATGGAAATAAAATTGTGAATTTACCAGTGAGCAATCAAAAAGGAATCAATATTGTTTCTTGGAACTTTAATGAAAAAGGTCCTAAAGTAGCTACAGGTAAAACGTTAGATTATAGTGGATTTACAACACCTTTAGTTCCAGCAGGAAAATACAAAGCGGTTTTAACTAAAGGAAAAGACAAATTCACTCATGAATTTGAAGTTATAAACGATCCGAAAAGCCCAGTTAAAGAAGCGGCAAGAGCAGATCAAAGAGCTACCACTAAAATGTTATTTAACAAAGTAGAACGTTTAGCTTATATGGTTTATGAAATTGATGAAATGATTAAACTGAATGGAGAAATTGCAGCAAAAGATAAAAGCTATGCAAAAACTGCCGATAAAATAAATGCTGAACTAAACAAATTAAAAAACACTATGGTTATTACAACAGGTGATAATTACGTTGGCTCTGCAGAAAAACAATTAAGAGAAAAATTAGGAGTTATCTATGTGTCTATTGCAAGTCAATATGATGCGCCTTCTCCTTCTCAAAAAGCAAATATTGAATCGGTGATGGATTTATATAATAAAGCGGAAGTAGAATTTAAAAGATTAGAAAAACTTCATTTCTCAAAAATTTTAGAAAAAGCTAAAAAGTTAAATCCAGAATATAAATTAAAAACATTCGAAGAATTTATCGCAAGTTAAAATCTTCAAAATTTAAAAAAGACCAATAAAAGTATTGGTCTTTTTTTTATACTAAATTTAAATTATTTGCGTTTGAATAAAAACGGTTTACTTATGAACTACATCTATTTATTCGCTTTACTTTTCAGTTTTGCTTCTTGTAAAAAGGAAGTAGTAAATTCTAAAAATCCTATTTTAATTTCTGAAAAAAGAGAAATTGAAGTTATTGAAAACCCAAGTTCCTTTGCAGAAAAATTATCGAATGCGGCCATTTCTATCATTGATCCAGAAGTGGTTTATACACCTGATTATGTGAAACTAAAATATCCAGGCGGTGATGTTCCTCCAAAAACAGGCGTTTGTACAGATGTAATTATTCGTGCCTATCGAAAACTGAATATCGATTTACAAAAAGAAGTTCATGAAGATATGACTGCTAATTTTAGCAAATATCCTAATTTAGAAAAATGGGGTTTAAAAACTACTGATAAAAACATTGATCACAGACGTGTTCCGAATTTAGAAGTTTTCTTTGACAGAAAAGGAAAAGTATTACCAATTACACAAAACGCAACAGATTATCAAACCGGAGAAATTGTCACTTGGATGATTAATAATAAATTACCTCATATTGGAATTGTAACTCATTTAAAATCGAAAGATGGCAAACGCAATTTAATAGTACACAACGTTGGCGGCGGACAAGTATTGGAAGATTGTTTGTTTAGTTATACGATTGTTGGACACTATCAATACGGCAATTAGACAATTTTCAATGTGCCAATTTAGGTTTGAACAGAATTGGCACATTGACTCATCGGCTAATTGATTAATTGACTAACTTCATCGAAATTCAAACCGCCATAATTTCCTGAACTCATTAAAAGTAAAGCTGAGTTATCAAAATTTTGGTTGAATAAATAGTCTTTAAATTCTGTTGGATTCGTATAAATAATTAAATCATCTCTTTTGAAAGATTGTGCGATTTGATCGTACGTTACTTCTTCTAATCGTTTAATTTTAACTGCATCAGGCGAATAAAAAACAACAGCAACATCAGCAGCATTTAATGCCCCTTCGTATTCTTTTAAGAATTCTGCATTTAAACTACTATAAGTATGTAATTCTAAACAAGCAATTAATTTTCTATCTGGATATTGTGCTTTTACCGCTTTAGTTGTAGCTGAAACTTTACTTGGAGAATGTGCAAAATCTTTATACGCTACTTTATTAGAGGATTCAGCAATTTTTTCTAAACGTTTACTAGCACCTTTAAAACTAGCAATTGCTTCATAGAAATCGGCTTCATCAACACCCATACATTGGCAAATCCATTTCGCACCTGCTAAATTACTTAAGTTATGCGCTCCAAAAACTTCAATTGGCATTGGCCCGTCTGGAGTTTCTAATAAAGTAGTTCCGTTTTCAACGGTATAAACTGGCGTTTGATATGGAATTTTACGAATTGGGTTTTCAGTTTCTTCTGCTACCGATTTTACAGCTGCATCTTCTTCATTGTACACTAAAATTCCACCTTTAGTAATTTGATTCGCAAAGATTCTGAATTGTTCTACATAATTATCAAAGGTTGGAAACACATTAATATGATCCCAAGCAATTCCTGACAATAAAGCAATATTTGGTTGATATAAATGGAATTTCGGACGCAAATCGATTGGTGAAGTTAAATATTCATCGCCTTCCAACACAATAAAATCGTTATCTTCTGTAAGATGCACCATCGTATCAAAACCTTCTAGTTGCGCACCAACCATATAATCTACTTCAATATTATGATAATGCATTACATGTAAAATCATTGAAGTGATTGTTGTTTTTCCGTGTGAACCCCCAATTACAACGCGTGTTTTATTTTTAGATTGTTCGTATAAAAACTCTGGATACGAATAAATTTTCAATCCTAATTCTTGAGCTTTTAATAATTCTGGATTATCCGCTTTAGCGTGCATTCCTAAAATAATAGCTTCAATATCTGTTGTGATTTTTTCAGGAAACCAACCTTCTTCTTTCGGCAATAAACCTTTTTTCTCTAATCTCGATTTTGAAGGTTCAAAAATAGCATCATCACTTCCTGTTACATGATATCCTTTATTGTGTAAGGCTAATGCTAAATTATGCATGGCAGCTCCGCCAATGGCTATGAAATGTGTTCTCATTTTTATGTTGAATTGTTTATTTGTTAAGTTGTTTATTCGAATAAACGATTAAACAAATCAACAAAAAACTTATTGATTATTTTTTAATATTTAGTGCTTTCGCTTTATCTTTTAATTTATTCATATACAAATCGTATAGCTTTGCATATGTGGTAGCCGACTTCCCTATTTGATGTGCTTTTACCAAATGTACTTCAGCTTCTTTATATCTTTTATAATACACATCGATATATCCTTTTGCCAAATAACCATCAACTTTTGAAATGGCTAATAATTCATCGGCATATTTTTGTGCTTTTTTCTCACTTCCACCAACAATACCTGGCAATTCAATGTATAACATTACTAAGGCCCAACGTGATTCAATGTGTTTCTTATCTAAAGAAGCGGCTTTTAAAAAAGCTTCTTCAATATCATCAATCATACCTAAAGCTTTGAATTTACTCACCGATTTGGCTTTCATTCCCATCGCACCTCCATATTTAAACCAATAATTAGCACTATTGGGATTAGACGTTTTTAGTTTTTTGTAATAATCAATGGCCACATCCCATTTTTGAGTACTTCCCGCAATATCACCTAAATATTCAATTGTTTTGTGATGATTAGGAACACTTTTCAAATACGCTTCAAATAATGTTTTAGCTTCTGTAAATTTCTTTTCATTAAATAGCTTAACTGCTTTTTCAAAATTAGATTGAGAAAAAGACAAAGTACTCATAAGTACAATTACTATAAAAGCTATTTTTTTCATATATTAGTATTCTGCGTATCGACTAAAATAACCACATTCACGGATTACTTCCTGATAATATTTTGTATTAGAATAATTCTGTTTCAATTTTTTATAACCATCAAAAATAATATAATCTACTTCATATGGTTTAAAAGCATCAGAAAGATAAAATTTATTGCGCTCTATTTTGGTTAAAAGATAAGTAGCTTTTGCTTTTTCTTCATCATTTTGAGCAGTACTTAAAGCTTTCTGATAATAATTCTCTGCAAAGGTATTACTCATTAAAATACCATCATATTCTTCATCAATATAATTTCCATATTGATCGATAATTGGATTATCATAGAAAAATCGTGCATTACCATAATACGACATGTTATAAAAAGCATTACCTAATAAAATATTTCCAGAATGCACATCTACTCCATTCGCAATATTGTTTTGAATTTCTTTTATTTTTTCTAAAAACGCTAATTTAGTATATTTTGTTTTCTGTTTGGCAAAATGATCACATTGTATACAATCCATTATTTTTCCATTGAATGGATTTCCATATAAATTATCTGCTTTATTACATTTTTTAAATTCTGCGATCGCTTTATCAATTTGATTTTTATAAGCATACAAAATTCCTTTATACTCATATATATCATCTAATGTTACACTATATAAAGATTGTGCAAATTTATCCCAAGGTGTATTTTTATTTTCAATAAAGTATTTTTGCATTTTTTTCAAACGTTCTTCACTAGCATAAAAATTACTTTCTCTTGAAAACAACTCTGCCATTACCTCATTCTTTTGTTTTTTATATAATTTAGAAATATAACTTTTTGTCCAAACAACTAAAAAGCTTGTTCTTAATTTTGCATCTTCGTTTCTAAATTCAATAGACTCATCATAATATTCATGTGATTTCTTATCTAATTCATACAACCAAGTTAAACTTGGCAATAATTCATTTTCTGTTGACGTATTCATCACTTTTGTCTTCGAAACTTGATTAAAAATTTCAAATAACTTGATTTGCTTTTGTACTAAGCTACTTTCAGGCGCACAATTTTTAGCATCATTGAAACATGTTGTAGCTTTTGAATAATTCCCTTTGATGGTTTCAAAATAACCCGTCACAATATGCCACATATATGGTGTTAAAGTGTTTTTTTTGCTGGCAATATCATTTACAAGTTTATATAATCTTTCGTCTAATTTTGAATCATGAACCGTAGCGTTCGAACTATATTTTCTATATTCAGTTTTATTAAAATTATGTTCTTCTGCATTTACAGCTCGAGTTAACAAATAAGCCAAATGTTTGTTTTTAGGATCAATTTCATAAATTTTAGAAATAGCTTCTACTGGATCGGCATAATATCCAAATAATGCCCACAATGCAGCTTTTTCATTATCGTTTTTTACCATTTTCAAAGATTCATTAAAATCTTTTGTTTCTTGAGGTCGGAAATTGAACGTAGATTCGTTTCTTAAAGAAGGACAATTTTCAAAAACCACAGCATATTGATAATTGGATAATGCATATTTTTTTTGCTTATAATTTACTCCAGCTACATAGGATAAAGCTCGATAATAATTGATACTTTTTGAAACTAAAGCTGCTGTTGCATTAAAAAAACTGATTGTATTGTTTTGATTTTCTGAGTAAAAACTAGCTTTTAAATTTAAAAACCAATATTTCTCTTTTAGAAAAACATCTTTAGTTTCAGTATAAAGTTTTTCTATATTTTTTAATTCAGTTGATTTTACTTTTGGAGATTGCGAATAGGTTTCCGTTTTATAATCCCATTCTGGATAGAAATTAGTTGAACTTTCTAATGATTTTGCTAAGTTTATAAATTTAAAGAATTCTTTAACTTTAACGTTATCAAGATTATATCTTTTACTTGTACTATTAGGTTTGTCATTTTTTATTGCAGTATCAATTTTAGACAAAACATTATTTAATGAATCTGATCCAATAATTGTTTGTAATTCCTCTTTAGAAATTTCATTATTTAGATAAGTATTCCAATCATCCACTTGATATCCTACAAATCGATTAGAATAACTTACCCAATAATTTTCATATCCATAAATAACTGGATTTGAAAAAAACAATGGTTCACAACTCTTATCATTTACAAAAACTTCAGGAGAAAAAGTTGAATTTTGTTTTTCCCAATATCCATCTTCATAATCTCCACCACCAGAAATGGAGAAAATAGCAACAATACTGATAATAACCGCTGAAGTTTTTAAATATAATGGACTAAAAATTGTATTCATTCTTATTTTTGGTTAAGTTTTTTTCGTCTAAATCGTAATAAATAAATTCTGTTTGTGGATGCTTACTGTATTTATGCATTAAACTTTTCATATCGTCAAGATCGTTTACCGAAATTGATTCTTCAAATAACACATCTCCTTTTTTATAAAAATCTCCAAAAGCTATGCCACTTTCCTGAACAACATGTTTTTTGGAATCGCTTTCAAAAGTAATTTTATTTTGATAATCATGAATACTTTTTTTGGAAATTATTTGAACAACTTGCCCGTTTCTAGTATGAACCAACCAAGAAAAAATAGGCAATGCCGTTTTTAGTTGCAAAGGATAATTTTTCAAATATGGTAAATATTGCAAGGCAATTTCTTTATCATAAATAGCATTTTTACCTTCTGCATTTACTTTCCCAATATTATACAACATCAAAACACCATAATCTACTGGTGGCACTTTCGTTTTTTCAAAATATTTTATTTGATGTAATCGAATCGTAGTTGAAATAGTTTTACCGTACTTTTTTTTCAAAATCGTTAAAAACTGCATGTATTTATCTCTACTTTCTAACGACCAATCGCAATCAATTTGTATTTCTGAATTTTGAATTTTATGCACCGAATTAATTTGATTAATCAGTTTCAAAAGATTTGAACTAAGTTGTTCAACATTTGTATTTTGGTTTAAAAAAACTTCGTTTTTGATAAATATAGTGGGAATTATTTTTGAAACTTTTGGTTTACTTTTAAACGCGATAGGTTTAACCGGATAAGGCACATTATTTTGCAACGCTACATCGAAATACCTCACATATAACTGCGTTACATTATTGTCTTTTAATACTTGAGCTTCTTTTGGAGAAAGATTGAATTCTGTTCTCCAAAAATAAAAGGAAACAGCATTTTTCGGATTCTCACTACAAGAAAAAAACAATACAAATAAAAGGATAACAACAGCTTTTCGCATGAAAAAAAATTATGTTCAAAAATAAGAAAAAGGTAACTTTTGCGTTATACTTTTTAAGTATTTTTAAAAAAATTTAAAATCCTTTCCAACCTTTTTGTAAAAAAATACATCTTTTATTGAAAACTATCTATATGAACAAAATACTAACTACTATCATTTTTACGCTAATTATTTCTTTAACTACTCAAGCTCAAAACTTTACAAAGAAATGGCAAAAGGTTTATCAATTAGAAATTCAAGGCAAAACGAAAAGCGCTTATGAAGAAGTTCTTAAAATTCACAACCTCGCTTTAGCGAAAAAGAACGACATTCAGCAAGTAAAAAGTTTTATTTACCTATCTAATTTCAAAAATATTTTATTTGAAAAAGCGGAAACAAATTTTTTCAGTGAAATTCAAAAAGAAATAAATATCAGTTCTGAAATTGGAAAAGCATTTTTATACCAATATTATGCTATTCAATTGAATGATCATTTTAATGACGATTATAACATTCTTTATCGCGATAAAATGACGGATAGAAACAGCACCGATATTGCCATATGGGATAAAGAAAAATTTGAAACAGAGATATTTTCAAACTTTGAAAAATCAATCGTAAATAAAGAATTACTATCTTCTTTAAAAGTGGTTGATTTTACAGATTTAATCACACAAGTTGATGCTTATTTTATTGATAACAATAAAAATGTATACCAGTTTTTTATTGAAAACTACATCAATACTATAAACAAAATGGAAGAATTTAACTATTATGATAAAATTGATTTTAACGCATTCTATTTTTCAAAATCTGAAACATACACAACTTTAGATTTTAAAACAATTGATAAAAATTCAATAAGAAAAACAGCTGAATTATACCAAGTTTTAGAAAAAAGCAGTTCAGAAAATCCTTCGAAATTCACTATAGATAGATTAAAATTCTTCAATAGTATTTGTAACAATCAAAATGAGAATTTTAAAGCAATTGAAAAATTGCATAACGACTTTAATACATCAAAAGAGTTCGATTTATTTTATGCCGAATTATTGATCAATTTTGCTAATAAAAATGAATATAAAGACTACAATTTCAAAGCACTAGATATTTTAAACAAACTAACCGCTAACAAAACAAATCCAAAACTATATACAGATGCTCATAATTTAAAAGAAACTGTTTTAGCAAAAGAATTACATACTCGCATTAAAAAAGAAATTTATCCAAACGAAAACTTCAAAGCTTTTATTACATATAAAAACATTGATACACTTTCTATAAGTTATTATAAAATAAATGTAAACAACAACTACTCTTTTAAAAATGATTCCTTGGTTTTAGAATACATGAACACCCACCAAGCAGATAAATCCTTTTTTAAAACGCTTACCAAAAAGAATGACTATTTGTCTTACACAACAGAAATACTTTTAGAACCTGTTGATTCTGGAAATTATTTAATTGTAATTGGAACTCCAAAAAAGAATGGCAATTATAGTTTCTCTTATAACATCTTAAAATGTAATGCATTAGATTATTTTAAAGAAGAAAAAATTGGCGTAGAAAATTTCTATTTCAGAGATAGAAAAACCGGAAAACCTTTATCTAATGTCTTCATTCGTACCGATGAAAAAACCTATCAATCAGACGAAAATGGTAAATTTTCAATCGCACAACCAAAATATGACAATAATAAAAAGTTATATAGCTATCCAATAACGTTAATTCATGAAAAAGATACTGTTTTAACATCTATTCCATATGATAGAAGAGGTTATTATTATGTTAATAATTATAAAGATGATGAAGAAATAGATGCAAAAGCTTACGTGTATTTTGACAGAGCTATTTACAGACCTGGACAAAAAATGTTTTACAAAGGAATTATCACACAAGTAAAAAATTACAAATCGAGTGTGGTTCCCTATCTTACCGTAAAAGTAGAAATTGAAAATCCAGATGGCGAAACTGTAAAAACGTTAGAAGTTCAAACGAATGAATTCGGATCATTTTCAGGAGAATTTGACATTCCAGCAAATGGTTTAACAGGCGAATACGAAATTACAATTGATGAACCTGAAACTATTGAAAACGATTCCCTTTATTATAATGAAGAAGAAGAGGAACATCGTTTTTGGGATAATGCAGATTTAGATTATGATAATTTTTATTTCAAAGTTGAAGAATATAAACGTCCGACTTTTGAAGTAAAAATGGATAAAATCACCACAGAATGGAAATTAGGTGACACTATCATTTTAAAAGGAAAAGCAATAGGATTGGCAGGAAATACCATTTCAGATGCCGAAGTAAAAGCCAATATTAATTATTCTTTTAAAGATGCTTCGAAATCAGTTAAAAACATCAATAAAGATTTCAACACCAAAACCAAAACCGATGGAACTTTTGAAATTGAAATTCCAACTAATGAGTTAAGCGATAATAACGGTAACTATTATTATGCATTTTACACAAACATAGATGTAATTGACATTAATGGAGAAACAAGAAATACCAGACAAAACGCTTTTATTTCTAACAAAGAATTCAATTTAGAAGTGTTTTTACCTTATAATGCTTTAAAAGAAGAGAAAAAAGAAATTGTAATTCAGGCAAAAACGCTAAATGGAGTTGAAAAACATGTGAAAGGAAAACTAAACATTTATAAAATTGTTACTGATGAAAATATTTTCAAACGCAAATTCGGCAAGCCAGAAATTGAAACCATTGACAGTTTAACATTTGCCAAATTATATCCATTTGAAGTTTATAATGATAATGAAAAGCCTAGAAAAGATTTACTAAAAACCATTGATTTCGACACAAAAACGAATACCATTTACAATTTAGACTTTTTAGAAGTTGGACAATATTCATTTGAAGCCGTTGCTTTTGATGGCAAACAAAATAAAATTGAAACCACTCGAGAAATAACTATCAATACCAATTTAGCACACAAACCTGCTGAATCTATGTTTAGATATTTCATTAGTCCAACTACCAAATCAAATTCAGTAGAAGTAGTATTTAAATCGAAAATAGACGATTTGTTTATTACATGTTTTGAATATAATGAAAATGGAAAAATCGCCAAAGAACATTTAATTCAATTACAAAACGGTGAAGGAAAATTGCTATTTGCAAAACCTCAAAACCGTTTGGCATTATACTTCTTTGCGTTTTACGAAGATCATTTTCATTCAGATGATCACACTAGTTATTATAATAATGAAAGAAATAAATTAAAGTTTGAAATTATTTCAATGCGCAATAAAATTGAACCAGGAAGTACTGAAAACTGGCAATTTAAAATTTTGAACTCAAAATTAGAATCGGAAATTGTAGCTAGTATGTACGATACTTCTTTAGATGATTTTGCAACATTAGATTGGGATATATTTAAAGACAAAGAAAACAGCATATATTTCCCAAGATTTTATAAGGATTATTATAGTGATTTAGATTTCTATAATAACGAATCTAATAGTAAAATAAATTTCAGTTTTAATACTACAAATGATTTAAAATGGTTTCACAATGAAGATTTAGAATCGAAAATAAATTCAAAAAAACAAAAGAAATCAAAAAATATTATTACTGGAAACATTCAAGCGAAAGATGAAATTCCGACTGAAATTTTCATCTCAAATATGAATAATAAAAAATATACTCATGCCGACTTTTATGGTAATTTTTCTATTGAAGGAAAACTAAATAACATTTTAGATATTAATATTCATAGTCAAAATTTTAAAACCAGAGTTACTGATACTAAAAATTTAAATGTAAAACTGAATATAGAAACACAACCACAAATTGCTCCACAATCGGAATTTGTAGTGGTGTATCGTCGATATATTCCTTTAAAAAGTAAAAAAATAAATATTGAAAGTAAAAGTGTTTATTTTGAAACTTATACAGTTCATCTTGACACTATGGATAGTGGCATTGAAAAATTTTTTGTACAATATGATACTCTAAGCAATGGCAGAGTAATGGAAAGGAAATTTTATACATCTAATGAAGAACTAGTTGAATATAATCAAGTATTTGATAGTGGAGATTCTCAAGAATATATTAGAAAAAGCAATTCAATATCAGCTAGTTCAAAAACTATTGAAACTGTAGTTGTTTCTGCTGGATACAAAACAAATAAAGATAACAGACCAAACACAGTATTTCTAAAATCATTACAAGGACAAGTAGCTGGAGCAAATATCTCTTCTTTTTCAGGGCAACCTGGTAATCAACAAAATGTCATAATTAGAGGAACTAGTTCATTTAATCCAAATTCAAATCCTTTATATATCATTGATGGAATTCCGGTAAGCATTGAAGAATTTAAAAAATTTAATCCTGATGATTTAGAAAATATCCAAGTTTTAAAAGGAACAGAAGCAACAGCATTATACGGAAGTAGAGCATCAAATGGGGTTATTGTAATTACCACCAAAAAAGCCATGCAGGAACTTACCAATGTAAAAACACGTAAAAACTTTAATGAAACGGCTTTTTTCAAACCGCATGTAAAAACGGATAAAGACGGGAAATTTACATTAGAATTTACTACTCCAGAATCGTTAACCAGATGGCGTTTAAATATGTTTGCGCATAATAAAATGGCTGAATCTGAATTGTTTTCAACTGAGATTATTGCGCAAAAAGATTTGATGATCATTCCGAACATGCCACGATTTGTGAGAGAAAATGACGAATTAGTAGTAACTGCTAAAATCTCAAATTTATTAAACGAAGCCAAAACCGGAATTGCAAAACTTTCTTTATTTGATGCAGGAACAGGAAATCCAATTAACGCTTTGGTGGAAACTAAAGAAATACAAAATTTCACTTGCCTACCAAAAGGAAGTACTGTTGTACAATGGAAAATTAAAATTCCTGCAAATATTCAAGGGCTACAATATAAAATTGTTGCAAAAGCAGGAAACTTTTCTGATGGTGAAGAAAACATTTTACCAGTGTTGAAAAATGCGGTTTTAATTACCGAATCGCAACCAATTTGGTTAAAAACAAACGATACTAAAACAGTAACATTTGACAATTTAAACCAACCATCAACCACTAAAGAAAACTATAAAATCAGTATCAATTTGGTGACTAATCCAATTTGGTCGGTTATAGAATCGTTACCGTATTTAATGGAATACGAACATGATTGTGCCGAACAAACGTTTAGTAAGTTATTTGCGAATTCTATTTCGGAAAAAATTGTAAATGATAATCCGAAAATAAAATCGCTTTTAGAAAATTGGAAACAAAATCCGACTTCAAAATTGAAAATGAATGAAGAATTAAAATCGGTTTTACTTTCTGAAACGCCGTGGTTAGTGGAAAACAACAATGAATTACAAAAACGTGTTTCAAACTTATTAGATGTTGCCAAATTGAAAACAACCAATGAAGTATTATTTAACAAACTGAAAGAAAAACAAAGTTCAACTGGTGGTTTCAGTTGGTTTGGAGTAGGAAACGAAAACGAATACATTACACGTCATATTTTAAGCGGAATCGGACATTTAAACAAATTAAATCCGGAAAGCATAACTAAATATGAAGAAATTGTATCGAAAGGAATTAGTTATTTAGATTCGAAATTTGAAACTTCTAAAACAAATAGAATAGTAAATACCGATTTACATTATATGTATGCGAGAAGTTTCTTTTTAAAAGCGCATCCGTTAAGCACAAAACAAGATTCCATTCTGAAATTACAATTAGCCGATTACAAGAAAAATTGGTTACAACAATCGTTATATCAAAAAACAATTTTGGCTTTGGTGTTACATCGTTTTGATGACAGAAGTTTTGCTAAAAAAATCATTGAACATTTACGAGAAAGCACCATTTTAGATGAAACGAAAGGGATGTTTTGGAAGGAAAACACAAATGGTTATTATTGGTATCAATCAAGTATTGAATTGCAAGCTTTATTAATTGAAGCCTTTGCCGAAATTGATTACAAAGCCAATGAAATTGAAGCCATGAAAGTTTGGTTGATTAACAACAAGCAAAACAAAAACTGGAATACTACGAAATCGAGTGCTTTAGCCATAAATGCGATTATTTCTTTTGGGAAAGATTGGATCAATAGTGAAAGTAAAATTCAGATTAATGATGGTAAAAATGGAGCTATTCAACAACAATTGAATTCGAAGTTAAAAGAAACTGAAAACGGATTAATCAATCTAGAAATTAAAAAAGAAGATATTGCTAAGAGTTTTACAGGTGTGAAAATAGAAAACAAAGGCATTACTCCTGTTTATGGTGGCGTATATTATCAGTATTTTGAAAATTTAGATAAAATAACTGCTACAACAAGTACTGATTATTCTATTAAAAAAGAATTATTAAAAGATGATAAAGTGATATCAACTGAAACTTTAAAAGTAGGTGATTTAGTTACGATTCGATTAACTTTTAAAACTGAAAAAGATTTGGAATTTGTTCACGTGAAAGATTTACGTGCGAGTTGTTTTGAACCGGTTGATGTACTTTCAGAAACAAAATGGATTAATAACACTTATTATTATATGAGCACCAAAGATGTGGCTTCGCACTTTTTCTTTGATAATTTACCAAAAGGAACGTATGTATTAGACTATAAAGTTCGAGTGAATAACGAAG
The DNA here is from genome assembly GCF_900110615.1 of Flavobacterium urocaniciphilum. GTDB lineage: Bacteria > Bacteroidota > Bacteroidia > Flavobacteriales > Flavobacteriaceae > Flavobacterium > Flavobacterium urocaniciphilum. The sequence continues at coordinate 84,898 of NZ_FOEI01000004.1, forward strand.
GTGAATTTTCTGATGGTTATGCGAATTTACAAAGTATGTATGCACCAGAATTTTCAGCACATTCTAATAGTGGAAAAATTAAAACGATTAAATAATAATGTCTTCGTGAGGAACAAATAAGTCATTGCGAGGTACGAAGCAATCTAACGTAGCATACAACAGATTGCTTCGTCGTTCCTCCTCGCTATTACAATCATCTAAGCCATCTAAACAAATATGAAACCAGGATTTATTTATATAGTAACAAACAAAAACAATAGTACATTATATATCGGAGTAACTTCTAATTTACCGAAAAGAATTGCTGAACATAAAGAAAAAAGATATCAAAATTCTTTTTCGGCTAGATATAATTTAGACAAGTTAGTTTATTTTGAGAAATTTGAAATAATTAGTGATGCAATAGCTAGAGAAAAACAACTTAAAGGAGGCAATAGAACCAACAAAGAAAAATTAATAAATAGCCTTAATCCTGAATGGAATGATTTGTACGAAGAAATCAAAGACATTATGATTGTTTAAAAACAGATTGCTTCGTCGTTTCTCCTCGCAATGACGTTGTGAAAAGTTCGCAATGACAATCGAAAAAATAGAAATCAAGTTTTCCTATTATGTAAAATACTCTATTAAGTAAAAACAATAAACCTCCAAGATTGCTCTTGGAGGTTTTTAAATTGTATTGGAATAGATTGCTTCGCAAGCTCGCAATGACTACTTCACAATTGTCATTTCGTCTACAATATGTTTAGCACCTGAGAAATTCTCAATTACCCATAATACATAACGAATATCAACGTTAATTGTTCTTTGTAATTTTTTATCGAAGATTACGTCTCCAGCCATAGCTTCAATGTTACCATCAAATGCTAAACCGATTAATTCACCTTTACCGTTTAATACTGGAGAACCTGAGTTACCACCTGTAATATCGTTATCAGTTAAGAAACAAACGTGTAAAGAACCATCTTTATCAGCATAACGACCAAAATCTTTTTTAGCGTTCATTTCTAATACTTTTGCAGGTAAATCGAATTCTAAATCACCTTTTTTGTATTTTTTAACCTGACCAGCTAAAGTTGTGTAGTTGTTAATTGTAGCATCATTACGTTTGTCTGCTGGTAAAGAACGTACTTTTCCGTAAGTTAAACGTAACGTTGAGTTTGCATCTGGATATAAAGTTGTACCAATTTTAGATTCTCTTAAACCTTCTACTAATAAACGAAAAGAAGCACTAAAATCGTTTTGAGCTTTTGCTAACTCATCACTTCTTTTGCTAAAGTGAGATAATAAATCATTAGATAATACAAATAATGGATCGTTAGCAACCATAGCTTCTGATGGGTAATCTAAGAAAGCTTTAATTTTATCTTTAGATGTAAAAATACTTAAGTCGAAAATAGCGTTAACTTGTTTAGTAAAATCACCATTATTTTCCTTAGCCATTTTTTCAACCATTGGAGCTAAAGTATAACCAGCTTTTTTAGCATATAAGCTTAATTGAGCAGCTAAGATATCTTTTTCAGCAGGAATATGTAATTCTTTATACATTTCTTCTGCCATTTCCATAATTGCTGGAGCCATTTCTGCACGTTTAGCAGCGTCAGCTTTAGCATAGTTTTCTAATTGTTTTCCTAAACCTCTTCCAACAGCACCGAAAGCTGAAGTTCTGAATAATTGAGTTAAGTAGTTATCATGACGTGATTTCTCATTTGTCATTGCATAATACTTATTGATTGTAGCTACAACATTACCATATTTAGCTTTGTTTGCTGGTTTGTTCGCCCAAGTGTTGAATTTAGCTTCTTGTGCAGCTTTAGATTTAGCTGTACCAAATTTTGTTAAAGCGTCAATCATTCCTTGACGGTTTTTCCAGTAGTTAGCTACACCTGCAAATTTAGAAGCGTAAATTAAATTTAAAGCATCAGACTGAACCATGTATTTTTTCATTTGGTCCATTCCTGTTTTAGAACCTTCAACCCAAGCTGGATAAGCAAATTTTACGTTTTGCTCAATTCCACCTGCAGGCATCCAACGGTTTGTTCTACCTGGATAACCTAAAATCATAGCGAAGTCGTTTTCTTTAACTCCACCTAAATTAACAGGTAAATGGTGTTTTGGTTTTAATGGAACGTTGTTTGGAGAATAATCCGCTGGATTACCGTTAGCATCTGCATAAATTCTGAACATTGAGAAATCTGCAGTATGACGAGGCCATTCCCAGTTGTCTGTATCACCACCAAATTTTCCTAAACTTTCTGGAGGAGTACCAACTAAACGAACGTCTTTATAATCTTGGTATACGAAATAGTAATATTCGTTTCCTTGGAAAAATGAACGTACAGAAACTGTATATTTTCCACCTTCGTTGTTTTCTTTTTCAATTTTAGCAATTTCAGCATTGATAGCTTTTTCTCTATCTGCTTCGCTCATACTTGGATTAACAACTGATAAAATTCTTTTTGAACAATCGTCCATTCTAACGAAGAAACGAACAAATAAACTAGAAGGCTTTAATTCTTCTTTTCTATTTGCTGCCCAATAACCATTTTTTAAATGATTTTTTTCAGCAGTAGATAATTCAGCAATTGCATCATAACCACAGTGGTGGTTTGTTAATACTAATCCGTCTTTAGAAATTAATTCAGCCGTACATCCACCGTTAAATTGAACGATCGCATCTTTTAAACTGTGGTTGTTAATGCTGTAAATTTCTTGAGGTGTTAATTGTAACCCCATTTTTTGCATATCGCGGTGGTTTAATCTTTCAATAAACATTAAAAACCACATTCCTTCATCGGCCTTAACACTAAATGGTACTAATGTTATAGCAGCAATTAAGGAAACAATAAATTTTCTCATAATTATTAGTAATTTGTTTTGAGGTGCGAATATAATCTAAATAAAAAAATAACGTAAATTTTTGAAGAATTAAAACATCTTGTTAAGAAAATTTTAACTTTTTTTAAAACAAAAAAGGCATGTTGATTACTCAGCATGCCTTTTACTATAATTAATTGATAATTATTCTATTACAATTTTCTTAGTAATAACATCTTTATCTGTTTTAATAGTCATAAAATAGATTCCTCTACTAGCAACATTATTTAAATTAACTTCTTTAATCAAATCAGAATTACCACTGAATTCATAATCATAAATTGCTTTTCCAGTAACATCTAAAATCTTAACTGTAAAGTCAGTAACCACTTCTTTGAATTCAATATTAAAAATTCCTTTATTTGGATTTGGATAAATACTAAAATTAGAATTTTCAATTGAGGCTGTACTTAATACATTATCCTTATATTCAGATAAAATAGTATTAATGTATGCTAAAGCAACGTTTTTCTGTCCAACTGTAAACATGTACATACAAGCATCATTTGAATAATCCATATAATTCATTGACAATACTTTTTCCGGTGCGATACAAGCATCTATAGAACCGTCTGCAACACATCCGTAAGTTGCTGCCGCTTGTTTTGGAGTATCAGCAATTCCATCTGAATCTGCACCTCCACAATTCGTTGCAGTTGAACTAGCAGATTTAAAAATATGATTTAAATTAAAAAAATGTCCTAATTCATGAGTAACCGTTCTACCTAAATTATAAGGAGCACCTGGCACATAACCTGTACAACCAGCTCCAGAAGCAAATGCATTATTATCCATAACTACTGTTTGACCAGCAGCTGGAGAACCTCCAAGTGGAGAATAACCCAAAATACCACCAGAAATATTTCTTACAACGAAGTTCATATAACCATTCCAATCTAAATCGGAATCAGCATTTAACAAAAAGTCTGTTCCAAAAGTAACAGCCATTTCACCATTTACCAAACCTGAAGAAGCAGGATGGTTTTGAGTAGCAATAACAAATTCAATATCTAAGTCACCTACATTTACACCAGGATAATGCACACTTGCATCATTCCATAATGCAATATCAGCATTCGTTGCATTATAGTCTGCATTTAAAATATCAACTTGGTTTTGAGCAAAATTTCTTAAACAAGCTTTTAAAGTCGCATTTGCAGAACCAGCCGATGGATAATGTACTGCTACTGGTATTCTAATTATTACGTTAGCATTATCTACAACATTTCCGTTTCTTTTTGCAAGTTCTCTTTCAATTATTTTTTGATATTCAACTTGAAATCTTGCTTGTCTTTCTTCATATTGCTTTTTAAGCACAGGGTTGAACATAATTGTATTCATATGTTCCTCCATTCCACAAGTACGTTGTTGACCAAATCCTATTTGAGCAACTAAAGCAATAAGTAAAAATAATTTTGTTTTCATTTGGGTAAATTTTATTATAATTTGTAAAAATATAAAAAAAAGACGTAATTATGTTATGAATTTAACATTTTCCACAATTTATCTTTCAATTCTGTTAATCCTTGTTGAGCAACAGAAGAAATAAACATGTAATTTAAACCTTTAAAAGCTACATCTAATTCAGCTTTCATTTCAGCTTGTAATTCATCATCTAACATATCACATTTAGAAATTACAATCAGCTTGTCCTTATCTAACATTTCCGGATTGTATCTTCTTAATTCGTCAATTAAAATTTCATATTCTTTTTTAATATCTTCCGTATCGGCTGGAATTAAAAATAATAATGTTGAATTTCTTTCAATATGACGTAAGAAATAATGACCTAAACCTTTTCCTTCTGCAGCACCTTCAATAATACCTGGGATATCAGCAATTACAAACGATTGAAAATCGCGATACGCTACAATTCCTAAATTTGGTTTTAAAGTTGTAAAAGGATAATCGGCAATTTTTGGTTTAGCAGAAGTTAATACTGATAATAATGTAGATTTTCCAGCATTTGGAAAACCAACTAAACCAACATCGGCTAAAACTTTTAACTCTAAGATGATATCCACTTCTTCACCTGGAATACCAGGTTGTGCATAACGAGGCGTTTGATTAGTTGAACTTCTAAAATGCCAGTTTCCTAATCCACCTTTTCCACCTTTTGCTAAGATTTTAGTTTCACCATCGTCTGTAATTTCAAATAATACTTCACCTGTTTCTTTGTCTTTTACAACAGTTCCTAACGGCACTTCTACAAACTTATCTTCACCATCAGCACCTGTACTTCGGCTACTACCACCATCACCACCATGACCTGCTTTTACATGACGCAAAAACTTCAAGTGAAATAATGTCCAAAGATTTTTATTCCCTCTTATAATAACATGACCTCCACGACCACCATCTCCACCATCTGGACCACCTTTTTCAATAAATTTTTCTCTGTGTAAGTGAGAAGATCCTTTTCCTCCTTTACCAGATGCAGCATATATTTTTACGTAGTCTACGAAATTACCTTCTGTCATTATATGAATTTTGAAGTTTGAAATTAGAAAATCAACTATCTAATTATCAAACTAATTGTTATTTAATTATTTTTCAGTCGGCAAAGATACAATTTTTAAGCTATCAAAAAAAAGAACAGCTTTCGTAATTGAAAGCTGTTCTTAATTATAGTATAATAATACAATTATTCTGTTAGGGTTTTAAGTAAAATCTTATCGATTTTAACTCCATCCATATCAATAACTTCAAATTCTAATTTATTCCAAATTAATGTATCACCTTGTTTTGGTATGGCACCCAATTCGGTAATAATTAAACCACTTACTGTTGTTACTTCGTAGTCATTTAATAAATCATCTAAATCGAAATACGTTAAGAAATCGTGTAACGAATAATGCCCATCAACCAACCAAGTTCCATCTTCACGCGCAATCAATTGAAATTCTTCATCATAAAAATCTGCAGCATCACCTACTAAAGCTTCTAAGATATCATTTAATGTAATGATTCCTTGAAACATACCATGCTCATCTGTTACTAAAGCATAATGAACTTTAGATTTTTTGAAATTTTCTAATGCTTTATACGCAGAAGTATGTTCAATAAAATAAACTGGTTCTTGTTTAATTTCTTCCAATTTAAAATCGCCCTTTTCTAAATTAGCGAATAAATCTTTCAACAAAACAACACCTAATACATCGTCTAAATTTTCATTACAAACTGGATAAACGGAATGTAATTCGCCCAGAACTTTATCTTTAATTTCTTCGAAAGTATCATCTGTAGATAAATACACAATACTTTTTCTATGCGTCATTAAAGAATTTACTTTTCGGTCGCCAATATGAAACACACGTTCCACGATATCTTGTTCAATTTCTTGAACTTCACCTACTTCAGTTCCTTCTTTAATAATTGCTTTAATTTCTTCTTCCGTAACTTTTCCATCAGCAGTTGGTTTAATATTCAATACTTTAAGAATAAAGTCAGTTGAAGTAGTTAACAACCAAATAAATGGAGCTGTAGCTATTGAAATCATTTTCATAGGAACAGCAACTGCTTTAGCAATTGTTTCAGGATAATTTAATCCGATTCTTTTAGGTAATAATTCACCTAATACTAATGAGAAGAATGTTAATATTACAACCACTACTCCTACTGCAATAGAATGAGCATAAGGTTGTGTAAGTTGAAATCCGTTAAAAAACGTTTCAACATCGGTAGTTACTTTATCTCCAGAATAAATACCCGTTAAAATTCCAATCAACGTAATACCAATTTGTACTGTTGATAAAAATTTATTTGGCGAATTTGCTAAATCTAAAGCCGTTTTTGCACTCGTATTACCTTTTTTGGCAGCGGTTTCTAACCTATTTTTTCTTGCTGATATGAGTGCAATCTCTGACATGGAGAAAATCCCATTGAGCAGTATCAACAAGAATATTATGACTATTTCCAATTTTTATATAGTTGAATTTAAATGCAATATAATTATAATTTATCAATAATTAAACTTAATCGTTCAGTAATTTCACTTATTAAACCAATCCCGTTTACAGCATAAAAATTACCTTGCCCTTTATAATATTCAATTAAAGGCGCAGTTTTTTCATTATACTCTTGATATCTGTTTCTAATTTTTTCTTCGTCTTGATCATCAGCTCTTCCTGAAGTTTTTCCTCTTTCTAATAATCTTTGAACTAATATTTCATCATCAGCCTCTAAAGCGATAGTTGCAGTAACTTTTTGATTTTTTGAATTTAAAAAAGCATCTAAAGCTTCCGCTTGAGCAATCGTTCTTGGAAATCCATCAAATAAAAATCCTTTAGAATCTGCATTTTTTTCTACTTCCGCTTCTAACATTTGAATAGTTACTGAATCTGGTACTAAATCTCCATTATCAATGAACGTTTTAGCTAATTTTCCTAATTCTGTATCATTCTTGATATTAAATCTAAAAATATCTCCTGTTGACAGATGTGTTAAATTGTATTTTCCTTTTAAAAATTCAGCCTGAGTTCCTTTACCAGCTCCAGGTTTACCGAATAAAACAATATTAATCATTGTGTTGTTATTATTAAAAATAAGCGACAAATTTACAAACTAATACATATATAGAAAGATAAAATTTTATTTTTTTGAAAAAACCTTATTTTTACAATATGGATAACGCTTTTTATAAACTTTTAGAAGACAGCACTGCGCATCGTTTAAATAGAGAATTTATTAGAGATTACATCATTCAAAATCCAGATAAATTAAACTATTTAATGCAAATTGGATTAAATGTTAACGACAAAATTCATTTTAAAGCATGTTGGAGTTTAGAATTAATTTTCGAATTAAAACTTGAAATGATTCTGCCTTTTTTAGATGAATTCATTTCAAAACTTCCTTATTACAAAAACGATTCTGCAAAAAGACCTATTTCAAAAATTTGTTTATTTCTATCGAAATCCAAAACCATAAAACTTACAGAAAATCAGGAAACTAAAATTATTGAAACCTGTTTAGATTGGCTCATTCAAGATGAAAAAGTAGCTACAAAAGCTTATTCCATGCGTACTTTATATAATTTCAGTAAAAATCACAAATGGATTAATGAAGAACTAAAAACAATACTTTCTCAAGATTTCTTCAATCATTCTGCCGCTTATAAAGCAGCTGCAAAAGAAATTTTAAAAAAACTCAAATAAATGCCAATTGCTAAACAATTACATTTTAGTATCTTTGCCCAAACACAATAATAACTACAAATGACTCGAGCAAAGTGACTGCATGAGACAAATAAAAACAATAACAACGACGAAATGAATTATTTTTCATCAGAATTTAGACTAGGTATTTTAGGTGGCGGACAATTAGGAAAAATGCTAATTACTGAAACCCGAAAATTTGATATTCAAACGCTAGTTTTAGATTCAAGTGCAGAAGCACCTGCTCAATTTGGCGCTAATAAGTTTTATCAAGGAAGTTTAATGGATTATGAAACGGTTTACCAATTTGGTAAAATGTGTCATATATTAACTATCGAGATTGAAAACGTTAATTTAGATGCTTTAGACAAATTAGAAGAAGAAGGTCATGTTATTTATCCTTCTCCAAAAACGTTACGTTTAATTCAAAACAAAGGAAGACAAAAAGATTTTTATGTAGAAAACAATATTCCTACATCAAAACACCAACGTTTTGTTGATTTAAATGATTTGAAAAAATCGTTAGAAAAAGACGAATTAGAATTTCCATTTGTTTGGAAAAGCGCACAATTTGGTTATGATGGAAACGGCGTAAAAATTTGTCGATCTACAATAGATTTGATGCATTTACCAGAAGTGGAATGTATTGCTGAAGAAATGGTTCCTTTCAAAAATGAACTTTCTGTAATTGTTGCTCGAAATGCAAAAGGTGAAGTTAAAACGTATCCTGTTGTAGAAATGGAATTTCACCCAGAAGCCAATCAAGTAGAATATGTAATTTGTCCGGCAAGAATTGAGGAAAAAGTAGCACAATTAGCTATTGATACTGCTTTACAAGTTTCAAAAGCATTTAATCATGTTGGTTTATTAGCGGTAGAAATGTTTCAAACTGAAAACGAAGAAATTTTAGTAAACGAAGTCGCACCAAGACCACACAATTCTGGACACCATACTATTGAAGCAAGTTATACTTCACAGTTTGAAAATCATTTACGTTCAGTATTGAATTTACCTTTAGGAAATACCGATAGTAAAGTCGCAGGAATAATGGTAAATTTAGTAGGTGAAGAAGGTTTTTCTGGACCAGTAGTTTACGAAAATATTGAAAAAATCATGGCAATTGATGGTGTTACACCACATATTTACGGTAAAAAAGAAACACGTCCTTTCAGAAAAATGGGTCATGTTACAATCGTAAATGAAGATATGACGGAAGCCAGAAAAGTTGCTGAAGAAGTTAAGAATAGTATTAGAGTGATTAGTGTAAAGTAATAAGTGTTCCGTTTTTTAGTTTTCTCAATAACGAACTATGAATAACAAATTTTGAACAACGAACTATAAACAACAAACAATAAAAAATGAGTAAAGTAGCCATCATCATGGGAAGCATTTCGGATATGCCAGTAATGCAAGAAGCCATCGATATTTTAAAAGGTTTTGACATTGAAGTTGAAGTAGATATTGTTTCTGCTCACAGAACGCCTGAAAAATTATTCGATTTTAGTAAAAATGCACACACTCGAGGAATTTCTGTGATTATTGCAGGAGCAGGTGGAGCTGCTCATTTACCCGGAATGGTAGCATCTATGAGTCCGCTTCCAGTAATAGGAGTACCTGTAAAATCGAGTAATTCAATTGACGGTTGGGATTCTGTATTGTCTATTTTACAAATGCCAGGTGGTGTACCAGTTGCAACTGTAGCCTTAAATGGAGCTAAAAATGCTGGAATTTTAGCCGCACAAATAATTGGAAGTTCAGACAAATGTGTTTTAGATAAAATTGTATTCTACAAAGATGGTTTACGTGAAGCTGTATTAAAAGCTTCTGAAAACTTGAATAAATAAAAACAAAAACCCCGATAAAAAATCGGGGCCAAAAATCTATTCACAATTAAGTGACAACTATAAAAAAAATTCTGTTTTGGGGAAAAAGGGCGATTATTTCGCTATTTTCTTTTACAAATATACGCATTTAATCGGTAAAAACAAGCATTTCGTCGATATATTTCGAAATTAATTCAAAATAATTCAAAGAAATCACCAAAACACTAATAAAATAAGGGTTTTCAAAATCTAAAGAATTTTCAAAAAATTTACTAAAAAATAAAAAATTTAAAAAAAATGTCAATTTTAACACAAGTTTTTGAAACAAAACACAATACTGCTCCTTTCTCAAAAATAAAAATTGAAGAGTATTTAAATGCTTTTCAACAAAATATTGAAAAAGCGAGAGATGAAATTGATGCAATCATTAATTCTACAGAAACACCTACATTTGAAAATACCATCGAAGCGTTAGATTATTCTGGACAAGAATTAGATCGTTTATCTAGTATATTTTTTAATTTGAATTCGGCGGAAACTTCAGATGAAATGCAAAAAATTGCTCAAGAAGTTACACCGTTGATTACTGAATTTGGAAACGATATTGCTTTAAATGAAGATTTATTCAAAAGAGTTAAGGCTGTTTATGATGACAGAACGAATTTAAAACTATCAACTGAACAAGCTACTTTATTAGATAAAAAATACAAAGGTTTTGCTCGAAATGGTGCATTGCTTTCTGAAGATAAGAAAACACGTTTACGTGAAATCGATACCGAATTAGCTAAATTATCTTTGACTTTTGGTGAAAATGTGTTGGCAGAAACTAACAATTACCAATTACACATAACTAATGAATCTGATTTAAAAGGATTACCTGAAGGCGCGAAAGAAGCCGCAGCCGATTTAGCGAAATCTAAAAATGTAGAAGGTTGGATATTTACGTTGGATTTTCCAAGTTATGTTCCATTTGTAACCTATATCGACAATAGAGAATTACGAAAAGAATTAGCAATTGCTTATGGGAAAAAAAGTTTTCAAAACAACGATTTTAACAACGAAGAAATCGTTAAGAAAATAGTTGCTTTACGACATGAACGCGCTAATTTATTAGGTTACGAAACTCATGCTCATTTTGTTTTAGAAGAACGAATGGCGCAAAGTCCGACTAAAGTCTTATCTTTTTTAAATGACATATTAGAAAAAGCAAAACCTGCTGCAAAAAGAGAATTTGAACAATTATCTAATTTCGCTAAAGAACTTGACGGAATTGAAAAATTAGAAAAATGGGATGGCGCGTATTATTCTGAAAAATTGAAGCAAAAATTATTCAATTTAGATGATGAAGTTTTGAAACCGTATTTCAAATTAGAAAACGTTTTGAATGGTGCGTTTACAGTTGCTGAAAAACTTTTCGGAATTACTTTCCATGAAGTTTTCGATATTGATAAATATCATCCAGATGTACAAACATTTGAAGTTTTAGATGAAAACAAAAATTTAGTGGCTATTTTTTATGCTGATTTCTTTCCAAGAAAAGGCAAACGAAATGGCGCTTGGATGACTTCATTCAAACCACAATATATTAAAGGAGGAACTAACGAAAGACCACATGTTTCAAATGTGTGTAATTTCACACCACCAACCTCAACCAAACCATCGTTACTAACTTTTAATGAAGTTACTACCTTATTCCACGAGTTCGGTCATGGTTTACACGGTATGTTAGCGAATACAACCTACCCTAGCCTTTCGGGAACCTCTGTATTTTGGGATTTTGTAGAATTACCTTCACAAGTGATGGAAAACTGGTGTTACGAACCGGAAGCGTTGGCTTTATTTGCGAAACATTATGAAACGGGTGAAATTATTCCACAAGAATATGTCGAAAAAATTAAAGAATCGGCAAGTTTCTTAGAAGGAATGGCAACGTTACGTCAATTAAGTTTCGGATTGTTAGATATGGAATATCATGGAAAAAACCAAGCTATTGAAAATGTAAAAGCATTTGAAAAACAAGCTATGGGCGACACTTCATTATATCCTGATGTAGCCGAGAATTGTATGAGCGTTTCGTTTTCACATATTTTCCAAGGCGGTTATTCTTCTGGATATTACAGTTATAAATGGGCGGAAGTTTTAGATGCCGATGCGTTTGCATACTTTCAAGAAAATGGTATTTTCAACAGAGAAATCGCAACCAAATTTAAAGATAATATTTTATCTAAGGGTGGAACCGAACATCCAATGGAATTATACAAAAAATTTAGAGGTCAAGAACCCAAACCAGATGCATTGTTGAAGAGAGCTGGATTGATTTAACAATTAACTCCGACAGAGTTCTAAATTCTGTCGGAGTTAATTATTTTAAAACGGAACTGAATCTTCTAAAAATCTATCATAATTTAAATAATATCGTTTGTTGTAATTTACTTCATGAGTATAACAAGCATCACAATAATCTCGAATATCAATTAAATTATCTTTTTTAAATTCTAAAATTAAATAAATATAATCTCTTGAAGTTTTATTAAATAAAATAAATCCATCTTTTTTACAAGATTCACACCCTAATAAAAAAGAATCTAAATCTGTATTAGATTTACTATTTAATTTATTTATTGCTGAAACTAAACATCCTTCTATACCTTTGGGAAAATATTTTTTACATTCATCATTTGTGATGAACAAACTATCAATACCAAAAAAATCTGCATTAATAATTTTTGAAATTAATCCTTCTATTTGATTAAACCTATTTACACTCACTTTCAAATTCAATATTTATTAAAAAACTAAATTAATAAATTTAAACAACATATTCATTTTAAAAAGAAACGATTTATACTAATTCATTTGTTAATAAAAGTAGTTAGTTCAAATAATTAGCATCTTGTTTTTATCTATTTTTGAGAAAAATATTACAATGCAAACAGAAGCTATTTTTGATAATATTTCAGATATATAAAACATTAAAAAACACATTATATTTTTATTAGTTATTACAATTTAAGTAAAAATTCTCCAAATGAATTATAACGAAGACGAATTAGACAAATCTATAAATTTATTAAAAAGTATAGGTTTTACTGATGAGAATAAAATTAAAATTATTCTTCAAGAATATGAAAATATACTTGGCTATATTGACTATGAATATACAACAAGAGAAAGAAGAAATAGAAAAGGGCAAAAAACTTATTCTAGTTATTTTCAAAAGGTATATAAAAATGATAAAATTGTTGAATTTCTCAAGTTAGAATTCAATTTAAAAAAAAATAATGAAATAATTAAAAAAGAAAATAAAAACAAAAAAATTAGCGCAACTGATTTAGCAAATTATATTTATTGTCCTGCAAATTATAGCATTTCAAATTCATTTAATATAGAACATTCAATTAATCAAAGTAAAAAATCAAATGGTTCAAAATTACATAATGAATTAAAACTTATTTATAAAAAAAAGAAATTTGGTGATATAAGAAATTTGCACAACAATTACTTCTTTGACAACAAAAATATTATTAAAAAAATTAGTAATTGCAGATTAATTTATTCAGGAAGTGATACTAATACTAAATTCTATAGTAATGATAACTTAAATTATATTGCTAAGCCTGATTATATTTTCTTAGATCCAAATAATAATTTTTTTGTTGTTGAGGAAAAATTTCATTTGTATAATTCTAAATCTAAAAAAAACGATATAAAATTTTACACGAATAATTTAATTCAACTCCAATCATATATAGAATATATAAATGAATTAGATATTAAATATGGTGTATTAATAGATTGGAGTTTCACCATTAATAAAGATGAGTTTATTTTATTAGGTTTTAAACACAAAATAATTAAAAAGGGAAACAACAAGCAATTACTCGAAAAAACATATAATGAAATATTAAAATTAAATAATGAAAAAAAAATCCCATTTAACAAAAATGTTAATATTTTAAAATGTATTAATTGTTCCGTTTCAATTTATTGTTCTCATAAAACAGAAAAATTTGAATATTTGGAATTTCCTTACAATATAGAACATTTAAAGATAGTTATGAACGATAATGACAACAACAATGATTGTTTACCATTAGCTAAATAAATACAAATAATTAATAATCTAGAACAATTAACAATGTCAAAACTAACCGCAATATTAGGCTGGGGTTCTTTAATTTGGGACCCTAAAGATTTAGATTACAATAAACAATTAGGTTGGATTTATGATGGACCTAATTTACCAATAGAATTTGCAAGGATTTCAAAAAATGGTAGATTGACATTAGTTATTACTGAAAATGGTACTTTCAATAAAACTTTCTACACATTTGCTAATATGAAATTAACTTTTGAAGAGACTATTGAAAATTTAAGAAAAAGAGAAGGATGTAATAAAAAAGATATTGGTTTTTACAAAGCTGAAACCGATGAATTTCACTCTGAAGATTTCAAGTATAAAGAAGAAATTAGAAACTGGTCAAACGAAAAGAAAATTAAAAATATCATTTGGACAGATTTACCTGAGAAATGGAGTTATAAAAACGAAAATGACGAAACAATAAATGTAAATCCAAAAGAGAGAATTGAATATTTAAAAAATTTAACAGGTGAAAAGAAAGAACTTGCAGAAGAATATATTATAAAATCACCAATTGAAATTCAAACTCTTTATAGAAAACAAATAGAAGAAGAGTTATTATGGTTACCTGTTGTAAAAGAGAACAAAAAAGTTCGTTATTTCAATCCAAATGAAAAAAACTTTTTTCTTTACTCTCATAATTTATCTGGTTTTGGGACTTTAACTTGTCGAAATTGTAATTCAAAAGATGAAATGCATTTTTCGGGGCGTGATTTTGTCTCTATTCAATGTCAAAGTTGTGGAAGTCTTGAATTATTAAAAGACAATGAAACTATTTCCAATTGTGAATGTGGAGGCAAACTAGAAAAAGACAAACCCTTTTTTTGCAGAAATTGTGACTCATTTAAATTGAGTTATAACGTAAAATTACTTACATAACACCAGATACGTTGTTGAAGCGTGCAGGACTTATTTAAGATATAAAATTTCACTTATAAAATCCGAAGAATCAACTCTTCGGATTCTTTTTTAAAATAAACTTTCATTTTTTTTTGAAAGTTTAAAAACTTTTATATATCTTTGTTTCATCAAATAAGATAAACTACAAAATGCAATACAAAGAAGCTAAAAATAAATTCGTACAAACATGGGGAGCATTAGGTTCTCAATGGGGAATTAACAAAACTATGGCGCAAATTCATGCTTTGTTAATGGTTTCTAACGAAGCAGTTTCTATGGAAGACATTATGGAAGAATTACAAATTTCTCGTGGTAATGCAAGTATGAATTTAAGAGCATTAATGGATTGGGGAATTGTATATAAAGAATACAAAGCTGGTGAAAGAAGAGAATTTTTTACAGCCGAAAAAGATTTAGATGAACTAGCTGTAAAAATCTCTAAAGAGAGAAGCAAAAGAGAAATTAAACCCGCTTTAAAAGTCTTGAAAGAAGTTTCATCAATTGATGCGAATGCTTCTGCGGAAGAAAAACACTTTGTTGAACAAACTACTAAATTATACGATTTCGTTTTACAAGCCGACAACGTTTTAGACAAAATCACAGAATACAAAGACAATTGGCTAGCACAATTACTTGTCAAATTTTTGAAATAGTTTTTAAATCCTTTAAAATTAGATTTCTTAAAAACTATTCAATAAGACCTTTAAAATACTATATAAAAGCACGAATTAATAAATAAAAAAAATTTAATCAAATCTTTCAATTTTTTCTGAAAGTTTAAAAAATAAAAAACATGAGACAGTTGACATACTTTTTTAATATAATATTAACCCTAGCAGCAATAGTATTAACGTTAGGCAAGTTTTTAATAAAAGATTTTGAAGATATTACCATTGGGTTTTTAGTGATACTTGGAATTTATCAATTAGCCATTTCATTAGGCATTACAATATATTCTGTAATTACAAATTATAAAGTTGTGGCTTTATATTTAATCTATTGGTTACTTGTAATCGCTTTTTTCAAATTCATTATGGATGACTTCTTCTATGCTTGTGTACTTGTCGCGATTTACAATTTATACATTCATTACTGCAGTTTTTCTAATTCTAAATATAACATTATTAATCATGATACTTTCATTTAAAATTATAAAAGGAATAAACATTTTAGCACTAATATTTTTAATATTAGGCCCATACGGTTTAGCAATTACAGGATTCTTACAAGTTATGGCCGCATTATTTTTCATATTTACATTTCCAAAAAACAAGCTCATTTACATATATTTTTCTTTTGTTATTCTCTTTTTTATTCTTTGGGACAGAAAATCAATGGACGCATTATTTATCATTCCAATTATGCTTATTTTTTTCTTAACGTATATTATTTACAACCAAAAAGAAACAATATGAACCTCAACATCATCGGATATATATTATATCTCAGCATCACAAGTCTAATTATTCTAAAAGTTGGAAAATTATGCTACAATAACGGAAACATATTTGTGTCTCAATTAATACCCGATCATTTAGAATTGTGTCATCAAATTAACAAAATGCTTCTCATTGGATATTATTTATTGAATCTTGGTTATTGCGCCATGACTATCATTTCATGGGAACAAATTTTAACCTTCAACCAACTTATAGAAATCATTGCAACCAAATCGGCAATCATCATACTTACCATCGGATTTATGCATTATATCAATATCATATTATTAACTAAATACATTAAAAAATTAATTTAAACATTCAACATTATGGAAACTACAAAAATTTTAATCGGATATGCAATTTATTTACCAATTGCTTTATTTTTAACTTATTATGTTAGCAAAACTTTATTCAGAAACAGCAAAATATTTATGTTAGACATTTTTAAAGGTCGAGAAGAAATTGCTTTCGCAACTAATAAGTTATTTGAAACAGGTTTTTACTTATTAAATTTAGGTTTTGCCTTGATGATTTTAGAAATGACATTATACAAAGATGATTATCAAAGTTTAATTGAAGCTTTAAGTTATAAAATTGGTGGATTTGCTATCTATTTAGGTATCATGTTATTCATTAATTTATATTTCTTCTTTAGAGGAAAAAGAAAAGCGAGCCAAGCACAAGTGGAACAACGAATTGTTATTAACGGATAATCACTCTATCGTTTGTCACTCTGAAAGAGTCTAAATTATTTTTTCTTGAGATTCTTTCAGAATGACAAAGGGAGTAAAATTTAAAAACAAATGACAACCATAAAAACCATCACTATCTATAACGCACCTATTGAAAAAGTCTTTAACGTCAATAGAGACATTGATATTCACCAACAATCGGCAACTCAAACAAATGAAAAAGCTATTGCTGGAACAACTTCGGGTTTAATCAATAAAAACGAAACGGTAACTTGGAAAGGGAAACATTTTGGAGTTTATATCACACACCAAAGTATTATTTCTGAAATGATTTTCCCAACTTATTTTATAGACGAACAATTAAAAGGACATTTTAAAAGCTTTAAACATCAACATTTTTTTGAACAAAAAGAAAATCATGTAGAAGTCACCGATATAGTAGAATACGAAACACCATTTGGCATTTTTGGAAAAATATTCGATGCAATTTTATTGAAAAATTATCTCCAAAAATTTATCTTACAACGAAATGCTTTTTTGAAAAAATTAGTTGAGAAAAGCTAACAACAACCACCAAAAAATCGGAATGGCTTCCACCCAAAAACTGGCATAATATCTTGATCTGTTTTCATCAGCAAAGCTTAAAAAAACAGCTATTATTCCAGCAAGTATAAAGCGAAGTGCAAGATGTAAATAATTATGATTAACCGTATATAAAAAATCGATTCCTAAGAAAAGCATTAAAAGCAAGCAACCTAATAATTTTGTTTTTTCTACTCCAATTTGTTGAGGAACGGTTTGCAAATGCGGATCATCAGTATTTACATCCACAATTTCAAAAATTAAAACCAATACAAAAACAAGAATGAAACGCTGACAACACAAAATTATCATATCGGTTGTAAAAGGAATTTTCGCATTAATAAAAGGTAATACTACAGTTACTCCTACCCAACACAAACTCACAATATAAATTTTGATACCTTTCCAATTTCTAGCATTTTTTTTATTAGGAAAAAAAGGTAAAGTATAAAGCAACAATAAAATAAAAACGGAAAATCCTATATACTGAGTAATCGATTGTAATTTTAAGAAATAATAAAAACACGCCAAAGCGCTAAACAAACTCAAACCAATAATGAGCTGTAAATTTTTTTTAATGTGAATTTTTTTTAATCGCGCTAAAGCATCATATTTCACAAAATTATAACCTACAATTGTTCCAAAAAAAGCAAAGGCTTTAACATCAATATCATTAGGAATAGAAAAGAAATACATAGTCATAGCAACAAATGCATATACCGAAAATGCTACATGCAAACTACTATTAATGTAAAAATCGATAATTCTCTTAATAAATTCCATACAACAAAATTAGTCAATCTGTTAACAACAAGGCTAATTAGTTGATAAAAATCACAAAATTTCGGTTGAAAATCGATTATTTTTAGCAGATTAATAATTACTTTTGTATCCAAATTTAAAACACAACCTATTTTTTAGATAAATGAGAACAGATGCATTTGCTTTAAGACACATTGGAACTGGTGAAAAAGACCTAAACCATATGTTAAAAACTATTGGAGTTGATTCAGTAGATCAATTACTTTATGAAACTTTTCCTGATGGAATTCGTTTAAAGAAAGAATTGGATTTAGATCAACCTATGACGGAATACGAATACTTAACTCATATCCAAGAATTAGGTAAAAAGAATAAAGTTTTCAAATCATACATCGGATTAGGATATCATCCTGCAATTGTTCCTGCAGTAATTCAAAGAAATATTTTTGAAAACCCAGGTTGGTACACTGCTTATACGCCTTACCAAGCTGAAATTGCTCAAGGGCGTTTAGAAGCTATTTTAAATTTCCAAACTACAGTTATTGAATTAACAGGAATGGAAATCGCTAACGCTTCTTTATTAGATGAAGGAACAGCTGCTGCTGAAGCAATGGCTTTACTTTATGATGTTAGAACGCGTGACCAAAAGAAAAATAACGTAAATAAATTTTTCGTTTCAGAAGAAATTTTACCTCAAACACTTTCGGTTTTACAAACACGTGCTACTCCATTAAAAATTGAATTAGTTGTTGGAAATCATGAAACATTTGACTTCTCTACTGAATTTTTTGGAGCAATGTTACAATATCCAGGTAAATACGGACAAGCAACTGATTATACTGCATTCATTGCAAAAGCTACAGAAAACGAAATTAAAGTTGGAGTAGCAGCTGATATTTTATCCTTAGTGAAATTAAAATCACCAGGTGAAATGGGTGCTTCTGTAGTTGTAGGAACTACACAGCGTTTTGGTATTCCTATGGGTTACGGTGGACCACACGCTGGTTACTTCGCAACAAAAGAAGAATACAAACGTTCAATGCCAGGTAGAATTATCGGAGTTTCTATTGATGCAAACGGAAACCGCGCTTTACGTATGGCATTAGGAACTCGTGAGCAACACATTAAACGTGAAAAAGCAACTTCTAACATTTGTACCGCTCAAGTTTTATTAGCTGTTATGGCTGGAATGTATGCTGTTTATCACGGACCAAAAGGCTTACAATATATTGCAGACAAAGTACATGCATCAGCCAATACAACTGCTGAAGAATTAAATAAATTAGGAATTTATCAAACAAATACTTCTTTCTTCGATACGATTTTAGTAAAAGCAGATGCAGCTAAAGTTAGAGCTATTGCTGAAAGAAATGAAGTGAATTTCTATTATGTAGATGCTGAAACAATTTCGATTTCTTTCAACGAAACTACTTCAATTACAGATATCAACCAAATTATCGGAATTTTTGCTGAAGCGGTTGGAAAAGAATTTACTCCTGTAAAAATCTTATTACCTTCTGGTAGAATTGCTGAAGGATTAGAAAGAACTTCTACTTTCTTACAACATGATGTTTTCAACAATCATCATTCTGAAAGTCAATTGATGCGTTACATCAAAAAATTAGAACGTAAAGATTTATCGTTAAATCATTCGATGATTTCTTTAGGTTCTTGTACTATGAAATTAAATGCTGCTGCCGAAATGTTACCATTATCTATGGCTAACTGGAACAGCATCCACCCTTTTGCTCCTGTAGAGCAAGCTGAGGGATACATCACAATGCTTAAGAAATTAGAACAACAATTAAATGTGGTTACTGGTTTCCAAGGTACAACGTTACAACCAAACTCAGGTGCTCAAGGTGAATACGCTGGTTTAATGGCAATTCGCGCATATCACTTATCTCGTGGTGACGAACACAGAACAGTATGTTTAATTCCTTCATCGGCTCACGGAACGAATCCGGCTTCTGCTGCTATGGCGGGAATGGACATTATTGTTACTAAAACAACTCCTGAAGGAAATATTGACGTTGAAGATTTAAGAGCAAGAGCAATTGAATTTAAAGATAGATTATCATGTTTAATGGTAACATATCCTTCAACTCATGGTGTTTACGAATCTTCAATCATTGAAATTACTCAAATTATCCATAACAATGGTGGTTTAGTTTATATGGATGGTGCGAACATGAATGCACAAGTTGGATTAACAAATCCAGCTACAATTGGTGCTGATGTTTGTCACTTAAACTTACACAAAACGTTTGCTATTCCTCATGGTGGTGGTGGACCAGGTGTTGGACCAATTTGTGTGAATGATAAATTAGTTCCATTCTTACCAACAAACCCTGTAATTCCGGTAGGTGGAGAAAAAGCAATTACAGCAATTTCTTCTGCGCCTTACGGATCTGCTTTAGTTTGTTTAATTTCTTACGGATACATTTGTATGTTAGGTGCTGAAGGATTAACTAATGCAACGAAACATGCAATCTTAAATGCAAACTATATGAAAGCGCGTTTAGAAGCTCATTATCCAATTTTATATTCTGGAGAAATGGGACGTGCGGCTCACGAAATGATCCTAGATTGTCGTGCATTTGAAGAAAACGGAATCAAAGTTACGGATATTGCAAAACGTTTAATGGATTATGGTTTCCATGCTCCAACCGTTTCCTTCCCAGTAGCAGGAACCTTAATGGTTGAACCAACTGAATCTGAAGATTTAGCGGAATTAGATCGTTTCTGTGACGCAATGATTTCAATTCGTAAAGAAATTGCAGCTTCAAGTAAAGATGATGCACAAAACATTTTGAAAAATGCACCGCATACATTAGCGATGGTAACTGCAAACGAATGGGTTTTCCCTTATACTCGTGAAGCAGCTGCTTATCCATTAGAGTATATTGCTGAAAACAAATTCTGGCCATCTGTTCGTCGTGTAGATGAAGCGTATGGAGATAGAAACTTAGTTTGTTCTTGTGCTCCAATTGAAGCGTACATGTAAAAACAAGTTACGATTTACGATTTAATTTTTTAAAAAGTAAATAATATATAAAATCCCAAATTCCAATTTTGTGAATTTGGGATTTTTTTTGAACTATGATAAATATCAATTCTTTCAAAAAGGATTATTGTACCTTTGAATAGCATAAAAAACAATAAAATGAAAGACATCGAAACACGAGAAGATATACTTTTAATTATCAGAAATTTTTATGATCGATTACTTAAAGATCAATCTATTAATTTCTTTTTTACTAAAGCAACAGATGTTGACCAGCATTTAGAAAAACACTTTGATATTTTAGCCACATTTTGGGAACAAGCTCTATTTTTAAAAGGCGGCTATTCTAATAATATGTTTCAAATTCATAAAGATGTTCACGACAAACACCCTTTTACTCAGGAACATTTTGAAATTTGGTTGGATCATTTTTATACTTCTATTGATGAAAGTTATGTTGGCAACAAGGCCGATCAAATGAAAACCATGAGTTTAAATATGGCTACTATAATGCGAATGAAATTCAATTCATTTTAAACTCAAATTTCTGAATATCCTATTTTTCAGTTCGTATTATTACACATTTCATAATAATTCATAAATATTGAATGATAATATTAATCCAACTTGTTTAATTGTTTATCTTCATTAAAAAATCAGAAAATGAATATCAAAATAACAGGCTCAGGATCTTATATTCCAACTGAAGTTGTAACCAATTTAGATTTTGCCAAACATATATTTTTAAATGATGACGGCACAGATTTCCCACATACCAATGAAATCATCGCTCAAAAATTTTTAGAAATTACCGGAATTGAAGAAAGAAGATATGTCACCGATAATTTACTGACTTCTGATATCGCAACAATTGCTGCAAAATTAGCCATTGAAGATGCTAATCTTGACCCTGAAACTCTAGATTATATCATATTTGCACATAATTTTGGAAACGTTAAAAACGGCACCATACAAACCGATATTTTACCAAGTTTAGCCACTAGAGTAAAACACGATTTGAAAATTAAAAACCCAAAATGTGTTGCTTACGATATTTTGTTTGGATGTCCAGGTTGGGTGGAAGGTGTTATACAAGCACAAGCGTTTATAAAAGCGGGTATGGCAAAAAAATGTTTAGTGATTGGAGCGGAAACCTTGTCGAGAGTAGTTGATAGACACGATCGCGATTCGATGATTTATTCTGATGGTGCTGGCGCAACTATTCTTGAAGCTACGGATGAAGAAGGAGGAATTTTAGCTCATGAAACAGCTACTTTTTCGTTCGACGAAGCCTATTATTTATATTTTGGAAATTCATTTAACGACACTCACGATCCTGATGTGCGTTATATAAAAATGCAAGGCAGAAAAATCTACGAATTTGCTTTAAGCAATGTTCCAAAAGCGATGGCTGAATGTTTGGACAAAAGTGGAATTGATATTTCTCAGGTTAAAAAAATCCTCATTCATCAAGCCAATGAAAAAATGGATGAAGCCATTATTCAACGTTTTTATAGACTTTACAAACAATCACCACCGGAAGGCATTATGCCTATGAGTATTCATAAATTAGGAAACTCAAGTGTTGCCACTGTTCCAACTCTTTATGACTTAATGATAAAAGGAAAAATTGATAATCAGGAATTGAATAAAGGCGATGTAGTACTTTTCGCATCAGTTGGATCGGGAATGAATATCAATGCAATCGTATATAAAATGTAAAAGAGGGAAATTCCCTCTTTTTTTATTTCATTTTTATTTTAAATATTAATTAGTTTTATATACTTTCCCGTCTTTCATTACAAAAACAACTTTTCCCATAACCGTAATATCTTTTTCTGGATTACCATCAACTGCAATAATATCAGCAAATTTACCCGACTCTAACGCTCCTAATTTATCCGATTGTCCTAATAAATCAGCTGCATTTACTGTCGCTGTTTTTAATATTTCCATAAAAGGCATTCCAACTTCATTCATATAAATAAATTCTTTCCAATTTTCTCCGTGTTCATATACGCCCGCATCGGTACCAAAAGCGATTTTTACACCACTTTTATATGCTCTAGCAAATGTACTTTGAATTTTCGGACCAATTGCTAATGCTTTTGGAACTACAACATCAGGATAATAATTAGGCTTTTTCGCAAAAGCTCCAACTGCTTTTCCAGCTGCAATTGTAGGCACTAAATAAGTTCCTCTTTCTTTCATTAATTTCATCACTTCATCACTCATGTAAGTTCCGTGCTCAATTGAATGTACACCACCTAAAACTGCTCTTTTCATAGCTTCTTCACCATGACAATGCGCCGCAACTTTAAACCCGTAATCTTTTGCTGTTTGTACAATTGCTTGTATTTCTTCAATTGTAAATTGCGAGTTTTCGCCACTTTTCGCCACACTTAACACACCACCAGAAGCAGTAATTTTTATACAATCTGAACCGTCTTTATATCTTTGTCTAACTGCTTTTACACATTCGTCTACTCCATTAGCTACACCATCTTCTGGACCAGGATTTCCCATTAAATCTTTTCTATACCCATTAGTCGGATCGGCATGACCACCAGTAGTCGCAATAGATTTGCCTGCCGTAAAAATACGCGGACCTTCAATTAAACCCGCATCAATCGCATTTCGAAGAGAAATATTTACTCCAGTTCCTCCTAAATCTCTAACAGATGTAAAACCACTTCTTAAAGTTGTTTTCACATATCCAACTGATCTAAAAGCTACATCGGCATCATTTAAAGTAAATTCTTCTAAATACTGCTTAGCACTTGTTTGATGTTCAACATGCACATGCATATCAATTAAACCAGGCATAACTGTATAATTAGATAAATCATAAATTACATCAGACGACTTCGTTTCATAATTACCCGAAACAATCTTTTCAATTTTATTTTCTGAGATAATTATAGTTTGATTTTCTAACATTTTACCCGATTTTACATCAGCTAATTTTCCACACTTAATAACTGTCTTATTTTGTGAAAAAGAAATAAAAGTAACAAACAATAGGAGTTTAAAATATTTCATAGTAAATAATTTAGAAGAGATTGTTGTGGTTAGTTAAATCAAAAATACAACTATTTAATTATATTTGCAGAAATTAATTTTAATTAAGAAATGTACGAAAAAACATATCCTAGTAAGCGCTTTAACATCACTTTAGACTTTCTAAAAAAACATATTTCAACTTCAGAAACTATCTTTGATTTAGGAGTTCCTAATCCATTTTCTAAAATAATGGAAGATAACGGATATAAAGTAATCAATACTAAAGGGGAAGATTTAGATACTAACCAAGAAGCCTTACGTACTGAAAATTATGATGTATTTACAGGTTTTGAAATTTTCGAACATTTATTAAATCCGTATACCGTTTTAGAAAACGTAAAAGCGGATAAAGTTTTAATTTCTATTCCTTTGCGATTATGGTTTTCATCTGCATATAGAAGTAAAACCGACAAATGGGATCGTCATTATCATGAATTTGAAGATTGGCAATTGGATTGGTTATTAGAAAAAACCGGTTTTAAAATTGTTGATAGTGTAAAATTCACGCATCCTGTAAAAAAATTAGGATTACGTCCGTTATTAAGATGGATTACTCCAAGATATTATTTGGTTTACGCTGAAAGAATTAAGTAATCAGTCACAGTTATTAGTTTTCTGAATATGAAATACTACATTATCATTCCCGCTTATAATGAAGAAGCTTTTATGGCTTTAACATTACAATCTTTGGTAGAACAAACTGTTTTACCTTCGAAGGTTATTGTGGTGAATGATAACTCTACGGATAGAACCGCTGAAATTGTAACTTCTTACACAGAAAAGTTTCCTTTTATTTCATTAGTTCATAAAAAATCGGATGCCATTCATTTACCTGGAAGTAAAGTTATTCAAGCATTTCATGAAGGCGAAAAACACATTGACGAAAATTACGATCTTATCGTGAAAATTGATGCCGATTTAATTTTTCCAAAGAATTATTTCGAAACGATTATTAAACATTTCCAATCGGATTCTAAAATCGGAATGGCTGGTGGCTTTTGTTATATAGAGAAAAATGGCGATTGGGTGTTGGAAAACTTAACCGATAAAGATCATATTCGTGGCGCTTTAAAAGCCTATAGAAAAGAAACATTTAAACAAATTGGCGGATTAAAACCAGCAATGGGTTGGGATACCGTTGATGAATTATTATGTAAATTCTACAATTGGAAAGTGGTAACCGATGAAAGTTTACACGTAAAACACTTAAAACCGACTGGTGCGAGCTATAACAAAGCCGCACGATACAAACAAGGTGAAGCGTTTTACAGTTTAGGCTACGGATTTTTCATCACTTTTATTGCATCATTAAAATTAGCCAGCCGAAAAGGCAAACCGCTTTTATTCATCGATTACATCATGGGATTTTGGAAAGCCAAATCATCAGGAAAGCCATTATTTGTAACTGCAGAACAAGCCAAATGGATTAGAAAATATCGTTGGAAAAAAATGAAAGAGAAAATAAAAAAATAAAAATGAGAATTCTGCTTACTTTATTTTTCATTTCAATTTTAGGAAATGCACAAACTAAAAAACTAACCATTAGTTCTCGATCAAAAATTCCAATTTCTGATGCAATTTTATTAATTAATCAAACTCCAAAGTATATTACAGATAGTTTAGGAAATGTTCAAATTCATACTTCAGATTATAATAAAACTATCACAATTAGACATTTAAATTTTAAAACTGAGCGTTTTGAAAATTGGATTTCTAAAGACACACTATTTCTTGAAGAAGCAATTAAAGAAATACAAGAAATTCTGATTAAAAATTCTTCAAAAAAGGAAGAGAATATTTTATATTACCCAAAAGCTAGCACTTCAAATTTATTACCTAAAAACTTTGGAAATAGTAGCTCGATAAACAGTAACACTGAATTATCTATATTCTTTCCAATTGAAAATTATAAAGGGAAAATAATTCAAAAACTATACATTCACACCTGTGATTACAAAGTAATAGACAATATACAAAACAAGAAATCGAGTAAATTAAGAGGCGCAAAATATAGTCCGATAAAGGTTAATTTTTATACTGTCGATTCTATTTATAATGTTCCACTTAACAAAATTTTTCAAGAAGATTTCATAATAGCTTGTCAAGTTAAAAACGACTATGCCCTTTTAGAACTTTCCGTAGATGAAGAATTTGAATTTCCATCAAATGGAATTTTTGTATCTATAAAAAATCTAAGCAATACCGATTATGAAAATCTTGGTTTTATTTCTCCACCTGGAATAGAATTAATTGGTATATCTAAAAACAATAAAATAATTCCATACTTCAGATATTTACACCAAGGCGATGAAGCATTATGGCAAAAATACAACTACTTAATTAACAGAAGCAATACTTACAAAGTTGGAATTGAATTGAAAAATTAATTTTTAGATATTTTTCAAATAGACACTACTACAATTAATTTACATAATTTTACTATTTTAGCAAATATTTTAAAACAATGATGTTAATTCGATATTTAACGCAAATTGGTCGTTATTTCATTATGCTGAAAGACGTATTCAATCGTCCTGTAAAATGGAGCGCGATGAAGCAATTAATCTTAAAAGAAATAGACGATTTAATTATTGATTCTTTAGGAATTGTGTGTTTCATTTCCTTTTTCGTTGGTGGAGTTGTTGCCATTCAAACGGCATTAAACTTAACCAATCCGTTAATTCCAAAATATTTAATTGGATTTGCCACGCGTCAATCGGTAGTATTAGAATTCGCGCCAACCTTTATTTCTATCATTATGGCAGGAAAAATGGGTTCGTTTATTACTTCTAGTATAGGTTCTATGCGTGTTACCGAACAAATTGAAGCGTTGGAAGTAATGGGAGTAAACTCGCTTAACTATTTAGTTTTCCCAAAAATGATTGCGCTTTTATTATATCCATTCGTAATTGGAATAGCGATGTTTTTAGGTGTTTTTGGTGGCTATTTAGCTGGAGTGTATGGTGGTTTTGCTACTAGTCATGAATTCATTACCGGAATACAAGAAGATTTTATTCCATATCATATCGTTTATGCCTTTATCAAAACATTTGTATTTGCCTTTTTATTATCAACTATTCCTTCTTTTCATGGTTATTTCATGAAAGGTGGCGCATTAGAAGTTGGTAAAGCGAGTACGGTTTCGTTTGTTTGGACATCGGTAGTTATTATTTTGATGAATTATATTTTAACCCAATTACTTTTAAGCTAATGATTGAAGTACACGATATTAAAAAAAGCTTTGGAGACCAAATGGTTTTAAAAGGTATTTCTACAAGTTTTGAAGCCGGAAAAACGAGTTTAGTAATTGGACAAAGTGGATCTGGTAAAACTGTTTTCATAAAATCATTACTTGGAGTTCATCATATAGATAGCGGTCATATTTCTTTTGATGGCAGAATTTATGAAGACATGAATAAAGATGAAAAACGCGATTTACGTACTGAAATCGGAATGGTTTTTCAAGGTAGTGCGTTGTTCGATAGTATGACAGTGGAAGAAAACATTGGTTTTCCATTGAAAATGTTTACTAATAAAACTGCTGCAGAAATTAAAGAACGCGTTAACTTTGTTATTGATAGAGTAAATTTAATTAATGCAAATCATAAAAAACCTTCTGAAATTTCAGGAGGAATGCAAAAACGTGTGGCAATTGCTAGAGCGATTGTAAATAATCCGAAATATTTATTTTGTGATGAACCTAACTCTGGTTTAGACCCGAAAACGGCTATTGTAATTGATAATCTGATTCAAGAAATCACTAAAGAATACAATATTACAACGGTAATCAATACACACGACATGAACTCGGTTATGGAAATTGGTGAAAAAATAGTTTTCCTTAAAAATGGATTATTAGAATGGGAAGGCACTAATAAAGAAATATTCAAAACAGATAATGAAGCTGTAACAGACTTTGTGTATTCAAGTGAATTATTCAAACGCGTACGTAAAATGTACTTAGAAGATGATAAATAAAAAAGGTTGACTTTATGTCAACCTTTTTTTCTTAAACCACTAACCTAATTATTTCTTCACTACTTTTTTAGTAGCAATTGCATTATTTTCATCTATAATTTTTA
The DNA here is from genome assembly GCF_900110615.1 of Flavobacterium urocaniciphilum. GTDB lineage: Bacteria > Bacteroidota > Bacteroidia > Flavobacteriales > Flavobacteriaceae > Flavobacterium > Flavobacterium urocaniciphilum. The sequence goes on from NZ_FOEI01000004.1 coordinate 113,425, forward strand.
CTAAATAAATTCCAGACGTTAATGCTGACATATTTATTTCATTTGAATTTGATTCCATTACTTTTTGACCTTGAATAGTAAACACTTCTACTTTTGCAATTTGATTTTCAATAGAAATGTTTAAAATATCTTGTACTGGATTTGGATATAATCCTGCTTCTAAAGTATTTTGATTGAAACTTGAAGCAGTTAAAGTGTTTGTTGTATAAAGCTCTGTAATTTGTGAATCACTTAAAACATAATTGAATATTTTTAAATCGTCTATTGCACCATTAAACGTTAACTCTCCTCCAACTCCAGTCCCTAATTTGAAGATATTACTATTATTTAAAGTATTCCAAGTTTTAGGTACTGAACTTAATAATATACCGTTTTTGTATATTTTGGCATTTGTTCCATCATAAGTATAAGTAAAGAAATACCAAGTACTTACAGCGTTAGATGAATTTCCGCTTAAATTATTTCCAAAACCAAAAAACTCAACTGCTGTATTGTTAAACGACCCACCACATGCATTACTAGTATTCGATTGACCATATGAGAATGTCATATTATAGGGAGCTTGTAATACGTTTAGTTTAGCCCAAAAAGAAATTGTTCGAGCTGAATTACTATATGGTAAACTATTTATTGTTGCATTTGATCCAGTATTTACAATATTTAATGCTGAATTTGGAACACCATATCGATCAGTTGTAAATGAAGTACCACCATTACTTGAAAAAGGGTTAGTTCCATTAATATTATTATATGAATTATCAAATCTATAATCTGCAATTGCAGATGTTAATCCAGTAGTAAAAGTACCAATTGTAGATGTCGTAATACCGATTGAATTAGTAGCTTCAATTTCAAAATAATATGTTGTATAATTTGACAATCCTGTTAAATCTAAATAACCAGGAGTATTTGTATTTCCTGACGCACTAAAACCAGTAGCTTGATTAACTAAGGCACCACTTGAAAGTCCATATTTTATAACCGTTGTAGTTGCTGCATTTTTAGCGTTAACTGTATAATTAATTCTTGCTCCATTTGCAGAAGGATTAACTGAAATATTTGAAATTTCTGGTACTGCTGAACCTAAATACAATTGTGTTATTTGCGCATCTGAAATTACATAATTATGAATTTTCAAATCATCAATAGCTCCAATAAAAGACAATTCACCTCCAACTCCAACTCCTAATTTAAAAATATTATTATTATTTAATGTATTCCAAGTTTTTGGAGTACTAGTTAATAAAGTCCCATTTTTATATATTTTAGCTGTAGTCCCATCATACGTGTAAGTAAAATAATACCATGTATTGTTTGTATTCGCTGAATTTGCGCTAAAATTATTCCCATAACCTAAAAACTCAACAATTGAACTATTAAAAGATCCACCACAAGCACTACTTCCACTCGACTGACCATAAGAAAAAGTCATATTATACGAAGGCCACATACTTGTTGTTTTTGCCCAAAAAGAAATTGATCGTGGACTATTTCCATATGGAAGACCAGGTATTACTGCTGTAATTCCAGTATTATTAATTGACAATGCAGAATTAACATTTCCATTTCTATCTGTTGTGAATGAAGTTCCTGAATTAGCAGTAAATGGATTATTATTATTTATATCCGAATAACCAAAATCGAATCTATAATCTGCAATTAAAGAATTTGGTAATGAAGCAGTTGTAAAATTTCCAATTGTACTCATTGTTGTCCCAACTGAGTTTGTGGCTTCTACTTGATAATAGTATGTTGTATTAGGCAACAAACTTGGAATATTAACAGTTGAAGGCGTATCAGTTGTACCAGAAGCAGAATTCCCAACAACTTGACTAGATAAATTACCACTAGTTAAACCATATCTAACCAATGAAGTAGTTGTATTTCCCCAAGCATTTAATGAATAATTAATTGTTGCACTATTGCTTGTTGTAGGTGTTGATGAGATAGAAATTGTAGGAGCACCACTTAATGTGGTAAATGAGCCTGTTCCAGAATAAGATGTTCCTGATGCATTATCGGCTCTAAATCTAAAATAATAAGTAGTATTTGGTGTTAAACTATTCAAATTTCTTACGGTTACCCATGTACCAGAAGAATTTGAACCGCCTCCAGCAGTAGGAGCTAATGCAACATTTCCAGCATTTCCAGTTGCTAACTGATAATAAACAGTAACCGATGTGCTTGAAGTTATAATATTACTAATAGTTGCAGATGTCATTGTAATGTTATAACTCTGTAAATTAGTATCAAAAGTTGCAAGTTGTGCTTTCACCGTAGAAAACACCAACATAAACAGAAGAGGTAAAAAAGAACATAATTTTGTTTTCATAATTGTCTCATTAAAAATTTTCTGTAAAATTAGTAGTCCAATTCAGGCAAAACCGACTCAGTTTACCAAACCCTATTTTGAGTTAATGAAAATTTAAAAACTACAAATCGACACAATTCCTATACTGAAAAGTTATTTTCATTAACTTGGTTTATGGTATATTTGTTATATATCTATATTTGAACAAATTTTATAATTGAAGGCAGTATTACGCATATTTTTATTATTTATATTCCAATTTTCGGTTGGACAAAATCCTTATTTCAATACCATAAATAAATCTCAAGGATTACTTTCTAATAGTGTTTATGATATATTTCAAGATAAAAACCATACAATGTGGTTTGCCACTGAAAAAGGATTATGCAGCTTTAACGGATATACTTTTCAATATTTCAGTCAGAATGAAATGACTTCAAAAGCAGGTTCCTGTATCCAGCAAGATAAGTTTGGACGAATTTGGTATGAAAATTTTGACGGCTATTTATATTATATTGAAAACAATTCTCTAAAAAAATTAAATCAAAAAAAGTCGATTGGTTACTTCAAATTCGGATTAATAAATAATCAATTATATGTGATAAATGAAAAAGCAATTGATATTTATGATTTGAAGAAATTACAATTAAAAAAATCTATTGCTATTAATGCCAAAGAAATAAAAACTTTATTTTTTAATGAAGATACCATCTACATTTTTACCGATAAACTCATTGTTATTAAAAATGATAAAATTCAAAGCGTTCTTGACTTTCCAATTGATTTTTTAGATAATTTCAATTCCATTTTGGTTGAAAAATCAAATAACGGATTATTAATAGCTTCAAAATTCACAAAATATTACTATCATTTTATTGATAATAAATTTCACAAAAAAGAATTAAATATTAGCAATACAATTATTCAAAATCTAAGTTGGTGTAATAATAAAAACTGGTTGTGTACTACAAACGGCATTATTGAACTAGATGTAGCAAACAATTCTACCACTGAATTTTTCAATGGGAATAATATTTCTTATATCTACAAAACCAAAAACAATAACTTTTGGATTTCCACACTAACTGAAGGCTTGTTTTTTATTGAAGATTTCAACACCAATTTTATTAGTTCTAACGAAAGTTTAACTTCTTTATATTTTGGAAATAACGAACTCTTTATTGGAACTAAAAACGATAAAATATATTCATTTCAAAATAACAAACTAAATACAATCTATACTGGTAAAGAAAACCATCAAATCGGACAATTATTCTTCGATACTTTTAACCAACAATTATTTTTTACGTCTTCAAAATTTGGACTACTCAATAAAGATAAAAAACTGACCAAAGAATTAGCTATTGCCGTAAAAAACTCGTGCGCTATAGATCCAAAATACATTTCATTTGCAGCCAGTAGTTCTTCTGGAATATTTAAAACTAATAGCAATTCGAAAAGCGAATGGGATTTTGTTTTTTCATCTTTTAATCAAAATAAAAATTCTGAATACAATAACATTATTTTAAACGCAAAAGGAAAAGCTACAGCTTATAACAATAAGTATAAAGTAATATATTATGCTACAAATAATGGATTGTATGGTGTTTCAACATCTGGTAAAATTTTTGAATTGAAATTAAACAACAAATCATTAATTGTTACAAAACTGACTTCTTCAAAAGATAAAATATATGCTTGTAATAATGATTTAAACATTTATGAAATTCAAAACCAAAGCATTAAAGAAATTGCACTTGATAAAAATATAGATAAAGAGTCAGTTGAAAAATACATATTAAAAGACAATTTACTTTTTATCATTACTAATAAGTACATTTTTGAATATAATCTATCTTCAAAAAAATTAAGACAAATTATCCACATCAATAATAATATTGAAGTGAATGACATTGTACTTAAAAACAACAATTATTACATTTCTGCAGATAGAGGTTTAATAATTAAGAAAATGGAAAACTATTTTCGACCTAATCCGTTCTTCAAAATTGAAGCCTTAAAAGTGAATAATAAAAATATTGATTCATTAAGATTGAACGATTTAGCTTATAATGAAAACAATATTCAAATTAAATATCAATTTTTATCACCAACACCTTTTGAAGACCACGAGTTAATTTATAGAATTAATAATTCACCTTGGCAAAAAGCCAATATTTTGAATACTGAAATAGTGTTGAACTCTTTAAATTATGGTGCATATACCATTGAATTTGTTCTGAATTCTGATTATAAAAATTCTAAAAAAATAAATTTCACAATTAACCGCCCTTTTTGGTTACAATTACCTTTTATCCTTTGCGCATCATTGTTGTTAATTGGATTCGCTTATTGGTTATACCGTAAAAACATTGCAAAAATTGAAAAACGAAATCAATTAGCTTTAGACAAAATTAATTTGGAGAAAAACGTAAACCAGTCCAAATTAAAAGCCATTAAATCGCAAATGAATCCGCATTTCTTTTACAATGCTTTAAACACATTACAATCGTATATTTTATCCAACGAGAAAAAAGAAGCGATAGAATATTTATCGAAATTTTCAAATCTAACTCGAACCATTTTAGAAATGACGGAAAAAGATTGGATAACCATTTCAGATGAAATAAAAACCCTAACGTTATATTTAGATATTGAAAAAGCACGTTTTGAAGATGATTTATTTTACTCCATAAAAGTGACAAAAGAAATTGATGCTGAGCTCACAAAAATTCCATCCATGCTCATTCAGCCGTATGTAGAAAACGCCATAAAACATGGATTACTTCATAAATCAGATAAAAAAAATCTAACTATTGAATTTTCAAAAATTGAAGAGTTTTTAGAAATAAAAATCGACGATAACGGAATTGGCAGACAAAAAAGCAATGCTTTAAATCAGATTAAAAACAAAAATCACCAATCCTTTGCTACCAATGCATTGCAAAACAGAATTGACTTATTAAATCAATACAACCAAAAAAACATTTCGATAGAAATTATCGATAAATACACCATAACAGAACAACCTTCAGGAACAACCGTAAAAATAAAAATACCAATTGAACAATGATACAGGCAATTATTATAGATGATGAAAAAAGAGCAAGAGTTAATTTGACTTTACTTTTGAATGAATATTGTTCAGATGTGAAAATTATTGCTGAATGTGAAAATTTACCTGAAGGCGTAAAAGCCATCAGAAAAAACAAACCCGATTTGGTTTTTTTAGATATTGAAATGCCGGGGCATAGCGGACTAGAATTATTAGATTTTTTTGATGAAAACGAAATATCTTTTAAAATCATTTTCACTACGGCTTATCAAGAATATGCCATACAAGCTTTTAAATTTTCAGCAGTAGATTATTTATTAAAACCAATTAATCCAACTGAACTAACTGAAGCTATTATTCGCTTTTCAAAGGAAAAAGAAAAATCAGCTAACTATGCTTTATTGAAAGAAAATTTGAAACAAGATTCTTTCAAAAAAATTGCCATTCCATCTGGAAATAGTTTGGTATTCATTGAAACTGAAAAAATCATTTACCTTAAAGGGGAAGGTGCGTATTCGGAAATAGTATGTATCAATAATGAAAAGCATTTGGTTAGTAGAAATTTGAAAAACTTTGAAGAAATACTTTGTTTACAAAATCAAACATATTTTAATAGAATTCACAAATCATATATTGTAAACACAAATTTCATTAAAGCTTATAATAAATCGGATGGTGGAAGTGTAGAATTAACAAATGGCGTTCATTTACCAATTTCCAACGAAAAAGTGGCTTCTATTTTAGAAACGATTCAATTAATTCGAAGATAACGGTTGCATTTCAAATCCAACTTTTTTTAAATCTTCCCAAAAACTAGGATACGATTTAGAAACCACTTCGGCATTTTCTATTTGAATACCAACTTTTAAAGCCAATGGAGCAAATGCCATTGCCATTCGATGATCTTGATACGTGGCAATACATATGTTTTCATATAGTAGTTGAGATGCTTTTAAATGTAAAGAATCGTTAGTTACAGTTATTTCAGCGCCAAGTTTAGTCAACTCAACTTTTAATGCCTCTAACCTATCCGTTTCTTTAATTTTTAGGGTATGCAAACCAAACAAATCGCAACCGATTCCTAAACCGAAACAGGTAACCGCAATAGTTTGTGCGATATCCGGACAATTGTTTAATTGATAATTTACAATTGATAATTTATTATTCTTAGTTTTGGAAATCGTGATTGTATTGTTTTCATTGAATACAGTTTCTACTCCGAAATCTTTATAAATTTCAGCTAAAACAGAATCGCCTTGCAAACTATTTTCTTTATAACTTGAAAGTGTAATTTCAGTTCCGATTTCAGATAATGCCACAATAGAAAACCAATACGAAGCAGAACTCCAATCCGATTCAACAACTAATGTTTGAGTAGTAACTTCCCTTTTTGGAGCAACTTTAATTATATTATTTTCAAAACTTGTATCAACACCAATTGACTGTAATAAGACTAATGTCATGTTGATATAGGGAATTGAAGTTATTTCACCTTCCAATGTTAATTCCAATCCATTTTCCAATTTAGGAGCGATTAACAATAAGGCAGAAATATATTGACTACTAATATTAGCAGGTAATGAAACTTTTGATTGACTTAATTTTTTTCCCTTAATTTTTAAAGGCGGAAAACCTTCGTTATTTTGATACGAAATATCGGCACCTAATTGATTCAAAGCATCCACTAAAATTTGAATAGGGCGTTCTTGCATACGAGAAGAACCGGTTAAAATCACTTCGTTTCCTTCTTGAATGGCAAAATATGCTGTTAGAAATCGCATGGCCGTTCCGGCGTGGTGAATATCAAATTGCTCGATGCTGGATGTTGGAAGTTGGATGCTTTGCAATGTTTTTTGCATAATATCTGAATCATCCGAATTAGAAGTATTTTCTAATTGTAAATTGGGAAATATGGCTTGCAATAATAGCAAACGATTGGTTTCCGATTTTGAACCTGTAATTGAGATTTCAGATTTTAGATTTACGATTTTGGATTTTAGTAGATGCAGATTCATTAGTGAGAAACAAATTTTAAACCAATTATAGATGCTATTAATGAGAACATAAAAAATATTCTCCAAAAAGTGGCTGGTTCATTAAACACTAAAATCCCTATGATTGCACTTCCAATTGCGCCAATACCTGTCCAAACCGCATAAGCCGTTCCAATAGGTAATTCTTTTGTGGCTTTTACTAATAATAGCATACTGATGGTTAAGCAAATTAAAAATCCGCCATACCATAGCATGGAACTATTACCTGAAGTTTCTTTTGCCTTGCCTAAACAAGTGGCAAAACCGACTTCAAATAAACCTGCTATTATTAGTAAAATCCAGTTCAAGTTATTTTAATTTATCGTTGTTTTTATGACGATCTTTATCGCGTTCCGATTTTAAATTTAATTTTTTATCAAAAGCTTCTTGTAGATTAATTCCGGTTTGATTCGCCAAACATAAAACCACAAAAACCACATCCGCTAATTCTTCGCCTAAATCTTTGTTTTTATCTGATTCTTTTTCTGATTGTTCGCCATAACGACGTGCAATAATACGAGCCACTTCACCAACTTCTTCGGTTAGTTGCGCCATATTAGTTAATTCATTGAAATATCGAACGCCATGGTTTTTAATCCAATTATCAACATCAAGTTGAGCATTTTGTATATCCATTTTATTGTTTCTTTTTGAATTTTGGTAAAATTACTGTGTAAAAAACCGACATTACAATCCCAAAAACCAATCCGAATTTCAATGATTTTATCCAATCATGAAATTGCAAGTAATTAATTAAAACAGTACAAATTGCACCGTTAAACAAAAACTCTAAAAAGGCTTTTTTAAGATTGTTATTGTTCATTTATACTTTGTTTTTACTATCAATTATTATTGTTACTGGCCCGTCGTTAATTAAACTTACTTTCATATCGGCTCCAAATTGTCCTGTTTGAATCTTTTTACCAACTTCATGTTCCAAAAGTTGTACAAATTGTTCATACATAGGAATGGCAAAATCTGGTTTTGCAGCTTGAATATAACTCGGTCTGTTTCCTTTTTTAGTAGAGGCATGTAATGTAAATTGACTTACAACAATAATATCTCCATTACAATCTTTTACTGAAAGATTCATAACCTCATTTTCATCTGGAAAAATTCTAAGATTGGCAATTTTTGAAACGAGCCATTTACTATCTTCTACAGTATCAGCATCTTCGATTCCTACCAAAATTAGCAATCCTGTATTTATATTGGAAACTATATTTGAATTAATGGTAACTGAGGCTTCAGAAACCCTTTGAATTACAACTTTCACTAATTTAAATTTATTTTACTTGTATCAAAATGTTATGATATTAAAACATAACAACGTAAAGTTCATAAAAATATTACAAAAAAATAGAATTGTAAATAGATTTTTTTAACAAATTTTAACTTTTTCGTGATTCGTCACTTGCTTTACGATCGGCTTCAAAATTATCGTTTCGATAATGTTCGTCGTCACCTTCTAAAATTTTCAAGTAACTATTATAACGCGACCAAGCTATTTCATCATTATCTAATGCTTCTTTAACCGCACAATTAGGTTCTTCTTTGTGTAAACAATTATTGAATTTACAATTTTCTTTTAAAGCAAAAAATTCAGGAAAATAGTCGGTAATTTCATGTTTATCCATATCAATCATCCCATAACCTCTAATTCCAGGAGTATCAATAATTTTTGCATTAAAGGACAAATCAAACATTTCAGCAAAAGTGGTAGTATGTTGCCCTTGGGAGTGAGCATCTGAAATTTCTTTTGTTTTTAAATTTAAAGTAGGTTCAATGGCATTCACTAAAGTAGATTTTCCTACTCCAGAATGTCCAGAAAAAATTGATGTTTTGCCAACCATCATTTCTTTTAAAGCATCTAAACCTTTCGATTCAGTTGCCGAAACACGAAGGCATTTGTAACCTATTTTTGAATAAATGTATTGCAAATACAATTGTTCATCGGTTGTTGCTTCATCAAATGTGTCAATTTTATTAAACAATAAAACTGCTTCTATTCCATATGCTTCAGCAGTAACTAAAAACCGATCAATAAAACTTGTAGTTGTAACAGGATTATTAATGGTGACTATTAAAAAAATAATGTCCACATTAGAAGCTAAAATATGCGTTTGTTTGGAAAGATTTACTGATTTACGAACAACATAATTTTTTCGATCGTGAATATTGGTAATTACACCATTAACTTCATCAACCGTTTCGTCTAAATCGAAATCTACCACATCACCAACCGCAATTGGATTGGTACTTTTTATTCCTTTGATACGGAATTTACCTTTGATACGACAATTGTAAAACTGATTATCTTCAGCTTTCACTACATACCAACTTCCGGTAGATTTATATACGATTCCTGTCATTCAATTTTTGAAGTTAGAAATTAGCCAATTAGTTTTTTACTAATCTTTATCTCTAATTATTTATTAATAGCAAAGATAGTATTTCTAATTTTAATTTTTGTTAATTATTTTTTCTTGATGCGCAATACTTTCTTGATGTATGGCTTTATAAATTTTCAAAACAAATTCTTCAGTAAGTCCTTTTTCTTCACCATCTAAAATCATTCTTCCTAAAATTTCATTCCAACGTTTATTTTGTAAAATGGCAACATTTTTCTCTTTTTTCAATAGACCAATTTTTTCAGCCAATTTCATACGTTTTCCTAAAATCTCAATCAACTTCGTATCCAATTCATCAATATAAGCACGTTGTAAAGCCATTTCTTTATTCCATTCTGCATTTTCATCTGTTTCTTTACGCATCTTTAAATCGATAAAAATTTGTTTTAATGTAGCTGGCGTAACTTGTTGAGCGGCATCACTCCAGGCTTTTTCTGGATCAATATGCGTTTCAATAATTAAACCATCATAATTTAAATCTAATGCTTGTTGTGAAACTTCTTGAATCATATCACGTTTTCCTGTAATATGTGAAGGATCACAAATTAGAGGCAAATTGGGAAATTTATTTTGCAAATCGATTGCAATTTGCCATTCTGGATTGTTTCTAAATTTCGTTTTTTCATACGTAGAAAATCCTCTATGAATCACTCCTAATTTTTTAATACCGGCATTATACAAACGTTCTACTCCTCCAATCCATAATGATAAATCGGGATTTACAGGGTTTTTAATCAACACTATTTTATCTGTATTTTGAAGCGCATCTGCAATTTCTTGTACCGCAAAAGGATTAACAGTTGTACGAGCACCAATCCACAAAACATCAATATCATGTTCTAAAGCTAATTTTACATGCTGAGCGTTGGCAACTTCAATAGCCATTAACAAACCTGTTTCCGCTTTAGCTCTTTGCAACCATTTTAAACCAATTTCTCCAACACCTTCAAAACCTCCTGGACGTGTTCTTGGTTTCCAAATACCCGCACGAAAGATAGATACATCAGAATTTTTCAATTCATGTGCAATTTTCAGTACTTGCTCTTCTGTTTCAGCACTACACGGACCTGCAATAACTAATGGATGATTTAAATTAAAATCAACTAACCATTGTTTATGTTCTTTTGTAATTTCCATACTTTTTTAAATAAAAAAATCCCGAAAAAATCGGGATTAACTAACTTATATATAACACATAGTAATCCCTAGCGAAAAGTATTCCACCAAGCAGCTACCATATTTAATTTGTTTTTTAACATCGTTACAAATATATAAAATATTTAATAACTTAAACTTACTAAGCCATTATCCTGAACAATTATTTGTCCGGTTATCCCATTTGAATCATCAGAAAGTAGAAAACAAGCTGTTTTGGATACATCTGTTGGATTTAAAATTCTCTTTAGAGGATGCTTAGCTATTATGTTTTCTTTTATTAGTTCAGATCTCAAAATTCCCGAAGCTAATGGTGTATCAATCAATGATGGTGCAATGGCGTTTACTCTAATTTTAGGTGCAAATTCTGCAGCAAAACTTTTAACCAATCCTTCTATCGCACCTTTTGAAGCAGCGATGCTTGCGTGAAAGGGCATACCAGATTGAACGGCAACAGTACTAAACATAACAACACTTGCCAATTCAGATTTTTTTAATGCGGGAAGATAATATTGAAAGGCTTTTATGGCACCTTCAACATTTATGGCATAATCGGATTTAAAATCATCCAAACTTAATCGATGAAAAGGTTTTAAATTTATACTTCCTAAGCAATACACTAATCCATCTAACGATTCTAGCTGTGGTAATTCATCGTTTAGAGCATCTAATTGATACCAATTCCCATTAAAGGAATAAGTAGGATTCGTTCTTGAAATTACATGACAAAAATTTCCTTTTTCAGACAATTCTTGTACAATTTGTTCCCCAACTCCTTTACTTCCGCCAACAATTAAGTAATTCTTCATCTTTTACTAATTTTATTTTGACTTATAGTTCTTTGTAATTTACTTTTAAAGTTACCTTTTATAAATTCTCTGAGTTTTAAATGTTTTGTTTTTCTGCCTTGAACTCTAGCTCTCCAAAGTTTAAAACTTGATTTTTTTAATTGAAGTCGCATTAATTCAATTACTTCTTTTTCAGCCAATCCAAATTGTATCTTAATAGCCTCAAAAGTTGTCCTATCTTCCCAAGCCATTTCAATAATTCTATCAATTTCAATTTCTTTTAATTGATTCATTATATTAATTTAAATATTTTTCAAAATCTTTTATTTTAACTTTTGCTTTGATATCAAACATTAAGTTATACAATCCAAAAAATGTTCGGTTTACATAAATAAAATGTTTAGAACCTCTATTTCCATTCATTTTTCTTAAGGTTTTATCGTTGGCAAATTTTTCACTTAAAGCAGCAATTTTATTTTGAAAATCAGGGTTTGAAAAATCAAATACTTCAGCTTGAATAGGCAAGGTAAAAACACTTAATAATTCATGAAACATATTCGTAAAAAATTCAATTTCATCTTTAGTATCTGTAGTTTTCAGAATTTCCAATTCGTATAATTTCGATTTAAAATAGGCTATATTATTTAATGAATCTGGAGTGGAAACTTCAAAATAAGGAATATAAAAATCGTTCGGAATTTCTTTCATACATCCGAAATCAATGGCAATTAAATTACCATCTTTATCTACTAAAAAATTACCTGGATGCGGATCTGCATGAAATTTTTTCAAACTGTGAATTTGAAACATGTAAAAATCCCACAATGTTTGTCCAACTTTATCTCTTTCTTCTTGAGATGCATCACTTGAACAAAACTCTGATAAGTGAATTCCGTTCATCCAATCCATTGTAATGATTTTATCTGAAGAATATTCAGGATAATAATTCGGGAAAAGTAAATTATCAATCTTTTTACAATCCTCAATAACTTTCATAGATTGAGAAATCTCTAACTTATAATCTGTTTCTTCAATTAATTTATCTTCAACTTCTTGAAAATACTCATCTGAAGTTCCTTGTAAATTAAACATTCGAATTGCAATTGGTTTTACAAGTGCAATATCCGAACTAATACTTTCTCGAATGCCAGGATATTGAATTTTTACAGCCAATTCATTTCCGTTTTTCACAGCTTTATGTACTTGTCCAATACTAGCTGCATTGATAGAATCAGGAGAAAAAGTATCGAAAATTTCTTCAGGATATTTTTTAAAATACGTTTTAAATGTTTTTCTGACTAATGGGGCAGAAAGGGGTGGGACAGAAAATTGAGATAAGGAAAATTTATCTACATAAGATTGCGGTAATAAGTTTTTCTCCATGCTAAGCATTTGAGCAACTTTTAATGCGCTACCTTTTAATTCTTTGAGTCCATCGTAAATATCCGCTGCGTTATTTTCGTGTAATTTGTCTTTTGTTAAATTCGGATTTACTACTTTTTCTCCATAATATTTTAAGTAATTCCCACCAACTTTTACACCAGTAGAAACTAATTTGGTTACTCTTTCAATTTTTCCGGTTGGAATACTATCAATTTTTTTCATTATTAATTGTTGAAATTATGATTTTGAAAACATTCCGTTCATTTGTTCTTTCCATATAAATTTTCCAAAATCAATAACACTTTGAGTTGGAATATTATAAGCTAAATCGAAACTTGCTTTGACTGATTTTTCAATAAAAACATCTGTTTTTTCGAAATTAGCCGATTCGTCATGCATCCAAAAATTAAAAATTGATAGAAATTGAAGCCAAGCTGCTTCTTGAATCACTTTGTCTTGAATTTTCGCTACAGATTCTTGATCTAACTTTATTGGTTTCTCTAAAATTGACAAAGAAAAATCAATAAATACATTTCTAAGATTAGATAATTTACCAATATTTTTTAGTGGGTTTTTATCTTCTTTCAACATATAAACCACAAAACTTCTATTTGCAGTCGCCATTTCGAAAAAGGTAAAGTAAAAAGCAGATAATTTATCGGCGCTGTTATAATTTTGAAAAGCTTCATTATTTTCTAACAACTCTAATGTATAATTAAACATTGTTACAAAATATTGTTTTTCTAAAAAATCAAACGAAGCAAAATACTGATAAAAATCACTTTCTTCCATGTTGTTCAATTTGACAAACTCATAAACAGAGTTAGGTTTTTTGCCGTTCATTAAACAGAAATCGGTATAAGCAGAAACAATCACTTCATCGGTAATTGCTTTCTTTTTTTTTGAAGTTGCCATTTGTATAAAATTTTGTTTAACGAATTTACGAAAAAAGTGAACACTAAAAATTATATTAACTTAAATTTATCTATTACAGTATTGCTTTTATTTATTATTTTTGCTCAAAACAAGTATATGTCAATAGAAGTAAAAAATATTACAAAGACTTATGGAGAACAAAAAGCGTTAGATAACGTTAGTTTTTCTGTAAATAAAGGTGAGATTGTTGGGTTTTTAGGTCCGAATGGAGCTGGTAAATCGACTTTAATGAAAATATTGACCACTTATTTAACTTCAGATGAAGGAAGCGCAAGTGTAAATGGATTTGATGTGTCTTCGGCACAAAAAAGCGTTCAACAATCGGTTGGCTATTTACCAGAACACAATCCGTTATATTTAGATTTATATGTTCGTGAATATTTAGAATTCAGTGCTGATGTTCATAAAACTGATAAATCTAGAATTGAAGAAGTTATTACTTTAACAGGATTAACTCCGGAATGTCATAAAAAAATTGGAGAGCTTTCTAAAGGATATCGTCAACGTGTAGGTTTAGCAACAGCTTTACTTCACAATCCTGACGTTTTAATTTTGGATGAACCGACGACTGGTTTAGATCCGAATCAATTGGTTGAAATTAGAGAATTGATAAAAAATATTGGTAAAGATAAAACCGTATTTTTATCTACACATATCATGCAAGAAGTAGAAGCTATTTGCGATAGAATCATTATTATCAATAAAGGTCAGATTGTAGAAGATGCATTAATTGCTGATTTAGGTAAAAATTTAGAAAAAGTATTTAGAGAAAAAACGAAATAAAAAAAAATCCCTTTGAACAATCAAAGAGACTTTTAATAAACAACAACACAATAAAATACTTAATTTCTATCTTGATAAGTAATATATTTATTTCTTAATTTAAAGTAATCATCATAGATTTCTACCCATGCCAAATCTGACAATTTTGGATCGATAATTTTGTTATACATGAAATCTTCCTCTGTAAGTCCATACTTTTTAATAGACGTTTTCAAAGTTTTGATTGCTTTTTTATTGTTACCACTATTATAATAGCAATTAGCATATTCAAAATACACATTTTTCAAATTTTCATCTTTTGCTAATTTCACATAAGACTTATATGATTTAATGGCAGCCTCATAATTCTTTTCCAAAGCAAATTGTCTAGCTTCTTTTAAAATTAAGTCCTTGTCTTTTGCGAATGTCATTTGTCCTACAAACAACATAACGAATAGGTAAATAATTTTTTTCATAACACTTTGCTTTTGAATTATATTTCTAAAATTAGAAAAATAAATCCAAACCACCAAATGCAAACTACACAACAAAACCTAAAAAAGCATAATGCATAATTATTATTTTAACATATTTGTAAAGAATTTGTTAATATTATGCGTGCATAATTAAATAATTGTTAACTAAAAAAATCAAAACAGCCATTTTGATGACAATTTAACAAAAATGCACTTTTTTGTAAAAAAATAATGCCTTGCTGAAAAAACTTTCCAACAAGGCACAAATCTTAAATTATATGAGTTTTTAAAAAACTTCAGAAGCAATAGCTTTAATGTTTTCAGCCTTTCCCATAGAATAATAATGCAAAACAGGTATTCCTTTGGCAATCAATTCTTTACTTTGTTGCGTACACCATTCTATACCAATTTGCTTAACCGCTTCATTATCTTTTGCTTTTACAACCGCCATAATTAAATCATCAGGCAATTCTAAACTGAAACGATGTGGAATCAAATTCAATTGTTTTTTCGTAGCAATAGGCTTTAATCCAGGAATTATTGGAACTGTAATTCCAGCTGCTCTACATTTAGCCACAAAATCGAAAAATTTCTGATTATCGAAAAACATTTGGGTAATGATATAATCGGCTCCATTTTTAATTTTTTGCTTTAAGAAATGAATATCACTATCCAAACTTGGCGCTTCCATATGTTTCTCTGGATAACCTGCCACGCCAATACAAAAATTTGTTTTGTTAGTGTTTTGTAAATCAGAATCTAAATAAATTCCGTTATTCAAATCATTTATTTGCGAAACCAATTCAGAAGCAAAAGCATGACCTTCTTTTTCAGGTTTAAAATAAATTTCACTTTTTACGGCATCACCACGAAGTGCTACTACATTATTAATACCTAAGAAATCTAAGTCGATTAATAAATTCTCAGTATCTTCTTTTGTAAATCCACCACATAATATATGAGGAATCGCATCTACATTATATTTATTCTGAATTCCAGCACAAATTCCTACTGTACCTGGACGTTTTTTTACAATTTTCTTTTGTAATAATCCGTTTTCTAATTCTTTAAATTCATATTCTTCTCTATGATACGTTACATCAATAAACGGAGGATTAAATTCCATTAATGGATCAATACTATCAAAAATAGATTGAATATGTTGACCTTTTAAAGGCGGTAAAATTTCAAAAGAAAACAATGGTTTCCCGTTGGCTTTTTCTATATGTTCTGTTACTTTCATTCTTTTAAGTTTGTGGTTAATTGTTTTTTGTTTGTGGCTCTTAAACTATAAACCATCAACAATAAACTATAAACCCTTTTAATCTGCAATATTCGGCGCTAACCATTTTTCAGCTTGTTCTACACTAATATTTCTTCTTTTTGCGTAATCGGCTACTTGATCTTTTTTAATTTTACCTAATCCGAAATATTTACTTTGTTCATTTGCAAAATAATAGCCCGAAACGGATGATGCCGGCCACATTGCCATACTTTCCGTTAAGGTTACACCAATTTCATTTTCAACATTTAATAATTTCCAAATAGTTGGTTTTTCTAAATGATCAGGACAAGCAGGATAACCTGGTGCAGGACGAATTCCTTTATATTCTTCTTTTATTAATTCGTTGTTCGTTAAATTCTCATCTGAAGCATAACCCCAAATTTCTTTACGAACTTTTAAATGTAAATACTCCGCAAAAGCTTCAGCCAATCTATCGCCTAATGCCTTTGTTAGAATAGAATTATAATCATCTAATTGACGATCAAACTCTGCTGCTTTTTCATCCACACCAAAACCAGTTGTTACACAAAAACAACCTATATAATCTTGTTTTCCACTTTCTCTTGGAGCAATAAAATCGGCTAAAGCAATATTTGGTGCTCCGGCAGTTTTTTGTGATTGTTGTCGTAAAGTCAGAAACTGGAAGCTGGAAGCCGGAAGATTTATTTCGATATCATCATCATTAATAGTATTCGCTGGGAAAATCCCTAAAATACCTTTTGCAGTAAACCATTTTTCGGAAATAATTTGAGAAAGCATTTTCTGCGCATCTTCAAATAATTGCGTTGCTTGTTCTCCAACAACCTCATCCGTTAAAATAGCTGGATATTTTCCATACAATTCCCACGATTGAAAAAATGGGGTCCAATCGATAAAATTGACTAATTCAGAAAGTTCCACCTCAACCGTTTTCGAACCAATAAAATTTGGTTGAATGGGTTGGTAATTTTCCCAATCGATTTGAAATTTATTCTTACGTGCTTCTTCAATAGTTAAGAAATTTTTCTCACGACTTCTGTTCAAATATCCTTCGCGTAACGTATCATATTCTTGACGTAATGCTTTAGAAAAATCAACATTTGTTTCCGAATTTAATAAATTTGACGCTACCGTTACGGCACGAGAAGCATCGTTAACATGAACAACCGTTGCTTCATATTCAGGAGCGATTTTTACAGCTGTATGTGCACGAGAAGTTGTTGCACCACCAATCATCACAGGGATTTTGATGTTTAGCTTATCCATTTCTTTAGCCAAATACACCATTTCATCTAACGAAGGCGTAATTAAACCACTTAATCCGATAATATCAACCTTTTCTTTTACTGCAGTTTCGATAATTTTTTCTGGCGGAACCATAACTCCCAAATCGATGATTTCGAAATTATTACACGCTAAAACAACCGAAACGATGTTTTTACCAATATCATGAACATCACCTTTTACAGTCGCCATTAAAACCTTACCAGCTGAAGAAGATGAAGTAGAATCTTTTTCTGCTTCAATAAAAGGCAACAAATAAGCCACGGCTTTTTTCATTACACGTGCCGATTTTACTACTTGAGGTAAAAACATTTTTCCGCTACCGAATAAATCACCAACCACATTCATTCCATTCATTAAGTTGACTTCGATAACTTCGATTGCTTTTGAAGCATTTACACGGGCTTCTTCTACATCAATTTCGATAAATTCATCTAAACCTTTTACTAAAGAATGCGTTAAACGCTCTTGAACAGAACCATTTCTCCATTCGGCAATAGCTTTTTCATTCGATTTAACTTCGCCTTTATAACTTTCTGCTAATTCTAATAGTCTTTCAGTAGCATCTTCTCTCCTATTTAATAACACATCTTCAACATGTTCTAATAAAATCGGATCAATTTCATCGTAAATCTCTAACATTTCAGGATTTACAATTCCCATTGTCATACCATGATTGATAGCATGATATAAAAACGCTGAGTGCATGGCTTCTCGAACTTTATCATTTCCGCGAAAAGAAAACGAAACATTACTTACACCACCAGAAATATTGGCATAAGGTAAATTTTCGCGAATCCATTTTGTCGCTCTAAAAAAATCTAAAGCATTTAATTTATGTTCTTCCATTCCGGTTGCAACCGGAAAAATATTGGGATCAAAAATGATGTCTTGAGCAGGAAAACCAACTTCTTTTACAAGAATATCGTAACTTCTTTTACAAATTTCAATTCTACGTTCGTACGTATCGGCTTGACCAACCTCATCAAAAGCCATAACAATTACAGCAGCACCATAACGTTTGATTAATTTTGCATGATGAATAAAGGCTTCTTTACCTTCTTTAAGAGAAATAGAATTTACAACACCTTTTCCTTGAATCACTTTCAAACCGGCTTCAAGAATTTCCCATTTAGAACTATCAATCATTACCGGAACACGAGCGATATCGGGTTCGGCAGCAATTAAATTCAAGAATTTTGTCATAGCATACACGCCATCCAACATTCCTTCATCCATGTTAACATCGATAATTTGCGCCCCACCTTCTACTTGATTTCTGGCAATATCTAATGCTTCATCGTATTTCTCTTCTTTAATTAAACGTAGAAATTTACGTGAACCTGTAACATTTGTTCTTTCACCAACATTAACAAAAATCGATTCCTCATTAATAAAAAGAGGCTCTAAACCTGAAAGTTGTAAATTTATTTTATTTTCTCTTGACATTATATTTCATCAACGGCACTTTTAATTAAAGCACACTATTTATTTTCTTATAATTTTCTGCAACTTCTTTCCAAAAGATTTTACTTCCTTTAAGAAAAAGGCACATTTTATTTATTTTATTCTGTATGAAACTTTTTTGTTTTGCTTTCGTTTTCATTTCCTGTTTTGCAAGATGAACTTGCTTTATTTTAAAACCCATTTAGGGTTTCAAAACACTAAACAGGTTGATTACTTTCTAATTTTCTTGGCTTAAATTCGGCTGCAACTTCAGCAATTAATTTAATGTGATCTGGTGTAGTTCCGCAACATCCTCCAATAATATTGATCAAATTATCTTTTAAATATTCCCGAATTAAACTTTGCATTTCTTCCGGAGTTTGATCGTATTGTCCGAAAGCATTTGGCAAACCAGCATTTGGATGTGCTGAAATATTTAATTGTGTATTATGCGCTAACCGTTTTAAATAAGGTTTTAATTGATCGGCACCTAAGGCGCAATTGAATCCGACACTTAATAATGGAATATGTTGAATTGAAATTAGAAACGCTTCAACGGTTTGTCCGGATAAAGTTCTTCCTGACGCATCGGTAATCGTACCAGAAACCATAACTGGAATATCAATATTTCGATCTTCTTTAACTTCCTCAATAGCAAAAAGTGCCGCTTTAGCATTTAACGTATCGAAAATAGTTTCCACTAAAAGTAAATCGGAACCACCATCAATTAATGCTTCAACTTGTTGTTTATAAGCAACTTTTAATTCATCAAAAGTAACAGCTCGGTATCCAGGATCATTTACATCTGGCGACATCGAAGCTGTTCTATTTGTTGGTCCGATTGAACCTGCTACAAAACGAGGCTTATCCGTAAATTCATCCGCAACTTCACGAGCAATTTTAGCCGATTGATAATTTAATTCATACACTAAATCTTCCATGTGATAATCCGCCATACCAATTGTAGTACCAGAAAACGTATTGGTTTCTACGATATCAGCTCCCGCTTTAAAATACAAACGGTGCACTTCTTTAACAGCTTCAGGCTGAGTAATAGAAAGCAAATCATTATTCCCTTTTAATGGATGAGGAAAATCTGCAAAACGTTCACCACGAAAATCTTCTTCCGAAAAATTATTGCGTTGCAACATTGTTCCCATTGCACCATCAAGCACGAGAATTCTTTTTTCTATTTCTTCTTGAATTTTAGACATATAAATATTTAGCTTATTAATTCATCCCAATTCATTTTCAAATTAGGACAAGCACATTTTAGTTATCGTGAAAAAGCGGAGTATATACTCAACGTTATCTTCATCAATGAATTAGATTCTGAAACAAGTTCAGAATGACAAATCCGTTGATTAGAATGCAGCACCTTCTACAAGCGTAGGGTTGCTAAGGTTTCATTGGGTCTATTCCCTCCACCTTTCTTGATAACAACTTATTGTTTATGAACGGTGCAAAGGTAACAAAAAATTATAAAAAAGAAATATTTTCTAAATTTTAATTATATTATTACTAAAAATAGATTTTTATTCTAAATATTATTCTTTTATAAAAAATAAAATCTACTACACTCCACTTTTATTTACTTTTTATCAATTATTCTTAAGATATCACCAAAAACGCCACGTGCTGTTACTGAGGCACCTGCACCTGCTCCTTGTATTACAATTGGTCGTTCACCATAAGATTCTGTGTAAATCTCAAAAATAGAATCAGATCCTTTTAATTGTCCAAGTGCTGAATTTGCAGGAACTGAAACTAGTTTTACTACTAAATCACCTTTATCTTGTTGTAAATCGCCTGACAATTCACCAATATAACGTAACACATTTCCTGGTTCTTGACTTTCTTTTATTGATTTATAATGTGTATCTAACAATTGTAAATTATTTAAAAAGCTTGTTGTTGTTAACGATCTTAATTCAACCGGAATTAAATTTTGAATTTCGATTTCATTAAATTCATTTTGCAAATCTAATTCACGAGCTAAAATCAGCAATTTTCTCGCAACATCATTTCCACATAAATCTTCACGTGGATCTGGCTCAGTAAATCCTAAACTGATTGCTTCTTTCAACACTTCACTAAACGATTTATTTTCTACCGAAAAATGATTAAAAATATAACTTAGCGTTCCCGAGAAAACACCTTTAATTTTAGTAATATTTTCACCTGAAAGATGCAATAATTGAATGGTATCAATTAAAGGCAATCCCGCACCTACATTTGTTTCGTACAAATAATTTTTCTGATTTTCTTCTAGAACATTTCTAATTTCCTTATAAAAATTATAACTCAACGTGTTAGCAATTTTATTAGAAGAAACCACGTCAAAACCATTTTCAATTAGATTAATATAGTTTCCTACAAATTCATTACTAGCCGTATTATCAACCGCAATTAGATTTTCCAAATGATTTTCTTTGGCATACTCAATTACATCTTGTACCGTATAATTTTTACCATTATTTGCAATTTCCGACTTCCAATTTTCTCCAATTCCAACCTGATTAATTACTACTTTGGTTGAATTTGCAATTGCGAAAATATTCAACTGAATTCCTTTTCGAACTTCTATATTTTTGGCAGAATTTAAAATTTGTTCAATTAATGTTCCTCCTACTAAACCGTGACCAAAAACAGCAATATTAATTTTCTTCGTTAATCCGAAAATATCAACATTAATAACATTCAAGGCACGTTTTAAATCCGTTTTCTTTACAACCAAACTCACACTATTTCCTGTGATGATGTTATTAAATAGAATTGGTGTGATTTTATTTTTAATTAAGGAAGAATACAATTTATGAAAAGTACTTAATTCCTGACCAGATATTGAAATTGCCGCAATATTATTGTCGACCGAAACTTTACTTACATCTCCAAAAAGCAATTCTTTTGAAAATTCTTTTTCCAAGCCTTGTAAAGCTTCTTCAGCTCTTTCTGAATTTACTACAATTCCGATTCCTCTTTCTGAAGAACCTTGCGAAATGATACTAACACTAATTTTGCTAGCGGCCATCACACTAAAAATCCTAGCATCAATTCCGGCTTTTCCAAGCAAGCCTTTTCCTTCTAAATTAACTAATGAAACATTATCTAAAACCGATAATTCTTTAATTCCTTTGTACGTAACTTCTTTTTGTTCTGTTTTTAAAATTGACATAATTAAATTGTGTGTTTAGAGTTAAAAATTGTTTTTAAAATATTATTTAAACTTTCGTATTCGATTAAAAATGCGTCGTGCCCATGAATGGAATTTATCTCGTGATAGGTCAGATTTTTTGAACTATTACTTAATAAATTATGCGTATTGATATTTTCATTTGGTGCAAAAAAATAATCGCTATTAACAGCTATTTGATGTATTTTAGAAGAGCTTTTCTGAGCAAATTCTAACAAATCGGAAACCGACATATTTTCTCCGATTGTTTTCAATAAATGATTCATTAATTTATAAGCACTTAACTGAAACCTACTTTTAAGTTTTTCTCCGTGATGTTGCAACCATGATTCTACTTTATATACATCTTGATTATCATTTTTTTCGATATTAAATTTCGATGCTAAAGACAAAGGAGTTCGGTACAATAACATTGCATGCAATCTAGCATCATGAATAGGATTTTTGGAATTATTTAATATAGCATCTTGCACCAAAACATTCCCAATTAGCCAATCGCTTGCTTTCCAATTAGTTGCTACTGGAATTAAATTCTGAATAGCATTTGGTTTCAAAAAAGCCATTTCCCAAGCCACAGCTCCGCCTAAACTTCCTCCTATTACTGCGAAAAGTTGGTTGATATTTAAAAATTCTAATCCTTTCCAAAAAAGTGCTGCAATATCTTTAGTTGAAAAACTTTTATAATTTTCAATTAGGTTTTCAATTTCATTATCGAAACCATTTCCAGGAATATTAAAAGCGATCACAGAATATTTTTTTAAGTCGATTACTTTTTCTTCTCCAATAATATCTGACCACCAACCCTGTTCTCCAGCTACATTTGAATTACCAGTTAAAGCATGATTTACCAAAACTACTGGCGCAGTACCTAATGGTAAACCAAACACTTGATAGGATAAATTAATTTTTATTACTTCACCATTTTGAAGTAAAAAGTTTGAAATTTTTATGTATTGTAATTGATTCATGTATATTTTCTATCTAAATTATTATGTCTTAATTCTTGAATTGCATAAAAAAACCCTTTTGGAATTGTTACCAAAAGGGTTTTTAATTAAAATAAAAACTAAGATTATCTTTTTAACTTTTGGCCATAACAATTTCGCATGTGCATAAACATCATCATTCGGAATACCATTGTTATGTTAGTTTTGTTTTTCATATTGATTTTAAAAAAAAAAGCCTCTGCTTGAGCAGAGGCTAAATTGCATTGTGTTGTTTAGTAGTATCTATGCAATATTCATCTCTGCGGAAATTTTCCCCATCATAAAACGAATATGGCACATTATATTTTTCATCAGTTGTTTTAAATTTGATGTGGCAAATGTAGAATAATTTTCTACAAATAAAAATTTATTAGATAAATTTTCTGTTTTTTATTATTTTACTACAAATAAATAGATTTTTATTCTGATTTAATACGTTAGTTATTAAAATTATTCTAACAAAACCTCCAATTAAACTTAAAATATTTTTGCTAACATTCTCAAACTAAATACTATTACCAAAAAAGCAACTAATAATAACGCCGTTTTCTGTGGAATTTTACCCGCTAATTTTGCTGCAAATGGTGCTGCAATTCCGCCACCTATTATTAATCCAGCAACAATATACCAATGACTCACTCCAATTGAAGCGAAAAACGTTATGGAAGCAGCTAAGGTCACAAAAAATTCCGCTAAGCTTACCGTTCCAATTACATATTTAGATTTTTTCCCTCTAGACAACAAAGTTGAAGTTACAATTGGACCCCAACCGCCACCTCCAAAAGCATCTAAAAATCCGCCCGAAAAACCAAGAAGTCCAGTATTCTTACTTTTTCTATTTGGAATTTGCTTACGCATGGCGATTCTAAGCAAACTGAATCCCATAATCATTGTGTAAGTTGCTAAAACTCCGTAAGTAATTTTTTCATATTTACTACCAAAATACACCAATAACAAAGCTCCAGAAACTGCACCTATTACGCCAGGAATTACTAACCAGAATAGCAATTTCTTATTCACATTACCGAATTTATAATGCGAAAATCCACTAATTCCACTTGAAAACATTTCTGCGGTATGAATACTCCCACTAATTGCTGGCAATTTTATCCCTAATAACATCATGCTTGTGGAACAAGTAATACCATATCCCAAACCTACAGCTCCATCAACTAATTGAGCAAAAAAACCAACTAAAAGCATACCATAAAAAGCATTAGGTATTTGACTAGTGTATTCTTTTACTTGATCAATAGAAATGATTCCAGAAAAACCATAGCCTAAAAAAACCGCAAAAAACAAAAGCGTTAATTGAAATGTTAAGTTTTTATACTTCTTTTTTTCAGTCTTTTTTTTAGCTAATAAACTTGCCGTAGCTTTATTCAAATCGGCTAATTTTTCATTGAAATCGCCTTTATGTTGATTTCTAAAACTATTTAATTGCTCGATGTTATTTTCAATTTCTTCCGGAATTACTTCAGAAAAATATTCTCGTAATCTTTTGGCCAAAACTGGCGATTTCCCATTGGTAGAAATTGCAATTTTCAAATTTCCTTTATTCACAATCGAACCCAAATAAAAATCGCATAAATCCGGTTGATCAGCAGCGTTGACTTTTATCCCTCTGTTTTTAGCCAAAGATTTTACCATTGCATTTACTTCAGGATTGTCCGTTGTAATTACAACAAAATCCTTTGCATCTAAATCTGATTCTTCAAAACCTTTTTCCTGAAAAGTTATATTTTCATGTTTATCTATTAGCTCTTTCAACTTCGGATGAAAATCAATAGCCACCAAATGAATATTAATATTCGGATTTTGCTTCAACAACGTTTCTGTTTTTTCCAAACCAACATTTCCGCCACCAACTATTAAAAATTGTGCCGTATCCGTTTTTAGAAAAACAGGAAATAGTGTATTCTTCATTCGTTATTTTTTTAATTAATTGTATGAAAAACAGAGAATCTCAAAATATCTCTATTATAAAAATCGGTTCCTGATTTTTGCTGTTGAAACCAATTCATATAACCCATTTCTAAGGCATATGAATGGTTCAACTTAAAATTTATAGCCAAATAAATTCGGTTTTGATCAAACGTATTTTTTACAATTTTATCACCTACATTTATCATGATTTCATCTTTTATTTTCAACAAAAGCCTATCCATATTTTCTTTCTTCCAAATTGAAAAATCGAAACCTAATTGATATCGAAATCTAAAATTTGAAAAACGATAACCTCCAACTAACCTGTCATTTTCCACATCATGAAAAAATCGTGCTTCCACTTTATAACGATGATTGATGGTTAGGAAATTCCATTTTTGCTTATTGCTAAATCCAATATCCGGTCGTAATTCTGGAACCGTTAGATTACTTTCCGAATTCGGAACATTTGGATTTTGAAAAAACAATGTCATACCAATAGACTCATTCCAGTTATCTTTTAATTTTCGAACTAAATTTGACCTAAATACTAATTGATGCTGAGCTGTTGGGTTGAAAAATTGTCGTTCTTGAATTTCACTATTGACTTCCCAATTTTGATTTAATTTCCAATTATTATAATATCCATACCATATTAATTGCTGTTTTTCGACATTTTTTTGAGACAATAAAAATTCAGGAAGTATAATTATGATAATTACAAACAGCTTTTTCATTATTGTAAAATGGTTCTAAAAGCAAAATCTCCAAACGTTTCATTTTCAAATTTATCTTTCACGTACTTGTTCAATAAAACATCTACTTCTTCCAAAATTTGTGCTTCCGTTTGTTTTTCCTTGTAAATCTTATTCAATCTTTCACCAAATCGGTCGCCACCCAACATAAAATTATATTGCCCGGGACCTGTTCCAACAAATCCTAGTTCAGCAACATAAGGTCGACCACATCCATTTGGACAACCCGTCATACGAATGGTGATTTCATCATTAGTTAAGTTGTATTTTTCTAAGATTGGTTCAATTTTAGTTACCAATTCTGGCAAGTAACGTTGGGCTTCCGCTAAAGCTAAGGGACATGTTGGTAATGCCACACACGCCATTGAATTCTTACGTAATGCACTAACTTGTTTTTCGATATCGTGCTGAAGCAATAATTCTTCGATTTTAGTTTTATTTTTTTCATCAATTTCACCTAAAATCAGATTTTGATTTCCGGAAAAAATGAAATTATTAATGTTCAATTGAGCCAATTCAAATAAAAATTGCTTCTGATATGGTTTTACCACACCATGTTCTACAAACAACGTATAAAACCATTTTCCTTGATGATTTTGTTCCCAACCGTAACGATCACTTCTTTCTGTAAAAGTGTATTTTCTTTCTGGTTCGAATTCAAATCCGATGCGTTTTTCTAATTCTTTTTTAAAGCCTTCTACAGTTAATTTATCAACTGTATATTTCAATCGAGATAATTTTCTGTCCACTCGATTTCCAAAATCACGTTGAATGGTTAAAATTTCATAAACCGCTTTTAGTGTTTTCTCTTCTGTATCGGTAAAACCAATAATACTTCCTAAACGTGAATAGGTATTCGGATTTCCGTGCGTTGTAGCTAAACCACCACCAATAGCGATATTAAAACCTTTCAATTTATCGTTTTCGATAATCGCAATTAATCCGATATCGTTGGTAAACACATCCACATCATTACTTGGCGGTATAGCAATGGCAATTTTGAATTTTCTTGGCAAATAGCGATCTTCATATAACGGATCGGCTTCTGAAGAACGTTCGTAAATTTTTTCACCATCGATAAAAACCTCGTAATACGATTGTGTTTTTGGTAAAAGCAACGTCGAAATTTTGTCGGCATACTCATAAATCTCTTGATGAATTCGAGAAATTTGCGGATGCGAACTCACAATCACATTACGATTTACATCGCCACACGCCGCAATTGAATCTAATTTTGCAGTGTTAAACGCCTGAATCGTTGGTCGCAATTGATGTTTTAACAAACCATGCAATTGAACGGTTTGTCTGGTTGTAATTTTTAATGTTCCTGTTCCGAATTGTTCTGAGATTTCGTGAGTGGCAATCCATTGATCGGCCGATATTACACCACCTGGAATTCTCAATCGAATCATAAAGGAATACAATTTGTCTAATTTTTTAACTGCACGTTCCGCTCTTCTGTCGCGGTCGTCTTGCACGTACATTCCATGAAATTTAACTAATGTTTCGTCGTCCGGACGCACATTTCCTGTATGATTATCTAAATCGATACTTTCTTTTAACGTTCCTCTAAGACCATCACTTTTAGTCTTGATATATTCTACTGCTGATAATTTTTCGCTCATATTTTTTTATTTAATCCTGACAGGTTTTTCAAACCTGTCAAGTTGTTAATACACGTCTTTTTGATATTTTCCTTGATTTTCTAATTCATCTAAAATTTGTTTTGCATCGTTTTCAGAAACATTTCGTTCTTTAGCGATTACCTCAACAATGGCTTTTTCAACATCTTGACTCATTGGATTTTTTTGTCCACAGATGTAAATACTTGCTCCGTTTTCTATCCAAGAATTAAATTCAGCTGCTTTTTCTCTAATTCTATCTTGCACATAAATTTTACGTTCTTGATCGCGAGAAAAGGCTGTATCTAGTTTTGTTAAAACTCCAGTGGTTAACCATTCTTGAATTTCCGTTTGATAATAGAAATCGTGTACGAAATGTTGTTCTCCAAAAAACAGCCAATTTTTACCTTCGGCACCTTTAGCATCACGTTCAGCCAAGAAACTTCTAAAAGGGGCTATACCCGTTCCTGGTCCGATCATGATAATATCCGTTTCCTCTTTTGGTAATCGGAAATTGTTATTTTTATGAATGTAAAATTCGAGTTCGGTATCCAATGGAAATTCTGCTAAAAACTCAGATGCTAAACCCGATTTAATTTCATCATTAACCTTAAATTTATTAAGATTTACAGTCAAATGAACTTGTCCGTCATGCGCATCCGAAGAAGAAGAAATAGAATACAATCTTGGCGCAATCGGATGAAGTAGTTCAACAATTTCATCTAATTTTACTTTCTTAGGTTGGTATTTTTGAAGAATATCAATTAAGTTCGATTTTTCTTCAATGATTTCAATTTCAAACAATTTTGAAAAAGTTTCCAACGATTTTTTCGACAAACCGCGAACATTTTTATCAATAAGGATTTCATGATTTTCATCATTGAAATAATTCGCAATTGCTTTAATTTCCTCCTGATTATTTTTTGGAATAATTCCTAAAGCGTCGCCTGGTTCGTACTGAATTTCATCTTCCGATTCAATTTCGATATGATACGTTTCTTTGTTTGAACCAATATCATTCAACACCACTTTATGACTAATTTTTCCCAAATAATTTTTCTTATGAGAAGTAGTTGAAATAGATGCTTTTACTTTATTTATAACAGTTGATCCTAAATTTTGAAAAGCAATTTTCAAATCATTTTCCCAATTTGAAACTGTTTCTGCAAAATCGACATCTGCTTTTACTAAAGGCAACAAACGCTTTGCTCCTTTTTCTGCTAAAGCTTCATCTAATAAAATTCCGGCATTGGCAAACAATGGATAAGAAGTATCACCTAATCCTAAAACCGCATAGGAAACTTTACTCAAATCTGCTTTAGAAGCTTTTAAATTTTCGTAAAAAGTCACAGCATTTTGAGGAAATTCGCCTTCACCTTGTGTACTCATTACAAACAAAACCAAACTTTCTTTTTCCAGTTTCGACACATCAAATTGAGAAACATCTAAAGCTTTTGCTTGTATTTTGTCCTTTTTAAAAGAAGCCAACAATCCGGTAGCTACTTTTTTAGAATTCCCTGTTTCAGTTCCGTAAACAATTAAAGGTTTTACAGCCACTGGCCTATTT
The DNA here is from genome assembly GCF_900110615.1 of Flavobacterium urocaniciphilum. GTDB lineage: Bacteria > Bacteroidota > Bacteroidia > Flavobacteriales > Flavobacteriaceae > Flavobacterium > Flavobacterium urocaniciphilum. The sequence continues at coordinate 142,778 of NZ_FOEI01000004.1, forward strand.
GAATTTGTTTCGGTAGTTCCACCTAACAATTCTACTCTATCTAAAAAACCAGATAAATAGCCTTTTGTCCAGATAATTTCTTCTTTCGAAGCATTTTGTGCTAATTGTTGTAATAATGATAATTTAGTTTCAGACAGCATTTTGGTAAATATTTTTATGATTATCGAAATAAGATTCAGTTGTATTTTTCTCTGTAAACCAAGAAAATTGATGATGTAAATTCACCACTTCGCCAATAATGAGCAATGTGGGAACAAACTCAAATTCGGGTAACGTATTTGTTTGAATACCTTCAAAAGAAAACACACTTGTTTTTTGATCGGGCGTTGTAGCTTGTTGAATAACCGCTAAACTTTTAGATAAACTAATTCCTTCATTTAGCAATTGTTCCGCTAAGAAATTCAACCGTTGACCGCTCATGTAAAAAACTAAAGTATCTTCCGTTGAAGCCCAATCTTTCCATTGGTTTTGTTTTACCGCATTTAAATCGCATAATGTTAAAAACCGAACACCTTTTGAAAAACCTCTAGCTGTTAATGGAATTCCGGTATACGCAGCAGCACCAAAAGCAGCGGATATTCCAGGAATAATTTCATAAGGAATTTCATTTTTTTTCACTGCTTGTAATTCGTCTAACACATTGGAAAACAAAGTAGCATCACCACCTTTTAATCGGAGTACTTGTTTTCCTTGCGAAGCGAAATCCACCATCAAATCATTAATATCCTTTTGGGGTGTCCAAATTCCTTTAGAGCATTGTTTACCCACATAAATTACTTCCGCATCTTTGCGAGCATATTGCTCAATTAACTCTGGCGAAACCAATCTATCAGTTAAAACCACATCGGCGGTTTGTAAATATTTTAAGGCTTTTAGACTGATTAAATCCGGATCACCTGGACCAGCACCCGCTAAAATCACCTTTCCTTTTTTGGTTATTTGTATCATAATTATCTTAAAATTAGGCATAGAAATGGCTGTTCCGATTAAAATCGGAAGACAACTTCTACATTAAATCACTGATTTTTAGAACAATCCTTCTATAGAAAGATAACGTTCTCCTGTATCATAATTAAAAGTTAGTACTTTAGCATCATCTGGTAATGAAGCTACTTTTTTGGCTACTGCTGCTAAAGAAGCACCCGTTGAAATTCCAACTAAAATCCCTTCTTGCTTGGCAACATTTCTGGTAAATTCGAAAGCTTCTTCTTTGGTAACTTGAATAACCTCATCAATTAAATCTCCATGATAATTTTCTGGAATGAATCCGGCTCCAATACCTTGAATTGGATGAGGAGACGGACTACCGCCACTCAACACAGGAGATAATTCTGGTTCTACCGCTATGACTTTTACATTAGGAAATTTTTCTTTTACAATTGATGCCACTCCAGAAATGTGCCCACCTGTTCCCACACCGGTAATGATATAATCTAATCCATTTGGAAAATCAGCTAAAATTTCTTGTGCTGTAGTTTTTTGATGCACCGCAACATTAGCTGGATTATTAAATTGTGAGGGCGACCAAGCATTTGGAGTTTGAGACACTAATTCGGCAGCACGTTCAATTGCACCTTTCATTCCTTTTTCACGAGGCGTTAAATCGAATTCAGCACCATAAATTTCCATTAATTTTCTGCGTTCCACACTCATTGATTCTGGCATCACCAAAATCACTTTATAACCTTTCACTGCAGCAACTAACGCTAATCCAATACCTGTATTCCCAGATGTTGGTTCAATAATTACACTATTCGGTTTCAATAATCCTTTTGCTTCCGCATCTTCAATCATCGCTAAAGCAATTCTGTCTTTGATGCTATTACCCGGATTCGTTCGTTCTAATTTTAGATATACATTTTTATTGGCTCCGTAAAGCTTATTTATTTTTACAATTGGTGTATTTCCAATTGTTTCTAAAATAGTATTCTTAATCATTTTATTTTAAATTTATTTGTTGTTGTTTATATTTTTATTTTAAATCACATAGTTAAGTGGTTCTGGAAATTCGCTTTTCTTTTTAATTTCAATTTCACTTTTGTGATAGACTAATGAACTTTGCGGAACGGAATGCGTTAACCAAACATTACCACCTATTACTGAATTTGCACCTATGATCGTATTACCGCCTAAAATGGTCGCATTGGCATAAATCGTAACATGATCTTCAATAGTAGGATGTCTTTTATCGGAAGCATGATCTTTTGAAACCGACAGCGCGCCTAACGTAACACCTTGATAAATTTTGACATTGTTTCCAATTTTAGTGGTTTCGCCAATTACAATTCCTGTTCCATGATCAATGAAAAAATTTTCACCGATTTCTGCACCTGGATGAATATCAATTCCGGTTCGACTATGAACATATTCGGTAATAATTCTTGGAATGATTGGAATATTTAATTTCCAAAACACATTCGCTATTCTATAAGCCGTTATGGCAAAAAAACCTGGATAAGCAATTAAAACTTCTTCTTTAGATTTAGCAGCTGGATCGAAATTAATTATCGTTTCCAAATCGTTGATTAATACAAAATGAATGCGCTCTAAGTTTTCAAAAAAGTAATTCGAATTAACTTTAATCTGATTCGTTTCATCTGTAACTTTTGCTAAAACATCTTGAAGTTTTAATTGCAATAATTTTTCCTTATTCTGAAAAAACCTGTAATTATTATACTCTTGATTAATATCGAATAACCAATTGATTAATTCATCCAACCAACTTTCAACTTGATTTTTATTGATTGGATTTCTAGTCCTTTCCTGATTTCTAATGTAAATTGAATATGACATAATTATAAAAATAATAAGGCTCCAACCGTGTTATTACTTGTTTCGTCAATTAGAATGGCATTTCCTGTTTTCGGATTATCTTCAAAAGCATCAAAAAACAAAGATTGATTGGTTCGTAAATTAATTTGCGCGATGTCGTTAAGCTTGATTTCCGTTTCGTTTGTGAATTCCCAATTATTGACATTCCATTTCTGAGTGACTTCTTGAATTTTCACACGAACATTTTTGAATCGATGTTGCAACAAGTATGTTTTTCCAACTTGTAATGGTGCATTATCCAACCAAGAAATCCATGACTTTACTTGATTTGATTCTATTGGCAATTGATGATATAAAACAACCGAATCGCCTCGACTAATATCAATGTTGTTTTCAAAATGCAACACTACATTATCACCCGCTTTAACTTCTTGAACACTTTCTAAATTCTTTTCAATTTTGACAATTTTTGTTGCCATATTCGCTGGCAAAATAATTACGGTATCACCTACTTTATAACTTCCGCTCAACACCAAACCTGCATAACCACGATAATCGTGATGTGCTTCATCTTTTGGACGGATAACCCATTGCACTTGAAAACGAGAAGCTAAATTTTCAGTAGTTTCCAGCTCAATAGTTTCCAATGTTTCTAACAAAGCCTTTCCGTGATACCAAGGTGTATTTACAGATTTCGAAACAATATTATCTCCTACTAAAGCACTTACAGGCAAAAAGTGAACTTCGTCAAAATTTAACTGTGCTTGTATCGCTTCAAAATCTTCTTTGATTTGATTGAAAACCGTTTCCGAATAATTCAACAAATCAATTTTATTTACCGCAACAATTGCTTTTTTTATTCCCATCAAAGAACCAATACTTGCATGGCGTTTCGTTTGTTCTGTAATTCCTTTTCGAGCATCTACTAAAATGATTATCAAGTCGGAATTAGAAGCTCCCGTAATCATGTTTCTCGTGTATTGTTCGTGTCCAGGCGCATCAGCGATGATAAACTTTCTTTTTTTTGTTGAGAAATATTTATAGGCTACATCAATGGTAATTCCTTGTTCGCGTTCTGCTCGAAGTCCGTCTGTAATTAACGACAAATCGATATCCACGCCTTCTTGTTTGGTTTGTTTTTGCAACACACCTAATTGATCGGTGTGAATACTATCAGAATCGTATAAAAGTCGACCAATTAAAGTGCTTTTACCGTCATCTACATTTCCTGCTGTTATAAATCGTAATGTGTTCATTTTCTTTTTGTTTTAAGTTTCAGGTTTTTGCCTTACTTCTAAATTCTGATTTCTAAATTCTAAAAATACCCTTGTTTTTTTCTGTCTTCCATTGCTGCTTCAGATAGTTGATCATCTAAACGCGTTTGTCCTCTTTCACTTACTCTGGTTTGAATAATATCATCAATAATATCCTGAACCGTTTTAGCTTCAGATGGAACTGCGGCGGTACACGTCATATCTCCAACCGTTCTGTAACGTACTTTTTCAATTACTACCTCATCATTTTCTAGAGGCTGAATGAATTCTGAAGTCGCCACCAATTTATCGTGGTGGACAATACATTCTCTTTCGTGGGCGAAATATAAACTTGGTAATTCGATGTTATTTTGTTGAATGTAATTCCACACATCTAATTCAGTCCAATTACTGATTGGGAACACGCGAACATTATGACCTTTTTTCACTTTTCCGTTTAAAATGTCCCATAATTCTGGGCGTTGCAATTTCGGATCCCATTGTCCGAAATCGTCTCGAACCGAAAAAATACGTTCTTTGGCTCTAGCTTTTTCTTCATCGCGACGCGCTCCACCAATACAAGCATCAAATTCATTTTCTTCAATGGCATCTAAAAGCGCATAGGTTTGCAAAGCATTTCTACTAGGAAAACGACCTGCAGTTTCTTTTAAATTGTATTTTTTGATACTGTCTTCAACAGAAGCTACGATTAGTTTTTCTCCAATTTGATTGGCTAAATAATCTCTAAATTCTATCGCTTCTGGAAAATTATGTCCGGTATCAACATGAACTAAAGGGAAAGGAAATTTCCCTGGGCGAAACGCTTTTAAGGCCAAATGCACCAAAACGATAGAATCTTTTCCGCCAGAAAAAAGTAAAGCTGGTTTTTCAAATTGTGCAGCTGTTTCACGAAGTATATAAATGGCTTCGTTTTCTAATTGTTCTAAATAATTATGTTGTTGACTCATTATATTTATTTTAAATTGTATTTAATTATTGATGTAATCCACATTCTTTTTTGGATTGTTCTTCCCACCACCATCGACCTGCTCTAAAATGATCTCCAGGTTTTATAGCTCTTGTACAAGGTGCGCAACCAATACTAACAAAGCCATTATCATGCAAAGTGTTATAAGGCACTCCATTTTGCTTTAAAAAACCAACCACTTCTTCAGTTGTCCAGTTTAATAGTGGATTGAATTTGAATAATTGTTTTTCTTCGTCCCATTCTAATTCCTTTAATCCATTTCTATTCTCAGATTGTTCGGCACGTAAACCTGTTATCCAAATTTTCACATCTTGCAAGGCTCTGTTTAATGGCTCTACTTTTCTGATGAAACAGCATTCTTTTCGTAGTTCGACAGAAGCATAAAAAGGATTAATTCCGTTTTCGTTGATGAAGTTTTCAATTTGATTGGTCTTCGGATAATAAGCTTTAATTTTTGTATTGTATTGCAATTGTGTTTTATCCCAAACTGAGTAGGTTTCAGCGAAAAGTCGGCCCGTATCCAAGGTAAAAACCTCTATATTTTTAATTTTTCGAGAAAAAATAACATGAGAAATAACTTGATCTTCAATTCCGAAACTGGTTGAAAAAACTATTTTTCCTTGAACTGAATTAGCTATTTTCAAGAACTTTTCTTCTAATGTTTTACTGTTTTCAATAATTTTTAATAATGTGTTTTGCATTTTGTTGATTTTGATTGAAATAAAAAAAGCTCCTTCTTTTGGAAGGAGCTTTATACTATTTTGATTGAATTATATACCAATACAGTGTTACGGCTCCCTTTTGAGAAAGCACGCACAACAAACTGAAGTTAAAACTGAATTTTTTATATTAATTGAAATCATTTATTTATTTTTTTTTAGTTTTTGGATATAAAAAAAGCCTCTACAAATGCAGAGGCTTTTAACTATTTTTAAATTTAAAATTAGGCAATAGTCATCTCTGCGGAAATTTTCCCCATACAACAACACATATTGCAAATTGTAAATATCATTTTCTTGTTTATTAATTATGGAGCAAAGATAGATTAATTTTCTGCTGAACCAAATTTTTTAGATTAATTTTCTAAATTTTATTGTTTAATATTATTTTTAATGATTAAAAATCATGTTTATTTTAGTTTTTATAGAATAATTTTCCGTATAAACTTTATTTAAAAATAACACGAAATGCATTTATAATATCTTCAATAGGTTCTGTACCAACTGAAATTCGAAGCAAATCTGGATTCAAACCTAAATCGTTTAATTTCAACAAACCTAAATCGGATTTCAAATAATTATAATGCGCCAAATACACATAAGGCATCGCTAAAGTAAATTCCGTTCCTAAACTTGGACCTTTGGCTAATTTCAATTGATCATAATAATACTCTAAATCTTTATCGAAAACTACAGAAAGCAACCCTGGAATTAAATTCCCTTTTTTAATTTTCGAAAAGTTTTTTGTGCTTTTTTCATCTAAAACACATTTAATTTCTTTTACTTTTGATTGGCTTTTTAAATATTCATACAATAAAATTGTATTTTCAGAAATCTTTTGCACTCGATTTTCATATTCTAAAATCTCATATCCTAAACGCTTAATTTCACCTTCAAATGGTTCAATCACATAATCATTAATTTCTGAAATTAACGCATCTTCTTTTACTATAATAGCTCCAAAAAGTAAATCGGCATTTCCACACGCGAACTTGGTTAAACTTTCAACTGCTACATCACAATATGGTAAAACATCTACACAGTAAGGCGATGCCAAAGTATTATCAATTATTAATTTTACAGAATAACGCGAACAAAGTTCATATAAATTCGGCAAATCAACACATTGTAAAAGCGGATTACTCACTACTTCTGTAATTAAAACAGCTACTTTTTGATGATTATTTTCTAACCAATTTTCCAATTGATCTAAATCGAAAATATTTATTTGAATATGCGAATTGACATTTCTTTCAATAATTTCCATCGTATCTACATACAACCAGCCCAATTGAACAATTTGCGTTTTACCAAATTCTTTTTGATACGCCACCAATGCTTCTGTTGCCGCATATAAAGCATTCATGCCACAATTCGATAGAATAATTTTATCAGAAGTTGTACCATAAGCTTCACTCAATGTATTTTTTATATTTTGAACACCTTGATTTTCCGAAACTTGGTCTTCTTCGAAAATTGAGCCTATTAAACCTAATTCAAACAATGTAGCTTCAGCTTTTCTTGAACTAATAATTAATCCAGCATTTCGAATAAAAACAGAATATTTCTTAACATTTGTATCATTACTATCTAAAATCAAAAAAACATTTTTAAACTTGTCTTCCACAAATTCTAAAGTAACTCCGAACTTTTTTTCAATACAATTTACCGCCTGAACTGAGGTTACCGGAATGATAATTTCATTATTCGAAATCTTATACTTTTCCTTTATAAATTGTGTCAATTGTTTGACAAAATGATTTTGAAAAAATCGCGGATAACCTGATTTCATTTTATTGATTACTTTCGACTTCCCTTCTTCATAATCAATAACATTTTGTATTTTAGGTAAACTTACCGAAACTGCATGAGGATTATCCAAAGGAAGCGTTTCCCCACAAGGAATTTCGAAAAAATAATCATTTAATACTTCATTCATAATTATACACATTTAATAGTTTCAACTTTTAAAGCTTGTTGAATATCTGCAATTAAATCGTTCACATTTTCCAATCCAACAGAAATTCGCACTGTCGCATGCGTCAAGCCAATTTTTTTCAAATCTTCATCTGAATAAGTCGCATGACTCATTTTTGATGGAATTTCCAAACGAGAATCCGATGTTCCAAAAGACACTTTTTCTCCAAATAGTTTAGTATTTCGAATTAATTGTTCCGCTTTTTCTGCCGATGACAAGGTAATTGTTAATACCGCTGGAATGATTTCCATTTGACGTTTCGCCAATTCATATTGTGGATGCGATGGCAATCCTGGAAATTTCACTTCCAACACTTCTGGTAAAGAATTTAAAAATTCCGAAAGCTGAATCGCACTTTGCTCTTGAGTTTTCATTCTATATACTAAAGTTGGTAAACCAAGAGAAACTAAAAAAACATCAAACGGACTCTGTGCTCTTCCATTGGCATTGGAGAAATAATTCAAACGCTCTGCCCAATATTCTGATTTTGCTACAATCGCTCCAGCCACAACACTACCATGACCTGATATAAACTTCGTTGCCGAAAATAGAGAAAAATCGGCACCCAAAACCAACGGTTTCTGGGCGGCAAATGTTGCCATGCTATTATCTACTGCAAAAAGCGAGTTGTATTTTTTACTTAATTCGGCAATTGCTTGTAAATCGACAATTTTTAAACTTGGATTTGTTGGCGATTCACATAAAATCAGTTTTATTTTATTTTGTTGTAAGACAGATTCCACTTCGGTTACATTGGTAAAATCTGCGTAACACGTTTGAATATCATTCTTTTCTAATAAAATATTCAACAATCTATAAGTGCCGCCATAACAATCTCTCTCGACTAAAATCACATCATCCGTTTTAAGAACAGTATCAAAAAGTAAAGCCAAAGCAGAAACACCAGTATTGACACAAACACAACCTGCACCTTCTTCTGCAATGGCAAAAATATCTTCTAATGCATTTCGAGTGGGATTATCTGTTCTTGAATAATCGTAATTTTTATTATTTGGAAATTGTCTTTTTTGATCGAAAGTTGCTGTGTTATAAATTGGCAAATGGGTAGCTCCATAAGAATCTACTAAGTTGGAATGTTGTGCTATATTAGCTAATAAAGTTTCAAGTTGCATGTTATATGTGTTTAAGTTTAGACAAAAAAAAACCTCTACAAAAGCAGAGGTCTATTTATATTTTTAATTTTTTAGATTTAACAAATAGAATACCCTGCGGAAAATTTCCACATCATCATCATTTGCATCATCATATGATTTGTTGTTCTTAGCATGTTATTATTTTAATCGAGGCAAAATTAGAATTATTTTCTAATATAATAAAATTTATAGTTTATTTTTCTATTTTTTACTATTTTAAATAATCTTTATAGATTTTTTATCTACTTAAAACCTTTTACAGACTAGTTATTTTTGTTAAATATCCTGAAAAAGCATCTTCATTTTACAGAATAAAAACAAAATATTACAAATAATAACTTGTATATCAATTTGATTTTATAAATTTGCGCCACAATTAAAGAGGAAAAATTTGAACTGATTGCAACCTCTTAATACTGGAACTTATTCCGTATTATAAAAAATGCTAAAGCAGAAACACCTTCCTTTAGTATTTACTTGCAATTTTTTCGACAATATTAATATAAATCATATTTAGATAATTATGGCATATTTATTTACGTCAGAATCTGTGAGTGAAGGACATCCAGATAAAATTGCAGATCAAATTAGTGATGCATTAATTGACAACTTTTTAGCATTTGACCCATCGTCAAAAGTAGCTTGTGAAACTTTAGTTACAACTGGACAAGTTATTTTGGCTGGTGAAGTAAAATCAAACACTTATTTAGATGTTCAAAACATTGCTCGTGATGTAATCAAGAAAATTGGTTATACCAAAAGTGAATATATGTTCGAAGCAAATTCTTGTGGAATTTTATCGGCTATTCATGAACAATCTGATGATATTAACAGAGGGGTTGACAGAGCTGCAGCAACTGATTTCGAATCGAAAGCAAATGCTCAAGGAGCAGGTGACCAAGGAATTATGTTTGGTTATGCTACTAACGAGACTGCAGATTTAATGCCATTAGCTTTAGATTTATCTCATAAATTATTACAAGAATTAGCAGAATTAAGAAGAGAAAATTCGGCAATTACTTATTTACGTCCAGATGCAAAATCGCAAGTTACTTTAGAGTACAACGACGAAAATAAGCCAGTAAGAATTGACTCTATCGTAGTTTCAACACAGCATGATGATTTCGATGAAGAAACAGCTATGTTAGCTAAAATCAAAAAAGATATTATTGAAATTTTAGTTCCTAGAATTTTAGCAAAATACCCACAATATGCTCATTTATTTAATGACAACATTGAATACCACATTAACCCTACTGGAAAATTCGTAATTGGAGGACCACACGGAGATACTGGATTAACAGGTAGAAAAATTATCGTTGATACATATGGTGGTAAAGGTGCTCATGGTGGTGGTGCTTTCTCTGGAAAAGATCCAAGTAAAGTTGACCGTAGTGCTGCTTATGCTGCAAGACACATTGCTAAAAACTTAGTTGCTGCTGGTGTAGCCAATGAGATTTTAGTGCAAGTTTCTTACGCAATTGGAGTTGCTAAACCATGTAACATTTATGTAAACACTTACGGAACAGCTAACAATGGTTTATCTGACGCTGTAATTGCTGATAAAGTGGCTCAATTATTTGATTTAAGACCTTATGCAATTGAGCAAAACTTAAAGTTAAGAACACCAATTTATAGCGAAACTGCTGCTTACGGACACATGGGTCGTAAAAATGAAGTGGTTACTAAAACTTTCGTATCGCCAACTGGTGAGAAAAAAGAAGTTCAAGTTGAATTATTCACTTGGGAAAAATTAGACAGAGTTGCAGATATTAAAACTGCTTTTGGAATCTAATAATTTTCAAATTCAATTATAAAAAAACCCGTCTTGTTAATTTACTAGACGGGTTTTTTATTTTAATTAGTCTTCATATAATTTTCGAAGCTCTTCTTCTTTAGCTTTCAAAACATCTAACTTCACTTTTACTTCATTCGCTTTAGCAGTATTAGCAATTTCTATATTATAATCGTAAAGTGCTTGATACACTTGAATATTATTTTTAGAAACCGTATTAGCAAAATCTAACCATTTTTTAACTTCATTGTATTTTGAAGTAGCTTTATGCTTTAAGATATATTGAGAGGCAGAAGCAAAAACTTCACCATAATAATTTTTCAAATCATTCCATTCTGAAACTCTTTCATAAATTTCATTCATTTCTTCATATTCTGCATTTAAATTATCGAATAACATATTATTCGCATTAACCTTAGCATGTAATTGATTAATTATATTTACAATAGCATCTACTTCAGAATTTTTATGCGAAACAACTTCTAAAAACGCTTTAATGGTAGCTACACTATAATTAGATTTAATCATTATGTTTTTAGAAATCTCCTCATAAGTTGCATCTTTTTTATCTTCTAAATTCATGATATAGATAGCAACATCATTCAAAATCTTTATTTTTTTAAATTTATCTGCATCATAATTAATCGCATAAGCTAAGTATTTTTTAGCATCATCTTTAGAAATTGAATTTTCTTTATTGAAAAATTTTTGAGAATTATAATCATATATAACTTCATTTAACAAAACTCCAATTAAGTTTTCATCTACAATTTTTTTCGCTTGATAAGAAATAAAGATGTCTTTTAACTTCTGGTTAAAAACCACTTGTGAGGTTTTAATCGAGTAAAATTCAAATTTAGATTTATTATAATTTTCAGCAACCACAACATCATCAGATACCGCAGCAACTGTATCTGTTGGAATTACATAATCATCCACATATTTATTATATGGAATATCAAAAAATCGATCGTAGTAACTATTTTTATTTTCTATAAATACTTGTAATAATTTAGCATTATCAACCGTTTTAGCCGAAAGCAATTCATCTACCTGTTTTGCTCTTTGTGCAACTACAATTTTATCTGGAAAATCATATTTATTTACTTCATCCGATAAGTCATTGTATCTTCCTTTATACGTTGCCAACACTTGTTTTTTATCATCTAAAATTACCGCAACAGGAAATTTTGTTATTCCATTGGCTTTTAATAATTTTTCGTCTTTTGAAGTTGCATTATAAAAATTGAATTTATCGTATTCTTCATTATACGCATCATACATATCATAACTTACTGCTGTATTGTAATCTTCAATAATTTCATCAAATTCTTTTTGTTGATTCTTACTTTTCGGATTGTAATACAATACTAAATATTTTGATTTTAAATTCTTAATTGCATCTTCCAAATTAGTTTCCACTTTTACAGAAAACTTATAATCCGATTCTCTATCTCCGTAATCATCATAAGCATACGCAGTAGTATCAATAGCTGTAGAGTCAGAGAACATTTCAAAACCTTCTTTTTTACCTTTGTAGGTCCAGTTTAATTCTCTACTTTTTGAAATTGGCTTTTCAAAATCAGATTTTGGCAAATTATTTCTATTTTGAAAAGTTATTGGATCTTTACCACCCATCGCAATCGTTAATGATTTATCTTCATTTAGTTTTCCAGATAAATCTAATTCTCTAAAAATATTACTGTTTGTTTCCACTGTAATCTTAACAACATCAGATGGTATAATATATTTTTCAATGTTTGCCGATTTCTTTTTGTCTTTTACAAAGTATAACGCATAAGGTCTTGGCAATGAAAAAGATATTTTTTTATCTTCTTTACTTTTTTCTGCATTATATAAATCCTCATTATATTCTTCTAACGCGTCTTTATCGAAATATTCGTTTAAACTTTTATATACAATAGGACCATTTTCTTTTTCTTGTACACCAAGATGAATTCCCGACATAAAATTAAAAACACTTGTAGGTTCAGAAAAAATAGTAATTTCTTTTGATGATGATTTTCCTTTTTCAAATTTTAAATCAAAATCATATTCATCCAATCTATTTTCAAAATAAATCGAATCATTTTCCATTTTGTATTTCCCTGAAAAAATAGCTAAATGATACGTGTTATCATTATTGATAATCAAATTAATTCCCGATGTTGGCTTTTCAACACTGATGTATTCACCAGAAATTGGATTAGTTTGCGCAATTGAAAACTGTGCTACAATTGCAAAAAGAAAGAAGATTTTTTTCATTTAAATAGAATGTTTTGTATGGAGTAAAAGTATAGTTTTCTATTGGTAACACAAAAAAATCTCAACTAAAATTAGTTGAGATTTTAAATTTTTTCTTACATAATTATTAATTGAAAATACTATAAATTGTATTTCAAACTAAAAATAATATAGCGTGGTTGCACATAATAACTTGTAAAGTTATTTGAACCTCCTAATGCATTAAAACTACTTGTATTTTGAGTAGTTGTATTTAATAAATTTGTTGCACTTAACTTATATTCTAATTTACTATCTTTTTTCTGATAACTCAATGAAGCTGTTAAGAAATCATATTCAGTATCAATTGTTTTTTCTTTATTTCTATTATGATAAAAACTATATTCTGACGTAAAGGAAAAAGCATTCAAAAAGAAATATTCTAACGTAACAGAAGGATTGTCTTCATAATATACTTGATTTTGAAAATCGCTTATATTAAAATCATAGGCCAATTGAATATTTGGAATTTTTTTAAAATTTGTTGAGAAATCAACTCCGTAATTTTGTGTAAACTGTTTTGTAGCTTGAACAAACTCAGAATTATCAGGATTTACACGAATATTGTTGTTTTTAGACCAAGACAAACTAGCTGTAGTACTTGCTTTATAATAACGTGCAAATGAACGACCATATGTAAACATACCTGAAACCGATTCCATTGGAAAATTTGAATTCATATTTACGCTAGTTGATTCCTGATTTACACCCGTTAACAAAGCACGATTGGTAATAATATCCGTTTGTTTTGTATACATAACATTAGCTGCAATATGCTCCATATTAAACATACTAAATTTAAAAAATCGTAAAGTATGCACTTGAGAAATTGAATTTTCTAACTTTCTATTTCCAGAATACAAACTGTTGTAATTAGAGAACACATAGCCTTCTGCCAATTTATTAATATCCGTAAAGCTATTTGTTAAAGAGAAATTATACGTTAACGATTGTGATTTTTTCATTTGCCATAACGCATAAAAATCTGGCAATACTCTATTGAAACTCATTTTGTTTGAAGTCCCTAACTGTTCATCATTTGTATTAAATTGATGGAATGAAACTCCAGGATTGAATGTGAACTTACCTTTTAAAATTTTATAATGTACTCCTAAAAATGCATCATTAAAAGCATAATTTACATCGTTAGTATTTTCAACACTTGATAAATTATTCTGCGTTCCATTATCTAAAATCTGAAACATATTAGAGTTGAAATTTTGATACGAATACGTATTTCCTATAGTAATATTAATGTTACTTTTTGGTGTAACCATATAATAGTAATCGAACTTCGCATCTGTTTTATTGGTTTTTACAAAACGATTTTGACTAATATCATTTCTTGTTTGCGAATTATCGTAGCCCGTTAAAAAGAATGGCTGAATTTGTAAGTTCGCGTTATAAAAAGGATCTTCTTGTTGAAACAAGTTTTGCAATTCGAAAGCCAAAACATTTTTATCATTAAGTGTGTAATAATAATTTAAGTTCTGATTAACCGAAAGTGGTTTTTGTTTTTTTGTAGTATAAATATCACCTTGTAAACTCGAAAACACACTTTGATTTTCTAATTGATTAGATGTTTTTAATAACACATCATAATCAACATGCAGTTTGGTTGATGGTACATAGCTCGAACTTAACTTAAACAATCCTAAATCTGTTTTTTGTCTAGAAAAATCTTCTCTATTTTCAACAACATTAATTGGCGTACCATTTGGCAATTTTTCATTACGCTGATAAATATTAGTTGTTTGCAAATCTGTTTTATTGTACGAATAAATTCCGAAACCACTAATCGTTAAAGCTTTTGAAGGATTATATGAGAAGTTCGCCGCACCAAATTTCGCATCAATATTTTTAGCACGATTGTTTCGCATTCCCATAATTCCTAAATCATTTGAAGACACATTGAAACTAGATCCTCCTTTTTTCATCATGTTTTTAAATCCGCCCGTAAACTTGAAATAATCTTGCATCGTTAAAGGCAATTCTCCAATATTATTGATGTTTCCAATTAAGTTTACGCTGTATTTCGGACTATAATAAAACAATTTCGGATTTAATATACTTCTATCTTCCGTATCGCCCACTCCAGCTCCGGCTAACATATCACCAAACCAAAAGTTCTTTTTTCCTTCTTTTAGCTTAATGTTTAAGGCAACATTATCTTCGTTATTTTCTAATCCTTTTAAATTAGAAACCTCATTATAATTTCTTAAAACTTGAATTTTATCTAATGCATCGGCAGGAATATTTTTGGTTGCAATTTTAGTATCACCATCAAAAAAATCTTTTCCTTCCACCATTACCTTCTGTACTTTTTTCCCTTCAACTTCAATTTCTCCATCTTTATTTACAGAAACACCCGGTAATTTTTTCAAAACATCTTCTAATTTCTTTTCCGTACCATTTGTAAACGAATCTGAATTATAAATAATGGTATCACCACTGATACGAACGGGCATTTCTTTTATAATCTCAATAGCTTCAATTTCATCTGAACCACTTAATACGATATCGAAAGTCATGTTTTCTTTACCCGTCGTTATGATCTTTTCAAATGGAGCATATCCAACGTAACCTGCTTTAATTTTATACTCAGTATTAGGTTTTAACGTTAATGAAAATTGTCCTTTATCATTTGTTAAGTTATATGAATCCATAGCTTTAGTACCTTGATTTACCGCCATTACATTGGCTGATTCTAACACTACATCTTTGGAATCTTTTAATATACCGGTAACTTTAACGGATTGTGCGCTTATTAAGGCTGAAAATGTTAAGGCAAATAGTAAAATTATTTTTTTCATTCGTTTTATAGTATAAATTAAGTCGCCATAATTGACGACTTAAAAATTGCATTTATTTAAATTTAATTATCTACTCATTCTAATTTGCATTCCGCCTCTTCCATGTGGATTACCACCATTCATTTCTTGCATTTCTTGCATTTTTTTCATGATGATATCATCATACTCTTTTTGGGTTACTTTATCACCACCTGTTGGCGCTTTAATTTCAACTTTATCCTTTACATTCATTACCAATTTCGAACACATAATTACCGTTTTACCATCATTTACTTCCATGATTAAACCTGGCAATCCCCAATATCCTTCTGGACCTTGATTTACTGGAATTTCAGGACAATACCATGCTGTGATTGTAATTTCTTTAGGCATATCAACTTCATCGAAGAAGTTTGTTTTCTTTTCTTCTTTTTTCTCTTCTGTTTTAGTTTCAGTTGTTGCAGCTTTTTCGTCTTTTTTTACTTCTTCCGTTTTTACAGCAACTTTTTTAGGTTCTTCTTTTTTCATTCTGAAATTTCTAAAATCAGACTTACTAGCTTCTTTAACAGCAGTAGCTTTAAAACAAGTATAATCTCCAATTTGTTTCGTTTCTTCCGTTAAAACCCATTTTAAATTTGGCAATGAATCTTTAATTAAAAATTCTTTACCAAAAATCTCTTTATCAACCGTATACTGTTTGTCTTTAACATTTTTGTAATAGGTTCCGCCACCGCCCATAAAAGACGACATCATTCTACCACCACCACTTTGACCAGGCGCATCTAATTTTTCCTCTTCTTTATAAATTGAAGCCGATTTGTCGAAGTTTAGAATAAACGTTTTTTCAAACATTTTTTTCATTCTTTCCAAAATTTGTTGCTTCATTTCTGGAGTCATATCTTTATTTGTCTCGAAATTTTTAGCAATTTCTGCTGTAGAAGTTTTCGACTCGTACACTGCCATTCCTTGGAAATCTTTTTGTGCTGATGCTATAAAAGTTGACAAACCTAATACAGCTAAAAATATTTTTTTCATTATTATGTTATATTTTTTGTTTTCGTTATTTATTTAGACTACAAAAATCAAAAAAAGTTACACCTTAATTTGTTATTTTTGTGTTAATTATAATTATATGAGAGTTTTATTTTTAATTATCCTATCGATTTGGTTTACATCAAATGCGCAAAAAATTCAATTTGAGAAGCTTGAAACAAAGCCAACAAAATTTGAAAATTTTTGGGGAACTGATATTTCAGGAAATAATTATTTTTCTACTGGTAATAATTTATATAAAGTTACAAAGTCGGACACCTTAAATTACGCCAATAATAAATACGGTAAAATTTCAGGTGTTGAAACTTTTAACATGTTGCAAACGATTGTTTTTTATAAGGAAAATAATGCTTTTGTTTTGTTAGACGCTCAATTTAATGAAATCAATACTACCCTTTTTACAGATATTAATTGTGAAGTTTTAAAACCCGCTTCACAAAACGAACTATGGTTTTATGATAATTTTAGTCAAAAATTCGGTTTATATAATTTGAATTCGAATAAATTTCGATTGCTTAATAACCCAATGACCTTAAAAATTAAACATTGTTATTCCGATTATAACAAATTGTATATTATTAAAGATGATTTTACATATTTTTCTATTGACAAATTTGGTAATTTAGAATATAAATCGGTTATAGGTGAATTTAACCAAATCAGTTTTTCAGACCAAGAATGTGTGTATACTTCGAATAACGAAGTGTTTTATGTAGACATTTCTCAGCTGTTAATTGTTCCCTTAAATATTCATGAAAATTTGATTAAAAAAGTTTTCTTTAAAGATGGAATTTTGTCTATTTTTACCGACTCTCAATTAATCACATACCAAATAAAAAAATAGAAAATGCATATAGCTGTTGCTGGAAATATTGGAGCTGGAAAAACGACTTTAACCAAAATGTTAGCCAAACATTTTAAATGGGAAGCACATTTTGAAGATGTTGATGACAATCCGTATTTAGATGATTTTTACCATTCGATGGAGCGTTGGAGTTTTAACTTGCAGATTTATTTCTTAAATAGTCGTTTCAGACAAATTTTAGATATTCGAAAAACTGGTAAAAAAACCATTCAAGATAGAACAATTTACGAAGATGCTTTTATATTCGCGCCGAACTTACATGCTATGGGTTTAATGACGAATCGTGATTATACCAATTATAAATTGCTTTTCGATTTGATGGAAGATTTAGTTGGACCGCCTGATTTATTAATTTATTTAAGAAGTTCTATTCCGAATTTAGTTAAGCAAATTCACATGCGTGGACGCGATTATGAAAACACAATTTCGATTGAATATTTAAGCCGACTAAACGAACGTTACGAAGCTTGGATTCAAACGTACGACAAAAGTAAATTAGTTATTATTGATGTTGATAATATTGATTACGTAAATAACCCGGAAGATTTAGGAGAAATTATTAGAAAAATTGATGCTGAAATAAACGGATTATTTTAAAATATAAAGCCTTGAGAAATCAAGGCTTTGTATTTTTAGATTCTGAAACAAGTTCAGAATGACAGAAATGATTTTTTATTTTGTCGAAAATTTAGCCACGAATGCTCGAATTTTCAAATTTTCCTTTTCAACATTCGATTTAATTCGAATTTCATCGCAGTTGAACGAATTATCACAATATTTTAATTCGTGAATTCGTGGCTAATAAAAAATGTAGTTTTTTTATTTCATCGTATCATACAATGACATCACTTTTACATCTTTTGCTGGTTTAGACAATTTGATAATTTTTCTATCAAAAGGATAGGTTAGCAAATCAAAATAATTATCACTGAAAGTAGTTCCTTCTTGATACAAATAAATATTTTTAGCTACTGTATTGGTAGAAACTTTAATTTCATTATTTGGCAAATATTCAATCGTAATTTCAGGTTTTTCTAATTTCAATTCTTTTGGTTTTACAAAATAAAATTCAGATTGAGTACAATCAATTTTTCCTGCCAACTCATCATAAGAATGACAAAAAGTAGCTCGTAAAACGATTTTATTTTTATCAAATTTCGAAAATATTGATTTTGGAATACTCACTAATACATTACTTTTATTATCAACACTATAACCTGTTTCCGATTGCCATAAAATTGCCCCATTAAAATCCCATAATTCTAAATTTAAATTCCCACCTACTTTAGCTTTTCCATCATTAATTATATGAACATCAATAACAGTTTCTTTTTCCTCAAAAGAAACTAGAACATTTTGAAAACTTTTTTTAGCTTGATAGTGAAAGGCTTTCCAATTTCCAAAATAATCTACCGAACTCCATGATGTTACCGGCCAACAATCGTTTAATTGCCAAAACAAGGTTCCCATACAGTTGGGTTTCGCTCTTCTATGTGCTTCAATAGCGGTTTTCATACCTTCTGCTTGCAATAATTGCGAAACATAAACATACTCTTCAAACTTTGTTGGAACTTTATAATCGCGCTCCATATACGTTTGTATAGTTTGAAAACCTGTTGGATGTTTTTGATGTGCTTTAACTACTTCAGAATTCAAATGTAATTCAGATTCTATAGCAAATTTTTTAAACGTTTCTACGCTTGGAATCCCTTGAAAACCATATTCCGACATGAATCTTCCGACTTTCTTTTTATAAATTTCAAAAGGTTCCATTCCCCACCAAACGCCCCAATAATGAGAATCGCCCTGTAATAAACTTTCCTTTCTTCCCCAACCAATAGAAGGTGATGAAGGCCAATAGATATTTTTTTCTTTCGCTAATAAACTATCTAAGGTTTGCGGAATAACTTCGTGAAATAATTTTTTGTAACCGTTCCAAATGCTAGTTGAATCTGCTTCCGAATAATTATATTGTTTTTGCCAACCCCAATTGTGCCAACCTTCATCGTTTTCATTATTCCCGCACCAAAGCGCTATACTCGGATGATTTTGTAAACGATTGACATTATCAACAACTTCTTGTTTTACATTCTCTAAAAACTTTACATCACTCGGATACATCGCGCAAGCAAACATAAAATCTTGCCAAACTAAAATTCCGTTTTTATCACAAGCATCGTAAAAAGCATCATCAGCATACACACCACCGCCCCAAACACGAATCATGTTCATATTCGCATCCACCGAATTTTTTACAATGGATTGATATACTGAATCTGTAACTCGAGGTAAAAAACTATCAGGTGGAATATAATTCGCACCTTTCATAAAAATAGGTTTTCCGTTTAGTTTGAAATAGAAACTTTTACCAATAGCATCATTTTCTTGTACCAATTCAATTGTACGAAGACCAATATTTAGTTTTTTACTATCAATATTTTTTTTCTTTTTAGAAACTGAAACCTGAAAAGCATACAAATTCGGTTCACCTAATCCGTTACACCACCAACGTTTTGGATTGACAATTTCATAAGGAATTTGAAGTATGTTTTTTCCATTTTTCAAGGAATAACTTTTCAAAAAATCATTAATCTTCAACAAATACGTTCCCGATTTTTGACAATTCAAATCCACAATAAAATTCAATTTTGCTAAATCATTTTTCAAACTAATTTGTTCGTAACTAATATTTTCGATTTTAATATCGTTCCAAAATTGCAATTTAATTGGTCTGTAAATTCCGCAAGTCACAAATCTCGGACCCCAATCCCAACCATAATGATATTGTGCTTTTCGAGTGAATACTTTTTCATCACCAGGTAAAATGTAGGCTAATTTCTTTGCTTCTTCTTTTCCGATATTGGATGCCGATTTGAAAATAATTTTTAAGTGATTTTCGCCAATTTGTAATTCTTTTTTTGCAGATTGTTTCCATGTGCGAAACATATTATCGGTTTCTAAGAATAATTTTCCATTCAAATAAACATTTGCATAGGTATCTAAACCTTCAAATATTAAATCGATATTTTGATTTTTTAATTCTGTTTTCGAAAGATTGAATTTTGTTTCATACTCCCAATTTTCGTTTTCAATCCATTGTAATTGCTTTTCATTTGTACCTAAAAACGGATCTGGAATAAGTTTATTTTCAAATAAATCGGTATGAATTGTTCCAGGAATTTTTGCTTTATTTTTTTGTGAATCGTTTTGTTTGTGAAATGTCCAATTTTCAGAAGACAAATCACGATATGCGTTTTGAGCTGATACTGAACAACAAATCAAAATTAAAAACAGTAGTATTTTTTTAAACATATAAGTCATATAAGTTTTGAAAATGAATTAGTCAACGATTAAAAGTTCTAATAAAGTTTTTTCTTTAATTGAATAATTTCTTCGGGATTTGCAATTTCACTTCCATCCGTAATTGCTGAAGAATGGTAAAAAGTTGCTTTAGTTTGTTCTTGCAAAACCTCAATGTTTGTAGAACGCAATCCGCCACCAGGCATTATGACAATTCGGTTATTCGCTTTAGAAACTAATTCTTTTAATTGATTGGTTCCTTCCATCACATTAGGTTGTTGTCCGGAAGTTAGAATCGTTTGAAATCCGCATTGGATAATTTCTTCTAACGATTGAAATGCATCTGAAACCTCATCAAAAGCACGATGAAATGTACTTGGAAAAGGTTTTGCTAAAGCAACTAACTCTGAATTTTGAGATTTATTTACCGAATTATCTTCATTTAAAATTCCGAATACAAATCCGTTGACACCCATTTCTTTAAACTTCAGTATTTCATTTTTCATTTGTTCAAATTCGGCATCAGAATACACAAAATTCCCACCTCGAGGTCGAATCATCACATTTAAATCGACACTGATTACATTTCGAACTTGTTTGGTAATTTCAAAATTTGGAGTCGTTCCACCAACTTCCATTTCTGCACAAAGTTCTACTCTATCAGCGCCGTTTTCTTGTGCGATTAGAGCAGAATCTAAATTAAAACAAGCTATTTCTAATTTATTCATTATTTTTTTAAATAGTAATTAGCATCTAATAATCTATTTCCTGAAGCATCGTGAACGGCATAGTTAAAGCCACCTTGCACACAATAAGAACCGTATTGCCCTTTTTTGTTTAGCGCGATAAATCCAACTTGAATTTCTTTTAATTTCTTCCCTCTTAAATTGGTTAATTTCACAATTCTTTCCACTGCTTCTTCACAAGCTTTTTGTGGTGATTTTCCTTGACGCATTAATTCAACAACCAAATGACAACCTGCAATTCGGATAACTTCTTCACCATGTCCAGTTGCGGTTGCTGCGCCAATTTCATTATCCACAAACAATCCTGCGCCAATAATTGGTGAATCTCCTACTCGACCATGCATTTTAAATGCCATACCACTTGTAGTACAAGCACCTGATAAATTACCATGAGCATCTAAAGCAATCATTCCAATAGTATCGTGATTTTCAATATTTACAATCGGTTTATATTGACTTTTTTCCAACCATTCTTTCCATTCTTTTTCCGATTCTTCAACTAGCAAATTCTCTTCTTTAAATCCTTCAGAAAGCGCAAATTGCAACGCACCTTCACCTACAAGCATTACATGTGGCGTTTTTTCCATAACCAAACGAGCAACAGAAATAGGATGTTTTATATGTTCTAAACAAGCCACCGAACCAATGTTTGAAAACTCATCCATAATACAAGCATCCAAAGTAACTTTCCCGTCACGATCTGGTCGGCCACCATAACCAACACTACGCTCATTTGGATCCGCTTCAGGAACTTTTACACCAGCTTCTACCGCATCTAAAGCGCGACCGTTATTTTTTAAAATTTCCCACGCCGCAGCATTAGCTTCTATTCCAAAGCGCCAAGTTGAAAGAACAATTGGTTTACTTTCAGTATTTTCATTTTTTACAATTTCATCCGATGCATCTTCTTTCGATTTAAAAGAATTTAAAGCTATTGCAACAGAACCTATTGCAGCAGTTTTTATAAAGTTTCTACGATTTGCCATACTTTTATTTTTTTATTCTACACCAATTTCATCCACAAACAACCAAGCATTGGAACCCGCACCAGGCATTCCATCGGGAATTTTACCAAAATTAGTTGCGATTACTTTTACGAATTGAGCTTTTTGTGTTTGACAATTAATAAACACTTTTCCATCCACTAATTTAATGGAATCTCTAGATATTTTGGCAATACTTTCATATTCCTTTCCATTATTGGAAACTAAAACTTCAATACTCTCTGGGAAGTAAATCCAACTTCCTTGACTTTCCAAAACGGAAACAGTTATTTTATTAATGGTTTCAATTTTTCCAAGATTAATACTTGCATTCAAATCTTTACCCGAAAATCCTAACCAATCTTTACCTAGGGTTTTATTCTTAGAAACCATTCCATCTACTAATGTTAATGCGCCACCATGACTATAATTCTCATTTGGTTGATGCATCAATTCTATTTTTTTTCCAGTAGCTTTATTGATTTGAAAAGACTGTTGTGTTGTAGCACTTTTTTGCACTTCATTTTCAAAATAAGCAGCTTTAATTGTAACATTTTTTGAAATTTTAATTGGACTTTTATATTTCAAAGAATTAATAGTTGGATTCGTTCCGTCTAAAGTATATCTGATATTTTTGGAATTCTTAGCTGAATTCAGTTCAAATAAAATCCCCTTTTGTGTTGCTTTCACTTTAGTTGTAATATCAAAAACGGCTTTACTGAAATTGATTCCTTTCTGTTCTAAAACTTCAAAATGTTGCAACATTCTGTTTTGAAAATCGGTATAATTTTCAGGATTAGATGTTCCCCAAACCACTTCCGACAAGGCTAACATTCTTGGAAAAATCATGTATTCTACATGACTTGGCGTTTCAATATATTCTGTCCAAAGATTCGCTTGTGCTCCTAATATATATTTTGCTTCTTCTGAAGTTAATTCTTTTGGCGATGGATTAAACGCATATACTTTTTCAACTGGTGTATACCCGCCAAATGCAATTGGTTCGTTTTTAGGATTACCTTGATAATGATCAAAATAACAATGCGAACCTGGCGACATCACCACGAAATGCTTTTGCTTTGCAGCTGCGATTCCGCCTTCAGTTCCGCGCCAACTCATAACTGCTGCGTTTGGAGCTAAACCACCTTCAAGAATTTCATCCCAACCTATAATTTTTCTTCCTTTTCTGTTTACGAATTTTTCAATGCGTTGAATGAAATAACTTTGCAATTCGTGTTCGTCTTTTAAGTTTTCGTCCTTCATTCTTTTTTGACAATGCGAACATTTTTTCCATCTTATTTTCGGACACTCATCACCTCCAATATGAATATATTCTGATGGAAATAACGTCATGACTTCGCTTAAAATATTTTCTAAAAAAGTAAAGGTCTCATCTTTAGGACAAAAAACATCATCCAAAACACCCCAAATTTTTCCAACTTCAAATGGTCCGCCCGTACAAGAATATTCAGGATAAGCCGCTAAAGCCGCTACAGCATGACCTGGCATTTCAATTTCTGGAACAATAGTTATGTGACGTTGAGCAGCATAAGCAACAACATCTTTAATTTCTTCTTGAGTATAAAATCCGCCGTAGCGTTTGTCGTCAAATTTTTGATCGCTATAATGACCAATCATTGAGCCATTTCGATAAGCGCCAATTTCAGTCAATTTTGGATATTTTTTAATTTCAATACGCCAACCTTGATCATCGGTTAAATGCCAATGAAACGTATTGAACTTATACATTGCTAAATAATCAATATATTTTTTTACAAAATCTACTGGAAAGAAATGACGTGCACAATCGAGATGCATACCACGCCAAGCGTATTTAGGCTGATCTTCAATTATTAAACAAGGTAATATAAATTTCTCATTTTTTTGAATTGGAAGTAATTGTTGTAACGTTTGAAAAGCATAAAAAACACCAATATTTCTGCTTGCTTTAATTTGGATTTGAGATGTTGTAACATTTAATTTATAGAAATCTAATGAAGAATTACTCGAATCTTCCTTTTGAATTTCAATTGTATTTATTGGGCTTTTTGAATTATTTACAACTTGTAATTCGAAACCATTATTGCTTTTCAAGTATTGATTGAATAAATCAACTTCGTTTTGAAATTCAGAATTTGTTAATAGAATTTTCGTGTTTTCATTCAGAATGAAATTCCCTTTTTCAAATATGACTTTTGAAGGCTTAGGAATTAAAGCCAAATCCTTTTGTGAATAGGAAAAATGTACAAATAAAAGTAGTAGTAAGCACTTTTTAAGCATTGTAATAGTGTGTTGGTTGTTTACTGCGTCAGTTCGCTGCGCTTGTTTGGCTAAAAATACAAAAAAAGCCTCACAATTAGTGAGGCTTTTAAAAATCTATTGTAATAAATTATTTTTGATCTAATGCTGCAATCTTAGCATCAACTTCTTTTGCCGTTCCTTCGAAAACTTTTTCAGTTTTAGTTTCTTTACCGTCTACAACAGAAGTAATGGTTACTATTGCTTTTTCTTTACCATTTTTTAAGCTTTCTCTTTTAATTTGGATTTTTTGCTCTTCTTGTTGTGTTACTACATCGCTATTATCTTGGTGACGTTTATCATAATCTGCATCGTGGCCGTGGTTACAATTTGGACCGTGAACATGTGCGTCTCCGATATATTTACCGTTTTCATCGTATTGTGACATACATTGATCTTTACATTCTTGAGAACAACCATTGTCTTCACACATTTTTGCACATTCCTCTTTTGACATTGTTGCACATTTTGATAAATCACATTTACCATCTTTGCAAACCATTTCTTTTTTCTCAGTAGCACAACAAGCTCCCATTTTATGGTCTCCTGCTCCATGACCGCTTCCTAAGATTGGTGCAATAACTAATCCGATTAAACACGTTAATTTAATTAAGATATTCATTGATGGACCAGAAGTATCTTTAAATGGATCTCCAACAGTATCTCCAGTAACTGCAGCTTTATGTGCATCTGATCCTTTGTACGTCATTTCACCATTAATTTCAACACCCGCTTCGAATGATTTTTTAGCATTATCCCAAGCACCACCAGCGTTATTTTGGAAAACTGCCCAAAGTACACCAGAAACGGTAACTCCAGCCATATAACCACCTAACATTTCTGCAATTAACTGATTGTTTTCACCATAAACTAATTTACCTAATAATACAATTGCTATTGGGAAACCGATTGTTAAAATACCAGGCAACATCATTTCACGTAAGGCAGCTTTTGTAGAAATTTCAACACATTTACCATATTCAGGTTTTCCAGTTCCTTCCATAATTCCTGGAATTTCTTTGAATTGGCGACGTACTTCGTACACCATGTCCATTGCAGCTTTACCAACTGAATTCATCGCTAAAGCAGAGAAAACTACAGGAATCATACCGCCAATAAATAGCATTGCCAATACTGGTGCTTTGAAGATATTAATCCCATCAATTCCAGTAAACGTTACATACGCAGCAAATAATGCTAACGAAGTCAATGCAGCAGAAGC
The DNA here is from genome assembly GCF_900110615.1 of Flavobacterium urocaniciphilum. GTDB lineage: Bacteria > Bacteroidota > Bacteroidia > Flavobacteriales > Flavobacteriaceae > Flavobacterium > Flavobacterium urocaniciphilum. The sequence goes on from NZ_FOEI01000004.1 coordinate 168,979, forward strand.
AATTGCAAAACCTTTACCAGTTGCTGCTGTTGTATTTCCTACTGAATCTAAAATATCTGTACGTGTACGAACTTCTTTTGGCAATTCACTCATTTCGGCGATACCACCAGCGTTATCTGAAATTGGTCCGAATGCATCGATTGCTAATTGCATAGCTGTTGTAGCCATCATTGCTGAAGCTGCTAAAGCAACTCCGTAAAATCCAGCTAAAGCGTATGTTGCCCAAATAGCAGCACCAAATAATAATACCGTTGGGAAAGTAGAAATCATACCCGTAGCTAATCCAGCGATTACGTTTGTTCCTGCACCTGTTGATGATTTTTGCACGATTGCTAATACAGGTTTTGTGCCTAATCCTGTGTAATATTCTGTTACAGAAGAAATTGCACCACCTACAAATAAACCAATTAATGTAGCATAGAATACACGCATTGATGAGATTTTTTGAGCACCTTCTCCGAAATATTCCATAGTCATTACTTCAGGAAGCATATATTGTACTAAGAAGAAACAAGAAACCGCTGTTAAAACAATAGAAACCCAGTTTCCAATATTTAATGCTTTTTGTACTTGCGCTTCCTTCGCACTATCACTAGAAATTTTCACTAACATTGTACCGATAATTGAGAATAGAATTCCGAAACCAGCGATAGCCATTGGCAATAAAATTGGACCGATACCTCCAAAAGCATCTTCAATTTTACCACCCATATCTTTAATAACATAATTACCTAAAACCATTGCTGCTAAAACAGTCGCCACATACGAACCAAATAAATCGGCACCCATTCCGGCAACGTCTCCAACATTATCACCTACGTTATCTGCAATTGTAGCAGGATTACGAGGATCATCTTCTGGAATACCCGCTTCAACTTTACCAACTAAATCGGCACCAACATCGGCAGCTTTTGTATAAATACCACCTCCAACACGTGCGAATAATGCGATAGACTCCGCTCCTAATGAAAATCCAGCTAACGTTTCTAAAACGACTGTCATACCATCAGTATCTGTCCAAACACCTCCCATAAATTTTTGATAGAAAATTATGAAGAAACCTGTTAATCCTAAAACAGCTAAACCAGCAACTCCTAATCCCATAACGGTACCACCACCAAAAGAAACATTTAAAGCTTGTGGTAAACTAGTTCGTGCCGCTTGAGTAGTACGAACGTTTGTTTTTGTTGCAATTTTCATACCCATATTTCCAGCTAATGCTGAAAAGATAGCTCCGAATATAAATGCTATAACAATTAATAAATGTGTTTTTACACCTGGAATAAAAGTGATTCCAGCTAATACAACACTAGCAACTAGAACAAAAATTGCTAATAACCTGTATTCTGCTTTTAAGAAGGCTAATGCACCTTCATAAATATAATCTGAAATTTCTTTCATTTTACCGTCACCGGCATCTTGTTTAAGAACCCAAGAACGTTTGATAGCCATAAAAAGCAAGCCAATTATAGCCATAGCAATTGGCAAGTAAATCATAAATTCATTCATAGTTTTTAGTAAAAAGTTAATTGTTAGATTAACAAAAATAAACAAAAAAGGCAATTATCCTAATGATAATTGCCTTTTTTAATAAATTTATTGAAAATTACTTAATACTAAATAATCCTTCTGGTTTGTTCTCAATTGCATTGAAACGATCTACACATTCTTTCATAATTTGTTTCGCTTCATTCACATCTCCCCATCCTTGAACATCAACTTTTTTGTTTTCTAAATCTTTATAAACTTCAAAGAAATGTTCAATTTCTTTTAATAAGTGAGGATTGATATCTGATAAATCGTTTAATTTATTCCAAATTGGATCAGAAACAGGTACACAAATTACTTTTTCATCTGGACCTTTATCGTCTGCCATGTGGAAAACTCCGATTGGTTTAACTTCGATAACACAACCAGGGAAAGTTGGTTTTGTAACTAAAACTAAAACATCTAATGGATCACCATCTAATGCTAACGTTTCTGGAATAAATCCGTAATCTGCTGGATACATCATTGAAGAGAATAACATTCTATCAAAACGCATTCTTTTCAAATCGAAATCGTACTCATATTTGTTTCTACTTCCTCTTGGAATTTCTACTAAAACGTCGAACGTTTGTATTTTATCTGCTGTCATTATATTTTATTTTTCGGGCGCAAAGGTAGTAAAAAGTTAGGAGTTGGAAGTTGGAAGTTGGAAGTTTTTTTGAAAAATTAACGATTTCTTTTTTTTAAATAATGATGCCATAACAAATAAGTTGCCAAGGAACGATATGGTTTCCAATTATTTGCAAAGTCTTCCATTTCTATTAATGTTTCCGTTTGGAATAATTCGCGCATCGTATGTTGAACAGCAATATCTCCGATAGGAAACACATCTTTCTTTTGTAAACAGAACATCAAATAGACTTGAGCGGTCCATTTACCGACACCTTTTAGCTGAATTAATTCTGCAAAAATTTCTTCTTCCTTTTTTGAATGAAAACTTTCTAAATCGATTTGTTTCTCTACAATACAAAAAGCTAAATTTTTAATATAACTGATTTTTTGTCGTGAAACACCACACAATTTCAACTCTTCATCTGAAGCAATTAACAATAATTCTGGTGTAAATCCATTCAGATACTTTTCTACTTTATCATAACACGCTTTTGCCGAAGCCATAGAAACTTGTTGTTCCAAAATCAATTGAGAAAGCGCCATAAAACCGGATGGCCTTGTAGTGATTTCCGGAATTCCATAAGTATCAATAATGGTTTGAAACTTCGGTTCGAGTTGAATTAAATTTTGTAAATCTGAAAACATTTTAAGATTTTATTTCACTTAGATTAAAAAGATTATAGAAATTACAAAGAATAAAAAATGATAATAGCCGCGGTTGTAGCGGCATCCTTTTTATTTTGTTGCCTGAGTTGTTACACTGAGCTTATCGAAGTGTCGAAGGCAACAAAATAAAAAGATATAGCAAAAAACGCGTTGTTTAGTTGTTATAAAGCGAATACGTTATGCTCCTTAAAAATAGAATCCAAATCCTACTCTCACCGTAAATTTACGCGCATCTGGCATGTTTAAGTAACTTCCTCTCCAAGCTGCATCTACACGCATTACTTTGAAAATATTTCCAATTCCTGCATGGTATTCATAATAACCATCTACAGGCGCTACATAATTTTGTCCCGATGCATTTATGGCAATATTTTGATCTGAAACCGAACCATAAACTGCTTTAATTCCCACAATTTCTCTCCAATTTAACTTACGTAACATTGGCACTCTAGCAAATAATTTACCGTTAAAATTATGTTCTAAATGTAAGGATGTATATTGATCGGCTACGAAATCGTAATAATTTAATAAGTTGTACGTATTGTCGATAATGAAATACGATTGGTTTCCAGGAATAATACCCATTAACGATAACGGAACGGTTCCGAACGTTTTACCTACTTCTAAAGTAGAAAACAACCTTCCAAATCCACCAATCAATAATGGTTGACGATAATAAAATTGTAATTTAGAATAGTTAAAATCGCTATCCAACACTCCTTTTAAACCTTGAGAATAACTCACAAAAATTCTAGGATAATTTAAATCGACTTCAATTCGATCTACACCATAACCCACCATTTTTCGTTTTGGCGTATAATTAACAACAAAATTCACTTCCGATTGTGTAATATTATTGGAAGTGGTTGTATGTGTATCATCCGTATAATAATCCAAATTAAATTCAGGCGAAGCCGATGAAAGTGTTCTGTAGGTAAAATTACTTTCAAATACTAAATTTTTAACCGGCTCAATTTCAAATCCTAAATTCGTTAGATTTACATTCGTTAATTTATTATTCGTTCCACTTGAGAAAAACGAAGATGAAGCAAAACTCCTACCTAAAACATCGTTTGAAGTCGTTAAACTCACTCCAATTTGCTCAACATCTCTTCGATTTCCTAACGAAACAATAAATCGGTTTTTCTTATCCAACATGTATTTCGCATTGATTCCGTATTTTACTTTATCGTCTTTAAATCCGTACGCTGTATACCCTTGAATTCTCCAGTAATCATTTGGACCGAAATACGTTCTACCACCAAAACGAATACGTTGCCCTTCAACATCATTATATCCGAAAGTAGAGAAAATCGGACCAATATCAAATTTTCCGACTTGAATATAACCACTTCCTAAAATTGAAACTAAATTATAGATTCGTTTAATTTTTGGAACTGTTTTTAACGTATCGAGCATTTCATAAATACCTCTTTCGTTAGAATTTAAAGTTTCGAATCGATTTTCTTCCCAATATTCATCGGATTTGGTAAACACTTCTTTATCAAAAGTATTTACTTCTTCACGGTAAAATTTATCATCTTTTGGTTGATTGAACTCATGATTTTTAAACATCGTGGTACGTTTTCCGTACATTCCGTTTGAACCTTCTTTTTTCGTTAAGGCAAAATCGGTCATCATATGATCACGTTTCAACAAGAAAACAGAATCATTTAAAACATCAAAATCTTGTTCAATATAAATATCACGAACCCAGTTAATATTAGCACTTCTACTAGCCGTTAAATTTATTTTTTTAATGGCCCAAGTAGAATCATTAACCCAAAAATCTCCTTTAAAAGTCAGTTCGTTTTTTCTTCTTGGATAATACACAATGTTATAACACCACTTTTTATCTACAAAGGCACTATCTGCTAAAACATAATTATACACTTGAATTCCTGTTCTAGATAGAGGGCTTACGAAATCTTTATCGAAGAATTTTAAGTAATTATTATAAATATCGTAATCAGCATACAAATCCTTTAAAAACGCATTAACACCATCGTTATTTGCATTTCCGAAACCCGAATATTTATTAGCCGTTAAAACATCTTTCGTTCTTTTTTTAACATTATCCCCATAAGTTTTACTCATGGTTTCATTGATAAAAATTGGCAAGAAGTTTTTACCTGTAACAGCAGAAGTATCAACATGTTTAAAGATAAAATCAATACCTTTAAATACTTTACTTTTCATAAAAGCACTATCAATAGAATTGACATCAAATTCAATTTTTTCATATTTATCATATTGATAATGATCAAACATGTGCAAACCATTTTTCTTCTTTCTTTCCCATATTTTACGGAGAATATCAATGGCTGGATTATTCTTTTTAGAAGTTTTACCTCCATATATTTTTACCTCAGCAATTTGATTATCACTTTCTAAAATAATTTTCAAATCATAATTATGTTCACCAGAAAGTTGAACCTCCTTATTTTTATAACCCATAAAAGTAACCACCAAAGTAGTATAGGTTTTTTTAGATTCTAAATAAAACTTCCCATTTTCATCAGCCAAAACACCTTCAGCAGAATATTTAAAGGCAACCGTAGCATAAGAAACAGGATTATTATCTTGATCTAACACAACACCACTAACTTTTGTTTGCGAAAAGGCAAAAGAAGAAACTAGTAATAAAAAGGCAAATAAGTTTTTCATCTCATATGGGTTTAAAAAAAAATCCCGAAATAATCGGGATTCAAATATAAAATATTTTTTTAATTCTAGTTTTTATAAAGCACCTTTTTAACTGCTTTAATTACATCGTTACTGTTTGGTAACCATTCTTGTAATAAAGTTGGTGAATAAGGCGCTGGAGTATCAGCAGTTGTGATACGTTGTACTGGTGCATCTAAATAATCGAAAGCACGCTCTTGCACCATATAGGTAATTTCTGAAGCAACAGAAGCAAATGGCCAAGCCTCTTCTAAAACTACTAATCTATTTGTTTTCTTAACTGAATTAATAATCGCATCATAATCCATCGGACGAACCGTTCTTAAGTCGATAATTTCACAAGAAATACCTTCTTGAGCTAATGCATCAGCTGCAGCATGTGCTTCTTTAATAATTTTTCCAAAAGACACGATTGTTACATCAGTACCTTCACGTTTAATATCAGCAACTCCTAATGGCAAAATGTATTCTCCATCTGGCACTTCACCTTTATCACCATACATTTGTTCTGATTCCATGAAAATAACTGGATCGTTATCACGAATAGCCGCTTTTAATAATCCTTTAGCATCATAAGGAGTTGATGGAACTACTACTTTTAAACCTGGAGTATTAGCAAACCAGTTTTCGAAAGCTTGAGAGTGTGTAGCACCTAATTGTCCTGCAGAAGCAGTTGGACCTCTAAATACCATCGGCATTGGAAATTGTCCAGCCGACATTTGACGCATTTTTGCTGCGTTATTAATAATTTGGTCAATTCCTACTAAACAGAAATTGAACGTCATGTATTCTACAATTGGTCTGTTTCCGTTCATAGCCGAACCTACTGCAATACCAGCAAAACCAAGCTCTGCAATTGGAGTATCGATAACTCTTTTCGGACCAAATTCATCTAACATTCCTTTTGAAGCTTTGTAGGCTCCATTATATTCCGCAACTTCTTCACCCATTAAATACACAGATTCATCTCTGCGCATTTCTTCACTCATCGCTTCAGCAATTGCTTCTCTAAACTGTATTGTTCTCATTTAATATGTTGTATATTTAGTGAAAGGCAAAAATAATAAATTTTAATGAGTACCATCACTAATCCTCATTTTTTTTCAAAGCAACTTAATTTTATAACAAATTCTCAGTTTTTATGACTCTAATTTATTATTTGAAGCATACGTTTTGTTTTTCAATTCACTCACTTTCCCGCTATTCGCACTACACGGTAGTTTGCTGCTATCGGGGCTAAAAAAGACTTGGAGATTTCAAAAACTCGATAGCGGGGATTGCAATCCGCGCTATCGGTTCGGGATAAATATTTAATTCGGTATTAACTATAAAACATTTTATTACCCTTAAAACTCAGGATTCATCCTATCTAATTTATACACAAACCAATGCATTTTAAGTAATAAAATGACAAAAATTCAAAAAAATGATAAATTTATTATGCATGCATAGTATTTTGAAAACATTTTTTTGTACTTTCGTAACCTCAATAAAAAACTTTAATAATAATGAAAATATTAGTTTGCATCAGCCACGTGCCTGATACTACTTCAAAAATTAATTTCGTTAATAACGATACAGAATTTGATACTAATGGAGTACAATACGTTATTAACCCAAATGATGAATTCGGTTTAACTAGAGCGATCGTTTTAAAAGAACAAACTGGTGCTCAAGTAACAGTTGTTAATGTTGGTGGAACTGACGCTGAAGCAACGTTAAGAAAAGCATTAGCTATTGGTGCTGACGAAGCAATCAGAATTAACGCAAACCCAACTGACGGTTTATTTGTTGCAAAACAATTAGCAAATGTTGTTAAAGAAGGTGGATACGATTTAATTATTGCTGGTACTGAATCTATCGATTATAACGGCGGTATGGTTCCAGGAATGTTAGCTGGTTTATTAGGTTATAATTTCGTAAACGCTTGTATCGGTTTAGAAGTTTCAGGAAATGAAGCAACTACTATTAGAGAAATTGATGGTGGTAAAGAAACAGCTACTGCAAGCTTACCTTTAATTGTTGCAGGTAAAAAAGGATTAGTAGAAGAAAAAGATTTAAGAATTCCGAACATGAGAGGAATTATGACTGCTCGTACTAAAGCGTTGAATTTAGTAGAACCAACTGGTGATGCAAATGCTACATCTTCTGTAAAATTTGAGAAACCAGCTGCTAAATCTGCTGTAAAATTAGTTAATGCAGATAATTTAGATGAGTTAATCAGTTTATTACACAACGAAGCGAAAGTAATCTAATTTACAATCGCATTCGTAAATCATAAATCGTAAATAAAAAGATATGTCAGTTTTAATATATACAGAATCAAACGAAGGAAAATTTAAAAAAGCAGCTTTTGAAATTGCTTCTTATGCAAAAAAAGTTGCCGATTCATTAGGAACTACTGTTACAGCTGTAACGATTAATGCATCTGAAAATGCAGCATTAGCAAATTATGGTGTTAGCAAAGTATTAAAAGTTTCTAACGACAAATTAAACACTTTTAGCGCTAAAGCTTATGCAGACGTAATCAAACAAGCTGCAGAAAAAGAAGGTGCAAAAGTGGTAATTTTAGAATCAACTACAGATAGTTTACACATTGCTCCATTAGTAGCCGTAAACTTAAACGCAGGTTTCGCTTCAAACGTAATTGAATTACCAGTAAGCACTGCTCCTTTCCAAGTAAAAAGAAATGCTTTTTCTAACAAAGCATTCAACATAACAGAAATTACTACAGATGTAAAAGTATTAGGAATTTCTAAAAACTCATTTGGATTAATTGAAAATGCAACTTCATTAACTGAAGAAGATTTCGCTCCAGCTTTATCTGATGCAGATTTCGGAGTAAAAGTTACCAATTCAGAAAAAACTACTGGAAAAGTAACGATTGCTGATGCAGAGATTGTTGTTTCTGCAGGAAGAGGAATGAAAGGTCCAGAAAACTGGGGAATGATTGAAGAATTAGCTTCTATTTTAGGCGCTGCTACTGCTTGTTCTAAACCAGTATCTGATATCGGATGGAGACCTCACAGCGAGCACGTTGGACAAACTGGAAAACCTGTAGCTGCAAACTTATATATTGCAGTTGGTATTTCTGGTGCTATTCAACATATTGCAGGTATCAACTCTTCAAAAGTAAAAGTAGTTATTAACAGTGACGCTGAAGCTCCTTTCTTTAAAGTAGCCGATTATGGTGTTGTTGGCGATGCTTTTGATGTAGTTCCAAAATTGATTGAAAAATTAAAAGCATTTAAAGCGGCAAACGCATAATTTTTTATATATTGTGCCTCTCAAAAAGGCTATCTAAATAAAGTTAGAAATAGCTACATTTAGATAGCCTTTATTATTTTAAAAAAGATATATTTTAGTACATTTGAAGAAAGTTTAAATATAAATGAGTTTAGTAAAATTAACCATTAAAGGAATATCTTATAGCCAAACACAGAATGGAGCTTATGCTTTGATTTTGAATGAAGTGGACGGTGAACGAAAATTACCAATTGTTATTGGCGCTTTCGAAGCTCAATCTATTGCAATAGCTCTTGAAAAAGAAATAAAACCTCCAAGACCTTTAACACACGATTTATTTAAAACCTTTGCAGACCGATTTGAAATTGTTGTAAAACAAGTAATTATACATAAATTGGTGGATGGTGTTTTTTACTCAAGTATTATTTGCGAAAGAGATAATAACGAAGAAATAATTGATGCCAGAACATCTGATGCCATTGCATTAGCATTGCGTTTTGACGCTCCAATTTTTACCTATAAAAATATTTTAGACAAAGCAGGTGTGTTTTTAAACTTAAACCCATCTGAAGGAAATCCAGAAAACACAGACAACGACGATATTTTATCAGAACCAGAAACATTTGGTTCTAGTGATGATTCTGCAGCTGGTTTTTCAAGACATTCTCTAGAAGAATTATATAACATGCTTGAAGAAGCCGTTCAGAATGAAGACTACGAAAAAGCAGCGAAAATTCGCGACGAAATAGACAAAAAAGAAAGCTAAACTACTACACAAAACAAACAAACACAACTAAAACCAACTTGACTAACTAAAATTTATTCAGATTATGAAATCGCCAGAAATAAAATCGTTTGCTTGCAAACATCTAAAAAAGGCGATACCATATGACCATTGAAAAACAATAAATGTTTACATATGAATATTAAATTAAAATTGACAATTGTAAGTTTTTTACAATTATTTGTTTGGGGTGCTTGGCTTACTACTCTTGCTAGTTATGGATTCGGATTTAAACAATGGTCTGGAGCCGAATTTGGAATTGTGTTTTCAACATTAGGTTTAGGTTCAATTATAATGCCTCCAATTTCAGGTATTATAGCTGATAAATATTTAAATCTTGAAAAACTTTACGGAATTCATCATATTTTATATGGTTTAATTTTACTTTTTTTACCCATAATTGACAGTCCATCAACTTTTTTCTGGGTCCTTCTTATTGGAATGATGTGTTACATGCCAACATTATCATTATCTAACTCGCTATCATACGCTATTTTAAAAAAATACAACTTTAATGTTATTAAAGATTACCCACCTATTAGAGTATTTGGTACTATCGGATTTATTGTTGCCATGTGGTGTACTAACTTATTTAGTAATGTAAATCCTCCATTTAGTTTTGGAATTGGAATAGGAAAATCAATTGCTTCTATAACTGGAATGCCAGTTGAATGTAATCAATTTTATATTGCGTCTTTCTTTGCTATTATTTTAGGAATATTCTCATTCACGTTACCTAAAATTGAACCTACAAAAGACGAAAGAACTAACAAATCTTTATCACAAATTTTCGGTTTAGATGCTTTTAAATTATTCAAGCAATCTAAAATGGCCATGTTTTTTGTTTTTAGTATGTTTTTAGGAGCTGCCTTACAATTAACTAATATGTATGGCGAAACGTATATTCACGATTTTAAAAATGTTCCTGAATACGCTAATACATTTGTAGTAAAATCGGCTAATATTGTCTTATCAATCTCTCAAATTTCTGAAACGATATTTATTTTAGCTATACCTTTCTTTTTAAGAAGATTTGGAATCAAAAAAGTAATGCTTTTCAGTTTAGTTGCTTGGGTAATTCGTTTTGGATTCTTTGCTTACGGAGATCCAATTGGAAGTTTATGGATGATTATCATGTCGAATATCGTTTACGGATTAGCCTTCGATTTCTTTAATATTTCTGGTTCTTTATTCGTAGAAACTACAACTGATTCAAAAATTCGATCTTCAGCGCAAGGATTATTCATGATGATGACCAATGGATTTGGAGCAATTTTAGGAAGTTTAGGAAGTGGATTCTTAATCGACACTTATTTTACAACAGAAAAAGGAAAAGACTGGCATAACATTTGGCTAACTTTTGCCATTTATGCTTTAATTATAACAATTGCATTTGCCATATTATTTAAACATAAACACGATCCAAAAGACGTAGAATCATTTAATCATTAAATACAATTTAGAAATCTGAAGTTAGAATTTAGAAACATCTAACAGCAAACATCTAACATCCAACATATGAAACAATATCACGACTTAGTAAAACATGTATTAGAGAACGGAAACCAAAAAGGCGACCGAACAGGAACGGGAACTATTAGTGTTTTTGGTTATCAAATGCGTTTTGATTTAAGTGAAGGTTTTCCAATGGTAACTACCAAAAAACTACACTTAAAATCGATCATCCATGAATTATTATGGTTTTTAAAAGGGGAAACTAACATTGCTTATTTAAAAGAAAATGGCGTAAAAATATGGGACGAATGGGCAGATGAAAATGGCGATTTAGGTCCAGTTTATGGTCATCAATGGAGAAATTGGAACAGTGAAGAAATTGATCAAATTACTGAATTAATTGAAACATTAAAAACCAATCCAAATAGTCGTAGAATGTTAATTTCGGCTTGGAATCCATCGGTTTTACCTGATACTTCCGTTTCTTTTGCAGAAAATGTAGCGAATGGAAAAGCAGCCTTACCTCCGTGTCATGCCTTTTTTCAATTTTATGTAGCTGACGGAAAATTATCGTGTCAATTATATCAAAGAAGTGCCGATATCTTTTTAGGTGTTCCCTTTAACATTGCTTCTTATGCTTTATTTACCATGATGGTGGCGCAAGTTTGTGGATTCGAAGCTGGTGAATTCATTCACACTTTTGGTGACGCTCACATTTACAACAATCATATCGAACAAGTTAATTTACAATTGAGCAGAGAGCCAAGAAAATTACCTAAAATGATTATCAATCCAGAAGTGAAAAACATTTTCGATTTCACTTTTGATGATTTCACTTTAGAAGATTACGATCCACATCCGCACATTAAAGGAGCGGTTTCGATTTAAAAAATACAACACGCAGATTACAAAGATTAATTTTCAAAAAAATCTTTTAATCTGCGTGACATTTTATAATAAGCATGAAAAAAATCACTTTAATTACTCTAATATTTATAAGTATACTTTCGTTTGGACAAAACTCAAACGACAAAATTATTTACAGAGATTCTCTTTTAAATTTAACTGATAATTCTAATTATCTTCATAAATACATCATTAAAAACTATTCTGAAGAAAAAGAAAAATATGATGTTGAAAAATTCATTAAAATAAATTCTGAAGATATTCTTGAAGCTATTTATCAAGTAAACGATAAAAATAATTTTATCCTAAATGGTTTTTGTAAAATTATTAAGGACAATAAAATTAAAGCAATTTACAATTACACAAACAACAAACTAATTGGTGAATATTCAGAGTTTTACGATAATGAAAAATTAAAACTCGAAGGTGAATTTATAAGTCTAAACGGAAAAGATGTTTCAATAATAAAAAACTTTTGGGATAATAATGGAAAACAAACTGTTATTAACTTCAACGGAAGTTATGAAATTGTACATAACAATCAAATTCCAATAAAAGGAGAAATAAAAACCGGACTAATGAATGGTATTTGGACTTCTACAAATGAAAGTTATCCAAAATATGAATATCTATTTAAAAATAACGAACTAATAGAAGGCACAATTATTCACTCTGAGAATTCAAAAAGAAAATTCAAAAATAACGAACCCTCGTTACCAAAAAAAGGAATGGATAGATTTAGAGAAGAAATTTCATCTGATTTATCAAAAATCTTATATAGACACAAGATAGAACCTGGACAATATAGATTTAATATTCAATTTTCAGTTTATGAGGACGGATCTTTAAATGACATTAAAATGAAAAGCTCCAAAAACTTAAATATTGATTTTGAAGTTGATTTAAAAAATATATTTAACAAACAAGACAAATGGAATTCTGAAATATCAAATGGTATTGAAGTAAAATCTCATAAAAACTTACCAATAATTATTGAAATAACTTATTAATAAATGCTTACAATAATCGCCGCAGCTTCAGAAAATAACGCTCTAGGAAAAGACAACCAATTAGTTTGGCATTTACCCGATGATTTTAAACGCTTTAAAAGTTTAACATCTGGTCATTATATCATTATGGGAAGAAAAACATTTGAAAGTTTTCCAAAACCATTGCCAAACAGAACACATGTTATTATCACAAGACAAAAAGACTATGAAGTTCCTGAAGGTTGTATCGTAGTTTCCGATTTACAAGAAGCTATAAATATTTGCCCTAAAGACGAAGAAGTTTTTGTAATTGGCGGCGGACAAATTTATAAACAATCAATAGATTTGGTTGATAAAATTGATTTAACTCGAGTTCATACAACTGTGGAAGCCGATACTTTTTTTCCAGAAATTGACACCACAAAATGGGAATTAGTTTTTGAAGAATTTCACGCAAAAGATGAAAAACACAATTTCGACTTTACTTTTTTAACCTATAAAAAAGTAAATTCCTAATCATAAAATTCCAAAATCCAATTATTTGGAATTTGGAATTTAAAAAATTGGAATTTTTATCATTACTTTTGTATCACAAATAAAAAATCATGTCTGAAACGATAAAACCATACCAAAATTCTGAAACAGGAAAAAAAGAGCAAGTCGCTCAAATGTTTGATACTATTTCAGAAAATTACGACGGATTAAATAAAATAATTTCTTTAGGAACTGATGCAAAATGGAAAAAGAAGATTTTGCAAATGGTAAAATCTAAAAACCCTTCTTCTATTTTAGATATTGCTACAGGAACAGGTGATTTAGCCATTTCATTTGCTGAAACTTCAGCTACTGAAATTATTGGTTTAGACATATCTCAAGGCATGCTTGATATGGGTAAGAAAAAAATCGCAGCTAAAAATTTAGAATCAAAAATTCAAATGGTTTTAGGCGATGGCGAAAAAATTCCTTACTCAGATAATTATTTCGATGTAATTACCGTTGCGTATGGTGTGCGTAATTTTGAAAATTTAGAACAAGGACTTTCTGAAATTTTACGCGTATTAAAGCCTAACGGACTTTTTATCATTTTAGAAACTTCTGTTCCTACAAAATTCCCTTTTAAACAAGGGTATTATGTGTATACAAATTTCATCATGCCAACCATTGGTAAATTATTTTCTAAGGATAAAAAAGCGTATTCTTATCTATCAAATTCTGCACAAAATTTCCCTTTTGGAGAAGTTTTAAACAATATTTTACGCAAAATTGGGTTTATAGATGTAAAGCACTTGCCTCAAACAATGGGAGTTGCAACAATTTATACAGCATCAAAAAAATAAAAATGAATTTCAGATACAGCATTTTAATACTTTTATTTTCTCTAAACGCTTGGAGTCAGGGCGGAATGTTTGGCAAAGATCCAATCATCCAACAGGAAAATTTCGATAAACAACGTGTACATTGGGGTTATTTTCTTGGATTTAGTAGTTACGGATATAAATTCGACTATTTAACCGTTGGACAAGACGTTGAAGTAAATAAAACAACTGGATTTAACGTTGGTTTAGTTGGAAATTTAAGATTAAACGAATATTTCGATTTGCGTTTCGAACCTGGTTTTTATGCTACTCAAAGAAATTTAATTTTCCCAAACATAGAAGATAGTGTAGACAGATTACGAGAAGTAAAAGCAGCGAACTTACATTTTCCTCTTTTATTAAAATATTCTTCATTACGAACAGGAAACATTAGACCTTTTTTAGTTGGTGGTGTTTCGTCTACTTTAAATTTAGGAAGTAACGCAAAAGCGCCAGATGACAATTACTCGAATCGCTTTAGAGTAAGAACTTGGACACAAAACTTTGAAATTGGTTTTGGAGTAGATTTGTATCTTGAATATTTTAAATTCTCACCATCAATTCGTGGTGTTTTCGGATTAAATGATGAATTAATTCGTGATAATGATCCAAACTCACCTTGGACTGGCAATGTAGAATCCATGAAAACGAGAGCTGTTTTCATCAACTTTACATTCCATTAATTAAGCAAATTAATTACGCTTAAATTCAGATAAAATTATTGCAGTTGCTGTAGCTACATTTAAACTTTCCGTTTGTTGTAACGTTCCAAAACGCGGTATACTGATTTTTTGTGTTACTAGCTTTTCAATATCTCGAGAAATCCCGTTAGCTTCATTTCCCATTACAATAATCCCACTTGTTGGCAATGTTTGTTTATAGATATTTTCACCTTCCATAAAAGTCCCAAAAACCTCAGTATTGGCATTTTTTATATAGGAAGTCAAATCGGTGTACACTACTTCTACTCTAGCTAAACTTCCCATAGTCGCTTGTACTACTTTAGGATTATAGATATCTACTGATTCTTCTGTACAAACAATTCTCGAAATACCAAACCAATCGCATAAGCGAATGATTGTACCCATATTTCCAGGATCTTTTATATCATCTAAAGCCAATTCTAATCCTGAACTTTCCTTAAAAGTAATTTCTTTAGTTTTGAAAACTGCCAAACAATCATTTGCTGCTGTTAACGCAGTAATTTTTTTTAAATCGGCATCAGCAATTAAAACCGGTTGGTGTTTAGTATCAAATAAATTTTCTTTCGTCACAAATAAATGTTCCAAATTAAATTTAGCATCAATAAGTTCTTGTATTACTTTTTTTCCTTCTGCTATGAAAAGATTATGTAATTTTCGGTACTTTTTTTGCTGTAAACTATTTATTAGTTTAATTTGGTTTTTGCTAACCATAAAAAATTGTATTTTTGAATAAAATTTATGCGTTTGAGGAATTTCACATCAAAAATAGTATTATTTTTTCTTTTAGGAATATTTTTTTACTCATGTTCTGAAGTAAGAAAAATCCAAAAGAAACAAATGCTTCTTCATGAGAATAAAATTATCGTAAACGATAAGCCTTCTAACATTGAGGAATTAGAAATTCAACTCTATCAAAAACCTAATAGTAAATTTTTAGGTTTCAAACCGCGTTTACAATTATATAATCTTAGTAAAAAAAATGCGGATTCTTCATATACAGCTTGGTTGCAAAAAAATCCAAAAAGAATAGAAAGAATGACCAACTTGTATTCTAAAAAGCAAGTGAATCGTTTAGGGAAATCGTTTTTTGTATCGGGATATAGTAATTTCTTCAAAAGAATTGGAGAAGCTCCTGCCGTTTTAGACACTTCAAAAATAAGTAAATCAAAAATACGATTATATGTTTATCATTTTAACAGAGGATTTTTCGATACAAAAATTACGTCGAAAGTTGATTCTTTAAAGAAACGTAAAGCAAAAGTAACCTATACAATTACAACAGGTAAACCGTATATTATTGATAGTATTTTCAGAAAAATTGACAGTCCGATTGCCGACTCATTATTTGTTGAAATTTCTAACAAATCATTAATTAAAACGGGTGAAGCCTATAATAAAAATAATTGGGACGAAGAAAAAAAGCGAATTTCTACAGAATTCAGAAACAGAGGATTATATCATTTTCAAGAAAACTACATAAAAATTCCAGATATTGATACTATTAAAAAGCAAAAGAATAAGTTAAATTTCACTTACAATATTGGTAACAGAATTGTAAAAAATGGAGATTCAACCTATACTGAACCTTTCAAGATTTATAAAATTACGAAAGTTAATATTTTTACAGACAAGCAAGTAAAAGAAAAAACAGTTGGAATTGATAGTACTTCTTATAAAAATTTCAATTTCTACAGTTCAGGAAAATTAAAATACCGTCCAAAAGCCCTAGTAAATTCTATTTTTATTGAGGAAGGAAAATTATTTAGCGATCATGATAAAACATTAACGACACGTTCGCTATCTAATTTAAAAATATTTTCATTTCCAAGAATACAATATGTAGAAGATGCTAGCGGAAATGGCTTAATTGCTAACATCGTATTAACTCCGTTGAAAAAATATAATTTCAATGTAAATTTCGATCTTTCACATTCCAACATTCAACAATTTGGTGTTTCAGGATTTATGGGAGTTTCCTTTAGAAATATTTTTAAAGGCGCTGAAATTTTAGACATTTCCACCAGAGGAAATTTAGGAACATCGAAAGATCCAAGTATTAAAAATAATACGAATGCCTTTTTTAATATTTTGGAATACGGAGCTGATATTAAACTTACATTTCCAAGAATTTTCTTTCCGATTAACACGAAACGTTTAATAAAAAAAGAAACATTCCCAACCACTACTTTCCTGTTAGGACTTTCTAAACAAACTAATATCGGACTAGATAAAGAAAATTATAACAGTAGTTTTTATTATGATTGGGGATTAAATAAAGATGAAACCAAAAAATTTCGATTTGACTTATTCAATCTACAATTTGTTCGAAATTTAAATATCAATAATTATTTCAGAGTATATAAATATTCGTATGACACCTTAAATGAATTGGCACAAATTTACCCACCATCTTCCAATGAATTTTTTGACGACAATGGAAATTTAAATCTGCCAGGCGGTGCTGTAGAATATATCAATCAGGTAGTAAATGGAGGCATTCCGGTTTCAAACGAAGAAGACTTTAAAACCATCAATACCATTGGAGAAAGAAGAAAAAGACTGATAGAAAACAACTTAATTTTGTCTTCGAGTTTCTCTTATAATCTTAGCACAAAAAGAGATATTAATGATATTGAATTTTACAACATAAAAGCAAAAGTAGAAAGCGCTGGTAATATTATCGACATGGTTGCCAAACAAAAAAACGAACCATTTAGTGATAATAACAAACGAACATTATTTGGAGTGGAATATGCACAATACATCAAAACAGAATTTGAATACATAAAGCATTTACACATTCACAAGAAAAGTTCACTAGCTTTTAGATTTTTTGGAGGAATTGCCATTCCATATGGAAATTCTAATTCTATACCGTTTTCGCGAAGTTATTTTGCTGGCGGAAGTAACGATAATAGAGGTTGGCAAGCTTATTCATTAGGACCAGGCTCTAGCAAAAGTATCAATGATTTTAATGAAGCGAATTTAAAACTATCAACCAATTTAGAATATCGTTTTAATATTTTTAAAAGTTTAAACGGTGCTTTATTTGCCGATGCTGGAAATATTTGGAACACTTTAGACAACGTTGAAGATGAAAAATTAACTTTTAATGGCTTTAAATCGTTAAGAGATATAGCAGTTGGAACAGGTTTCGGATTACGATACGATTTCGGTTTCTTTGTAGTTCGTGGCGATTTAGGATTAAAAACCTATAATCCTGCTAAAGAATATTCTCAAAGATGGATTAATGCTAATGGATTTGGATTTTCTAATACCGTTTTTAATATCGGTATAAATTATCCTTTTTAGAATTAATAAAATTATTACTTTTGTACATTCAGAATCAACACAATTAAAATATAAACAATTAAGCTACTATGAGTCATAATATCAAACCAGGAGTTGCAACAGGAGATCAGGTTCAAGAAATTTTTAATTACGCAAAAGAAAAAGGATTTGCTTTACCTGCAGTAAACGTAACAGGAAGCAGTACTGTAAATGGAGTTTTAGAAACTGCAGCAAAACTAAACGCGCCTGTTATTATTCAATTTTCAAATGGTGGCGCACAATTTAATGCTGGAAAAGGTTTATCTAACGCTGGAGAACAAGCTGCTATTTTAGGTGGTATTGCTGGCGCAAAACATATTCATACTTTAGCTGAAGCTTATGGAGCAACAGTTATTTTACACACAGACCACTGTGCTAAAAATTTATTACCATGGATTGATGGTTTATTAGATGCTTCAGAAAAACATTTTGCTGAAACTGGAAAACCATTATATTCTTCTCACATGATTGATTTATCTGAAGAGCCATTACACGAAAACATCGAGTTATGTAAAAAATATCTTGAGCGTATGAGTAAAATGGATATGACTTTAGAAATTGAATTAGGTATTACAGGTGGTGAAGAAGATGGTGTAGACAATACAGATGTTGATAGCTCAAAACTATATACTCAACCAGAAGAAGTTGCCTATGCTTACGAAGAATTAATGAAAATTAGTCCACGTTTTACTATTGCAGCTGCTTTCGGAAATGTTCATGGTGTATACAAACCAGGAAATGTAAAATTAACACCAATTATCTTGAAAAATTCTCAAGAATATGTTCAAAATAAATTCAACACAGGACCAAATCCGGTTGACTTTGTTTTCCATGGTGGATCAGGTTCTACATTAGAAGAAATTAGAGAAGCAATTTCTTACGGAGTTATTAAAATGAATATCGATACCGATTTACAATTTGCTTTTACTGAAGGTGTAAGAGATTACGTAACTTCAAAAATTGATTATTTAAAAACACAAATTGGTAGTCCAGACGGCGCTGATAGTCCAAACAAAAAACATTACGATCCAAGAAAATGGGTTCGTGAAGGCGAATTAACATTCAACAAAAGATTAGAACAGGCATTTGCCGATTTAAATAACGTAAATACATTATAATTAACAATTGATAATTGACAACGAATAATAATTCAAGGTCAATTATTCATTATCCATTAAAATTATGGCTTGGTTTAAAAGAAAAGAAAAAGGAATTACAACTGCTACTGAAGATAAAAAAGATGTACCAAAAGGATTATGGTACAAATCTCCAACAGGTAAAATTGTAGATTCTGATGAGTTAGAAAGAAATTTATGGGTAAGCCCAGAAGACGATTATCATGTAAGAATTGGTAGTAAAGAATATTTTGAAATTTTATTCGATAATAATGAATTTACTGAATTAGATGCTAACATTACTTCTGTGGATTCATTGAAATTCGTAGATACAAAAAAATACAGTGATCGTTTAAAAGAAGTTACTGAAAAAACTAAACTAAAAGATGCTGTTAGAACTGCAGTAGGAAAATCTAAAGGAAATGACATCGTAATTTGTTGTATGGATTTTGCTTTTATCGGCGGTTCTATGGGTGCTGTAGTTGGTGAAAAAATTGCAAGAGGTATTGATTATGCTATTAAAAAGAAATTACCATTTGTAATGATCTCAAAATCGGGTGGTGCGCGTATGATGGAAGCTGCACAATCGTTAATGCAGTTAGCAAAAACATCTGCAAAATTAGCGCAATTAGCAGAAGCACAATTACCTTATATTTCTTTATGTACTGATCCAACAACAGGAGGAACAACTGCTTCTTATGCTATGTTAGGTGATATTAATATCGCTGAACCAGGAGCATTAATCGGATTTGCTGGACCACGTGTTGTAAAAGATACTACAGGAAAAGATTTACCAGAAGGTTTCCAAACATCTGAATTCTTATTAGATCATGGATTCTTAGATTTTATTTCACACAGAAAAGAATTAAAAGATAAGATAAATTTATACATTGACTTAATCTTAAATCAAGATATTCGATAAAACAAAAAATCCTAACTTTTAAAAGTTAGGATTTTTTTTATTTTTTCATTGTACAATACTTGTCAATTTTTTGTTGAATTTCACTGTTGGATAATTCATAATCATACAATAATCCAAATAATTCTACTGAAGCTAATTTACCAATAAAATACGGATTTTCTTTTCGCATCATGTAATCTAAAGTTGTATCATCTAATTGTAGAATATTGGCTACATATCCATTTTTGAAAAATTCTTTTGAAATTTGAACTCCATTTAAACCATCAATTGGCAATCCGTTTTTCTTTTTTGCAACCAAACTTTCTGGCAAATACTTCTTAGATATTTCTCTTACAATCCATTTATCAGTAATAAAAGGATGTTTTTTATTATGCAATTGCGTTGTCCAACGTGTTTTATATTCTAAAGGTAAATTCAAACCAAATTTTACTACATCTTCATGTAAAAATGGGAAACGAACTTCAATAGAAGAAATCATTCCCATTCTATCGTTTCTATACAATAATGCCTGCAAATGTTTTTGCATCATTTCAAAAGAATCCAAATAATACTTTTGTTCTTTTTTCGACACAAAAGAGTATAAATCGGCTCCTTTTTCATAAAGCATTTCACTCTTATAAGCATTCGCTAATCGAACATTAAAACTATCTAAATTTGAAGAATCAGAAGGAAATAAATAACTATTTAATGCTGGATAAATTTTATAGATTTTCTTTAAGATTTCATGTGGAAACAACAACGCTTTTTTATAACGCGCTGCCATTAATTTAGAATACCCTAAAAACAATTCATCTGAACCTTCACCACAAATTACTGCTTTTACATTATTTTCTCTGGCTAAATTAGCCACTCTTGAAATAGGAACACCATTTGTAAAATAAACAATTGGTCCAGCATTATATTCTGTTGCCGTAAGCCAATATTTTAAAAAGTCTTCTGGCTGAAATTCCGTTTTTTTCAAATTCAACCCCAAATGATTAGCTAATGCTAACGAATCGTTATATTCCGAATGTTTACCAACAATATCTGCCGTAAATAATTCGATATTAGGTTGAAATTTTTTAGAAATGGCTGTTAAAACAGAAGAATCAATCCCACCACTTACAAAAGAACCCATAGGAAAATCAGAAACTAACATTTCTTCAACAGATTTTGACAACAACGTATCAAATTCTTTTACAATTTCTGCTTTTGGTTTCTTAGCAAGCTCTTGATGGTATTTTGCATCTACTTGATCGGAAAGTTTATAATAATAAGATTCTGAAATTTCTAAATTTTGATCAATTTTTACAACCGTTCCTGCTTTAACTTTTACAATATCATTAAATAATGAATAAGAAGAACTCCCTTCTAATGTACTGTTTAAAGACATAATAGTTTTATAACTATCTGGTTTTATCTTTAAAGATTTTGCTAACGTTCGAGATTCTGAAGCAAATGCAAAAATTTCAGAATTGTTTACATAAAACAAAGGTTTAATACCGAATCGATCCCTAACTAAATAAAGTTCTTTTTTTCTAACATCATAAAAAGAAAAAGCAAACATTCCTTGAATGTCTCTAAGTGTTTTTTCAATTCCGTGATGAATTAAATATTGAAAAAGCACTTCAGTATCTGAAGTCGTAACAAAATTAACTGATGGTAAATATTGTTTTAAGGCAAGATAATTATAAATTTCACCATTAAAACACAAAACAAAATCGTCATTAAAAAAGGGCTGATTGGAACGGCTATTTCCGTCAATTAATGATAATCTTTGATGAAAAAAATGCGCAAAAGAGTTCTTATTCCATTCTCCCGTATAATCAGGACCTCTATGAAATTGAAGTTCACGCAAACCTGTAATTAAAGCTTGCTTTTTGTTATTTGATAAGTTTTTGTTTATAAATCCGGAAATTCCGCACATTCAATTTCGATATTTGAAACACAAAAATAACACAAAATTAATTCTACGCAACAAAAATCTTACATTTTACATACCCGTTCTTATTGCTTCAACAGGATCTAATTTGGAAGCTGAAATAGCAGGTAAGATTCCTGATAACAATCCAATTACAATTGACAAACTTGAACCTAAAATGATATTATTTAAACTTAAAACGAATTTGAAATCTAAACTACTCGATAAAATTTGAGCAATAATCCAAACTAATAAAATACCAATTAATCCACCAATCATCGCTAAAATTACTGCTTCAAATAAAAATTGGAATAAGATGAATTTATTTTTGGCTCCTAAAGCTTTTTGAATTCCAATTAAATTCGTTCTTTCTTTTACCGAAACGAACATAATATTGGCAATTCCGAAACCACCAACCAAAAGTGAAAACCCACTAATTAACCATCCAACAATATTTAATTGCCCCATAATATCGTCAATGAAATCGGTAAATCCAGATAAAATATTCACAAAGAAATTATTAATTTCATCTGGTTTTAATCCTCTATACGTTCTTAATTTATTGGTTAATTCAGCTTTAAACTCTTCAATATCTGTACCTTCTTCTGGTTTAACCAAAATTGCAGGCGTAAAAATAGCACTATTGTCTCCGTATAATTTTCTAATATTATTTACCGGAAGAAAAACTGCTACATCATTTGAATCTCCAAACGTATTTTGACCCATTTTTTTCAAAACTCCAATTACAGTATAACGTTGTCCGTATAAACGAATTTGTTTTCCTAATGGCTCATTACCTTTAAACAAGCCTTCCGCCACATCATATCCTAAAACGATTACTGGAGTTCCAGAATACGACTCCACTTCATTAAATAATCTTCCTTTTTCGACTTTAAAAGGCTCAATTTCAAAAAATTCTTCTGTTGATGGTTTAACACGAATAGAATTAACTGTATTGTCGTCGTATTTTATACTTTGATTTCTAGTAAAAAAGTTAAATGAAATTTTACCAACATTATCCATATTTTTCTTTAAATATTGAAATTCATCATATTTAACATGCGGAAATTGGTCTCTTTTCCATTGTTCAACTTCAGTTGGTCCGAAAGAATATTTGAATAAATAAATTGTATTTTTATCCATACCATCTAAACTATCTACAATATTTCTTTTTAGAGAATCTACCGCAGCAAGAACAGCAATAATGGAAAAAATACCTACTGTTACACCAAGTAAAGACAAAACAGTTCGTAATTTATTATTTCGCAAAGCATTAATTGCAAAAGCAAAACTTTCTTTTAATAAACGTATATATAAAAGCATAAAATCAAAATTCTATTCATTTGTAGCCAAATTAACTATTTTGTTACAAATTCTAATTTTCAACGAACTAGAAATACTTAAATTTTGAATTTCAAATAATTGCATTTTCTTAATCAAATATGTACTTTTGCACTTCAAAACAAACAACTACATAATGAATCATTCAAAACAAATCAAATCGGCATTAATTTCTGTATTTGACAAAACTGGTTTAGAACCAATTGTAAAAGCACTTCATCAAAACAACGTTACTATTTATTCAACAGGTGGAACAGAAGTTTTCATTAAAAACTTAAACATTCCTGTAGTAGCAGTTGAAGACATTACAGATTTTCCTGAAATTCTTGGAGGAAGAGTAAAAACGTTACATCCTAAAATTTTTGGTGGCATTTTAAATCGTCAAGAAAATGAAAGCGATGTGGCTCAAATGACAGAATTCAATATTCCACAAATCGATTTAGTTATTGTAGATTTATATCCATTTGAAAAAACAGTTGCTTCTGGAGCGAGTGAAGCTGATATTATTGAAAAAATTGATATTGGTGGAATTTCATTAATTAGAGCGGCTGCTAAAAACTTTAAAGACACAGTAATTGTTGCTTCTGTAGACGAATATAGTACTTTCTTAAATTTCTACACAGAAAACAACGGTTCCACTTCAATTGAACAAAGAAAATTATTAGCTACAAAAGCCTTCCATACTTCATCAAATTATGATACTGCTATTTTTAATTACTTCAACACAGAAGATACTTATTTAAAAATTAGTGAAGAAAAAGGTCAAGTTTTACGTTATGGTGAAAACCCACATCAAAAAGGATTTTTCTTTGGGGATTTCGACAAAATGTTTACAAAATTACACGGAAAAGAATTATCATATAACAATTTATTAGATGTTGATGCAGCTGTAAATTTAATTAATGAATTTAAAAATAACGAACCAACATTTGCAATTTTAAAACACAATAACGCCTGTGGATTAGCCACTAGAGCTACCATGAAAGAAGCATATTTAGATGCTTTAGCTGGAGATCCAACTTCTGCTTTTGGTGGTGTTTTAATTGCTAATGGAACTATTGACGTTGCAACTGCAGAAGAAATTAACAAGTTATTCTGTGAAGTAGTAATTGCACCTTCATTTGATAAAGAAGCAATTGATATTTTAGAAGAAAAGAAAAACAGAATCATTTTAGTAATTAACGATGTTGCGTTACCAGCTAAAAACGTTCGTACATGTTTAAACGGAATTTTAGTTCAAGATAAAGATAATATCACGGATTCTGCGGCCATTTTAAAAACAGCAACGAATACTGCACCAACTGCAGAAGAAATTGAAGATTTATTATTTGCATCAAAAATTTGTAAACACACAAAATCAAACACTATTGTATTTGCAAAAAATCGTCAATTATTAGCTTCAGGAACTGGTCAAACTTCAAGAGTTGACGCATTAAGACAAGCAATTGAAAAAGCAACGTCTTTTGATTTTGATTTAACAGGAGCGGTTATGGCTAGTGATGCCTTTTTCCCTTTCCCTGATTGTGTGGAAATTGCAAACAAAGCTGGAATTACTGCAGTTATTCAACCTGGTGGTTCTATAAAAGATGAATTAAGCATCAATTATTGTAATGATAATAATGTAGCAATGGTATTTACAGGAATACGTCATTTCAAACATTAAAAATCGCCTTACAAAACCCATATTTTCAAACGCATTAAAATATTATTTTTTAATGCGTTTTTATTTTGAATAATTCCGATTAAATTTTATACTTTTGCTAGTTGAATACAATTATACAAAATACCTAAACCCTTGATATAAATATGGGATTTTTTGATTTCATGACCGAGGACATCGCAATCGACCTTGGTACCGCAAATACACTTATAATTCACAACGATAAAGTTGTAATAGATAGTCCTTCAATTGTTGCTAGAGATAGAATCACTGGCAAGATAATCGCCGTTGGTAAAGAAGCCAATATGATGCAAGGAAAAACGCATGAAAATATTAAAACAATTCGTCCGTTAAAAGACGGAGTTATTGCAGATTTTGATGCTTCTGAAAAAATGATCAGTATGTTTATCAAAAGCATACCTGCTTTAAAAAAGAAATTATTTACACCTGCTTTAAGAATGGTAATTTGTATCCCTTCAGGAATTACTGAAGTAGAGATGCGTGCCGTAAAAGAATCTGCAGAACGTGTAAACGGTAAAGAAGTTTACTTAATTCACGAACCAATGGCTGCTGCTATCGGTATTGGTATCGATATTATGCAACCAAAAGGAAACATGATTGTTGATATCGGTGGTGGAACAACAGAAATTGCTGTAATTGCATTAGCAGGTATTGTTTGCGACAAATCAGTTAAAATTGCAGGAGACGTTTTCACAAATGACATCATTTACTATATGAGAACGCAACACAATTTATTTGTTGGAGAAACAACTGCTGAAAAAATTAAAATTCAAATTGGTGCGGCTGTTGAAGATTTAGAAAACGCACCAGAAGATATGTCAGTTCAAGGACGTGACTTATTAACAGGTAAGCCAAAACAAGTTGATGTATCGTACAGAGAAATCGCAAAAGCATTAGACAAATCGATTCAACGAATTGAAGATGCTATTATGGAAACGTTATCTCAAACACCACCAGAATTAGCTGCTGATATTTATAACACAGGTATTTATTTAGCAGGTGGAGGTTCGATGTTAAGAGGTTTAGACAAGCGTATTTCATTAAAAACAGATTTACCAGTATATATCGCAGAAGATCCATTAAGAGCCGTAGTAAGAGGAACTGGAATGGCACTAAAAAATATCAACAAGTACAAAAACATCTTAATTAAATAAGACATAACGAATGCAGCAAATACTAAATTTCCTTATAAAAAACAGCTATAAATTGCTGTTTTTGCTGCTTTTGGGTATTTCATTAACACTTACCATAAAGTCTCATTCCTACCATAGAAGTCAGTATATAAATTCTTCTAATGCGGTTTCAGGATACACTTATAATCAAATTAATAGTGTAAAAGAGTATTTTGGATTGAGACAAAAGAATGAAGATTTAGCTAGAGAAAATGCTCGTTTAAAAGAAATTTTATTCAACAAAAAAGACACCATTTTAGAAGGCAAAATTGTTGTACCAGATATTTTATCTGATTTTAAAGTTCATCAAGCTAAAGTCATTAAGAACTCCTACAGCAAACAAGAAAATTTCTTAACGCTTGATAGAGGTTCATTAGCCGGATTAAAAACAGATATGGCTGTAATTAGCGATAAAGGTGTAGTTGGAATTATAGAAAAAACAACGAAAAATTTCGCAACTGTAATTAGTATTTTACATACCAAAAACCCATTAAACGGTAAAATAAAAAACTCTAACCATTTTGGTTCTTTAACTTGGGATGGAAAAAACGCAGGTTATGTACAATTAATTGATGTTCCAAAATTAGCTACTCTTAAAAAAGGAGACACTATTGTAACTGGAGCACAATCGTATATTTTCCCTGAAAATATTCCTGTTGGAAAAATAGATAGAATTTTCATTGAAAAAGCCACTAATAAATTTGTAATTAATGTACGTTTATTTAACGACATGACAAGTTTAGGATATGTGTATATCATTGAAAACAAAAAGAAAAGAGAAAAAGAAATTTTAGAAGCGGCAACCGAAAAAGATCCAACTAAATAATAATGAACAGTAATTTTATATTAAATTTAATACGCTTTATTGTTTTATTAACTATACAAATTGTTGTTTTAGAACAAGTCAAATTTGGTGGTTGGATAAATCCGTATTTATATATTTTATTCATTATTTTATATCCAATTAACTCTAATCGATCTGGATTTATTTTTGCCAGTTTTTGTTTGGGTTTAATAATGGATATGTTTTGCGATAGTGGCGGAGTGCATGCAACAGCGTGTTTACTTCTTGCCTATTTTAGACCCGGTTTTTTAAAATTTGCTTTTGGATTAAGTTACGAATACCAAACTATTCGTATTGCTGAAAAATTATCTGTCGATCGATTTACGTTTATCATGTCGGCAATATTATTTCATCATTTAGTATTATTTAGCTTAGAATTTTATAGAATTAGTTTGTTTTTTGAAATCATTACTCGAACAATTTTAAGTACAATATTTACGTTTATCATTTGTATCATTAGCATTTATTTAATTAAACCTAATAAACGATGAGAAAGACATTATTACCAACAATTATAATTGTTTCTTCAATTATTTTACTTGTCCGTCTTTTTTATTTACAAATCATCGATGATACTTTAAAAATAAAGTCGGAAAACAACGCAATTAAAATCAAATACGATTTCCCAGAACGTGGTTATATTTATGATAGAAATGGAAAGCTTTTAGTAGCCAACCAACCTTCATATGACATTATGGTGGTTCCAAGCGAAGTTAAAAATATCGATACTTTAGAGTTTTGCAGAATTTTACAAATCACTAAAGATGAATTCCTTAAAAAAATTGAAAAAGCAAAGGTGTATAGTCCGAGACTTCCATCATTATTTTTGGCGCAATTAAATAAAGAAGAATTTGCAGCTTTTCAAGAAAAAATTAGAAAATACAATGGTTTTTATATTCAAAAACGTTCGTTAAGAGAATACCAAACCAAACATGGTGCTAATGTATTTGGATTCATTACTCAGGTTAACGATGCTATCATAGCCAAAAATCCGTATTACAAAAGTGGCGACTTAATAGGAAGACAAGGTGTTGAAGAAGCGTATGAAGAAATTTTACGTGGTGTAAAAGGCGTTAAATACATTTTAAAAGACAAACACAATCGCGAAATCGGCTCTTACAAAGAAGGGAAATTTGACACTATTGCACAACAAGGTAGCGATGTAACACTTTCTATTGATGGAGATTTACAAAAATATGGTGAAGAATTGATGGTTAACAAACGCGGAGGAATAGTTGCTATTGAACCATCAACTGGTGAAATTTTAGCTTTAGTTACCGCTCCATCTTATGACCCTGCTTTATTAGTTGGAAGACAACGTTCTAAAAATTACACTCGTTTATATAACGATTCCATTGCAAAACCATTATTCGATAGAGGTTTATTAGGAGAATTTCCGCCAGGTTCACCTTTCAAAATTTTAACAGGTTTAGTAGGTTTACAAGAAGGTGTAATTGATACAGAAACTTCATTTATTTGCAGACACGGATTTTCGTATGGTAGAGGTTCATTTATGAAATGCCACTGTCCAGGCGGAGTTATTAAATTACATTTTGGAATCTACGAATCTTGTAACTCATACTTCGCTAATACTTATAAAAGAACTATTGAAAAATACAAGAAACCAAAAGATGGTGTAAATGCTTGGGCGAATCACTTAAAAAGTTTTGGATTAGGAAATTTTATGGGTTACGATTTACCACCCGGTAGAAAAGGACACATTCCGACATCAAAATTTTATGAGCATTTTTATCCTAATGGAGGTTGGCGTTCTACCACAATTATTTCTAATTCTATTGGTCAAGGAGAGGTTTCTATGACACCAATTCAATTAGCCAATATGATGGCAATTATAGCAAATAAAGGTTATTATTACACACCTCATATCATCAAAAAAATAAAAGGAAGAAAAATCGATTCTAAATATACAACCAAACACGTTACAACTATTGAACGCAGACATTTCGAGCCTGTAATTAATGGTTTATTTGATGTATATAACATGGGAACAGCTGCAGGATTACGCGTAGAAGGTTTAGAAATTTGTGGTAAAACGGGTACGGCAGAAAACTTTGCTAAAATTAACGGAAAAAGAGTCAAGCTTCAAGATCACTCTGAATTCGTAGCTTTTGCTCCAAGAAAAAATCCTAAAATTGCCATTGCTGTAATTGTAGAAAATGGATATTGGGGTAATCGTTGGGCAGGACCAATTGCTACTTTAATGATTGAAAAATATTTGAATAAAAAAATTACTCGTAAAGATTTAGAAAAAAGAATGTTAGAAGGTAATTTAAATTTTGAATATCGAAAATTATACACTAGTAAAGATTCTTTACACAAACCGAAATTGACAAAAGAAGATTCTATTCGAATGAAGATAAAATCTAAAAAAGAAATAGAAGAAGATAAAAAGAAAGCCAAATTAGCTAAAGATTCTTTAAAAAAGAAAGCAGCATAATATTTCAAAAAAATAAAAAATGAAAAACCAAAGTGTAAGTAGTTCAATCGACTGGATAACAATTTTGTTATACATCATCCTTGTTATTTTTGGATGGATGACTATTTATTCTGTAACTGTACCTGCTGACCAAGAATATACTTTCGATTTTAGTCAAAATTATGGTAGACAATTAATGTTCATGATTATCACTATTCCAATAATTTTTACCATATTATTTGTTGATTCTAAAATATTTGAACGGTTTTCATTAGTCTTTTATATTGTTGGTATATTACTATTATTAGGATTATTTGCATTTGGAGTAACTAAAAAAGGACAAACCAACTGGTATCAATTTGGCGGATTCGGATTTCAACCATCTGAGTTCGTTAAAACTGCCGTTGCACTATTAATGGCTAAATACCTGAGTGACGCTCAAGTTAATTTAGCAAAAAGAAATTTTCAATACATAGCTTTTGCCATTATTGGCTTACCTGTTCTTTTAATTTTAATGCAACCTGATGCAGGAAGTGCAATGATATTTCTATCTCTAATTTTTGTATTATACAGAGAAGGATTACCAGGTTGGTATTTATGGACGGGTGCCATTTCTATTGCCACATTCTTATTAGCTTTAATTGTAAAACCGGTTTTTCTAATATCTTTTGTCGCCGTTTTTATGGTGATTCATTACATTTTAAATACCAAAATTTCCAGAAACCCTTTAGTATATTTAATCATTTTTATATCCATATCGAGTTTTGCATTTTCTGTAAGTTATGTTTACGATAAAGTATTAGAACCCCATCAAAAAGATCGTATCAACGTACTTTTAGGCGATGATGTTGATATGAAAAAAGAAGGATACAACCTTAACCAATCGATGATTGCAATTGGGTCAGGTGGTTTATTAGGTAAAGGTTATCTAGAAGGCACTCAAACAAAAGGTGGATTCGTTCCTGAACAGCACACTGATTATATTTTTACTACTGTTGGTGAAGAATGGGGATTTGTGGGTAATTTATTAGTCATGAGTTTATTCGTTTGCTTATTCATTCGTATATTATACTTAGCAGAACGACAAAAAACCCGTTTCAGTAGAGTATATGGATATTGTGTGGCCACTTATCTATTTACCCATTTTTTTGTAAACATTGCGATGCTTATTCGTTTGTTCCCAACAATTGGTGTGCCACTACCTTTTTTCTCGTATGGCGGTTCGAGTTTATGGGCCTTTACCATTATGCTTTTTATCTTTATTAAGTTAGATGCGAATAAGGTTAATGAGTGGTAATTTAATTAAAACTCCAACCTTTATAATCTTTATTAGCTTCTAATTTATTTTCTGTAGCATCATTTAACTTAGGAAAGAAATTAATACCGGTTTTTTGCTCTAATTCATCTACAGAAATTACAAATTCGTACAAAGGTTTATCTGAATCTTCATGTGGTACTAAAAAAGCAATCATTCTAGTTTTATCCTTTGTTAACAACACTTTATAAAAGTATTTTGGTACCGAAACCTCTTCTCTACCAATAGTTTCTAAATCATCCGTTAAAACACCACCCGTTACAACATAAATTCCATCGTATTTACTAGCCCAATAACGCACTTTGTTTTCCAAACGATTCCAAACTCCAGCATTAAAGTCGTATAATTGAGGTGAAGCATTACTCGTATAAAATGTTTCATTATACAATTCCTGATTTTGTTTTCTATCGCCTGCCGGACATAAATGCCCTTTTGTATAACCTGATTTTTTATAATTCTGCCATTTTGCAGATTTAGTTTTTACGATTGGATCTTGTTCAAAAAGTGGTCGTTCTAATTCGGAATATTTCCATTTACCATCTTCTAATTCATAAGCAACCCATTCACTTTGTTCATACTCTTCTACATAAGAAAAAGCATATCCTTTATGCTTATAAATAGCATTTGTAGTTGAAGTGGGTAAATACGAAAAATCTTCATTATTTTTTAAAGTATCATTTTCAACGCTAGTATCATTTACAACAATAGTATCATGATTAGAAACTGGATTTTCGTTTCGCATTTGACAAGAAATCATTGCATAAACAAGAAAAACATTTAAAAAGAAAATTCGCATAACTATGTTTATTATATTTGTAAAAGTAACGAAAAATATGTCGAACTAAAACATAAAAATTATGAAGAAAATAATTTTAATAATCACATTGGGAATATTTGGAACAGCTACTTATGCACAAGAAATAATTCCAACTCAAAATCAAAAAACTACTGATTCTATCCAAAAAATAGAATTGGCAAAATTAGAAAAAGAAAAAGCGGATAAAGAAGCTTTAAAAGCTAAAGAAAAAGCAGAGAAAGAAGCGGCAAAAGAAGCTGAAAAAGCAGAAAAAGAACGCAAAAAAGCAGAAGATAAAATTAAAGACGAACAAAAAGCAGTAGAAAAAGAAAGGGCTGCTGCTGAAAAAGCAAGAAAAGAAGCTGAAAAGGCAAGAAAAAAAGCAGAAAAAGAAAGAGAAAAATTAGCAGATGCTAAAGACAAAGTTGCTGATTTAAGAAAAGATATCGTTAAGAATAAAGAAAAAATTGAAAAAGAAAGAGAAAAGTTTGAAAAAGATAAAAGAAAAGGAAAACTTTCTCCAAATGATGAAATTAAACGTCAAGAAAAAATTGACAAACTATTAAAAGAATCTACCGAATTAGATAAAAAACTAGAAAAAGCTCAAATTAAATTAGACAAAATGAGATAACAAAAAAGCCATTCAAATTGAATGGCTTTTTTTATTGATTCTCTTAAATTATTTCGAAGCTAATTTCTCTTTTCCTTTTTTAGCTTTTTTAGTTTTAACTAGTGTAGTTTTAATATCCTTATTCGTTAAATCACTTAAAACATTTAACGTTTCTGTCATGTAAACATCTTTCGATAATTCTTCATGCCATCTTTCACGCTTTTCTTTCAACAACTCATCTTTAGCCATAATTTCAAGTTCATAAGGTAAAGAAGTGAACGTTAAGTTATTTTTATATTTTTCAAGATTTTTAAACTTCTTCGTTTGTTCGGCAATCTCAGCTAATTCTTTTTTATACGTTGCATAATTTAAACTAATAGAATTATCTTCTTTTCTATCATTAATCCATTTAGCATTTTCAGTAATTAAATTAAAATTTTCATTATTGGCAATTCTGCTTTTACTGTTTGCAATTACTTTATCATAATTCACGCTTAATGGCTGATAATCTGCTGGCGCAATTTTATCCCAAGGTAAAGCACTTTTCTCATCTTTTTCTCCAGTTTCCATAAAGCTGAAACGATCTGGCATAACAATATCACTTTTCACACCTTCTAATTGTGTAGATCCACCATTAATTCTATAGAATTTTTGAGTCGTCGTTTTAAGCGCTCCTAAATCGCCATACTGATTCCCACGAACAAATTCATTTAATTCAAAAACATTCTGAACTGTTCCTTTTCCATAAGATTGCTTACTTCCAATAATTATTCCGCGTTTATAATCTTGAATGGCTGCAGCAAAAATTTCTGAAGCAGATGCCGAATAATTGTTAATCATAACTACTAACGGACCTTCCCATTGCACTTTAGCATCTGTATCAGGTAAAACCTGAGCTTTGCCTCCAGCTGGTTTTACCTGTACAACTGGACCTTTATCGATAAACAATCCTGTCATTTTCACAACTGTTTCCAACGAACCTCCGCCATTGTCACGTAAATCCATAACAATTCCTTCAACATTCATCGCTTTTAAACGTTCAATTTCAAGAGCAACATCTTTATATGCATCTCTATTCGCTCTATTTTCAAAGGTTTGATAGAATTTTGGTAAATAAATAACTCCAAACAATTTTCCATCTTTATTAACTACAGTTGATTTAGCAAAAGTTTCTTCCGTTTCCACTTCATCTCTCATAATAGGAACAACTTTTACACTTCCATCTACTTTTTTAACGGTTAGTTTTACTAAAGTTCCTTTTGGACCTTTAATTTTCTTGATAACATCATCTAAACGCATTCCAGAAATATCTATTGGCTCTTCGTTACCTTGACCTACTTTAATAATGATATCTCCTTGTTCTAATAATTTTCCGCGCCAAGCTGGACCGCCACTAATTAATTCAGAAACTTCAATTCCTTCATTTTTTTTCTGTAAACGCGCACCAATTCCTTCAAATTTTCCACTCATGCTTACATCAAATTTCTCTTTATCTTCTGGAGAGAAATAATACGTATGTGGATCATATTGTGTAACAATTGAATTTAAATAAATAGAGAACCAATCTTCTCTTGTTAGTTCAGCAATAAAACCGAAATTATTATTCAAATTACTTTCTGTAGTTTTTCTAGCTTTTTGTTCTAACTCTTCAAAAGATTTAATTACTTTTTTAGTTTCATCTTTTTCAGCATCTTGAATTTCTTCTTTATCTGTAATATCACTTAATACTGCAAATTCTAATTGCTTTCTCCATCTTTGTTCTAAATCATTTTTAGAAGCAGCATACGGTAATTTCTCATAATCAACATTAATTGATTCTTCATCTGATAAATTCAATGGTTTAGCAAGGATATTGGTATAAATAACTTTTGCTTCATTCATTCTTTGCATTAATCTTTTATAGGTTAAATCAAAAAATGTTAAATCTTTACTTCTAATCATATCATCGATTGAATTTTCGTATTTACTAAACTCATCAATATCAGATTGAAGAAAATATCTTTTGGTTGGATCTAATGATTGAATGTAAGAAGCATATGCTTTCTTCGAAAAAGTATCATTTAATTCAATTGGCGAAAAATGTCCTTTTTCTAACACAAAAGACAACAATTCAATTAACATTTTATCTTTATCATCACCAGACGCTTTCTGTGTCGGAATAAAACTCCACAAACCTGCAGACAATATTCCAACTAACAATAAAATTTTATAATTTCTTTTCATAAACTCAATGATATTTTTCATTTTTAAATTCTAAAATCGTGCCAAACATTTTAATCATCACCTCTAACATAAAGGCAGAAACAAATTTAATATTTTTCTCTTCAAATAAACCATTATTTATGATAATTTAGCAAATATTTTAACACTTCTTTTTAAATGAAAAAAATTCTAATAACTAATGATGATGGTATTGCAGCTCCTGGTATAAAGGCGCTAACAGAAGTAATGCATGAATTAGGATATATATATATTATCGCACCTGATAGCGCACAAAGCGGAATGGGTCATGCCATTACCATTAATAGCACCTTAGAATTGAAACACATTCCAGGATTTTTAGGCACTAATAATGCTTATAGTTGTTCTGGAACACCTGTTGATTGTGTTAAAATGGGAATTCATGAAGTCATGAAAGAAAAGCCCGACTTATGTGTGTCTGGAGTGAATCATGGTTCCAATTCCTCTATTAATGTAATTTATTCTGGAACGATGAGTGCTGCTGTTGAAGGCGGCATTGAAGGGGTACCGTCTATAGGATTTTCTTTATGCGATTATAGTTGGGATGCGAATTTTGAAAACATCAAACCGTATATTAAGAAAATCGTTTTAGAAGTTTTAGAAAAAGGATTACCAGATGGTGTTATATTAAATGTGAATTTTCCAAAATCGGAAACCATCAAAGGAATTAAGATTTGCCGACAAGCCAAAGCCGCTTGGGAAGAAGAATTTGATAAAAGAATTAGTCCTACCGGAAAAGAATATTATTGGTTAACAGGAAAATTTGTAAATCATGATCATGGTGAAGATACTGACGAATGGGCTTTAGCCAATAATTATATTTCTATAGTTCCAGTTCATTTCGATTTAACCGCTTATCATGCCATTCAGCAATTAAATAGTTGGGATTTATAAAATTCAATTTCAATATCTTACACCTAAAAACTATCAAAAACATCCTTACTATAGGTATCGAATTATTTAAAATAATTAAACAGTTCAAAATCAATGAAAAAGAAATTTAGTTGATAATTTGTAATTTTAATAATAATTTGTACTTTTGCACCCCTAATCCCGAAGTTCGGGAAAGGAATGGAATGTTTAATTAAAAATTAGTATTGTGAACACATTAAGCTACAAGACAATTTCAGCAAACAAAGGAACTGCAGACAAGCAGTGGATTGTTGTAGACGCTGAAGGTCATAACTTAGGTCGTTTTGCTTCAAAAGTAGCTATGCTATTAAGAGGTAAATACAAACCAAGTTATACGCCGCATGTTGACTGTGGAGATAACGTAATTGTTATCAATGCAGAAAAAATCAACCTTACTGGAAACAAGTTAGATGACAAAACGTACATCAGACACACAGGTTACCCAGGAGGACAAAGAAGTTTAACTGCAAAAGTAATGCAACAAAAAAATCCTGCATTATTAGTAGAAAAAGCAGTTAAAGGAATGTTGCCTAAAAACAAATTAGGAGCTCAATTATTCCGTAATTTAAATGTTAATGTAGGTTCTGAGCACAAGCATGCCGCTCAAACACCTAAAACTGTTAATTTAAACGATCTTAAGTAATGGGAGTAATTCACAAAATCGGTAGAAGAAAATGTGCCGTTGCACGTGTTTATGTTTCAGAAGGATCTGGTAACATTACAGTTAACAAAAAAGAGTTTGCTACATACTTTCCAACTGCAACTTTACAGTACAAAGTAAAACAAGCTTTAACATTAACGAACAACGAAAATAATTTCGATGTTAAAATTAATGTTTATGGTGGTGGAGCAACAGGTCAAGCAGAAGCTGTAAGAATGGCTATTGCTAGAGCTATGTGCGAAGTTGAAGCTGAAAACAGATCAATTTTAAAACCAGAAGGTTTACTTACAAGAGACCCAAGAATGGTTGAACGTAAGAAATTTGGTCAGAAGAAAGCTCGTAAGAGATTCCAATTCTCTAAACGTTAATATTTACATTTATTTATTAAAATTGTTATTGTTGTCTCTCAAGAAATTGAGGTTAGTTTAGCATCTAAATGATTTCAAGTGATTGCAAAATCCAACGAAACATTGCTAATTCAACAGAACGTAAACTATTACAAAATGGCAAACAAAGTAGAAGTTAAAGAATTATTAGAAGCAGGTGTTCATTTCGGACACATGACTCGTAAATGGGATCCAAACATGGCTCCTTACATTTATATGGAGCGTAATGGTATCCACATTATCAATCTATATAAAACTGCAGCTAAAATTGAAGAAGCTAATGAGGCTTTGAAAAAAATTGCTGCATCTGGTAGAAAAATTTTATTCGTTGCTACCAAAAAACAAGCAAAAGATATCGTTGCAGAAAAAGCTGCAGCTTGTAACATGCCTTACATCACTGAAAGATGGCCAGGTGGTATGTTAACAAACTTCGTTACTATCAGAAAAGCTATCAAAAAAATGGCTTCTATCGATAGAATGAAAAAAGACGGTACTTTTAATACGCTTTCTAAAAAAGAAAAATTACAAATTGATCGTTTAAGAGCTAAGTTAGAAAAGAACTTAGGATCAATTGCTGATATGACTAGAATTCCAGCAGCATTATTTGTTGTTGATATCAAAGCTGAACATATCGCTGTAAAAGAAGCAAAAAAGTTAAACATTCCAGTATTCGCAATGGTTGATACAAACTCTGACCCACGTCAAGTAGATTTTGTTATTCCAGCTAATGATGATGCTTCTAAATCAATCGATAAAGTTTTATCTTTAGTATCTACTTCAATTGTTGAAGGATTATCTGATAGAAAAGCAGAAAAAGACGAGTTACCAGCAGACGCACCAGTTGTTGAAGCTGAAGCTAACACTTCTTCTGAAGAATAAATAAAACAAATTCCAAAAGTTAATTTCCAAATTCCATTTGCTAAGGCTTTGGAATTTGGTTTTTGACGATTGGAATTTTATTTTTTTAAAACAAACACATAATAACTTAAATACAAATAATATGTCAAATATTACTGCTGCTGAAGTAAATAGACTTAGAACTACAACTGGTGCCGGAATGATGGACTGCAAAAAAGCACTTGTTGAAGCTGAAGGAGATTTCGATAAAGCAATTGAAATTTTAAGAAAAAAAGGACAAAAAGTTGCTGCTAACCGTTCTGATAGAGAATCAACTGAAGGAGCTGTTATCGCTGCTGTAAATGCTGATAACACTGCAGGTGTTGTTATTTCATTAAACTGCGAAACTGACTTCGTAGGTAAAAATGAAGGTTTCGTAAAATTAGCTAACGATTTCGCTAATTTAGCTTTAAACCACGCTACTAAAGAATCTTTATTAGCTGCAGATTTCAATGGTATTACTGTTGAAGAAAAATTAATCGAGCAAACTGGAGTAATCGGAGAAAAAATCGAAATCGGTGCTTTCGAAAGATTAGAAGGTGCATTCGTTAATTCTTATATTCACGCTGGAAATGGTATCGCTACTTTAGTTGCTTTATCTGCTAACACTGATGGTGGTGCTGAAGCTGCTAGAAACGTTGCAATGCAAGCTGCTGCTATGGCTCCAATCGCTTTAGATGAGTCAGGTGTTGATGCATCAGTTATCGAAAAAGAAATCGAAATTGCAAAAGATCAATTACGTGCTGAAGGTAAACCAGAAGCTATGTTAGATAATATTGCAAAAGGTAAATTAGGTCGTTTCTTTAAAGATAACACTTTAGTTAACCAAGATTATATTAAAGATAGCTCTATGAGTGTTGCTGCTTACATCAAATCTGTTAATGGTGATTTAACTGTTACTGGATTCAAAAGAGTAGCTTTAGGATAATATATCTTAAAAATATCTATACCTTTAAGGCTGTCAAATTTGACAGCCTTATTTTTTTACAACTATTTATGGGAAAACAAAATTCAAAATGGTTCATTTTATTGATACTTGCTCTGGTTTGGGGCAGTTCTTTCATATTAATGAAAAAAGGTTTAGATGGCGGCATGAATGCTTATCAATTAGGAGCCTATAGAATTATTTTCACTTCTTTATTTTTACTTCCGATACTTGGAAAAGAATTATTTAAAATCAAAAAAAAGAAAATAAAATACATCATTTTAGCAGGATTATTAGGCAATTTCTTCCCTATTTTTCTTTTTGCTGTAGCACAAACAGAAATCAGCAGTTCAATTAGTTCTACTTTAAATTCGTTTACTCCATTAAATACATTAATTATTGGAAGTGTATTTTTCGGATTAACATTTAGTAAAAAACAAATTATCGGATTATTAATTGGAATTGTAGGATGTTTAACGTTAGTGTATGCCGGCGCTTCCGGAAATCCAACAAAAAATTACTGGTTTGCCTTATTAGTTATTATAGCTACTTGGTGTTATGCTTCAAATATCAATTTAGTTAAAAAACATTTACACGATGTATCTCCATTAGCTATAACAGTTGGGAATTTTGCTTTTTTACTACTTCCAGCTTTATTAATTTTAGCATTAAATGGATTTGAGTTTCAAATTATACAAAACTCAACAGAATCAATTGGCATTTTTAACTCCATTCACCCATTAGTATATATTGCAATTTTAGGAATTATAGGCACTGGATTAGCCAATATTTACTTTTACAGACTGATACAAATGTCGTCACCAATTTTTGCTTCTAATGTAACCTATTTGATTCCTGTTGTAGCAACAATTTGGAGTGTCATTTTTAATGAAAATGTAACAGGTTTACAAGTTTTAGGAACAGCGATTATTTTGTTTGGCGTTTACTTTACAAACAGAAAATAAATTAGAAATATGAATTATAAAAAACTAATATTTTTAGTTTTTGTGCTGTCATTAAATATTTCAACGGCACAAAACCACCCTAAGTTCAGAGAAGTAATTAATACGCTACTTTTAAAGCATGACATTTCTAAAACTTATGAAGAAAACGAAATAATTTTTGAGAAAAAAGAAATTGGATGGATGATAAAAATCTCAAATACCAATGACACGATTCATCAGCTTTTTTGGAATAAAATCAAAAACACATACGAAGACATAAATTTTCCAAAAAAACCAGCAGCAATTGAGATGTCTCAATTTAATGTTTACAACGAAAAAGAGGAACTCGAAAAAGAAATAAAGAAACAACTATTAAAAGCCTACCCAGAATTACACTATGATATTTTCCCTTATTATGGTTATGATGGTTGCTTTATTGACAACATCCAATTATTAGAAAACAAAACCGAATTAAATGATAATGAAATATACACGTTAGGATATTCCTATTCTCAATTAGCTAATAATTTAATAAATTCAAATTTCGATTTTGATTTAAAAAAATTAAATTTTAATCTACCTATAATTAAAAACTCAATGAATACATCGCAATTAGAAAAATTTAAAATGTATTCTGAAAAAGCGATAAATTATTATAAAATTTTAAGAGAAAAATCACCTAAGTACAATACCATTCCTGGTACTATAAATATCAAATACTACAATGAAATTGTATCTTTTTATTTGGATTTACTAATTTATCAAAATGAAGAAATAGCTTCCAATTACTTAGTACAAAAAAATTTATATTCAGAAAATATTAATCAATATTCAAAGTTAGTGTTAGATTCATGTGAACCAAACGCAATTTTATTTACAGCAGGTGATAACGACACCTTTCCATTACTATATTATCAATTTAAAAACAATTACAGAAAAGACATTCAAATCATCAATACAACCTTGTTAAATGATTCAAGATATTGTATCATGATAAAAAACACCGGTCTAAACAAAAATTCCATCAACTATTCATTTGATGATGAATTCATAAAAAGTAAAAACTCAAAATATGTTATTCTGGATTCTGACATCAATTCAATAATTGATATTTCAGCATTTAATAAAAATGTATTTGAAAAATCAATTGAAGAAAATTCAGAAAATGAAATGAATATTCTTCCAAATAATTTCAAATTTCAACTTCATAATAAAGTAATAAATTGGACTATAGAAAATGGAATACTGTATAGAAATCAATTATTAATTTTGGATATCATAGGTCAAAACAACAAAGAAAGACCGATTTATTTTACGGATTACAATAGCGAATCTGATTATTTAAGTTTAAATAAATATTTACAATTTGAAGGATTTATTTATAAATTAACTACAGAACTTAATAGCAAAATAGAAGATGTTGGCTACATAAAAAACCCTAAAATTATTACCAATTTTTTATCAAAAATTAATTTTAACAACATCAATAATTTACCCGTAGAAGAAAAACAAATTATAGATTATATTAGAAATATATACTTAAGATTAAGTAAATATTATGTAGAAAACAAGTCAAAAAAAGAAGCTCTTGCTACTTTAGATCAATGTTTAAATAAATACAACAACAGCATTTCTCCCTATACAATATTTAATTTAGAATTTATAGAAATGTATGATGCATTAAACGAAAACGCAAAAGCAACGCAATTAAAAAATGAAATTTTAAATAATATTGACAATAAAAAACATTTATATTATTTTAAATCGGAAGAATATATAAATGAAAGACTATCTGCTCAAAAAAAATACCTTCAAACTTATACTGATTAAATAAAAAAAGGATTGCTTTCGCAATCCTTTTTTTTCAGTATTAAAATAAAATTTATTCGAAATCTTTATCTGTAACACCTTCGTTAATTTTTACTTCTTGAGTAATAAATTCTAAAGGCATTCCTACATCCAAAGTAGTTTTGTAAGGAACTTTCACTCCTTTAACATCGATATAATCAGCATAAGTTGTCATCATTTTACGTTTTTGAGCACCTTCACCCACTTCGTTTTCTGACCCTACTTTTAAACCAGATTTTACATCGAAGAAATATTTAGTTGTACCTGCTTGAATTACATAAGCATCTTGACCATTTAAAGCTTCAATACCTGTTAATACAATTGATTTATCAGTTAATAAACTTAACTCATAAAATGGAACTGCTTCTTTTTTCTCTTTTACTAATTCTTCTGCAGTATAATCTTTTTTCTTCCCTTGTTGAGATTGGTAACCTGATTTATCACCGATTACTTGTTTTGAAAGCGACATTCCTTGCATATTCAAATCAGAAAAAGACAATCCTTTGTTTGAAATTTTAGTAACCATATTTAAAGTTTGACCTTGAATAGTAGCTTTTGAAGTAACAAAAATAGTTTTTACTGCTTTTAAAGCTTTTTCACCACCAATTGCATCAATATGTTTTTTAACTACTGATTGAGCAGTAACACCCGCCGGAATTTCTTTTTTAACCGCAGGCTTTTCAGCTTTATTTCCGTATTTATCGAAATAGAAAATAGGCATTTTTTCTCTAGCGCTCATAGCCTCTAATCCTGGCAAAACATCAGCCGCTTTACCAACTATTACAACTCTAGTGTTATTTGCTAAGAAATATTTATTAGCTGCATTTCTAATATCTTCTGGTGTAACAGCATTGATATTTTTCACATAGTTTTCATAGAAATCTTCAGGTAAACCTAACGTTTTAATGTTTAAGGCATAACGAGCGATAGTTGCAGGTTTTTCAATTTGCATAACAAAGTTTCCGATGTATTTAGCTTTTGCATTTTTTAAATCTTCTTCAGAAACTAAATCAGTTCTAATTTTTTTCAATTCATTGAAAATTTCAACTACTGCACTATCAGTAACAGCATTTCTAACCGAAGCTGTAGATGCAAATTTTGAAATGTATTTTCCAGATCCTAAACTAGAATAAGAACCATATGTCCAACCGTGTTTTTCTCTTAAGTTTAAGAATAAACGACCTTCACCACCACCACCAAGAATTTGGTTAGCTAAAATAGCAGCGAAATAATCTTTATCATTCATTTTTAATTTTGATAAGTTAATCGTAGCAATTTCAGATTGAACTGCATTTGGAACATCAACAAAATTAATTTGAGAATATTGTAAATCTTTAGGATCGTTGTAGGTTAAATTTGGTGCTGTAGCTGCTTTCCAAACATCAGCTCCAAATAATTGTTCAACTTTCTTTTTAACATCTTTTACTTTAACATCACCAATAATTACTAAGTAAGCATTAGCTGGAACAAAGTAAGTATTATAGTGATTGATAACATCTTGTAATGTTACATTTTTTAATGTTTCTTCAGAAGTAAACTCACCATTATAGTGCTCTTTTCCAAAAGTTAAAACATTTTGTACACGTTGAGCAATAGCAGAAGCACTTTTCTCATCTGATTTTAAACCTTCAATAATTTTAGTTCTTTCTGCGTCAAAATCAGCTTGAGTAAATAATGGATTTAAAGCACCATCCGCTAATAATTCTAAAATTCTAGAAGAATATCTTGATAATCCACTAGCAGATGCCCCTGATTCGTAAAAATTAAAATTAGCTCCTAAGAAATCTATTTCTTCATTGAATTTATCTTTAGAAATAGACTCCGTTGCATTTCCGATCATCGCACTTACTAAATCAGAAACTCCTTTTTTATTTCCTTCTGCATAAGGAGCGTTATCTAAAGTTAAGTTATAAGAAACTCTAGGTAATTTATGATTTTCAACAACCATAACTTTTAATCCATTTTCTAAAGTAAAAGTTTCAGGCTTATTGATGTTAATCTTTGGTGCAGGCCCTTGTTTAGGCATTTTTCTATCTTGTGCTTGCATATTTATTGTAAGTAATAAACTGGCTGCGATATATATAAACTTTTTCATCTTAAATATTATTTAGCTGTTTTTTCTTTTGCAGGTCCATATTTTAAAACTAAACGTTGGTTCGGATTTAAATATTTTTTTGCAACTTCTCTAATATCTTCTCTTGTAATAGAACGGTAAATTTCAATTTCAGTGTTTACTAAATTGATATCACCATATAATAAGTAGTAAGAAGCTAAATTTTCCGCAATACCTTCAACAGATGCATTTGAATTCACATAATTGTTTTCAAATTTATTTTGAAGTTTTTGGAAATCATTTTCAGAGATTAAATTATTTTGGATGTTTACGATTTCTTCGTCAATTTCTTTTAATAAGTTTTCAGAAGACACATCACCTAAAGGTAAACTGTAAATAATATATTGACCATAATCTTCTTGAGAATTATTAAACGCACCAACTTGAAGCGCTACTTTTTTATCGTCAACCATTTTTTTGTATAACTTAGAACTTTTACCATCTGATAAGTAAGTAGAAATCATGTCTAATACACGTGCATCTTTAGTTTTCATTGATGGAGTTCTGTAGGCAGCTAATGTCATTGGAATTTGAACGTTTGGATCTTCCCAAGTAGCATTAATTGTAGTAGTAATTGGAGCTTCTTCAAATTTTTGTCTTTGAACTGGCGCTCCTTTTGGAATAGCTCCAAAATATTTTTTAATCCATTCTTTAGCTTGAGCGGTTTCAAATTGACCAGCCACAACTAATACGGCGTTATTTGGCACATAGAATTTTTTATTAAATGCTTGAAATTCTTCTAA
The DNA here is from genome assembly GCF_900110615.1 of Flavobacterium urocaniciphilum. GTDB lineage: Bacteria > Bacteroidota > Bacteroidia > Flavobacteriales > Flavobacteriaceae > Flavobacterium > Flavobacterium urocaniciphilum. The sequence continues at coordinate 213,062 of NZ_FOEI01000004.1, forward strand.
AGTTGCAGCATCTAAATGTTCCATTTCACCAATTGGTTCCCAACGGTATGGGTGATTTTTAAATAAATTTTGTTTAATTGCCTTAAAGATATTTCCATAAGGTTGATTATCTTTTCTTAAACGCTTTTCTTCTTTTACAACTTCATTTTGAGTATCTACTCCAATTTGGTTGATTACTGGATGCATTAATCGTTCAGATTCCATCCAAATAGCTAATTCTAAATTATTAGAAGGAAAAACTTCATAATAATACGTTCTATCATCAGAAGTATTAGCGTTATTGTTACCACCATTAGCTGTTACAATTTTAAACCACTCACCTCTTTCAATATTTTTTGTTCCTTCAAATAATAAATGTTCAAAAAAGTGTGCAAAACCAGTACGGTTTGGTTGTTCATCTTTTGCACCAACATGATACATCACAGAAGTAATAATAACTGGCGCTGAATTATCTTGATGTAAAACAACGTGTAAACCATTGTCTAAATCAAATTCTTCAAATGCCACTTTTTGCGCTTGCGCAGTGCTTCCTAACATTGCCATTGCTCCTAAAGCCATTAAAGTTTTTTTCATAATAAAATTTTATAGTAATAACTGATTGTTATTAGTCAACACAATCATTGATTTGTTACAAAAATAAGTAACTTTATTTTTAAAGCACAAACATTTTTAAAAAAGAGATAGTTAAGTTGTTTGTTTAATAAAAATTTGTATATTTGCAAACTCAAAAATAATAACTAAAACATATTGTTATGTACGCAATCGTAGAGATAGCAGGGCAACAATTTAAAGTAAGCAAAGACCAAAAAGTTTATGTTCACCGTTTAGGAAGTGATGTTGACGCAAAAGTTTCTTTTGACAAAGTATTACTTATCGACAATGGAGGTTCAGTAACTTTAGGCGCCCCAGCTATAGAAGGAGCTTCAGTTGAAGCTAAAGTATTACAACACCTTAAAGGTGACAAAGTAATCGTTTTCAAGAAAAAAAGAAGAAAAGGTTACAAAAAGAAAAACGGTCACAGACAATCGTTAACGCAAATTATCATCGAGAACATCGTTGCTAGTGGTGCTACTAAGAAAGCTGCTGCTCCTAAAAAAGAAGCTGCTCCTAAAGCAACTAAAAAAGCAGATGTTGAAGTAGAAACGGCTACTGAAGAAGTAAAGCCAAAAGCTACTAGAGCGAAAAAACCAAAAACTGAAGAATAACATTTAAAATATAACGTCATGGCTCATAAAAAAGGTGTCGGTAGTTCGAAAAATGGTAGAGAATCAGAATCGAAACGTTTAGGCGTTAAGATTTATGGTGGTCAAGCTGCTATTGCTGGAAACATCATTGTTAGACAAAGAGGTTCTAAACACAACCCAGGTGAAAACGTTTACATGGGTAAAGATCACACTTTACATGCTAAAGTTGATGGAATTGTAAAATTCCAGAAAAAAGGTGATAACAAATCTTGGGTTTCTATCCTTCCATTCGAAGCATAATCTAAAGATTATCAAATACAAAACCCCGAAATACTATTTCGGGGTTTTTTGTTTTTATATGTTTCTATTTTAAGATTTGAATTTCGCTAAATAATTTTCAGATTGTATCTTCATGATTTCAGTCGCATTTTTCTTCTTCAGATTAAACAATTCTTTATCCGATTTTATATCAGCGTACACCTCATCATAAATAGACGCATCTGTTTTCTTTTGCAATTCACGCTGGTAACTATTTTGTTCTATTAAGGTTTTATAACTGATTTCCGCATCTTCTTGCTTAAAATCATATTCACTTTTACTTGACAACAGTTTTGCAATAATTGGAGAAGTTTCAATCGCTAAAAACAACAACATAATAAATAAAGAAGGTAAAAAGGGTAATTTATTTAACGCATTGATTCTTGCCATTAACCCATCGAAACTATCAATTATAGGCTGCGAATCGGTTACTTTTTTATCTAAATCAGCCTGTAGCGATTTCCCTTTAGTTTCTTTTTCTGCAATAATTTTCGAATTAGTTACTTTTAAGGAATCCAATTGTTTCAACGCTGCATCATGTGCTTCACGTTTTTCCTTATAAATAGGACCTTTGCCCATTTTCTTGGTTCCGGTTGTTCCTTCTGCTTCAGTAATATAAGATTGATACAAAGCCGCTACTTCTTTTTCTTTGGCATTAACCTGACTTTTCAAACTATCAATTGAGGCTTGATTTTTATCAACGTCGGTTTTAAAATAATCGGAAACTTGCTTTTTATTCGCAATTGCCATTTCATTTTTCTCTTTTAATAAAACCGTGTCAATTTCCTTTTTGAAGATTTTAATTTCTAGTGGCTTTGAAATTACAATAGCAATAATCATAGCTAACACAATTCGAGGAGAAGCTTGAATAAATTCGTCCATAAAACTATCACGCTTTTTGATAGTTGAAACGATAAATCGATCTAAGTTAAAAATTAACAATCCCCAAATTAAACCAAAAAAAGTAGCCATATACACACTATCAAAAACAGTATATAAAGCGTAAGAACAAGCTACAAATGCCATTACAGCCGTAAAGAATACAGTAGCACCAATACCAGCATATTTGTTTTGTTCACCATTGGAGCAAGTGGCAACAATATCTTTGTCTGCTCCCGAACAAAGAATAAAAAATGATTTAAGCATAACGATTCGTTTTAAACCATAAGATGTCCCAAAAAATCGGGAAGCATATATTTATGGTTAGTTAATTGATTGATGATGATGATTACAAATTTGTTGCCAAAAATGATTTTTTGTTACAAGTTTTTAGTTAAACTTTTCATTTACAAGATTTTGAAACAAAAAAAATCCCCAATCTTTCGATTGAGGATTCTAAAATTTAATAATAGTATTAATATTTTGGCAAGTCCATAGTAATTTTATCCAATCGATTACCTTCAAAGAAAAATAAATTACCCAAATACACTTTCGGCTTATATTTTTTATCTTTTTTTAATAAATCGTTCTCAAACAATCTAGAATAAACACTTCTATATTTAGAATCGTATAAATCTGAATTTATCGCATACAATTGACTTGTAAAACTAGTTCTTTGATCTAAAGTGGCATTTAAATTTCCAAAGCCTTCCATAACCAAAAAAAGCTCATATCCATTTTTCCGAGCATAATTTTCATAGACAAACATTGGCCTACACAAATCAGATGTACACCCATTTTTAAAAACATACACTAACGATTTTTCGTGTTTTTCTAATTCAGTCCTTAATTGTTTTCCAGAAATTTTATAAATTTTATCCACTTCTAAATTTTCAAAACTTTCTAAAGTTACGATTTTGGCTCTATCAACTTCTTTAAGTTTAGAATAATCATTTGTTAAACCAGAAATGCTACACGAAGCTAAAATCAACAAAAAAACAATAGCTGTAAATATTTTCCTCATAATTTTTTTCTGTAAATATAAAAAAATCCCCAATCTTTCGAAAGGGGACTTTATATTTTTAAAAATGACTATTTACTAATCACTTTTAACTATTCACTAAATATTAGTATCTATAGTATTCTGGTTTGAATGGACCTTTAACTTCCACTCCGATATATGCAGCTTGCTCATCGTTTAATACTTCTAATTCAACACCTAATTTTCTTAAGTGTAAATCAGCTACTTTTTCATCTAAATGTTTTGGTAACATATAAACTTCATTTTTATAAGCTGACGAATTAGTCCATAATTCAATTTGAGCTAAAGTTTGGTTTGAGAATGAGTTACTCATTACAAAACTTGGGTGTCCAGTTGCACAACCTAAGTTTACTAAACGACCTTCAGCTAAAATGATAACTTCTTTACCGTTTACAGTATAGATATCAACTTGAGGTTTAACTTCAACTTTAGAAGCACCAAAGTTTTTGTTTAACCAAGCCATATCAATTTCGTTATCAAAGTGACCGATATTACAAACGATTGCTTTATCTTTCATAGCTTCGAAATGACGACCTACAACAATATCTTTGTTTCCTGTAGTTGTGATAACGATATCAGCATTAGCAACAACAGTATCTAATTTTTTAACCTCATAACCGTCCATAGCTGCTTGTAAAGCACAAATTGGATCAATTTCAGTAACCGTTACAATAGAACCTGCTCCACGGAAAGAAGCAGCAGTACCTTTACCAACATCACCATATCCACAAACTACTACTCTTTTTCCTGCTAACATTACATCCGTTGCACGACGAACTGCATCAACAGCAGACTCTTTACAACCATATTTGTTATCAAATTTAGATTTAGTAACTGAATCGTTTACGTTGATAGCTGGCATATATAAAGTTCCAGCTTTCATTCTTTCGTATAAACGGTGAACTCCAGTTGTAGTTTCTTCTGATAAACCTTTAATTCCTTCAACTAATTCAGTATATCTATCAAAAACCATGTTTGTTAAATCACCACCATCATCTAAAATCATGTTTAATGGTTGTCTTTCTTCACCAAAGAATAAAGTTTGTTCGATACACCAATCAAATTCCTCTTCGTTCATACCTTTCCAAGCATAAACTGGAATTCCAGCAGCAGCAATTGCAGCAGCAGCATGATCTTGAGTTGAGAAAATATTACATGAAGACCAAGTAACATCTGCACCTAAAGCAACTAAAGTTTCAATTAATACAGCTGTTTGAATAGTCATGTGTAAACATCCAGCAATACGAGCACCTTTTAAAGGTTGACTTGCACCGTATTCTTCACGAATAGCCATTAAACCTGGCATTTCAGCTTCTGCTAAAGTAATTTCTTTTCTTCCCCATTCTGCTAAAGAAATATCTTTAACTTTGTATGGTACGTAAGGAATTGTTTTTGTACTCATTATAATTTATAAATTTAATTTTAATTTCGAGTGGCAAAGGTACAACATAAGTTTTATTATTCTAAATTTTTTTAAGAAATTTACAAAATAGGAAAAACTTAATTTACTGATACACAACAGACTAAAAAAATTCTGATTAAATATTTATGCCATTCTATAAAGAAATAAAAATTAATTCGACTACCACCGCCTATTTTTGGAAAATTTCTGAAGATACAGAATGGCTTTATGAAAACATTCAACTGAATGAAAATTCCCTTTCTCGTTTGGAAAATATGAATTCTGAAGAACACAAAAGAGGATTTTTAGCCGTTAGAATGCTGCTTCAACATATAGGTTATACTGATTTTAATTTAGTATATGATACATTTGGAAAACCTCATTTAATAAAGGATATTCAAAAAAAATCAGAATATAGTTCTAAACAAATTTCAATTTCACATTCACACGAATTCTCGTGTATCTGTATCAGCAATCAAAATATTGGAATCGATTTAGAAAAACGTAAAGAAAAAACGTTAAAAATCGCCCCAAGATTTATGGATATTTGTCATCTTGAAAATCTATCTGAGGAAGATAAAATAGCTAAAGCAACAGTAATTTGGGGAGTAAAAGAAAGTGTTTTTAAACTTAAAAATGAAAAAGGAATCAGCTTTCCAAACCACATAAGTGAAGCGCCATTTCAATTAATGGATAAAAAAGGAACAACCTATTTGAATTTTAATGAAACAACTCAAAATTTTCAATTTCATTTTGAATTTGTTGACGATTATATTTTTGTTTGTGTATTAAGCTGTAACACAGAGTAACAAAAAACAACAGAGCTATACAAAAACAAAAATTAAGTAGATCTTTACGAAATCAATTTATGAATCTTTGCGCCATAATCCTTACTTTCGCAAAACAATGAACAACATTTACCAAAATATAGTAGCTGCAAAAAAAAACAATTCTAAATTGTTAGCCATTTTAATTGATCCTGATAAAACTAATATTACTGAAATTGAAAGTTTATCTCAAAAAATCAATCAATCTCCAGCAACACATATTTTTATTGGCGGTAGTATAGTTGAGCAAGTTTGTATTGATAGTTTAATTATTGAAATTAAAAAATACTGTTCTTTACCCATTTTAATTTTTCCTGGACATCCTTCTCAAATTTCAAACGAAGCAAATGGCATTTTGTTCCTAAGTTTACTTTCTGGTAGAAATCCAGATTATTTAATAGAACACCATATTAATTCTGTTGATATTTTAACGAATTCAGATTTAGAAATTATTTCTACAGGTTATATTTTAATTGATGGTGGAAATGAAACAGCTGTTCAACGTGTAAGTCAAACCCAACCTATTGAAAATACCAATATCGATTTAGCCTATAAAACAGCAAAAGCAGGAGAATATTTAGGTAAAAAACTAATTTACTTAGAGGCTGGAAGTGGCGCCAAAAATCATGTTTCTTTAGAAATGGTTCAATATGTTTCTAAAAACATTTCAATCCCATTAATTGTGGGAGGCGGCATAAAAAGTTTATCAAAAATTGAAGAGATTTTTAGAGTTGGCGCTGATATTGTAGTCATTGGTACTGCTTTTGAAAATGATGTTAACTTTTTTTCTAATTAACATGTTTGAAACGATAATCAATCAATATAAAAACATACCTAATTGGCAAATTAGCATAGAAATTATCGTTTTTATTTTCGGGATTTTAAGCGTGTATTTTGCAAAAAAAGAAAACATTTTAGTGTATCCAACTGGGCTAATTGCCACTATATTATCTGTTTACATCATGTATTACGCAAAATATTATGCTGATATGAGCATAAATATTTATTACACCATTATGAGTTTTTACGGCTGGTATGTTTGGAAAAAAGGCGAAAATTCTGAACCTCTTTCAATAACTAGAACCAACTTAATGGAGAAAATTATCGGATTTATATTGTTTATTATTACAGCATTTGTTTGTGTTCTAATCTACAAATTCTTCGACTATAAAATACAGTTTAACAACTATTTAGATATTTTTACCACTTCCTTATTTTTCACAGCAATGTGGTATATGGCTAAAAAGAAATTGGAAAACTGGACACTTTGGATTATTGGAGACGCTTTAGTAGTTTACATTTTTTTCGATAGACAACTTTACATTATTGCTTTTCAATACATAATTTTTACTATTTTAGCCATCTCAGCATACATAGAATGGAAAAAATATTTAGCGAAATAGATTTACAACAAATAGTTAAAAGAGGAAATTCTTTAGCTAAAATAATGCAACAATTACATTATTTTAAAAATGGCATTCCGAAAATTAACTTATACAAAACGGCTACTATTAATGATGGGATTTTTAAATTTTCTGAAAAAGAAGTAGAAGAATTTTGTACGTATTTTGACAAGCATAAACATAAATATTCTATTGAGAAATTTGTTCCCGCTAGTGGTGCTGCAACGCGTATGTTTAAGTCGTTGAATGAATTTTTAACGCAATTTAATCCAGAAACTGACACGATAAATTCGTACATTAATTTAAAAAAGGATAAAGACTTATCATTATTTATTGTTGGTTTAAGGAGTTTTCCATTTTACAACGAATTAAAAGAAAAAACGAAAGCTTTATTTAAAGACTATCCAACCTATAATTCTGACCAAAAAGTTTATGCCATAATAAAAGCATTATTAACCGAAGAAGGTTTAAATTATGCTAATAAACCAAAAGGAATTTTACCTTTTCATATTGAAAATAATGAAATTCTGACGCCAATTGACGAACATGTTTTTGAAACAGAGTTTTACAAAAAACCAAATCAAAAATCGAAAATTCATTTTACAGTTACTAAGGAATTTGAAAAAGATTTTTTAGCCATTACTAATAAATACGAGAATTTAGAAATTAGTTTTTCATATCAAGATCAAACTACGGATACCATTTCTGTAAACGCAGACAACACTCCATTTAGAATTGAAAATAACGAACTGTTTTTCAGACCAGGCGGACATGGCGCTTTAATTGAAAACTTAAACCAATTACAATCTGAAGTTATTTTCATTAAAAATATTGATAACGTTTCGCAAATCAATAGAGAATTAATTTTAAATAATAAAAAACTAATTGGCGGAATTTTATTGTATACCAAAAGACAAGTTGAAAACTTCTTAAAAAAATTAATTAAAGAAGATTTCAATCAAACTGACATTAAAGAAATTGTCAATTTTGTTGAAACTAAGATGTCATTTCCTTTACCTGAAGAATTTCAAATGTTTCAACCCGAATATCAAAAAGAATATTTAATTAAAATATTAAATCGTCCTATTCGAGTTTGTGGAATGGTTAAAAACGAAGGTGAACCAGGCGGCGGTCCATTTTGGATTCAAGATGAAAAAGGAAGATATACTTTACAAATTGTTGAATCTTCTCAAATTGATTTAACCAACGAAAACCAACGTACTATTTTTAAAAATTCTACTCATTTTAACCCAGTAGATATCGTTTGTAGCGTAAAAGATTTTGAAGGCAACAAGTTCGATTTAACCAAATTCGTAGACGACAAGGCCGCATTTATTACGGAAAAAACTAAATACGGCAAACCAATTAAAGCTTTTGAATTACCAGGCTTATGGAATGGTGCCATGGCTAAATGGACAACTATTTTTGTGGAAGTTCCAATTGAAACATTTAATCCTGTAAAAAAAGTCAACGATTTATTAAAACCAGCACACCAACCCAACAGTTTAGACAATAATTCTGCCTTATAATGAACACAGAAATAATTGCATCTGAATTAAACTTCAAAGCCGTTAGAAGTAGTGGTGCAGGCGGTCAAAACGTTAATAAAGTTTCTTCCAAAATGGTTTTAATTTTTGATGTCGCAACTTCTTTTGGCTTAAATGAAGAAGAAAAAGTATTACTTCAAACGAAATTAAAAACAAAAATCTCTCAAGATAATTTATTGATTTTAACGTGTGATGAAGATCGAAGTCAACTCAAAAATAAACGAATTATCATCAAACGATTTTTCGAAATCTTAGAAAAAGCATTAGCCAAACCAAAAGAGCGTAAAGCCACCAAAATCTCAAAAGGAGCGAACGAAAAACGCATTCAAGAAAAGAAAAAAGCAGGTGAAATTAAAGCGAATAGAAAAAAATTAGACTTTTAAAATTGGATTTTTAATTTAAAGAGTTCTATCTTTGCACTGTCTCAAAGGGGTGCTTGTTTTTACAGGCTGAGATTATACCCATAGAACCTGGGCGGGTAATGCTGCCAAGGAAATCAGAGAAACCACTTAAAAAATCATTCTAAACGGAATGATGGAATCTCACAAACATTAATTATTTAACCAGAGTAATTACCCCTTTTATTCGTAGCATTTACGAATGATGAATACAATTATCAAAAGAGCAAAGAGCCAAGAATCAAAGACAAAAGTGTTTAAAATCAAAACTACTTTTTACTTTTTACTTTTTACTTGTGTCTTATTTGCCCAAGAACAACCCAAAGATTCTGTAAAATCGATTGAAGAAGTTTTGATTTACGGAGTTCGAGCTAAAGACAAAAATCCAATTACCTTTACTAATGTTAGCAAAACACAAATTGCACCTCGAAATTTAGGTCAAGACATTCCGATTCTTTTAAATTATTTACCTTCAGTAGTAACTACAACTGATGCAGGAGCCGGAGTTGGTTATACCTATATGCGTGTTCGTGGATCAGATGGTTCTCGTATTAACGTAACCTTGAACGGAATTCCATTTAACGATAGTGAAAGTCAGGGTACGTATTTTGTAAACTTACCTGATTTCGCTTCTTCTTTAGAAAGCATCCAATTACAACGTGGTGTTGGAACTTCAACAAGTGGTGCTGGTGCTTTTGGAGCGAGTTTAAATTTACAAACTAAAGCTTCTCAACAAAATGGTTATGCCGAATTATCGAATTCTATTGGTAGTTTCAATACAAGAAAACACACATTAGCCTTCGGAACAGGTTTACACAACAATTTCGAAATGAATGCTCGCGTTTCAAAAATCGAATCAGATGGATTTATCGATAGAGCCTCTTCAAATTTATTTGGCTATTATTTCGATGCGAATTACATCACTAAAAACACCATCATCAAAGCAATTGCTTTCGGCGGAAAAGAAAAAACGTATCAAGCTTGGTATGGCATTGAAGATGAAGATAAATTAAGAAACGACAGAACTTTCAATCCAGCCGGAATGTATTTTGATGCAAATGGCGACATGCAATTTTACGATGATGAAACCGATAATTACTGGCAAAATCATTTTCAATTGCATTGGAATCAGAAATTAAATTCAAAATGGCAATCGAATGTTGCGTTACACTATACATTAGGGAAAGGATATTTCAAACAATACAAAGAAGATGAAGCTTTCGCGGATTATAATTTAGCAGATTTTGGTTCAATTACTACAACCGATTTAGTTAGAAAACGTTGGTTAGATAATGATTTCTTCGGAACAACTTTCTCTTTAAACTATAAAAATGAAAAAACAGATTTCATCATTGGTGGAGCTGCTAACAAATACCAAGGTAAACATTTTGGAGAAGTAGTTTGGACACAATATTACGTGCCAACAGCCAATAAATATTATGATAATTTCGGAAATAAAAATGATGTAAATTTCTATTCGAAAGCTTCACAACAAGTAGGAAAATTTAATGTATTTGCCGATTTACAATACCGTATGGTTTTCTACCAAGCGAATAGTACAAAGTTTGATGATGTAAACGACACGTTCCGTTTCTTTAATCCGAAAGCTGGTATTACGTATACTTTAAATAATTCTAGTTCTGTTTATGGTTATTTCGGAATCGCAAACAAAGAACCACGTAGAGATGATTATGAAAATGGAAGTATCAAATCGGAGCGTTTACATGATTTCGAATTAGGTTATAAATTCAGAAATACTAAAGCTTTTGTAAACATTAATGCGTTCTACATGAAATATAAAAATCAATTAGTTGCTACAGGAGCGTTAAATGATGTTGGAAGTCCGATTTTTGCAAACAGTGGAAAAAGTTACCGCGCTGGAATTGAAATTGAATCGGCAATTAAACCTTATAAATGGTTAACTGTTGCTCCGAATATTACAATTAGCACTAATAAAAACGAAGACTTCTATTTTCAAAGAGATGGAATGTTACAAAATTTAGGCAATACAAATATTGCGTATTCTCCAAATTTAGTAGCAGGAAACGCCATAACTTTCACACCAATAAATGCGTTACAAATTACATTCTTAACAAAATTTGTGGGCGAACAATTTATGGGAAATATTGATGCTGAAAAATCAGTTTTACCAGATTATACCACATCCGATTTAAACATTTCGTACGAATGGAAAATCAATAAAGGAATTAAATCTATTGTATTTTCTGGATTAGTGAATAATATTTTTGATAGAACTTACGAATCAAATGGGTATTTCTATACATATGACGATACTTGGAGCGGTCCAGGAACAACAACTATTGAAGGCGCAGGATTTTATCCACAAGCTGGAATCAATTTCTTAGCTGGAATGAATTTGAAATTTTAGTTAGTTTAAATTTTGAAGTTAAAAAAAGGTTAGTTGTAATGACTAACCTTTTTTGTTTTTATCTTTTAATTTAGTTATAAACCTTTATAGTAGTTGCATCAATAATTTGTACGCGATACATTTTCATTGGATATTCTTTTCCTGAAGCCAAACCTGTAAATAAGCTATACTGCGCATCATCACAAGAACAAATTGCATTGATACTACTAATTGACATAGTAGAACAATCAGAAAGTGGTTGATTAGGACAAGCCGCATCATAAGCTACATAACCGCTTCCTGTATTAAAAACAATAATTCCTCTTACTCCAACTCCCGCTGCATTTACATAAACTGCATTTGATGGGTATTGCAAACTCGAATATTGAGGAAAATTCATATTTAAATTGATTTCAAAAGAATAGTTTGGAATATAGGGATTATTGTTAATGGTATTATGATCCTTTTCACAAGACAAACAAAACAATAGTAAAACAATTATGCTAAAAAATCTTTTCATTTTTGTATTTTATTATAGATATCAAATTTAATTTATTTATATTTGACAAACTAATTTAGTAAACGAAAATTATTTAAATAAATTATATCTTTGTAAAAAGAATCCCATCGTTGTGGGATTTTTTCTATTTTATAAATTAATGAAGTTATGAGCGCAGTATCTTATTACACAGTTGAAGGATTAAAAAAATTAAAAGACGAGTTAGAACAACTAAAATCTATAGAACGCCCAAAAGCATCACAAGCCATCGCTGAAGCAAGAGATAAAGGAGATTTATCTGAAAATGCAGAATATGATGCTGCAAAAGAAGCGCAAGGATTATTAGAAATGAAAATAGCAAAAATGGAAGAATTAGTTTCTAACGCTAGAATCATTGACGAATCTACTTTAGATTTATCTAAAGCTTTAGTACTTTCAACAGTAAAAATAAAAAATCAAACGAACGGAATGGAACTAAAATATACTTTGGTTGCAGAAAGTGAAGCTGATTTAAAAACAGGAAAAATATCGGTAACTTCTCCAATTGGAAAAGGGTTATTAGGTAAAAAAGTAGGTGAAATTGCTGAAATTAGTGTTCCAAACGGAAAATTAAATTTCGAAATTTTAGAAATTACACGTGACTAAGACAATTTGCCGATTAGGCAATATGTCTATGTGCCAATTTAAAAAGTAATCAGAAAATTAGTTTATTTTCACAAAGTAAATCATTGAAAATTGGCTAATTGACAAATTGAAAATTAATACTATGAGTTCTATTTTCACAAAAATCATCAACGGTGAAATTCCGTGTTATAAAATAACAGAAACGGAAGATTTTATTGCTTTTTTGGATGTTAATCCGAATGCTAAAGGACATACTTTATGTGTACCGAAGCAGGAAATCAATAAAATTTTCGACATGGAAGAAGAACTATATTTGGGGTTAATGGCTTTTTCTAGAAAAGTAGCCATTGCTTTAGAAAAAACAGTTCCTTGTAAAAGAATTGGTGTTGCAGTTGTAGGTTTAGAAGTACCACACGTACACGTTCATCTAATTCCTCTACACGATATGGACGATATGCGTTTTCAACGAAAAACAGCTTTAACTCCAGAAGAATTTACAACATTAGCCAGTCAAATTGCTGAAAATTTATAAAACTTACATCCACAAATTTTAATACAGTTTGTGGATTTTTTTTGTTTTAAATATGAAAAAACTCATCCTCTTTTTATTATTTACAAACTGTATATTTTCACAAGAAGTTCCTTCTGAAAACTATATTTGGTTCTACAATCATGTTAACGAAAATGGAATTGATGCCATTATTGGAGCCAAAAATTGTTATATTAGAGAAGAAGCATCTACTAACAGCTCTTTAAAAGATTCTTTGCAAATTGGCACTAAAATCAAAATCATTAAAAACACTGAAGAATACCTCAACATTAAAGGTTTAAGTTTATCTTGGGTTGAAATTGAATATCAAAAAAACAATTCAATTATGACTGGTTTTCTTTGGAAAGGTTTTATCGCATTAGGATACACTACAAGAGGAAACACTACTTTTTTAACGACAATTGATTCTAAATACACCAAAAAAGTAAAAAATGAATATGGCGAATTTGATACAGAATTTTATAAAATTTCAATTAAAGCAATAAATTCCGACAATCAAATTATTGGCGAAAAATCATTTTCAAATCAACTTGCAGAAAGTCTGTTTTTTCAAAATTCAGCAATTAATAGTTGGGGATTAAAAGACTTAAAAGACATTTATCGAATTTCTTTTAGTGGTGAAGCCTGCGGTATTCCAACTTATCATAATTATTTTGGCTGGAATGGAAAAGAATTTCTAGCACTTCCTGAAAAAATGGATGTTGGCGATGCAGGAGCTTATTATCACAACGAAGAATTCATTTTTCCAAAAGAAAAAGGTGGACAACCTAATACAATTATTAAAAACATAACAGAAGCTGAAAATACAGACGATAGTTTGGAAAGTTATAGTTTTTTAGTAAAAAAATCGATCGAATATTACTCTTGGGATGGTAAAAATTTCAAATTAATTAAAACCAAAAAATTGAAACCCTACATTGAAAAAGAAAATTAATTTTCTTTTCTAAAACTCATTTGCATGGTTGTTCCTTTTCCTAATTCGGAATGCACCACTCGAATTTTACCTTTATGATATTCTTGTACAATTCTTTTCGTAAGCGACAACCCTAATCCCCAACCTCTTTTTTTAGAAGTATAACCGGGCTCAAAAACCGTTTTAAATTTATTTTTAGGAATACCAACTCCTGTATCAACAATAGTGATGTATACATTATTATCGCCTTCAACAATTTCAATAGATAGTTTCCCTTTTCCTTTCATCGCATCGATGGCATTTTTTACTAAATTTTCAATTGTCCAACTGTGTAAGGTCGGATTAATTAAAGCATAAATTGGTTTTTCGGGCGCTCTAAACTCAAATAAAACTTGTTTAGAAACTCTCGATTGTAAATATTCAAAAGATGCTTTTGTTTGCTCTACAATATTCATTTTTTCCAGAATGGGCTCACTTCCAATTTTAGAAAAACGATCGGTAATAGTTTGTAAGCGATTGATGTCTTTTTCAATTTCTGTAATGGTAGTTTCATCAATATTTTCCAATTTTAACAACTCCAACCAACCAATTAAAGACGACAAAGGTGTACCAATTTGATGCGCCGTTTCTTTCGCCATACCCGCCCAAAGTTTGTTTTGGGTTGCCATTTTGGTTGCACGATAAAAATTATATACCACACCGCCAAATAAGAACGCTACTAATAATAATGCAATTGGATAATATTTTAGTTTATTTAACATTGGCGAATCACCATAATAAACCAAATTATAATCGTTTGGTGCAAATTGAACTTTTATAGGATTGTTTTGATTTTTAATCGTATTTAAAAACGCTTTGACTTTTAGGGAATCATTTTCTATCGTACCTAAATTCAAATTACTTAAAATGACACCTTTTTTATCGGTAAGAATTAGCGGAATATTTTTATTGTTTTCAATGATAAAAGTAGGTAAAGAAATGTCTGCATCAATATCTGAATTTCTAATATTTTTTAATGCTTTTGCCCAAAGTTCTACTTTACTACGTTCTTCTTCTTTAAAAATTTGAAAAAGTAAATAGGTATTCCATAAAATGAAAGTAGCAATTAAAAACGAGGAAACAATAATGACCCAACGCGTAAGATTTCTTTTTTCAGAGAATTGCATGTAACGTATTTTAAGTAAAAATAATAAAAAGTGAATAGTGATTAGAGAATAGTGAATAGTTTTTTTGATTTTTTTAAATGAGCCACGAATTCACGAATTAAAAAATCACATAAAATTGATATCGACTTGGTCGATTAATAATTCGAATTAAAAATTAGAACTTAATTTTTCAAGAAAATAAATTCGAAAATTCGTGGCAAAAAAGTAACAAGATTCCCAAAAAGTAATAATCAATAATTGGATTTGCTTTATATTTGTAAAAATTTATTTCATGTTAAGCATTAATCCAAAAGAAATTGCACCAGCAAAATTACAAGGCTATTTACAAAGTGCAGTTGCACCAAGACCAATCGCATTTGCAAGTACAATCGACGAAAATGGAAATCCGAATTTATCGCCATTTAGTTTTTTCAATGTTTTTAGTAGTAACCCACCTATTTTAATTTTTTCTCCAGCGAGAAGAGTTCGAGACAATACTATTAAACACACCTTAATTAATGCGGATAGCACAAGAGAAGTAGTAATTAATATTGTAAATTACGACATCGTTCAGCAAGCTAGTTTATCAAGTACAGAATATCCAGATGGGGTTAATGAGTTTGAAAAAGCTGGATTTACGATGTTATCTTCTGATATTGTAAAACCATTTAGAGTTGCTGAAAGTCCGGTTCAATTTGAATGCAAAATTAACGACATAATTGCTTTAGGTGATCAAGGTGGCGCAGGAAATTTAGTAATTTGCGAAGTAGTTAAAATTCATATCAGTGAAAGCATTTTAGACGAAAACCAAATGATTGACCAACATAAAATCGATTTAGTTTCTCGTTTAGGTGGCAACTGGTATAGTCGTGCTAATGCAGGATTATTTGAAGTAGAAAAACCATTAACTACTTTAGGAATTGGAGTAGATAACATTCCGACTTTTATCAAAGAAAGTGGTTATTTTAATGGTAACGATTTAGGTAAATTAGGAAACATAGAAAATATTCCAACTGAAGAAGAAATTACTATATTTGTAAACGAAAATTTTGAAGTGAAAGCTGTTTTAAGTTCAGACGATTTAGACACAAAATTCTCAAAAGCAAAAGAATATTTAGATAATAATCAGGTAATTAATGCTTGGAAATTATTATTAGCAGAAAAATAAATTATTTTAGATTATGGAAGTTATTGGAAAAATCAAAGTCATTAACCCTACACAAGAAGTTAGTGCATCATTCAAAAAAAGAGAATTAGTAGTTACTACTGAAGAGCAGTATCCTCAACATATTTCTATTGAATTTCAACAAGCAAAAGTTGACGATTTAAATTCATTTCAAGTTGGAGAACAAGTAAAAGTTTCTATCAATTTAAGAGGTAGAGAATGGACATCTCCACAAGGTGAAGTAAAACATTTCAACACTATTACAGGTTGGAGAATTGAAAGATTAGTTGCTGCAGCTCCAGCTAGCGCACCTGAAATGCCTCCAATGCCTGCTGCAGACGCCTTTGCTCCTGCAACAAACTTTAACGAAGAAGAACACGACGATTTACCATTTTAAAAGTTAGAAGTCAGAATATAGAAGTCAGAAGTTAAGCATTTACTTAATTTCTGGCTTTTTAATTTAACTGAATTCTAAATTCTAATTTCTGAATTCCAAATGCATTTCCTTACCAAAGATTTATACTTTCCTCCTATTGAAGAAACTTCTTCTGAAGGCATTATTGCTGTTGGTGGCGATTTGTCTCCTGAGCGACTTCTATTAGCCTACAGTAACGGTATTTTTCCTTGGTATAATGAAGATGAGCCCATTTTATGGTGGTGCCCGGAAGAAAGAATGGTCTTGTTTTTTGACGATTTACGCATCACGAAAAGCATGCGAAACATCATTAATCGTCAAGAATTTAAAGTAACTTTCAATACTGCGTTTGAAGAAGTAATTACCAATTGTCAACAAGCAGTTAGAAAAGAACAAGATGGCACTTGGATTACTAAAGACATTGTAAAAGCCTACGTAAAATTACATGAATTGGGTTATGCAAAAAGTGTAGAAGTTTGGAAAAACGATGAATTGGTTGGCGGCTTATACGGTATCGATTTAGGTGATGTTTTTTGTGGAGAAAGTATGTTTTCCAAAGTTTCTAATGCCAGTAAAGTTGCTTTTATTCATTTAGCAAAACAATTAGAAATGGCTAACTACAAAATATTAGATTGTCAAGTTTATAACGATCATTTAGCCAGTTTAGGTTGTGTAGAAATTGATCGCGACGATTTTTTAATGATTTTGAAGAGTTAGTTGTAACGCATAGATTCACATAGAAACACAGCGATTTGCTAAGTTTAGCATAAAAATCTAACTGAATAGTTAATTTTCTTCTATTCTATCTTGATATTTCACATACAATTCTTCTACTTTTTTTCGCGCCCATTCAGTTTTGCGCAAAAATGTTAAACTTGATTTTATAGAAGGATTACTTTTAAAACAATTAATCGGAATCAATTCTGCTAAGGTATCAAACCCAAAATAGCCGACTAATTTTTCAAGTATGTATTGTAATGTTTTTCCGTGAAGTGGATCCATTTGATTTGGGATTTACGAGTTACGATTTGGGATTTGGGATTTACGAATTAAGATTTAAAACTGCGACTTCGACTGAACACTAAAAACTGAAACTACTTTCTTGTCCAACAATCCTCTACATGGTCGTTTATCATTCCGGTAGCTTGCATGTGTGCATACACAACAGTTGAACCAACAAATTTAAAACCTCTCTTTTTCAAATCTTTGCTTAATTTATCAGAAATTTCCGTGGTTGCTTGTACGTCTTTTAATGATTTTGGATGATTATCAATCGGTTTTCCTCCTACAAAATCCCAAATATATTTAGAAAATGTTCCGAATTCTTCTTGAACTTTAATAAAAGCTTGCGCATTTGAAACAGCCGCTTTAATTTTTAATTTGTTTCTAATTATTCCTGCATCTTCACATAAAATTTGAAGTTTTGTATCCGAATAGTTGGCCACTTTCTTCACATCAAATTTATCAAATGCTTTTCGGAAATTTTCTCTTTTCGCTAAAACAGTATACCAGCTTAAACCCGCTTGAAAGGTTTCTAAAATTAAAAACTCAAAAATTGTTGCATCATCATAAACGGGTTTTCCCCATTCATTATCATGATAATTACGATACAAATCATCTTTTTCGCACCAAGCACAACGTTGCTTATTCATTGTCTAAAGGTTTTTCGTTATTGTGTATATACTTCCCAATGATATAATGTCCTAAATAAATTAAAGGTGTTAACGCAATGGCAATTAACAATTTTACGGTATAACCTGTTAATCCAGAACTAATATATTGTTCTGTATTCATTTTACCCGTCATCCAAAAAGCAATTCCTAGTACGATAAAACTGTCGAAAAATTGCGAAATAACTGTAGAGCCCGTACTTCGCAACCAAATCATTTTATTTCCCGTTTTATTTTTGAAGAAATTAAAAAAAGTAACATCAATTAATTGTGAAACTAAAAACGCAGTAATACTTCCTACAATAATCCACATACTTTGACCGAATACGGCATTGAATTGTGTATCGGTAATGAAATTTTTTCCTGTTGCGGCCGGAATAGACATTCCGATATAAAGAAGAAAAAAGGCATAAGCAATTAATCCAGCGGTTATAAAACTCAACCGTTGCACGCCTTTTTTTCCAAAATATTCATTTATTAAATCGGTTACGATAAAAACTACAGGCCAAGGTAAAATTCCAACACTCATTAAAGTATCGCCTACATAAATAAGTTTACCACCAATGAGTTCAGCAACAACTGCATTGGTGATAAATATTCCAGCTAGGATGACATATACAATTTCCTTTTTTGTTTTTAACATAGATTACTCTTCGTAATATTCATCGTCGTAATAATCTTCCGAATTGACTTTTGAGAACGTCACTCGTAAATGGTTATCATTCAACGATTCATCAATCATATTTTTAATTTTATGATCAATTTCTTTGTCTTCTAAAATTCTTTCTCTTCCTAATTTTTTGAATGCTTTTAAATTCAATTTATCATTTTCATCATAAACAAAAGCAATAGCAGATAACGTTTCCGAATTTTTACCATACGAATCTTCTTCAATGTTAATATTCTTATAGAAATAGTATGCTATTTTTTTATCCTTAAATGTTTCTACATGTTCTTTTACAATTACAATTGAATCATTTTCTGCTTTATAATCTTCATAAAAACGAATGGCTGCCAATACAATTGAATCTTTCGAAAATTTATTCAATTCGTCGTTTTGTTTGTTATGATACAACATTTGAAACGCAGTATATTTCGTTTTATCATTGCTTACTAATTTTTCAATACTTTTTTTGTCTAACTTTTTATTTCGAGCCAATTCTCTATTCGCAATAGCTACATTCAATTCGTCTAAATTTAATTTTTCAGCTTTGATGTATAATTGCTCAATATCTTTTTCCTTTTTAAATGGATATAAAATTGACAAATAACTGTTTAATTCTTCAACAGGTGCTTCTTCATCATTATATCCGTATTCATCTTCTTCTTCAGCATCTTTATTTGTTTTCCAGCTTAATAATCGTTTGTACTCTAATTTTGCATTGGTTAGCAACATTTTTTTGTACGATTTTAATTTTTTAGGCTGAACTTTTCCTGAATTTAATAAGATTTGTGTAAACTTTACAATTGGTTCATGATATTCTTTGATACTGTAATACTCTAAAATATTTGGATACAGCACTTGAGAATGCTCTACATCTTCAGTAAACATGTGGAATAAATTGTTTATCACATATTTTTCAGAAATAGGTAAATCATACTCTAATAATTCACCAATTTTTTTATACGCTTCTTTATTTTTTTGATACGCTAATGCTTTTAAAATAGAAAACTGTACTAAAGTAGAAACGTCTTGTTTTTTATACGATTGTTCTAAAAACGCAATTGTTGCAGGCGATTTTATCGTACCAATTTTCTCATATAAATTGCTTAAAAATTCCATTTCATCATTACGGAAATCGAAATTCTCAATCAAATCTTTTAAATTATTAAAATCAGCATCTTCAACCGTTAATTGATCGAAAGATTTAATCGCTGAATATCTAATACTATCGTGTTCGCTATTTAAATCTTCCTCAAAATATTTGAATTTATTTTCAAATAAACTTTTTGAAGTTACATTATCATCTACTTTAAATGAAGTGAAAACTTTTTCAATAAACTCGTTATCGTTTTTATAATTTTTATCCACTAAAGTATTAATAGAATAATATTCTCCTTTTTTCAGTACGATTTTATATTTTATGGCTTGAGTCGATTTTGGCTTAGTTGCCATAACTTCATACACATAATAATCGTTTGCTACATCTTTAATGAATTTTTCATTCGTTAATTCTAATTTTTGATTAGAAATTAATGATAACGACTTATCCCAAGTTGAAGATTTATAATCTAACGGATTAAATTTTTCTTCTTTTTTACTTTCATTTTCTACTAAAGTAACATCTGAACTAGCATCATAAGCAACTGCTGCAGCAGTATCAACAGCCACTGTAGCATAATCATAATCGTTATAATCATTATAACGTTGTCTCGATTCAAAATCTTCGCTAATGTTTTTCTTAACTTTATTGAATAACGAATCTACACTTTTATAACTTTCATAGCGATGTGGCTCTGAATACGTAATTTCAACCATATTTTTATTTGGCGAAAAGAACTCATAGTTTTTATATTTCGACTCAAAATGATTGGTTTTACTGTCATCTTTATATCGATCTTTTCTTTCAAATTTGAAATCTAAATATTCGTTTTGTTGTTTTGGAATTTCTACAGAAAAATGACTTGCTGTATCTTTAAATACTTTGTAAACAATTTCTTCTTTTGGCTTAGTAATTTCAAACGAATTGAAATATTCATCTACTTTATTTTTAGAAGCGTTTATGGTTCCTAAAAGGTAATATTTGTTTCCTTTTAATACTGATTTTAAATAAATATTTTTCTCTTTTAATTTAGATTGAGAAATGAATTCAAATTTTTTCGAATCGAAATGTGTGTTCGTAGAATCTAATTCGTGTTCGTTATAGAATTCATAATGCATTCTTTTCAATTCAAATTCCGAATCTTCCAAGTTTGAAATATCCATTAACGTACTTTCAATTAAGAAATAATGTGCATTTTCTTTTTCATCAAAAGCATAAATTTCTGTATCTTCTAACTTCTTATTATCGTTTTTATTTCCAACAAAAGCATAATAAGCAGGCACTTTTACTTTAAAACCTTTTTTATTTGGAACAACATCAACAAAATCTTGTTTATATGATTTTATTTTAATGTTATTGTAAACCTCATCACCAAATTTGTTTACATATTCTCCTTCTCCACTCATAATTACAGCAATAATTTCAAGTGGTGTTATGTAATATCTGTATCTTTCGTTTTTACCCGTTTTCGTTTTACTTTTGATATCGTACACAAAATAATTCTTTTCTTGGTATGATTTCTTTTCTAAAATATCACCAGGAATATTTTCGAAGAACAAACTATCTAAAGTTTTATGATTGAATTTTTCATCTTTTTTACTGATGAAATCTTTTAACAACAATCTTTTTACATTGATGTATCCACCATTTCCTAAATCTGGAGATTCTAAATTTTCACCATTTTTTAACACTAATGGAAATAAAGGCAATGAAACCATTTCATCTGAAGTCGTGTTGATTTCAAAAGTTGGTTTTACAAAGTAATCTTCAATTTGTTTTTTAAGTTTTTTTCCTTTTTCTGTATATTCCGAAAGAATTGGAGTTACCGTATACCCTTTGCGTCTTAAGATCTCAATCATTCCTTTGTTACCTGGCAAGTGAGCAGCACCAACAGCTGCAAACAAACTACCCGTTTTCATGATTGAATCCATGCTTTTAGCCATAATTTCGTTACGATCAAATAACATGGCTTTATTGTAGATTTTCGGAGAAGAAAGCATGTTTAAGGTATCAATTAAATCTAAATCTTTCTCACGATATGCGTCTCTTAAAACCTCAGCATACGAACGTTTCTTTAATAATTTTAAAAGTGTTTGCTTGTTATCATCTACTTCATCACGATCCATTTCTGCTTGTGCTTTTTCGATATTCCAAGTCGTTTTTTTAACATCTTCTAAACCTAATGTCTTTTTACCGTATTTTTTTCCTGTTCGATAAATGAACATGTCTAAATAGGTTTCTTCTTGATATTCTTGACGGTATTCATTCGTTCTCGACAATAAACCAATTAAATTATAATTTGAACCTCTAAAAAGATAATACAAATAATCTTTCTCAATTGGAGAAGTGTAAAAATTAGAGTAAAACGAACCATAAGATTTAACCGTTCTGTAAAAACCGAATAAATCGTACATTTCGCTCCAAGTATTAGGCTCACTTTCATTTGCCACAAAATCTGCAGCTAATAATTTTTCAAAAAAAGAATCGGATAAATGATATGAAACTTTGTCACTTACGTGCATCGTTCCATACATATAGGATTTTTTTGTTAAGCCGTTTCCAGAGATTTCCCAAAACAAACTTTGGTATTTTTTTTCTTGTGCGAAAGTAGAAATTGACAAAAATGCCAATAAAATAAAAATCTTTTTCAAAGTAATTTACATTAGGTTAAATTTCACCAAATATAACGAATTGAAAAAGATTTTATTGTTAATTTTTTAGAAAAATGTAGTTATTTCCAACGAATAGTTTCAATCATTTTTTTCATATCATTCTTAATATAATCGGCCGCCGGAAGTATAGAATCGAAATTAGGTTTTGAGTAAAAATACATACTTGCTGTTACAAAATTTCGTGTACTATCCGTTACATAAAATTGCGCATTAGTTGCTGCATTTCCACCAACTTGATAAAACATACCATACACCTTGTCATTAGCATTAATATAGGGTTGTTCCGCAATATCATTCGCCTTGATTACATGTTCATACGTTAGTTTTTGCGCATCAACCAATAATTTTTCTAAATTATTTTGAACTGGTTTATACGTTAAATAAACCGTAGCTTTCATTTTTGGATAATGAATTTCTAATCCGCAGTTTGAAGTTGCTTTAACCGTTGTTAATTCATTTTTCTCGAAATCGAAACCACAAGAATTGGAAAACTTCTGATATTTAGCAGGCGGATATTCTAAACTTAATTGACCTTTTGGTTTTGGCATTTTTTCATCACCACAAGAAAGCAAAGCTATACTTAATAGAGTAAAAAACAGGTTCTTTTTCATATCAATTGTATTTTATTAAAAAAGAACATAGTTAACAGTAAAAGAGTAATTTCTTTTAACCATTATCTATATTCTTTTCTTTTTTAAAAATTTCTGTAAAAATATAAATCTATTCTAGTGATTCAAAATCTAAATCTTTTGAACTAGGCGGATTTGTGTTCGGAGCTTTAGACAAATCAGAATCTTTTTTAGTATTTAAAAAAGTAAATTCTGTTACTTGAATTTCAGTAGTATATTTCGTTGTACCGTCTTCCGCTGTCCATTGTCTCGATTTAATACGACCTTCTATGTAAATTTTATCTCCTTTTGAAAGGTATTTTTCACATAATTCAGCAGCTTTATTTCGCACTACTATATTATGCCATTCTGTAGAAGTTATTTTTTCACCGGTAGATTTATTTATATATACTTCATTTGTTGCCAAAGGAAATCTACCAATACAATTTGCTGCATCAAAATAATGCATTTTTACTTCGTCTCCTAAATGTCCAATTAGAATAACTTTATTTAACGTACCGTTCATGGCTTATACTTTTTATCAAATTTACTAATTTTTATTTAGAATACAATTTTTTCCATGAAATTATGTAGGACAATTGGTACAGGTAACTCCTTAACCTCTTGCAAAGTATAAACATTCTCAACTAAAACCTGTTTCGTTTTCACAAAATAAAATTTAATATTTAATTGTTGATGCGAAAGTTTATGTACTACATCGAAGTTATTATAATGATAAAAGTCTTCAATTGAGAAATCTTGTGAAACGCTTTTTAAAACCTCTTTTTCAGTTATTTCGTTCTCCGATTCTATACAATAAAACTCGTATAAATTTTTCCAAATTCCAGTACCCGTTCTTTTTTGCAAAAGGTAATTTCCAATTGAATCTTGGACTATTATATAATTCAAATATCTTTTTCTAACTTCAACCTTTTTAAGTTTTACAGGAAGTTCTGCAACCAAATTTAATTTATAGGCTTCACAACTAGTATTTAAAACACAACTTTCACAATTCGGATTTTTAGGCACACATTGTAAAGCACCAAACTCCATTATCGCTTGATTATGTATGTTGGGATTCTTTTCAGACAACACATTTTGTGCTAATTCTTGAAAATATTTTTTGGAAGTATTTTGTGAAATATCGTAATTAACACTAAACACTCTTGCTAAAACTCTAAATACATTCCCATCTACTACTGCAACAGGTTCATTAGAAGAAAATGACGCAATTGCTGCTGCTGTATAGGTTCCAATACCTTTCAATTGTATCAATTCAGCATATGTATTAGGAAAAATACCATTATATTGTTCAACCACAATTTTAGCGGTAAAATGTAAATTTCTAGCTCTAGAATAGTACCCTAATCCTTGCCAAAGCTTTAAAACTTCTTGTTCAGATGCATTTGCAAGATCAAAAACTGTTGGAAAAGCATTGATGAAATTTAAATAATATGGCAATCCTTGGTTGACTCTTGTTTGTTGTAAAATAATTTCAGAAAGCCAAATTTTGTAAGCATCATTGGTGTTTCGCCACGGTAAATCCCTGAAATTTTGTTGGTACCAATTGATAATTTTAGTTGAAAAATTCATATAAAAATCTAAGGTTACAAAAATAAATCATTTATATGGTTAAATTTTAGTTCATTAAGTTTGAATTTGTATTTTTTTAATTCATATATTTGCACACTCAAAAAAATTCATACAATTTAATACGAAAAGAAAATGACGAAAGCAGACATCGTAGCGAAAATTTCAGAAAGATTAGGCCTAGAAAAAGGTGACGTTCAAGCTACTGTAGAATCATTCATGGAAGAAGTAAAAAATTCTTTAGAAACTGGAGACAATGTTTATTTAAGAGGTTTTGGAAGTTTTATCGTTAAAACTAGAGCTGAAAAAACAGGAAGAAACATCTCTAAGAATACAACTATCAAAATTCCTGCTCACAACATTCCAGCTTTTAAACCAGCTAAAGTATTCGTAGAAAGCGTAAAAGAAAAGACAGAAGTAACTGTATAATATTATTTATTAATTAAAAACTACACATTATGCCAAGTGGTAAAAAAAGAAAAAGACATAAGGTAGCGACGCACAAACGTAAAAAAAGAGCGAGAGCTAACCGTCACAAAAAGAAAAAGTAGTCTAAAAACTACTTTTCTTTGTTTAGAAAAGAATTAAAGTTCATTGAATTCTGAATTTTAATATACTATTGATTTGTCAATTTTATACTAAAATTCTACCGGGTATTTTACCTAAATTGTTTAATCCATCCTAGCAATAAGTTGATAGTTTATTGATTTTTATCAATGAATTACAAAAATGTTCGGATATAAAAGATACAGCATGAACAAAGAATTAATCATTAGATCTGGTTCTGATGCGGTAGATTTTGCCTTATTAAAAGATGGAAAACTAATTGAATTACACAAAGAAAAAGACGCTGGCGATAATCAGCAATTTCAGGTTGGAGATATTTTTATTGCAAAAATTAGAAAACCTGTTGCCGGATTAAATGCAGCATTTGTACACTTAGGTTATGAAAAAGATGCTTTTTTGCATTACCATGACTTGGGTCCAAACTTAGGTTCTTTGATTAAATTCATTAAACTTGTAAGCGCAGGTAAAATAAAAGATTATTCACTCAAAAATTTCCCTTTTGAGCCTGAAATCAATAAAGACGGTACTATCATGGATGTGTTAAGTGCCAATCAATCGATTTTAGTTCAAATAGTTAAAGAACCGATCTCAACCAAAGGACCAAGAATTAGTTCTGAGATTTCTTTAGCGGGTAGATATGTTGTATTAGTTCCGTTTTCGGATCGTGTTTCTATTTCACAAAAAATTGGAGATAGAGCAGAAAAAGACCGATTAAAAAAACTATTACAATCTATTAAACCAAAGGGATTTGGGGTTATTGTAAGAACAGTAGCCGAAGGCAAAAAAGCAGCCGAAATTGAAAAAGATCTTGAAAACTTATTAGACCGTTGGTCTGGCATGTGCAAAAGATTACAAACTGCTCATCATCCTTCAAAAGTATTAGGAGAACTTACTAAGTCTTCTTCTATGCTTAGAGATATATTTAACGATACTTTTACAAGTATTCAAGTAGATGATGAAAATTTGTTTTTACAAACGAAGGAGTATTTGCAAGAAATAGCTCCGGATAAAGTGTCTATCGTAAAACACTATCAGTCGAAAGAACTGCCACTTTTTGAGAAATATCATATAGAAAGACAAATTAAGACCTCTTTTGGAAAAACAGTTTCTATGAGTAAAGGTGCTTATTTGATTATTGAACACACAGAAGCATTACACGTAATTGACGTAAACTCTGGTAACCGATCAAACAAAGCCTTAAACCAAGAAGATACTGCTTTAGAAGTAAACATGATTGCAGCAGCAGAAATTGCGCGTCAATTACGTCTAAGAGATATGGGAGGAATTATTGTAGTCGATTTTATTGATATGCAAAATCCAGACAATAGAAAAGTATTGTTTGATTTCTTAAAAGAAGAAATGAGTGACGACAAGGCCAAGCATAAAATCTTGCCTCCTAGTAAATTTGGATTGGTTCAAATTACTAGACAAAGAGTTAGACCTGAAGTTAATATTGAAACAAGCGAAGAGAATCCGAACGAAAACGGACAAATTGAAGCGCCAATTTTAATTATTGACAAAATAACGTCTAAACTAGAAAGCATTATAAAAGACCACAAAAAAGTTGTACTTAACGCACATCCATTTGTGGCAGCATACCTTACTAAAGGTTTTCCATCCTTACGTTCAAAATGGTTTTTTGAACATAAGAAATGGGTGAAAATTATACCACGTGACGCTTACACGTACTTAGAATATCATTTCTTCGATCAAGAAGGAAAAGAAATTTTATAAAAAACTAAACCGTTCCGAAAATATCGGAACGGTTTTTTTTATGTAAAAAATTTAATTATTCACTTTCAAATTCAACTTTTCGCCTAACTTCATTTCCATTTGAATCTACCACAGTAATAACATGAAATCCGTTAGAAGCAAATACAGGCATTTCATGAAACGTTTTTGTAGCACCTAAATATTTTTGATCAATATACCAAAACAACTCAGAATTGGAATCTGAAAGCGCTACTTTAAAAATAGCGGCTTGTATTTTACCATTAAAATCTTTAGCTAAAATTACTTTTGTATTCGCTTTTGGATAGATGAAATCCATAAATTTATCTTGCTGAGCATTTACACAATCTTCCCTAAAAGGAGGCAAATTTAAATAATCAACATTTTTACTTTTATAATACCATTCCATTACAGGCGGCAATACAAACCACGATTTAGAAACAATATTATCAACCGATTCACAACTACTATTTACTCTAAAATGCAAAGTCTGATCTAAATGAACAATTTTATGATACGGACAAGTTTTTGTTTTTTTAGCTCTTTTGGCAATGAATTGTTTTTTTGAAGGACAAAATTCTGTAGCCAAATGTCCCGATTTTTCACAAACCATCACTTCTTCTAAATCTTTATAAGGCTCATCAAACCATTTTGAACGGGGTAATAATTGAAAAACATCAAACAAAACTGGCGCTGCCGTATCTACTCCCGTCAACAATGGCCTTCCTTCTCCTGTTGCATTACCTACCCAAACTCCAACTACATAATCTTTCGTTACTCCAACAGCCCAGGCATCTCGACTTCCGAAACTAGTACCCGTTTTCCATGCAATTTCAAGAGAAGAATCATAAAATCGCCAAGCTTCATCACCTTGTGGTCTATTCACTTCTTTCATTGCATTAAATGTTTGCCAAATTGGTCCTGCACCTAAAATTGTTTTTTGTGTAGATTCTGTTCCGAAATCCAATTTATTATCGAATTGATAATTCAATTGGGCCATTTCTTCGTTACGATATTTACCTCGTGATAAAGCAAAATAATTATTGGTTCTAGCCATATAAGCATAAGCCTTTGTTAAATCCCACAAATTAGATTCAGCACCACCTAAAATTAATGACAAACCATAATCTGAAGGTTGTCTATTAATATTTCTCAACTTTAATTTTTGCAATTGTTCATAAAATTTATTCACTGAATAATCTTGCAACATTAGTACTGAAGGAATATTTAAGGAACGTGCTAATGCTCTACTTGCAGGAACGGCACCATCATAAGTAAGATTAAAATTTTGTGGCGTATATCCTGAAATTTGAGTTGGAACATCTGCTACTAATGTTTCTGGCAACAAATCTCCGTCATCTAACATGGATGCGTACAAATACGGTTTTAAAATACTACCTGTACTTCTAGGTGCTTCAATAATATCTACATCTTTTTGATGTTGTTTTTCGGTTGGTGTGTTTCCAACATAACTGATAATATTGTTCGTTTTCACATCCAGAACAATTACTGCCATATTATAAACCTGATTTTGCTTATAAATCTGATAATATTGATTTACAATTTCATTAGTACGTTGCTGCAAACTACTTTGAATAGTTGTTTTTACTTTTTCACCACGATGTTCTTTAGCCACTTTTTCAACCAAATGAGGTGCAATTTTTGGCAAATCGAAAGGTTTTTGCGGCAACGTTTCTTGTAAAGAAAGTTCATAGGTTTCCTTATCTATTACTTTTTCAATAAATAACTTTTTTAGCAGCCTATTTCTTTTTTTAAGTAATTTTTCCTGATTCTTACCTGGATATATTAAACTTGGCGCATTTGGTAAAACCGCCAATGTAGCCGTTTCAGCCCAAGATAATTGATGCGGTTGCAATCCGAAATATTTCCAAGATGCCATTTCAATTCCAACCACATTGCTTCCATAAGGCGCATGTGAAGCATACAATTGCAAAATTTTTTCTTTAGAATGACGAAATTCTAAACGTGTCGCTAAAATTATTTCAAATATTTTTTCGAAATAACTACGCTTTTTTCCGTTTCTATGTAAACGAATGACTTGTTGTGTTAGTGTACTTCCACCACGAACCACGCGACCCGCTTTTCTATTTTCCTGAATCGCATGAACAATGGAAACTGGATTAAATCCGAAATGTTTATAAAAATGTTGGTCTTCAAAAGCGACGATGCATTTTTTAAATTTATCTGGAATGCTATCATTTTCAGGAAAACGCCATTGTCCGTCAGAAGCTATTTTTGCCCCTAATAATTGCCCTTCTGCACTTTCTATAACCGTTGAATAACTAGTATCAAACAATTGAAAAGGCAACGAAAAATAATACAAAACCAACAAAATAAAGCAAACAATAGATTTCTTTTTATGGTGTAGAATTTTCTGTTTGACTTTTGAATATAAGGCTAAAAATTTCGTTTTCATTTAGTTGTTTTCAAAAAATTTATCATAAAACTCATTTAACTTTTTGCCTCTATAATTCTTTTTAAATTTCAATTCTAACGAATCTTTATCCAAATTCAAATTTTCAGAATATTTGATGTATTGTGCATGATGTTTCATATCGGCGATTTTCAAACTTACCTCAACTTCTTTATATGGAATCAATTTATGGTTTTTCCAATAATAGATTGTTTGAGAAAACGGCATGTACCAACTTCCTTCATAAACCACTTCAATTCTGGATTCTTTAGGTTTAAACTCATATATACTTGAAAAAAAATAACCACCATTGTAAAATTTATTTTCAGCTTTACTAAATCCAAAAAAATAATTATAACAATTTCCATTCATATTAAAATGACCTATAGATTGAATTTCAGAAATTCCATCATTGTTTAAATCTACAGATTGAAAATAAACAACATTATCAACTTCCGAAGAATGTAGGTACTTCCATTTTTTATTTTGAAGCATATAAAAATCAATTTTAGCTTGCTCTTCTGAATAAACATTTGGGCAAACAATTGCATAAATATCACCCTCTTTTTCTAATCTTGTAAAAGCAACTACTTGACCATTATACAACTCATATTCACCAACAGGACTAATAGCATTATATATTGAATCTGAAGTAAGTTCTTTATCAATGTCAATATTTGCTTGTAAAACACTATCTATATTAATGGGCTTTTCTTCTGTTTCTTCCACAATTTCTCCTTTTTCAACTGTAACTGAATCTACGAAAGAAACAGTTACAGTATCAACCACATCAATACTTGAATCAATATATTGGTTTTTTGGTTTACATGAAACAATTACAAACAATACACTAGCTATAATAGCTATGAAATTTTCCATGTGATTACTTAATAATTGTTACCCATTGTCCTTTTGTTCTTACTATGTAATTGTTATCATACATAGCTTCGCACTGTATTCCTGGTAAATAGTATTGACCTAAATAACTGGTGTTCATCAACACTCTAAATGTTCGAGATTCTCCCACTCGTAAAGAGAAATAAAACTGAGTTCTATCGTCACGAATGTCAATATAATCGGCTACGTTTTTACCAAATGAACCAAAATCGGTATGACGAGAATTCATAATTTCAAAACCAGATGGCACAATTTGTGATAAGGCGATGTTGTCCATACTTTCTGTTCCTTGGTTAGAAATAGTGATTTCAGCTACAACTTCTGTTCCTTGTTTTATTTTAGAAACAGCTAAAATTGCTCCAGCTTTAGTAGTGAATTTCACAGTCGCATTTAAGTTTTTCCCCATTACTTTCTCTTTACCAACAGGTAAAATTCCACTATTTAAAACTCGAACATAAATTGGTGCTTTACTATTATTTTTTATAGTTGTTGCATAATTTCCTGCTTTCACATCAAGTTTTCTATCGATAAAAGATTTTGTACTGGTTACCACATTTGATTTTCCACCAAATGAATACGTTGCATTTATTCCAGCCCCTTTGTTTTTAATGGCGAATTTTGAAATCGCATATAAACAATAAGCAGTAGATTGTGTGCTCATATATTTATTAGAAGATAAATCTTTGGCTACTTTGATTGCTTGTTTGAAAGCTTCCGATTTATTATCTAACAACACATATGTTTCTAACAACATTGCTTTATTTCTTTGTTCTGAACCGTAATAACAACTAAACATATCCGCATTTAATTGCGCTGAAACGCCTTTTATTAAATTCATAGCCGCATTTTTCTGACCCGCTAAAGCATACGTTGCCGCTAAACGATACTTAGTTTCGTTAGAAATTGAAGCTGTTTCTCTTAATCTGTTCATAGATGCCATATCTACATTTCCAGATAAAGCTAAAGTATATAAACGATAAGCTTGAGCGAAATCATTTTTCTGTGTTGCATCAAATCGCCATCTTTTTGCTTCAGATTGTTGATAATTTACCCATTTTTGTTTGAACGAAACAGGCAAAATATATCCTTTTTTCTCAGCTTCAAACATAAAATGTCCTGCATAAGAAGTACCCCAATCGTCTGCACTTCCGTTACCTTGCCAATACGACAATCCGCCAGAACTAATTTGAAAATTGCCTAACTTAATAATCGCTGCATTGATATTGTTTTGAATTTGTGCTTTTCGATTCGCATCTATATCTACAATATCAGACAAATACAATTGTGGAAATGCTGCTGAAGTAGTTTGTTCTACGCAACCATGTGGATATTGTATAAGATAACTTAGTCTTCCATTAAAATCTACAGATGGGAAAGATGAAATTTCCAATCTTGATTTATTCGAACCATACACACCAAAAGTATCCCATTTTAATGTTTTAGAGCCATTAGCAGGAATTACTATTTCCACAAAATCTTGCGAAACTGGATTTGGATTTACTACATCCACCTCAACAGTATAAATTGATTTCTCTTTTCCAGAAGTTGATATAAAATTTAGTTTAGCAATTCCTGAAAAATCGGCAACAGCCACATCAAAATACACCACTTTTTCATCTGGATTTTCAAAAGTAACTTGTTGTGTTTTATTCCCAATAACAGAAATTCCATTTGACGCAACTAATTGAACCGAAACATTTTTTATATATTTTTCTGTTGCAAAAATGGTAACTGGCACAGTGATTCTTTCTTTTGAAGAAATTTTTCTAGGAAATGAAACAAGTGTCATTAATGGCTTTTTTACTAAACATGTTTGTTCCACACTTCCGTAAGCGCTTTCATTTGCATTTCCAGCCACCACCATTGCTCGAACCGACCCAATATAATTTGGCAATTTTATTGTGTGTGTTTTAGTTTGACCTTTTTCCAATTTAAATGGACCTAAATGAATCACAACAGGTTTAAATCTATTTGCTTTTTTGGCTTTACCTCCGCCTAAATCTTGATCTCCACCAATACTAAATATCTGATTTATTTTTCCACCATACGCCCCAATTACATCATCATAAATATCCCAAGTTTTTACACCAAGTGCTTGTCGAGAATAAAATTTATCCCAAGCATTAGGAGTTTTGAAATTAGTTAAATCTAACAATCCATCATCCACAATTGCTATGGTATAAGTCATTTCTTTACCGTTTTTCTCACTTACTTTTAAAGTCGTTTTTTGCTCTGGCTTTAAAACCGCAGGTAATACAATTTGCGGATGTAAAACTGTATTTTTATCTATAACTTCAATAGGAATAATTCCATACATACGTATTGGCGTATCATTTAAAGTTGAAGCATGTGGTTTTAGCAATGTAATATGTATATATACATTTGGCGCCATTTCTTTAGTAGCCTCAATAGAAAATTTAGTTTCTCCTTTTTTAGATTCAATCCATTTAGTTTGAATTACTTTCGTTCCATTTTCAATTGACACAAATGCTCTACCGCCTTCACTTGAAGGAAATGAAACATCAATTTCATCACCAACTTCATATTTATCTTTATCTGTTGCAAAAACTAACATATTTGCAGCTGAAGAATCACCTTTTTTCGTTTTTCCAGACCAAACTGGCCAATCTATTATTGTGGTTAAACTCGTTGCGTGTCCGTCGTTATGATCAATAACACGAATTAAATAACGACCCCAATCATTTTCCGGAACGCTAAAAGCTACGCTTCCTTTTCCTGAAGCGTTTGTACTTATTAAGTATCTTTTGTATGGCATTGTAACTTCAGAAGATGTATAACTAGACAAATCATTATCAGATGAATTCCACCACCATTTCCATTCAACCTTAAAAACATGTACTTCTAAATTAGAAACCGCTTTTGGTTCGCCTTTTTCTCCAACAGTAACAATGTCAAATTTATTTACCACATCTGTTTCTAGAGTTCCATATTTATTGGGTTCTGGAGTTTTAATACCTACATATGTACGATAAGGTGATACCGAAGCAGAAACCACATCAGTACTAAAATCGCCACCTGGTTCGTATGCTTTAGTTTGAAGTACCATTTTCAATTTTCCTGGAGCTTGGTTGGTTATTCTTGGTTCAATGGAAACATTTGCTATTCCGTTTTCATTTACTTTTCCAGAAAATACATTTACTTCTTCAGTACCAAATGTTCTCACTTCATCATCAAAATCGAATTTTTCAAAACCTTTAAAAGTAGTTACATCTTGAATGTATTTTGCTTGCATGTCCAATTTTAAATTTTTACCAATTGCACCATGTAACCATGCAACACTAACGTTTGCAGAATTTTTATAATTTGCATATAAAGTTGCGTTTGAAAAACCATTTTTAATTTTTAATCTGTTAGGTTTTATGGTTTCAATTTTAAGACTTTTATAAAAATGCACGCCACCAATTGACACTTTAGCTTCCCAATTTCCAGTAGGATCAGAAGATCGTGTCGCAATTTTAAATTGATAATGATTCAAATCATTATACTTTTTAATCGACTGATAACGTGTTTTTCCTTGTGGATCGGTAATACTTAATTTTATTGGATGGGTTTTTTCCAATTTGCTTTCTAAATCGTTTAACATAAAAGAAACAAACAAAGTATCTCCAGGACGCCAAACACCTCTTTCGGTATAAATAAATCCTTTTAATCCTTTTTGAAGCTCCTCACCACCTACACTAAAATTACTAACTGATAAAGAATGTCCTTCATCTAATTTCACATAAGTGGTATGATTACCTTTGGTTACAATAGCGAAATAGGCATATTTTTTAAGATCGATGTTCGCAATACCATCACTATTAGTTGAAGTTTCTCCCAATTTTTGTTGTTGAAAAGTGAACAATTCTATTTTAGCACTTCCTTCTGGTTCTGTTGTAATGATATTATTAACCGCAAAAGTATAAGCTCCATTTGTTCCTCTTTTTGCAATTACTCCTAAATCTGAAGCGATTACATTAGTGGCTATTTTACTATCATAATAATACGAATCTGAACAAGGGTCTGCACTTTCCATCCAACTATAACTTTCATAATAATAGTCATCATAATAGTCGTCTACAGTTCGAACTTCTTCATCCTCTTCTTCACTTTCTTCTTCATCATCAATTAAATTTGTACTACATTTCAATAACGAATATTTCTTTTTAAATGATAATTCCACTCTATAAATCGCACCAGGTTCAGTTTTAATAATTTTTGATAAATCTAAGGCATATGCATTCCATTTACTATAATTGGTATAGCTATTAGATTTTAAAACAATTTTACTTTTTGAAATAGGTTGTGCAACTTGTCTTAAATTTCTTCCGCCATTTAATTCATTGTCTTGTAAAAATTGCAGCACATTATTTTTATAAATTTGATATACTTTTACATCAACCGCACTTAAATTTACAGCTTCAAAATTTATTTTTAAATTATTTGAACTAGGCAAAACAGTTCCACTTTTAATAAAACGTACACTTGGCTTAGCATCTTCAAAAGTTATTTTTTTCGAAAACCCTTCTTTTAAGCCTTTTTCAATATCATTTTTTATTCCTTGAAAAACTTCTGTTAACAGTTCCCCTTTAAGCGGATGCTCAAAAAACACTTTAAGGACATTACCGGCTGTAGCAAAACGTAAATTAGAAGCCGTTTCAACTTGAACTAACCCACTAAAATCTTGCTCTTTTAAAACTGGATCTGAAAAATTTATTGACAAACTTTGAGTCTCTTTTTGATCTACCCAAGTATTTACAATTTTAAAATTATTTTTTCCAGGAATTTCAACTATTTGATTCCCTTCTTGTTCAATATCTTCTGAACTCCCATTCCATTTGATCTCGATTTCAGAATCTTCATTAAAACGTTGTATACTATCAATTGTAAATCGATATTCGTTTTTTATCGCACCATTTTTAAGGAATTTAACTTTTAAGTCTTTTCCTTTTTGTTCTGCTTTTACTAGCTTATTTAATATATCAAATTCTAAATCATCACTGGAAGTAATAACCCCATTAAGATATTGATATTCTTTACTATATGATTGTAAATCAACAGTATTAATAGCAAAATCTTGCTTAATAGTTTTAATCGTAAAATTAAAATCTTCTAATGCTTCTGGAGTTTCTTTTAGTTTAGATAAATGAAAAGTAACTTGGTATTCAGTATCTTGTTTTAGTTTTTTTTCAGGAACAAAAGCTAAAGTATTGCTTGATAGCGCTATTACTTTCCCACTTACACTTGGACTAATGCTAAATAAATCATCGTCAATTTCTTCATTTGCTTTCCAATTTTTATTTTCAAAAGCTAATACCAGTCGAATGTCACTTTTGGCGGAAACCATTCCGGAACTAAAATTCAAAATATAATTTTTAAACAATTCAAATTTAGAATTAAAGTCTTCTGCTTTTTTTCTACAAGATACTACTACAATCAATATCAGAATCAATTGTAACATTCGTTTTGCTATCATAGCTGTTGGTGGGAATTAGGTTAATTTAACAAGTTTTTTTGTAAAATATTAACATCAAATCACATGCCAAATTTTAACGTTTTTTTTGGAAGAAGCTTGTCATTAATTCGGCACATTCTTTTTCTAAAACTCCAGAAATTACTTCAGTTTTCGGATGAATTTGCGTTCCTAATGCTTTATAACCGCGTTTTTCATCAGAAGCTCCAAAAACAATTTTAGAAATCTGACTCCAATACAAAGCTCCGGCACACATTTGACAAGGCTCCAAAGTAACATATAGCGTACACCCTTTTAAATATTTTCCACCTAAAAAATTTGCCGCACTGGTAATTGCTTGCATTTCAGCATGTGCTGTTACATCATTTAACAACTCGGTTAAGTTATGCGATCTGGCAATAACCTTATTATCAATAACCACCACTGCACCAACCGGGATTTCATCTTTATCAAAAGCCATTTCAGCTTCCTGAAGTGCTTTTTTCATAAAATATTCGTCAGTAAAAATATTTTCCAATTTTGATTTTTTTAATTTGATTTTGCCACGAATTCACGAATTACAAATTTGATTTAAATGTTAAAACTTAAAAAATTCTAATAATTAATCGACTTTGTCTATTCGAATTTTTTAATAAATATTTCAATTCGTGAATTCGTGGCTAATTTAAATATGCATCAACTACTTGTTCGTTATCAAATTTACAAACATTATTGTATTTTTGCAGCAAGAATGGAAAATTTACTTTCACATATAACTACTCCAACTGATTTAAGAAAACTTTCTGAAAATCAGTTACCCCAAGTTGCTAATGAACTTCGAGAGTTTATTATTGATATCGTATCTCAGAAAGAAGGACACTTAGGTGCGAGTTTGGGTGTTATAGAATTAACTGTGGCGTTGCATTATGTGTTTGACACTCCAAATGATTTATTGGTTTGGGATGTTGGGCATCAGGCATATGGGCATAAAATTTTAACTGAAAGACGAGAAATTTTCCATAAATACCGTGAAATGGATGGTATTTCAGGTTTTCCTAAACGTAGTGAAAGTATTTATGATACGTTTGGTGTTGGACATTCTTCTACCTCAATTTCTGCTGCATTAGGAATGGCAATTGCATCTCAAATTAATGGTGATTTAGAAAAACAACATATTGCTGTTATTGGTGACGCATCGATTGCAAGCGGAATGGCTTTTGAAGGCTTGAATCATGCTGGTGTTACAGACGCAAATTTATTGGTAATTCTGAACGACAACGCTATGGGAATCGACCCAAGTGTTGGAGCCTTGAAAGATTATTTAACTGCGGTTAAAGAAGGAAAAAATCCGAAAGAAAACAACATGATTAAGTCGTTGAATTTTGATTATTCTGGACCCATTGACGGACACGATTTACCTAAATTAGTATCGGAATTACAACGCTTAAAAAATATAAAAGGTCCGAAATTTTTACACATCATTACCACAAAAGGAAAGGGATTATCGTATGCTGAAGAAAATCAGTTACAATTTCACGCACCTGGAAAATTTGATAAACTGACTGGTAAAATTTTAAAACCTGAAGTGGAGAATTTAGCACCTAAGTTTCAGGATGTATTTGGACATACAATAGTAGAATTAGCTACAGAAAACAAAAAAATTGTTGGAATAACTCCAGCTATGCCATCAGGAAGTTC
The DNA here is from genome assembly GCF_900110615.1 of Flavobacterium urocaniciphilum. GTDB lineage: Bacteria > Bacteroidota > Bacteroidia > Flavobacteriales > Flavobacteriaceae > Flavobacterium > Flavobacterium urocaniciphilum. The sequence continues at coordinate 250,823 of NZ_FOEI01000004.1, forward strand.
TTTAAAATACATGATGGAAGCTTTTCCAGACCGAGCTTTCGATGTTGGAATTGCCGAACAACACGCAGTAACTTTAGCTGCCGGAATGGCTACACAAGGATTGACGGTTTTTTGTAATATTTATTCCACTTTTTTACAACGCGCATACGATCAAGTGATTCATGATGTGGCGATACAAAATTTACCCGTTATTTTTTGTTTAGATCGTGCAGGATTTGTAGGTGAAGATGGCGCAACGCATCATGGTTTATTCGATATTGCCTATATGAATTGCATTCCGAATATGATGATTTACGCTCCTATAAATGAAATTGATTTACGCAATATATTATATACTTCTTCGTTAGGACTAAATCACCCAATTGCAATACGTTATCCAAGAGGAAAAGGTGAAATTGTAGATTGGAAACAACCTTTTTCTAAAATAGAAATCGGAAAAATTCAAACATTACAAAAGGGAAATAAAGTAGCAGTATTATCAACGGGCACCATAGGAAATAATGTTTCAAAAGCTATTTTAAACACTGGAAAATCAGAAAATTACTCTCATTTTCATGTTGGTTGGATCAAACCTTTGGATATTGATAAATTAGAAAGTATTTTTGCCGAGCATTCGACAATAATTACTGTAGAAGAAGGCACATTAAATGGAGGTTTAGGAAGTATTATTAACACTTTTGCAACACAAAATAATTATAAAAATAAAATTATTAATCGCGGTGTTTCGGACGAATTTATTGAACATGGCACTGTAAAACAATTATTTGAATTAACCCAATTAGACATAGAAAGTTTAACCCAATTATTTTTGCATAATAATCATGATTAAAAGAATTTTAATTTTCGCAATATTCATTATTTCAACAAACTCAACATTTTCACAAATTATCAGAACTGAAAAACCAGATTCTATTTCAAATTGGAAAAAGGTAAATAAAGTTGGTTTAGATTTCACACAAATTACATTTATTAATTGGTCTGCCGGAGGAAACAATTCCATTTCTGGATTAGCTAAAGGTCAATTTATTCGAAATTATTTAAACGATAATAAAAAATGGGATAACGAATTGATTGTTCGTTATGGTATTAACAAGCAAGAAAATACGGAGTTAAGAAAAACGGACGATCAAATTAATTTCAACTCTACTTTAGGTTACCGTACAGATACTATTTCAAATTGGTATTATGGAGGAAGATTCAGTTTTTTAACACAATTTGCTAATGGTTACAGCTATCCAAATGTAGACAAAGCCATTTCAAAACCATTTTCACCAGCCTATGTATTTTTAGGTATTGGAGCAGAATATTCTAGAAAAGATTTAGGTTTTAATTTATACTTATCTCCATTAACACAAAAAACAACTTTGGTTTTAGACACTAGATTAGCTAATGAAGGTGCATTTGGAGTAGAAAAAGCTATTTATGATGAAACTGGAACTATTCTTTTAAGAAACGGTAAAAAACAAAGAACAGAATTAGGTGCATTGATTACTTCTCAATGGAAGAGAAAAGTAATGACTAACATCAATTTTGATACAAGAGCTACTTTATACACTGATTATCTAAAAGATTTTGGTAACATTGATATCAATTGGCAATTAGCAGTTGAAATGATTGTAAACAAATACGTAAAAGCTAATATTGGAACGCAATTATTATACGACAACGATATTAAAAACAAACGCGAAGTTGATGGCGTACAAATTACTGAAGGCGCTAGAGTTCAATGGAAACAATTAATTGGAATTGGTTTAGAATATACATTTTAAATAAAAAAAAAGCCTCGAAATTTCGAGGCTTTTTTTTTATTTAAAATTTCAAACTTACTACATAACCTTCATACGTTCGAACATTAAAAACAGTTCCGTCTTCAAAAATTAAATACTGACCTTTAATTCCAACTACTTTTCCTGAAAAATTAGGCGTTTTTTCTAAGTTTAAACTCGCTACTTTTACTGGATATTTCGCTACTGGAAATTCTAAATTATAAAAAGTATCTTTTTCAATAAAATAAGGTTTTGTTTCTTCGGGCAACCATTGTTTCAATTTATCTTTTTCTTCCGATAAATTCACATTAGGCACTTCATTTTTAAGCATTTTTTGCCAATTTGTTTTATCTGCAAAATGATTTTTCAAAGCCACTTCGGCGACTCCTGCTAAATATCTATTCGGAGTTTCTAAAACAGGTAAAGCTTGTACAGCTCCTTGATCAATCCAACGTGTGGGTACTTGCGTATTTCTAGTTACCCCAACTTTTACTTCACTCGACAAGGCTAAATAAACGGTATGCGGTTGTAATTGCACTTTCTTTTCATATTCTAAATCACGATCTTCAATATCTAAATGCGCTTTACTCAATTCTGGATTCATAATCCAATCGGCTGCGGCCGGAATAGTTGAAAAACAATCGTAACAAAATCCTTGTCGCCAAATTTTCTTTGCTTTTTTACAATTTAAACATTGATACCCTTTAAAAGAAATCTCTATTTCCTTATTAATTAATTGATTAACATTAATAAAATTAGAATCGAAAATTAAATAATACTGAATTGGCGAGCCCATTTCGGTTTCCATCTTTGTTAAGGTTCCTTCAAAAGTTGTCATAAAAATTGTAATTGATGTAAAAATTATTATTTTTGGTAAAGTTATAAAAATACAGATACTCAAATGCCATTACCAATAATAAATTCGATTGCTTCATGGATTTTAAAAAAACGAATTCATCAAATTGAATTGTTTGTTAAGTATCCTATTGAAGTTCAGGAAGAACTATTATTTGGTTTATTAAAATCGGCAGAAAATACTGTTTTAGGAAAAAAATACGAGTACAGTTCTATAAAAAACTATCAAACTTTTAACGAAAGAATTCCGGTTTCTACTTATGAAGAATTAGAGCCTTATATTGAACAAACGCGACAAGGAGCTCAAAATATTTTTTGGAATTCGAACATTAAATACTTTGCAAAATCGAGCGGTACAACAAATGCAAAAAGCAAATTCATCCCTGTAAGTTCTGAAGCTTTAGACAATAATCATTATAAAGCCAGTAAGGATTTATTGTGTTTGTATTTGAATAATAATGAAGAATCTCAATTGTTTACAGGTAAAAGTTTACGCTTAGGCGGAAGCAAACAATTATACGAAAACAACAATACTTTTTTTGGAGATTTATCGGCAATTTTGATTGACAACATGCCGATGTGGGCCGAATTTAGTTCCACTCCAAGCAATAAAACTTCATTAATGAGCGATTGGGAAACCAAATTACCTGCAATTATTAATGAAAGTAGTTTAGAAAATGTAACCAGTTTAGCGGGTGTACCAAGTTGGATGATGGTTTTATTAAACAAAGCCTTAGAAGAAAATAAAAAATCGAACATTTTAGAAATTTGGCCAAATGTAGAAGTGTATTTTCATGGTGGTGTAAGTTTTGATCCGTACCGTGAACAATACAAAAAATTATTTCCAAAAGACGATTTTAAGTACTACGAAATTTATAACGCTTCTGAAGGATTTTTCGCTTTACAAGATTTAAATAATTCAAGTGATTTGTTATTAATGTTGGATTATGGTATTTTTTATGAATTCATTCCAATGGATACATTTGGAAGAGAAAATCAGAAAGTTATACCACTACAAGATGTAGAGTTAAATAAAAATTACGCATTAGTAATTACCACAAATTCAGGATTATGGCGTTATTTAATTGGAGATACCATTCGTTTTACATCGTTAAATCCGCATCGAATTAAAGTTACAGGAAGAACCAAACATCATATTAATGTTTTTGGCGAAGAATTAATGGTTGAAAATACCGATTCTGCACTTTCAAAAACTTGTGCTGCTTTAAACTGTGAAATAAAAGATTATACCGTTGCTCCTATTTTTATGCAAGGAAAAGAGAAAGGTGCCCATGAATGGATCATTGAATTTGAAAAACATCCAGAAAGCATTCAGAATTTTGCTGAATTATTAGATAAAAATCTACAAGAAATCAATTCCGATTACGAAGCCAAACGCTTTAACAACATGACACTTAATCCTTTAGTGTTAAATGTTGCAAAAGAAAATCTTTTCTATGATTGGTTGAAAAAAAATAATAAATTAGGTGGTCAACATAAAGTTCCAAGATTGTCAAATGACCGACTTTATTTAGAAGAATTACTGCAATTATAATTTCATCGCATTTCGCGAACACCTCTTAACCTTAATTTTACCTAGAAGACACATTCAGTGTATTTTATCGAGTAAAAAAGGTAATTATCGATTTTAATTTACGATATTTTGTTATAAATCAATATTTGCACCAAATTTTTGAAAATCAATATAAAATTATTGTAAAAATAGTATACTTTTGCCCGCCAAAAGAAATATACAAATCTAAAAATCAGTATGAAACCAAAATTTTTATTGCTTGCATTATTTTCTCTAACATCATTTTTAACATTAGGACAAGAACCTGTAAGAAATGCAAGATTAGATTCAATTCATGACATTATTAACAAAAACGCAAAAGGATTAAGATTTAACTTAAGTGAAGTTAGTGTTAACTCAGAGTTATCAGAAATTGGTTCAACATTCTTCAAAAACAAATTTATCATATTGTCTAACAAAAAAAGAAGACATTATGAAACTACAATAAACGAAGAGACAAAAACTCCAAATCATAACTTATACTGTGTAAATGTAGATAGTACTGGTAATTTATCATTCCCGTTATTATTCTCTTCTGCAATCGATTCTAAAGATAACGAAGGGACAATTGCATTTACTCCAGATGAAAATAAAGTTTTCTTTACACAATCTACTAAAGAAAACCCAAATGTATATAAATTATATACTGCTGATTTAGATGTAAATTCAGATAAATATTGGACTAACATTAAAGAATTAAAATTAATGGATGATCAATTCTCAATTGAAACTCCATTTGTATCTAACGATGGTAAAAAATTATATTTTGCTTCTAACATTCCAGGTGGATATGGTGGATTCGATTTATATGAAGTAGCTATTTTAGATAACGGTTCTTTAGGTGCTCCAATGAATTTAGGTTCAAAAATCAACACAAAAGAAGACGAAAAATTCCCATTCATTTCTGATGATAGCAACTATTTATTTTTCTCATCAAAAGGACATACAAACATGGGTGGATTTGATGTATTTAGATCATCAATTTCAGATGAAGGATACCAAACTGCTTTTAATTTAGGAGGAACATTAAACTCAAGAAAAGATGAATTAGCATTTGTAATGGTTAGCGATAACAAAGGTTATGTATCTTCAGACAAAACAGCAACTGACGGAAATTATGATATTTATAGATATAATTTAAAAATGGCTCCAAACACTGTTTCTAAATTAGCTATTAAAGAAAAAACGACTGGTACAGCTTTACCAAACGCAAAAATCGTGGTTAAAAACGAATTTGGAAAAATTTTAGCTGATGGAAAAACAGATGAAAAAGGAAACATTTCAATCATTTATAACCCTTTAACTATCTATAATGTAACAATTGAAAAAGACGGTTATGAGCCATTTACTAAACAATTAACTTCTGGTGATTTTTATAGTGATACAGCGATTGAATTAAACCAATCGAAACCAGTAGTTACTGAAACTGAAATCGTAATTGAATCTATTTATTTTGATTTCAACAAAGCTTCAATCAAAGAAGAATCAAAATTATCTTTAAATAAAATTACAACAGTATTAAAAGAAAATTCAGAAATGTCAATTTCAATTTTCGCTCATACAGATTCTAAAGGTTCTGATGAATACAACAAAGTACTTTCTGAGAAAAGAGCTAAAGCAACTTATGAATACTTAGTTTCTAAAGGAATCAACAAAAACAGATTGAAATTTGTTGGAATGGGTGAAGCGCAACCAAAAGTTAACTGTACTACTTGTACTCCAGAAGAAGATCAGTTAAACAGAAGAACAGAATTCAAAATAAACAAATAAAATAAACACAACACAACAACAACCCAATTAAAACAAAAAAAATGTCAATTAAAAAAATTATCGCAGTATTAGTAGTAGGTTTAGTATTAACATCATGTTCAAGTAGAGGATGGAGCTGTAAAGCAAGATATGTAAACGCAAAACCAATTGTTACTGAGAAAAAAGCAGCATAAACTGCACAATTAAACAACTGTAAAAAAAGAAAAAAGGCAACCAAATTGGTTGCCTTTTTTTTATTATGATGCTACTTGTAATTTTTGAAGTAGATTTTTATTTAAAGTTTGTTCTGCAAAATCACGTGTAATGTTTAATTCTTTTTCTGTAGAACTAGGTAATTCAAACATAACATCCGTTAAAATTGCTTCACATAAAGAACGTAATCCACGTGCTCCTAATTTGTATTCTAAAGCTTTTTCAACAATAAAATCTAAAGCGCTATCTTCAATTGTAAAATCAACACCATCCATTTCAAATAATTTTTGGTATTGTTTGATTAAAGCATTTTTAGGCTCTGTTAAAATCGCTCTTAACGTTTTTCCATCTAACGGATCCATATGCGATAAAACCGGCATACGACCAATTATTTCTGGAATTAAACCAAACTCTTTAACATCTTTTGGAATAATATATTGCGTTAAGTTAGCTTCATCTACTTTTTCCAATTCTTTAGATGCGCTAAATCCCATTGCTTGACGATTTAATCGTTTAGAAATGATACGCTCAATTCCATCAAAAGCACCACCAGCAATAAACAAAATATTCTGAGTATTTACCTCAACAAATTTTTGATCTGGATGTTTTCTTCCACCTTTTGGCGGAACATTAACAATAGAACCTTCTAACAACTTCAATAAAGCTTGTTGCACGCCTTCTCCTGAAACATCTCTTGTAATAGACGGATTATCACTCTTACGAGCAATTTTATCAATCTCGTCAATGAAAACAATACCTCTTTCTGCTTTAGCTACATCGTAATCAGCTGCTTGTAATAAACGTGTTAAAATACTTTCAACATCTTCACCAACATAACCTGCTTCTGTTAAAATTGTTGCATCCACAATTGCTAAAGGAACGTTTAACATTTTAGCAATAGTTTTTGCTACTAACGTTTTTCCAGTTCCTGTTTGTCCAACAATTAAAATATTACTTTTTTCGATTTCTACATCATCCGTTTGAACCTTTTGCATTAATCGCTTGTAGTGATTGTAAACTGCAACGCTTAATACTTTTTTAGTTTGTTCTTGACCGATTACATAATCATCTAAAAACGCATTTATTTCTTTCGGTTTGCGTAAAATTAAATCGTTAAAAGCCTCAGAATTTAATGTTCCTTTTAGCTCCTCAACAACAATACCATGTGCTTGCTCGATACATCTATCACAAATATGTGAATCAATACCTGCAATTAATAAATTAGTTTCTGGCTTTTTCCTTCCACAAAACGAACATTCTAATACTTCTTTTGCCATTTTTTTTAGTTCACAGTCGCAGTTTTTAGTCGCAGATACAAAACTGTAAACTGAGACTGAAAACTGTCAACTGAATTTATCTTCTTAATACTTCATCAATCATACCATATTCTTTTGCTTCATCAGCAATCATCCAATAATCGCGCTCACTATCTTTATACACTTTATCAAATGGTTGTTTTGAATGCGTTGAAATAATTTGGTACAATTCATCTTTTAATTTCAACATTTCTTTTAAGTTGATTTCCATATCCGTTGCTACACCTTGTGCACCTCCTGATGGCTGGTGAATCATTACTCTCGAATGTGGTAATGCCGAACGTTTTCCTTCAGCACCAGCACATAATAATACCGCTCCCATTGAAGCTGCCATACCAGTACAAATAGTTGCAACATCTGGTTTGATAAATTGCATCGTATCGTAAATACCTAAACCTGCATATACACTTCCACCTGGAGAATTGATATAAATTTGAATATCTTTAGAAGCATCCACACTTTCTAAAAATAATAATTGTGCTTGAATAATATTTGCCATATAATCGTCAACCCCAGTTCCCATGAAGATAATTCTATCCATCATTAATCGAGAAAATACATCTAATTGAGAAATATTTAATTGACGTTCTTCAATAATATATGGTGTTAAACTTCCAACTAATTTATCGTAATACAAGCTATTTACTCCGTGTTTTTTCGTAGCAAATTTTTTAAATTCTTTTCCGTAGTTCATTATAAAATTTAATTTAAACGTTGACTTTTCAAAATATAAAAACGCCAAACCAAAAGATTTGACGTTCAAATATACTAAATTTTATGATTTAATACTAACGATTACATTTCACCGTACATCGCTTTAATAAAATCTTGATAGTTAACTTCTTTTGTTTTAGCTTTTACGTTTTCTTTGAAAAGATTTAACATTTTTGTGCTCATAACCTGATCAGAAATTCTCTTAATTTCATCTTGATTAGATAAAACTCTAGTAACAATTCCATCTACTTCTTCATCCGTTGGATTTAATTGTCCGAATTGAGCCATTTGTTGTTTAATTAAACCAGCTGTAAAGTCTTTCAACTCTTCAAATTTAACTTGTAAATCGTTAGCTACAATAATTTTATTTTCAATTAATTGGTAACGTAAACCTTTTTCAGATTTAGCAAATTCTTCTTCAGCTTGTTCTGCAGTTAATGGGTTTTCACCAACTGTTTGAATCCATTTTTTTAAGAAAGTTGCTGGTAAATCGAATTTTGTAGTTTCAACTAAAGAATCCGTAACATCGTTTAAGAATTTTTGATCTGCTTGTTGTGCAAATTGCAATTCTGCATCTTCTTTAATTTTACCTTTTAAATCTTCAACAGAAGAAACTGCTCCTTCTCCGAATAATTTATCGAATAATTCTTGGTTTAATTCTGCTTTCTCAACAGATTGAATAGCTTCAATTGTAAAGTTTACATCGATATCTAAACCATGAACATCATCATGAGAAACTTTTAAATAATCCATTAATTTGTGGTCGTCATCAAATAAACCTTTTGTGTTTAAAGTAACTACATCACCAACTTTTTTACCAATGAATGATTTAGCTGTTTTCTTATCTTTAAAAATATCTAAAGAAATTAAAGCTGGACTATTAATACCTTTTTCTTCATTTGTAAAAGTACCGTTCATTTCAAAACCATCTTTTACTTCAGTTTCAGTAATTAATTTTCCATATTGTTTTTGAATTCTTTCAACTTGCTCGTTTAATAAAGCATCGTCTGCAACAATTTTATATTGAACTACACTTGTTTTAGCTCCTAAATCAACATTAAATTCTGGCGCTAAACCTAATTCAAATTCGAATGTTAATTTATCTGCATCCCAATCAATGCTTTCAGTTACTTTTGGTAATGGATTTCCTAAGATGTCTAATTTTTCTTCAACTAAGAAATCGTTTAAAGATTTTTGTAATAATTTATTAACTTCTTCCGCTTGAATAGCTTTACCATATTGTTTTTGAATTAAGCTCATAGGAACAGCTCCTTTTCTAAAACCAGGAATTGAAGCATTTTTTCTATAATCTGCTAAAACCTTCTCCACTTTGTCTGCATAATCCTCTTTAGTAATTGCTACTTTTACAACAGCATTTAATGCATCAACTTGTTCTTTTGTAATATTCATTTTAATTGATTTTTTGAAGTATAAAATTTGGGTTGCAAAATTATATAATTTTTACAACCCAAACAAGTTTTTAATTTACTGAATTTCAATTCGATAAATTTTTATTATTCATCTACGAAAATTTTATTCAAAATATACTGACTAATTGAAAGTAAAATACTAAAAACAATAGCCGTTATAAAAGTTGGCACGTTTATTCCGTCAATAAAATAATCGGCCACTTTTACAATAATTGCATTGATAACCAATAAAAACAACCCTAAAGTAAATATGGTTACCGGAATAGTAAACAATACTAATATTGGTTTTAAAAAGGTATTTAAAAAGGATAATGCAACTGCCATAAAGATTGCTGCAGTATAATCTGTGATTTCAATTTTTAAAAAATGTGACAACACAACAATTAAGATTGTTGAAATAATCAATTTAATTAGATAGTTCTTCATTTTGTATGTAATTAATTTAAAATGTAAATATAAAAAAATAGGCACCAAAAATGATGCCTATTTTATATTTAATTTATAAGTCTAAATTAGTTTGTAGGAACAATATTAATTCCAGGGAAATAAGCTGAATTATGAATTGGTAAATTAGCTTTAAATTCTCTATTGATTACTTTAATAATTTCATTAGCAATTATTGCATAACCACGAGCATTTGGATGTACACCATCTAAAGAAAACAATACACCACCTTCTGTAGCAGAACCACTAAAATAGTTAGCTGTATAGAACGAACCACTTTCTGTTCTGATTCCAGTAATTAACTGATTCATAACAGCATTCATATCTGCAACAGCAATAACTGTATAACCAGCAGCAGTATTTTTTGCATTTGCAATAGAAGTAATTGCAGCATTATAAGCAGAAGTTGCAGCAGCTACATTAGCTTTTTCATTAGCAGTTAACACCCATCTGTTAGCCATTGGATACGAAACTCCGTTTTTATTCGCACCAGCCGCAACCATAGCTGCAGTAGCATTTGCGTTGTTAGTACCAATAACAGAAGAAGCAGGTAAAACTACTAAATCTGCTGAAGTAGTTTGACGACATTTTCCGAAAGCCGCACCAAATTCTGCAGCGATAACTGGACCATAAGTTGGTGTTAAAGCACCTGTAATTTGAGCTGTTCTATCTGCAGCATCAACATCAGTAATTAATAACGGATTTGCCGCAGTAGCTGATAAAGCATTTACACGATTTGGCTCTCCATAAGCAGTAAAAATTGCATCTAAATTATTGTACAATGCAGCATTTAATGCATTAATATTTGCACTTCCTCCTAATGCAGTTGGAGATAATGGAGCATATGGTACTGTTGTAAAATAAGGAATTGATGTAACACTTGGAATAGTACAAACTACACCTTTAGTATTTGGATTTTATGTTAAAGTATTGATAATTTGACCATAAACATTTGTAAAAACATTACTATTTGTAATATCATTTCCACCATAAGTAGCTGGATTTAAATTTCCAGTAGTATTATGATCTGCAGCTGCTGTATTACCATTACTAGTTGCCCCACCATTTGTAGCATAAGCTAAAACATCATTAGAACCAATCCAATTCGTAAAGAACGTTGGTGCTTTTGACATTGCATCACCTAAAACTAAAGCTGAAGAAGATGTTGCATGACGAACAAAGTATGGATTTGCAGTACCAACTGCCACACCGGCTAAATCTCCATATCCAGGCGCAATTAAATGAAATGATTTCGCTCCTGGAACACCCATATTATTGAACGCTTTTTGTTGCAATTGAGAAACTTCAATTGTTGGAGCCCCAGCAATATTTTCTGGACGACCTTGTGAAGCATCAATAACTAATCTAGTAGTTGAAATTGGATTTCCTCCTAACATTAATCCTCCTAAATTATTTACGTCATCTTCATATGAAGGTTGTTCAAAAGCACCACCACCTACTAAAGCAAATTGTTGTGCTAATAAATTTGGGTAAGAATTCATTTGACTTCCTTTAGAAACTGTTCCATCCATATATCCAGCAGTAAGCGAGTTACCAATGGCTACATATGAAGAAAAATCAGCTTCACCTGCAGTATAATCTGCATTTACTTCTTTATCGAATTCTGGCTCACAACTAGCAAATCCGATTGCTAATGCTGATAATAATATAAATTTATTTTTCATTTGAATATTTTTTAAATTAGAAACCATAAGTTATACCAATACCTGGAGAGAATACTGTTGATTTGTAAGTACCACCAAAAGAAGTATATCCTGTTGTTGTTAATGGATCATCATAATAATCATAAGAATTATCAGTTTGATCAAAGTGTAAGTATAAGAATGAGAAATCAATTCCTAATTTTTCAGATACTTGATAAGTGAAACCACCAGTATATCCATTAGAATCGTTTCTTGGAGTTTCTGGAGCAAAATATCCATCTTGTACTGGACTTTGGTCATGATACCAACCAGCTCTTACCGTAAATTTTTCAGTAGCTTTATATTGCGCTCCTAAACGGTAAGTACTTGAGTTTTTATAATTTCTTAAGTTATTTGAAACAACTGGTGTAGCATTATCATTATGAATTGTAATATCTAATGATTTATACACACTCCATTTTGTATAGTTGTAATCGAAAGCGAATAACCACTTATCACATGGTTTGTACGAAAGACCTGCTGTAATTTCAGCTGGTAATGGTAAATCTGCATCAAAAGTACCATCTGTAAACGCTGGATTTAAATTTGCAATTGCATTTCTTTCATATTTAGCAGAACCACCTCTTGCTTCCATGATGATTTCTGAACGATAATCTACCCCTAAAGTAATTTCATCCATTGGCTTAAACATAAAACCAACATTATATCCTGTAGCATTAATTCCTTTAGCATCTAACGTTACATTAGAATTTCCTAATAAAGGATTTGGAGTAATATTTCTATTGAAGTTTACACTTCCCATAGCAAAAATTGGTCCTCCACCAATACTGAATTTATCTTCAATTTTGAAAGATACAGTAGGCTGAATAAATATTGCTTGTAATTCGATATTATTTACTAAGTGTGCTCCTTGCCAATTTTTATCCCATTCTACAGATGAACCGTATGGAGTATAAACTGCTAAACCTGCAGAAACCCAATCCGCAATTTTATAAGTTGCATACAAACTAAATGGAGTACCCAAATTATCTGTTGAAGCTTGCCAATTATACTGAGAATTTTGAAATCTTGATTTTGCAAAAAGCGCATTACCACCCACAGATAAATTGAATTTTTTGTCTAAGAACGACATACCTGCAGGGTTAAAAAACGCCACCTCTGCACTATTAACAACTGCTACTCCGGTATGACCCATAGCTAATTGTTTTTGACCTTGGACAGAAACTCTATATCCACCCGCGAACATAGAAAATGAAGCCAACGTCATCAATGATAAAGAAAAAATTTTTCTCATAATTTAATATTAGTTAGTTTTTTTTTAGTTTAATCGTTTATCAAAATTAACACAATTTATGAAAATTGCAATTATTTTAACAAAAATATTATGTGTGCATAGTAATTATTTGACAAAACCTTGAACTTTTTCAAAAAATTCCGATGGATTCTCAGCATGTAGCCAGTGTCCGGCATTAGATACAGTTTCTATAACAGCGTTTGGAAAATGATAATAAATAGTTTCAAAATCGGCATCTAAAATATAATCCGATTTATCTCCACGGAGAAAAAGTACAGCTCCATTAAACGTATTTTCAAAAGGAAGTTGTTTACCAATTTCTTCAATCTTTTCATTAAAAATTTTTAGATTGAATCGAAACCCTAATTGACCAGGTTCTACCCAATATAAATTTTTCAATAAAAATTGTTTGGTACCAAAATCGGTTATATAAGTCGATATAATTTCATCTACTTCTGCCCTACTTGGTTTTTGAGAAAAGTCAATTGCATTTAACGCCGCCAATATACTTTGGTGATGTGGCGCATAATACTTCGGACCAATATCAGCAACTATTAAATTAGAAATTAGTTCAGGATATGTTGTTGCAAAAAGCATGGCAATTTTTCCACCCATTGAATGCCCCAGAAGTGTTATATTCTGCAATTGATGAAAATCCACATATTCTTTTACATCTTGAACCATCACATCATAACTAAATTCATCCGAATGAAAACTTTTTCCATGATTTCGCATATCTAAAGCATGGACTTCAAAACCCAATTGTGCAAATTGATTGGCAAGTGTTTTCCAATTGTCCGACATTCCTAAAAAGCCATGAATAATTAAAAATGGCGTTCCATTTCCTTCAATTTTAGAATACAACATGTTATTTCTTATTTCAATTTTCTTAAATACATATTTACCACATTTTCAAAACCTAAGTATAACGATTCTGAAACTAAAGCATGTCCAATAGAGACTTCTAATAAATTTGGAATATTATCTTTAAAAAATTTAATATTATCTAAACTTAAATCGTGACCAGCATTTATACCTAATCCTAACTCATTCGCTAAAACGGCACATTTTGTAAAAGGTTCGATAGCTTTTAGATTTCCTAAACCGTATTGATGTGCAAAAGTTTCGGTATACAATTCGATACGATCTGTTCCAGTTTCTTTAGCTCCTTCAATCATAGCTTCAATAGGATCCACAAAAATAGAAACACGAATATTATTACGTTTAAATTCAGAAACCACTTCAGTTAAATACTCTTTATATTTAATAGTATCCCAACCCGCATTCGATGTTAAAGCTCCAATTGCATCTGGAACAAGCGTTACCTGATCGGGTTTACATTCCAAAACCAAATCAATAAAATTATGTTGTGGATTTCCTTCAATATTGTATTCGGTATACACAATATCTTTTAAATCACGCGCATCTTGATAGGTAATATGGCGTTCATCTGGACGTGGATGTATTGTAATTCCATTCGCTCCAAATTTTTGAATATCTTTTGCAACTTGCAATAAATTAGGCACATTTCCACCTCTAGCATTTCTTAAAGTGGCTATTTTATTTATATTAACGGATAATTTTGTCATAATTACTTTTATTTGTACAAAAATAGCAAACAAAAAGACACTATTTTGTATTTTTTACTTAATTTGCATTAGTTTTCACAGCACATTTATGGATAATATTACCGATTTTATAAACAACCAAGTTAAACCCCTTCAAGTTAACAACTCCGTTGACGAGGCTACAACTATTTTTTCAGATCTAAATTATACGCATTTTCCCGTTTTAGAAAATGAAGTTTTTATTGGATCCATTTCAGAAGAAGAAGTTTATATTTATCCAAATTCCGATTTAATAAATGATCACAAACTAAATTTACATCGCTTTTTTGTGAGAGAAAACATGAATTGGTTCGATGTGTTTGAAGAGTTTTCAAAAAACCACACTAATTTATTACCCATTTTAAATGAAAAAAATCAATATATCGGATTTTACGAATTAGACGATGTATTGCATTTTTTAAATGAAACTACTTTTATTAAAGAAAATGGAGGAATTGTAGTTATAGAAAAAGAATCTACAGAATATACTTTTAGTCAAATTTGCCAAATTGTTGAAAGCAATGAAGCAAAAGTTTTGGGTGCATTTATCTCAAATGTAACTGCCAACACTACTCAAATTACCTTAAAAATTTCGCAACATAATTTCAACGAAATCATTCAAACGTTTCGAAGATACAATTACACTATTTTATCTGAACACCAAGAAGATTCATATTTAGCGGGTTTAAAAGAACGCTCAGATTATTTAGACAAATATTTAAACATTTAAAAAATGAAAATAGCAATATTTGGTCAATATTATCAAAACAACACCCATTCAATTGTTGAAAAGGTTGTCGCTTTTTTAGAACAAAAAAATATTGAAATCTGTTTCTATTCGATATTCTATGATAAATTAATAGAAAACAATATCGACTTACATCGCTTTAAAAAATTTGATACTCACGAATGTTTAAAAGAAAATTTTAATTTTTTAATCAGTATTGGTGGCGATGGAACTATTTTACGCGCTGCAACTTTTGTACGTGATTCAAACATACCAATTATTGGAATAAATGCAGGACGACTTGGGTTTTTAGCAACCGTTCAAGAAGAAAACATTGAAAAGTTATTGCACCGAGTTTTAGTCAATGATTTTTCAATTTCAAAAAGAACTTTAGTCAGTTTAAATTCACATCCAGAAAATAAAGATTTAGAAGATATCAATTTTGCATTGAACGAAATTACCGTTTCGAGAAAAGATACTACTTCGATGATTACTATAGAAACCTTTGCCAACAACGAATATTTAAATTCTTATTGGGCAGACGGATTAATCATTTCTACTCCAACTGGCTCAACTGGTTATTCTTTAAGTTGTGGTGGCCCAGTTATCATGCCAACAGCAAATTGTTTAATAATTACACCGATTGCGCCTCATAATTTAACAGCTCGACCATTAGTAATTCCAGACGATTTAGAAATTACTTTAAAAGTAACAGGAAGAGAAGAACAATATTTAGTATCATTAGATTCAAGAATTACTTCAGTTTCTAACGAAACAACTTTAACAATTAAAAAAACCAATTTCCACATATTAATTGTAGAATTTCCTGAAGAAGGTTTCTTAAGAACCATCCGCAAAAAATTATTGTGGGGAGAAGACAAAAGGAATTAACACACGAATTTTCATTTTTTTACGTTATTAAACCAAGATTTAATCAAAAAAACTTGGTTTAAGATTGTTAGTACTTCAATATTGTTATATTTGCAAACTATTTGAAAAATGAAAAGATTTTTATTACATATTACAGCACTTTTATTTTGTTGCAATTCATTCGGACAAATCCATGAAATTGGGGTTTTTCTAGGTGGTAGTAATTACATTGGTGATGTTGGACCAATGGATTATTTTGCCCCTAACGAAACAGCAATTGGCGCAATCTATAAATGGAATCGTAGTAAAAGACATTCTTGGCGTTTTTCATATAATCAAGCAACTATTTCATCATATGATGGAGATAGTAAAGCCCCAAACAGAATACAAAGAGATTTCAGATTTAAAAATTCAATAAAAGAATTTACAGCTGGTTTAGAATTTAACTTTTTGGAATTCGATTTACATCAGTCGGATTTTGTTATTACACCCTATGTTCATTCAGGTTTATCCGTATTTATTTATGATGAAATTTACATTTTAAATAAAGAAAGTCATGAAGATTATCAAGCTTCTTCATTTGCTATCCCAATGACATTAGGTGTAAAAGCTAAAATTGCTGATCGTTTAATTTTAGGTTTTGAAACTGGAGCTCGTTATACATTTACTGATAATTTAGACGGAAGTAATCCTAAAAATGACAACTTCAAAACATTACGTTTTGGAGATTTGAACAATAAAGATTGGTATATATTTACTGGTTTTACATTAACGTATACATTTGGGCAAAACCCATGTTTTTGTGCAGATAAATAAAATGAAAGAAATAGACAAAGATAATTTACCAAAACATTTAGCCATCATTATGGATGGAAATGGTCGTTGGGCAAAAAAACAAGGAATGTTAAGAGCTTTTGGTCATGAAAATGGCACAAAATCTGTTAAAGTTACCGTTGAAAATTGCGCCAAACTAGGTATTGAATTTTTAACATTATATGCTTTTTCAACTGAAAATTGGAACAGACCCAAAATGGAAGTTGAAACCTTAATGAAATTGCTTATTGGCGCTTTAAAAAAAGAATTAAAAACGCTTCAAGATAACAATATTCGACTAAACGCTATTGGTAACATTGACAGTCTTCCAAATAGTGTTAAAAAAGAATTACAAGAAGTTATCTTAAAAACAGAAAATAACACAAGAATGACTTTAACTTTAGCCTTAAGTTATGGCGCTAGAGACGAAATCATAAATGCTGTTAAAAATATTTCTGAAAAAGTTAAAAATAATATAATTTCAACTGATGCTATTGACGAATCAATTATTAATCAGCATCTTTACACACACAATATGCCAGATGTTGACTTAGTAATAAGAACAAGTGGCGAACACAGAATAAGTAATTTCCTATTATGGCAAATTGCTTATGCTGAATTTTATTTTACAGAAGTGCTTTGGCCTGACTTCAATGAAGAAGAATTAAACAAAGCCTTAATTAGTTATCAAAAAAGAGAAAGAAGGTTTGGAAAAACAAGTGAACAAATTAGATAAATCAAAAATGTTGAAGAACAAAATACTATTTTTATTTGCCTTATTATTTTTAGGAAATATCATTCAAGCACAAGAGGAAACAACATTACAAAAAGGTAACGAATATACGCTTGCAGGAATTGAAGTTATAGGAAAAGTTTCTTATAACGAACAAACTGTAATTACATTTGCTGGATTAGAAATTGGTTCAAAAATTAGAGTTCCTGGTGAAGAAATTAGTAATGCTGTTAAAAAACTTTGGAAACTTGGTTTGTTTAATGATGTTAATTTTTATGTAAAGAAAATTGAAGGAAATAATATTTTCCTTGAATTAGAATTATTTGAACTTCCAAAACTAAACGAGGTAAAAATTAAAGGTGTTAGAAAAGGTAAAAAAGAAGATATTCTTAAAGAAACAGAGTTAACTAAAGGAAAGGTTGTTAATGACAACTTATTGACTAACACTAAAAATTATATCGAGAAAAAATTCAAAAAAGACGGATATTATAACGCAAAAGCTACAATCAACACATTAGCCGATTCTACGAATTCTAAAGTAGATATGGTTATTTTTATTGATAGAGGAAATAAAGTAAAAATCAATAAAATTAATTTTGTAGGTAATGAACAAATAACAGATTCTAAACTAAAGAAAGCTTTTAAAAACACTAAAGAAAAAAGAATTTACCGTTTATTTAAATCTTCAAAATATGTTAAAGACAAATACAAAGAAGATTTAACAACTTTAATCTCTAAATATAAAGAAAAGGGTTACCGTGACGCTCGTATTATTAATGAAGAAGTTGTTTATAATAAAGAGAAAAATAAATTAGACATTAATGTAAACTTAGAAGAAGGTAGAAAACATTATTTTGGAGACATTCGCTTCTTAGGAAATACTGTGTATTCTGATCAATTATTACACAGCATTTTAGGCATCCAAAAAGGTGATGTTTATAACGGTGTCTTATTACAAAAGAGAATTGCAGACGATACTCAACCTGATGGCGAAGACATCACTAATTTATACCAAAACAATGGTTATTTATGGTCTAACATCAACCCAGTAGAAGTAAAAACTGAAAACGACACTATCGATTTTGAAATCAGAATTTCAGAAGGACCAATCGCCTATTTTAACAACATCATCGTTAAAGGAAACGACAAAACAAATGACCGTGTTATTTATAGAGAGTTAAGAACAAGACCTGGTCAGAAATGGAATAAAGATCAAGTTATCCGTTCTATTCGTGAATTAGGTCAATTAGGGTTTTTTGATGCAGAAGCCATTCGTCCTGAACCAATAAATATGGATCCTGCAGCCGGAACAGTTGACTTAGAATGGACTGTTGTAGAAAAAGGTTCGAGTCAAGTTGAATTACAAGGAGGTTATGGAGCTGGAGGTTTCATTGGAACGTTAGGTTTATCCTTTAACAACTTCTCTTTAAAAAACATTTTAAAGAAAGAAGCTTATCGTCCTTTACCAATGGGAGACGGACAAAAAATGTCGTTACGTTTACAAGGAAGTAATAACTTCCAAGTATATAGTTTATCGTTTACAGAACCATGGTTAGGTGGTAAAAAACCAATTAGTTTCTTTACTTCTTTATCTCATAGTAAACAATTCTTATACGATTATAATACAAGAGATGTAACTAGAAACAAGAGTTTCAACATCTCTACTATTACTGTAGGTTATGGAAAAAGATTGAAAGTGCCAGATGATTATTTTAGCTTATCTAATTCTGTTTCTTTCTCATACTATGACTTAAATAATTACAATACAGGGTTATTTACTTTTGGTGATGGAGCAGCAAGAAACTTATCATTTAATTCTACGTTAACAAGAGACAGTAAAGGTTTAGATCCTATTTTCCCAGATAGAGGATCAACATTCACAGTATCTGCAAAATTCTCATTACCATATTCTGCATTTAACGGAATTGATTATGGAAATTTAAAAAACTTAGAACAATATAAATTAAAAAATAAAGGAAACGGTTACGTAAATACAAATGGAAATTATGTTCCATCTGGTGCTTATATTGATCAAAATGGAGATCAAACTTTTATCCTATCTGAAGCTGTGGCTGATCAATCAAAAATAGACCAAGAACGTTTCAAATGGTTAGAATTCTATAAAATTAAATTTAGTGGAGATTGGTATACTAAAATCTATAAAAAATTCGTTTTAAGAGCTAGAGGAGAATTTGGATTCTTAGGCGCTTATAATCAAGATAGAGGAATTATTCCTTTCGAAAGATTTTTCGTAGGTGGAGACGGATTAGCTAATTATTCTTTAGACGGTAGAGAAATTATTCAATTGCGTGGATATCCAAATAATTCGTTATCTTCGCAAAACGGTGGTACAGTTTACAACAAATACTCAATGGAGTTAAGATACCCTATTACCATGAAACAGTCAGCTAAAATTTATGCTATGTCATTTTTAGAAGCTGGTTCAGCATTCGATAATTTTAAAGATTTTGATCCATTTAAAATTCAACGATCAGCTGGTTTCGGATTAAGAGTATTTATGCCTGCATTTGGTTTATTAGGTATTGATTTTGCACACGGATTCGACCCAGTTCCTGGAGATGTTGTAAAAAGTGGATGGCAAACTCACTTTATCATCGGGCAACAATTTTAAACTTTGGCACGATAGTTGAATTTAACATTTTAAGTTTATGAAAAAATATTTTGTTTTACTTTTAAGTTGCATGTTTTTAGCGGTTAACGCTCAAAAAACTACTAAAATAGGTTACATTGACATGGACTATATTTTGGAAAAAGTTCCTGAATATGCTGAAGCAAAAAACCAATTAGAGCAGAAGGCAAATACATGGAAACATGAAATTGAAACAAAGAAAAATGACATCACTAGACTTAAGGAAGCTTTAGCTTCAGAAAAGGTTTTATTAACTAAAGAGCTTATTACTGAAAAAGAAGAAGAGATTAAAGTTCTTGAAAATGAAATGCTAGATTATCAACAAAAAAGATTTGGTCCTAATGGAGATTTAATCATTCAAAAATCATCATTAGTAAAACCAATTCAAGATCAAGTTTTTAATATAGTTCAAGATATTGCAGCAAAAAGAAATTTCGATTTCATTTTCGATAAATCATCTGACTTAACAATGTTATATTCTGCTGAAAGATTTGATATTAGTGATTTCGTTTTAAAAGAATTAGAAAGAGCGGGCAAAAAAGTAGAACTTTCAAAAAAGCAACAAAAAATACAGGAAGACAAAGAAAAGAGAGAATTCGATACTAAAGAAAATCCTGAAATTTTAGAAAAAGAAAAAGCTATTGAAGCTACTAAAGAAGCAAGAGAGAAAAAATTACAAGAACGTAAAGACGCACTTGCAGCTAAGAAAAAAGAAGCTGATGAAAAGAGAGCAGAACTTTTAAAACAAAGAGCAGAAGCACGTCAAAAATTATTAGACGAACAAAAAGCAAAAAGAGAAGCGCTAAAAAATAAAGCAGCTGATAACAAAACTCCGGAAAATAAAACTCCGGAAAACAAAAACCAAGAACCAAAGAAAGATTAAATTAACCTTTATTAAATTAGAATGAAAATGAAACAATTAAAGACTCTATTTATTGCAATAGTAATGTTTTTTGGAGCACAATCTGTAAGTGCTCAAACTAAAGTTGGGCACATTGATGTTAGTGCTTTAATGTCTACAATGCCAGCTATGAAGGCAGCTGAAGCTCAATTAACAAAATTAAAAGAAAGTGTTGATGCAGAATACAAAAAATTAGTAACTGAATACCAAACTAAAGCTGCACAATACCAAAAAGAAGCTGAAACAGCTGGTGATCTTTTAAACCAAACTCGTTCTCAAGAAATGCAACAATTCGGTGAAAGAATCCAAAAATATCAAGATGATGCTACTAAATCATTACAAGATAAATCTATTGAATTACAAAAACCAATTATGGAAAAAGCACAAGCAGCTATTCAAAAAGTAGCTCGCGCTAAAGGAATTCAATACGTTTTAGATTCTTCTATGGGAAGCGGAGTTTTATTAGCTGATGGTATAGATTTATTAGCAGATGTTAAAAAAGAATTAGGATACTAATATTCTTAAAAAAATAAATAAACTGCTCATTCTAATTTTTAGTTTGAGCAGTTTTTTTTTAAATTTGTTTCTATGAGTAATAAAAATCCAATTGGTTTATTTGATTCTGGAGTGGGTGGAACTTCAATCTGGAAAGAAGTACACACTTTACTTCCCAACGAAAGCACATTATATTTAGCAGACAGTAAAAATGCACCGTACGGACAAAAAAGTCAAGAGGAAATCATCGAACTCAGCAAAAAAAACACTGAGTTTTTACTCAATCAAAATTGCAAAATGATTATTGTTGCTTGCAATACTGCAACTACCAACGCAATCAAAACACTTCGTGAAACCTATGACATCCCTTTTATAGGAATCGAACCAGCCATTAAACCAGCTGCACTACAATCAAAAAATAATTGTATCGGCATTTTAGCCACAAAAGGAACGCTAAATAGCGAACTTTTTCATCAAAATGTTGCTTTGTACTCCGATGTTAAAATAGTGGAGCAAATCGGCTATGGATTAGTTCAATTGATTGAAAGCGGAAACATGTACTCTGAAGAAATGACACAATTACTTCATGATTATCTAAACCCAATGATTGAACAAAATATCGATTATTTAGTATTAGGTTGCACGCATTACCCTTATTTAATTCCTCAAATAAAGAAAATACTACCAAGTCATATTAAAATAATTGATTCTGGAGAAGCTGTAGCCCGACAAACTAAACACATATTAGAAGTAAATAATCTGTTTAACACTTCCCATAAAAAGGCAGAAAACATCTTTTATATAAATAGCGAACCGGAAGTAATGCAAGAATTAATTGGCCCTAATTATAAAGTCAATTATAAAGATTTTTAGAAGCACAAATTTCGTTTTCATAAAACAGAAATTCGTGTCTTCCACTATATCTTTTATTTTGTCACTTGAAGCTTACAAAACAAATCAAGTAACAAAATAAAAGGATGCCGTTTTAACCACGGCTATTAATCATTTTAAGTGGTTTTTTACTCTTCTTTTAACCAACTTGAATACATCACGTAGTTATTCGAAATTCTGTCAATCTCGCCAGCAAAATCACTTGCATTAAGCGCCTTTACTTTTTTAGCTGGAATACCAGCATATATAAACCCACTTTCAACATGAGTATTTTGTGTTACCACACTTCCTGCACCAATAATTGAATTACTTTCCACTACACAACCATCCATAACAATTGCACCCATTCCAATTAAAACATTATCATGAATCGTACAACCATGCACAATAGCATTATGTCCAATCGAAACATTATTTCCAATAATTGTAGGGTGTTTTAAATACGTACAATGAATTACTGCACCGTCTTGTATATTAACTTTATTCCCAATTTTAATAAAGTGTACGTCTCCTCTAACAACTGCATTAAACCATACACTACAATTTTCTCCAAACGTTACATCACCAACTATAGTTGCATTTTCAGCTACATAACAATCTTCTGGAATTACAGGCATTTTGCCACGAACTTCTTTAATTAACATAAATAATAGTTTAAAAAAAATCCCGATAAAATCGGGATTCGTTATTTTTTATTAGTTTACAACTGCCGGACAGTTACAATCGAATGCTTTGTCTTTACAGAATAAGTTGAATCCTAAAGTTAATTGGTGGTAACCAGCATTGTCAAACTTAACATCTCCTAATACTTGGTTGTATGAATATCCTAACATAAATTGTTTAAAGTTAACTCCAACAAATGGTGTAATCCATTGTAATTTTTGATTATCAACTACATCTCCATTTAGGTATTCAGCTCCATCAAAACTTCTTCTATATGAAAGACCACCCCAAAGTTTACCAAATTCCATAGCTTTATAAACTTTAGCATTTAAGTCAATCGATTTTTCACCCGTTTTTTCAGTAACTTGTAACATAAATGATGGCTCAATTAAAATATTATCATCATTACCAAAATTAGCACCAAGGCTCCATAAATATTTTCTTAAGTTATCCGATTCGATTCCTAAAGAATAAATTTCTCTTCTTTGATTTGCAATAAAATTCTTTACTGTAACATGTGTAAAGAAATCTAAATAGTGGTATGAAACTCCTAAATCTAAATTAAAGTAAGAATCTTTTTGTTGAAAACCACCACCTACAATAACAGGATCAAAAGTTGTAAATTCTGATTCGTCTAATCTACTTTGAATAAAAGCAGTACTTAATCCAAAAGATAACATATTTAAATCTGCTTTCGATCTTGAAAACAATAAATGATGCGCATAAGTTAACTTAGCACCTGTTTGTGAATGGTAACCATTTTTATCGTTAAAAGCAATAATACCAACACCCGATTTACCATCTTCATCTAAAGATGTATTGAAACTAAACGTTTGTAAAGCTGGTGCATCTTCCTGACCAAACCATTGTTGTCTACCTGTTAAACGAACTTTAGCACAATTTGATGCTCCCGCCATCGATGGATGAATTAAATAATAATTATCAGTAAGATAATCTGTATAAACTGCAATACCTTCTTGGGAAAATGCAGATTGAAAAAAGATGATTAAATTAAATAATAATAAGTGCTTAAGTTTCATAGTTTTTAAATATTATCTTTTTAACGTAAAATGTGCTTTAAATTGTTTTTGTTGATCGTTTTCGGTATAATCTACACTGAACCAGTAGTCTGTTGATGGGATGTCTTGACCGTTGTATTTACCATCCCAACCATTTCCTAATGGATCAATTTGCTTGATTAATTTTCCATATCGGTCAAATATATAAATTTTTGCGTTATGTTGTGCATTTAATCCAACAATATTCCATGTATCATTAAATCCATCTCCATTTGGCGTGAAATATTTCATGTAATCTACTACTAATACTTCTTCCGAAAGGTTTGTACATCCTTCTAGATCCGATACTAAAACCGTGTGTACTCCCGCTTCAACTCCTGTAAATACATTACTAGTTTGCCAAGCTCCTCC
>NZ_FOEI01000001.1 GCF_900110615.1 Flavobacterium urocaniciphilum
CACCTCTTACCTTTCCGAACAGAGAAGTTAAGCCCAACTGCGCAGATGGTACTGCATTTTTGTGGGAGAGTATGTCGCCGCCTTCTTTTATTAAGTCCTTCAAGTTTTACTTGAAGGACTTTTTTTTGTTATTGGTACGGCGTGTTCACTTGTTTTTTAACAAGTTCGGTTCGCTGCCTTCTTTTATTAAGTCCTTCAAGTTTTATTTGAAGGACTTTTTTTTTATTCTATATCGTCTTATATAGACGATTTTTGTTTTTATAATAAAATGGTCTTGTGGAAACCAATGCGTTAGTGGGTGAAGCGGCATCCTTTTTTATCTACAAGGAAGAAGGAAGGAATAAAAAAGATAGAGAAAACACACGACCTCGTTTAAAGCTAAACCTTTTTTGAAAAGGATACCTCTTAAACGAGGGAACGCCCAAAATAATTATTAAATACCAGTCGAATAGATTATTGGAGAATAAAAGTATCCTGAAAATAAATGGTTCAATATTAGAAGGTTGTTGAAATTAGAGCGATACTAAATTTAAAAAGAGGTAAAAAAAATCCCGAACATTGTTCGGGATTTTTTTATTTATTAAATATCATCAAAATCTACATCTGTAAAACTGTTTTTTGAAGAAGTAGTAGTTTCTTCAATAATTCTTTCTACAAAAGATTCTTTTTTGAAATCTTTTTGGTGTCTTTCTGAAATAACTTCTTCGCCCTTATGGTTTACTACATATTGTGTCATTTCATTTAATATTTCATTAAAAGCAGCAAAATCTTCTTTGTATAAATAGATTTTATGTTTTTTAAAGTGATAAGAACCATCTTCTTCTGTAAACTTCTTACTTTCTGTAATTGTAATGTAGTAATCGTCTGCTTTTGTAGCTCTAACATCAAAAAAATACGTTCTTCTTCCTGCTCTTAATACTTTAGAAAAAATATCTTTTTCTAATAAATCTTTATCATTCATAATCCTGCTTACGATAATTAATTGGTTAAGTTATTCAAAAATCTAAAAAAAAATAATACGAACCAATTTTTTAGGCATTTTCTTTTTCTGAAAGTTGTTTGAAATATAATTTTTTATAATAACCTTCAATGTTTACTAATTGGTTATGAGTACCTTCCTGAATAATTTTACCGTCTTCTAAAACAATAATTTTATTAGCGTTTTTGGCAGCTGAAGCTCGATGTGTTACTATAATTGTAGTTTTATCTTTAAATAGCTTCTTAAAATTGTTTAAGATTTTTTCTTCTGTTTCAGTATCAACAGCACTTAAGCAATCATCTAAAATTAATAAAGGTGCCTCTTTAATAATTGCCCTTGCAATAGAAACACGTTGCTTTTGTCCGCCAGAAAGTGTAATTCCTCTTTCCCCTAAAATAGTTTCGTATTTATTTGAAAAAGAATTTATATTATCATGTACAACGGCCATTTTTGCTGCCTCAATTATTTCTTCATCAGAAGCATTGTTGTTACCAAATTTGATGTTGTTTTTAATAGTGTCTGAAAATAAAAAAGGATCTTGAGGAACAACACTGATACTATTCCTTAAATGATTTAAATCATAATCTTTTAAATCAGTACCATCAATTTTTATTTTTGAAACACCATTTACATCGTGTATTCTCGTTAACAATGATAATATTGTAGATTTTCCAGAACCAGTATTTCCTAAAATAGCTATTGTTTGTTCCTTTTCTATCGTAAAACTAATATTGTCTAATGCTATAATATTTGTATCGTCATACGTATAACTTACATTTTCAAATGTAATGTTTCCTTCAATAGGATTAGATATTGAACCAATATTTTGTATTTCAGGTTGTTCTTGTAAAAACTCGTTAATTCTTTTTTGTGACGCTTCAGCCTCTTGAACTAATGAAGACACCCAGCCAAAAGATGCAACGGGCCAAACTAACATGCCTATATATAAAAGGAATTGAGCAATGACTCCAATGTCTTTAATTTCGCCTCGGGTATACATTTGTCCGCCCACATAAATTACAATCAAATAACTTAATCCAATTAATAATACCATTAAAGGTCCAAATAAGGCTTGTGTTTTAGCTAATGATAAGTTTTTTTCTTTACTGATTGTTGAAAGTTTTTCAAATTCATGAATTCTGTCATTTTCTAAAGAATAGGCTTTTATGACTCTAATTCCGGAGAAAAATTCTTGTGTAAAGGATGAAAGTGTAGATAAATTTTGTTGATAAGCGGTACTTTTTTTATTGATTCGTTTACTTAAAACAAAAATGCTATAAGATAAAATTGGAAGTGGTAATAAAGAATATATCGTCAACTTTACATTGATAGCAGACATACTAATAATAATAGCAGCAAAACGAATTGCAGTATTTATCGTATACATTACAGCCGGACCAACATACATTCTTACTTTGCCAACATCTTCACTAATACGATTCATTAAATCTCCTGTTCTATTCTTTTTATAAAAGTTTTGAGACAGATTTTGGTAATGATTAAAGATTTCATTTTTTAAATCGAATTCAACATATCTCGACATAACAATTAACGTTTGTCGCATTAAGAATGTTAGGAAACCTGCAATTAAAGTACAGGCAAAAATTAAAGCGATGTTCTTAAATAATTCTTTTTTTAAGGAAACCGTGTCGTGATTTTGAGATTTTAAATAAATTTCAATTGCTTTTATTGATTTTCCAATTAGTTCTGGAGTGTATAAAGAGAAGATTTGAGCTACAATTGTAATGATAATACCTAGCAAAAATCGATACTTGTATTTTATGAAATATTTATTTAAATATTGTAATTCTTTCATTTATGGTAAGAATGTAAAATTAATTCAGTTGTTTATGGTATAAAATTAGCAAAAAATTGAAATTATTTGCAATTTATGAAATTATTGATTTAATAAAAATAATACAAAAAACATGAATTATTTAGAATTTATATTTATTTTTGTATCTAAACATTGAAAATAAATCAATATTACTCATGACAGCAGATTTAATTAATACAAATGAGCTACATAAAGTAGATCCTGTTTTTGGTCAAGTTTCTTTTGACGGACACGAGCAAGTTGTTTTTTGTAATGACAAAGATACAGGATTGAAAGCAATTATTGGAATTCATAACACAGTTCTTGGACCAGCTTTAGGTGGAACAAGAATGTGGAAATATTCTAACGAGTGGGAAGCGTTAAACGACGTTTTAAGATTATCTCGTGGAATGTCATTCAAATCATCAATTTCTGGATTAAATTTAGGTGGAGGTAAAGCGGTTATCATTGGTGACGCTAAAACTGAGAAAACTCCTGAATTAATGAGAAAATTTGGTGAGTATGTACATTCTTTATCTGGAAAGTATATTACTGCTGAAGATGTAGGAATGGAAACTAAAGACATGGACACAGTAAGAGACGTTACTCCTTATGTAACGGGAATTTCTGAAAGCCGTGGTGGTTCTGGAAATCCTTCTCCAATTACAGCTTATGGTGTATTCATGGGTATGAAAGCTGCTGCAAAATATAAATTTGGAGTAGACACTTTAGAAGGTAAAAAAGTATTAGTTCAAGGTATTGGTCACGTTGGTGAAGTATTAGTACAACACTTAACAAATGAAGGTGCTATTGTAACTATTTCAGATATTAATGAAGGAAGATTACATGATGTGGGTTCTAAATATGGGGCTAAAATTTTTACTGGAAACGATTTATATAGTTTAGATGTAGATATTTATGCACCTTGTGCTTTAGGAGCTACAATTAACGATGATACAATTAGTAAAATTCAAGCTAAAGTTATTGCTGGTGCTGCTAATAACCAATTAGCAAACGAAGTGGTTCACGGTAAATTATTAAAAGAAAAAGGAATTTTATATGCTCCTGATTTCTTAATCAATGCTGGTGGTGTAATTAATGTTTATTCAGAATTAGCGAATTTAACTTCTGCTCAAGTAATGGAGAAAACTGAAAATATCTACAACACAGCAATGGATATTTTCAATTTATCTGAAGCAAATAATATTACAACTCATCAAGCTGCATTGAACATTGCTCAAAAAAGAATTGATGACAGAAAAAAAGAATTACAAAACAAATAATTCTTTAAAATAAAAAATCGTAAATTTGTCCCGTTGATTTTGTTTAATCAACGGGATTAATTTTTTTAAAGTTCTTAGCCATGCTCAACAGAAGACATTTTAGAGTAAAAGTGATGCAAACCATTTACGCAATGCATCAACACGAATCTGATTCATTAGATAAAGAAGAAAAATTCTTGTTTCAAAGTATTGAAAATTCTCAAGACTTATACCTTCTTATGATTGCTTTATTTGATGAATTACAATTAAAAGAAAGAGCATACTTAGAAGTAGCATCCAAAAAACACTTAGCTACAAAAGCAGAACGAAACCCAAATTTAAAATTTGTTAATAATAGTTTCTTTAAAATTATTTCTAATAATAGCGTTTTTTATGACCGTTTAGAAGAAAGAAAAATTACGAATTGGAAACTTAATGACGATTGTGTTTTATTTGTGTTAGAGGCGATAAAAGACTCGGAATTGTACAAAAGATACATGTCAATTGAAGAAGTAGATTTCAGAAAAGATATCTTATTTATGTTTGATATTTTCAATGAAGTGATTGCTCCAAATGAGAAATTATACGATTATTTAGAAGACTATAAAATTACTTGGGTAGATGATATTCCTGTAATTAATACTTTAATTTCTAAACAAATTAAAAGTATTAAATCTGCTGACGACGTATTAGAATTACCTAACGTTTTCAAAGATTTAGACGATAAAGAATTTGTTAGAAATTTATTTAGAAAAACTGTTTTAAATGAACTAGAATTTGCAGCGGCTTACGAAAATAAAACGCCAAATTGGGATAAAGAACGTATTGCAGAATTAGATACTATCATTCTTAAAATGGCAATTTGTGAGTTGTTGAAATTCCCTTCTATTCCAGTTAAAGTAACAATGAATGAATATTTAGAAATTGCTAAAGAATATTCTACACCAAAAAGTAGTATATTTATCAATGGAATTCTAGATAATTTAGTGAAAGAATTTCAAACGGAAGAAAAAATTAAAAAAACAGGTAGAGGTTTATTATAAAATTTTATTTGATGAAAAAATTAATTAGAACACTTTTAGTTGGATGCCTTTTAGTATCATTTTCATGTAAAAAGAAAGATGAAAATGCTATTTCAAATTCAGAAATGCAAAACGAAGCAAAACCATACGTAGAAAGCGAAGTGGGTAAAACTAAAGTTGAATTTGACCGATTAGTACATAATTTTGGTAAAATTGAACAAGGTGAAGTGGTTGAAACTACGTTCCATATTAAAAACGTTGGTGATAACGACTTGTATATTTTAGATGCCCATGGTTCTTGTGGTTGTACGGTTCCTCAAGTTGAAAAAGATGTTGTTAAGCCTGGTGATTCTACTCCAATTAATGTAAAATTCGATTCAAACGGAAAAAAAGGTGATCTAACTAAAACAATTAATATTCGTTGTAATACCGAAAATGCAATCGAACAAGTAAAAATCAAAGTAAGTATAAAAGCAAAATAATTTAATATGAATACTACAGTAATTATTCAATTGGTGTTAATGGTAGCAGTGTTTTACTTCTTAATCATTATGCCTAAAAACAAAAAAATAAAATTAGAAAAGGAATTTTTAACGAATTTAAAAGTGGGTGATAAAGTAATCACTATTGCTGGTATTCATGGTAAAGTTGCTGAAATTTCTGAAACTACAATTGTTATGGAAACAATGTCAGGAAAATTAAAAATTGAAAAGAGTTCTATTTCTGCAGAAATGAGTTTAAAATTGAAAGAAACGAAATAGTTTTTTTAATAATTCAATATAAAAAATCCCAAATTCAATATTGAATTTGGGATTTTTTTATGCTATAAAATTCCGAAATTTTGGAATTTGGAATTTGATATTTGTAGTTTTTATTTCTTATTCTGAATTGCGTTTAATTCAGCAATCTTAACAATTACTTCTACCGCTTTTTGCATACTTTCTACAGGAACATATTCGTATTTTCCATGGAAATTATGTCCGCCAGCAAAAATATTCGGACAAGGTAATCCCATAAAAGATAAACGCGAACCATCTGTTCCACCACGAATAGGTTTAATTAATGGTTTAATGTTCAATTCTTTCATTGCTTGCTCTGCTAATTTTACAATATGCATAACTGGAGCAACCTTATCACGCATGTTGTAATATTGATCTTTGATTTCTAAAATAGCAATGTCTTCACCAAATTGTTTTTGGTATTTTTTGTTGATTTTAGCAACCACTTCTTCAACATATTCTTTACGTTTTTCGAATTTATTTCGGTTGTGATCTCTAATAATTAATTGAACTAAAGTATCTTCAATACTACCTTGAATATTCGTTACATGGAAAAATCCTTCGTAATTTTTAGTTGTTTCTGGAGTTTCGTCTTTCGGTAATTTACTGATGAATTTGTTCGCTAATAGCATTGAATTGATCATTTTACCTTTTGCATATCCTGGGTGAACACTCTTTCCTTTAAATCTGATTTTAACTCCAGCTGCATTAAAGTTTTCATATTCTAATTCTCCAATCTGACTTCCGTCCATTGTATAGGCCCAATCTGCACCAAACTTTTCAACATCAAAATGATCTGCACCACGACCAATTTCTTCATCTGGTGTAAAACACACTTTTAATGTACCGTGTTTAATTTGCGGATTTTGAACTAAATATTCCATAGCAGTCATAATTTCTGTAATTCCTGCTTTGTCGTCTGCACCTAATAAAGTCGTTCCGTCAGTAGTAATTAAAGTCTGACCTTTGTATAATAACAAATCTTTAAAATAAGATGGAGAAAGTACAATATTCAATTCTTTGTTTAAAACGATATCACCACCATCGTAATTTTTAACTATTTGTGGTTTAACATCTTTTCCAGTGAAATCTGGAGTAGTATCGAAGTGAGAAACAAATCCGATTGTTGGAACTTCATAATCTAAATTACTTGGTAAAGTAGCCATAACATACGATTTATCATCAATAGAAACGTCTGATAAACCAATTTGTTTTAATTCTTCTACTAATTTATTAGCTAAATCCCATTGTTTAGCTGTACTTGGAGTTGTATTTGATTCTGGATCCGATTCTGTATCAACAGTAACATACCCAATAAAACGATCGATTATATGTTGCATTTTTTTGTGTTTAAAGAGATGCAAATATAATGGATTTGATTAAGATAAAAGTAAAAAGATAAAAGTAAAAAGTTTGTGAAAATTTTAAAATGAAAAATTGTATGTAATGTTTCCAACTTGTTTTTCAGCTGCAGTTTCGCTTGGTTGCCATCTTGTTTGATAAGCATATTTTTTAGCAAGTGCAATTAAACAAGCATCAGCAGTAGAACCTTTTCCATTTACTGCAGATATTACTTTTCCTGAACGATCAACCGTAACTTCAATTATTACACGTCCAGATTGATTACAATCGTTATCAGTTGGTGGAATGTATGCAGTTCTTCTTCCTGCTAAATTATAATTTCCTTTACCAATGCCACTTCCGTTTCCGCCTCCAGAACCAGAGCCACTTCCAGGACCTGTTCCTGTTCCATTACCCGTTCCGTTTCCGCCTCCAGTTCCGCCACCAGAACCGCCGCTTCCATAGTATCCATTAGAATTTAAATTACCATTAGCAGAACCTTGATTACCACTTGAACTAGAATTTCCATCGCCACCTTTGTTTTTTCCTTTAATCATATTTGATAAAGCACTGTTAGGTTTTTTAACCGGTGTTTTAGGGTTTTCTACGGGTTTGGTTTCGGTAGGTTTTTTATCTTTTGGTTTGATATTTGTTTTGGGTGGAGTAGTAACATTTGCTCCAACATTATCTTGAGTTAATATATCATCTGGAACAGATTCTTCCGGTTCAGAAGCAATTTCTTTCATGTTTACTTCCAATGTTTCATTTAAATAATCATTTCCTTTTCCAAAATCAGTATCTCCGAAATTAACAGATACACCGCCACCACCGCCACCTTCAGCGATTAATAAAGCCGTTTTATTGTTGTAAGGAGGCCAAAATCGAATGAAAAATAATAAAATGATAATACAAAGTACAGAATGTGTAGTAACAATTAAAGATTGCTTAGAATCTGTTAGTTTTGTTTTCTTTACATAATGAAATACAACCCAAATAGAAATAGCTAAAATGATAAATAGCACTAGACCGAAAAATCCATGTTCGTATAATAATTTTAGTATTTTTAAAATTGCATTCATTCTTTGGGTTTGATTTATTAACGAATAAAAGTACTAAAAATTGTTGAAATGCAATGAATTTTTTAGTTAAGATAGTTGTAAATTGCTTTTTTCTAATAAAATTATCCTAAAAAGTTTTTAATTAGAAGCGATTGTTAGTAAATAAATTACTTCAATTATTATTGAATATGAATGGCTTTAAAATAAAAAAACTACGTTAAAAATACATTTAACATAGTTTTCAAAGAAATTAATTGTGTTGTTTATACCAATTGTTTCAATGCAATTTCATAAGCTCTAGCGCTAATGTTTGTTTTGCTTGAATTGATATCAAAAGTTTTTTGAATGGCACGACCAATAATTTCAGAAGCATCGTTAAAAATTGCTTCGTCTGTCATTTGAACTTTTTTCTCCATAAAATAAGCAAATACTCTTGCCATTCCACAGTTTGAAATGAAGTCTGGAATTAAACTTACTTTATTGTCAGTTTCTTCCATAATTGGTCCGTAGAAGATTTCTTTGTCTGCAAAAGGTACATTTGCACCACAAGAAATAACTTCTAATCCAGCTGCAATCATGTTATCTACATTTTCTTTAGATACAATTCTTGAAGCCGCACATGGAGCGAAAATTTGAGCGCCAACTTTCCAAATTTTCTCATTGATTTCAGCAAATGGAATCATTTGATCTGAAACTAATTTATTTCCATCTTTATTTCTGAATAGTTCTGTAATTTCTTCAAATGTAAATCCATTTTCATTAATTACTCCACCATCTCTATCGATAATTCCTACTACTTTAGCACCCATTTTTGCTAAATAAAAGGCTGCAGCAGAACCTACATTTCCAAATCCTTGTACAATTGCTTTTTTACCTACAACACTTCCACCGTAAATTGTATAGAAATGTTTAACAGCTTCAGCAACACCGTAACCTGTAATCATATCAGCAACAGTGTATTTTTTTGACAAATCTGGAGTAAATTCTCCATTTTCAATCACTTTAATTACACCTTGACGTAATTGTCCAATTCTGTTGATTTTGTCAGCTTCAGTTGGTTTAAAGTGTCCGTTAAAAACACCTTCTTGTGGATGCCAAACACCACATTCTTCAGTCATAGGAATAACTTCGTGAATTTCATCTACATTTAAATCACCACCCGTTCCATAATAATTTTTCAATAATGGAGAAACGGCTTTATACCAACGCTCTAATACTCCTTTTTTACGAGGATCAGCTGGGTCAAAATTAATACCCGATTTTGCTCCACCAATTGCAGGACCAGATACTGAGAATTTTACTTCCATCGTTTTTGCTAAAGAAAGTACTTCGTTTTGATCTAAACCTTTTCTCATACGTGTACCACCACCAGCAGCACCACCGCGTAAAGAATTAATTACTGTCCAACCTTCAGCTTCCGTTTCAGGATCTTTCCAATTGAATACAATTTCCGGTTCTTTATTTTCGAATTTATGTAATAAATCTTTCATAATAAATGTTCTTAATTTTGATATGCAAATTTAACTTTTTCAAATGACGAAAAAAGAAAATTTAGTATTTTTTTGTAATTTTGATACCAATTGGTATCTTTGCATATGCGATCATCAGAATTAACCAAAGCTAAAGTGCTTAAAGAAGCGACTACTCTTTTTAATACAAAAGGGTATAAATCTACGTCGTTGAGTGATATTACTGATGCTACGGGCTTAACGAAGGGTGCAATTTACAGACATTTTGAAAGTAAAGAGAGCCTTGAAATTGAAGCTTTTCAAAAGATGATGCAGGCTATTTTCATCACTTTAAATGAAAAAATTAAGGCTGAAAATAACACTCGTGATAAACTTTTTTGTGTGTTAGATTTATTTAAAAGTTACATTACAAATCCGCTTATTAATGGTGGTTGTCCATTATTAAATGTGGCTGTTGAAGTAGATGATACCAACTTGGAATTGAAGCAAAAAGCACAACAAGCTTTAACGGTTTTTAGAGAATCTGTTGAGAAGATTATTATAAATGGTAAAACCCATAAACAAGTTGGAGCTGTTGTAAATGAAAAACTTGTGGCTACAGTATTGATTTCCAGCTTGGAAGGTGGTGTTATGATGAGTAAGTTACAAAATTCAAATTCCGATATTGAGATAGTAGTAAATCATTTAAAAAATTGGATTGTATCCGATATTTTATTGTAAAAAAATTTGTCAAATTTGATACCGATTGGTATCTTAAAAAGAAAATAATTATGAATTTTAAGAAAATAATGCAAAAATCGATGGGTTTTTATTTCAATTTTTTGTCATTTGTAAACCCAAAAAAGCTAAAAAAAGACGGATTTGAACTTTTTTGTAATCCATTCGCTAGAAAAGTGAAACCACATCAATTAGAATTTTTACAAAAAGGTATTTCTGATGTTTTAGATTTAGAAGGATATCAAATTCAAACCTATAAATGGGGAAGTGGTAGCAAACATATTTTATTGGTTCATGGATGGGCGAGTCATTCTTTTCGTTGGAAAAATTACATTGAGCATTTAATAAAAAATGATTTTACGGTTTATGCGTTGGATGCGCCTGCTCACGGATTATCCTCTGGAAAATCGATACATGTGGTTTTGTATGCAAAAGTGATTAATGCTTTTTTAGAATTGCATTCTGAAATCAAATCAATTGTGAGTCATTCTATTGGTGGATTCGCTACTACGTATTTTTTAGATCAATATAAAGAACATACGATTGAAAAAGTGGTTATTATGGGTGCGCCTGGTGAAGCTTCCGATTTCTTCGATTTTTATAAAGAAACCTTAGGTTTAACAACAAAATCGTTAAACTTAATTATCGATGAGTTTTATAGTCAATTAGGGAAATTACCTAGTTATTTTTCAAGTGCAAAATTTGCTGAAAGTATAATGGTTCCGGCATTAATTGTACATGATAAAAACGATTTGGCTACAAATTATTATTATTCTATCCGATTAAATAAACATTGGAAAAATAGCGAATTAATTTTAACCGAAGGTTTAGGTCACGATTTAAAAAGTAAAGAATTAGTAAAACAAGTTACAGAATTTGTTTTAAATTAAATTATTATTGTTTTCAACTTAAGCAAGAAACTTGTTTTCTGTTGGTTTTTGCCACGAATTCACGAATTATAATTTTAAAAGGTCCGAATTAATTCGATTTTCATCTTCGATGAAAAAAATTGAACGATATTTTAATAAAGTAAAAAAAGAAAATTCGTGAATTCGTGGCAAAAAAATATTCAAAAAACTATTCAAAAATTTCACCTGAACTATGATCGTGTTTTGCCCCAGTTACACTTGCTAAAACATTAATTTCATTACGTAATTTTAATACACCTAATAAAGCAAAAATTAAAGCTTCTTTAAATTTTATCGTTTTTTCGTCAGGAATTATAATTTCAATAGTTGGTAATTGCGCTTTCATTCTTTCAATAAGAAAATCGTTATAAACACCACCGCCAGAAACTAATAGTTTACCTGATTTTGATTGCAATACGTTACCAATTTGAAAAGCAATGTGTTCGGTAAAAGTTCGCATTTTATCTTCTGTTGAAATTTGGTAACGTTCTATAATCGGTAAAACGGTTTCTTTTACAAATTCAAAACCTAACGATTTTGGATATGATTTATGAAAGAATTCTAAGTTATTTAATTCTTCATATAATTCTGAATTCAAATTTCCAGAAGCAGAAATCTTACCTTTATCATCATATTCTAATCCGAAAGTATTTGCATAGAAATTTAAAACCGTATTAACGGGTGAAATATCAAAAGCAATTCGTTGGTTATTTGCTTCAAAAGAAATATTTGAAAATCCGCCTAAATTCAAACAGTAATCGAAATCTGAAAATAAAATTCTATCACCAATTGGAACTAATGGTGCGCCTTGTCCGCCTAAATTAACATCTTGAACACGGAAATCACAAACCACTTTTTGATGAGTAATTTTTGCAATTTCTGGTAAATTTCCAATTTGTAACGTAAATCCATTTTGTGGTTGGTGCAAAATCGTATGACCGTGAGAACAAACCGCATCTAAATTTGAAATATTATTTTTTAGAATAAAATCAGAAATTATATTGCCTAATAAATTAGTGTATTCTAAATTTAATTCTGAAAGTTCATCTTTACTGAAATTGATTCCGTTTTTAAGTTTTGAAATAATTTCATTCGAATAAGAAATGGTATCACATTCGTAAATTTCATACGACCATTTGTGGTTGTTAATTTCAAATTTTATGTGAGCTAAATCGACTCCATCCAATGAAGTTCCCGACATCACTCCGATAACGTTATAGTTCTCTTTATGCATGGGTTAAAATTACAAATTGTTATTGAAAATTTGATAATTTTTACCTACATTTGAGCACATTTTTTAAAAAATATAAAATAAAATAACGCATTAATATGGATTTTAATTTAACCGAAGAACACTTAATGATTCAGCAAGCAGCTAGAGATTTTGCTGTTAATGAACTTTTACCAGGTGTAATTGAGAGAGATGAACACTCTATTTTCCCAACTGAACAAGTTAAAAAAATGGGAGAACTAGGATTTTTAGGAATGATGGTTGACCCAAAATATGGTGGTGCTGGTTTAGACAGTATTTCTTATGTATTGGCTATGGAAGAAATTGCAAAAGTAGATGCTTCTGCAGCTGTAATTATGTCGGTTAACAATTCATTAGTTTGTGCTGGTTTAGAAAAATACGGTTCTGAAGAACAAAAAGTTAAATATTTAACACCACTTGCTAAAGGTGAAGTTATTGGAGCTTTCTGTTTATCTGAGCCAGAAGCAGGTTCTGATGCAACTTCTCAAAGAACAACTGCTGTAGATATGGGAGATCATTATTTAGTAAACGGTACTAAAAACTGGATTACGAATGGTGGTACTGCATCTACTTATTTATTAATTGCTCAAACGGATGCTTCTAAAGGACACAAAGGAATTAACGTTCTTATTGTTGAAAAAGGAATGCCAGGTTTTGAAGTTGGTCCAAAAGAAAAGAAAATGGGTATCCGTGGATCTGATACGCATACTTTATTATTTAATGATGTAAAAGTTCCTAAAGAAAATAGAATTGGTGCTGATGGTTTCGGATTTGCTTTCGCGATGTCAACATTAAATGGTGGACGTATCGGTATTGCTTCTCAAGCTTTAGGTATCGCACAAGGTTCTTATGAATTAGCGTTAAAATATGCTCAAGAACGTGTAGCTTTTGGTAAACCAATTTTCAACCACCAAGCTATTGCATTCAAATTAGCGGATATGCATGTAAAAACAACTGCAGCTAGATTATTAATTCACAAAGCAGCTTCTGAAAAAGATCAAGGTTTAGATAT
Source organism: Flavobacterium urocaniciphilum (assembly GCF_900110615.1). Lineage (GTDB taxonomy): Bacteria > Bacteroidota > Bacteroidia > Flavobacteriales > Flavobacteriaceae > Flavobacterium > Flavobacterium urocaniciphilum. Next base: position 13,616 of record NZ_FOEI01000001.1, read on the forward strand.
TGCGCATTCTGGTGCGATGGCTAAATTATATGCTTCTGAAATTGCTTTAGAAGTAGCTAATGATGCAGTTCAAATCCATGGAGGAAATGGTTATGTTTCTGAATACCATGTTGAAAGAATGATGCGTGATTCTAAGATTACTCAAATCTATGAAGGAACATCAGAAATTCAAAGAATTGTAATTTCAAGAGGATTAGTAAAATAATTATTAGTCATATAAAAATAAAAAGCCGTTCCGAATTTCAGAACGGCTTCTTTTTTTAAATTAGTTTTTTAATTTGTACTAGAAACTATGTTTTTAAGAATATGTCCTCTATTTGTTTCAATTCGAATGAAGAATACTTCACCTTTTTGATGCGTTAGAGGGAAATCAATTAATAGCTCTTTTCCTTTATATGTATCACTGTCGTATTTACTAAATAATAATGTACCTCTAGAATCAAATACTTGAATTTCAACTGGTGATTTATAATCAAAGTTGTAAAGTATTTTGAAGTTTGAAATAAACGGTACTGGATAAATAGTAAAGTCTTTATCGGTAGTTTTTTCAATAACACTTATAGTTTCAGTTGGTACAGAAACTTGTGCTCTACATTCATCAAATCCTCTATTAATGTTGTCAACAGCACTGTTGATAACGCTATGATTTAATGGAGAAATACTTCCACCACCTAAAGCTTTATTTGCTAATTGATACAAAGTACCAACAGTTGCTTCCCCATATTGATCATCTAAATAATTAATTACAGAAATGTCAATATTAAATATTTGAGTTGTACCAGGGATAATTGTATCAGATCCACAATAAGTTACATCAGCTGTAGCAAACGTTTCTTCTAATTTTACATTACTTAATGCAGGGTCATTGCCCATATTGAAGAATAGTGCCATGGTTTGAGCTAAAAGTACATTGTTGATTTTACCTTTATTAGAACCACCTGCATTTAATGGGTCATTATCTGCCCATGTTGAACCTACAGAATAAGTATTAAATCCGATTAAAGCTCTTGGAGTTCCTCCACCAGGAAGCATTTTGTAGATGTTATTTGAACCAACAACGGGATTTCCATTAATATCAGATAATAATAATCGGAAATAATTATTATTTGGAACTGAACCGAAATCTACAACCCCACCATTATTACTAACTGCCAATACCATCATGTCTTGAGAACCAGTTTGACCTAAAGTTGGAGAACAGCCTTTACCTTTGTAATTACCATAGAAACCTTGTGTGTAAGTACAGTTTGTATCTCCAACACATGGTGTTACAAATACTGTAAAATCACAAGATGCAGTATTTCCACATCCATCGACTGCAGTATAGGTAATGGTTAATGTTTGATCAACTGGGAATGGAGCGTTTAGCGCTAAATCATCAGAACGTTCTGCTGTTACAATAATTTCTCCATCACAATTATCAATTGCAAGCGGTAAAACTATTATAGGTTGTGTGTCACATCCATTTAAAGTATAATTGTCCGGACAAGTGAAAACTGGAGCTTGAGTATCTACTTTCCAACTATAAGTAATACTTTTTGGAGTAGCTACATTGCCACAACTATCAGTTACAGATGCTGTCCAAGTATGACTATAATTACATCCTTCATTTTGTACTCCGCCATCATTAACAGATACTTGTAAATTATTATCACAATTATCTGTATAACTAAAGGATGGAGTAGGAATTGATTCAGGATTACAGCCAAGATCACCACTTTGACTTTGAGATGTGATTACTGGAGCTTGCGTATCTACTTTCCAAGTGTAGGTAATACTAACAGGAACAGCAGCATTTCCACAACTATCAGTTAATGAAGCTGTCCAAGTTCTGCTTCTTCCGCAACCATTTGTTTGTACACCACCATCGTTAACGGATACTTGTAAATTGTTATCACAATTATCGGTATAACTAAAGGATGGAGTAGGAATGGATTGAGGGTTACAGCCAAGATCGCCACTTTGACTTTGAGTTGAAATTACTGGTGCTTGCGTATCTACTTTCCAAGTGTAAGTAATACTTACTGGAACAGCGGCATTTCCACAACTATCAGTTAAAGAAGCTGTCCAAGTTCTGCTTCGTCCACAACCATTAGTTTGTAATCCACCATCGCTAACAGATACTTGTAAATTATTATCACAATTATCGGTATAACTAAACGTTGGAGTAGGAATGGATTGAGGGTTACAGCCAAGATAGCCACTTTGACTTTGAGTTGAAATTACTGGTGCTTGCGTATCTACTTTCCAAGTGTAAGTAATACTAACAGGTGTTGCAACATTTCCACAACTATCAGTTAAAGATGCTGTCCAAGTTCTGCTTCTTCCACAACCATTGGTTTGTAATCCACCATCGTTAACGGATACTTGTAAATTGTTATCACAATTATCGGTATAACTAAATGATGGAGTAGGAATGGATTGAGGGTTACAGCCAAGATCGCCACTTTGACTTTGAGTTGAAATTACTGGTGCTTGCGTATCTACTTTCCAAGTGTAAGTAATACTAACAGGAATTGCAGTATTTCCACAGCCATCAGAAAGTGTTGCTGTCCAAGTTCTGCTTCGTCCACAACCATTAGTTTGTAATCCACCATCGTTAACGGATACTTGTAAATTGTTATCACAATTATCGGTATAACTAAATGAAGGAGTAGGAATGGATTGAGGGTTACAGCCTAGGTCGCCACTTTGACTTTGAGTTGAAATTACTGGAGCTTGCGTATCTACTTTCCAAGTATAAGTAATACTAACAGGAACAGCAGCATTTCCACAGCCATCAGAAAGTGTTGCTGTCCAAGTTCTGCTACGTCCACAACCATTAGTTTGTAATCCACCATCGTTAACGGATACTTGTAAATTGTTATCACAATTATCGGTATAACTAAATGTTGGAGTAGGAATGGATTGAGGGTTACAGCCTAGGTCGCCACTTTGATTTTGAGTTGAAATTACTGGTGCTTGCGTATCTACTTTCCAAGTGTAAGTAATACTAACAGGTGTTGCCGCATTTCCACAGCCATCTGAAAGTGTTGCTGTCCAAGTTCTACTACGTCCACAACCATTGGTTTGTACACCACCATCACTTACAGATACTTGTAGATTTGAATCACAATTATCAGTATATCCAAATGATGGAGCCACTATTGATGTCGGATTACAGCCTAAATCACCACTTTGATTTTGAGTAGTAATTACAGGAGGTTGAGTGTCGCCAACAACAGTGTAAACTCCTTGACAACTTCCAGATTGAGCACAGGCGTCAGAATAAGTAACAGTTGCAGTATACACAGCACCACATTTATTTGGTGCAAATATACCATCAATATCTACTACATTTCCTTGAGCGTCTTTTACTTCAATACTGTATTGTAAATTAGTTCCACCTGTTGGAGCTAAACTATTAAACCAACTTGTATAATCGGCATTTAAAGCTTCTTGAGTTTGTCCACAAGCATTAAATTGATCATTAGAACAATGTGTAGTTACTAAAGGAGGAGGATCTCTTGTTACTAAAATACTACATGCAGAAGCAGAGTCATTTGTATTTTGTACTTGATCAAATATTAAAACAGTATAATCACCTGCAGCTAAACCTGTGAATGTTACTATTCCAGGGTTATTTGCTGAAAATAATGTTGCGCCAATTTGATTTGTAAACGTTACATCACTAGTTAAATATAATTTAAATGAATATTGTGGGAATCCACCCGATCCACTTGCAGTTATAGAACCTGCAACATTACAAGGAGTTGGATCTGTATCTAGCTCACATATAATATTACAACCTAATACTGTAAATATTTCACTAATTGTTTCGCTTTTACCACAAGCATCTGTAATTGTCCATGAAACGCTAGTTTCTCCACCATTTACTGCTGGTGGTGTAGGGTTTTGTGGGCTTCTTACTAAGGTATAAGGTAAAGTACCTGTGTTTATGATTTGTATTGAGTTTAACCAACTTGTAAAATCTGCATTTAATTGTGATTGAGCTTCGGTAAAAGGAAGTCCACAATAAGATTTTGCAAAAGGTCCTATTGAAATGTCTGGTTGACTTGGGTCGGGTTGAGAAATGTTTACTTGATATTCTCCAGGACATCCTTTAGAATCTTTTACATATACTGTATAAGATCCTGCAGGTACTACAAAAGTATTTCCGGCCTGGAACGTTACGTTATCTAATGAATAAGTGTAAGAAGGTGTACCTCCAGAGGCGCTTACCGTTATTGTAGAATTTCCGCCATAACAATTAATTGGCGTATAACTAGCGGAAGCACTAGGAGTCGGGTTTATTGTTGCAATAACAGGTGCTCTAGATCCTTCACATCCATCTACCGTACAAGAAACATAAAATGTGGTTGTTTGTGAAATCGAAGTCGTATTAAATGATGGCCCAGTTCCTAATGAAGCACCGCCTGTAGCATTTGCATACCAATTAAGAGTGCCTAAACATCCGGAAGCACTTAAAGTTACACTTCCTGGACCACATCGGTTACCTGCCACAACACTAGGTGCTGGAGGAACTCCAGAAAAACCACCAGCTGCTAAATCTTGTAAAGATGCAGTTAATGATTGTGAGTTTCTAGTTTCTAATAAGAATCTTTTAAAACATGGACTTATTCCTTGTATGGTAGCTAAATCTAAACTTCCTTCAAAGAATAACGGTACAGGATAGGTATTTGCGGGTCCAGATTTTGGACTGAATGTCCAAACATCTCCATTAAACATTTGAGTTCCATTCGCACCACCAGGTACATTATAAGATTGATCATTTGAAGCCAAAGTAGCTAATACAGTATTAGGGTTAACTTGTACTAATGCTCCGGGGTTGTTTGCTGTTTTTCCAGACCACATATACACTAAAGGTTGTACTATACCCCCACCATTTGTAAAGTTACTAATGATTAAGATGTCTCCGTTAGAATGTTCACCTGTAAACGGACTAGCACTAGCGCCAGACCCTGTTGGCATTACATCATCTAGGAAAAACCAAAAACCTATTTGAGAATCACCATTAAAGGCTGCTCTGTCACCAAAGAAGTAAAGTTTTGTTCCTAATAATACAGCACCAGCATTACCGATATCACCTTTGTCATTTGAATTTCCATAAACCCATTTCCAATTTGTAGTGGGTGAAGCGTCGGTATCTTTAGAACCTTGGGTCCATTGATCATCTACACCTGTAGCATTAAATGGGTCATGTTTAAATGCTTTTTTAGTATTTGCAGCATTGTTTAAAACTCCTGGCCATTCGGAAGGATTACCATCAATAACAATTTGACTATAGGTTAAATTATTATTTAATAGTAAAATGACAAAACTAAAAACCATAATATAGTTACTAAATCTAGAATACTGAGACCAGCTACTACATAAATAGTTTAAATATACCTTTGTTAAATGGTATGTGTCACCAATTAATAAAAGGATTTTTTTTAATAGAAGTAAAATATTTTTTTTCATGATAATATTTTTATGAATGCCATATACATGACAATCTGTTTAAAGTAAACGAGTTACTGGTTTTCAATGAACATTGAAATTTTAAGAAGAATATAAATGAGAGTAGTAATGAAAACTTTATTACAGATTTAATAAAGTCAATTTCGATTTAATTGTATTAGAAGTATTATTCGGTTATACTAGTAATTCAATTATAGAGTGTCGTAATTGGGGCTTACATTAATTTTCTGTACAAATTTAACACTAATTTAAGTTTTAGTTTAGCGGATTACAGACTTTGGTTTTTTATTAACTTTTCGATGTGAACTATTATCGATGAATAACAATAACCTGTTTAAAAAGTGTATTTAAATCGATAAAAAAATGGTGTCTTTTTTAAATTTTTGTACAATTTTTATTGCATTTAATTTATTTAATCTAAATAAGTGTAAGAATAAATTTATAAACGTAAATAGTTATAAATCAAACAATTAGCATGTGTTTTTTTAAATAGTTAAAATTCACTAAAAAAACGATATTAATTCCCCTACAAAACAATAAAAAACAGTGTATTTCATCGATTTTTTTGTTAATTATGTCGATTATATTTTTTTAAATGTTTAGTTTTGAGCCAGTTATAAAAAAAATTAAACACACAACTATGAAAAAATTAATTTGTTTAACATTATTATTCGTTAGTGGAATTACAATTGCACAAAATGAAAATGGATTATGGAAAAGAAACAATTCTAATAAAACTATTATTAATAATGAAAAGTCAAATTTTCCTCAAGAAAACATTTTTAATTTAGATTTTGAATCTTTAAAAAAGGCTTTAAAAACTTCTCCTAAAAGAGACATTAAAAGTAAAAATTCAAATACAATAATTACTTTGCCTACTGTTGAAGGTAAAATGGAACGATTTGAAGTGTTTGAAAATTCAATTTTAGCTCCTGAATTAGCAGCTAAATATCCTGAAATTAAATCATATGTTGCAGTTGGTGTGGATAACCCATCAGTACGTGCTTATTTAAGTAGTTCTTCATTAGGATTTAAATCTATGATTATTTATCCTAACAAAGAAACGGTTTTTATTGAGCCAATTACAGCTGATAACTTAAATTATACTATTTATAAATCAAACGATAGAAAAAGAGCTTTTTCAAAATTTGAATGTAATGATGAAGCTGTTGCTATCGATTTAACAAATAAAATTGCTTCTAATTCTTCTGAGTTAATGAGAGGTGCAGATGATTCAAAATTACGTACGTATCGTTTAGCAATTTCTTGTACTGGAGAATATGCTGCATATTTTGGTGGAACTAAAGCAGCTGCTTTATCTGCAATCAATAATAGCATTACCCGTGTTAATGGAATTTTTGAAAGAGATTTCGGAGTACGTTTTGTTTTAGTTGGTAACAATGATGCTATCGTTTATACAGACGCTACAACAGATCCGTTTTCAACTTCTGCATATTTTTCAAATGAATTACAAACTAATTTAAATACTGTTATTGGTGATGTAAATTTTGATTTAGGTCATTTATTTGATAATACAAATGCAGGTGGAAGTTCTGGTGGACTTATCGGTATTACAAATTCAAAAGGTAGAGGATATTCATCTAAAAGTAATCCAGCTGGAGATTTATATGATGTTCAATTTGTTTGTCATGAATTAGCACATCAAATGGGTGCAAAACATACTTTTACTTATGTTACTGAAAGTAGTAATGCTGCTCAAATGGAACCAGGAAGTGGATCAACAATTATGAGTTATGCTGGTAAAACAGTTAAAGATATTCAAGCGTATTATGACTATTATTTTCACGCAATTAGTATAGAGCAAGTTACAGACAAAATTAAAACTTTAACTTGTGGAACAGTGACTTTAACTGGGAATGCTGTTCCTGTTGTAAATGCAGGATTAGATTATACAATTCCTAAAGGAACTCCGTTTATGTTATCAGGTAGTGCTACTGACGCTAATACTGCTGATCAATTAACGTATACTTGGGAGCAAATGGATTTAGGAAATGCAACAACTACTGTCCCAACTAGTACAAATACTACTGGTTCTTTATTTAGATCATACAACCCAACAACTTCTCCAACACGTTTTTTCCCTGCTTTAAATACTATTTTAAGTGGAGCTACTTCAACTGCTGGTTATAGAATTGTTTCAGAAACGTTACCGATGGTTGCTAGAACTTTAAATTTTAGATTAACAGTAAGAGATAATAAATTAGGTGGTGGTGCAAATAGTTCTGATGATATGGTTGTTTATGTTGATGGTGTAGCAGGTCCGTTTACAGTTGATACACAAAATACAGCTGTAACTTATACTGCTGGTACATCTCAAACAATTAATTGGACTGTAGCAGGTACCAATGCAAATGGAGTAAATTGTACGAATGTTGATGTTTTATTATCTACTGATGGTGGTGTTACATTTCCAATTACTTTAGTTGCAAATACTCCTAATGATGGATCACAATCTGTTGTAATTCCAAATGTATCTGGATCTACAAATAGAATTATGGTTAAAGGAAGCAATCACATTTTCTTTGATATTAATAATGCTAATTTTACAATTATTGGTTCAGGACAAGCTGATACAGTTGCTCCTATTGCTTCTACACTTTCAGCTTCAGGAACTACAACTTCAAGTACTAATTTAACTTGGAATGCTTCATCAGATAATGTAGGAGTTGCAGGATATAAAGTGTATCAAAATGGCGTTTTAAAAACGACAACATCGGAAACTTCTTTATTAGTAACAGGTTTAACAGCATCAACATCATATAGTTTTTATGTAACTTCATATGATGCTGCTGGAAACTCATCAGTATCAAGTAATGCTGTAAATGTTACAACTTTAACTCCAGCAGATACTACTGCTCCAACTGCTACTATTGTTTCTGCTTCTGGGACAACTACATCAAGTACTAATTTAACTTGGAATATATCTACTGATAATATTGGAGTTATTGGTTATAAGGTATATCAAAATGGAATTTTAAAAACTACAGCATCAACTACTTCTTTACCAGTTTCTGGATTATCTGCTTCTACTACATATAATTTTTATGTAATTGCTTATGATGCTGCGGGAAATAATTCTGTTGCAAGTAATACGGTTAATGTTACAACTTTAACTCCAGCTGATACTACTGCTCCAACTGCTACTGTTGTTTCTGCTTCAGGTACAACTACTAATAGTACAAATTTATCTTGGAATGTTTCAACTGATAATGTAGCTGTAACAGCATATAAAGTGTATCAAAATGGAGTGTTAATTTCAACAACATCTTCAACTTCTATAGTTGTTTCTGGATTATCTTCATCAACTACTTATAGTTTTTATGTTGTGGCAAGCGATGCTGCTGGAAATGTTTCTTCAGCAAGTAATACTTTAAATGTAATTACTTTAGCACCAGCTTTAGTATATTGTAATTCAAGTGGTTCGACTACTTATGAATATATTAATAAAGTTCAATTTGCCTCTATAGTTAATAATTCTGGAAATAATGGTGGATATGGTAATTTTACTGCAATGTCTACTAATGTAAATGTAGGTAGTGTTGTAACAATTACAATTTTTCCGGCATGGGTTGGTACAACTGCTGCAGAAGGCTATAATGTTTGGATAGATTATGATCAAAATGGAAAATTTGATGCAAATGAATTAGTATTTACAAAATCTAAATCAAAATCTTCTTCGGTTTCTGGTTCATTTACAATCCCAACTACTGCTATAAATGGTTCAACAAGAATGAGGGTTTCTATGAAATATAATGCAAATTCTTCTGCTTGTGAAGTATTTGCTAGAGGTGAAGTTGAAGATTATACTGTTAATATTGTAAATAATGCAGTTGTAAGAATTAAAGAAGGTAATGTTAAAGGAGAAAATGAAGATGTAGCTCAGGATGAAAACATAGCTCAAGACGAAAATGCTATAAAATCAGAAGTTGAGGTTTTAGATTTTAAATTATATCCAAATCCAGTTAAAGACGGAATTATCTATTTATCAGGATTAGATTCGAATTCTAGTTTTAAAATTTTCAACCAAATGGGACAAGAAATTTTTAAAGGAACTATTGAAAACGACTCAATTAATGTAAGTTCTTTAACTACTGGGATTTATTTTGTACAAATTGCTAATAACAATTCAGTAGGAGTGAAGCGTTTCATTAAAGAATAATTATAAAAAAAAAGCTTTTCAATTTGAAAAGCTTTTTTTTATTATATTAATTCTAAAGTTCTTTCTAAACTCATTCCTCTTGATCCTTTAATAAGTATAAAATTGTTTTCCTTTTTTATTTCAGAAAAAGCAGTTTTAAAAGTTTCAAAGGATTCGTAAAAGTGCATATTAGAATTTGAATTTTTATGATTGTTAAAATCATGACCAACAAAATAGAAAGTAATTTCTTCATGATTGAAACAGAATTCAATTAGTTTTCGGTGCTCATCTGAACTTTCATTTCCTAATTCAAACATATCACCTAAAATAGCGACTTTGTTTTGTTCTTCTAATTGAAAGAAATTAGTTAATGCGGCATTCATGCTACTTGGATTAGCATTGTATGCGTCAAGTATAATTTTATTTGAATTTTTTTCTAATAATTGTGAACGATTATTGTTTGGAATATAATTTTCAAGTCCGAATTTAATTTGCTCATTCGAAACTCCGAAATGTTTTCCAATAGTGATAGCAGCATTAATGTTGTTTGCATTGTATAAGCCTATTAAATGCGATTGAATTGTTATGTTTTCAAATTCAATTTTCACCATAGGATTCGTTTCGATATTTTTTATATTAACGAAACAATCATTGTTGTTCAATCCAAAAGTAATTCTGTTTAGATTTTGTGTTTTTTCATTTTGAATTGTATCATCAATATTAACAATAGCTGTTTTGTTATTTGAAGCCAAAAAATTGTAAAGTTCGCTTTTACCTTTTATAACACCTTCAGTTCCTCCAAATCCTTCTAAGTGTGCTTTTCCAAAATTGGTGATATATCCAAAATCAGGTTCACATATTTCACAAAGCATTTCAATTTCTTTTTGGTGATTGGCGCCCATTTCAACAATTCCCATTTCAGTTGTGTTATCAAAAGAAAGTAAAGTTAATGGCACTCCAATGTGATTATTTAAATTACCTAATGTTGCTTTTGTATTGTATTTTTGAGATAAAACAGCATTAATTAACTCTTTAGTTGTGGTCTTTCCGTTACTTCCTGTTAATCCAACTATTGTGATATTTAATTGTTTTCTGTGGTAATTGGCTAATCGTTGAAGAGCTAGTAGAGAATTTTCAACTAGAATAAATCGATTGTCTAATTTGTATTCTGCTTCATCAATAATTGCATATTTCGCACCATTTTCTAATGCGCTTAATGCGAATTTATTTCCGTTAAAATTGTCCCCCTTTAAGGCTACAAATATATTATCGGGATTTATTTTTCTATTGTCAGTTGCAATACCAGAAGATTGCAAATAGTAATTGTAGATTTCTTTGATTTCCATAGTGCTAAAATAAAAAAAAGCCCTTTAAAAATAAAGGGCTTTTTTGATTTATTTTAAAAAGAATTATTATCCTTTTACGTTTCCTCTTGGAGTTTTCTTGTTAGATTTTGGACCAACTTTAGACATTGCACATCTAAATCCAATGTAGTCAGTTGCCATATCTTGTGGGAAATATCTTCTTGAAGCTGGATCTAACCAGTAAGCTCTATCTCTCCATGAACCACCTTTGTAAACTCTTACGTTATCATCGATTAAAGTAGTTCTGTTGTTATCTCTGTCGTATTTTTTAGACATGCTTCCAGCACTATCAACATCAATTTTGTGAATTGGAGCTTGGTACATTCTCTTTTTAGGATCATTAGCTTCTTTTGCTTCTTCTTCAGATGAACCGAAATCAAAGTATTTAGAAGATTGTCTGTCACCATCTCTGTAATTTCTATTGTCAGAAGTAGAGAATTGAGTTCTTAAGTATGTTTCATTATCATCAACAGGAACTTGTGCAATTTGACCAGGGAAACTTCTAGCCATAATTTTACCGTTGCTTAATGTATCATATTTAATGTTGTCAACAGTAACCATTTCTACAGTTCCGTCTTCACCAATTTTATTTTTAGTATATACGTTACCTCTGAAGTAGTTGAAGTCGTTTGCTTCATCATCAACGATAGGTCTGTAAACATCTTGTACCCACTCAGCAACGTTACCAGCCATATCATATAAACCAAAATCATTTGGAGAATAAGCTTTTACATAGTTAGTAATATCTGCACCATCATCAGACCATCCAGCGATACCACCGTAATCTCCTCTTCCTTGTTTGAAGTTAGCTAATTGGTCACCTCTATATTGTCTTTTTCCAGAACGAGTGTATTGTCCTTTCCAAGGATATTTCTTTTGACCTTTATAGATATTGTATTCTCTATTTCCTACTAATGCTAAAGCAGCATATTCCCATTCAGCTTCAGTTGGTAATCTGTACTCAGGTAAAATGATACCTGAACTTCTTTGAGCGTAAACATTTTTAGCTTCAGAAGTAGATCCGTCAGCAGCAGTAGCTCCTTTTGGTGCTCTTCTTCCACTTTTTTGACCCATTTGTTTTTTAAGTACAATTTCTTCGTTACCAGCAAAAGTTTTTGAAGGTGAGTTGATGTATGATTCTGTATCAAAGTTTGATTCAGCAGTTACATCTTGACCTAAACTAATTTTGTTATCTTTCTTTAAATATCCTTCTTTTTCTAAGATATTTTCGTTAACACGGTTAGTTCTCCACTCACAAAACTCAGTTGCTTGAATCCAGTTTACACCTACTACTGGGTAGTTAGCATAAGCAGGATGTCTTAAGTAGTTGTTAGTCATCGTTTCGTTATAACCTAAACGATTTCTCCATACTAAAGTATCTGGAATTGCTCCGTTATAAATGTGTTTGTAATTATCTTCCGTTGGAGGATATACAGACTTAACCCAGAATAAATATTCTGAATACATCATGTTTGTAACTTCAGTTTCATCCATGAAGAAAGATTGAACGTGTTGTTTAGTTGGAGTGTTGTTCCAATCGTGCATTACGTCGTCTTCAACTTTTCCCATAGTAAACGTTCCACCTTCAATTGAAACCATTCCTGGTGGTGTTTCTTGTTTTTTGAACTTCGTGTTATATTGGAAACCACCTTTTTTATCGTTGATTTTCCAACCAGTTGCAGTAGAACCTCCCTTTGTGCTCCCCTTTTTGCTACAACTTGTAAAACCTATTGCTAATGATAACGTCATTAACAATTTTAAAGCCATAATCTTAGTAACTTTCATACTTTAGTAGGTAATAATTTAAGTGCCGCAAGATAATAATAAACCATTAATATGCAACAAAAAAATTAAAAAAAAATTAAACTTTTTTTCGCTCGATATTTTATTAACGTAATAGTCACGTTAATTATTGTTTAAACTTATGATTTTTTTAAGATTAATTACAATATTTTACTTTATTTTGCGTTAAATATGACAATGAAAAAGATATTTTTAACTTTAGTTTTTTGCGCTTTTTTAGGGTTTTCACAGAATTCTAAAGAGTTTTCGCTTACATGGTCTAATACAAATAAGATTAATGTAGTTAATACGAAATTTTCAATTCCACAATTTCAAAATGAATATTTTGAGTTCAATACAGACAATAGAACAATTAAATTTATTGCTGCTATAAAAGTTGAGAATTTAGTTGCTGAATCTTCAGTTGTTCTTAAAAATGTAAAATTTGAAAATGTTGATCCTTCTTATTTAGGAGATTTAAATGTTCATAAAATCTCTTCTAATTTAGATTTTAAAGCGAAATCTACCCTTGCAAGAAATGATGCTTATTTGGCTTTTTCTTTTAATCCTATTATTAAGGATGGCTTATCGTATAAAAAAGTTAAGTCGTTTATCGTTGAGTATAATTTTAATACTACAGGTAAAAATTCAAATGTTACTAATTCTATTTATAATTCTGTTTTAGCAAATGGTGTTTGGAAAAAGTTTTATGTTGAAAAATCAGGAGTATATAAATTAAGTAAGAGTTTCCTTCAAAGTATTGGGGTTAATACGAATGTAGATCCAAGAAACATTAAAGTTTTTGGAAATGGAGGGCGAATGTTGCCTTTGTTAAATAGTGTATATTACCCTGAGGACTTAGCGGAAAATGCAATTCAATTTATTGGTGAGGAAGATGGTGTTTTTAATGATAGTGATTATATTTTGTTTTACGCGGAAGGTGTAGATACTTATAATGAAGAAAGTGTAACCCATGTTAATTTATTTGAGGAAAAATCATATTATTTCATTACTTCTGATGGTGGAGCAGGTAAAAGAATTCAAAATTACATTGAACCATCAGGTTCTTCAAGTTTGAATTTAACTAATTATGATGGCTATGTATTTCATGAAATTGATTTAGTAAATCCTGGAAAAATTGGTAGACGTTGGTTTGGTGAAAACTTCGATCTTGAAGAAAGTCAGAATTTCGATTTTAATTTGCCTAATTATGTTGCGGGTTCTCCAGTTAATTTCTTTGGTAACTTTTGTGCTATTTCTTTTGGGAATTCCTCTTTTAAAATAAAAGCAAACGGAACTAGTATTGGAAATGCACCCATTTTGTCTTTAGCTACTAATCCTGGAGTATTAGGTTTTGAAAATATTCTAAATACAAATTTTATTCCTACGAATAATTCAGTAACAATTAATGTAGAATACGATGATGGTGGAGTGCCTTCTTCAAGAGGTTACTTAGATTATATTACTTTGAAATATAATGCTGAATTAAAAGGATATGGGAAACAGTTTTTGTTTTCAAATAGTTCAGTTGAAACGAATATAGGTATTGGACAATTTACAATTTCTAATGCTTCAAATATTAAATCGGTTTGGGAAATTACTGATTTGTATAATGTTACAAAGATTGATAATACACAAAATTCGCTGTCTTTCAAGTTACCATTGGGGCAAAAAAGAAAATTTGTGGTTGTTGATTATGCCGATTTGTATTCGCCTTTAACGGTAACTGATTCAAATGTTGCGAATCAAAATTTAAAAGGAACAATATTTCAAAATAATCTAGGTGAAAATAAAGACATAGATTATTTAATTATTACTCCTAATTCATTAGTAGCTCAAGCTGAAAATCTAGCTAATTTTCATAGAAATAATTCGGGTATGAGAGTTAAAGTGGTTACTTTAAATTCTATTTATGCTGAATTTGGAGGTGGAAAACAAGATATAGCTGCCATTCGAAATTTTATTAGATATGTTTATAATAACAATCCCTCTTTTCCGAATGATCAAGTAAAATATGTCAATCTTTTCGGAGATGCATCCTATGATTATAAAAATAGAATTAATAATAATACAAACATTGTTCCTGTATTTCACGGGTTTTATCCATCAAATTCATTAAGTCCAAATAACACTACCAACTTTTCATTATTCAATTCATTTATGTCGGATGATTTTTATGTAATGATGGATAATAATGAAGGACAAATGGATAACTTAATTCCAGATGGTTTGGATATTGCTGTAGGAAGAATGTTAGTTTCTTCAAATGGTCAGGCATCTGATATGGTAAATAAAGTTTATGATTACCATGATGAAAAATCTTATGGAAGATGGAGGTTGAATTTAGCTTATTATGCGGATGATCCAGATCCTTTTAAATCAGGAGATTATTATTTGCAAGTTGATTTGAATAATTTAGCGGATGATGTTTCTGATGCTTATCCTTTTTTTAATACTAAAAAGATACTAACAGACGCTTATATGCAACAAGTTAGCGCTGGTGGTCCACGTTATCCTCAGGCGAAGAAAGATTTTATTGATACAATAGAATTAGGAGCATTGGTATTAAATTATTACGGACATGGTAACGAAGAAAGTTTTGCTATTGAAAGAATTTTTGAAAAAGCAGATGCTCAAGCTTTGCATAATAAAAATAAGTATCCTCTTTTTATAACAATTACATGTGAATTTACACGATTCGATGATCCAAATCGTCCAACAGGTGGGGAATACATGTATTGGAATAAGGCCGGAGGCGCAATTTCGTTACTAGCAACTACAAGACAAATTGGTCAATCTTTAGGGATTCAATTAAATGAAGAAATTTATGATCATTTATTTGTAATGGAAAATAATTCTTATTTGTCTATTGCTGAAGCTTTTCGACGTTCTAAAATTGCGGTAGGTAGTACGAATAAACGTGTTGTTTTTTATATTGGTGATCCAGCATTAAAATTAGCTATTCCAAAACCAAATATTGTTTTAACACATGTTAATGGAGAAGATATTAATACTACCACTTTATCTCTTCAAGCTTTGTCAATGGCAACATTAAAAGGTGAAGTTTTAGATCAAAATAATGTGTTAATGTCAACATATAATGGAGATTTAGCAGTTCAAGTTTATGATAAAGATTTAAATAGGTTAACCTTAGATAACGATAATGTATCATTACCACCTTATAATCAACCAAAATTACAATTTGAAACTTTAGGAGAAGTTATTTATAGAGGAAATGCATCTGTTGTAAATGGTAAATTTGAATTTAGTTTTATCGTTCCTCAAGATATTCAAATTCCAATTGGAAGTGGTAGAGTTAGTTTTTATGCAAAAAGAACAAATCCTGTTTTAGAAGATCAAAGAGGTTTTAATACGCAAATTAAAGTTGGAGGTGTGAATTTAACAGCGCCTGCCGACACAACTCCTCCAAAAGTAAAATTGTATATGAATGATACTAATTTTGTTAATGGTGGTATTACCAATGAAAATCCAATTTTTTTAGCTTTTCTTGAAGATGAACACGGAATCAATACGGCTAGTGGAATCGGACATGATATTGTTGCAATTTTAGATGGTGATGAAAATAATCCTTATATTTTAAATGATTATTATGAAACAGAGAATGATGATTATACTAAAGGAAAAGTAACGTATCCATTTCAGAATTTAACACCAGGTTTGCATACAATTTTATTTAAAGCTTGGGATGTTTATAACAATATTATTACGGCTGAAATTCAGTTTGTGGTTATAGGAAACGAAGAATTATCACTTGAACATGTGTTAAATTATCCAAATCCTTTTGTAAGTTATACAGAGTTTTGGTTCAATCATAATAGGCCTTTTGAGCCGTTAGATGTCCAAGTTCAAATCTTAACTATTAGTGGTAAATTGGTGAAAACAATTAATCAAACTATTGTAAGTGAAGGGTTTAACTCAAGGGATGTAAAATGGGATGGCAAAGATGATTTTGGAGACAGAATTGGAAAAGGTGTTTATGTATACAAACTAACAGTGAAATCAACCGTTACAGGTAAAAAAGCAGAAAAAGTAGAAAAACTTGTAATCCTATAAAAAAAATGTATATTTGTCGGCTTACTATAAAAAAAAGACCATTGACATAAAATTACATCTGAAAAACAAATATTAAAAACCAAAAACTACAGATGAAAAATCTATTAAAATTTTTATCAATTATTTTAATTGCACAATTTGCAAGTGCACAAGATAGAGTAATAACTACAGGTGTGCCTTTCTTATTGATAGCTGCAGATGCTCGTTCAGCGGGTATGGCAGATATGGGTGTAGCGTCTTCTGCAGATGCTTATTCTCAACAATACAATCCATCAAAATATGCATTTATTAACCAAAAACAAGGTTTTTCGGTAAGTTACACGCCATATTTAACAAGCATTGCAAACGATATTTCATTAGGTCAAATTACCTATTACAATAGAATTAACGAGAGAAGTGCCTTTGCAGGAAGTTTACGTTATTTCGGTTTAGGTGATATTGAATTAAGAAATTCTTTTGATGATCCAGGAAGAACGGTAAGTCCAAATGAGTTAGCAATTGATGGATCATATTCCTTAAAATTAAGTGAAACTTTTGGTATGGGTATTGCCGGACGTTATATTCGTTCGAACCTTAAAATTCCAGATTCAAATAATGATTCAAAGCCAGCTTCAACTTTTGCTGTTGATATTTCAGGTTTATTTCAATCTGAAGAGCAAGCTTATGAAAACTTTAATGGTAAATGGAGAGCAGGTTTCAATTTCCAAAATTTAGGTCCGAAAATTTCATATGATAACGATCAATTAAATGAAAACTTTTTGCCAGCTAATATGAGATTAGGGGCTGCATTTGATTTCATTTTTGATGAATATAATAAGGTTAGTGTAATAGGAGAAGCTACTAAATTGTTAGTGCCAACTCCACAAATTCCAGGATCTCCAATCGATACAAATCAAGATGGTGATTTTACAGATCCAGAAGATGTTACTCAGGCAGAACAAAATGCAATTAATAATGAGAAATATAGAAATATAAGTTGGACAAGTGGAATTTTTCAATCTTTTGGTGATGCGCCAGACGGATTCTCTGAAGAATTAAAAGAATTTACTTGGGCATTAGGAGCAGAATATTGGTATCAAGATTCATTTGCTTTAAGAACAGGTTATTTTAATGAAAGCATTGAAAAAGGAGCTAGAAAGTATTTAACTTTAGGAGCAGGATTCAAATACAATGTTGTTAAAATCGATGTTTCTTATCTATTCTCTGCATCAAAAGTGAGAAACCCATTAGAAAATACATTACGTTTTTCTCTAACGTTTAATTTCGGTGATACGTACGATGAAAATTAATAATGATAAATATTAAATTTAAATCCAAATTCATTTTTTTGAATTTGGATTTTTTTTCCTAAAAAAGTTAGAAATAATAGTAAAATTAATATATGAAGGAAATTCAAGTAGCAACAAAATTATCAGTTTATGATTCAATTGACGAATTGGCAATAACAGAAAAAGAATATATGCTTCAAGCAGTTGAAATTAGAAAAAAGGCATATGCGCCCTATTCAAATTTTCAAGTCGGAGCAGCAATTGTTTTGGATAATGGAGTTGTTTTGCAGGGTTCAAATCAAGAAAACGCCGCTTATCCATCTGGATTATGTGCAGAAAGAGTCGTGATTTTTTATGCAGGTGCCAATTATCCTAATAATAAAATTGAAAAATTATTTATTTCTGCTACACCATCGGATAGAGAATCTGATACGCCAATTCCGCCATGTGGAGCATGTAGACAATCAATTGCAGAATATGAAATTAAACAAGACTTGCCAATTGAAATCTATTTTATGGGTGCAAAAGGGCAGATTTATAAGTCGGATTCTTTGAAGAATTTATTGCCGTTTATGTTTGATAAAGCAAGTTTGTAACAAGTTCGATATAAAAAAATGTTATATTTTGATAAAATTGTAAAAATTGGTGCTATTAAATTTTTTCAATATAAATCGAAGTAGTATTTTTGTCGTTCTATTTAAAAAATAATTAAAATTAATATAAGATAATGAAACCAATTACAAAAGAAGTATATCTAAAATGGTATGAAGACATGCAGTTTTGGAGAAAGTTTGAAGACAAATTAGCTGCATTATATATACAACAAAAAGTAAGAGGATTTCTTCATTTATATAATGGACAAGAAGCTGTTTTAGCAGGTGCATTACATGCTATGGAGTTAGGCGGAAAAGATAAAATGATTACAGCATATAGAAATCACGTTCAACCAATTGGTATGGGTGTTGATCCTAAAGCAGTAATGGCAGAATTATTAGGAAAAGTTACTGGTACATCAAAAGGAATGGGTGGTTCGATGCATATTTTCTCTAAAGAACACGGGTTCTACGGAGGACATGGTATCGTTGGAGCTCAAATTCCTGTAGGAGCTGGTATGGCTTTCGCTGATAAATATTTTGAAACGGGTGGCGTTACGTTAACTTATTTTGGTGATGGTGCTGCACGTCAAGGTTCTTTACACGAAGCATTCAATATGGCGATGAACTGGAAATTACCTGTAGTATTTATCTGTGAAAACAATGGATACGCAATGGGAACTTCAGTAGAAAGAACTGCCAATCATACTGATATTTGGAAATTAGGTTTAGGGTATGAAATGCCTTGCGGACCAGTAGATGGTATGAATCCAGTAAAAGTTGCTGAAGCAATGCATGAAGCAATGGAAAGAGCTAGAAGAGGAGAAGGACCAACTTTCTTAGAAATGAAAACGTATAGATATAGAGGTCACTCTATGTCGGATGCGCAACACTATAGAACAAAAGAAGAGGTAGAAGAATACAAAAAAATCGACCCAATTACTCAAGTGTTAGACATCATCAAAGAAAATAAATATGCAACTGATGCTGAGATTGAAGCTATCGATCAAAGAGTAAATGATTTAGTTGCAGAATGTGAAAAATTCGCTGAAGAATCTCCATTCCCAGAAGCACAACAATTATATGATGTTGTATACGAACAAGAAAATTATCCATTTATTCCACATAGACTATAAATTATGGCAACAGTAATTACAATGCCCCGTTTAAGTGATACCATGACTGAAGGAGTTGTGGCGACTTGGTTGAAAAAAGTGGGTGATACAATTAAAACAGGTGAAATTTTAGCTGAAATTGAAACTGATAAAGCAACTATGGAATTTGAATCATTCTATGATGGTGTTTTATTACATATCGGAATTCAAGAAGGCGAAACTGCTCCAGTTGATTCATTATTAGCAATCGTTGGAAAAGCAGGTGAAGATTTTTCAGCTTTATTAGCAGGTGGTGTTCCAAAAGCGGAAGCAGCTCCAGTTGCTGAAGTAAAATCTGAAGCTCCAGTTGCAACTGCTAAAGCAGAAATTCCTGCAGGAGTAAAAGTAGTAACGATGCCTCGTTTGTCTGATACAATGACAACAGGAACAGTTGCCACTTGGTTGAAAAAAGTAGGAGATGCTGTAAAAGAAGGAGATATTTTAGCGGAAATCGAAACAGATAAAGCTACTATGGAATTCGAATCTTTCAATGCAGGTACTTTATTATATATTGGTGTTGAAGAAGGAGGAACAGCTCCTGTTGATACAATTTTAGCAATCTTAGGTCCAGCTGGAACAGATGTTTCTGGTGTGGTAGCTAACTTTACAGTTGGTGGAACTGCTGAAGCTCCAAAAGTTGTAGAAACAAATTCGGCTCCTGCTCCAGTTATTGCAGAAGTTCAAACAAATACAAATGCATCAGGTAGAATTTTCGCTTCACCATTAGCTAAGAAAATTGCTCAAGATAAAGGAATCAATTTAGCTCAAGTAAAAGGTTCGGGTGAAAACGGAAGAATTACAAAATCAGATGTAGAAAACTTTACTCCGTCTGCAGCAAGTACACCAGCGCAATCAGTGTCTCAAGCTACAAGTTCTGTTTCAGAAGTAAAACCATTTGTTCCTGCTGGAGAAGTTTTCCAAGAAGAAATTAAAAACTCTCAAATGCGTAAAACCATTGCGAGACGTTTATCGGAATCTAAATTTACAGCACCGCATTACTATTTAACAATTGAGTTAGATATGGATAATGCGATTGCTTCAAGAAATATGATCAATAGCTTACCAGAAACTAAAGTATCATTCAATGATATGGTTATTAAAGCTTCTGCAATGGCATTGAAAAAACATCCTCAAGTAAATTCTCAATGGAGAGAAGATGCAATGGTAATTAATCACCATGTAAATATTGGTGTAGCAGTTGCTGTAGAAGATGGTTTAATGGTTCCGGTATTGAAATTTACAGACCAAATGAGCTTAACTCAAATTGGTGTAAGTGTTAAAGATTTAGCTGGAAAAGCAAAATCGAAAAAAATCCAACCAGCTGAAATGGAAGGAAGCACATTTACAATTTCTAATTTAGGAATGTTCGGAATTCAATCGTTTACTTCAATTATTAACCAACCAAATTCAGCTATTTTATCTGTTGGAGCGATTATTGAAAAACCTGTAGTTAAGAACGGACAAATCGTTGTTGGAAATACAATGACAGTTACTTTAGCATGCGATCACAGAACTGTTGATGGTGCTACTGGAGCTCAATTCTTACAAACATTTAAAGCATTTATGGAAAATCCAGTTACAATGTTAGCGTAATTTTTCATAAAAAACATAAATTAGAATCCCATCTTGTCAATACTTGATGGGATTTTTTTATTTTTACTAAAATTTAAAAATATGAACAAAATTTTCCTTTGCGCTCTTGGTTTTGTTGTTTTGTCGTGTGGTCCATCAAAAATGTTGGTTACTCCAGAAATACAAACAAGTTCAGATAATAAACCAGTTGAAGAATTAACTATTGCTAAAGAAGAAAATGTTGCAAAAACATTAAAATATTTAACGTCAGATGAATTAGAGGGTAGAGATTCTGGTAGTAAAGGAATAGAAAAAGCTTCTGTTTATTTAGAAAATATACTTCGAGAAAATAACATTAAACCATACTTTAAAACCTATAGAGATACGCTTTCAAATTTTGAAAAGACATCTTACAATATTGTTGGTTATATTGAAGGAACAGATCCGAAATTAAAAAATGAATTTGTAATTATTGGAGCGCATTACGATCATATCGGAAAAATTGCTGCTGTTAATGGTGATGATATTGCGAATGGAGCAAACGATAATGCTGCCGGAACAACTGCGGTTTCTGAAGTCGCAAAATATTTCGGACAATCAAAATCCAACAAAAGAAGTTTATTATTTGTTTTCTTTTCTGCTGAAGAAAAAGGATTGCTAGGTTCAAAGCACTTAGCTGCGAAATTGAAACAACAAAACATGAATTTGTATTTTATGTTTAATTATGAAATGG
Source organism: Flavobacterium urocaniciphilum (assembly GCF_900110615.1). Classification (GTDB taxonomy): domain Bacteria; phylum Bacteroidota; class Bacteroidia; order Flavobacteriales; family Flavobacteriaceae; genus Flavobacterium; species Flavobacterium urocaniciphilum. The sequence continues at coordinate 35,778 of NZ_FOEI01000001.1, forward strand.
TGGGTGTTCCAATGCAAAACAGAGATATGTTAATGTATATAACTGGATTTGGAAAGAGTAATATGGCGGCTAAAATGAATGAATATTCAGGTGAAAAATTAGTAGGATATTTGCCAATCGAAACCAAATATATGTTGTTTAGAGCTTCGGATAATTTTCCGTTTTACGACGAATTTAATGTTCCTGCACAAACGGTTTCGACTTTCGATTTTGAGAATTTTCAATATTACCATCAACCTGATGATGAATTTGAATTAATGGATACGAAACATATCGCCAATGTGGTTAATAAAACTATTCCAGTTTTAGAGAAAATGATGAATGCACCAACTAAAGAAATTAAATTAAATGTTAAGTAAAAATATTATTATCACAGGAACTTCTCGCGGAATTGGTTATGAAATGGCGTTACAATTTGCAAATGCCGGACATAATGTGTTAGCAATTTCACGTAAAACGCCACAAGCTTTAATCGAACATCAAAATATTACTTGTTTGCCCATTGATATTTCAGATGAAAATCAGTTGCAACAAGTCAATGATTTTATTTCAACATCCTGGAATAAAGTCGACGTTTTAATTCACAACGCTGGAAGTTTATTGCATAAAAATTTCACTGAAATTTCTACTCAAGAATTTCAAAATATTTATAAAGTCAATGTTTTCGCTGTAGCAGAATTAACTAAAATATGTATTCCCTTTATGGAAAAAGGAAGTCATGTTGTTACGATTAGCTCGATGGGCGGTATTCAAGGAAGTATGAAGTTTGCCGGACTTTCAGCTTACAGTTCAAGTAAAGGTGCTGTAATTACATTGTCAGAATTATTAGCAGAAGAATACAAAGAACAAGGAATTGCTTTCAATGTGTTAGCACTTGGAGCTGTAAATACAGAAATGTTACAAGAAGCATTTCCTGGTTATGAAGCACCACTTTCAGCTAAAGAAATGGCCGATTATATTTTTAATTTTGCTTTAACAGGAAATAAATATTACAACGGAAAAGTGTTACAAGTTTCATCAACTACGCCATAATTTGAGTGCCGTTTTACAAAAATATTTACCAGAACACGCAGTAGAACCTGTTTTCGAACTGATAAAAGCCAATCATGTGCATTTAAAAATTGTAAATGAAAGGCAAACGCGTCATGGCGATTATCGAAGGCATCCCGATGGTTTTCATCAAATTACGGTAAATGCAAATTTGAATAAATATCGTTTTTTGATGACATTAATTCATGAAATTGCGCATTTGGTAGCTTTTGAAAAGTACGGACGAAATATTATGCCTCATGGAACGGAATGGAAAATTACGTTTCAGCATTTGATGATTCCATTTATTCGACCAGAAATTTTCCCACATCAAATTTTGCCTTTAATGGCAAGACATTTCAGAAATCCGAAAGCAAGTTCTGATACCGATGCTAAGCTTTCTGTTGCTTTAAAACAATTTGATGAAAGAAATACAGAGAATAATTATATCTTTGAAATCCCTTTTGGGAGTACATTCCGAATTAAAAATGGTAAAGTTTTTAAAAAAATGGCATTGCGTGTAAAACGTTATGAATGTTTGGAAGTCAGTACAGGTAGAATGTTTTTGTTTCAACCTAATGCAGAAGTAGAAGTAATTTCAAATTAACTTAGTAACATTGATTTTTGTTACTTAGCAATATAAAATATGAATAAAAATTATTACGCCATTTTAATGGCAGGTGGAGTAGGTTCTAGGTTTTGGCCAGTTAGTACGGCTGAATATCCTAAGCAATTTCATGATATGTTAGGAACGGGTGAAACGTTAATTCAGAAAACGTTTAGTCGTTTATCGCAAATCATTCCAAAAGAAAATATTTTAATTCTTACGAATGAGAGTTATAATGATATCGTTTTAGAACAATTGCCTTTAGTTAAAAAAGAGCAAATTATTTTGGAACCAGCCATGCGAAATACAGCACCTTGTATTTTATATGCTTCTTTAAAAATAAAAAAACAAAATCCGAATGCTTTAGTTTTAGTTGCGCCAAGCGACCATTGGATTGAGGATGAAGAACAATTTGTAGCGAATGTTGAAAATTCATTTCAGTTTTGTGAAATGCAAGATACATTAATGACATTAGGTATTTTACCAACATTCCCAAATACAGGTTATGGATATATCGAATACGATAAATTAGATAGAAGACCTGTTAAAAAAGTAGTTCAGTTTAGAGAAAAACCAGATTATGCTACTGCTAGACAATTTATTCAAAGTCGAAATTTCCTATGGAATGCAGGTATTTTTATTTGGAGTGTGAAATCAATTGTTTCTGCTTTTGAAAAATTTCAACCAGAAATGTATAACCATTTCTTAAAAGGTTGGGAGGCTTATAATACTTCAACTGAAAAAAACTTTATTGAAGAAAACTATCCTTTAGCTGAAAATATTTCAATTGATTATGCCATTCTAGAGAAAGCGCCTAATGTATTTGTTTTATCGGCAACTTTCGATTGGAATGATTTAGGGACTTGGGGTTCATTATACGATAAACTTGATAAAGATGAGTCAGATAATGCAATTGTTAATGCTTCTGTTTATTTAGAAAATGCAACGCATAATATTATCCGAACAGAAGGAAAAAAATTGGTTGTAATCGATGGTTTAAAAGATTACATAATTGTAGATAAAGAAAATGTATTGTTAATTTATCCAAAAAATAAAGAACAAGATATTAAGAAAATAGTTGGTAAGTTAAACCAATAAAAAAAGTCCCGATTTATCGGGACTTTTTTGTTTTATGCCTCACCTGTTGTAGGTTCGTCTTCTTCTTTGTTGCCTGTTAAATCGTCAACTTTTGCTTCAACTGTTTCCACAACATCGGCAATTTTTTCCTTAGCAACTGCTGCTTTTTCTTCGGCCCAATCCGTAGCTTCAGCTAATTTATCTTTTGCAGTATCCACAAATTGAGAAACTTGTTCTGGTACACCCATTTCTTCCAATTTTGCAGAAGCAGTTTCAGCAACTTCTTCCACTTTTTCTTTTACATCTGTTACTACTTCTGTAGCTTTATCCATAGCAGAATCTGCAAATTCAGAAATATTTTCACTAGCAGTTTCTGCAGTTTGTTTAGCTTTTCCAAATAATGAGCTAAAAAAATTTGATAATCCCATGATAAATAATTTTTAGTTTTACCAAAGGTAACTGATTAGTAATCAATTTGCAAGATATTTTTTACAGTAGTAAAGAGTTGACAATTATGTAACAATTACAAAATAAATTCTTAATTAATTAAATTAAAAAATTCTACATTTCTACATCCTTTTTTTATATTTGTAACTTATCGAACATTTTAAAATTTATGAGTAAAGATATAGTACTTTTAATCAACCGGTCAGAAATTACGGCAGGTACACGTGGTGCGTCTCTAGGTCCAGATGCCATAATAACAGCCGCCAGGAAGAACCAAAAATCATTTTTGGTAAATCAACAAATTGAAGAAATAAAAGATGTAAATTATCTTTTAGACCAACCTACTGAGCATACGTATGCTAAACGAATTGATGGATTATTAACCATTTACAATTCTCTAAACGAAAAAGTTTCTACTTTACTTTCAAATAATAAATTTCCCTTACTATTAGCTGCCGATCATGGTTCAGCAGGTGGAACCATCGCAGGAATTAAATCGGCTTTTCCTGATAAAAGACTTGGAGTGGTTTGGATTGATGCTCATGCCGATATTCATACACCTTATACAACGCCTTCTGGGAATATGCATGGTATGCCTTTGGCAACAGCATTAAATGAAGATAATTTGCCAAGTAAAATCAATGAATTATCTGCAGAAACTTCAAAATTATGGGAAGAAATTAAACATGTAGGCGGAATTGCTCCAAAAATAAATGCTGAAGATATAGTTTACATTGCAGTTCGAGATACAGAAGATCAAGAAAATGATATTATGAATCGTTTACAAATTAGAAATTATTCGGTGGATGAATTACGTTCTAAAGGTGTAGCGACTGTAATAAATGAAATTGAAACGAAATTAAGTAATTGCGATATTATTTATGTTTCGTTTGATGTAGATTCTATGGATCCAGATTTAACTTCACACGGAACGGGAACTCCAGTTAAAAACGGAATTACTCCAGAAGAAGCCAATGCGGTTTTAAATTCTTTTGCTAAAAATCCGAAAACAGTTTGTATGGAATTAGTTGAAGTTAATCCATGTTTGGATGAAAAAATTAATGAAATGGCTGAGGTGAGTATGAATATTATTGAGTCAGTAATGAACTCATTAAAAAACTAAGAAATGAGACAAACTACAAATACCGTTTTAATGATTCGTCCGGTGGCTTTTCGTATGAACGAACAAACTACTGAGAATAATTATTATCAAAAAGTACTTGAAAATACTACACCAGAAACGGTACATTTTAAAGCTATTCAAGAATTTGATGCTTTAGTTGAAAAACTAAAAAATGTTGGAGTTAATGTAATTGTTGTTCAGGATACGAAAGAAACGGATACACCAGATAGTATTTTTCCAAATAATTGGATCTCATTTCATGAAACGGGTGATGTAGCTTTATATCCAATGTTTGCAGAAAATAGAAGATTGGAAAGAAGAGAAGATATTTTAGATCTATTGGAAGATGAAGGATTTGAAATTACAGAAGTAATGGATTATACTTCAGCGGAAGAGGATAATGTGTTTTTAGAAGGAACAGGAAGTTTAATTTTAGACAGAGAATTCAATAAAGCGTATTGCGCCATTTCACCAAGATCTGATGAAGAATTGATGATTGAATTTTGTGAAGATTTTGACATGTCACCCATTCTTTTTGAAGCTTTTCAAACCGTTGATGGAGAAAGAAAACCAATTTATCACACAAATGTTATGATGAGTATTGCAGAAACTTTTGCAATTCTATGTCCGGATGCTATTGATGATAAATCGGAGCGAAAAATGGTGTTGGAAAACTTGAAAGCAGATGGGAAAGAAGTGATTTTTATTACTGAAGACCAAGTAAATCATTTTGCTGGAAATATGTTACAAGTTCGAGGAGCTAATGATAAACGATATTTAGTGATGAGTTCATCTGCATTTAATAGCTTAACTCAAGTTCAAATAGATAAAATTGAAAAACATTGTGAAATTTTACATTCTAATTTAGATACGATTGAAGCTTGTGGCGGCGGAAGTGCTCGCTGCATGATGGCTGAAGTTTTCTTGCCTGTAGCAGAATAAATCAAAGAAATCTCAATATTAAAATAAAAATCCCAAATGCCAATTTATTGGAATTTGGGATTTTATTTTTGGAATTTTTTAACTTAGATTCCTCTAATAATACTTAATGTTGCACTAATAATATACTGAATTCCGATTGCAATTGTTAAGAAACCAATGATACGAGAAATGGCAACAATTCCAGAAGAACCTAATATTTTAGCTAAATAATGGGCGCTTCTTAAAACTATATAAATTAAAGCTGCAACTGCTAAAATAGCTAAACATGAGAATAAAATTTCTAATGAAGTAATAGCATTTCCTGTTTCACTCAATTCTTGATAATATGCAATTAATAAAGAAATAGAACCTGGTCCGGCTAGCATTGGCATTGCTAAAGGTGTTAAGGCAATATGTTGACGCTTTTCAACTTCTTTCTGTACTTTTTTGTTGATTCCTTTGTTTTTGCTAAAATTACCATTCAATAAAGAAAATCCAGAACTTGCAATGATAATTCCACCAGCAATTCTTAGTGCAGTTATGGTAATCCCAAAAAACGATAAAACATACTGACCAACAAAGAAGGAAATCAATAAAATTACGCAAACGTTAATGGATGTTACTAATGAAGTTTTTGAGCGTTCCGAAGCGGTATAACCTTGAGTTAATCCAACAAAAATCGGAACAGTTCCTATTGGGTTTAATACTGAAAATAAGGCAACGAATAAATAAATGAAAATGTCCATAGTTTTTTTACAAAAGTATCTTGTATTCCAAAGATAGAATTTAAAATAGAATTAAATAAATGTAAATTAAAAAACTTTTACTATTTTTATGTAAAAATACAACATAACTATGAAGACTTTAGTCCTAGGAGCAACCACAAATAAAGAAAGATATGCGTATAAAGCAATTCATGCGCTAACGGACAATAGTCACCAAGTTGTGGCAGTTGGTACCAAAGATGGTATGGCTTTAGATGTTAAAATTGAAACTACAAAAGTGCCTTTTATTGGGATTGATACCGTTACACTTTATTTAAATCCTAAAAACCAACAAGAATATTACGACTATATCGTTTCTCTTCATCCACGACGTGTGATATTCAATCCAGGAACTGAAAATCCTGAATTTTATGAAATTCTAAAACAAAATAATATTGAATTTGAAGTTGCTTGTACTTTGGTTTTGCTTGCAACTAAACAATATTAACTATTCCGTTTTAAGCGATTTTTTACTAATTAGATACAATCCAACAAAAGTTATCAATCCGTTTACAATGATTAATTCTTCTGCGAAAGCATAAGGAATTAGTTTTGGGTTTTCTACATCAATTCCCGAATTTACACTAATTAAATACGTTATCGCAGGTGATAATAAACAGATAAATGGAACCAATTTGTCTTTAACCGAACGATTTTTAATTAAAATTCCGAATGTAAATAATCCTAAAAGTGGTCCGTACGTATACGAAGCTACTTTGAAAATTAATTTTACTACCGATTGATTGGTTAAAGAATTAAAAATTAAGATAACTATAAAAATGGCTAAAGAAAATCCGATATGAACTAAATGTCTTGTTTTAACAGTCTCTTTAGTCTCTTCTTTCTTTTCCATTCCTAAGAAATCAATACAGAAAGAAGTGGTTAAAGCTGTTAATGCCGAATCAGTTGTTGCAAATGTAGCAGCAGTTAATCCTAATAAGAAAACAACAGCCGGAATTAAAGCAAAATGATTAAAAGCAATTTCTGGAAATAATAAATCGGTTCTCACATCACCATTTAACATAGGGACAGCAATGTTGTTTTTAGTAGCATATAAATATAATAAAGCTCCAACACTTAAGAAAAACAAGTTAATAACTACAAAAATTCCAGTGAAAGTAAACATATTTTTCTGGGCTTCTTTAATGTTTTTGCAACTTAGGTTTTTCTGCATTAAATCTTGATCTAAACCAACCATTGCAATTGTTACGAAGATTCCGCCTAAAATTTGTTTGATAAAATGTTGACCAGAGCCTATGAAATCCTCAAAAAAGAAAATTTTAGAATATTTAGAAGCATCAATTTCAGCTACAGCTTTGCTAATTCCAAAATCTAAACTATCACATACAAAGTAAATCGTAAAAAATACAGAAGCAACTAAAAATAAGGTTTGTAAAGTGTCAGTAATGATAATCGTTTTTAATCCGCCTTTATAGGTATAAGCAAATATCAATCCTAAACTAATTAAAACAGTTGCCCAGAACGGAATTCCGAATTTATCAAACACAAAATTTTGCAATACTAAAACTACTAAGTATAAACGAAACGCTGAGCCAATTGTTCTACTCATTAAGAAAATAAATGAAGCAGTTTTGTAGCTAAAATGACCTAAACGTTGTTCTATATACGTATAAATTGATGTTAAGTTTAATTTATAATACAGAGGAAGTAAAACGGTTGCAACTATAATAAATCCAATTGCGTTTCCTAAAATAAACTGAAAATAAGCAAATTGATTGGCATCTACAGCACCAGGAACAGAAATAAAAGTTACACCTGAAAGTGCCGTTCCAATCATTCCAAATGCTACCAAATACCATGGCGATTTTTTATTGGCTTTAAAAAAAGTATCATTGCTACTTCCCGCTTTTTTGTTCATGAAATATGAAATTCCGAACAATACAATAAAATAAGAAAGGAAAAATAAAAGGATAGTACTTGGTTGCATAAGTTTTTTTTACAAAAATAGCAGAATAATGTAAATTCAAAACATATTTGTTTACATTTGGAACAATTAAATGTATTAAAAATGAAAAACGAAATTTTTAAAAAGCTATTATTTGTACTAGCTTTATTTACAGTGTCATTTTCTGCTGTAGCTCAGGATGGAGAAGAAGTAGTTGAAGAAGCACCAGAAGTTGTGATTGATATGGATTTTAATAAATCTTTATATGCTAATAATTTTGGAAACATGTATATGTCTGAAACGCCAAAAGCAGTATTAATGGCGATGGTTGTTCCTCAAAGTTATGAGTCTGGAAAAGCAGAATTAAAAAAATCAATGGAACCAGATTTAAAGAATTTTAAAGTTCAAGAATTTACAGAAAATGGTGTGAAATATTTTGCATGTACTGGAATCATGAATCAAAATAACGAAGAAGTTTATGTAGAAGTAATGGTGAAAAAAGTTGTTGATGATTCTTGTTTAATGGTTACTTCTATGTATGAAGTAGGTGTAAAAACTAAATATGAAAAGGAAGCTAAAAAAGCAATTTTGTCTGCTAAAGTCATAGATTAAATTTTTTAAAATAAACAGTTAGAAACCTATTTGCTTAATGTAAATAGGTTTTTTCTTTTTGATATATTTGCATTATGGAATTTTCGTCGAAATTATTAGAAAATGCAGTAAATGAAGTTGCTATGTTACCAGGAATTGGAAAACGTACAGCTATGCGTTTAGTTTTGCATTTGTTAAAACAACCAAATGAACAAACTCAAATGTTAACAGAAGCGTTAACTAAAATGAGAAACGAAATTATTTATTGTCAAAATTGTCATAATATTTCCGATAATGTAATTTGTGAAATATGTAATAATCCAAGTCGCGATCATTCAATAGTTTGTGTTGTTGAAGATGTGAGAGATGTTATGGCTATTGAAAATACAAGAATGTTTAAAGGAATTTACCATGTTTTGGGTGGGAAAATTTCGCCAATTGAAGGTATTTCGCCAAGTCAATTAAACATTAATTCATTAATTCAGAAAGTTAAAGAAAATAAAGTTTCAGAAATAATTTTTGCTTTAAGTTCTACTATGGAGGGCGATACAACCAATTTCTATATTTATAAACAAATTAAAGAATATAAAGTAAATATTTCAACAATTGCACGAGGAATTTCTGTAGGTGATGAATTAGAATATGCAGATGAAGTTACACTTGGAAGAAGTTTATTACACAGAATACCATTTGAATCATCAATTAAACCGATGTAAATTTTTTAATTTACCTAGAAAAAGTATATTTGTAACATCTAAAATAATGCTATGAAGTTTTTTAAACATATATTATATATAATTACAGTTTCTTTACAATTAACATCTTGTATTTCTCATAAAGACACTCTTTATTTAGAAAAAAACAAAGATAAAGTTGCTGATATTGAAATAAATGCGGATGCTTACAAGCCATACAGATTACAAGTTGATGATATTTTATCTATAGATATTAGGTCAAATAATGCGAAAGATGTTGAAATATTTAGCAAAAAGAAAGACGTATCAGGAAATAATATAATCAATCAAGATCAGTTATATTTTGATGGGTATCAAGTTGATGGTTTTGGAAATATTAGAATTCCTGTTTTAGGATCAGTAAATGTTCAAGGACAAACGGTTGAAGAAGTTTCAAAATTGTTAGAAAAAAAATTGTTAGAAGAATATTTTACACCTAATTCTAATCTATTTGTAATTGTGAAATTAGCAGGTATTCGATACACAATTAATGGTGAAGTTGGTAGTACAGGAACTAAAACGGTTTTTCAAGATAAATTAAATGTGTTGGAAGCCATTGCTAATTCTGGAGATATTAATTTGACAGGAAATAAAAAAGAAGTAGTCGTAATGAGAAAAATTCCAACTGGTTATCAATCGGAAACGTTGGATTTAACAGATGCCAATGTAATTAATTCTCAATTTTTTTATTTAAAACCACACGATTATATCTATGTTAAACCATTAAAACAAAAAACTACAGGTTTTGGACTAAATGGTATACAAACTGTTACTACTGTACTTTCGGTATTTGGAGTGCTTACAACGACTTACTTACTAATCAAAAGCTTATAATAAATAATGTTTGATACTAAAGATTTAAAATCATTAGCAGAAGGTGCTAGTTTTGATGTAAAAGCTTTTCTTGTAAAATTACTTGGACATTGGAAATTATTTGTGCTTTTTATTTCTGTTGCACTTTATTGGGCTTATTACGTAAATATTAGAAAAGAAAGTATTTATGGGATGGATGCTTCAATTGTTGTAAAAGATGAAAGCAATCCAATGTTCTCTAATAATACCAATTTAACATTCAATTGGGGAGGTACATCAGATAAAGTTCAAACGGTTATTACTACTTTACGTTCTAGAACTCACAATGAAAGAGTTGTTGATAAATTGCAATTTTACATTAAGTATTTGAGAAAAGGAGATTATTTTTACCCAGATGCTTATGGAACCATACCTTTTAAAGCTGTAATTAATAAGCAAAGAGGGCAATTAGCTAATATGCTTATTAGAATAAAGCCAATTTCAAATACACAATTTGAGTTTGAAGCTGATTTTGGTGAAGCTAAAGAAGTTATGCTTTATCATTATGTTGATAATTCAACAAGTTTTGTTCCTACTAACGGTAAAAAATATTTTAATAGATTTAGATTTAATCAAGAAATTGACTTACCATTTTTTAACGGTCAAATTACTTTAGATTCTTCAAAACCGTTAAACTTAAATGAAGATATTTATATACGATTTGATGATTTTAATGGAACAGTTGGTTCTTATAGAGGAATAGGTGTAAATGCTGATGCAAAAGCAGCTTCTGTTATTGTGTTAGATATGCAAGGACCTAATAAAGCTCGTTTAGTTGAATATTTAAATTCTACAGTAGATATCCTAAGAGAAAATGAATTAAATAGTAAAAATTTATTTGCAGTAAATACCATTAGATTTATTGATAGTACTTTAAATGTAATAGAAGGACAGTTAAAAGATACGGAATCTGATTTAAAAAACTTTAGAAAAAATACTAATGTTTATGAATTAGAAACTGGTGGTTTAAAATTTACTGAAGAAATATCAAATTTAGATTTAGAACAAGACAATATTAAGCGAAAATTGGCTTTTTATAATTTCTTAAAAAGTTATTTAGAAAAAAATACCGATTATTCTAAATTACCAGCACCTGCTGTAGCAGGAATTGATGATCCTAATATTGTTTCAAATGTTTCTAAATTAATTCAATTATCTATTGATAGAGCTGAAAAAACATTTACAGTTAAAAATCAAAATTTATACAAAGAATTAGATTCTCAAATGGAATCTGTAAAAAAAGTACTTTTAAATAATATTGAAAGTTCTAAAAGTGCTTTATCAATTGATTTAAAAAGTATTAATAATAGAATTAATAAAGCAGAAGGTTCTATTAGTCAGTTGCCAGATAAACAACAAGATTATATTAATATTTCTAGAAAATACGATTTAAAAGAAAAAATTTATAGTACATTTTTAGAAAAACGAAGTGAAGCAGATATCGTAAAAGCGGCAAGTGTTTCTGATATAGAATTTATCGATTCTGCTAAAGATGTGGGTGGCGGATTTAGAGGTCCAAAGCGATCAATTAATTATGTTTTAGCCATTATAGTTGGTTTCTTTTTACCCTTTTTATATGTATTAATCAAAGCATTATCAGATACAAATATTAATACTACTCAGGAAATTACACAACTAACAAAAATTCCAATTATTGGTGTTATTGGTAAGAAAAATACTGAAAATAATTTATCTGTTTTTGAAAAACCAAAAGCGCCTTTAGCAGAATCATTTAGAGCGGTACGTTCTTCTTTACAGTTTTTGTCTAAAAAACATAATTTAGAAGGTACTAAAATATTAATGTTAACATCTTCCATTTCTGGAGAAGGTAAATCATTTTGTTCCATCAATTTAGCAACGGTTTTTGCTTTAAGTGAAAAGAAAACCGTTATTGTTGGACTAGATTTAAGAAAACCAAAGATTTTTGGTGATTTTAAAGTGGATAATAATGTTGGAGTTGTAAATTATTTAGTCGGACAAAAAACAGTGGATGAAATTATTTATAAATCTCATATTCCGAATTTAGATATTATTACATCAGGTCCAATTCCTCCAAACCCATCTGAATTATTGATGAGTGAAGCAATGGAAGATTTAATTAATGAATTAAAAACGAAATACGATTACATTATTTTAGATACACCGCCAGTTGGTTTAGTTGCTGATGCTTTAGAATTATCTCATTATGCTGACGCTACTTTGTATGTTGTAAGACAAGCATATACAAAACGTGGAATGCTTTCTGTTGTAAATGAAAAACACTTGAGAGGAGAGCTTAAAAATGTAAGCATCATTTTCAATGGTTTCCAAAATAAAGCTAAATATGGTTATGGTTATGGTTACGGATATGGATATGGTGCATACGGATATGGATATGGTGCTTATTATGAAGAAGACAAAAAGCCTAAAACATTAAAAGAGAAATTTTTAGATTATATCAATTTTCCAAAAAGAAGAGATTAATAAAAAGTGAGTGATATTATTCAAAATAAAAAAATTGTAATTACAGGTGGAGCCGGTTTTATCGGCTCTAATTTGTGTAATTATTTTTTGAACCAAAATAACCAAATTGTTTGCTTAGATAATTTTTCAACTGGATTTAAACATAATATTGAACCTTTTTTAAATCATCCTAATTTTACATTAATTGAAGGTGATATTAGAAATTTTGAAACTTGTAAAAAAGCTGTTGAAAACGCAGATTATGTATTGCATCAGGCTGCTTTAGGAAGTGTTCCTCGTTCCATAAATGACCCAATTACATCAAACGAAGTAAATGTTTCTGGATTTTTAAACATGTTACAAGCTTCAAAAGATGCCAATGTAAAACGATTTGTTTATGCAGCTAGTTCTTCCACTTATGGTGATTCAGAAGCTTTACCTAAAGTAGAAGATAAAATAGGGAAACCATTATCTCCTTATGCCATCACAAAATATGTAAATGAATTATATGCAGATGTATTTAGTAAAACGTATGGAATTGAAACAATAGGGTTACGTTATTTTAATGTTTTCGGAAGACATCAAACACCGAATGGAGCTTATGCAGCTGTAATTCCGAAGTTTATTTCCTTATTTATCAATCACGAAAGTCCTGTAATAAATGGAGATGGAAATTATTCAAGAGATTTTACCTATATAGACAATGTAATTCAAATGAATGAATTAGCTTTGCAGGCTCAAAATTCAGAAGCGATTAATCAAGTATATAATACTGCTTTTGGAGAACGTACAACTTTAAACGAATTAATAAAATATATAAAAGAATTTCTAACACCATACGATTCTGAAATTGCAACTATTTCTTGTGTTTATGGTCCGAATAGAAGTGGAGATATTCCACATTCTTTAGCAAGTATTGATAAAGCTAAAGATTTATTGGGGTATAATCCGAAATTTTCAATTAAAGAAGGATTGAAAGAATCTATCGATTGGTATTGGAAAAATTTAAAAAAAGAACAAAATGATTAAAAATATTTGTTGTATTGGCGCTGGATATGTTGGTGGACCAACAATGGCAGTTATTGCTCAAAAATGTCCACATATTAAAGTTACAGTAGTAGATTTAAATCAAGATAGAATAAATGCTTGGAATCATGAAGATTTAAGTTTGTTACCTATATATGAACCTGGTTTAGATACTGTTGTTGGTGAAGCACGTGGAAGAAATTTATTCTTTTCAACTGAAGTAGATAAAGCGATTGATGAAGCAGATGCAATTTTTATTTCAGTAAATACACCAACCAAAACCTATGGAGTTGGTAAAGGTATGGCTGCTGATTTAAAATATATTGAATTATGTGCCAGACAAATTGCTCGCGTGGCTAAATCGGATAAAATTGTAATAGAAAAATCAACTTTACCAGTAAGAACAGCTCAAGCCATTAAGGATATTTTGGATCATACTGGCAACGGAGTTAACTTTCAAATTTTATCTAACCCAGAATTTTTAGCAGAAGGAACAGCTATTGAAGATTTATTTGCTCCAGATAGAGTTCTTATTGGTGGCGATACAAGTCCAGAAGGTCAAAAGGCAATTCAGAAATTAGTTGATGTTTATGCAAATTGGGTAAACAGAGATAATATTTTAACCACTAATGTTTGGTCTTCAGAATTATCAAAATTAACTGCAAATGCTTTCTTAGCACAACGTGTTTCATCTATTAATGCGATGAGTGAATTATGTGAAAAAACGGGTGCAGATGTTAATGAAGTTGCAAAAGCAATTGGTTTAGATAGTAGAATTGGATCAAAATTTTTGAAATCTTCTGTAGGTTTTGGTGGATCTTGTTTCCAAAAAGATATTTTAAACTTGGTTTATATCGCAAAATCATACGGATTAAACGAAGTTGCAGATTATTGGGAACAAGTAATTATTATGAACGACCACCAAAAACGTCGTTTCTCAAAAAATATTATCAGTACTTTATATAATACTGTTTCTGGAAAGAAAATTGCTTTCTTAGGTTGGGCTTTTAAAAAAGACACCAATGATACTCGTGAATCTGCAGCCATTTATGTTGCTGATGATTTAATTAGTGAACAAGCAAATGTGGCAGTTTTCGATCCAAAAGTTGAAGCTGATCAAATTCATTTCGACTTAAATTATTTGGAAACACGTTCAGATTCTGAAAATAAAAAATACATTGCTATTGAAAGTAATGGTTATGATGCTTGTAAAAATGCACATGCTATTGCTATTTTAACTGAATGGGATGAATTTAAATCTTACGATTGGCAAAAAATTTATGATAATATGTTAAAACCAGCTTTTGTTTTTGATGGTAGAAACTTATTAGATGGAGAAAAATTAGAAAAAATTGGATTTATTTATCAAGCAATTGGAAAATAACATGAATATAAAAATTGCCGTTATAGGATTAGGATATGTTGGACTTCCGTTAGCAAGATTGTTTGCTACGAAATTCCCAGTTGTTGGTTTTGATATCAATGAACAAAGAATTTCCGAATTAAATAATGGTATCGATTTAACTTTAGAAGTTGAAGAAGATTTATTAAAATCAGTTTTAAAAAGTCAAAATTCTTCAAGTTCCAATTATCTTTTATGTTCTAATAAATTAGAAGATATTGCCGATTGTAATTATTATATCGTTACAGTTCCAACACCTGTAGATAAACATAATAAGCCCGATTTAACACCTCTTTACAAAGCCAGTGAAACGGTAGCTAAAGTGTTGAAAAAAGGTGATATAGTTATATACGAATCAACCGTGTATCCTGGCGTTACAGAAGAGGAATGTGTGCCTGTTTTAGAAAAATTATCAGGATTAAAATTTAATTTCGACTTTTTCGCTGGTTATTCTCCTGAAAGAATCAATCCAGGTGATAAAGAACATACTGTTGATAAAATTTTAAAAGTAACCGCTGGTTCCACTCTAGAAATCGGACAAAAAGTAGATGCTTTATATAAGAGTGTGATTACTGCTGGAACTCATTTAGCACCAACAATTAAAGTAGCAGAAGCGGCAAAAGTTATTGAAAATTCTCAAAGAGATATCAATATTGCTTTCGTAAATGAATTAGCTAAAATTTTTAATATTTTGGATATTAATACCCAAGATGTTTTAGAAGCCGCTGGCACAAAATGGAACTTCTTGCCTTTTAAACCAGGTTTAGTAGGCGGTCATTGCATTGGTGTGGATCCTTATTATTTAGCACAAAAAGCGATGGAAGCGGGTTACCATCCTGAAATTATTTTGGCAGGTCGTCGAATGAATGACAGTATGGGAGAATATGTTGCTTCTGAAGTAGTAAAATTGATGATCAAAAAAGAAATCGTTTTACATAAAGCCGAATTGTTACTTTTAGGTGTTACTTTTAAAGAAAATTGTCCCGATGTTCGAAATACCAAAATTGTAGATATCGTTCATTCCTTAAAAGAATACGGAATTAATATTACCATTTATGATCCATGGGCAAAACCAGAAGAAGTGCTTCATGAATATGGAATTGTTTGTCATTCCGAACTAAATAATGAAACAAAATATGATGCTGTTGTATTAGGTGTTTCTCATGAGGTTTTCAATGAATTAAATATCGGTTCTTTAACAAAAGAAAATAATGTTATTTATGATGTTAAAGGTTTCCTTTCAACTGAAGTTGATGGTAGATTATAATTATGATAAGAAATTTAATTGTTTTTGGAACAAGACCAGAAGCCATAAAAATGGCTCCTTTGGTGAAAAATTTTTTATTAAATAAAAATTTTCATACTAAAGTTTGTGTTACGGCGCAACATAGAGAAATGTTAGATCAGGTTTTAGATTTTTTTGAAATCATTCCTGATTACGATTTAAACTTAATGAAAAAAGACCAAAACTTATTTTCATTAACTTCAGATATCATAATAAATCTAAAACCTATTTTAGAAGAGTTTAAGCCTGATTTTGTTTATGTTCATGGAGATACAACAACTTCTATGGCTGTAAGTTTAGCTTCTTTTTATAGTGGAGCTAAAGTATGCCATGTGGAAGCTGGATTGCGTACAAATAATAAATTATCGCCTTTTCCAGAAGAAATGAACAGACAAATTACAGGTAGAATTGCCGATTTTCATTTTTCTCCAACTATTGAATCTAAAAATAATTTACTAATTGAAAATGTAAAAAATGATTCTATTCTTGTAACTGGAAATACGGTTATTGACGCTCTGTTGTTTAGTAAAAGCAAATTACTTAACTATAAAAATGATGAAATAAATTTTCTAGAAGAAATTATCGATTCATCTAAGAAAATAATTCTTGTTACAGGTCATAGAAGAGAAAATCATGGTAAAGGAATTCAAAATATATGTAATGCTTTAATTGATATTGCTAATTCTTATAAAGATACAGTTCAAATCATTTATCCAGTTCATCTTAATCCAAATATTAAGGATACAGTAAATGAAATGTTAGGTAATCATTCTAATATTAAGTTAATTCATCCATTATCATATCCTGCTTTTGTGTGGCTTATGAATCAATCATATTTAATTTTAACAGATAGTGGTGGTGTACAAGAAGAAGCACCAAGTTTAGGTAAACCTGTATTAGTTTTAAGGGATACAACAGAAAGACCTGAAGCCGTAAAAGCTGGAACAGTTATTTTAGTGGGTACAGATAAAAATGCAATAATTAAAACTTGTTCAGAATTATTAGATAATAACTCAATATATTTGAAAATGACTAAAACGCACAATCCTTATGGAGATGGCTTAGCTAGTAAAAAAATAATTGAGTTTATTGAAAATCAATTTATTAATTAAATTTATGAAAGTTGTAACTCTTGGTTTAGGATATATTGGATTGCCAACTTCAGCATTAATTGCTAAAAATGGAATTGCTGTTCATGGAGTAGATTTAAATGAAAATGTTGTACATACAATTAATGAAGGAAAAATTCATATTGTAGAACCATCTTTAGAAGAAGTTGTAGAAGAAGTTGTTAGAAAAGGATTTTTAAAAGCTAGTACTTCTATTGAATCTGGTGATGTGTATTTAATAGTTGTTCCAACTCCATTTAAATCGAAAAATGAACCAGATATTTCTTTCGTTAGTGCTGCAACTAAAGCAGTTATCCCTTATTTGAAAAAAGGAGATTTATATATTATCGAATCTACATCTCCAATTGGAACTACTGAAAAAATGATGGATTTAATCTTTTCAGAAAGACCAGAACTTACAAACGAAATATTTATTGCTTATTGTCCTGAACGAGTTTTACCAGGAAATATAATGTACGAATTAGTACATAATGATAGAGTAATTGGTGGTGTAAATGATATTTCAACACAAAAAGCATTAGCGTTTTATAAACATTTTGTAAACGGTAATTTACATGGTACTAATGCACGAACTGCTGAAATGTGCAAATTAACTGAAAATTCTTCTCGTGATGTTCAAATTGCTTTTGCCAACGAGCTTTCATTAATTTGTGATAAAGCAAATATTAATGTTTGGGAATTGATAAATTTAGCTAATAAACATCCTCGAGTTAATATTTTACAACCTGGTTGTGGAGTAGGAGGACATTGTATTGCAGTTGATCCTTATTTTATAGTTGCCGACTATCCAATGGAGTCACAATTAATTGGAAAAGCAAGGGAAATTAATAATTATAAATCTTTTTGGTGTGCCGAAAAAGTGAAAACTACGAAGTTAGAATTTCAATTGAAACATGGCAAAAAACCAAGTATAGCTTTAATGGGATTAGCTTTTAAACCAAATATCGACGATTTAAGAGAATCTCCAGCAAAATATATAGCTCAAAAAGTTTTACAAGATGCTCAAAATGAAGAGTTTTATATTGTTGAGCCAAATATTACATCACATCAAGTATTCAAATTAACCCATTATAAAGAAGCTGTAGAAAAAGCAGATATAATTGTGTTTTTAGTTAATCATCAAGAATTTAAAAACTTAGATATCAAATCGGATAAAGTTGTTTTAGATTTTTGTGGAGTACATTCAAATTTTTAATTATGTTATTGCGTATTAAAATTTTAATCTCAAAGTTATTAGTAAATAATATAACTGGATTTTTATTGTTCCTTTTTTATAAAGGAACAATTACTTTTCATGGATTAAAAATTAATATTAATTATAAAATTATTAGAAAGAAAATAGCAGCTGCTTTATTTTTCAAAACCTACGAATCTTCTGAAATTAGATTTATTGAAAAATATTTAAATAATTATTCTGGAACAATTATAGAATTAGGTTCAAGTATTGGCGTGATGTCTTCTTTTATTTCTAAAAATAATCCGAATTCTAAGATTTTAGCTTTTGAAGCAGATTCTAGATTTATCCCAATAATTCAAAATAATCATAAAATTAATAACATTACAAATGTTAGTGCTTTTAATGAAATTATTGGCGTAAATGGGTATGAATTCTTTATTGGTGAAGATAATACAAAAGGTAAAATTCAAAAGTCCAATCAAAACAATTCTAAAAATGTTAATTTAAATGATATTTTAGATCGATATAAAATCGATGATGATTTTGTATTAATTTCTGATATTGAAGGTGCAGAATATTTTGTTTTGTTAAATTCGGATGAATCAGTTTTTAAAAATTGTAGTATGATTATTATTGAATTACATGACATTGAAATAGATGGTAATTTAATAACACCTGAAACGATGATTGCTAAAATGAAAGCATTTGGATTTACAATTGTTGATCAATATGCTGGAAACATTGTTGCCAAAAAATAAAGGTATAAATGAAAATAATTGTTTATCATATTGGTGCAAGGGATTATTATAGTATTGGAGAATTTTTCTCTAAAAGAAATCTATTACTTTGTTTGATAACTGATTATTGGAAACGTTCTAAATCTACTTTTTTTACTAATAAATTTTCTAGAAGATTCAATAAAAACATTCAATCTAATCAAATTATTTCGTATTCTATTTTACAAATTTTTTTTGTTGAGGTTTGTATAAAATTAATGTCTAATAAATTCCGAATTTGGAATTTTACCGGTAACTATTTTACAAACTTTGCATTAAAAAAAATATTAAATAAAATAGATTCAACTGAAAAAATACTCTTATGGGGTTATACAGGAGGAAATTTGAAAATATTGAAAAGACTTAAAAAAAATCAAAATGTCTTTTTTTTACACAACCAAATTGATCCAGGTATTGTGTATTATGATATTGAAAATGGTGAAAATTCTACTTACAAAGAACAATTTTTAAAAAACATTCAAGAAGAATGGAAATTAGCCGATGCGATTTTGGTGAATTCAGAATTTTCCAAAAAATGTTTAGAAAAATATCAGGTTAATGCTGACAAGATAATTGTTGTACCTCTAATATACAACGTAACTTCTAATATCAAAAAGAAACACTTTAATCCTGTTTTAACAATAGGATTCGTTGGAAATATTAACGAAATGAAAGGTTTTCCTATTTTTTTAGATGTCGCTAAACAATTGAAAGGTATTTGTAACTTTACAGCAATTGGAACATCGCATTTTTCGGAAAACTATATTGATAATGCTTCTGAATTTATAAAATTTACAGGGCATATGTCAATGAAAAATCTTAGTGTAGCCTATCAAAATATGGATGTCTTGGTTTTTCCAACTCAATGTGATGGTTTTGGGATGGTTCAATTAGAAGCGATGTCTTATGGAATTCCTGTAATTGCCAGTCCAAATTGTGCTACAGTTGTACAAGAAAACAGCAATGGTTTTATTGAAGATGATGCGAATTCTATAGTAAAAAGAATTTTGTATTTAAACGAAAATAGAGAAATTCTAAAACAATTTTCAGAAAATGCATTATTGAGAATAAATGATTATTCTGAAGCAAATTTTGAAAAAATACTTTCAAACGAATTATTGAAATTTAATATCGAAATAAAATGAGTTTGATTGTACAACTTAAAAATAGAATTAATAACTCTAGATTGCTTTCGGGTGTTTTTTGGACGCTTCTTGGTAATGGATTTTCTCGCTTATTTATGATGATTGGTACTGTTTGGTGTGCTAATATTTTAGGTGTTGAAAAATACGGGGAATTCGGAATTACAAGAAGTACAATCAATTTAATTTTAACGATTGCCGGTCTAAATATCGGAACAGTTCTAACCAAATATATTTCAGAGTTTAGAGAATCTGACAAAAAAAAATGCGCACAGTTAGTAACTCAAAATTATGTTTTTGTTTTAATAATGACTGTAGTTTTGGCTGTTGTAGTTTATTTCATCGCACCCTATTTAAGTACTTCTGTTTTAAAAACGCCTCAACTTACTGAAGAAATTCAATTAAGTGTTGTTGTTTTGTTTTTTGGTGTTATTTATCCGTTAAATGAAGCTGTTTTTAGAGGTTTTGAATGGTTTAAAGCTTTAGGGATAGTTCAAGCCATTGGAGCTATTTCTTTTTTACTGTTTGTGCCTCTATTTTCTATGAGTAAAGGTGTGTATGGAGCTATTTTAGGATATTTGATTTTTACAGTGTTTATGACACTCATAACTGCAGTTTATTTGTATGTAAAATTGAAAAAAGAACATATTTCTTTATTTGTTTTTGACTCAAATATTTTTCATTTTTCACAATTGTCTAAGATGTCAATTCCAATTTTGTTGGCATCAATTATTGAAGCTCCATTCTTTTGGTATTCACAAGTTTTGTTGGTAACATTTGCAGGTATGATAGAAAATGGAAAAATTGGAGCAATAATGCAAATTAGAAGCTTGATCCTTATTATTCCAAGTTATATTAGCTTAGTAACGTTGCCACTTTTGAGTAACACACTTTCAAAGAATGATGATAATAATCAATATAAAAATTATTTGAAAAAAAGTATGCAGTTAAATTTCGGAATTGCACTTATTTGTATTATTCCGTTTTTGTTTTTTTCAAATGATATAATGAAACTTTTTGGTAAAGATTTTCAAGTCGACTTTTGGACTTCTTTTTATGCTTATATATCCATTCCTTTTTTCGTAATTGCTAGTGTTATGGATCAAAGTCTAATTGCAAAAGGTAAAGCTTGGACGAATTTCTATATTTCTATTTTTTGGAATAGTATATTTATCGCTTTAATTTATGTAAATTTATCTTATGCTAATTTAGGTGGTATGGGATATATGTTAAGTATGTTTATTGCTATATTAGTATTAACAAGTTTAAAATATTACTATAATTCTAAAGCAAATGAATAATATAGATTATTCTAATTATAAAAATAAAATTCAATCTAGATCTACCTTAAAGTTTTTAATTGGTATTTTACCCCGTTTTTATAATCATTTTTTGGCTGAAATTAATAGGCAAATTGCTATTGTAAAAGGGGCAAGAATTGGGAAAAATACTTATATTACTTTTTCATTAGCTATAAAAGCAAACAAAAATTTATGCGTTGGAGATTCTTCAATTGTTGAAACTTCTAATTTAGATTTAAGAGATACTATTACTATTGGAAATCATGTAATCATTAACAAAAATGTTACTATTTTACGTGCTTCTCATGAGGTAGATTCATTAGATTTTGAAACAATTTCTAATCCACTTATAATTAATGATTTTGTATGGATTGCAACAAATGCTGCTATTTTGCCATCATGTAAAGAAATTTCAAAAGGTGTAGTACTAGGCGCATTTTCAATTTTAACTAAATCAATTTTAGATGAAAATGTAATTTTCGCCGGAAATCCAGCAAAATTTATTAGAAACCGCAAGAATATTTATTCTAATTTAGTTGTGGAAAGTCTTCAAGGTAGAGACTTTTTAAAGTATATTTCCTTTAGAAACAAAAATTAATAATGTCTTATTTAATTGTTTTAGTCTTTATTATTTTATTTGGAATTTATCTTGCAAGAAAAAATCCGAAGCAACATTTTTTGTTTCTATTTGCATTAGTATTGTATTTTGTTTATTGTTTTTTAGGTCCTTTAAAAACATATCAAACGGGTAATTATGAAAAGCTTGGAGGTAATTATTATGATTATTTCGACTATGGTGTGCAAATTTATTGTATAGCCATATTTTCTTTTATTGTTTCCTATTTTATTGGGTTTTCCTATTTTAAAAAAGAGAAAGTTACCATTCAAAAATTTACTTTAAGTAAAAATGCAAAATATTATTTATATGGATTTTTCTTAATAGTAACTTTTGTTGTTTATAGATTCAGACAAGAAAATCAAAGTGATCAAATTGAAGGTATTTTCAATTACTTGTTATTTTTTGCTGACTCTTTAATATTGGCATTAGCCATATTTTATTATGAAAAAAAACAAAATTTTATCATTATAACATTAACCATAATTACATTTTTTTATTTTTTATTTTTAGGATTTAGGTATAGAGTAATTTTGTTATTTATTGCCTTCTTTTACTTGCTTTTAATTCAAAACAGAATTAAATTTTCAACTATAATAAAATCTACAGTTTTTATCTTCTTGTTTGCCTATATCATCAATTTCATATCGGTTAATAGACAAGTTTTTAAAGAACAAAATTTCGATGAAGTTGTATTGTCTCAGGATAGTCCAAATGATATGTCGGGTTACGATTATTTTTTACATCAAACAGATAATTATTCAACCGATTTTAATGTATTGAAATATATGAACAAATATAAAGTTGATCATGATTATGGGAGCTCTATGTTTTTGCATATTTTAATTAGAATTACTCCGGCAAGTTTGTATTTACACAATAAAAAACCTGAAATTCCTCAACAAGAAATTATTAAAAATTGTTTTAATTCTATTGGCGGACAAGAATCGGGTGCTGCAGTAACTAATATTTTTGCCTATTATATTGCCTTTGGTATTTCAGGTGTAGTTTTTTTTATGTCTGTTTTGGCTTTTATTTTATCCTATTTTTCTAAAAAATTGAATTTAGAATTTACCAGAAATAGAATAATTATTGTATTTATTGCCATGGTTTTATTCCAAATTATTACTCGTGGTTTTTTTCCACAAGAATTTACGCTTATCGTATATTTGTATATTACCTTAAAGCTATTTTATAAAAAAAATAATAATGATCGTTATACTTACAAATATTCCAACGCCATATAGAACTGCTTTTTTTAATGAATTGAATTTGCAATTATTAGAAAGAAATTCAAGCTTACATGTTTTGTATTGCGCAAAAACAGAACCCAGACGTTTTTGGGAATTTAATCCTAGTGAACAAAAGTATAATTTTACGATTTTAAAAGGTTTTCATCCAGAATTTAAGGAAACCTATCCGCACATTAATTTATCTGTTTGTAAAGTTTTAAAGAAATTAAATCCAGAACAAATAATTATTGCTGGTGCTTGGAATACTCCAACTATGTTACAAGCACTTTATTTTTATAATAAAAAAATAAAAAAGTTTTTTTGGAGTGAAGGACATCAAAGCGCACAAAGATCAAGTAATTCGATTGTAAATAAATTAAGAAATTCAATTTATAAAAAATTTGATGGTTTTTTAGTTCCAAATGAAAATTCTAAAAAATATGTTACAGATTTAATCTCACCTAAAATATTACCAATTGGTTATTTACCAAATACTATTGACGAAGAATTTTTTAATGAGAATTTAGTACCAACTCAATCGGAATTAAGATTGAAAAATAATATTTCTTTGCAAAAGAAAATCATTTTATTAATTTCTAGTATTGATGATAGAAAAGGTGTTTTACCATTCGTTGAAGCCTATTTTAGTTTAGAAGAAAATGTAAAAGATGATATTGAAATTATTATTTTAGGAACAGGGGAATTAGAAACAAAATTAAAAGCCTTCCTAACAAAAAATAATATTACTTCCGTTCATTTATTAGGTCATGTTGATAAAATTGTGGTTAGAGAATTTTTAAAAATTGCTGATGTTTTCGCACTGCCAACTAAATTAGACCCAAACCCTTTATCTCCAATTGAAGCTAGTATGATGAAAAAACCATTACTTTTATCAAATAAAGCTGGAAATTTTAATGAATTGCTTTTCTCTTCTACAGGAATTGAAATTGAAGAAATAACAAAAGAATCAATTGCACTAAGTTTGAATAAATTTGCTAATCTTTCCAAAAGTCAATTAAATGAAATGGGGCAAAATGCATATCAAAATGTATTGGAAAATTATACAAGAAAGCAAGCAGCCTATAATCTAATTCAATTTTTAAATTCAACTAAATAGAATAAAAGATGAAAATTTTAATCAATTGTTCCAATTTAAAAGTTGGTGGTGGATTGCAGGTTGCACATTCATTTTTATATGAAATTAAGAATAATACAGAGCATCAATTTATAGTAGTTCTTTCTGATTTTTTAAAGTATCAAATCAATCAATCTGAATTTCCTGATAATTTTAAATTTTTTCATTATTCTATTAAGCCTTCTGCTAAAAAAGCAATAACAGGAACAGATACATTTTTATCAGACATAGAAGATAAATACGAACCTGAAGCTGTATTTTCAGTGTTTGGACCAACGTATTGGCAACCAAAAGCTAAACATGTTTGTGGTTTTGCAAGACCGGATTACATATTTAAAGATTCACCTTTTTTTAAACAAGTTTCATGGTTTTATAAATTGAAGTTAAAATTAATGGAGTTTTTTCATATGTATGATATTAGAAACAATAATGAAATTTTAATTACTGAAAATAAAATTGTTTCTGATATTTTAGCTACTAAAGTAACTCAACCTGTTTTTACTGTTTCGAACTATTATAATCAAGTTTTTGATGATGAAAATCTTTGGGTTAAAAAGTTCAATATTAGGAAAGATAAAGAAACTATTAATTTGTTGAGTATTTCAGCAAACTATCCACATAAAAATTTAGCAATAATTAAGAAAATAATTCCAGTTCTAAAAAACAATTTTCCAGAATTTAAATTTCAATTCATTTTAACTATTGAAAGAGAAGAATTCGGAATTAGTGAAAATGATGAATTAAACAATAATATCGTATTTTTGGGAAAAGTAGCAATAAATCAATGTCCAGACTTATATTCTCAAACAGATTTCTTATTTTTACCCACACTTTTAGAATGTTTTTCTGCTTCTTATTGTGAAGCAATGGTAATGAGAAAACCAATTTTAACATCAGATTTACCATTTGCCAAAAGTATTTGTAATACTGCCGCTTTTTATTTCGATCCATTAGACGAGAACGATATTGCAAATGCAATTGTACATTTGTCCTATGATATAAAATATCAAGAAACATTAATAAATAACGGTCTAGAACAATTGAAAACTTTTGATACAGCAAAACAAAGAGCCGACAAATATTTAAATATAATAATTAACGAAAAAACAAATACTTAAGTTTTCATGTGTGGTATTTTAGGATATTTTGGTTCCAATGTTCAAAATTTTACAAGTAAAGTTTCTCTTGATGCAATTGCTCATAGAGGTCCAGATTTTGCAAATGCAACACAAGGAAATACATATTTTTTAGGGCAAACACGTTTGTCAATTTTAGATTTATCGGAAAACGGTAATCAACCCATGTTCTCTAGTGATAATAAATATGTAATCATTTTTAATGGTGAAATTTATAATCATTTAGAACTTAGATCCGAATATTTACCTAATCAAAACTTTAAATCTACTAGTGATACTGAAACTCTTTTATATGGTTTGATTCACTACGGAATTGAATTTATTTCTAAATTAAACGGAATTTTTGCTTTCAGTTTTTATAATATTGAAACAAAAGATTTTATAATTGCAAGAGATCATTTTGGAATTAAACCATTATATTATTATATAGGAATAAATGAAATTTGTTTTTCTTCCGAATTAAAAGCCATTTTACCATTTAAAAAGGAATTAGAAGTAGATAATTTTGCTTTAAAAAATTATATAAATTTTTTATGGGCACCAGGTGAATTAACACCCGAAAAAGAATTTAAAAAATTACATCAGGGTTGCTATATTAAAGGCAATTCAGAAGAAATGGGAAAAGGTGAAATTGTAAAATATTACCATGTTCCTTTTACTGGAAAGTATCTTCAAAAAACAGAAAAGCAATGGATAGACGAATTAGAGAATAAACTTATTGAATCGGTTCAACGACAAATGTTATCTGATGTTCCTGTAGGTTTTTTCCTTTCCGGAGGTTTAGATTCAAGTTTGTTAGTTGCCATTGCCAAAAAAATACATCCCAATTCTACAATTGAATGTTTTACCTTAAAGACTGAAGAAGTTGAAAAAGAAGGTTTTGCAAGTGATTTTGAATATGCTAAAAGTATTGCCAAACACTTAGATGTAAATTTAAATATTGTTGAAGGAAAAATTGATATTTTAAAAGATTTTGATAAAATTGTTTTTCATTTAGATGAACCTCAGGCAGATCCAGCACCAATTCATGTATTAAATATTTGTAAAGCTGCAAGAGAAAAAGGTATAAAAGTATTAATTGGAGGAACTGCTGGAGATGATGTTTTTTCTGGTTATAGAAGACATGTTGCTATTCCGATTATTCAAAAAATGCAATTAATACCTTTGTTCTTAAGAAAGGTCATTAAAAAAGTTGCTTCTTTGTTTAATCGAAAATCATCATTTGGTAGAAGAATCAATAAATTATTTTATAATATTGATCAACCGATTAATGACACAATGTTAGGGTATTTTGATTGGATTGATAATGAAACTTTAGAAAATTTATTTATTGATAAAAATACAAAAGACAAACATTTATATTTTAAAGAAATTATAAAAAGTATTCCAAACGAAAAATCAAATCTAAATAAAATGCTTTTTTGGGAATTGAATACTTTTTTGGTGAGTCATAATTTAAATTATACGGATAAGTTGAGTATGGCAACAGGTGTTGAAGTTCGTGTGCCTTATCTAGATGTTGAATTAGTTAATTTTTCAACGAATATTCCACCAGAATTTAAATTGAAAGGAAAAGAAGCAAAATATTTATTGAAAAAAGTAGCTGAAAGATATTTACCACATGATGTTATTTATAGACCAAAAACAGGATTTGGCGGTCCGGTAAGAGAGTGGATATTAAATGATATGGATGCAATTATTAATGATTATTTAAGTAAAGAAACAATTACCAAACGAGGAATTTTTAATTACGAAAAAGTCCAACAATTAATTGCAGATAACAAAAAAGGAACAAAAGATGTATCCTATCCAATTTGGTCGCTTTTAGCGATAGAATCTTGGATGAGACAATTTGTAGATAAAAATAATTGATAAATGAAGCAAATAATTCAATCTTTTAAAACAGGTGAAACTATTCTAGAAGAAGTGCCAGCACCAATTGTTAAAAAAGGAGCCGTTTTAATACAAACTGCAAATTCTTTAGTTTCATTAGGTACAGAAAAAATGTTAGTTGAGTTTGGGAAGTCCAATTTGATTTCTAAAGCTAGACAACAACCAGATAAAGTAAAGCAAGTTTTAGATAAAATAAAAACAGATGGTTTAATGCCAACTTTAGAAGCTGTTTTTAATAAACTAGGCGAACCACTTCCATTAGGTTATTGTAATGTTGGAAAAGTTATTGCAGTTGGTGAAGGAGTTTCCGATTTTAAAATTGGAGATAGAGTTGCATCTAATGGACAACATGCAGAATTTGTTTTGGTGCCTCAAAATTTAGTAGCAGCTATTCCAGAAAATGTAACAAATGAGCAAGCAACTTTTACGGTAATTGGATCTATTGGTTTGCAAGGTATAAGATTGTTGAAACCTACTTTTGGAGAAACTATTGTTGTAGTCGGATTAGGTTTAATTGGTTTGTTAACAGCTCAATTACTTAAATCAAATGGATGTAAAGTTATTGGAGTTGATATTGATGACAGTAAATTAGAACTTGCCAAAAAATGGGGTATTATTCCTTTTAATCCGAAATCAAACGATGTTGTAAGTTTTGTTTCAGAACAAACTAATGGAATAGGTGCAGATGGTGTAATTATTACAGCAAGTTCAAAATCTGATGAAATTATCTCTAATGCAGCAAAAATGTCTCGTAAAAGAGGAAGAATAATTTTAGTTGGAGTTACAGGATTAAATTTAAGCAGAGCCGAGTTTTATGAAAAGGAATTATCCTTCCAAGTTTCTTGTTCTTACGGACCTGGAAGATATGATGATAATTATGAAAATAAAGGAATAGATTATCCTTTGCCTTTTGTGAGATGGACTGAAAAAAGAAATTTTGAAGCTATTTTACAAGCTATTTCACAAAATCAATTGCAAGTAGATGAAATGATTTCTGAAATTGTTTTACTTGAAAATTATTTAGACATTTATGGAAATATGGGCAAAAATAATACTATTGCTTCCATATTAAAATACAAAACTTCAGAGTGTAATCCTTCCCATAAAATTCAAATAAATAATAGCCAATTTGAAGGTCAAAAAGGTGTAATTGGAATTGT
Organism: Flavobacterium urocaniciphilum; assembly: GCF_900110615.1. Classification (GTDB taxonomy): domain Bacteria; phylum Bacteroidota; class Bacteroidia; order Flavobacteriales; family Flavobacteriaceae; genus Flavobacterium; species Flavobacterium urocaniciphilum. Next base: position 64,682 of record NZ_FOEI01000001.1, read on the forward strand.
AGGTTCTGGTAATTTTACAAAAATGACAATGTTGCCAGCTTTAAAAGGTAGTAATGCCAATTTAAAGTATATTGCTAGTCAGGGTGGTGTTTCAAGTACTGTTTTAGCTAAAAAATATAATTTTTCATATTCTACAACGAATTACAAGGAAATTTTAAGTGATAATGAAGTTGATTTGGTATGTATTACAACAAAACACAACATGCATGCTCAACTAACAATTGAAAGTTTAAAAGCCAATAAACATGTATTTGTAGAAAAACCATTAGCTTTAAATTTAGAAGAATTAAATCAAATAATAGAAGCACAAAAAGAATCAAACAAAACTGTTACAGTTGGTTTTAATCGTAGATTTTCTCCTCATGCCATAAAAATGAAATCGCTTTTAGGAAATGCTACGATGAATGTAGTTGCTACAATGAATGCTGGTTTTATTCCAGCAAATGTTTGGATTCATGATATGAAAGTAGGTGGAGGAAGAATTGTAGGTGAAGCATGTCATTTTATAGATTTAATTACATATTTAACGGGAAGTAAAGTTAAATCAGTTTGTATGAATGCAATGCTTACTAATCCCGAAGAAAATACAGATAATGCTACCATTTTATTAAAGTATGAAAACGGATCAACCGGAGTAATTAATTATTTTTCGAATGGTAGTAAAGCTTATTCGAAAGAAAGAGTTGAGGTTTATTCTCAAAATAAAACTTTAATTATGGATAATTTTAGAAAAACAGAAGGATTTGGATTCAAAGGTTTTTCGAAATTAAAAACATCCTTAGATAAAGGTCATAAGAATCAATTTCATAGTCTTATTTCTCAATTACAAATAGGTGGAAATCCATTAATTTCATTTGATGAAATCGTTAACACAACTGAAGCTTCTCTTGCTGCCTTACAAAGTTTGAAAGAAGGGAAATGGATTGATATTAACTTGTAAACTATTATTTTGAAAATAAATTTAGCATTTCAACTGATTAAAAATATGGGAATTCGTTACGTTTCCTATAGAGTTGTATTGTTAATTACTAAAAAGTTAGGTTTATTAAAAAACAAGTTCCCTACAAAACCTAAACAAAGTACTTTCATCACTTTAGCAGATTGGAAAGATACTAAGGCTAAGTTTTTAATTGAATCTAGAGAAAAATTAAATTTTCCAAAAACTCCAAACAAAAAATTAAAAGAAGAAACGTTAAGAATTTTAAATGGAGAAATTTGTTTCTTTAGTTACGATTGGAAAAATATTGGTTTAGATTATAATTGGATTACTAATCCTGATACTAATTATGAATACGATATTCATTTACATTGGACAGATATTCCAGATTTTAAAAAAGAAAATGGCGATATTAAGTACGTTTGGGAAAAATCTCGTTTTGCATTTTTATTGAAAATCATTCGTTTTGATTATCATTTTGAACAAGATAATTCTGAATTTGTTTTTACTCAAATTGAAAGTTGGATAGATAAAAATCCAATAAATCAAGGTCCAAATTGGGTGTGTAGTCAAGAAATATCATTACGCACATTTAATTGGTTATATGCTTTATATTTCTATCAAAACTCCAATGCTTTAACAGAAGAACGATTTCAAAAAATAATGTATGTTATTTATTGGTCTTTACAACATGTATATAATCATATTAATTTTTCAAGAATTGCTGTAAGAAACAATCATGCCATTACAGAAACCTTATTTTTAGCGATAAGTCAAAATTTATTTCCCTTTTTTAATGAAAGTCGAAAATGGTCTGAAATTGGAACTAAATATTTCGAACAAGAAATAGATTATCAAATTTATAAAGATGGTACTTTTCTTCAATTTAGTATGAATTACCATAGAGTAGTAGTGCAATTGTTAACTTTCGGAATAGCATTAAAGGAGATTCATAATCAAAAATTTTCTAAAGTAGTTTATGATAAAGCCTATAAAAGTGTTCAATTTTTATTTGAATGCATGCAAGATGAAAATGGATTTTTGCCAAATTATGGAGCCAATGACGGCGCATTATTTTTTCCGTTAAATGAATATGATTTTAGAAATTATAAACCTCAATTAAATACACTTCATAAACTTTTAACAAATGAAAATTTAATAGTAAATGATGATGTTTATGATGATGAAAATTGGTTTTTATCAAATATAAAATTTGAAAATAATTATGTGCCATTAAAAAGAACGTATGGCATTTTTTCATTTGATTTTGGGGGTTATTATTTAGCAAGAAAACAAAATTCTTTCACTTTCATCAGATGTGGTAAACACAAAGATCGACCTTCTCATGCAGATAATTTGCATCTAGATGTTTGGGTTAAAGGCGAAAATGTGTTACTTGATTCTGGTTCTTATAAATACAATACTTCAGAAAAAAATAGTAATTATTTTACGGGTACTTCCGGACATAATACTGTCTCATTAAATCATGCTTCGCAAATGTTAAAAGGAAGCCGATTTATTTGGTTTTATTGGTCGCAAGCCCAAAAAGCAATGTGGCAAGAAACGGAAAACGAATATGTTTTCGAAGGTATAATTTCAGCATTTCAATATTTAAATCCGAAGACCATACATAAAAGAAAAGTTACAGTTTCTAAAAATGAAGAACTTTGGAACGTAGTGGATGAAGTTTCTTTTGCCAATACTGATTCAATGCAGCAAAACTGGCACTATAATTCAGATAAAATACAATTCCATACTATTGAATTACAAAATGATATTGAATCATATAATTCATCGTATTATGGATTAAAAGAAAAAGGTGAAGGAATTTCTTTTTCTTTCAATAAAAATATTACAACCCAAATAAAATATGTCGAAGAATAATTTGAAAATACTTTTGTTTCATCAATATTTTTTAGAAGAAGATGATCATGGTGGTTCACGTTGGAATGAAATTGCAAAACAATGGACTTCAGAAGGCAATGAAGTTACTGTTATTGCAGGAATGATGCATTATAATTCAAGTAAAAAGAGAGAAGAATATAAGGGTAAGTTTATAAAAGTTAAACAACAAGGTAACGTTAAAGTTATACGTTGTCATGTTTCGGAAAGTTATAATGCTAATTTTTTAGGAAGACTTTGGGGATATTTTTCTTTTGTTTTTTCAAGTTTATTTGCTGGATTATTTAATGCAAAAGGAAAATATGATGTTGTAATTGTCACTTCGCCACCATTGTTTATTGGAATTAGCGGTTATTTAGTTTCTAAAATAAAAAGAGTTCCTTATGTTTTTGAAATTAGAGATTTATGGCCAGAATCGGCAATTGATACTGGTGTTGTTTCTTCAAAATTGATTATTAATATTGCTTATAAGCTAGAGAAATTCATATATAAAAATGCTAAGCTTATTAATGTTTTAACTCCAGCTTTTAGAACTAAATTAATTGAGAATAAAAATGTTCCTTCAGAAAAAATAATATTTATTCCCAATGCAGCTGATTTTAATTTATCTGAAAAATTATTACAAAATTTCAATGTAACAAATTTTAAAAAAGAACATGAATTAGAACATAAATTTGTAATCACATATGTTGGTGCACATGGGAAGGCTAATGCTTTGGAGCAAATTTTATATACTGCAAAGCTATTAAAAGATACAAATGTTTTATTCCTTCTCATTGGAGAAGGTATGGAAAAGAAAAAATTAGTGGAAATTGCGAATAATGAAAAAATTGAAAACGTTCGGTTTGTAGATCCAGTACCCAAATCAGTAGTTTTTGAATATGTTTTAGCCTCTGATATGGGCGCCTCTGTTTTGAAAAACGTTCCTACTTTTAAAACCGTTTATTCCAATAAAACATTTGATTATATGTCTTGTAAAAAGCCAATTCTAATGGCAATAGATGGAGTGTCAAGAGATTTAGTAGAAGATGCAAAAGCAGGAAGTTTTATACTTCCAGAAAACCCAGAAGATTTCGCAAATAAAATTAAATTCTATTTAAATAATCCTCAAAATTGTATTTCTGAAGGAGAAAATGGTTATAAATTTGCCAAAGAAAATTTTGATAGAAATGTAATTGCTTCAAAATATTTACAGCATATAAAAGAATGTATTCATGTATAAAAATATTTTTAAATTTTTATTTGATTTCATTGCTGCTTTAATTGGTTTTATTTTAATATTACCAGTTTTTGTGGGTATTACTATATTATTGTTTTTTGCAAATAATGGTAAACCTTTTTTTGTTCAACGTAGACCTGGAAAAAATTGTAAAGTGTTTTCTATTATCAAGTTCAAAACCATGAACGATAAAAAGGATAAATATGGTAATTTATTACCAGATGCTGAACGATTAACGGTTGTTGGAAATTTTGTACGCAAAACTTCATTAGACGAAATACCGCAACTATTAAATGTTTTAAAAGGAGATATGAGCTTAATTGGTCCTAGACCTTTATTAACCGATTATGTTCATTTGTATAATGACTTTCAAAATCAAAGACATAATGTTAAACCTGGTATAACTGGTTGGGCACAAGTAAATGGTAGAAACGCTATTTCATGGGATAAAAAGTTTGAATTAGATGTTTATTATGTAAACAATATTTCTTTTTTATTTGATATGAAAATTCTTTTTTTAACTGTGAAAAAAGTAATTAAATCTGAAGGAATTTCATCTGAAAATGCGGCTACAATTGAACCTTTTACAGTGCTTCCAGATGTTTATTTATATGGAGCTGGTGGGCATTGTAAAGTTGTTTTAGATATACTTTTATGTGAAAATAAGTTTAATGTAAAACAAATATTAGATGATGCTCCAAATGATAATACTATACTTGGGGTTTCTGTTGTAAAAGAATTTAATAAAGCAGACTTTTTAAATAAAAATTGTATCATTACAATTGGAAATAATCAAATACGAAAAAAAATTGCTAATTCAATAAATGCTAATTTTATCATGGCTATTCATCCTAATTCAGTAGTTTCAAATTTTGCCAAAGTGGGTAAGGGTACTCAAATAATGGCAGGTGCAATTGTAAATTCCGATGCAGTTATTGGAGAACATTGTATTATTAATACAGGAGCAATTGTTGAACACGATTGTGAATTAGGAGATTATGTGCATATTTCACCAAATGCTACTCTTGGTGGAAATGTAAAAGTTGGCGAATTAAGTCAAGTTGGTTTAGGAGCTACTATAATTCAAAATATTACAATTGGTAAAAATGTTATGATTGGAGCAGGAGCTGTAATTATTGAAGATATTCCTGATAATGCTATTGTTGTTGGAGTACCTGGAAAAGTAGTAAAATATAAAGAAGTTTAAAATGCAACAAGATAAAATATGGTTATCATCGCCCCATATGGGTGGAAATGAACAAAAATATGTTAACGAAGCTTTTGATACGAATTGGGTAGCCCCTTTAGGTCCGAATGTGAATAATTTTGAAACGGATTTAGAAAAGTATTTAAATCAAAATGTTTTTGTAGGTGCTTTAAGTTCAGGTACTGCAGCTTTACATTTAGGATTAATTTTATTAGGAGTTCAAGCTGGTGATGAAGTAATTTGTCAATCGATGACATTTTCAGCATCTGCCAATCCAATAGCCTATTTAGGAGCAACACCAGTATTTATAGATAGTGAATTAGATACTTGGAATATGTGTCCGATTGCATTGGAAGAAGCCATAAAAGATAGAATTTCTAAAGGGAAAAAACCAAAAGCAATTATTCCAGTTCATTTATACGGAATGCCAGCAAAAATGGATGAAATTAGAGCGATTGCCAATCAATACGAAATTCCTATATTAGAGGATAGTGCTGAAGCGTTGGGTAGTTCTTATAAAGGTCAGAAATGTGGAACATTTGGTGATATATCGGTATTGTCATTCAATGGAAACAAGATTATCACAACTTCAGGTGGTGGAGCAATGGTTACCCATTCTAAAGAATTAAAAGACAAAGCAGTTTTTCTTTCAACTCAAGCAAGAGACAATGCACCACATTACCAACATTCACATATTGGTTACAATTATCGAATGAGCAATGTTTGTGCGGGAATTGGTCGCGGTCAGATGGAAGTTTTAGATGATCATGTTCATTTGAGAAGAAAAGCACATGATTTTTATATGAATTTTTTCCAATCAATTGATTCAGTAAAAGTATTACATGAACCTAGTTCTGATTTTTATTCCAATCATTGGTTAACGGCAATTGTATTGGATTCTTTCGAAAAAAGAGAAGCATTGCGTTTAGCTTTCGAAAGCCAAAATATAGAAACTAGACCCTTATGGAAACCAATGCATTTACAACCAGTTTTTGCAAATGCACCATACTATGGAAAATCTGTTTCTGAAGATTTATTTAATAATGGATTGTGTTTGCCGTCAGGCTCTAATTTATCTGAGGAAGAATTTTTAAGAATTGAAAAAGTTTTAAGTGATTACTTTACGTTGTAAATCTAGTTTCATACGTAAATTTTGTTACATTTGTAACCCAATTTTTTACAGTGAATAGTAATAAAACATCATATAAATCGATATTTTCAGATTTATTTTCAAAAGATAAAATTTTACATTTTGGATATTTGCCAAGATGGATCATTTTTTCTATTGATATTGCTATTGTTATAATTGCCAATATTGTTACCTACTTTTTAATTTCTCAATTAACGTTTAAATATTACAATACACTTGATTTAACGGGAAGAGCATTAATTATTTTAGCGACACAAATATTTTTCTTTTTTGCATTTAAAACCTATGCAGGAATTATTAGACATTCAACATTAAATGACGGTTATAATTTATTTAAGGCTACTTTTAGTTCTTTTTTGGCATTAACGGTTTTAAATTATGTGCATTTTTATAAAGCTGGCGCTAAAATATTTTTAATGCCTGCTTTATTTCTAACATTTTTATTTTCATTTATTTTTTTACTTTTTTTCAGAATTGTTGTTAAAGTAGTTTATCAAATTTATTTGGATGCGAGTAATCAAAATAATTTAGAAAATATCGTTATTTATGGTACAGATTCTAATGCAATATCTTTGGCAAATGCTATAAATGCAGAATATCCAAAACGATATAAATTAGTTGGTTTTATTGATAAGTATAATAAAAACACCACTAAAACAATTTTAAATGTTCCTATTATTTCTCATGATAAATCTATTGAGAAGATTTTGGATTCATTAGATGCGAAAAATTTAATTATTGCAGATAAAAATATTCCAAGCAAATTACAATTATTAATTGTTGATCAATGTTTACAACACAATATTAAGTTATTGAAAGTTCCAGTTGTAATGGATTGGAATACTAAAAAAATTAGTAATAGCTTAAAAACTTTTGAAATTTTAGATTTATTAGATAGAAAACAAATTGTATTAGACAATTCAAAAATTTCACAGCAAATTACCAATAAAGTAGTATTAATTACCGGTGCTGCAGGTTCTATTGGAAGTGAGATTGTTAGACAAGTATTGAATTTTTCTCCATCAAAAATAATTTTAATTGATCAAGCTGAAACACCATTACATCAATTAACGTTAGAATTAAGTAAAGTTACCATTGAAATTGTTCCAATAATAGCTGATGTTCGTGATAAAGAACAATTAGAAAGAATATTTAAAAGTTTAAACCCACATTTTGTTTTTCATGCTGCTGCCTATAAACATGTTCCTTTAATGGAAACTAATCCAAATCAAGCTATTTTTACTAATGTTGTAGGTACCAAAAACTTAGCTGATTTAGCCGTTAAATTTAAAGTGGAACGTTTTGTTTTTATTTCTACTGATAAGGCTGTGAATCCTAGTAATGTTATGGGAGCAAGTAAAAGAATTGCAGAAAAATATGTTCAATCGTTATCCATTTATTTGGATCAAATGGGTGAATCTTCAACTAAATTCATTACTACTCGATTCGGAAATGTTTTAGGTTCAAATGGTTCGGTAGTGCCCTTATTTACTAAGCAAATAAATGAAGGTGGACCAATAACAATAACACATCCAGATATTATCCGATATTTTATGACGATTCCTGAAGCTTGTCAACTCGTTTTAGAAGCTGGCGCTATGGGTAATGGAAGTGAAATTTTTATTTTCGATATGGGTAAACCCGTAAAAATTATAGATTTAGCTCATAAGATGATAAAATTAGCAGGCTATGTCCCGGAAGAAGATATAAAAATTGAAGTTGTTGGATTAAGACCAGGTGAAAAATTATATGAAGAATTGTTAACTGATGCATCTACAACATTACCAACACATCATCAAAAAATAATGATTGCTAAAGACATTACAGAAAACTATATTTCATTAAATGAAGATGTTTTAGAATTGATCAATTGGGCTAATGAAAATAATATAGATACTTTAGTCAAAAAAATGAAACAAATTGTACCTGAATTCGTGAGTTTAAATTCAAAATTTGAAAAGTTTGATAATTAACGGAATAAGAAAATTTATCAATTAAAAAATTATATTTGTAAAAAATGCATTTCATGAGTAAATATATATATCTACTTTTAGTAGTTTTCACTTCATTAGTTTCTTGTACATCACCTTCTAAAATGGTGTACTTAAACCAATCGAGCAAAATTGAATCTAATGTAAAATTTGAAACTACATTACAACCAGACGATCAATTATTAATTATTGTCACTTCAGAAAATCCTGAAGCTGCATCTCCATATAATTTAAAAACGATTTCTTATCAAGGAAATTCTGAAAATGTAATTCCGCAAGAAAGAAATCAAGCGTATATTGTTGATCAAGAAGGAAATATTGAGTTTCCAATGTTAGGTACCATTAAAGTTGGTGGATTAACTCGAATTGAAGCTACAAATAAAATCAAAGAATTGCTTAAAAACGGACATATTTCTGATCCAATAGTAAATGTGAGATTATTGAATTTCAAAATTTCAGTTTTGGGAGAAGTAGCTAAGCCAGGCGTTTATCAAATTTCAGGTGAAAGAATTACATTAGTTGAAGGATTAGCATTGGCGGGTGATTTAACTATCTATGGAAAAAGAAATAATATTTTATTGATAAGAGAAAAAAATGGCGTAAAAACCTATGAAAGAATTGATATTACTAAAACGGATTTTATCAATTCACCAAACTACTATTTATCACAAAACGATGTAATTTATGTTGAACCTAATAAAACAAAAATAAATTCTTCAGCTGTAGGTCCTAATTTAACAATAGGTATTTCTGCACTTTCATTAGTAGTTACTATATTAGCTTTAACAATTAAATAGTATGCAAAATTATAGTCAAAATTTTGATGAAGATTTAAATCAAAACATCAATATTAGAGAACAAATTGAAAAATACTTAATACACTGGAAATGGTTTGTATTAGGGATTGTTTTGTCTCTTTTTTTTGCATTTCTATATTTGAGATATACGGTACCAATGTACAATGCTACGTCTACTATTTTAGTAAAAGACGATAGAAAAGGAGGTTTGGCTTCTGAACTTTCAGCTTTTTCCGATTTAGGTATGCTTAAAGGAGCTAAGAGTAATGTTGACAATGAAATTGAAGTTTTAAAATCTCGAAAACTTATAAAAAAGACACTTAGTGAATTAGGGTTTAATATTATTTATATCAACGAAGGAAGAATTAAAGACGGTGAAATTTATACTAATTGTCCCATTAAAATTTTATTTTATAATCAAGACACAAATTTTTTCAATGAGTTTCATCAATTTAGAGTAGTTTCTCAAACGGATAATACTTTCGAAGTTTATATAGGTTCCAAACTTTTTGGAACATTTAAATATGGTGAATCAATTAAATATTTAACGGGCAATTTTACGGTTGTAAAAGATAATGTAACCGCTAAAAATGCATTAAAAGATTTTTCTATTCGTGTTGAGGTATTGCCAATTGAAGCTTTAGCTGATAATTATAGAGGAAGATTAAAAGTACTTACAATAAGTAAAAATACGAGTGTTATTGAATTAAATTTTGTAGATCCAATTCATGTTAGAGCGAAAGATTTTCTTAATGCTTTAGTAAAAAATTATAATCAAGATGCTATTGAAGATAAAAACTTTATAGCAGAAAATACTTCTAAATTTATTGAACAAAGATTAAAGTTAATTTATGGTGAGTTAGAAGGTGTTGAAAAAGATGCTGAAAGCTTTAAAAAAACAAATCGAGTTACAGATATTACTTCAGAAGCAGGATTGTTTTTAGAAAATGCTAGTGAATTTGAAAAACGTGAAATTGAAACGGAAACACAGTTGAAAGTTGTCAATACTATGATTGATTATTTGAAAGCTAATAAAGTTGAGAATTTAATACCGGCTAATATCTTAACTTCAGATGTTGATGCTTCAGAGGTTATCAATCAATATAATAATTTAGTTTTAGAACGCAATAGATTATTAAAAACTGCAGGTGAGAAGAATGCTGTTGTTTTAGCTATTGATAAAAAAATTGCGTCACTTCGTTCGACTGTTTCAGCAAGTTTGCAACAATTAAAAGCTTCGTTACAAATTAAAAAGAACGATTTAGCCCGTCAAAATGCAATTGTTGAAGGTAGAATTTCTCAAATTCCAACGCAAGAAAAAGAATTTAGAATTATTGCCAGACAACAACAAGTTAAAGAAGCGTTGTATTTATATCTTTTAGAAAAAAGAGAAGAAACGGCTATTTCATTAGCGGTAACGGAACCCAATGCAAAAGTTATTGATGATGCTAATTCTACAAATAGCCCGGTTTCTCCAAATAGATCTGTAGTTTATTTGGTTGCATTGGTTTTAGGAGGTTTAATTCCATTTGGTATCATTTATTTAATTAATTTCTTCGATAATAAAGTAAAAACTCGATTAGATATTGAAAGAAATACATCCATTCCATTTATTGGTGATGTGCCTAAATCTGATAGTCCAAACGATATCATTCAAATTAATAGTCGAACCAATACAGCAGAAGCGATAAGAATTATTCGAACGAATTTAGAGTTTTTATTAAAAGACGTACAAGACGGACAGGCAAAAACAATTTTTGTAACGTCTACTTTTCCAAAAGAAGGAAAAACATTCGTGTCTGTTAATTTAGCTTCTACTATTGCTCTTTCAGATAAAAAAGTTTTATTAATTGGAATGGATATTCGAAATCCGAAAATTGATAATTATTTACAATTACCTCAAGTAGGACTAACAAATTATTTGTCTTCTAATAAATACAATTCAATAGATGAATTGATTATCAAAATTGATAATTATTCTAATTTTTATGTGTTACCAGCGGGTATAATTCCACCTAATCCTGCAGAATTATTAATGGATAAAAAAGTGGGTGTTTTATTTAACGAATTAAGATCAAAATTTGATTACATTATCGTTGATACAGCTCCAGTAAGTTTGGTAACGGATACTTTAATTGTCGGACATTTAGCAGATGCTTTTGTATACGTTACTCGTGCGAATTATTTAGATAAGCGAATGTTGAAATTACCGCAACAATTGTATAGCGAGTCGAAACTACCAAACATGTCAATTTTAATTAATGATACTGAATCTCAAAAAGGGTATGGTTACGGTTATGGCTACGGTTACGGTTACGGCGTTGAAGTAGAAGTAAAGCCTTGGTGGAAAAAGCTGCTTGGGAAATAAATTTCATTAAAAACTATTCAAGATTCATTTGATTCTACTTCATAAAAATCTCGACTCAAAGTGGAAACGAACTAAGTGTAGCTAATTGATGTTTTTATTTTGTGCTATTTACAAGAAAAATTGATTGTTTTCAATTGCAGTTTCAAAAGCTTTCGTTTCTTTAATTACAATTTTTCTTGAAAAAGATGAAATGTGTTGTTTGTGATGAATATCAGAACCAACATAATCTATAAATTCTGCTTTTAACAATTTATCAGAAATTTTAGCAACATCAGGTCCATAGTAGCCAACAGTTGATAATAAATTCAACTGAAATTTTAATCCCATTTTTTTAAGCTTTTCAAAATCTTTAAAACTATTATGGTAAAAAGTATAGCGTTCAGGATGTGCTAATACAGGTTGGTAGCCCGCTAATTGTAATTCAAATAAATATTCATGTAATTGAATAGGTGGATTTAAAAACGACATTTCCACTAAAACATAATTGTCTTTTAAGGTTAATAGCGGATTGTTTTTAAAATTCTCAATAAAATTTTCATCAATATAATATTCAGAAGCAGCTTGCAAATCTAGTTTTTGCGCTAATTCTGATAATTCATTTTCAACTTTATACTTAGCAGAGTTTATACTTTCTATAGTATTATTGAAAACGTTTGCCATTGTATGTGGCGATGTAATACATTTTTTAAATCCAAAACCTATCATCGATTCCAATAAAAACTGACTGTCTTTAAGGTTTTTAGCACCATCATCAATACCCGGTAATACATGTGAATGAATATCCACATAATTATTTGGTATTAATTCTGCTAAAGTTGGTTTCGATTTAAATAGGGAAAACATGTATTTATTTTTTTGCAAAGATAGCTTTTTTAGTGAATTGTGAATACTGAATAGTGAGTTGCGGTGGGTAAAAAAAATAGCCACACAAAAATTGTATGGCTGAGTGTATATCTATATTTTTTGCGTTTTTATTTTAATCCCATTTAGAATTAGTTGAGGCTGCATATTTTCCAGCTCCAGTAAAAAATAAAGCTAAACCACCAAAGAAATAAAGGCCTTGTAATTCCAATGACCAACCTCCAGTGTCACTTAATTTGAATATATCAGAAGCATGTGCCATTCCAACGGCAACAATCATTGTAAATGCAAATACTAAAGCTGCTAATCGGGTGCGATATCCTGCAATTATTAATAAAGGAGCAACAACTTCTCCAATATATACTGTATAGGCAAAAAATGAAGGAAGTCCTAAATCTTTAAACATACCACCTAAAAAGTCAACACCATGAGTAATTTTTGCTATACCGTGTAATAACATTAAAATACCCAAAGAAAGTCTGATAATTAATAATCCTAAATCGTTGTTTTTCATAATATTAAAAGGTTTTTGGTTACTTTTTGATTTTAAAAGCATTATTCTCTGGAGGAAGCAATACAAATTCTGTTTCACCAGGAACTTTTGGAAAGTTTTGATTTTGCCAATCCAATTTTGCTTTTTCTATTGTTTCTTTTGATGAAGATACAAAATTCCAATAAATAAATCGTTCTTCTGGAAATGCTTCACCACCGAAAATATATACTGTTGTGTTTTCACTTATTTCAAATTCACATAATTTACTGTCCTTTGCAATTAAAATTTGTTTTGGTTCAAAAACAGTTCCATCGCTTATAATACTACCTTCTAAAATGTATAAAGCGCTTTCACCATATAAATAGTCGCCAATTTTTAATTTTTGTTTGGTTTTCGATTTAATTTCTAAAAAATAAAGTGGACTATAAACAGGAACTGGCGATTTTTTGCCAAAAGCTTCACCTGCAATTAATTTTATTGAAACATTATCTTGATCCCATTGTGGTAAATCATCTTTTGCAACATGAGTAAAATTGGGTTCCATTTCTTCTAATTCTTTAGGAAGTGCTACCCAAATTTGCAAACCATGAAGCATTTTGTCAGAAGTTCTAAGATATTGAGGGGTTCTTTCAGAATGAACTATTCCTTTGCCTGCTGTCATCCAATTTACCGCACCAGGTTGAATTTCAATTTCTGTACCTAAGCTATCTTTATGTAAAATGCTTCCTTCAAACAAATAAGTAAGTGTTGAAAGTCCAATATGCGGATGAGGTGCTACATCTAAATTCTGAAAGTCTTTTAAATAAGTTGGCCCCATATGATCAATAAAGGCAAATGGTCCAACGGTTCTCTTTTCTCTAAAAGGTAATAATCTTCCAACCAAGAAATTGCCAATATTAGCAGCGCGTTCTTCTATAATTAATTGTACATTAGACATGATTTTTATTTTATTATTAGATTAATCTTCTAAAAATCCGAATTTACCATCATTAAAATCTTTTATTGCTTGACGGATTTCTTCTTCAGTATTCATAACAAATGGACCATATGAAACATAAGGTTCATTTAAAGGTTCGCCACTTAAAACAACTAAGATTGTTTTTTTGGTTGTCTTAATTTGAATTTCACCTTCGTCATTTGCTAATTGAACATAATGGTTTTCAGGGGCTTTTTTTCCATTAATTTCTATATCTCCATCTACAACTAAAATACCTGAATTATAATTTGATGGTAATGTAAATGAAAAGTTAGCATCTTTTTCTAGATGAATATCATACATATGAATAGGTGAAAAGGTTGAAGCTATTCCTTTTGTTCCCATATATTCACCAGCTATTACATGAACAACTCCTGTGTTGTTAGGTAAAATGACTTTTGGTTTTTCTGTATGAAGTATACTCTGGTATTTAGCTGGAGTCATTTTGTGTTTAGCGGGTAAATTAATCCAAAGTTGCATCATTTCGAATGCTCCACCTGTTCTGTTAAACGTTTGCTCATGATATTCTTTATGAAGGACACCGCCACCAGCTGTCATCCATTGAATGTCGCCAGGATTGATTATACCATGATTTCCTTTACTGTCATGATGTTCAACAGAACCTTTATAGGCAAAAGTTATTGTTTCAATACCACGATGAGGATGAACACCAACACCTTGTGCTAATTCGGATGGAGGGAAATTCACTTCGGCATTAAAATCTAATAAGAAAAAAGGACTCATACGTTCTTCAAAACCTTTTCCATTCGGGAAATAGTTCATCACCTTAAATCCATTTCCAACCATGTGCGTATTGGTAGGCGATAAAATACCTTCTATTGGTCGCAATCCATTAGTTGCTTTTTTCTGAGCATTTTCTTTTTCATCAGAAGAAAACGATTTGTTTACTCCAAGAAACAAAGCTGAAATTCCTGCTAGTAAGCCACCTTTTAAAAATTCACTTCTATTCATGATTTTTTTATTTTGATTTACAATTTACGATTTTTCAAATTAGTCTTCAAGAAATCCAAATTTTCCATTATTGAAATCTTCAATTGCTTGAATAATTTCTTCTCGAGTATTCATCACAAAAGGACCATGAGGAAAAATAGGCTCATTTATTGGTTCTCCGCTTAATACCAAAACAATTGCATCTTCTAATGCTTCAATGGTGAAATTTTCGCCTTTATTTTCGAATAAAACAAAATGATCTAACGGTACAACTTCTATGTCATTTACCTTAATGCTTCCTTCAATAACCAATAATGCTGTATTGTATTTTGCTGGGAATGAGAAATCTGCCTTTCCGCCTTTATTTAATTTTGCATTATGCATATTCACGGGTGTGAATGTTGAAGCAGGTCCTTTAATGTCTTTATAATTTCCGGCAATGACTTCAATGTATCCGGCATTATTTGGAAGTTCATAACGACCCATTTCGTCATTAGAAATCGCTTGATATTTTGGATTCGACATTTTATCTTTTGCAGGTAAATTTACCCAAAGTTGTACCATTTGAAATACGCCACCTGTTTTACTAAAATTTTCTTCATGGTATTCTTTGTGTAAAACTCCGGATGCTGCTGTCATCCATTGAACATCACCTTCACCAATAATTCCGCCACCACCAGCACTGTCATGATGGGCAACTTTTCCTTTATAGGCAATTGTTACAGTTTCAAAACCTCTGTGAGGATGCACGCCAACACCTCTTGGAATTTCAGATGGGGAAAAATGATATTTAGAATTATAATCTAACATGATAAACGGACTCATTCGTTCCATATCCAAACGAAAACCACTTGGAATAAAATTATGTACTCTAAAACCATCACCTACAAAATGAGGTGTTCTAGGTTCGGCTATTAATTCGATATTTTTTGTTGTCATGATGTTATTCTTTTATTTTGATATACAAAGTTACCACATAGTAAATTGGATATCGCTTAATGTAGATTAAGAAGTATTTTGAATTTACAATTTTTGTTATGTGATTTTTTTTATGAAGAAATTTTGAAATCACATTGTTTGTGATTTTATTTGTAATTAAAAATGTAAATCACAAAAAATGAAAACGTGTAAGTATTTTGGAATAAGTCAACTTGATTTAGCCAAGTTGTTAAAAGTTACGAAATCTCAAATAGGTATGTTTGAGATAGGCAAGCGAAGTTTACCTGTTGATGCGATGAATACATTGGCTGAAATATTAAAGTATTTTAAAGATCATTCAACTAGTTCGAAACGAATTATTACTAATTTGAAAACACAAGAAATTCAGAAAAAAATTGAGCTTGAAAAAGCGCTAAAGGAAAACAAATACAAACAATTACTTCTAGAAAGAAAAATGAAACAGGTTGAAAAAAAACAGCAATATAATATGGCTACAATGTGTTTCGTTGATTATTTAGAACAAAAGAATATTGAAATAGATTTAGCAAAACAATTAGAGAAAAAAGCAACATTAGAATTAAGTAAAAATGGAATGTCGAAATTAACCCAATATGAAATTGAAATTATCGGCTTACAAGCTATGGAAAAAGCCATTTTAGAATTTTTGAATGAAAAATGAATTTAAGGCTATTTTATTTGCAACTTCTTTAAAATAGTCTAATTTTGAAGATTGGTTAAAGTCTTTGTTTTTGTGTGTAAAAGACATATATTACAAAACTTTTATTAGGCAATTAATTTGCTGCAAAATCGGAATTAAAAAACTATAAATGAAAGAAAAACTAATAAATACTTCTGAATGGGATACTGTTATAGAATCCAAACATTCTCTTTTTGATATTAATTTTAAAGAGTTGTGGCATTATAGAGATTTATTAGTGTTGTTTGTAAAAAGAGATTTTGTAACGGTTTATAAACAGACCATTTTAGGTCCACTTTGGTTTTTCATTCAGCCCTTATTAACAACCATAACTTTTACTGTAATTTTTGGAAATGTAGCTCAACTTTCAACTGATGGTGCGCCAAAATTAATTTTTTACATGGCCGGAATTACCTTATGGAATTATTTTTCCACTTGTTTAACAACGGTTTCAGGGGTTTTTAATGCCAATGCTGGAATATTTGGCAAGGTATATTTTCCAAGATTAATAATGCCGTTAACAATTGTGATTTCCAATTTGATGAAATTTGGAGTGCAATTTTTATTATTTATTTGTTTTGTTGTTTATTATTCAATGAACAATCAGATTACTCCAAATAGTTGGATGTTATTAACGCCAATTATTATCATATTAATGGCGTTAATTTCAATGGGAATTGGACTTATTTTGTCTTCGATGACCACAAAATATAAAGATTTGAATCAATTAATAAGTTTTGGAATTCAATTATTTATGTATGCTACACCAGTAATTTATCCAAGTTCATCAGTTCCAGAAAATTTCAAATGGGTTTTAGATTGGAACCCTTTGGTAGCCTTGTTTGATTACATGCGTTTTGCTTATATGGGAATAGGAACTTTTAATATGTACGATTTATTATATCCAACAATTTTCTCAATTGTCATTTTGATGATTGGAATTTTAGTGTTTAATAAAACACAAAAAACGTTTATGGATACGGTGTAGTGAAACGTGAAACGGTATTCGTGAAACGTGAATAGTGAAACGTGAATAGTGAAACGATATTCGTGAAACGTGAAATGGTGTTTTGTGAAGCGTGAATAGTGAAACGATATTCGTGAAATGTGAAATGGTGTTTGTAAAACGTGAATAGTGAAACGATATTCGTGAAACTTGAATAAAGAAAACTGAATCGGAATTGTGAAATAATATTTCGAAACTAGATTCAAATTATAAAAAAGTAGAGGTTAATGGAACATAAAAATCTAGATGTTTGGAAAAAGAGTATGGATTTAGTAGAATCAATTTACAAAATGACACAAACTTTTCCTGAATCTGAAAAGTTTGGTTTGATAAATCAAATGCGTAGAGCTGCTGTTTCAATTCCCTCAAATATTGCTGAAGGTTCAGCTAGAAAAGGAGATAAAGAACTAATTCAGTTTTTGTATATTGCACTAGGTTCAATCGCAGAATTGGAAACACAATACATGATTGCTGTTAGATTACAGTTTGTTAATAAAGATGAAGAAATGGAGGAGATGATTTTAAACGTGAAGAAAATGTTACTCGGATTTAAAAATTATGTGGGTAAGAAAATTGAGTCTTGAAAAGTAAACTAGTCGAAAAATATTTGTGAAAAGTGAAACAAAATTTCAAATTTCGATTCACTAAATCCGATTCACTAAATCCGAAACAAAAAGAATGAGTAAAGTAGTTATAAAAGCGGAAAATATATCTAAACAATATCGTTTAGGACTTGTAGGAACAGGTACTGTTAAAGACGATATGAAGAGATTGTGGTATAAATTACGCGGTCAAGAAGATCCTTTTTTGAAAGTTGGTGAAGCTAATGACAGAAGTAAAAAAGGAGATAGTGATTATGTTTGGTCATTAAAAGATATCAATTTTGAGATTAACCAAGGTGATTCTGTTGGTATCATTGGTAGAAATGGTGCAGGTAAATCTACTTTATTAAAAATATTAAGTCAAGTTACACAACCCACAACAGGTAAAATTTATACTAAAGGTAGAATTGCTTCTTTGTTAGAAGTTGGTACGGGTTTCCATCCAGAATTAACTGGTAGAGAAAATATATTTTTAAACGGTGCCATTTTAGGTATGCGTAAGCATGAAATCACTCGAAAGTTAGACGAAATTATTGCCTTTTCTGGAGTGGAACGTTATATTGATACTCCAGTAAAACGTTATTCTTCAGGAATGTATGTGCGATTAGCCTTTGCTGTTGCGGCACATTTAGAATCAGAAATATTAATTGTTGATGAAGTTTTAGCTGTTGGTGATGCCGACTTTCAAAAGAAATGTTTAGGTAAAATGAACGATGTAAGCAAAGGTGAAGGAAGAACTATTTTGTTTGTGAGTCATAATATGTCAGCGGTTAAAAACTTGTGTAACAAAGGGATTGTTTTGGATAAGGGTTCTACTTTATTTAGTGGAGATGTGAATAAGTCATTAGAGTTTTATTTGTCTAGTCTAAATAATTCTTTCTTTGAAAATCCTAAAATTAATGTTGATATTAAAGAATCTAAAGGGCCTAAAATTTTAAAATGCGAAATAAAAAGTGGAGTAAACAATAACTTATCTAGTTTTTATGATGCTGGAGATTTTTTGCAAGTAAGTTTGTCTATAAAACCAGATATGAATGAAACCAGAGAATATTCAGTTGTTTGGTTTATTTATAATCTCGCAGATGAAGAAGTTGCAGTTTGTTCAAGTTGGAAAATGAATAATAAGAGTTTTAATTCTTTAGATACAGAGATAAAATTTAAAATTGATACGTTAGGATTGTTAACTGGAGAATATTATCTCCGCTTTGTATTACATGTTCCAGGCGATGTTAATTTTGAAGATTGGAATAATGCAATTAATTTCAAAATAGTTCAACACGATATAAATAAAACGGGGTTCGAGTATACATCAATTTGGAATCCAAAAACTTTTTTGAAAACAGAATGGTTATAAAGAAATATATAAAAAAAATTCTAGTAAAATTAAAAATTATTAGACCTAAAAAGACCTGGCATATTGTATCGGAAAGTGAAAAGAAATCACTAAAAAATAAGGTAAAATTAGTTAAGGCAAAAAATACATTAGAAGAAATTAAGCAAACTATTGAACAAAAAAGAAAAGGTGCTTATTTAAGGTTTGGAGATGGAGATGTTTATTTGTTATTAGGCTTAAATGATTTACTTCAAAAAAGTGACAAAAAGCTTTCATCTGAAATGAAGGAAACTTTTAATTTGAATATTGGAGTTCTTCATAAAGCATTAGCTATTAACTCAAATTTTTTTGGGTTTGAGCCCGGAATGGTCGAAAATATGCATCTGGTTTCTGATAATGACGCTTTGAAATATTATTGGGCAACAAAAAAATATTTTAAAGATAAAAATGTTTACAGTCCAGTAGCTTTACATTATACAGCTGCTTTTGATGAAGATTTTTGTGTAGATTTTCTGAAGTTTTTGAAGAAATCAAATCCCATTTTCGTTGGGAATGAATTTATAAAGCCAGATTTAGTAAACACTTTATTTGGAAGTACGCACATTAAAACACCATCAAGAGATGCTTATAGCAACATTGATGTAATTGAGAAAGATTTAATTGAAGCCTTAAATCACGATAAGGAAAATTTTCGTGTTGTAGTGGTTGCAATGGGTTGTTCAGGAAGGATACTTCAAAAGAGAATTCTTAAAAAAGGGTATAACGTTTATTTATTCGATTTTGGAAGTTTATTAGATGCTTTTAATGGAGAAAACTCTAGATTGTGGATAGATATAGTTGGTAGTGACAAGTTAATCCAAATGTTAAACAATATCTAAGTTGATATAAAATTTTAGAAAATTGAAAGTAATTACAGTTATAGTAACTTATAATGGAACTAGATGGATTGAGAAGTGTTTACAAAACATTGTTAATCAATGTGAAGTAATTGTGGTAGATAATAATTCAACAGATAATACAGTTGAGTTAATCACAAAAAAATTTCCTCAAGTTCAAATTCTCCTTCAAGATAAAAATTGGGGCTTCGGTGTAGCTAATAATATTGGTATTTCTCATGCATTAAAACTTGGTGCTGATGCTGTGTTTTTATTAAATCAAGATGCATACGCCCAAGAAAAATGTATTGAAAATCTAATAACTGTTTGTGAAAAAAATCCTGAATATGGAATAATTTCACCTGTTCATTTAAATGGAGATGGAACAGCACTAGATTATACATTTCAAAAAATAACATATATGTCAAATATAATTTCTGACTTAATTTTTAAAAATGAATCAGATTTGATGTATGAAAATACTTTTGTTAATGCAGCTGCTTGGCTACTGCCCAAAAAGACTTTACTTACTGTAGGTGGATTTGATCCTCTGTTTTTTTTATATGGTGAAGATGATAATTATTGTCAAAGGGTTTTATATCATGGTTTAAAAATTGGAATAACAACAAAATCTGTGATATTTCACGATAGTAAAAATGATAATTATCAAGGAGGAACAATAGGAAGCGATAAATATTATAGACAATTTATTAATGGGCTTAATGTCGTTTATGCCGATGTTAACAAACAAATGTCTAATAAAATTTACAGACTCAAATTGCACATGATTAAGAAAATATTAATTAATATTTTACAATTAAAATTTAAAGATGTGTCAATCTTAATAAAGAAAATAAAATTAATAGATTCTAAAGCAATAAAAAATAGTGTGGTTATAAATAGCAAACCGCATCATAATTATTTAGAGTTTTAAGCCATTTTTAAGAATGATTAAATCAAAAAATGATTCTAGGAATAATTATGGCATTTCTCTTTTAAGAGTTTTAGCCACTTTATCAGTTATTTTCATTCATGTTTCCGCACCAATTGTTGTTGAATTTGGGAAAATTTCAAATTTTAATTGGAATGTAGCGAACTTTTATGATAGTATCAGTCGATATGCTGTTCCTGTTTTTTTTATGATTAGTGGTTCTTTGTTATTAGGTAAAGAATTCGAGATTAAAGATTTCTTGAAAAAAAGATTAGGAAAAATAATTCCACCTTTTTTATTTTGGTCTTTACTTTATTGCTTAACAAATAGATATATTTTTAATCATAAAACATTCAATATTTCTAAGATTGTAAGAGATGTTTTTTACGGAAGTGAATATCATTTGTGGTTTGTATTTGCTTTAATTGGCGTCTATTTAATTGCTCCTATTTTTCAAAAATGGATTCATTTTTCTAAACAAAATGATATTAAATACTTTTTAATTATTTGGATATTAACCCTTTTTCTAACCATTCCAGGTGTAGCAATTTATTTTCCGAAAATAGATTTCACCTATTTTTCTGGATTTATAGGATATTTCATTTTAGGTTATTATTTGAAAATTTATGTTAAATGCCAAAATTGGTTTTCTTTTTTGTTAATTCTAATTGGACTTTCGGTTACCATTTTTGGAACTTATTTTATGACTAACAAAAACAATGAGTTCTACTATTATTTTTATGAGTATTTAAGTCTAAATACTTTAATGGTTTGTATTGGTATTTTTATGATTTTTAAAAAAATTGATAATATTAATGATAAATTTAAACCCATAATTTCGAAATTAAATGATTGTAGTTTTGGGATTTATCTTATTCATCCTTTGGTACTTAGTGTTTTTACAATTTTTGGTTTTAATAACTATTTTGTAAATCCAATAATTGATATTTTAATTGTGTCGTTAGCTTGTTTTTCTGTTAGCTTTATTGTGATTTATTTCATAAAAAAAATAAAAAACGGAAATCTAATTGCTTAAAATTAATCATGAAGATTCAGGAAAATAGAAAAACCAAAAAGACAATTGTTTTTAAGATTAATGAGTTTCCTCATGTATCTGAAACATTTATTATTGCACAAATAATAATGGCTATACAGCTTAATTATGAAGTAAAGATTTTGGTTTCTAAGGTATTAGATTTTAAGAAAAATTTGCAAGAAGAATTAATTTTAAAGCATAAATTAAATGAATTAATTATTGTTGAAGATGTAAAAAATCCTAAAAATAAAATAATTAGATTTTTAAAAATTTTCTATCTATTTGCCTTAAACATAAGTAGTGTAAAAGATATTCTTAATTTTTATAAATTTCAAAAAGAAAAAAGTGTTAGTTGGATTTTTTATTGGGATTTCTATCAGCAATTTAATAATGTGAACACTATTTTTCATATTCAATATGGTAATAATAAGTTCCCAATTGATGTATTAAAAGCAAAATGTAATTTTAAAGCAAAAGTAATTACTACTTTTCATGGTCATGATGCATTTTTTCCATTGAATGGTTATATTCCTAACAATGGTTATTATAATTTATTGTTTGAAAGTGCTAATATAATCACAGCAAATACAAAATATTTAGGAGATAAAATTGAAGAATTAGGTTGTTCAGTAAATAAATTGAAACTTGTTCCAGTAGGAGTTGATACAGATTATTTTAATCCATCAAATAAGGAGCAATATAAAAATCCTATTTTAAAATTAATTAATGTAGGAAGATTGGATCCAGTAAAAGGACAGAAATATCTTATTGAAATCGTTAATCAAATTATTAAAAATGATGTTAAAGTTCATTTAGATATTGTTGGTGAAGGTGAAGAAAGAAGCAACTTAGAACAATTAATTCAACAATATAATTTGTCGGATAGTATTAAACTTGTTGGAAAAAAGACACAGTCTGAAATAAAAGAAATGTATTTAAATTCAGATTTATATATTTTTGTCGCCGTTCCTTTACCAGATGGGAGAAGAGAAACACAAGGTTTAGCAACTTTAGAAGCTCAAGCTTGTGGTCTTCCGGTAATTGCATATAATTCAGGTGGTGTTAAATACACGATAAAAGAAAATGAAACCGGATTTTTATTCGATGAATTTGAAATAGATAAAGTCGTAAACAAGCTTTTGTTTTTAAATCAAAACAGAACTATAATTCAGGAAATGAGTCATAATTGTCATAAATTTGTTGCTGATAATTTTAGTCAAAATGTTATCAAAGAAAAATGGTCAATCATTTATTCTAATTTATAAATCAAGTTAATATGAATTTTGTTTCCATTATCATCACTTGTTATAACGATGCACTATATATTGAGCAAGCTATTGATTCTGCTTTAAATCAAACTTACCTTAATAAAGAAGTTATTGTTGTAGATGATGGTTCTAATAAAGAAACTAAGGATGTTTTAAAAAAGCTTGAACCTAAAATTTCTAAGTTAATAACACAAGAAAATAAAGGTCAAAGCACAGCGCGAAATGTTGGAATAAATGAAGCTAAAGGAAACTATATTTTAATTTTAGATAGTGATGATTTTTTTGAACCTACATTTTGTGAAAAAGCGATTGCCATTTTTTCAGAAAACAATGATGTCAAATTAGTTACTTGTGATGCAAATTTGCTTTATATCAATGGAACTACTGATGTTTATAGACCAATAGGTGGTACAATCTCAAATTTCATGTATGCTAATGCCGCATTAGGTACCTCTTTGTTTAAAAAAGAAGATTGGGAACGAATTGGTGGTTATGATGAAAGCATGAGAAAAGGTTTTGAAGATTGGGAATATTTTATCCGACTTTTGAAAAATGATGGAATTTGTCATGTAATTCCAGAAGTCTTATATTCATATAGGAAGAGGAATGATTCTACAACAAGTAAAGCTAATAGCATTAAATATGATTTACTTAATTATATTTACATAAAACACAAAGAAATTTACATTGCTGATTTTGATAACTTTGTGAGTAAAATGTTGGAAAGAATTAAAATTGAAGAAAAAGAAAAAATAAAGAATTTTAAAAAATCGGAAAATAAATTTTTAAATTTTTTAAAAAAAATAAAATTACAATTTAAAAATTTGAAAAACTAAATTCCTAAATAATAGCAATTAAAATGAAATTTTAATTTCAAAATTGATGGTACCAATCTGTAATAAAAAATAATAATTTAAAATGATAAAAAAAATTAAGTATTTATTAAGCTTTTCACCGTATGGTTTATATGAACTTTTTAGAGATAAGAAAAGAGCCCAAAAAAGTATAAAAAATCAAAAAACAATAATTGATAATTATGTAAAGAATCATGATGTGCGAAAATTACAAATAGGTACTGGAAGCAATATACTAAAAGGCTGGTTGAATACTGACTTAAATGATTCTAATGAAATTGCATATCTTGATGCAGGTGCTAAATTTCCCTTAGAATCTGATTCTTTTGATTATGTTTATTCTGAACATCTTTTCGAGCATTTAAAAGTGGAACAGCAGGTCAATATGCTGCAAGAAAGTTATAGGATTCTAAAAAAAGGGGGAGTGATGCGAATTGCTACTCCAACTTTGGATTTTTTATTCAAATTATACAATAATCCAGAAAAACCTGAAAGCAAAGACTATGTAGAGTATTATATAAATCATTTTCCTCAGTTTAAAAAAGTAAATGAATTAGTAATTGATAAAGATGAACATTATAATTATGTTATAAATAATTTTTTTAAAGCATGGGGACATCAAGTGATTCATAATTTCTCTAGTATTAGTAAATTGGCACTACAATGTAATTATACACAAGTTAAACAAACTAAAGTAGGTGAAAGTGATATTGCATGTTTTCAAAATATTGAAAAACATGGTACAATAATACCTGAAAGAATAAATGAATTTGAAACGATGGTGGTAGAAATTATAAAATAATAAAGTTCTTTTCCCAAAATTTAAATTAGAGGATATTATATAAATTGATCTCTAATTTTTTATAAAAATATTTTAATATTATACATTAGAAACGCTTAATGAAGAACTATATAATAGGATTAAATGGAATTAGAGCAATTGCAGTTTTTTTTGTCATTATATCACATAGATTTCCAGAAAATCATATTTTACATTCATTTCCATTAGGAAAATATGGTGTTGATATTTTTTTTGTATTAAGTGGTTTTCTGATTTCAAGAGGTCTTTTTTTTCAAATAAATTTAAAGAAAAATGATCTCAATTCAAAAGTTAAAATTTTAAAGAACTTTTTTATAAATAGGTCTTTAAGAATATTTCCCATTTATTATTTACTACTGTTGTTTTTGTATTTAACAAAAGGAATAATTGGTAACAGTTTTAAAGAAAATGTTTCATGGTATCTTCTTTATGGAGCAAATTATCTAAACTATTTACAGAATAAATGGTTTGGCCCCTTATCTCATTTGTGGTCATTATCTGTCGAGGAACAATTTTATATCTTATTTCCACTTTTATTGGTTTTTGTTTTCAGAAAAAGAATTTTACTTTTTTTGATATTATTAATAATTATAGGAACATTTTATCCTTTTTTTATTGATGGAATTGGAGGTGTTCTTACTTTAAGTTGTGTTAATGCATTCGGAATTGGAGGTTTATTCGCTTACATAGAAGTGTACAAAAAAACACATGTTTTTAGTTTTTATAAATGGACTCTCTTTTTAAGTATTCCGATTTTGTTTTTAATAATTGTACATAATTTATACATAACGATTCCCTTTTTTCCAGAAAGGTTAGCAATTTCTGTTATAGCAATACATATAATTGCTTTATGTTACCTAAAACCAAATTCTTTTGTAGTTAATAAAATATTTAATAATAAGTTTTTAAATTTTGTTGGTGTTATTAGTTATGGCGTTTATTTGTATCATAATATTGTTCCAAAATATTGGAATTTTATTTTGACAAAACTTAATATTTGTTCCGTAAACACACAATTTTCATATATTGAGTTTTTATTCCAAACAACATTTATTATTGGTTTGAGTTATTTATCATGGATTATAATTGAAAAACCAATTTTGAAATTAAAAAAATACAATTAAATGAGTGAAAGGAAACTAGTTTCAATTATAATGGCTACTTACAATAGAGAGCGCTTTATTGTAGAAACTTTGCAATCAATTCAAGCTCAAACTTATGAAGATTGGGAATGTATTATTGTTGACGATGGTGGAACTGATAATACACAAGAAGTTATCGCACCTATACTTGAAAAGGATGCTCGATTTCAATATTTAAAACGTCCTGATACTTATTTGAAAGGATTACCTGGCTCTAGGAATTATGGATTAGATATTGCAAAAGGAGATTATATCATTTTCTTTGATGATGACGATATTGTACATCCTCAAAATTTAGAGTTAACTGTTTTAGAATTGTCTAAAAATAACGTTTCTTTTTGTAGATATATTAGAGATGGTTTTTATGATAATTTCAATTATGATTTTGATTTTTCTAAAAATTACAACAGTTTTTTTATTGACAAAAACGATGTTTTTAAACTTTTGAATCAAGATTTGCCTTTTAATTCTTGTCAAATTTTATGGAAAAAAGAATGTTTTGAAGAAAACAAATATACCGAGCATTTATTACACGCTGAAGAATGGGAATTATATTCTAGAATTTTATCTACTGGAATAAGAGGTATTTCAATAGAGAAAACTTTGTTTTTTGCCCGAAGACATAGTCATTCAATGACAGGTCAATATTTTAGATTAGATCCTAAAAGAACTAAGTCAAATGTTGATGCTATATTATTAGTAATTCAAAATTTGCAACAAAAAGGTTTAATTACAAATGATTTATTGAGATATTTCATTCAAATATCTTTAGATTATAAAGAATATAATTTATTTGAAAGTATATTAAATACAGCCAAATTATCTTTTTTAAGTCAAATTAAATGGAAAATATTTTATACTTTTTTACCCTTAAGATTATATCTTTACGGCATTAAGAAAAAAATTGTTTCGTGAAACATCCATGATACAACCTTAAACAAATAGTTTATTAATATTGGATGTTCCATTTGACAATTAAAAAAACAAACAAATCAAACAAATGAAAATTTTACTTTGTTTTGGTACTCGCCCAGAAGCTATAAAAATGGCACCTTTATATCATCAATTAAGGAAAGATTCTTTTTTTGATGTTAAAGTTTGCGTAACAGCTCAACACAGGCAAATGTTAGATCAGGTTTTAGATTTTTTCGAAATTGTTCCTGATTATGATTTAGATTTAATGCAAAAAAACCAATCGTTAAATGCACTTAGTGCAAGAATTTTAACGGGTATAAATGAAGTTTTTTTAGAAGTAAAACCAGATTTAGTCTGTGTTCATGGTGATACAACTACTTCTTCTATGGTGGCTTTGGCCGCTTTTCATAACGGTATAAAAGTAGGGCATATAGAAGCAGGTTTAAGAACTTACAATAAAAATTCTCCTTTTCCTGAAGAAATAAATAGACAAATTACAGGAAGATTAGCCGATTTTCATTTTGCTCCCACTTCTTGGGCTGCAGAAAATCTTTTGCAAGAAAAAGTTTCCATAGAAAATATTTTAGTTACAGGTAATACTGTAATTGATGCCTTGCAATTAGGTATTTCTAAACTAGAAAATAATTTTACTTGTGCCGATTTGGATTTAGTAAAGCAAGTTGTGGATACTACTAAAAAAGTAATTTTGATTACAGGTCATCGTAGAGAAAATTTTGGAGTTGGTTTTGAAAATCTTTGTTTAGCAATTAGGGATTTAGCAATTACAGAAACTAATGTTCAAATTATATATCCTGTACATTTGAATCCTAATGTGCAAGAACCAGTACAGCGTATTTTAGGTGATGTACCTAATGTAAATTTGATTCCACCAGTAGATTATCCAGCTTTTTTATATTTGATGCAGCAATCTTATTTTATAGTCACTGATTCAGGAGGTGTTCAAGAAGAAGCTCCATCATTAGGGAAACCTGTGTTGGTTACACGTGATACAACAGAACGTCCAGAAGCGATTCAAGCTGGAACAGTTGAATTAGTTGGTACTAATACAGAAACTATAGTAGCAGCTTGTTTACGTTTATTACATAATGAAAAACAATATCAATTGATGAGTAAAGCTCATAATCCTTATGGAGATGGAAAAGCTTGTGAAAAGATTATTAATTATTTAGTAAAAACAGACTTAGTTTAAAATTTTAAGTATGAAAAGCAAGTCAGTTATTTTAAAACTTTTTAAACATATACCATCTTCTTCAATTAAAGTTTTTTTATTGAAAACTTTATTTGGATATTCAATTGGTCGAAATGTTACAATAGGTAAATCAATAATAAATTGTTCCAAAGTTAATATTGGTGATAATGTTAAGATTGCAGATAATAATGTTTTTTCTTGTTCGGAATTAAATATTGGATCTAATTCGATGATACACTCAGGAAATGTTTTTATTGGCTCTTCTAAATTTTCAATAGGGAGTGATTCAAGAATAATAAATAATCACTATTTCGATTTATGGAACAATATCACAATAGGAAATAATACATGGATTGCTGGGAGAAATAGTCAATTTTGGACTCATGGGTCAATTCACACAAAAACAAACACTAAAGATTTATCAATTACTATCAAAGATAATGTATATGTTGGTTCTTCTTCATGTTTTGCACCCGGAGTCAATATTGAATCAATTAATTTGATAGGATTAGGAAGTGTTGTGACGAATGATTTTAATCAAAGTAATTCTATTATAGCTGGTAATCCAGCTAAAGTTGTAAAAGAAAACATTGATTGGAGAAAAAATTGGTAGGATTTATGAAAAAAATACTTGTTGTAGTTGATTCGATAAATGTAAATGATAGTAGTGGTTCTAAATGTAATGTAGCGCTTATCATTAACATGATAAAAGCAGGTTATAATGTTAAAGTGTATCATCATTCAAGGAAAGATATTTCAATTAATGGTGCTCATTGTGTAAAAATTAATGTAAATAAATTCAATTGGATTTATATTTTGGGTGGTTTTTTAAGATTTTTAAATAGAAACTTTAATTTAATTACAACGCCATTCATTGAAAGAAAAATAGGTTTTTCACCAGCATTTTTAAGTGATGTACATGATTTTACAAGAACATTAAAAAAAGATAGCTTTAACCCAGATTTAGTAATTACTTTAAGTAAGGCTGCGAGTTTTAGACCACATAAAGCATTATTGAACATAAAAGAATGGCATAGTAAATGGTTAGCTTACGTGCATGATCCATTTCCTTTTCATTTTTATCCAAAGCCTTATGATTTTTATGCTCCAGGTTATAAGTATAAAGAACAATTTCTAATTAATTTTGCCAATAAAGCTGCATATTCTGGTTTTCCTAGTCTTTTACTTAAAGAATGGATGGGTAAATTTGCGCCTGATTTTTTAAACAAAGGAGTTGTGATTCCTCATCAATTAGTAGAAATTGAGAATAAAGAAATTCAGTTACCTGAATTCTTTAATCGAAATAAATTTACTTTATTACATGCAGGTTCTTTATTAGGTCAAAGAAATCCGAAAGGATTAATTGAAGGATTTTTTAAATTTTTAGAATCTAATCCTGAAGCGAATGAAACTGCACAATTAATTCTAATTGGAAGTATTTCAGAAAACCATTCAGATACATTTAATAAACACAAAAACAAAAGGGATAATTTAATCTCAATAAATAAAAATTTACCTTTTGATGTAGTTTATCAACTTCAATATTCTGTATCTGTAAATATAATTTTGGAAGCAAAATCTGATATCAGTCCATTTTTGCCAGGAAAATTTCCACATTGTGTAGCTGCAAACAAAAAAATGTTAGTTCTTGGTCCAGAGAACAGCGAAACTAGAAGGCTATTAGGAAATGATTATGAGTATTTTTCTGAAATTGATAATGTAGATGTTATTTCAAAATTAATCGAAAAATTATATTTCGAATGGAAAGCAAATCCAAATGAAATGTTACTTAATAAACCAGAACTTTTAGATTATCTTGGTGCGAATAATTTAAAATTCATAATTGACACATTATTAAATGACTAAATTTTCTTTTTTAATAGTTACTAAAAACAGAGCAGAAGAACTTGCTTTTACATTAGATAAAATCTATAAAATGATTGATGTTAATGTACATGAAGTTTTGGTTTTTATTGACGGCTGTGAAACAACAGAATTAATAAAAGAAAATTTTCCTTGGGTAAAATGGTTTGGAGTTGCCAAGAGTATTGGCGCATCTCCAGCTAGAAATATGTTATATAAAAATGCAGTTGGAACTATTTTAATTGGATTAGATGATGACGCACACCCAATTTCAAACAATTTTATTGAAAAATGTACAACTTTATTTCACGATAATCCAAAATTAGGTATTATTGCCTTTCAAGAAGTTACGGGTGAATTTTTATCTGATAGTTTAGCATTAGAAAAAGCTGAAAAGGAATTTATTCAGTTTCAAACCAATAATTTTGTTGGATGTGGATTTGCATTAAAGAATGAAGTTTATAAAAAAACAAATGGGTTTCCTTTATGGATTGATATTTATGGTGAAGAAATATGCTTAGCAATTGAAGTTTTAGATGCAGATTTTGAAATATTGTATGATAATTCTATTATCGTAAATCATAGAATAAATAAAGAGGTAAGAAATCAACAAGGTAAATATTACTTTAGGTTTAAAAAACAATTAAAAAACACAATTTTCTTTTATTTGGTATACCGTAAATTCCCATTAAAAAAAATTTTTAAAACCCTATTCCATAACTTTAATAAATATGCATTAAAAGATTTTACTTATTTTAAATTATTTTGGTTGGCTTTATTTGAAGCATTATACAACTTGTTTTTTGTTTTAAAATTCAGAAAACCAGTAAAAAATGAAACTCTTCAAAAATTTAAAAACTTACAAGATTTAAAATTCTAATACTAAATTAATGCTTTTCAATTCTATAAATTTTGCCATTTTTTTGCCAATAGTGTTTCTGTTGTATTGGTTTGTAACAAAAAATAATTTAAAATTTCAAAATATACTTTTACTAGTTGCTAGTTATTATTTTTATGCTTGTTGGGATTTTCGTTTTTTATTTTTACTTATCTTTTCAACATTATTAGATTATTATTCCGGAATAAAAATTGAAAATAGTTCTTCAGAAAAAAATAGAAAATTTTGGTTTTGGTTAAGTATCGGAATCAATTTAGGTTTTTTAGGAGTATTTAAATACTACAATTTCTTTGTAGATTCTATTAAAGATGTAGTTTTTTTATTTGGGCATAAAATTGATTTATGGACCATAAAAGTAATTTTACCAGTTGGGATTTCTTTTTATACTTTTCACGGACTATCTTATGTTATTGATATTTATAAAAAAAGAATTCCAGTCGAAACAAATTTTATCAATTACGCAACTTTTGTTTGCTATTTTCCCTTACTTGTTGCTGGTCCAATTGAACGTGCTACTCATTTATTACCTCAAATTAAAAAGAAAAGAACGTTTAATTATGCACAAGCTGTTGATGGTCTTCGACAAATTTTATGGGGTTTATTTAAGAAAATTGTTATTGCCGATAATTGTGCCGAATACGCAAATTTAATTTTTAATAATTCAGATGATTATTCGGGGTCTACTTTAATAATGGGTGCTTTGTTTTTTACGTTTCAAATTTATGGAGACTTTTCAGGTTATTCTGATATCGCATTGGGAACTTCCCGATTGTTTGGTATGGAATTGTTGAAAAACTTTAATTTTCCTTATTTCTCAAGAGATATTGCAGAATTTTGGCGTAGATGGCATATTTCATTGTCTTCTTGGTTTAAAGATTATTTGTACATTCCACTTGGTGGAAGTGTTGGTGGTTTAAAATTAAAAATCAGAAATACATTTATTATTTTTTTAGTTAGCGGATTTTGGCATGGTGCTAACTGGACTTTTATTGTTTGGGGCGCATTAAATGCTTTGTATTTTTTGCCTTTATTGCTTTCAAATACGAATAGAAATTATATGAAAATTGTGGCTTATGATAGCAATTTGCCATCATTTAAAGAATTGGTTTCAATAATTATTACATTTTCTTTAACTGTATTTGCTTGGATATTTTTTAGAGCAAATTCTTTAACACATGCAATTACTTATATCAAAGATATATTTACTTCAAAATTAATTGCCTTACCTGAAGTCAGACCAACATTTGTTATTGTTTTGGTCGCAATTTTTATTTTAATTGAATGGATAGGTAGAAGAAATAATTATGCTTTAGAGAAAATGTTTACAGAGAAATCTGTATTTGTAAGATGGAGTTTTTATTTTGTTTTACTCTTTGCTATTTTTATTTTTAGTACAAAAGAACAAGAATTCATTTATTTTCAATTTTAAGATGAAGAAATTTTTATTAAGAATTAGTTTGTTTGTATTGGTGCTTTTTATTGTAGATAAAGGTTTTTATTATTTTTTGTATAAAGCACCAGAATTAGAATATGATCAAAGACTTGAAAAAGTAATTAACGGTAAAATTAATAAAGATATAATAGTACTAGGTTCTTCTCGTGGTGCTGGTAATATCATAGCTAGTCAAATCGAAAAGGAAACAAATCTGTCATCATATAATTTATCGTACATTGGTTCTAATGTATTGTTTCAAGAATTTATTTTAAAATCAGTATTAAAATTTAATAAAAAGCCAAAAAAAGTTATTTTATCTATAGATAATACTTATGAATTTGTTTTTGAAAAAACTTTAAATTTTAAATTCGATAAATTATATCCGTTATCTAAATATAACTATATTAATAATGAATTAATAGACAGAAAAGAAAGAAGTATAATATCAAAAGTATTTTGTTTAGGAAGATTAAGTAAAAATAGTTTTATATTAAAAAAAGAAGAAATTCCTACTAAAAATCCTATTTTACCTTGTGGTTCTATGCCTTTTGTTGAAAAATCAAAGGATACTAAAATAGAGTTTTTAAAAGACATTAAGAAATATGATAGTAAGAAAGAGCTTCCAGAAAAATTAAAAGCTTTTAAAAATATTCAAACTATTTGTAAAGAAAATAATATTCAATTGATTTTTGCTCTTCCTCCAAATTTCAATGAATTTAATACAGATTTTGAAAAGCGATTTAGAAAATTAATGTTGCCAGAAAATAAAATTATTATTTATAATAGAAAGAATCCAATTTATAAAAACCAAGAGTATTATTTTGATGCTTTGCATTTATTTAAAAATGGTGCAACTGTTTTTACATCTGAAATAAGTGCTTTTATCAATCAAAATAGATAATAAATTTTATAAAAATTGTAGTAAACTAACTATTCAAGAGTTTAAAGAATTTACTAACTTGCCAACTTCAATAATTTACAGTAAACTTGATAATGAAAAATTTAAATTTTCCATATTTAATTGCCGAAATCGGACAAGCACACGAAGGAAGTTTAGGAATTTTACATTCTTATATTGATGCTGTAGCAGCTACTGGTGTACATGCTATAAAATTTCAAATGCATATTGCCGAAGCAGAAAGTAGTTCGTTTGAGCCATTTCGTGTAAAGTTTTCTTATGAAGATAATACGCGTTATGATTATTGGAAAAGAATGGAATTTACATTAGAGCAATGGAAAGGAATTAAAACACATTGTGATGAAGTTGGTTTAGATTTTATTTGTTCGCCATTTAGTAATCTTGCTGTTAATTGGTTAGAAGAAATTGGAGTAAAATATTATAAAATTGGTTCAGGTGAAGTAAATAATTTATTATTACTTGAAAAAATTGCAAAAACAAATAAACCAGTCATTATTTCTTCAGGAATGAGTAGTTTCTCAGAATTAGACAAAACAGTTTCCTTTTTGAAAGAAAGAAATGTCGATTTCTCTATCTTGCAATGTACCACATCATATCCTACGCAACCGGAACAATTTGGGTTTAATGTAATCCAAGAATTAAAAGAAAAATATCAAGTAAAAGTTGGTTTTTCAGACCACTCAGCAAAAATCGCAACCAATTTAGCGGCAGTTGCATTAGGTGCTGAAATCTTAGAATTTCATGTAGTATTTGATAGAAGAATATTTGGACCAGATTCAAAATCTTCTTTAACGATTAATGAAGTTTCTCAATTGGTTGAAGATGTTAATGCAACTTATACAGCCATTCAAAATCCAATTAATAAAAATAATAACGAACAATTTTCCGAATTGAAATCGATATTCGAGAAATCGTTAGCAATCAATAAAAATTTACCTGAAGGTCATGTTATTACTTTTGACGATTTAGAAGCAAAAAAACCTAAAGGATACGGAATTGACGCATTAAAATTTCAAGATATTATTGGATTGAAATTGAAGCACGATATGAAACAATGGGATTTCATTAATGAAAATGACTTAACGAATGACAAATAAAAGAAAAATAGCAGTTGTAATTACAGCCCGACCTTCATATAGTAGAGTTAAAACGGTTTTAGAAGCTATAAAAAATCATCCAAATTTAGAATTGCAATTAATCATTGCGGCTTCTGCATTATTAGATCGTTATGGTTCAGCTATTAATTATATAGAAAAAGATGGTTTTCAAATTTCCGCTAAAGTTTTTAATGTTTTAGAAGGTGAAAATTTAACCGCTGCAGCAAAAACAACAGGAATTGGAATCTTAGAATTATCAACGGTTTTTGATAATTTAAAACCTGATGTTGTTGTAACTGTTGCCGATAGATTTGAAACTATGGCTACAGCCATTGCAGCTTCTTATATGAATATTCCTTTGGCACATATTCAAGGTGGAGAAGTAACAGGGAATATTGATGAAAAAGTGCGTCATTCTATCACAAAATTAGCCGATTATCATTTTGTAGCTTCCGAGTCAGCAAAAGAAAGAGTCATAAAATTAGGAGAAAATCCTGAATTTGTTTTTAATACAGGTTGTCCATCAATTGATTTAGCAAAACAAGTAAAAGAAAATAGTCATTCTTTGCCATTTAATCCATATGAAAAATATGGTGGCGTTGGAGCTAAACCAAATTTAGATAATGGTTATTTAGTGGTGATGCAACATCCTGTAACTAATGAATATCAAGATTCACGAAAACATATTGAAGCTACTTTACAAGCTGTTTATGAAATTAATAAACCTACATTATGGTTTTGGCCGAATGTAGATGCTGGTGCAGATGGAACTTCAACAGGAATAAGAGCTTACCGAGAAACACATCAATTGCCAAACGTACATTTCTTTAAGAATATGGAAGGTAAAGATTTCTTACATTTATTAAACCATGCCAATTGTTTAATTGGAAATTCAAGTGTAGGAATTAGAGAATGTGCTTATTTAGGTGTGCCTGTTGTTAATATTGGTTCGCGACAAAACAGAAGAGATAGAGGTGATAATGTAGTGGATACAATTTATGAAGTAGAAGCTATTAAAAAAGCTATTTTTGAAAGATTAGATACGAATTCAAAATTGGTGTCAGATGTTTATGGTGGAGGAGATGCAGGAGAACAAATTGCTAATTTATTAGAAAATCTTCCTTTGCAATTTCATAAAACAATCATGTATTAATGCGAATTTTAGGTGTCATTCCAGCGCGTGGCGGTTCAAAAGGAGTTCCTGGTAAAAATATAAAAACACTAGGTGATAATCCTTTATTGTATTTCACTTCAAATGCTGCAAATCAATCCAAATTATTAGATAAAACAATTCTTTCTTCTGATGATTCTGAAATTATAAAAGTAGCTAAAGAGAATCAAATTAATGTTCCATTTATTAGGCCTGAACATTTAGCAAACGATACTGCAACTAGTATTTCTGTAGTACAACACGCTATTGAATACATGGAAAGTTTAGGTGAATATTATGATGCGATTTGTTTACTTCAACCTACTTCACCTTTTAGAGAAAAAGGATTTATTGATGCTGCTATTCAAAAATTTATTACTGAAGATGCAGATGCTTTAGTGAGTGTGTTGCCTGTTCCACACGAATTCAATCCCCATTGGGTTTTTGAACCAAATGATTCAGGATTTTTAAAAATTTCTACAGGAGAAAATTCAATTATTTCTCGCCGACAAGATTTACCAAAAAGCTATTTTAGAGATGGTTCTGTGTATATCACAAAAACTGAAATCATAAAAAGAGGAAGTTTTTATGGTGAAAAATTAAGTTTTTTGGAAAGCAATCCCGATTTTTACGTAAACATCGATACTTTGAAAGATTGGGAAATTGCTGAAAATAAGTTACATTTCTTAAAAGATAGATTATAATGTGCGGAATTGTTGGAATACTTTCTCTTTCAAAATCTATTGATGAAAGAAAAATCACTTTGTCTAAAATGCTTAAGGCACAAGAACATCGTGGACCTGACGCACAAAAAGATTGGCATGATTCTGTTTGTAGTTTGGGGCATAATCGTTTAAGTATAATCGATTTATCTGAAGAAGCTAATCAACCGATGCATAGTCATTGTGGTAGATATGTTGTTGTTTTCAATGGTGAAATTTATAATTATATTGAAATAAAAAAGGAACTTCAAAATCATTTTGTATTTAAAACACAATCTGATACTGAAGTTTTACTTGCTGCTTATATTCGTTGGGGAAAAGCATTTTTAGAGAAATTAAACGGAATGTTTGCTATCGCCATTTGGGATAAGCATGAGCAAAAATTATTTATTGCTCGTGACAGATTTGGTGTTAAACCATTTTATTATTATCAAAATGATGATCAAATTATTTTCGCAAGTGAAATAAAATCAATTTGGGCGGCTGGAATTTCTAAAAATAAAAACAAAAAAGTTTGGGCAAATTATTTAAGTTTTGGAACTTACGGTTTGCCTCACGAAACTTTTTGGGAAAATATATTTCAATTGCCAGCTGCACATTATGCAGAGTTTTCATTACTTGATTTCAATATTAAACCTCAAAAATGGTATGATTTTGTTTCAAGAGTTAATTCAATTGAACCCTTAAATGTAGTTACTTTAAAAGAACAGTACACCGAGTTATTAAACGACGCTATTCAATTGCGTTTTCGTGCAGATGTTCCTTTAGGAATGAATGTAAGTGGTGGTTTGGATTCATCGACTTTAATTGCTCTAATTCATAAAAATTTACCATCAAATCAAAAAATTGAGGCTTTTACATTTTATTGTAATGATTCCAATTATGATGAATTACCATGGGTGGAAGCTTTATTGCAAAATAAACCTTATCATTTAAATAAAGTTTTATTAAAGTCTGAAGATGTACCTCATTTAATTTCTGAGTTGAGTCTAAATCAAGACGAGCCTTTTGGTGGATTTCCCACAATAGCCTACAGTTTATTGTTTAAAGAAGCTAGAAAAAAAGGAATCAAAGTATTATTAGATGGTCAAGGAATGGATGAAGCTTGGGCAG
Source organism: Flavobacterium urocaniciphilum (assembly GCF_900110615.1). Classification (GTDB taxonomy): domain Bacteria; phylum Bacteroidota; class Bacteroidia; order Flavobacteriales; family Flavobacteriaceae; genus Flavobacterium; species Flavobacterium urocaniciphilum. Next base: position 102,359 of record NZ_FOEI01000001.1, read on the forward strand.
GTTACGATTATTACCATAATAATTCAAATAATATTATTCAAGGTTTAAATTCAAGTCCTGTAAAACCTGAAGTTTTGCTACAAGAATTTTCCGCTTTTGCTGAAAAAGAAATTTATGAGAAACCTTTCGAATCGAATATGAAAAATATGCAGTATCGTGATATTTTTTATACAAAGATTCCAAGAGCATTGCGTTTTAATGATCGCATAAGTATGTTGCATGGAACAGAATTACGTGAACCATTTTTAGATTTTAGATTAGTCGAATTGGCTTTTGCTCAAGAAGATTCAATGAAATTTGAAAACGGGAATACAAAATGGATGTTGCGTCAATTGAGTCAAAATCTACTAGGAAATAATATTGCCTTAGCGCCTAAAAGAGCGTTGCAAACTCCACAAAGAGAATGGATTGCAAATGAACTTAATACTTATTTTTCAGACAAAATATCACAGTTTTCAAAGCTAGATTTTGTAGAAGAGTCAAAAGTTAATCAAATTTGGAAAGAATATAATAATGGAAATCAAGATAATAGTTTCTATCTTTGGCAATGGATAAATTTGATATCAATACTATAAAAATTTTATAACATAAATGTTTTTTAATTCACTTCATTTCGCGGCATTTTTGCCAATTGTTTTTATATTATATTGGTTCGTATTTAATAAAAATAAATCTTGGCAAAATAGTATTTTAATTGTTGCTAGTTATTATTTTTATGCTTGTTGGGATTGGCGTTTTCTTTTTTTATTAGTGTTTTCAACACTTTTAGATTATTTTACAGGAATAATGATCGAGAAAAACGAAACCATTTCTAAAAGAAGATTTTGGTTTTGGCTAAGTATAATAGTAAACTTAGGATTTCTTGGAGTTTTTAAATATTATAATTTCTTTGTGACTTCTTTTTCCGATTTACTAAATGGTTTCGGATTTAAAGTTAACCCATTATTAATTGAAGTAGTTTTACCAGTCGGAATTTCTTTTTATACGTTTCATGGTTTATCTTATGTGATTGATATTTACTATAAACGCATTAAGGCCGAATATAATTTTGTAGATTATTCACTTTTCGTAAGTTATTTTCCCTTATTAGTTGCCGGACCAATTGAACGTGCAACACATCTTTTGCCTCAAGTTAAAGTAAAACGTGAGTTTAGTTTTGAAAAAGCCAAAGAGGGGGTACATCAAATTATTTGGGGATTAGTAAAAAAAGTTGTAATTGCCGATTCTTGTGCGATGTATGCCAATGAAGTGTTTAATCATCAACAAGATATGAATACGTTGTCATTGATTTTGGGAGCAGTTTATTTTGCTTTTCAAATATACGGTGACTTTTCAGGGTATTCTGATATCGCATTAGGAACTTCTAAATTATTTGGAATTGATTTGTTGAAAAATTTCAATTTCCCATATTTCTCAAGAGATATAGCAGAATTTTGGCGTCGTTGGCACATTTCTTTATCGTCTTGGTTTAGAGATTATTTATACATTCCATTAGGAGGAAGTAAAGGAGGAAAATGGATGCAATTGCGCAATACATTTATCATCTTTTTAGTAAGTGGTTTTTGGCATGGTGCGAATTGGACTTTCATAGCTTGGGGTTTAATTAATGCGATTTATTTCTTGCCTTTGTTATTGTTAAATAAAAACAGACACAATTTAGAAGATATAGATTTCAAATGGAATGCTGAAGGTTTGAAAACCATTATTAATATCTTTTTGACTTTTACAATTACCACATTTGCATGGATTTTCTTTAGAGCAAAATCAATTACTGATGCTTTTGCTTACATTAAAAACATGTTTACGAATTTGAAATTTGATATTCAATATTTAGGCAACGAACGTTATGCACCAGAATTATTAGCCTTAGTTGGTGTATTTATAATTTTTGAATGGTTTCATAAGTACAAAAACGAACCTATTTCTGGAAAATATGAAAATGTTAAACTTCTGTTTTGTATCATGGCTATTTTAGCTTTAGGTGTATTCTCTGATTATAAAGAGTTTATTTATTTTCAGTTTTAATTCATGAATAGTTTTGTAAAACATATTCTAAAAATAGTAGTAATGTTTACTATATGCGCATATGCGTTAGATTTTGGTTTTACATATGTTTATAGAAATTCATCTCCACAGAATAAAGTACAATATATCAGTAGTTTAAAAAATCAAAAATTAGATTATATTTTTATTGGTTCTTCACGTGTTGAAAATTCTGTAATTCCTGAAATAATAGAAGAAAAAACAAAAAAAAGAACAATAAATTTAGGTGTTCAAGGTGCTACAATTAAGGATTTGGTATTTATAACGAAATTGTTGAATGACTTAAATATAAGTTACAAAAAAGTGTTTTTTCAATTAGACTATAAGATTAATGATGTTGATCAATATTCAAAGAAATTTCAAACAGAATTGTACCCTTTTATAGGTATAAATGAACTAATTGATAATTACGTATTTGATAATAATTTAAATAAATTTGAATTAAAATATTTGCCATTTTATAAATACAATATTGCATCACAAAATTTAGGGTTTAGAAATATTATGCTAACGGTTTTAAAAATAAAAAAAACAGTTCATAAAAGTCAAGGCTATATGCCTTTAAATGGTTCCGAAAAAATGACCTTTGAAATTCTTCCAAAATATAATTCTAATAATAAATATTTGACTGAGTTGCTAAAAACTAAAAAAGCATCTTTTTTTAGTTGTCCGTTGTTTTCTACGATTTCAAAGAATAATTATTTTGATGATTTAAAAAACACCATAACAGATTTTAAAGATTTATCAAGTTCTGTAGTAAAAAAAGAACTTTTTAAAGACAGTTATCATTTAAATAATGATGGCGCAATTGTTTTTACAAATATTTTAATTGACAAACTTAAATTATAGAATGAAGCTTTTTCTTAAAAAAACTTTAGTATTTCTTTTTATACTTTTAGCAGCAGCTTTGTTGTTAGATGTAATTTATACGGCTATTATTTCACAATCTTCTGAAAGAAATAAAGTAGAAAATGTAATCCATTCAAAAAACAAAAAGTTTGATGTTGTATTTATGGGAACTTCCCGTGCTAATAATCATTTTGTACCCGAAATTTTTGAGAAAAAAGGCTATAAAGCTTTCAATTATGGAATGAGCGGTTCGCATATGTTTGAAACTGCTTTGATGTTGAAATTAATGATGGCAAATAATTATAAAATCAAGAATTTAATAATGGAAGCCGATTTGAGTATTTGTAATGAGAAAAGAGATGAAGGCACTACAGCTCGTTTCATGCCATATATTCACGGAAATGAAATTATCAAAAATCACTATAAAAACGAATCTGATTTTTATCAAATTTACTATATACCTTTCTACCGATATATAAAATTTGACAACAAAATTGGATTTCGTGAAATGTATGATGTTATTACTAAAAAGCCAACAAATACATTATATAATAAAGGATACTATCCATTGTTGAGTAATCGAAAAGGAAAAATGAATAATGATATTTCTACTTTAAAACCGATACGAAATAAGTATTATGAAGAAATTAAACGTATTTGTAAGCAAAATAATATCAAATTAACTGTTGTGATGACACCCATGTGTGAAAACACAAAAGGATTAGAATATTTTGAAAAGGTTAATGAACTCTATCCTGAAATTCATAATTTTGAAAATGTTGTTTCAGATGATAAATATTTCTCATCTTGTGGACATTTAAATGATGAAGGTGCAAAGATTTATACAAATTTTATTTTTAATAAATTTTTTGATGATTCAAAAAGTAACACAAAAATTTAATGAATAAAAAAAAGATTTTTATTTTATTACCTGATGGGGTTGGACTTAGGAATTTTGCTTTTTCAAATTTTCATAAAATTGGAAAGGAAAATTTCGATATTGTATTTTGGAATAATACACCTTTTAACTTAACGGATTTAAATTTTTCGGAAGTCAAAATTGTAAACTCAAAAGTACATATTGTATCAGATGTTATAAAAAGTGCAATCAATCAATCTACATTATTATTAAATAAGAAAATTGAAAATGATTCGATCTATGATTCTTATCGTTTTAAACCTAATACAAATGGATTTAAAAATAAACTGAAAAATTTTCTAGTTACTGTTTTAATTAAGGTTTGTACAAATAAACATGGGATAAGTTTTTTAAGAAAATGTCTTAATAAATTAGAAAAAAACACTCCTTATTATAATTCTTGTAAAGAACAATTAATTTTGCATAAACCAGATTTTGTTTTTTGTACGAATCAAAGACATTTAAGCGCTTTAGCACCTTTATTAGCTGCTAAGGAATTAAAAGTTCCAACAGCTACTTTTATTTTTTCTTGGGATAATTTACCGAAAGCTACAATGGTTGTTGAAACTGATTTTTATTTTGTTTGGAGTGTTTTTATGAAAAATGAATTGTTGAAATATTATCCGAATTTAAAAGAAGAACAAGTAAAAATAACAGGTACACCGCAATTTGAAACTCATTTTGAAGAAGAAAATTATATGTCTAAAGAAGAATTTTTTTCTACATATAAATTGGATGAAACTAAAAAATACATTTGTTATTCCGGTGATGACATTACAACTTGCCCAGATGATGAAAAATATTTAGAAGATGTAAGTCTTGCAGTTGCTAATTTGAATTCAAAAGGTTATAATTTAGGAGTTATTTTTAGAAAAAGTCCTGTCGATTTTTCAAATCGATATAATGATGTTCTTGAAAAATTTAAAGACATAATTGTACCAATTGATCCAAAATGGGCTATGATGGGAAATGCATGGAATACTGTTTTACCACTAAAAGAAGATAACTCTGTTTTAGTAAATACTATTAGATTTTCGGAAATTGTTATTAATTTAGGTTCGTCTATGGTTTTTGATTTTACAATTTTTGAAAAACCATGTTTATATATCAATTATGATGTTACAGATAAAAAACAAAAAGCTTGGTCGGTAAATACAATATATAAATTTGTTCATTTTAGATCAATGTTTTCGAAAAATGATGTAATTTGGTTAAATAATCAATCTGAAATTGAACAAAAAATACAACTTGCTTTAGAAAATAATGCGTCAGTTGAAGGAGCCAAAAAGTGGTTTGAAAGAATAAATATTCAACCTGCAAATATGGCTTCACAAAGAATTTGGAAAGAAATTAACACCATTCTTAATCATGGATAAATTAATTCAATCAGATTTTAAAAGACACGGAATAGATAAAGTAACATTTTCTAAGATACTTTCTGTTTTTTTGTTTTTTCCAAATCCAGGATTAAAATTCATGACTATTTTTAGACTTTGTCAAAAGTATAGAAATAGAAATAGAATTTTGTTTTTGTTCTATTTTTTATGGTTACGTAGATTGAAATTCAAATACGGTATGGATATTTCTTATCGTACTAAAATAGGTGCAGGTTTCTATATTGGTCATTTTGGTGGAATTGTCATTCATGGTGATGTAATTATAGGTAACAATTGTAATATTTCACAAGGAGCAACTTTAGGTGTTTCAAATTCTGGTAACATAGGTACACCAATTATTGGAAATAATGTTTTTATTGGTCCGAATGCAGGTGTTTTTGGAAATATCGAAATTGGGAATAATGTAACTATTGGAGCAAATTCTGTGGTTACTAAATCAATACCTTCTCATTCAACAGTTGCAAGCTCAATTGTAACAATTTTTGAAAAAGATTTATCTGAGAATTATATTCATAATAGATATTTGTAAATATGAAAATTGGCTTTCTTACACCAGAATATCCACATGAAAGAACAGGTAATTCTGGAGGAATTGGTACTAGTATAAAGAATTTGGCTCATGCAATTACTGCATTAGGACATGAAGTTGTTGTTTTGGTATATGAACAAAAAGAAGATGCTGTTTTTTTTGACAATAAAGTTGAAGTTCATCAGATAAAGAATATAAAAATTAAAGGTTTATCTTGGTTTTTGACTCGAAAGAAAATCGAAAAAATCATCAATTCTTTATACTTAAATAATAAAATTGAAATTGTTGAAGCTAATGATTGGACTGGAATTACATCATTTATCAAACCAAAAAAATGTCCAATTATTATTAAATTACATGGAAGTGACACCTATTTCTGTCATTTAGATAAACGTCCCGTAAAATGGATTAATAAATTTCATGAAAAAAGAGCTTTAAAAAAAGCAGATGGTCATGTTTCTGTCAGCGCATACACAGCAAAAATGACAAATGAAGTTTTCAATCAAAATCATAATTTTACTATAATTCCAAACGGAGTTGATATGTTTTTGTTTCAAAATGAAGAAAATAAATCAATTGATGTTACTACCATTCTATATTTTGGAACATTAATTCGTAAAAAAGGACTGTTAGAATTGCCGCTTGCTTTTAATATCATTCATCAAAAGAATCCAAATACTGAATTGGTTTTGGTAGGAAAAGATAATTTTGATATTATTTCTGGAAATAGTTCTACTTGGAAAATGATGCAAGAATTGTTTACTCCAAGTGCTTTAAAAAAAGTTAATTATATAGGACCAGTTGCCTATTCAGAAGTTAAAAAGTATATTGAAAAAGCTACCGTTTGCGTTTTTCCAACCTTTGCTGAAGCGTTACCTGTTTCATGGTTAGAAGCAATGGCTATGGAAAAAGCGATTGTTGCATCTAATATTGGATGGGGAAATGAAATTGTAGAAGATGGTATTTCCGGTTTTTTAGCACATCCAACCAATCATCAAGAATATGCAGATAAAATTTTGCAATTATTAAATGATGATACTTTAAGAGTTACTATAGAGAAAAATGCAAAAAATAGAATTTTATCACATTTTGAAATTAATTTTGTAGCAAATCAAAATCTTGATTTCTATAAAAAAATTATAGGAAACTAATTTTTTATTGACTTAATAAAAATATATAATAATATTACTAATTTGGTTTATAGTGTTATATTTGGTCTTTTAACTTTAGGTTTTAAAAATTAAGTTTTTTCAATTTTAAACTGATATATTTATATTTAGAAATATATTTCAATACATATTTACAAAGAATTAATGCAAAATTTTAAAATACATATCACTTCTAATGGTGAAGAGATTCTATATACTGGTAGTCCTGATTTGCAATTATTAGAAAATCTTTCTCTTGGTGCTGGAGATATATGGCATTCGAGTTTTAAACAAGGTTACTTTAACTTTTTTGAAGAAATCATTTATTTTGCTGCAACATTTAATTTTTTATCTCATGATTTCCCTAATTTAAAACAATGCGTAAGTTGGAGAATTAATCCTGAAGCTTTCGCAGTTAGAAAGTCAGTTTGGGAAAGACTTGATAATTGGGACATTGATTTTAAAACTGAAGAAATGAGAGCCATTAATTTTGGATTTAATGCAGTAAAAAATCAAGGTGCTGTTTCCCTTTATGTAGAAAATTTATTTACTGAGGTTAGTACTAAACTTCCGAAAGTAAATGTTTTTGATATGTTTTTATTTTATAGAAAAAATTTCAAAAAAAGACATTCTGTTTATTTATTAATTCGTAAAGGACTATTTAATTTTAATTATTGGAATGCTTATTTAAAAACGAAAAAAATTAAGCAAATTACAGGTCAGTTAAAAGCTTTGAATATTAAAGATTTACAGCCTGTGAAAGGTAGTCCAACAATTGGCTATGTAATACCTACAATGTTAAGACAAAACTTTACTAGAGAATTAATTATTTGCCTTAAAAATCAAACAGTTCCACCTACTAAAGTTGTAGTTGTAGATGCAACTCCCTTAGAAAATAGACAAGAAAAAATTTATGAAATTGATAATTTGCCTTTTGAATTAATTGTTCAGTTTCAAACTACTAAAGGAAGCTGTAGGGCAAGAAATGAAGCTTTAGAATTGTTAGATACAGATTATGTTATTTTTGGAGATGACGATATCTGTATTCCTGATAATTTTGTGGAAAATCATATTTTGTTTTTACAAAATTACAATGCCGATGCTTGTAATGGGCTAGACATACGTGCAGATCATGAAAAACAAACTTTAAATGATTTGTGGCCTAAATTAAAAGAAATTGAAAATATTAGATGGAAGTCTGGAGTTTCTTTTAATTATAGTAACGCTAATTCTTGTGTATCAAGAGCGGTTTTAAACGTACTAAAAGACAATGATGTTAATTTTGATGGCGGATATGGAGAAGATACTGATTTTGGTTTACGTATTTTAAAAAATGGATTCGTTTTATTACATAATCCTTTTTCTGCCAATTTACATTTAAAACCTGCACAAGGAGGTTATCGTTTTTGGGGTAATCAAGCTAAAAAAAGAAAGGCTATGCCTTGGGAAGGAGATTTTCCAGTTAAAAATATTTTTCCTATTCCTAGTCCAACTATTTCTTATTATAATTTGAAACATTACGATAAAAAGGCACTTAAAGAGTATAAAATAAAACACTTTTTACTTTATTTAGGTTCGGGTAGTATTTCTGATAGGGTTCTTAAATTTATTACCTTACCGAAAAAGTTTATGCAATATGAAAAGTCAATATTTTACGCTAAAAAGTTAATCGAGCGAAATAATTTATAAACAATATTTATCTTGATTTAAATGAATTTTAGTTTGATAATTTGTACTTATAATAGAAGAAATGCTATAGAAACGCTTATGAATTCTATAGTTGTTCAATTGTTATATCCTAACCAGATTATTATTGTTGATGGTTCTTTAAATCTAGAAACTAAAGCTTACTTTGAATCAGCAAATTTTAAAAATTTAGATTATTTTTTAGTTGACGATATTAATAGAGGATTAACTAAACAACGAAATTTTGGAATTTCAAAAGTTAATTCTACAACTGAAATTGTTTGTTTTTTAGATGATGACACCATTTTAGATGAAAAATATTTTGAGGAAATCATAAATACTTATGCTAGATTTCCTGATGCTTTTGGTGTTGGAGGATATATTACCAATGAAGTGAAATGGGAAAAAAACACTTTAGATTTTAAGGAAGATAAAAAATATTTTACTTATGATGGATTTCATAGAAGTGAAGATAAAAGATTTATTTTAAGAAAATCATTAGGTTTAGATTCTGATGTGTTACCAGGTTTTTCACCACTTTTTTCACATGGTAGAAGTGTAAGTTATTTACCTACTTCTGGTAAAATTTATAAAGTGGAACAATTAATGGGTGGAGTGTCTTCTTTTAAAAAAGAAGTTTTAGATATTCATAAATTTTCAACTTATTTTGAAGGTTATGGTTTATATGAAGATGCTGAATTTACCATTAGAATTTCAAAATTCGGACAATTATATTTGAATACAAATGCACAATTGGAACATCATCATGATGCTTCTGGACGACCAAATAAATATAACTATGGAAAAATGGTTGTTCGTAATGGTTGGTATGTTTGGCGTACCAAAAATCCAAATCCTAAAATGATACATAGTTTTAAATGGCATAGTATCACGATTTTGCTTACACTTATTCGTGTTGCTAATATTCTTACTACAAATAAAAGAAAAGAGGCATTAACAGAAAGTTTGGGAAGAACAGTTGGTTGGTTTTCTTTATTAACTAATAAGCCTTTAATTATTGATTAATTTTAGATTTTTGTTTTATTATAACTTATAATTTTAAATGAATTTTATATCTCATATTCGCACTGATTACAGAAAGTTTAAAAAATATGGAGGTAATTTCTTTACTATCGTTTTTTTTACACAAGGTTTTTGGGCAGTTTTTCAATATCGTATAGCGAATGCGGTTTATAAAATGAAGTTGCCAATAATAAAGCAAGTTTTAAATGTTTTTTGTTTACTTTGGCAAAAAGTAATTGAAACTACAACTGGAATTTCTATACCAGCTTCTGCACAAATAGGTCATTCTTTTTATATCGGTCATTTTGGAGGAATTATTCTAAATGCTAAAACTTGTATTGGTAATAATTGTAATATTTCTCAAGGTGTAACTATTGGAGTTTCTGGAATCGGTGAAAAGAGAGGAGTGCCTGTAATTGGTAATGATGTATATATAGGTGCTAATAGTGTAGTTGCAGGTAAGATAAACATACACGATCATGTTTTAATTGCTGCTTGCTCATTAGTCAATACTGATGCTGATGAAAATAGTGTAATGATGGGTGTTCCAGCAATAATGGTTTCCAATAAAAGTTCGGAGGGATATATTTAATATGAAACTGGTTGTTTTTTCTAATGCTCCAATTGTAAAAAAAGATGATTTATCTTTTTTATATGCACCTTATGAAAAAGAAATGCAATTATGGGCAAAACATGCTCATTCTATCCAGTTTTGTTGTCCGATTTGGAATGAAGATAGAAGTTTGTTAATAGCACCTGTATCTTTTGAAATACAACCAACAATTGAATTAAAAGATTTTAATGTTACTACTTTTTGGAATGTTTTTAAGGCGTTTCCAAATGTAATTCGGAATTTTGCTACCATTTATAAAGCTATGAAAAACGCAAATCATATTCATTTGCGTTGTCCTGGAAACATTGGTTTGTTAGCATGTTTAATTCAGGTTTTATTTCCAAATTCTCCAAAAACCGCAAAGTATGCTGGAAATTGGGATCCAAAAGCAAAGCAACCTTTTACATATAAAATTCAGAAATGGATTTTAAATAATACTTTTCTAACTAAAAACATGCAAGTTTTGGTTTATGGTGAATGGGAAGGAAATTCTAAAAATATTAAACCATTTTTTACAGCAACATATTCAGAAAAGGAGATAACACATTCAATTATTAAGATTAAGAATGATGTAATACACTTCATGTTTGTTGGGATGCTTAGTGAAGGAAAAAGGCCTTTATATGCTATTCAACTTATTGAAGAATTAAATAAAATGAATATAAATGTTCATTTGTCTGTTTATGGAGAAGGGATTTTAAGATCTGAAATAGAAGAATATATTTCAACAAAGAATCTTAAAAATCAAGTAACTATTTTTGGAAATCAAACTAAAGATATTATAAAAGAAGCTTATCAAAATAATCATTTTTTAATTTTGCCTTCAAAATCAGAAGGTTGGCCAAAAGTTGTGGCTGAAGCTATGTTTTTCGGTTGTGTGCCTTTAACAACAAATGTTTCATGTGTAAATTATATGATAGGAAATGGTAGTAGAGGTAGGATATTGTCACTAAATTTAAATGATGATGTTGCTCAAATTCAAAAATTGCTGCTTAAAGAGTCTGATTATTATAAAATGAGTGATGCTGCATGCAATTGGTCGAAACAATTTACAACAGAGTATTTTGAAAATGAAATTAAAAAACTTTTGACCATCTCATGAGAATTATACAGTTAATAGATAGTTTAGATGCGGGTGGTGCAGAACGAATGGCAGTAAATTTTGCTAACGCAATATCTGAAAAAATCACGTTTTCTGGAATTGTGTCTACACGAAAAGAAGGTGTTTTAAAGCAAGAAATAAAGCAAATTAAAAATTATGCTTTTTTAGGAAGAAAAAATAAATTTGATATAAATGCTATTTTTTTGGCTTCTAAATATATTAAGAAAAACAAAATTAAAATTGTTCATGCTCATAGTAGTTCATACTTTTTTGGTGTATTAATTAAAATATTTAATCCAAAAATTCAATTAATTTGGCATGATCATTATGGAAATAGAGCAAAAGATAATAAGCAAAAATGGATATTAAAATTTTGTTCCTTTTTCTTTTCTAAAATTTTTACAGTTAATGATGAACTAAGAGTTTGGTCATTGCAACATTTGAATTGCAAAAATGTTTTTTTTCTGCCTAATTTTTCAGATTTAAAGAAAACTGAAGAAAGAACAATTTTAAAAGGTGAAGCCAAAAAACGTATTGTTTGTTTAGCTAATTTGAAAAATCCTAAAAATCATTCTACTTTAATTAATGGTTTTATTACCAGTGAGATTTATAAACAAAATTGGACTTTGCATTTAATTGGTAAAGATTTTAAAGATACCTATTCCGATAATTTGAAAACCATAATAAAAGAAAATGGTTTAGAAAATTCGATATTTATTTATAATGCTTGTCAAGATATTAAATATGTGTTGTCTCAAGCAACTATTGGAGTTTTAGCTTCAACTTACGAAGGTTTTCCAGTAACATTATTAGAATATGCACAATCAAAACTGACTGTATTATCTACAAATGTAGGATTTTGCAGTAGTTTAGTTACTCATAATTCAAATGGTTTGTTATTTGATCCTACAAATTCAGAAGAATTATCAAACCATTTTATCTATCTTTCTAATAATCCTGAAATTTGTGCTAATTTTGCAATTCAATTTCAAAAGATTGTTGAAAATAATTATTCAAAAGAAGCAATAATAAATAAATATTTAAATCTAATTAATTGAATTTTTTTAAATTAAATAAAATTTCATATTTAGTCTTTCATGTATTGTTAGGCTTGTTAGTTCATTTTGTTGGAGAATTTGTGTTTATTTATTTCGCAATTTTTTTAGCTTTAGGAACTTATTGGTTAATTAAAAATAATGATAGCGATTTTCAAACTTTAACTTTAATTTTATATGTAGTAGGTTTAGAAATTCTATTTAGAATGCGGTCTGAAGGATCTATGTATGATATAGGAAAGTATTCAGTTATTTTTTTTTGTATTTTAAGTTTCGGACATATTCGGATTAATTTAAAAGCTTGGCCTTATTTGGCTATTCTTTTGCTATTTATTCCAGGAATAGTTTTAACTGTAAATACCTTCTTTTTTGAAATTGATGTTCGAAAAAAAATCATGTTTAATTTATTAGGTCCATTTAGTTTAATTTTTGCTTCCCTCTATACTTATAATAAAAGAATTTCTTTACAGAGATTAAACAATATCCTTTTTATTGCAGCTGGACCATTAGTAAGTATTTTAACTCTTATTATAGTTTATACACCATCTAACAAAGAAGAAGTTTTCACTAATACGACATCTAATTTTGTTACATCTGGAGGATTTGGACCTAACCAAATGTCTGTGGTTTTAGGTTTGGGTGTTTTTATATTTTTCACACAATTTATTTTTAATTCTAAAGAAAAAATTTACTCATTAGTTTCGTTGTTTTTGTTTTTTCTGTTTTCATATAGAGGATTAATTACCTTTTCTAGAGGTGGTATGTTGACTGCATTAGCAATGGTAATAGTTTTTTGCTTTACTATTTTTAAATTACTCAATAAAAAAGCAAAATCTAAATTTTTAGGTGTTTTTTCAATAATTCTTATTTTATCAGCATCAGCATGGTTGTATAGTTCATATGAAACAGGTGGTTTAATTGATAAAAGATATAAAAATAAAGATGCTGCAGGAAGAGTTAAAGAGTCGCAAATGTCAGGTAGGGAAGATATTATGGAAACGGATTTGAAATTCTTTGAAGAAAATCCGATCTTTGGTGTTGGACCAGGAATTGGCGGTATGATGCGAGGAGAAGAAGGATTGCAAGGTATGCAAGCACATAGTGAGCCAACTCGACTTTTAGCCGAACATGGTTCTTTTGGATTAATTATTTTATTAATGTTAATCTTTGTACCTATTATTAAATACTTTAGATTTAGACAATACCATCATTTATATTTCTTCCCCTTTTTAATTTTTTGGGGATTAACGATTAATCATGCTGCTACTCGGATTGTTGCTCCTGGAGTTTTATACGCTTTAACTTTGCTTAATGTTTATATTCAAAATGATGAAGATGAAGATACTGTATCTAGGAAATAAGCTTTCGAAACACGGAATTAATAAAACTACAGTTGAAACTTTAGGTGGGTTGTTGTCTGAATCTGGTTTTGAAGTTGTTTCTTACTCTTCTAAAAAAAATATTTTGCTTCGATTATTAGATATGCTTTATGGAATATTAAAACACAAAGACTCAAATTATATTTTAATCGATACATACAGTACATCAGCTTTTTGGTTTGCTTTTATATCTAGTCAATTTGCTAGATTTCTTAAAATAAAGTACATACCCATTTTGCATGGTGGTGATTTACCAAATCGTTTGCAAAAAAATCCTAAATTATGTAAATTAATTTTTGCAAATGCAAACAGATTAGTTTCTCCATCAGGTTATTTAAAATTTCATTTTGAACAACACGGATTTTCTAACGTTATTCATATTCCAAATTCAATTACAATTTCAGAATATCAGTTTAAAGAAAGAAAGTTTTTTTCTCCAAAACTTATTTGGGTTCGAGCTTTTGCTGAAATTTATAATCCAAAAATGGCAATTGATGTTTTAGAAAAGTTAAAGCATAAATATTCAAATGCTACTTTAACAATGATTGGACCAGATAAAGATGGTAGTTTAAATAGTATAAAAGAATATGCAAAACATTTAAATTTAAAGGTTGATTTTACAGGAAAACTTTCCAAGAAAGAATGGACTACCTTAGCTCAAAATTTTGATGTTTTTATTAATACTACTCATTTTGATAATATGCCAGTTAGTGTGTTAGAAGCAATGGCTTTAGGATTACCTGTAGTTTCAACAAATGTTGGTGGTTTACCGTATTTAATTGAACATGATAAAACGGGGTTTTTAGTTGATGATAATGATATTTTAGCAATGGTGAGTAAAATTGATCAAATTATTTCATCTCCTATACAAACGAATGAAGTTGTTAGTAATGCTAGGAATTTTGTTCAAAGTGCTGATTGGGAAAATGTTAAAAATAAATGGATAAATCTATTAAAATGATTTTTTTTTAAAATAGATGTAATTCTTCAATTTATTAAACAACTTTACTTTTTTTTAATTTAAAAATCTTATTTTAGACAACAAATAATTGATAATGACTAAGCCTTATAAAAAACATTTCGAAATTTCTGAACGAAAAATTCTACTTCGAATTTTCGATGTTGTTTTTGTTGTTGGTTTTTTGTTTTTACCTAATCTTTTTACTGATTTAAAATATTTTGCAGAATTAAAACTTAACTATTTATGGATTCCATTCATTGCAATATATCTTACTTTATTAGGTACAGTGTTTGAAATGTACAAGTTAGTTGTTGTTAGTTTTGCTAGTAAAATAACTAAAGGATTGTTATTAACTTCATTTTTTACAACCTTATTTTTTTTATTTACACCAATTTTTACTCCTTCTTTTCCAGAAAAACGAATTGAACTATTATTACTATTTTTAATAATCTGTTTTGCGCTTATTTGTTGGCGACTAATTTATATTTTCATTCTTGCTTCTAAACGTTTTTATAAGCCTTTAATATTAGTTTGTAAACAAAAAGATTTTAATAAATTTTCAAAAGAATTAATAATTAATGATCCACATATTAAAATTGTAAAATTCATTAATGTTGATGTTGTTGATGAAAAGGGAACAAAATCTGAAAATCAATTATGTATTTCAGAAATTGATGAATTTTTAACGCATAATTTTATTTCAGAAATTGTAGTAGCGACAGAATCTAAAAACACTTCAATTGATATCTATAATAAATTATTAGAAATTTCAGAAAATGGAATTCCAATCGTACAATATGAAGAACTTTATGAAGATCTAACCAATAGAATTCCGCTTCATTTAAAGGATAAGAAATTATATACTTATTTTCCATTTACTAAAAAGCAAAATATGTTGTATTTGCTATTTGTTCGATGTGTAGATGTAGTTATTTCTATAATTGGGTTATTTGTATTATTGTTAATTTCGCCTTTTATTTTGTTTTTTAATTTATTTTGGAATAAAGGTCCTATGTTGTTTCATCAAGAAAGAATTGGCAGAAAAGAAATACCTTTTCAAATTTATAAATTAAGAACAATGATTGTAAATGCTGAAAAAAATGGTGCCGTATTTGCAACAACCAATGATTCTAGAATTACTCCTTTTGGTAAATTATTGCGAAAAACAAGGATTGATGAATTTCCACAATTTATTAATGTTTTAAAAGGTGAAATGTCAATTATTGGCCCAAGACCGGAAAGAAAGATTTTTGTTGATCAAATAGCTGAAAAATTACCTCTTTATCATACTCGTCATATTGTAAAACCTGGTTTAACAGGTTGGGCTCAAATTAACTATCCTTATGGGGAAACTTTAGATGATAGTTTGATGAAATTAGAATATGATTTGTATTATATCAAACATCGTAATATATTTCTTGATATTAATATTGCAGTTAAAACTTTTGGTACCATTTTGTATATGAAAGGGCAGTAGGAATTTTGAATTTTCTCTAAAATACAACCTTAATTTCATCGATTTTTTGATGTTTTTCATCTGAAAACGAAAAAAAATTATCAACAATTTAAAATCTGTAAAAACTTGTTATTCAGCATTGTTAGAGGCTTTTTGTAGGTATTTTTACTTCTTAAAGAAATGTTAACAACTTGATTTACAGAAAAATAATGTAAAATTATCGTATATTTGCCCCGTTAATTCAATTAGTGTTCTTTGATTTATGTCAATCAAAAACTCCGTAAAAATATTTTTTTACCTAATTGAGAAAAAATATTAAATGAGAAAAGACATTATTTATTTTGGAATTGCGATTGCGCTTATCGCTGTTTTAAGTTCAGGATTTAGTGCATTTAAAGATGAGTCAGTTGACGGGTTTCATATCGATGAAACAGAATTTTATGATTATCACGTTCCATCTAAAGATGAATCTAAAAAGTTTAATGTGGCAATTCCTTTTACAGGAAAAACTTTTGTAGGATTTAAACAAGCATTAGCAGCTAAAGAATCTGCTGGATTGTATGATTTAGTTAATGCTTACGGTTACATGGGTAAATATCAATTTGGTAGAAGTGCGTTAAGAACTATTGGTATTTACGATTTTAATAATTTTCTTAAAAATCCTGTTTTGCAAGAAAAAGCTATTCATGCATTATTAAGCATAAATAAATGGGAATTAAGAAGAGAAATTAAAAAATACTCAGGAAGAGTAATTAACGGAATCGAAATTACAGAATCAGGCTTATTAGCTGCCGCACATTTAGCAGGAGCAAGTTCAGTAAAAACGTATTTAAGAAGTAATGGTAAAAATGGTTTTAAAGATGGGTTTGGAACTTCTTTAAGATCTTACATTAAAAGATTTAATGGTTACGATACTTCAAATATTAAAGCAAACAAATTTGCTAAAGTTTCAGTTTAACTTTTTTGAATAACAAAAATACAAGGTCGGTTGTGTAAATCGACCTTTTGTTTTTTCCACTCATTTATAGTTTTTGTTTTTATAAATTCAGTTGGTAATGTTATGTCGCAAGCAATACATAAACGGGTTTGCGGTTGTAACGTATTAAGAATGTCTTCTAAGAATTTATTATTTCTATAAGGAGTTTCCATGAAAATTTGAGCTTGATTTTTATCTTGCGACCATTTTTCAAGATTTTTTAAAGCTGTTTTCTTTTCACTTTTGTCAATAGGTAAATAACCTGTAAAGGCAAAACTTTGTCCGTTCATGCCACTTGCCATTAAGGCTAATAAAATGGAACTCGGTCCTACCAAAGGAACTACTTGTATGCCTTTTTCATGTGCCAATTTCACAATTACAGCACCTGGATCAGCAATGCCTGGGCAACCTGCTTCACTCATTAATCCAACGTTTATTCCATTCAATAAAGGTTGAATCATTTCCATGTGTTCGCTTACATCAGTATGTTTGTTTAATGCTGATAAATGCAAACTTGGTTGAGGTTTTTCAGGAACAACAGATTTTATAAATCTTCTTGCCGTTTTTTCGTTTTCAACTATGTAATGGTCAATTATTTCAATGCTTTTTTTAACCGTTTGTGCTAATACATCTTCCGGATTTACCGTTGATTCTCCAGGATTGGATAAAGTACAAGGAATTAAATATAACTTTCCGAATTTAGTAGATGTATTCATTTTTTCTATAAGTTGAAATAGGAGAATATTATACAGTGATTTTTTTAGATTTAATTTGTTGTGCTATAACTTCGCAAACTTCATCTAAAATTTGATACACATTTTCAAAATCATTTGAATTTCCCCAATAAGGATCGGGTACTTCCAGATTCTGATTTGGATGTAACTCGTTTAAAATAACTTTTACTTTAGATTTTGATGTTTCACTTGGTGCTATTGCCAAAACATTAGTGTAATTGGAATTGTCCATTACATAAATGTAGTCAAAGTTAGAAAAATCGGATTGTTTTATTTGACGACAACGTTGTTGACTAATATCTAAACCATGATTTTTAGCGGCTGCAATGGAACGTTTGTCTGGTGCTTCACCAGCGTGCCAATTTCCTGTACCTGCACTATCAACTAGGCAAATATCTTTAGAAAGTTTAGATTGTAAAATGCCTTCAGCCAATGGTGAGCGACAGATATTTCCTAAACAAACCATTAATACTTTTGTAGGCATTAAATACTAAGTTTTTTGTTGATGTCTTCTACGAATTTTTTGAATTGCTTATCTGTTGAAACTAAATTATCAACCGTTTTGCATGCGTGTAAAACTGTAGCATGATCTCTATCTCCAATTTGTGAACCAATATTTGCTAACGATGCTTTTGTAAATTTCTTAGAAAAATACATAGCTAATTGACGCGCTTGAACAATATGACGTTTACGTGTTTTAGATTTCAACGTTTCAGTATCTAATTGGAAATAATCTGATACTACTTTTTGGATATAGTCGATAGAAATTTCGCGTTTGATGTTTTTTACAAACTTTTCTACTACTTGTTTTGCTAAGTCAATTGTAACTTCACGCTTGTTGAATGAAGATTGAGCAATTAATGATATAATTGCACCTTCTAATTCTCTAACGTTAGTTTTTATGTGTTTGGCAACATATTCTAAGATTTCTTCAGGCATTTCCACACCATCTCTATAAAGAATATTCTTTAAAATCGAAATTCTAGTTTCGTAATCTGGTTGGTGTAATTCTGCCGATAATCCCCATTTGAAACGAGATAATAAGCGTTGCTCAATATCTTGCATGTCAACAGGAGCTTTGTCAGAAGTAAGAATTACTTGTTTGCCATTTTGGTGTAAATAATTGAAAATGTGGAAAAATACATCTTGTGTACCAGCTTTTCCAGATAAAAATTGAACATCGTCAATAATTAATACATCAATTAATTGGTAAAAATGAATAAAATCATTTCTAGTATTTTTCTTTACAGATTCAATATATTGTTGTGTGAATATTTCAGCAGAAATATATAAAACTGTTTTTTCTGGGTATTTGTCTTTAATTTCAACACCAATAGCATGTGCTAAATGTGTTTTTCCTAAACCAACTCCACCAAAAATTAGTAAAGGATTAAAAGATGTGCCTCCTGGCTTATTTGCAACAGCCATACCAGCACTTCTTGCTAATCGGTTAGAATCTCCTTCTAAGAAATTATCAAAGCTGTAATTCGCATTTAATTGCGATTCTATTTTAACATTTCTAATTCCAGGAATGATAAATGGATTTTTTAATTCAGGATTTTTATTAACAATTGGAACATCTATTTCTTGAGTTTTAACAGAAGTACGTTGTGTACTCGGAATTTGCTCAGTAAATGGAAGTTTATTGCCATAAGTGTTTTCCATTTTAATTTTATATACTAGCTTTGCTTGGTTTCCAAGTTCTTTTGTTAAAGCTGTTTTTAAAATGGTAACATAGTGTTCTTCTAACCACTCGTAAAAAAATTTACTTGGGACTTGAATGTGTAAAGCATTGTCTTCCGTTAAGTTAATCGCCACAATAGGTTCAAACCATGTTTTATAGGCTTGTTCCTGAATGTTATCCTTTATAAAGGATAGGCAATTAATCCAAACAGATTTTGCTGCTTTAGTCATAAGTTTAATTTTTTTATAGTTTTTGTGATCTAATCTTGGAAGAATAACCATCAAGATTTTTGATAATGGTCATTCGTATTAGGAAGGCAAATATGTGAACAAAATTTTGTAAAAAAAAACAACTTCACTATTGTAATTTAAAAAATAATGTTGTAAACAAAGTTAAGGTTTTCTTAATGAAAAATTAATTAAAAAAGTGTAAGTGATTGATAGTTAAAATAATACAATAAGATATATAAAATGAAGGTTTATGAATTTACAGTGCGAGTTAGATATGCTGAGACCGATCAGATGGGTGTAGTGTATCATGGTAATTATGCACAATATTTTGAAATGGGTAGAGTAGAATGGTTGCGAAATTTAGGAGTTTCCTATAAGTGGATGGAGGAGAACGGTGTTATGCTTCCTGTTGTCGCTTTAGAGATGAATTATAAGAAACCAGCTCGTTATGACGACTTATTAACAGTTAAAACAATTTTGAAGAGTCAGACTTCCGTAAAAATTGAATTCGATTATGAAATCTATAATGAAGAAAAGCAGTTGTTAACAACTGGCTATTCAATGTTGGTTTTTGTTGATATGAAAACGGGAAGACCTATGGTTCCGCCTTCGTATGTAACTGAAAAAATTAATCCGTTACTTTGAATTTAATTGAGTAAAATTTTTTAAAAGATATTAGGAATTTTCTAGTTCTTCTATTTCAATTTCAAATAAAGTAGTAAAAATGTCAAATATTTCTTTGGCATTTTTTTTTCGAGTTGCTATTTCAATTTCACAATTCATTTCCATTTTTTGATTGACAATATCAAGGTTTTTCTCTTTTATAATACGCATGACTTTATTCATGTTTTTATAATCGAAAATAATTTTAAAATGTTTATCAATTGTTTTTTCTACAATAACAGCTTCTTCTAAAGTTAATTGTGCTGTGGTTTTGTAGGCAGAAATTAGTCCGCCAACTCCAAGTTTTACACCGCCAAAATAACGTACAACTACAATTAAAACATTAGTAATTTCAAACGATTGAATTTGGCCGTAAATAGGCATACCGGCAGAATTACTTGGTTCGCCATCGTCATTGGCTCTGAATTTAATTTTTTCAGTTCCAATTTGATAAGCGTAGCACCAATGTCTGGCAGAAAAGTGTTCCTTTTTTAGATTTTCTATATGGGATTTTACTTCTTCTTCAGAAGTAATAGGGTAAGCGTAACCTATAAATTTGCTGTTTTTTTCTTTAAATAATACGTCTTCTACAGCAAAATCAATTGTTTTATAAGTGTCTTTAATTTCGGATTCTAGCAATTCTATAATATTTTTTTGTCAAATAAATCAACCACATCTTCATGTCCAACTTGTAAATGCCAAGTAACTAATCCTAATTTTTTAGCCGTTTCAATATTATCTGAATTGTCGTCTATAAATAATGTTTTGTTGGGTTTCAAATTATTTTGTTGAATAACTTGTTTAAAGGCAGCTTCGTCTGGTTTTTTGACTTTCGTTTCAAACGAAAAATAAATTTTGTCAAAACAACCATAAAATTCACGAGCGAAAGTTAAGCCTACGCGGTGTTCAAATTTATCAATATGGGTTGAATCTGTATTGCTTAATAAAAATAATTTGTATTTATTTCTAAGTTTTTCTAAAAACTCTAAACGTTCTAAAGGGAAATCTACAATTATGGCATTCCAAGCTTCTCTTATTTCTAAAAGTTCTGCATTAGGAATGTATTTCTGAATGCCTTCTATGAACTGAAGTTCGTCAATTTTTCCAGTTTCATATTTTACATTCAAATTCTTTAAATCATCATTCCATTCTTGTAATCCTAATTTTTTTAAGGCTTCTGGGGTAGCTTGATGATCTAAATTTAGAAATACATCGCCTAAATCAAAAATAATAGCTTCAATCATGATTGGAATAAATTTTTAATTGATTCTTTTCTATTAAATGTTTTTGATTACATTTTTCAGAAAACACTGGTTTTTTAATTCCAGTTACTAATTCATTTTCACTTATAAAAACTCTTGCTTCATCCCACAAATTATCATCAATAAAATGCTGAAGTGTTTGAGTACCACCTTCAATGATAATGGATTGAATACCTTTTTCAAATAAAAAATCCATAATATTGAATATTAGATTTTTATCAAAGGTAAGATTTTCATAAATACAATTTTCCGAATTTAGGCAATTTTCTTGTTCTGTGAAAATTATTGTAGGATTTTTTTTGTTCTTAATCTGATAATCGTCAGAAATTTTACCTGATTTATCTAAAATGATTCGAATAGGATTCGAACCAAACCAATCTCTAGTATCTAAACTTGGATTGTCTTCTAAAACCGTATGTGTTCCAACTAAAATAGCTTGCTCTTCCGAACGGTATTTGTGCACCAATTGTCTTGAATACACATTAGAAATAGCTATGGAGGTTTTCGTTTCTTTTTCTAATGGAGCAATGAATCCATCTGCCGATTCAGCCCATTTTAAAATGATATACGGTCTTTTTTTATTATGAAAGGTGAAAAAACGTTTGTTGATTGCTAAACATTCTTTTTCTAAAACATTTAAAATAACTTCGCATCCCGCATTCGTTAATTTTTCAATTCCTTTGCCAGCAACTTCAGAGAATGAATCGATACATCCAATAACAACTTTCGGAATTTGATGCTCTATAATTAAATTCGCACAAGGTGGCGTTTTTCCAAAGTGACTACACGGTTCTAAATTCACATAAATGGTCGATTTTTTTAAAAGACTTTTATCTTTAACCGAGTTTATGGCGTTCACTTCAGCATGTGGTTCTCCTGCCTTTTTATGCCAGCCTTCACCAATTATTTTACCTTCATACACCACAACACTTCCCACTAACGGATTTGGATACGTGGTTCCTAATCCATTTTTTGCCAGTTGCAAACAGCGTTTCATGTAAATTTCATGCTCAATCATCTTACAAATTTAGTACTTTTACATTTTATAATTGCACTATGATTTATACAATCCGAAAAATTGAAGCAAAAGATAATGCTGCAATGGCTCAAATTATTAGAAAAATTTTCGATGAGTTAAATGCTCCCAAAGAAGGAACTGCTTATGCTGATCCGTTTTTAGATAGATTATCTGAAGTATATCTCAACCAAAATGAAAAGTATTTTGTAGTTGAAATTAATGGTGAGATTAAAGGTGGAGCAGGAATTGCACCTTTAGCTAATGATGATTCTGGAATATGTGAATTGCAAAAAATGTATTTTGCTCCAGAAATTCGTGGTTTTGGAATCGCGCAAGAAGTAATGCGCCACTGTTTAGAATTTGCGAAACAAGCCGGATTTAAAAAGTGTTATTTAGAAACGTTACCTTATATGGAAGCTGCTCAAAAATTATACAGAAAATTTGATTTCGAATATATTGATGCTCCAATTGGAGATACTGGTCATAGTAGTTGTCATGTTTTTATGCTTAGAGATTTAGAATAATATGAGAATAGTTTTTTTGTTTTTTCTAATTACTTCTTGTAATTTATTGTTTTCTCAAGAAAATAAAAAAGAATATGATTACATTAAAAATTATTATCAATTTGTATATGAAGCAAATTATAATTACGAAATTGGAAATGATACTTTAGCTTATAATTTGTTGAAAAAAGCAGAAAGCAATTGCCCTCTTTTAAATCAAGAAAATATTTATGAAGTTAATATTTTGGCAAGACTTTCGATGAAGTTAAATAAAGAAAAAGAGACGTTTAACTATATCGAGTTATTGTTAAAAAAGTTTGGTTATAGTTTTTTTTATTTTGATAATGATTCAATATATAATGGATTGAAAAATAAATCTAGATGGAAAAAATTAAAAAGAAATTCCAAAAAAATATTTGAAAAATATAAATCAACAGTAAATGTCGAATTAAGAAATGAGATTAAGCTTATTGTTGCTAAAGATCAGGAAATAAGGCATAGAGAAAATATTAACTGGGAAGAAGTTGATAGTATTGATAGAATTCATGAAGAAAGAATTAAAGTAATTATTAAAGAATTTGGTTATCCTGATGATGACTTAATTGGTAGTTATACTATTGGTGCTACTAATGAATTAAATCCAAATATTGGAACTTTAATAATGCATTTTAAAGATGTTAATTATTGGAAACCAATTTTTTTAGATCTTATTAGAAAAGGTAAAGCCCTAGCTAATATATATGGAAATTTAGTTGATAGTATTCAAAGAAATGGTAGTTATTTTATTTATGGTATTTATAATAATGTACAACCAAATAAAATAATGGATTTTGATAGAATAGATGAACGAAGAATTGCGGTTGGACTATCTACTTGGGATTTGCAACAGAAAATGTACGAAATAGTAAAAAAGAAATATAATTTTTAAAATGCACATCAAAAATTTAAAAACTCAATTTTATTCAGAATTAAAAAATATTCAAGAAGATTCGGAAATTGAATCTTTCTTTTTTATTCTAACCGAATATTTGCATAATTTAAAACGAATTGATATTTCTTTACAACCAGAATTTGAAGTTTCAGATGAAGATTTAATAAAATGGAATACAATAATTTCAGATTTGAAAGCTGAAAAACCGATACAATACATTACTGGTGAAGCTTGGTTTTATGGTTTGCGATTTGAAGTCAATGAAAATACTTTAATTCCACGTCCGGAAACGGAAGAATTAGTAGAATGGATTGTAGAAAGTACGAAGTTGGAAGCTGGAAGCACAAAGTTGAAAGTTCTTGATATTGGAACAGGTTCGGGTTGTATTCCGATTTCCTTGAAAAAAGAAATTCCAAATTCGGATGTTTTTACTATAGATGTTTCTGAAAAAGCTATTGAAACAGCAGCCAAAAATGCCTCGGAAAATAATGTTGAAATTAACTTTAAACATCAGAGTGTTTTGGAAATGGATAATTTAGATGAATTCGGAACAAAATTCGATGTAATTGTATCCAATCCACCTTATGTTCGAAATTTAGAGAAACAAGAAATTAAAAAGAATGTTTTAGATTACGAACCGCATTTAGCTTTATTTGTGGAAGATACGGATGCTTTGTTGTTTTATAGAAAAATTGCACAATTAGCCTTAAATGGTTTAAAACCAAATGGTAAATTGTTTTTCGAAATCAATCAATATTTAGGTAAAGAAACCATAGAATTATTAGAAAACTTAGGTTTTAAAAATATCGAATTACGAAAAGATTTTGTGGGAAATGACCGAATGATTTGTTGTGAAATTCAGTAACAGTTTTCAGTCACAGCTAACAGTAAAACTGAAAACTGTGACTGAATACTAAATTACTCATAACGTAACGCTTCAACTGGATCTAATCGAGAAGCTTTTATTGCTGGATACAATCCTGAAATAATCGTAACTATAAATGTTGTGATAAAGGCAGCCATAATGGCAACCCAAGGAATTACAAATGAAAATCCGGCGACGGAGGCAATTAACGAACCCAACAATAATCCTAAAATAATTCCAATAATTCCTCCAATCTGACTGATTACAAAGGTTTCTGTGAAAAATTGCCAAGCAATAGTACTTCTTTTAGCACCTAATGATTTTCTAACGCCAATTTCTCTAGTTCTTTCAGAAACGGAAACCAACATAATATTCATCAAAGCAATTGTTGAACCAAAAATGGTAATAGCACCAATTCCAACTGCAGCAATATTAATTACTTTTATGTTTTCTCCTAAACGTTGAATTAAATCGTCACTTCTATTGATTCCGAAATTGTCTTTTTCAACTGGATTTAATTTTCGAACTCTTCTCATAGCTAAAGTAGCATTGTTAACTGCTTCATCTAAAAATTGTTTGTTATTGACTTTTACATCAATATCGTAATTTATATTTGGTTGTGAAAAAATAGAACGGGCAATTTGAATAGGAATGATTACTCTTAAATCTTGATTGTTTCCAAACGTAGCACCTTTTTCTTTTAATATGCCAATTACTTTAAACTTTGCTCCACGAACTGAGATAGTTTTGTCAATTGGATTTACACCCTCTAATAATCCATCTTTAAAATTTGCTCCTAAAACACATACAAAATTATTATTGTCAATGTCAAAAGGAGTAAAGTTTCTACCTTTTGTTAATTCAAACCCATTATTGGGTAAGAAATTTTCATCTGCACCTAAAATGGTAATTTCTGGATCTGTTTTTTTGTTTTCGTATTTAACTTCAGCCGTTGAAGAAGCTGTAAACGACAAAGAAGTTGCTGTAAAAGGAAAATCAAATTTATCTTTAAATCCTTTTGCTTGCGGGTAACTAATAATTGGATTGACTTTTTGTTCACCATCATTTCGGTTGATTTGCTCCGAAAAATCATATTGACCAATAGAAAATGTATTCGCACCCATAGAAGCGAAATTTCCAAATAAATTGTTTTCTAATGCTTTGGTAAGCGTTAAAATTCCAACTAAAAAGGTAATCCCGATAACTATAATGAATACCGTTAAAAACGTACGTAAAGCCTGACTTCTAATAGAATCAATGGCTATTTTTGTATTTTCTTTAAATAATCCAAACATGCCTATTTGTAGTCGGTTTTGATTTTTTGTTACAAGTTTATTTTAAGAACCAAGTAAAAAGTAAATAGGTAAAAGTATGGTTGAGTTATTTCGCCCTTATTTATTGGCTCTTTAAACTTTTTCCTTGGCTCTTTTTATTGTCATTTAAAAGTAAGATATTTGCACTACAATAATTGATAATTGGCAAATTGCCTCATTGACGTATTACTATTATGGCTCAAAAACCTAGTATTCCGAAAGGAACTCGCGATTTTTCTTCTACGGAAGTAGCTAAAAGAAATTATATTTTTTCTATCATAAAATCGAATTTCGAACAGTTTGGATTTCAACCTATTGAAACACCTACGTTTGAAAATTCGGAAACACTTATGGGAAAATATGGAGAAGAAGGTGATCGATTGATTTTTAAAATATTAAACTCTGGAAATTATTTTTTCAATAAAAATAAAATTGAAATTCCTGGTTCAATTGCTGAATTGCAAAGTAAATCTGCAGATGATATTTCTAAAGAAGAGATTATTCAATTGAATCAATTTACTTCTAAAATTTCTGAAAAAGCGTTGCGTTACGACTTAACGGTTCCATTCGCACGTTATGTAGTACAACACCAAAATGAATTAGAATTTCCGTTTAAACGTTATCAAATTCAACCTGTTTGGCGTGCAGATAGACCTCAAAAAGGTAGATTTAGAGAGTTTTACCAATGTGATGCCGATGTAGTGGGCAGTAATTCTCTTTGGCAAGAAGTAGAATTTGTACAATTATACGATACCGTTTTTACAAAATTAGGTTTACAAGGTGTAACTATAAAAATTAACAACCGTAAAGTTTTATCTGGAATTGCTGAAGTAATTGGAGCTTCTGATAAATTAATTGATTTTACTGTAGCTTTAGATAAATTAGATAAAATTGGAGAAGAAGGTGTGAAAAAAGAAATGCTTGAAAAAGGAATTTCTGATGCAGCCATCGAAAAAGTTCAACCATTATTCAATTTTACAGGGACTATCAATGAAAAAATTGAAAAATTAGCTTCTCTTTTAGCAACTTCAGAAGAAGGAACAAAAGGAGTTGAAGAATTAAAATTCATTTGTAATGCCATTAACGAATTAGGCTTGCAATCTGCTAATTTAGATTTAGATGTAACGTTAGCGCGTGGATTAAATTATTATACGGGTGCGATTTATGAAGTTGCTGCACCAGAAGGTGTTGCTATGGGTTCTATTGGTGGCGGAGGTCGTTACGACGATTTGACGGGTATTTTCGGATTGAAAAACATGAGTGGTGTAGGTATTTCTTTCGGATTAGATAGAATTTACTTAGTTATGGAAGAATTAAATTTATTTCCTGAAACTGTTACTTCAACTTCAAAAGCAATGTTTATCAACTTCGGTGAAGTAGAAGCTTTATTTTGTTTGAAAACGATTTCTCAACTAAGACAAAACGGAATTAAAGTAGAAATGTATCCAGATGCTGCAAAAATGGGCAAACAATTTCAATTTGCTGAGAAAAAAGGAATTCCATTCACAGTAATTGTAGGTGAGGAGGAAATGAAACAAAACCAATTCAAATTAAAAGACTTAGCTTCTGGCGAACAAGTAACTGTTTCTTTAGAAGAATTAATAGAAAAATTAAAATAAATTATAACACTAAGATTCACAAAGAATAAACGCAATGTAACATTAAAATATTTTTTAAAACATTGTGTTACTCTGTGTGATTTTTGTGAAACTCTGTGTAACAATTATGAAAAAATACTTCCAAGAATTTAAATACAATTTCAATTTAGCTATGCCTGTAATTTTAGGTATGGTTGGACATACTTTGGTAAGTGTTGTAGATAATATATTTGTTGGACAATTAGGTTCAGCCGAATTAGCTGCAGTTTCTTTAGGGAATAGTTTTGTATTTATTGGAATGTCTATTGGAATTGGTTTTTCAACGGCTATTACACCAATTGTTGCTGAGTTTGATTCACAAAATGATACAGAAGGCGGAAGAAGTGCTTTTCAAAATGGATTAATCTTATGTACTATTTTAGGGTTTGGATTATTCTTTTTATTATTTGGAATGAAGCCTATTTTGTCTTACATGAACCAACCTGAAGAAGTTGTTCGATTAGCCATTCCTTTTTTAGATATTGTTGGGTTTTCATTGGTTCCATTAGTAGTTTTTCAAGCTTATAAGCAATTTGCAGATGGAATGAGTCAGACTAAATATTCCATGTATGCTACAATTATTGGTAATATTATCAATGTGGTTATCAATGTTGTTTTGGTTTTCGGATTATGGTTTTTTCCAAAATTAGGAATTGTTGGTTCGGCAATTGGAACATTAATTGCTCGTGTTTTTATGGTAATTTATATGCATTATATTTTATCTAAAAATGAAAAATTTAAACCCTTTTTTGTTGGTTTCGGATTGAAATCTTTCCAAAAAAGCGTCGCTGATAGAATTATAAAAATAGGAATTCCTTCTTCTATGCAAATGTTTTTTGAAGTAGCTTTATTTACAGGAGCTATTTGGCTTTGCGGAATGATTGGAACTACGAGTCAAGCTGCTAATCAAATTGCATTGAGTTTAGCCTCGTTAACATTTATGTTCGCTATGGGATTAAGTGTAACAGCAATGATTCGTGTTGCTAATCATAAAGGATTAGATGATTATAAAAAACTAAATACGGTTGCACATTCTATATTTTTAATGGCCATTATTGTTGAAATTGTTTTTGCATTACTTTTCATGTTTTGCAATGAGTTTTTTCCTCAATTTTTTGTGAATAAAGAAATGGCGTTAACGGGTAAAGAAGTAATTGAAGTATTGTCAATATCTTCAAAATTATTAATTATTGCTGCTTTTTTCCAAATTTCAGACGGA
Source organism: Flavobacterium urocaniciphilum (assembly GCF_900110615.1). Classification (GTDB taxonomy): domain Bacteria; phylum Bacteroidota; class Bacteroidia; order Flavobacteriales; family Flavobacteriaceae; genus Flavobacterium; species Flavobacterium urocaniciphilum. The sequence continues at coordinate 131,554 of NZ_FOEI01000001.1, forward strand.
ATACAAGTTGTAGTTTTAGGAGCTTTACGTGGCATGCAAGATGTTAAAATTCCTATGTATTTAACCTTTATTGCCTATTGGTTAATTGGTTTTCCAATTTCCATTTATTTAGGAAAATTTACTTCATTAAAAGCAGAAGGAGTTTGGATTGGTTTATTAGCCGGATTAACAGCTGCAGCGATTATGCTGTATTTCCGATTTAGATTTTTGCTTAAAAACCATAGATAGTTTAATTGAAATACGATTAACGATTTCAGATTTACGAATTATGATATTGGAATTCATAATTCTCAATAAATTTATTACTAGAATTAGTATCTTTGAATTTGCTTACATCTTGAAAAGATTAAAGTAGTATTCAATTAATAATAAAAATAAACAAGAAAATAAAAGCATATGGAATTACCAAAATTTGTAATAGGAGATAATACTGATTTTCCAGACGATATTTTTATCATTCACTTAGAATTTCCAAGATTCTTAATCAATTTGAAAGATGATTCTGTGGAGTTTTTAGAAGACATTGAAGAAGAAGATCAAACGGAATTAGAAACGGAAATGGAATATTTAATTACGTTAGCTGGTGAGTTCTATGATAGAGAAATGGAGCGTTACGAAAATGCTTAAAAAAAAACCGTTGCAACATTTGTAACGGTTTTTTTTATTTTAATTTATTACAGCACTAATTTTTTCCCAAAGCGTTTCATCAAAATCGGATAAAGCAAAATTAGAACCATCGGCTGCATCTCCCATTCTAATAATGACTAACTTTTTACTCGGAACGACATAAATTTTTTGATCGTTTTTACCTAAAGCACAATACATATCTGCTGGTGCAGTTGGAATTAAATTTCCATTTAATTGTAATTGACTTTGAGGCATATGATAGGATGCTTTTCCATTCAACCACCATAAATAACCATAGGCTAAATTGATGGATTGTGAAGTATTTGTTGCGTTTGATAAATAATTTGAATTAATAATTTGTGTGCCATTCCAATTTCCATTTGCTAAAGCCAATAATCCAAATCGTGCCATACTTCTAGAATTACTCCAATACACGCTTAATGCGCCATCTTGTATCCAAGTACCAGTCATTCCAATTTTATCACGTAGTTTAGTATTGAAATAGGTATTCCATGTTTGATTGGTTGCGGCTGCAACTACATCTTGTAATTTTACATACACATTATGATAGGCCCATCGTGTTCCTGCATCTGCAATGTATTGTAAATTGGCAGGTGTAACATCATCACCTAATGAATCATCCAAGCCTGAAGTCATCGTAAGTAGGTGTTTACAAGTGATTAGATTTTCTTTTGCTAATGGCGCGCTTGTCCAACCTGTTCCTAAATAATCAGATACTTTATTGTTAATGTTTAAAAAACCTTCTTGTTCTGCAATCCCCGTAACAGTTGAAGTTAATGTTTTTCCAGCACTTGCCCAATACCAAGGTGTAGATGAAGTATGGCCGTTAAAATACTGTTCCATCACTATTTTTCCGTTGTGAAGTACAATAAAACTCTTAGTGTGTTTATCGTTTAGATACGTATTTAGTGCCGCAATATTTGATGTATTCCATCCTAAACTTTCCGGTGTTTTTGTTTCCCATGAAGATGAACCAATTGGTGGGAAATACATGCTTTCTTCTGAAGTAGTTGGTGTGTCTTCATTACTACATGAAAAAAATATCGATAAGAAACTAATGAAAAGTATTTTGTACATAATTGATTTTTTTTAAACAAATTATTTAGTTACTTCTAGTTAGACTTATCAAATTGAAAAAAGTTTAATCCAAAATTATTATTCTGATTGATTATTTAGTTTTTTGGCTTCATTCCAATACACATCCATTTCTTCTAAAGTCATATCTGCTAATGGTTTGCCATTTTCTCCTGCTCTTTTTTCTAGATGCATAAATCGTTTGATGAATTTTTTATTGGTTCTTTCTAACGCATCTTCTGGATTCACATTTAAAAATCGTGCATAATTAATCATAGAAAATAGAACATCGCCAAATTCAGATTCAATTTTATCTTGATTGCCTTGATGAACTTCATCTTGTAATTCTTGTAATTCTTCTTGAACTTTATCCCAAACCTGGTGTGGTTCTTCCCAATCGAAACCAACACCTTTAACTTTATCTTGAATTCTACTGGCTTTAACAAGTGCAGGTAAACTTTTCGGAACGCCTTCTAAAACTGATTTTTTGCCTTCTTTTAATTTTAGTTTTTCCCAGTTTTGTTTTACTTGTTCTTCGTTTTCCACCACAACATCACCATAAATATGTGGATGACGATCAATTAATTTATCACAAATACTATTAGCTACATCTGCAATATCAAAAGCATTCTTTTCCGAACCTATTTTGGCATAAAAAACGATATGCAACAATAAATCACCTAATTCTTTTTTAATTTCTTGTAAATCATTATCTAAAATAGCGTCACCCAATTCATAGGTTTCTTCAATGGTTAAATGACGTAAACTTTCCAAGGTTTGTTTTTTATCCCACGGGCATTTTTCACGCAAATCGTCCATTATGTCTAATAATCTATTAAATGCTTGTAATTGGTTTTGACGATTGTTCATTGTTTGATGTTTGATGTTCGAAATTAAAGGTACAAAAAAATCCCAACTTCCTTAATATATTGGAATTTGGGATTTAATTTTTTGTATTTTGAAGATTTACTCTGCTACTTCTTCTTTTTGAGTTGGTGTTAACGCTTCAACCGTAACGAACCCTTTAGGTTGTAAGATGTTATACCAATTGAATATTTTTTTAATATCAGATGTGTAAACTCTATCTTCATCAAATTCAGGTAAAATTTCTCTGAAATAGCTTTTTAATTTATCATCACTTTCTTTGTGAGAAATTGTTTGCTCGTTATTTTCTTTAGCTGCAATTGCTTTGAAAACTTCAATTAATTTTACTTCTTCGCTGTACGTATAAATAGCAATTTCTGATAATAAACTTACGTTACTTCTTAATCCAACAGTAATTTTTTTACCATCTAATAAAGATTCTGCAACAAATCCTGAACGTGTTTGAATTTTTAATTCGAATAATCCTGGTTTACCCGAAATAGCTAATATTTTTTGAAAACTCATTGTATTATTTTTTTATAAGGTTGGCAAATATATATTTTAAATCTGAAATTCCAAGTATTGGAAATCTAAATAATAAGTTAATGTTTTATTTGACTTTAATGTTGGCAAATTTCATTCTGTAATCAGGTCGAGCTTTACCTTCCATGATGTTTTGTAATTTTTTACCCACTAACTTTTTCTTTAACATAGAAAGATGATCAGTAAATAAAATTCCTTCAATATGATCGTATTCATGTTGAATAACACGAGCAATTAAACCATCATAAGTTTCTGTTTTTTTATTGAATTCTTCATCAAAATATTCAATAGTAATTTTTTCATGACGATATACATCTTCACGAACATCTGGAATACTTAAACATCCTTCATTAAATCCCCAAATTTCACCTTCTTCTTTTAAAATTTTAGCATTTATAAAAGTTTGTTTGAAATCTTTTAATTGAGCTGCTTCTTCTTTTGAAACTTCATCGCTATCAGCAAAAGGAGTAGTGTCTACAATAAAAATTCTAATTGGTAAACCAACTTGAGGTGCAGCCAATCCAACTCCACATGCATGATACATAGTGTCATACATATTGCTTAAAGTTTCTTGTAAATTCGGATAATCTTGAGAGATATCATCACATACTTTTCTTAAAACCGCTTCTCCGTATCCGTATATTGGTAAAATCATTGTTTTAATTTTTTTGCAAAATTAGCAATTTTTATTCTATTGTTTGAATTTTCAAAGTCTAATTTGTTGCTACCACTTCATTATTTAACCATTTTTTAAGTAAAACATCGTTGTAAGTGATGTCGCAAAAATGATACACACTACTAGTTAATACTTTACAATCTTCTATTTTTTCTTTAATAGGTCCTGTGTTATTAATAAAGTTCGAATGAATTAGGTACACGTTTTCTTTATCTTTTAAAATATAACCAACATGTAAATCCAAGCCAATAAAATACAAACCGTCTTTTTTGTTTTTTAAGAAATATGATTTCAGTTCTTCTTTGGATTTGTTTTGTAACGTTTCAATTGTTGTACCGCAAGCTATAACTTTTGCTTCATGATATGGTGCTTTTTGCGCTAATTTATAACGATTAATATTCAAACCCATATCACGTAAAGTGGTAGAAACAAAGTAGCCACAAGCTATACTTCCTGTTTTCGGAATTTCAGTATAACCATCAAAACTCCATTTTGTGCCATACCATTGCGGAATGATTTCATTGGTTAATTGATGAGTGAATTTTTCTCTAACTTGTTGTAATATTTCCGATTTATTTGTGGAAATTTTATACGATTGTGATAATTGTTTTCTACTTGTATTAATAGTGCTCTTTATGGAAGAATAACTAATAATAAAAATAGAAATTAACGAAACGATAGATTTAAGTAACATTTTGTTTTTTTATCAAAACGGAAAACGAACTAAATTATTGTTGAATTAAATTCGAAATTCTCAATCGTAAGTCATTAATCTAAAATCGTAATTAGATTTATTCACTTGCGCCACCAGTATCCTTATCATCGTTAATTTTTACGGGATAAATTGGATTGAATAAGGCAATGAATTTTTTAGTTTGATAGGTTTTATGCGTCATTTTGTTAGACAATGCAATAATTGTAACTGTATCGTTTTTTAAGGTCACATATGATGAAGTATTGCCATGCCACCAACCGTTATGATACGTTAAAGTTGGAGCTTCTTTCCATTCGCGTAAACGAATACCTAAACCATAATTTCGTTCTCCTTTGGCTTCGTAACTATATCCCTTGAAAATTTCTTTTCTTAATTTATCACTAAAGAATTTATTCGAATACGTTCCTAAATCAAATTTTAATAAATCTCTTGCTGTAGAATAAATATTTTTATCACCATACACTAAATCTAAGTGATCAAATGCTAAACGTAATTTACTTGCTTTGTAGGTCTGACTTACTGTATCATGGTGTTTTTCATAATCGAAAACAAAACTATTTTTCATTCCTAAAGGTTTGAATAATAATTTATCCATTGCTTCGTGATAACGCATTCCAGAAACTTTTTCAATAATTAAGGCTAATAATGCATAATTCGTGTTGCAATACGCAAATCGAGTTCCAGGTTTACTTTCTAAATGAATTTTTCCGGAATTAATTAAATCTAAAATATCTTGATTCGTAATACGATTCTTTTTATCCCATTTTACATCGGTTTCAATAAAATAACCATAATGGCGTAATCCACTTCTGTGGTTTAACAACATTCTTACCGTAATATCATCAAAATAAAATCCTTTTAAATATTTAGAAATTTTATCATCTAAACCGATTTTGCCTTCATCAACCATACGTAAAACAACGGCAGCAGTTAATACTTTACTTACAGATGCAATGTGTAAAGGTTTATTTTTATGATTTTTGTCTTTCTTTTCGATGTAAGCAAATCCTTCATAATCTTCAAAAAGTATTTTTCCGTTTTTCGCAACTAAAAACTGTCCGTAAAAATCATTTTTATTGATTAATTTATTGTATAAATAACTGATTTCTTTGTTTTGTTTATTGCAATATGATTTGTCTAATTGATTAAAGGATACAAAAAATTCTCCTTGATTATTTTGAGTTCCATTTTTTTGTGAAAAATCTTTTGATTTGTCTTTACAGGCGATGAATAGAAATGATAGTAGTAGTATGCGTAATCTCATTATTTTTTAATTTCAATGGTTGGGTTGTGTTCTTTTAATTGGGCTATAAATTGTTCTCTGTTTTGTGGCGATATAAAAATATCATCGTATTTATGATATAAAATTTCTATTCCTTTATGATGAAAACCGGGTTTATAAATATTTGTTTTAATAAAGGAATTTGAATAATTCACATTTCTAATTTCAGAAATTTTAATTCTAACTTTATAAAAAAACATGGATATGATTAATTCTTCTTTTTGAATTTCATAATACGTTGTAAAATATAAAACTGTAAAAATAAAAACTAAAAGTCCTAAAATTACTGCAGGTGGAATTAATATTACTTCAATATCTTTTTCCTCAAAAATACCAATAATTAAAACCAAAATAACTGGTATTAAAAGTATTATAAAATTGAATTTACTGAAGTCCGATTTGTATTTCATAAAAAAACCTACTGCTTTTGCAAATTAAAGTATTTTTGAAGTATTTTTGATAAAAAATTATTTAAAATGTCAAATATTAATTGGAAAATCGTAAAAGAATACGAAGATATAACGTACAAAAAATGTGATGGTGTTGCAAGAATTGCATTCAATAGACCAGATGTAAGAAATGCTTTCCGTCCGAAAACAACTTCTGAATTATTAGATGCTTTTCATGATGCCCATGAAGATACTTCAATTGGTGTTGTTTTATTATCTGCTGAAGGTCCGAGTTCTAAAGATGGAATTTGGAGTTTTTGTAGTGGTGGCGACCAAAAAGCTAGAGGAAAACAAGGTTATGTAGGAGATGATGGATACCATCGTTTAAATATTTTAGAAGTTCAACGTTTAATTCGTTTCATGCCTAAAGCCGTAATTTGTGTAGTTCCAGGTTGGGCTGTTGGTGGCGGACACAGTTTACATGTTGTATGTGACTTAACGTTAGCAAGTAAAGAACATGCCATTTTCAAACAAACTGATGCTGATGTAACAAGTTTCGATGGTGGTTATGGATCGGCTTATTTAGCAAAAATGGTTGGACAGAAAAAAGCAAGAGAAATTTTCTTTTTAGGTAGAAATTATTCTGCTCAAGAAGCTTTCGAAATGGGAATGGTAAATGCCGTTATTCCACATGCCGAATTAGAAGATACTGCCTACCAATGGGCTCAAGAAATATTAGAAAAATCGCCAATTTCTATTAAAATGCTAAAATTCGCAATGAATTTAACAGATGATGGAATGGTTGGTCAACAAGTTTTTGCTGGAGAAGCTACTCGTTTAGCCTATATGTCAGATGAAGCTATAGAAGGAAGAAACGCATTTTTAGAAAAACGTAAACCTAATTTCGAGAAAAAATACATTCCTTAATATGAAGAGAGTAAATTTATTGGCATTTTTATTGATCTTTACTTTCGGAATTTCAATTGCACAAGAAGAAAGTAACTATAACGATATTAGACCTTTTTCATTAGGTTTACATTATACTGGAAATCTGAAAAACGAAAATGGATTTTCAGATAATTATAATGGGATTTTAGGTTTAGACGTTAGATACAAATTTGCTTCTAGAAATTCAGTAAATTTTCAAGCTGGAATTTCATTTGATTATTTTAAAGGTAAAGATTTTAAAGAAAGTTATTCGGTTGAATACAATAATGCCCTATTTATTAATCCGCATTTTGGTGTTGAATTAGCAGTAAAAGAAACTGGATTTAAACCTTTTTTAAATTTAGGTTATTCATTTAATTATTATAGCTATACTATTTATGGGAATGGATTTTCTGTTTTTGATCCTTCAGATCCTTCATTTAGCGGATATGGATCAAAAAAGATAAATGAAAATGATGCAGCTCTTACACTTCAACCGGGTCTTAGATATTGTTTCAAAAATGGATTTTATTCTGAATTATCGTATAAATATTTACCCATTGAATCTAATGTTAATGTTCATTTAATAAATTTAGGATTAGGATATAATTTTTAATTTATTTTTTACCATTATTATGGAACAAATTGCTGTTTTTGTTATTTATATTTTCGGAATATTTTTAATTTGTGCTGGATTTTTGATGTTTATTAAGCCAGAAAAAGTTAGAATGATAATTGCAAAAGCAGGAAGTACTTATTTCATAAATTATGCTGAATTGTTAATTAGAATGTTTCTAGGATTTTGCTTTTTATTCGCCTCTAAACATAGTTTGTATGAATTCTATACTGATATTTTAGGTTGTTTTTTAATCGTTTCTGCAGCTTTACTGATGCTTTTACCCATTAAAAAACACAATCAATTTTCAAGAAAAGCTTCAGAATTTTTAAAACCAAATTACTTAAAACTAACTGCTCCTTTATCAATATTTTTTGGAGTTATTATAATTTATATATTTTTTAAATAAATGAAACACTGGATTCAAGCCGCACGATTAAGAACCTTACCACTTTCCATTTCAGGAATTTTGGTTGGAAGTGCATATGCATATCATCAACATACATTCGATTGGATCATTTTTGTTTTGGCTTTATGTACCACTTTGTCTTTTCAAATATTATCCAATTTCGCCAACGATTATGGAGACGGAATTAAAGGAACAGATGCTAATAGAATAGGCGAAAAGCGTTTAGTAGCTTCAGGTGAAATTACATCTTCACAAATGAAAATGGCCATTATCATAAATGGAATACTTTCTTTTGTTTTAGCTGTTGCGTTAATTTATTTTTCATTCGGACAAGAAAATTTTGTCTATTCTGTTATCTTTTTAGTGTTAGGAATTGCTTCTATTGCAGCTGCTATTAAATATACTGTTGGGAATAATGCTTATGGTTATAGTGGTTTCGGAGATGTTTTTGTTTTTATCTTTTTCGGTTTAGTGGCTGTTGTGGGAAGTAATTTCTTGTATTCGAAAAGTATCGATATTAAATTGTTTTTACCTGCGATTGCCATTGGAATGTTGAGTACAGCCGTTCTAAATTTGAACAACATGCGAGATATTGAAAATGATAGAATTGCAGGAAAAAATACTATTGTGGTGAAACAAGGTTTAAATTGGGCTAAAAAGTATCATCATTTTTTAATTCTTGTACCTTTTTTATGTTTGTTCGTTTTTTCTATTGGAGTAGATACTAGATTATATTTGAATGTTTTAGTATTTATATTCTTTTTGAAGCATTTAGAAAAAGTTAGAAAATCTGAAAAACATGAAGATTTTGATCCCGAATTAAAAAAAGTGGCTTTAGGAACTTTTGTCTTAAGTATTTTAATTTGGTTAAGTTTTATTTATAATTTATAAACGAAAATATTATGAAAATCACATTTTACGGTCATGCTTGTTTAGGAATTCAAATTAATGATATTCATATTTTAGTGGATCCATTTATTTCTGGAAATCCGAAAGCGGCTCATATCAAAATTGATGAAATTGAAGCCGATTATATTTTGTTAACGCATGCTCATCAAGATCATATTTTAGATGTAGATGCCATTGCGAAAAGAACAGATGCAGTTATTGTTTCTAATTATGAAATTGCATCGCATTTTGGAACTAAAGGTTTTCAATATCATCCTATGAATCATGGTGGAAGTTGGGATTTCGAATTTGGGAATGTAAAATATGTCAATGCAATTCATACTTCTTCTTTTCCGGATGGAAGTTATGGTGGTCAACCAGGAGGGTTCGTAATTGAAGGCGAACATAAAAACATTTACATTGCTGGAGATACGGCTTTGTCAATGGATATGAAATTAATTCCTTTGCGCACTAATTTAGATTTAGCCATTTTACCAATTGGAAGTAATTTTACAATGGATGTTGATGATGCAATTATTGCTTCTGATTTTGTGAATTGTGATAAAGTATTAGGCTATCATTATGATACTTTCGGATATATTGAAATAAATCACGAAGAAGCAAAACGCAAATTCTTCGAAAAAGGAAAAGATTTGATGCTTTTAGAAATTGGTCAAAGTATCGATTTATAAAAATTGGTATAATAATTGAATTTAAACCTATAAGTCATATAAGTAATTATAAAGTTTAAATTATTAAAAGAATAAATAAACTAAAAATAAGTAATTATAAGTGTTAATGTTTTTTATAAAAAAAAACATTCTTAAATGTGCTTAATAAATGCTTAAAGTTTTTAATAAATTAGAAAATAAAACTTATATGACTTATATGTTTTAAATAATTACAATAAATGAAAAAACTAATTACATTACTATTATTTACAACTTTATCCTTCGCTCAAAAAGATGGATATTGGGATAAAGAACGTGCTTTTACAAAAGAAATTAAACTGAGTTCAGGAAATAGAACATTAGTAAAAATTGACGATTTACCTGAAGGTGCTTCAGAATTTGTTTTCAGAATTTCTCTAATTGATGAAAATGGAAAAATCACTACGAGTTTAGCTTCTATTTTAAAAGCAATTCCTGATCCAACTGGGATTAGTCAAGGTACTGCTGGAGCGATAACGTTAACCAATTCACTTTCTGGAGATGATACTTGTTTATACGGAATTTATACTTCTGAAAAAGCAGGTGCTCAGTTTTTAAAAGACGGTAAATTAGAAACAGCATGTTATTTTATTAAGGAACCTGTAAATAAAGACAGTAAAGTTATTTCCATAAAAAACACTAAATGTTTTGAAAATGCTCCTAATATTTGGTTTGCTTTTGAAAATAAAAACTGGGTAATGAGTACCAAAATTGTGTTGGAAGTTGTTTCTTGGATCGATTATAACGCTAGTCGTGGTTGGAATGCTACTACTAAAAAAGAAGTATTAAGTTTAATTGATAATTCATCAATTTTAAAAGCTCCAATCAGCAAAGAAAAATTTCAAGGTGCTTTTTTAGAAGGTTTCACAGCTAAATATAAATATTCTGAATTCAAACAAATGTTACCTATTGAAAAGAATAGAGTAGTGGAAGTACTTTCAGAAGAAAGCTTGAAAAAGTCAGGTCAATTAGATAAATATTTAAATTATTTTAGAGAAGATATTAGAATGTTGTCTTTTTCAAATAGAGACGATGAAGCTATAAAGAAATATATTACTCAAGTTTTTGATAAAAAATGGGCTACTGATAAAGATTACGATTTATTAGGAAATTTATATTTGAAGACTAAACAGTTTCAAAAAGCTGAAGAGTACATTAATAAGGCGATTTCTTTGAATAAAAATGAAATTGGATATCAATTGCATTTGGCTAATGTGTATTTGTACACTGATAAAGTTTCAGAGGCTAAGGATATTCATAAAAAATATAAAAATCAAAATATAGATGCGAATACGAGTTGGGTACAAGCAACTAAAAGTAATTTTGATAACATGAAAAAAGTTGGATTACCAACAGATAATTTTAAAAAGATTTTAAGAATCTTAGAATAATTATAACACAGAGATTCACAAAGTTAACGCAAAGTCACACAGAAAATCTTTGCGAATCTCTGTGAAACTCTGAGAATCTTTGTGTAACAAATGAAAGCGACCTACAAAAAATACATCCTAAATTTTAAACAACCAAGTGGTACTTCTCGCGGAATATTAACCGAGAAAGAAACTTGGTTTTTACTTTTAGAAGAAAATGGTAAAATTGGAGTAGGTGAGTGTGGTTTGTTGCGAGGATTATCTATTGATGACCGTCCTGATTACGAAGAAAAACTACAATGGGTTTGCCAAAATATTCATTTAGGAAAAGATAAGTTGTGGTATGAATTAATCGAATTTCCTTCCATTCAATTTGGCGTAGAAATGGCTTTTTTGTCACTACAAGCTACTAGTCAGTTTGAATTATTTCCTTCAGAATTTACTAAAGGAAACGATGCGATTACGATTAATGGTTTGGTTTGGATGGGCGATGAAGCTTTTATGAAACAACAAATTGAAGAGAAATTAGCTACAGGTTTTACGTGTATCAAACTTAAAATTGGCGCTATTGACTTTCAACAAGAATTGGATTTGTTGGCTTTTATCCGAAAACATTTTGACGCCGATACAATTGAAATCCGTGTAGATGCTAATGGTGCTTTTTCGCCTGATGAAGCTTTAGAAAAACTGCAATTACTTTCTCAATATCAATTGCATAGTATTGAACAGCCAATAAAAGCAGGGCAATTTGGCGCCATGCAACAACTTTGTCAACAAACGCCATTTCCGATTGCTTTAGATGAAGAATTAATTGGAGTATTTACGTATGAAGACAAAGTCAGACTTTTAGATACCATACAACCACAATATATTATTTTGAAACCAAGTTTTATTGGCGGAATAAAAGGTAGCTTAGAATGGATTGAAATCGCCGAAAAACGTAACATTGGTTGGTGGATGACTTCCGCTTTAGAAAGCAATGTTGGTTTAAATGCGATTGCTCAATTTACCTATACACTTAACAATCCAATGCCACAAGGATTAGGAACAGGTGGATTGTATACGAATAATTTCGATTGTCCGTTAGAGATTCAAAATGGGAAGTTGGTTTATAATTCGAAACGAAATTGGGAAATTAAAAATCTGCAATAATAATTTTTTTCATTCCCATCATATTTTTGAAAGCGCCAGGTTTTTTGGTCAATTCTTCCCAATTTTCAGGACATACTTGCCAACTCAAACCGTATTTATCTTTTAGCCAACCGCAAACACTTTCTTCGCCACCATTTGTGGTAAGTGCAGTCCAATAATAGTCAATTTCAGTTTGGTCTTTACATGGAATCATAAAGGAAACTGATTCATTAAATTTGAATAAAGGCCCGGCATTAATTCCTATAAATTGCATACCTAATATTTCAAATTCAACAGTAAGTACTTTACCTGCAAAATCTTTTTGAAAATCGGCTAAGCCTTCTGCTTCCGTTTTTGGATAATAGGTTGTATTCAGTATTTTTCCATCTTTAAAAATTGATAAATAATACTCTGCGGCTTCTTTGGCGTTGCCATCAAACCATAAGTTCGGAATTATTTTGTTGGAATTCATGATTAATATTTTTGTACTATAAAATTACTGATTTTAATAAAAAAAAGCGACCAATTGGTCGCTTTTCTTAAATCTATATTTGTAAATTATTTAGATTAATCTCTAAAGGTATATCCCACACTTAGAGTTAACCAATTTTTTTTCCAATTATTATCTCTAAAAATATCTTCTTTGTTGATGCTTGTTAAACCTAAGTTGTATTTTAAATTGAAATCGATATTGTCTGAAATAATATATCCAACACCTAAAAATGCACTTACATCAAGAAAAGTGAAGTTTTCATTGAAAGCCATTTGATTATCAAAAGAATCATAATATTCATCTCTTCTTTGTGGATATTTTCCAAATAAGTTTGTTCCAAACTCTCCACCACCAAAAAATTGGTAATTTTCTTTAAGACGATAATGTAAACTTAAAGGGAAATTGATAGAATGGATGATTAATGGAGTATCGAATCCATCCACTTCTGCACCTATATTATTATATGAAAGTCCTGAACGAAATGAAAATTGATCGTCAATTGGGAAAAATTGATAAAATCCGAAATAAAATCCTGTTTTACCTGATGAATTCTCTAATCCTGAAATATTTGAATAAATTCCTCCAGCTTCGATACTTGCATAGCAGTCTAAACAAAAATCACCATAAAAAAATTGAGCTTTACTTAACGAAGACGTTAATAATAATAAAAATAAAAAGATTTGTTTTTTCATTTGTAAGGTTTTGAATGTGTTGATAGGACAAACATAAAAAGTTAAAACTAATTAATAAGTTTGCTTATAAAATTTGCGGCAAATATATGAAAATCTATATTTTATATGTAAGTAAATTTGGATGTTTTTTTAAAATAAAATAAAAATTGTGCTAAAGTCAAAATAAAAAAAGCGACTAAATTAGCCGCTTTATGAAAACTTTTCCGAAACTTTGGAACGTAAATCGGAAATTACAATTTATTCATATTTGTAGATAATGTTTCAATAAATTTTCCAATCGGACCTTTAACCATCATCGCCATCATTGGATTGAAATCTCCTTCGAAAAATAATTGAACCGCACTTGAAGAATCAGATACAGCATCAATGTTAGCCGTTAAAGTAAAAGGTAATTTACTAGATGCCGCACCTAAAACTACTTTTGAGTTTGGAGTAGCTTCTTTTTTAACTAATTTAATTTCTGGCATTCCTTTTAAACCAAATTCGAAGCAATTTTCATCAATAACCTCAAATTTAGCAATGTTTTCAGGCATTAATTTTTCAAAGTTTTTGATATCTGTTAATGCATTAAAAATATATTCAGCTGATTTTTCAACGTTTGTTTTTGGACTTTCTAAATTCATTATGTTTTTTGTTTTTGTTTTAAAGTTTAGATCTCGTAAATCGTAAATCGTAATTTCAAAATTACTATTTATTTCTTGTAATTCAAATAATCTTGAAGTAGAATTGTTGCAGCAATTTCGTCAATTAAACCCTTGTTTTGACGTTGTTTCTTTTTTAAACCGCTATCAATCATGGTTTGAAATGCCATTTTAGAAGTAAATCGTTCATCAATTCGTTCCATGATCATTGTTGGAAATTCTTTTTGAAATTGAACAATAAATTGCTCAATAATAGCAGCACTTTCACTTGGTAAACCATTCATTTGTTTTGGTTCACCAATAATGACTTTCTCTACATTTTCTTTCGAAAAATATGTTTTTAAAAAAGGAATTAATTCAGCAGATGGAATAGTTGTTAATCCACTTGCAATAATCTGAAAATCGTCAGTAACTGCAATACCTGTTCTCTTAATTCCGTAATCTATAGATAAAATTCGTGCCATTATTAAATTTCTTGACTACAAAAGTACACAAATACAATGCCTTTTTTATACTTTAGTAAAACTTTAATCAAACCAGCTACACTTATGAGAAAGTTGTTTTTAATTTTACTTTTTGGAATTACATTAATTTCCTGTGAAAAAAAATATATTTATAGGGAATTTGAAAATGAAATTAGTGCACAACGTTGGACAGAAAACGACATTAAAAAGCACGAATTTGAAATCTTAGAAGAGGATAAGTATTACAATGTGTTCATTGAAATTAGTCATGTTAGAGGAACTGAAATGGATGAGTTTCCTGTAAGTTTTGAAGTTAAAAAACCAGATGGCACAATTGAAAAAGGGGATGTAATGGTTAATTTTAAAAATACAGATTGTCTAGGTGATGTTTGCGATGTGAAGTTTTTAGTGAAAGAAAAGGTAAAACTTAAAAAAGGAAAGTATAAAGTACAATTTTCACCAAAATCAAAATTTGGTTTTGTTCCTAATATCATAGGAGTTGGATTAAGTGTTGAAAGAGCCGAATAAAAAAAAACTCATCTCGTGTTAAAATGAGATGAGTTTTTTTAAATATTAACTTATTGTTTATTTTCCAGTTCCGTTTCCTGTATTAGTTTGAGCTGGTAAACTATCTAAAATTTCTACTTCAAAAATAATGTTGCTATTTGGTGGTATTACATTTCCTGCACCTCTTGCACCATATCCTAAATTAGCTGGAATAAAGAAAATAGCTTTATCATTTAAGTTCATTTTGTTAATTCCTTCTAAGAAACCTGGGATTAAACCATCTTTTTTACCATATTGAAAAGGAAAAGGTTGGTAACCGTTTTGGTTAGCTCTATTTTGATCAAATTTTCCGTATGCTTTAACAATAGTTTCATAGCTACTGTCAAATAAGCTACCATCTTCTAAGTAACCCGCATAGTGAACATAAATGTCTTTTCCTTCTGTTGGTTTAACACCAGAACCTTTTTTCAAGATGCTGTATTGTAAACCACTTTCTGTTTTTGTTGTTTTTGCTTTTAAAGCAGCAAATTCAGCTACTTTAGCAGCCATTACAGCTCCAAATTTTTCTTTATATTCTTTGTCAGCTTGAGCTTTTGCTTCAGCTTCTTTTTGTTTTCTTTCAGCCTCTACTTTTGCAGCTGCTTCAGCTTTTAATCTTGCATCTTCTGCGTCTTTTTTATCTAATTCTGGTTTGATTTTCATGTAATCTGAAAATACTTGAATTGGATTAAACGCTTTTGCCATTTTTCCAACTCTTAAGATAGTAACTTTTTCAATTACGTCATCTTGTACAATTGCATCAACCACTTTTTGTCCTTCCACTACATGTCCGAAAATACTATGTTTATTGTCTAACCATGGAGTATCTTTATGTGTGATGAAAAATTGAGAACCATTAGTTTTTGGTCCAGAATTCGCCATAGATAAAATACCTGCTTTATCATGTTTTAGGCTTGGGTGAAATTCATCTTTAAATGCATAACCAGGATCTCCAGAACCATTTCCTAACGGACAACCACCTTGAATCATGAAATTTGGAATTACACGGTGAAATTTTAAACCATTATAATATGGTTTTCCTTTTCTGTCGTTCGTTACAAAAGTATTTGTTCCTTCAGCTAAAGTGATAAAGTTAGCTACAGTTAAAGGTGCTTTTTCAAATTCTAATTGTAAAGCAATTTTACCTTTAGAAGTTAAAATTTCTGCATAAATACCAGGTACTTTATTGTACGGTAATGCTTTTTTTTCTGCCTTTTTAGTTTGTGCAACTACTGAAGTCACACAGAATAATAATAAAAGTAGTTTTTTCATTTAATGTAATTTTATTGTTTTTCTAATAGTTCGATTTCAAAATATAAATCTGTGTTTGGTGGAATTACTCTGTCGCCTTGTTCTCCATAACCTAAATGACTAGGGATACAAACAGCAATTTTATCACCAAAATTTATTTTTTCTATTCCTTCAATAAATCCAGCTATTAAACCTGTTTTCGCTCCATAAGTAAATGGAAAAGGTGCATAACCATTTGCTTGTTTTCTTGCTGGATCTAATGTTCCGTTTGTTGTTGCCACATTTTCATAGCTCGTGTCAAAAAGTGTACCATCTTCAAAATAACCAGCATAATGAATGAATACTTCTTTACCAACTATTGGTTTTTTACCAGAACCTTTATGTGTGATTTTGTACGTTAAACCAGATTTAGTTTTGGTTCCTGTGGTTTTAATATTTTCAATAAATTTCGCTTTTTCAGCTTTAATACCTTGTAATGCCGCTTGTAATTCGGCTTGTTTTTCAAAATATTCTTTAAATACTTTTACAGCATCAAACTTTTTAGCCTCTTGACCGATTCTTACAATTTTAACCGTATTAATTATATCACCAACTTCAATTGTATTGATGATGTCTAATCCATCTACTACTTCACCAAAAACTGAATGTTTTCCGTCTAAAAAACTTGTTTCATCTGAAGTGATAAAAAATTGAGAACCATTTGTATTCGGACCAGAATTTGCCATTGACAAAATACCCGCTTTTCCATGATTTAATTCTGGGTGAAATTCATCTTTAAATTTATAACCCGGTCCGCCTTGTCCAGTTCTTGTTGGATCTCCGGCTTGACACATTGGTGGATTTGATTCTACTCTGTGAAACGTTAATCCATCGTAAAAATGAATTCCTTTGTATTTTGCACTTACGAAATTGTTTTTTCCTTCCGCTAATGTTACAAAATTTGCTACAGTAAAAGGAACTTTTTCAAATTCTAATTTAATAGTAATATCTCCTTTAGATGTTTCCATAAAAGCATAAAGTCCGTTAAGTAATTCACCTTTTTCAACTTTAGAACTGCAAGAACTTAAAAGTGATGTGATAAAAATTAGGGCAATTATTATTCGATTCATTTTATATTATTTGGTTTCTTTTTTAATATCATTTAAAGTTACAGTACAAATTATTGGTTGATTGGTTCCGATTTTTTTATCATCACCATGGTAACCATAAGCAGATTGTGAAGGGAATATAAATTTAACTATATCACCTTTGTGCATTAATTTAATTCCATTTCTTAATCCACCCATAATTTGTTGTTTGTCAACATAATAGTTTTGAGTTTTTAATTCAGCTTTAGAATAAATAATATTTCCATATAAATCAGTTACTTCGTAATCAAAAGTTACCATATCACCTTTAACTGGTGCCACATTTTCTGAACTTTTACTTACATAAGCATACCAAAATCCTTTTTCAGATATATTGTAAATGTTAGCTGTATCTTTTTTTATGATTTTAGTAATGGCTTCTTTTTCTTTTGCATTCAGTTTTTTATTACGATCAATTGATTCTTTCATGAAAGAACCAGAAGAATGCGAAATTGGTTTACGAGCTTGTTTTTCAGAACAAGAAGCTAAGAAAGCAGTAAAGCCAATTAGAACTATATATTTGAAGGTTTTCATTTTGTAATGATTAATTTTTTTCGATTGCTAAAATAGCAATAAATTTAGTTATTGTTTCCTCTAAACTGTCAAAAGATTTTCCACCAGCAGCATTTTTATGTCCACCACCATTAAAATGATTTCTTGCGAATTGATTTACATCAAAATCACCCTGAGAACGGAATGAAATTTTAATCATATTTTCATCTCTCACTTCAGTGAAAAAAGCAGTAAAATCAATGTCTTTGATCGTTAAACCGTAATTCACAATTCCTTCTGTATCGCCTTTTTTTACGTTATAAGCGTTTTGTTCTTCTTGTGAAAGTGTGATGTAACTTGTTTTATACTCAGGTAAAACTTTTAAATTCGTTAAAGCTTTACCTAAAATTTGAAGTTTATTGTAATCGCCATTATCGTATAAGTTGATGTGAATTTGAGAATTATTCACGCCTTTGTCTAATAAATCGGCTACAATTCGATGTAATTTTCCAGTTGTTCTTGGAAATCTAAAACTACCTGAATCAGTAGCGATTCCCGTATATAAACAAGTTGCAGCATCTAAATTTATATATTGACCTAATTCTAATTGATGTACAAACTCGTATACCATTTGACAGGTTGAACTGAATTCAATATCTGAAAAGGTGTATTTAGCAAATCCATCTGGTTTTTCATGATGGTCTATCATCACGAAAGTTTTAGATAACGTTTTTAAAGTACTTTCCATTTGTTCACCAGTACGATGAAAAGCATTAAAATCTAAAGTGAAAATTAATTCAGCATCATTTAATATTTTAATTGCATTTCCAACATTTGAACTTTCGTAAACAATAGTTGCTTCTTTTGTTCCAGGAATCCATTGTAAATAATCTGGAATTTCATTTGGAACTACAACTGAAATTGTGTGGTTTAATTGTTTTAAAATATGATATAAACCAAGAGTAGATCCCATAGCATCGCCATCTACATTTCTATGTGGAATAATTGCGATTTTTTTCGGATTCGCTAATAGTTGTTTTAACTCAGAAAGTTGAGTTTCGTTTAAATGTTGCATTAATTAAAAATTTTAATCCCAATGATAACAGCTAATAAACCTATTACTAAAGATGAAATAGTATAAAGTATAGCTAAGTTATAATTTTGATTTTGAATGAATTGTATGTTTTCTAAACTAAATGTTGAAAATGTGGTAAAACCTCCACAAAATCCAGTTATTAATATTAGTTTTAGTGTTTCGTTTTGTAAATTATTTTTCTGAATATATCCGAAAAGTAAGCCAATTAGCAAACAACCAATAGTATTAGCAATAAATGTAGCCCAAGGAAATTGTGTTGCTTCATTTTTTGAGAAAAAATAACTCAATAAATATCTGGCAACACTACCAATTCCGCCGCCAAGTAAAACTAAAAGTATGTTTTTTATCATCGAATTAAACTAAAATGTCCTTTTATGGTTTTTCCGTTGGTTAATTCTAAAACAAACCAATAATCAGAAGATGGAAGTGGTTTTCCATCATACGTTCCGTTCCATCCATTTCTGTTTGGATAAATTTGTTTTATTAATTTTCCAAATCTGTCAAAAATATAAACTTTACTATTTTCTAACCCTTTTTTATTTAGGTTTTTGATGTACCAAGTCTCGTTATAATTATCTCCGTTTGGCGTGAAGAATTTTGGATAACTTAACGCATAAAATGTTTGCGAAATTAATCCACAATTGTTTTTATCATTAACAAAAACAGTATATTCACCCGATTCAGGTAAGTTAAAAATTGGACTATCTTGAAAAGTTTCACCATCTAATGAATATTCATAATCGCCATTTCCAGTTACTGAAATTGTTGCTGTAAGTTGTTCTTCAAAATCGTTCACTTCAATATTAGTAATTGTTGCAGGCTCTGAAGTTACTACAGTAAACGTTTTCGTTTTAGTACAACCAGAAGCATTTGTAATGGTAACAATATATGTTCCAGCATTAGCAACTGTTATCGTTGGTGTAGTTTGAATTGGATTGGTATTCCAACTATAACTTGCATATCCTGAAGGCGCACTTAGGTTGGTTGGAGAATTATTACAAATTCCTATTGAAACATCATTAAACGTTTGAGGAAAAGTATTTACTTTTAAAGTAATTGGAATATTTCCATAACAGTTTTGAATGTTAATAATTCGAGCATATATAATTTGCTGAAAAGGCGTTGTATTGGTATAACTTGAAGGTAACGGTGTTGTAGAAGTAGTTGAATCGTACAAAGCCACTGTGAAATTAGCAGGTAAATTGCTGAAAATTTGTGTTTGAAGTGTAGCTAAATTGAAAGTAGCTAAACCATCAATATTGGTATCACAAATTTCGAAAGTATTTTGTGCGATATTTAAATTGGGAGCATATTCAATTTTTATTTCTCCTGTTAATGTACAACTTGAACTAATGTTGATTTCTACAGAATAATTACCAGCAGAGGTTACATTGAAAGTCGGACTATTCGTTCCTACAGGATTTCCATTTTGATACCATTGGTAACTAGTTGCTCCAGCTTGAGTTGCATTTAAGGTTAAGGTTTCATTTGGACATAATGGATTACCAGCAGCTATTAATCGATCATTGCCTAAATCCTTTTCAGAAATAAAACTTCCTGCTCGTAAAAATATGCCTGAATCGAAACGTGCATTTCCTTCATCTGCTATAACTAATTTTATATGGTATAAAGTCCCTGGTGTTACAACAGATTGAGCAGTTAACACTTTTGTTTGCCCATCGTAAGTTGTTGGATAATTACCCGTATTAAAAGCATCGAAATACGCTTCGTTGGCAGGTGGACAAATTGTGCCGCTACCTCTAACAGTATTTACTTTTACTGGAATATTCGTATTCGGAATTACTGCTAAATTCTGATACGTAGAGGCTGTAGCTTCTTTTAACAAAAACGCAAAACCATCAGTATAACTACACTGATTAGAAGAAGGATTGGATAAATATTGTTCCGAAGAAAAAATATATTCAAAGCTAATGTTATTCGCATTCGGAATAAAATCAAATTCTAAAACGGTAGCATTAAATGTATTGGATAATCCTAATGCTGTGTTTAAATCAGGATCGCCATTCCAACCAATTCCAGTTCCATCATCAGAGAAATTGGAATTCGGACCAATAGCAGATTTAATTTTTCCAGTACTTAAAATAATTCCTTCTTGAAAAGGAAAAACCGAACTATTGGCATTGAAATAACCATAGCTTAATTCGCCTGTGCCGAAATTTCCGCCACTAACAGAAACATTGGAAACGGAAATACATCCACTATTTACTAAAATGTTTTGTACAAGTTGTTGTGCTGTATAAGATTCATTTACAGTTATATTTTGCGAAAAACTAACTGTAAATGAAAAGGTAAGCAGTGTAAAAAATAATTTTTTCATAGCATCTGCAAAGATACTATAAATCTCGTTTTTTTAGTATTCTATAAGATAAAATTAAGAATAAACTTGTCCAAAAAAGTACAATTCCGATAAAGATTGGTTGCACGGCATAATTATTTTCAAAATTTGCACCTACAGTATTTGTTATCGATTTAATAAAGTTTAAACGTGAAAAAGGTTCTACAATTAAATTCGACATTGATTCTAACGGTAACGCATCTTTAACCCAATCAATCACAACTGTATCTTTATCTTTAGGTTTGTAACCTAAAATCTTATATTTTAAAATGGCATGGCCTATATTTTCTCCTAAAAACCAAACGAAAATAAAGCCTAATGTAAAGGCAGAACGTTTTATTAATAAGGCTAAAAATAAACAGAATGAAAAGAATGCAACATGTTTTAAAAAGTATGCAAAAAGGTATTCTAAATCGGAAAAAATTATACTTACTTCAGTAAAAGAAGAATATTTTAATCCTAAAATTAAACTGATTCCAAAAACTAAAAGTGTAGAAACCAATGAAAATAATAGAATGGTATAAATTTTTGAAAGAAGAAATTCTTTTTTCGACATTCCGTCAATTAAATTTTGTTTCAAGGTTCCATAACTGTATTCATTGGCAACCATAGAAACGATTATAACCGCCAAAAATATTTTCAACCAAGAAGCTACATAAGTTGTAAAATGCCAGATATATGGGAAATTGAAGAATCCACTGTCTGCAGCTTTAAATTTAAAAGGTCCAAAATCAAACTCTATTAAGGCTATTGAAGCTAATAAAGTTAGTGAAAGGAAATAAATTATGGTTAATACTTTACTGGCTCTATTTTGCCAGATTTTTTGTAATTCTATAGAAAGTAATCGTTTCATTTTTTTAGATTTTAAGACACTTCGACAAGCTCAGTGTGACAAATTTGTTTTTAAAGTTTAAAGTTGATTTTTTAAAGAATTAATGTTTCGTTAATTCTAAGAATTGTTCTTCTAAACTGTTTTTACGTTTTACTAAATGCGTTAACGTAATATTTTGTTTGAACAATAAAGTGTTTAACTCTCCAGGCTCTAAATGAGACTTCAAATACACCAATAATTTGTTTTCGTCTTTTTCAATTTTTTCAATTTGAGGCAATTGTTGTAAAGCTGATTCTAACTGAGCTAAATTCTCCGATTCTAATTCGAAGAATCCTTCACTAGCAACCATTCCATCAACTGTTCCTTGGTAAAGAGTTACACCGTTTCGAATTACAATTACATGTGAACATACTTTTTCTACTTCATCTAAAAGGTGAGAAGCTAATAAAATTGTTGTGCCTTGATTAGCGATGACTTTAATTAAATCTCTAATTTGTCTGATTCCTTGTGGGTCTAATCCATTTGTAGGTTCGTCTAAAATTAAAATTTCAGGATCGTTTAGTAGGGCAGAAGCAATAGCTAAACGTTGTTTCATTCCTAAAGAGAACGTTTTGAATTTACTGTCTTTACGATCCAGTAATCCAACTAATTCTAACTTTTCAAAAACTTTTGTATAAGGGATATTTTTGATTTTGCAGACCAATTTTAAATTGTCTTCTGCTGTCATATAGGGATAAAAGTTAGGTCTTTCTATTATGGCACCTACTTTTTTTAAGGCATCGTGAGTAGAATAAGTTCCATCGAACCATTCAAATTCTCCAGAAGTTTTGTTTACTACGTTTAGTACAATTCCTAGAGTAGTTGATTTTCCAGAACCATTTGGTCCTAAAATTCCGTAAACATTTCCTTTTTTAATTTCAACAGAAACGTTATTTACCGCATGAACTTTACGGTATTTTTTATGCAGATTGGTTATTTTTAAAATAGTTTCCAAAGCTTTTCGTATTAAGTTTTGTAGTAAGACGAAAGTTTTGGAAACTTGTTACAAAAAGAAAAGCCAAGAGTATTATTCTTGGCTTTTAAAAAACAATTTGTTAAGTATTAATTATGTGTAATACTGAAACTTCCATTAGAAATGTTAACTGTTTGTGAACCATTATTAGCAGAATAACTAAATGTTCCAACAATTGTATTTCCTGTATGAGAAGTAATCGTTAAACTTCCGCTTACGTTTGTAAATTCAGCTTGACTGTTACTATTTGAAATACCAGCATTATATGTTCCATCATATGTTAATGCATATGTTCCGGCAGCAATATTTTTTGGGAAATTTAAAGAATAGATTCCAAAATCACTAGTTAAATTTGCATTGTTACCCATAATTGCAATTGAATTATCTCCAGAATTTTCCATGATTGTTATGAATTTTCCGTCTTCATTAAAAGCATCCATAGTGAAAACTTGTCCGCTATTTCTTTTTAATGACATGCTTCCATTGCTATAGTAATCAGTTGATAAGAAAACAACATCAGTAAAAACACCATTAGTAATGCTCATAGAAACATCATTATCATCATATAAAGTTCCAGAAAAAGTACCAGACATTTTACCTGTTTCTAAGTTTAAAGTAGTAATGTTAACTGTAAAATTACCGCTAGTATGTTGAGATGTGAATACATCCATTTGATTTGAAGAAATATAACCTAAAGTTCCTTCAGCGAAATCTCCAGAAAATGTTTTACTTCCAACTGCTAAATTTTCGATTGGAATGTTCATTGTAAATGAACTTGTATTAGAAGCGATTCCTATAATTTGTAATGATTTTTGAGAGTCACCTCCAAAACCAACAGTCATAACATTAGCAATGGCCCCACCGTTAGTAGAACTCCATGAACTTCCGTTAATTGTAGCTGACATTGAGCCTGTTAAAACGTTTTCTGTTTCGTTGTTGTCATCTCCACCACATGAAAACAACATAAATAAAGTGCTTAATAAAGCACCAAAAATTAATTTTTTCATCTTATTTATTAAAAATTTCTGACAAAAATAAATTAATAAATTAGAAAAAATTTTATAATTTCTATAATTGCATTTTTACAACAAATTTTGTTTTATTAGTTACAAAAATGTGACTTGTTCGTTCTAATATAATTGACAATCAATTCCACAACATCTTCCTCTTCTTCAGAAAAAAAGATTTCATCTAAGTCTTCCCATCCTGAAATAATTTTCTCATCCAATTTGGCAATTACTTTTTTTCGAGCTTCAGTGTTTGAAGTATATTTTACGTTTAATAATTGAAATGCTTTAGTAAGTACGGTAGCCGTTTTTGTAGCGTTAATATCTTTATAAGCTTGAATGATTTCTGTTACAAAATCGCCACTTTCAGAATTAAAAAAGTAATGCAAACCGCCTTCGTTCATGGCTGCTTCAAAAATGTCAACATACACAAAAGTTAATTCGAAACTATTTAAATCACTCTTTTCTTTTTTGTCCCAAATATAATTTCCTACTGCTTCAATGATAGCAATATCGTCTTCTGATTTTAAAATCGTTTCTATGTTTTGCATGATTTTCGTTTTATTGAAGGCAAAAGTAAAGTAAAATAAACGATTAGTTAGGTTTTGGAGTTAGTTTAATTAAGTCAAACATTTTTTTAAATTCTTAACGAACCTCGAAATCCTCGAACAGCATAATAGGAATCGGCACCATTATGATATAAAAAAACGGTATTGTATCTAAAATCGCAAAACGTTGCACCGCCTAATTTTCTAATTTCTTCTGGAGTTTGAACCCAACTTGAAGTTTTACTATCGAATTTCCCTAATTTTTGTAACTCTCTATATTGACTTTCAGTTAATAGTTCAATTCCCATTTCTTTTGCCATGTTGATGGCACTATTTTTTGGTTTATGTTCTTTGCGTTTTTCTAACGCTTCATGGTCATAACAAATGCTTCTTCTTTCTTTGGGTGATTCGGCAGAACAATCAAAAAAAATAAATTCACCTGTTTGTTCATCAAATCCTATAACATCGGGTTCGCCTCCTGTTTTTTCCATTTCGTTTAACGACCACATTTTATTTTGATTTGTTGCAATTTTTGTCTGAACATCATCCCAAACAATACCTTCATGACGATTGGTATTTTTCTCAAATCGTTCTTTTAAAGTATTTAGTAATGAAGTTTGTTCTTCAGATGTTAATTGTTTTGATGCCATAATAAATTAGAATTTTTCGTTTGTAAATTGATTGATAAACTCAGAAGATTTTTCTAAAATTAACTCTGGGGTTTCTTTATGTGGATTGTGTTTAATATTTGGAATAATTAGTTTTTCAGAATTTCCTCGTGAATTTTTGACAATACTTTCGACTTGCATTAACGAGCCGAATTCATCTTCTTCACCTTGAATAATTAATGAATTGCATTCAATCATCGGTAAGAAGTTTTCAATGTTCCATGATTTGAATTCGTCAGTTGTCCATGTGCTTGCCCAAGCCCAAAACATGGCTTCGGTTTTTTCACCGTGATATTTTTCTAACTTGGTTTTTAAGTCGGTCGTTTCGAATTGTACTTTAGCTTCATTAATTCCTTTTAGCGTAATATCTTCTACAAAAACATGAGCGCCTTCCGTAATTATGCCTAAAATTTTCGTTGGATATTTCGCAGCAGTAATTAAAGCAATCGAACCGCCATCGCTATGTCCGAAAAGAATGGCTTTTTCAATTTGCCAATAGTTTAAAAGTTCGTTTAAAATATCAGCTTCCAATTCTACATAATAGTTATCACGTTTAGAGTAGGAGAACGGACTCGATTTTCCATACCCTTGTCGGTCGTAAACTAAAACGTTGCATTGTGCAAAATCACTAAGCTGTTGTGGGAAATCACGCCAAAGCTCTATGCATCCTAACGAATCGTGAAGAAAGATTATCGTTGGTTTGTTGGAATAATTTCCAATTTTTTTAATAGCTATTTTATCTAAGGATAATTTGGTTTCTGTTTGCATGTTTTGAAATTCAACTACATACAAATATACCGAATGCAGTAACAAATTGTCTTAAAATAATCTCAAAGTTTAAATGGTTTTACTGAGATTATGACCTTAAAATCTTTTCCATTTTTTTGCCTTTGGCTAATTCGTCTACCAATTTATCCATATAACGCATTTTACGAATCACTTCGTCTTCGATTTCTTCCACACGATAACCACAAATTACACCTGTAATTTTATGCGCATTTGGATGGATTTGTGGAGCTTGTGCAAAAAAGGTTTCGAAGTCGTTTTTCAAATCAATTTGTTTTTGTAAGGTATTTGCGTCATAACCCGTTAACCAAAAAATAACGGTATCAAGTTCTTCTTTGGTTCTGCCTTTTTTCTCTACTTTTTTTAAGTATAAAGGATAAACTGTTGAGAAAAGTATTTTGTATATTCTGTTATTAGTGTTATTCATGTTATTAGCTGTAAACAATTAGCTTTTTTATAAGTTTTTAGTTTAAAGAATATTATTTGTTGAGCCGATATATTCTAAAATCTGAACTTTGTGTGAATTGTTCAATCCACTTTCGTCACGTTTTTTTTGAAACTCTAAAAAGATTAGATTATTTAAAACTTCTTTTTGAATATTTTCATCTTGATAATTTGAAACATGAGTGAATGTTACTCCATCATTATCCACGAATACGCTATAATTAAATTTACTCGTATCCATTTCTTTAAAACTACTTAAGAAATTTTCAATGTTTAATTTGTTTTCAGCTACGAATTCAGGTTTTACTTTATAGCTGACGATTACGTTTATCATGATATTTTTTTTATTAAAGGATTCAAATAATTGGCACATTGACACATTGTCAAATTGAATAATTATAAAGCCCCATCCGGAATTTCAGGTTCCACTAATTTTTTTAATTTTTCTAACGATTCTTGCCAACCTAAGTAACACATTTCTGTTGGAATCATAGCAGGAATATTTTCTTGTAGAATTTTAATTTCTGTACCACAAGATACTTTTTTCAACCAAACAGAAGTAGTCATTTGACCCGGTAAATTTGGATCATCAAATACATCTGTATATTTTAAAAATTCATTTGGTTTGATGTCTAAATATTCACCGCCAAACGAATGACCATTTCCTGTTGAAAAGTTAATGAAAGACATTTTAAAACGTCCTCCAATTTTTACATCTAATTCATGTACTTCACATAAGAATCCATAGGGTGGAATCCAAGAAGCCATTGCAGTTGCGTTTGTAAAAGCACGAAATACTTTTTCAGGTGTTGCAGTTACTACGCGGTGCAGAGATACACTATTATTTTCCATGAAATTTATTTTTTTGAGGATTTAAAATTACGAAAATTACTTAGTAAGAAAGTTAATCTGTTTTGTTATTTTCATTTATCTTTTGAATGATACTTTCTCTCCATTCTTTCATTTTTTCAGAATATTCTTTCATTGCATCTGGTTCTAAAAACATTACCTTTTCTGCTAGATTATTATCAGCTACTCTAATAGCCCTTTTATAAGTAGAATGTTCGGTAAATTCATTAGAGATGTTAAACTGTAATATGTCGATAGTACTTTTTAATGAATTTGAATAGTAGGTTTGATTGTTAATTAAAAATTTAAATCTAATATCAGTTTCAAAATTTCCATTGTATTTTTTTGTATCGGTTTTGATTATTTTTCCACTTCCAATATTTTCAGAATAATAACTATTTCCACACCATGAATAACTCCAATATTCAATTGGTTTCCATTCACCATTTTGATTTTTAGCTTCTTGAATTAAATATAATCGAGAATCTTGATAACTTATATTTAAAGAATCTTTGGAATTGTTTTTTAAATAAATTGAAATAATTGTATCGTTTGAAACTTTTGCAATTATTTGAATTTTATTTTCAGGATTTTCATTTTTGATAAATTCTTTTTTTAATTTATTCTTTGCTTTAAATTCATAATCAAATCTGTTGTTATTAGAAACCATCTCATTATTTTGACCAAAAAATGCAAAAGAAAATAAAAGAAATAAATAATTTATAAATAGTTTGTTCTGATTTGCCATAATGTTATTTTATTATTCCGTTGGTAATTTCGACATATCCATATAAAAAATTTCCCAAGTATGTCCGTCAAAATCTTCTATGGTTCGTTGTTGCATAAAACCATAATCTCTCATTTCGTTTGGTTCAATTCCGCCTGCTTTTAATCCTTTTTCCATGGCGTTGTTCACTTCTTCAACACTGTCAAATGATAAAGATAAAAATGCAGCTACATTGGATTTGGTATCAGCAATGGGTTTGGTTGCAAAAGAAGCAAACTTTTCGTGAGATAAAAGCATCACAAAAATACTTTCACTCCAAACCATACATTTTCCTGTATCGTCTGAAAATTTTGGGTTGTTTGTAAAACCTAATGCTGTGTAAAAAGCCATCGATTTATTAATGTCTTTTACAGCTAAATTGATGAAAATTTGTTTTGCCATGTAATTATTTAGATTTAATAGAAGTGTTTTTTTTAGCCACGAATTCACGAATTTTTAACTGGCAAATTTAATAATTCGTTCAATTCGATTATCCCGATTAATCGGGACAAATAAAATCGAATAGATATTAAGTTTAATTCGTGAATTCGTGGCTATATTTTGAGTTAGTAACGTCTTCTTTTGTGAAATTTAATTGCCGTTATGTTACTTTTTACCAAACTTTAAATATTTCTCTTTTTCCGCTGATATACAAATCGTGATAGCCTTGCATTTTTTCTTTCATTTTTTTCACTTCTTCGCTATCTTCAATATACTTTTTAAAGCGGTCTTCATATGCCGATAAATTGTCATACTGACTTTGCATTATCACTCGGTTAAAATCACCCGTCATGTCCGTCATAATATTTACAAATTCTGGACTATCAGCCATTACTTCTTTAAAAAGGGTTGCCAATTTAGAGGCGTTTCCTGGCTTGCAAACAAATATTTCATGAACAACTATCATAATGTTAATTTTTATAAATGAGTACTCATTTTTAGTTACTCAAATTTACGAAAAATTAAGTATATTGTTTTGAAATACAGTGTTTTAAAGTTTTGTTTGGTGTTTTGTATTTAGGAGAAGTAGTATGATTAATTCTCGCAAATTTCTTTCAATTTACCCAATGCTTTTGGATAGGTTTCATTCATATATTCTATAAAATCTTCAGTACAATCTAAATCAACTGAAATGTTTGTAGTACCATTATTTTCTTCAAAAGTGTAGTTTTCCATTCCGTTAGCCCATTTTTCAACTTCAGGACCATCCATTATTTTTTGATCGCCTTGTACTAATCCGCAATGCTGAATAGAAACAAATTGATTCGGTTGGTTTTCTGTCACTTTAGAAACCATACCGCCTTTATCGCCATTTTCATCGGTTCCTAAAAAAAGAATTTTATTTCCTTTTTCCCAAGTTCCTTCATAAGTACACGTTGGATTAAAAACAGCGGTCCATTGTTCATAGGTAGATTTATTGTTGATGCCCAGCATGAAATCATAAACTTTACTCACAGGAGCTTTGATGCTTACTTTATAATGTAACTTTTCCATAATTTGTAGTTTTTAGTTACCCAAATTTAGTGAAAATTTTAGCAATAATAGCTGTATAGTAAAACGCTAAAAAACGAGAAGAATAAAATGATATATTTTGTTTAAAGAATAATAGTAACCGTAATTACCATTCCATCTTCAATTTTTTCTTTTTTTCGAATTTCTGATTTTAATGGTAGGAGATAGGTTTCGTTTTTAGTATCGTACCATATAGAAGTTTTCCATTGAGAAGATCCTATTTCAGCAGTAGCTTTTAATCTGCCCCAACCTTCTTCTTCCTTTCTTAAGTTATTTCTAATTTCTTTTGAACTATTTTTAGGTAAAGAAATAAAATACCATCCAGCAGTGCCTTCGTATCGCCATACTTGTTCTGAAAATTGGTATTTTATTTTACCTTTTGAAGTCATTTTTGATGATTTTTTATTCTGTAATTTGAGTTTTTGATTTAATTTTTTGAACCAATTCTGGTATAAAATCCTCAAAATTCTTGTATTTAATCCTATTGTTTTCGTATTCTAAAAGTAAATTTTCAATTAATTCAAAATAGATAAACCCTCGTTCTTCAATACATTCTTTTCTGTATTTTGTAACAAAATCATGGTTGCCCAAACGTTGTGCTATTTTTAGTTCTCCTAATCTAACCAAATGTTCTTCAAAACAGGTTTTCCAATCGGTATAACCTTGTTTTTTCATATTATTTTTAAGGGAATCTGTAAATAAATAATTTAATTCATTAATTAGTAATGTATTTTTTTCATTTTCTTTAAAAATTTCATGTAAGAATGTATGAATTAATTCATGTATGCCAATTTCTTGAAAGTATTTTATGTCTTTATAGCCTAAATTATAATGTTCAATTTTATTTATATTGATAGAATCCGATTCTAATAAATGATTCGATGTAACTAAACAAGCAGCTTTCGAATATTTATCATTTTTTATTAAAATTGCTCTACCAATTCCATTAAATGAAAATGCAGAAATAATGATTTCATATTCGTTTCTTTTGACACCATAATAATCTTCTAATTCAGTTATGATGTTGTTTTTCGGTGTAACTGATTGTAATTCTTCTGCAATTTTTTTATATATATTTCTGTACCCTTTTTTAAAGCGATTTTTTAAATCAGCATCTTTATAAAATTTAATAACAGAAATATTGAAATCATCAAAACGCGCTTGTGTTTCTTCTGCTGTAATTCCTTCATTTTCATAATAAACGGATGGATATTTTGCATATTGTTTATATTCAGGAAGCTTGGTGTTGTAAAGACTAAGTAAAATATCATACATATCTACAAAACCATCATTTAATAGTTTGTTGAGTTTAGTAACTGCTTCATGATTTTTAAACGATTCGAATTGACTTGTTAATTCTTTTGAAAGTGTTGCACGAGGTCCAGGAATTTTGTTATAATGATATTCTCCAGATTCAGATAAATTGTAAATTAATGCTAAAGTTTCTAAATTTTCATTATAGCCAATAATAAGTTTGGAATTTTTATTTTTTATTTGCTTGCTATTGAAATTTGTATTTCTTGTACTACTACATGAACTTAGTACTATCATCCAAAATGTTATAAAAACTAATTTTAAATACTTCATATTAATTTATATTTTATTTTCAAAATATTACTCATCTGGTTCAATATGAATTAAAACATGTCCAAGCTGAGGAATTTCTCTTCTTAAAGTATCTTTTAGATTATGAGCAATAAAGTGTCCTTCTTTAACCGTAATATTTGCGTTCACTCGGGCGTGTAAATCTACATGATATTTCATACCCGCTTTACGAATAAAACATTTTTCAGTGTCTACAATTCCGGTAACTGTAATTGAAACTTTTCTAATATCATCAATTAAATCATCGTAAAAATGTTCGTCCATTATTTCACCTAAAGCAGGTCTGAATATTTTATAACTGTTATATAATATAAAGGCTGAAGCGAAAAGTGCTGCCCAATCATCAGCAGTTTCATATCCTTTTCCAAAATATAAAGCAATTGAAATTCCGATTAAAGCTGCAACCGAAGTAATAGCGTCACTTCTATGATGCCAAGCATCTGCTTTTAAAGAAGAACTATTCGTTTCTTTTGCTTTTTTCATTACCAATTGAAAAGAAACTTCCTTCCAAATAATTAAAGGGATAAGTACGTATAATGTCCAAGTTTTAGGTAATTCGTGCGGTGTTCCAATGTTTTGAATACTTTCATAAGCAATTAAAGTAGCAGTTGTAATTAAGAAACCAACGACTAAAAATGTAATTAATGGTTCTGCTTTTCCATGTCCGTAAGGATGATTTTTATCGGCTGGTTTATTGGCATATTTTAATCCAAATAATACCAAAAAAGAAGAAAATATATCGGTAGTTGATTCTATAGCATCAGCAATTAGCGCATAAGAATTTCCAAAAAAGCCCGCCAATCCTTTTATAATTGCCAAACATGCATTTCCAATAATGCTAAAATACGTGGTTCTTATTGCGGTTTCTTCGTGTAAAGTAGACATTAGGCTAATCGATTTCTTTTAAAAAGTTACTAAAAAGACAATTGATGTATCAAATATGGAAGGATAATCAATTTTAAAATATAAGACAAAAGTATAGTTTTTAATCGATTTTAATTTAAAATAATGCTGAATTAAATGTAGTTTATTTTCGTATTAAGAAGAAAAAAAATGTTGAGGTTTATTTATTTTAAAATTTATGAAAATAACAATAACAGATTTATCCTAACTTCTTCAATCGCTCTATTAGTATTTTTTCTTCAGCCTCTAACACTTCCTTTTTAATTTGATATTGCATCAAAAGTGCCTGATTGGTAGTTTTTAATATTATGGCTAAATCGATTTGCGATAAGTTTAGTTGTTTTCTAATCTCTTTAATTTTATTCATACTTCTTTTTTTTGTGGTATTTTATTTACAATATAAGTATGGCGATTTATTTTTGTGGCAAATTTTTTTAATGGTTTTTTTTTGCCACAATATTGTGGCATTTTGTTTTTGAAGTAAAAATTTTGCCACAAGTTTTTTAAAGTTTGGAAATAAAAAAAGCACGGAGAGAGTCCGTGCTGTTTATGAGAGAAAACTAACCACAACGTTGGTCATGCTGAAATCGAAGATTCAACGAAGTTAAAACATCTCCTCAATTATTTCGTGAGACCCTTTCAGGGTGACAAACGTTGTATTGAATGTCTTCCGTGTATGTTTTGTGCTGTGCAAAGTCTGGCTATGCCGAACCACTTCGTTAGGTTTCCTGACTTTGAACTTATTTTTAATATTGTGGCGCAAAATCGGGAGACTTTGCGCAGCGGGGTATTACTACTTTATATAAGTAATATTTCTTCTCACAACTGAAGTAGTAACTTCCTCGTTATTAATTATTGTTTTTGTTATTCTTTTAATCCAATTTTTATTTTTATCATATTTGTATTCAAAAGTTGTAATCGATTTATTTTGTGAAATTGGCGTAATCATTTTTAAAATATCTCCAAATTCGTTTTTTTCAATAATAAAATCGTAGTTAAAAAAATCAATTTTGTTTAAAACTAATTTATTGAAACTATTGTAAACTTTATATTTATAGGTATTCGATTTGTAATTATATTCAGCCGTCTCTACAGCTTCGATTTTTTCATTTTTAATTGAAGTAATTTTAATTGGTGATTTTAAGCTATCCATCTCAACTATCATTTTTCTTTCAATGTTTAAATTTTCATCTAAAAGGATTAATATTTTAAGACTATCATTTACAATATATTTAATATGAAGTTTTTCATTGATACCTAAATCATCATAAAAAAGAACTTTTGATTCAATGATTTTATTGTCTTTATTGATAAGATATTCAAAATTCGATTTTAGCTCATCATCTTTATAATAATTCCCTTTAATAATTGAATCATTAGAATAATTATAAACCCATTTATTAGTATAAGTTACATCTTCTAAGTAATTAGTTTCTGTAACAGTAAGTTTGTCAATTTTAGTATCATTTACTTTATATAATTCTTCTGTTCTCGGTTTGTTCATTAATTCAGAAGGTATTGATGTTTGAGAAAATACAAGTGGTGTATTTAAAAAGAAAACTGTTAATGTTAAAATTAAGTTTTTCATGAAAATGTATTTACGTTTTGGCTGAGTTGTTTTATGCTGTGCAAAGTCTGTCTATACCGAACCACTTCGTTAGGTTTCCTGACTTTTAATTTATTTTTATTTTAACTCAAAGTCAGAATACATTGATCAAAGAGGTTATTTATTCAACTAATTTTGTGTCAAGTATTAAAAGTTTATTCCAATACCCTTTTTTAAATTTAATAATGGCATAATTAGATTTTTGTATTTTTTCAAAATTATATTTATGAACATTAATGTTCGTTTTAGATTCTCCAATTTTAACCGTTATTTCATTACGACTTCTATGTTTGCCTTCTATTTTTTCAAGTATTGAAGTAGTAATATTATATTCTTTATTGTCGGAAAAATATTCATTTGTAAATATATATAATGCTAAGAAAATTGATCCGTAAGTAAAAAATTTTTGAAAATAAATTTCTATGAATGCATAATCGTTTTTTTCATATTCTTTATCTATTCTATATAATAACACAGTAAAAATTAAGCCTATTACAGTATAAAATTTTAATATGAAATCTAATCCAATTATAACGAAATTGTTACATTGTCTAAGAACATAAATTAAACATAAAGCACCAATAAAACCAATTACATATTTCATTTTCAAAATTGATTCTTCTCTTTCTTTATTAGAAAAATGGTACTTATGTTTATTTCTCATAAAATTTTTCTTTCATTAAAATTTTATTTGATTTTACTTAAAATTGGGAAACATTGCGTAGGAGTACAGAGGAAATTAATGTTTAATAATTATTTTACCTTTTGAAATTTTGTTACTATCTGTAATAACTTTATAAAAATAAATACCATTTGATAAGTTTGTTAAATCAAAATCTTTATCGTTTAAATTGGAACATTCATTTTTATATACGATTTCTCCTAGTTGATTAGTTATATAGATATAAGAAATATTTTCTGTTGACTTAATTGTAATCAATCCATTTGATGGGTTAGGAAAAATATATAAAGAATCATTTGAAACAGCATACATGTCGGTAGATAACGTCCCAGAAGTGTTTATTTTTTGTGCATATATATCATAATTAGTTCCGGATCTAAAATCTGCCCATGTAATAATCGACCCTCCATTTCCATCTGAAAGTATTGAAGGCTTCCTTTGCATGTTAATTGCAGTACTAACAGGTGTACCATTTGTTGTCCATTGTAAATCCCCATTAAAATTAATACGCTGTACATAGATGTCATAAGAAGGAAAATCAAGTCTTTCATCTTGCCATGTAATTATTGCACCGCCATTATTATCTGAGATAATATTAGCCAACCACTGATTATTTATTGTGTTTGATATAGCTATACCATTTGCAGCCCATTGTACAATTCCGTTAGAACTAATTCGTTGGGCGTATAGATCTGCAGAATTTGCAGTTATTCTATAATCTGTCCAAGTAATTATTGCACCATTATTTCCATCCGATACTAATTCTGGTGAGTCTTGATCATTTGATGAAGCGCAGATAGTAACTCCATTAACTGCCCATTGAACAATTCCATTTGAATTAATGCATTGTGCAAATATATCATAAGCACTAGTAGAAGAATTTCTTCCATCGCTCCATGTAATAATAGCGCCTCCGTTATTATTAGAAATTATTGAAGGATAACTCTGAGAATCAGGAGCAGTACAAATTGCTACACCATTGTTAGTCCACTGAATAATTCCAGAAGAATTAACACGTTGAGCATATATATCAAAATTACCGTTTCTCGAGTCTTGCCATGTAATTATTGCTCCATTACTTCCATCAGATACTATTTTTGGAAATTGATTTTGAGCAGTATTACCACAGATGACAATTCCATCAGTTGCCCATTGCACAATTCCTGATGAATTAATGGATTGTGCATAAATATCTAAGTTGTTTTCAAGTATCCTATTGTCGACCCAAGTAATAATTGCGCCCCCGTTTCCATCTGAAACCATATTAGGATCGTGGTTGTCGAATGCTGCTGTACATATTGGGACGCCATTATTTGCCCATTGAATTAATCCTGCAGCATTTATTTTTTGAGCATATATATCGTATTCAAAAGTGCTATTTCTATAATCACTCCATGCTATAATTGCTCCTCCATTTCCATCTGGAATAATTTGTGGATATTCCTGATTATTTACAGCTGTACAAATTGGTATACCGTCAGTAACCCATTGTATCACTCCATTAGCATCTATTCGTTGAGCATAAATATCTATGTTTGATGCCCCATTTCTAAAATCGTACCAAACCATTATTGTTCCTCCATTTCCATCTGAAATTGTATATGGAGGGGATTGATCATTTTGTGCAATACAAATTGGATTATTTATTGTTGTATCTGTACTCCATTGTGCAAAACAAGTTATGGATTTAAATAAAAAAAATGAGATTGTTAATAGTGTTTTAGTAATTTTCATTTAATATATTTTTTATTTGTTGTTTATAATTGGGAGATTTTTGTAGCAGCTAAAAATATTTGTTGTGCTAAATCCGTATAATAATTTCCTTTTAATTGGCGATAATTTCAGTCAATTTAATATCCAATTCTTTCATTAACTGGTCAATGTTAAACTCAAATTTTTTTGGAATATTAATAGTTACAATTCCACCAAAATCTACATGCCAAAATCCACCAAGTTTAACTAATTCATCACCCAATATTTGATAGGCAGAATTTTTGTATTTTGGTGAAAGAATAAATCTTCTAGTTATTAAATCTGATTCTTTTGTTATTTTAATTATTTCATGATTTCCTTCTGAATTTATTCGTGTTGTAAATTCAGTACCGAATGTCAAACTACAATTAAAAATTTCATTTTCAACAGCTCTATATATATTGTTAGAAAGTTGTTCCACATATATAGAAGTAGTGATTTTTTCTCGTTTGTCGAATAATTTTATTAGAATTGGATCTAGTTTCATTATGTGATCTTAAGCTTGCAAGTAACTCATAAATTTATACAAAAAATTTTACACATATTTATCTTTTTAAATAGATATGCTTTGATTTTTCAAATATACAAAAAATCCTACAATTTCTCCTGTAATTCTTTAATCTCATCTCTAAATTTAGCGGCTTGCATGAAGTCGAGTTCTTTAGCGGCTTTTTCCATGAGTTTGCGTTTTTCGCGGATTTTCTTTTCAATTTCGGGTTTGCTCAAATATTCGCTTTCCGGTTCAGCGGCTTTGTATGCAATGTTTTCAAAGTATTGGGTAGAAACGGAGTTTTCAGAAAACGCATTCCCCAAACTTTTGTTTAAGGCTTGTGGTGCTTTTCCGTGTAATGTGTTATACGCCATTTGTTTTTCGCGTCGGTACGTAGTTTCGTCAATGGTGTGTTGCATACTCGCCGTAATTTTATCGGCATACATAATCGCTTTTCCATTTACGTTACGCGCCGCTCTACCTACCGTTTGGGTCAATGATCGTTTGCTACGTAAAAAACCTTCTTTGTCGGCATCTAAAATAGCAACCAACGAAACTTCAGGTAAATCTAATCCTTCACGTAATAAGTTCACCCCAATTAAAACATCAAAAATTCCTTTTCGTAAGTCTTGCATAATTTCTACACGCTCTAATGTATCCACATCAGAATGGATATAACGACAACGTATCGAAACTTTGGCTAAATATTTGGTTAGTTCTTCCGCCATACGTTTGGTTAAGGTAGTCACCAACACGCGCTCATCGGCTTCACAACGCAATTGAATTTCTTCAATTAGATCGTCAATTTGATTGGCACTCGGACGCACTTCTATAATCGGGTCTAATAAACCAGTCGGACGAATAATTTGTTCTACAAAAATTCCTTCCGATTTCTGCAATTCATAATCTGCGGGTGTGGCCGAAACATAAACTACTTGATTTTGCAACGCTTCAAACTCTTCAAATTTCAATGGGCGGTTGTCCATTGCAGCAGGTAAACGAAATCCGTATTCAACCAGATTCTCTTTTCTGCTTCTGTCGCCACCATACATCGCATGAACTTGTGAAATGGTAACGTGACTTTCATCGACAACCATCAAATAATCGTCTGGAAAATAATCTAATAAACAGAAAGGACGTGTACCTGGTTCGCGACCGTCTAAGTAACGCGAATAGTTTTCAATACCAGAACAATAGCCTAATTCACGAATCATTTCTAAGTCGAAATTTGTACGTTCTTCCAAACGTTTAGCTTCTAAATGCTTGCCAATTTCTTTGAAATATTCCACTTGTTTCACCATGTCTTGTTGGATTTCCCAAATGGCTTTTTGTAACACATCTGGAGAAGTTACAAACATATTGGCAGGGTAGATGCTTAGTTTATCGTATTTCTCAATAACTTGAGAGGTTTTCGCATCAAAAGCTTCAATTTCTTCAATTTCATCACCAAAGAAGTGAATACGAAACGGTTCATCACCATAACTAGGAAACACTTCTACAGTATCACCTTTAATTCGGAACGTTCCTGGAGTGAATTCCATTTCGGTTCTCGCGTATAAACTTTGCACCAATTGATGCAATAATTTGGTACGAGAAATCGCTTGTCCGCTTTCTAAACTGATAACGTTCTTTTGAAACTCAACCGGATTACCGATACCATACAAACACGAAACCGATGAAATAACAATAATATCTCTTCGACCTGAAAGTAGGGCAGAAGTGGTGCTTAAACGCAGTTTTTCTAATTCATCATTAATCGATAAATCTTTTTCTATATAGGTTCCAGTCACCGGAATAAAGGCTTCTGGTTGATAATAGTCGTAATATGAAACGAAATATTGCACCGAATTATTCGGAAAAAATTGCTTGAATTCCGAATATAATTGCGCTGCTAAGGTTTTGTTATGTGCTAAAACAAGTGTTGGTTTTTGCACTTCTTGAACCACATTCGCTACCGTAAATGTTTTTCCAGAACCAGTAACTCCAACTAAAGTCTGGTATTTTTCACCGTTAAGAACACCTTTTGCTAATTTTTCAATAGCTTGTGGCTGATCTCCGGTGGGTTGGTATTCTGATACGACTTGGAATTTCATGTGGATTTACGATTTACGATTTACGATTTTGGATTTATGCGAAGTTAGTAAAAGATTGAGGAAATTGGAATTAACAAAATGAAATTTATTCAACTCAACGTTTGTCATGCTGAAAGCATCTCTTAAAGTCACTTTTTAATGCTTTGCGAAATTTGATTGTGAGAGACCCTTTAACTTCGTTGAATCTTCGATTTCAGGGTGACAAACGTTGTGGTGAAAATATAAACTAAAAACGTCAGTTCGAGTGTTCCGATGAAGTATGAATTGGAATGTATCGAGAACCGTTTTTAATGAAATTTTTCTTATTCTCGATACAATCCCGATGAATCGGAATTACTCGAATTGATGAAAAATTTCATTAAAAAGCGTGCACAAACCCTAGTGAAAACTCACTATAATCTGCTTGACCTAATCTTGAAACGATATGTGCGCCTGCGTAAAAGTTATTTTTTGGAGCGTTGTTGGTGTTGAATAAATAGTATTTCAATCCCAATTTTCCTGAAATGAAACGTTTTAAAGTGTAGGTTGTTCCTTCCGCTTTACCGTTTTCGTAAATTCCAGTTTGTTGGTTGATTAAAGTAGCATCTAAACGATATTCCGCAGGGAAAAATGGTCGGAAAAGAGTGAATCCTAATTCGGTTTCAACTGCAATATGTTGCATTAAGAATTCGTAATTTAAAGCAATGCCTAAACTACTTGCGTTTAAAAATGGATTTTTCTGTAATCCGGCATATTCTTCAGAAACTAAATTGTTTCCTTCCTTTATGTATTTGTAGTTGTTGGTGTAATGTCTCATGTACAATCCTAAACCAACTTTATGTGTTTTGTTGTAGATTTTTCCATACATGAAATCGAATGAATACACATTTCTTCTGTAATTATAAAATCGGTACAGGGCATGTTCTCCAATTCCGGTTTGAATGGAAAAGAACGATTGCTTGCTTTTTTCTATTTCTTTTGGAGTAACCGTTTTATCAATCGGATTAGCGTTTTTATTTAATCCAGAATACGAAAGGTTTAAGCCAAGTGCTAAGGTATTAATACCGTTATTTGGCCATTGAATATGGCCGTTGGAATAGTGTAAATAATTTAGGTTTAATCGAGTTTGGAAATTACTTTTTTGGAAAATATCGTAGTAAAATCCTAATCGGAAGGCGTAGGTAAAATCGGTTGAAATGGCTTTGTTTTCCCAATTTTCTACAAAATCATATTTCTTGGTATGATAAGCTACACCTAACGCCGTTATTAATTTTAATTTTTGATTTTTAAGTAGTATTGGTGTTTCAATATAAGGCAAAAGCGAAATGGAATGACCAATTTTAGTTGTGTTTCCATGGTTGGCGACTTGTAAAATGACACCTGTAAACGGATTTCGTAATTGTTTGACCCAATTTAATGAATCGTTGTGTTGAATTCCGAATCCGACACCAATAGTCTGACTCGCTTTTAAGCTAATGAAAGTATTATCTGCTGACGACGTTTCACCTATAGAATATTCGGCGAAAAATTGTTTTTTTTGAGAAAAGGATAGTACACTTCCCAAGAAAAAAAAGAAGATAATTTTATTCATTTAGTTTAATTTTTCTTCAAGATATTTACCCGTTATCGATTTTTTATTTTTTGCCACTTCTTCTGGAGTTCCAAAGGCTACTAATTGTCCGCCGTTTTCACCTCCTTCAGGACCAATATCAATAATATAATCTGCACATTTAATCAAATCTAAATTGTGTTCAATAACAATAATTGAATGTCCTTTATCGATTAAAGCTTCGAATGATTTTAATAATTTTTTGATGTCGTGAAAATGCAATCCAGTTGTTGGTTCGTCAAATACAAACAACATTTTTTCTTTGGTTGCACCTTTCACTAAGAATGATGCTAATTTTATACGTTGAGCTTCACCTCCTGAAAGAGTAGAAGACGATTGTCCTAATTGCACATAGCCTAAACCTACATCTTTTAACGGTTGTAATTTTTGTGTGATTTTCGTTTGATTATGCGTTTCGAAGAACGTAACTGCTTCATCAATGGTCATTCGTAATAAATCGTCGATGTTTTTGCCTTCAAAATTAACTTCTAATATTTCTTTTTTGAAGCGTTTTCCATTACAAGTTTCGCATTCTAAATGCACATCGGCCATGAATTGCATTTCAATTGTTACTTCACCATCACCTTTACATGTTTCACATCTTCCACCATCAACATTAAAAGAGAAATGTTTGGCTTGGTAATTTCTTAGTTTAGAAGTCGCTTGTTTTGCATATAAATCTCTAATGTCATCATACGCTTTGATATATGTAACAGGATTCGAACGTGAACTTCTTCCAATCGGATTTTGATCTACGTATTCGATGTTTTTAATATGTGAAAAGCTTCCCTCTAAATCGGTGAATTGTCCGGCTTTTTCGCCTAAACCAGTTAGCTTTTTTTGCATCGCAGGGAACAAAATCTTCTTCACTAATGTACTTTTTCCACTTCCAGAAACTCCTGTAATTACGGTTAAGCAATCTAATGGGAAGGTTACATCAATGTTTTTTAAATTGTTTTCGCGTGCGCCTTTAACATCAATATGATTCTTGAATTTTCTTCTTGTTTTTGGAACGGCAATTTCTTCTTTACCGTTTAAGTATTTCGCTGTTAATGAATCCGATTTTAATACTTCATCATAGGTTCCTTGAGCAACTAAATTACCACCTAATGTTCCAGCTTCCGGACCAATATCGATAATCATGTCAGCAGCTTTCATGATGTCTTCATCGTGTTCTACAATGATAACGGTATTTCCTAATTTCTTTAAGTTGACTAAAACATCTATTAATTTTTCAGTATCTTTTGGATGTAATCCGATACTAGGTTCGTCTAAAATATACATCGAACCAACTAACGAACTTCCTAACGAAGTAGCTAAATTAATACGTTGTGATTCACCTCCAGAAAGAGTTGCCGATTGACGGTTTAAGGTTAAATAATTCAACCCAACATTATCTAAAAAGGCTAAACGGTTTTTAATTTCTAATAATAATCGTTTAGCAACTTTGAAATCGTATTCTGATAATTCAATAGTTTCGAAAAACGGAATTAACTTGATAATTGGTAAGTCGACCAAATCAGAAATGGTTTTACCACCAACTTTTATATTGTTAGTTTCTGGACGTAAACGTTTTCCAGAACATGTATTACATTTTGTTTTTCCTCTGTAACGAGAAAGCATTACACGGTTTTGAATTTTATAATTGTTTGCTTCTAAATCGGCAAAGAAATCATTTAATCCAGTAAAATATTTGTTACCGTCCCAAATTAACGCTTTATGTTCTTCAGATAATTCGAAATAAGGTTTATGAATTGGGAAATCAAAATGATGCGAATTGTTAACCAATTGATCGCGATACCAACCCATACTATCTCCACGCCAAGGGAAAATAGCATTTTCATATACTGATAATGCCGTGTTTGGAACGACTAATTCTTCATCGATTCCAATCACACTTCCGTATCCTTCACAGGTCGGACAAGCGCCATATGGATTGTTAAAACTAAATAAATGTATGTTCGGTTCTAAGAAATCAATTCCGTCTAATTGGAAATTCGAATTGAAAACAGAACGATGAGAATTATCTGGTTCTTGAAGATACAATTCTCCTTTTCCTTCATAAAAAGCAATTTGAAGCGCATCTGCAATTCGGTTTAAAAATTCTTCATCAGATTTAACCACAATTCTATCGATGACTAATAAAATTTCTTTATCAGCTAAAGTATTTTCATCAATCATTTCTAATGTTGCCACAAAATCATCCAAACGTACGGTTTGATTATCGACTAAAACACGAGCAAAACCTTGTTGTAATAATACTTTAAGTTTGTCGTGTAATTTTCGGCCTTCTTCTAAATGAATTGGAGCTAGTAAAAGCCATTTCGAATCTAATTCTAAAGATTGTATGTGTTTTACCACATCTGAAACGGTATGTTTTTTTACTTCTTCACCAGAAATAGGAGAGTAAGTTTTTCCAATTCGAGCGAATAAAAGTTTTAAATAATCGTAAATTTCTGTTGAAGTTCCAACGGTTGAACGAGCGTTGGTTGTATTCACTTTTTGTTCAATGGCAATGGCTGGAGCAATTCCTTTGATGTATTCCACTTTTGGTTTGTCTAATTTGCCTAAAAATTGTCGGGCATAAGAAGACAAACTTTCTACATAGCGACGTTGACCTTCGGCATATAAAGTATCAAATGCTAAACTCGATTTTCCTGAACCTGAAAGTCCAGTTATAACCACCATTTGATTTCTTGGTATCGCGACATCAATATTTTTTAAATTGTGCAATTGCGCACCTTTTATCAATATAAATTTCTTAGGTTCAAGCGTTGTGATGTCTTTAGGTATCATAAAGAAAAAGTGAATTTTTGCAAAGATACAAATAATAAATTCCAAAAATATATATTCCTAATTGTCAATTTTTAAAATATATTAATTAATTTTATTGTGCGAAAAGTGTTAAATTTTTACATAATATTTGGTTTTGTGAAATTTTTAACATTATATTTGTTTCTGTAAATCTCAAAACCCATTTGCTTATAGAATAAAAATACTTTTTTAGAAAAATAATAATCCCGAAGTCTAAAAGGTATATTTATGGCAAGTAGCGTACAAATCCCGGATGCAATTTTATTGAAAAACTATATAGGTGGTGACGAGTCATGCCTACAAGTTTTGATTGAGAGACATCAATCTAAAATTTATGGATTTATCTATTCCAAAGTTCCAGATAGATCAGTATGTGATGATGTTTTCCAAGATACTTTTATCAAAGTAATTAAAACATTAAAGACTAGAGGTTATAACGAAGAAGGTAAGTTTTTACCTTGGGTAATGCGTATTGCTTCTAATTTGGTGGTGGATTATTTTAGAAACAATAAAAAAATGCCTTTTCAAAGAGAAACAGACGAATACAGCATTTTTAATTTTATGGCTGATTCTGGATTATCAATTGAGAATAAATTAATTGAAAATCAGGTTGAATTTGACATTCAAAGAATCGTTGAAGAATTGCCTGAAGACCAGAAAGAAGTGGTGAAAATGCGTTTTTATGACGATTTAAGTTTTAAAGAAATTTCAGAGATAACTGGTGTGAGTATTAATACTTCTTTGGGAAGAATGCGTTATGCTGTAATCAACATGAGAAAGATTATTGAAAAAAATAATATTATTTTAACGAATTGATACAATAAAAGAAAAGTTTTTACGTTTAATACTAATAATCAAAATGTTAATTAAATGGCAAAACTTTACTCTAGAAGAAAAAAATCTAAAAAAGAAATTAAACCAAATAAAGAAATAGTTAGTTTTATTTTGAGTTATTCGAAAGCATTGAATATTGTAAAGGTTAATAATTTTACATTTGAAAATGTAGTTAATTAAGAAATGCTCCGAAGTTACTTCGGAGTATTTTTTTTGTTTTATAGCCACGAAATTGAAGATTCATCATAGCTAATTCACGAATTATTTAATTCTATTAAATAAAAATTGAATCGACAATGTCGTTGATTAATTCGAATTAATCTATTTCAATATTTTTACTTTTTTTAAATTCGTGAATTCGTGGCCAAAATTTTTAATTAT
The DNA here is from genome assembly GCF_900110615.1 of Flavobacterium urocaniciphilum. Lineage (GTDB taxonomy): Bacteria > Bacteroidota > Bacteroidia > Flavobacteriales > Flavobacteriaceae > Flavobacterium > Flavobacterium urocaniciphilum. The sequence continues at coordinate 176,126 of NZ_FOEI01000001.1, forward strand.
TTTGATATATTTTTTTTGTAATATTCATTTAAAACCGATTTTCTCCCAATCGTTTTAGTGATAATATCTTTTTCTAAATCCCAGCCACGAGCTGGAGAATATTCACGACCGTACCAAATAATTTGAAGGTGTAAATCATTCCAAGTTTCTCTAGGAAAAATGGCTTTCGCGTCTTTTTCAGTTTCGGTTACATTTTTTCCAGAAGTTAAATTCCATCGATACATCAAACGATGAATATGAGTGTCGACAGGAAATGCTGGAACACCAAAAGCTTGACTCATCACCACGCTCGCTGTTTTATGTCCAACTGCAGGTAAACTTTCTAAGGCTTCAAAGTCTTGTGGGACTTCACCATTGTATTTTTCAATTAATATTTGAGATAAACCAAAAATTCCTTTCGATTTCATTGGCGATAACCCACAAGGACGAATGATGTCTTGAATTTCCTCAACCGTCATTTTTACCATATCATAAGGATTATCTGCTTTTGCAAATAATAAAGGTGTAATTTGATTTACTCGAACATCAGTACATTGTGCTGAAAGTAAAACGGCAACTAATAAAGTATAAGGGTCTTTATGGTCTAACGGAATGGGAATTTCCGGATATAATTCGTTTAACGTATTTATAACAAATGTTGCACGTTCTTTTTTAGTCATTTTAGTATATTTGAATTCGTAAAGTTATAAAGTTCAAATTCAATATCAAAATACAACAAATTATAAACAATAACTATTAACAATAAACCATAAACATAAATATGACACATTTAAAAGTTGGAGATAAAGCACCAGATTTTTCTGGAATAGATCAAAATGGGAAATCACATTCATTAGCGGATTATAAAGGGAAAAAGTTAGTTGTTTTCTTTTATCCAAAAGCGAATACACCTGGTTGTACTGCAGAAGCTTGTGATTTAAGAGATAATTACGAGCGTTTCAAAGCGAATAATTATGAATTGTTAGGCGTAAGTGCGGATAGTGCTAAAGCACAAAAGAAGTTTGAAGAAAAATATAGTTTTCCTTTTCCTTTATTAGCCGATGAAGATAAATCGGTAATTGAAGCATTTAATGTGTGGGGACCAAAAACGTTTATGGGACGTTTGTTTAATGGAATCCACAGAATAACATTTGTAATTGATGAAAATGGAATAATAGAAGATGTAATTACTAAAGTAAAAACAAAAGAGCATGCTGCTCAAATATTGAAATAAAAAAAATCCTGCTTTTGCAGGATTTTTTGTTTTAGGACTTGATTAATTCGCTTGATTTCTTGTAACCGAATAAATGATCTTTTTTAATCATGTCGGCAATTCCATCTGGTAACATTTCTTCCCAACCAGATTCTCCATTTGAAATCATTTTCAATATTTTTCTAGAGAAAATATCTAAAGTTTTTTCGTCGAAAGTGGTAATGTCTGTTACTTTTCCATTGTATTTGAAGAATTTGTATAATTCTTTCATACGTGGATGAACTTTTAAGTTTTCAGAATTAATGATTTCACCCGTTTCTGGATCTTTCATTGGATATAAATATACTTTTAAGTCTCTGTAGAATAATTTACCAAAAGCTTCTAAAATGCCACCTGATAAATGTCTGTAGTATTTCTCGTCAAAAATATCAACTAAATTACTTACACCCATTGCTAAACCAGTTCTCGATTTAGTAAATGTTGAGAAGTATTCTAATACTTTGAAATACTCTTGGAAGTTAGAGATCATTACCGTTTGTCCTAATGAACACAATAATTCGGCTCTGTCTAAGAAGTCTCTTTCGTCAATTTCACCTTCCGCTTTTAAGTTTGAAAGGGTAATTTCGAAAACTACGAAAGTATTGTTTTTGTCAACTTTATTTTCTTGTATAAACATTTCATACGATTGTCTATACATATCCATATTTACTTTAGTAACCGGTCTGAAACTTCCTCTTAATGCTAAAATGTTTTTCTTATATAAAACAGCAGCTGGTAAAATGTTTTTTCCTTCTGGATTAAACATTACGGCATCAGTCATTCCGTTTTTAACCAATTGTAAACTCATTAATCGATTATCAACATTTGCAAAACGAGGTCCTGAAAAGTTAACCGTATCAATTTCAATTTGGTCTTTATCCAAATGATCGTATAAGTAACGTAATAATTTTTTTGCGTCGTTATGTTTGTAAAATGCTCCGTAAATTAAGTTTACACCTAATACACCAAGTGTTTCTTGTTGTAAACGGGCATCGTTTTCTTTAAATCGGATGTGAATTAAAATTTCGTTGTATTCTTCGTCTGGCTCTACTTGGAATTTAATTCCAACCCAACCATGACCTTTGAATTGTTTCGCGAAATCAATTGTAGCAACTGTATTGGCGTAACTGAAAAATAATTTATTTGGATGTTTGTCTCTTTTTAAACGCTCTTCAATTAATTTAGTTTCATGTGTTAGCATTTTTCTAAGGCGACTTTCAGTAACATATCTACCGTCATCTTCAATTCCATAAATAGCATCACTAAAGTCTTTGTCGTATGCCGACATCGCTTTTGCGATAGTTCCAGAAGAAGCTCCAGCTCTAAAAAAATGTCTTACAGTTTCTTGACCTGCGCCAATTTCTGCAAAAGTACCATAAATGTGTTCGTTTAAATTTATACGGAGTGCCTTGTCCTTTGTTGAAGGAATTTGTTCAATTGCTTTGTCTCCTCTTAAAGTTATTTCAGTCGTCATTTTTCTTGTTTTTCAAAAAAACGTAATTTGGGCTATTTTGTTTATATTGCAAAGTTAATAAAATATAGGTTTTGACAAGAGTAAATTGTTATTTTTGTAAAAAAATATTCAGATTCGAATGTAATCTTTAACGTTTGAGTTTAAATCGAGTATTTTTACTGAAATTTAAGCGTAAAAATTACCAATAGTTTTATTATTTTTATCACATGAAAGTTTACTTTTTAGGCACTGGTACATCACAAGGAATTCCTGTAATTGGGAGTCATCATTCAGTGTGTTTAAGTGATAATTTAAAAGATAAAAGACTGCGTGTTTCGGTTTGGATACATGATGCTGATTTTTCAATTGTGATAGATTGTGGTCCCGATTTTAGACAACAAATGTTAACGAGTAAATGTGTTCGATTGGATGCTTTACTTTTTACGCATGAACATGCCGATCATACTGCTGGTTTAGATGATATTAGACCGTTTTATTTTGCACAAGGAGATATTCCTATTTATGCACATGATAGAGTTTTAAAAAATTTAGCCAGACGATTCGATTATATTTTTGAAAAGGAAAATAAATATCCTGGAGCACCTTCAGTTGTAACTCATGAAGTGAAAGAAAATGAAAGTTTTTCGGTTAAGAATCAAACTATTATTCCGATTAATGCTATGCATGGAAATTTACAAGTTTTTGGTTATCGAATTAAAGATTTCGTTTATTTAACAGATGTAAAAACAATTGAAGATTCTGAATTAGATAAATTGAAGAATGTTGAGGTTTTGGTTATCAATGCCTTACGATTTGAACCGCATAATACACATTTTAATATTGAAGAAGCATTAAATTTCATAAATTTGGTGCAACCAAAAAAAGCCTATTTAACGCATATAAGTCACATCATGGGTTTTCATGATGAAGTACAAAAACAATTGCCAAATAATGTGTTTTTAGCCTTCGATAATTTAGAAATAGAAATAGAATAACAATGAAAAAGAATTTATTACTGTACGCATTTGTATTTTCAATCTTGATTAATATTTTTCAAATGGTTAATTCCTCAAGAATATTAAAAAGAAGTGAAGAAGTATCTACAATTAGTAAAAAACAAGTTAAAGTTGCTCAAGATTCAATTGCAAAATTGATTGAAAATGACATGTTTTCGTTAGATAATAGTCAAGACGCTCAAGAATATTTTTATCCTCAAGATATTAAAAAAATAAAAGCAAAAGTATATGATGATTTGATTGCTCATAATAGTGACAAAAAAGGGAATAAATATATTTCATATGAGCAGGTTGGTGAAAATCCATTCATTATCAATAACGTAAAAATATTAAATCACAGATGGTTAATTGCTAATTTTTCTGATGGTAAAATTTGGGGTGAAGTTTTAATTAAGTATTTTCATAATGAAGATAAGCCTACAGATTTTGAAACTATTGAATCATTAGTTTATCAACATACATTCGAATAATATGAAAAAATTAAGTTACATTTTTATTTTAATCGCTTTAGTATCTTGCGACTATATTTTGAAAAGTCCAGCAACAGCTGATGATGAATTTGTGTTAGATTCAATTGTTAAAAATCAAGTTAACGATGATGAAAATAAAAATGGTTGCGATTTAAAAGCGGGTTACAAATGGTCGAATATGACTAAAAAATGTGTACGTGTTTTTGATGAAGGATATCGATTAACTTCTATAGAAAAAGATTCTTTAGGGAAAGGAAAAAATGCCTATTTCTTTATTGATGAAGATAGTTTAGAAGCCGAAATTTTCTTACCTGATTCTAAAGAATCAATCATTTTTAAAAGAGAAGATGAAAACGAAAATTTCAAATATCAAAATTTTGTATTTAAAATTAAAAAAGGATATAATTTATATTACAATAATAAGTTATTGTTTCAACCTGCCAACCCAGTCGATTTAAAAGTTGTTGGTTCAGATGAAGATCATTAATTAAAACAAAAAGAAAACCCAATATTCAATATTGGTTTTTTCTTTTATTATATCTTCTTTTCATCCACATCTTTCAAAAATTGAATCAATCCAGTAAAATAAGTTTCTTGATCGTCGTATTGCGATAAGTGACTACCGTTTTTACAATACAAAAATCTTCCATTTTGAACTTGTGTTGCCATCCATTTCATGTGTTCTGGATCCATGGTGTCGTATTTTGCACCAATAGTTAATGTTGGAACAATTAATTCTTTTAATCTTTTCGAAACATCCCAATTTTTGATGTAGGCATCACCTGTAATTCCGAATTCACTATAGCCTTGCATCGAAATATATACTTCAGGATTGATGTGTTTGAAACATCTAGTAATCGATTCAGGCCAATCCTTTTGAGGTTTGCGTAAAATATGAGCCGTATAATAATGTTCAAAAAGTAATTCGGTATAACGTGGATTCGAAAAATCATTGTTTTTTTCTAATTGCATGATTTCAGCATATACTTCTTTTTTCATTTGCGGACCCAATACTTCTTGTGCATATTTGTTATACAACGGAATGCTTGAAACCATGTTTGAAATAATCAAACCCTTTAAATTTTTCTGATATTTTAAAGCATAATCCATAGCTAAAATTCCACCCCAAGATTGCCCTAAAATGTAAAAATTGTCTTTGTTTAAACCTAAGGCAATTCGTACTTGTTCAACTTCTTCTACAAATCGTTCGTTAGTCCATAGTGATTTGTCTTTTGGTTGATCAGAATAATATGAACCTAATTGATCGTAGTAAATAAATTCTATTCCTTCTTTAGGTAGATAACCTTCAAAAGATTCGTAAAGTTCATGTGTTAATCCTGGTCCGCCGTGTAAAAGCAAGACTTTTATTTTCGGATTATTTCCAATTCTTTTGGTCCAAACTTTAAAAGTACCTTTTGGAGTTTTAATAGGAATCATTTTAATACCACCAGTATATTGATCATCTTTATTTTCGAAAGTATGGTAGTTTTTTAACGAAAAATCTTCGCTCTTTTTACAAGAAAAGAAAGCGAAGATTAACGAAATGAATAGTATTTTTTTCATTTTTAGATTTTTATTCTCTATAAATTTTATCGTAAAGAGTTTGGTATTTTTCTTTGATAATTTTACGTTTCAATTTCATAGTTGGTGTTAAATGACCAGCGTCAATAGACCAAATATCTGGAGTTAATTCGAAACGTTTTACTTGTTCCCAATTTCCAAATTTCTTATTAGCTTCGTCAATGTCTTCTTGGAAACGAGCAATGACTTTCGGATTACTGCAAATTTCTTCGTTTGTTATTCCTATTTCAATTTTATGTCTGCTTGCCCATTCTTTTACGAAATCGAAAGCTGGTTGAATAAACGCAGCTGGCATTTTTTCACCATCTCCAATTACCATAATTTGTTCAATAAATCGAGATTGTTTAAAAGTATTTTCTAACACTTGAGGGGCAACATATTTTCCACCTGATGTTTTGAACATTTCTTTTTTACGATCTGTAATTTTTAAGAATCCTTCAGAATCAATTTCACCAATATCTCCAGTGTGGAAATAACCATCTTTAATTACTTCATTAGTTTGTGCTTCATCTTTGTAGTAACCCATCATTACATTCGGACCTTTACAAAGAATTTCTCCGTCTTCTGCAATTTTAACTTCTACATTATCGATTACTTTTCCAACAGTTCCAATTTTGAAACCTCTGTTTCTCATATCGTTTACAGAAATAACTGGAGATGTTTCAGTTAAACCGTAACCTTCCATAACTGGAATTCCAGCCGCAGTAAAGACTTTTGTTAAACGCGTTTGTAAAGCAGCACTTCCAGAAACTAATAGTTCTAATTCGCCGCCTAATCCTTCTTGCCATTTTGAGAAAATTAATTTTCTCGCAATTCCTAATTTGAAATTATAGAAAGCTCCGTTTTCATTATAAGGTTTAAATTCCATACCTAAATCTAAAGCCCAGAAGAATAATTTCTTTTTAATACCTGTTAAATCAGCACCTTTAGCATAAATTTTATCGTATACTTTTTCTAAAAGTCTAGGTACAACCGACATAACATGGGGATGCACTTCTTTTAAATTATCAGAAATTTTTTCAATACTTTCCGCAAAATAAATTGAAATTCCGCCGTATTGATAAACGTAAGTAAGCATTCTTTCGAAAATATGACAAATAGGTAAGAAGCTTAATGCACGAGTACTACCTTTTCGTAAAGGCATTCTATTGTCTGAACTTAATACATCAGATACAATATTATTATGTGAAAGCATTACACCTTTTGGTCTGCCTGTAGTTCCAGAAGTATAAATAATAGTTGCTAATTCTGTTGGAAGAACATTGTTTTTTCTTTCTTCAACTACATCTTGATTAGAAGCATCAGCACCTAATTCTAACAAATCACTCCATTTTTTGCAACCATCAATTTCATTAAAAGAATACACATCTACTAATAATGGAATTCGACTTTTTACAGACATTAATTTGTTGTACACTTCAATATCCGAAACGAAACATATTTTAGATTCAGAGTGATTTAAAATATATTCATAATCTTCTGGTGCAATTGTTGGATAAATAGGCACCGTTTGTGCTCCAGTTTGTAAACAACCAATATCTGAAATATGCCATTCCGTTCTATTGTTTGAAGAAATAATGGCAATTTTATCGTTTTTTTGAATTCCTAATCTAATTAATGCACGAGATAATGCATTTGCTTTATTTATATATTCTTGAGTAGAAGTTTTAACCCATTCATTACCATATTTTGTAACTAAAGCATCTGGTAAATTATATTTTTCTAATTGATAATAAGGGAAATCAAATAGTCTTGTAATATTTGTCATAAAAATAAATTAATACTGCAATGTATAAAAAAAATACATATTTATAAATTTTTTAACCTTTAAACTTCTAATATTATTAATTTTGCAGAACTTAATTTTTAAAATATGAAATCTATTTTTAGATTGGATGAATATAAAGTTCTGTTATACAGAATTTTTCTAGTATATATCTTTTATTTCCTGGCTAGGGTTTTATTTTATTTTTATAATAGCGATACTGTAGAAGTAGATTCTATTTCTCAATTTTTATCGCTATCATATCATGGTTTAGCTTTTGATACGACGGCAATTATTTATATCAACGGTTTGTTTATTTTACTATCTATTTTTCCGTTTTTCATCAATACGAAACCGAAATATCAAAAAGTATTATTTTACGTTTATTTTATTCCGAATTTAATTTTTTACTCTTTCAACTTTGTTGATTTTATTTACTATAAATATAATTTTTCTCGTTTAACGCTTGCTGCTTGGGATGTTTTAAAACATGAAGAATCTAAAGGAGGAATGTTGTTCCGTTTCATGATTACCTATTGGCATGTGTTCTTATTGTATATAGTTGTGGCTTTTTTATGGATTTTTCTTTATGGAAAAATGAAAGTAAAACAAAATTTGAATCCTGATTCTAAAGTGAAATACATGCTTAGATCTCTATTAGGAATTTTGATTGTTGCTACGCTATGTATTGGAGGAATTCGCGGTGATTTCAAAAAAAGTACACGACCTATTAATTTAGTTGATGCTAACAGACACGTGACTAAAACGCAACATGCCGATTTAGTTTTGAATTCTCCTTTTACATTCTTAAGAACTTTAGGTGTTCAATCGTTTAAAAAAGCTGATTTTAATGTTCCTCAAAATGTAATTGAAGAAAATTTTAAACCTATTAAGTTTTATAAATCAAACGATCCATCAACGCCAAATATTGTATTGATTATCACGGAAAGTATGGGTCGTGAATATTTAGGTGCTTTCAACAAACATTCAAATATTAAAAATTATAAAAGTTATACGCCATTTTTAGATTCATTGGCTAATCATAGTATGATTTATACAAATGCTTATGCGAATGGATATAAGTCAATTCATGGGATGTCGTCAATTATTTCCGGAATTCCTTCATTTAAAGATGCGTTTACTTCATCACCATATGCAAAACAGAAAATCGAATCGATGGTTTCTTGTTTGAAAAGCAAAGGTTATGATACTTCGTTTTTCCATGGTGCGCCAAATGGTTCAATGGGATTTTTAGGTTATGGAAATATCTTAGGTTTCGATCATTATTATGGAATGACAGAATACGGAAATGATAAAGATTTTGATGGTTCTTGGGGAATTTGGGACGAACCTTTTATGCAGTTTATGAACAAAACAATTAGTAAAAAGAAGGCGCCGTTTTTCAGTACTATTTTTACGGTTTCATCTCATGAACCGTATGTGGTTCCAGAAAAGTATAAAAATAAATTACCAAAAGGAGATATTCCAATGCATCAGCCGGTAGCGTATACTGATTTGGCTTTTAAGAAATTTTTCGAATCGGCTAAAAAAGAAACTTGGTTTCAAAATACGATTTTTATCATTACTGCCGATCATTGTAATCAGGTAAATTATATGGAAGAGTATTATGATAAAATGGTGAATCGTTTAGCGGTTCCAATTTTAATTTACAAACCGAATAGCAATTTAGTTGGTGAAAGTAATCAGTTAGCACAACATATTGATATTTTTCCAACGGTTATGGATTTAATTGGTTATGATAAACCGTTTAGAAGTTGGGGAAGAAGTTTGTTAAACCGACCAAACGATATTGAACCTTTTGTTATGAATCATAACACAGGTTTGTATTATTATCAGAAAGGGAACTATTTATGTGTATTTGATGGTAAAAATGCAATTGGATTTTATGATATCAATGATAAAAAGTTAACGAAGAATTTAATTGCTAAGCGAAATGCTGAAATGAATAAAATGGAAATGGCATGTAAAGGATTCATTCAAGATTATTTTAATAGAATTATTGATAAAAAGCTAACTGCTAAATAAAGAAATCAAATAAAAAAGAGCCAAGTAAAAAGGCAAAAGATAAAAGTGTTTTGCGAACTTTGCGAAATCTTTGCGTTTCTTTGCGGTAAAATAAAAAGTTTAATACTTAAATTCACTTTTATATTGTCTCTTACAACTTTATTTAAAAAGAAAAACATAACTTATATGACTAATATGTTTCAAAAAAATAAAAAAATATTTAGAATACTACTTCTAGTTATTACTATTGCTGCAATTGTTTGGGGAAAAAGTTACATTTATGATTACAAAATGAATCATAATTTTGAGACGATTACAGAAGGGAAAGTATTCAAAAGTGGCGTAATTCCACCAGATGAAATTGCTGATTATGTAGCGAAATATAAAATAAAAAGCATTATCGATTTGCGTTATCCTGGAACAGGTGACGATGTAAATAATCCTGAAATTCCATCAGAATTAAAAGCAGAAAAAGAAGCTGTTGCTAAAATTAAAGGTTTGAATCATTTTAATATTGGATCGGATCAAGTACCACAACAACACAATTTGGATGCTTTTTTCAAAGTAATGGATAATCCGGCTAATTATCCGGTTTTAATTCATTGTTTTCATGGTGTAGGTCGTGCACAAATGTATTCTGCAATCTATAGAATTGAATATGAAAATTGGACGAATGATGAAGCTCGTTTAGCAACTCGTACTATAGTAAAATTTAGTTCTTTCGATTTAGGAAAGCCTAAAGGTGATTATTTGCATAATTATGTGAAGAGAAGTAAAAAGTAAAAAGTAAAAAGTAAAAAGTAAAAAGTAAATGTGTTAAACAATCCCAAAACCTAACGCAATTGCAAAAACAATAATCATAAATGCCACGATTTTCTGAATGGTATCAATGGTTATTTTTTTGACCAATTTGTTTCCGAAATACACGCCAATAAAAGCTGAAAGTGTTGCCACAATAATTAAGTTCAAGTTTAAAGCGTCTTTCACTTTTGAAATGTTAGCAAAATACACCGACATTCGACTAATATCAATCATACAAGCGATAATCACACCAGTCGCAATAAACGCTTCTTTAGATAAGCCAACTTTCGTTAAAAAAGCACTTCTCAACGCACCTTGATGTCCGGAAAGTCCGCCAAAAAATCCACTCAACATTCCGCCAAGAGGCAAGTGTTTTTCTGGAAATTGTAAGTTTTTAAGTTTCGGAATCAATTCAAACAGCGCAAAGAAAATTAGTAATAAGGCAACAATTATTTTCATTAAAGTAATTTGAAAAACTTTCCCGTTTAAAGTATATTCTGAAAGAATATTGGCATGCGTAATCTTATCTAAAAGAAAAGCTCCTAAAAAAGAAAAAAGTAAAGCTGGAATTCCGAATTGTAACGCAATTTTCCAATTGATGTGTTTCTTAACTAAAACAAATTTAAAAGCATTGTTTGAAAAATGCACAATCGCCGTTAAAGCTATCGCCACATCTACAGGAAAAAATAAAGCAAAAGCAGGTAATAACAAAGTTCCTAATCCGAACCCTGAGAAAAAGGTTAGGGCAGAAGCAAGCAATGCGACAATTGGGATTAAGATGTATTCCATTTTTTGAGTCTTCAGTTGTCAGTCTCAGTCTCAGTTTTCAGTTACATTGATGACTGAAAACTGAGACTGAATACTAAATATTATATTCCAGAAATAATTCCAAAGAAATCGTTAGCGTTTAAAGCAGCGCCACCAATTAATCCGCCATCAACATCTGGTTTTGAAAAAATTTCTTTCGCGTTGTCTGGTTTTACACTTCCTCCATATAAAATAGAAACGTTTTCAGCGATTTCGCTTCCGTAAACTTTATCCACTAAATTTCTAACAAATAAATGCATCTCTTGAGCTTGTTCTGGAGAAGCTGTTTCACCAGTTCCAATTGCCCAAACAGGTTCGTAGGCTAAAACAATATTCTTCCAGTTTTCTTTAGAAATATGAAACAATCCATCACGTAATTGATATTCCACCACATTGAAATGATTATCGTTTTGTCTGTCTTTTAATTCTTCGCCAAAGCAAAAAATAACAGTCATGTCGTGAGCTAAAGCTGTATCCACTTTATTAGCTAATAAAGCATCATTTTCATGAAAATAGGCTCTTCTTTCACTATGACCTAAAATTACTGTATTTACTCCAATACTTGTTAACATGGTAGCAGAAACCTCACCTGTAAAAGCGCCACCTTCTGCTTGATGCATGTTTTGAGCAGCAATTTTAATATCGCTTCCTGCAACTAATTCCACAGCTTTTGCTAAAAAAGGAAAAGGAGTTGCTAAAATAATTTCAGCATTATTATTAGGTTTGTTATTTTTAATCTCGTTAATTAATTCAATGGCTTGAGGTAATGTTTTATTCATTTTCCAGTTACCTGCAACGATATTTTTTCTCATAATTCTAGTTCAAAAAAATAATGTCAATTTTAAAATAATGTGAAATCACATTAACATTTAAAACTGACATTACAATTGTTTATTATTTATTCTTTTCTATAGTTTCAGTAATTTTATCGAAATCTTTTTCAATTGCTCTAAATAATGCAATTTTACCTTTTTTGTCCACTACGATAAAACGTGGAATCCAATCTAATTGAATTGATTTTCCAAAAGCACCTTTCATTCCATCAGTAATTAAATAATTGTCACCTGAAACAGCATGTTTTTCAATTCCACTTTGCCAAGCGTCAAATGTTTTATCACAAGATAAGTTTACAAAAGCAACATCTGGATATTTAGCTTTTAATTCTTTTACTTGAGGCATACTTTTTACACAATCTGAACACCAAGAAGCCCAAACTTCAATTACAACAGTTTTTCCTTTATGTTGTTTTAAGATTTTCTCAAAAGAGATTTCAGATTTATCAGTTGCTGTTAATTTCGTTGTTAAACTTTCTTTAGAAAATTCATTTTGTCCTTCTGCTTTAGTTAAGCTAAGTCCAATTGCTACAGATGCTGCTATTGCCACAAGTACTAGTATTTTTTTCATGATTATTATATTAATGTTTATCGTTTGTTGTTTATTGTTTGTCGTTTAAATTTATTAGTAAATCGTAAATCTAAAATTACTTATAAACTACTTTTTCCATTGCTTTGCTGTTAAATGCATTTTCTGCAATTCCATCAAAAAATTTGATAACATTTCCATTATGTAAATAAATTATTCCAGGTGTGTCTTTTCCTGTTCCTAATTTTGTCCAAAAAGGAATTACATCTATTACTTTATATGGGAATTGTTTACCAGCATACTTTAAGAAATCTGGAATTTTTTCTGCTTCTTCATCCATAAATACAATTTGTACAGATGGGAAATCTTTATGTTTCTTTTGTAAAGCTACTAAATCTTTTGCGGCTTCACGACAATGTTCGCAACCAGGAACGAAGAAACATAATATTTTTTGACCTTTATCGATGTCGGCATAATATTCAGCATAACCAGAAACGGCTTGTTTCGGACCAGCTACTTTTTTAATTTCTGAAACAGCATTTTCAATTATAACTTTTGCAGAATCTTTAACAGTTGTTTCTGTAATTTTAATTGTATCTTGAAAATGCGGAATGGTATCTATTAATGCACCTTCAATAGTAGTTTCAGCTGAACTTGTTGTAGTCGCAGCTTTCATTGGTGCAATCATGAATAATCCTAAAATACATCCTAAAGTAACAGTGGTTAAAATCCAAAAGTTTGATTTTTTATCGTTTTCAATGATTTTCCAAAGCCATACTAATAATCCAACAGCGATGATGTTTTTGATAATCGCTTCGATAGGTGTCATTGGAATTAATTCGCCAAAACAGCCACAATTACCTGTATTTCCACCAGTTGAAATGGTTACATAACTCAAATGCATGATGAAAATAACTAATAAACTTATCGTTGCTGGAATTGTAATTTTTTTCAAATAATTGTTATTCAATAATAAAAATCCAAGTGCGAATTCAATTCCGATTAATATTCTTGAAAAATAAGGAGCAATTGCTTCTGAAAATCCTAATGTGATTAATTGTTTGATTTCAAAAGTTGAAATCGCAAAATAAGGTGAGAAATCGATGAAAGGAAAATCTGCAATCCAACCTTTTGATATTTTGGCTATAGCCGAAACAATAAAAAGTAAAGCAACTACAATTCTAATGGTCCAAGATATATTTTTTGTATTCATGTGTTGTTTAATGATTGTAACAAATATAAACAGGCTTTTTGAAAGTTAGTGTTAATGACTTGTTATTAAAATTTACCCATATGAATTAAGGCAAAAACCGAATAGTTAATCATGTCTTGGTAATTGGCATCAATTCCTTCTGAAACTAAGGTTTTTCCTTTGTTGTCTTCAATTTGTTTTACACGTAAAATCTTCTGAATGATTAAATCTGTTAACGAACTTACTCGCATATCGCGCCAAGCTTCACCATAATCGTGATTTTTATCTTCCATTAATTGCTTAGTGATGGCAATTTTTTCATTGTATAATTTTATTGCTTCATCCGCTGGCATATCTGGTTGCGTAGCAATTCCTTTATCCATTTGAATTAAAGCCATCGCACAATAATTGATGATACCAATAAATTCTGAAGTTTCATCTTCATCAACTTTTCGAACCTCATTTTCTTGTAAACTTCTGATTCTTTGTGCTTTTATGAATATTTGATCGGTTAAAGATGGTAATCGTAAAACACGCCAAGCTGTACCGTAATCGTGAGCTTTTTTAGTAAATAATTCTCTGCAAACTGCTATTACTTTGTCGTATTCTTGTGAGGTATTGCTCATTATTATTTTATATTTGTATTATATTTAAATTTCGTCAGTTCGAATGATTTTTAAATCTGCTTCTCGATACATTCCGATTAGAAATCGGAACACTCGAAGTGACGATTTAAAATATTGTATCTAGTATAGAAATTTAGATTTAAAAGTTCAAATATAACTAAAAAATTATATGTCAACAATAAACTGCAAAGGAACGCTTATCGATTTATCAACACCAAAAGTGATGGGAATTGTGAATGTAACTCCAGATTCTTTTTTTGATGGTGGAAAACTTTACAATCCTGATAAAATTATTGCTCAAGTTGAGAAAATGCTGCATGAAGGTGCTACGTTTATTGATTTAGGCGGTTATTCGAGTCGACCAGGAGCCGATTTTGTTTCGGAAGAAGAAGAGTTGAATAGAATTGTGCCTATAGTGAAATTATTGGTGGATAAATTTCCAGATATATTAATTTCAATAGATGCCTTTCGAAGTGAAGTGGCTAAACAAGCAATTCAAAATGGAGCTGCGATTATTAATGATATTTCAGCAGGTTTGTTAGATGAGAGAATGTTAGAAACGGTTGCGAAATTGCAGGTTCCTTATATTATGATGCATATGAAAGGAACGCCACAAACCATGCAAAGTTTGGCTAATTATGATGATTTGTTAAAAGAAATGAATTTTTATTTTTCGGAACGAATTGCGAAAGCCAGAAGTTTTGGATTGAATGATATTATTATTGATCCTGGTTTTGGATTTGCAAAAACTTTAGAACATAATTTCGAATTGCTACAAAAAATGCAATTATTACACTTTCATGATTTACCCATTTTAGTAGGAATTTCTAGAAAATCAATGATTTATAAAACATTAGATACGAATCCTGAAAACGCTTTAAACGGAACTACTTTTTTACACGCGTTTTGCTTGCAAAATGGGGCGAAAATTTTACGTGTTCATGATGTTGCAGAAGCAGTGGAATGCGTTAAACTAATTAGCCAATTTTCAATTAACAATTAGTCAATTTTATAGATTTTATGTTAAAACCTACTATAAAAATATATGATGCAGTTGGTTTAGGATTAATAATTTCTTTTCCATCTGGTGTGGAAATTTTAAATCAAACTGGCGGAATAGCTTGTAATCAATCAGCAATTGAAGGAATTTATCTGCCAATTGCTAATGAATGTAGTATGTCAAATGAATTAATTAGTCCAGAAATTGAATTAATGGAATATTTTTCAACTTATGCAAGTGATTCTTTACAAGAAATTGATGTTGAAAATATAAATAAGATTCTTGAAAAATATAAATTATCTGATTTCATTAAAATTGATTTTGATAAATTAACTGAATCACATGAATCTTGGATTTATGTAAATGTTTCCAATGATGAAAAATACGATTTATTAGATAATTTCAATTTTCCTTTGAAAGGTGTTTTGACTTGGAGTAATAGTGATTAATTGGCACATTGAAAATTGTCAATTGATTAAATCTGTTTTAGTATGAATATTTTTAAAAAAATTAAAGAAGTCTTTGAGCGTAAAAAAGCATTAAATGAGATTTATGATGATTTAAGTAATCTCAATGAGGTTTTATTGGAAAAAAGACTTGAGATTTTTAATGAATTAATAACTCCAAAATTTGCAGAAATTGGACTTACAAATTGGAATGGTAAATATTTGTGGTATAGTGATTTTAATGAAGATGGAATTAAACATGTAATTGAATATAATGTGTTTAGATATTTTGGAGGTTCGTTTTCGTATGGAAATTGTTATAATTTCGTGCCTATTTTTAATAACAAAAACAAGTTGAGTTATAGTAAAACGGATAAATCAACGAAAGTAATGTATTATAAAAGATTTAAGGGTTGGCAAAAAAGTTATGAAACTGAAAGTCCGATTAATATTGATAAAATTAGTACGGTAAATGAAGAAAAACTTAGAAAAAGCATCAAATTAGTATTAGAAAATAATTTATCTTATTTAGATGATTGGTTTAAGAAAACGAAAACATTAGATGAAAATATTGCTGCTTTGAATTTTGATTTTGAAAATCCTCCGTTTGAATATAGTCATGTTCAAAGAAGTATTTCAGTAAACTATTTATTGTCTTTTTTGTATGATAAAAAAGGAAATAAAGATTTAAGTGTTAAGCATTTATTAAAGCATTTCGAAGAAAAATTAATTCAAGAAGAAAATGAAGTTCAGTTTGAAATTTTGAAAAATAAGTTCGATTTTCTTAAAAATGTAGAATTATAATTTTTTTATTAATTGGAACATCGACAAATTGCCCAATCGACTAATTAATTATGATGATACGGTTCGTTATTTAATATCGTGAATCCTCGATAAATTTGTTCTATCACAAATAATCGAACCATTTGATGCGAAAATGTCATTTGCGATAACGATACTTTTCCTTGTGTTTTTTGATAGACTTCTTCCGAAAAACCATACGGTCCGCCAATTACAAAAGCCAAAGTTTTAATTCCTGAATTCATTTTCTTTTGTAAAAAATCAGAGAAACCTACACTGCTAAATTCTTTGCCGTTTTCGTCCAATAAAATTAATTGATCGGTTGCAGCAAGTTTGGATAAGATAAGTTGACCTTCTTTTACTTTTTGCTCGCTTTCCGATAAGTTTTTTACGTTTTTGATGTCTGGAATTACTTCCAATTCAAATTTTACATAAAATCCTAAACGCTTTGTGTATTCATCAATTAAAGCTTGTAGATTTTTATTGTCGGTTTTGCCAATTGCTATAAGTTTGATGTTCATTTTAGCTGGAAGTTAGGAGTTGGAAGTTGGAAGAAAAAATGCAGAAATCTTGCGATTTCTGCATTTAAACTGTATACTAAAAACTGATGACTGAATACTAGGTTTAAGCTTCAACCATCGTGTGGAAAACGTTCATTACATCGTCGTCTTCCTCAATTTTTTCTAATAATTTTTCTACATCAGCAACTTGATCTCCAGAAAGTTCTTTAGTTACTTGTGGAATTCTTTCAAATCCAGAAGATAAAACTTCAATTCCTCTGTTTTCTAATTCTTTTTGAATAGCTCCAAAACTTTCAAATGGCGCATACATTACGATTCCATCTTCATCAGCGAAAATTTCTTCTACACCAAAATCAATCATTTCTAATTCTAATTCTTCTACATCCTGACCTTCAGAAGGAATTCTAAAGTTACAAGTATGGTCAAACATGAATTCTACTGAACCTTGTGTTCCTAACGTTCCGTTACATTTGTTGAAATAACTTCTAATGTTTGCAACTGTTCTGTTGTTATTATCTGTAGCTGTTTCAATTAAGATTGCAATTCCGTGAGGTGCATAACCTTCAAATAAAACTTCTTTATAATTCGCTGTATCTTTATCAGATGCTTTTTTAATGGCTCTTTCTACATTATCCTTAGGCATGTTAGCTGCCTTGGCATTTTGTATTACTGCTCGTAAACGTGAGTTAGTTTCAGGGTTTGGTCCGCCTTCTTTAACTGCCATTACAATATCTTTACCAATTTTAGTAAATGTTTTTGCCATAGCGCCCCAACGTTTCATTTTACGGGCTTTTCTAAATTCAAATGCTCTTCCCATTTCTGTATTGAGTTAATGTGTTAATTTTTTTGCAAAAATAAGTGTAATTTTTTTTTAAAACAATTAAAATGAATTTCTTAGTTTTTATCTTTTAAAAAATTCAATTAATTATTTAGTCATTCGGAATGTGTTTCGAAATAAATTGACTAGAAGTATTATTCCAACTATTGACATGTTGTAATTTCTCTTGATCAAATTTTGTATTTACTTTATTAAAATTTGCGATTTTAGTATTTATTTCTTTGATCAAATTATTATAACTATCAATTTCTTCTTTAGTTCTATCTGAAGCTTTTTTCTTTTCAATATTTTGTTTTGCATTTTCAAATTTGTTGTTAAACATAAAGAAATCAATAACAGACGGAATTTGTTCTACAGTAACTTTTTTATAAGCCTCTAAACTTTTTTTAGTTGCATTAATTAAAGATGCATCATTATTGTAGGGTTTGATGTTTTTCAATTTTTCTAATCCTTCATCTGCGTATGCAGCTAATGAATTTGAATTTTGTTGAATAGCAGCTAAATCTTTAGCTTCAATTGCTTTTGAAAGTTGTAAATCAGTAATGTTACATTTGAAGAAAATTAAATATAAATCACTTTGAAAATTAAATACAGCATTTGAAAGTGCCATTTTTTTTCCAATTGCTGATTCTTGACCTTCAGTTAATGTAATATTGTATTTTTCTGCAAACTTTTTTTGTCCAACAGATACTTTTTCATGTTCACGATTCATACGCTCGTTTACTAAATCTTGCATTTTAATGTAAGCTTCCATAAAGTCATATGATTGTTCTGAAACTTCTTGTAAATCGATAATTTTAGCGTATTCTTCACTAATGATGATTTCAGATATTTTTAAATAATCAACAATAATATTTTTAAATTCTACATCACCATTGTATCCATTTTTTAAATTGGAGATGTTTTTATGAGCAGTTTGTATACTTTTAATTAAGTTTTTTCTAGTTGCATCTATTTTTCTACCACTTTTAGAATGTGCAATGGTTTTAGTGTATTTCCATGTTTCTTTAGTAATATTGTCTTCTTGTTTTGCAATATATTCTAAGTATGCAACCGGTGTTTTAAAATCTTGTGCAAAAAATGAAGTTGAAATTAATAGAAAAGTTAGTAAGGTTAGTTTTTTCATAATAGTTTTATTTTTTAGTTAAGTCGTTTAATATGTTTGTTGCTTCAAAAATATGAGCATTAGTAGAAACTTCTTTTATTTTATTTTCAAAATCAATTTTTAAATCTTCATCAAATTGTATTACGTCTTTATCAAAAGTATTTAAACTAAATTTTAAATTGAAATTGGTTTTTAAAATTTTTTCAGTTTCTAAATATAAATTATCTAATGAATGTACATCCTCAAAAACATTTTTAAATTTAAGCAAAACTCTTTTTTCTTTTCTTTTAAAGAAACTATCTACTTTATCATTTACATTTTTAATATTCGTAAAGTAAGGATTGCTATTAATTCTATTTAAACTGTTTTGAATAACTGCAGTGTAATCAGTATTTAATTTTTTGAAATCTAAATTAATATTTATAGTATCATTTTTTAAAGCATATTTTTCATCTTTTTCTTTTGGAAGAAGATTGTTGAATAAATTCGGTAGTTCAATATGAGGTTGAATACCAGAACTTTGATTGCTTTTTCCTGTTATTTGATAAAATTTTTCGATGGTAACTTTTATGAATTCTTGGTTATCACTTTGATAATTTAAGGGCAAAATGGATTGCATGCTTCCTTTACCAAAAGTAGTATTACCAAGTAAAATAGCTCTGTTATAATCTTTTAAAGTGCCTGCAAAAAACTCACTAGCAGAAGCAGAAAGACCATTAATTAAAATTACAATTGGGTCGTTATAAACGATACCTTTATTAAAATCTTTTAGTATAACAGGCTTTTCATTTTTATTAGATAAAACGGAAACCGGTCCTAAATCAATAAACATTCCAACCATTTTTATGCATTCTTCAATGCTTCCACCGCCATTAAATTCTAGGTCGATTATTAGACCTTTAATTTTTTCTTCTTTTAGTTTGAAAATTTCTTTAAATAAATCATTACTAACTGGATTCGTGCCTAATTCGTCATAGTAAAAACTTGGAATTTTAATGTATCCATATTTAGATTCATTTTCTACTATTAAGCTATAAACAGTATTTTGATAGTTTTTAATTTTATTTTTTTCTAAAGTAGACGTATAAATACTACCATCTTTTTTTCTAAAAGTTACTTTAAGATTGTAGGCTTTACTATCGTTTAGAATCGTATTTATTTTCTCAGTTGTTCCGCAATTAATTTCAATTTTCTCCTCATTCGTTTCGAAATTTAAAATTTGATCTCCAACACTAATTTTTTTATCATTATAGGCACTTGTACCAGTAATAATTTTTTGAACAAAAAATTCATCATCTTCATTTATTTCGATAATAATTCCTAAAGAATTATCATTTGAATTTAATGCTGTTGTAAATTCATTTTTTTCAATGTTTGAAAAATAGTTTGTATGTGGATCGAAATATTCACAAAAGGTTTTGTAAAAATCTGCATAAAATTTTTCTTTTAATTTTGAGTCATTTAAAAGGTTGTTAATTTTACAAAATTGATTGGCAAAAACTTTTTCCTTTGCAGATGTCTTTAAACTATTAATTTTTGCAATTAAAGAATCTTTATTTTTACTTAACTTAGAAATTTCTTGAAAGATGTCGAATACAATTCTCTTTTTTAAAACTTTCTTTAAAGTAGCTTCGTCTTTAAAAAAATCTCTTTTTCCTCTTGATAGATATATTGTGTCTGAAGTATCAGATGCGTAATTTTCAAGTTGGAGTTGTTCTATTATTTTTTTATTTCGTTCAATACCAGACTTATAGAAAATAAAAATTTCCTCTAAAAATTCACATTTAGAGGAAATTATATAATCATCAATTTTTAATTCATGTTTTTTTAAGCTTTCAATTTCTTTTTTGGTGAAAAAAGCTATGTCAGAGTCAATTCTATTAAAGAAATCTGAAAATAAAGCTTTTGATAAAGAATCATTTACTGCTTTTGGTTTATAATGCTCCGTTTGTAATAAATTATTAATTTTATTTAACGTTTTACATGCAGTTTCTGCATCTTGAGCAAAACTAAAATAAGAAACAAGTATAAAAAATAGAAATGCTTTTTTCATAAATTATTTCTTCAAAAATGGCATTTTAACCACTTTTGCTTTAATGTCTTTATTTCTAATTCTGATGTAAATTTCAGAATCTGGAGTAGACAATTCCGTAGGTACATAACCCATTCCGATTGCAATTCCTAATGATGGCGATTGAGTACCAGAAGTAACAATTCCAACTACATTTCCATTTGCATCAGCAATTTCGTAATCGTGACGAGGAATTCCTCTATCAACCATTTCAAATCCGATTAATTTTCTAGTAACACCAGCTTCTTTTTGAGCTTTTAAGTTTGCTGAATTAGTAAATTCTTTATCGAATTTTGTAATCCATCCTAAACCTGCTTCTAATGGAGAAGTTGTATCGTTAATATCGTTACCGTATAAACAGAATCCCATTTCTAATCGTAACGTATCACGAGCTGCTAAACCAATTGGTTTGATTCCGAATGCTGCACCAGCTTCAAAAACTTTAGCCCAAATAGTTACAGCATCTTCATTTTTGAAATATATTTCAAAACCGCCTGAACCAGTATATCCTGTAGCAGAAACAATTACATCTTGTTTTCCAGCGAATTCACCAATTTGGAACGTATAATATCCCATGTTGGCTAAATCGATGTTTGTTAAACTTTGCATCGCTTCAGCAGCTTTTGGTCCTTGAATCGCTAATAATGAATAATCATCAGAATTATTAATCATTTCTACACCTAAATCGTTGTGAGAAGCAATCCAATTCCAATCTTTTTCAATGTTTGAAGCGTTTACAACTAACATATAATGATTGTCAGCAATTTTGTAAACAATTAAATCATCTACAATTCCACCTTCATTATTTGGTAAGCAAGAATATTGTGCTTTTCCATCTACTAATTTTGAAGCATCATTTGAAGTTACTTTCTGAATTAACGCTAATGCATTTTCTCCTTTTAAGAAAAATTCACCCATGTGCGAAACATCAAAAACACCAACACCAGTTCTAACGGTTTCGTGTTCTACATTTACTCCTTCATATTGAACAGGCATATTGAAACCTGCAAATGGAACCATTTTTGCTCCTAAACTTTCGTGAATAGCTGTTAATGCTGTATTTTTCATTGTGTGATGTTAAAAAATTTAAAGTTGCTAAAGTATTGAAAATTCTTAAAAAAATAAGCATAAAAACCCATAAATAATAAGAATATCACAAAATACTGTTTTAATACTAATAATAGTTGCATTTTAAGAATTGTTTACTGAATTTTGTCACCTAAAATAATAACACAATGCATTATATAGATTCATCATTACTTTCGATTGATAAAGTTAGAGAAATTATTTTCGAAGGAAAAAAACTAGCACTTTCAGAAGAAGCTACTTCAAAAATAGAAAAGTGTAGAACATATTTAGACGAGAAAATGGCTTCAAATGAAAAAGCTATTTACGGAATTAATACAGGTTTTGGTTCGTTATACAATATTAAAATATCTACAGAAAATTTAACGAAACTTCAAGAGAATTTAATGAAATCTCACGCTTGTGGAACGGGCGAAGAAGTGCCTCATGAAATTGTAAAAATCATGTTGTTGTTAAAAATTCAATCGTTAAGTTACGGACATTCAGGTGTGCAGATTGAAACAGTACAACGTTTAATTGATTTTTATAATAATGATATTTTACCTGTTGTTTATACGCAAGGTTCATTAGGAGCAAGTGGCGATTTATCTCCATTAGCACATTTATGTTTACCATTAATTGCTGAAGGAGAAGTGTATTATGAAGGTTTCCGTCAACCGGCTCATAAAGTTTTAGGAAAATTAAATTTAGCTCCAATTACTTTAAAATCTAAAGAAGGTTTAGCGCTTTTAAATGGAACTCAATTTATGAGTGCTTATGGTGTTTATAATTTAATTCAAGCTGATAAATTATCTCAATTAGCCAATATAGTTGGTGCAGTTTCTTTAGAAGGTTTTGATGGTAGAATTGAGCCATTTAACGAATTAATTCATTTGGTTCGTCCACACAAAGGACAATTATCAACAGCTCAACACATGATGGAGTTGTTAGAAGATAGCGAAATTATCGCACAACCTAAAAAACATGTTCAAGATCCGTATTCATTTAGATGTATTCCGCAAGTTCACGGAGCTTCTAAAGATGTTATCGATCATGTGAAAAAAGTATTCACTACGGAAATTAATTCGGTGACTGATAACCCGAATATTTTTGTAGGTGAAGATGAAATTATTTCAGGAGGAAATTTCCACGGACAACCTTTAGCCATGGCTTTAGATTATTTAGGAATAGCCTTATCTGAATTAGGAAGTATTTCTGAAAGAAGAACGTATCAATTAATTTCTGGTTTAAGAGAATTGCCTGCATTTTTAGTAAGCAATCCGGGTTTAAATTCAGGATTTATGATTCCACAATATACTGCGGCAAGTATTGCTAGTCAGAATAAACAATTAGCTACGCCAGCAAGTATCGATAGTATTGTTTCGAGTAACGGACAAGAAGATCACGTAAGTATGGGAGCAAATGCTGCGACAAAAACGTTGAAAATTGTGGAGAATTTGGAACGTATTTTGGCAATTGAATTGTTTAATGCATCTCAAGCAATTGAATTCAGAAGACCATTAAAATCAAGTGATTTCATCGAAATGTTTGTAAAAACATATAGAGAAGAAGTTCCTTTAGTTTCTGAAGATAGAATTTTACATTACGATATTGAAAAATCGATTCAGTTTTTAAGAAGTTTTCAAGTAGAAGCGTAATTTAAGAACCAAGTAAAAAGTAAAAAGGCAAAAGTTTAAATAGAACTTTTGCCTTTTTTTTATCTAAGAAATGTAAAAACTATACCTACAATTGCCGGAATTCCTTGTACAAAAAAGATTCTTTTGGAAACAGAATACCAGCCGTATAAAGCTGCAACTAAAACGCAGCCTAAAAAGAAAAATGCAATGTTTTTACTCCAAATTGCATCACAAATAAATAATGACCAAAGTAATCCGGCTGCTAAAAATCCGTTATATATACCTTGATTGGCAGCTAATGTTTTAGTAGGTTCAAATAGATGTTCTGGTAAAGTTTTGAATACTTTTTTTCCAGTGGTTGTCCAAACAAACATTTCTAACCATAAAAAGTAGAGGTGAAGTAAAGCAACAATTACGATGCTAATTTTTGATGCTATTTCCATAATTTATAGGTTTAGTTTACTGCCGTCGTTGTTGTTTTTTAGTATTTTCACAATTAAAATAATGCATGAAAGCAACATGAATAATATTGAAAGTATATTAGCTTCAACACTAAAAGGCCAATGCATTAATTTGATTAGGTTTCCAATTAACCAAAAAACTATTCCAATTAAGAATAAGGCAATTATATATTTGTATTTCATTTTAATTTCTTTCGCTAAATGGAGTAATTATTCCGTTTTCTAAATAGTTTTTAAGTTGGTTTAACAACATTGCCCAACAAAAGCTTGCCACTTTAAATTCTTTAGAAACTGTTGCCCATTTAGTATGATAAAATTCGATTTCAGTTTTATTTGAATCAATTTCAATTAATTTGAATCCGAATTGGGTAGGAAGCCATTCTTCCTTCGCTTCTAATATTGAAAATTCTATTATTTGTTTTTCTTCAAATTTGGAGATTTTGGCAAACCAATTGTATTCATCTGTAAAATTCAAATTATACACTTCACTTAATTTCGGAACTCCGCTGCATTGTAACGTCCACCAATTGTTCAATCCAGATGGCGTAGAAACCGCTTCAAAGAATTTATCTTTGGAAACATTAACAACGAAATTGTGAAAAATAGTATGCATTAATTTTCTTTTTTACGTTTAGGTCTTTTAACTAATTCACCATTACAATTCGGACAAATAAAATTCATTTCTTCTGAACAAGTTTCACAAAAAGTACATTCATAACTACAAATACAAGCTTTTGATTGCATGTTTAATTGGGTGTTGCACTTTTCACAAGATGTTTTATAATCCAAAGCCATTATCTGTTTTTATTTTTCAATAAATAAACCATAATTACGGCGCCAAAAATAATTTCTAAAGCTACTCCAGTGTTAAAAATTAGGGTAGCACCAGGCCATTCCATTATTTTAAATAAGGCTCCAAATCCTACAATAAAACTACATGCAATGATTATAAGTAATAATTTTTTGAATTGATCTTCCATTGAGTTATTTTTCTTTTTCATTAAAAATTCGTTCAATTCTTTTGTCGGGTACGAGCCAAAGTAGTGCGACTAAAATATAAATTGCACCTGAAATTGCTACAAAATATTGAGTTGAAAATACTGCAATAATATATAGAAAGACAGAAATTTTTCCTTTATAATCTTTCCCAACGGCTTTTGCTAAATCGGAATTTAAACCATGAGAACAAATGATTTGATACTGTAAAATATTAAACGCAATTCCGTTCATTAAAAGTATAATTCCGTAAATCATCATAGGAAAACTAGCAAAATGATGTTCTCCTATCCATGCTGTTGCGAAAGGAATTAAGGAAAGCCAAAAAAGTAAATGTAAATTGGCCCATAAAATTTTACCATTCACATTTTTTACCGTATGCATCATGTGATGGTGATTGTTCCAATAAATGGCAACGTAAATAAAACTTAAAATATAACTTAGAAACTTATGCGACATTTTAAAAAAAGCATGAAATGAAGTGTCAGATGGAACTTTAAATTCCAAAACCATGATGGTAATAATAATGGCTAAAACACCATCACTAAAGGCTTCTAGTCGGTTTTTGTTCATGATTAATTATTTAAGTCACTTAATGTTTTATGAATTCTTTTGTGCTTAGTTTGTATTAAATTTTCATTTCCAGAAATAACGCTTATACTACCGTTTATTTCAAGCATGGCTAATTTTACTTGTTTGTAATTTTCAACACCATGTTCTCTAATCGCTTCATCTAATTCATCAGAAGAGATTCCTAATCGAGCTAAGGTTTTGAATTCTATTTTGCCATCGTGAATTAAAATCTCTGGTTTGCTTTGCACTAATTTGTTTAAGAATTTCGATTTACTAACCACTTTTTTGAAGATGATATTAATCACAAATAAAGAAAAAGCAGCAATTATTCCACCTTCCAATGAAACATTGCTACCCACCATAGCATTTTGAACCGCATTACTTATTAATAAGATTAAGACAATGTCGAAAGCATTTAATTGTGATAATTCCTTTTTTCCAAAAATGCGAAAAGCAATTACCATAAAAAAGTAAACACAAACACTTCTAATAACGATGTCTATATACGGATTCATTTAGGTTTTTTTAGAATTAGTCCAATCAAAATAATAATTGCAAATGCTTCAGTAAAAGAACCAATTATTAAAAGAATACTTGCATAAGGCCAGTGCATTATTTTGAAAAGAGCACCAATTATTGTAAAAATCATTCCTAATAAGAACAATACTAATGGAATTTTATATTTATTAGTCATGCTTATTTATTTAATACTTTTCTCGATGGCTTTAATCATTTCTCCCGCAATATCTTTTTGAGTAGCGCCTTCAATTCCCTCTAATCCTGGAGATGAATTTACCTCTAATAATAATGGTCCTTTGCTAGATCGAATAATATCCACTCCGGCCACTTTTAAATTCATGGCTTTTGCAGCTTTAATGGCAATTTTTTTCTCTTCAGAAGTTACTTTTACCACTGAAGCAGTTCCACCCATATGAATATTTGCTCTGAATTCACCAGGAGCGGCTTCACGTTGCATAGCAGCTACTACTTTTCCGTCTACAACAAATAAACGTAAATCTTTTCCATTGGCTTCTTTAATGAATTCTTGAACTAAGATGTTTGCATTCAAACTTTTAAACGCATTAATAACTGATTCGGCAGCTTTTTTGGTTTCCGCTAAAACGACACCTTTTCCCTGAGTTCCTTCTAATAACTTTACGATTAATGGCGAACCACCAACCATTTTAATTAAATCGTCGGTATCTAAAGGAGAATTTGCAAATCCAGTTGTTGGAATGTCGACTCCATGATTTAATAATAATTGTAATGAAAATAATTTATCTCTTGATTGTGTTATCGCAGCTGCGCTATTCAAAGCAAAAACTTTTAACGCTTCAAACTGACGCGTAAGCGCGCAACCGTAATACGTCATGCTTGGACGAATTCTCGGAATAATCGCATCAAAATCATTTAAAACTAATCCACCTCTATAATGTATTTCCGGATTAGAAGCACTTAATTTCATGTAACAATACTTCAAATTAAGAAAATGCATATCGTGACCGCGCATTTCACCTGCTTCAATTATTCTACGGTTACTATATAATTCAGGGTTACTGGCTAAAAGTCCAATTTTTAAACCTTTT
This sequence comes from Flavobacterium urocaniciphilum, assembly GCF_900110615.1. GTDB lineage: Bacteria > Bacteroidota > Bacteroidia > Flavobacteriales > Flavobacteriaceae > Flavobacterium > Flavobacterium urocaniciphilum. The sequence continues at coordinate 203,555 of NZ_FOEI01000001.1, forward strand.
TTACTTGGTTCGTTATAATAAAATTCTTTTAAGCTTTCAGATGAAGGTTGACCCAATTCGAATTTCTTTTCAGGATCAACAATCAATCTTCCAACCATGGCTTCACGACCTAAAAGCATACGATAACCCATAGAATCTCTATTGGTTAAAGTAACTTCTACAAGCCATTTATGTAAGCCCAATTCAACTTCAGTTCGAATTACATATCGTTTTTCTCTGGTACCGTTTGAACTTTTTACAATTCGTTGATCCACTAATTGAGCGTCACAATGAATGACAGATTTTGAATTATTTTGTATTGGATTGATGTCGAATTTTAACCATTCTTCATCATTTTTTTTATAGGGTTTTATATTGATTGCATGTAGTGCAGAAGTTTTAGCACCAGAATCAACTCGAGCTTTAATTGCTGGAATACCTAATTGAGGAAAAGCGCACCATTCTTCGCTTCCAATTAACGTTTTTTCTTGCATTGAAATATAATTAGAAATCTAAATTACTACTATTTTTTATAATTTACTATCTTTATAATACTTTAACCTTAAATTTTTTATGATATGAAAATTGCTACCATTATTGTAAGAGTACTTTTAGGAGCAATGATGTTATTTGCTTCTATTTCTTATTTTTTTAATTTGATGGGTGAACAACCTCAACCTACCGGAGATTTAGCCACTTTAATGGCTGGATTCGCTGCTTCAAAATATATTTTTCCTGTAGCAAAATCGATTGAATTGTTAGCAGGATTAATGTTAGTAAGTGGAAAATTTGTAAGACTAGGAACAATTATTTTACTGCCAATTAGCGTCAATATTTTTTTAATTCATACTGTTGTAACCGGAACAGATATTCCAATGGCAGCTGCAATTTTAGTAGCAAATTTATTTTTAATATATGCTAATTGGGAAGCTTTTAAAGAAATAGTAAAATATTAAAATCAAATATTTTCTGAGTACAAGTAAATGTTGGTATTTCTATGAAAATAACATAAAATGTGAAAAAATTTCAATAAAAAACTTAAAAAGTTAAAAAATATTCTTATTTTGGTGCTTTAACATATTATGCATGCATATGAAAAAAAATACTTTTTTAACTTTATTTTCATTATTATCAATTAGTATAGCTAGCTCTCAAAGCTTAACTTTTAAGCCTAGGCCAACAGAATTTGAGTTTCAAGAAATTCGAAAAGATTCATTATTTCAAATGAAATCTGTTTCACTAAATCAACGAGTAAATTTTGAAAGTAAACTTCCTTATCCAATCATTTTTATTCATGGGTTAAATTCAAGTTCGAGTACTTGGGATGCATCAACGGCTTATTTTGATTCTCAATATGGGATGACATTTGGAGGTCGCTTCGATTTTTGTTTAAATGCAGATGGTAATCATGGAACTGCAAATTTAAATATCTATCCAACAGCTGGAGCAGATATTGCAGCTTTTGAAACAACTATGATTCCAGGTGATTATTATACAGTGAATTTTAATGTTAACGTTGATGGTTCCCTAGGGAATGGCGCATTAAGCAATCAATCAGCCATATATAAGCAAGGAATCGCTGTAAAGAAAGCTGTCGAAAGGGTTATGCAATTAACGGGTAAAAATAAAGTTATTTTAGTAGGTCATAGTATGGGTGGATTGGCATCTCGTCAGTATATTCAAAATACCAATTATTGGCAACCGGATAATGCTCATCATGTAGCTAAGTTATTAACTTTAGGTACGCCACATGGTGGAAGTAATGCTAGTGATACAGGTTTAGGATGGTTTGCTGGAATTGATACTAAAAGCGAAGCCATTCGAGATTTAAAAATATCATATTATTATAGTGGTGATGCCGGTAGATTTTTATACGGTGGAATTGAAGTCAATAATTCTAGTAATATGAATGAGCATCTTTTTGGAGCTGATTTTTATAATTACGATGTAAATTGTAGTGGAAATATTGGTGATAATGTAGTAGGTTTAAATTCCAAACCTTTAGATAATTTAATTGATTTTTCAAGCGTTATTGGAAGAATTACAGGAGGAACTACTGATGGAGTAGTAGCTGAACCACAATCAATTATGGATACGTATTTTACAACCTTAACGTATCCAACTAAATTTTTCTATTATAATTCTACTTTCGATTTTATTGAAAATCATACTGAATTACCAGGATATTATTACCAAATTATGCAAGGTTTAGACGAACCAAATTTTAAAGAATTAGCTTATGTAGTCAATACAAATAAAATTTATAATGGCTTTACTACTGTTCAATCTAATACTTCTGATGCGGATCAAGATTTTTATAAATTCACAATTTCAGGTGGTGTAATGAACGCAGCTGTTGATATTTCATCAATTAATACAAGTGTAATGAATGCTTCAGTATTAGATAGTAGTGGAAACATAGTTGGAACAGTCGTTGCTAATTCAGGAAGTACAATTTCGTTTGTTAGAACTTTAACTCCAGGAGATTATTTCTTAAAAATTGTAAGTACAACTCCAACGAATACGAATTATCAAACACCTTATAATTTTGTAATCAATACAACATTAGGAACTTCAGATTTTGATTTAGATAAAGTTGCATTTTATCCAAATCCAGTTAAAGATATATTGCATTTAGACACTATTTCTGTTTCTAAAGCGACTGTATATTCGTTATTAGGTCAGCAATTAGAAGTAATGGAATTTAATTCAGCTTCTAAAGAAATTGATATGTCGAAATATGCTAAAGGAATTTATTTAATTACTCTTGAAAGTGAAAATAGTAGTAACACGATCAAGGTGATTAAAGATTAATTTTTTTGTTTTGTTTAGTTGAAAAAAAAAATCCCGATTTATCGGGATTTTTTGTTGCGTTATATTTTGATATTTGAAAAAACGTAATGCATTTCAGATGCAATTTCAAAACTTCTTTCCGAATATTTTTCATTCATTAAATCTGTACCATCAAATTCTTTCGGATCGTTATATCGAATTGGAAATCTTTGTTCAGCACCTACAATAAATGGACAACCTTCATCGACTGAAGAACAAGTCATAATCGCTGCAAATTCAGATTTAGGATTGAAATTATCATCAAAAGTTTTTGAAAAACAGATGATTGCTGGTTCGTTGTCCGAAAATTTTACTGCATAAATTGGATTTTGAGTTTCACTTAATTGAAGTATTTCAAAACCTTGATTGTTCAGTGTTTCTGCAATTTTTGGAAACATTGCTGTGGTTTCTGTTCCACCAGAATAACAAAACACAGTATTGATTCCGAAATGAAAAGCCATAGTTTGCGCCCAAATTTGACTTAAATGACTTCTTCTCGAATTATGTGTACAAATAAAATTTAAGCGAATTGGATTTTTTTGATCCACTTTATTTTGAATGTAATCAATTAGTGGTTGTAATACTTCTTTTCGTTCTTCTAATATTGAAGTTTGAGCAATATTTGTAATGTTTTTGGATAAATTAGAAAACATATTATTTCTTTTTAAAAACACAAAAAATAAAATTTTGAATCGTGTCAAATGGTGTTTCATGATTTGCGTTAAAACACTCAGATTTTTCAAAACGATCTCCAAAAGTTAATTCACACTTTTGCTCAGAATATTGTGATATTTCTAATCCACTACATTTAGTAGGTCCATTTTCAGAAAAAGTACCTATAAATAAATATCCATTATTTGATACATGTTTTGCGACTAAATTTTGATAGGTTTTTATTTCGTTTTCTGTTGTTAGAAAATGAAAACTTGCTCTGTCGTGCCAAACATCAAAAGTAATTTCTGAATTAAATTCTAAAATATCAGAAGCAATAAAAGTTACTCTATTACCTTTTTCTCCTAATCTGCTTTTAATGCGCTCAATTGCGTTTTCAGAAATATCTAATAGAAATAAATTAGTATAACCTAAATCTAATAAACTATCAATTAAATAACTATCTCCACCACCAATATCAATAATTTTGGCATCTTTTGGTATTTGATGATCAGTAAAAAAATTAATTGAAATTTCTGGTTTTTGTTGGTACCAACTAACTTCATTTTCTTTTTTTGTGGCAAATACGTTTTCCCAATGTTCTTTTTTACTTTTCATTATACTAATAGCCATAATAAGTTGATAATTGTAAATCGAGCATCAAATCCGAATGCAATGTTTAAGGCAGTTATTCCTAATGTTATGACAATTGGTTTTTTATATTTTAAAATTAATTCTTTCATTTTTATGATAAACTATTATTTGCAATTTGTTTTTTCAGCGCAGCAAGATACATCTGTTTTTTCAGATTCAGAAGCACATTTTTCAGTTGACGTTGTGTTACTAGTTTGAATATTTGAGTTGTAATTTTGAATTTCAAAATACGTAAACATGAAAATACTGGCAATTAATCCAATCCAAAACGACCAAAAAGGAAATGTTTTATGTAATGGCTTTTTGGGTGAATCGCATCCACAATCGGTGTTGCATGAATTGATGTTTTCAAATTTTGGTAATACATAAAGTTTGTAATACGAAATTGTAAACGCTATTGTACTTATTACTAATAATAATGGGAATAACGATTTCATTAATGGTGAAGCTGTTAAACTTGCCGTTGAAACTCCAAATAAAGATGCAATCGGACTAACGCAAATTGCGGTACAAGCACCACTTTTACAAACGGCAAAAAATAAAGGTATTGTTGCAGTAATGCTACCTGTAAGTGTAGTCCAAATTGATTTAATTTTATGTAACATATTTTACTTTTTTAACAACATGAAGAATTAGGAGCACAACAAGAAGTTTCTTTTTGTTTCCATTCACCAATTTTTACTTTTGGTTTGCTTTCAGGAATGCCACATTTGTCATTTGCTAAACAAGCAGTAGTTTTCGGTTTTAATTGAAAATAGTTTCCGTCAAAATCTAAACTAAATTTCCCAATTGTATCTTTCATTTGATATTCAACTTCAATTTCTAAATCTGGAATTTGTAGTTTTTCTTCAGAAAGTTCAATAATGTGAATTAATTTTTCTGGATGTAAGCGATGGTCATAATCATTTGCTTCCCAAAATTGGAAATTGGCAACTTCTTCAATGCGAACAGTTCCGCCGCAATCGATAAAATGTTTAGTTATTTTTCCTACTTCCGTTACATGAAAATGATTCGGAACTAAATCGCCATTTGGTAATTGAAAAGCTATAGCTTCTAGCTTTCTTAACTGATTTTTAATTTCTGATAGTTTCATAGTCATTGTGAGGAATGAAGCACCTGTACATTACAAACGGACGCAGTAATCTCCTCAAATTTTAGTTAGACAAAATTTTAATTAACAACATTTATTTTCTAAACTTATTGAAACACCCATGAAATATCTTCCAACTTTAGAAAACATTTCTTTGTTTAAACAATAACAAATTGATTTTCCTTCAATTGTTCCTTGAATGATATTTGCGTTTTTCAATTCTTTTAAATGTTGAGAAATTGTCGGCTGAGCTAAAGGTAATTCGTTAACAATGTCGCCACAAATACAAGTATCAACTTTTAGTAAATATTGAACAATAGCTACACGTGCTGGATGACCTAACGCTTTTAAAACATTAGCTAATTCATTTTGTTCTTCAGTGAAAGAAGCCGATTTTGTAATTCCCATATCGTAATATTAATATATTGCAATATTACGATAATAAATCGAATAAAAAAAGGTTTAATGAATAAACCAAACCTTTTTAATTAGATTATTGTCTATAAGATAAATAGCAGTTCCTGTGAAATTATATTTATCGCTAGTCACTTTTTCATTATCAATAACATAATTTCCTTGAATAATTCTTTCAAGTAAAGTGGCACGATTTGTTGGATTTGTTTTGAAAAAAGAAGCATATGATTTTCTTAATTCTTCCTTTCCAACTAAATAAGGTTTTTCTTGACCGAATTCGAAAATCTCAACATCATCAGCATATGTTGCTACAAAAGTTTCAATATCTTGTTTGTTATAAGCGTCAAATTGTGTTTGAACAATTTTTTCAGCATTATTTTGTGAAAATGAATATATTGAAAAAAGTAAAAGTAAAGTTAAGTATCTCATATTTGAAAAATTTCTTATAAAAATAATATTTTTGCGATTATTTTAATGACAAATTACATCTTAATACTATTTTAGTTTTTCTTCTATTTTTTTAAGGATTTCTAATTGCTTAGCTTGGCTATCAAATAAAACTTTAATTTGTTCTTCAATTAATAAATCGATTTTTTGGTTTAAGGCTCTAATTTCTAATTCCGATTTTAAATTAATTAAATAATCGTTTTCACTGCGTTTTCTATCTTTTTCTTCTTGGCGGTTTTGACTCATCATAATAATTGGAGCTTGTAAAGCAGCAACACACGATAAGATTAAATTCATCAAAATAAAAGGATAGGGATCGAAAGTTAAGTTTTTTAAGGCTAAAGAATTGAAGACAATCCAAGCAACTAATACTATAAAAAAGGAAATGATAAAGGCCCAACTTCCTCCAAAATTAGCAACTTTGTCGGAAATAATCTGACCCTTAGTTAGTTTTTCAGTTGGTGGATGTAATAGGTTGTTTAGAATTAATTGTTCTTCTGAAATGGCTTTTTTTACAATTTCTTGAAGTTTTTTCAATTCAATATCTTCTGATTCTAATATTTTTTTGATTTCATTTTCCATCTTAAAAGAAATTTAGAATTAATACCATCTTCTTTTCTTAAAATAAATTATCATCCCAATCAATAAAATAAACATCGCTGCTAAAATGATGAAATAGCCATATTTCCAATGTAATTCGGGCATATTGTCGAAGTTCATTCCGTAAACTCCAACAATAAACGTTAACGGCATGAAAAACACAGAAACAACTGTAAGTGTTTTCATTACTTCATTCATTTTATGACTTTGTAAGGAGAAATAAAAAGAGGAAGCACTTTCTAACGAATTTAAATCGGCGTCAATTTGATCTAAAAGTTCTAAACATTTTTGATGTAATCTTGAAAAGAAAGAATAGTTTTCAGGAGCAATTACATTGAAAACATCATCTTCTTTCATGCTTTTTATGGAATATAAAGAATCGCGAAGTGGGACAATAGAACGACGTAAAAAATTTAAATTATCTCGATGGCATTCAATGTCTTCTAATATTTTTGGGTTAGGTCGTGCTTTAATTACGTCAATAACTTTGTCAATTTTTCCTTCTTCACTTTCAATAGTAATGTAGAAATTTTCCATTATAGCATCTAATAATAAATACAATAAATAGTCAACTTTACGTTCTCTTACAATTCCAGCATGTTGACGCATTCTTTCACGAATGTGTACAAAGAAATCGCTCTTTTTTTCTTGAAAAGAGAATAGAAATCCATCTCGTAAAATAAAACTAATTTGTTCTACATCAATACCATCAGATTCGGGTAAAAGCGACTTAATATTAAAAAATAACGTATGATTGTATTCGTCAACTTTTGATCGTTTCAGAATGTTTAAAATATCACTCAAAATGAAATCGTCAATAGCGAACTTTTCTCCAATTTCTTTAATTAATTCGATATCACCTAAACCATGAAGATTGATCCAATTGTTTTTAGAATCGTCTAAGTGTTTATTTAATTGCGATAATTTAATGTCTTCAAATTCCGATAATTCTTCAGAATTATATACAAATAATTGCATTTCTGGTTTCGTATCTGCGTGTTCTCCAGTGTATTCTATTAAAGTTGGAACAACTTTTCGACCTTTTTTGTATAATAGTTTTCGCACTTTATTTTAAATAAGTAATTTTACCCTATCACAAATATAGCTAAAAGTTATGCAAACCTTACTAATAAACATCGTTCAATAATTTATGTTTAAAAAAATAGTAATAATCATATTTGTTTTATTTCAATTCCAAGCATGGTCACAAAACAACAAGTTTATTGGAAATATAAAAACAATTAAAGAGAAATTAATTTATTTGGATAGTGAAAGAAAACCCAAATTAAATGAACCTTGCCTTGATTGTGATAATGATTCTTATTATCAATATGGAACAAGTATAGAGCCATCATTAAATGAACACACTGAGATATTTGATGAGCAATGGATTGCAGCTCCTTTTTCAAATTATAAAAATAAAGTTATTATTTTTAGTAAAGAGAATTTAAAAACCGAGGAAATTCTTTTTGAACATACAAAAAAAGTCAGAGCAAAAGTTCAATATAATTATAATGATGCAAATCAGAAAATATCTGAAGTATTGTATAATAGGTATCTCGGACATTCAATTAAGAATCTTAATTACGATAAGAGCAACAATTTAAAAACAGAATTTTACACAACTGATAATTATAGTGTTTTTAAAAATTATTTTTATGAAAATAACGTAAAAGTAAAAACTGAAATATACAATCAAAGTGGATTTAAAAATCAAATAATTCACAAAGAAACTGATTCATTAGGATTTAGAATTCAAGAAAATTATAGAATTTCAGACAAAATTGACAATTATAAATTCAATAAATTTGATTTATACCTAAAAAATACATTTGATAAAAATAATAATTTATTAATCACTAATTATTATCAATTAGATTCACTAAAATTAGTAAATACGTTAAGTAGTTTTTATAAAAATGGACTTATCATTAAAGAATTAAGAAAACAAAAAAAGAAAATTAATATTGATACCATTGAATATAGTGATGATATCACATATTACGAATATGACATAGATAACCATCTAATAAAAAAAGAACGATTTATTAATGGAAAGTCATTTCAAAAAACAACATACAAATATTCAAACAATTTGCTTAATGAAGTTTTAAGTAATAAATGGTGTGAAAAAGAATATAAAATAAATTTTAAATATAAATTTGATAAAAAGGGGAATTGTGTAAAAGAATATAAATTTGTAAACGATAAACCAGCTTATTTATTAAAAAGAAAAATCCAATATTATAACTAATGCAAACCTTACTAATAAACATCAAACAATTACTACAAGTTAGAGAAACATCAATTGCTAAAGTTTCAGGAGCAGAAATGGCGCATTTACCGCTATTAGAAAATGCTTATTTAGTTATTGAAAATGATCTTATTTCCGATTTTGGATTGATGGAAAATTGTCCCAAATTAGAAAATGCTACCGTAATTGATGCTTCTGGAAAAATTGTATTGCCAAGTTTTTGTGATAGTCATACTCATATTGTGTATGCTGGTAATAGAAGTGGAGAATTTGTAGATAGAATTAATGGTTTGTCTTATGAAGAAATTGCGAATCGTGGTGGTGGAATTTTAAATTCAGCAAAGAAATTAAACGAAACTTCGGAAGATGAAATTTACAACCAATCGAAAAAGCGTTTAGAAGAAGTGATTTCTCAAGGAACAGGAGCAGTAGAAATTAAATCGGGTTACGGTTTAACAGTGGAAGGCGAATTGAAAATGCTTCGTGTGATTAAAAAATTAAGAGAAAATTATCCGATTGCAATTAAGTCGACTTTCCTTGGAGCTCACGCTTTTCCAACAGAATATAAAGAAAATCATCAGGCCTATATAGATTTAATTATCAATGAAATGTTGCCAAAAATTGCTGCTGAAAATTTAGCTGATTATATTGATGCCTTTTTAGAAACAGGTTATTTTAGTGTTTCTGAAACAATTCAAATAATGGAAGCGGGAAAAAAATATGGTTTAACTCCGAAAATTCACGTCAATCAATTTACAGCTATAGACGGAATTAAAGCTTGTGTGGAACATGGAGCTTTGAGTGTAGATCATTTAGAAATTGTAACGGATGAAGATATTGAAGTTTTAAAAGATTCTACTTGTATGCCAGTGGCTTTACCAAGTTGTTCGTATTTTATTTCGATTCCGTACACACCAGCAAGACAAATGTTAAATGCTGGTTTACCATTGGCTTTAGCTTCGGATTTTAATCCAGGAACAACGCCTTCTGGAAACATGCATTTTGTGGTGGCAACAGCTTGTATCAAAATGAAAATGACGCCTGAAGAAGCTATTAATGCAGCGACAATAAATGGAGCTTACGCGATGGATTTAAGTGATTCACACGGAAGTATTACTAAAGGTAAAAAAGCCAATTTTATAGTTACCAAACCATTACATAGTTATTATGAAATTCCGTATTGTTTTGCTACGAATTTGATTGATAGTGTTTGGTTGGAGGGGAAAGTTTTTGGTACACAGATTTAACGGATTAAAACGAAATTAGCCATTTATGTTGTAATATTAATTTCTACAATAATTGGTTTGTTTTATCTGTTCGGTATTTCTTTTTTGATGTATTTTGGAAAAACTCAGAAAATGGAAGTTGATGTTTCAATTGATAATCAATTAAAAATTAATTATCTACTAATTTTTATCTTTTTGTTTATACTAGTTTTCTCAATTAATAGGATTCGAACTTAGTCACTTTGTAACTTAAATTTTAAAACTCCGCTTCTACTAAAATCTCCATTACTTCTTTTGAAATAGGATGTTCAAACTGAATGTATTCGGCATGAAGATGTAATCTGTCGGCTTTGTCTCCGTATAAATCGTCGCCAACAATTGGGGTGTGTAATCCTAAACTATGAGAAGCATGCACACGTAACTGGTGAGTTCTTCCGGTAATAGGGTAGAAGTATACTTTTGTTTTTCCGTTTTTCACTTCTATGGTTTTCCATTTGGTTTGAGCGGGTTTACCATATTCGTAACAAACTAATTGTCGAGGTCTGTCATCTAAATCTACACGCAAAGGCAAATCGATATACCCATGTGTTTTTTCTAATAAGCCATCTAACAAAGCAACGTATCTTTTTTTAATGGTTCTGTTGATAAACTGACTTTGTAGTTTGATATACGTTTCTTCATTTTTCGCGATAAGCATAATTCCGGATGTCGACATGTCTAATCGGTGGACAATTAGCGGACCAGTCGCATCAGGATATTTTTCCGCCATTCGAGCGTAAACCGAATCGGAAATGGTTTTACCTGGAACCGATAAAAACTCAGCTGGTTTGTTGATTGCTAACATGACATCGTCTTCATAAACAACCTCAATATCTTTTCCTTCAGCTGGGTTGACTTTAAAAGGATTTTCGTCCATTTCTAAACCTAATAACATGTGTTCCATTAAGATAGGTTCGCATTTGCTTTTACATGCTGGATAGAAATGTTTGTGTTGGCGAACTTCCGATTTTGGCGATTGTCCCCACCAAAACTCAGCCATGCAAATGGGTTTTAATTCGTGTTGAAAGGCGTAATGTAATAGTTTTGGAGCAGCACATTCTCCAGCGCCTGCAGGTGGATTATCATTAAAAATTTCTCCAATACTTTTCTTTTCTTTAAATTGATTTAGAAACGAATATTCGGCAAATAATTTTTGTTGTAATTGAGATGATTTGGCTTTTCGTTCTTCTTTTAATTGGTTGATTTCAGATGTGAAAACTAAAACCTTTTCTTCTAAAGATTGTAAGGTTAATTTCCAGTATTTGGTCATTTTTTTCAACAAAATACTTTCTTGTTTACTGTCTTCCGATAATTCAAAATTAAGATGTTGTAATTCTTCTTCGGATAGCGTAGGAGCAAGAGAATTTCTCTTTTCGTCTCGAAGTATTTTTTGTTCTTTAATTCTAGTTTTTTGTTGTTGTAATTCAGATTCAGCTTGAATTTTTGAATTTTTTAAATTTTCTAAAGCGTTTAAATACTGCCCATCTTTTTCCAAACTTTCAATCTTTCGATTGTATTCGTTTAATAACTTTTCTTCTTGAAGAAAAAAGCTATTTTCTGTAAGCATGTCAAAAACCGTTGGAACAAAATAATTATGATGGTTTTCATTTGCTAATTTCCCAGAGAAAGCCCATAAATAACCTAATTCTCCTTTATTATTCTGACAAACCAATACGCCAAACATTTTCCCAATTACCAATCCAGTTTGAGTGTCGTTTAATCCGAAATTATGCTCAAAATCGGTTTGTGTATCTAAATACATTTGTAATTCAGAAGCAGCAATTTTACTCAATTCATGTGGTTGATAATAAAATGGAAATGTAAATTTTTCAGGTAACGAAATTCCTGAAATATCGGTTTGAAAGGATTGAAAAAGTGCTAGGTTTTGCATGGGACAAAGATATAATTTAAAAATTCCAAAAAAGAAATTTCAAATTCCAATTTAAATAAATAAAAAAATCCGCTTACTTTATTGTAAACGGATTTTTAATTTTATCATAATTATGTTTTATTTCTTCAAATGCACATCAAAATAATCTGCAATTTTTGCATACATGTGAATTCTATCTCTTCCACCTACATTGTGTTCGTGGTTTGGATACAAGAAATAATCAACTTGTTTTCCGGCTTTTATAGATGATTCAATAAAATTCATACTGTGTTGTTGTACAACAACTGGATCTTGTGCTCCATGAATAATTAATAATCTTCCTTTTAAGTTTTTCACTTTATCTAATAAAGATGTTTTTGCATATCCTTCTGGATTGTCTTGAGGTGTATCCATATAACGTTCACCGTACATGATTTCGTAATATTTCCAATCGATAACTGGTCCGCCAGCAACTCCAACTTTAAAGGTATCTGGCTGAGATGTCATTAATGAAGTTGTCATGAATCCACCAAAACTCCAACCGAAAACGCCAATTTTATCAGCATCAACAAACGATTTAGATTTTAAGTATTTCACACCTTCCATTTGATCTGCCATTTCATTTACACCTAAATTTCTATGGTTTACATCACAGAATTTTTTTCCACGAGCATCACTTCCTCTGTTGTCTAAAGTAAATACTACATATCCTTGTTGCGCCATATAGTAATCGAAATAACCACCACCACCTAACCAACGATTGGTTACTAATTGAGCGTGTGAACCCCCATAAACATAAACCATTACAGGATATTTTTTAGTAGCATCGAAATTTGCAGGATAAATAATTCTTCCGTTTAAAGGAGTTTTTCCATCTGCAGAAGTAATGGTAACTAATTCCATTTTTGGCATATCGATTTTTCCAGTAAATGGATTTTCAGCTTTTACTAATGTTGTATTTGCCATTTTCGTTTTGATGTTTAAAATCGAAATTTCATTTGGCGTTGTAGTATTGCTATATTGATCTAAAACCATCATTCCGTCTGAAGAAACAGATGCGTTGTGTGTTCCCGAAACAGTAGTTAATTGTAAAGTTTTACCCGACTTAATATCAACTTGATACAATTGTCTGTCTAAACCATTATTAGCTGTTCCAATATAATTGATTTTAGAGTTAGTTGCATCAAACCCTACTAAATTAGTAACAACGACATCTTTAAAACCTAAGTTTTTTAATAATTTTCCATCTGTATTGTATAAATACATTTGGTTGAAACCGTTAAAATCTGTTTGATAAATAAATTGAGATGGATTGTTTGGTACGAAAGTTAAAGCATGTTGAGGTTCTACCCAAGTTGTTGCTTTTTCTTCGAATAATGTTTTTACGAAAGCACCTGTTGAAGCATCGTATTTATTAAATTTTAAATGATTTTGATCACGATTTAAAATACCAATAAAAATATATTTACCAGTTGGTTCCCATGAAACCATTGTTAAATATTGTTCTTTTGGTTCACCTGTTTGAATCGTAACTTTTTTACCAGAAGCCACATCGAAAATTACTAAAGTTACATTTTCGCTAGTCATACCCGCCATTGGATATTTAATATCTTTATTTACTGCTTCACGCTCATTCCAGTTGATAATTGGGTAATTTCCCACCATCGTTTCATCTTTACGATAATAAGCTAATTGCGTTCCTGCTTCGTTCCACCACATTCCTCTGTCAATTCCAAATTCTTGACGGTGAACATAATCTGAACCATTCACAATTGCTGGATTTTCATCGTTAGTTACTTCAATTGTTTTATTGTTAGAAGTAATTCTGATGTTATTATCTTTTAACCAAGCAACATTATTATTTTTTGTAAATCTTGCTTGTGTTCCTTCAATTGAATAGCTTATTGCATTTGTAATTTGTTTTGTAGTAACATCAAAAACAACTTTATAGTTATTTTTCTTGCCAGCAACTTCCGTTTCAAAAGTGTTTTTTGTTAGCCAAGTAATAGCTGTAGGGAACGTTCTTAATGAAAATTCATCTTCTGAGAATTTCGATTTTAAAGCCGATTCAAATTCAGCTTTAGTAGCTAAAGTAGTTTCTTTCCATCCGTTAGCGGCATTTTTTTCTAATAAATTAGCAAAATCGGTACTTAAATAAGTAACTGCTTTAGAGTCTTTTCTCCATTGTTGTGCTACTAAAGAAGTTGGTGCGTACTTTCTCGGACCTAAAACGGTTTCTTCAATAGTTAATTTTTGTGCAAAAGACATACTTCCTACTAAAAGGAAACTAAGTATATATTTTTTCATGGGTTAATTTTTTTCCAAATGTACTATAATAGTCGAAATAGTAAATTAAGTTAAGAAAATTTTAAGAAGATTTAAAAACAAAATCTTTATACAGTTTTTGAATAATTTTTTAAAAAAATAAGTGAAATTTGTTATTTTTTTATTTAAAATAATTAAATTTTTATTCTTGTCTTTTTTAATATTAAAATTAATTTTTCGGAAAATAGTTTTAAGAACAGAAAAATATTCTACAAAATAAACAATTTACGGATTCATAAATGTTATTTAATAAATTTATATTACATTTACCGAATAAAAAACAACAACACAACAACTAACAACAACATGGACTTAACAGACAAAAAACTTCTTGTTTTATTGCAAGAAGATTCTAAAAAAACAACCAAAGAACTTTCAAGTAAATTAAACCTATCTGTCACTGCTGTATACGAAAGAATCAAAAAATTAGAGCGTGAAGGAATTATCAGTAAATACGTTACGATATTAGATAAAAATAAAATCGATAAAGGATTTGTGGTTTTTTGTCATATTAAATTAATTAAACATTCCAAAGATTTAATTTCTGAATTCGAAAAAGAAGTTGTTTCCTTAAACGAAGTTTTAGAATGTTTTCACGTAAGTGGAGATTACGATTACATTTTAAAAATTTGTGTAAAAGACATGGAAGAATACAGAGAATTTATGGTTACAAAATTAACGACTTTACAACATATAGGAAGTACACATAGTACTTTTATGATTGGAGAAGTTAAAAATTCAACTTCATTTGTATTGAATTAAATTAATTGTAGTTTTTTGATTAAATATCAATAAGTATTTCCTTAAAAAACTTTACTTTTGTACCCGAAAATAATACAACATTCATTTTATAAACAAAATATTTATGAGTCAATTTGATGTAACCGTTATTGGTTCTGGACCTGGAGGATATGTTGCGGCAATTCGTTGCGCACAATTAGGATTTAAAACAGCAATTATTGAAAAATACTCAACTCTTGGTGGTACTTGCCTTAACGTAGGTTGTATTCCATCGAAAGCATTATTAGCTTCTTCTCATCATTATGAAGAATTACAACACTTTGCAGATCACGGAATTGAAGTTTCTGGTGATGTAAAAGTAAACTTAGAAAAAATGATTGCTCGTAAACAAGCAGTTGTTGACCAAACTTCTGGTGGTGTAAAATTCTTAATGGATAAAAATAAAATCACTGTTTTTGAAGGTTTAGGTTCATTTGAAAGTGCTAATTCAGTAAAAATCACTAAAAATGATGGTTCTTCTGAAGTAATTGAGTCGAAAAACATCATTATTGCAACAGGTTCTAAACCATCTTCTTTACCATTTATCAATATTGACAAAGAAAGAATTATTACTTCAACTGAAGCTTTAAAATTAAAAGAAGTTCCTAAGCATTTAGTAATTATTGGTGGTGGCGTTATCGGTATCGAATTAGGACAAGTTTATTTACGTTTAGGAGCGCAAGTTTCTGTAGTTGAATTTATGGATAGAATTATTCCAGGAATGGATGCTTCATTATCTAAAGAATTAACTAAAGTGTTGAAAAAACAAGGAATGAAATTCTATACATCACACAAAGTTCAATCGGTTGAAAGAGCTGGTGATGCAGTAACTGTAAAAGCTGAGAATGCTAAAGGTGAAATTATTACTTTAGAAGGTGATTATTCTTTAGTTTCTGTTGGACGTCGTCCGTATACAGATGGATTAAACGCAGAAAAAGCGGGAGTAAAAGTTACAGAAAGAGGTCAAATTGAAGTAAATGATCATTTACAAACTTCTGCTTCAAATATTTACGCTATTGGCGATGTTGTTCGTGGAGCAATGTTAGCTCACAAAGCGGAAGAAGAAGGAGTACTAGTTGCTGAAATTTTAGCAGGTCAAAAACCACATATCGATTATAACTTAATTCCTGGTGTTGTTTACACTTGGCCAGAAGTTGCTGCTGTTGGAAAAACAGAAGAGCAATTAAAAGCAGATGGTGTGGAATTTAAATCAGGAAGTTTCCCATTCAAAGCCTTAGGAAGAGCTCGTGCTGGTGGTGATACAGATGGATTTGTAAAAATCTTAGCTGATGCTAAAACGGATGAAGTTTTAGGTGTTCACATGATTGGTGCTCGTTGTGCCGATTTAATTGCAGAAGCAGTAACTGCTATGGAATTTAGAGCATCTGCAGAAGATATTTCAAGAATGTCTCATGCTCATCCAACATTCGCTGAAGCAATTAAAGAAGCTGCTTTAGCTGCAACAGGAAACAGAGCATTACACGTGTAATTACGTAATTTCAAAATATAAAAAATCCCAAATTCCAATTAGGAGTTTGGGATTTTTTTTGATTTTTGTTTGGCACGGATAATAAATCCACGCTATAGGATTCAAGGCTAAAATGAAATAATTAATAAAATCTTTCATAAATAGTTATTTTAAGTATACGACATAATAATCTCACTTTTCCATGATTCCTCATTAGATTTCTGAAAAAGAATTGTACATCCTCCACTAGGAAAATAATTGATATCTATTAAAACCTTTTTTTTATCTTTTGAAAATAAGGGTAAACTAAACTCGATATAATTTGAATTGCCATATTTTTTTGTATAGTTTCTAATAAATTCTTCTTTAACATTCGAAGACTTTGGGTCGATTAATTGGTTTAATTCTGATTTAGAAATTATTTTTTTAGTGATTTCTTTTTGTGAAATTTTAAAATCTTTTCGATTTTCTAGTTGTTCATCAAAATATTTATAATCTTCTTTATTAAAATATTTAGAAAATGATTTTTTAACATTTGAATTTAAAATTAATTGTGGAATTGAAGTTTTGTCAACAACAAAATTTAATTTACCTTCTTTTAATTCAGTTTCACCTAATTCATTTATAAGCATATTAATTATGAAATAAATTTCTTTTTCTGAAATTGTATCATTTTTTTTAATTAATGATTCCGTTTTCTGACAAGAAGTAAAAATTAAAGTTAGAAATAACAATATTTTATATTTCATAATTTAATGGAATAAAATTGATTTGATATTATCAAATATAAAAAAAACTCTCAATTGCTTGAGAGTTTTTCTTACTTATCGATTGCACCTAAAACGCGTTTCATAAAATCGTTTAGGGCTGTTTTTTTGTCTATTCCTTCTTTAACCATTTTGTGTATTTCAATGGCACCATACATATTGGAAATCAATTCTGCAATAACATCTAATTCTTCATCTTTTAACGATTCTAATTCACATAGATGTTCTAAAACTGCGATGGTTTCAACTAAATAATCTGCATCGTTTTCTTCTACAAATTGGTTTAAGTGTTTTATTACTGGTAGTTTCATTTTTTTTAGATTGTTAGATTTTGGACATGTTAGAATTTTAGATTTTCTAATAATCTAAGAAGTCTAACTCATCTAAATTTATATTACTTCAGCAACTAATTCTGCTAAAACTTCAGCTTTATTCGTTTGAGTTTGATTCACTAAAACACCATTTTTGAAAGCAGCAAATGTTGGTAAATTGTCCACATTAGCTAATTTTCTAGATTCAGTAAATTGCTCAGCATCTACCATTAAAAAAGGAACGTTTTCATTTTCAGAAGCCATTTTTTTAAATTTTGGTTTCATAATTCGGCAATTACCACACCATGATGCAGAAAATTGTACTAAAACCACTTCATTTGAAGCAATTACTTCTGCTAAATTATCTTTTTCTAATTCTAGGAACATAGTTTTGAATCTTTAAAAATTTCAAAACCCAAATTCCAACTTTAAGATTGGAATTTGGAATTTCAAAATTTGGAATTTTTATTTTTAGTTTTGGCTTAAATAAGCAGCAGTACTTAATCTATCAGCTGTCATAGCTTCTTTACCTGCTTCCCAGTTAGCTGGACAAACTTCACCTTTAGTTTGAATGTGCGTATAAGCATCAACCATACGTAAATATTCGTTTACGTTTCTTCCTAACGGCATATCGTTTACACTTTCGTGGAAAATTTTACCTGTTTCGTCAATTAAATAAGTTGCTCTGAACGTAACATTTGAACCTTCTAAAATTTCATCATTTAAAGCTTCGTTATAAACCCATTCTGAATCTAAAATATCTAAAGCTGCAGCTAAATTACGAGTTGTATCAGCTAATAAAGGATAAGTAACTCCTTCAATTCCACCATTATTTTTTGGAGTGTTTAACCAAGCGAAGTGTACTTCGTTAGTATCACATGAAGCACCAATTACAATTGTATTTCTTTTTTCGAATTCTGGTAAAGCAGCTTGAAAAGCGTGTAATTCAGTTGGACAAACAAATGTAAAATCCTTTGGATACCAAAATAAAAGAACTTTTTTGTTGTTTTTTGTAGCTTCTTCTAAAACGTTAATTCTTAAGTTGTCACCCATTTCTGAGATTGCGTCAACTGTAATGTTCGGGAATTGTTTTCCTACTAATGCCATAATTGTATATATTAATTGTTTTTAATTTTCGATTGCAAAATTAGGTAATATTATTAGTTAATCAAGTTGTATTTATTGTAATTACTTATTTTATGATAGGATATGTTTATGATGAGGTTTTTGAAATAAAAAAAGGTAGCTTATTGCTAAGCTACCCTTGATTTTTATTTGTTTTTTTGCCACGAATGCACAAATTAAAATTATTTTTAACTTTTGAATTTGTTCATCTTCGATGAAATTCGAATTAAATCGAATAATTAAAAAAAATAAATTCGTGAATTCGTGGCCAATAACATTTTAAATATCAAATCGATCTGCATTCATGACTTTGTTCCAAACGGCTATAAAATCTTTTACAAACTTTTCTTTGTTATCATCTTGCGCATAAACTTCAGCTATTGCTCTTAAAACAGAATTCGAACCAAAAACTAGATCAACTCTGGTGGCAGTCCATTTTGTAGCTCCAGTTTTTTTATCTACGATATTATAAAGATTAGTTCCTGCAGGTTTCCAACTATAACTCATATCAGTTAGATTTACAAAGAAATCATTGCTTAAAACGCCTTCATTATTAGTGAAAACACCGTGTTTTGTTCCGCCATAATTAGTGCCTAAAACACGCATTCCTCCAATTAAAACCGTCATTTCAGCTGCTGTTAAACCAAGTAATTGCGCTTTGTCTAACATTAATTCTTCAGGTTGAACAACATAATTTCCTTTCATGAAATTTCTAAATGCATCATTGGTTGGTTCTAAAACTGCAAATGAATCAACATCCGTTTGTTCTTGAGTTGCATCTCCTCGTCCTGCATGGAAAGGAACTTTAATGGCAAATCCACCTTCTTGTGCGGCTTTTTCAATTGCTGCACTTCCACCTAAAACAATTAAATCGGCAATACTTACTTTTTTGCTTAAACCAGCTTGAATTTCTGCAAGTTTACTTAACACTTTATGAAGTCTTTCAGGTTCATTAGCGACCCAATTTTTTTGTGGTTCTAATCGAATTCTTGCTCCATTGGCACCACCTCTATAATCGGAACCTCTAAATGTTCTAGCGCTATCCCAAGCTGTGTTGATTAATTCAGTTCTAGTTAAGCCACTATTTAGTAATTTCGATTTTAATTCTTCAACTTCAGAATCAGATAAAGTATAATCTACTTTCGGAATTGGATCTTGCCAAATTAATTCTTCAGTAGGAACATCTGCTCCTAAATATCTGTCTTTCGGACCTAAATCTCTGTGTGTTAATTTAAACCAAGCTCTTGCGAAAACTTCTGAGAAATAAGCTGGGTCTTTTTGAAAGCGCTCAGAAATAACTCTATAAGCTGGATCCATTTTCATTGCCATATCGGCATCTGTCATGATTGGATTGTGTCTTTTAGAAGAATCATAAGCGTCAACAGGTTTGTCTTCTTCTTTGATATTTATTGGTTCCCATTGCCAAGCTCCGGCCGGACTTTTCTTTAATTCCCAATCGTGATTTAATAAAATATCGAAATATTCATTATCCCAACGAGTAGGGTGGGTAGTCCAAGCACCTTCTAGTCCACTTGTTACAGCATCAGGTCCGTTTCCATTTCCTTTTGGATTAAGCCAACCAAAACCTTGATTTTCGATAGCTCCTGCTTCTGGTTCTGGACCAAGTTTGGATGCGTCACCATTTCCGTGTGCTTTTCCAACAGTATGACCACCAGCTGTTAAGGCAACGGTTTCTTCATCATTCATTGCCATTCTTTCAAAAGTAATTCGAACATCTTTAGCTGTTTTTAAAGGATCTGGTTTTCCATCAACACCTTCCGGATTTACATAAATTAAACCCATCATAACTGCTGCAAGTGGATTTTCTAAATCTCTTTCACCAGAATATCTTGTGCCTTCACTTCCTGTTTTAGCTAACCATTCTTTTTCTGCTCCCCAATAAATATCTTTTTCTGGGTGCCATATATCCTCACGACCTCCGGCAAATCCGAAAACTTTTAATCCCATTGATTCATAAGCCATGGTACCCGCTAAAATCATTAAATCGGCCCATGAAATTTTGTTGCCATATTTCTTTTTAATTGGCCATAATAATCTTCTCGCTTTGTCTAAATTTCCATTATCAGGCCAACTATTTAAAGGAGCAAAACGAAGATTTCCTGTTCCTGCACCACCACGACCATCTGCAATTCTGTAGGTTCCTGCTGCGTGCCAAGCCATACGAATCATTAATCCGCCATAATGACCCCAATCTGCTGGCCACCAATCTTGACTATCGGTCATAAATGCTTTTAAATCGTTTTTAAGGGCTTGTAAATCTAGTTTTTTAAATTCCTCAGCATAATTAAAAGTTTCTCCTAAAGGATTCGTTTTTGTATCGTGTTGATGTAATATGTCTAGGTTTAGAGACTTTGGCCACCAATCTTGGTTTTTAGTTGTATTTTCTGTTGATTGATTAACTGAACCACCTGAAAATGGACATTTGCCGCCTCCATGAGAATTTGTGTTGTTTTCCATAATGTAATAGTTATTAATTAGTTACATACAAATTTACACATTTGTACGATTTGTTGTATCATTTTTAATTATATTATTTTATTTTTAAATAGTTTTTGTTTATCATAATTTAATTTTAATAATCAAAAGCTATTTCAATTTTAATTATATATTTGCCTTCCTAACCAAAATATCCAAAAATGAAATTATTTAGAAGAAAACCAATTGCTACTATATTAAAAGAAGGAGGAGATGGAGAGCATTCTTCAGGATTAAATAAAGTATTGACTGTAAAAGATTTAACTTTCTTTGGAATTGCTGCAATTTTAGGTGCTGGTAGTTTTAGTAGTTTAGGAAGTGCTGTTTTTAATGGTGGTCCGGGTGTAATATTTTTATTTGTAATTGTGGCTATTGCTTGTGCATTTACAGCGTTTTGTTATTCAGAATTTGCAAGTAGAATTCCGGTTGCTGGTAGTGCTTATACTTATGCCTATTCAAGTTTTGGAGAATTATTTGCATGGATTATTGGTTGGGCATTAATTATGGAATATTCAATTGGAAATATTTATGTAGCGTATAGTTGGAGTGATTATTTTACTTCTTTATTAGGTCAATGTGGTGTACAAATGCCAGAATATTTATGTACGAGTTATATGGAAGCTTCTAAGGCTTTTAAAGGAAATGTTCAAGGTGAAGCATTAACTGCTTGGAATACGGCTACTGAAATTGGTGGATTAAAAATCATCTTAGATTTACCTGCTATTATTATCAATTTAGTAATCACTTACTTGGTATATAAAGGTGTAAAAGAAAGTAAAAACTTCAGTAATTTGATGGTTTGGATTAAGATGTTTGTTGTTGGATTAATCATTATTGTTGGAGGATTTTTAATATTTAAAAACGATTTATTCGGAAACTGGACACCAGATAATTCAGTTGGAATTCCGAGTTTCATGCCAAACGGATTTAGTGGTGTAATGATGGCGGTTAGCGGTGTATTCTTTGCTTATATTGGTTTTGATGCGGTAAGTGTTATGGCTGAAGAAAGTAAAAACCCACAACGCGATTTACCAAGAGGTATGATTTATTCATTAGTAATTTGTACTGTTGTTTATATTTTATTGACATTAGTTTTAACAGGTGCTGCTAATTATAAAGCTTTTGAAGGAATCGGTGATCCATTAGCATTTATCTTCGAAAAAGAAAATTTAAATTTACCATGGATGCACTTTTTAGTTGCTATTTGTGCAGTTGTTGCGATGACAAGTGTAATGTTAGTATTCCAAATGGGGCAACCTCGTATTTGGATGACTATGAGTCGCGATGGTTTAATGCCAAAACGTTTTTCTACGATTCATCCAAAATATAAAACGCCTTCTTATTCAACATTAATTACTGGATTAGTAGTTGGAGTACCACTTTTATTTACGGATAAAACGTTTGTATTAGACTTTACTTCAATCGGGACATTATTTGCTTTCGTATTAGTTTGTGGTGGAGTTTTATTAATTCCTAGAAGAGAAAAAGAAGCAGGGAAATTCCATTTGCCTTATATTAATGCAAAGTTTGTTTTTCCAGCTTTAGTAGTCATTTCAATTTTATTAGTGGTATCATTTGTGCCTGATTTTTTCTCAAATACTTTTGATTTTGAAGGTGATAAAATGGCTACAAATTTACCGATGGTTGTTTTCTTTGTTTTAATTGTAGTAATGATGGTTTTATCATATTTGAAAAACCTTTCATTA
The DNA here is from genome assembly GCF_900110615.1 of Flavobacterium urocaniciphilum. Classification (GTDB taxonomy): domain Bacteria; phylum Bacteroidota; class Bacteroidia; order Flavobacteriales; family Flavobacteriaceae; genus Flavobacterium; species Flavobacterium urocaniciphilum. The sequence continues at coordinate 226,589 of NZ_FOEI01000001.1, forward strand.
ATTCCGCTTTTAGGATTAATTTCTTGTTGTTATTTATTAACAGGAATGGCCGTTTCAAACTGGATGTGGTTTGGAGTATGGTTAGTAATCGGTTTAGTAATTTACTTTTCATTTAGTTACAAAAACAGTAGATTGAATGTAGAACCAGCTGAATAAGCTTTATAGATATAAAAAAAACGTCCCGATTTAATTGGGACGTTTTTTTTATGTTTTTATTAAACTACTTTTTTTATGTTTTTCCATTTTTTAAAGGCTAACCATGCTAAAAATGTGAAGAAAACAATTGGCCAAAGTTGGACTAAAAAAGCAATTATTCCTTCAAAAATAAACCAGCCTGATTTAATACTTTCCCAAATTTGTAATCCTAAATTTGGTCGATATGCATTAATGTTTTTCTCATTAGCAACCATTTCATATCTTAATTTTTCGTTTTGATATAATTCTAAAGTCACCGTTGAGAAATTTACCTGATCTTTCAAAGATAAATTATTGATATAAGCATTATCTGAATTTTCTTTTTTTAAAGCTAAATTTTCTTCAGAATCGTTGATGTCTTTTAATTTATTACCTTTTTTATCAATCGCATTTTCTAATCTTTTAGACGTATTTGCATTCCTTTTTTGAGATAATTCGTTAGTTAATATTTGCAAGTTAACATCATCTGCTTTAATGACACGATAATCTAAAAACTGAACTTCTTTTGCTAAACTTCTTAAAAGTGTGTCTAGTTTAACGTTTGGTACTCGTAATGCGATGGTATTGTTTACTTCGTAACGTGTGGTTTGTAATAAACTATCCTGACTTACTTGTGTTTCGTCGTTTTCAATAATGTTGCTTCTTAATTCGGAAAGTGTTACAAATCCGCCTACACTTTTGGTTAGATTTTCAATTTTGTAGGTGGATTGTGCTACATCCTTAACTTTAAATCGGGCATCTGCCGTTCTAATAAATTTTCTTTTTGAATTTTTGTCTTCCACTGCTGCTGAAGAACTCATGTCTTCTTCCACTGAAGCGCTATCTACGGCAACTTCATAATTTGAGTTTTTAACAGCATAAGTTTCTTCAGCTTTCTTGTTGCAAGCTACGGTTAAAGTTAGAAGCATTATTGCTCCTCCAATTTTGAATTTTGTGATCATAAAAATTTGTTTTAAGTGGTTGATTGAAAGTTTTAAAGTAATTGTGTTCCATTAACAAATTTTTAAGATTAGGTGATATGAATTTACCTACTAAAAACTGTGCCAAAAAAAAATGAGCAATTAAAAAAATATAATTGCTCAATTATTGGTGAAAAAAAACCTGCTAATTAGCAGGTTTTTCTGTTTTTTCTATTTTGATAGTGAGTTCTTGTGCGACTTCATCTAAATCCATAAAAATGATATCACCTTCATGTATTTTTGAAGTAATAATTTCTTCTGCAAGTGCATCTTCAACATATTTTTGGATGGCTCTTTTTAATGGACGCGCACCAAATTGTTTATCAAATCCTTTTTCTGCAATAAAATCTTTAGCTTTTTCAGAAAGGCTTAAATTGTATCCTAAGTCTTTTACTCTTAAAACTAATTTAGCCATTTCAATATCAATAATTTTATCAATATCGTGTTTCTCTAATGCATTAAATACAATTACATCATCAATTCTGTTTAAGAATTCTGGTGCGAATGCTTTTTTCAAGGCATTTTCAATAACCGATTTGTTATGATCTTCTGCTTGAGCTGTTTTAGCAGCAGTTCCGAAACCAACTCCTTGTCCGAAATCTTTCAATTGTCTCGCTCCAATGTTTGAAGTCATAATGATAATTGTATTTCTGAAGTCGATTTTTCTTCCTAAACTATCCGTTAAAAATCCGTCATCTAAAACCTGTAACATCATGTTGAAAACATCAGGATGTGCTTTTTCAATTTCGTCTAATAAAACGACAGCATACGGTTTTCTTCTAACTTTTTCTGTTAATTGTCCGCCTTCTTCATAACCAACATATCCTGGAGGTGCTCCAACTAAACGAGAGATAGCAAATTTCTCCATGTATTCACTCATGTCAATTCGAATTAATGCTTCCTCAGAATCAAATAATTCTTTTGCTAATACTTTCGCTAATTGTGTTTTTCCAACACCTGTTGAACCTAAAAAGATGAATGAACCAATTGGTTTGTTTGGATCTTTTAATCCGGCTCTATTTCTTTGGATAGATTTTGCAATTTTTTGAACAGCATCATCTTGTCCGATTACTTTACCTTTAATTAATTCAGGAAGTTTGGCTAGTTTATTGCTTTCCGTTTGAGCAATTCTATTTACTGGAATTCCTGTCATCATCGAAACAACATCTGCGACGTTATCTTCCGTAACAATTACACGATTCGATTTTGAATCCTCTTCCCATTTTTCTTGAGCTATAGCTAAATCTTTTTCAATGCGTTTTTCGTCGTCACGTAATTTTGCAGCTTCCTCAAATTTTTGCTTTTTAACAACAGAATTTTTTAATTCACGAACTTCTTCTAATTGTTTTTCAAGCTCTAAAATTTGTTTTGGAACTTCAATATTTGTGATGTGAACACGAGACCCGGCTTCGTCTAAAGCATCAATAGCTTTGTCTGGTAAAAAACGATCTGTCATGTAGCGACTTGTTAATTTTACACAGGCTTCAATAGCTTCTGGAGTAAAGGTTACATTGTGGTGATCTTCGTATTTTCCTTTAATGTTATTTAAGATGGTAATGGTTTCATCAATGCTAGTTGGTTCCACAATTACTTTTTGGAAACGACGTTCTAATGCACCATCTTTTTCAATATATTGACGGTATTCGTCTAAAGTTGTTGCACCAACACATTGGATTTCACCACGAGCTAAAGCAGGTTTAAACATGTTACTTGCATCTAAAGAACCTGTTGCTCCACCAGCACCAACAATAGTGTGAATTTCGTCAATGAATAGGATGATATCATCGTTTTTTTCCAATTCATTCATAACCGCTTTCATTCGCTCTTCAAATTGTCCGCGGTATTTTGTTCCGGCAACTAAAGAAGCTAAATCTAAGGTTACAACACGTTTATTGAATAAAATTCGAGATACTTTTTTCTTAACAATCATTAAGGCTAAACCTTCAGCAATTGCAGATTTACCAACTCCTGGTTCACCAATTAAAAGTGGATTGTTTTTCTTTCTTCTACTTAAAATTTGAGAAACACGTTCGATTTCTTTTTCACGACCAACAACGGGATCTAATTTTCCTTCTTCAGCCATTTCAGTTAAATCTCTACCGAAATTATCTAAAACAGGAGTTTTCGATTTTTTTGTGGTTTTGCTTCCACCACTACTAGGTGGATTAGCGCCGCTATCTTTGTACGTTTCTTCTCCCGAATCGTCAAAATTTTCTGCTTTCGGCGTATTTTTTAAAATATCATCACTGTCACTGTTCATAGTCATATATATATCTTTCACGTTTTCGTAATTAACTTTTAATTTGTTTAGGAGTTTAGTCGTTGGATCATTATCATTTTTTAAAATACATAACAATAATAACGCTGTACTAATAGATGTTGTATTGAATACTTTAGCTTCTAAAAATGTATACTTTAATGCTCTTTCAGCTTGTCTAGTTAAATGCAGGTTTTTCTTATCATTATTCGCAGTACCGCTTGGATTAGCAGGACTAAGAATTTCAACTTTTTTTCGTACCACATCAAAATCAACATTTAAAAAAGTTAAAATGTCAATTGCGCTTCCATTTCCATCTCTTAATATACCTAAGATAAGATGTTCAGTACCAATGAAGTCGTGACCTAAACGTAAGGCTTCTTCTTTGCTAAACTGAATTACATCTTTAACTCTTGGTGAAAAATTATCTTCCATAATCTTTTTATAACTATTGTAAAAATACAAATTATTAAAGTAAAACCCAAAAATCCTACTTCAACATTGCTAAATGACAAAAAAAAAACGAGAAATAAAAGTGTATTGAATATTTATTTGTTAAGAATTTTAAGTGAAATTGTTGATAAGTATTTCTATTTTAAATGAAATTTTACTTTTAAAAAAAGCAAAAAATCGTATATTGGCACGTTTTATAAAATCGAGTATCAATTAAATAAATACCTATGTCTGACGGAGATAAGTTAATACCAATTAACATTGAAGACGAAATGAAATCAGCCTACATCGATTATTCGATGTCGGTTATTGTATCAAGAGCATTACCTGATGTACGAGATGGTTTAAAACCAGTACATAGAAGGGTATTGTACGGAATGTATGAATTAGGAGTTTTTTCAAATAGAGCCCATAAGAAATCTGCAAGAATTGTTGGGGAAGTTTTAGGTAAATATCACCCACATGGAGATACTTCAGTTTATGATGCTATGGTTCGTATGGCACAAGAATGGAGTTTAAGATATTTAATGGTTGATGGTCAAGGTAACTTTGGTTCTGTAGATGGTGATAGCCCTGCGGCAATGCGTTATACAGAGGCTAGAATGAAAAAGATATCTGAAGAAATGATGGCAGATATCGACAAAGAAACTGTTGATTTTCAATTAAACTTCGACGATACTTTAGAAGAACCAAAAGTATTACCAACTAAAGTTCCGACTTTGTTAGTAAATGGAGCTTCAGGTATTGCGGTTGGTATGGCTACTAACATGGCGCCTCACAATTTAACGGAAGTTATTGATGGAACATTAGCTTATATCGATAACAATGAAATTGAAATTGATGAATTAATCAAATATATTAAAGCTCCTGATTTCCCAACTGGAGGAACTATTTATGGTTACGAAGGGGTAAAAGAGGCTTTTAAAACGGGTCGTGGACGTATTGTAATGCGTGCTAAAACAAGTTTTGAAGAAGTAAACGGAAAAGAGTCTATTATTGTTTCTGAAATCCCTTATCAAGTTAATAAAGCTGAAATGATTAAGAAAACAGCTGACTTGGTAAACGAGAAAAAAATCGAAGGAATTTCTACTATTCGTGATGAATCGGATAGAAATGGTATGCGTATCGTTTATGAATTAAAACGTGATGCCGTTCCAAACGTAGTATTAAATACACTTTATAAATATACACAATTACAATCTTCTTTCAGTGTTAACAATATTGCCTTAGTTAAAGGTAGACCAATGTTGTTAAACTTAAAAGATTTAATTTATCACTTTGTAGAGCACCGTCACGAAGTTGTTATTCGTAGAGCGGAATACGATTTAAGAAAAGCAGAAGAAAGAGCACATATCTTAGAAGGTTTAATCATTGCTTCGGATAATATTGATGAAGTAATTGCATTAATTAGAGGTTCTAAAGATGGTGAAGAAGCAAGAGGTAAATTAATGGAAAGATTTAATCTTTCTGAAATTCAAGCTCGTGCTATTGTTGAAATGCGTTTACGTCAATTAACGGGTCTAGAACAAGACAAGTTAAGAGCAGAATACGAAGAAATAATGAAATTAATTGCTAGCTTAAAAGAATTATTAGCTAGTAAAGAATTAAGAATGCAGTTAATAAAAGATGAATTAACTGAAATTAAAGAGAAATACGGTGATGAGCGTCGTTCTCAAATTGAATATTCTGGTGGAGATGTAAGTATTGAAGATTTAATTGCTGATGAACAAGTAGTTGTTACAATTTCTCACGCAGGTTACATCAAACGTACTTCATTATCAGAATACAAAACGCAAAATAGAGGAGGAGTTGGACAAAAATCTGCTGGAACAAGAGACCAAGATTTCTTAGAGCATTTATTTGTAGCAACAAATCACCAATATTTATTGTTCTTTACTCAGAAAGGTAAATGTTTCTGGATGCGTGTATATGAAATTCCAGAAGGAACAAAAGTAAGTAAAGGTAGAGCTATACAAAACATCATCAATATTGAACCGGATGATAAAGTAAAAGCATACATCTGTACACAAGACTTAAAAGATTTAGATTATATCCAAAGTCACTATTTAATTATGGTAACTAAAGAAGGAGTTGTTAAGAAAACTACTTTAGAGAAATATTCTAAACCTCGTGTAAATGGTGTTGCAGCAATTACTATTAAAGAAGGTGATGAGTTATTAGAAGCAAAATTAACTACTGGAAATTCTCAAGTATTAATTGCGTCTAGATCTGGAAAATTAGTTCGTTTCGAAGAAGAAAAAACACGTCCTATGGGTCGTACTGCTTCAGGAGTTAGAGGTATTACTTTAGCGGATGAAAAAGACGAAGTAATCGGAATGGTAACCATTGATAAAGATCATGTAAATGATTCTCAAATTTTAGTTGTAACTGAAAACGGATATGGAAAACGTACTTTATTAGTTGATGAAGACGGTGAAGATGTGTACAGAATTACAAATCGTGGTGGTAAAGGTGTGAAAACATTAAACATCACTGAGAAAACGGGTGCATTAATCGCAATTAATAACGTAACAGATGAAGATGATTTAATGATCATTAACAAATCTGGATTAACTATTCGTATGAGAGTTGATAATTTAAGAGTTATGGGTCGTGCTACTCAAGGTGTTCGATTAATTAACATTAAAGGAAATGATTCAATCGCTGCTGTAACAAAAGTTTTACGTGAAGACGAAGAAGCAGTAGAATTAGACGAAGATGGAAATCCAATAATCAGTGAAGATAGTTCTGGAGAAGAAACTTCAGAAGATATTGGCACAGATATTGACACAGAAAATACAGAAGAATAATAATCACAAAAAAGCCCAATTCGTTGGGCTTTTGTTTAACCTGAAATTTACTACAACATGAAAAAACTTGTATTAGGTATTTCACTTTTAGTAGCAACAACAACTTATGCTCAAAAGGATGAATTGAAAACTTTAAAAAAAATGTACGATAAAGAAAAATTATCAGCTGATGATTTTGCTAAGTACAAAGAAACTTTACTTAAATTAGAAAGTGTAGCTACCACTGAAGATGATAAAGTGGCAGCAAATTTTTATAAAGCTATGGCGCCATTAGCTGAAATGGCAACAATGGAAGGGCAACCAAACCCAGTAATGATTCAGAAAATTTTCACTCCAGAAACATTTACTGCAATGGTTGATGGAATGCGTTCTACTTTAGACTATGAAGCAAAAACAGGTAAAAAAGTTTTCACTGATGATATAAATGAAACAATAACTTCTTTCAAGCCTATTTTCAAACAAATGGCTTTAGCATTTAATACTTCTAAAAAATATAAAGAAGCTTCAAGAGTGTTTTATAATACATATAAATTAGATCCAAAAGATGTTTCTAATTTAGAAAATGCTGCTATTACAGCTATGAATGCAAATGATTATGTTGAAGCAGAGAAATTATATAGAGAAATTAAAGCTGTTGGTTTTAAAGGAACTGGAATTGGAAAATTTGGAAGTAAAGAAGCAGAAGTAGCAAAAAATATTGCAGCATTAGCTTCATTTAATAAAAATGATGAACAAGCAAAGAAAGATTATGTTGATGCAATTGCATTAAATCCGAATGATATTCAATTACAAATTGATCAAGCAGGTATTTACTATAGAAATAATGATATAGCTACTTATCAAAAAATGATTGAGGCTGTTTTAGCAAAAGATCCAAATAATGCACAATTACAATATAACGTTGGAATTTTAATGCTAAATGATGAATCTAAGTTAGTTGATGAAATCAATGCTAATTTAAAAGACAGAAAGAAATATGATGAGTTAACAAAGAAAAGAAAAGATATGTTTATGAAAGCATTACCTTACTTTGAAAAAGCTTATCAATTAGATGTAAATAATGAAGATGTCAAAAAAACATTGAGATTGTGTTATACAGAGTTAAACATGAAAGACAGAGCTGCAATGATCAAATAAATAAAAAAATCCCCAATGAAAATTGGGGATTTTTTTTGTTATTTTTTTAACCAATTTTGTAATCCTAATGTATATGGGTTAATTTCTTTTTGCCATTGTTTGCCAAATTTTTCATTTAAATAATTGAATATTTCACAATTAGACTTTTCATATTCTATACTTTTTTCAGGATGTATACACCCTAAATCATGAAATTGAATATTGTATTTTTTGGAAAAATTTATTTCTTTTTCTGTTATTACTGATGCAATTCCGCCTAACAAATATATTTTTTTTGAATTAATTTGCTGATCTGTAACTTCAGTTGTAGGTTCAATTATTTTTTTTCGTTTTGGCTTAAACGGTTCAACAGGTAATACTGTTTTTATTTCAGGAGCATCTTTCAATACGATAGTAACAAAACTATCCGTTTCAACTTTTAATGTAAATTCTAATTTACCAAGATAATTGATTAATAAAGTATCATTTTTTTCCACTGGAAGACTAAATTTTCCATTAAAATCGGTAAGCGTGCCTTTATTTTTTCCTTTTATCAATATTGTTGCATATGGAATTGGTTCAATGGAATCTTTTACAATTCCTGAAATTAAAAAGCATTGGGCAAATGTGAAATTTACCAATAAAAGAAGAAGTAAATGTTTTAATTTTTTCATTTCCATTTTACTTCTTTACAGGTTTTCCATCTTTAGTAGCAATGATAATCACACCATTTTCACCTTTTTTACCATAAACTTTCATAGCATCAGCAGCTTTAATCACATTAATTGATATGATTTCTTGTTTGTCTAATGGTGCATACGGACTAGTTGGTTTTTTTCCAAATAACGATTCTTCAGTATATTCAGTGCCGTTTATAATGTATAACGGTTTGGTATAATGCGTTATTTGCGCTTCTTCTGCATCTAAATTATTTAATTCTTTTTTATCAGAAACCACTCCATCAATTACGATAATGTCTTCACTTTTTTCAGATGCTGTCGCTGCAGTTGGCGATTTTGCTACTTGATTTTTTGCTTTAGATTGTTTTGTTGTTGCCTCGTATTTTTTTGTTGGTGCTAAATAACCATTATTAATCGTTGACGAATTATAAGCACTATTTCTATAGCTAATATCATTTTGATTGCTAATATTTTTGTTTATTTCTGTTAGAATTTTATCATTTTCTTCTAAAACAAATTTGTCCTTATTGAAATCGAATTTATATACCGAATCTACTTGAATAGTTGAACTCGAAGCAAAAGATGCCGACAATGGATTTGTTTCTATTGCTTTAGTATTTGGATTTAATTGAGGCGAAGTTGGATTTAACTTTTCATTATTATTGTTTTCCACCACAATTTCCTTAGCTTTTTCGATTATTTTATTTACAGAATCACTCGATACAATTACTGGATTTTCGGTATTAATACTATTTGATTTTGTATCTCCGATTATTTCATCTTTCGATACAAAATGATAAATAATAGAAAAACTCAATAATACAGTTGCAGCAATAGCTACTTTTTGCCACGTGTTTTTCTTTTTTACCACAATAGTGTTGTCCAGCTTTTCTTCCACACGATTCCAAACTTTATCCATTCCGGGAAAGTCTTTTTCGCCCTTTTGGGAAGCGCTTTTTATTTTGTTATATATTTTATCTTCTGTGTTCATTTCTTTTGTCATTGCGAGGAACGAAGTAATCTATTCCTCTATTAGTTTTATTTTTTGCTAATTACTTTTTACTAATCACTAATTACTTACCTTCTGATAATAAAATTGGTTTACTAATTCTTTTAATTTTGTTTTTGCCACATTTAATTGTGATTTGGATGTTCCTTCAGAAATTTGAAGTTTTTCGGAAATGTCTTTATGTGAAAAACCTTCTATCACAAACAAACTGAAAATGGTTTTACAACCATCGGGCAAATAATTGAGTAAGTTGAGTAAATCTTCTTCTTCCAATTCACACATTTCATCTGTTAACGGTTGATTTTTTATACTTACATCTTCCAAATACAAATTGAAATTGACATTCTTTTTCAATTGCATCAAACATTGATTTACCGCAATTTTTTTGGCCCAACCTTCAAAAGCTAATTCTTCTTTCAGTTGGTCAATTTTGGTAAATATGATGTAGAAAGCATCGGCCATGGCTTCTTCAATTTCTTCTTCTTTTTTCAAATAGCGCGAACACGTATAGTATAGTTTGCGTGCGAGCAATTCGTACACTTGCCTTTGGGCGTCGCGTTGCTGTTTTTTACAGGCTTGTATGAGTTTTATGTCTATCATTTATCTCAATTTCAATATTCAAAATTCGTTGTTCGAAATTCGTTGTTTTATGTTTATTTGTTTGCTTTATTATATAGATGATATTTTTTATGAAAAGGTTGGAAACAACTTCAAATTATTTTTTGCAATCTGTATTTTCAATTTTTTTATAATATAGAACTCCAGTTTTTCCATAATGATTCTTAGGTGTTCGATTAAGCTTTCTGTAATTTCTTATATGTTTATAATCATAATTTTTAGATTTATAAATTTTTATAATCTCTTTATAATAAGCTTTTGTAATTGGAATTTTTTTTAATTTATTCTTTTTAATTAATAGTTTATATTCACCTTTAAATTTGTTTTTTTTGTTTATGATTGTGTCAAAAAACATAATTAATGTGTCTTTTTCTCTTTTCCAACTTCCAATGGAATTATTGTTTTGTAAATCTCCACTAAAATTCATTATAACATTTCCTTCGCAATCTAAAGTTAATGTTTCACTAAACATTCCATAAATATTAAAATTTGTTCTGTATTTTCCGGTTATTACTTTTTTAGAACATGAAATATTTGTGATGCAAATTGTTATTAATAAAACTATAAATATTATTCCATTTTTAATTTTTGACATTGTTATTGCTTTTTGAAATTGCCATTGAATACATTTATAGATGACATTTTTTGTAAAAAGGTTGGGAACAAATCAAATTTTTTTCAAAAAAAAATCGCAAGTGGTTAAACTTACGATTATAAATGTATGAATTATTAATTTTTTATAGACGATTTTAAGAACACTGTTTTTTATTTATCTATTATTAATTTATAAATTTTAGATGATGACTCTTCTGAATCAGTATCTTCACAAAGTAAAAAACTAATTTCTTTTTCATTATTCTGATATAATGATAATCCTTCAAATTTTTGAGATTCTGAGATGACTAGAACATCTTCTAATTCAAAGGTTTGAAAGTTAATTTTTCCAATAATGCTTCCCAAAACTTCACCATCTTCATAGGTAGAAGTCGTATCTTCAGCTGCAGCTAGAAAATAAATATGATTATCGACTAAAATGGCATCGGTAAAAGTGGTTTCTACATCATCTAAAGAGGGTAATTCTACTGGGAAATACTGAATTTGTTTATCTTGACTATCCGGAACAATGAAAATTCCATTCTTATTATTGGCTCCGTTTCCTCGTTGAAATAAATACATCGTTTTATCGGCACAAATAGCACCTTCAATGTTTAACTCGTCTTCATTTAGTTCTGCTATAGTTCTTAAAAAAGAATATAATTGAGATAAATTATTTGATTGTAATTTGTCATTCGATAAATCTAATGAAAACATGGTGTTTCTTTTTTCGGTTGAACCCGATCCGAAAATAAATAATTGATTTCCAAAACTTGTTATGGCTTCTAAATCGAGTTTGTCTTGTTTGGCAATATTTTCTTGCGCTTCTTTCACTAAAGGAAATTTCAATACTAATTCCTTGTCGATTACATATTGATATAAAAAAGTACTGTTATCGGAAATTAAGAAAATAACATTGTCATGGTAAATTAATCCTGAAGCAGAACTAATTCCTTTTATGGTTAAGAATTCAGTTAGTTGAAAATTTTGCATATATTTATGTTTTTGAAAACGATTGCCTAGCCCTGATGGTAGCGGCATCCTTTTTAAAATTTGACACACTGAGCTTGTCGAAGTGTAAAATTTTGAAAAGATATAGCGAACAGCAGGAATAAGCTTCAAATAAAGAGTGTAAAAATATGGAAAATTTCAGATTAGAGGATTATAAAATTACGAAACCTATAAAATTATCAGACTATGCGACTGAAATAGATTGGGATTGGAAAGACGATAAAAAAGAAGAAGAATTAGACAAATTGCGTAACAAGTTGAGTGAGTGGCAAGATGTAATGTATGCCCATAATAGATATGGTGTGTTAATTGGCTTGCAAGGAATGGATACGAGTGGAAAAGACAGTTTGATTCGTGAGGTTTTTAAAGAATTTAATCCGCGTGGAGTAGTGGTGCATAGTTTTAAAACACCGAATTCTACCGAATTGGAACACGATTATTTATGGCGCCATTATTTGGCTTTACCTGAAAAAGGAAAGTTTGCCGTTTTCAATAGAACGCATTATGAAAACTTATTGGTTACGCGAGTACATCCTGAATATATTTTGAATGAGAATTTACCTGGAATTGAAAAAGTGGAAGACATCACGCCGCAATTTTGGGAAAACAGATACGAACAAATCAATAATTTTGAAAAACACATTTCTCAAAACGGGACGATTGTAATGAAGTTTTTCTTCTACATGAGTAAAGACGAACAAAAGAAACGTTTGTTAAAACGATTAGAACAAACCGAACACCAATGGAAGTTTTCTGCTGGTGATTTAAAAGAGCGTGAACGTTGGGATGATTATATGAAGTATTATGAAGAAATCATGAATAAATCTTCTAATGAAAATGCGCCTTGGTATATAATTCCGTCAGATGATAAGGAAATGGCACGCTATTTAGTAGCAAAAATTATGTGGGAAGAATTGCAAAAGTTTTCTATTGATGAACCTCAATTATCTGAAAAAGATAAAGCTAACTTTGAATTGTATAAACAACAGCTTCGCTAGTGAAAAGGGATAAGTAAAAAGTAAAAGGCATAAGTTTATTAATTTGAACTTATGCCTTTTTATCTTTTGCCTTTTTTACTTAAACTTCATGGCTAAGGTTAGAATATGCGATTCTAAACCATTATTTCGATGATAAAATCCGTATCGTAATTCTAAACTATTAAAATGTTTAGCATGAAATAGTCCTTTATTATGATCGATAATTTTGTAGCCAATTCCAATCATATTACTTGAAAAAGCAGATAAATCGTAATCACTTGTAAAATATTCATCTCCTAAATCGTGTTGGAATATCGGTTGGAAATATTTCGCTGCATTTTGTGTGTAAAATCTATACGGAATAGAAATAGATGAAAAGGCTGATAGCTTTAAAGTTGGTTCAAAACTTATCGTATGCGAATTGATGTTCCAATTGTCCCAATAGTATCGATAAAAACTTCTTAAGATAATATTATCACCTAAGAAATAACTTGATCTTAATCCGATTGGTAATTTAAATCGCGTATCTGGTAAATTTTCAGATTTAACAGTAGCTGCAACATCATTAAAATAAACTCTATTGAATTTTGTGGCTAATAATCCTTGTTGGTAACCCGCATCCACTAAAAATGCCATTTGGAAATTTTTATTGATGATTTGAGATAAGGTTAAGCCTAAATTATAGGACGTTCGTGGTTTACTATCGCCTTGTTTGTAATTTGGATCTGGATTATTCCTAAGTTCAATAGGTAAAATAACTTTCCAAGTATCAAAGAAAGCCATACCTTTTATGTTGAATTCGGTATTTTTATTTTTGGAATATTTAGTAAATCCAACATTAGCTCCAAGTGAGAAATAGTCGAATTCAGCAGAAGCAGAAACTCCTGTAGAAACGATTTGTCTTTTTTCTTCGTTTTCCACACTGAAATTTAAGGATGGATATACACGCATGTCTTGGTACGAAGCAGATGTAACTGTATTTGGATCAATTTTATCTGATGATGCAGATGAATATGAATCGACACCTAATTCAAAACCATATAATTGTTTTCTATTTTTTTTATCTCTTCTAGATACTTTAATGTCTAAAGTTGTAGCAATATCGGTAAGTTTCTCTGTTCCTAATCCACCTGTTACAGCAGAGTTATTTCCGTCTTGAGAATAATAACTCGAAATGAAATTTACTTCTTCAATTTTAAGTTTTTGTTTTTTATAGGCAGTACTATCAGAAGTAGTGTCTTGTGCTTTAGTTTGGTTACTTAGTAAGAAAGCTAAAAATGAGGCTGTGATTAATCTCTTTTTCATTTCAATTTTGTATTAATTACAACCGCAACCACCGCCAGTTTTTCCTCCGTTTGCACCCGAACTTGCTTCGCGATACAGCATAAATGTATTTTCGAATTTCTCCGATTTTTTTGCTGCAAGTTCCATGTCGGAATCGTTGATTTTTGATTTTTGGTATTCTTTTACTTCAGAACAACTGGCTAAAGTTACTAAAGCGAATACAGCGATAACTAATTTATTCATGTTTTTTTGAGGTATTTTAGATTTTGTTATTCTTCGATTTGATTACGTTAAATTGATATTTTTAGTGTGGTATATTTTGTCAAAATCGTCAATTATTATACAGCCTATATTGGGTAATTGATTGATGAAATCTATTCCGACTTCAATGCCCATTACGCTTACAGGTGTAGCTAATGCATCTGCAATTTCTGCATTTTCGGCAATTATAGTTACACTTTTTATTCCTGATATGGGAAAACCTGTTTTTGGATCGATAGTATGTGAATATTTTTTACCATCAATGAATACAAATTTTTCATAGTTTCCCGAAGTTGCAACAGATGTATTTGTTATTTTAAACGTTGAAAAAAGAGCTTCTTTTTTATTTGGATCTGCAATACCAATTGTCCAAGCTTCTCCATTTTCTTGAAATCCCCAAGTTGATAAATCGCCAGCGGCATTTACAATTCCACTTTTTACTCCATTATTTATTAATAGTATTTTAGCTCTTTCTGCAGCATATCCTTTTCCAATTCCTCCAAACCCAATTCGCATTCCTTTTAGTTTTAAAAAGACACTTGAATCTTCTGGATTCAAAATGATGTTTTCGTAATTGATGAGTTCTACAGCTTTTAAAGCTTCTTCTTTATTCGGAAGTTCTTTCATGCTGAGGTCAAAATTCCAAAAACGTTTATCAATACTTCCATAACTAATATCGAAGGCACCTTGCGTCATTTTAGAAATCATCTGACATCTATAAATTAAATCAAAGACTTCTTTTGGAACTACAACAGGTTTAATGCCTGCGTTTTCATTAATTTCATAAGTAACACTTTCACTTGAAAATGTGGTTAAAAGTTTTTCAATACGCTGAATTTCACTAATGGCTAAATCAATTTTGTCATAAGCCCAATTTTCATCTTCACTTACAACAGAAATCTCAAATCGATTTCCCATCAATTTCAGATTTTTTTTATAAATCATTAGCTTTTTAGTTTTTCGATAAATTCTGGGATTGTTTCTTTAGGATATTCTTCCCATTTTTTAGTAACATTTCCATTTTCATCTAATAACAAGATTAATGGAAACTGACCTTTGTTATTATATTTCTCAGCTAAAGCATCGTTTTCTTTTTCAATTTCTTTGGCTAATTTATTTTTAGAAAGTCGAGGAAAATCGGCATTATAAATAATTAGATTTTCATTTGAAAACGCTTGAAATTCTGGAGTGTTTACAATTAGTTTTTTAAATTTTACACAAGGTGCACACCAATCGGAACCTGAAAAATAAAGCATTACTTTTTTATGTTCTGATTTAGCTTTTTCTAATTTTTGTGCAAAAGTTTCGGTTTGTTGAGCAAAAATTGTGCTCGTAAACAAAAGTAGGATTGGGATTAACTTCTTCATTACATTTAATTTTAAGTAAACTTAACGAATATTCAATTAAAATATTGTAACAAATATCACATAATGAGTAGTTTATAATTAGTCTAATTTTTACTCAAAACTTTCTATTAAAAGTAAGTTTCCTTTTTCGTGAGTAATGGTAACAATTCCGTCTTCTGCAACATGATTACTGCTTCCGGTTCTATAGCCTAATTCTAAACTTTCATTGTTTAACGGATAAAATAAGTTTTCAGTAATAATCCCATCCACTTTTCCTAAAGGAATCAAAGAGATAATAGAATTTTTAGGATACCATTTTTTGAACGAATTGGGTAACAAAAATACTTTTGAATGATCGTCGAATAAAACAATTTTAAGTTCATTTCTATAGGAAGCTAAAACTGATAAATTGTTTAAGGTATGATCGGCACGCTTACCAGTTGCCCAAACCACATTTACGGCTTTATGACCTTTTTCAATTAAATAATCAAAAGCCTTTTCTAAATCGGTTTTGTTTTGGTCTGGCGTATGAACAATTTCAATCGGATAATGATTTTCTTTGTAATAATTAGAATCAAAATCTCTGTCGAAATCACCTAGTAAAACATCCACTTTTATACCAAGCTCAACCACACGTTCAATGGCAGAATCTAATACAACAACAAAGGGCGACCATTCTAAAAGTTGACCTAATAATTCATTATTGCATTCCAATCCATTTGCAATAATTAATGCTGGTTCTTGATCGTCGCGAACGATGTGATGTGATGACATTTGGGTTTATTGTTTGTTTATTGTTTCTAAGTTAACAAAATTAAACTTTTTACTTTTGTCTTTTTACTTTTGCCTTAAATTATTGTACCACATAATTTCTTACATCAACTTCAGATAATCTGAAATAACCTAATGGATAATTTGATGAATTTGTTTGGTTGATGATATTTCCTCTTACAGTGGCTGGAGGCGTACTAAAAGGTCCGTTGCTTAATCCGCCAGAAATACCAATTAAAATATTCATATAATTATGATATCTTTCTGAAATGCCGTGTAAAGTAAAATTAATATTTTGTCCGGCTTCTAAATCTTCATCAATAATTAAAGAAAACATTTCATTTCCGTTTGTAAATTTATCATTAAAAACGCCTAAAAGAGGAAATGGTCGAAATGGAACTTTGTATTCTTCCATATAGAAATTTTCTTCAGCACCATTATCTTGAAAATTAAATTTCAATTCAATTTCATTACCTGTTATTCCGTTTAAATCTTGTTCAATTGTAGTAATGGTTGGAACAGCATATAATTTATCTGTTGCTGTATACGTTTGCCCGTTATATACTACAGAAAGAGTGTACGTTTCATTAATAATCGGATTGAAATTTGTGCATTTATAATTTCCTGTTAATCCATCTTCAACAAAATTGTATACAGTATTGTTTGAATCGGTTACGGTAATAGTAGCGCCATTAGCAACCGGAACGGCATTGTTAAAATAATCACCAGTTGTAGTTAATCGAATCGTTTGTTCGTTTCCAGATGTTCCTTTTTCCCATTTAATTGAAGCATCTATAACTAGTTTTGGTTCACTTGAATTTAAGTCGACATCTACAACTTCTTCACAACTGATAAAAGTTAAACTAATTACAAGAATAATATAGGTTATGATTTTTTTCATTTTCTTAAAATTTAAAATTATACGTCACACTTGGCACAATTCCGAAAATTGATAGTTTAACTGCTTCGTTAGAACCATCATCTTTGTTTTGTCTGAAATTGATGGAAGCGGCATTTTTTCTTCCATATAAATTATAAACAGAGAAAACCCATTCACCTTGCCATTTTCTGCCTTTATTTTTGTTCGGATTTAGGGTTGCAGAAATATCGATACGATGATAAGAAGGTAAGTTATCTTCGTTTCTGTTGCCGTAAACCGGAACATTAATGCCTTGATATTGATATTGTCCTGTTGGAAAAGTTATAGGTTGACCTGTTTGATAAGTAAAGATGCTTCCAAAACTCCATTTTTCATTTGATTTATAACTTCCCGTTACATACAGATTGTGCGTTTTGTCCCAGCCTGTTTTATACCATTCACCTTTATTTATACCTGTTTCAATTGGCGTTCTTCCTTCGGTTTTTTGTTCAGAACGCGATAAAGTGTATGAAATCCAACCCGAAAGTTTACCTACATTTTTCTTTACCATTAATTCTAAACCATACGCTCGAGTTTTTCCTGGTAATAAAACTTGTTCAATAGCCTCATTGGCAATTAAATCGGCACCATCAATATAATCTAAACGATTTTTTACAGTTTTGTAAAACGATTCCACTTCTAAGGTATAATCACCATTCTTGATGTTTTTAAAATACCCAAGAGCAAATTGATCTAAAATTTGAGGTTTTAGAAAATTGTCACTTGGCGCCCAAACGTCTAATGGAGTAGGTGATTGAGTGTTAGATATTAAATGTAAATACTGACTCATTCTATTATAACTCGCTTTAATAGATTGATCCTCATTAATGGTATAAGCTAATGCAATTCTTGGTTCAAAATTATCAAAGCTGGCAATCGTTTTATTTTTACCATAATATTGTGTTCCAATTGGTGTAGCTTTTTCATAAATACCTAAATCTGCATCATATGTCACTGCCTGATTGTTTTCGTATATGTTAATTGTTTCTTCGCCTAAACGATAAAACATGCTGTATCGTAATCCATAGTTTACTGAAAGTTTAGAAGAAAGCTTCTGTTCTGCATCTAAATAGAAGGCAGGTTCGAAGGCATATTTTTTAGCCAATTGTTTTTCGTTTATACCTGACTCGGAATTTATTGGTTCAATTCTACCCGGATTAAAATCGTAATAAATAGCATTTGCACCATAATACAATTTGAAGTTATCAGATAAATAATGTTTGAAATCGTATTTGAAGTTGTAGTTTTTAATTCCGCTTTCCCAGTTGAATCCTATAAAATCTAATGTTAATCCGTAATAATAATCACTATAAATAAAGGACGCATTTGAGAATAATTTGCTATTAAACAAATGATTCCAACGTACGTTTAAAACCGAATTTCCATACGTATTTATAAACTGTTCGTTTAAGCTAAACACATCTCTACCAAAGTAACCAGATAAAAATAAATTATTATTATCGTTAAGTTTATAATTCAGTTTAGTGTTTAAATCATAGAAATACGCTGAATTGTTATTATTGGCCAATTTTAAAAATAAATGAGCATAACTACTTCTTCCAGCAACTAAAAAAGAACCTTTGTCTTTTACGATTGGTCCTTCCGCTAAAAGGCGACTAGATATTAATCCGATTCCTCCAGTCATTCCAAAGTTTTTACTATTACCTTCTTTTTGGTAAATATCTAAAACTGATGCCACTCTTCCGCCAAAACGAGCGGGAATTCCACCTTTATAAAGTTTTAAATCTTTAATTGCATCGGCATTAAAAACAGAGAAAAATCCGAATAAATGCGACGAATTATAAATAGTAGCTTCATCCAATAAAATTAAATTTTGATCGGCTGCTCCGCCACGTACATTAAATCCAGATTGTCCTTCTCCAGCATTGGTAACTCCAGGTAAAGTTAAAATAGATTTGATAACATCTACTTCTCCTAATATGGCAGGCATCGATTTTATTTGAGCGATAGTTAGTTTATTGACACTCATTTCTGGTTTGTCAATTTTTATGCTTTTGTTATTACTAACAACTAAAACTTCTTCAATTTCTTTACTTTTTTCGTTTATCAGAAAATCTTTTTTAGTGTTAGATTCCAGATAGATGACATCAGTTAAATTTTCGTATCCAATAGTTTGAATGGTAATGTTGTATTCCCCTTTAGGAATAGAAATCGAATAATATCCATACTCGTTGGTTTGGATGGTTCTAGTTAATTCAGAATTTTTAATTTGGATGGTAGCGCCTATGATAGTTTCATTACTTTTAGCATCTTTCAAAGTTCCACTTAAAGTGAATTTTTCTTGTGAAAAACCAAAACTGGTGAGAAGTATAAAAAATAGCGCTTGTAATATTTTATTTCGTAACATGAAGTTTTTATTTCTTTTGACGCAAAGTTCAGTCTTTTGTTACGAAACAATTGTTAAGAGAGGGTTAATAAAAAAGCGATTCCTTTTGAGAATCGCTTTTAAATTATTAAAATAAATCAATTTATAATTTATTGATAATCGAATTTAATGTAGCGCTTGGACGCATTGCATTATTTGCAGAAGCATGGTTTGGATGATAGTATCCACCAATTTCTTGTTTTTTACCTTGCGCAGCAATTAATTCAGCATCAATTTTAGCTTCATTAGCAGTCATTTCTTCAGCGATAGGAGCGAAGATAGCTTTTAATTCAGCATCTTTTGTTTGATTTGCTAAAGCTTGAGCCCAATATAAAGCTAAATAGAAATGAGAACCTCTGTTGTCAATTTCGCCCACTTTACGAGCTGGAGATTTATCATTAGCTAAGAATTTCGCATTTGCTTCGTCTAACGTATCGGCTAAAACTTGTGCTTTTGAATTATCTTGTGTTTGTGCTAAATGTTCTAAAGAAGCTTGTAATGCTAAGAATTCACCTAATGAATCCCAACGTAAGTAACCTTCTTCGATAAATTGCTCAACGTGTTTTGGAGCTGATCCACCTGCACCTGTTTCAAATAATCCACCACCATTCATTAATGGAACAATAGATAACATTTTAGCAGAAGTACCTAATTCTAAAATTGGGAATAAATCGGTTAAGTAATCACGTAAAACGTTTCCAGAAACTGAGATTGTATCTTTTCCTTCACGGATTCTTCTTAACGTTTCTGTCATGGCATCTTTCACATCCATAATGCGAATGTCTAAACCAGTTGTATCGTAATCTTTTAAGTATTTCTCAACTTTTTTGATGATTTCTCTATCGTGAGCTCTGTCTTTATCTAACCAGAAAATAGCTGGAGTATCTGATAATCTTGCTCTGTTTACCGCTAATTTTACCCAATCTTGAATTGGTGCATCTTTAGTCTGACACATTCTGAAAATATCACCAGCTTCTACATTTTGAGATAATAATACGTTTCCGTTTTCATCTTCTACTTTCACTACTCCGTTTGCACTTAATTGGAACGTTTTGTCATGTGAACCATATTCTTCAGCTTTTTGAGCCATTAATCCAACGTTTGGTACAGAACCCATAGTTGTAGGATCTAAAGCGCCATTCTTTTTCATGTCATCGATACAAGCTGAATAAAATCCTGCATACGAACGATCTGGAATGATTGCAATTGTATCTTCTTCTTTACCTTCTGCATTCCACATTTTTCCTCCGCTACGCGCTAAAGCCGCCATAGAAGCATCAACAATTACATCTGAAGAAACGTGGAAGTTAGTAATTCCTTTATCAGAATTTACCATCGCTACTCTTGGTCCGTTTGCTAACGCATCTGAAATAGCTTGTTTAATTTCTGCTTCTTGAGGAATTCCTGCAATTTTGTTATATAAATCTTGTAAACCGTTGTTTGAATTAATATCTAATGATTTGAATAAATCTGCATATTTAGTATACACATCAGCAAAGAAAGTATCTACAATTGCTCCAAAAATAATTGGATCTGAAACTTTCATCATTGTTGCTTTTAAGTGTGCCGATAACATTACGTTTTTAGCTTTTGCATCTGCAATTGTTTCTGCTACAAATTTCTTTAAAGCGTTTAAGTTCATAACCGAACTATCAATTACTTCACCTGCTTTTAAAGCTCCGAAATCTTTTAAAACAGAAGTTGAACCGTTATTATCAGTAAATACAATTCTGAATTTTCCAGCATTTTCTACTGTTGTTGAAGTTTCCGTTCCGTAAAAATCACCAGAAGTCATATGAGCTACTTCAGTTTTGCTATCTGAAGCCCAAGTTCCCATTTTGTGTGGGTTTTGTTTCGCGTAATTTTTTACTGCTTTTGGAGCTCTACGATCTGAATTTCCTTCACGTAAAACTGGATTTACAGCAGAACCTAATACTTTAGAATATTTTGCTTTGATTTCTTTTTCAGCATCGTTTTGAGGCTCTTCTGGGAAATTTGGAATATTGAAACCTTGTGCTTGTAATTCAGCAATAGCTTCTTTTAATTGTATAACTGAAGCAGAAATATTTGGTAATTTGATGATATTCGCTTCTGGTGTATTGGCTAACTGGCCTAATTCTGTAAGGGCGTCACCAATTTTTTGGTCTTCTGTTAAAAATTCTGGAAAGTTGGCTAAAATTCTTCCCGCTAACGAAATATCTCTTGTTTCTACATCAATATTTGCGTTTTTGGTAAATGCTTGAATTATTGGTAATAACGAATGTGTGGCTAGCATTGGAGCTTCATCCGTAATTGTATAAATAATTTTTGACTTAGACATAATTATATAGTTTGTTTATTTCTTTAAAGGTTAGCAAATATATAAAATTTAAGCCTATTTTTTGGTGGAAGATTTCTAAAAAGAGAAACATTTCACGAATTAATAAATTAAGCGTGAAAAATTAAATTATTGATAATATTGAGGGATGAAAATTAGGGATAAAAAAAAATCCCGATTCAATCGGGATTTTTTTATACATACAAATGGGAAGATTATCCTCTTCTTTCTTTGATTTTTGCTTTTTTACCAGTAAGTTCTCTAAAGTAGTAAATTCTAGCTCTACGTACTTTACCTCTTTGGTTCAATTCAATTTTTTGTAAAGCTGGCATGTTGATTGGGAAGATACGCTCAACTCCAATAGCTCCAGACATTTTTCTGATAGTAAAAGTTTCAGTAGCACCTGAACCTCTTTTTTGAATTACTACACCTTTGAAAAACTGAGTTCTAGTTTTTTCACCCTCTTTAATTTCGTAGTATACAGTTACTGTATCTCCTGCACTGAAATTAGGGAAGTCTTTTTTTGATACGAATTCGTTTTGTACGAAATCAACTAAATTTGACATAATTTTAAATATAAATCATTAAACCTGAGCAACATACACGTCCTTCGCCAGAGGTTGGTCAAATGTGAGGGCAAAATTAATTCTTTTTTATGAATTGACAAAAAAATGGAAGGATAAATTTGTTTGAAGGAGTTAAATTTTTGGTAAAATTTAAAAAACTTACATTTACTATTCTCATACATCTAACTTTTAAAGTATATTTGTCCGTTAAAATTAAAAATAAAGTGATCCGTTTGATAAGCTATAAAATTCAAACCAAATTACTTTAAACATTCGCAAATTAAAAGCAGAAAATATCTAAATGAAGTTTGATTTATTAAAAAAAGATGCACAAAGCCAGGCAAGAGCTGGTCAAATTACTACAGATCATGGTGTTATTGAAACGCCAATTTTTATGCCTGTTGGAACTGTAGCATCGGTTAAAGGTGTGCATCAACGTGAATTAAAAAACGATATTAATCCAGATATTATTTTAGGAAATACCTATCATTTATATTTAAGACCTCAATTAGATGTTTTAGAAAAAGCGGGTGGTTTACATAAATTCATGAATTGGGATCGAAATATTTTAACGGATTCAGGTGGTTATCAAGTTTATTCCTTATCTGGTAGAAGAAAAATTAAAGAAGAAGGAGTGAAATTCAAATCACATATCGATGGTTCGTACCACTTTTTTTCTCCTGAAAATGTAATGGAAATCCAAAGAACAATTGGTGCGGATATCATCATGGCTTTTGATGAATGTACACCTTATCCTTGTGATTATAGATATGCGCAACGTTCTATGCACATGACGCACCGTTGGTTGGATAGATGTATCAATCATTTAGAAACATTACCTTTTAAATACGGTTATTCTCAAGCATTTTTTCCTATTGTTCAAGGAAGTACGTATAAAGATTTACGTCAGCAATCGGCTGAATTTATTGCTAGTAGAAATGCAGTAGGTAATGCAATTGGTGGTTTATCAGTTGGTGAGCCTGCAGAAGAAATGTACGCAATGACAGAAGTTGTAACGGCTATTTTACCTCAAGACAAACCAAGATATTTAATGGGAGTGGGTACTCCGGCTAATATCTTAGAAAATATTGCATTAGGAATTGACATGTTCGATTGTGTTATGCCAACACGTAATGCAAGAAACGGAATGTTATTTACTTCAGAAGGATTTATCAACATCAAAAATAAAAAATGGGAAGATGATTTTTCTCCTGTTGACCCGATGGGATTAACGTATGTTGATACCGATTATTCTAAAGCCTATTTAAGACATTTATTTGTAGCTAATGAGTTTTTAGGAAAACAAATTGCTACAATTCATAATTTAGGTTTCTATATGTGGTTGGTTCGTGAAGCGAGAAAACAAATTTTAGCAGGAACTTTTAGAGATTGGAAAGAGATGATGGTTAAAAAAGTAACTACTAGATTATAAAATAAATTTAGAACTAAATCTGAAAATGATATTTACTTTCATTTTTGGAATTTGGAATTTAGAATTTAGAATTTAAAATTTATATGAAAAAAATAGATTGGTATATTTTAAAAAGGTATTTGATAACTTTTACGGTTATGTTGTTAATGTTTATTCCAATTGGAATCATTATTGACGTTTCTGAAAAAATCAATCGTATGATTGAAAATAAAGTTGCCTTTCAAGATGTATTAGTTTATTACTACGGTTTTACTATTTATTTTGCTAATTTATTATTTCCCATATTTCTATTCTTATCGATTATTTGGTTTACCTCAAAACTAGCCAATAATACAGAAATTGTTGCAATTTTAAGCTCGGGGATTTCATTTACAAGATTTTTAAGACCTTATATTGTTGGTGCAACAATGGTTTCATTAGTAACTTTATTAATGGGGTTTTTTATATTACCTGATGCCAGTGAAAAATACTGGGATTTTAGGTATACCTATCTAAAACGAAATGCAGAAACCAGACAAACTTCAGATATTTTCAGACAAGTAAATTCAAATGAATTTATGTACGTAAGTAGTTATAATGTATTGTCTAAAACTGGTTTCGATTTTATTTATGAAAAATTTAATGGCAATAAATTAGAGTATAAATTATACGCGAATCGTATTAAATATAATGAAAAGACTAAAACCTACGATTTATATAATTATACGAAAAGAACAGTTGGGATAAACGAAGATATTATCGAAAAACAAGAGGTTTTTACTCGAAAATTTGAGTTTGAACCAGACGATTTAACTCCAACAGTTTACGTTGCAGAAACAATGAATATTTTTAACTTGGTGAAATTTATTGATAAAGAAAGAGCTAAAGGAAGTTCCAATTTAGATGTTTATTTGGTAGTTCTGTATAAAAAATTCAGTATTCCTATTTCTGCATTTATCTTAACTATTATTGCGGTTTCTGTATCGGCAATGAAGCGTAGAGGTGGTATGGGTGTCAATTTAGCTATAGGTATTTTAATTGCCTTTTCTTATGTTTTCTTTGATAAGATTTTCGGAACATTAGCGGAAAAATCAAGTATCCCTCCAATTGTAGCTGTTTGGTTTCCAAATGTAGTTTTCGGAATTTTAGCTTTTTATTTGCTTAAAAATGCCAAACGTTAATGTTAAACATAATCTACATCTTCATTTAATTGTATTTATTTGGGGTTTTACAGCGATTTTAGGAAAGCTAATTTCGTTAGAAGCTTTACCATTAGTTTGGTGGAGAATGACTATTGCGGTTTGCCTTATTTTTGGATACATTCTTTATAAAAGATATGATTTAAAGATTTCTAAAAAGGACATAATACTTTTGTTATTATCTGGATTGGTAATTGCTTTGCATTGGTTTACTTTTTTTAAAGCTATTAAAGTTTCAAATATTTCTATAACAC
Organism: Flavobacterium urocaniciphilum; assembly: GCF_900110615.1. Taxonomy (GTDB): domain Bacteria; phylum Bacteroidota; class Bacteroidia; order Flavobacteriales; family Flavobacteriaceae; genus Flavobacterium; species Flavobacterium urocaniciphilum. The sequence continues at coordinate 251,982 of NZ_FOEI01000001.1, forward strand.
TTGCTTGTTTGTCAACTGGTGCCTTTTTCACTTCCATTTTAGAACCTATATTTTACAAACGAAAAATGGTTTGGTATGAAATTCTATTCGGATTAATTGTATTATTCGGGTTGTATTTTGTTGTAGAATCTTCAGAACCCAATTTCATTTCAAAAAGTATAAATAGCGATTTAACTGGAACCATGCAGGGTGTTTTATTAGCATTAACTTCTGCGTTTTTATCGGCTTTATTTTCGGTTATTAATGGGAAATTTGCTCAAAGAATCGAATCTACTATCATTTCTTTTTATGAACTTTTAGGCGGTGTTCTGTTTTTTAGTTTGTTCTTGTTATTTAGCGGTCAATTAGATGGAAACTTTTTTAGTTTGAAATTAGAAGATTTAATTTGGTTATCCATCTTAGCTTCTATTTGTACGGCATATGCATTTATCGCTTCAGTTAGTGTGATGCGATTTATTTCTCCTTACACTGTAATGTTAACGATTAATTTAGAGCCCGTTTACGGTATTGCTTTGGCTGTTTTAGTTTTTGAGAAAAATGAACAGATGAGTTTTTCCTTTTATATCGGTGCTGCAATTATACTTACTACAGTGATTTTGAACGGATTAATTAGAAATCACAAAAAAAGTAATTAGTTTACAGTTCAAAATTTTTCAAATAATATTTTAATAGTATCTTTGTAATTACAAACTATTTAAACAAAACTAACTTTTATGGAATATTTAGATTTTGAATTGCCAATAAAAGAGCTTGAAGATCAATTAGATAAATGTGTTATTTTAGGTCAAGAATCTAATGTAGATGTTTCAGCAACTTGTAAACAACTAGAAGAAAAATTAGAGCAAACTAAAAAAGATATTTATAAGAATATGACGGCTTGGCAAAGAGTTCAAATGTCTCGCCATCCGAACAGACCTTATACTTTAGAATATATTACGAACTTAACTGACGGTACGTTTTTAGAATTATTTGGAGACAGAAACTTCAAAGACGATAAAGCGATGGTTGGTGGTTTAGGTAGAATCAATGGTCAATCTTATATGATTATTGGTCAACAAAAAGGAGTAAATACTAAAATGCGTCAGTTACGTAATTTTGGTATGGCGAATCCAGAAGGTTACCGTAAAGCTTTACGTTTAATGAAAATGGCAGAGAAATTCAACATTCCTGTTGTAACATTAATTGACACTCCTGGAGCTTATCCTGGTTTAGAAGCTGAAGAGCGTGGACAAGGAGAAGCGATTGCTCGTAATATTTTTGAAATGGCTCGTTTAAAAACGCCTATTATTTCTATTATTATTGGTGAAGGAGCATCTGGAGGTGCTTTAGGAATTGGAGTAGGAGATAGAGTATTCATGTTAGAAAATACTTGGTATTCTGTAATTTCACCAGAATCTTGTTCGTCAATTTTATGGAGAAGTTGGGAATATAAAGAGCAAGCAGCCGAAGCATTAAAATTAACTCCGGTTGATATGAAAAAGCAAAAATTAATTGACGATATTATTCCAGAACCATTAGGTGGAGCACATCAAGATAAAGCTACAACATTCAAAACTGTTGAAAAGTACATCACAAAGTCTTATAACGAATTGAAAGACTTATCAACAAAAGAATTGGTGGCGCAAAGAATGGAGAAATACAGTAATATGGGAGAATTCTCAGATAAATAACAAAAAATGAATTAAAATGCGCCTTGTTACTACAAGGCGTTTTTTTTGACATATTAACAATTGGTTGAAAGTTTTCAACAGGTAATCTTTAACAAGTAAAATTTATTTTTTATAGTATTTAAACTACTTTCGCAATATGGAAAAATCGTTAAATATAAGCCCGGTTAGAGTTGATAAAACTACTATAATTAATTTAGAGAAAGGGAAACTTCCTCCTCAAGCTGTAGATATTGAAGAAGCAGTTTTAGGTGCTATGTTAATTGATATTAAGGCGCCAGGTGAAGTAATCGATTTATTACAACCAGAAGTTTTTTATAAAGAAGCACATAAATATATTTATGAAGCGATTACTCAATTGTTTCATAGTACACCGCCTCAACCAATCGATTTATTAACGGTTTCGGCACAATTAAAAAGAAATGGTAAATTAGAATTAGTTGGAAGTGATTTTTACTTAATTCAATTAACTCAAAAAATTGCCTCTTCTGCACATATAGTATTTCATGCCAGAATCATTCTTCAAAAATACATTCAAAGAAGTTTAATTACAATTTCAAGTAAATTAATTGAAGATTGTTATGATGAAGGAATGGACGTTTTCGATTTATTAGATACTGCGGAAACAAACTTATATGAAATCACGCAAGGAAATCTTAAAAAAGGGTATGAAACGGCTCAGAGTTTAGTAAACCAAGCTAAACAAAGAATCGAAGAGATTTCTAACAAAGAAGGTTTGTCAGGTATTCCAACAGGATTTAGAAAATTAGACGAATTAACGTCTGGTTGGCAACCATCCGATTTAATTATTATCGCAGCTCGTCCGGGTATGGGTAAAACCGCATTCGTATTATCGATGGCTAGAAATATTGCTGTAGGAAGTAATGAACCTGTTGCGTTATTCTCCCTTGAGATGTCTTCTGTACAGTTAATAACTCGTTTAATATCTAGTGAAACCGGATTAACTTCAGAAAAACTTCGTAAAGGAACATTAGAGCCTCACGAATGGGAACAGTTAAATGTTAAAGTAAAAGATTTAGAAAAAGCTCCATTATATATTGACGATACTCCTTCTTTATCAATTTTCGATTTAAGAGCAAAAGCACGTCGTTTGGTTTCGCAACACGGTATTAAACTAATTGTAATTGATTATTTGCAATTAATGTCTGCGGGTTCTTCAAGTAAAGGTGGTGGAAATCGTGAACAAGAGATTTCGATGATTTCTCGAAGTTTAAAAGGTTTAGCTAAAGAATTAAATGTTCCTGTAATTGCTTTATCACAGTTATCGCGTGCGGTTGAAACGCGTGGATCAAGTAAAAGACCATTATTATCCGACTTACGTGAATCGGGTGCAATTGAGCAAGATGCCGATATCGTATCGTTCATTTACCGTCCTGAATATTATAAAATTGATAATTGGGATGATGAAGAAGCAGCACCTACAACAAATCAAGGTGAATTTATCGTAGCAAAACACAGAAATGGTAGTTTGGATAATATACGATTGAAATTTATTGGAAGTTTAGGTAAGTTCGATAATTTAGATGAATACGGAATGACTTATGACGATTCTATGCCTTCTAAGATGAATTTAGACGCACATAATCCCTTTATCACACCTAATTTGCCATCGCCAAATGATGCTTTTGGAAGTAGTATGAATAACAATTTTGATGAAAATAGTGATGTTCCATTTTAATTAATTTTTTTGTTAATTTTTTATTTTTTGTATTATTATTTTTATTAAGTTTATAAAAATAACCTATAAAAAAATAAATTATGCCAAGTTACATTATTTCATTAACTGACGCCGAAGAATGGGCTCATTCATGGCAAACAAATCCGCCAAAAAATTTAGCAAAAGCACATTTAATTCCATTGGAAGTGTTAACAGATTTACTTGCAATTTCTGGAGTTACAGGTGTAAGATCGTATATGGGTGTTGACTCATCAGGAACGCAAAGATTAATGTTCGTTGGTGTTGACGGCGATGGTAAAGATATGACAGATACAATTTATAGTGGTACAACTCCTTGTCCAAATTTATGTGATATTTCAAGTCCATTATATAATCCATAAGAATTGCAGTTTAAATATTATTTACATATTTTATCTTTTATTGTAGCAATACTATACCTTATAGGCTTTAAAAACAAAAGTAAAGCTTATAAGGTTTTTTCTGTTTTTCTTTTAGTTAATGTAGTTTTAGGTTTTGTTAGCGATAGACTTTATAGTTGGTTTAAAATTTATAATCATTTCTTTATTAATGTAATATTTTTATTTCAATTTGGATTCTTAAGCCTTTTTTATTCCTACTCTTTCGATAATAAAAAATGGCGGAATATTGTTGAAATATTGCTGATTCTTGTTGTTAGTTATCTATTGATTAAATATTTAATTTTTCCAGAATCATTTTTTGTCTTTCATTATGAAGATATTTACGTAACAGTTTTTCCATTAATTGTTTATAGTGTTATATATCTATATAACGAATATGACCAACCTCAAGAATTATATTATGCTAATTTAGGAATGCTAATGTATTTAATTATGAATTTTTTAAATTATATAACTTGGCCTTTATATAGTATTTCGATAGATTATACTTATATGAATGATTTCAATAAAATTTTAAATAAATTATTGAGTTTTATAGAACCTTTTGGATTAGTTTATTTTTCATTTCTTTTATATCAGTTAAAAAAGCTAAAATCTAAATAATATGGAAGTAACGCAATTAGCAGTAGATCAAATCATAAAAGCTTTCTTGTTTATATTATTTGCTTTTTTTAGTGTTTTTTTAACATTGGCTCTTTTCTTTTATTTTTCACGTAAGAAAATTGTAAAAATTGCCGTTGAAAAGAAGAATCAAGAAATTCATTATCAAAAAGAAATACTTCAATCGGTAATTCAAACTCAAGAAGATGAACGAATGCGTATTGCACAAGATTTACACGATGATATTAGTTCAAAGTTAAATATTGTTTCTCTAAATACACATTTGTTAAAAACGCCTAATCTATCTGAATCTGAATATAATGAAATTATTGATAATGTTGTAAACCTAACAGCAAAAGCATTAGAAAATTCTCGTAGAATTGCTCACGATTTATTACCGCCTGTTTTTGAAAAGTTCGGATTGCATGCAGCTATAGAAGAATTAGTAAATGAATTTTCTTCAGCCAAAAATGTTCAGGTAAAATATACGAATTCGCTCGACTTCAGTTATTTAGAAGTTAATTATCAATTGCATATTTTTAGAATCTTACAAGAATTGTTAAATAATTCTATCCGACACGGTAAAGCTTCTGAAATTTCTATTAATTTTGTTGAAAATAATAGTAAAAACACTTGTTTCTATTCTGATAATGGAGTTGGTTTTGATATGAAATCAACCAATAAAAAAAGAGGTATCGGAATGCAGAATATTGATAGTAGAGTAAATTTCCTTGGTGGAAAAATTAATATCCATTCTGAAATAAACAAAGGTGTTCAAATTGATTTTAATTTTTAATTAATGGATTCTAAAATTAATATAGTATTAGCCGATGATGAAGTTCTTTTTAGAAAAGGAATTTCTTTTTTATTGCAACGTAATTCAGATTTTAATATTGTTTTTGAAGCCAATGACGGTCAAGAATTGGTAGATTATTTAAGAACAACTGAAAGTTTACCCGATATTGTTATTACCGATTTAAAAATGCCCAATTTAAACGGGGTAGAAACCACTAAAATACTTCATTCTGATTTTCCTGGTTTAAAAGTAATTGCACTTACTAGTTATAACACACCTTCTTTTATTTCAAACATGATTCAAGTTGGAGCGGTTTCTTATATTGTTAAAAATGCTTCACCAGAGGAAGTTATTCATACGATTAGAGAAGTACATGAGAAAGGATTTTATTATAACGAACAAGTAATGAAAGTAATTTACTCAGATATAATTCATGGTAAATCTTCTCCAAAAACAGAATTAGATTACGATGCTTTAACAGCACGTGAAATTGAAGTTTTAAAATTGATTTGTTTGCAACAGAGTAGTGCAGAAATTGCAGATAAATTATCTATTAGTCCGAGAACTGCAGACGGACATCGAAACAGTTTGCTTCTTAAAACAAGAACTAAGAATATTGCAGGATTAGTTGTTTTTGCTATTCAGAATAATATAGTCGATTTGAACGAGATAAATCTGTAGTTTTTTTGTTATTCAGTTCAGATGATTTTAAAAGTTATTAAAAAAGAATCAAAATGAATAATCGGAATTTATATTTCCTAAGGACTAGGACAAAGGAAAACCACCCGAACCGAATTAAAACAAAAAAAATTTCTTATATCTAGTTCAAAAACAAAAACTTTACTACTAATATTATATAAACGAAGATTGTAGCGCCTAATAATACTAGTCCAATATTTCTTAAAGTGTTATTGTCTTTTTTCTCTAACATTGTGTAAATATTCATGGTATTAATTTTTTACTAAGGTAGTTCGATTTTATATACTAGAATAGAGCAGAATTACCTGTTTTTTCATATAGGTAGAATTACCTGTTTTTATATAGGTAGAATTACCTGTTTTTTAAGAATTATCTTTTCCTTATCTTTGAAAATATAAATTGTAATTCTTTATAATACTTCTTATGTTTAAGTTTAAACAATATAGTATAGTACTTATACTTTGCTTGCTAAGTAGTTTCGCAAATGCGTCTTCTATATTATTACCTATGGACGCAGATGGTCAACAAAATCACTTAAAAGCTTATGGAATTACCTATTGGGCTTTATCGAAAAGTTATAAAGTAAATTGGTTATTAAATTATAGAGGAGGTTCTTTTTTATTACCTGACGGAGAAGATATTCGTAAAGAATGTCAAATTCGAGGTGTTACATTTGAAGTATTAACCGATGGTGCAACTACTAAAATATTAGAAGAAATTAGCAGTCCTTCGCAAAATATGGAAACTGTTGTATTGGAAAAAGCTCCTAAAATTGCAGTTTATACTCCAAAAGGAAAACAACCTTGGGACGATGCTGTTACGATGGTATTAACCTATGCAGAAATTCCCTATACAGAAATTTACGACGAAGAAGTTTTATCTGACCAATTAGTATTATACGAATGGCTGCATTTACATCATGAAGATTTTACTGGGCAATATGGTAAGTTCTTTGGAGCATACAGAAATGCACCTTGGTATATTCAGCAAAAATTAGAAGCGGAGGCCTTGGCAAAAAAGTTAGGTTACAGTAAAGTTTCTGAAGAAAAAAGAGCCGTAGCTTTAAAAATTAGAGATTATGTTATAGGTGGTGGATTTATGTTTGCGATGTGTTCGGCTACTGATAGTTTTGATATTGCTCTTTCTGCGGAATCAACTGATATTTGTGAGCCAATGTTCGATGGCGACGAAAGTGAACCTAATTATCAAAGTAAAATAGATTATACGAATACTTTTGCTTTCAAAGATTTTATATTAGAAAGAAGTCCGATGCGATATGAGTTTTCAGATATTGATACTACTGAAGAACACGGAAAAGGTTCATTTGTAATGGATGTAGATTACTTTACTTTAATGGATTTTTCTGCAAAATGGGATCCAATACCAACGATGTTGTGTCAAAATCATACTCAAATAGTAAAAGGATTTATGGGACAAACCACTGCATTTGCATCCGATAAAATAAAATCAAATGTGTTGTTAATGGGTGAGTGTAAAATTAACGGAGAAGCGCGTTACATTCACGGAACTAAAGGTAAAGGTATGTTTACTTATTATGGCGGTCATGATCCAGAAGATTATCAACATAGAGTAGGAGATGCTCCAACAGTTTTAGATTTACACCCAAATTCTCCAGGTTATCGTTTAATTTTAAATAACGTTTTATTCCCTGCTGCTAGAAAGAAAAAATTAAAAACATAAATGGGCAAAATTTACTTTTTTTTACTTCTTTTTTTTACCTCACTTACTTTTAGTCAAAGTGCAATCCTTGAAAAAAAATCTGTAAAATTTTTACATGATAATCAATATGATTCTGCTGCAGTTTATACTCAAAAGGTTATAAAAAGCTATGTAAATGATTACGATAAATTTAAACTAGGAAACGCATACATTCAATATGCAAGAATATTAAAATCTATTTCAAGATCTGATAGTTGTTTTTATTTTTTAGATAAAGCTGAATCGATTTTTAATATCGATAAATCTAAATATTCGGAGAATTTATTTTATATCTTATCACTTAAAGCAGAAACATGTAGGTATTTAGGGAAGAGAGATTTGGCAATAAAGTTTATCAATCAGGCGACAAAAAAAAATTATATTCGTTTTAATCCTAATATTCAAGCTTATTATGAGAATAGAAGGATGGCAATTGTTGCAGAATATTATAATAATGTACCCGATTCTGTAAAAGTAATTCACGCATTAGCTAAAAGTATTATTAAAAAAACGAATCAAATTGAAGATAAATCTTTAGTAGTTTATACTTATAATGAAATTGGATTTTTAGATTTTAATAAATCAAGAGAAAATGCTTTAAAATATTTTCAATTAGCATATGAAATAGCTCAAAAGTATAAATGTAAAATGGCATTAATAGATGTCTGTATTAATTTAGGTAGACTTTACCAACAAAAGTATTCGGATTTAGATAAAGCAATTGAATACAATAAAATTGGATTAAAAAATGCTAAAGAAATATTTAACTATTGGCAAATAAAAGAGATATATGGAAATTTAAAAAATTGTTATTCTCTTAAAAATGATTTTAAAACTGCTTTGTTTTATGGAGATTCCATTTCAGGAGCTATTATTAAAACAATAGAAAAAGAAAATGCATTAATTATAGATGAAATTGAAAAGAAATATAATTATGTTAAAAAAGATTCCGAATTAAAAAAATCCGAACAAAACTTTAAATATTTAATTATAATATTAATTTTTGTTTTTTTTGGTTTAGCCGTATTGCTTTATTTTAATAGAAAAATTCGTGAAAATAATAAGCAATTAAAATTGTTAAATGAAGAAAATGAATTTTTATTAAGTGAAACCAATCATCGTATTAATAATAATTTACAATTGATTGTGATTTTAATTTCAGATGAATTAAGAAAGTTAAGTAATGAGGAGAATTCACATATCAAAAAAATACTTTCCAAAGTAGAATCTATAGCAACATTACACAGACATTTATACCAATCTAAAAATAAAAATGAAGTTGAAATTTCGAGTTATTTAAGCGAAATTAGAATCAATTTTAATGAAATATTTAAAGAAAATAATGTAATTGTTTCTCTAAATTCTGATAAAAAAGTATTGCAAATTGATCAAGGAATGTATCTAGGTTTATTACTAACCGAATTGTTTATTAATTCACTTAAACATGCATTTGAAAATTCTCAAATCAATAAAACAATTGATGTGAAATTTGAAACAATCGAAAACGGTTACAAATTTTATTATAATGATAATGGTGCTTTATCTAAAGGCCAAATAATTAAGCCTAAATTAGTTGAAAAGATTTGTAGACAATTAAGAGTAAAACAAAATATTAATACTGAAAAAGGCTTTGGTTTATATTTAGAAAAAAATATCTAGTATGAATAAGAATATTAAAATTTTAATAGTAGAAGACGAAGTTCTTATTGCTGAATTCATTAATGAAATGTTATTGGATGAAGGTTATCAAAATATTGAAGTTGTTCATGATTGTGACTCTGCAATTGAAAAGTTTAACGATTTTAAACCTGAAATTATTCTTTTAGATATTAATATTGAAGGAAGAGATAGCGGAATAAATTTAGCTAAAGTCAAAAATGAAGAAGCTAAAGTTATCTATATTACAGCTCAAAATGATGAAGCGACCATTAAAAAAGCAATAGAAACGAATCCAGAAACCTACCTTACAAAACCAGTAAAGAAGATGGACGTAATTGCAGCGGTTAAATTGGCGTCATTTAAAATTAAAAATGATTATATCATTATTAGAGATGGAATAAAGGATATAAAAGTTCTATTTGATGAAATTCTTTATGTGAAAAGTGATGGAAATTATATTGATATCTTTTTACAATCCAAAAAAATGACCATTCGTAAATCTTTAGATTTATTTTTAAATGATTTAGATAACAAAGATTTTGTAAAAGTGCATCGATCTTATATTGTAAATGCAAAGAAAATAACTTCTAAGAAATCTAATTTTATTTATATTGATGAGGTTGAAATTCCAATTTCAAGAAACCTCGATTTTTGTCTTTAGTTCGTTAGAATTATTTTCAATTTAATTTATTTTTTGCATTTCAAATACAAAATTCCGCATTTCAAATACAATGTTTTTCATTTCATTTTTTTTGTGTTTTTAAGGAATTCTTATCTAATATATTTGCATCAACTAAAAATTAAATTAGAGTAACTCTATGAAAAAAAATTACCTTTTATCGTTTTTTAGTTGTTTGTTTACTTTGTTAAGTTTTTCTCAAACAACTTATGATTTTTCCACTGATGCGGCCATAGTAGCTGGTTCACCATGGAATACTCAAGCAAACATTACTATTGGTGGTGTAGCTTATACTTTAACTTCTGGAGGAAATGGTTCATTTTCTAATGTTGGAAGTGGAGGAGAATCAAATTCTAAATGTCTAAGAAAAGATGGTTCTGGTGGAGATTCATTTACTTTACAAAGAGCGGATGGTCAACCTTTTCAATTTTATGGAATTTGGGTAAATCAACAAGGAATGAATTCCTATTCAGCTTTTTATGCTTTACCACCTTGGTATACTTTAACGGCTAATACCTATACCTATAACGACATGACACCAATGACACCTGGTACTGCTTGGAATAATTATACTTTTTCTTCTGCAGCAATTAGCCCGGGTGCAGGTGGAGTTTACACTACTTCTGTTTCAATTAATTTCAAAGCAATTATTTATTATGCTATAGATAATATTATAGTTGGTCCTGCAATTGTACCTAACACTGCTCCTACTAATATGGCTTTGTCAGCTTCTTCAGTTAACGAGAATGTTGCGGCTAATACAACTGTTGGAACTTTATCTTCAACAGACTCTAATGCAGGTGATACTTTTACTTATACTTTAGTTTCAGGTACCGGAAGTACAGATAATGCTTCTTTTAATATAAGTGGTTCAAGTTTAAGAATTACAAATAGTCCCGATTTTGAAACAAAAAGTTCATATTCTATACGTGTAAGAACAACCGATCAAGGTTCGCTATTTTATGAAAAACAATTTACTGTTTCAATTAATGATATAAATGAATCGCCATCAGATATTGGTTTATCGGCAACATCAGTTAATGAAAATGTAGCTGCAAATACTACAGTTGGTTCATTAAGTTCTACAGATGTTGATGCTTCTAATACTTTTACTTATTCATTGGTTGCAGGTACAGGTAGCACAGATAATGCATCATTTAATATTAGTGGTTCGAATTTAAGGATTACTAATAGTCCAGATTTTGAAACAAAAAGCTCTTATTCAATTCGTGTAAGAACAACAGATCAAGGTTCTTTAACTTTTGAAAAACAATTTACAATTACCATTAATAATATAAATGAAGGTCCAACAGACATTTCTTTGTCAGCATCAAGTTTAAATGAGAATGTTGCAGCTAACACAACAGTTGGTACTTTAAGTTCAACAGATGCTGATGCAGGAAATACTTTTACTTATTCATTGGTTGCAGGTACAGGTAGCACAGATAATGCTTCTTTTAATATTAGTGGTTCAAATTTAAGAATTACAAATAGCCCTGATTTTGAAACAAAAAATTCGTATTCAATTCGTGTTAGATCAACAGATCAAGGGGCTTTAACTTTTGAAAAGCAATTTACTGTAACTATTAATAATGTAAACGAAAATCCAACAGATATTAGTTTGTCAGCTTCTGCGATTAATGAAAATGTTGCAGCAAATTCAACAGTTGGAAATTTTTCAACGACAGATGTTGATGCAGGAAATACATTTACTTATACATTAGTAGGAGGAACTGGTAGTATTGATAATGCTTCTTTTAATATTAGTGGTTCTGGTTTAAGAATTACAAATAGTCCCGATTTTGAAACTAAAAGTTCGTATTCAATTCGTGTTAGAACAACGGATCAAGGTGGTTTGTTTTTTGAAAAACAATTTACAATTACAATTAACGATTTAGCAGAAACTCCAGCTACTCATTTACATTTTGACGGAACAAATGATTTTGTTGCAAATACAACTCCTTATACAAACTTTACGAATCAAATTTCAGTAGAATTTTGGGTTTATAGAACAGGAACAATAGCAACTGGTTCAGGAATTGGACAATCGGGTGCAACGGATTCAATGGCAACTAACGTTTGGTTAATGCATGGAAATACAGATAATACATTTTCATTTTTGGTAAATGATGCAGGTACATGGAAAAACAGTAATAATTCAGCAGTTATTCCATTAAATACTTGGACACATATTGCTGGTGTAGCAGATGCAAATGGAGTAAGAATTTATGTAAATGGTGCTTTGAGTAATAGTACAACAAATGGAATTTCGACTTCTATATTAGCCAATGCATCAGCTCAATTACAAATTGGAAAAGATGCTCGTTTTGCTACAGGTTCTGGTAGAAATTTTAACGGTTCATTTGATGATGTTAGAGTTTGGAATGTGGCAAGAACTGCAAATCAAATTAACGGTTCTAAAAATTGTGAATTACAAGGTACTGAATCGGGTTTAGTAACTTATTATAAATTCAATCAAGGTTTTGATCAAGGAAATAATACTGCTATTACTACATTAACAGCTACAACAGGTTCAAACGGTGCGTTATCTAATTTTACATCAAATGGAACTACTTCAAACTGGTTAGCAGGTTCAGCTGTAACAACTGGTTCAATTATTCCTTCATCACCTGTAATTTCATCACCTGTAATTTATTATCAAGGTGACACTGCTTCAGCTTTAACAGCAACTGTAGGTGCCAATGGAACTGGTTTATTATGGTATACTGTGGCTTCAGGAGGAATTGGATCAACAACAGCTCCTACACCTTCAACAGCAACAGTTGGAAATATTTCATATTGGGTATCTTCTTCAAATGCTAATGGTTGTGAAAGTGCAAGACAAGAAATTGTGGTAACTGTTAATGCTTTAGTTCCAGCAACTCATTTAAATTTTGATGGAACAAATGATAATGTTGCTTTACCTGCAACTGCAATTAATAATTTACCTCAAGGATCAATTGAAGTATGGATTTATCCAACTGCAACAACTTTAGATAATCAAACAATTTGTTCTAAACAAAGTAATTCTGAAAACTCTTACGCAACTTTAACTTTAGGTGGTGGGAATGCTGCTATTGGGAAATTACATTATCAATCTAAAAATGGAGCATATATTTTAAGTAATGCTACAATATCTGCTAATCAATGGACACATGTAGTAGTTACTTTTACTAACACACAAGCTCAAATATATATTAATGGTACTTTAGATGCTACTGCTGTAGGTGATTTTTCATTACCAAATGATACTTCAGTAACTGCAACAACAATTGGAGCTTGGTTAGGAGACGGAGGTGGTCAATATTTTAAAGGAAATATTGATGAATTTAGAGTTTGGAATGCCGTTTTAACACCTTTAGATATTACTAATACAATGAATTGTGAATTACAAGGTTCACAAACGAATATTGTAACTTATTATAAATTTAATCAAGGTAATGATACAGTTTCAAATGCTGGAATTAATTCATTAACTGATGCAGTTGGATCAAATACTGGAACATTATCAAATTTTGCGTTAACAGGAGCAACATCAAATTGGAAAATGGGTTCAACAATTTCTAATGGAAATACTTGTACAGCATTGTCTTCAAATGATTTTGCAATTGAAAACAATATAAAATTATATCCAAATCCAACTTCAAATATTTTATATATCGAATTTAACGATTTGTCAAATGTAGTTGTTGAATTGATTGATTTAAACGGTAGAGTATTAATGAATAAAACGTTAAGTTCTACTTCTAATTCTATAGATTTATCTTCATATAATACGGCTATTTATTTGTTAAAAGTGTCTTCAAATGAAGGAGCTTCAACCTATAAAATAGTAAAACAATAAAGTAATTTTTTTTTCAAAAGGATTAGCTCTGGCATTTGTCAGAGCTTTTCTTTTTATATTTATTTACGATTCATTTTAAAAAAACAACTAAGAAATTAAAACGAAAGTTATTTTTATATAAATTTACATTACTAAGCTTTCCTGTTGAAATAGATTTCCAATCCAATGAATTTTACTAAAAGTATTTTCCTTTTTTTGATTTTGATAGGTTGCAATTTTGCAATTTGTCAGGAAGTAAAAATTTCAGAAGATTCTGTAATTAATAAAAAAATGAATTTTTATTTACAGAAAGCAGATTCTTGTAAAGTGAAATTTGATTATGCTAATTCGTATAAATATATTTCTGAAATACTTACTTACGCTAAAGAAAATAAAGATTTTAATACAGAAATATTATGCAACATTAAATTAATTGAAATTTATAGACATGCCGCATTATTTAATAGATCTGAAAAGTATTTAAATAGAGTAACTGCTTTAATAAAAGAACATAAAAGCAAGGTTAATCATTATAATTTAATGTTTTTTTATAATAGAAAAGCGGCATTATTTTCAGAATATTATAGAATGCCTGATTCTACTTTAATTTATTCTAAAAAGGCATTGCAAATTGCTGAAAAACTTAAAAACAATTCTTTTAAATTCACCTGTTTAATGGAAATAGGTTATGTATACGAACAAAAGAATGATTTAGAGAATGGTATTAAATTTTATTTGAAATCGTATGAGTTTGCCAAAAGTATTAAAGATAAATCTCAAACCTGTGATGCATTAGTGAACAGTGCTCGAGTTTTTGAAAAACTGAAAAAATTTACTTCTGCCATTGAAAAATGTGATGAAGGTTTGAAGTTACTTGAAAATGACGATAATTATTTTCAAAAGTTATTATTTTATGATACCAAACAAAATGCCTTTGAACATTTAGGAGACAAATCGTCCGCTTATGATAATTTAAAATTAAGATTAAAATATACCGATTTGTTTTATGAAAATAATGCCAAAGAAAAATTATTAGAAGAAGAACAACAACAAGAAATATTAAATCGTGATCATCAACTTTTAAAAAGTAAAGAAGATTATGAAAAAGCGAGAAAGAATCAATTTTACTTAGTTTTTATCATTTTATTATTCATTTTCGGATTGTTGTCATCATTGTATTATAGTAATAAAGTCAAAATCGCCAATAAACAATTAGATATTTATTCAAAAGAAAATGCGTTTTTATTAAATGAAGCTTATCATCGTATTAACAATAATTTGCAGTTAATTATTGTACTTTTAAATGAAGAACTTGATAAATTAGAACATTCAGAAACGGATCAATCTTCTATTTTGAAAATCTTATCAAAATTAGAATCAATATCTACTTTACATCGTCATTTATACCAATCAAAAGATAAAAAATCGGTTGATATTGAAATTTATTTAAATGAAATTGTCAATAATTTTAAAGAACTATTTATTGAGAAAGAAATTAAAGTACATTATGAAATTAAAAAATTAGATATTTCTATTGATATTGCTATGTATTTGGGTTTGTTGGTAACAGAATTGTTTATAAACTCTATTAAATATGCATTTGTAGATCAAGACGAAAGAATTATTTCGCTTCAAGTTTTTAAAGAAAATAATTCATTAAAATTGAATTATAAGGATAACGGAGAAAATACTATAGGAAAATCGATTACTCCAAATTTAATTATTACCATTTGTAAACAAATTAAAGCAGAATACTCAATTGAATCAAAAGAAGGATTTGAAATTTATATTTCAAAAATATTAAGTGAAAGAAATGGAAAATAAGACTAAAATATTAATTGTTGAAGATGAAATATTAATTGCAAATTTTATATTTAAAATGTTGCAAAAAGAAGGTTTTGTAAATTTAGAAGTGGCGTACGATGTAAAAGATGCAGAACAAAAATTTAAATCATTTCAACCGGAAATTATTTTGTTAGACATTAATTTAGATGGTTTAAATACAGGAATAGAATTAGCATTTAAGAAAAATGAAGCTGCAAAAATTATTTATTTAACAGCTCAAAATGATCCTGAAACTATTCAAAAAGCAATTAATACCAATCCGGAAACTTATTTAACCAAGCCAATTAAAAAATCGGATGTTTTAGTTGCAATTCAATTAGCGAGTTTTAAAAACACTAAAAGTTATACCATTATTAAAGATGGATATGATGAAATTAAATTATTTCTTGACGACATTATTTACATAAAAAGTGATAATATTTATATTGAAATTTATACAATTTCTAAAAAATATGTTTTGAGAAAAAGTTTAGATGGATTTTTAAAAGAAATTGATAAGGATATGTTTTGCAAAACCCATCGTTCTTACATTATAAATAAAAATAGAATAACAAAAAAAACGTCAAATTCTGTTTTTCTAAATGATATAGAAATCCCAATATCGAGAAGCTTTAACGTTAAAATTTAACAAAATAAAAATTCTTTGTTAAACTCCTACAAACTTCGGTTGTACACAACATTTTTCAAACACATATAAAGGTTAAAAATACTTTTGTTTCATAAACTATAAACGTATAATTATGAAGCAAAAATTTTACTTATTATTTACCTTGTTTTTAGGCTTACAAGTGAATTCACAATCCAATTCATTTGTTGCCTCAACATGTATTGGGACTACTACAGGCCCACAAAGCAGAATGTATACACCAGCAATTGCAGATTATGATGCTGATAATGATAAAGATATCATTCTTTGTGATGAAACTGGTTCCTATTTTTTGTACACTAATAATGGTTCTAATTCTTTTACTTCAACCAATATTTTCAGTGGTTTGTCTTCATGGACAAAAATTGAATCAAAGGATATTGATAATGATGGAGATGTTGATGTTGTAAGTGTAACAGGTAAAATTTTTATTAATAATGGATCTGCGGTATTTACTCAATTACCAGGTACTTTTTATACTGCAACAGGAGCTATTAGTAATTTTAAAATTGCAGATTTTAATGGTGATGGAAAACAAGATGTTCTTTGGTTAAATGGAACACAAAATTCAGCAACAAATAAAAATCAGCTTTGGATAAATTCAGGAACAACAGGTAATGCTAATTTTACGTTAGCCTCAGAATTTGATAATTTAGGGATTTATGTTAACAATGGTGCTGCAGTTGGGGATATTGATAACGATGGGGATCTTGATTTAACAATTACAGGTACTGGAGGCTGGGTTGGTAAAGTATATAAAAATAATGGTTCTGGTGTTTTTACATCAAGTCAAGCATTTACTACTTATACAGGATTTGGTTTTTTAGTAGATTGGGATAAAGATGGTGATTTAGATTTTTTAGCTTATGATAATTATAACAATTTTGGATTACATTTATGGAAAAATGATGGTACAGGATTATTTGGAACAGTTAGTTCTAGCTCATTAGTAAATTTTGGTGCGAGTAATTTATATTTAGTAGATTTAAATGGTGATACATGGTCAGATATAGTCTATACTAATCTTTTTGATAAAACCACTAGGTATGTTTTAAATTCAGGATGTCAATTAACTAATAATAGTCAAGTGTTATCTACTTCATGGAATGGTGTTGCAATTAGTGATTTTAATAACGATGGCAAACCCGATGTTTTTAATGCTGCAAGAGATGCGCAATCTTGTATTTATTTGAATGATTTAAATGTTCAACCTTATGTAGCAATTACAACTCCGGTAGTTTCTTCTCCACAAAATTATATTGTTGGTCAAAATGCACCATTAACTGCTTCTGGAAATAATTTATTATGGTATACCGCTTCAACTGGTGGAACAGGATCTGGTACAGCTCCAACACCTAATACATCTGCAGTTGGTACAACTTCATATTGGGTTTCCAATACGAATACAAATGGTTGCGAAAGTCAAAGAGTAGAAGTAGTAGTGAATGTAAGTGCCCCTGCTACGCATTTAAATTTTGATGGAACTAATGATTTCGTAAACGTACCGAATAGTAGTTCATTAGCTTTTGGAACAGGAAATTTAACTTTAGAAGCTATGGTAAAAATGAGTGCTGCTCAAGGTGGCTACTCAGGAATTATTACTAAAGCTACTTCATCCGGTTTTGTTGGAATTCAATTTGTAGTGGTTAATAATAAAATTGCATTAGAATTTGGAAACGGAACCATGTTAGGAACTGGTGCTGGATTAATAGGTACTACAAATCTAAACGACAATATTTGGCATCATGTTGCATGTGTGGTGGATAGAGCTAATAATAATATTAAACTTTATGTTGATGGAATTGTAGAAGCGAATGTAACTAATGCTCTTATAGGAACAGCAAACATCACAACTATAACACCTTTATTTATTGGAAAAGAACGTAATTCTAATGAGTTTTTAGAATCGAATATAGACGAAGTACGTATTTGGAATGTGGTAAGAACACCAAATCAAATTAATGGATCTAAAAATTGTGAATTACAAGGTTCAGAACCGGGTTTATTAGCCTATTATAAATTTAATCAAGGTGCAGATGCAGTTAATAATGCAGGTATTACTTCTTTAACAGATGCAACTGCAAATGCGAATAATGGTACTTTAACAAACTTTGCTTTAAATGGTTCAATTTCAAACTGGTTGGCTGGTTCTCCAGTAACAACTGGTTCAATAATTCCATCTGTCCCATCTGTAACTACTCCAGTTGTGTATAATCAAGGGGCATCAGCATCACCATTAACGGCAACTGTAGGTGCAAATGGAACTGGTTTAATTTGGTATACTGTAGCAATTGGTGGAGCAGGTTCTACTACAGCACCAACACCAAGTACAGCAACAGCTGGTTCAACATCGTATTGGGTTGCTTCAACAAATGCTAATGGTTGTGAAAGTGAAAGAGTAGAAATTGAAGTAAATGTTAATGCCGCTGCAACTCATTTAAATTTTGATGGAGTTAATGATAATGTAAATATTGGAACGGCTCTTACTACTTATTTAGGAAGTAGAAGTTTAGTAACTGTAGAAGCATGGATAAAAGTACCAAATGTAACAAATTCAAATGCCAAAACGATATTTTCTAACCATAATGGAGGAGGAGGAACTCAATTGGTTTTCAGAATTAATGGTAGTTCATTAGAGGCTATTTTAGGTTTTGGAACATATGTAGCTACTTCTGCAGCAAATACAATTACTGCTAATACATGGACACATGTTGCGATGGTTTATAATGATAGTTCATTAAAATTATTTGTTAATGGAAATGAAGTTGCTTCAACAGTTGTTGCTTTAAGCTACTCTTTACCGATTTCATCTCAACCTTTTAATATTGGATTAACAGGCTTTTCAGAAATGTTTTCTGGAGATATGGATGAGTTAAGAGTATGGAATTCTGCATTAACACAAGCAGATATTCAAGCTACTATGAATTGTGAAGCACAGGCACAACCTGAATTAATAGCATACTATAAATTCAATCAAGGGTTTAATAATGCAAATAATTCAAGTGTAACTACATTAATTGATGAAACAGGAACTTATAATGGAACTCTAACAAATTTTGCTTTAACAGGAGCTACATCAAATTGGCAATCGGGTTCAACAATTACAACAGGAAACACTTGTACGGTTTTATCGGCTTCTGATTTTGATTTGACTAGTAAAATTAAATTATATCCGAATCCAACTTCAAATGTATTGTATTTAGAAATTGCTGATTTATCAAATGTAAATGTTGAATTAATCGATTTAAATGGAAGAGTTTTAATGAATCAATCTTTAAATGCAACTACAAATACGATTGATTTATCGAGCTTTAATACAGCTATATATTTATTAAAAGTATCTTCAAATGAAGGGACTTCAAACTTTAAAATAGTGAAAAATTAATTTTCAGTAATTATTTTGTTTTAATTTTTAGTACTTAATTAAGTCCCTCTTTGGAGGGACTTTTAATTATTTACCATTCGCATACAGAAAAGTGTAGTTCGCAACAATTTCATAAAAGAATAAAAGCGATAACTTATATTTGGTAGTGTATGAAAGTTATTTTTAAAGTTATAACATTGCTTTAAGAAAATAAATTTTTTGTGCTGTTAATCTAAAAAAGCAATTTTTTTCATTCATAAAGTTTAGTTAATATTCAAAACTTTAAAAAATGATGTTTGGTGTTTAATTGTTTAAAAAAAATCCCAATTGAAAAATTGGGATTTTTTATTTTATGTAGTCGGAATTTAAAACCCGCCTCCTAATTCTTCTTGTAATTCAGCTTGTGTTACTTTTTTATATCCTTCTGGAATTACGAAAGTATTTTCAGATATCGTTTTATTAAATTCTGTTGCTTTTAAAATTACTTGACTTTCACCTTCACCTGCTTCAATTTCCAATGGAAAACCAGCAAGAACTACTTTGTCATCTGCGTTAGTTTGAGGTGCAATGGCTTCAGTAATGTAAAATTTACTTTTTTCACCACTAGTCATAGTTACAACAGCTTTATAACATTTGTATCCTAAAATTTCCTTTTTGTCTTTTTTGTCATAAGTAACAGATACTGCATCTTTCATAGAACCAACATCATTTTTGCTTAAACCTTCTGCATCAGCATCAGTTATATGATATTTTTTACCCATAACTTCCATTAACATAACAGTGTTTTTAGTATCTTTTTTGTCAGCTGTAATTGTTTTCATAGACATCATTCCACCCATCATATTCATTTGAGTAGCTACAGATTTTTCATTAAATGAAATTTTGATTGTATTAGAACCCAAAGCTGAAACATCTTCGTTACCTGGCATAGTCATTTCATAAGTTACTGCTCCAGTTTTTAAATTTTGTGCAAAAAATTGTGCACTAAAAAGTAATGTTGCAATAAATGCAAATTGTTTTAAGTTTTTCATAAATAGTTTTTAAATTGTTTTGAGATAAGTCGTTATTTTAATAAAAAGTTACAATCTACATCAACTTTTTTGGCAACTTTTTTAGCAACAACACTTGGAATTTCAATTCCGAAATCGGAAACATTTACAGAGAATGAAGTTTTAAGTTCAATATCGTTTCCTGATTTATTAATTTTTGCAATACTTACAATGTCTTTCGACTTTCCATGTAACTCCAATTTACCTTTAATGGTATAATCTTTAGTAGTTGTTGTTAATTTAGAAACATCAAAGTTTTCAATTTTTCCTTTAAATGTAGCTTTTGGATATTTAGAACTTTCCATATAATTTTCATTAAAATGCTCTTCCATTAAGGCTACTTTAAATCGAAATCCTTTCATTAAAGCTAATGCTGCAATTTCACCGTTAGTTGTATTTAAAACACAAGTTACAGCATCATTTTTACCTTTTACTTCTTCAAACGAAGGTACTGAAGCTTCAAAAGTAATAGATCCTGTTTTAGTAAGTTTTTTAGCTTCGTCTTTAGTGAAACTTAAGCAGAACAGTACAAGTATTGCTAAAATTAAATTTTTCATTTTGAGTCTTTTTTATGTTGTAAATCAAATACTATTCCAAATATCCACTATTTTTCCAATCAACAATTTTATCAATTGAATTTTGAGGCAATCTTGGTCCACCAAAAGGCATTAAACCCGGAGCGCCATCAGGACGTGAAATTTTTCCTATAAGATTTCTATTAATTATAGCTTCTTTTACAGCTTCTAACGAAGTTAAGGGCATTGGTGCACCAAATTGAGGAACATTAGCATGACATGAAATACAATTGTTGTCTATTATTGGTTTTACATCTGTAGCAAATTTTGTATTGCCTAAAACTAATGGGTCCGTTAAATCCTCCTCAGAATGATTAGTACAACTCGTAATTGTAAGTATTGGAATAATTATGAAAGCTAATTTTCTCATATTGTCAATTTATTATTTAAATAAATGAATTATTTTAAGTAAAAGTATGAAAAAATAATTAAATTTGAAATAAAAAACTTATAAAGTGGGTTTGATACTTGCTTGTTTAATATAAGTATCAGCAAGTAATTTTCTTTTATAAGGATTTAAAAAAAAGTAGTATGAAAAAGAAACTTTTGATTTTAGTTGTACTAATTATTGGAATGTATTTCGGTTATAGATATTTGTATCACGAACATAGAGATATTGCAAAAGAAGAAGCTGCATTTGCTTTAAAAGTGCCTGCTCTATTAAAAGAGTTTGAAGTAGATGAAACCAAAGCAAACACTAAATATTTAGATAAACCAGTTTTAATTTCTGGGAAAGTTACAAGTGTAGACGTTCCAAGTAAAACCATTGTAATTGATAAAAAATTATTAGCCATATTAGTAAAAGATACTAAAGTTGAGGTTAATACAGAAATTTCAATTCAAGGCAGGTTAATAGGTTACGATAATTTATTAGGTGAAATAAAATTAGATCAATCAACTATAAAATAAATATTATGATCAAGAAAATTACATTCTTATTTTGTATGGTTCCATTTTTTATGGCCGCTCAAGATGATTTATTAAAAGAGATTGATTCAACTTCTTCTAATGAAATTATTACTTCAGCTTATAAATCGTTGAAAATTGTTAATTTAGAATCTACTAAATTGGCAGCGAAAAAAGATTTGTATTTTGTGGTTTCTCATAGATTTGGATATGTTGAAAATGGTTTTGAAGATTTTTTCGGATTAGATAATGCCAATACTCGTTTGCAGTTTGTTTATGGTATTTCAGATAAATTTAATGTCCAAGTTTCAAGAGATGGATTTCAAAAAGCTTATGAATTTGCAGCTAAATATCAATTAGTAAATCAAAAAACATCGGGTTCACCATTTGAAATTGTTGGTTTTAATAGTATTGCAATTAATTCAGAATTAGATAAAGTATTATTGCCAAAGCTTAAATTTGAAGATCGTATTTCGTATGTAACACAAGTTTTAGTTTCGAGAAAATTTAATGAAAATTTATCTATGGAATTAGCACCAACTTATTTCCATGAAAATTATGTGTATTTTAATGAACAAGATAACAGTCAGTTTGCTTTAGGATTAGGTGGTCGATATAAATTCACTAAACGTTGGTCATTTAATGTAGATTATGCAGCACATTTAAATAGAGCCGCTAATTCACCTTTTAAAAATCCACTTTCTATTGGTTTTGATTTAGAAACTGGAGGACATGTTTTCCAAATGCATTTTACAAACTCTCAAGGAATGCATGAGTCGGGTTATCTTGGCAATACAGTAGGAGATTGGGGTAAAGGGCAAATTTCTTTCGGATTTAATTTAATTCGTGTTTTTTAAAATTCATGAAAGTGTTGTTGAATAATTATTAAAATTATAATTTTACATAGTCCCACTTAATTGGGACTTTTTTATTTATGGGATTACTGAAAAAATTAAATAAAAGAGCAAAGACTGAATCTAATACTGGTTTTGGAACAAATGCAAGTAATTATGGTGGAAGGTTTCTAAATAGAAATGGAAATCCGAATATCCATAAAGTTGGTGTAGGTTTTTTTGAAAGTATAAGTTGGTATCATATTATGCTTAAAATTCCACGTTGGAAGTTTTTCTTTATCATCTTACTGTTTTATTTTATTGTAAATTTAGTTTTTGCAACGATTTACTTTGCTGTTGGAGTAGAAAATTTAAGAGGAATTGATGCCGTTACTAAAGTAGATCAATTTGGACAAGCATTCTTTTTTAGTATACAAACTTTAACTACAGTAGGGTATGGGCATGTTAGTCCGAGTGGTTTTGTAACCAGTTTAGTGGCTTCAGTAGAAGCATTGTTAGGGTTGTTAAGTTTTGCAATAGCCACAGGTTTATTTTATGGTAGATTTAGTAAACCTAAAGCATTTTTAAAATTTTCAGATAATGCTTTAATTGCTCCTTATCAAAATGGAAAAGCCTTAATGCTGCGTTTTGCACCCTATAAAAATACAGTATTAACAGATGCAGAAGCAAGGATAACATTGGGTATCGCTACTGAAGAAAATGGTGTTACTTCTAATAAGTTTTATAACTTAAATTTAGAATTGGAAAAAATTAATATGCTAACGTTAAGTTGGACATTAGTTCATCCAATTACTGAAGATAGTCCGTTGTTTGTTTTAAATGAAGAAGATTTAAAAACTACCAGTGGTGAAATTATAGTTTTTATTAAAGCCTTTGATGATATGTTTAGCACTACAGTTGTAAGAAGAACTTCTTATACATTTGATGAAATAATCTATGGCGCAAAATTTCTTCCTATGTTTTCTAAAAATGAAAACAATACAAAAACAGTTTTACATCTAGAAGATTTGAACGCTTTTGAAAAAGTTAATTTATAAAAAAAAGGTTGTCGTAATTGACAACCTTTTTTCCTTTTGTTTGGTTAGAATTATTTCTTAATGAAGTTTTCAGCAAATTTCTTTCCATCTTTTGTTTGAATGCTTAGAATGTACATTCCTTCACTTAAGTTTGACACATTGATTTCATTATAATTAGTTGAAATCTTTTTTACTATTTTTCCTGTTGCATCTATGATTGAAATAGATTCGATATTTAATTTGTCAACATTTGTAATATGTAACATGTTTGAAGTTGGATTTGGATATAATCTGATTTGATCTTCACCAATTTCAGCTAAACTTAATGGGAAATTACCTTCAATAACATGTACCGTTTGGTTGATGTTCGGATTGTTAATTACATCTACAGTTCCTGAAGGCCAAATAATTTTAATTTGAGTGATAGCTGTTGCTGTTCCAATTCCGAAATGAGTATTTAAAGTACTCATATATTCAAATCCTTCACCACTTCTAACATCTCTAATTTGTTTACCCCAAGCTCCGTATATTTCAACACGAGCACCAATTCCGTTTTTATTACTTTGTACACCTTGCATCGTAATTTTTACCCAATTATTAGCATTTGGAATGGCATAACGAATTGTATTTCCATTTGCAATATCTAAAAAGCCGTCATTGTTTAAATCGCCAATAGATCCCACTCCAAATGTATATGCTGAAGCTGCAAATGTACCATTACCTTGGTTGAACATGATTTTATTTCCACCACCCATTACATCAATAAATCCATTATTGTCAAAATCATAAGCGATATAATCTCTATTTATTGATGTATCAGTATCCCATCCAGAACCTGCAGTAATGTTAGTAAAAGGTTCTTCAACACTATTAGAAGTATCTAAATTATTTCTAAAATACATATGTCCGCTACTTCCATTTGCACCTACCAAAATATCCATATCGCCATCATTGTCAAAATCAGCAATGGCAGAAGACCATGATTGTACTGGTGTTGTATTAATTTGTGCTATTGCAGAAATATCAGTAAAAACACCATTTCCATCATTTCTATGTAATTCACATGGAGGTCCAGAACATTTAGAAATAAACATATCTGAATCTCCGTCATTATCATAATCAGTCCATAATGAAGCATAATTTCCTCCATTAGATAATGTTCCTAAATTATAAGAACCAGGTTGTCCAGATTGATGATGTACTAATGTGTTTGTTCCGCTATTTAAATAATACACATTTGGGGCAATATCGTGACATGAAAATATATCTAAATTTCCATCATCATTAATATCAATAAAATTGGTTCTTTGACAAAAGATATAATCAGTAGGATTAACATTTGTATAGGCTGTTCCAGTGCTATTTGAATGCCATAATGCTAAACCGCTTCCACTTCCTAAAACGATATCATTAAAGCCATCTTTGTTGAAATCACCAGCAGCAATACTCCAATCTGGCATATCACTTGCTCCAGCTACTGTAAATACATAAGGCGTTAAAGTTCCGCCTAATCCTTGTTGATGAATTTTTAATGTATTTGCACTAACTCCTACAATATCATCTTTATAGTCGCCATTCATATCAACAACACAAATATTATATGTACTGTTAATTGTTGAAACCGTTTGGCTAGTATAACTAATTGGTGTTGGAGGAGGAGGAGTATATGTTCCTTCCGTTAATTGGAAAGTAAATCCTAAAGATGACCATCTGTTATCCCATGCAATATAATAAGGAGTTCCTGCAAATGCAGTAAAAGATCCTACAGATGAATAGTTTGCTCCAGAATCATCATCACCACCAACACAAGTTAGTGTACCACATGTTCCAGAATATACATGGAAACGCGTATCTATTTTTGGATTGTTTTGAGCAATGTTTGAAGAAACAGTTACTGTATACGTTTGAGATGGAGTATAAATATACCACTCACCAGCTGTAGCTCCTGTACCATTTTGTGCACAAATTGGGTTTGGTACTTGTGTGCCATTAACGGCGGTAACAACATGTAATCCTGCGGTTATAGGAACAGCAGTTAAACAAGTATCTTGTGCATTTACATTTAAGCAAATTGCTACAAGAGAAAGTAATGAGTAAATTTTTTTCATTATTTAAAGTTTTAGTAGTTGGTTTGTATTAATTACAAGGTGTTAATGAATTTATCCATTGTTCCATTAAGGCAATTCCTTCTTGATGGATGATAGTTCTTCCGTGTAAAGGCATTCTATATGTTTCATTATCCGTATTTAATCGGTAATACATCATAGATCGATTAATGTTTCCTGGTGTTACAATTTTACTTAATGCTGGTGGAAAGTTTTGCATATCCTGAGTACTAACACAAACTCCCATGTTTGCTAATCCGTTCGCACTTCCTGTTTCTGTAAATGAATAACGCATAGGTCTATAATCACAATGTCTGCCTTCTGTATGACAATGTGCACAATTTATATCAACATACGATCTCGCTCTTAAATGCAAAGATTTTGAAGTGTCGTTATAATCAATTGTGGTATTTGCTTCGGTTGGTAAGGTAAAATTATTCTCTAAATAACCTTGTTCAATCCATTTAGTTAATTGATTTTGAGAAACATTTCCGTAAGTATAATTGAAATTTAAATTTTGAGGTTTAATTCCGATAGGAATGTGAACAACTTGTTCAACATTATTGATGATTTCTTTCTTTTTATGACAAGTAATACATTGAACTTCAGAAGGTATTCTGTAATTAGCAGTTTGAATTACATTATTGTCGTCTTTCCAAGAAATGTTTGTGTAACTACCGTTTAAATCTAAAAAAGCTTCAGTTTGTTCTGTATTCCAAACATAATTTGCAAAAATCCAACCTGTTGATTTTCTTATCATGATTCTAGTTTCAATAATTCTAGTATCATTATTTGGTTGCACATTATCGTAATAAAAAGTTTTAATTAATGCCGCTCCAACAGGTAGTTCTAAAACATTGCCGTCACCATTATAGGTTCCTTTAAGTCCAATTGGCATCCAAATGAATCTTTTTTTATGTGCATAATCACTAAAAAGGGAACTAGCAGGTTTGTAAGGAATTACATTTAAAGAAGGTAACTGATTTTTCATATCTCCTTCAAAAAAATGATAATCCGATAATTTTGGATAAGGTACTTGTGTTAAATCTACCGTTACAGGCGATGTTGGAATAGGAGTGTATTCACTATTTTCTTCACCATTACAAGATGAAAGTAGTACGATTAATAGGCTTAATAAAAATAGAAATGAGAGTAATTTTTTATGCATTTGTTGTTATTTTTTACTAAAATAATAAAAAAATATTAACAAAAACAGTAATAATTGTGATAATTATTTAAAATTTAAGTTTTATGTTATAAAAACGTTATTTATTAAGGTTTAAGATGATGTTATAATTTTGAAGATTTTCTAACGCTTCAGGTGAAGAATAATCTAAAGTAATTTCATCTTGTAGTGATTGTTTTTTTTGAGAAATTCGATTTACACTTTCGTAAAAACGTCTAACTTCATCTAAATTGGATAAAATTAATTTAGGAACTTGAACATTTTTACCTTTTTCATTTTTAGCAACCATAGTAAAATAACTCGAATTGGTGTGTTTTACTTTACCTGTTTGAATATTTTGTGAAGTAACACGAATTCCAACAACCATAGAACTGGTTCCGACATAATTTACACTTGCTTTTAATGTCACCAATTCACCGATTTCTACAGGATTTAAAAAGTTTACGGTGTCAACGGATGCTGTAACACAATAACTTCCACAATATTTAGAAGCACATGCAAATGCAATTTGATCCATCAAACTTAATAAATAACCACCATGAATTTTACCACTAAAGTTACTATGTGAAGGTAACATTAATTCTGATAAAGTTATTTTTGAAGCGGAAACGGTATTGGAATTGTTCATTATTTACTTTCTGGAATTACACTAATAACATAATACGTAGTATCGCCCCACCATGGAAACGTACGAAGTTTTTGATTGTATTCTATTTTTACGTATTTACCTTGATATTTCTTTAAATCTTCAATCAATTGTGTTTCATTTCTTAAAACTGAAAACTGAAATAATTGTGTACTCATGGCACCTTGACTCATTTCCCCTTCCCAAGTTTTAAAAACATAACCTTTTTCACCAAATTTAGTTAATACACCACTTCTAACGGATTTACTATAATTGAAAGTATAGCAAAAAGCAATATAAGCAGTAGTTCCTAATGTGATGAATAAAATTAAATAGACTAAAATTTTTCTTCCTAAATTCATAACGTTTTAGTTTGATTAGAGTAATTCCTCGGTATTTTCAGCTCTTTTTAATAGGGCTTCTGGTAAGGCTTTTTTGGCTTTTGCACCCATTTTTTTCAATTTTTCTGCACTTGTAACTAAGTTTCCTTTTCCTTCTGTTAACTTATTCATAGCAGAAGAATATTCCACTTTTGCTTCATCCATTTTCTTTCCAATCTTAATTAAATCGGAAACAAAACCTTCAAATTTATCATATAAAGCACCAGCTTGTCTTGCAATTTCAATAGCGTTTTCTTGTTGCTTCTGATTGGTCCACATACTATCAATGGTGCGTAAAGTTGCCAAAAGAGTAGAAGGTGTAACAATTACAATATTTTTTTCAAATGCTTTGTTGTATAAACTGGCATCTTCTTGTAAGGCTAAAGCAAACGCTGGCTCAATTGGAATAAATAACAACACAAAATCCGGACTTTCCATTTGGTAGATGTCTTGATAACGTTTGTCGCTCAATTGTTCAACGTGTCGTTTTACAGAATTAACATGTTCTTTTAAATAAGTGTTTCGCAAATTATCATCTTCTTCATTTACATATTTTTCATATGCAGTTAATGAAACTTTACTATCTACAACCATCTTTTTTCCATCAGGTAAATTAATGATTACGTCAGGTAAAATTCTTGTTCCATCTTCAGAAGTAAACGATTGTTGCACTTCGTATTCGCGACCTTTTTCTAATCCCGATTTTTCTAATACGCGTTCTAAAACCAATTCACCCCAATTTCCTTGCATTTTGCTATCACCTTTTAAGGCTTTTGTAAGGTTAATGGTTTCTTTACTCATTTGCTCATTCATTTCTCGTAAGCCAAGTATTTGCTGACGTAATGCGGCATGGTAATCGATACTTTCTTTATGAGTGTCTTCAACTTTTTTCTCAAAATGCTGAATTTTATCTTGTAATGGCGATAATATATTTTTTAAATTCTCTTTATTTTGTTCGGTGAATTTCTGTGTTTTTTCATCCAGAATTTTATTCGCTAAGTTTTCAAATTCTTTAGTGAATTTCTCTTGTAAATTGGTTAATTCCTCTTTTTGTTCTTTGGTGCGTTCCAATAAATTATCGAAATCATTTTCCTTTTTCGCTAATAAAATGGCAAATTCTTCTTTTTCAGCTTGTAACTTTTGTTTTTCGTTTTGTAAGTTTTGAAAAGAATTTTTTAATTCTGAAAGTTGAATATTTTGTGAAGTTAATTGTCCGTCTAAATTGCTTTTTTCAGCATTAGATTGTGTTTTTGAAAGCAGTTTGCCAATATAAAAACCAATGGCTAACGATACTAAAATGGCGAATACTAAGATAATTGATGTGTTCATTTTTGGGATAAATTTTATAAAAAGTAAAAATAAAGAATATTAATTAAACTAAATATTTTTTTAAAACTATTTTTGCAACATGAAGGTACACCAGCATTTTATTTTACACAAACCACACGGATACATTAGTCAGTTTATTTACGAATTGAAACGTAATAAGCGAAAACTAGGAGAATTATATGATTTTCCGGAAGGAACTATGGCAATTGGTCGTTTGGATGAAGATTCTGAAGGGTTGTTATTACTTACTACAGATGGCATGATGAGCGAATTAGTTCGAAGTAAAAAAGTAGAAAAAGAATATTTTGCACAAGTTGATGGAGTTATTACAGAAGAAGCTGTTGAACAACTAAAAAATGGTGTAGAAATCGGACTTCATGGTAAAAAATACAAAACGAAAAAGTGTCAAGCGAAACGAATTGCAACTCCAAATTTAGAAGCAGGTAGAAGAATAAGAAACGAACGTCACGGACCAACAAGTTGGGTTTCTATAACCTTAACAGAAGGAAAATTTCGTCAAGTGCGAAAAATGACATCAGCGGTTGGTTTTCCAACGTTACGTTTAGTTCGTATTCGTATAGGAAATATCGAATTAGGTGATTTAAAAGCTGGTGAAGTAAAAGAAATTTTTAAGGAAGATTTTGATACTATTTCACAATAAACTTACCATATTGTTTGTCAAAAACAATATTTTCATCTTTAAATAACGAATCAAAAACACCTTTTTCAATTAAATTACAAGGTTGATCTTGAATGCAAAATTCTTCAGTCATCACAATCATTTCATCACTCAATTGAATTGCTAAATCAATATCGTGTGTCGAAAATAAAATACATTTATTGTTTTCGTTAGCCAATTTCTTCAATAATTTAAAAACTGCCACTTTATGAAATAAGTCTAAATGTGTAGTCGGTTCATCTAAAATGATCAAAGGCGTGTCTTGTGCTAAAGCTCTTGCAATCATAACTTTTTGCAATTGTCCGTCACTAATTTCACTGTATTTTTTAAATTGCAAATGATTAATATTTGTAATATTTATGGCGTTTTGAATATGATTTAAGTCGTTTTCAGTTAAATTTCCTATCCAATTGGTGTAAGGATGTCTGCCTAAGGCAATTAATTCTGAAACAGTTAAATTACTCGCTGGTAATTTTTCAGTAGTAACGATACTTAAATATTGAGCTAAAGATTCTGGCGTATAAGTAGCAATTTTATTATCAGAAAGATATACTTCGCCAGACAAAGCAGGGATTATAGAAGTTATTGTTTTTAATAAGGTAGATTTTCCAATACCATTTCCACCAATTAAAGTAATTAATTTACCAGCTTCTAATTCTAAATTAATATTTGAAGCTATGTCGATTTTACTTTTTTTAGAAGTGTATCCGATGTTTAGATTTTCTGTTTTTAAAATTGCTTTTGTAATCATAACTATCGAATTCCTTTCTTTCTAATAATTAACCAAATTACCACTGGAGCACCTAAAATTGAAGTTACAGCATTAATGGGAATAGTAAACGATTGACCAGGCATTTGAGAAATCAAATCGCAAACCAACATGGTTATGGCTCCCAAAAATAGAGTTGCCATAAATAAAATTTTATGGTTGCTTGTTTGAAAAATTAATTTCGACATATGTGGAATGGCTAATCCTACAAATGCAATTGGTCCAACAAAAGCTGTAATGGTTCCGGCTAAAATACTTGTAGCCAAAATACTAATGTTTCGTGTTTTTTTAATTGATATTCCTAAGCTTCTTGCATAATTTTCACCTAATAATAATCCGTCTAAAGGTTTTATAATAGTAAAACTGATAAGCAATCCAACTAAAACAACTATTGTTAACAATGCAACTTGATTTTTATTTAAATTGCCTAAACTTCCTAACGTCCAAAATGTAAATTTTTGCAATTTTTCGGCACTTGAAAAAGTAGTTAAAACATTAATTATTGCACTAGTTAAACTGCTAAACATTAATCCGACAATCAAAATAGACATCGTATCTTTTAATTTTGAAGCTACAAAGAAAACGAGTATTAAAACGAGTAAACTTCCAAAGAAAGCTCCAAATAAAATTCCGTAATCATTAACTAAAAAGTCGGCAATGAAGCTTGGTAATAAGAAAGAACCCATAATTACAATGGCTACACCTAAACTGGCACCAGAACTTAATCCTAAAACATATGGTCCCGCTAAAGGATTTCTAAAAAGCGTTTGCATAATTAAACCTGATATACTTAATCCAACACCGGTTAAAATGGCTACTAAGGCTTTTGGTAATCGGTAGTCTAAAACAATATACAGCCAAGTGCTTTTTTCATGACTTTGAGTGGCCAAAATTTTACAAACATCACTAAATGGAATCATCACATTTCCAAATGCTAAATTGCAAATAAATGCCAATACTAGAACGGAAAATAATGTTAGATACAGTTTGTTATTTTTATCAGATGTACTCAAGTTATTTAATTTTGGTTGCAAATGTAAATTCGTAATCTTTCATCAATTCTGGATGAAATATTTTTATGAAATCTTTTAATACTAAATCAGGTCGAGATGGACTTTTCTCATAATAAACAACTCCGCCAGTTTTACCTTTTATAACTTCAAAACTATAAACTTCACCTTTTTTATAGGCTTCAAATGCTGCATAATTCGGATTAATTTTCTTCATGTCTTCTAACGAATCAAAACTACTGGTAATCCATTTGTTGGCTAAATGAGCAGTTTCTAAAACTTTTTCAAAACTTAATGGTGTGCTTCCAGTTCCTTTGGTATCTTTCCATAAATAATCGCCTTTAGCATCTTTTAAATAATAAGCTAACCAGCTATTTCCATTCGGTACAAACCATTGATCTTGATATAATGATCCTAATAAAACAGTTGGTTGATTTTTTTGGTTTTGAACTAAAGATAAAGCTTCATTGTAATTTTTTTCTATCGAAGTAAAGATTTCATTTGCTTCTTTTTCTTTTCCAAATAGAGCGCCATATAATTTAATCCATTCAGCTTTTCCAAGTGGCGTTTGTTCCATCCAATCTGCTTGTATAACTATTTTAATTCCGTTTTGTTCTAAGTTTTTTAAGGTCGGATTTACATTATCTACACAAAAAGAAACTAACACATCTGGGTTTAATTCTATAGTTTTTTCAATATTTAATCTCTCATTTTTACCAAGTTCAGTAATTTTTCCATTATCAATTAATGCTCTTGTTTTTTCTGAAGAAATTAAATTAGTGTCCGGAAATCCTACTAATTTATCTTCAATGCCTAATTGTTCTAAAAAAGGAATTATTGTTGTTGAGGTTACAACTGAACTTTTTACAGGTACATCAATTACAGGAAAATTAGAATAAGTGCTTGGAATCTGACTATTGTTTTTTCTTAAAACATAGGTAAAAGTCTCTTTAGAATCTGGCCATGCATTTGATACTTTAACTATAGTGAAATCTTTTCCTTCTTCAATTGATAAACTTTTAGCATATTTAATGTTGTTTTTTGTAAGTGTAACTTCTTGAGAAGAAGTCT
Source organism: Flavobacterium urocaniciphilum (assembly GCF_900110615.1). GTDB lineage: Bacteria > Bacteroidota > Bacteroidia > Flavobacteriales > Flavobacteriaceae > Flavobacterium > Flavobacterium urocaniciphilum. The sequence continues at coordinate 285,151 of NZ_FOEI01000001.1, forward strand.
TTTCTTTACAATTGAATAAGAAAAATGATAAAAAAGTAAAAATAAATAAGTAAAAGTGTCTCATTGTCGTTGTTTTTGCAAATGTATAAAAAAAATGAGGGTATAATTTTGGAAATTCGCAAAAATAGTATCTTTACAAAGTGAACAACATACGACAAAAATACTGCTCAGTTTGTAACGAACCTTTTGGATGTGGAAATGAATCCGAAACGAAAAGGTGTTGGTGCAACGATTTACCTCCGATTTTTACTTTAGATGGTATTTCCGATTGTTTATGTCCAACTTGTTTGAAAGTGGCAACAATTGACAAAATTGAAGAATATGTTTCAACAATTACTCCAGAAAATGCTTTAGACAATAAAGCTAAAGATTTGCCAAAAACAACTCATTTCATTGAGAATATCGATTATTATATTGAAGATGGTAAGTATGTTTTTACAAAATGGTTTCATTTGAAAAGAGGAACTTGTTGCGGTAACGGATGCAGACATTGTCCGTATATTGATTTAAGTAAAAAGAGCCAAGTAAAAAGTAAAATAACTTGATATTTGAAATTGACATTGATATTTATAAATTATGATATATTTAGTAACAGGTGGTGAACGTTCAGGTAAAAGTAGTTATGCTCAAAATGTAGCATTAGAACTATCTCAAAACCCTATGTATGTAGCTACAGCCCGAAAATGGGATGGCGATTTTCAAAAGAGAATCGACAGACATCAAAGTGAAAGAGACGAAAATTGGACTAATGTTGAAGAAGAAAAAAACTTATCTGAAATTGATTTTAAAGGTAAAGTTGCTGTCGTAGATTGTGTAACTTTATGGTTAACGAACTTTTTTGTGGATACGAAAAACGATGTAGAACTTTGTTTAGAATTAGCAAAAGCTGAAATTGAAAAACTAGCTGAAATTGAAGATACAACCATTATAATCATCACTAATGAAATCGGAATGGGTGTGCATGCCGAAACGCACATTGGAAGAAAATTTGTGGAATTACAAGGCTGGGTGAATCAATTCATCGCAAAAAAAGCAGACAAAGTAACGTTTATGGTTTCAGGTTTACCAATGCAAGTGAAGTAATGAGAGTATTAAGTTCTTGGAGCGGTGGAAAAGACAGTTGTTTTGCGTTGATGAAAGCAACAGAACAAAGTTTAGTTCCAACAGTATTACTAAACATGATGAATGAAAATGGAAAAGTTTCTCGTTCACACGGAATTCCTTTTTCAATATTAGAACAACAAGCTCAACAAATTGGTGTACCTTTAGTAGCGGTTCCAGCAACATGGAATGATTACGAGAAGAATTATATTGCCATTTTACACGATATCAAAAAGCAATTTGAAATTGAAGGTGTCGTTTTTGGAGATATCGATTTAGAACCGCATCGCGAATGGGAAGAAAAAGTTTGTAACGCAACTGAATTAAAAGCTATTTTACCATTGTGGCAACAAGATAGAGTCGACTTAGTTTATGAGATGATTGATGCTGGAATTGAAACAATGATTGTTTCATGTAATTTAGAATTAGGAGAAGAATATCTAGGTAAAATCGTAACCAAAGAACTAGCCATTGAATTGCAAGAAAAAGGAATTGATCCCTGTGGAGAAAACGGCGAATTTCATACTTTAGTCATCAATTGTCCGTTATTCAAAGAAAAAATTACCTTGCCAAATTATCATAAACAAACGTATGAAAATTACTGTTTTATAGTTTGGGAAGAATAAATTTAGGTGAATTTTTAAAGAATAGATTATAATTTCTTTGCCACGAATTCACGAATATATTTTAAAATAAAAAATTAGTTCATCTTTGATGAACATTCGAATTAAATCGAAAATAAAAAAATAAAAAATTAGTGCATTAGCTACGCTGAATCTTCGATTTCGTGGCTAAAAAAAACTATCGAATTGCTATTAAATTTATAAAATGAAATCATTATACGATATAATTTCCGAGCGAAGAGATACCCGTCATTTTACTAATGATGTTGTTCCTGTTGAGGTTTTAGAAAAAGCTCTTGATGCCGGACACAAAGCTCCATCTGTAGGATTAACAGATGCCACTCGTTATTATATCATTGAATCATCTGACATCAAAAAACAAGTCAAAGAATTATTTACATCCTATCATAAAAAATCGGCGAATCAAACGGATTCTGCTGAGCAAAAAAAATCGTATTTAGAATTAAAATTGGAAGCGATTGAAGAAGCGCCAATCGGATTAGTAATTGCTTATGATCGTTCGGTTTTAGATAAATTTACAATTGGAACCGTAGGAAGTAATGAATCGGTAAAATTCAGTTCGGTTTGCGCGGCTCAAAATATTTGGTTGTCTTTAACCGAACAAGGTTATTCCATGGGTTGGGTTTCGATAATTAATTATAATCATTTTAAAAAATTGCTGAATTTACCCGATTATATCGAACCATTGGGTTATTTCTGTATCGGAAAACCAGCCACAGATTACGGTAAACAACCGATGTTACAACAATTAGATTGGAAACAGAAGTTAGACAAACCAATCGTAAAAAGAATTGAAAATTTCACGCCAGTAAATCATTTAGAGTTAGAAAACTTTGCGGTTTTGCATTCGGATTCATCGGAATTAAAAGATCAATTAATTGATAAGATTAATCAGAAAACCAAACCTTTAGGTTCATTAGGCGTTTTAGAGAAATTAGCCTTGCAAATTGGTTTAGTATTTCAAACGGATTCTCCAAAAATTGAAAAACCTACGATTGTTGTTTTTGCTGCCGATCACGGAATTGCGAATCACGGCGTAAGTGCTTATCCGCAAGAAGTCACCCGACAAATGGTGGAAACTTTCTTAAAAGGTGGTGCTGCGATTTCGGTTTTTTGCAAGCAAAATGCTATCGATTTAAAAATTGTGGATGCAGGTGTCAATTACGATTTTCCAACGAATGCTTCTATCATTAATAAAAAAGTGGCTAAAGGAACTCAGTCTTTTTTAACTACTTCGGCAATGAGTAGTGTCGAAATGAATTTGTGTTTTCAATATGGCGCTGAAGTGGTGAATGAAATTCATCAAAACGGAAGTAATTGCATCGGTTTCGGAGAAATGGGAATTGGAAATACATCAACTGCTTCGGTTTTAATGAGTGTGTTGACGAAGATTTCAATCGAAGAATGCGTAGGAAAAGGAACGGGTGTTTTGGATGAAAAATTGAAAAACAAAATTAATATTTTAGCGAAAGCGATTTCTAATTTTAATGGTGAAAGCAATTGGGAAGATTTAATTAGTCATTTTGGCGGATTTGAAATTTTACAAATGGCAGGCGGAATGTTGCAAGCGTATCAAAATAAGATGCTGATTTTAGTGGACGGATTTATTTCGACAGTTGCGTTTTTAATTGCTTATCAAAAGAATCCTTCAATAAAGCAAAATGCCATTTTTTCTCATTGTTCTGAAGAAAAAGCACATATCGATTTGCTAAATTATTTGCAAGTGGAACCCATCTTATCTTTAAATATGAGATTAGGCGAGGGAAGTGGTTGTGCAGTGGCATTTCCAATTATAAAATCTGCTGTAACTTTTTTGAATGAAATGGCAACTTTTGAAAGTGCTGGAGTGAGTAATAAATAAAGGATCAAGTTAAAAGTAAAAAGAACCAAGAATAAAAAGTCAAAAGGGATAAGTAATAAGTCAAAAGCTTAGCGAACCTTGCGAAAAACTTTGCGTTCTTTGTGGTTAAATAAAAAAAGTAAAAAGAGCCAAGTAAAATGAGTTGTGAAATTTTAATATAACTAGTTACTTTTGACTTTTCCCTTATCCCTAAAATTAACATGAAAAAACAACTCGATATATTTTTTACAGCTTTGATGTTTTACACAAGAATTCCTTGTCCGAAAAACATCACACACGATCCAACTTATTTAAATAAAGCTACTAGATATTTTCCTTTAATTGGCTGGATAGTTGGAGCAATTGGTGCAATAGTTTTTGTTGGAACATATAAGTTGTTTGATTCAGTTGAATTGTCAATTTTATTGAGTTTAGTAGCCAATATTTTAACAACAGGTGCTTTTCATGAAGATGGTTTTGCAGATGTTTGCGACGGATTTGGTGGTGGCTGGACCAAAGAGAAAATCTTAAAAATCATGAAAGATAGCGCTATTGGAGCGTATGGCGCGATAGGATTAGTCTTGTTGTTTGCGATTAAATTTTTTGCGATTAAAGAAGTTATCGATACCGATTGGAATGATACACTTATTTTTTTCGAATGTTTGATGACGTTCATTATGGTTCATGCTTTAAGCCGATTAACTGCAATATCGATTATTTTCACAACAGAATATGTTCGCGAAGATGAATTATCTAAAAGTAAACCCATCGCGAAACAAAATACTTGGAAAGAAATACTTGGTGCTATTATCTTTGGCTTAGCGCCTTTAACTTATTTGATTTTTTTAAGTTGGAAATTTGTTTTTCTCCTAATACCATTAATCATTTTACGATTTTTTGCCATTCGCTATTTTAAAAAATGGATTGGTGGTTATACGGGCGATTGCTTAGGTGCTGTACAACAATTGGCTGAGGTAATTATTTATTTATCAATAATTGCACTATGGAACTTTATTTAATTCGACATACGGAAACGGTTGTTCCAAAAGGTATTTGTTACGGTCAAGCCGATGTAGATATTAAAGAACCGTATTTAGATATTTTTGAAGACATAAAAAAACAACTTCCACATGATGCTATTGTGTATTCGAGTCCGTTACAACGTTGTAAAAAAATGGCTGAGTTTTTTTCCGATAACATCATTTTTGATAATCGCTTAAAAGAAATGAATTTCGGAAACTGGGAATTGAAAGCTTGGAATGATATTCCGCTAGAAGAAATCAATCCTTGGATGGATAATTTTGTAGAAGTTCGTGTGCCAAATGGGGAATCATTTGAAGATTTATATCAGCGCGTTGGCGAATTTTATTCGGAAATCCTTCAAAAAAATAATAATAAAGTAATCCTTTTTTGTCATGATGGCACCATACGAAGTGTCTTATCACTTTATCACAAAACCCAATTAAAAGATTCTTTTTCTTTATATAAAATACAATATGGGGAAATTGTAAAAATAATTTTATAAGTTTGCAATGCTTTAGGGGTGTCTACTCCCGAAACTTCGGGATAGGCTGAGATTTTACCCTCTGAACCTGATCTAGTTCATACTAGCGTAGGGAAAAGTAAATGACTTCTTTCTGAATAAGTATATTTATATACTTTCTTGAGTAGCCATTCCTAGAGCTTTATTTAAACTTTTAGGTAATGGAATTAAAAATCAACAATCAATTAAAACACTTCGAACAAGAAACTATTTCTGTTCAAGAACTTTTGGATTTAGAACGTCCAAATAAACAAAATGGTATTGCCATTGGTGTAAACGGATCTATTGTTTCTAAAACCAATTGGGAAAATACATTCCTATTTCCTTCAGACGATATTCTAATCATTACTGCAACTCAAGGCGGTTAAACAAATCTTTACACACTATGAAAGAAGAAACAATCTCAACTAATCCTTTTCCAAATTCAAAGAAAGTTTATATCGAAGGAGAAATTCATCCGATAAAAGTCGCCATGCGTGAAATTACTTTATCTGATACTAAATTGGCAAACGGTGGTGTAGAACATAATCCTCCAGTTACAGTTTATGATACTTCCGGACCATATACTGATGAAAATATTGAAATAGATGTTCGAAAAGGAATATCTAGAATTCGTGAACAATGGATTTTAGACAGAAATGATGTAGAAATTCTAGACGAAATTTCATCTGATTACGGAAAAGAACGTTTGTATAATGAAGAGTTAAATCATTTACGATTTAATTATCAGCACAAACCTAAACGCGCCAAAGAAGGTCAAAATGTAACACAGTTATACTACGCAAAACAAGGCATAATCACTCCAGAAATGGAATACATTGCCATTCGTGAAAACCAACGCATTGAGCAATTGGAAAACCAAACAAAAGCCATGCAATGTCAACATTCTGGCCATTGTTTTGGTGCGAATACACCGAAAAGTAAAATCACTCCTGAATTTGTTCGAAGTGAAGTCGCGTGTGGTAGAGCGGTAATTCCAAATAATATTAATCATCCTGAAAGTGAACCGATGATTATTGGTAGAAACTTTTTAGTGAAAATCAACGCCAATATCGGAAACAGCGCAGTGACTTCAAGTATCGATGAAGAAGTAGAAAAAGCAGTATGGGCTTGCCGTTGGGGAGCAGATACGATTATGGATTTATCAACGGGAAAAAATATTCATGAAACGCGTGAATGGATTATTCGTAATTCACCAGTACCAATTGGAACGGTGCCCATTTACCAAGCGTTGGAAAAAGTAAAAGGTGTAGCCGAAGATTTAACGTGGGAAATTTTCCGTGATACCTTAATTGAACAAGCAGAACAAGGTGTTTCGTATTTTACCATTCATGCTGGAGTACTTTTACGATACATTCATTTAACTGCGAATCGTGTAACCGGAATTGTTTCTCGTGGTGGTTCCATTATGGCGAAATGGTGTTTATATCATCATCAAGAGAATTTTTTATATACGCATTTTGATGAAATCTGCGAAATTCTAAAAAAATATGATGTTGCTTTTTCATTAGGTGATGGATTACGTCCAGGTTCTATCGCCGATGCGAATGATGCTGCGCAATTTGCCGAATTAGAAACATTAGGGGAATTAACAAAAATCGCTTGGAAACACGATGTTCAAGTCTTTATTGAAGGTCCAGGTCACGTGCCAATGCACATGATTAAGGAAAATATGGACAAACAATTGGAACATTGTGAGGAAGCGCCTTTTTATACATTAGGACCATTAACAACAGATATCGCGCCTGGTTACGATCATATTACTTCTGCTATAGGTGCAGCGATGATTGGTTGGTATGGTTGTGCGATGTTGTGTTATGTTACGCCAAAAGAACATTTGGGTTTACCGAACAAAAAAGATGTTAAAGATGGCGTAATCACCTATAAAATTGCAGCTCATGCAGCAGATTTGGCTAAAGGTCATCCAGGAGCTCAATATCGTGATAATGCGTTGAGTAAAGCGCGATTTGAATTCCGTTGGGAAGATCAATTTAATTTAGCATTAGATCCAGATACGGCAAGAGAATTTCATGATGAAACCTTACCTGCCGACGGAGCTAAAGTGGCGCATTTTTGTTCAATGTGTGGACCGAAATTTTGTTCGATGAAAATCTCTCAAGAAATAAGAGATTCGGCTGAAGCGGAAAAAGGAATGAAAGCCAAATCGGAAGAATTCGTTGAAAACGGTAAAGAAATTTATGTATAATGATTGTGATTTCTAGTCCAACTGCAATCATAAACGAAATTGAAATCATTCAAAATTTATTTCAAGAAGGTATGAATCTGTTTCATATTCGAAAACCTGATTATTCTGAAGAAGAAATGAAAAATTTTCTTTCCAATATTGATGACAAATTTTATTCAAAATTGGTTTTACATGAACAGCATCATTTGGCTCAAGAGTTTAAAATTAATAGAATTCATTTAAAAGAGAAAGAAAGAATTGAGGTTTCAGAAAATTTTCAAAAAACAATTTCATATTTATCTACTTCTGTACATAATATCAATGATTTTAATGAATTGCCTTCATGTTTTAATGCAACTTTTTTAAGTCCGGTTTTCGCATCAATTTCTAAAGATAATTATGGTAAAAACAGTAATATAATTGAATCAATTAAATGCAGAACCAATTTCAATACTGAATTAATTGCTCTTGGAGGTATCAAAGAAGATACAATCAAATTAGCTTTAGATTCAGGTTTTGATAATGTTGCTTTATTAGGAGCTATTTGGTTAGCAGAAAATCCCATTCAAAAATTTAAAAAATGTCAGAAAATCGTCCATTCGTATTAACCATAGCAGGATTTGATCCTTCAGCAGGAGCTGGAATATTAGCAGATATAAAAACGTTTGAACAATTAAAAACGTATGGAATTGCCATTCCTACAGCTTGCACCATTCAAACGGAACATAAGTTTATAAAATTAGATTGGGTTGCATTAGAAAAAATACTATTGCAAATAGAATTGTTCTTAGAAGAATATGAAGTAAAGGCCATAAAAATTGGAATCGTTTCTAGTTTATTTGATTTGAAATCAATTATTCAAAAAATTCGAAGTATAGATGCACATGTACCGATTATTTGGGATACTGTATTAAAATCAACTACAGATTTTTCATTTTTAGAAATTGAAAATCAAGATGATTTAGAAAGTATTTTAAAATCAATTCAATTAATTACTCCCAATCATGCTGAGGTTGTAAAGCTTATTCCTCAAGGTATTACAGTTGAAGAAAATTTAAATTATTTAAGAAATTTCACCTCTATTTTATGGAAAGGCGGACATAAAAACTATCACAAAGGAACAGATATTTTATTCACAAAAGATGATGAAATTTGGATAGAACCTTTATTAGAAAATTGCTCAGAAAAACATGGTTCAGGTTGTGTTTTGTCGTCTGCAATTACAGCTTATTTAAGCTTAGGTGAAAATTTAGAAGAAGCTTGTAAAAAGGCAAAATTATATACAGAAACACTATTAGAATCAAATACCTCAAAATTAGGTTATCATTATGTTTGAAAAAATTCAATATATATCACAGGGTAAATCACCTGAAGAGCAAATTGCCAATATTGCAAAAGCATTGGATGCTGGCTGTAAATGGATACAATTACGTTATAAAAACAAACCAATCGAAGAAGTACTTTCACTTGCTAAAATGGTTCAAAAAATATGTAAAGCCTATGAAGCAAAATTAATTATCAATGATCATGTTGAAGTTGCTCATCAAATTGATGCAGATGGCGTTCATTTAGGATTAAATGATATTTCAGTAAAAGAGGCACGTATTTTATTAAAGGAAAATAAAATTATAGGTGGAACAGCAAATACTTTAGAAGATGTATTGCAAAGAATTGATGAAAAATGTAATTACATCGGATTAGGACCGTTTCGTTTTACAATAACCAAAGAGAAATTAAGCCCGATTTTAGGATTAAAAGGTTATCAAAATATTTTATGTGAATTAAAAAACAGAAATATTGAAATTCCAATTTATGCAATTGGTGGAATTGAAGAAGATGATGTAGAAAAACTAGTAAAAACAGGTGTTTATGGAATTGCAGTATCTGGATTAATAACAAATCATAATCATCCAGAAATTTTATTTAAATCAAAAGAACTATGCAACAATTAAAAATAGGAGAAAAATCATTTAATTCCAGATTATTTTTAGGAACAGGTAAATTTGGTTCGAATGTAGAAATGGGCAAAGCAATCATTTCGTCAGAATCTGAATTAGTTACCGTCGCTTTAAAAAGAGTAGATTTAGAAACAGAAACGGATGCTATTTTATCTCATCTTCCCAATTATGTTAATTTATTACCCAATACTTCTGGAGCAAGAAATGCCAAAGAAGCTGTTTTTGCTGCACAATTAGCTAGAGAAGCGTTGGAAACAAATTTTTTAAAATTAGAAATTCATCCCGATCCAAGATATTTAATGCCCGATCCTATTGAGACATTGAAAGCGACAGAAGAATTAGCAAAATTAGGATTTGTAGTTTTGCCTTACATTCATGCAGATCCTGTATTGTGTAAATTATTAGAAAATGCGGGTACTGCTGCTGTAATGCCATTAGGTGCTCCAATTGGAAGTAATAAAGGTTTAAAAACTATCGATTTTTTAGAAATTATTATCGAACAAAGTAATGTTCCTGTAATTGTGGATGCGGGTTTAGGAGCTCCATCTGATGCAGCTAAAGCTATGGAACTAGGAGCGGACGCAGTTTTAGTGAATACTGCAATTGCTGTAGCTGGAAATCCGGTTTTAATGGCACAAGCATTTAAAGAAGCTGTTGTTGCAGGTAGAAAAGCTTTTAATGCAAAATTGGCTCAACCCAATAATAAAGCAAATGCCTCTAGTCCATTAACTTCCTTTTTATCTGAAATGTAATGAAATCTTTTGCTTCTGTTTTTGAACAATACAATTGGGATGACATTAATTCTAAAATTTACAATTCTACTACTCAAGATGTTGAAAATACCTTAAGTAAATCTAAAAAAACCTTAGATGATTTTTTGGTTTTACTTTCTCCAGCGGCACAACCATTTTTGGAGCAAATGGCACAAATGAGTCATCATTTAACAACCAAGCGATTTGGTAAAACCATTCAAATGTATGTTCCCATGTATTTGAGTAATGAATGTCAAAATATTTGTACGTATTGCGGATTTAGTTTCGACAATACAATGAAAAGAAAAACTTTAAATCTGAATGATATTGCTCAAGAAACAGAAGTAATAAAAAGTAAAGGTTTTGAACATGTCTTATTAGTTACTGGTGAAGCCAATTCTACCGTGAATATTCATTATTTTAAAAAGGTTTTAGCTCAATTGAATAATCAATTTTCTAATATTTCTATGGAAGTGCAACCATTATCCGAAGAAGAATATAGAGAATTGCATCAATGTGGAGTGCATTCAATTTTGGTCTATCAAGAAAGTTATCATAAAGAAACTTATAAAGAATATCATCCAAAAGGGAAAAAATCCAATTTCGATTATCGATTAGAAACACCTGATAGAATTGGGAAAGCCGGAATTCATAAAATTGGATTAGGAGTTTTGTTAGGTTTGGAAGATTGGAGAACAGAAAGCTTTTTTACGGCATTACACATCAATTATTTGCAGAAATCCTATTGGCAAAGTAAGTTTTCAGTTTCTTTTCCAAGATTACGTCCAGCTGAAGGAATTATTGAACCAAAATTTATTATGAATGATAAAGATTTAGTGCAACTGATTTGTGCGTATCGAATTTGGAATGAAGATTTAGAAATTTCAATTTCTACTCGTGAAAATGAAAAATTAAGAAATCATATTATTCCACTTGGAGTTACTAGTATGAGTGCCGAATCGAAAACAAATCCTGGCGGTTATGCTGTTGATATTGAATCGTTAGAGCAATTTGAAACTAGTGATGAAAGGAGCGCTGAAGAGATTTCAAAAATTATTAAAAATGCAGGTTACGAACCCGTTTGGAAAGATTGGGATAAAAGTTATATGATGGTTTAAATTATGTTAGAAATTCAAGATTATTTAAGGTATAGTAAGCATTTGTTGATGCCTGAAATTGGTGAAAAAGGTCAATTAGCTCTTAAAAATGCAAAGGTTTTAGTTATCGGTGCTGGCGGTTTAGGTTGTCCGATTTTACAATATTTAGTTGCAGCTGGAGTGGGTACAGTTGGAATTGTCGATAATGATACTATTGAATTGCATAATTTACATCGTCAAATTTTATATACTGAAAAGCATATTGGTCAATCGAAAGCTGTAACTGCAAAAACAATTTTAAATGAAATGAATCCTCATGTAACTATTCATGTTTTTGATGAAAAAGTAGCAAAAAATAATGTTATTGAAATTCTTTCCAATTTTGATTTTATAGTTGATGGATCAGATAATTTTACAACTCGTTATTTAGTTAATGATACTTGTGTAGCATTGCATAAATCACTTATCTATGGAAGTATTTTAAATTTTGAAGGTCAAATTTGTGTTTTTAACCATAATGGTTCTAAAAACTTACGTGACATTTTTCCGCAACCACCAAATCCTGAAGATGTTCCAAATTGTAGTTTCAATGGTGTATTGTCTTCATTGCCAGGCATTATTGGTACTTTGATGGCAAATGAAACCTTAAAATTGATTTTAGGATTACCAACATTATATAATGAAATATTGCTTGTAAATACTTTGAATTTAAACTTTACCAAATTGAAGTTTTGATTTGAGATTAATAATTAATGTTTTGATTTAACTAAATTATTCCTATTTTTGCATCCGAATTACGGTTGAATTTTGCATTTTTCGTAAAATTCATTAAAAGGGAATCAGGTTAAAAACCTGAGCTGTACCCGCAACTGTATGCTAATAAGGTTATTGTTACTACAAATCCACTGTTCCGATACATCGGAATGGGAAGGAAAACAATAATACGCAAGCCAGGAGACCTGCCTTAGTTCATAGTGTATCAAGCTTTCGGGAGAAAAAGTTTGGGTATGGGTAAATTCTATACTTTTTTCCTATTTACTAAAATTAAAAATTTAAAATGAAAACGAATTTCATTAAACTTGCCGCGTTTTTTACGCTGGGAACTTCTTTTGCCATCGCACAAGAACAAGATTCTACTAAAACCATTCAAGAAGTTGTAGTTACCGACACAAAGTTTGCTCAAGACAAAGCAAAGTCGGGGAGAAGTATTGAAAAAATTACTCAAAAAGATTTAAATCAAAGAAAAGGACAAAGTGTTGCCACAGTTTTATCTCAATTGGCAGGAGTTGAGGTTGTTGGTAACCAAAGTTCAGCAGGAAAAGATTTAAGTTTATTTGTTCGTGGTGGAAATAATGCTCAATTATTAGTATTAATTGACGGAAATCCAGTTGTAGATGCTTCTGGGATTGCTTCTACGTACGATTTACGATTATTACCAGTTGATCAAGTTGAAAGTATTGAGATTTTAAAAGGTGCTTCAACTGTATTATACGGACCAAATGCCGCTACAGCAGTTATCAATATTACCTTAAAGAAAGCACAAAAAGACAAAATTTCTGGTTCGGCTTATTTTAACATTGGAACTCAAAATACTGTTGATGAAGATGTAATTAATGCCAACGAATTCAATCAAGGATTTTCATTAAATGGAAATAGTGGAAAAGTTTCATTTTTAACATCTTTAAATTCAACAGAAGTGAAAGGATTGTCTGAATCTGCTGGGGAAAACTTTGAAGATGATGTTTTTTCTCGTTTAAATTTAAATCAACAATTAGGAGTTAAAGTATCAAAAAAATTAAATTTAGATTTCTTTGCGAATTACGATAAAATGAAATCTACTTTTGACGATGGCGCTTTTACTGATAATCCAATAAATGTTTGGAATAGCGAACAGTTTAGAGCAGGTTTTACACCAACATATAAATACAAAAGAGGTGAATTTAAAATTAATTCTGCATTTGGATTACTTGAAAGAAATATGACTTCATTTGATTCTTGGAACGGATTAACTGGTTCATTATATAAATCAAGAAATGTAAATGTAGATGCTTACAATAAATACAATGTTTTAAGTTCATTATATTTAATTACTGGAGTTCAATTTCAGTTTTTAGAAATGAACCAATTTACTACTTATGGCGATATTCTTGGAAATGTAGCAAAATATAATATTTTTGATCCTTATGTTACGGCTGTTTACGAAACAAAATTCGGATTAAACATTAATACAGGTATTCGTTATCATAAACATAATGTATATAAAGAATCATTAATTTGGAATGTTAACCCTTCATATACCATTGCTAAATTAGGTTTAAAATTCTTTGGATCTGTTGGAAGTGCTGTAGTTTCTCCAACGTTATATCAAGTGTATTCTCCTTATGGGAATTTTAATTTAACTCCACAAGATAATACAACTGCCGAATTAGGTTTTGAAAAACAATTAGTAAACAAAAAAGTAATTGTAAGCGGTGCAGCATTCTTTAGAGAACAAGATAATTCGATCATTTTTGCTAATTTAATGTCGCCACCTTGGGGTCAATATCAAAATGTAGAAGGAATTAATAAATCAAAAGGATTTGAAACCAATGTAACGATCAAGCCTATTGAAAAGATTACGGTATCTGGAAATTATACTTTTGTAGAAAATGATGAAGCTATTGCAAGATATGTGGCAAAACATAGAGCAAATGCTAATGTATCGGTAGATATTACAAAAAATATTTCTTGGAGTGCTCAATATCAATATATTAATCAACGTGATGTGGCTTATTTTGACACTAATACTTTTTCTACAGTTGCATTACAAATTCCTGCCTATCAGTTAGTTCACACTAATTTAAGTGTAAATATTTCTTCAAATGTGAGCATGTTTGCAGCTGTTCAAAATTTATTTGATGAGGAATTTGGTGAAACTATTGGATATACAACAAGAGGTAGAAATTATAAATTAGGATTAAATTTTAAATTCTAAGATTAATTTTTTAAGTTATTGAATTAAAAGGATTTAGAGTGAAATACTTTAAATCCTTTTTTTATTGTAACAAAATCAAGAAAGTGTTGACTTATCTTTGGAATGAAATTTGATGATTACCTTAATTATAAATTTAAAATAACATGAAAAAAATAATATTATTAGCAGCATTTTTTGTTTCATCATTAATGTTTTCACAAAATGCTTTCGACAAATTAGAAGGAAAAGAAGGAATTGAAAGTATTGTCGTTACGAAGAAAATGTTCGAAATGATGAGCAAAGTAAAAGTTGACGCCAAAGATAAAGAGATGCAACAATACATGAATTTGCTGAAGAAATTAGACAATTTACAAGCGGTTTATACCTCTAATCAAAAATTAACAACAGATTTAAATGGTGCGGTTTCTACTTATTTAAAAAGTAATCCATTAGAAGCAATTACTACCACTACTCAAGATGGTAACGTAATTAAAGTTTACGGAAAAACTGATGCTAATCAAACGAATGTAAAAGAAGTATTAGTTGTAGTAAATGGAAATTTCAATGGAGTGAAAACGTCTGTTTTATCTATTACAGGTGATTTTCCTTTAAGTGAAATTGCTTTAATCGTAAAAAAATTAAACATTCCTGGTGCAGATGTAATTGGTAAAATTGAAAAAAAATAACCATATGAAAAAGTTAATTGTATTCGCTTCAGTTTTGGCTATGATGAGTTGTAAAGAAGAACCATCATTACAAAAATACTTTGTAAAAAGTGGCGAGAAAAAAGAATTCTTATCTGTGGATGTGTCTTCTTCAATTTTGAATATTAATGAAACAAAACTTTCTGAATCTGAGAAAAAAGCGCTAAAATCTTTTGAAAAAGTAAATATTTTGGCTTTTAAAAAAGATGATAAAAACAATGCTCAATACACTCAAGAAGTTAAGGAAGTAAAGGAAATTTTAAAGGATACTACTTTTCAACCTTTAATTAAATTGAATGGAGTAGGTCATAACGCTTCAATTATGTTGGTTGGAGATGAAAAAGAAATAGACGAATTAGTATTATTTGGCAATCAAAAAGATTTAGGTTTTACGGTTATTCGTGTTTTAGGAAACGATATGAAACCTGAAGATGCAATGGAGTTTTTTAGTATTCTTCAAAAATCAAATCTAGATATGGAACAACTTAAACCAATATTGAATTTTGTGAATAAGAAGTAATTTCAATTTACTTTAAAATATAAAATCCCGAAACCAATACGTTTCGGGATTTTTTTATTCAGTATATTCTAAAATATCTCCAGGTTGGCAATCTAAAACTTTGCAAATTGCTTCCAATGTGCTAAATCGAATGGCTTTTGCCTTTCCCGTTTTTAAAATGGATAGATTAGCTAATGTCAAGTCGACTTTTTCAGAAAGTTCGTTTAATGACATTTTTCTTTTTGCCATCATTACATCTAAATTTACAACTATAGCCATATTTTAAACCGTTAAATCAATTTCTTCTTGTAATTCAATACCTCTTTTAAAAATAAAAGCAATCACTAATAAAATCATCCCCATAAATAACCAAACATCACCACCAGCAATTTTTAAAATGTGAAACGATGGCATTTTAATATTTTGATTAGCTAACCATTCTGTATAATTCATACCATAATTTGAAAAAAAACCAATCCCAAAAGAGATAAATGCTTCTATTAAAATACATTTCCTTACTGAATGATTAAAAGGTGAATTTATTGAAAGTTTTTTATTCTCAATAATTCTAATAATCAAGTAAAACATTAAGGCTTTAAGTAGTGCAACTATTAGCATTATTACAGTTACTACTATAAAATGACCTCTGTCATATTGGTACAATGATGAAAAATCAATTTGATTCCAGAAAAATCCTGCTCCAATTGGGTTGTATAGTAGAGTGTAAAAAATATTGAATAGAATTCCGCCAGATTCTATGCAAAGTCCAATGAAGATTAACCAACAAAGTATTCTTAACACCATAAGCGTTTGCTTCGAACTAATTTTGATTTCCATAGTTTTAAAATTTTAAATTAACGAAGCAAATATCAATAAAAATTTATTGAAAAACAATAAAAATATATTTTTTTTCGATTGATTGAGGAAAATTAATTCGAATAGTCCTTAAACATGTATATCCAAATCATTCTTGATAGTCGTAAATTAAATGAGGATAACAATAAAATAACACCGGCAATAATAGGAATCATTCTTAAATCGAAATTTTCTTCAAAAAATTGATGCGCAATAACATAAGTAATAATTGCTTCTGCAACTCCTAAAGCATAACTCACAAACATAGAACCAAAGAAATAGCCTGGTTCTTTTTCAAATTTATTATTACAATGGCTGCAATTTTCATTCATTTTTGGAAATCCAATACTGAAGAAAAAACTTTTATCCTTAAAAACTTTTCCTTTATGACAATTCGGACAATTATTACTTAATATGTTTTTGATAGTGTGTAACATGATTTCTATTTTTTTTACAAAATTAAGACATTTATTTATCGAATAACTTTCATATCTTCGCTAAAAATGGTAAAATTAAGACATGATTAACAAATGAAAAAATTACCGGTTTACCAAATTAATACTTTTAATTGTCAATCTGATGAAAATGACTTGTATTTCAATGATTTCAAATCCCATTTAATCAATCATGATTTTATTGAACTTTCACATAGTCATAATTTCTATTTGCTAGTCCTTTTTACTAATGGTTCTGGTTTTCATACTATCGATTTTACGACCTATGAAATTCAACCTAATTCTTTATTTATATTAAAGCCTGGTCAAGTTCATAGTTGGCAACTTTCAGAAGATATAGTAGGTTTTATCGCTTTTTATTCACAAGAAATTTACAATGTTTATTTTGGAAAAAAACAAATTGACGAATATTCTTTTTATCGTGATTTGAAGAATTCTCCAGAAATGAAATTAAACGATTTACAAACACAAGAAATTTCTAATTATTTCAATTTATTATTGAAAGAAAATAAACAAAATGAGTTCCGAAAAACAGATAAACTTTTAAATCTGTTAGATGTAATTCATATTGAGTTAGCTCGTATTTATGAATCACAACAAGATCATAATTTACATCCTTATAATTTCAAGATAAAAGAATTAGAACAATTAATATTATCAAATTACAAAACTGAAAAGTCGCCCTCTTTTTATGCGGATAAGATGAATATGAGTTTAAAACATTTGAATCGAATTTGTAAAAATGTTTTAGACAGTACTTTAACCGATTTTATTTATGCTAAAATCATTTTAGAAAGCAAACGATTACTTTCTACTAATAAATTGACAATTAGTGAAGTAGCGGATAACTTAGGATTTGAAAATTATTCGTATTTCACCAAAGTATTTAAAAAATATACGAATTTGACTCCGCAAAGTTTTAAGAAATTAGTGTAGGCTTATAACTTTTACTATTTTCCAGTCGGAATTGGTTTTTTTCCAAATGATTGTAAATCTTCCCACTTTCGGAACACTGTTTGGTTCTTCTTTATTGTGAAACTTATGTAAGCCCATTTCAATAGCACCAAAATCTTTAATAGGATACACTTCTATGCTTCCTTTTACCAATTCACGAGTGACTTTTCCACAAATATGTTTTTTTGTTCCTTCAACTATATCTTTTTTGGAATTCATAAAACCACCATTATCATGAAAAAATTCTATGTTTTCATCATAAAAGGAAGCATAAGTTTCTAAATTGGTATCACAAGTATTATAGTTGTGAAAAAAAGCACTATCTAAAGCTTTAATTGTTTTATAAAGCTCTACATCATCAGGCTTGTAATTCTTAGTGATTTGATAGTTGTTGTTTTTTGCAGAACATGCAATTAATAAATTAATGCAGGTAAATAGAACTAAACTTTTATAAATTGTAATTTTCATGATTTTATTTAAAATTAATAGCGCGGATTTTAAATCCGCGCCAACATTTATTTTTTATTTCACAGTAATCTCATCAATAAAAATATAAGCATCGCCATCATACGGATTTCCAATATGTCCTTCGGGTAATTTACCAAAGTTTTTAGCAAATACTTTTATATATCTTGCCTTGTTGTTTATTTTATTAGTTGTTTGAAAGTTTATTATTTCTGTTTTATCTCCCAAAGGTCCAATTTTACTTGAAATAGATTGCACTAATGTAAAATTTATATTATCTGAAGAAATATAATATTTAACTTCTGATGGTAATAATATCCAAGAACGACTGTCTTGTAAGAAACTCGCACTAAGTGATGAAATTTCTTTAGTTGTTTGTAAATCGATAACCGCTTCAAAATCTTGTTTTTGATAGCCTTGCCAATCGCCTTTACGCCAATTTTCAGAACCATGAATTCCGTCTAATAACGCTTCTGGTCCACCAGCATGATATTGTGCATCGTATTTCGATTTGATGTTGATGGTATAATTATTTGGTTTTTTGAAAAATTCGGCTGAAATAGTACTACTTTTTTGACCATTATTTTCAGAATAAGCAAATACATTAGTAGTTAAATCAATTGTAAATGGTTTAGTATATTTTATAAATGTTCTGTCATCTAATTTTGCAGTTTCGTCATTTGTTGTGTAAAAAATAACATCTTTTGAATTTTGAGAAGTAATCTCAACATTCATTTTATCCTTAAACGATTTGCTTTCCGCTTGAATAGTTGGAACTGTAGTGATAATATTAAATTTTGTATTTACTTTTCTGATATCTAAAAGTTTTTCTTCTTCTGTAATATAATTTCTCCCATTTAATTCTCTTATGTTCATGAATTTATCACTACTATTTACTAACACATCAAAGTATGTTATTTTAGTTGTAGATTCATCAATTTTATTTTTGAATGTTATTTTTTCAAAAAATGGTTTTGTTACATTCCAATACATTCCCGCCGGTGTTACTTGATAAATGCCAATCGAACTCAACACATACCAAGCACTCATTTGTCCGCAGTCTTCGTTACCAATTAAACCATCTGGTGTGTTTTTGTAAAATTCGTTCAAAATTTTATGCACCATTTTTTCTGTTTTCTCAGGTTTTCCAATGTAATTATACAAATAAGCCATATGGTGACTCGGTTCGTTTCCATGTGCGTATTGTCCAATTAATCCCGTTACATCGGCTTGTTCGCGACCTGTAGTTTTGCTTTCAGAATTAAACATTTCATCCAATTTAGCTTCAAACTTTGTTTCACCTCCATACGCTTCAATCATTCCATAAATATCTTGTGGTACGAAAAACGAATAATGCCATGAATTTCCTTCTGTATAATTATTGTTGATTTCTTTCGCATCAAACGGACTAAACCAACCGCCATTTTTCTTCGGACGCATAAAAGTGGTGTTCCAATCGAAAATATTTTTCCAATTTTGTGAACGATTCATGAAGTATTCGTAGTCTTCTTTTTTGTTTAAAATCTGAGCCATTTGTGCTATACACCAATCGTCATAAGCATATTCTACTGTTTTAGAAACACTTTCATGTTCGTCGTCCATTGAAATAAAACCATTTTTCTTATAAGCTTCCAAGCCTAAATGATCTAGCATTGCCGAATGTTTTGCCGCTTCAAAAGCTTTTTCATAATCGAAACCAGTAATACCTTTTACCATCGCATCAGCAATTACCGAAACCGAATGATATCCAATCATACAATCCGTTTCGTTAGAAGCCAATTCCCAAACTGGTAATCGACCACCTTGTTCGTATTGAGCAATAAATGTGTTGATATAATCAGCCGTTCTTTTTTTGTCAATTAAAGTATACAATGGATGAGCCGCTCTAAACGTATCCCAAAGTGAGAAAACCGAGTAATAATCGAACGTATCGGCTACGTGAATTTTATTATCACGACCGCGGTATTTTCCATCTATGTCTTCAGCAATATTGGGTTGCATCATCGTGTGATATAACGCAGTGTAGAAAACGGCTAATTTGTCTTTGTTCGTTTCAGAAATCTCAATTTTAGATAATTCTTTATTCCAAAGAGCTTGTGCAGCAGTTTTTACTTTTTCGAAATCCCAGTGTTGTATTTCAGAGCTGTTTAATTTCGCACCTTCATATGAAGTAGGAGATAAGGAAACTTTAACTAAGATTTTTTCACCTTTTTTTACCAATTTAGAAAAAGCAATTTTTAATTCTGTTCCTGAATATTGGTTTGATTTGGTTTCACCATTTGATTTTTTTTCTGCAATTTTTAATGGAGAATTGAATTCAATTCGTGCATACACATATTGATCTTTCGCCCATGCTTCACTTCTTCGTAAAACTTCTATCGTTCTATCATTAATAATTCGAATTTCACCATAAAGCAATTTATCTCTATGATTTAAATCTAAAATAATATGTGCATTTCCAGCTTTGTTAAAAGTATATTCATGAAAACCAACACGAGTAGAAGAGGTTAAACGTACATCAATATTGTGTTTGTCTAATTTTACACTATAAAATCCAGCACCTGCTTTTTCGTTTGCATGTTGAAATGTTGAGCCATATTCTTTTGGGTTGAAAGTTGGATCGCCCATAATTGGCATTAACATGATATCTCCAAAATCGGTACAACCTGTTCCGTTTAAATGCGTATGAGAAAATCCGTAGATGGTTTTATCATCATAATGATAACCTGAGCAGCCGTCCCAACTTCCATCAATACGAGTGTCAGGAGATAATTGTACCATTCCGTAAGGAACTGTTGCGCCGGGAAAAGTATGTCCGTGTCCGCCTGTTCCAATAAATGGATTTACATATTGTTGGAAATTTTGTTGAGAAAATAGTAAAGTTGGGAATAGTATTGCAAAAAAAGCTTTTTTGGTGCTATTTTTAAATGAGAAATTATAAATCTTTGATTTCATATTATACGTGTTGTAGCAGTAAATTTCAACAAACAAAATGAATTAAGCAATAAACTGGGAAATAAAATTCAATTTTAGGGAACAAAAAAACCGTAAAATCAAGTGACTTACTTAGATTTTACGGTTTGTATAGTTGAGTTTAAAACTATTTAGTCTTATTGGAATTCAAATCCTAATTGTGTGATTTTGTCATTTTTATATCCAACCATAATCACAGTGTTTTTTGATTTAGCAGCGAAAAGTTCTAAAAACAAATTATCAAATGTTAAGAAATCATTCTTTTTCATAAACTCTTTAGTTGTATTGGTATCTAATTGTACCGTTCCAATAACCACTACACCTGTGAAAGTAGTATTTGGGAAGCTTTTATCTCCATCCCAATTGTAGTTGAATCCAATCATGGTAAGTTTGTCTTTATTCGTTTTAAAAACCAATCCGTTTTTTGAATAAAAATACGTTTTTACACCGTTTTTAGATTCTTTAATTAATTCTGGTTGTCCACCAACAATTTCTACGAATTTAGTAAAAGTAGTTTCGTTGTTAATGATACTTGCATTAATCATTAATTCTGAATTTTTGTTAAATTCAACTCTAGTATTTTCTTGAGCGTAAAAACTAGTTGAAAATGCAATAAGTAGTAATAAAATAAATTTTTTCATGATTTTAATTATTTAGTTATTTTCCAATTACACCAATTCTATTAATTGATTGTAATTCAGTTGTGTTGTCGTCTATAATAGAATTAGCTTCAAATGTAAAGTTTTTTTCATATAATTTACCATTTTGAAAATAAGTTAACATAAAATAGTTATTTAGTTGTAAAACATTATTTTCTAATAATTCTACTTTAACGGCAGTTTCAGGTAAAACTTCGTTAAACATATGACGGAAATTTCCTGTTTTTCGTTCTTCATTATTGATGATTCCAGATGCATGTGAAACCACCATTGCCATTTCTAATTTTTCTGAAGAATTATTTAAAATGTAAGCATACCAAGAATTTTCACCAAAATCTTCATTCCATTCTTTAATAGCTACAATATAAACGTTTTCCACTTCTGGAATTATGATGTCTTTGCGCATAAATTATTTTTCTTTCTTAGATAAAACAGCACTATTTGTAAATACTTTTAAATCAACTTTTGGTTCTCCTAATAAATCTATTTCAGATTTTCCAGATGCAGAAATTTCAATCGATTTTTGAGCGTTTACCGAACATTTAGTATAGCTTTCTGTTACCAATTCTAAATCTTTAACTGTGAATTTTTTAGCAATTAAACTAGCATTGTTATCCAATCTAATTTTAGAAATTTGAGAATCTCCTTCAATTTCACCTTGCGATTTTTGATACAAATCGATTTTAGATTCTGGTGATGCAATTAATGCTTTAATTTTAGCTTCTTTGCTTAATTCAACAACTGTTTTATCCGCTTTTACATTTACTTCAGCACGTGATTTATCGTTCATTAATAAAGTGAAGTTAATAGATCTAACATTTAAAAATGACTGTGATTTATCAAAATTTTTAATTGTAATATTTTCTAATGAAATATCGGCCAAAGCGTTAATTTTACTTTCATGACGAGCAACAATAGTTTTTAAACTATCGTTATAATTCACTCTAACCGTAAACTTTTTTTCGCTTACTGGTTGTTTTAAAGCAGTAATTTTTAAGGTATTCCCTAGTACATTATAGCTTACAATATCATGTAAATTATCGTCGGCTTCAATTTCTATTGAGGTTTTTTCAGATTTTACAAAATAAACATCTAAAAATTCTTCAATTTCTACATTTTCAAAAGATTCAATTTCTTTAGTGGTAACTGTTACAATTTTTGAACCTTTAATTTTTTCTAATTTAGTTTGAGCAGTTACGAATGAAATGTTAAATAAGAATAGTGCGAATAAGATAATTTTTTTTGTCATTTTTTTCTATTTTATTTTTTATGTCAGGCAAATATATTAAAAAAAATCCCGAATAAATCGGGATTTGTATAGCTTTATATATTGAATTATGTTTTGAATATTAATTCAACTAACCATTATTTTTTTACTAAAATAAACTTTCTATCAACTGAATCACTAACTGAATAGTAAAGTCAATTATTTTTATAATAAATTGTATCATAGTTATTTAGTTTAAAGTTGTCTGATTTTTTAGTTTCGTAAAAGTATTAAATTTTTCCGAACTCACTTTTAACAAATTTATAAAGTTTTGTTAAATAATTAATTTTTAGATTTTCGTACTTCCGTATTAATTATCTCTTTGCCATTAACTTTAACCGTTACTTTTTCGATACTATCGTTTTTAGTAGTAGTTTTTTCAATTCTTTGATTACCAATTACATCATCCGAAATGTCTTCGATTATTAAATTATCATCATCGTTTTCCGAATTTGGAGGACAATCTAAACAATTTAATTTACTTTCAGTCACTACATATTTATAACCTTCTGGTCCATAGTGATAATCATAATCTGCATTGTTTCCACTTAAATAATCTTCTACATTTTTGTTTGGATAATAAACCATTCCTTCTGGCATATATAAATAAATATCTACTTCTTGACCTCTAAATTTGTTTTCAACTTCTGTTAAGAAATAATTGTCTAACAATAATTGTTTACCTTCAAATTTGTAGTTGTATTTGATGTTTTCAGCTCTTTTGTTAGCTTCTTCAAAATTTCTTCCTTGAGCTGTTTTTTCTACTATAATATACGGTTGTTTTTTATCTGTATATTTTAAGTGAATATTTACATTGTTAGAGTAAATGATATCATGTTTAGATGAATCTTGCATTACTCTTAAATTAGTATGATTGTATTTGCTTTTTGAAAAATAATCACTTGATACAAATTTTACTTCTAAAGTATCAGTTGTTGCTAATGGAAGTAAATCTTTTTTAGAAACTTTACCATCATGACTTAATTCTGTTGCATAATTTACACCTACAATTGTTAAAGCAGCTACTGAGAAAATCCATAAAGCTAATAAAGTATATTTAGCATAATTTCCAATTGATTTTGTATTCGGAATTAATAAGCGTAATCCAATTAATACAAAGAAGAATAATGGAATTCCAATTGTAAATAAGAATAATAATCCTTGAGCCCATAAAGGCACATCAAAATTAAAAGGTGTGTGAATATTATCATGTAACATAATTTCAGGTAAAGTAGACGAGAACATTAAAATTACAGAACCTACAACAACACCTAAAAATGATAACGTTGAGAAAATTAAGATAAATAAACCGATAACTTTACCGAAAGCTTTAAATAAAGCTACAATAATATCGCTTAAAGTACTTCCAACTTTTTCAGCACCTTGCTTTGCATTCGAAGCAATTTTATCATGATCTAAATTTGAAAATTTATCTGAAATTTCATTAAATCCTTCCTTTACTTTTCTTTCAATATTGGAAATGTTAATCGGTTCCCCTTTCATTTCTAATTTTTGAGAAGTGGTAGTAGCTTCAGGTATTAAAATCCATAAGATTAAATACAAGATGATTCCTGTTCCAAATCCGAAGAATAAGATTACCATAATAATTCTTAACCATAAAGGATCTACTCCGAAATAATGACCTAAACCAGACATAACACCTCCTAATAGAGCATTTTCTTTGTCGCGGTATAATTTTTTAGAATTATAGTTTACATTATAACTTGAACTAAATGAATTTTTAGGCTCATCATTTTCAATTTTATAATCTTCTGGTTGACCCATAATTGCAATTACTTCATCAACTTCTATTAAGCCTACAACTTGTTTTGTAGTACCTAATTTTTCTTGAAATATTTCAGCAATTCTACTTTCAATGTCTTTTATAATTTCATCTCTACCATCTGAAGATAAAGATCTTTTAACGGCTTCAAAGTAGTTGCTCAATTTTCTAAAGGCATCCTCATCAATGTGAAAGAAAAAACCTCCTAAATTTATACTTGTTGTCTTATTCATGGCTCGTTAGTTTATGTTTGTAATTGTATTTACTGCACCAGATAATTCGTTCCAAGTGCTATTTAATTCTGTTAAAAATTCTTTTCCTTCATCGGTTAAACCGTAATATTTTCTTGGTGGTCCCGAAGTTGATTCTTCCCAACGATAATTTAATAATCCATCGTTTTTTAGTCTTGTAAGTAAAGGATAAACAGTTCCTTCAACTACTAGCAATTTTGCGTTTTTTAAAGTGTCTAAGATTTCAGAAGTATAGGCATCTTTTTCTTTTAAGACTGATAAGATGCAGAACTCTAAAACACCTTTTCGCATTTGTGCTTTTGTGTTTTCAATGTTCATTTGTTTTCATTTTTTTGTTAGTCCTGAAAACGTCAGGAGTTCGTTTTTTGATTGTTACTGAAAATCAGTATGTGATGATTGAAACTTGATGATTTGAAAATAGTACTATCTTTAGTATGTTATTTTCTTATGCAAATATATGGCTAAAAACAAGTACATTGTATTACATAGTACTAATATTTAACAAAATTTTAACAAATAAAAATAGTATGAACGCATAGTATTTTTTCTTATTTTTACAAAAAATACCTTTAATTATGGAGTTTACACCAGCAAAGCTTAATGCTTTTATGTTTTTTAAATTACCTTCTGCTTATTGGAGTGGTGTTAGAGTAAAAACTATATCTTCAACAATTTGTCAAACCACTGTGAAATATAAATGGTTCAATCAGAATCCTTTTAAATCGATGTATTTTGCGGTTCAAGCTATGGCTGCAGAATTTACAACAGGAGCTTTGGTGATGTTTCAAATTAAGCAAAGTGGAAAAAATATTTCAATGTTAGTGGCTCAAAACAAAGCTGTTTTTACCAAAAAAGCTACTGGAAGAATTACTTTTACTTGTAATCAAGGTGATTTAATTGCTTCAGTAATTCAAAAAGCAATTGAAACCAATGAAGGTCAAACAGTATGGTTAACATCAATTGGTGTAAATGAAAATGGTGAGCAAGTTTCAGAAATGCAATTTGAATGGACGATAAAAGCAAGAAGTAATAAATAGTTGTTAATGTTCGTTAATCTTAGTTAATGTTTAAAAGAACCTTACTAAGTTATTGTAAATTTATACTTTAAATAAAATTTCAAATGAATATTCTAATAACAGGTGCTACAGGTTTGGTGGGGAAAAAGTTAGTAGCAACACTTCGTAAAGAACATCATGTTGTACATTATTTAACTACTTCCAAATCTAAACTTCTAGAGAAAAAAAATTATAAAGGATTTTATTGGAATCCAATTTCAGGTGAAATTGATACAGCTGCCTTTCAAGATGTTGAAGTAATTATACATTTGGCGGGTGCTTCTATTTCTAAAAAATGGACAAAATCATATAAGAAAGAAATTTTTGAAAGTAGAATCAATGGTGCCAATTTAATTTTTAATACGTTAAATCAAATTCCACATACTGTAAAACGATTTGTATCTGCATCTGCAATTGGTATTTATCCAAACGATTTACATCAAGTATATTCTGAAACGAATTCAAGTATAGACGATTCTTTTTTAGGTGAAGTGACTCAAGCTTGGGAAATGAGTGCACATCAATTTAAAAATTTAAATATTGCCGTTACTATTGTAAGAATTGGAGTAGTTTTAGCTAAAGAATCAGGTGCTTTAGTTGAAATGGCTAAACCAATAAGATATGGTTTTGGGTCAGCATTAGGCACAGGAAATCAATTTGTTTCGTGGATTCATATTGACGATTTGGTGGCGCTTTTTAAATATGTTTTAGATAAAAATTTGCATGGAATTTATAATGCTGTTTCTCCATATCCTGTAACCAATAAAGAACTTACTGTAGCAATAGCAAAAACACTACATAAACCTCTTTTTTTACCCAAAGTTCCAGTAATTGTTTTGAAATTAATGCTTGGCGAAATGCATATAATTATAGTTAATGGTCAATGTGTAAGTTGTAGAAAAATTTTAGATACTGGATTTCAATTCAATTATGCTTCCTTAGAAAAAGCCTTGGTTAATTTACTACAATAAAAAAAGTGCTACACTTTAATTTGTATAGCACTTCTCTTGTTTATTATAACTTAAAGATGAAACAAAAATTATTTGCTTCTTCAAATTTAGTTATTTCCAGCTTGTTAAATCTTAAAAAAATATTAAAATTTAGTCTGACAATGTGTCATTTTTAAAAATATGGCAATACTTTTGCATTCACAAATAAAATTAAAATAAATAGTCATGAGTAAAGAAAATACTGAAAATATCGAAAAAGAGATCATTCAGGATGAAAATGCGGTAGAAAACCAAGAAATAGAACAAGTAGAATTGTCAGTAGAAGAACAATTGCAAGAACAATTAACTCAAGAAAAAGATAAATTTTTAAGATTATTTGCAGAGTTCGAAAATTATAAAAAAAGAACATCAAAAGAAAGAATAGAATTATTTAAAACTGCTGGACAAGAAGTTTTACAATCAATGTTGCCTGTTTTAGATGATTTCGATAGAGGGTGGGCTCAAATTTCTCAATCGGATGATGAAGCTTTAGTTAAAGGAGTTGAATTAATTCATGAAAAATTAAAATCGACTTTAGTTTCTAAAGGTTT
Organism: Flavobacterium urocaniciphilum; assembly: GCF_900110615.1. Classification (GTDB taxonomy): domain Bacteria; phylum Bacteroidota; class Bacteroidia; order Flavobacteriales; family Flavobacteriaceae; genus Flavobacterium; species Flavobacterium urocaniciphilum. The sequence continues at coordinate 312,684 of NZ_FOEI01000001.1, forward strand.
AGAAGTGGTTGATATTAAAGCTGGTGACGAATTTAATGCAGATTTTGCAGAAGCCATTACACAAATTCCAGCGCCTTCTCCTGAATTGAAAGGAAAAATAGTTGATGTAATTGAAAAAGGTTATAAATTAGGAGATAAAATTATTCGTTTCCCAAAAGTAATTTTAGGGAATTAATCATACATTTTGTCATACTGAGCGAGTCGAAGTATTTAATAAAAAAACATGAAAAAAGATTTTTACGAAATTTTAGGCGTTAGCAAAAGTGCTTCTCCAGAAGAAATTAAAAAAGCATACCGAAAAAAAGCAATTCAATACCACCCTGATAAAAACCCAGGTGATAAAGAAGCTGAAGAAAACTTTAAATTATGTGCAGAAGCATATGAAGTTTTAAGTGATGCTGACAAAAAAGCACGATATGATCAATATGGTCACCAAGCATTTGAAAATGGTGGTTATGGTGGTCATCATATGAATATGGATGATATTTTCAGTCAATTTGGAGATATTTTCGGTAGTGCATTTGGTGGCGGAGGCTTTGGTGGATTCAATGGTGGCGGAGGTCAACGCAGAATGAAAGGAAGTAACTTACGTATTAAAGTCAAATTAACTTTAGAAGAAGTTGCAAATGGTGTAGAGAAAAAAGTTAAAGTTAAACGTAAAGTACAAGCTGTAGGAGTAACTTATAAAACATGTTCTACTTGTAATGGTAGTGGGCAAGTAATGCGTGTTACTAATACTATATTAGGTCGTATGCAAACGGCTTCAACTTGTCCAACTTGTCATGGTTCGGGTCAAATATTAGATCATAAACCTTCAAATGCTGATAGTCAAGGTATGATTACTGAAGACGATACAGTATCAATCAAAATTCCTGCTGGAGTTGTAGATGGAATGCAATTAAAAGTACAAGGAAAAGGTAATGATGCTCCAGGTAAAAACAGTATTCCTGGTGATTTAATTGTAGCCATTGAAGAAGTTGAACACGAATTTTTAAAGCGTGAAGGTGAAAATCTTCATTTTGATTTATACATCAGTTTCCCAGAAGCAGCTTTAGGAGTTTCAAAAGAAATTGAAACCGTTAATGGTAAAGTGCGTATTAAATTAGAAGAAGGTATCCAATCTGGTAAAATTCTTCGCTTAAAAGGAAAAGGTATTCCAAGTTTAAATAGTTATGGAAATGGTGATTTACTGGTTCATGTAAACGTTTGGACACCTAAAACATTGAATAAAGAACAAAAACAGTTTTTTGAGAAAATGATTGGAGATGAAAACTTTACTCCAAGCCCAGAAAAGTCGGATAAGTCATTTTTTGAAAAAGTAAAAGATATGTTTTCGTAACTAAAAAATATTTTATACATTTGATAATCACTTTATTAAAAGGAGTGATTTCTTTTTCATAGCAATTTTTCCCATCCTAATTTTTAAATTAAAAGTAAGGATGGGATTTATTTTTGTAACAAAAGCCTTATCTTTAACACTAATTACAACAAAGAAATACGTTATAATGAATAATATATTAGAAGTAAAAAATGTAGTGAAACAATACGGCGATTATACTGCGCTAAATGCTGTTTCATTAAATGTTCCTGAAGGTAGTATTTATGGTTTATTAGGTCCGAATGGTGCCGGTAAAACTTCCTTAATTCGAATCATCAATCAAATTACTTTACCAGACGCTGGAGAAATCATTTTAAATGGCGAAAAATTAAATCCAAATCATATTTCTATGATTGGTTATATGCCAGAAGAACGTGGTTTGTACAAATCAATGAAAGTTGGTGAGCAATGTTTGTATTTAGCGCAATTGAAAGGCATGAGCAAACAAGAAGCCAAAAAGCAATTGAAATATTGGTTCGAAAAGTTTGAAATTTCTACTTGGTGGGATAAAAAACTACAAGAGCTTTCTAAAGGTATGGCGCAAAAAGTGCAATTCATTGTTACGGTTTTACACAATCCGAAATTGTTAATTCTAGATGAGCCATTTTCTGGATTCGATCCTGTAAATGCCAATTTAATTAAAGATGAAATTATTGAATTGAATAAAAACGGAACTTCAATCATTTTCTCTACACACCGAATGGAAAGTGTGGAAGAAATGTGTGATTACATTGCGTTAATTCATAAATCAAATAAATTAATTGAAGGTAAACTGGAAGATGTTAAACGCGAATACAGAACGAATACATTTCAAGTAGGAGTGATGACGCAAAACATTGAAGGATTAATGTATCAATTGACTCAAAAATTTACCATTGGACAAACAGATTTTAAATCATTAAACGACGATTTAAAATTAGAAGTTCAATTAGGAAATCATACTACAAATGATTTGCTTTCAGTTTTAACTCAAAACGGACAAGTAACTCATTTCGCTGAGAAAATTCCAAGTGTAAACGATATTTTTATTCAAACAGTTTCGAAATAATAACTAAATGAGAAACACGTAAAAGTGTTTTCTACTATACAATATACATTCAAAATATGAACAAATTATTATTAATCGTACAAAGAGAATTTATTGCCAAAGTGCGCAACAAATCTTTTATAGTGATGACGTTTTTAAGTCCGCTAATTTTCTTAGGAATGTCTTTTCTTATTGGATATTTAGCTAGTATCAATAAAGATGAAGCAACTAAAATTGCAGTTTACGATCAAGGTAATGTTTTAAAAGGAAGTTTAAAATCTAATAAAGAAACGGCTTATACAGATTTATCAGCTTTGCCTTTTAATGTAGCAAAAGATACAGCAAGTAAAAGCTATGAAGGATTGTTGTTTGTTCCTAAAACAGCAAGTGTTCAAGATTTAAAAGAGAAAGTTGAATACATTTCAGATGAAAGTGCAAGTGCTGAATTTATTTTTGATATAGAGGAAGTAGTTGATTCTATTTTAACTCAAGATAATTTGCAAGCTAATAATTTAGACATTGCTAAAATTGAAAAAGCAAAAGTGGAATCATCTTTAAAATTAAGTAAATATTCTGGAGATGTTAGTTTGAAAGGAATTAACGAAATTAAAATCGGATTAGGTTTCCTTTTTGGATATTTAATTATGATGTTCATTATCATCTATGGAAATTTTGTTATGCGAAGTGTTATTGAAGAAAAAACAAATAGAATTATTGAAATTGTAATTTCTTCCGTAAAACCATTCCAATTAATGATGGGTAAAATTATTGGTAATTCATTAGCTGGAATTTTACAATTTGCTATTTGGGCAATTGTTGGTATTTCTATTTTCTTAGTGGCAACCACTTTTTTCGGAGCAGAAACAGCAGCAAGCTCTATGTCGAAAGCCAATCCAGAAGCTATGAAATTAGCTGCTCAAAATAGTGGATTTATGACGAAATTGCCATTGTATCTAAATGAGTTTAGAAATTTACCAATTGCAACAATTATAATTTCTTTCATTTTTTATTTTATTGGTGGCTATTTTTTATACAGTTCATTATATGCAGCAATTGGTGCAGCAGTAGACAATGAAACGGATTCTCAACAATTTTTGTTGCCAATCATAATGCCGTTAATGTTAGGAGTTTATATTGGATTTTTCACGGTTGCAAACGATCCTCATGGAAATATTGCTACCATTTTCTCCATGATTCCTTTTACATCGCCTATTGTAATGCTAATGCGAATTCCATTTGGAGTTCCAGTTTGGCAAATAATTGTCTCTTTAATCTTACTTTTTGGTACGTTTATTGCTGTAGTTTGGTTCGCCAGCAAAATCTACCGAGTGGGAATTTTAATGTACGGTAAAAAGCCAACTTGGAAAGAATTGTATAAATGGTTGAAGTATTAATTTTTCATATAACAACAAATTAAACTATCATCTTTACAATGAAAAGAATTTTTACATCCCTATTTTTGTTAATTTTAACTATCTGCCTTGATTCATGTTATGGACTTTCTGCTAATGAAATATTTACAAATTTGAATGATTCAAAAGAAATCAATTGTCAAACTTTACCTGAAAATGTTGAATTGGTTTTTGAATCGGAAACCATTCCATTTAATTATGAAAAAATTGGTTTAATTGAAGTTCAAGGAAATCAATATTCTAATGAAAAGGAAATTATTTTGAAGCTTAAAAATTTAGCAAAAAGCAAATGTTGTGATGCAATAATTGGTGTTAAGAAGAATTATTTAACTAGAGAAAGTGGTGTTATGTTTGAAAAAGATCCACCAACAGTATATAGTACAATATCGTTTAACGGTATTGCTGTGAGAAAAATAAAATAATTTTAATTTTGTTTTTATAAATTTATATTAACTAAATGTATTTATGTCTGAATTAAATCTATATTTTGTTGGATTAGTCCTTTTGATTTTTAGTAATTGGTATTCAAGATATACTGTGCAAAATGCAGTAACTTTGTTAGATGACAATAAAAAAGTTGAACTCATTAATTTATTTCAAAAAGAAAATAAGTTTAATGGATTAACTGTAATTGCATTAATGATTGTGTTTTTTGTTTTAATTCAGTTAAAATTCATTCCAATATTATATTTGATGATTGGAATTTTTACGTTGTTAATTACAAAAATAGTATACACTTATAAAATTAAATTGGGTAAACTAAAAGCAAATAATTTTCCAATAGAATACATTAAAAAATTTAATTTAGCATCCTATATTCAAATAGGTGGATTTTTAGTATTCTCTATTTTATCAATATTAATGATAGCTATTTATGCCTAAAATATTAATCATAGAAGATGAAGCGCCAATCCGTCGCGTTTTAAATAAAATATTATCAGAAGAAAGCGATACGTATTTGGTTCAAGAAGCTGAAGATGGATTGCAAGGTGTTGAATTGGTTAAAAATGAAGATTTCGATTTAATTTTATGTGACATCAAAATGCCTAAAATGGACGGTGTGGAAGTTTTAGAAGCCATCAAAAAAATTAAACCTGAAATTCCAATGGTAATGATTTCTGGTCATGGCGACTTAGAAACCGCAGTAAATACAATGCGTTTAGGTGCTTTCGATTATATTTCAAAACCACCAGATTTAAACAGATTGTTAAATACGGTTCGAAATGCGTTAGATAGAAAACAACTGGTTGTAGAAAATAAAATTCTAAAGAAAAAAGTTTCTAAAAACTACGAAATGATTGGCGAGAGCGAAGCGATTTCTCATATCAAAGGTATGATTGAAAAAGTTGCTCAAACCGATGCAAGAGTTTTAATTACAGGTCCAAATGGAACAGGAAAAGAATTAGTTGCACATCAATTACATGAAAACAGTAATCGTTCTTCGAATCCAATTATTGAAGTAAACTGTGCCGCAATTCCATCAGAATTAATAGAAAGTGAATTATTCGGACACGTAAAAGGTGCTTTTACATCTGCAGTGAAAGATAGAGCAGGGAAGTTTGAAGCGGCTCATGGAGGAACAATTTTCTTAGATGAAATTGGAGATATGAGTTTACCAGCTCAAGCAAAAGTTTTACGTGCTTTACAAGAAAATTTAATTCAACGTGTAGGTGCTGATAAAGATATTAAAGTCGATGTTCGTGTTATCGCTGCAACCAATAAAGACTTGAAAAAAGAAATTGAAGAAGGTCGTTTTCGTGAAGATTTATACCATCGTTTAGCGGTTATTTTAATTAAAGTTCCAGCTTTAAATGACAGACGCGACGATATTCCAATGCTAATTGAACACTTTGCCGCTAAAATTTCTGAAGAACAAGGAAATGCTAAAAAAACGTTTTCAAAAGCAGCCATCAAATTATTACAAGAATACGATTGGACAGGAAACATTCGTGAACTAAGAAACGTAGTAGAGCGTTTAATTATTCTTGGAAACAATGAAATTTCGGAATCAGATGTAAATTTATTTGCGTCTAAGTAGTTTGTTATTTCGCAAAGTCACACAAAATATTTCACAGAGACTCACAAAATAGGTGAGTCTTTTTTGTTATATAAATTTTGATAAAAATTCTTTGTGTATCTTTGCTGTCACTTTGAGGAACTCTGTGTAATATTAAATAAAAATGCAATTAAAAAAAATAAACCCACATTTACAGGAAGCATTAATCGAAAATGGTTTAACAGAAGCCAATGAAATGCAACAAGAAACATTTTCAACTATAAAAAGTGGTGCAGATGCGGTTATACAATCGGATAGAAAATCTGGGAAATCAACAACTATTGCTTTAAATGTAATTCAACGTTTGGATAAACCATTTATGGAATCGCCAAGAGCTCTGATTATTGTTGAAACAAAAGAAAAAGTGTTGCAAATGGTAGACATTTTTAAAGATTTAAATAGATACAATAAATTACGTGTTTATGGTGTGCATGATAGAGGTGATTTAGATTGGGATAAAAATCAAATTTCTTTAGGTATAGATGTTTTGATTGGTACAGCTACACGTTTAGATGAAATGTTTTCAACAGCAGGTTTCGATGTGAACCAATTAAAAATGGTAGTTGTGGATGATGCAGATATTTTGTTCAAACTTCGTATGGATGCTAAAGTAAATCGTCTTTCTGATAGTATTGGAAAAACACAACGTTTAATTTTTTGTAACAAAATTACCGAAAGAGTAGAAGCTGTTGCCGATAGAATAATGATTGAACCACTTTTCTTCGAGATGGAAGAATAAATCAATCATAATGAAAAAATATAAAAGACAATTCGTTTTACAATTTAAAATTTTGTTTTCCATTATTGGAAGTTTATATCTTATCATTATTAGTTTATTATATTTCAACCAAGAATCTTTGTTTTTCCATGCTAATAAATTAGACAAAAATCATCAATTTACTTTTTTAGAAAAACATGAAGAAGTTACCATTAAAACTTCAGACAAGATTAATCTTCATGGACTTTTATTCAAAGCAGAAAATTCAAAAGGATTAGTTTTTTATTTGCACGGAAATGCTGGAAATGTTGATGAATGGGGAAATATTGCAGAGAATTATACCCATTTAGGTTATGATATTTTTATTTTAGATTATCGTGGATTTGGAAAAAGCGAAGGTGAAATTTCAAGTGAAGAACAATTGTTTTCAGATATTTCTTCAGCGTACAATCAATTGAAAAAACAATACAAAGAAGAAAATATTATTATCACAGGTTATTCCATTGGTTCCGGAATGGCTGCTTATTTGGCCTCTAAAAATAATCCAAAATCACTTATTCTTCAAGCACCATATTATTGTTTGGAAGATTTAGCAACTGAAAAATTTCCAATTGTTCCTAATTTTGTTGTGAAATATAAAATCCCAACTTTTAAATATCTTAAAAAAATAAAATCACCAATTTTTATTTTTCATGGTTATGACGATGTAGTAATTCCATATGAAAATTCATTAAAACTTAAATCCATTTTTAAACCAATTGATAAATTAGTTTCTTTAGAAAAACAAGGACATTTAGGAATAAACGATAATGAACAATTCCTTTTCGAATTGAAAAGAATATTGAATTAACATTTACTTTTCATTAATGAATGGATAATTGTCAAATCGACTAATTATTCTATCTTTGCACCTTTAAAATTAAAGGAGTTTTGGTCTTCTGACTTCTAACTTCTACTTCTAACTTTATAATAATGATTACAGTAAACGATATCGCCGTAGAATTCGGTGGAACAACACTTTTTAGCGAAGTAACTTTTGCCATAAATGAAAATGATAAAATTGCCTTAATGGGTAAAAATGGAGCTGGAAAATCAACTTTATTGAAAATTGTTGCTGGTGAAAATAAACCCACTCGTGGTGGAATTTCTGCGCCGAGTGATGCTGTAATTGCTTATTTGCCTCAGCATTTATTGCATTCGGATGATTGTACTGTAATGGAAGAAACATCAAAAGCTTTTGCTGAAGTGTTGAATATGAAGAAAGAAATTGACGATATCAACGAGCAATTAACGGTTCGTACAGATTATGAAAGTGACGAGTACATGAAGTTAATCGAGCGAGTTTCGGAACTTTCTGAAAAGTTTTATTCAATTGAAGAAATTAATTATGAAGCGGAAGTTGAAAAAGTTTTAAAAGGTTTAGGTTTTGAACGTGAAGACTTTACAAGAAAAACTTCTGAGTTTTCTGGAGGTTGGAGAATGCGTATCGAGTTAGCGAAAATTCTTTTGAAAAAACCGGATTTAATTTTATTGGATGAGCCAACGAATCACTTGGATATGGAAAGTATTCAGTGGTTAGAAGATTTCTTGGTGAACCAAGCAAAAGCGGTTATGGTAATTTCTCACGATAGAGCTTTTGTTGATAGCATTACAAATCGTACAATTGAAGTTACGATGGGAAGAATTTACGATTATAAAGCCAAATATTCTGATTATTTAGAATTAAGAAAAGATAGAAGAATTCACCAACAAAAAGCATACGACGAACAGCAAAAATTCATTGCGGATAATCAAGCGTTTATTGAACGATTTAGAGGTACTTTCTCTAAAACAGAACAAGTACAATCGCGTGTTCGTATGTTAGAAAAATTAGTTTTAGTAGAAGTGGATGAAGTAGATACTTCTGCTTTAAAATTAAAATTCCCGCCTTCACCACGTTCTGGACAATATCCTGTTGTGGTGGAAGATTTAACAAAAAAATATGGTGATCACGTTGTTTTCAATAATGCAAATTTGGTTATCGAACGCGGTCAGAAAGTAGCTTTCGTTGGTAAAAATGGTGAAGGTAAATCGACGATGATTAAAGCAATCATGAAAGAAATTGACTATGATGGTGGTAAATTAGAAATCGGACATAATTCGCAAATCGGTTATTTCGCACAAAATCAGGCTTCTTTATTGGATGGAGAAATCACGATTTTTGATACTATAGATCAAATTGCTGTTGGGGATGTACGTACGAAAATTAAAGATTTATTAGGTGCTTTCATGTTTAAAGGTGACGATATTCAAAAGAAAGTAAAAGTGCTTTCTGGTGGAGAAAAAACACGTTTAGCCATGATCAAATTATTATTAGAACCGGTAAATGTTTTAATTCTGGATGAGCCTACAAATCACTTAGATATGAAAACAAAAGACATCATTAAAGATGCATTACGTGATTTCGATGGAACGTTAATTTTAGTTTCTCACGACCGTGATTTCTTAGATGGTTTAGCAGAAAAAGTATTCGAATTTGGAAACAAACGTGTGAAAGAACATTTTGAAGATATCAAAGGTTTCCTAGCGCACAAGAAAATGGAAAGTTTAAAAGAAATTGAGAAATAGTAATTAGTGAATAGTCATTAGTGAATAGTGAATAGAATAAAAAAAGCTCCAATAGGAGCTTTTTTTATGCGTTTTTGTAATGTTTATAGGGAAATAAAAGCATTCCGAAACATTCTCCTTTGTCTTTTCCTAAATGTTTATGATGCATTTTGTGAGCTCTTCTAAGTGCTCTTGCATATTTGTTATTCGCGTTTCTGAACAATTTAAAACGTTGGTGAATGAAAATATCATGCACTAAGAAATAAGTTAATCCGTAAGCGAAAATTCCTAATCCAATAGCTAATCCTATTTCTAAAATTTTATATTGCCATAAAAGGAAAAATCCAATACTAATTACAGCATAAAAAATAAAGAAAGTATCATTTCTTTCAAACCAAGAATCGTGGTCTTTTTTATGATGATCAGCATGCAAACTCCATAAAAATCCATGCATAACGTATTTATGAGTAAACCAAGCCATAAATTCCATTATGAAAAAAGTTAATATGAAAACGATTATATATAACCACATAGTTTTTGTTTTTAAATCTAAATTTCAATTCGTAATTCTGTCACACTGAGCTTGTCAAAGTGATAACTCGAAAATCGTAATTAATTTCTACAGTAAATTTAGTCTATATTTTACATAACAACGAGCTAGAAGTTCAAATTTTTGATAATCAGGAACTCTAATTCTAGTGTTTTTAATTTCTGCAGAAGGCGTAGCTTTTAATTTGTTTAAAAGTCTTTTATAGTATCTATAAGCGGTATAAACGCCAAACTTAGCTTCTAATGGCAAATGTAAAATTCCTTCGTAAGCCATTTTAAAATCATTTTCAATATCATCAATGATTTCTTGTTTAGAAGTTTCTGTTAATTTAGATAAATCGGTATTTGGGAAATACGTTCTATTTAAATCTTCATAATCGGCTTTTAAATCTCTTAGGAAATTGACTTTTTGGAAAGCCGAACCTAATTTCATGGCAGAATCTTTTAGTTCGTTATATTTATTTTCATCACCATTTACAAAAACAGTTAAACACATTAATCCAACTACATCGGCACTTCCATAAATATATTCGTGATATTCTTGAGTAGTTTTGTATTCTGATTTAACTAAATCCAATTTCATACTCTTCATAAATGCATCAATCAAATCTTGTTTGATGATGTATTTGTGAACTGTATGTTGAAAAGAATTAAGTATCGGGTTCAAACTAATTTTATTTGAAATTGCATCTGCTAATTCTTTTTCGAATTTATCAAAAAGTTCTTCTTTATTGTAATCATGAAAACTGTCTACAATCTCATCTGCAAAGCGGACAAAACCATAAATATTATAAATATCTTGTCTGATAGATGGAGCTAACATTTTCACAGCAGCCGAAAACGAAGTGCTGTATGCCTTGGTAACTTTTTCACTACAAGCGAAAGAAACGATGTCGAATAATGCCTTCATTTTATTGATATTTTTTTATTAATTGTGAAACTAATTTTCCTGAAATTAATGCAGGAGGAACTCCTGGTCCTGGAACTGTTAATTGTCCAGTAAAATATAAATTTTGAACTTTCTTGCTTTTTAATTTTGGTCTTAAAAAAGCAGTTTGTAATAATGTATTTGCTAATCCGTATGCGTTTCCTTTGTATGAGTTGTATGCTGATTTAAAATCATTTACACAAAATGATTCCTTAAATATAATATTTTTTCTTACATTTTGATTGGTTATTTTTTCAAAACGTGTAAGAATTTTTTCAAAATAGACTTCTCTTAATTCTGGAGTGTCTTCTAAATCTGGCGCTAAAGGAATTAAAAATATTCCGGCTTCTTTTCCTATTGGTGCAGCTGATTCATCCGTTTTTGAAGGGAAACTCGCATAAAATAACGGTTCTGTTGGCCATTTTGCAGTATCGTATATTTCTTTTGCGTGAAGTCCGAAATCAGTGTCGAAAAACAAAGTATGATGTTCAACATTTTCTATTTTCTTATCAAATCCTACATAAAATAATAGGGAAGAAGGTGCAAAGGTTTTTTTATTCCAAAATTGTTCAGAATATTGACGCTCTTTTTCTTGTAATAAAGTTTCTGTAAAATGATAATCGGCACCCGATAAAATAACGTCTGCTAAATGCTTTTTCCCATTAGAGATAATTCCAATTGCTTTATTGTTTTCGGTAATTATTTGTTCAACATTTTCATTTGTTACAATGTTAACTCCTAATTCTAAAGCTAATTGCTCCATTCCTTGAACTACTGAATACATTCCGTTTTTTGGATGCCAAGTTCCTAAACCGAAATCGGCATAATTCATAAAACTATAAAAAGAGGGTGTGTTACTTGGTTTGGCTCCTAAAAAAAGAACAGGAAATTCAAGTGTTTGTATCAGTTTTTGATTTTTAAATTTCTTTCTAACATCATTAGAAATAGTGCTAAAAAACTGATTGACTCTTTTGGCAGTTTCAAGTGTTATAAGTTCTGTAATACTTTCTCCTGGTCGGTACACTAAATCTTTTATGGCAATTTCATAATTATCTCTAGCTTCTTCAATAAACGATTTTAGTTTTTTACCACTTCCAGTTTCAATTTGCTCAAAAGTGTCAATAATATCATTTAAATTATCTGAAATAAGAATGGAATCATTTATATCAAAATAAACTTGATAAGCAGGTGAGAGCTTAATTAACTCATAATAATCAGATGGTTTTTTGTTAAAATCAGAAAAGAATCGTTCAAAAACATCTGGCATCCAATACCAAGTCGGACCAATATCAAATGTAAATCCTTCTTTTTTTAATTGTCTAGCTCTTCCACCAATTGTGCTGTTTTTTTCAAATATGGTTACGTTATTTCCTTCTTTAGCTAAATAACATGCTGCAGCTAACGATGAAAACCCTGATCCAATTATGTTTATTTTTTTTGACATCTGAATATTTTGTTTAACAAAAATAATAAAATATTAAACAAAATTACAATAAGTCGACAAAATCTTTTGGGTTTTTGTAAATTTTTATATTCTCACTTAATAAATTTGGATGTATTAATTCTGTTTTTCTACCTAATACAACTAATTCATTTTCGTTTTCATGGAGTAATTCTTTACTGACTTGTTTGATGTAATTATTTACTTCGTCATTTTCAGGTGCGACAGTTAAATAAGTTACAAATGTTATTTTATTAAAATGACGATTTAAATCTAACAAGCTATCAAATGGTAAACTGCTTCCTAAATAAATAGAATGATAACCTTTGGCTGAAATTTGTTGATGTAGAAATAATAAACCTATTTCATGTATTTCATTAAAAGGCAAGTATAAAACAAATGTTTTTTCAGAATTAATCTTTGAGTTATTTAAATTGTTTTCTATCTGAATTAATATTTTCTGTTTTATTAAATTAGAAATAAAATGTTCGTGAGCAGGAGTAATGGTATTAGTTGCCCATAATGTTCCTATTTCTTCTAATAAAGGAATAAACGTTTCAAAAAACACAACATTAAAATCCTTTGTTGAAATTAATTCATTGTATGTTTTTAAAAATAAACTTTGATCAAAATTAAGCATAGCCATTTTAAAGGCACTTATTACATGATTGTTTATTGTTTTTTCATTTTGAATTTTCAAAACGAACTGTTCAATTTCTTGAATGCTTAAAGTTGATATTTTGGAAATTTTATATCCGAATTTTGTTAAAAGAACTACGTTTAATAACTTTTGAAGATTTTGAATGTCATACATTCTGATATTCGTATCACTTCGCATAGGTTCTAAAAGATTGTATCTTTTTTCCCAAATACGAATCGTATGAGCTTTAATTCCTGAAAGATTTTCTAAATCTTTTATGTTAAAGGTAGATTTTATATTGTTCATCTTTTCTTGTAAATGATTAAACAAATTTACAAAAAAATAAATATGAAATAGATGAATGTAAAAAGAAGTTAGGAAAGTTAAAGTGACCATGATCAGATTCGAACTGACACGCTTTGCAGCACCACCCCCTCAAGATGGCGAGTCTACCAATTTCTCCACATGGCCATAAACAAAAAAAAGTTAAGCGAAATGCTTAACTTTTTTGTGACCCGGCTGGGATTCGAACCCAGGACCCCTACATTAAAAGTGTAATGCTCTACCAGCTGAGCTACCGAGTCGGTTGCATATAAGTGAAATAAACTAGAAAAAATTTGTGACCCGGCTGGGATTCGAACCCAGGACCCCTACATTAAAAGTGTAATGCTCTACCAGCTGAGCTACCGAGTCTTAATTTATTTCCTTATTGCGGGTGCAAATATAAGACGATTTATTTATTATACAATAAAAATTTAGGGTATTTTTTGTATTTTTTTTTAGTTCGACTTTATTCTTTTTAAAATCAATAGTTTAGGAGTTTTAGTAATAAATTGAATCTTTAAAGAATGTAACTTAAAATGTAATTTGTAGTCTATTTTTTTATTATAAGTATAAAGAAAAAGGAATGTTATTTATCTAAAAAATCATTTTAGATCTAGTTTTTTTAAAAATAAATTAAAATTTGAAAAAAGCGACATTAGATTTTGACTTATATTTGAAGTAAATTATTGAAATATGAAAATTGTACTATTAGGTTATATGGGTTCAGGAAAAAGTGCTATAGGGAAATATTTAGCAGAAAAATTGAATTATGAATTTGTAGATCTGGATGTTTATATTTCTAATAAACTAAATATGTCTATAGTTTCTATTTTTGAAACAAGAGGAGAATTGTATTTCCGTAAATTAGAACATCAGTTCTTACAAGAAATATTAAATACAGAAGATAAGTTTGTCCTTTCTTTAGGCGGAGGTACTCCGTGTTACTATAATAACTATGAATATTATTATGGTAAAAAAGACATTTCTTCTTTTTACTTAAAAGCTTCAATTGCTACTTTATTTGATAGATTGATACACGATAAAGCCAATCGTCCATTAATAAATACATTCTCAGACGAAGAATTAAAGGAATTTATCGCTAAGCATTTATTTGAAAGAAATGAATTTTACACAAAAGCCGATCATGTAATAGATGTTAATGATAAATCTATTACTAGTATTTCAGAAGAAATTCTGAGTATTTTAGCTTAAATACACATAAGAATTATTCTCTTCAAAAATTACTTGAACATGTTCTTGTAATGAAGTAGAAAGAGAAAGTCCTTTAAAGTCAGCTTTTACAGGGTATTTTTTATGATTTCGATCAATTAAAACGGCAGTTTTGAATTTACTTAAAGGGACATTTAAAAAATGCTTTATAGCGTAAATTAAAGTAGCGCCAGAATTTAAAACATCATCTACTAAAACTAAATTTTTTCCACTGTAATCTTCTGATGATAAAGAAGTAATGATATCATCAGATGGATTTTGCTTATTAATTTTAACTTCACAAATATTAACTTTTATATCACTTATTTGTTCTAATTGATTGGCTAATTTTTGTGCAAAAACAAAACCACTATTTGAAATTCCTGCAATAACTAACTCAGATTCATTGGCAAATGTTTCATAAATTTGATACGCAATTCGTTTCGTTTTATGTTCTATTTCTTGGTGTGTTAAAATAATATTTTGCATGTTGTGTTATTTTTTTTCAAATGTAAAAAACAATTCTCTATTGGCACGAGGTTTTATTGAATTATATGCTTTTTCTAATGTTTTAATCGTGAATTTTTCCGAAAATAAGTTAAAATATTCTTCTTTACTTCCTCCAAAAGGTGGCCCTTCTTCAGTTAAAGGGAAATCAAATAGTAATCCCGCAAGTTTACCTTTTTTATTAAGTAAATTATGCATGTGAGTAACATAGTTTTGTCTTAATTGAGGATCTAATGCGCAGAAAAAAGTTTGCTCAATAATTAAATCATATTTTGTTTCGTGATTAAAAAAATCATCATGAATTAAATGTTTTTGATAATCTGGATTTCTTTTTGAAATATTTTTAAGAGGTTGTTCTGCAATATCAATTACGAAAGTGTTTAAAAACCCTTTCTCAATTAAATAATCTAATTCATAGGCATTGCCTGCTCCAGGAATTAAAATTTTAATGGATTTATCTTCTAATTGATCAAAATATTCTTTTAATGGATAGGAGATTTTTCCAATATCCCAACCAGTTTCATTAGACGTCCATCTATTTTGCCAATATTCTTTATTCAAAAAAGTCTTCATCACTTACAGTATAATCGTCAATATCTCTTCTGTCTTTTTTTGTAGGTCTACCAGTTCCTCTTGCTCTATAATGCTCTTTTGCCAATTTTAACATTTCTAAATGCTCAAAAGCTTCAGCTGGAGTTTCATCTTTTCTATAAATATCAACCAATTTTGCACCAACACGATTTTGTGGGATATCTAATACTTTTATGATGTAGTTGATTTGATCTTTTCTTAAAGTAATTTTATCCATTGGAAATACTTCTCTAGAAGCCTTTGCTGTTTGTTCATTTACTGAAACATGACCCTTTTTTATAGCATCAGCAGCTAGTCCTCGAGTTTTAAAATATCTCGTACACCACAAATATTTGTCAATTCGCATAAAATTTAAAAATCAATGTTAATATTTGTACAAAAATAAATGAAAATCGTATCTTGCGCTCACATTTATTATAAAATTATTTAAAATGAAATTTTCAAGCAAATTATTACTTTTATTACCTTTTATATTTTTAATGGTAGGTTGTCCAAAGGATGATTCACCAACACAAGAACCTGCTAGAGATTATTTAGAAGTATATAATGAAGATATTGCTGAAATTGAAGATTTCATGGATACTCATTTCATGACTGTTGATGGTGATTATAATGTTTCTTTTACTGAAATAACTCCAAGTACACCAGGAACTGCAATTTCAGATCGATCAGATTTAGATTTTAAAATCGTAAATAAAAACGGTGTCGATCACAAATTATATTTTATAAAGTTAAGAGAAGGAATTGGTGAAAACCCAACTAAATTAGATTCTGTATTTACTTCATATAAAGGTTTTAAAACAGATTTAACTTCATTCGATACAGCGCCAAACCCAATTTGGTTACAATTACAAGATGTAATTAAGGGATGGCAAGAATTGTTTCCGGAATTTAAATCAGGTACTTCAACAACAAATATGACTACTGGTATTACAACATATAATGATTATGGTGCAGGTGTTATGTTTGTTCCTTCAGGATTAGGGTATTTTAATGTAGCGCCAACATCAATAGGTGGATATACTCCTATTATATTCAATTTTAAATTGATGAACGTAAGATATAAAGATCATGATGGTGATAAAATATTATCAAAAGAAGAATATTTAGGAACCGGTTTAGTTTCTGGGACTGCTATAGATACTGATGGTGATGGAAATCCAGATTATGCGGACGTAGATGATGATGCAGATGGTGTAATTACTAAGAAAGAATTGAGAGATAGAAATCTAATTACACCTATTCCTAAAGATGCTAAAGGATATTATATTTATTCGAGTATACCAACTTGTGGGTCAGGTAATAAGTTACATTTAAATCCTTCTTGTCAACAATAAGTTAAATCCCGATATAATCGGGATTTTTTTTTGTTAAAAAAAAGATGTTACTTTATCTTTGCTAAAAATTTTTCAAATGACACAATTACAAGAAATTATTGAAAATGCGTGGGAAAACCGCGAATTATTACAGGAAAACACAACACAAAATGCAATTAGAGAAGTTGTTGAGTTATTAGATAACGGAAAATTACGTGTTGCTGAGCCTACTGAAAATGGATGGCAAGTGAACGAATGGGTGAAGAAAGCTGTAGTAATGTATTTCCCAATTCAAAAAATGGAAACATTAGAAGCTGGCATTTTCGAATATCATGATAAAATTCCATTGAAAAGAAATTTTGCTGAAAAAGGAATTCGTGTAGTACCAAATGCTGTTGCTCGTCATGGAGCTTATATTTCTAAAGGTGTAATTATGATGCCTTCTTATGTAAATATTGGTGCTTATGTAGATGAAGGAACTATGGTTGATACATGGGCTACTGTTGGTAGTTGTGCTCAAATTGGTAAAGATGTACATTTAAGTGGTGGTGTAGGAATAGGTGGCGTTTTAGAACCTTTACAAGCAGCTCCAGTTATTGTTGAAGATGGTGCTTTTATCGGATCACGTTGTATTGTTGTTGAAGGTGTAAGAGTGGAAAAAGAAGCGGTATTAGGTGCTAATGTATGTTTAACTGCTTCAACTAAAATTATTGATGTAACAGGTGACGAACCAATCGAATATAAAGGTGTGGTTCCTGCACGTTCAGTAGTTATTCCTGGAACGTATGCTAAAAAATTTGCCGCTGGTGAATATCAAGTTCCATGTGCATTAATTATTGGTAAACGTAAACCATCAACTGATTTAAAAACATCATTAAATGATGCTTTAAGAGAATATAACGTTGCAGTATAAGTAAGTGAATAAATTATCCATAATAATTGTAAACTATAAAGGATGGAATGCTCTAGAAGAATGTTTAGATTCTCTAGAGCATATTCGTTCTGAAAAGTTATCGTTAGAAGTTATTGTGGTAGATAATTGTTCGAATGATGGAAAATTTGAAATTTTTCAAGCAAAACATTCCAACTTCAATTTTATTTTAAATTCTGGAAACTATGGTTTTGCTAATGGTTGTAATCTTGGTGCTGTAAATGCAACTTCAGATTATTACTTGTTTTTAAATCCAGATACCAAAGTCAATCAAGTTGATTTAGAAAATTATTTTCAATCCTATTTAAATCATCCTGAAATTGCCTTACTTTCTTGTTTGCAAATCGATGAACAAGGAAAATATTATAAACAACAAAATTTATTTCCAACTTTTGTTACTTTCTTCGGAATTCCAAGAGCAATTTATAAGAAGCTTTTTAAGGCTAAAATTCATTCTACAATTAATAATAATGATGAGTTTTTGTATCCTGATTGGGTTACTGGCGCTGTCATTTTAATTAGTAAATCGTGGTTTGATAAAGTACAAGGCTGGAACGAAGATTTTTGGATGTACATGGAAGATGTCGATTTGTGTAAAAGAGTATTCGATAATGGAGGAAAAGTTGCGGTTTTAAAATCGGCGATTATTTTTCATAAACATGGCGGCGCTTCTCGAATTAATGTAACTACAAAAGCCTTAACGAAAACAGAAGTGTTGATTTCTAAACATGTTTATATTTCGAATAATTTTACTAAAATCACTGGTTTTTTTCTACACATTAGATTGATTTTTGGTGTGATTTTAGAGAAATTACTATTGACATTACTTTCATTACCTTTATTCTTTATCAAAAAGCTACAAGTAAATCGACTAATTTTTAAAAATTATTTGACTTATTTATTTAGTGTTATTTTAAATCAATCGTTTATTAGTCCACGTTCCGTAAATTTTAAAAAATAAATTGCATGAAGATTTTAGTGATTCAACAAAAAATGATTGGTGACGTTTTAGTAAGTTCTATTTTATGTGAAAACTTAAGATTGGCATATCCTAACGCTCAAATCGATTATTTGATTTATGATTCAACTAAAACGGTTGTTGATGGTGCAACATTTATTGATAATTTAATTCTGTTTACAGAAAAACAAAGAAATTCAAAACTAGAATTATTCAAGTTTATTTTAAAAATTCGAAAAGCGAAATACGATGTAATTATCGATCCGTATTCGAAATTAGAAAGTTGGTTATTAGTTTATTTTTCTGGTGCAAAAAGAACCATTTCTTTCGAGAAAAAAGGAAGAAATTTCATTTATACGGATGTTGTAAAACGCAGAGAAGATTATACTTCTAATTTAGGTTTGATTATTGAACAACGATTGGCTTTATTAGAACCACTTAATGTTGAGAAAAAAGTAACTTTTCCAACTATACACGTTAGTGATTCAGAAAAAGAATTTGCTAAAAATGTTTTTCAAAAACACAATATTGATGCTACTAGAAAAACTGTAATGGTGAGCATTATTGGAAGTGAAATGAGTAAAACGTATCCGTTGCATTATATGGCTAAAGTCATTGATTTTATTGCCGATTCTAGTAATGTAAACATACTTTTCAATTATATTCCGAAGCAAATTGAAGATGCTAAAGTGATTTATAACGGTTGTTCAACATCAACCAAACAGAAAATTTATTTTGATGTTATTGGTGGTTCCATTCGTGAGTTTAT
Source organism: Flavobacterium urocaniciphilum (assembly GCF_900110615.1). Classification (GTDB taxonomy): domain Bacteria; phylum Bacteroidota; class Bacteroidia; order Flavobacteriales; family Flavobacteriaceae; genus Flavobacterium; species Flavobacterium urocaniciphilum. The sequence continues at coordinate 332,024 of NZ_FOEI01000001.1, forward strand.
TGCTATTATGAATCAGTGCGACATAATTATTGGAAACGATGGTGGAGCCATAAACATGGCAAAAGCATTACAAAAGCCTTCATTTGTTATTTTTTCACCTTGGATTGACAAACGTGGTTGGTCTTTAAATGAAGACGGAAAGATGCATATTTCTTTTCATTTAAATGAATTGAAACCAGAATTGTTTACAAATAAAACTTGGAAAATGATTAAGGAGGAAAATGATGAGTTGTATGCCGAGTTTAAACCAGAATTAATTCAAAATCAACTTAAAGACTTTTTAACTAGACATATTGGTTAATACCATTTTCCGTTTTAATTATCTTATTTTTGATATTAAATTCTCTAATTTTTAGATTTTTATTCCATTCTTCTTGATTGAAATAACCTCGTTCATGATCCAAATGAATACATATTGCCGAATATCTAATTTGCTTGGATAAAATCCCTAAATTAAATAATCGTTCACCAATTTCTCTATCTAAACCACCGTATTGCATATCTTCATTAAATCCATTTACAGCTATTAAATCTTCTTTGTAACAAGACGTATTATGACCGTTAAAGGTTTTTTTGGTAGGTGTAATCCAATTCATAAAGGAATTAAATAAACTAAAACGAATCAATTTAGTTAATTTAAAATTTTTATTGACACCATTTTTTGCCAACCAAAATGGATTGAAACAATTTCCAGACTGAATATCCGCATCTGTAATTAATTTGGAAGTATTTAAAGGTAATTTGAAATATCCACCCGACAAGAAATATCCTTTTTCTTTAAATTTTAAATGTTTGGAAATAAAATCTTTTCTTGGAATACAATCACCATCGGTAAATAATAAATATTTTGAGTTTGCTTTTACAATGGCTTTATTTAGAATTTTACATTTTTGAAAGCCATTATCTTCTTGCCAAACATGTACAATTGGATAAGAGAATTTGTCTTGAAATGAAGTAATTAATTGTGCTGTTTTTTCGGTAGAACCGTCATCTGCAATTACAATTTCAAAATCCTTTTCAGTTTGATTGCAATAGCCAATAAGTACTTTTCGCAGCCAATTTTCAGAATTGTAGGTGGTAATAATTACAGAAATTTTCATTAACATGTATAAAAGTGAAAAATACTATTTTTTCCAGAATAAAAATTTCTTTTTCAATCTTTTTTTTCTGAAAAATCGGTATTGAAATTCTGAAGTAAATTTCCACATCGTTTCAAAAACTAAATCTTCGTTCTCTCCAGTAATTTTAGCGTATTCATTACTCATAATTGCAATCATATCTTTTTTTGGAGTTAAACGCGATAAGTTTTTCATTCGAACTTCAAATGACATGGTATCATGAAATTTCATTCTATTTAAATCTACTAAAAAAAACGAGTAATTTCCATTGGAATTATTCTGAATTAAAGTATTTCCAGGTGAATGATCTAAAAATTCAACGCCTTCTTGGTGCATGTAAGCAGAAAATCGTGTAAACTGACGTAATATTTCGATTCTATTATCTAAATCTTCGTTGTTTACGACTTCTTTAAATTCAAAAACATTATTTATATGTTCACAAACATAATAACTGTCTTTTAATCCTAACCAATTTTTATTTTCAGAATAAGCAATTGGAGTAGGAGTACCAATCTGTTTTTCTGCTAAAATTGAAGCATATTCAAACGATCTTCTTGCTTTCGATTTACGAATGTAACCGTAAATAATCTGATTTAAAAAATGTGGTTTTTTAAAAGATTTAATGTTTAGAGTAATTTCGCCCGTTGAAAATAATTTGATGGAATTTCTTTTACCAGCCACTAATAATTCTCCCGAAGTATCATAATTTTCAATACTTTTCGTGATTTCAGTTTGTAGGTTATTAAATTTCGGATTTATCTTCAACATAATTTTTTTTCAAAAATAAGGATTAACCTTGTAATTAAATAAGAATCAAATCGTAATTTTACTAAAATTTTTAGGAATGCGAATATTTTTAGAATCACATAATATAAAAAACAAAGCAGGTGGATTAGGAACCTTTAATTTTCAGCTTATTAACGCAATGAGAAAACTGGATTTGAAAGGTCTTGATATCACTTTGAATGCGCAATATCCTAAAAAATTAAAAGAAGAATTTGGTTCTGTTTTCAGATATTCAAAATATAAAAGCTTAGAAAGATACTTTATTTTTAGAAAAAAGCGTCAATACTATGTTTGGCATAGTTTGAATCAGAATACGAAAGTGGAACCTTTTTACAAACCGAAAAAGTATATTCTTACGATTCATGATGTAAATTTTGTAGAAGAAGTTTCTAAAAACATGAATCACAAAGTAAACAAACGCTTTATTAGTAAATTAAACCGTGCTGATGTAATTACGTATATTTCTGAATTTGCTAAAAAACAAACACATCAATATTTCAACGTTCCGAATGTTCCAGAATATGTAATTTATAATGGAAATCCGTGTGAAGAAATTATTGAAAATAATACTTTTCAACCCGATTTTGAAATTGCAAAACCATTTTTATATTCACTTGGCGATTTCATTCCGAGAAAAAACTTCCTTTCGTTAGTGAAAATGATGAAATATGTAGACGATTATATTTTGATCATTTCTGGAAATAACAATAAAGAATACGGTGAAGAAATTAAACAATACATTCAGAAAAATAAGTTGGAAAACAAAGTTATTTTAACTGGAATTGTGGATGATGCTGCCAAACAATATTACCTAAAAAATTGTTCTGCATTTTTGTTTCCTTCGATTCGTGAAGGATTTGGTTTACCTCCAATTGAAGCCATGATGTTTGAAAAACCAGTGTTCTTATCGAAATTAACTTCCTTACCAGAAATTGGTGGTGATGCCGCTTTTTATTGGGATAAATTTGACGCAAAATACATGAAAGATTTCTTGTATGAATCGTTAGAGCAATTCAATAAAAATCCAGATTTTTATAAAAAGAAAATTTCTGAAAGAGCAAACTTCTTCACTTGGGAAAAAGCAGCAAAACAGTATTTAGAGTTGTATAAATAATTTTTATTTAAACAAAAACTTAAACCATTGTCCGAAGTTTTTCTTCCAAATGTAAAAAGATGTTGGTAAGAAATCTTTAGAGTTAAAATTTTTAGAAACTTCATCGATATTTTTTCCAGCAACGTAATTCAACGATTTCCATTTTTCAGGTTCGATGTAGAATACATCTTTCAATTCTTTATAATTGTCTTTGGTTGCGCTTTTCCATTTCTCTAAAAAATGCGGATTCAATTCGTTTTTGTGTCCCCAATTTTTAAATTTCGTTTCTAATTCTTTTTCAGAACGCGATAAGGTTTCATGTAAAATTAAATTATCAGTATAAATAATTCTTTTTCGCGTGTTTCTTCCAACTTTATAATTCGGAATATTGGTTGCTGTTAAACAACGCGTTGGCTCATCAACATATAAAAAGCCATCTTCTACAAATTTGTAGATATTTACCAAATAAGCAGCTATTTGAATTTCTTGTGCTTTTGGCGATTTCAAATAAGAATCATACTTACTAATATCTGAAACAAACTTTTTAAAATCTAAAAAATATTCATCGGCATCCAATTGAATCAACCAATTTCCAAGTCCCATTTTTTCAGAAAGCATTTTTCTTTCACGAACTTCACATTCCATTGTAGTTAGATTTTCTTGATAAAACTGATCTTCGTAAATCACAATTTTATTTTTAGTATCCACTTCTTTAATCCAAGTAAAAAACGAATCATCAATAGAGAATGAAGCTCCATTCCAAGTTTTTCTATCCTTGTCGATTGCCAGAAATATTGTATCTGCTTCATCGTAAACTCGAGGTAAAGCATTTTTTAATAATTCGTAATCGTAAGAAATTAGGAAACCAACTTGGATCTTCATAGGTGTAAATTTTATTTTACAAATATAGCATTAACCCTATTAAATAGTTACTTTTGTTTTTGAAAAATATCATTTTATGCACAAGCTAACTGTAGTTACACCGGTTTATAATGGCGAAAAGTTTTTAGAAGAAACAATTGAAAGTGTTTTAAATCAGACTTTTAAAGATTTTAAGTATATTATTTTGAATGATAATTCTACCGATTCTTCTTTATCAATTATAGAGAAATATCAAGCAAAAGACGATAGAATTATTGTTGTAAATAAAGAACAAAATGTTGGTCCGGCTAACTTACGAAACGAAGGAATTGCAATGGCTGAAACGGATTTTGTTGCGTTAATTGATGCAGATGATATTGCAATGCCTACTCGTTTTGAAAAACAAATTAAAGTGATGGAAGCCAATGATAAGTTGGGTTTGTGTGGAACTTGGTTTACGATTTTTGGCGATAAAAAAGAGAAAGTAATCAGACATTCAGTTACACACGATGAATTGAAAGTTCAGATGTTGAACAATTGCGGAATAGGAAATCCGACGGTAATGTTGCGAAAAAGCTTGTTAGGAGATTTAAAATTTGAAAACCAATTTGTTCCTGCAGAAGACTATGGTATGTTTTGCGAATTTATTAATAAAGCTGAATTTTATAATATTCCAGAATCGTTATTAAGATACCGTTGGCATCCGAATAATATCAGTCAGACTAAAGAAGAAAACCTAAGAAAATCGGAAGTTATAATCAAGAAAAGACAATTAGAAAATCTTGGTATTACTGCTGATAATACAAATTTTCAATTTTATATTAATGCTGTTTCATTAAAAAGAAAGTTGTCTGTAGAAGAAACTAAGGAAACTATTAATGCTGCTAAAATTCTAAAAGTAAACAATTTAAAATTACAATATTGTAATCAGCAATTATTAGAAAATCACATCGATAGAACTATTTTAAGAACCATTCGAAATGTAAAAAACTACGATTTCAATTATATAAAATACTTGAAAAACGAATCGGGTTATTATTCCAAAATTAAGTTTTTAGATAAAGTGATGTTATTCTTTAAAGCGATTTTATAAATTATCGATTAAACAATCGTCGTAATTCTCTAATCACTGGATTAGCCTTTATTTTTTTGCCTTTATATGTTCCTTTGGCGATATTAATCGGTTGGTAATTCTGATATTTATTTCCAAAATTCTCGTTCCAGTAGCCATATTTCAATGTTTCTGAAGCATCAATATTCGGGAATTTGAAATCGTTTGAAGTAATCGCTTCAATCGTTTCTTCATGTGATTTTGGAATGTAGAAACAATTTAGTTTTTCATACGCTGCTTTACCTAATAAAATTACATTTTTACCAGCAAAAGCTGCTTCAGCTCCAACAGTTGAACCGAAAACAATAATGATATCACTTTTATTAATCAAAGCATAAGTGTCAACACTGTCTTGAGCGCCAATGATTTCTAATTGTTCTAAAGGTTCTAATTCATTTTTGATAAAGTCATTTTGAGCGTTATCTAAACCTTTTAAATTCGGGTGAATTCGTAAGTATAATTTAATATTTTCGTGTTGTGATAACGATTCTGCTATTTGCTTAATACCTAAATTGTCATTTTCATAGAAATACGGTCCGAATCCTTCTAAACCTTCATATTCATCTAAAGAAGAATTGAAAATAGTTACTACTTTTTTACCTTCAATATGATTGAAACTTTCTGGTAATCTTCCTTCTTGTTGCTCTTTTGTAAACGAATACCATGCATCTTCTACACGTTGAATTCGATTGGTATAAAAACGTTTTCCGATATCTTCTTTATCATCAGTTGCGGTTTCCCAAAGCATTTCCATCTCTTGAGAAACGGTTTCAATTGAATGTGGAATCGAGTTTACTCTAAATAAAAATGTATCTAATTTTCCGCCACGTTCGTGCGTTACATAATTGATTTTATTTTGCTGACAAACACGTAATAAGGGGCGGTTTTCTATAAATCTTCCGTTGAATAGAATGACTAAATTTGGTTTAACCAAACTTGCAATATTTGAAAAAGCTTCAAATAAATACGCACCTGTTTTGATTCCGTTTTCAATAAATTTCGAATGTTCTTCTAATTTTGGTAAATGATTTCTGGTGAAGGAAACTAAAGAAGAAGCCGTTGCCATTCCCACATCGTACCCATTAAATTTATATTTTTTTAAATCGGATAACGAATTAAATTCAAATTTGAGTAAAGCATTATTAGTATACTCATTATAATCTAAATAATCAGCATATTCAATTACTTTTAGTTTATCTGGATTTTTGATGTTTTTATATACTTCTTTTATACCAGCTTTTACTCTAGAAACACATACATTACACGTCCATTTTTCATGTGTAGGATTGTTAAAACAAACCTTAAAATCCTTTTTACAAATTAGCCAATAGATTGTATTATTTTGTTCTAACAATCTTTCAATCACTTCCATTTCCGTTTCTAAATGCGGAGTAGGGTGGTAAGATGTTTGAACAATTATGGTTTGATTATGTATGTTTTCTATTGTATTCATGTAATGATGTAATTGAAATTGAGGCGTTTATTATTGTATGAAATCTAACGACATAGGTGTTCCTTTTTCAAGGTCAGCATTAACTTTTTTACCTAACAATTCGTTATAAAATTTCGGATGTAAACCAAATCCTGGACGAACAGAACGTAAGTTATTTTCTGTTAGGATTTCTCCCGATTTAATATCTTCAGCAATGTAAAGTGAACGACTAAAATCTTTTCCTTTCGCTTGTTTTTCAGTTAAGGTATAATCAACAACACCAATTGCTTTTTCTGCTTCTCTTACAGCTTTAACCATAGCTGTAAATTCTTCTTCATTCATAGAAAAAGAAGCGTCAGGACCGCCAATATTTCTATCTAAAATAAAATGTTTTTCGATAATTTTCGCACCAAAAGTTGTAGCAACAATTGGAACTGTAGCACCCATTGTATGATCAGATAATCCAGAAATTACATTAAATCGTTCCGCAATATCTTTCACCATACACATATTGGCTTCTTCTATTGGAGCTGGATAACTTGATGTACATTTTAATAATGCGATGTCGTGATTACCCACTCGTTTACAAGCTTCAACGGCTAGTTCAATATCTTTTAATTCAGCAATTCCTGTTGAAATTATGATAGGCTTTCCTTTTGAAGCTACGTATTCAATTAATGGAATATCTGTAATTTCAAATGAAGCAATTTTGTAAGCTGGTGAATTTAATTCTTCTAATAAATCAACAGCCGTTTTATCAAAAGGTGAAGAAAAGCATATTAATCCTTCTGCAGCTGCTGCTTCATAAATAGTTTTATGCCATTCCCATGGAGTATAAGCTTCTTGGTATAATTCATGTAATTTTCTGCCGTCCCAAATGGTACCTTTAATTACAAAATCTGGTTTGTCTGAATCTAACGTAATCGAGTCGGCAGTATAGGTTTGTAATTTAATACAATCTGCACCCGCTCTTTTTGCCGCTCTAACGGTTTCTAAGGCAGTTTCTAAACTACCGTTATGATTAGCAGAAAGTTCAGCGATAATAAATACAGGTGAGTTTTTATCGATTGTAAAATTTCCTATTTTCATGATTAAAGTATTATAATTTTTTGATGTAATGAAAACTCGGAATGTTTTCATAATTTAAAACAGATTCTAATTCGAAGCCCGCTTTTTTAAAGGCTTTTTCAGAAGCTGTATTTTCTAATTTAATATAAGCACTAATGGTAACTTCTGGATGTAACATCAAGAAACTTTCAGCTGCTAAACGAATCATTTCGCTAGCGTAACCTTTTCCTCTATGATTTTTATCGTTTGAAATACCAATTATTGCAGTATTGTTTTCTGTATTTTGTATGCGAACTTGTCCGATTGCATTTCCTAAATGATTTTCAAAAACCAACATCGAGCAAGTAGCATCTTTAATTTTATTTTGAAACCAATTTTGATGATTTTCTAAAGAAATTGCACCCGATTGATACGAATTTTCTCTTACTGAAGCATCATTTGTCCAATCGAAATACAACATCATGTCTTTTTCTGTTGCTTTTCTGAACGAAATCTTTCTATTCCATTTCGCGTGATAAACCACATCTAAAAATGTACCATCAAAGTAGCAATGTTCTTTTAAACGTGCTTCTTCTTTAAATCCATTTAGTAGTAAAACATTATATAAATGCGGTCGTAAATCGAATGCGTACGTAAAAATTTTATGAAAATTCAATTCTGAAAATGCTAATTCTTCTATCAAATTTAAGTAATTCGACCAATATTTTGAGAAATGTGCTGCCTCTAATTCGGTTTTCATGACAAAAGATATTTCTGCATTTTTATCAATCCAATTGATATGAACCAATCCGCCATAACCAATAAATTCATTGTTTTCAAAAAACGAAAATAACAACTGACTTGGTTTTTCTTGATCAAATAGACTTGCAACAACTGTACTAAAATAGTTTTCTTGCTTTTCTTTAGTTAGTGGTTCCGCTTGACGTAAATGATAAATTTGTTGGTTGCGAATTTCTAAAATAGCATATTTGTCTTCGTCGCGTAACGGTTCAATATGAAAACCATTCGCTTCAAATGTATTATTTGTCAGACATTTATACTTTCGCATCTTTATAAAAATTTTCTAAATACGGCTTTCGCTGGATTACCCACTAAATAGTTGGAATAGCCATTTTCTAAGGCGTTTTTATATACTTCTAAACTTTCGCTAAATGCTTTTGCAAAGTAATACACATCTTCTTCAGTATGAGAAAAACAAGGAACAAATGCACCTTGGAATAAAACACCACGTTGAATCATTTCTTGTAAAAATAACGTTCTAAATCCTTGGCAAGCAACTTTGTTATTGTCTTTAAATACAAAAACAGGCATCCAAATAGATGGCATTATTTCTATATTATCCGTTAGATTATTTTCATTAATTAATTGATTACATAAATCGATTAATTTTTTACCAATTGTATGTGTATGAGCAATTACATTTTTGTTTTTATATTCGTCAATGGTAGCAATTGCAGCTGTTAAACCATGCGTTTCACCACCATGAGTTGTAGAAATCAGGAATACTTTTTCTTCACCTTCACGGTTAATTCCACCTAATTCCATGATTTCTTTTTTACCGGTTAAGGCACAAAATGAAAATCCGTTAGCAATTCCTTTACCCCAAGTTGCCATGTCTGGAACAATTCCATATTTCGTAATCGTTCCTGGAAACTCTGTTTTAAATCCGGTTACCATTTCATCAGCAATGAATAAAGCACCATTAGCGTGACACAATTCAATAGCTTGTTCTAAGAATTCTTTATTTGAATATTCGCAAGTACAATTTGAACACTGATTTTTTTCTGGCTCAGTAATTACACAAGCGATTTGGTTTGGATATTTTTCGAATAAATCTTTTAAAGATTGAATATTACAACCTTTAAATGTTACTGATAATTCAGAGATTTCTTCAGGTACACCTTTGTTACAAGCTGTTTTTCCGATAAACCAATCGTCATAACTATAAAAAGGATGATCTCCAGGGAACGCAACTAATTTTCTACCTGTATAAGCACGAGCTAATTTTACCGCTGCAGTTGTAACAATAGATCCGTTTTTAGAAAACTTAATCATATCGTGACCAGGAACAATGCTCAAGAATTTTTCTGCAACTTCTTTTTCTAAATACGATGGACGTTGAAAATTTACACCATTATCTAATTCTACTTTTACAGCATTGATTATTGGTTCGTAAGCATGACCTAAACTCACACTTGTTAATCCCATCGAACAATCTAAAAATTCATTTCCGTCAACATCCCAAATATGTGAACCTTTTCCTTTTACGATAGCGGCAGGAGAAAGAATAGGGAATTGATCATCACCTTTTGAATAGGTATGACAACCACCCGGAATTAAATCATGAATTTTAGCTCTATATTCATCAGAAGCTTTAAAATTGGTAATCGTTCTTAATTTTATTTCTTCGAATTTACTTTTCATATATCCTTGATTTCTTATGATAGAATCGTTTATTTTTTTTATTTCTATATTGTTTAAAATGTAATCGGCATACGTTTTCCAATCTTCATTTTCACCTAAATTTTCAACTAAATGTTGAATAACTTTAAAATCGACTTCTTCATCAACCGTTATTCTTACACTTGAATATTTGGCATCAATTGTTTCGTTTTTATATTGAGATAAATCTACTTTTCTTCTAATATATGGCGTAACATGTTCTCTGTCGGCTTGTAATGTGGCGCTTTGCCAAGCTTCTTCTAATGCTTTAAATTGAAACACTTCAACGTCTAATCCGTCTGGATATTTGTCTTCAAAAACATTAGAAAAATATTCTAAATTATTATCAACACAAAACTGAACCGTTTCATCAATTAAATTCGCATCAATAAGTGGACAATCTGACGTTACTCGAACTACATAATCTGCATTTTCATTTTTAACCGCTTGATAAAATCGATCTAAAACATCATTTAAACTGCCTTTGTAACTCTTTAAATTTTGACTTTCAGCAATTGTACAAATTAAATCAGATTCCGTTTCATTTGTAGTAGCCACAATCCAATTATCAACTCGTTTAGATTGTTTAATTCTAGTCAGATGATAGTCTAAAAGTGTTTTGTTTTTTATTTCTAACAAGACTTTTTTTGGTAATCGAGACGAACCAATTCTTGCTTGTGTGATACCTACAATTTTTACCAATTTGCCGGATTTAATAGTTCTTTGTTATTTACTGTAATCAATTTAATTTCATCAAAAATGGAATCGTTTTTATCCCAATTTTTAATTGAATTAATGTTTTCTTCTAGTTGTGTTTTGTTTTCAATTCCGATGACAATTTTATCAATGTAAGTATTTGAATAAGCGAAATTTAAAGCTACATCAGAAATCTTAACTTGATTCGATTGACATATAGTTTGAAGCCTTTTTAATTCAGAATTTAAAGGTACTAATTTTTCCGGTAATTTTTCCGGATTTAAAAAATACAAACCTTGTAAGAAAACCGAACGACAATGAATTTCTACATTTTTTTGTTTCAATTCAGCAAAATAAGGTTCGAATTTTCGATCTAAAAGACTGTATGGAATTTGAATTATATCTGGAACTAAATTAAATTCTAATAATTGTTCTAATTGCTCCGTTGTGTATAATGAATAACCAATTTTTTGGATTTTATTTTCTTGTTTTAATTTTACTAAAACTTCCCATAATTGTGGATTTTCGATTAAAAAATCGCCATTATGAGCCATAAATCCGTATAAATTGTCTCTTTTTAGTCGAGAAATAGAATTTAAAATAATAGTTTCTAAATCCGATTTAGATTCTGTTTTTGGGAATTTTGAAATGATTTCTGCGTTCTTAGGTAAAAAATTGGAAATTCTTTCTTCGGCATTTCCATAGGCAACTGCAGTATCAAAAGTGTTGATTCCGTTACTTTCACATGTAGAAAAAATTTCTAGCAATTGTTCATCCGTCGGAACTCCATTTTTATTTGAAATTCCGTATTGTAATCCAAATTGAACTGTACCTAAAGCTACTTTCAAAATTAATTGTAAAACTTAAGAATCGTGTTAATTACAATATTTTGCTCTTCATCTGTTAAAGTTGGATACATTGGCAAACTGATACAATTTTTATAATAATTCTCAGCTTTTGGCATATCGTTTTCTTTCCAACCTAATTCTCTATAATAAGGCATTAAATGACATGGTATATAGTGAATTTGAGCAAAAATATTTTGTTCACGAAGATGATTGTATAAATCTAATCTTCTGTCAACTTCAATAATATATAAATGGTAAGCATGACCTTCAATTACAGAAGATTGCCCTTTTATAAATGGTAAGTTTTTGAAAGCTTCGTAATATTTAGCTGCAATTTGTCTTCTTCTTAGAATTCCGTCATTTGCTTTTTTCAATTGGCTAATTCCTAATGCCGCTTGAAAATCGGTAAATCGATAATTGAAACCTAAATTTTGCATTTCCATATACCATTTTGGGTATTCTCCGTTATGGTTTTCAGTTCCATTAGCAAATTCAAGAGAATTTTCAAATACATTTTCATCACGTGTAATTCCGTGAGTTCGAAGCATTAAAAGTTTTTTGTATAATTCTTCGTTGTTGGTGGTAATCATTCCTCCTTCACCGGTAGCAATATGCTTAACAGGATGAAAAGAAAAAATCGATAAATCAGCAAAATTTCCATTTCCACAATTTTGTTGTGTTCCTTTAGAATCTACAAAATATCCACCTGGAGCGTGACAAGCATCTTCAATAATCCAAAGATTGTATTCGTCAGCTAATTTTTTAAATGCTTCTAAATTAACAGCTCTTCCAGCAAAATCAACTGGAATAATTCCAGAAAATGTTCCTTTAGGTTGACTTTCTAAAAGTTCTTTTACTTTTTCGATGTCAATTAAATACGTTTCCGAATCAATATCTGCAAAAACAACTTCACCACCACAATATCTAACACAATTGGCAGATGCTGCAAACGTAATTGGAGTTGTGATAACTTTAGTGCCTTCTTTTACATCTAAAGCCAAAGCACATAAATGTAAAGCAGCTGTTCCGTTAGAAATTGCAACAGCATATTTACTACCAATATAGGCAGCAAATTTCTTTTCGAATTCTAAAATAGTCGGACCTTGCGTTAAATATTCGCCTTTTAAAGCTTCAGTTACCGCAATTATATCTTCTTCGGTAATATGTTGTTTTCCGTATGGTATCATTAATTATACAGTGAAATCAGGATATAAATGTTCTTTAATTAAACCTCTTAATGAATCAACAGTTTCCCATTCTTCATTGTCACCCGAGTTATAATAAAATCCTACAGGAACTTTTTTAGCATTGAAATTTGAAATGTACTCGTCTAAATTCCAATTTGTTACTTGAGGTAAAATAACATAGTATTTTCCTAAATCGTATGTAGTAAATGAATCAGAAGCCGTAATCATTTCTTCATGAATTTTTTCTCCTGGTCTGATTCCTACAATTTCTTGTTTACAATTCGGACCAATTGCTTCTGCAACATCAGTAATTTTATAAGATGGGATTTTTGGTACAAATAATTCGCCACCCCAAGCTTCATCTAAAGCGTGTAAAACCATATCAACACCACCTTTTAATGAAATATTAAAACGCGTCATGTTTGGGTCTGTAATTGGTAAAACACCTTCTTGTTTTTTATTCATAAAGAAAGGAATAACCGAACCATTTGATCCCATTACGTTTCCGTATCGTACAACAGAAAATTTAATGTTTTGTTTTCCTTTAATGTTATTTGCAGCAATAAATAATTTATCTGAAGTTAATTTTGTAGCTCCGTATAAATTAATTGGCGCACAAGCTTTGTCTGTAGATAAGGCAACAACTCTAGTTACATTTGATGATAAACAGGCTTTAATTACGTTTTCAGCACCACCAATATTTGTTTTTACACATTCATCTGGATTGTATTCCGCAATGTGAACGTGCTTCATTGCAGCAGCGTGAATAACATAATCGATGTCGTTAAATGCTCTTTTTAATCTTTCTAAATCTCTAACATCTCCAATAAAATATCTAATTGCAGGATATTTACTTTCTGGAAATTCTTGAGCCATTTGAAATTGTTTTTGTTCGTCACGAGAATAGATTACTAATCGTTTAACATCAGGCCAATTTTCTAAAATAGTTTTTGTTAGTTCTTTACCTAGGGAACCAGTTCCACCAGTGATTAAAATCGATTTATTATTTAACATAAAGTATAGTTTATAACTGCAAATATAAAAAACTATTCATAATTTATTCGTTAGATATTGTACTTATATAAAACTTAAGGTATTTTTGCAATAAAAAAACATGAATACGGAAATTCACAACGCATATGAAGTCATAAAAAATGGCGGAATTATATTGTATCCAACTGATACAGTTTGGGGAATTGGTTGCGATGCTTCTAATGAAGAAGCAGTAAAGAAAATTTATGCTTTGAAACAACGTGAAGAAAGTAAAAGCATGATTTGCCTTATGAATGGTGAAAAAATGTTATACAATGTTTTTGCTAAAATTCCAGATGTTGCTTGGGAAATATTAGACAATTCTGAAAGACCAACTACACTTATTTTAGATCAGCCTAAAAATGTAGCTAAAAATATTATTGCAGAAGACAATACTCTTGGAATTAGATTAGTAAAAGAGCCTTTTTGCTATAAATTAATGGAAAGATTGAAACGACCTTTAGTTTCAACTTCAGCAAATATATCTGGACAACCAACACCTATGAGTTTCAAAGAAATTTCTCCTGAGATTATAAAAGGAGTAGACTATGTTGTAAATTTGCACCACGATAAAGTTTGCAAAAAACCATCGGCAATTATTAAACTAACATTGGATAGTCAGGTTAAAATAATTAGACGATAATTCAATTAGCCAATGTGCCTATGTATAATTAGTCAATTGGAAATTATTCTTAATTAATAGAAATTGGCAAATTGACATATTGTCAAATTGAAAATTAACACAATGAATTACAAAAAACACTTAGATAATAAAATATTCAAAATCATTTCTCAAGCGGCTCAAGAATTAAATCTTGAATGTTATGTTATTGGTGGTTTTGTTCGTGATATTTTATTAGAAAGAAATCATAAAAAAGATATTGATATTGTTGCTGTTGGAAGTGGTATCGAATTAGCTTTAAAAGTTTCTGAAATCTTACCGAATAATCCAAAAGTTCAAGTTTTTAAAAACTATGGAACAGCAATGTTACGTTATAAAGACATGGATATCGAGTTTGTGGGTGCGAGAAAAGAATCGTACACACATGATAGCAGAAATCCGATTGTAGAAAACGGTACTTTGCAAGACGATCAAGAGCGTAGAGATTTTACCATTAATGCAATGGCTTTTTCTTTAAATGCAGATAATTTTGGCGATTTAGTCGATCCGTTTAATGGTGTTTCTGATTTGGAAAATAAAATTTTGAAAACGCCTTTAAATCCAGATGTTACGTATTCAGATGATCCATTACGTATGATGCGTGCGATACGATTTGCAACTCAATTGAATTTTGAAATAGAAAGTGAATCATTAGCATCCATCACAAATAATAAAGATAGAATTTCAATTATTTCCGGAGAACGAATTGTGGATGAATTGAACAAAATTTTATCTTCAGAACAACCTTCTATTGGATTTTTACATTTATATAAAACCGGATTATTAGATATTATTTTACCAGAATTAACCGCTTTAAATAATGTAGAAGAAGTTGAAGGTCAGACACATAAAAATAATTTTTATCATACCTTAGAAGTAGTAGATAATATTTGTCCGAATACCGATGATGTTTGGTTACGTTGGTCTGCTTTATTACATGATATTGGGAAAGCGCCTACAAAGAAGTTCAATAAAAAACAAGGTTGGACCTTTCACGGACACGAGTTTTTAGGTGGAAAAATGGTAAAGAAAATCTTTGAAAGATTACACATGCCATTAAACCAAAAAATGAAATTTGTACAAAAAATGGTGATGATGAGTTCTCGACCAATTGTTTTGGCAGAAGATATTGTAACGGATTCTGCTGTGCGACGTTTGGTTTTTGATGCTGGTGAAGATGTAGAAAATTTAATGACTTTATGTGAAGCCGACATCACAACTAAAAATCCTAAAAAGTTTCAAAAATACCATAATAACTTTAAAATTGTTCGTCAGAAAATTGTTGAAGTAGAAGAGAAGGATAGAGTTAGAGTTTTTCAACCACCTATTTCGGGTGAAGAAATTATGGAGATTTTCAATTTGAAACCTTGTAGAGAAATTGGTATGTTGAAAGAAGCTGTAAAAGAAGCAATTCTAGAAGGTGAAATTCCGAACGAATACCAACCAGCTTTAGATTTCGTAATGAAGAAAGCTGAGAAAATGGGGTTGAAAGTAGCAGAGTAGTTGAGTAGCAAAGTAGCAAAGTAGCAAAGTTACAAAGTTACAAAGTTACAAAGCTACAAAGTTACAAAGTGACAAAGTAGCAGAATAACAGAGTTTCAAAATTTAAAGAAACTGAGTTTTCTTTTTTAAAATTATTTACGCCTTTTTTTAAATTAAATGCCTTTTAATCAAAATAAAAATGAAAACATTTAGAGATTTATTAATTTGGCAAAAGTCTATGAGTTTAGTTACTAAAACATATATTTTGTCATCAAAATTTCCAAAAGATGAACAATTTGGACTAATGTCTCAAATAAGAAGATGTTCAGTTTCTGTACCAAGTAATATTGCTGAAGGATTTGGTAGAGATTCAAATAAAGATTTTTATAGATTTTTAAAAATTTCAATTGGTTCTTTATTTGAATTTCAAACTCAAATTGAAATAGCTTTTAATTTAAATTATATTTCAGAAAATGAATTTAAATTGATTTTTAAAGATAGTAGAGAATGTGAACGTATGATGAGTTCGTTTATGAGAAAAATTAAAGAAAATTTATAAATAAAATATTAATGTTGTTTTGATTTTAAACATTGTTACTTTGAAATATTAAGTCTTTGAATCTTAGAATCTTTGCGACTTTGAAACTCAAAAAAATGAAAAAATATTTCCTACCCGCTGCCAAAACAGCATTAGTTTTAGTGTATTTAGTAATTTTAGCTGGTGCTTTGGTTCGTATGACAGGTTCTGGAATGGGTTGTCCGGATTGGCCAAAATGTTTCGGTTATTACATTCCTCCTACAGAACAAAAAGGATTAGAATTTACGGCTAATAAAACGTATGATAAAGGACAAGTTATCATAAAAGACGAAACATTATTGGTGGCGAAAGAAGATTTTGTTGCCACTTCAACTTTTTCTCAAAACAATTGGGAACCTTATACGAAGCATGATTATGCAATTTTTAACCCGATGCATACTTGGGTGGAATATATCAATAGATTATGTGGAGCTTTAGCAGGAATTGCTTGTTTTGTAACGTTTATATTTGCTTTTGGTTATTGGAAAGAAAATAAAAAGATAGTTCTTTATTCTTTCTTAGTTTGCGTTTTAATGGGCTTTCAAGCTTGGTTAGGAAAAACGGTTGTAGATTCGGTTTTAAATCCAGTTAAAATAACGACACACATGTTAGCAGCCTTCTTAATTGTTGCTTTACAATTGTATGTTATTTATATAGTTTCGGCTAAAAACATTGTTAGAAAGTTTGATAAGAAATTCAATATTACTTTAATTGTTGTGTTGCTTTTTACTATAGTTCAAGTTATTTTAGGAACATATGTTCGTGAATTTGTTGATACTATTGAAAAAACAGGCGCTCCAAAAGAATTTTGGTTATTGAAACCAGAATTGAGCTTCTATTTCCACAGAAGTTTTTCTATAGTTGTTTTCTTGGCGAATTTATACTTATTACTTCGAAACAAAAACTTACAATTAGGTTTTGAAAAAGTAAATTGGATAGTGCGAATTTTACTTTTCGAAATCTTAACTGGAGTAGTAATGTCTTATATGAATTTCCCTTTTGGAAGTCAGACGTTACACTTAGTTTTAGCAACTTTCTTATTTAGTGTGCAGTTTTATTTGTTGTTGGAGAGTAGAAATAGTAAAACTTATTAATGATGGAAATAGTATTTAAGAATTTTTGGATTTTATTTATATTGTTTACTATCATTAATGTTTTTATAATTAAGAAAAAAGTTGAAAAATATATAGTAGATAATCCAGAAAAAGAAAATGGATATAAATTAATAATTAAAAATTTTTTAATCTTTAGTATTATTCCTTGGGTTATTATTGGTATAGGTAATAGTTTGGGATTGACCAATTCTGTTTTTGAATATTTGCAGCCAGCCAAAATGAATCCAATTGTATTGATTTTTCATTTTTCAATAATTATGATTTGGATTATGTTATTTCGTTTTATTTTTTTTAAAAATGGAGCTAAATTTTTAGAAAATCATCCAGGAGTAATAACAATAAAAAGTATTGGAAATGTTAATGAAAATCCATCTGAAAAAACTATTAAATTTTTTATTGCAATTACACTTATTGGGGGAATTGTAGGTATGACTTTAATGTGGTTTATTGAAATTCCATTCCCAAATTTTAAATAATAAAAAAAGCGTGAAAACAATTTGTCTTCACGCTTTTTTAAAATTTATTAACCTTATTTTTTTACTTTAATGGTACAGCCAATAGCTTTTGTAGTTGCTGGTGAAGGTTCTTGTCCTTTTTCTAAAGCAGCAATTGCATTTTCTAAATAGTGTTCTTTTACCGCTTTTGCATCTTCTACATTATCATCAATCGCACCAATATATTTTACAATTAAGTTTTTGTCTAATAAAAATACATGTGGAGTTTTTGTAGCGCCATATTGTGGATATATCTTTTGACCTTCATCAAATAAATACGGAAAAGTAAAACCTTTTTCTTTGGCTCTCACTTTCATTAATTCGTAACTATCATCTGGTGCAGCTGCAGGATCATTCGGATTGATCGCTAATAAAACATAACCTTTTGGTTTGTATTTTTTTGCTAATTCAATTACGCGATCTTCATATTTTACGGCAAACGGACAATGATTACAAGTGAAAACCACAATAAATCCTTTGGCATCTTTATAATCTGCCATGCTGTACATTTTACCATCAACCGATTTCAATTTAAAATCGGTAGCCTTGTCGCCAGGTTGATAACCTGTAGAGTTTGTAAAACTCATTAAAATCACCATAAATAAGGCAAAAATTCCAAATTTCTTCATGATATATTTATTTAGTTATTGTTTGATTTACATACGTATTTAATTCTTCATAATTGGAAAAGTCTTGTTCTATAAAAGTCATTTTCCCATCTTTTATGATCAATGTTGCAGGAATTGAACCCGACCAGTTTTTATCGACTTTAGGCAACCAAGTGTTATAATCTTTATCGGCTAAATAAATTGATGTAGAGGTGTATTTTTTCTTTTTTAAGAATGGTTTTAATTTACTTTCTACTTGTTTTTCGAAATCTAAACTAACCAGAATTACTTTTACATTCTGATTTTCTTGATTTAGTTTTTCAAAATAAGGTAATTCTTTGACACAAGGAGCACACCAAGTAGCCCAAAAATTTACAACTAAAGGTTTAGAATTATTTTCCTTTAAATAGGCATTTAATTCATCGTAAGTTTTGAATGAAATCAAGTCTTGTGCATTGGAAGTAAAACTTGAAAACAAAACGATTGCTAGTATAAAACGAAAATATCTCATCTACTTTTTTATCAAAAATAGTGAGATATTTCTATGTGTTATAACTATTTAACAAATCTTTATTATCCTAACCAATCTTTAAAATCAGATACTTTTTCTCTGGCTACAATAACCTCGTCTTCTTTGTACGAGGGTAAAATTATTTTTAAACGCGAATTAGAATGCATTTGGATTTCTTTTACAGAATTCATTGGAATAATGAATTTTCGACTGATTCTAAAGAACTGATTCGGATCTAATTCTTTTTCTATGACTTCTAACGAATGGTCAATTAAATAATTTCTATTATCTAAAGTATGAATGTAAGTGCCTTTATTTTCGCTATAAATGCATTCAATTTCATCAATAGTAATGACCTTCAATTGCGTTCCAATTTTTACTGAAAAGCGTTTTTTATATTCTTTTTCGGCAGGATTCACCAACATTCTTTTTATTGCTTCAAAATCTAAAGACATAGATGGAGAAGTGGTTCTCGCTTTAAATTTATTGACAGCAATTTCTAAATCGTCTTCATCAATTGGTTTTAATAAATAATCGATACTGTTTAATTTAAAAGCTCGTAACGCATATTCATCATATGCTGTTGTGAAGATGATAGCACTTTTAATATCAATTGCTTCAAATATTTCAAAAGACAAACCGTCAGATAATTGTATATCTAAAAAGATTAAATCTGGATGCGAATTGTTGTTGAACCAATTAATGGCTTCTTCAACAGAATGCAACATCGTTTTTACTTCTAACCCTAATTTTTCAACTTTTCGTTGTAGTAATCGAGCTGCTGGTTTTTCGTCTTCTATAATAATTATATTCATTAAGTTTTAATTTTCAAATTCAACAAAATTGAACTTATTGCCACATTTCTTTGTTTTGTTTTTCTTTTTCCATGTATTCTTTGATTTTACGTTCTTCCCAATTTTCTCCCATAATCCAATTAGGCATAAAAACAGATAAGCCATGAGCTAACAAACCAATTCCCCAGAAAAATGCTGTTAGAAAGTTTTTAAATTGGAAATAACTTTCACCAGGTTCTAAATCGCGAATATTAATGAATACAATCATAATATTGACTAAAAGATACACTGCAGCATGAGAATAAAAACCTTTAATTTTTTTAACTCTCTTTAAGGCTTCTTTATATTTAATATCGTCTTGAGTGTTCATGATTCTTTAATTAAAATTTACGATCTTGATTTTTTTCTTTATCCATCAATTCTTTCACTTTTCTGTCTTCCCAATCTTTTCCAAAGAAAGGAATTAAATCAAAAGTTCTTAATCCATGAAATACTAATCCAATTCCCCAGAAAAAAGCTAATTTAAAGGCATCCCAAATCGTTTCTCCTTCGTCGATTTGATTTGTTTTTTTAATTATTACATAAATATTAACTAATATAAATACTATTAAATGTACATAGAAAGCTTTAATTTTTCTGACTTTTTGTAAAGCTTCTTCATATTTTATTTTGTCTTGAGTTTCCATACTTTCTTTTTTAAAGTTGTTATTGAAATTTATCTTTTTGTTTATTTTCTTCTTCCATTAATTCTTTGATTTTCTTTTCTTCCCAATCTTTACCAAAGAATGGTACTATGTTGAAAACACCAAAGGCATGAAATAACAATCCGATTCCCCAACCTAACATTGGCCAATAAAACCATAAATGTTCTGGTGTGTATTTTAAGTTGATAAAAGTTAAAAAAGAAATCACTAAAATGTAAGAAACTAAATTTCCATAAAAACCTTTAATTTCTTTTACTCTCTTTTTTGCAGCTTGATATCTTTCGTATTCTTGATTATTTGTTTCCATGATTAATTCCATTTTTTGTTTTGTTCTTTGTCTTTGTTCAAAATTTCTTGAATTTTCTTTTCTTCCCAAGATTTTCCATATCCGAATGTTTCAAATGCGTGCATGGTTAATCCGAATCCCCAACCTAACATAGGAAACCAAAACCAATTGAAATCGGATGTCCTTAAGTTGATAAAGATTAATACTGGAATGACACAACAGTAGGAAATTAAATTTCCATAAAAACCTTTTAATTTTTCAACACGTTCTTTAGCTCTTACATAAGACATGTTTTCTGATTCTATTATTTTTGTATCCATTGATATTATTTGTTTAGTTAGAATTGGCAACTTCACTTTAAAAACAGTTTCCGATTCTTGAATGATGACATTTCTTTTGGTTAAAATGGCGTAACGATTAACTATATTTTGTAATCCAACACCTTTTCTATCTTGTAAAACTTCTTTAATTTGTTTGTTATTTTCAATAATTAATTCGTTGTTTTCGATATAAATTTTGATATGTAATGGTTTTTGTTCGCTAACAATATTGTGTTTAATACAGTTTTCTAATAATAATTGTAACGATAGTGGCACCACTTTTGCTTCTTCTGTCATTGCGAGATCCGAAGCAATCTCAATTTCTGGCAATTCGAAAGTGATACTGTTTTCAAAACGCATTTTTAATAAATTCATATATGTTTTTGCGAATTTTAATTCTTCTTCAACCGAAACCAACTCTTTATCTTTTTGTTCTAAAACATAGCGATATACTTTGGATAAAGATGTAGTGAACTTTTGTGCTGCTTCTGGATTTTCTTCAATTAATGAACTCAAAACATTCAAACTATTGAAAAGAAAATGCGGGTCGATTTGATTTTTTAAACTTTCTAATTGTGCCGAAGCTGAACTAGCAATTATTTTTTGTTCCTTAACTTTATTTTCGTTGTACGCTTTGTAAAAATAAAACGTGTGAAATGCCAGTGTAACAACAAATGTTATGATAATTGAAACGAAATAATTTGAAAAGGATTCTTGTTTTAAATATTCTGAAAAAGAACGTTGTTCAATAATTACATCTTCAAATACTCTTAATAAGAATATTACAGAAATCGATACTAAAAACGAAGAGATAAATCCGGTTATTATTCTTTTTAGCGGGTATTTTGATTGATAAGTTCTTTCTAAATAAATGAAAACAATTGCATTGGCAAAGTATAACGATAATCCGTACAACATTGAGTAGCCAAAATTTACTAATAAATTATTATCAAGGGCTATTGAAATTCCAGTAAGTAATCGTATTAATACTAACACAATAAAAATGGATATTGATATTATTAAAGCTCTTGGTATTTCTTTTATTAATGTATTGATCATCATTTTTAATTTTCAAATTGAATGTATACGTTTCGTAAATATAAGTTTTTTACTTACAGCTTTCTGCTTCTTTTTTAGCTCTTTCTAATCCCCAAGTTGGGTGAAAGGGTGTTTCAGGTTTAAAATTAGCAAATAATTCTAAAGAAGCTTTAATCTTTTCACACATTGGTTTGGTATCTCCACCAAAATATTGTGCGCCACCTTTTTCAAAACTTGCTTTATTGAAGACTACTCTTGGATTATTTGGTGCTATTTTTTCTGCTTTTCCATAAATAAACATTACATCGCCATATAATTTTTGTCCGTTTGTCATTGGGTCGTAAACAATCCAAGCGGTATGAATCATCGCTTGCATTACTAAAACTTCAGCATTGTCTGGCGCAAGAGCATTGATTTCATCTTGTGCTTTTTGAGCGGCATCCAATAATGTTTTCATTTTTTCTTTGTCTTGTTCTCCAAAAGCTTGAAAGGTGTTAATAGCAGCAATATAATACTTTGGTAACCAGTTCGTTTTTTCTACTGAGGCAATTCTTTCAAATTGTGCGATAGCTTCTGTGTTTTTACCTTCGCCCCATAATTGTAAAGCACTACTCATTCCTTTTTCATATTGGGTTTGTGCAGATGTTAAAAAACTTACTAATACAAATGCTACTGTTGTGATTAATTTTACCATGATTTCTTTTTTTTTTTAGTTTAACGTTTATTTGTTTTTTGTTGATTTGATTGACACACTGATCTTATCGAAGTGTCTATCAAATTTGTTTTTTATTCTTCTAATTTGATGAAGCAAAGTTGCGTTAGAAATTACAGGTTTGAAATTTAAAACTACCGAATTGTAATTTTTTAAGGATGAATTGTAGTTTGAGTGAGAAGTTGGTAGTTTGAAGCTTGAAGATTTGAGTTTTAATAGTGAAAAGTGATAAGGCAAATGTGAAAAGTTTATGATGAATTTAATTTAGAATTACTATTTTTATACTTTGTGTTTCTATATCAAGCGAAGCTTTTTTAGCTAATATGAAACTAATGTTTCTTAAAAAACTAATTTATGCAAATACCTTACTACGCTGTAATATTTACTTCTACACGAACCGAAATTGATGATAATTATGCTGAAATGGGAGCTAAAATGGTAGCGTTAGCAAAACAACAACCTGGATTTTTAGGTGTTGAATCGGCAAGAAATGAAATTGGAATTACCGTTTCGTATTGGGAAAGCTTAGAGGCGATTTCCAATTGGAAACAAAACCTAGATCATTTGGATGCGCAATTTTTAGGCAGACAAAAATGGTATGAAAACTATACGGTTCGAATTGCTAAAGTAGAGAAGGAGTATAGTTTTGGGAGGTAGAAGTTATTATTTATATTTTTTTACCCATTCAACCAATGAAACGGCATCTTTCCAGGTTTCTGCTATAGCACCATCAGTTTCTTGTCCAATAAAAGTTTCATAATTTTTCAAAATATTCCAGGCTTTTTCATTTCCTTTTAATGAAAGCACTTCTAAAAAACATATTTCAGTTTCCCAATTTTCTCCAAATCCTTGTCCTTTTTTTAGGTTTTTTAAAAACTTTTCTGCAACAACTTCATCAATTTGAAATTTTTCTAGATCGGGAACAATTTTAGATATAATAAATTGATTATTTTTAGTTGTAATAGTTTGTTTGCCTATTTTAACTAGTTTCCATTCGAAGTTTTTCAAAATTGGTAAATTAGTGTATTCGTTTATCTGCAAAGTATCTTTCTTTTTAACAATTTTACAAATTCGAGTAGCACCATATTCCACTAAAGGTTTTTCGGTTTCACAATCAAATATATTAAACTCGGAAATAGTTATATCTTCAGATTCTGTTTCTAAGTAACCACAAACAATAATTTTTTTCCCATTAGTAAATTCAAAAGTATGTATCGGTTCATTGCCTTTTTTCGATCCAATTCCGTCAAAACACAAACATTGTGATGAATTTTTATTTTTCTTGTTTATTCCTTTTAAACTATCTTTTTTTGTAATTAATTGAGTATTTACTAAATCCGTTTTCTTTTCTTTTTCAGTTTGATTTGAATGACAACTTATAGTAATACAGCTAATTAGAAATAGTATGTTAATTGTTTTCATGTTATTTTAAAAAAATAAATATTTTATTGATGATAACTTTTTAGTAAATAGAATTTAAAAGGAACTGATTAATCAATCCAAAAACATCCTACAGAATAGGTTCTAGCTTGTCCACTAATAATAACTCTATCTACTTTATTTGAACAATTTAAGTTTCCAATTCTATCTGATAATTGTATGGCTTTTAATTCGTTTTTATCTAAACGATTTGCCCAAAAAGGAATTAAAGAACAATGTGCTGATCCAGTAACTGGATCTTCTAAAATAGTAGCTTGTGGAGTAAAAAATCTCGAAACAAAATCGCAATTATTTCCTTTTGCAGTTACAATTACACCGCCCGGATCTAAATTGATTTGATCAAAATATTGTCGGTTTATTTTCAAGTGTTTTATGTCGTATTCCGATTCAAAAACTAAAACATAATCTCTTGCTTTATATGTTTCAAGAGGTTGACTACTTAATGATTTTGAAATAAGTTCAGGCAACTCACTTTTGATAGGCATTCTTGAAGGAAAATCTAAAAAATAAAAATCGTCTCTTACTTCAACAGTTAAATCACCACTTAACGTTTCAAAAATTATGGTCTCATTTGGATAATTAAGAATCGATTTTAAACAGTGCGCCGTTGCTAATGTTGCATGACCACACAAATCCATTTCGATATCTGGAGTAAACCAACGTAAATGAATTTTTTCGCCTTTATCAATAAAAAAAGCAGTTTCAGCTACAGCATTTTCTTTAGCAATTTGCAATAGAAGATGATCAGGTAACCATTCTTTTAAAGGTACAACACATGCTGGATTTCCGCCAAAAATCCTATTTGTAAAAGCATCAATTTGATATAATTCTAGTTTCATCTTAATTTATATACTCAAATATACTATTTTCTTACTATAAGTATAAAAAAAAGACCGTTTTCACGGTCTTCTTATTTTTAGATTGAATTGTTTAACTTTTTCAATTTGTCTTTCCAAAGTTGTAATTCCTCTTTATGTTTTTCAATATTTTTTTGAACTTCTTTAATTAATGGATTGTTTCCTTTTGCATTGCTAAAAAAGCCAATATTGTTTTCTAATTGATTGATTTCATGTTTCAATTCGTCAATTTTTCTACGGATGAAAATTTGT
Organism: Flavobacterium urocaniciphilum; assembly: GCF_900110615.1. GTDB lineage: Bacteria > Bacteroidota > Bacteroidia > Flavobacteriales > Flavobacteriaceae > Flavobacterium > Flavobacterium urocaniciphilum. The sequence continues at coordinate 357,549 of NZ_FOEI01000001.1, forward strand.
TCGTTTGCAATAGCTCTTTGGTCGTTTCCTTCCGAAAGTTGCTCTAAACGATTGTTGAATTTCATCATTTCTGAATCTTTTTTAGATAAGCTTAGTTTTTCAAATAAAGCATCTAAAATTTTATTGAATTTACCTTCAATATGACGACGATTTTGTGGCACTTTACCCATTTCTTTCCAAGTAGCAATATGAGCTTTTATGGCATCTAAATCGGTTTTGTGATCGCCCACTAATTCGAAAGTACGTAACGTTTCTAAGTATTCTTTTTTCTTTTCAAAAGCTTCAACTTCTACAGCAATTTCTTCTTTTCTAGATTCGTGTAATCTGTCGAAATAAGCGTTACAAGTTTTCTTAAACGTGTCCCAAATTTCATCCGATTGTTTTCTTGGTACATGACCAATTTTTTTCCAATCTTCCTGAATTTGTTTCATAATTGGAGTAGTAGCATCAAAATCTTCTGTATTTACAAATGATTTTGCTTTTTCAATTAAAGCTAATTTTAACTCTAAATTATGGTGTTGTTCGTTTTTAATGTCTTTGTAAAAAGCATTTTTATTAGCATTGAAATTACGAACCGCGTTTTTAAAGTTTGTCCAAGTAGTTTCAGAAACTTCAGATGGAACTCTACCTAATTTGAAAAAATCTTCACGTAGTGCTTCTAATTTTACAATTTGGTTTTGCCAATCCGCATGAGAAGAACACTTTTCTTGACACAAGTCATTTATTTTAGAAATAACTGCATTTTTTTGATTCAAGTTTTCTTGTTCTTTTTCTTTGAATTGAGAAGCTAACGCTTCACGTTTATCGTGTAATTGTTTTGTAATTTCACTGAAATCATGCCAAATTTTTTCTCTGTGTTCTTTGTCAACTGGACCGATTTCTTCTTTCCAAATACGGTGTAATAATTGTAATTCACGGAAAGCTTTAGTAACATCTGGTAAGTTAACTAATGCTTTTGCCTTTTCAATAATTTCTAACTTTTGTTCTAAGTTATTTTTAAAATCGGCATCTCTAATTTCTCTATCCAAATGTACAATTTCGTAAAAACGATCTACGTGAAAATGGAAATTATTCCAAACTAAATTGTATTTGTCTTTTGGTATAGCGCCTGTGTTTTTCCAACGTTCTCTAATGTCGTTGAATTTTTTAAACATATCAGAAATATTCGAATCATTATTGGCAATTAACGATTTTAATTCTTCAATAAGTTCCGTTCTTTTTGATAAGTTGGCTTTTAATTGGTTTTGAATATTGTTGAAATTTGCATTTCTTTTTTGACGATACGTGTCTAATAAATGATCAAATTTTACTTTAAGAGGTGAGTGGTATTCAAATTCAGCTGAAGCATCATTTTCAGCATAAAAAGCAGTACGCTTTTCTTCAATTAAATGGTGATAATGATTTAAAAAAGCTCTTTTAATATCTTCAATTTGAATTTTGAAATGTAAAGCATTTTCGTGTCCAACGAAAGTTGATAATTCATCAACTAATTCTTCTAAAGATAAGTTTTCGTAATCTTTTGTTGGAATATCTAAATCTGCAAGAATGGAACCATCTTCGCTTGATTCCGCTAAATGATTGTCAATTTCATCTTGTGCAGATGTTGGTGTTTGATTTTCTATTGTAATAGCTTCTATTTCATTCGAGTTTGATACTGTTTCTTCGCTATCATTTTGAGAATCAATAGTTACGTTCTCAATTTGGTCTACATTTTCTTGTCCATCTGCTTGATGCAGGTTATCATTCAATTCTTCTAACATGTCTAATATGCTTAAGTTTAAGGTTCGAAGATACTAAAGGCAGTTGAAAATTCAAAGAAATTGAACTTATTTATGACAAAATGCTACTTATTCCAGATTAACCATGCTTTTTCTGCTTGATTAACAAGCATTTGGTATCCGTTTTTAGTTACAGCACCCGCTTTTCTGGCTTTTTTAAGGAAAGTTGTTTCTTCAGGATTATAAACCAAATCGAATGCGATATGTTTTGGAGTAAATAGTGAATAATTAAGTTCTGGAGCTTCCGTCATGTTAGGAAAAGTTCCAATTGGAGTTGTATTTACTACAATATGATATTCTGAAAAAATATCTTCATTTAATTCTTCATAACTATATTCGTATTCAGAAGGGTCTCTAGAAACAAAATCAAATTCAATATCTAATTTTTTGAAAGCAAAAGCAATGGCTTTACTTGCGCCGCCTGTACCTAATATTAAAGCTTTTTTATGATGTTCTTTTATAAGAGGTTTAATGGATTTTTTAAAACCAGAGAAGTCTGTATTATAACCTTTTAATTTTTTCTTTTTAGAAATAGTGATACAATTAACTGCCCCAATTTTTTTAGCACTTTTTGATAATTTATCTAAATACGGAATTATTTCTTCTTTGTATGGAATGGTAACATTTAATCCCACCAAGCCTTTTGAAGATTTTATTATTTCTTTAAATTGATTAATATTCGGAATATCATAGTTTTCATATTCACAATTATCAAAATGATTAATAGCAAATTTATCTGTAAAGTATTTTTTTGAAAAAGAATAGTCAATATTCTTACCGATAAGTCCAAACTTTCGTTGTTTCTTATGTGATTTCTTTTTCATAAATTTAAAATTATTTTTTAGCGGCTAAATTGATTCTCACTTTTTTTAAATTGTTTATTCAAATTTTAGTAATAAGTGATTTTTTTAGATTAAGCTTTTTTAAACTTCGATTTAAAAATTTTAATAAAAATAGGCAAAACAGATAATACTACAATTCCTAAAACCACTTTTTCGAAATTATTTTTTACAATTTCAATTTGACCTAAAAAGTAGCCTAATAATGTAATCCCGGCAACCCATAGAATAGCACCAAGAATACAATTTAAGATATACACTCTGTATTTCATGCTTCCGGCTCCAGCCACAAAAGGAGCAATGGTTCTAACAATAGGTACGAAACGAGCCATAATTACAGCTTTTCCACCATTTTGTTCAAAGAAATCTTCTGTTTTTTCAATATATTCTCGTTTTAAGAATAAGATTTTTTTCTTTTCTTTTATGAGTTCACCGAATTTATGACCTACAAAATAATTTAAATTATCCCCTAAAAGAGCCGCAAGAATTAAAAGCGGAATGATTACGGCAAGACTTAATTTTCCAGTAGTTGCTGCGATAACTCCAATGGCAAAAAGCATTGAGTCGCCAGGTAAAAGAGGCATGATTACGAAACCTGTTTCTACAAAAACAACTAAAAATAAAATTACATATATCAGCGTATTGTATTGTTCTATTAATTGGTTAATTACGGTTAAAGGGTCTTTTAAAAAGTGTAATAAGAAGTCGATAAATTCCATTATTGGGGCTTAAATATTGTGATTTTTAATTATTCGTTGTACGGTTTCATTTTCCCAAACATTTGGAAACAAGTCTTTTAAAATATAGTTTTTATGATAATCGATTAATAAAGCAGAGTTCAATCCTTCAATAGCATTAAATTCTTCTTCAGTATTAAAATACAAACCTACTAAACGGTATAAAATTTCCGGTTCATTATGATATAAGTCAGCTGCTTGTTGTAAGATTTCAATGGCTGCGCTACTTTCACCTAAAACATAAAGTACATCCGACCAGCATAAGAAATTGTCTAATTCAATGTCGCCAAATTCAAATGCTTTTCGATATCCTGCTTCAGCTTCTTCAAAGTAATTTAAGAATTGATTGATATTTGCATATCTTCTCCAGTATAATGGATTTTCACCATCAATTCCAATTGCTTTATTGATGTAATACAATGATTTTTGGTAATTTTTTTGTTTGATGTAAAAATCAGTAATAGTCATCCAAGCTTTATCTAACAACGGATCTTCATGAACTGTTTTCAAATAATAATTTAAAGCTTCTTCGTTATTTCCTAATTTTTCATAGCATTTACCAATTCTTAAATACGCAAATGATGTTGGATCGTCTAATTCAATTGTGATATTATAACAATCAATAGCATCTTGATAACGTTTTAATTTTTCTAAAGATTTTGCTTTTTCTAAAAAGGCTCCTAGAAATCCTTCGTCAATTAAACAAGCGTAATCGAAAGCCCAAACTGCTTTTTCATAGTTTTTTATAGCGTAAAATTGACGACCTAATTGATGCCAAGCCACTTCGCTATATGGGTTTTTGTCGATAAATTTTTCAAGATAATAAATAGCTTCTTGATTTTGATCTAAGAAATCAAAACAATACACTACGTTATATAAAGCAGAATAATCTTCTTCGTCTTGTTCTAAACATTTGATAAAGTTTTCTTTAGCTAATTCTAATCGATCCATAAATAAGTATTCCATACCTATCATTGAATAAATTTCGGCTTCATCATCTGTATATTTTAAAGCGATAAAAAGATTATCTATGGCTTTTTCGTGTTGGTCTCTTTTTGAACAAATATTGGCACGCTGAATATATACTTCTTCGTTTGTTGGTTCCAATAAAGCTATTTCGTTGAGAATTTTTTCGGCTTGTTCAATTTTGTCTTCATAAATTAATATTTCAACATGAACTAATTTTAAACCTGAAGATTTTGGATGTTGTTCTAAGCCTAATCTCAAAGCTTTTTTGGCCAAGCTCAGTCTGCCCGTATCCATATAATGCAAGATAATATCTTCAAACTCTTCAGAATCAAAGAAAAACACTTTATTGGTTTTTAACATTGATTCGAATTTAGATAAAGATAAATTGTAATCGTCGGCTTCTTCTTCGTGACTCATATTCATAGCAATGAGTATTAAAATTTCTATAATAAAATTACTCAATTAATAAGTGTACAATATCCTTGCCAACTATATGTTTTGAACAATTTAATTAACAAAAAATCAATGTGATTCAAGATTCTGCTTAGGATTTATAATAAAAAAGGGTAAATGATTAATTGAAAATGAATGAATTATTTACAATTATTTTTTGGAATGTACTTCATCCATTACTTCTAAAAGGATTTTGCAGCCTTCTTCAATTTCTTCGTTTGAAATAGTTAATGGCGGTGTAATTCTAATTGCTTTTCCTTCAAAAAGTAACCAAAATAAAATAAGTCCTCTTTTGTGACATTTTAAGATGATTTCAGTTGTGATGTCAGGACTTTCTGTCATAGCCGCTAACATTAATCCTTTTCCTCGAACTTCAGAAATTAAAGGATGTACTAACAATTTTCTAAAAAGTTTTTCTTTTTCTAAGGTTTCTGCCATTAGATTCGTTTCGGTAACTTCTTGTAACGTTGCTAAACACGCTGCAGCAATTACTGGATGTCCACCAAAAGTAGTAATATGTCCTAATTTAGGATTGTCCATTAATAAATCCATATGTGTTTCTGATGCAACAAAAGCCCCGACAGGCATTCCGCCGCCCATACCTTTTCCAATAACAATAATATCAGGAACGCAATCGTAGTTTTCAAATCCGAATAACTTTCCTGTTCTACCGAAACCAGGTTGAATTTCATCTATAATTAACATCGCACCAACTTCGGTACAACGTTCTCTAACTTTTCTTAAAAAACCGTTTTCTGGTTGAATGAAACCAGCACCACCTTGAATAGATTCTAATATAATTCCAGCTGTTTTTGTAGTGATTTTTTCTAAATCGGCTTCTTTATTGAAAGTAATAAAATCAACATCTGGAATTAATGGTCGGAATACTTGTTTGCGTTCTTCAAAACCCATCACACTTAAACTTCCCATAGTATTGCCATGATATGCATTGTGACATGAGATAAGTTGACTTCTTCCTGTAATTCTTCTAGCTAATTTTAAAGCGCCTTCCGTTGCTTCCGTTCCTGAATTTACCAAATACACTTTGTTTAACGTATTGGGAAGATGTGAAGCTAATAATTTACAATATTCAGTTGCCGGATGTTGGGCATATTCGCCATACACCATTACATGAGAATATTTGTCTAATTGGTCTTTTATGGCATTATTAACACGTTCATTTTGATGTCCTAAACTACAAGCCGAAACTCCAGCCACAAAATCTAAATATTTATTATTATCAGTATCATAAATATAAGAACCTTTAGCATGAGAAATTTCTATTGCTAATGGATGAGGAGAGGTTTGCGCTTGATATTTGAAGAAATCTTGTAACATGAATATGTTTGTGGTTTATTGTTTGTGGTTTTAAAAATTACTGAACACTAAAAACTGTAACTGAAAACTATTTTTTTGCCTTTTTACTTGTTCCTTTTGCCTTTTTATTTATCCCTTTCTTATCAGACTTTCCATAATCTGTAGTTTCTTTCAAAACGTCCATAGGTTTTTGCTCTTCAGATTCTTTCTTTTTGGTTTCTATTTTTACTTTGGCGTCGATTTCTTTTTCATCATCTGGAAAAATATTATCTAACGAAGTTATTTTTTCATCAATTCGCCAAACAAAACCTCGAAGTCGCCTTGCATTTTTAGGAAAATCTTTATCGGGATAGGTATTGCTTAAAATTTGTTTGAAAGAAGTTAATTCTACAATTTTATTGTCTTCTAATTGCATATTGATACTACTAGAAACACCTTTGTCGATTCCAACCAATTCGTTTTTGTCATTATACATGAAATAGAGTTTTTCAGTATTTTTGATTAAATCGACTTGATATAATTTATTATCTCGGAATTTTCCATATAAAACCTGACCTTTAACTTGATTGTAATTGTCTTCACCAATAGTGTCTTTTTGAATTAAAAAGGCATTGTTTAAAATTTTTAAGGAATCGAGTTTTTCGGTTTTATTATTTCCAACTAAATGAATTTCATCACCTGTCATTTGGTTTTCATTATTCCAAAGTACGGGTTTTCCAATCAATTTTGTTAATTGTGTTTTGTTGTTTGAATGAATAGAATCACATTTACCACTCATATCGGTTTTAAAGAATCGAACATTATTAAAAGCTCTAATGGTTCTATCTTCTTGTGGACCGGTAACTAATATTTTTTTACCATGAAGATACATGGTGTCTTTTTCAACTAGCGTTTTAATCAATGCTTTTTTAGTAATAAACATCGAATCTTTTTTGGTTCCACCAATATTACGGTATAATTCAGCATAATGTCCGGTTGCGACCATGTTATTTATAGTGTCCGTAATTCTAACATTATTGGTGGCTTTGGCGAAATTTTTCTTTTTATCATAATTGATATCATCGCCTTCAATTTCTCTATTATTATATACAATTTTTGATTTATCGAGTAGTTTTCCAACATCGTTTTTAGTGTCGTAAAATCCATTTGATGTATGGATTACGTTTTCTTTACTTGTAATGGTACTTGGTCCATAAACGTAAGCATGACCAGAATTATCGTAGAAATCTAAGTTATTCGTTTTTATCGTTACTTGTGGATTTACAACTGTTACCGCTGTTTTGAAAACATATTTTTTACTGTTTAAAAAGTATCTACCCGATTTACTTTTCAAAGTGTTTTCTTTATTTGTGATTGTTCCCCAACTTCTATAAAATGCTTCTTGTTTGTTTCTGTCAAAATAGATTGTATCTGTTGTTAAGTTTGAATCTGGTGAACGTAAATTAACATCACCAGTTGCATATGCTAGTAATGTTTTTCCATTATATTCAGCATAACGACTATTCATTACAATCGTATCACCTTGATTTAATTGCACGTTTCCGAAAGCTTTTACATAATCTTCATCTGTATAATGATAGGCTTTATTACAATTGATTCTTACACCATTATGTTCAACTTGAACATTTCCGGTAAAGACAATCGCGCCAGGTATTTCAATTTGGTTTTTATCAATAAAATCGGAATGTAAAATTCTTATTGCATTTGGATTAGCTGGTGCAATAGGTTGAGTAGGTGTTTGTGCATTTCCAATAAAGATTGAAAATAGTAAAACTACAGCATATATATATTTTCTCAAGGCTTCTATTTTTTTGTCAAATTTAAGTAAAATGTGCAAAAATGAATAGGGATTAAGATTTTTTTAAGGTTATAAATAAAAAACTCTGTCAAAATATAAAATCTTAACAGAGTTAAATGTATGATGTGTTTGATTTATTCTTTTATAAATTGACTAGTCGAATACCCTTCATTGGTATTTATTTTAATAAAATAGTTCCCCGTTTTTAAATGTGAAACATCAATTTTTAAAGCATTACCTGTTTGAACGGTTACTAATTGTCCAAGTGTATTATAAATTTGAATGGAATTAATTTCAACTGATTTTTTTAAATTGATATTTAACTCATTTGAAGTTGGATTTGGATATAAACTAAAATAATTCCCAAACTCAAAACTTGGATTGTTTAATGCTGAAATTGTTGTGGTTGCAGTATTAGTTACAATTGGGAAATTATAATCGAAATAAATATTTGCTGAATTACTAAAAGTATCTCCAAGAACTAAATTTGGTAATGTCTTAATTTTGAATGCGATATAACCATCATTATTAGCATCATCAAAAGGTAAATTGATGTTTTCAAAAATAAATTCTACTTTGTTTCCCGCAATTCTTGTAAAATAATTATGACTCGCATGTAATGGAACTAAACTTGAAACATCAAATTTAGCAGTATCAATCATATCTTTGACTACAATGTTTTGAGCTGGGAAAGTTCCAGTATTTTCAAAACGAATTATATAATGAACATAATTTCCAATTTTATCTGCACCAACATAATTTCCTTGTAAACATGTTTTGTCATTTGGATCAAAAGAATTTACAACAGTCTGATTGAATACAAATGTGTTGTCAGAAAGCATTTCATCTGTATTTGTGATTGTATTTGTTGCGGTGTAACTTAGAATATCACCACTATTAACAGCTGGAGTTTCCATTGGTGAATTTACATTCAGAATAACACTTATTTCTCTAGTCTCAAAAGGGTTTAAATTACTGTAATTGAAACTTAAATTGTTTAAAGTTTGTGTTGTAAAAGCTGGATTTGTTGAAACTAAATCTAAAATTGCATCATTGAATTGTAAATTAATAATTCCATTTTCTATTTGATTTCCTTTGTTTTTGTAGATGATTTTATATTTAGCATCAAAACCTGGTCTAGCAATATTAATTGGAATTATAGAAACTTCAACATCATTATGAGGTATTATTGCTACACAGAAATTCTGATTTACGGGACTTGTTTGTGCAGGGAAATTCACAACTAAATTTGTTGGTGTAACAGTATAATAACTTGGGTTTTCTAGTATTGGAGTTATAGTGTATGTACCGTTGATATTTGGGATAACATAATTTCCAGAACCATTGGATATAAAATATTCAGTTGTTGTTCCGTTGTTTACAGAATATTTTAAATTTGGAAAAGGATTGTCATCTATACCACAACCATCATTTTCATTATCAAGTTTATTTTGACCTTGTACAGTGTTATAACTTCCTCCAGGTATAAAAGAACAATAGGTATTAACATGACAATTAAGAACATTATTTCCAGGCCAATTTATACTTGATTGTACAGCTGCTAATTGTGATTCATCTGCACATATATATCTTATACTTGAACCATATTGTTGTGTAGGATAACCAAAACCTAGAGTTTCATCTCTTCCGTTTTTAGCAAAAATAGATATTAAATTACGACAATCATTAACATTGACCATTTGAATATTTGGTAGCATAGAAACATCAATTGTTGTGATAGCTGATAATGGACATTCAATAGTTTGTAGGTTGTTTAAATTAGACATATTTAATTCATTAATACCGTCAGTTAATGCGCCACCACCACAATTAAGAGTAACTAAACTTGGCAAATTTGTTAAAGTTATTTTTTCATACCTATTAGGTATGTAAGAACCAATACTTCCAGCATACAATTGTTGTAAATTTTGTAGATTTGAAATATTTAAATCTAAAATTGAATTTTGTGAGCAATAAACAATTTGTAAGTTGTTTAAATTACTTAAATCTAAACTTGTTAATCGATTATATGTACATTCAAGTTTTTTTAGGTTCAATAATCCTGTTAAGTTTATTGATGTGATTTGGTTTTGAATACACTTCAATTCTTCTAGGTTAACCATATTTGAAACGTTTAAACTGGCAAGAAAATTATTACTGAAGTTAATTTTTTTTACATTAGTGAAATATTGGATACCAGTAGCATCAGAAAAGATATTTCCTCCACTAGAACCACTTGCAATAATTTCATAAACATTTAGAGCTTCTGAAACTTCAATTTCACCATTGTTATTTGCATCTAATACGAAATTATTGCCATTTATATCTTTTACATTACCCCAAGCTTTCAATTTAGTTTTGAAAACAATATCAGGAAAATTAATAATCTGTGCATTTGAAAATAAACTTACAAAAAGTAAGCAGAAAAGGTAGGTTTGTTTCATAATAAAATATACTTGAATTTTTGCAAATATACTCTTTTTGAGTACGAAAATTAATACAATAAGAATTGTTTTTGAAATAAAAAAAATCCCGAGCAATCGGGATTTTTAAGTTTATCTTGTAATAGTTTGTTTTCTATCTGGTCCAACAGAAACTACTTTAATTGGCACTTCTAATTCTTTTTCAATGAATTCGATATATGCTTTTAGTTCTGATGGTAATTCATCATAAGTTGTCATACCAGTTAAATCTGCTTGCCAACCTTTCATTTCTGTGTAAATTGGTTCTACATTTTCTGGTTCGATGTTGTATGGGAAATGCTTTAACGTTTCACCTTTGTATTTGTAAGCTGTACAAACTTTTAATGTTGGAAATCCTGATAAAACATCACCTTTCATCATATATAATTCCGTTACACCATTTACTTCAACAGCATATTTTAAAGCTACTAAGTCTAACCATCCACAACGACGAGCACGACCAGTAACTGAACCAAATTCGTTACCAATTTTTGCCATATTCGCACCCACTTCATCAAATAATTCAGTTGGGAATGGTCCACTTCCAACACGAGTAGTGTAGGCTTTGAAAATTCCGAAAACTTCTTTTACCTTATTAGGAGCAATTCCTAAACCTGTACAAGCTCCAGCTGCAGTTGTATTTGAAGATGTTACAAATGGATACGTTCCAAAATCTACATCTAATAAAGATCCTTGCGCACCTTCTGCTAAAATTGTTTTTCCAGCTTTTAACGCTTTGTTTAAATATTCTTCAGAATCGATGAATGTTAATGTTTTTAATTCTTCAACAGCTGCGAAAAATTCTTGTTCCATTTCTGGAAGGTTATATTGTAATTCTACATCGTAGAACTTAATCATTTCTTCATGTTTATCAGCTAAAGCACGGTATTTTTCTTGGAAATCGGCCATTTCAATATCGCCAATTCGTAATCCATTTCTACCTGTTTTGTCCATATATGTTGGTCCGATTCCTTTTAAAGTAGAACCAATTTTTGCTTTACCTTTTGCTGCTTCAGAAGCTGCGTCTAATAAACGGTGAGTTGGTAAAATTAAATGTGCTTTTCTAGAAAGTAATAATTTAGATTTGATATCTAAATTAAATTTAGCTAATCCTTCAATTTCTTTTTGAAAAACTACAGGATCCATTACTACACCATTTCCGATAATGTTTACATTGTTTTTGTGGAAAATTCCAGAAGGAATTGTTCTTAAAACATGCTTAATTCCATCAAATTCAAGTGTATGCCCAGCGTTTGGTCCGCCTTGAAAACGAGCAATAATGTCGTATTTTGAAGTTAATACATCGACGATTTTTCCTTTTCCTTCGTCACCCCATTGTAATCCAAGTAGTAAGTCTACATTCATTGTGTTGTTGTTTTGTCCTAAACTAATTTAGCTTAGGGTTAATTTAGTTGTTTTATTATTTATTCTTTGTTCCGTAAAAATATAAGGAATGATTTTCAATACTAATCCCGAACATTTCTTCCATTGTTTGTTTGATTTGTTGGATACGTGGATCACAAAATTCAATTACTTCACCAGTATCGGTTAAAATAATGTGATCGTGTTGCTTGTCAAAATATGATTTTTCGTAATGTGCTTGGTTTTGACCAAACTGATGACGACGTACTAATTTACATTCTAACAATAATTCAATTGTGTTGTATAAAGTTGCACGAGAAACACGATAATTTTTGTTTTTCATTTTGATGTACAAAGATTCGATATCAAAATGTTCTTGATTTTCGTATATTTCTTGAAGTATCGCATAACGTTCAGGCGTTTTACGATGCCCTTTTTCTTCAAGGTATTTTGTAAAAACGTTTTTTACCGTTTCTTGATTTTGGTTGTTATCCATTTGGTTTTTAAATGAAAGATTTGCAAAGATAATGAAAGTTAGAAGTTTGCAATTAGAAGTTAGAAGTTTTTTTACTTTTAATTCTAATTATTCTGTTTTATGTTCTTCTTCTGAGTTGTTAATTGAATTAGATTCAAAAAATAATTCCCAAATTTTTGAATTTAAATGTTCAGCCATTTGATCAAGTCTATATTCACCATTTCTAATTAAAGATTGACCATTTGGTTTTATTATTAAAAAGGAGCCACATAGAATAGATTTTTTAAAGTAATTTGTTCTGAAATAATTATTTTCATCAACAAAAAAATTATCAATTTTTTTATAGTTTGAAATATCTATCCCATTTTCAAACATATAAATTACTTTAGAATTTTTATATTTTCGTTCAACAATTGATTTCTGTTCTTTTATGAAATTAGAAAAATATGAATTATTTACTTCAATCTGATTTTTTTCATTAAAAAAGGTTCTGTCATTTTTATAAAAATATTGAATAAAAAAAATAGTTGAATCTTTTACTTTTAATTTCTTATTCTGTGGTAAAATCTTGCTTATAGTATCGTAATTTGATTTTATAGTTTCATACAATGGTGCAGTTATTTGATAAACAGTACCGCTATCTTTTTTTACTCTAAACTCCATTGCATTATTAGGGTAAGTTTTTATAAGATAATGAAAATTTGAATTTTTTCCATTTGGGTCTAAATTGTATTGTTTGTTTTGTGCAATTGAAATATTTGTTAATAATAAAATTAAATAGAGTACTTTTTTCATATAAATTATTAATTATTATAAACTCTTGTAACTTTATCTATACCGTCTACTTTTTTAATGTTTTCCATTAATTTTTTCAAAATAGTATTGTTTTGAACAACTACGGTTACTTGACCATTAAAAATTCCAGCTTCCGAACTTAAACTAATACTTTGAATGTTAACATGCATTTGGTTAGAAATAACTTTTGTTAATTCATTAGTTAATCCTAAAACATCCATTCCAGTAATTTTAATGATGGCTTTAAAATCTTCTTGGCTAGAATCGATCCATCTTGCAGGAATAATTCTATACGCAAAATTCGATTGCATGCTTATGGCGTTCGGACAATCTGTTTTATGAACTTTGATACCTTCATTTATTGTGATGAAACCGAATACATTATCACCAGGAATAGGGTTACAACAAGGAGATAATTTATAATCCAATTTATTTTGTTCGACTCCAAATACTAATAAATCGAATTTTTTGGTTATTTCATTAGCATTGATTCTTTCTTCATTAACATTCGGATTACGCTTAATTGTTTTCTTAAAGAAATTTACAAGAGTATTGTTCTTTTGATTAGCATAATCTCTTAATTGTTGGTTTTCAATAGCTCCAATTCCAACACGGTAAAATAAATCTAAACTTGTTTGAAGTTTGAAATAATTCACCAATTCGTTAACCGTACTTTCGTTTAAGTTAATTTTTAAGTGACGTAATTTACGTGCCAAAATTTCTTTTCCGTCTTCGCCAATTTTTTTGACATTTTCGTTAAGAACATTTTTGATTTTATTTTTAGCCCTTGAAGTGGTTACATAATCTAACCATTGTAATGTTGGTTTTTGGTTTACGGAAGTGATAATTTCAACTTGATCACCACTGTTTAACACATGATTAAGTGGAACAAGTTTTCCATTTACTTTTGTTCCGCGTGTTTTTACACCAATTTCTGAGTGAATGCTAAAAGCGAAATCTAAAGAAGTAGCACCTTTTGGTAACGATTTGATTTCACCTTTCGGAGTGAAAACATAAATTTCTTTAGCATATAAATTCAGTTTGAAATCTTCTACAAAGTCAACCGCATTATTATTGGCGTTTTCTAAAGCTTCTTTTAGTTGATTTAACCAAATCTCTAAGCTATTTTCTTCAGTAGCACCATTTTTATATTTGTAATGCGCAGCATAACCTTTTTCAGCAATTTCATCCATACGTTCACTTCGAACCTGAATCTCTACCCAACGACCCATTGGTCCCATTGCTGTAATATGCAACGCTTCGTAACCAGTCGATTTTGGTGAAGAAATCCAATCGCGTAAACGACTCGGACTCGGACGATAATGATCCGTAACAACAGAATATATTTTCCAAGCTAAGAATTTTTCATCATGTAGATTGGATTTATAGATAATTCTAAGCGCAAATTTATCGTAAACTTCATCAAAAGAAACGCCTTGAGCTTTCATTTTTCTTCTGATGGAATAAATTGATTTTGGTCGACCTTTAATGATAAAATCAATTCCTTCTTCTGTCATCGATTTACTTAATACATCCGAAATCGATTTGATATAAGCGTCTTGTTCTTCTTTGGTTTCTTTTATTTTACTAACAATATCTGCATACACATCTGGTTCTGTATATTTTAAACCTAAATCTTCTAATTGCGATTTGATATTATATAATCCTAAACGATGGGCGAGTGGTGCATAAATGTACAAGGTTTCCGAAGCAATTTTAGCTTGCTTGTAATCGGCCATTCCGTCCATAGTTTGCATGTTGTGTAATCTATCTGCAATTTTGATAAGAATTACACGTACATCATCATTTAATGTCAGTAACATTTTGCGGAAGTTTTCCGCTTGTAAAGATATTTCTTGGTCGTTTTTAACTTTAGGAATTTTTGTTAATCCTTCTACAATTTTTGCAATTTTAGGATTGAACATTTTTTCTATATCCGAAATAGTAATATCTGTATCTTCTACCACATCATGAAGTAGGGCAGCAGCAATGGCAGTTGAGCCTAACCCAATTTGTGAAGCTACAATTTTAGCCACAGCAATTGGATGGAAAATATAAGCTTCTCCAGATTTTCTTCGTTGATCGCTATGTGCTTCTACAGCTACATCAAAAGCTTTACGTATTAGTTTTTTATCTTCATCTGTTAGGTTTTGATAACTAATACGAAGTAACTCTTTATATTCTTTAGCTATTGCTTTGTTTTCAGCTTCTAAATCTATCTCTGTCATATTCAATTTTTGATGTATATAAAAATACTGCGAAAAATTTATATAACAAAAAAAAGCGTTCATTTTTAGAACGCTTTTGTTAAATTATTTTTTATTGAAGTCCAAATCTTGAAAATCGTAACTAAAATCTGTCAATTCCGAGATAGGAACCATTTTAATATTGGTGTAATTTTCTGAAAAAGTAATCAATGCATCGGCGTTAAAACTTCTATTGAACCACTTTACAGCAAAAGTATTGTCTTTGTAATAGAAAATCTCTCCAGCCAATTGTGGAGAACGCTCCGAATTGAAATACATTTTGCCTTTTTTCTCTGTAATTGTAATGTTTCCGAACCAGTTGTCTTTATATGTACCAATATAGTTTTTAGCATCAATTTTGACTTTATTCTTTTTGTTTTCTGCAATTTTAGCCCAAACTTCTTTTGTAACTTTATCTGCTTCAGCAATATTGTTTTTTTCTCTATCGCTATACATCTTAACGTAATCTCTGTATTCGATATTTAAATATGCATCTTTAATTGTACTCGTAATAGCATTAAAAGCAGCACCAGATTGTTGATTGGTTAACACTACAATCCCTAAATTTAATTCAGGAATAAGCGTTACTTGTGTTACAATTCCTTCTAAACCACCCGTATGAGTTACTTGTTTGTAACCTTTTACATCACTTAAAAACCAACCTAAACCATAACCAGAAAAATGTGTAAAATATGGCTCCCTCGTTCTAGCCGGAATAATGGTTTGCAATTGCCACATTTCGTTATGTTGTGCTTCAGAAAACATTTTATTTTCTTTATTTGCACCATATTTTCCTCCTTGTAATTGCATAATCATCCATTTACTCATGTCGTTTACAGAAGAATAAATTCCAGCAGCCGCATCAAAAGTTTGGTTTTTGTATCGTGAAATAACTTTTAACTTACCATCTGTTGGTACGTGAGGATCAATGATATTTGTGGTGTCTTTTAAACGTAAAAATGAACCAGCACTATTATTCATTTCCAACGGTTTCATGATTCTGTTTTCAATGAAATCACACCAAGATAATCCACTTACTTTTTCAATAACTTCACCGGCTACAATGTATAATAAATTGTCGTAATCGTATTTCGTTCTGAAATCGGATACAGGTTTTAAATATTGTAAATTTTCAATAATATCTTTAGGTTTGAAATTACTTCCGTCAGGCCAAATCATTAAATCTCCAGCACCTAAGCCTAATCCACTTCTATGAGTAACTAAATCACGAACCGTAAATTCCTTCGTAACATAATCGTTATACATTTTAAAATTTGGAAGATATTTTACCACTTTATCATCCCATTTCATTTTGCCTTCATCCACTAACATGGCTATGGCAGCAGTTGTGAATGCTTTACTATTAGAAGCTACACCGAATAGGGTGTTGCCATCCACTTTATCTTTTTTAAGAATCGATTTTACTCCATAACCTTTACTATGAATCACTTTTCCGTCTTTTACTACAGCTACCGCAATTCCTGGAACGTTAAAAGCTTTTAAAGTGTTTTCTGCAACTTCGTCTATTTGTTTTTCAGTAATTTGAGAAAAACCACAGAATGTAGTTAGAAGTGTAATTAAGAATATTTTTTTCATTTGTTTATATGTTAATAGTTGATGTTTTTTGGCAAATTGACATATTGAAAATTGGCACATTTTAAAACCCTCTTTGTCTTTTTGCTTCGAATAATAAAATGGCTGCTGCAACCGAAACATTCATCGAATCGATAATACCCTGCATTGGAATGTTGATGTTTTTGGTTGAATTTTGACGCCAAATTTCTGTAATTCCTGTAGCTTCTGTTCCAACAACTAAAGCTGTTGGTGCATTATAATTTTCTGTATGATACGTTGCCGAATCTTGTAACGTAGCACAATAAATTTTAATATTTTTTTCTTTTAAAAATGAAATTGCTTCTTCTGAAGTGGCTACTGCAATTTGTCTGGTGAATAAACAACCCACACTTGAACGTACAATATTCGGATTGTACATATCCGATTTCGGATTCGCAATAATAACCGCATCAATATTCGCAGCATCAGCAGTGCGCAAAATGGCACCTAAATTTCCAGGTTTTTCTAATCCTTCTGCGACTAAAATTAATGGATTTTCAGATAATTTTAAATCGGATAATTGTAAAGATTTGGTTTTCGCTACAGCAATAATTCCTTCTGTAGAATCACGATAAGCTAATTTTTGATAAACTTCTTTAGAAATTTCTATTAATTCAACTTGTTGAGAAGTCAGATTTTTGATTTGATTTTCTGAGATGATTTCCGGTAAAAACAAAATCGTTTCTAATTCGTAGCCACCTTTTACAGCCAATTCAATTTCACGTTGTCCTTCAATAATAAATGTACCCGATTGTTTTCGAGCTTTCGCTTTATCTTGCAATAAAACTAAGTTTTTAATAAACGGATTTTGAATGGATGTGATTTGCTTCATTTTGTTGAACTAAGTTGCTGAGAATCTATGTGACAAAGTTATCTTTTTTAGTAATAAAAACAAAGTCGCAAAACGATTGGCTTTGCGACTTTGTAAAGGTATGTATATTTTAATTATTGTTTCACTTCCGACTTTGTACTTTGTCCTTCATACTTATCCTTATATCTTTCGTATAATACCGTTTGGTGACTTTCTAAACTAATTTGTCTTCCGTCAATAAAAGCATGCGTTAATTTATTTGATTTCATATCCAAAGCATCACCTTCTGAAATGAATAGGGTAGCACTTTTACCAGCTTCTAACGTTCCGTATTTCGCATCAATTCCTAATATTTTTGCCGTATTAGAAGTGATTAATTTCAAAGCGTCTTCTTTGTTCATTCCCCAAGCAGCACATGTTCCAGCATAAAAAGGAATATTACGCGTTTGCATACGCTCCATGTCTCCTGAGTTTTCTAAACCAACTACAATTCCTTTATCCGTTAATATTTTAGCAATTTTGTAGGGTAAATTCACATCTTCATCTTCAGAATTGGGCACATCATGAATTCTTCTTAATAAAACCGAAACATTATTTTCTTTCAATAAATCGGTAATTTTATGAGCGTTATAACCTCCAATAATGACTAATTTTTGAATATTGTTTTTCTTTTTAAATAAGATGATATCGGTTATTTCTTTTTCACCATTGGCGTTTACATATAATGTTTTACTTCCATTTTGTAATCCATTCATTGCTTCGTAAGGAATGTCTTTAACTTTCTTATCCGAATTCGCATAAGCTAACGCTTTATCAAAAAATAATTGAATCGCTTTTGTTTGTTCGTCGTATTTTTTATTTGGTTCAATTCCGCCTGGTTCAGCCCACCAACCTAATCGTGCATAACTGCTTGGCCAACGCATGTGAATTCCGTCATTTTCTCTAACAACCGCATCTTCCCAATTCCAAGCATCTAATTGAACTACTGATGAAGTTCCAGAAATTCTTCCGCCACGAGGCGTTACTTGAGCTAACAATACACCGTTTGGTCGTGCCGATTCAGTGATTTTTGATTCAGAATTATAAGCGATAATACTTCTTATATGTGGATTAAATTCACCGATTTCACTTTCATCATCTGAAGCACGAACCGCATCAATTTCTACTAATCCTAAAGTTGAATTGGGTGCAATAAAGCCAGGATAGATATGTTTTCCATATGCATCAATAACAATATCGTGTTTGGCTGGACGCACTAAAGTTCCATCTATTACAGTAGCAATTTTTCCATCTATGATAGAAATTAAACTGTTTTCTTGAATTTTACCATTACCTAAATGTGCTGTTCCACCCATAATTAAAATGGATTTTGTTTGCTTAGGTGCTGGTGTTTGTTGTGCAAAACTTACAAGTGAAGTTAATGCTAATATATAAGTTAGTTTTTTCATTAGTTGTTGTATTTAGCGTGGAATACTCTACATTTTTCTCCCAAAGTATCACAGTGGTAATGACCAGTTGATTTCTTTTTAGGTTCTTGTGTTTTTAAGCCTTTATTTTTGGCATCTAACATTAAATTGATTAATTCATTTCTTTCTTTTTGAACTAATTCATTTTTAGAATTTTCTTGATCGATGTCGAAGAAAATAATTCCATCTACAACCGTTTTTTCAGCTTTAGCATAAATCGTTAATGGATTGTCTGACCAAAGTACAACATCGGCATCTTTTCCAATTTTAATACTTCCTACTTTATCATCTACTTGTAATAATTTTGCAGGATTTAAGGTTACAAAATTCCAAGCTTGTTCTTCTGTAACGCCTCCATATTTTAAAGTTTTTCCAGCTTCTTGATTTAATCTTCTCGACATTTCAGCATCATCTGAGTTAATAGAAACTGTTACACCCACATTATTCATTAAAGCGGCATTATATGGAATCGCATCATTTACCTCGTATTTATAAGCCCACCAGTCTGCAAATGTAGAACCACCAACTCCGTGTTTAGCCATTTTATCGGCTAATTTATATCCTTCTAAAATGTGTGTAAACGTTTGAATTTTGAAGTTATATTTTTCTGCCACTTTCATTAACATGTTTATTTCTGATTGAACATAAGAGTGACAGGTAATAAAACGTTTTTTGTTTAAAATCTGACTCAACGTTTCTAATTCGATATCAAATCGTGGAGGAGTTTTTCCTTTACTTGAAGCTTTGTATGCATCCCATTCTTTTTGATATGCAAGAGCTCTAGAGAAGTAATCTTCATAAACTTGTTCTACACCCATTCTTGATTGAGGGAAACGTAGTCTTTCGTTATCACCCCAATTCGATTGCTTAACATTTTCACCTAAAGCAAATTTGATGTATTTTGGAGCACTTGGAACTAACATTTCATCAGGATTATAACCCCATTTTAATTTAATAAATGCTGCACGACCACCAATAGGATTGGCAGATCCATGTAATAAATTTGCTGATGTAACTCCACCGGCTAAATTTCTATAAATGTTGATGTCTTCAGAGTTTACAACGTCTTCTATTGTTACTTCAGCAGAAGAATTTTGTCCGCTTTCATTAACCCCATTAGAAATAGCAATATGAGAATGTTCATCAATAATTCCGGCAGTTAAGTGTTTTCCTGTAGCATCTATAACTTTTCCTTTTTGAGGTAAGTTTTTCCCAATTTTGACGATTTTTCCGTTTTCAATTAAGACATCGGTTTCTTTTAATATTCCGTCTTTTTCACCAGTCCAAACCGTAGCATTTTTAAATAAAATGGTTTCTTGTTTTGGTTTTGAAGAATTTCCAAAAGCCATATTTGGGAAAGTCACAGGATAAAAAACAGGTGTTTTTTTCTCGTCTTTTTTCTCTTCTTTTTTAACTTCAGAAGTTGTTGTTTTTTTAATAGCCGACCAAGAAACTTCTTTTCCGTTTTCTAAAATTGCTTTTCCAGATAAACTTGTTTCCGATTTTAATCCTGAAATTCTAATGAACTTAGAGGCTAATGTATCTTTACTTTTAACAACCATTGTTATCCATGGTTCGTTGTAGGTAAGTTTTGTTCCAAATTCTAATTTGTCTTGAGAAATTTTTGCTTCTAATTTTGATACTTCACCATCGATTGATAAATCGTATTTAACATTATCTAACGTTAAATCGTATTTTCCTCTAATATCTGATGGTTGAATTTTTTCAATTACAAAACGGTTTCCTTGAACCCAGTTTTCTTGAATAGTACTTTTTGTTTCGAAAATATCACCACTTACAATAATGAAGTTGGCTAAATTTCCTTTTTTTAACGAACCAACATTGTTTTGATTAGCAATTTTTGCAGGAATTTCAGTTAATGATGCAATTGCTTTTTCTTTTGGAAAACCTAATTCTACTGCTTTTCTTAAATTCGCTAAAAAGTCTTTTGGATTTTTTAAATCGGCTGTTGTTAAAGCAAAATTGATATTGTTTTCAGCTAAAACTTTTAAGTTGTATGGTGCTTGATTCCAGAATTTCATATCTGATAAAACTACTTGTTCTGCTAAGAAAGAATCAGAAACATCGTAAGCATCCGGAAAATTGATTGGAATAAGTAAAGTAGCATTAGTTTTCTTCAGTTCTTCAATACGCTCTAATTCGTTTCCGCTACCTTTGATGATATAATTTACACCAAATTCATCTCCAATTTTATCCGCTCTAAGAATGTTTAATTTATCTCCAGCGGTAAAAATTTGTAGTAAGTTTTTATTCTGATTGAATGCTTCTAATGAACCATCTTTTGTTTTAGAACCACCAGCTGCATACCATTTTGCATCATGATATAACTGGCGAATTAAAGCCATACTTCCCATTAATGATGATGGGTAAGCTTGAGCAGATAATGAACTTTTTCTAAAAGTGAAATGTTGTGATATTTTTTTATTTAAAATACGCGTTCCATTATTTTCAGCATCGTTTAATGTCCAAAGTAACCCCGTACCAGCTACAATTCCGTCGTTATTAAAACTTAAAACGGTTCCGAAACCAATTTCTCTTAAATCTTTAGCTGTTTTATCGTCATAATTTAAATTATCAGATGCGTTAAAATCGGCTCTAATATGATCGTTCCAATAGTAACCATTTCTTTCTGAATCATATTGTGGTGATCTTGAATTTCTTGGTTTTGCTTGTGGTTTTTGAATACCAAATTCTGTGTACAAATCTATAAATGATGGATAGATTGTTTTTCCTGTTGCATCAATAATTGTTGCTTCTTTAGGAATTGCAATTTGAGCACCAATTTCTAGGATTTTATCATCTTTAATTAAAATGGTTGCTTTATCAATTCTTGTTGTTGAAGATGTGTAAACAGTTGCATTTGTTACAGCTACAACATTTTTGAAGGTTTGTTTCACACCATCATTTTTTGGAAAATAATCTTGGGCAAAACTTAAATTAATAGTCAGTAAAACTATTAAGAGTTTAAATATTCGCATAGTATAGTTTTTAGTTTGTTAAAAATAACAATTAAATTCAAAAAACTACTTTTTAATAAGATTTTTAACAGTTGTTATGTTTAGTGGAAATTCTAAAATAACGTGACTTAAACTCAATAAATACAGCCAATATAAACCGGTATTATAATTATAGATGTACAATAAAATAGATAGTACCCAAATTATAAGAATAATTGAAATTTTAGTTTTTGATGTTTTATGCCATTGAATTATGGATGTTTTAGAAAACCAATTCAAATAATGATACGTATAAGCAAAAGTAATGAATTGCATTATTCTTATACCGAAACTGGAAAAATAGATATCCTGACTCGCTAATATTTCTTTATTGAAAATTTTGAATACAGCATTATTGAGTTCTTCAAATGGAATATATTTATTTTGAATATCTTCCATAAAAAAAGCTGAATTCATGTTGTCTGTTAATAATAAGAAACTCGTTACAATAAATACAATAAATGTTAGTAACGACAGCTTATTCCTCGTTTTTAGAAATCCAGAAAGAATAAAAATTCCGGTAAAAATAAACACATGAATTAACGATGGAAGGAATATTGAAAAAGCGATGTGAAAACCTTTTCTGAAATAATACGCTATTGTAAATCCAATACAAATAAATAGAATAAACTTCCAATTTTTATGTAGTTTTTCGTTTTGTGTTGAATTAAAAATTGCAACTAAAAAGGTAAAAAATATGAGAAACGGAATATAAGTTTTTAAAAAAGTTAAACTCGAAATGTAAACAATACTTCCAATTAAAAGTATAGGAACGAATAAATAGAATACATTGTTTTTATGATTTAGAAAATAATTGCGTTGTTGTAACCAATTGATTTCTGTAAGATAATGAAGCGGACCTAAAAAAGCATATACCGCAAGAAATGTTTGAAAAGGTAATTTATAAGCAAAAATTCCAGAAAGCAGAATTAGAAAAATATTGAGTATGTCAATATTCAGTTTTGGCATTATAAAATTCCTCTTGCTTTAATTTCTAAATATTGGTTAATCGTGTCAATAGTTAAACTTTCTGGTTGCGTTAATAATGCATAAATACCGTATTTTCTTAATTCGTTTACGATTAAACGTTTTTCAAAATCGAATTTTTCAGCAATAACTTTATCGTAAACTTCTTGGATGTTTTCTGCTTTTTTGTGAATTAAATCATTCAATTCAGTATTTTTAAAGAAAACAACCATTAATAGATGATTTTTCGCAATTCCTTTTAAATAAGGTAATTGTCGATTTAAACCATCTAATGTTTCAAAATTGGTATATAAAACTATTAAACTTCGTTGATTGATATGTTTTTTAACATCTACATACAAACGACTAAAATCGCTTTCGAAAAAGTTGGTTTTGATATTGTATAAATTTTCTAATATCAAATTCATCTGATTGCTTCTTCTTTCGGCAACAATTCTATTTTCAACTTTTTTAGAAAAGGCAAACATACCTGCTTTATCATTTTTCTTTAAAATTACATTTGATAAAACTAATGTTGCATTAATCGCATAATCTAATAAACTTAAGCCGTTAAAAGGCATTTTCATCACACGACCTTTGTCAATTACCATGTAAACGTTTTGTGATTTTTCGTCTTGAAACTGATTAATCATCAAAGCATTTTTCTTTGCTGTAGCTTTCCAGTTAATAGTTCTAATATCATCACCTTGAACATATTCTTTAATTTGTTCAAACTCCATAGTATGACCAATTCTTCTAATTTTTTTCAATCCGTGTTGGAATAATTTATTTGAAAAAGCTATCAGATCATATTTTCTCAATTGAATATAGGAAGGATAGGTTGGAACCATTTGACCATTATCAAAAGTATATCTTCTGGCAATTAATCTTAAAGGTGAATTGGTATAAATATTAAGGTTTCCGAAAGAATATTCACCTCTTTCAGTTGGTCTTAGAAAATATTGAATATCGGTTTTGTCTTGTGATTTAATTTTCTTTTTTATGGAAAAATCTCTAACCTGAAATTGAAATGGAATTTCATCCACAATATTCACTAAAATAGGGAAGGTGTATTGGTTGGAAATTTTTAAAATTATTTCATTTTCATCACCATTAGATAGTTTTTCAGGTGTGGTTCTGTTTGCTTTTATTTTTTCACCAGAAGCAAATAAAATAAGAAAATCAATACTTGTGAAAGTCATTAAAATGAAAAACAAATACCAACTTGCCGAATATAATGCAGGAAAAAAGAATGAAAGTATAAAACAAGTAATGACTCCCATTAAACAATAGAAGAAAAAGTTATTGATATATGTTTGTTTGAACAGTTTCATACTTTTAAATTAATTTTTATCTTGGAATTTCTACAGAATCAACGATTTGTTTAATAATTTCTGCAGCACTAATTCCTTCCATTTCTCTTTCTGGTGTTACTACAACACGATGTTGTAATACTGGAATTGCAGCTTCTTTAATATCTTCAGGAGTTACAAAATCACGACCTTTTATAGCTGCAAATCCTTTTGAAGCATTTAAAATAGCAATTGATGCCCTTGGTGAAGCTCCTAAATATAAAAACGGATTTTCACGAGTATTTAATACCACTTTTGCGATGTATTCAATTAAGTTTGGTTCAATAATAATTTGTTTTAAAATACCTTGAAACTCTTTAATTTGACTTTTTGAAAGAACAGTTGCTACATCAGCCATTTTGTTTCTGTCTTGTAATTCATTTTCCTTTTGAAGAATGATAATTTCTTCAGATAAATTAGGATAATCGATGTTTATTTTGAATAAGAAACGGTCTAATTGCGCTTCTGGTAAACGATAAGTTCCTTCTTGTTCAATTGGATTTTGAGTAGCAATTACTAAAAAGGGTTCGTCCATTTTATAACAATTTCCATCCACTGTTATTTGTCTTTCTTCCATAACTTCAAACAAAGCTGCTTGTGTTTTGGCAGGAGCACGGTTAATCTCATCAATTAAAATGAAATTAGAAAAAACGGGACCTTTTTTAAATTCGAAGCTCGACTTAGATAAATCAAATACTGAAGTTCCAATAATATCTGAAGGCATTAAATCTGGTGTAAACTGAATTCTACTAAAATCCAACGCCATCGATTTTGAAAGTAATTTGGCAGTTAATGTTTTAGCAACTCCAGGAACACCTTCTAATAAAATATGTCCGTTTGCTAAAATAGAAACAATTAATTGATCAACCATTTTATGTTGTCCAACAATTACTTTTCCTAATTCGTAACGAATTTTATCTACACTTGTTTTTAAAGGTTCAAGATTGATACGTGATTGAAAATTTACATTTTCATTGTTTTCGTTCATTTCGTTCATTTCGTTTGATTCAAATGATTCCATATTTTATAACTATAAATTAAGTTTTTCGATTAGTGTATTTAATTCAACCAAATCCTTTTCGACAATAATTGAACTATTTTTAATGTAATTTATTTTGTTGATTATCTTGATAATATCAGCTTTTTCCTTGGATGTTTTTTGATGTAAACGATTGATAAAAGTTTCATCTAAAACGGTAGTATCTAAATAATAATCCTTTCTAATTTTTTCTAAGAAATAAACAATTTTCTTGTCGGCTATATCTTTATGATTTTTTTCTAAAAAGTATAAATTTCCGATGGTTTTTGCGAATTCAACAGTAGTATTTTTTACTGGTTCTGAAATTGGAATAATACGTTGTCTTCTTTTAGCATTAAACAACATAAAAATTAATATTCCGATTAATCCGAAATACCAAGCCCATTTTAATCCAGGTTGACTAAAAATAAATCGTAAAGGGTTACTAGAAATTGAACTTTCTTCAATACCATCTACATTCCAATAAATGTTTTTAGAATCAATATGAGAACAAACCGATTCGATATATTTAAAATTATTTTTAAGTAAATAATAATTCGTAAATGCTATGGGTTGTAGATGTAATAAAAATTTTCCTTTTCCATGTTTAACTTCAATATAATTAGGTAAAATGTATTTTCTATCAACCAAATTTCCTAAAATTTTAGTAGTTGTTTTATCAAATTTGTGAAAATAAAAATCTTTAGCGCCTTTTTCAAAAGGATAATAAATATCTTGATTTACAAGTGCATTTTTAAAAGGTAAATTGTCAGAATTTTTTAAATGAACTTCGAATTTTAAACTATCGCTTAATACTTCAGAAAAATTGGTAGCACTGATAAAAATTGTATTTCCTTCACGAGCAAATTTTAATAATTCTTCCATTGAAGATTTATCAAATTTATTTAATTCAGAAATTGCGAAAACCGTTCCTTTTTTACTAGTATTTGTATTATATGAAGTAATAGTATCACCTTCTGTAATAACTTGTGTAAACACCATATCTTTATTAAAAAACTCATAAGGTGTTTCCGAAAACTTTTCTAAATTTTGGTTTTTAAAAAGTGATTTCGATTCTTCATTGAATACTTTTAATCCAAATGGAATTTTATCGTTTAATCCAAAAGTTGCATTCCAATTGATTGGTTTCGTTTTATTGGAATCAGCAAAAATGATTAATGCTAAAACAAAGACCAAAAAGAAAATTAATATTTTAATATTTTTACTCATAATTATCTAATCTGAATGGCGTTTACAAAATGGTTTTCTGCTTTAGAAAAATCTTCTTGAGTTAATTCGAATTCTCCATACCAACAATAATCATAGATATAAGAAAGAAATTCAAATTCTTTTTTAAGTTCTGCATTTTTTATTTCGTATAAATAATCGGAATTTGTTTTTTCGATATCCCATTCAATTATAGTTCTATCCGATAAAGATTTTAACAACCATAAATAATAATATCTCGTAGCAATTCGGTAATCGTTAGTAGCTTTTGCTTTAGCAATTACGTCTTTAAAGTTGATAAAATGAATGTTTTCTTCGTTCATTTCACCTACATTAATTTTTTTAGTATTTCTACTGAAAACCCAACCGCCTTCTTTATTAATCAGTAATTTAACAATTAAGAAAATTACAAATCCAATAATTGCGAAACCAAGAATTTTAAAAATTATTTCTAAAGTTGAAAAAGTTTTACCATTATTTGAAAAGCTAAATAAACGATCAAAAAAATCAGATATTTTTTTCTTAAATCTGTCCCAAGCTGTTTGATGTTTGTTTTCTAATTTCGTTTCGTAATCATAATCTTTTCCAGAATATTTAGATTGGAAATCTTTTTCAAAATTCTTTTCTTTTGGTTTTTCTTCTTTATAATATTGAGTATTTTCTTTAGTTTGAATAACTAAAGAATCAACTTCTTTTTGAGCAAAAGAAATGGTTATAGAAAATAGAAAAAATAAAATGTAGATGAATTTATTCTTCATTGCTTCCAATTAAATCAATTTCAGATAATTTACTTGTGTTTTCCGTTTCATCAATTCTTGTATAATACATAATTCCTTGATTAACGAAAATTATATTTTGCAATAAATAATTTAAGCTGATACTTAAAATGAAAGTTAAAGCAACCATAACCATGATGAATGTAAAGCTTTCAGGTAAGTTTTCTGTTTTTTGAGTTTCAATATTGAAAAGTAAACTAAAAATTCCTGCAAAATAGGGTATGAAAGAAATTACAGTTACAACCGTATTTACAATCATGTAAATGATCATAGTAGAACCAATTAAAGGCCAAGGTTTTTTAATGAATAATTTATAACCTTTACTTATAGAAGTAAAATAGCCATCGTTTGTGGAAATATAGTTGTAATATGCAAAAGAAAGACAAATTAACATTGCAGGAAAAACCAACATTAGTAATGGAATTCCAACAATAATAAAGAACAGTAACATGCATAAAAACAATAATGCAATACAAATTGGAAGCATGGTAATTCCAGTCAATAAAAAGAAAACGATAGATTTTCCTAGTTTAGATTGAATAAAATTCCACAAGTTTTTGGTGTTCGTTTCTTCGTTTTTCTCAATTAATTTTAAATAAGCAATTGGATATAAATGACTAATTAATGTTAGAATTAATATTAAAACAAAAGCTCCAATACCATATCCGATGAAAAGTGTTAGGTTTTCTTCGAAATAATTTTCTATTATTAGATTATTATTAATTGTACCATTTGCAAATAAGCCATCATAAAACACTTTCATAAAAAAGTATAATAAAACGATTAAAACCAATAGAATTCCTCCGTTTATAGCTAAATAATTGGCAAAATAATTTTTTCCGTGAATTTTAAAAAAGTTAAAAGTATCACCAATTATTTCATTAAAATTTCTGTTTTTATATAGTTGGAACATTCGCTTTAATTTTACGATTTACAATGAATGGATACATTAAATAATAGAAGCTTATAATAAATAATGTAGTTAAGATGATTCCAACACTTAGCCAATTTGGCATGTCAATAGAATAACGCGTAATGTAACCTTCTAAGAAACCTGCAGCAATGGTAAATGGAAACGTACTTAAAAATATTTTAAATGTATTTTTAAAACCAATTTTAAAAGAATTTAAACGAGAATACGTTTTAGGAAATAAGATGCTTGCTCCTAAAGCAAAACCACAAGCTGCTTCAATAACAATAGCAAAAATTTCCATAGAACCATGAATCCAAATTCCTCTTACACTTTCCCAAAATACATTTTGTTGGTAAAAGAAATATTGAAAAGAACCTAACATGATACAGTTTTGAAGATAAATGTAAAACGTACCAATTCCGAAAAAGATACCGTAGAAGTAAGATTTAATTCCTACAAATAAATTATTAAACGTAATTCCAATAAAGCTTCCCCAATTGCTGCCCGATTTATAAATGGCAACAGGATTTCCTTTTTTGATGTTTTCTAACGTTTGGTTTACATATCCATCAGAAAGAATTAAACGCACAAAAGAATCGTCAGAATGAGCAGAAACAACTCCAATTCCAACTAATAAGAAAAACAAAATAAACGAATACAATACATATCTTCTGTATTCATAAACCAACATTGGAACTTCTTCTTTAAAGAAAAAAGCCAATCTATTAGTGTCTTGTCTTTTGGTTTTGTAAATTTTTTGATACGTTTGTGAAGCCAAATGATTTAGGTAAACTACCGTTTTACTTTTAGGGTAATAGGTTTGAGCATAAGACAAGTCGTTAACTAAATGTATATACAAATTAGCTAAATCATCAGGATTTTTTTTAGTTTTACCAAAAATTGCTTGCTCAAAGTCGAGCCATTTTGGTTTATTTTGTTTAATAAATGCTACTTCTCTCATGAAGTGCTAAAATATAAATTATGAATCAATTATCCATAACAACAACACAAAATGTTAATATAAATTTTACAGCAGCAAGTGTTGGAGATAGAATGATTGGACAAATCCTTGATAATCTGGTTAAAATAGCATATGTAATAGTTTTCTCATATTCTATAGATTATTTAGGATTGGAAAAATATTTAGATTTTAAAGATCCATGGTCGTCTGCTGCGATATTAATTTTATTGTTATCGCCGGTAATTATCTATAGTTTGATTCAAGAAAGTTTATGGGAAGGACAAACTGTTGGTAAAAAAATCATGAAAATGAAAGTCATAAAAATTGATGGTTACCAAGCCAGTTTTGGTGATTATTTAATTCGTTGGTTATTTAGAAATATTGATGTTTTAATTGGTGGTGGCGTTATAGGTTTGATTTTTATTGCAACGAACAAGAAAAACCAAAGATTAGGAGATATGGCTGCAGGAACGGCTGTTATTTCTTTAAAAAATAAGATAAACATTAATCATACAATTCTGCAAGAATTACAAGACGATTATGTGCCTGTTTATCCTGAAGTTATCAAGCTTTCAGATAACGATATGCGAATCATTAAAGATACTTTTGAAACGTGTTTAAAAGGAAAAGATTATGTTACAATTTCTAAAATGAGAAAGAAAATAATTGATGTAACAGGTTTAAAATATGATTCGAATACCGATGTTGAATTTATTAGAACCGTACTTAAAGATTATAATTACTACACTAGAAATATGTAATGATTAATTAAAAATCAATTTGATTGTTTACAATATTCTAATGTAATTTCATTTGATGACTCAATTGATCCATGAAATAAGGAATAATTATTATTTGAAATATTTAATAATTCAACTCTAGTTAATTTATTTTTATTGTTAATTGTGTCTGAAAAAAACTGAATTTTAAAATTATACTTTTTATTTTCTTTCAAATTTGTTTCAGATAAATAATAATTGTCTTTTGGTAAATTAATTGCAATTTCAAAGTTTTTTACTTCTTTAGGATGAAGAGCAAAATTCTTATTTTCAAAAAAGGAATTATAATTTTTTAAATTATAATTATAACGTTTTAATTTCACTAAATCTCTAGCAATTAATTTTTCAGTTAAAAGATAATTTTCAAAATTTGAATTATCGAAATGTGAGAATTTTAAATTTTTATTCCCATCTGAAATTACAAAATTGACATTATCAATAATTAATCCGTCTTTAATTAAATATTTGTTTTCAAATTTAGGACTTATTTCAGAAGCATTGAAGTAATATGTTTTATTGGAATTGTTTATTAATTTAAATTTGATTATTTCATTGGTTGAATTATTGCAATCAAAACTTAGTTTTTTATTTAATATAATTAATTCAATATCTTTTTGTTCTTTTTTTTCACAAGAAGAAATTATTATGCTAAAACAGATCGAAAAAATAACTTTTGCTAATTTCATATTCCAATAATTACTATTTTTTAGAATAACGAAATTTTATCTTTTTAAGTATAAATACCCATTCAACGGATTAGGATAATTTTCATCATTTAAATACAAAATATAGTAGTAAGTAGCGCCTGGTGATTTATCTTCACCAATTGCATGATTTACCGAACCATCCCAATCTGGTTTATTATTATCGCCTGTCCAAATTAATCTTCCCCAACGGTTGTAAACTTCTAATTTAAAATTCAAGAAAATATCACGTAATCCTGCAATATAGAAAACATCATTTAATCCATCTCCATTAGGTGAAACAGCATTGTAAACGATTGGCGGACAGTTGTAGGAATTCAATTGAAAGCTTGTTATGGAATAACAGCCATCAGTGTTTTCAATTCGTACCCAAATAGTTTTTGGTGTGGTTACTGCTTCATAATTACTAAGAATAAGAATTGGATTTATTTCTGCATTAGCATCTGATTCAGTTTCGTAAAATGTAACTTCATCTGTTGTATTTACTTTAATACTTTCTTCATATGCTGAAAAATCAAAAATAGCACGTGTCAATCCTAAATTACAACTTTGAATATTGTTTGGAATATTAAATTCAGGTGAAACTAATAAACGTATTGGAAGAGTAAAAGTATTATTGCTTTCTGAAATCTCATTGTAAATTCCAGTTCCATTTCCAGTATCATCAACTGCTGCAATTAAATTGAATTGTAATGGGATAGAAGCTGGAATAGTTAAAGTTATTGTTCCACTTTCAGAACCATCAATTGGAATAATATTTTGTGTAAATGCCGAACCAATTACTACTCCGTCTGCGTAGAATGTTATAGGTGTGTTAGCTAATAAATCGGCGGTAGAATTGAAATTTGTAATGGTGTAATTTAATGTTAATTCCCTCGAATTACAAGTAGGAGCTGAATTTGTAAAGGTAATTCTTGCATCGGGTAATTGACTGTTTAATTTGGTTACAATGGCATTTACCATTACATAATCTTGAAAAGAAGTCAATTGAATTAATGCCGAAGTATCACCCACATTTATATTGTTTTGAATATTATAAATATCCAAGTCCATATTGTATAATTGATTGGAACCTGTTACCGAATTCGTGCTGTTAAAAGCGTTGTTAGCAGGATTTAAAGGCGGATTACTTAAAATATTACCATTAATACGTAAACTTTCATTATTTGCAATTCCTGAATCGCCTTCCCAAGCTAAAAAACCGATTTTAGCATCAACATTATCAATAACATTTAATGCATTAAGTGGAACATCTAAATAATTTTGTAAAACAGAAACGACTTGCATTCCGTCATAAACATTTAATTGATTTAAAGGTAAAGCAGTATTTTTATAGACTACAATTAAAGCCCAACCTGCAAAATTAGTTCTGTTTTGAAAATGATGATTTATAAATGAATTTACATCTAAATCAGATAAAGTATAAACGCCATTTCCAGTGGCTTGTACTTGAGCAGTAACATCGGCAAAAGCACTGAAAAAATTGAAAATAATTCCTTGGTCTAAAATATTTGAAAAAGTTCTAGTAGCTGTTATGTCAGTTCCGTTAAGTTTAACATCAAAATCACCCGTTCCGCAACCAGCCCAATATAAATATGCTGCTTCAATATTATCTCCAGTATTTAAACTTAAAGAAGCACTAGAAGTAGTAAAAATGGATGGCGCAGCTTGAAAAGAATTTTCTGCAGGATTAAGTGTGTTTCCCACAAAAGTAAAATCATATCTTCCATTAAATTGGCTGTATAAACCAATGTTTTGCGAAAAACTCAATTGAAAAATAAACAAAATAAATACAAGTAGTTTTTTCATCAAATGGCTATAATTTTTAATATTTATGTGGAATAATTTTACCAAAGTAATAAATTTTACTAATTTCCCCAAAGATTTACTATATGAAATCATATAAAATACTAAAATATACATCTGCACACTATCAATTGTGGAATAATTTTGTAGCCAAAGCCAAAAATGCTACTTTTTTATTTCATAGAGATTTTATGGAATATCATTCCGATCGATTTCAAGATTTTTCTTTATTAGTTTTTGATGAAAAAGAGAATTTAAAAGCAATCGTACCAGCTAATATTTCTGAAAATAAACTGTATTCACACCAAGGATTAACGTATGGTGGAATTGTTATCGATTCTAATTTGAAATTGGATAAATTCATTATTATATATGCTGAAATATTAAAATTTTTGTGTGAAAATGGTATTGAAAAAGTACTTTTTAAATTATTGCCAAGTATTTATTCAACTCAACCTTCAGACGAATTAAATTATGCTTTGTTTATTTCTGATGCGAAATTAATGAGGAGAGATTCGTTAGTTACAATTGATTTGAAAAATCCATTTAAAATTGACGCAAATAGAATTGAAGGTGTAAAAAGAGCAGAAAAATTAGGTTTAAAAATAAGCAATGATTTTAATTTTACTTCTTTTTGGAATGAAGTTTTGATTCCGAATTTAGAAGTAAAACACGAAGCAAAACCAGTACATACTTTAGAAGAAATTCAAAAATTAAAAGATAAATTTCCAAATAATATTCAGCAATTTAATGTATATGAAAACGAAAAACTAGTTGCTGGTACCACATTATTTATTGATAAAAAAACAGTCCACGTACAATATATTTCTGCTATTGGAGATAAAAATCAACATGGCGCTTTAGATTATTTGTTTCATCATTTGATAACTATAGTTTATGCTGATTTCGCTTATTTTGATTTCGGGATTTCAAACGAAAATCAAGGAAAAAACATCAATAAAGGATTACAATATTGGAAAGAAACCTTTGGAGCAAGAACTATTTGTCAGGATTTTTATGAAGTGGAAACCCAAAATTATTCCAAATTAAATCAGGTTTTTATATGATAAAATTTCTCGATTTACATAAATTGAATCAGCCTTTTGAAGCGCAATTTTTATCTAAAACAAAGGAAGTTTTAGATAAAGGTTGGTACATTTTAGGAGAAGAAGTCAATCAATTTGAACAGAATTTTGCAGCCTTTTCTAATGCTAAACATTGTATTGGAGTAGGAAATGGGTTAGACGCTTTAGTACTAATTTTGAAAGGATACATTCAACTTGGAAATTTACAAAAAGGAGATGAAGTTATCGTTCCTGCAAATACTTATATCGCGACTGTTTTAGCCATTTTGCAAGCCGATTTAGTTCCAGTTTTTGTTGAGCCAAAAATAGATACTTACAATATTGATCCGGATTTAATTTCTGAAAATATAAATTCAAAAACAAAAGCCATTTTATTAGTTCATTTGTATGGTCAGTTAGCTGAAATGGATCAAATTATGGAAATTGGTTACCATCATAATTTACTAATTATTGAAGATGCTGCTCAAGCACATGGACTAAATTTTAAAGGAAGTCACACCCGAGCTTTTAGTTTTTATCCAGGTAAAAATTTGGGTGCTTTAGGAGATGGAGGTGGGATTACGACAAACGATGATAAACTAGCCGAGGTGTTATTATCATTAAGAAATTATGGTTCTTCAAAAAAATATTATTGTGATTTTATTGGAGTGAATTCTCGTTTAGACGAATTACAAGCCGCTTTTTTAAATATTAAATTACCACATTTACAGGCAGAAAATGAGGCAAGAAAAAATGTAGCGAAACGATATTTTTCTGAAATTAAGAATAGTAAAATTATTTTACCTACTTGTGAAAACATTGATAATCATGTGTTTCATTTATTTGTCATTCGAACTGAAAATAGAAATCAGTTACAAGAATATTTATTGGATAACGGAATTGAAACTGTAATACATTATCCAATTCCACCTCATAAGCAAAAAGCATTGCAAGAATTCAATCATTTAGAATTGCCAATTACAGAGAAAATTCATCGTGAAGTGTTGAGTTTGCCAATAAGTTCGGTGTTAACAGAAGAAGAAATTTCGCATATTATTTCCACTTTAAATAGCTATTAATTGTCTGAAATCAAGAAAATAATTCAACAACCTTTATTCAAAATTACGTCTTTGAATAGTATTCATATTTTGTTGAAATTGATTTTTGGTTTCATTACATCTAAAGCGCTTGCAATTTTTGTAGGTGCAAACGGAATGGCATTTGTTGGAAATTTTAGAGCTTTTTTAAATGTTATAGAAAATTTTTCTTTGCTAGGAATTCAGAATGCTGTTGTTAAATATGTTACTGAATATCAAAATGATAAAGTAAAATTAAAATCTGTTTTGTCTACATTCGGATTGCTATTAATCTCTTCTTCCATTTTAATAAGTTTCGGATTAATTTTAGGAACCGATTATCTTTCTAAGGAAATCTTTAATCATTCGGAAATGTATTGTCAAATTTTTTATGTTTTGGCTATTTTATTTCCCTTGTTTGTTTTTTCAACCTTTTGTATTTCAGTTGTGAATGGTTTTCAAGAATATAAAAAAGTAATTTATATTCAAATCATTTCAAGTTGTATTGCTTTACTCTTTTCAGTATTTTTAATATATTATTACACCACATTTGGCGCCTTAATAGCTTTAGTTTTAGCTCCAGTATTTGTGTTTTTTGTAAGTATATTTTATCTTTCAAAACATATATCAATTACGGATGTTTTTTCAATTCAATCCTTTGATTTATCGGTTTTAAAAAACCTATCAGAATATGTGTTAATGGCTTTGGTTTCAGGTGTAATTGGTTCGTTTGTTTTATTGGAAATTCGTACTGATGTAATTGCCATTACTGGATTAAAAAACGCAGGTATTTATGAAGGTTTACAAAGGATTTCTTCTTATTATTTGTTGTTTATTTCTTCTATAATTACAATTTATTTTTATCCGAAATTGTCCGCTTCAACTTCTAATACAAAAGAAATTATAGTTGATTATTTAAAAAACATTATTTCAATTTTTATTATTGGATTAATTCTGCTATTTATTTTGAGAAAATTCATCATTCAAGTTTTATTTTCTACTGAATTTGAAGCCATGGAAAGCTTATTTTTAGGGCAATTAGTTGGTGATGTATTCAAAGCAATATCTTTAATTTTCGGAACAATTCTTATCGCTAAAAAACAAACGAAAGCATTTATAATCACTGAAATAGTTTCATTATTCATTATGTATTTTTCCACAAATTGGATGTTACATGCTAAAGGAATTAACGGAATTGTTATCGCTCATGCATTTACTTATTTCATGTATTTGTTAGTTTTAGTAATTTATTTTAGAAAGACATTTAGATGAAAATAGTAATAATCATTCCGTTTTATAACGAAGTTAAAAGAATAAATTTGGAAAATTTCCAACAAATTTTTACTGGATTTTCTGACTATGATTTTTTGTTAGTTAATGATGGAAGTTCGGATGATACGATTTCAATTTTAAAACAATTTCAAAATGATTTTTCGAATGTAGCAATTCTCGATTTACCTAAAAATATTGGGAAGGCAGAAGCCATACGATCTGGAGTTTTATCAATAAAAGCAGCAGATTTTGTTGCTTATTATGATGCCGATTTGGCTACACCTATGTCTGAATTAGATAAATTAATTCAGTTTTCATTTCACAATTTAAAGTATAAATTGATCATGGGTGCGCGAATTAAACTGATAGGAAATGGTGTAAAAAGATCATTAACTCGTCATTATTTTGGTCGTGTTTTTGCTACAATTGTTAGTCAGTTTGTGCTTAAAGTTCCTGTTTATGATACGCAATGTGGTGCTAAAGTCATCGATTTTAAAACAGCTCAACAAATTTTTGATAGACCTTTTATATCAAAATGGTTGTTTGATGTAGAATTATTAAAACGATTACAAAAGTTTCATGATATAAATGAGGTTGTAAAAGAAATTCCATTAGAAGAATGGGAAGAAATTGGTAATTCTAAGATAAAAAAGTCAGATTTTTTACAAATTCCATTTCAATTATTTCAAATTTATAGAAAGTATGAATAAGCTTTTGCAAAAATATCCCATGCTATTTTTAATTTTTATAGGTTTGATTTTTAGAGTTTTATTTTATTTCTTAAATCAGAATGTAATATTAACCAATGATAGTCAATCTTATATTGATTTAGCTAATTTAATTTCTTCAGGATCAATTGAAGGTTATTTTGGAGGTCGTTCACCAGGGTATTCTTTGTTGCTTTCTTTCTTTGGAAATTCTAACCAATTAGTAGTTTGTTTTCAAATAATTATCGGTTTAGTTTCAAGTATATTTTGGTTTAAAATTTTGCAATTTTTTAAATTTAATTCCGTTTTATCATTTGCAATTTCTTTATTTTTTAGTGCATTTATACACGTTTTATCATATGAAAATGCTATTTTAATTGAATCGATTAATTTGTTTTTAATTACATTGTTGATTTACTATATTTTAAAAAAGCATATTTTAGAAATAGTTTTCTGTTTGACAATTTTAGTTCTTCTTAAGCCATTTTATATTTTTTTGCCGTTTATAATTTTCACTTATTTTGTTTATAATGACCCTAATTGGATACTTGTTTTAAAAAAGAAAATAATAATTTTAATATTACCTTTATTTGCATTTATTTCATGGTCTTATGTAAATTATTTAAACACCGGTTATTTTGTTTCTTCAACCTATTTTGGTCTGAATAAAATACAAAATTGTGTAAACTTTATAGAAAAAGCTCCAGAGGAATATAATTGGATTAAAATACCTTATTTAAAACAAAGAGAATTACATTCAGAAAATGGTTTAGCCAGTCCTATGTGTATTTGGTACGCCGTTGATAATGGTGATTTTGATTATAAAAAAATGACTTTTCCTCAATTATCCAATGAATTTGGAAAATGTGCAGATGCAACTATTAAAAACAATTTTGGTTTATATATTAAACAAGTATTATTCCTTTCCTTTAAAGAATTTTGGAATGTTGAAATTGCAAGTTCTAGTTTATTTGAAAGTTCTAGTGTTTTAAAATACTTATGGAATTTTGAGCGTATTTTTTTACGAATAATTAAAACCTTATTTTTATTTTTAATTCCAATTTATTTTTACAGGTTTTTAAAAAATAGAATATTTAATTTTGAATTATTATTGGTTTTAATTGTTTTTACAACAGCAATTTTACAAGCTTTTGTTACTTATGGTTCTAATGGAAGGTATAGTTTTTCATTCGAGTTTATAATGATAACAATCGTAATACAATTTATAAGAAATAATTTTTTAAACTTTAAAAATGAATCAACATATATTAAATAACAAATACATTTATTTATTAGTATTAATTCTATTTGTAGCTAAATGTATATTTTTTGCATTTTATGGAACCTTTTCTGAAGTACCAGATAGTTTTTCATTCAATTTCTTAACAACAGAAATGTTAACTAATAATTTTGATGAATTCTTGGGCGATCGTTCTCCAGGTTATCCTTTTATTATGTATTTATTAAACCATAATAAGATCTATTTAGTTTTTGTTCAGTTTTTAATGGGAATTATATCTTCGGTTTTTTGGTATAAAACATTAGTGAAATTAAATTTTAAGGAGAAGTTTTCGTTTTACGCTACCTTATTTTTTTCATTTTATCTACAAAATTTTTTTTATGAAACGTTTGTATTAATTGAAACGTTTGCTTTGTTATTAAATTCTATCATTTTATATATTTTAATAAATAATTATTTTGAAAAAAAGCAAGTTTTAGTTGAAATTGCATTAAGTGTTTTACTTGCAATTTTATTTTTGGTAAAACCATTTTTTATGTTTTACCCTTTTTTAATTTTTGCATTATATCTTCTTAAAAACTTTTCATTTAAGAAGCTGTATTCTATTAAGTTAATAATATTTATTTTACCAGCTATTGCATATTATCAATGGAGTAGTTTTGTAGAAGAAAAAGTGGGATATTTTAAACCAACTATTTATGCTGGTTTAAATTTAGCACAAACGTGTATATATTTTGCAGAAAAATCACCTGAAGAATTTTCACATATTAGTAAGCCATATATTAAGTATAGAGATGAAATGATTCGTAATGGCGAAGATGAATCTACTGCTATTTGGAGAGTTTGGGGAGGACAACATTTAGCTCCAAAATATACTAAATTTGCTGATGTAACCAACCAGTTTGGGATATATGCTCGAGCAACAATTTATGCTAATTTTGGTGATTATTTATACTATGCAATTACTAAATCATGGTTTAATTTTTGGAAAATTTTTGACATGAAACCGTATATGGAATTTAAAGATAATGCTTTTAATTCGGCAGTTTCCATCATAAATTCAATTCAGAAGATTTTAGTTTTAATCATCAAATTTGTTTTTCTTATTTTGAGTTTTTACTATTTATATGATTTATTTAAAAACAGAAAAATTAATGCAGTAATGGTTCTTTTGGCTTTCATTCACGCTTCAGCAATTTTACAAGCATTAGCAACTTATGGAACCAATGCAAAATATGCTTTTCCTTATGAGTTTTTTATGTTTGCAGTAGTATTAGTATTCTTAAAAGAAAAATTTAATTGGTTTTCCAAATGGCAACATATTTCTCAGCCTGAGTAATATAATGATGTTCCTTTTGAATAAATTGAATAGCATTAGCACTAATACGTTCAATTTCATTCGGATTTTCAATTAAAAAAGATAGTTTTTCTACTAGATCATTTACATCCGGTAATGCATTAATTGCTACTTCATTTTCTTGTAAATGATACTGATTTAAAAATTCAATTTCAGCACCAGTGAAAACTACTTTTCCTTTTGCCATAGCTTCTAAGGCATTATATCCTTGATCAAAACAATATACTTGATCTAATACAATATGTGCTTTTTCGAAATGCTTTTGATATTCTGAATAAGGAATGTTTTTAGTGATTTTTATACTTACTTTATTAGGATATTTTTCTTGAATAATAGCAATGGCGGTTTCGAAAAAATGTACTCCTTTTTTGAAAGAATTTCCAGTATTGATGCCTAAGAAAATATTTATTTTATCAGCAATTTTATTCTCAATTACTGAAATTTCATCAGTATTAATTGGATTGGCAATAACACCCAAATATTTTTCATTTCCCAATAAAGGTCGAACATAATCCAAATCGGAAGCAATTACGCCTCGAATGTTTTGGTATAGAAATTTATGAATTTTTTGATGTGGTTTATCAACAAAATCGAAGAAGTAATCATATTGCTTTTTAGCTTCCGGAATTCCTTCAAAATAGGCATTCATTACCGAATAGCGATCTTTTTGTAAAATCATATGATTGACAGTTACATAATCTATTCCGCAACATAATAAAAAGACCTTTTCATTTTGTTTAAAGATGCGTTTCAATAAAAACAATTCCAATTTTGAAACCGTTTGAATCGGACTTTCATTAATCAATTGAACTACATCAAAGTTTTTCAATCGTTTGGAAACCCACCAAAAACGAACGCCATGTTCTAATAAAGCCAAATCATATTTAAAAAAACGATACCAAATTTGTCGTGGAATATTACCTAATTTTGATTTAAAGAATTTCGATCGAATACTTATATCAGCAGGAAAGTTTTTAAATCCATCACCATTATTCACTAAAACCACTTCATGACCCAAAGCCAAAAGTCCTTCTTTTAATGAATTATGTAACCGACTAAATTCGCCAACTAAAAGTATTTTCATATTGTCATTGCGAGGCAAAGGAGCCATCTCTTTTTTGATATTTCAAATATATATAAAAAAAACCTATAAGTAACGGAACTTATAGGTTTCATAATTGTATTTAGTTTTCTATTATTTTTTTATGTCAAAAGTAACTGCATTTTTAACTTTATCTTTTAAAATAGCAATGTCAATTACCTCTTTCATGGTATCAACATAATGGAATGTTAAACCAGTTAAATAATCTGGATTGATTTCTTCGATATCACTTTTATTTTCTTTACATAAAATGATTTCTTTAATATTGGCGCGTTTTGCAGCTAATATTTTTTCTTTAATTCCTCCAACAGGTAACACTTTTCCACGTAAAGTAATTTCACCTGTCATGGCTATATTTTTCTTTACTTTTTGTTGAGTAAAACTAGAAACCATTGAGGTTAACATAGCAATACCAGCACTTGGTCCGTCTTTAGGTGTGGCACCTTCAGGAACGTGAATGTGTATATTGTATTGGTTTAAAATCTCAGAATCGATATTTAATTGTTTTGCATTTGCTTTGATATATTCTAAGGCAATAGTTACCGATTCTTTCATAACCGTTCCTAAATTACCTGTCATCGTCATGGAACCTTTTCCTTTTGAAACTAACGATTCAATGAATAAAATATCACCGCCAACTGAAGTCCAAGCCAGTCCAGTAACAACACCAGCTGTGTCATTATTTTCGTATTTGTCACGCTCCATTCTTGGTGATTTTAATACTTCAATAATATCTGCATCAGTTACTTTTTTGTTGTATTCTTCTTCCATTGCCACAGATTTTGCAGCATGGCGTACCATTTGAGCAATTTTTTTATCTAAACCACGAACACCCGATTCACGCGTATAACCCGTTACGATTTTCTCTAATTGTTTTTTACCAATTTGTAAATCTTTTGTTGATAATCCGTGTTCTTTTAATTGCTTTGGTAACAAGAAGTTTTTCGCAATTTCAATTTTTTCTTCAATGGTATAACCAGACATGTTTATGATTTCCATTCTGTCTCTTAATGCAGGTTGAATGGTTGATAAACTGTTTGATGTTGCAATGAACATTACTTTAGAAAGATCGAAACCTAATTCTAAGAAATTATCATGGAAATCACTATTTTGTTCAGGATCTAAAACTTCTAAAAGTGCAGAAGATGGATCTCCATTATGACTCGTAGATAATTTATCAATTTCATCTAATACGAAAACAGGATTCGATGTTTTTGCTTTTTTAATCGATTGAATAATTCTACCAGGCATTGCACCGATATACGTTTTTCTATGTCCACGAATTTCAGCTTCATCACGTAAACCACCTAAAGAAATACGAACGTATTCTCTACCTAAAGCTTCAGCAATAGATTTTCCAATTGAAGTTTTTCCTACTCCTGGAGGTCCGTATAAACATAAAATTGGCGATTTCATGTCGTTACGTAATTTTAAAACCGCTAAATGTTCTATAATTCGTTTTTTAACATCTTCTAAACCGAAATGATCACGATCTAAAATTTGTTGCGCATGTTTTAAATCGAAATTATCTTTAGAAAATTCATTCCAAGGTAATTCTAAAAATAACTCTAAATAATTACGTTGAATTCCGAAATCTGGTGAATTTGGATTCGTACGTTGTAATTTAGAAATTTCTTTTTCAAAATGTTCTTTGGTTTTAGCATCCCATTTTTTAGCTTTTCCTTTGTTACGCATTTCTTCAATTTCAGCATCGTGAGAAACACCACCCAATTCTTCTTGAATGGTTTTCATTTGTTGCTGTAAGAAATATTCGCGTTGTTGTTGGTCTAAATCAAATCGAACTTTAGATTGAATATCGTTTTTCAACTCCAATTTCTGAAGTTCTAAATTCATGAAACGTAACGTTTCTAAAGCGCGTTGTTTTAAATCGACAACTGCTAATAAGTTTTGTTTGTCGTTAACATTTAAATTCATGTTAGACGAAACAAAGTTTACTAAAAACGGATTGCTTTCAATATTTTTAATCGCAAAAGTAGCTTCCGTTGGAATATTCGGACTTTCCTTTATGATTTCAATTGCTAATTCTTTTATTGATTCAATTATCGTAGTAAATTCTTCATCGTTTTTCTTCGGACGAACTTCGTTTACTTCTTTA
Organism: Flavobacterium urocaniciphilum; assembly: GCF_900110615.1. Classification (GTDB taxonomy): domain Bacteria; phylum Bacteroidota; class Bacteroidia; order Flavobacteriales; family Flavobacteriaceae; genus Flavobacterium; species Flavobacterium urocaniciphilum. The sequence continues at coordinate 400,124 of NZ_FOEI01000001.1, forward strand.
ATTGTAGCTTTGAAATAAGGCTCAGTTTGAGTAAACTCATCAATTTCAAAACGTTTTTTACCTTGTAAAATAATTGTTGTATTTCCATCAGGCATTTTTAAAACACGCATGATTCTCGCAACCGTACCTATATGATGAATTTGGTCTGGCGTAGGATCTTCGTCTTCTTCATTTTTTTGTGCTACAACACCAATAATTTTTCCAGCAGCATTAGCATCGTTAATTAACTTTATCGATTTATCTCTTCCAGCAGTAATAGGAATAACTACTCCAGGAAATAAAACAGTATTTCTTAAAGGTAATATTGGTAAATCGGCAGGTAATTTTTCATTATTCATTTCCTCCTCATCTTCGGGAGTCATTAATGGAATTAATTCTGCTTCGGTATCTAATTCTTGAAGCGACAAATTGTCAATCGCTAATATTTTATGATTCGGCATATCTCTTAATAAGTCATTTTGTCATTAAAAAAGGGTTGTAAATTTACGAATAATAATTGTGAAATTGTGTTAATGTCAATAAATACAAGTATTGAAGAGTAATTTTACATGAATAGTAGTCAAGATTTATGCCATAAAAAAATCCCGAAGGTTAGTTCGGGATTTTTATTATTATTTGTTTTATTATTCAATTGTATAAGGCAAATCTGTAATTGTTCCTTCAGTTAAAGATTTAGTATCAATAACATTTCCATTTTCATCACCTAAATAGATAGTAGCATTAAAAGTACCTGACAATTTATGTTGTGCATCATTATTTGTTAAATTAACAGTTCCTGTAGCTGTAAACGGATTTGCTTCATTTACAGAAGTATATAGCTGAAGTTGATCATCAGGGGCATTTCCATTTGGCGAATAAGATATTGTTGCAATATTAGTTGTGGTAGTTGGCATACCAGTTAAAAAATTAAAAGTATTGTTGTAAAAGAATTGAATAGACATAAATCTTTGTTGTCCATTAACAGTTAAAGCACCTACAATTGTATATGAAGGTAGAAGTTGCATATTTTGTGGAGTTGGCATCACTTTTATAGCAGCTACATTTGAAGGTATAAACCATTCTCCGTTAATTTTAACCTTAAAGTTTCCATTATTTGGAATTCCACCGTCAATAATTCCACCACCAGAATTGTTTCCAGAATTGATATTATTTATTAAACTTTGATCTAAAGGTTCATCTTCACATGATACGAACGAAAGTGATGTAATTATTACAAAAATTGAAAGTAAGTTTTTGATTGTTTTCATTGTGTGAGTTTTAATTTTTTTCAAATATAGAATTATTTTTGAACTTTTAAGGTTCTAAAAAGTAATAATACTCCTATAGCAAAAAAGATGACTAAAAATAAAATAGAGTTTCGCATGCTTCCCGTTATTTGGTCAATGAAACCATAAATTAACATACCAATTACGATTCCGATCTTTTCTGCCACGTCATAAAAACTAAAGAATGAAGTAGTGTCTTTAGTTTCTGGAATTAATTTTGAAAAGGTTGAACGAGACAACGATTGAATTCCACCCATTACTAAACCAACTAATCCTGCCGTTGCATAAAATTGAATAGGTTCTGTTACGAAAAATGCGCCAATACAAATAAAAATCCAAATCGTATTGATACCAATTAACGTTTTTATGTTTCCAAATTTTGAAGCTAATTTTGAAGTAAAGATTGCGCCTACAATTGCAACAAGTTGAATGACTAAAATGCTAATAATTAAGCCCGAAGTTTTTTGTTTAGAATTAGCCCAATTTATTTCTTGTTCTCCAAAATAAGTAGCAACCAACATAACGGTTTGAACCGCCATACTGTATACAAAAAAGGAGAATAGGAATCTTTTTAATACTTTATCTTCGAAGAATAAATCTTTAACCTTTTTTAATTCTTTAAAGCCATTAAAGAATACTGATAAATTTATAGGATTGTTGTTCTTGTTTCCTTTTGGTAAATAATAAAAAGTATATTGACTAAAAAGTAACCACCAAATTCCAGTAAAAACAAATGATAAACGCATTGCATTTAATGCTTCCTGACCATCTTTACTTAATATAAATACCAAACAGATTACTAATAAAACAACACTTCCTACATATCCTAAGGAAAATCCCTTAGCACTTAAACCATCATGTTGTTCAGTATAAGCAATGTCTGCTAAATAGGAATTATAATATACTAAACTTCCCCAAAAACCTAGCAAACCAAAATAGAAACAAGTAATTCCAAACGCTACATTTTCCTTTGTAAACCAATATAAGCCAATACATGAAAAAGCTCCTAAATAGCAAAAGAATTGCATAAACCTTTTTTTGTTTCCCAAATAATCGGCAATTCCTGATAAAATAGGTGATAATATAGCAACTGATAAAAAAGCAAAGGCTGTCACAAAACTAATTAATGCTGTAGCTTTTATTGTTTCTCCACATATAGTAATATTTGGATTTTCTTTGGTAAATAAAAAGCCAAAATACAACGGAAATATAGAAGAAGTGATTACTAACGAATAAACTGAATTTGCCCAATCGTAAAATGCCCAAGCATTTAATAATTTACTACTTCCTTTTTTTAATTCTTGCATAATTTTTAGATATAAAAAATCCCATCTCATTAATTTTAACGAGATGGGATCAAATATATAGATAAAATTCTTACTATTTAAAAGTTACTCCAAATTTAGCAGCTTCTGCTTTGGCTTGTGGAATTAATGCAGTTAATTCATTAATTCTTGTTTGGTTGCTAGGGTGTGTACTTAAAATTTCTGGTGGTGCTTGTCCGCCTTGAGCCGACATTCTTTCCCAAACTTTAACCGCATTAATTGGATCGTATCCAGCAATAGCCATTAATGTTAATCCAATCATATCTGCCTCACTTTCGTGTTTTCTACTAAAAGGTAACATACCTCCAATTTGAGATCCTGCTCCGTAAGCTTGCATCGCTAATTGTTGTGTTTGTGCATCTTGATTACCAACGGCAATTTGAGTTCCAACAGCACCTAATTGTTGTAATAGCCCAGCACTCATACGTTGTTGCCCGTGATTTGCTAAGGCGTGAGCTACTTCGTGACCCATAACAGCTGCAATTCCAGCATCATCTTTACAAATTGGTAAAATTCCAGTATAAAAAACAATTTTACCTCCTGGCATACACCAAGCATTTACTTCTTTACTGTCAACTAAATTGTATTCCCAAGCATAATCTTTAAGATAATCTGCATTTCCGTTTGCCGTTAACCATCTTTCAGAAGCTACTTTTATTTTCATTCCAATTGTTTCAATTTTTTTTGCTTCTGCTGTTCCTTTAATTACTTTATTTTCAGATAAAAATTGGTTGTATTGCTGAAAAGCAGATGGAAATATTTGATTGTTTGGCACAAATGCCATAGTGCTTTTACCTGTAAATGGATTTTTAGCACATGAAGCAACTAAAATTGCAACTGCTAAAACTGATTTTACTACTGTCTTCATATTTGTACTATTTTTATGGATAACAAAGTTATTGTAATTTTTTTGTATAGCCCAAAAATCATTCCAAAAATATAATTGATTACTTTTGTAAAAAATTTTTATATGGCAAAAAAATCTACTAATATAGATGATAGAGTCCCAAAATTTATTGTGTTAACCGGTCGGTTTTTGTATTTTATTTCTCCTTTTTTAGCCGAACGATTTGCTCGTAAGTTATTTATAACTCCAATAAAGCATAAAATTCCGAAACGTGAATTTCATATGGAAGAAGAATCTGTGCAAACAAAATTATTTGTTCCATCAATAAATAAAGAGATTGTTGTTTATAGTTATGGAAATTCCGATAAGAAAATACTTTTAGTACACGGTTGGTCGGGTAGAGGAACACAATTAGTTAAAATAGCTGATGCCTTTAAAGAAAAAGGCTTTTCAACAATTAGTTTCGATGCACCTGCTCATGGAAAATCGGGAACCAAAACAACTTTAATGTTAGAGTTTATCGAATCGATTTTAGAAGTAGAAAAATTGTATGGTCCATTCGAATTTGCAATCGGACATTCATTAGGAGGGATGTCAATATTAAATGCGGTTAAAAAGGGATTACAAGTACAAAAAGCTGTTGTAATTGGTAGTGGAAATAGTGTGGTAAATATCGTAAATACTTTTGTTGAGAAAATCGGTTTACCCAATAAAGTAGCGGTTATCATGAAAAATAACTTTGAAAAAAAATACCAATTTGATATGGAAAGTTTTTCTGCTTATGTAGCTGCAAAGGATGTTAAAATTCCTGTTTTAGTGGTTCATGATAATGATGATGATGACATTCCTGTTTCGGAAGCCTATCATCTTGCTGATAATCTGATTAATAAAGAAATTATGATTACAAATAAATTGGGACATCGTAAAATTTTAGGTGATTCTGGGGTAATAAATAAAATTATTGAATTCTTATTGATAAAAAAGTAAATTCAGATTAGTATAAACAAATTTTAAAATTTATTTTTGCAAAAAATTTTTAAATAATGACACAACAAATTTCTAATTTAGAACAATTTACACAACAAGTTCGAAGAGACATTTTAAGAATGGTTCATGCAGTAAATTCAGGTCACCCAGGTGGTTCTTTAGGCTGTGCGGAATTCTTAGTGGTTCTTTATCAACATGTGATGAAAAGAAATCCAGGATTTGACATGAATGGAATTAATGAAGATGTTTTCTTTTTATCAAACGGACATATTTCTCCAGTTTTTTATAGCGTTTTAGCTAGAAGCGGTTATTTTTCAGTTTCTGAATTAGCAACTTTCCGTAAATTAAATTCTCGTTTACAAGGTCACCCTACAACTCATGAAGGTTTAGAAGGTGTACGTATGGCGTCTGGTTCATTAGGTCAAGGTTTGTCGGTTGCTTTAGGTGCAGCACAAGCAAAAAAAATAAACAATGATCCAAATTTAGTTTTTGTTTTAACTGGTGATGGAGAATTACAAGAAGGGCAAAATTGGGAAGCAATTATGTATGGTTCTGCTAAAAATGTAGATAATTTAATTGCTGTTGTCGATTTAAACGGTCAACAAATTGATGGTTCTACAAAAGACGTTTTAAACATGGGTAATGTTAAAGCTAAATTTGAAGCTTTTGATTGGGATGTTTTAGAAATTACAGAAGGAAATAATGTTGAAGCTATTATTAATGGAATGGCAGATGCAAAATCTCGTACTGGAAAAGGAAAACCTGTTTGTGTATTATTACACACAGAAATGGGTAACGGAGTAGATTTCATGATGCACACACACGCTTGGCATGGTAAAGCACCAAGTAATGAGCAATTAGAAAATGCGTTAAACCAAAATCCTGCAACTTTAGGAGATTATTAATTTTTAGAGTTAAGACATTATTATGAAAAAATACGAAAATCAAGGAAGTAAAGATACACGTTCAGGATTCGGAGCAGGAATGACCGAATTAGGACAAAAAAATGAAAATGTTGTTGCACTTTGTGCGGATTTAATTGGTTCGTTAAAGTTTGACGATTTCAAAAAAAATCACCCAGAACGTTTTTTCCAAATCGGAATTGCTGAAGCAAACATGATTGGAATTGCTGCAGGATTAACTATTGGTGGAAAAATTCCTTTCACAGGAACTTTCGCTAACTTTTCTACTGGAAGAGTTTACGATCAAATCCGTCAGTCAGTTGCTTATTCTGATAAGAATGTAAAAATTTGTGCTTCTCACGCAGGATTAACATTAGGAGAAGATGGAGCAACGCACCAAATTTTAGAGGATATCGGTTTAATGAAAATGTTGCCGGGTATGACAGTAATCAACACTTGTGATTACAATCAAACAAAAGCAGCAACTTTAGCATTAGCAGATCATCATGGTCCGGCTTATTTACGTTTTGGTCGCCCGGTTGTGCCTAACTTTACGCCAGCTGATGAGCCATTTGTAATCGGAAAAGCGATTATGTTAAACGAAGGAACTGATGTAACTATTATTGCAACAGGTCATTTAGTTTGGGAAGCGTTACAAGCTGCTGAAGAATTAGAAAACCAAGGTATTTCTGCTGAAGTTATCAATATTCATACTATTAAGCCTTTAGATGAAGAAGCGATTTTAAAATCGGTTGCAAAAACAGGTTGTGTAGTAACTGCTGAAGAGCATAATTTCTTAGGAGGTTTAGGAGAAAGCGTTGCAAGAACGTTAAGTTTAAATGCTCCAGCTCCACAAGAATTTGTTGCTACAAATGATACGTTTGGAGAAAGTGGAACGCCAGAACAATTAATGGAGAAGTATGGTTTAAATGCTAAATCTATTGTTGAAAAAGCGAAGAAAGTTATCGCAAGAAAATAATAAAACGTCAATTAGCTTCGCTCTGTTCGGCTGAGCCTCGAGTCGAGTGTTTCGATGAAATATGAATCGGAATGTATCGAGAATAGTTTTAAATATATTTAATAATCAAAACCACGAATAACATTTGTTATTGGTGGTTTTTTTATGAAAAACATTCGTTAAAGTTTTACCAACAATAAATCCAAAATAAGTTGTTTTACGTAATTTTATAAAATGATTAATTCTATTATTATGAAACGTATTGTATATGTGCTTTTAATATTAAGTTTTGTATCTTGTCAAGGTCAAAATTCAACTACAGAAAAAGCAAAAGAACCCGTTAAAGAAATTACTAATAAAGAAGTAAAAAAAGATACTATGAAATTTGAAGTTGTAAAAACAGAAGCTGAGTGGAAAGCACAACTTTCGCCAGAAGAATATGCAGTGTTAAGAGAAAAAGGAACTGAAAGACCTTTTACAGGTGAATACGATAAGCATTTTGAAAAAGGAATGTATGTTTGTGCAGCTTGTGAAAATCCATTATTTACTTCTGATACAAAATTTGATTCACATTGTGGTTGGCCTTCTTTTGATGAAGCAATAAAAGGTTCAACTATTTATCATAAAGATACTTCTTATGGCATGATTCGTACCGAAGTAATGTGTGCGAAATGTGGCGGACATTTAGGTCACGTTTTTGATGACGGTCCGAAAGCAACAACAGGAATGCGTTATTGTACGAATTCAATTTCGATTAAGTTTATTCCTCAAAAGTAAATTTTCTTAATCGAATTTATAATTTTATCTTCGCAATTCCGTTATTATGGAATATTTTAAAAAATGCTAAGAAAATTTTTACCGATTTTTATTCTTTTTACTTGTGCTTCCTATGCTCAGCTTGGAGGTCAATCGGTATATCAATTTTTAAATTTAACGCAATCTCCTCGTCAAGCTGCAATGGGTGGTAAAACAGTTACTATTGTAGATTATGATGTAAATCAGGCCTTTTATAATCCAGCTACTATTAATCCGAAAATGCACAATCAATTGTCTTCTAATTATAGTAGCTATTTTGGTGAAGTAACCTACGGAACGGCTGCTTATGCCTATACTTGGGACCGACATGTGCAAACTTTTCATGTAGGAGCCAATTATGTAAACTATGGAAATTTCGATGGATACGATGAAATGGGGAACCAAACCAATAGTTTTACAGGAAGTGAAGGTGCTTTATCTTTCGGATATTCGTATAATATTCCTTGGACTAACATTTATGCTGGAGCCAATGTGAAATTTATTACTTCGGCTTTAGAGTCATATAATTCTTTCGGAATTGCAACCGATTTAGGTTTATTATATGTTGATGAAGCTAATGATATCAATTGGGGTTTGTCGATTAGAAATTTGGGATATCAATTAAAACCTTACGAAACTACTAGAGAAAAATTACCATTAGAAATTACTGCTGGAGTATCTCAATTAATGGAAAATGTGCCGATTCGTTGGCATGTTACCTTCGAAAATTTACAACAATGGAATATTGCTTTTTCCAACCCAAATAGAGCACAAGGAAGTTTAGATGGAACGTCTGAAGAAGAAAAAGTATCTTTTTTTAATAATGCCTTACGTCACGTTATAATGGGAGCAGAGTTGTTTCCAGAAAAAGCCTTTAATATTCGATTGGGTTATAATTTCAGAAGAGGACAAGAATTGAATATTATTGATCAAAGAAATTTTTCAGGAATTGCAGCCGGATTTAGTATTCGTTTTAATAAAGTACGATTCGATTTCTCTCATTCGCGTTACACAGTTGCAGCTAATTCAAGTATTTTCGGCTTAATGATTAATTTGGATTAAAATTTGATTCCGCAGAGCTGCACAAAAATTAGACGAAAAATCACAAAATAAATTTAATAACTTTGCGACTTTGATTCTAATCTGTCAAAATTACATTTCATGAAAAAAATTACTATCGCAATAGACGGTTTTTCGTCAACAGGTAAAAGTACTCTAGCAAAACAAATTGCTAAAGAATTAGGTTATATTTATGTAGATACTGGTGCTATGTATCGCGCGGTGACTTATTTTGCTATGAGACATAATTTTGTTTCGGAAAATCATTTAGATTCAGAAGGTTTAATTAAGGAGTTGCCTAATATTACTTTACAATTTCATTTTAATGAAGAAGCTGAATTTGCAGAAATGTATTTGAATGAAGAAAATATTGAAATTGCTATTCGAACCATTGAAGTTTCTCGATTGGTTAGTAAAGTTGCTGAAATATCGGAAGTTCGTGCCAAATTAGTAGAACAACAACAAGCGATGGGTAAAAATAAAGGTATTGTAATGGATGGTCGAGATATTGGAACCGTTGTTTTTCCAGATGCAGAATTGAAATTATTCATGACAGCTAGTACAGAAACTAAAGCACAACGTCGTTTTGATGAATTAGTAGAAAAAGGACAACATGTAACTTTTGAAGAAGTATTGCAAAACGTTCAAGAACGCGATTATATTGACACCCACAGAGACGATTCGCCGCTTGTAAAAGCTGACGACGCTATTGAAATTGACAATTCACACATGACTAAAAAAGAACAATTTGAATTGGTAATGGAAATGGTAAGTGAGAAGTTAGAAGTTAGGAGTTAGGAGTTGGGAGTTGGGAGTTGGGATTTTTTTTCGAATTTGTCTAACTGAACTTGTTTAACTTCGTTGAATCTTTGATTTCATCTTCTTTTTTTATTTCAATTTATATGTCTGTTTTAGTTTTTACATTTATTTGTGTGTTTTTTGTATTTATTCCTGGATTGATTCATGTGAAACTTATTAAATATTTGAGAACATCAAAATATTATAATAGAGCTGTTATTTCTGCATTAATTTTAATAATTATCTCCATTTTAATGTGGGAAGATTTTGAAATTCAAAAAAACAAACATTTGAGATTTGTTGGTTTTGCGCCATTGCTTTTTTTAATATTGTTTAAGATTTTAAATAATATTTGGAATTTATATTTAAAAGAGATTTATACTTTTATCAAAAATACAGTAACGATATTGAATCAAAAAATTCTACCTGGAAAGAATTTTTAATTCAGTTTTTTATAGTTTTTTTTCCATTAGTTGTATGTGTTTATATTGGTGAATTAACTAAACAATATTTTTAAATAATAATTCTTCCCACTTCCATCTTCAATCTTCAAGCATTTTTTACCACAAAACATTTGTAATTTATAAAAAATTCGTATCTTTGCGCACCTTTTGGCAGAGTATAGTTTTCAATTGGTAATCAAATATTTACATAAATCACTGTTGTGTTTTAATCTGCATATATAAAACTAAAACAAACACAGCATACAAATTTTTATCAGCATGTCTGAATTAAACAAAGATCAACAAGCATTTTTAGCAGATTTTAACTGGCATAATTATGCAGAAGGAATTGATGCAATTGATGCAAAAAATCTTCAAGAATTTGAAGATTTAGTAACTAAAACTTTCATTTCTACAGGAGATGAGGAAGTTGTAGAAGGTGTAGTAGTTAGAATCACTGACAGAGATGTTATCGTTGATATTAACGCTAAATCTGAAGGAGCTATTTCTTTAAATGAATTCCGTTACAACCCAGCTTTAAAAGTGGGTGACAAAGTAGAAGTATTAATCGACGTTCGTGAGGACAAAACAGGTCAATTAGTATTATCTCACAAAAAAGCAAGAACAATCAAAGCATGGGATAGAGTTATTGCTGCTAATGAGTCTGGAGAAATCGTTAATGGTTTCGTAAAATGCAGAACTAAAGGTGGTATGATCGTTGATGTATTTGGTATTGAAGCATTCTTACCAGGTTCTCAAATTGATGTTAAACCTATCCGTGATTACGATCAATATGTAAACAAAACTATGGAGTTCAAAGTTGTGAAAATCAACCATGAGTTCAAAAACGTAGTAGTTTCTCATAAAGCATTAATCGAAGCTGATATCGAGGTTCAGAAAAAAGAAATCATTGGTCAATTAGAAAAAGGACAAGTATTAGAAGGTGTTGTTAAAAACATTACTTCTTACGGTGTATTCATTGACTTAGGTGGTGTAGATGGATTAATCCACATTACTGATTTATCTTGGTCTCGTATCAACCACCCAAGTGAAGTTTTAGAATTAGACCAAAAATTAAATGTTGTTATCTTAGATTTCGATGATGAGAAAACAAGAATTCAATTAGGTTTAAAACAATTAAACGCTCACCCATGGGATGCTTTAGCAGCTGATTTAAAAGTTGGTGATAAAGTAAAAGGTAAAGTAGTTGTTTTAGCTGATTACGGTGCTTTCATTGAAGTAGCGGAAGGAGTAGAAGGATTAATTCACGTTTCTGAAATGTCTTGGTCAACTCACTTAAGAAGTGCTCAAGATTTCGTTAAAGTTGGTGATACTGTTGAAGCAGTTATCTTAACTTTAGATAGAGACGATAGAAAAATGTCTTTAGGTATTAAGCAAATGACTCAAGATCCATGGACTGGAATTACTGAAAAATTCCCTGTTGGATCTAAACATACTGGAATCGTTAGAAACTTTACTAACTTCGGAATTTTCGTTGAGTTAGAAGAAGGAATCGACGGATTAGTATACATTTCTGATTTATCTTGGACTAAGAAAATCAAACACCCATCTGAATTTGTAAATGTAGGTGATAAATTAGACGTAGTTGTTTTAGAATTAGACGTTGAAGGTAGAAAATTATCTTTAGGTCACAAACAAACTACTGATAACCCATGGGACAAACATGAAGCAGCTTATGCAGTTGGTTCAGTTCACAATGGAACTATCTTAGAAATGGTTGACAAAGGTGCAACTGTTGATTTCGGAGATAACGTACAAGGATTTGTTCCTACACGTCACTTAGAAAAAGAAGATGGTAAAAAATTGAAAAAAGGTGATGCAGTTGACTTCAAAGTAATTGAGTTCAATAAAGAATTCAAAAGAATTGTAGCTTCTCACACTGCAACATTTAGAGAAGAAGAAGAGAAAAACTTCAAAGCTGCTGCAGCTGAATCTTCAAATGTTGCTTCATCTTCAAACAATGCTGAAAAATCAACTTTAGGTGATATCGATGCATTAGCTGAATTAAAAGCTAGAATGGAAAAAGGAGAGTAATCTCTTTTTCTGTCATACTGAACTTGTTTCAGTATCTAAATAACAAATCCCAATCAGCAATGATTGGGATTTTTTTTTATAACAATTTTATAATTTGTAGTTTGAAAAAGTAATAAAAATAATACAATATTGAAGCAACCTTTTTGTTATTTTAGCATCTTGATAAAAACACAACAATGAAAAACTACTACTTACTTGTATTCTTGCTTTTGGGCTTTATTGGAAAAGCTCAAATTATTTCTATTCCTGATGCTAATTTTAAGTCGAAATTGTTGACTTCCAATTTGTCCAATGGAATAGCAAAGGATATTAATCTTAATAATATTATTGTTGATTTAAATAATGATAATGAAATTCAAGCTAATGAAGCGCTCTTAGTTTATTATTTAGATTTAACATCTTCAAACATATACTCAATTGTAGGAATTAATAATTTTATTAATTTAAAATATTTATATGCTGGAAATAATTTTTTAAACACTTTTGATTGTCAAGGATTAATTAATCTAAAGTACTTATATCTTTTCAACAATCAATTTACTACATTAGATGTTTCACCATTAATCAGTCTTTTGGATTTTGATTGCATGAGTAATAACCTTTTGAAAATTTTAAATGTTAAAAATGGAAGAGATGAGGTTGTTTATTTTAATTACAATCCTAATTTAAAATATGTATGTTGTGATTTAAATGAGACTCCATATATTGCTCAAAGAGTATCGGAATATGGTTACACTAATTGCAATATAAATTCTTACTGCACATTTGAACCTGGAGGTATATTATATGTTGTTCAGGGAAATAATAAATTTGACAATGAAAATGATGGTTGTGATAATAATGATGGTTTTATACCTAATCTTAAATATTCAATTAATAATGGAACATCGACTGGACAGTTGATTTCAAATAATACAGGAGTTCATTCCATTCATGTGCAATCAGGATCACATACAGTAACACCAATTTTAGAAAATCCAAATTATTTTAATGTGTCTCCAGCAAATGTTTTGGTTAATTTTCCTACACAAGCTAGTCCGTTTACACAAAACTTTTGTATTACGCCAAATGGAGTTGTCCATGATGTAGAAGTTTCAATAATTCCAACAAGTGTTGCCAGACCAGGTTTTGATTGTTATTATCAAATTATTTATAGAAACAAAGGAAATCAAACAGAAAACGGAACTGTTAACCTACAATTCAATGATGCTATTTTAGATTTTGTTTCGTCAAGTGTTATAAATTCTAATCAAACTTTAAATAATTTGAATTGGAATTATGTTAATCTTCTGCCTTTAGAAACAAGAACTATAAATGTTGTATTGAATTTAAATTCTCCAATAGAAACTCCAGCAGTTAATGGAAATGATGTTTTAAATTTAATAACTACAATAACTTCACCTGATGAAGTTCCATGTAATGATTGGCTTCAATCTCGATGTGATAATGTATTTACTTTAAACCAAACGGTTGTGAATTCATATGACCCAAATGATAAAACCTGTTTGCAAGGGACAACTATAAGTCCAGATAGAGTAGGTGGATATGTACATTACATGATTCGATTCGAAAATACGGGAACTTTCCCTGCCGAAAACATTGTGGTTAAAGATATGATTGATACCGCTAAGTTTAATGTTTCGAGTTTAGTGCCATTACATGCGAGTCATAATTATGTTACGAAAATTTCTGGTAATAAAGTAGAGTTCATTTTTGAAAATATCAATTTGCCTTTTGATGATGCCAATAACGATGGTTATATTGCTTTTAAAATTAAAACGCTACCAAGTTTAGTGCTTGGAGATACATTTAGTAATTTGGCAAATATTTATTTCGATTATAATTTTCCAATAATCACAAACACTGCAACGACAACAATTGCTGCATTAAGTAATCCGAGTTTTGAATTTTCAAACTATATTAGTTTGTATCCAAATCCAACTACAAATGAATTGAATATTAACTTGAAATCAGCAATAGAAATTCACTCGATTCAAATTTATAATACAATCGGACAATTGGTGACTGTTCAAACAGGAAATGCTTTGAAAGTTGATGTTTCGAATTTAAAAACGGGCAATTATTTTATTAAAATAAATACCAATGAAGGTTATTCAACAAGTCAATTTATTAAGGAATAGACTTTAATTAATACTTTATAATAAAATCCCAATCAGCAATGATTGGGATTTTTTTTTACCTTTTTAAAACCAAGCTTTTTCTTTTTTCGTACATGTATGTATAAACTTAAATTATTAAACATGAAAACGAAAAAAATCTTATCAGTAGTTGCTTTTGCATTATTTACAAGTATCACTGCTTTAGCACAAAACGAGAAAACAGTAGAAGTAGGTGGAGCACCTATGTATCCTTCAAAAAACATTGTTGAAAATGCAGTAAATTCAAAAGACCACACTACTTTAGTGGCAGCTGTAAAAGCAGCAGAATTAGTAGATGTATTAATGTCTAAAGGCCCATTCACCGTTTTTGCTCCAACAAACGCTGCTTTTGAAAAACTACCTTCAGGAACAGTGGAAACTTTACTAAAACCAGAAAACAAAAAATTATTGCAAACTATTTTAACCTACCATGTAGTTGCTGGTAAAATGAACGCAAAAGATTTAATGGCAGCAATTAAAAAAGGAAATGGAAAAGCAGTTTTGAATACGGTAAGTGGAGGAAAACTAACCGCTTGGATGAAAGGAAACGATATATATTTAACTGATGAAAATGGAAATTCTGCAAAAGTAACAATAGCAGATGTAAATCAATCAAATGGAGTGATTCATGTAATTGATTCAGTTGTTACACCAAAATCATAATTTTTAGTTTTTAGTTACAAAAAATCCCATTTTTAAATTTTAAAAATGGGATTTGGTTTTTAAATGCCTGACAGGTTTCAAAAATCTGTTAGGTTTATTAATTATCTTAAAACAGCTTCTAATTTATTTTCGAAATTAGTTTGTAAGTTTTTCATGATTTTATCAATTTGTACATCGGTTAATGTTTTAGATGTATCTTGAAGAATAAAACTCAACGCATACGATTTCTTTCCTTCAGGAAGATTTTTCCCTTCGTATACATCAAATAAATTGATATTTTTCAATAATGATTTTTCAGTTTGTTTTGCAACTGCAAATAATTCTTCAAAAGTTACTGAGCTGTTTACTAATAAAGCTAAATCTCTTCTTACTTCTGGGAATTTAGGAATTTCAGTTAACTTGATTTTATTTGAAACATATTTCTGAATCGCATTCCAATTTAAATCTGCAAAGAAAACATCTTGTTTTATATCAAAATGTTTTAAAATTGATTTTTTAACTGTTCCAAATTCTGCTACGATTTCATTTCCAATTGTAAATGCAATTCCTTCATTAAACACATCATGCGTAACAGGAACTGTTTTCACTTTTGAATCGATATTCAATTTAGACAAAATAGTCATTACATAACCTTTGAATAAAAAGAAATCGCTTGGTTTTTGAGCAACATTCCAATTTTCAGAAGTTGCATTACCTGTCATACTGATGGTTAAATGCTTTTTCTCTGTGTAAGCACTTTCAATTTTATGATATGTTTTTCCGAATTCAAATAATTTTAAATCGGCATTTTTTCTATTGATGTTATATGATATTGCTTCTAATGCAGAGAACAACATCGATTGTCTCATTACAGATAAATCACTACTTAACGGATTTAACATTGAAACCGTTTCTTCAGCTTTAACTTGTTCAGATAATTCAATATAACTTGAAGTTGTTAAAGAGTTTGCCATCATTTCATGGAAACCTACTGAACATAATTGATTTGCAATGATGTTTTGTACTTTAAATTCTTCTGTTCTTGATGAATTAGAAACGGAAGCATTAATTTTACTTGGAATTTTAATGTTGTTATATCCATAAACACGTAAAATTTCTTCAATAACATCCACTTCTCTTTGAACGTCCACTCGGTAAGAAGGAATAACTAATCCTAATCCGTTATCGGTAATACTATTTACTTTAATGTCTAAAGAAGCTAAAATATTTTTGATAGTTTCTTTTTTCAATTCTTCACCAATAAGTTTATTGATTTTATCGAAAGTTAAGAATACTTGAAAATCTTCAATTTTCTTTGGATAAATATCAACAATGTCAGAAGTGATTTCACCACCAGCCACTTCTTGAATTAATAATGCTGCACGTTTTAAAGCGTAAACAGTAATTTCCGGATCAATTCCTCTTTCAAATCTAAAAGAAGCATCTGTAGAAAGAGTATGACGTTTGGCTGTTTTTCTAATTGAAACCGGATTGAAATATGCACTTTCTAAGAAAATATTTGTAGTTGTTTCTGTAACTCCAGAATTGGCTCCACCAAATACTCCAGCAATACACATTGGTCCGCTTTCGTCACAAATCATTAAATCTTCTTCGTGAAGTTCTCTTTCTATATTATCTAAAGTGGTAAATTTAGTTCCAGCAGCAACTGTTTTTACAATTACTTTATTTCCTTTAATTTTATTTGCATCAAAAGCATGTAACGGCTGACCTAATTCGTGTAACACATAATTAGTAACATCAACAATATTGTTTTTTGGAGCTAATCCAATTGATTTTAATCGGTTTTGTAACCAAGCCGGTGAAGGTTTTACAGTAACTCCAGAAATTGTAACTCCTGCATAGCGTGGTGCTAATTTATTATCAACAACATTAACGTCAATTTTTAATGTTCTTTTGTCAACTTTAAATTTACTTACAGAAGGTGTGATGAATTCTGTATGAACATTAGTCTGACTCAATCCTGCTTTTAAATCACGAGCTACACCTAAATGACTCATAGCATCTGCACGGTTTGGCGTTAAACCAATTTCAAATACTTCATCCACTTCAATGTTGAATACTTTACTGGCTGGAGTTCCTGGTTTTAAATCATCTGCTAAAACCATAATTCCATCATGACTATCGCCTAAACCAATTTCGTCTTCAGCGCAAATCATTCCGAAACTTTCTTGTCCGCGGATTTTTCCTTTTTTAATTTCAAAACTATTTCCTTCTTTATCAAAAAGTTTCGTACCAATTGTAGCTACAGGAACTTTTTGTCCGGCAGCAACATTACTTGCTCCACAAACAATTTGAACAGGAGTTCCATCACCTAAATCAACAGTAGTAATTTTTAATTTGTCGGCATCTGGATGCTTTTCACATGTTAAAACATGTCCAACAACAATACCTTGTAGTCCACCTTTAACACTTTCAAAATTATCTACAGCTTCAACTTCTAAACCTAAATCTGTTAGTAATGATGAAATTTCATCTGATTTCCAGTCGATTTTAATAAATTGTTTTAACCAATTGTAAGAAATACGCATTTTAAAATTTTTTTATAAGAATGCAAAGATAACTATTTGAATATAATTTTAAAGTAATTTTTGATGTAGATGAAAAGTTTAGTTGTAAAATATTTTTCACTAAAATTGATTTTATAGTTTCAATATTTTATAACTTTGTGTTTCGTTTTTATAAATTTTAAAATGGAAAAAAATTCACACGGCTTGCATAAACTTTCAGCAGCCGGTTTACTAGTTACACTAGGAATTATTTATGGAGATATCGGAACTTCTCCATTATATGTATTAAACGCAATTATTGGTAAGAATGCAATTAATACAGATACTATTAAAGGTGCCATCTCTTGTATCTTTTGGACCTTAACCCTACAAACTACAATTAAGTACGTAATTTTAACTCTAAGAGCCGACAATAACGGTGAGGGTGGAATTTTTTCTTTATACGCCTTAATTAGAAAAACAAAAATTAAATGGTTATTATTTCCAGCAATTATTGGTGGTTGTACACTTTTAGCGGATGGAATTATTACACCGCCAATTTCGGTATCATCTGCTATTGAAGGAATTAAAACAATGTATCCAAGTTTTCCTGAGGATAAAATTATGTACATTGTTATCATCATTTTAACTGTTCTTTTCGGAATTCAGCAGTTCGGTACTAAGTTTATCGGGAAGTTTTTCGGACCAGTAATGTTATTATGGTTTGGAATGTTAGGAACTTTAGGTATCATTCAAACGTTTTTAAATCTAGAGATTTTATCGGCTTTAAATCCGTATTACGCTTATAAATTATTAGCTGAACATGGTGGATATTTATACTTAGGTGCTGTTTTCTTATGTACAACAGGAGCAGAGGCATTATATTCTGACTTAGGTCATTGTGGAAAACAAAACATTAGAATTAGCTGGATTTTCGTAAAAACTACTTTAATCTTAAATTATTTAGGACAAGGTGCTTGGTTAATTCAACACGATGGACAAACGTTAGAACAAGCTGGAATTACAAATCCATTTTATGGTGTAATGCCAGAATGGTTTTTACCAGTGGGAATTGCAATTGCAACTTTAGCAGCAATCGTAGCTTCTCAAGCGTTAATTAGTGGATCGTTTACCTTAATCAATGAGGCGATTCGATTAAACTTTTGGCCAAGAGTTAAAATCAAATATCCAACCGAGTTAAAAGGACAATTATATATTCCATCTTTAAACTGGTTGTTATGGGCTGGATGTATTTTTATTGTATTGTATTTTGAAAAAGCAGCTGCCATGGAAGCGGCTTATGGTTTAGCAATTGTATTAACGATGTTAATGACCACTACATTGTTAAACTTCTATATGATTTTAAAACGATACCATAAAGCGTTTATTTGGACTATCATTCCAATTTATGTAATTATCGAAATGGCCTTTTTATATGCTTGTATGCATAAATTTGGTGAAGGTGGTTACATAACTTTAATTATTGCATTTGTTTTATTTGCAGTAATGACGTGTTGGTATTTTGCTAGAAAAATTAGAAACCGTTTCGTTGAGTTTGTAAAATTAGATAAATATTTACCAGTATTAGAAGATTTAAGTAAAGACGAATCGGTGCCTAAATATGCTACAAACTTAGTTTACTTAACAAGTGCAGATAACCGATACGAAATTGAATCGAAAATTATTTATTCGATTATGAATAATAATCCGAAACGTGCTGATATTTATTGGTTTGCTCACGTACATGTAGTAGATGAACCATATACTATGGAATATAGAGTTTGTGAGTTTATTCATGATGATGTTATCCGTGTAGATTTCAGATTAGGATTTAGAATTGCACCGAAATTCAATAAAATGTTTGCGCAAGTTGTAAAAGACATGCAAAAAAGAGGAGAAGTAGATTTAATGAGTCGTTATACTTCTTTAAACAAACATAAAGTAATGGGTGATTTCCGTTATGTATTAATTGAGAAATTCATGTCTTACGATAATGCATTACCTTTCTATGAGAAATTAATTTTAGACGGGTATTCAATTCTTAAAAAAATGGGATTATCTGAAGAGAAAGCTTTTGGTTTAGATCCAGGTTCAGTAACGATTGAGAAATTCCCTCTGAAAATTTCAAATACGAAAGCAATCAAATTAACAAGAGTTGATTAAAAATAAAAACCACGCTAAAGGCGTGGTTTTTTTATTTATATTTTAAAGAATTTCTTCTATATGTTTTTTGATGATATTTTTCGTCAGTTCGACTGATTCCGATTTATCGGAATTGTATCGAGAACAAGAAAAATATCATTAAAAACGATTCTCGATACATTCCTATTCATACTTCATCGGAACACTCGACTCAAGGCTCAGACGAACAGAGCGAAGCTAATTGACGTTTTTAATTTTATAGAATTTCTTCCACATGTTTTTTAATGTTACTAGCAATTTTAGCCGTTGGCAAGTCGTTTTCATCGCCACCAAATGGATCTTCAATTTCTTCAGCAATTAGCTCTAAACTGGCTAATACGTAAAAGATGAAAATAACTACTGGAACAATATAATATCCTAAACTAAAAACAAATCCGAATGGTAACGTCATTACATAAAAGAAAATAAATTTCTTGATAAATGCACTATATGAGTAGGGGATAGGTGTGTTTTTAATTCGTTCACAAGCGCCACAAACATCTGTAAAGGATTGAATTTCGGCATTGATAATAATTAATTGATCTCCAGAAATTTTATTCGATTTGTATAAATCATTCACTTTGCTATAAAGCATTTTAGCTACCTGATTCGGTTTATGTTTTGAATGATCAATTTCCAAATCTAAACCTTCAAAAAGCATTTTACTTACTTCTTCATTTCCTAAATGTTTAGATAAGATGGAAGCATAACTAGGAATAATTTTTCTGAAATAACTTTTATCTGCTTCATTTTCTAAAATAGCCGATAATTTAATGGCTAAGTTTCTAGAATTGTTTACTAAACTTCCCCATAATTTTCTTCCTTCCCACCAACGATCATAAGCTGTATTCGTTCTGTAGGCTAATAGTAACGATAATACAAATCCAACTGTGGTATGCATGATGGAAATGTTTTTAACATGACTATCGTCTTTTAATTTAAAATGATGTATTTCCAAATAGCAGACTAATCCAGAATAAACACCAATTAAAATCATCATCGGAAGTAATTGTCGAAAGGTATCCGATTTATGAAATTTGAAAATAAAAGTAAGCCAGTCTTTTGGGTTGTATTGTACCATGTTTGGGTTATATGTTTATTGTTTATTGTTCTTTGTTAAAAAGTCACTAAAATACTAATTTCACCTTTTATGAACAATACGTTTTTAATGATATTTTTTAGATGCACACGCTGAAAGCGATTTGGCGAAACTTTTCGACAGATTCTGATTTATTGGAATCGTTTTGAGAACTAGAAAAATTCTTTTTTAGGGTTCTCGATACATTCCGATTCATACTTCATCGAAACACTCGAACTGACGTTATGGTTTAATTTAATTTTAAGGTTCCAGCTAGTTCTTTTAAGTTGATTTCTGAAAGTTTAGCTTCGTATTGTGCATTAGAATAACGTACAGCCGCTTCCACAAAATTTTGTTGAGCTGTTCTAAATTCAATAGTTGCGATAGTTCCAATTTTGAATTTCGCTAAGGTAATATCTAAGTTTTGTTTAGCAATTTCTAGATTTTTTTCTTCCACTTTCACTAATTCTAAGTTGGTTTGATAACTTGCATATAAAGAAGCTAATTGTGTCGTTAACGATTGCTTTTGTTGTTCTACTAAAAAGTTGGCATTTTCAACTTGATATTTCGCAACTTTTTCATTTTTGTTTTGAGTAAAACCATTGAAAATGGGAATAGAAGCTGTAACGCCATATACAAATCCTTGTCCGGATGATTGTGTAACGAATCCTAATGAAGCTTCTGAACGAGTAAAGTTATAACCAGAATTTAATCGAACCGTTGGATATCGATTTCCTTTGACTTGCTTTAAGTTTAAATCGGCTACTTTTTTGTTTAAAATTGTAGCTTGTAATTGCGGATTTTGTTTCTCAGCTGTAGTTTTTAAATCATTGAAATCTAAGTTTTCTTCAACTGAAATTTCTTGTTTTACTTTAAAATCGGTTTGCGCATCACGAACCAATAATTCGTTCATTCTAATTTTAGTAATTCGGTATAATTCTTTTTGTTTCAACAATAAACTAATGTCGGTATTCAAATCAACTTGAGCATTTAGTACTTCCAATTTTGAAGCTTTTCCAATACTAAATCTGTTTTTAGCTGTTTCTACTCTTTGATTAGAAATTACAATAGCTGTATCTAAAGACGCCATCATTTGTTGTTGTTGCGCTAAATCGTAATACGTTAAATACACATCACTAATTTTCGTAAGAATAGCAGCTTGTAATTCCGATTTACCTTGTTCTGCAATTGTTTTCAATTGTTCTCTTCTCGAAAACATTCTCATACCATCAAAAATGGTCCAATCTAAACCTACACCATAACTTAGGTTCATGTTTTTTGCTCCATCTAATTCTCTAACTGTTCCACCAGATTGTGTTTGTTTCGTATCAATGATACTATTACTGTTGGATAAATTGGCAGAGATAGAAGGCAACAAACCAGCGTTACCTAAATTATTATTGGTTTCGTCTATTTTTAAATTGTTTTGCGCAATTTTAATGTCGTAATTATTTTCCAAAGAAATTTTAACCGCATCTTCAAGAGTTAATATTTCTTGCGCTTGTGCTGAAAATCCTAGGAATAATAGAAAAGCTATTTTATATAAATTTTGCATAGTTTTTACTTTTTGCCACAGTTTGTGTGTATTTTTTGCCACGAATTCACGAATTTTTTTTCCTGTTTTCTTGTGTATTTTTAATTCGAATAAATTTTCGACGTAGTCGAATCGAATTTGTATGTATTCAAATTTTTTAATTCGTGAATTCGTGGCATATATTATTTTTCAAGAGCCTCAATATTATCAAATTCTGGTCTATGTTTTTTTGCTTTCGACCACATTAAATAAAAGGCTGGAATTACAAATAAGGTTAGTATTAAAGAGAACATAGTTCCTCCAACAATTACAACTCCCATTCCGATTCTACTCGTAGAAGCCGCACCCAATGATAATGCAATTGGTAATGCTCCCAATGCAATGGCTAAACTGGTCATTAAAATTGGTCGTAAACGCGCTTCTGAAGCTTCAATAATCGCTTCGTATTTTGGTTTTCCTTGTTCGCGTAATTGATTCGCAAATTCTACAATTAAAATACCGTTTTTGGTTACCAATCCGATTAACATTACAGTTCCAATCTGACTGAAAATATTCCAAGTTTGACCGAATAACC
This sequence comes from Flavobacterium urocaniciphilum, assembly GCF_900110615.1. Taxonomy (GTDB): domain Bacteria; phylum Bacteroidota; class Bacteroidia; order Flavobacteriales; family Flavobacteriaceae; genus Flavobacterium; species Flavobacterium urocaniciphilum. Next base: position 422,233 of record NZ_FOEI01000001.1, read on the forward strand.
AAAGTGAGAATAATGCTCCTGCAACCGCCATTGGAACGGTTAAAATAATGATAAATGGATCTACGAAACTTTCAAATTGTGCTGCTAATATTAAATAGATTAATAATAAAGCCAATCCGAATGCGAAAGAAGTATTTGAACTACTTTCTACGAAATCTCTCGATTCTCCACCTAAATCTGTAGTAAACGTTTCGTCTAATACTTTTGCTTTAATTTCATCCATTGCTTCAATTCCGTCGCCCATACTTTTACCTGGTGCTAAACTAGCCGAAACAGTCGCCGACATGTATCGATTGTTATGGAATAATTGCGGTGGATTACTTTGCTCATCCACTTCCACAACATTGTCTAACTGAATTAATTGTCCTTCTTTATTTTTAACAAACATCGAAGTTAAATCCAATGGTGCATCTCTATCTTTTTGATCAAATTGTCCGATAACCTGATATTGTTTTCCATTTTGCATAAAATATCCAAAACGTTGTCCGCTTAAAGAAAGTTGTAACGTTTGCGCCACATCTAAAACAGAAATACCTAAACTCTCTGCTTTTTCACGATTAATGGTTACATTAATTTCAGGCTTGTTGAATTTCAAGTTTACATCTACATTAGAAAACGTTTCGTTTTTACTAGCTTCTTCCATAAATTGAGGAATCTTTTGACGTAATTTCTCAAAATTTGGTGCTTGAATTATGTATTGTATCGGCATTCCACCTCTACGATTTACCGCAATAGTTGGTTGCTCTGAAACCGTTACTTTAGCTTGAGTATATTTTTTAGTCCACTTATTTAAATTGTCTACCACCTCTTTTTGAGATTTTGTTCTTTCTGATGGTTCAACTAAAGCTAAACGAACACGACCCGTATTTACTGAAGACGACATGAATCCTGGAGAAGTAATCACCAACGCTACTTTTTTCTCTGGAATTGAATCATTAATTAAATCCGTTAATTCTTTCATGAATTTATCAGTGTATTCAAATGTCGCTCCTTCTGGAGTAGAAACACTCATAATTCCTAAACTTCTATCATCATATGGTGCCGTTTCTTTTGGTAAGATTTTAAAGAATAAAACAATTAAACCAATACATCCAATTACAATTGGGAAACTCAACCATTTTCTTTTCATGAAATTGGTTAACGCATTAGCATAACCTTGATTCATACTCACGAAGTATGGTTCAGTAAAATTGTAAAATTTCGTTTTCTTTTGTTCGCCACCTTTCATTAAATAAGCATTCAACATAGGTGTAAGAGTTAACGATACAAAAGCAGATATCAATACAGCTGCTCCAATTACCACTCCAAATTCTCGGAATAATCGACCTACGAAACCTTCTAAAAATACAATTGGTAAAAACACTGCCGCTAAGGTTATCGAAATAGAAATTACTGCAAAGAAAATTTCATTAGAACCTTTAATTGCCGCTTCAATAGGTGTCATGCCTTCTTCTACCTTTTTAAAAATGTTTTCGGTAACTACAATTCCGTCATCTACTACTAAACCAGTTGCTAATACAATGGCTAATAGAGTTAATACGTTAATTGAAAATCCACATAAATACATGATGAAAAATGTAGCAATTAACGAAACCGGAATATCAATTAAAGGTCGGAAGGCAATCGACCAATCTCTAAAAAACAAGAAGATGATTAAAACTACTAATAAAACTGAAATTAATAAAGTTTCTGCAACTTCCACAACCGATTTCTTAATGAAAAGCGTATTGTCTAAAGCGATATCCATCTTGATATCTTTTGGTAAATCTTTTTTCAGTTTATCAAATTGCGCGTAAAACTGATCGGCAATTTCTAAATAATTACTTCCTGGTTGTGGTACTATTGCTACAGCAACCATTGGGTTACCCGATTCTGTAAATTTTGTTTCTAAATTTTCTGCTTCTAAAGAGGCTTTTCCAATATCACTTAAACGAACCGTTTTAGTATCGTTAGATAGAATAATGATGTCGTTAAATTCTTTTTCAGTAGATAAATTACCCATGGTTTTCACCATTAATTCGGTATTGGCTCCGGTTAATTTTCCAGATGGTAATTCTACGTTTTGTTTGTCTAAAGCTGCTCTAACATCCGAAACGGTAACTCCGTAAGCATTCAATTTAATTGGATCAATCCAAATACGCATTGAATAACGTTTTTGTCCCCAAATTTGAACACCACTTACTCCAGGAATGGTTTGAATTCTTTCGGCAATTACATTCTCAGCATAATCACTTAATTCTAATGCATTTCTAGAATTACTTTGTACGGTCATGGAAATAATTGCATCCGAATCGGCATCTGCTTTTGAAACTACCGGAGGTGCATCTATATCTTGTGGTAAACTTCTAACGGCTTGCGATACTTTATCACGAACATCATTAGCGGCTTCTTCTAAGTTTTTTTCTAATTTGAATTCGATGGTAATATTACTCGAACCCTGATTACTTGAAGAGGTAATATTTCTAATTCCGTCTATGGAATTGATTGCTTTTTCTAGTGGTTCTGTAATTTGCGATTCTATAATATCTGAATTCGCACCGGTATAATTGGTACGAACTGAAATTTGTGCTGGATCTATCGAGGGAAACTCACGAACACCCAAATAGGAGTAACCTAAAATACCAAATAGAATAATTAACAGATTAATTACTATGGTAAAAACAGGTCTTTTTATGCTTAACGTTGATAAAGTCATTTGGATTTACGATTTCTTATTTACGGTTTACGATTTCTTATTTACGATTTTGGATTTTGGAATTACGATTTTAAAATTTTTGTTTTACAAAGTAAAACCCGTAAATCGTACATCCCAATTCGTAAATTAACTTCTTTTCTACTTTTCACTTATCTCTTTAACCATAACCTTAATTTCCGATTCGTCTTTTAACGACATTACACCAGAGGTTAAAATAGTATCACCCGATTTAATACCGTCAGTAACTACTACATCTTTTGAAGTTCGTGCTAAGGTTTGAATTTTTACTTCTTTTGCTTTTCCTTTATTGGCGATGTACACTACTTTACCATCTTGTATCGGCACAACCGCTTCCGTTGGAATTACAATAGCGTCTTTAATGTTTTTTAAAGGTAATTCGATAGTGGCAAACGTACCAGGAATTAATTTTCCATTCGAATTGTCTGCTATAGCACGAATTTTTAACGTTCTTGTAGCAGTTTCAATTTCTGGTTCAATAGCATAAATTTTTGCTGAGAATTTCTGAGTATTGTTTGGAATGGTAAATTGAATAGTCGTATTGTTATCAATTTCCGCAGCGTATTTTTCTGGAATAGAGAAACTAATTTTAACCTGACTAGAACTCACCAATTTGGTAATGATAGTTGTTGGTGTTACATACGTTCCAGGAGAAATGTTACGTAAACCAATTTTTCCAGAGAATGGTGCTCTTATGGTTGTTTTAGCAATTTGTGCTTGAATTAATTGCGTTTGTGCTTTTAAACTTCTGTATTCTGCACTGGCAATGTCGTATTCTTCCTGACTAATAGCTTCTTTTTGTAGTAATAATTTAGCTCTTCTTTCATTTTCAGAAGCTAGTTTTTGTTTGGTTAACGCTTGCGATAATTGTGCTCTAAGTTCAATATCGTTAACTTTAACTAAAACCTGACCTTTGCTCACTTGCGTTCCTTCTGCGAACATAATTTTTTCCACCATACCAGAAACTTCAGATCTAATTTCTACATTTTCATTTGCTTCAATAGAACCTGATAAGGAAATGGCATTCGAAAAATCTTCTGAGGAAACTACAATTGCCGATACCGACAAAGGTGGTTTTTTATCTCCTTTTTTATCGTTTTTACCCGCTTCTGCAGAATTTTTAGTAATACGGTAACCTATTAATCCTAAAAGGGTTAGGGAGATTAGGGTGATGCTTATTGTTTTGATTTTCATAGTAGTATCGCTAAATTATGATACAAAACTAGACTATAGAACGTAATCAGCCAAAACCTTACAATTTATTTAACATTTGTAGATACAAGTGTTTAAATATATTTGAAGAGATACGAGTTGTGGCAATTTTTTTGGTTGAAATTATTTTGCCACAATTTTGTGGCAAAATTTTAGCAATTGATTTTTTTTGCCACAGATTTGTGGCAAATTTTATTAAATAGATTTTTTTGCCACGAATTCACGAATTAAAAATTTGTAACTATAAAATTATATCGACTTTGTCGATAAATAAATCGAATTAAAATAACACTCACAAAATTCAAAAAAAATTCGTGGCCTTTACTTCTATTAACAACTTTTGTAGCGTTTTTTTATTTTAAAATTTTTGCTACACCTTTTGTAGCATTTTTATTTTGATAAATTTTTGCTACAAGTTTTTGAGAGTAGGGAATAAAAAAACTCCTAAGTGGTTAGGAGTTTCGGTTTTTGTGATAGTACTTATTTATGCTATGCAAAGTCTAGTGACTTTGAATTATTTTTGTTATTATAGCTCAAAGTCGGGAGACTTTGCGCAGCGGGGGTTATAAATCTGATTTATCTATTTTATTTTCCATTTCCATCATTTTTAATCTGTTGATTATTATAATATAATTGAATCCATCCATTAATTCGCACAAGTTTTAATTCACCGATATTTGAGAACCAATGTCTTCCATTCCAAATATCATCTTGTATTTCTTGATAATCAAATAGTTCTAATCCATTTTCGTCAGAACCTAGAGCTTCATAAAATATTCGTACTAATGTGTCAATTTCTTGAAAGGCAGTATATGTTCTGTTTGGATTTGGTGGTAGTATACTTAATGTAAAAGAAAAATAGTTTTCTTCATTTGGTTGAAACCAAATTTTATTAAAAAAATTAAAAAAATATTCTTTTGAAAATGCAACCTTTCCAAAATACTCTCCTTCATTATCATCTATATCATAGAAAATAGGTTTTGTAAAGATTTCAAAAAGTGATTTAAAATGATCATTTAGTGTGTGATGATTTAAATACGTTTTATAATATTCAATGAATTCATCTGGTTTAAAAACTTTTGTAGAAATTGAAAGCTTCTCATATACAGCTTTAGTTTTATTATAATTTTTATCATCATTAGTCAAATAAAAATTGCAAATAGATGCAAAAGCAGTATGTGAAGCATCTTCAGTTGTATTTGTAAAAGTGTTTTTTTCTTTGTCAGTAACTTTTACTTTATCTGATTTGTAACCATGCATATCAAGATGAAGGTAATCATTGACAATTTCATCAAACCATATTGGAGCATTTTGACCTTTTGGAAAATACTTACCTACATCAAAACTTTCAATTCCTTTTTGCTTGTATGAATTATCAATTAAATCAAATGGATTTTTATTTTCATTAAAATGTCCACTATTAATTCCGATTTTTTGAACAATTTGTCTTAAATTTTTATATGCTTCACCTTCGTTTAGATTAAAGTTCATTTTGCTGAAACTATTAAAAAAACCATTCATAGTGAGGTCATCTTTTAATCCTGGGAAAATCTCATCTAACATTTTTGCAGATTCAGGATTTTTGTAAGCTTCTGCAAATGCTGAATCGAGATTTAAAGAATTTAACATATCTTTTAAATTTTCAAGTAATTTGTTTAGTAATGGATCATCTAAATCATTTTTGAACAAGTTGTCAATACTTAAATCTGAAAAGATATTAGACTCTCTAATTCTATTTTCAAATAATTCTTGAGGTTCATATTGTTGTAGATTTACATTTTTTCCATCATTGAATAAACAAAAGTCATTTGTCAATTTTGTAATGAAGTCTAAGTCTTGATTAATTTTCAATTGTTGTATTTCGTCATCAGAATAACTGCGAAAAATATCTCCAATATGCGATGTTGAATATAAACAAAGGAATTTCTCTTTGTTAGAAATAATAGAATGTAATTCTTGGAAATGATTATTTTTCATTCCAGACATAATATTCCAATCAATATATATTTTAATCATTTTGATTAATTTATTTAACTTTTAGCTTACTTTTAATTATTTCCTATATTAAGCTAAAATTTTTCAAGTTTAAAACCCAATCTTATAATGAAATAAACTGTTGTTAATTGAAGTTTCTTTATTTTTTATTTTAGTTTTTTTTATTGTAAAAATCATATAAATAGTCAATTTGAGTTTTGGTTTTTGAAGATTTGTTTTTATTACTTATGATAGCTGAAAAATAATTAAGTTTGGAGTAATATGTATATTCTAAAAGTTCTTTCAATTCATCTATATATTCCTTTTTTAAATCACATTTTTGAATACTTACATGTACATTATAAAAGGCAGAAATTAAATTTTGTATATGTAAATTTATTGCATGATAAGAATCATTAAATTTAAATTCTAAATTACCTTCCTTTTTTTTCGATTCTAATAATTTATAAAATTCAACAAGGAATAAGTTTATTGCTTGTATACCTATGAAATTATATTTTTTTGCATTAGGACTATTTAATAATTCTGCCGAAGAAATTAAGGTACCATTATGAAATGAAATATTGAAATTATTAATTTCATTTATTATTAAATGTATTCTTTCTTTATAGTTACTAAATATAAAATCTGATTTTTCATCTGCTTTCTGTTGATAAAATTGTTTTTTTAAATCATCATTTGCTAATTTTTGAATATAGAAAGCTAAGAAAGTTAAAAGAGCACTTGCTATTGCTATTATTGGATTTAAGATACCTCCTAATGCGTCACCAACAACACCAAAATTTTCAGGTTTACTATCTAATAAAATCAATTGAAATAATATAATTGCAAATCCACTGATTGCTATACCAATTAAAATGAAACTTATTAATTGAGTTTTATTAATTAAACGGATGTGCTTCATAATTGAAATTTAATTGTAGATAACATATAAATATTATGCTTTTCTGTTTACAGATATATTTATAAGTCTTTATTGTCTTCCGTAAATATATAAAATTCTTACAAAAACTTACAAATTGCGAAAAATAACTTATCAACATCAATAGTTTAATTGAAAAACGTAACTTATTGCGAAGTTTTTTTAGATTTTGAAACAACACTTCGACAAGCTCAGTGTGACAGAAAACTAAGAAATATAATTCCAAATACTCTTTTTCTTGCTAATTTCTAAGAACGCTTCTTTTAGTTTGGCATGTTCGGGTTTGTCCATGCTTGGATCTTCTTTTAAAAGTTTTATTGCTAGGTGTCGAGCGTGTTGTAAGATGTCGCGGTCTTTTACCAAATCGGCAATTTGCAAGTTTAACACACCGCTTTGTTGTTTGCCCATAATGTCTCCTGGGCCACGTAATTTTAAATCTACTTCTGCAATTTCGAATCCGTCATTGGTGCGTACCATCGTTTCCATTCGGGTTTTACTGTCTTCCGAAAGTTTGTAATCGGTCATTAAGATGCAATAACTTTGTTCGGCACCACGACCCACGCGTCCACGCAACTGATGCAATTGCGACAAGCCAAAACGTTCGGCACTTTCAATAACCATTACAGAAGCATTGGGTACATTTACACCTACCTCAATAACGGTAGTGGCCACCATAATATTGGTTTTTCCTTCGGCAAAGCGTTTCATTTCTTCATCTTTGTCGGCAGGTTTCATTTTTCCATGTAAAATAGAAATGGAATATTGTGGTAAAGGAAAATCGCGCGAAATACTTTCGTAACCATCCATCAAATCTTTATAATCCATTTTTTCCGATTCTTGAATCAATGGATACACAATATACACTTGTCGGCCTTTAGCGATTTCATCTTTTAAGAATTTCCAAACCATTAAGCGTTTGCTGTCAAATCGATGAACCGTTTGAATCGGTTTTCTTCCAGGTGGTAATTCATCAATTACAGAAACATCTAAATCGCCGTATAAACTCATTGCGAGAGTTCTAGGTATTGGTGTGGCAGTCATAACTAATACGTGTGGGGGCACAGAAGCCCCATCATTGGAGGGGCTAGGGGAGGCTTTAGCCCACAATTTACTTCTTTGTTCTACACCAAAACGATGTTGCTCATCTATTACGGCTAAACCTAAATTTTTAAATTGGACTTTATCTTCAATTAAAGCATGCGTTCCAATAATAATATCCAACGTTCCGTTTTCTAATTCTTCGTGAATAATTCTTCGTTCCGCTGTTTTAGTAGAACCTGTTAGTAAACGTATGTTGATGTTTAATTCTTTTGCTAATTCGGAAATACCATTAAAATGCTGATTGGCTAAAATTTCTGTAGGAGCCATTAAACAACTTTGAAAGTCGTTGTCTTTTGCTATCAACATACACATTAATGCAACAATGGTTTTTCCAGAACCAACATCACCTTGCAGCAAACGATTCATTTGCGCATTACTACCTAAATCGTTTCGTATCTCTTTCAATACTCTTTTCTGAGCATTGGTAAGTTCGAAAGGTAAATGATTGTTGTAAAAATTAGTAAAATTTTCGCCAATAATTTCAAATGGGAATCCTTTAATTTTATGTTTTCGAATTAAGTTTTTAGTGATTAATTGTAATTGAATGAAAAACAATTCTTCAAACTTTAATCGGAATTGCGCTTTAGCTAAAAGTTCTTGATTTTTAGGAAAATGAACATTAATTAAAGCGTCTTTTTTCGAAATGAGTTTTAATTCTTCTATAATTGAAGTTGGCAACGTTTCCGAAAACAAAGCATGTGTTTCCGAAAATAATTGCATCATCATTTTATTGATGACTTTATTGTTAACGCCTTTGTTGTTTAGTTTTTCGGTACTTGGATACACCGGTTGCATAGCACTACGTAAGGCTGTTTTGTGTTCTTCCAATAATTCCATTTCTGGATGTGCCATATTGAAAACCGAACCAAATTGGGTGACTTTTCCGAAAACGACTAAAACGGTATTGAGTTTTAAACTTTCTTTAATCCATTTGATACCCTGAAACCAAACCAATTCCATCTGACCGGTATCGTCCATAAAGGTTGCGACTAACCTCGATTTGCCTTTGCCTTGTTCAACGGTTTTAATATGAACGATTTTCCCAATTATTTGAACTTCCGAATTGCTATTCACCAACTGATTGATTTTAAAATAGCGCGTTCTATCAATATAACGATTCGGATATAAATTTATCAAATCGCCATATTTATGAATGTTGAGTTCCTTGCGTAGCAAATCGCCACGTTGCGGACCAACGCCTTTTAAATATTCTATGGGAGTTTCGAGTAGGTTCAAGTTGTTAATGTGTCAATAAGTCAATCAGACAATGTGCCAATATATTTTCAAATTTCCATAATATAAATTCAAAAAGCAAATAAATTTAATCTGTAATATCTGTAAAATCCGCGTACCTATTTCGGAATCAAATCGCAAAAGTAAAAACCGTAATCACTAGGATTGTCAGTGCAACTATTTTCAGTTTTTGGTTTCGGATATGTTTTATGAACAATTTCTCCGATTTCAAATTCAACGGTTTTAGAAAAAATTGGTCCGTCGAAAATAAACGTATGAAATTCGCCATTTTCGCCACACGGATCCACATTATCTGGTAAATCGTTGATGAATTCTTCATCGATAATACGGCCTACAAAACTTTTGTCTAAAAATTGTTCGTTCACACACACTACAATCGTTTTGAAACCCAATTTTAAAAATTCTAAAATCATCGTTTTAGTATCTTTTTTCCAAAGAGGAAAATGCGCTTCAATGCCTAACGTATGTAATTTATCTTCGCGGTATTTTCTAAGGTCTTCCAGAAAAATATCACCAAATAAAGTATGTTTAATGTCTTTATCAATAAAGAATTGAAGTTGTTTTAACATGATGTTTTCATAATCTTCCATGCTTGGCATTTCAGGAAGTTCCATTTTTACGAGTGGAATACCAATATTTTCAGCTTGTTGCTCCACTAATTCTGTTCGAACGCCGTGCATTGAAACTCGATTGAAAGCACTATTGATACTTGTAAATAAATAGTGAATGTCAAATTCATTTGATTCTTGTGCATAATATAATGCTAAAGCAGAATCTTTTCCGCTACTCCAATTAAAATAGGCTTTCTTCATTTTAAATATTTGACGTAAAAGTACAAAATGCTAGTTCAAGTTTGTATTTTTGTTTTCATCAATTTTCATTTTATGCGATACATTTTCCTACTTTTTACCATCTTGACTTTTTCACAGCAAACCAAATCGGTTGATTTTTTGAAGTGTGATGCGAAAGTGATGCCTGATTTTGATTCGAAATCAATTTCTGGAACTATTACTTATGAATTTAAAGTTTTAAAAGATATTGATTCTATTCGTATTGATGCGAAGAATATGTTTATCAATAGTGATGTTAAAATAAATGGTAAGCGAGTAGATTATAAATACAATGAAAAAGAAATTGTGTTGTTTCAAGGGTATAAAAAAGGGAAAAATAAAGTTGAATTCACGTATGATTGTAGACCAAAACAAACGCTATATTTTGTGGGTACAAGTAGTGATTTCCAAATCTGGACGCAAGGGCAAGGTCGATACACCAGTCATTGGTTGCCTAGTTTTGATGATGTGAATGAGAAAGTGATTTTTAATATTTCGTTTGAAATTAATTATAGAAAAGCTTTCTATACTGGAATTTCGAATGGAATTTTTATTCCTGAAAAAATTAAAAGAAAATGGAGGAAGCCAATCTATGCTTTTATATATGAACCAACAAACAGTGTTTATAAATTTACGATGCAAAAACCAATGTCGTCGTACTTAGTCATGTTAGCGATTGGTAGATTTACTTGGAAAGATACAAAAAGCAAATCGGGCACACCATTGGTATTTTATTTAGATATTAATGATAATGATGAAGATAAATTTGAATCAACTTTCAAATCCTCAAAGCAAATTTTCGATTTTTTAGAACAAGAAATCGGAGTCAAATATCCTTGGAAAATTTACCGTCAAGTTCCGGTTCGCGATTTTTTATATGCCGGAATGGAGAATACAACTTCAACAATTTTTTCGCAAGATTTTGTAGTGGATTCGATTGGGTTTAATGATAGAAATTACATTAACGTGAATGCACACGAATTGGCACATCAATGGTTTGGTGATTTAATTACAGCGCAATCTGGAAAACATCATTGGTTACAAGAAGGTTTCGCCACGTATTATGCTTTGTTAGCTGAAAGGGAAATTTTTGGTGACGATTATTTTTATAACGAGTTATACGATTACGCATTACAATTGAAACAAGCTGCTAAAACCGATACCATTCCAGTAATGAATGAAAAAGCAAGTTCGTTATCGTTTTATAAAAAAGGAGCTTGGGCATTGCACACATTACGTGAAGATATTGGAGCAAAGAACTTTCAAAAAGCAGTAAAAACCTATTTAAAAAAATACCAATACAAAAATGTAATTACGGATGAGTTTTTAGCCGAAGTCAAAAAAGTTGCTGCAACTTTTGATACTGAAAACTTTAAGAAAACATGGTTAGAAACTGCCGGATTTGATATGGTTTTAGCCGAATCGTATTTAAGAAAGAACAAAGCCGTTTCAACCTATTTAGATTTGGTAAAAAAGAAAGCTGATGTGAATTCATATAAAGAAGTATTAGAATCGGATACTTATTTTACAGTGAAGCAATATCTATTTTATAGAATGGCAAATGTTCCTTTTGAAAAGAAAAAAGATTTGATTGAATTAGGAATGAAACAGAACTTATATGTTCGCCAAGCGATTGCGGAAACAGTGGAAGAAATTCCAGTCGAATTTAAAGCACAATATGAATCGTTTTTAGATGATGCGAGTTACAAAACCAAAGAAATAGCATTGATTAATTTATGTAAAAATTTTCCAGAGAATAGTCAGCTTTACTTAAACAAAACCAAAGACATCATTGGAAATAATGATAAAAGCTTACGCATAACCTGGTTGAGTTTAGCTATGAAATTGGAAAAAGAGGTTGAGGTTAAAAATGCTATGTATGATGAAATGCTAAAATATACATCTGCTGTTTATGAAAGTTCCATCAGACAAAATGCATTGGATGTTATGCTAAGAATGTTTCCTAACGATGATAAAGTGATTGCTTCATTATTTAAAGCTACGACACATCATAAATGGCAGTTTACTAAGTTTTCTAGAGAGGCTATACGTAGTAGATTAAAAAATAGCGAATTTAGAAGTAGAGTAGAAGCGTTAGCCCAAACAGCTGATGAAGAAATGAAATCTTTGTATGAAAAATACTTGAAAGAGTAATTTAACCTGACAGGCTAAATAACCTGTCAGGTATATATACTAGAATACGCGTTTCAATTCTTCTTTAATGAAACTAATAGCTACCGCACTAGCACTTTCTGATTGAGTAAGTTCTTGTAAAACTTTAGTGCGTAATTCATCACCCGATTTAATTTCACCACTAATTGAAGTATTTCTTAATTGAGAAATTATATTGTTTTTTGCTTTCATTACAATTTCCCAAGATTCTTGCGTTAAATAAATTTGTTGCGCAATATTGTGTTCGTATTCTGTTTGAATATTATGAATTAATAACGTTGCATAACTCGGAGCATCTAAACCACTTGGTTCTACACGCATCATTAAGTTAACCGGATTAATTCTTTCTAAGAACAATACAATACGCTCATAAGCTTGTAAACGAATAGGTAAACCTTGTTGTTGGTTTTCTCTTAATAATTCAAATTTACGCTTACTTTCTTCGTTTCTAAAAAATTTGTGTAGTAAGCCAAAAGCTACACCACCAGTAATAATTGCAGGTATCGTGTATGAAGCAATTTCTAATAATTTCTCTTCAATATTCATAATTAAGTTTTTTTACAAATCTAAAATATTTTTATTAAATAGGGAATTTATCTTTATTTTCTTATATTTGTTTGTAATCCAGGAATTTATTTATGAAAAAAGTATTTTTTTTCTATATAATTTTAGGTACGATTTTCTCTTTTGCACAAACGAACGAATACGTTTTAGTTTTTAAAGATAAATCTACTGGGCAACTCATCCAAAATGTTATGGTTAAATTAGCCAGAACAAATGAGAATTTTATTAGTAATCCGGAAGGTAGAGTAAAATTTAAATTAACGAGTGCCACAAAAATTGATATTTCTCATGATGAGTATAAATCAATTAGTCTTACTTCCAAAAAAATCCAACCCAAAGAAAATATAATCGAATTACAGCCTATTGCTCAAGAAATTGAAGATGTTGTAATTACTTCCAAAAAGCCGAATTTAATTCTTAAAAATTTGATTACGAAATCAATGAAGCAATTAACGGCTCCGATTAATCTGAAAATATATACTAGAGAGTTCTTTAAATACAATAGTGAATATACTTCATATTCTGATGGTTTGGTTAATTTTTGTTTAAAGGAAAAACCAGACAAATTTGCGGCCGATATTCTAGTTGAACAAAACAGAACCTATGCTTTAATCAATAACGAAGAAATAGAAAAGAAAACGCTGAGTTATAACATGTATGATATCATTGGTAATTATTATGATTTCAAATACATAAAATTTTTAACAGAGAATAAAGCACATAAGAAATTCGATTTTGAAATTAAAACCGTTCGTGGGAATGATGAATTGTATAGAATGGTAATTAAACCAAAAGCGGAAGTAGAAGAGTTTTTACCGGAAATAACGGTATTGTATAATTTTGTGAAAAGCATGATTTTAGAGATAAATTATGATGTTGATCCGCAACGAATTGAGTATTCCGATGTTTCTAATTTGAAAGTCGTTAAAGGTAAAATATTCAAATCGTCTTTTAATGTTTTGTTTATTGAAGATGGAGAAGATTATTTCTTGGTAAGTTCTAAAGAAGAAATTGGATTGGTTTCTAGAAACAAAAAAGATGAAGAAGTTAAAATTGAAGTCACCAATTACTTAATAACCACAAAGCAAAGCAGAAAATTTGTACCTTATCAGAAAGAAGATGTTTTTAAAGAAAAGTCTTTAATCAATAAAAAGAATGCCATTTTTACGGAATACTGGGAAACCAATTCGGGATATTTATTGACACAAGATGAGAAAAAAATTGTTGATAATTTGCAACTAAATGATGAGTAAAATTAGGTGAAATCACTTCATAATCTGTATTTTTGTTTTTTACAAATTTCCCAATAAAAATGCAACAATACATAGACCAATTAAATGAAGCGCAACGTGCACCAGTTATTCAAAAAGATGGTGCCATGATTGTAATTGCAGGTGCAGGTTCTGGAAAAACTCGTGTATTAACCGTTAGAATTGCTAATTTGATGTATCAAGGTGTTGATGCATTTAACATTTTAGCCTTAACATTTACCAACAAAGCAGCACGTGAAATGAAAAAACGTATTGCAGATATTGTTGGAAATAATGAAGCAAAAAACTTATGGATGGGAACGTTCCATTCTGTATTTGCAAAAATTCTTCGTATTGAATCGGAAAAATTAGGGTATCCTTCTAATTTTACAATTTATGATTCGCAAGATTCGGCAAGATTAATTGGGCAAATTATCAAAGAAATGCAATTAGACAAAGATGTCTATAAACCCAAACAAATATTAGGTCGAATTTCCCAATATAAAAACTCGTTAATTACGGTTCGTGCGTATTTCAATAATCCGGAATTACAAGAAGCGGATGCGATGAGTAAGAAACCTCGATTAGGAGATATTTACAACAATTATGTAGAGCGTTGTTTTAAAGCAGGTGCGATGGATTTTGATGATTTGTTATTAAAAACAAACGAATTATTAAACCGTTTTCCTGATGTATTAGCGAAATACCAAGATCGATTTAGATATATATTAGTAGATGAGTATCAAGATACGAATCATTCGCAATATCTAATTGTAAAAGCACTTTCCGATCGTTTTCAAAATATATGTGTAGTTGGAGATGATGCGCAAAGTATTTATGCGTTCCGTGGCGCGAACATCAATAACATTTTAAACTTCCAAAAAGATTACGAAGGCGTTAAAATGTACCGATTAGAACAAAATTATCGTTCTTCTAAAAATATTGTTGAAGCCGCTAATAACGTAATCGATAAAAATAAAACCAAGCTTGATAAAATTGTTTGGACTTCTAATGATGATGGACCGAAAATTAAAGTTCATAGAAGTATTACCGATGGTGAAGAAGGACGTTTTGTAGCGAGTACTATTTTCGAAACAAAAATGCAACATCAATTGATGAATTCGCATTTCGCAATTTTGTATCGTACTAATGCGCAATCTCGTGCTATGGAAGATGCTTTACGTAAAAGAGATATTCCGTATAGAATTTATGGTGGATTATCATTCTATCAACGTAAAGAAATAAAAGATGTATTAGCGTATTTACGATTGGTAATCAACCCAAAAGACGAAGAAGCTTTAGTTCGTGTAATCAATTATCCAGCAAGAGGAATTGGAGATACAACGGTTGAGAAATTAACCGTAGCAGCTAATCATTATAAACGTTCCATTTTTGAAGTAATGGAACATATTGATAAAATCGATTTAAAATTAAATTCGGGAACGAAAACGAAGTTGCAAGATTTTGTAACGATGATTAAAAGTTTTCAAGTAATTAATGAAAATCAAGATGCCTTTGTATTAACAGACCATGTAACTAAGAAAACAGGTTTGGTTCAAGAATTGAAAAAAGACGGAACGCCAGAAGGAATTGCTAGAATTGAAAATATTGAAGAATTACTAAACGGTATTAAAGACTTTACTGAAGGTCAAAAAGAAGTTGATGGCGCTCGTGGTTCATTAGCTGAATTTTTGGAAGATGTAGCGTTGGCAACCGATTTGGATAAAGATACAGGTGATGATGATAGAGTAGCGTTAATGACGATTCACTTAGCAAAAGGATTAGAATTCCCTCATGTATTTATCGTGGGGATGGAAGAAGATTTGTTCCCAAGTGCGATGAGTATGAATACGCGAAGTGAGTTGGAAGAAGAGCGAAGATTATTCTATGTAGCCTTAACTCGTGCCGAACATCAGGCGTATCTAACGTATGCGCAATCACGTTACCGTTGGGGAAAATTGGTAGATAGTGAACCTTCTCGTTTTATTGAAGAAATCAACGCTGAATATTTAGAATATATGAATCCTATGGATACAGGTTATCGATACAAACCAACAATGGATTTAGATATTTTTGGAGATGTTGATAAATCGAAATTACGTTTAGCCAAACCAACCGCAGGAACACCACCGGAATATATTACGAAGAACGAACCAATTTCTTCAGTAAACATTAGAAGATTAAAACCGGTAAATAGCACTGCAAGTTCACCAAAAGTGAATTTAATTGATAATAATTTAACGGTTGGAAATATTGTAATGCACGAACGTTTTGGTAAAGGAGAAATTGTAGGTTTAGAAGGAGTAGGAGCCGATAAAAAAGCTGAAATCCGTTTTGATGTTGGTGGACTGAAGAAGTTATTGTTACGCTTTGCAAAATTAAATGTAATTGGGTAGTTAATAAGAGCCAAGTAAAAAGTAAAGAGTAAAAAGAGCCGAGTATAGCATGAGTAAAAACAAATTGTTACGTAGAATTAATTTTCTAGAATATTTTCTAATAATTGGTGGATTGTTTGGAATAGTACTTCAAGTTGCTAATTTATTATCAATGAATTTAGATAAGTTTCAAAATTTGTCTAGTTACGTAACTTTATATTCACCGTTTATATTATTTATGTTTTCCATTTACAATGGGTTATTATTAACTTATAAAAAATATGAATTAGGTTTAAAATTGGCCTCGTATAGTTTTTATTTGCAATTAGTTGCTTTTACTGCTTTCGGATTTTGGTATGAGAATTATTTAGGATTCGGACTTGGATTTAGTCTTGAATTAACGAATGATACTTTTTTCGGATTAAACTTTAACTTTTCACAGTTTATTTTAGGTTTGGTAAAAGACAGTTCAATTTTTGAAGTCAGATTTAATGTATTTGCCTTATTTATGATTTATTATATTTCAAAGGTTAGTATTGATTTGAAAAAAGTAACAATTGAATAAATTATCTGAATCCCTTGAAGGGTTAAATAAATAAAATGGGATGAAGAAAATAATATTAGTTTTTAGTTTTCTGTTTTTAGCTTTTTGTACAAAGAAAGAAAATTTAAAAATTGAAAATAAAACTGCAGATAGTTTAAACGAAAATGTAAAGCCAATCGCAGTGCAACCAAAATTTGAGAATGTTTTTAAAAACCATTTATACATTGTTGGTCCTCATCTAGATTTAAATGGAAATTTAGAATTGGGTTGCGATTGCTGTTCGAGTCAATTTTATTTTTGCGATTCAATTCATTTTATTGAAGTAGCTTATTGTTTGGAAGCAAATGATTTATTGATTGGTGAGTATTCAGTTAATGAAAAAGGTCTGCAATTAAAATATAATAAAAATAGATTGTTGATGGAATTCGATTTTGAAAATGATACTGATTCGTTGGCAGTTCAAAAACCTATTTACTCTGAAATTACTAATAAAGAATTTAAAACAATTTGGACAAAACATAAAAATACTAGATTTTACGATACTTCAGATGAAGAGGTTTCTGAGCAAAGAGATTCTTTAAAAACGTCCTTTATTAAAACAATCAAAGAAGATGAGGTAGTTTCAAAATTTCTTAGAAAAAACAATATTAAAATCTAAAATTACTACTTGTTTAATTTAGCAATGAAAAAACACAAACCAAAGACTTCAGGTATCAATAAAACCAGACAAAAGAAAAGACAAGCATTTTTAAATAAATATTTTATGACTGCTGTTGGTTTATTTCTTTTATATTATATTTTTATTGAATCGCATTATATTGGAACTGATATTAGATATGAAGTGTTTGTGTTTTGGATTCCGGTATTGACGGGTATTTTTGTCTCAATTAAATTTAATTTTTTTCAAGTGGATTGGAATGATATCATTAGTGATCTTAAAAAGGAAAAGAATTATTTTTATAAGATTATTACAATTCCAACTTTAGTTTTAATGTATTTTATTTTTGGTGTAATTATGTTTTGGATGCCTTCGAATATAATTTGGGATATTGCAAATAAAATTGAAGCAAGTAATAATAAAATAGAAGTTTTTCAATTTACAGTAAAGGAATTTTGTAAAACATCTAAAGGTCCAGATATGATTCTTTTTTATTTTAAAAATAATCTTGAAAGTATTCATGTAGATTCTCAATCCATAAAACCATATTTAGACAAAAACCCAAAAAACTACAAAGTTGAAATTGATGTTAAAAAAGGACTTTGGAATCATTATATTTTAGAATCTTGGGATATTAGATAAACTTTTAAATTCTATATCTTTACAATAAATAAAACTAAACACTATGGCAGAATTCATTAAAATATACGAAGACAAACCAAGCGAAGCTGCAATTAAAAAAGTAGTTGAGGTTTTACGTGACGGCGGATTAGTTATTTATCCTACGGATACGGTTTATGGTATAGGTTGCGATATTACAAATTCTCGTGCTTTAGAACGATTAGCTAAATTGAAAGATATTAAATTAGAAAAAGCAAATTTCTCATTTGTTTGTAGTAGTTTGAGTAATTTATCAGATTATGTAAAACAAATTGATACTTCTACTTTTAAAATATTAAAACGCGCTTTGCCGGGACCTTATACATTTATTTTACCAGGGAATAACGACTTACCAAAAGAATTTCGTAAAAAGAAAACAGTCGGAATTCGTGTGCCCGATAATAGAATTGCTTTACAAATTGTAGAAATGTTAGGTAATCCAATCGTGTCTTCTTCGATACATGATGAAGATGAGGTAATTGAATATTCAACAGATCCAGAATTAATTTTTGAAAAATGGCAAAATAAAGTTGATTTAGTTATTGATGGTGGTTACGGAGAAAATGTAGCCTCAACAATAATTGACTTAACAGGCTATGAACCAGTTGTAGTGAGAGAAGGTAAAGGAGATATTGATATTATTTGATAAATTAATATGAAAAAGTATTTTTTAATTGTTGTATTGTTAATAGTTGGTAGTTCTTTTTCTCAAAATAAAAAATTTGAGGAATTGTTTAATAATGGAATGTCTCATTATAATAAAAAAGATCTAGATAAAGCAATTGTGGCCTTTGAAAAAGCTAAAAAACAGGATAGTTTAAATGATAAGACTTATAGATATTTAGGTTTCTGTTATGAAAAGAAATTTGAAATTGAAAAAACTATTGAGAATTATGAAAAGGCAATTGTATTAAATAAAGAGAATGGTGATTTATTACTTAATTTAGGTTTAAATTATAAGTTTTCTAGAAAGTTTGATAAAGCAATTGAATGTTATCTAAAATATATAGATTTTAATTCTGAAAGTGAACAAGGTTATGTTTGTGCTGCTATTACATATTCCAAATTAGATAATTATATTGAGTCTAATAAATATGCATTAATAGCACTAGAAAAAGCTAAAACTACGAATCCAAATTTGGTTTTAGATATAAAATTTACATTAGCTTATAATTATTATTTTTTGGAAGAAAAAAAATTAGCAAAAGATCTATTTGAAGAACTAATTAAAAATAATTACGATATCAGTAATGATGATATTTTAAATGATTTAGGGCTAAAAAAATAACCCAGTTAAAGTTCTTAACCATAACTGAGTTCTATTGTAATTTATTAAACTGAATACTAAAAACTGCGACTGAGAACTAAAACTACTTCGGACTCACGATTTCCACATCATTAAAAGCAATTGCACCACGAACTACTCCTTGAATGGTGTTTTTCAACGCATCAATAATATGAATTTTTAATTCGTTTTTAGAGAAAATCAAACTTACTTCTCTAGATGGTTTCGGATTAGCGAATTGTTTTAATTTCGTTTTGTTTTTCTCGTTTAAATCTAATGTATGTAAATAGGGTAGCAGTGTAGTTCCTAAACCTTCATCTGATAATTTAATTAATGTTTCAAAACTTCCGCTTTCTAATTGGAAATGGTTTTCTCCAATAAAATTATTGTTTTTACATAAGTTTAATATGCTGTTTCTAAAGCAATGACCGTCTTGTAACAACAAAATCTTTTCCACATCTAAATCGGCTACTTCAATTTCTTTTTTGTTGATATTCTGACTGCTTTCAGGAACATAAGCTACAAATGGTTCGTAGTATAATACAATTTCTTTTAGCTTTTCTTCATCAAGTGGAGTAGCAGCAATAGCACAATCTAAATGTCCGTTTTTTAATTTACTAATAATTTCATTAGTCGTTAACTCTTCAATAATGATATTTATTTTCGGATACTTTTTAATAAAAGTATTCAAAAACATGGGTAACAACGTAGGCATAATTGTAGGGATAATTCCCACTCGGAAATCACCTCCAATATATCCTTTTTGCTGATCTACAATATCTTTAATTCTATTAGCTTCATTTACGATATTTTTGGCTTGCGTTACAATTTGAGCACCAACATCAGTTAAACCAATAGGTTTTTTGGTTCTATCAAAAATTTGAATGTCTAATTCTTCTTCTAATTTTTGAATTTGCATACTTAATGTTGGTTGTGTTACGAAACATTTTTCAGCAGCAAGAGTAAAATTTTTGTGTTCTGCTACGGCTAATACGTAGTATAATTGGGTAATGGTCATTGTATCAATATTTGTGATAAAAGTAAATATTTCAATTGTAAAAAACTATAGTTTAAGAAAAGTTTATAAAAAAACTCTGAAGTTATTTCAGAGTCTTTTATTTATTTCCATTGGAATTTCGTAAATCCCAAATCTAAAATCGTAATTTAATACACTTCAGAAGCTTTTAATTTCTCTGTATTAGATACTAATTGTAATTCGTCAATGAATTTATGAATTTTTCCAGACATAACGCCGTCCATATCGAAAACATCCACACCAATTCTATGATCTGTTACACGACCTTGAGGATAATTGTACGTTCTAATTTTTGCAGAACGGTCACCAGAACTTACTTGCGAATTTCTAGTAATAGCATCTTCAGCTTGTTTTTTCGCTAATTCTTGTTCGTATAAACGAGAACGTAAAACTTCTAAAGCTTTGTCTTTATTTTTATGTTGTGATTTCTGATCCTGACATTGAGCAACTAATCCAGAAGGAATGTGCGTTAAACGTACAGCCGATTTTGTTGTATTTACCGATTGTCCACCAGGTCCAGAAGAACAGAAGAAATCTACACGAACATCATTCATGTCGATTTGTACATCAAACTCATCTGCTTCAGGTAAAACCATAACAGTTGCAGCCGAAGTATGAACACGTCCTTGTGTTTCTGTTTGAGGAACACGTTGTACACGGTGAACACCTGCTTCGTATTTTAAAGTACCATAAACATCTTCACCAGTAACTTCAAAAATGATTTCTTTAAAACCACCAGAAGTTCCTTCACTTAAATCTACAACAGAAGTTCTCCAACCTTTGCTTTCGCAGAACTTAGTATACATTTTAAATAAATCTCCAGCGAAAATAGAAGCCTCATCACCTCCAGTACCTGCACGAATTTCCACTTTTACGTTTTTCGCGTCTTCAGGATCTTTAGGGATCAACATGAATTTGATTTCCTCTTCTAATTCTGGTAAACGTTCTTTCGCTTCTTCTAATTGCATTTTAGCCATTTCTACCATTTCAGCATCAGAGCCATCCGCAATAATTTCGTTTGCTTCGTTAATGTTTCCAGTAACATTTATATATTCTTCACGTTTGTCAACTAAAGCTTTTAACGTTTTGTATTCTTGATTTAATTGAACATAACGCTTTTGGTCGGCGATTACATCAGGTTGAATAATTAAATCTGAAATCTCGTCGAAGCGTTGTTTTACGTATTGTAATCTGTCTAACATAGTTGTTATTTTTTGCGAATGCAAAGGTACAATATTTACATTCCAATTCAAAATTTCAAGTTTAAACTTTTTATTTACTGAAAATCAGTTATTTATTAATTTTATTTAAATTTAATCTAAATAAGTTTGTTTTTTAATCTTATAGATTTTACTTTTGCATCGTTATTTTAAATTATTCTAAATAAAAATGAAAAAATATATACTTGCCTTCGGATTATTTGTTACAGCTAATGTGGCATTTTCTCAAACAGAACAATCAAAAAATGATGTTGCTTTAGAAATTGAGAATGATACAGTTAAGAAAAGAACTAAAACAATTGAGGAAGTAGTTGTCACTTCTAATAGAATTAAAAAAACTAACACTATTGTTAAATCGGGTATCAGTGTTAAAGATTTACCACAAAGTGTTCAAGAAATTGATCATGAAATTATAGAGCAACAACAATCTGTTCGTTTAAGTGATGTAGTTAAAAACGCGAATGGTGTATATGTATCTTCAGCTCGTGGAGGCGCTCAAGAATCATTTTACGGAAGAGGATACGATTTATCGGCAAACAATATGTTTAAAAATGGTTTCCGTTTTAATAGTGGTTCTATTCCAGAAGTTTCATCATTAGAAAAAGTTGAAATTTTAAAAGGAAGTTCAGCTTTATTATTTGGTAATGTTTCTCCAGGTGGTATCTTAAATATGGTGACTAAAATGCCTAAATTTAAAACAGGTGGAGAAGTTTCAATGCAATTGGGAAGTTATTCATTTTACAAGCCAACTATCGATTTTTATGGTCCTTTAAGTAATACTATAGCGTATCGTTTTGTAGGTTCTTATGAGAATTCAGAAAGTTTTAGAGATGTAGTAAAAAGAGAACGTTACTATATTAATCCGTCTTTCCTTTTCAAGTTAAGCAATAGAACAGAAATGGTTTTACAAGGAGATTTTATGAATGATAATTGGACTCCCGATTTCGGAACAGCAATTATTGGAAAAACCATTGTCGATTTACCTCGTAATACTTATTTAGGTGGAAAATGGTCAGATGGAAATACAAAACAATCTTCTGTTTCTAATTTATTAACGCATTCTTTCAACAACAATTGGAAGTTTAATTTTAATTCTTCTTTCCAACATTATAATAGAATTTCTAGAGGAACAGAACGTATTCAGCCTGCTGCAAATGGCGATTTAAACAGACCTTATGGAAGACAAAAAAGTGTAGAAAAAATTGTGTCAAATCAAGCAAGTTTACAAGGTATTTTCAATACAGGAAAAATCAAACATCAATTATTTACTGGTTTAGATTTTGAAAATTCATTTTTAGAAGCTTATACTTTTAGATATTTTAATCCTACAAACGGTACAACAGTTGCTAATTTTGATACTGTAAATATTTTTGATCCTTCTTCTTATGCTAATGAAGGTCCGGTTTTACCTTCAGAAGTTACAAGAATTGTTAAAACTGATACAAAGAGATTTGGAATGTATGCACAAGATTTAATTTCAATCACAGAGAAATTTAAAGTATTAGCTGGTTTACGTTGGTCGTGGCAAGAACAAGAAGTAGATACAGAAAACTTTACTTCTTCAGTATCAACAGGAATTACAACTTCTCCTAAGAAAAAAGATGTAGCCTTTTCTCCAAAAGCAGGTTTAGTGTACCAACCGGTTTCAAGTGTATCATTATTTGCTAGTTATGCAAATTCATTTACGCCAAATACTGGAACAGATGTAAATTTACAATCTATAGAAGCTTCTATTATTGATCAATACGAATTAGGAGTGAAAAAAGAATTCTTAAACGGAAAATTAACTACAAATGTTACTTTATACCAAATTGAGAATAGTAATTTAGCTCAAACAGCTCCA
Organism: Flavobacterium urocaniciphilum; assembly: GCF_900110615.1. Taxonomy (GTDB): domain Bacteria; phylum Bacteroidota; class Bacteroidia; order Flavobacteriales; family Flavobacteriaceae; genus Flavobacterium; species Flavobacterium urocaniciphilum. The sequence goes on from NZ_FOEI01000001.1 coordinate 445,867, forward strand.
TACAAAGCTGATGGTTCAGTAAATAATGATACAACAATTAAAATGTTAAGTGGTAGTACAAAAAGTAAAGGTTTTGAAATTGACATTACTGCTAAACCAATTGAAGGTTTAAATATTTTAGCAGGTTATAGTTATAATAATATGCGTTATACTAAAACTTCAGGTACAAACGGTAGTTTTATTGTAGGAGATAGAGTAGCTAGAACGCCAGCTAGTACAGCAAACTTAAGTTTCTTCTACACGTTACAAAATGGAAAATTAAAAGGGCTTTCTTTTGGAGCATTAGCAAATTATATCGGAGATAGATTAGGTGGATGGAATGATGATTATGTTTGGACACCGGTTACTCCAGCTACTAATCCAGCAACTTATACAGTAACAATTAGAGATCGTGATATTCCAATTCAAGGTTATACAACTGTAGATTTATCATTAGGATATACTTGGAAAAAGTTTTCTGTATTGTGTAAATTATCAAACATTACAAATGAATTAAACTATACAGTTCACGAAAATTATAGTGTGAATCCAATTGCTCCAAGACAAGTATTAGGTAGCATCAAATATAAATTCTAATTTTGCCTCAAATTAATATAATTATGAACTTAAATAGAAGAAACCTTCACCGCGACTTAGGATATTTTTATATCGGATTAATTATTTCCTTTGCTTTTTCTGGAATTTTAATGAACCATAGAGAACATTGGCATCCTGAAAAATATACAATTGAAACAAAAGAAATTCAAGTATCACTTCCTGAAGAAAAAGAAATTACGGAAGAATACGCTGAAAAATTAGGTAAAGATTTAGGTATTGAGGATAAAATGCGTCGTCATAATGTAAAGAAAGGAACTTTTAAAATTTCTTTCGAAAAACATGATGTAGAAATTGATATGGAAACAGGTAAAGGTGAAATTGTTGCATTTAACAAAACACCAATTATCAGTCAGGCTATGAAGTTACATAAAAGTACTTCAAACTGGTGGATATATTATTCTGATATTTTCGGTTTATCCTTAATTACAATTGCTATTACAGGAGCAATTATGATTACACATGGTAAAAACACATTTGCTCGTAGAGGTTGGAAATTGGCAGTAGCCGGAATTGTTATTCCTTTACTAGTCTTGATATTTATAGGTTAAATTTTAAAGTTAGTTTAAGCTAAAACTCCGTACCGATGTAATCGGGACGGAGTTTTTTTATTGGAATTCATAAAGAAAATTACTTTTTCCAAATGATTTTTACTGCGGATAATTTTTCATTTTCTATTCGAATTTCTGAACAAATTTCAAATGAATTTTTAAGATAAAAATGTAAAGGCGATTTATAAATTTCACCGTTTTGTTTTACATACATTTCTTTATCAATTACCCAAGCATTTAATTGAGATTCATTAGTTTTTATAGCATTTAAAATTTTCGTTCCTTTACCTAAGCCTTGTATTTTTTGATCTAGAATTATGGCAAACCATTTTTCATGATCTCTTGTAAATTTACAACCCCACGCTAAAATAGTTTGGTTATCATCTTTCATGATATAATGAACAGTTTCCGATAACGTATTTAAATATACTTCAAATCCTAAAGAATCAGAAAAGGTTAAAGTAGTTGGGTATTCATTATTCCATAAATTAGAAATCTGTAGTTTCTCGTTCTCGTTTAATATTTTGGTTTCGATAAGATTCATTTATTTTATTTTTCAAAAACAATTATTTCTTCTGTTTTTTTTAATGGCTGAAAATTTATTTTTATTTATTAGGAATGTTTTTAGATTTAATTTCTTTTAGATATTTTTCTCTTAAATCTATTCCATCTTCAATATATCTTTGTTTTGGATTTTTTATTACAAATTCTTTTTTAGCTTCTTGAGTTAATGAATCCAAAAAATTCTCACCGAATCTTTTGCAAATTTCGTTATACATTTCATCTTGATAGCAATATGGTTCAAACTCACCAAATCTTAAACAACTTCTATGAAATCCTTTTGTTTTTATCCCATATTTTTTTAATTTATTTGATAAAATATTGTATTCAAGAAAATCTGGTCGAAAATAAATTAAATCGTCTTTTTGAATATCTTTTAATGCTCTTTTTTTTTGGTTTATACAAAAAGTATCAATTATTGTAACTTTTATGTTTTTATCTTTTGTCCATATCTTGAAATATTCTTCTTCATTATATACAATAGGATTTCCATTTTTATCATATTTTTCAAATTCTTTTTTTTGTTTGCATGAAGTAAAATTTAATAAAAGGATAAAAAGAAATATTATTTTTTTATACATATTTAATTTTAATTTGAGATTACATAACACTTTGTTTTTTGAATATTGAAAGCATTTTATATTTTATTATAATAAATAATAAACCCCGAAAAATAATTACGAGGTTTTATGAGTTTATAAATTTCTAGATTTAATTTCCTTTTTAATTAAACCTAAATTTAATAGTAAAGGTGTAAAAGTTATAGGCATCATAAAAACGGGTAAAATTGTAGCGATATTGATGTTTTTAAATTCTTTTTCAATAAGAATATAAAGTAATAATGATAGTGCAATGACAAAGCAAATTCCTAATCCAATGGTTGCACTTTTTACAATTTTATGTTTTTTTAGTAAATCTTCATTTGATAATTCGGAAAAGTTATTTTTTTTCATGTTTAGCATGTTTTAGTATTCAGATTGTCTTAATAAATTAAAAATTCTAATTTATTCAAATATAAGAAATTGATTAAATATGAAAAATTTCTCACAAAAAAAACCTCGAAAAATAAATTTCGAGGTTTTTAATATTAAGTATTTCGTATATCCGAAATCGTAAATCGTAAATTATTTTGTTGGAATATTTTTCAAAATTTCTAATACAAATTTCCAATATTTTTGAGCAGAAGAAATACTTGCTCTTTCATCTGGACTATGCGCTCCGTGAATAGTTGGTCCGAAAGAAATCATATCCCAATTCGGGTAATTTGTTCCTAAAATTCCACATTCTAATCCAGCGTGACACGCTACAACTTTTGGTTCAGCGTTATTTTGCTTTTTGTAAATATCTACTAAAACATCCAAGATTTCCGATTTTGCATTTGGTGTCCATCCTGGGTAAGAACCTCCAAAAGTAACTTCGCAACCCATTAATTCAAAAGCAGAACGTAACGCATTGGCTAAATCGAATTTTGATGTTTCTACAGAAGAACGTGTTAAATTATCAATTTGTAATTTTCCGTTTCCAACTGTTACTTTAGCAATATTATTAGAAGTTTCTACTAAATTGTCAAAATCAGCACTCATTCTATACACACCATTATGAGCTGCATAAATAGAACGTACTAAGTAAAATTGCGCCATTGGAGGCATAACTTTAGCTGGAGTGGTAGCTGATTTCTCAATTACGATTTCTAAATTTGGTTCCGTAGTTTTAAATTCTGTTTTAATTTCATTAATGATTTCTTGCATATCGAATACAAATGCTTCATCATAAACAGGAGCGATGGCAACTTGAGCTACACTTTCTCTTGGAATGGCATTACGTAAACTTCCACCATTAATTGTAGAGATTTGTAAACCAAAATCTTCAAATCCACTGAATAATAAACGGTTCATGATTTTGTTTGCGTTTCCTAAACCTTTATCAATGTCCATTCCTGAATGTCCACCATTTAAACCTTTTACAGTAATAGTATAACCTACAGCTCCTTCTGGAGTATCTTCTTCATCATATTCTGCAACAGCTGTTACATCTACACCACCAGCACATCCGATATCAATTTCGTCGTCTTCTTCAGTATCTAAGTTTAATAAAATATCACCTTGTAATAAACCACCTTTTAAGCCCATTGCACCAGTCATACCCGTTTCTTCGTCAATAGTAAATAATGCTTCAATTGCAGGATGTGGAATTGTTGTGCTTTCTAAAAGCGCCATAATTGTTGCTACTCCTAAACCGTTATCAGCACCTAAAGTTGTTCCTTTTGCACGAACCCAATCACCATCCACATACATCTCAATTCCTTGCGTGTCAAAATCGAAAACTGTATCATTATTTTTTTGGTGAACCATATCTAAATGCGATTGCATTACAACCGTTTTGCGGTTTTCCATTCCAGCAGTAGCAGGTTTTTTAATAATTACGTTTCCTACTTCATCTTTGAATGTTTCTAATCCTAATTTCTGACCAAAATCCATCATGAAAGCAATAACTCTTTCTTCTTTTTTTGATGGGCGAGGCACAGCGTTTAAATCAGCAAATTTGTTCCAAAGTTCTTTTGGTTCTAAATTTCTTACTTCTTGACTCATTTTATGTTTTCAGTTTAATGTTTCTTTTACTTTTTACTCGACTCTTTTTCAAGATTGCCAAAGTTACAAAGTTTAATTTCTTTAGTAAATGAATTTCTAATTATATTTACATTTTAAAATTCATTTTGTGAGGAAAAAATACATTTTACCCATTTTTCTTATGGTTCAAATTGTTCTGATTAAAGTTTTAGCGCTTTTTCCAGAGTTTGTGGAACGTTATTATAGTAACGGTTTGTATGTGTACATTTCTAAATTTAGCAGATTAGTTTTAGGTTGGATTCCTTTTTCTGTGGGCGATTTATGCTACACGATTTTGATATTTTTTATTCTAAGATGGGTTTATAAAAAAAGAATTGGTTTTTTTAAAAATTGGAAAGACAATGGTTTAACAATTTTGAGTTTTGTTTCAGTTTTGTATTTCTTGTTTCATATTTTATGGGGAATTAATTATTATCGAATTCCATTGCATGAAAAAATAGGAATAGAAAAAGAATATACGAAGTTACAATTGGAGAATTTAACGTTGAAGTTAATTGCTCAAACCAATCATTTACAACTTCAAATTGAAAAAGATCATTTTAAAAGAGTTGTTTATCACTATTCGGAACATAAAATGTATGAAATGGCTCCAAGTGGTTATGGATTAATGCAAAATCAATTGTCAAAAATCGAATATAACAACGAAAGTATAAAATCGTCATTATACAGTTTGCCTTTGAGTTATATGGGATTTGGCGGTTATTTGAATCCGTTTACAAACGAAGCGCAAGTGAATTATTTGAAACCCAAATATACTTCTCCGTTAACCATTTGTCATGAAATGGCGCATCAAACCGGAATTGGTTCGGAAAGCGATTGTAATTTTATTGGTTTTATGGCTGCTTCTAGTAATAAAGATGTTTATTTTCAGTATTCGGCATATGCTTTTGCTTTAAATTATTGTTTGTACAATTTAGAAATGATGGAAGAGGGAAGTGGTATGAAGTATAAAAAGATGATTAACAAAGGTGTCTTGGAAAACTTTAACGAAAACAAAACCTTTTGGAAACAGTATCAAACCTGGTTAAATGATTTTTTTGAATACTTTTACGATAAGTTTTTAAAAATCAATCAACAAAAGGATGGAATGGAAAGTTATAGTAAATTTGTAGGCTTATTAGTTAATTACGATTTAAAATATAATATTATTCATGCAAATTAATCCTTCAATAAACGGGTGGATCGAGAAGTATCTCAATCAGTATGCTGGTGAAATTTCCAGTTATAATACTGATGAAGACTTTTTTATGGCTTGTCAGAAAAGTGGATTGATTTATGGATATGTGGTAAATTATCATTTGAAGTCGGAAATTGATGATGAAAAATGGGACACAGAAGAAAAGATAAAAGTTGGTTTTCTATCTACACTTTTTGCTTTGTATAAATCCAAAAATAGAACAGATGTAAATGAATTTATCGAAACTATAAATCAGTTTTATAATCTTATATCTAAAGGTAAATTTAGTTTTATTCATAAAATATTACCTTCTGAAAATTCTTTTCAAAAATTAGAAAGTATTATCAATGATCGTTTGCAAACGAATGACAATATTGTAACCAAAAACTTTACGCATATGGTTACTAATGCAATGTTGTATATTGATGTTTTGGCATTTGAATTTTATCTAAAAAACAACACTATTAGTATTGATTTTTTTAAAGAAGTAGAACGAAAATGTATGGCGATAATTCTGTATTCATTGAATATAAAAAATCATAAATCGGAATACGATAATTTGCTACTAAAAATGTTTGAAAATTCTTTGCGATATTCTAAAATTTCGAAGATAAATAAAGACGAAATTATTACAATTGTATTTGAAGGAAAGCGTTCAGTTTTAGAAAATTTATACTTGTATGAAGTGGCTCATATGACTCTTTTAAGTGATGGAATTATCCATAAAAAGGAAGAGAAATTTCTTAAAGATTTCGGTTCAAATTTAAATTTAATTAAAAACAATCAAAATACTGGTTATGAATTGGTTAAGTTTATAGGTAAATATAAAGATGAGTTACCTTTTTTCAACTTAAATCATCCTGTAAAACAGTTTTATAATAACACTCAAGATAACATTGGAAAGTTGGTTAGTCGAAATAAAACCCGATTAATTAAGGAACTTTCTGAAAGTAAAGAATTGGTAAAATTATTGCGAAAATCTACTCAAACTGATTTGAGTTTTGAAGAAAAAAAGAAAGTAAAAAAACAGTTACTCGACATCTGTAAAACCATTCCGTCGCTCACTATTTTTTTACTTCCAGGTGGAGGTTTATTATTACCAGTTTTGATAAAATTTATACCTCAATTATTGCCTTCTGCGTTTAATGAAAATTTAAACGATTAGATGTTTAATTTAGCCACGCTGAATCTTTAATTTTTGTGGCAAAATCATTTTTAAAAATTTAATTTAAACATGGTGTCTAAATCATCATTATTACTAAAGTTAACGTTTAAATCGGTAACATAGCCCGAATTTAATCCATAAACCCAACCGTGTAAATGTAATTCTTGTCCGTTATTCCATGCGTTTTGAACAATAGAAGTTTTAGCTAAATTGAAAACTTGCTCAATAACGTTTAATTCAACCATACGATTGAATTTTTTATCTTCATCTTCAATGGCATTTAGTTCTTCTTTATTTACTCTATAAACGTCTTTTATGTTTCTAATCCAATTGTCGATAATGCCAATAGATTGATTACCCATTGCTGCTTTTACACCACCACAACCATAATGTCCGCATACTAAAACATGCTTTACTTTAAGAGCATTTACAGCATAATCTAATACACTAAGCATATTTATGTCGGTATGTACAACTAAATTAGCAATGTTTCTGTGAACAAAAACTTCACCTGGTTTAGCGCCAATAATTTCATTTGCTGGAACTCGACTATCAGAACAACCGATCCATAATAATGGTGGGTTTTGACCTTTCGACAAGTCTTTAAAATAATTTTCATCAACAGCTAACTGTTGTTCAACCCAGTCTTTATTATTATCTAATATTTTTTTATAAAAATCGTTCATTAGCTTGAGATCTACTCTTTTTTAATTAGTCAAATATAAGAATTTAACTTAAGTTAATTTTTTAATGTTTTAAATCTTGTAAACTGAAATTTGGACTTTCGTTATCATTGATGTATGTTACTTCATCATAGAAATTTACTTCACCCGTTTCAATATTATGCATCGCTCCAACAATACCAATTTGTCCGTTTTCAATCATTTGTTCTAAAACAAAACTACGCTCAATAATGTTTTTCACATTGCGTTTTACATTGATTTCAGCTACATTTTCTACAAATTCAGAATTGCTAGAACTTCTGTTTTCAGTTGTTGTTTTTTCTTGGTAAACCGCTGGTTGAATTTTAGATAATAACTCAGTTAAATTACCCATTTCTACATGATCACAAGCTCCTTTTACAGCTCCACATTTCGTGTGACCTAAAACTACAATAAGTTTAGAACCTGCAACTTTACAAGCGAATTCCATACTTCCTAAAATATCTGTATTTACAATATTTCCAGCAATTCTAACCGAAAATACATCACCTAAACCTTGATCGAAAATTAATTCAGCAGAAGTTCTACTGTCAATACAACTTAAAATAGTAGCAAAAGGCCATTGTCCGTCGCGAGTTTCATTTACTTGTTCTAGTAAATCTCTATGTGCTTTTAAGTTATTGATGAAACGATTGTTTCCTTCTTTTAAAATTTCTAATGCTTTTCTTGGAGTTATAGATGCTTGTAATTCTTTATTTAACGTTTTCATTTTTAATCTTTTTAATTTAATTTTCGTGTTGTTAATTTTTATTTTTTATGTTTCAATTTGAAATTGTTGAATTCTTTTTCAGACTTCGCTAATTTAAAGTTTTCATCAATTCCTTTAAGTTTTACTTCAATATTCTTATCAATAGATTGATGTTCCACAAAATCTTCAATTATTTCAAGAACATCATAATCTATGTATTCTGTTTCTTTAGCGTTAATTACAACTTTTGTGTTTTCTGGTATTGCTAATAATGATTCTTTTATAGAAGCTTTATTTAAAAACGAAACTTCTTGAGCTAAATGTATAACAACTTGGTCGCCATCTTCATATTCTCCTTTATTGAAAACATAAGCTTTCCTTAAGTTTTCTCTTAAAATGAAGAATATAGCTGCAAATAAACCTAATAATACACCTTTTAATAAATCAATAGTAACTACTCCAATTACAGTAATAATAAATGGTAAAAACTGATTCCAACCATGACTAAAAAATTTAGTAAACAATTTTGGTGATGCTAATTTATATCCAATTAATAATAATACAGCTGCTAAAGTAGCGTACGGAATTAAATTTAAAACAGTTGGAATTGCTAAAACACATACTAATAATAATAATCCATGAATTATAGTAGAAAGTTTTGTTTTTGCTCCTGCGTTTACATTAGCAGAAGTTCTTACAACAACAGATGTCATTGGTAAACCACCTACTAATCCACTGATAATATTACCGATTCCTTGTGCTTTTAATTCTAAATTCGGATTGGTATATCTTTTTTCATGATCTAATTTATCTGCTGCTTCCACACAAAGTAAGGTTTCAATTGAAGCAACTATTGCAATGGTAAAGGCAACAATCCACATGTCGACATTCAAAAATTGAGAAAAATCTGGAGAACTTAACCCGCTTTTAATTTCTGTAAAACTAGTTGGTAATTTTACTAAATGTTCTTTTGAAATTTCGAAAGATGTACCAGCGAATAGTAAGCTTAACACAATACTTATAATTACTGCTACTAACGCACCAGGTAAAAATTTTACTTTGTTTTGTAATTTATATTTATCCCAAAGTATTAAAATAAGTAGTGAAATTAAACAAACAGTTATTGCTCCAATACTTACATAATCTAATGCTTTTAAGATTTCGGAAAATGTATTTTCACCATCAGTTTGCATAAATGATTCATCTCCTTCGAAATCTTTATCGTAACCTACAGCATGCGGAAGTTGTTTTAAAAATATGGTAATTCCTATACCAGCGAGCATTCCTTCAATTACACTATTTGGAATAAAATTGGCTAAACTACCAAGTTTTAAAACACCTAATAATAATTGAATAACTCCAGCTAAAACTACAGCTAATAAGAAAATTTGAAACGTGCCTAATGTTTCAACAGAACTTACTACAATAGCAATTAATCCTGCAGCCGGACCACTAACTGACACTTGAGAATTACTGATAAAACCAATTACTAAACCTCCTATAACTCCTGCAATAATTCCTGAAATGGGGTCTACTTTAGAACCCAATGCAATACCTAAACATAAAGGTAATGCAACTAAAAATACAACTAAACCCGATAATGCATCTGATTTAATATTCTTTGTTGATAACATAAAAATATTTTAAAATAATTAATAAAAAATAATTGAAAATATATTATGCTTGTTCAGGTGGTGGTGAAAAATTAGCTAAATAATTTGGTATGTAATTTACCGGAATGTGTGAATCAAATTTCACTTTTTTAATTTCTAATACAATTATTGTATCAAAATTATAATGTCTAGAAAATAAATGTAAGTCGTGTGATTTAATTTCTTCCTCAAAAAAATTATTAATATTTACATCAGTGTAATTTTCAATTTCTTCGTCTATCATGATTATGCCAAAAACAGGTGGCGTAAACAATGAAGTTACGAAAACGAAAATAATGATATTGATTAAAAATTTCTTCAACTGACTTCTATTGTGTTTTGGCAAAGTTAATTAATTTTGATTGCTACGGAAATTTAATTTGTAATAAAATTTTGTTAATGCTTTTTTAAGAAAGTAGGCTCATTCTGAATTTGTTTTTTTAAATTTGCAAACTAAACAACAATCATGACAACACAACAACTTGAAGCTCAAATTCGTCTAAAAAAATCGTTTCTTTGTATTGGTTTAGATGTAGATTTAAACAAAATCCCTCAACATTTATTAGCAACTGAAGATCCAATTTTCGAATTCAATAAAGCAATTATTGATGCTACACATGATTTATGTGTTTCGTATAAACCAAATACAGCTTTTTATGAAGCATACGGGATAAAAGGTTGGCAATCTTTAGAGAAAACAATCAATTACATCAACGAAAATTATCCAGAAATATTTACCATCGCAGATGCAAAACGAGGTGATATTGGAAATACTTCTTCAATGTATGCAAAAGCATTTTTTGAAGATTTAAGTTTCGATTCTGTAACTGTTGCTCCTTATATGGGAAAAGACTCTGTAGAGCCATTTTTAGCTTTTGAAAACAAACATACCATCATGTTAGCTTTAACTTCAAATGAAGGAGCTTTCGATTTTCAAACATTAGAAACAAATGGACAAGAATTGTATAAAACAGTTTTGGAAACTTCTAAAAATTGGAAAAACAGCGAAAACTTAATGTATGTTGTAGGTGCTACTAAAGCTGAATACTTCACAGAAATTCGAAAAATTGTTCCTAATAGTTTCTTGTTGGTTCCAGGTGTTGGCGCTCAAGGCGGAAGTTTGTCAGAAGTGTGTAAATACGGAATGAGTGAGAATGTTGGTTTGTTAATCAATTCTTCTCGTGGAATTATTTATGCTTCAAATGGAACTGATTTTGCAGAAAAGGCTAGAGAAGAAGCGTTGAAGTTGCAAGTTGAAATGGAAGGTATTTTAAGTAAAAAGTAAAAAGAGCCAAGAAAAAAGTAAAAATAGAAATGAAACAATTCACAGACCAACTTGGTACCGTTCATACCTTTGAAAATACGCCTAAAAGAATCATTTCTTTAGTACCTTCTCAAACCGAATTGTTGTTCGATTTAGGTTTAGAAGATTCAATAGTAGGAATCACTAAGTTTTGTGTACATCCGTTTCATTTTAAATCTACAAAAGAAATAATTGGTGGTACTAAAAATGTAAAGTATGATAAAATTAAAGCTTTACAACCTGATATTATAATTGCCAATAAAGAAGAAAATACGGAAGAAATTGTGCAGCAACTATCTGATATTTGCCCTGTTTGGGTCACAGATATTGTTACAATTGAAGAAAACAATAAAATGATTGAAGATTTTGGAAATCTGTTTAATAAGCGAACCAATGCTCAAAAATGGATAGATAAAATTAATTTCGGTTATCAAGAATTTCAACATTTAGTAGCTTCAAAATTTGAAGAAAATGCCAAACAAAAAGTAGCTTATTTCATTTGGGCCAATCCTTATATGGTTGCCGCAGGAAATACATTCATAAATGAAATGCTAAAGATAAACGGATTAGAAAATATCTACGATAATAATCCTAAATACGAAGGACGATATCCTGAAGTGGTTATCAATAAAATGCGTATTCAAGGAGATCCAGATTTTGTGTTTTTATCTTCCGAACCATTTCCTTTTAAAGACGAACATGCTTTTGAATTAGGCAGACATACGCATCATGCTAAAACAATTTTTGTAGATGGAGAAATGTTTTCATGGTATGGAAGTCGTTTAGTGAAAGCCTTTGAATATTTTACCAAGTTGCAAGAGAAACTTTACGTATATAAATAAAAAAAACAACTGAGATATTTCTACCTCAGTTGTTCTTAAACTAAAACTAACCCTAACTAAACTATTTTTCTTCTGCAAAGATCATGCATTTTGACTATTTTTTGTGTTAAGGTTTTGTTATTCTTGTGTTATTATAATTACAAAATTATTTTTTGTCTTGTAAAGCAAAAACTCTTTTTAATAAATCGGAAGTTCTAGCTGAAAAATTCGTTCTAATGTCTTTTTCTTCTACAGCAATCATTTTAAAAACGCCTTCCATTGCTTTGTTTGTAGTGTAGTCTGTTAAATCTGGATTGACTTTCTTCACTAACGGAATACTGTTATATTTTGTAATGATTTGTGTCCAAATTTTATCAGCACCTACTTTCGCAAAAGAACTTTTAATTACAGGATTAAATTTTCCATACAAAGCTGTTGATGTTGTAGTTTGTAAATAAGTAGTTGCCGAACTTTCATTACCTAATAAAATGTTTTTAGCATCATTAAAAGTCATTTGTTTTACAGCATCTACAAAAATTGGAGTTGCTTCTTTAACGGCATCTTCAGCAGCTCTATTTAAAATACGTAACCCGTCATCAGCCAATTTGCTCATTCCAAGTTGACGTAATTTAGTATCCACTTTTTGTAATTCTTCTGGTAATAAAATTTTTACTGCTTCGTTTTTAAAGAAACCATCAGTAGCTGTTAATTTTGAAACTTGTTTCGTAATTCCATTGTTCAACGCTTCTTTTAAACCATTACCTATTTCGGCTTGACTCAAAACCCCAGTTTGTTGTGGTAATTGTTCTAAAACTTGTTGCATTTCAGCACAGCTAACAGTTAACGTTACTATTAGTAAACTTGATATTATTTTCTTCATAATCTTGAATTATTTTTTCTTGTCTTGTAAAGCGAAAACTTTCTTCAATAATGCTGAAGTTCTAGAGTCTAATCCACTTCTAATGTTTTTCTCTTCAATCGTAATCATTTTAAAAACACCTTCTAATGCTTTATTAGTTGTATAATCTGTTAAATCTGGATTAACTTTAGTTACCAATGGAATAGAATTATATTTATCGATGATTTTTTTCCAAACTGCATCTGCACCAACATTTGCTAAAGAAGCTTTAATAACAGGACTAAATTTTTCATATAGTGCCGAATTTGTTGTCGTTTGCAAATACGTTGTTGCTGCATTTTCAGAACCTAATAAAATATTTTTAGCATCAGTAAAGTTCATGTTTTTAATGGCGTCGATAAAAATAGGAGTCGATTGTTTTACAGCATCTTCAGCCGCTCTGTTTAACATCAAAATTCCTTCATCAGCTAAACTTCCTAAACCAATCATGCGTAATTTTGAATCTACCTTTTTTAATTCTTCAGGTAATAAAATTTTGACTAATTCATTTTTATAAAACCCATCAACTGCTGTTAATTTAGTAACTTGTTTTTTTACACCATTATCTAATGCTTCTTTTAAACCATTTGCAATTTCTAAATTAGATACTGCAATGTTTTTTGTAGTGGCTTTGGCTGCAGTTTTTTTAATAACATCTTTTAATTGTGCATTTCCTAAAAATGGTAAACAAACTAGTAGTAAAATAATTTTCTTCATGTATATAAAATTTGAGTTTGGTACAAATGAAACAAAATTCATACCGTTTTTTAATATTGATTATCAAAGATAATGTCTTTTTATAAATTGTTGATTTTTTGTAACATTTTATTCAAAATAAAAATTATTAAATTCGTAAATTGCACCCTCAAAATACAACAAATTTTAAAAATGGAACAACAACAGCCTTATATTCCTAATAATAAAGTAAGAATTGTTACTGCTGCATCTCTTTTTGATGGACACGATGCTGCAATTAACATTATGCGTAGAATTATTCAAGCTACTGGTGTAGAAGTAATACATCTTGGACACGATAGAAGTGTAGAAGAAGTTGTAAATACAGCTATTCAAGAAGATGCTAATGCTATTGCTATGACCTCTTATCAAGGTGGTCATAATGAGTATTTCAAATATATGTATGATTTACTGAAGGAAAAAGGAGCAGGACATATCAAAATATTTGGTGGTGGTGGTGGAGTAATTCTTCCTTCTGAAATTGAAGAATTACATGAGTATGGAATTGAAAAAATCTATTCTCCAGATGATGGTCGTGCCATGGGTTTACAAGGTATGATTAACGATTTAGTAAAACGTTCAGATTTTGCAGTTGGTGATGTTATTACTGATGAAGTTTCTGAATTAGAAAATAAAAATCCTCGTGCCATTGCAAGAATTATTTCTTCTGCTGAGAATTTCCCTGAAATTGCAAAACCAATTTTAGATAAAATCCGTGAGAAAAATGCAACGAGTACCACTCCAGTTTTAGGTATTACAGGAACTGGTGGAGCTGGAAAATCATCTTTAGTGGATGAAATCGTTCGTCGTTTCTTAATTGATTTCCCAGAAAAAACAATTGGTTTAATTTCAGTTGACCCATCTAAAAGAAAAACTGGTGGAGCTTTATTAGGAGATAGAATCCGTATGAACGCGATTAACAACTCAAGAGTTTTTATGCGTTCGTTAGCGACTCGTCAATCAAATTTAGCCTTATCAAAATATGTTGCTGATGCGATTGAAGTAGTAAAAGCAGCTAATTACGATTTAATCGTTTTAGAAACTTCTGGAATCGGACAATCAGATACTGAAATTATGGATCATTCTGATGTTTCATTATACGTTATGACTCCAGAATTCGGTGCAGCTACTCAGTTAGAAAAAATCGATATGTTAGATTTCGCTGATTTAGTAGCCTTAAATAAATTTGATAAACGTGGAGCTTTAGATGCTATACGTGATGTTAAAAAACAATACCAACGTAATCATAATTTATGGGATGTAAATCCAGATGAAATGCCAGTTTTCGGAACAATTGCTTCGCAGTTTAACGATCCTGGAATGAATACGTTGTACAAATCTATCATGGATAAAATAGTAGAGAAAACAAATTCTGATTTGAAATCTACATTCGAAATTACTCGTGAAATGAGCGAGAAAATTTTCGTAATTCCACCACATAGAACACGTTATTTATCTGAAATTGCAGAAAATAATAGAAAATATGATGAAACGGCTTTAACACAAGTTGAAGTAGCACAAAAATTATACGGAATTTTCAAAACGGTTGAATCTGTTAATGGAAGTTTACCAGAATTAGATAAAGCTGGAATTGTTGAATCTTCTTTAAAAATCAATGATGGAAACAAAGATTTCTTATCATTATTAACGAAAGAATTCGACCGTGTAAAAATGAATTTAGATCCATACAACTGGGAAATCATTTTAACTTGGGACGAAAAAGTAAACAAATACAAAAATCCAATTTACAGTTTTAAAGTTCGCGATAAAGAAATTAAAATCGCAACGCATACAGAATCTCTTTCACATACTCAAATTCCGAAAGTAGCGTTACCAAAATACCAAGCTTGGGGCGATATTTTAAAATGGAATTTACAAGAAAATGTTCCTGGAGAATTCCCATTCGCATCTGGATTATATCCATTTAAACGTGAAGGTGAAGATCCAAGTAGAATGTTTGCTGGTGAAGGTGGACCAGAAAGAACGAACAAACGTTTCCATTATGTAAGTGCCGGATTACCAGCTAAGCGTTTATCTACAGCTTTCGACTCGGTAACGCTTTACGGAAATGACCCACACGTTCGTCCTGATATTTATGGAAAAATTGGTAATGCCGGAGTTTCTATTTGTTGTTTAGATGACGCTAAGAAATTATATTCAGGTTTCGATTTAAGTCACCCAGCCACTTCAGTTTCGATGACAATTAACGGACCTGCGCCAATGTTGTTAGGGTTTTTCATGAATGCGGCGATTGACCAAAATTGTGAGAAATACATCGTTGAAAACGGATTACAAAAAGAAGTTGAAGCAAAAATTGCTGAAATCTATAAGAAAAAAGGAGTAGAGCGTCCGCATTATCAAGGTGAATTACCAGAAGGAAATAATGGTTTAGGATTGATGCTTTTAGGTGTAACTGGGGATGAAGTTTTACCTTTAGATGTTTACACAGATATTAAAATTAAAACGTTAGCGCAAGTTCGTGGAACGGTTCAAGCGGATATTTTAAAAGAAGATCAAGCACAAAATACTTGTATTTTCTCTACAGAATTTGCTTTACGTTTAATGGGTGACGTTCAAGAATATTTCATTAAAGAAAACGTTCGTAATTTCTATTCGGTTTCTATTTCTGGTTATCATATTGCAGAAGCAGGAGCAAACCCAATTACGCAGTTGGCATTTACCTTAGCAAATGGATTTACTTATGTAGAATACTATTTAAGTCGTGGAATGAATATCAACGATTTCGGACCAAACTTATCATTCTTCTTCTCGAATGGTATCGATCCTGAATATGCAGTTATTGGTCGTGTTGCTCGTAAAATTTGGGCGAAAGCTTTAAAGAACAAATACGGTGCGAACGAAAGAGCACAAATGTTGAAATACCACATTCAAACTTCTGGACGTTCGTTACATGCACAAGAAATCGATTTTAACGATATTCGTACCACATTACAAGCTTTATATGCAATTTATGATAACTGTAACTCGTTACATACAAATGCTTATGATGAGGCAATTACAACGCCTACAGAAGAATCAGTACGTAGAGCTATGGCAATTCAGTTAATTATTAATAAAGAATTAGGTTTAGCGAAAAACGAAAATCCAATTCAAGGTTCATTCATTATTGAAGAATTAACAGATTTAGTAGAAGAAGCAGTATTACAAGAATTCGACAGAATTACAGAACGTGGTGGTGTGTTAGGAGCAATGGAAACGATGTACCAACGTTCTAAAATTCAAGAAGAAAGTTTATACTACGAAACATTAAAACATACGGGTGAATTCCCAATTATTGGTGTAAATACGTTCTTAAGTTCGAAAGGATCTCCTACGGTAATTCCAGCAGAGGTTATTCGTGCTACAGAAGAAGAGAAACAATATCAAATTGAGATGTTGAATCATTTACATGAAGCTAATGCCGATAAGGTTTCTGAGCAATTAAATATTATTCAAGAAGCGGCAATTAACAATCAAAATATCTTCGAAAAATTAATGGATGCGACTAAAGTTTGTTCATTAGGACAAATTACAAGTGCGTTATTTGAAGTAGGAGGTCAGTATAGAAGAAATATGTAAGCAGGAAGCATCTGAAACAAGGCTTGCCGAGTTGAAGATTGCTTATCGTTTATCCCGATGATAATCGGGATCTACTTTCGATTTGGTCCTTCGACAAGCTCAGGATGACCGATTTACGAAATTAAATTTTTAAATAAAAAAACCTTCCATTTCTGGAAGGTTTTTTTGTTTGATAATATTAGAAGTAATTGATTCATTTTCAAAAATTATTTCCACTCAACTGATATAAAATACACTTAATAGTCTTTTCCAGTATTCAAACAATAATTTTTTGTAAAAGCCTTACCTTTAAGGTTTTAAATCTTAAAATTATGAATCCGAATAAAGCATTATGGGAAAAAGGTGATTTTACTAAAATAGCTGAAACCATGCGTGAAAGTGGTTCGGCATTAATTAACAAAATAGGAATCACAAAAGATATTTACCTTTTAGATTTAGGTTGTGGTGATGGAACAACAGCTATTCCTGCCGCAAAAATAGGCGCAAAAGTTTTAGGTGTAGATATTGCAGAAAATTTAGTAGCAGCAGGAAATGCTAGAGCAAGAAATGAAAATTTATCCAATTGTTCTTTTCAAGAAGGTGATGCCACCGATTTACATGAATTAAAAGACGATACTTTTGATGTTTCTATGAGTATTTTCGGAGCCATGTTTGCTCCAAAACCATTTGATGTGGCAAAAGAATTAGTTCGTGTAACTAAACCAGGAGGAAAAATAGTTATGGGAAATTGGATACCTGGAGATCCTACTTTTGTTGCTCAACTATTAAAAGTTTCTTCGGCTTATGCGCCACCGCCACCAGAAGGATTTGTGAGTCCGATGTTATGGGGAATTGAAGATAATGTGTTGGAACGATTTGGTAATGCTGGAATTTCAAAAGAAAATATTTCATGTGAAAGAGATACTTTTACCTTTGTTACTTCAAAATCACCTGAAGAATATGTAGAATTGTTTAAGAATTATTACGGCCCAACTATGAATGCATTTGATGCAGCTGAAAGTATTGGTAAAGCTTCCAATTTACAACAGGAATTATTAGATTTAGTCAATAGTCAAAATCAAAATGGTTCTAATGGTGTTAAAATAGATGCTACTTTTTTAAGAGTAACCATTCTATGTTAAGAAAAGTTTTATTTTGCTTAATTATTCTCATTTTTGGCTTTCCAATATGTTTTTTCAATTTCAAATTTTTTGGTTTGTGGATTGAAATTATAAATGATAGCATTTGCATTAAAACAATCACCAAATTCTTCCTTAGTTATGTACCAAGAACTCTCAATTTCAATTTTGTTTTTATTGGTGAAATTATATTCAAAAAACGGATATTCTATTTCTTCAAATTGTTCAGTGCAATTATTTTGATTGTCTTTATTCTTAACAAGTTCTCTAAAGTTTGAAAACATTGAAATTTCATCAGAATACTTTTTTAATTTATTCGATTTGAATTCATAAAAATTCAATTCCTTGCCATCTCCAGTCACATCACAAGTTATTACAATGTAAGAGTTATCGAAAGTTTTATACAGGTTAATACTCCAAGAGCCATCTACTATTGTGAAAGCTGCTTGATATGGTTCTAAATATTTTTGATTAAAAAAAAGTGGGTCGTTATCTATATAATAATTATTTATTTTGATTTCGTTATACCATTTTTTTCGGTCTTCTACATTCCACTCCCAGCTAGAAAATGATTCCTTAGGTAAAAGTAGAATGATGTCAAGCAAGTCTTTATTTTTTTCGAATTCTACATACACCTTGTTTTTAGGATTTGTTTTTTCTGATTTATCAACAGTTTCCTTTTTAATTGGATCTTTTAAAACTGCTGTATTAGTAGAATCTTTTTTTGTTTGATTCGTACAAGAAATTGATATTAAAGTTAATAGAAGGATGCTTAATTGATTCATTTTTAAATATATTTTATTCTTGTTCCAATCCAAATTTTAAAACTTCTGCCAAAACCTCCAATTGAATATCATGAATCGTTTTAAAATTAATACAATAACCTGTCACTTTCGCTTTGCCAATGGTTGAACCAAAGTTATCCAATAAATACTTTTTATCTTCAATTCCCATAATATAAACAGAAATACCTTTTGTATTGGCACTTAAACCAATTCTGAAAAAATCTTTAGTTTTTCCATTTGCATAATTTATAGTGTATGTACCGTATCCAATATTTGGATTGGAAATTACTTTTCCTTCTTCATTTAAACCATTTTCAAACCATAACTGAATTTTTGGATTTATTTTCAAAATCATCTGATGCAAAACTTCAATTTCATTGCGTTTTGGCTCGTCAATGCTTAAAACATAATTTTGTATTTGTTGTGGGATTGACATATTTATGTGATATAAATTTAATATTCAACTTTTTTATAATGATGTTCAGTAAATCTGTTCCAACCTTTTTTGGTTTTGGATTCTACTGCCCAGTGAAATCCTTCATTTTCATTTGGCCAATAAATCATTCTAGCAATTCCTGCAGGCATTTCAGCAATAAAACAAATTGCATTGGGATGTATATCTGTAGCATCAGCTATTTTTCCAGAAGAATTTTTTCCGTCAGATGTAAAAGACTTAAAAAATAATTCTTTTTCGTCTATACCAAAAAGAGCAATTTCTTCATATACTTTTTCTCCAAACTCCCATTTAGCAATTAGTTGAATATAATTTCCATTAAGAACTTTTTCGAAGGTTCTAGTACATTTTACTTTTCCCATTGGAGATTCAGCATTTGCTACCCAATTTCCAAGTAATGGTTCTAAAACTCCAAGTTTTCCTCTTCCTTTTTTCCAAATCATGTTTTATAGATAAAAAATGTTTTTACTTCTTCCTAAACACATCCAACAAAAACTGCGCGCCACTAAACGGAGAAAGTTCGTGGTTAAAAACTTTTTGTTTCACCAATTCTAATTGCTTTATAATTTCAGGATGGTTGTAAAAACTAGCGGTAAGTTGTTCGTTAATAGTTTCCAACATCCAATATTGGTTTTGCTCTTCGCGTTTAAGGTCGAAATAACCAGAAGTTGTAGTTTGCGTAATGTATTCTGAAATTAAATCATAGACATCGGCAATTCCGTCTTTTGTAACAGCACTACAAGTCATCACTTTGGGTTGCCAACCAGAGCTTTTCGGTGGAAAGAAATGCAATGCGCGGTTAAATTCTACTTTCGCCATTTTGGCTTTTTGTATGTTATCACCATCCGCTTTGTTAATCACCACTGCATCTGCCATTTCCATAATACCACGTTTGATGCCTTGTAATTCATCGCCAGCACCAGCAATTTTCAAAAGTAAAAAGAAATCTACCATACTATGAACTGCTGTTTCACTTTGTCCGACACCAACGGTTTCAATGATGATAGTGTCAAATCCACACGCTTCACATAAAATAATGGCTTCACGCGTTTTTCTCGCTACTCCGCCCAAACTTTCGCCTGAAGCACTTGGTCTAATAAACGCATTTTCGTCTTTTACCAATTCTTCCATTCTGGTTTTATCACCTAATATACTACCGTGACTCAACGTACTACTCGGATCGATAGCTAAAACAGCTACTTTTTTACCCAAACCAGTCAAGTGTTTTCCAAACGCTTCAATAAATGTACTTTTTCCCACACCAGGAACACCAGTAATTCCTATTCGAACCGATTTGTTGGCATAAGGTAAACAACCATTTATAACTTCATTTGCCTTTTCTAAATGGTTGATGTTATTACTTTCTACTAAAGTTATGGCGCGACTCAAAGCGACTTTATCACCAGCAATTATTTTTTCAATTAACTCAGAAGCAGCAATTTCTTTCTTTCGAAATTCTTTAATATGCTTCGCTACCTGTGAACTCAAAATTTCAGGTTTATTTACTCCGTCTTTTTCGGAAAGTGCAGATATTTTAGTATTTTTACTCAATGAATAATGCTTTGTGTAAAAGTAAGAATTTTTTTTAAGAAGCCAATTCCTGTTATACGCTGTATCTCCGATTATCAAAAACTACAAATAAATTTTTGTTTTTGTATATCGGAGGATGCCGCTACTACCAGGGCTAGGGCAATCGTTTTCAAAAGAAAAATTTGATATTCAAATATATATAAGCCACAATTAATTAATTTAAAGTAAATGTCAAGTATAATTTATAAGTCTGAAAGTTATAAATTGATGGGTATCATGTTTGATATTCATTCAAATTTAGGAAAAGGTTTTTCTGAAATTGTTTATAAAGATGCAATTGAATACGAATTAAAAAAATCTTTGATTTTTTTTGAAAGAGAAAAAGAATATAGTGTTAAGTATAAAGATGTTTTTTTGAAACATAAATTTTATGCTGATTTTGTATTACTTGATAAAATCATTTTAGAAGTAAAATGTTGTGATTATATTTCTGATTCTCATATTGCTCAAACTATGAATTATTTAAAAGTTTCAAATAATAAATTAGGTATAATTGTAAATTTCAATAATAATTCCTTAGAATATAAAAGGATAGTTTTGTGAGATTTGAAGAATTCGAAATTTGCAATTCAAATAATAATAAGAATGTTTTGCCACGAATTCACGAATTAAAAATTTGTATTTAAAAGTTAAAAAAAAATTCGAGAAATCGTGGCCCAAAAAATAAAAAAAATTAAACAATGATTTTCAATAAAGAAGCCTTTCTAAAACTTACCGCTATTGTTGGCGACAATTACATTTTTACAGATGCTGAAACTTTGAAGCATTTCGGACACGACGAAACGGAAGATTTATCTTTTCCACCACAAGTAGTTATTAAACCTGCAAATGCTCAAGAAATCTCAGAAATTTTAAAAGTTGCTAATCAATATAAAATTCCAACAACCCCAATTGGTGCAAGAACAGGATTGAGTGGAGGAGCATTGTCTATTTTTGGAGGAATAGGTTTGTCGTTAGAACGATTAAATAAAATCTTAGAAATTGACGAAAATAATTTACAAGTTACAGTTGAACCAGCCGTAATTACTCAGGTTTTAAGAGAAACAGTAGCCGAAAAAGGATTGTTTTATCCTGTCGACCCGAGTAGTATGGGTAGTTGCTGGATTGGTGGTAACATTGCCGAGAATTCTGGTGGCGCTCGTGCGGTTAAATATGGCGTGACCAAAGATTATGTTCTAAACTTAGAAGTGGTTTTGCCAACGGGTGATATCATTTGGACAGGTGCCAATACCTTAAAAAATTCAACAGGCTATAACTTAACACAATTATTAGTTGGTAGTGAAGGAACATTAGGAGTTGTTACTAAAATTGTATTGAAGTTAATTCCTCAAAACAAACACAACATGTTGTTGTTAGTTCCGTTTTACAAAGCAGAACAAGCTTGTGAAGCTGTATCAGCCATTTTTAGAGCTGGGATTATCCCAAGTGCTTTGGAATTTATGGAAAGAGATGCAATTGATTGGTCAGTAAAATTTTTAGATGGGATTTCTGTAGATATTAAACCAGATCATCAAGCGCATTTGTTAATTGAGGTGGATGGAAATTATCCGGAAATTTTAATGCAAGAAGCAGAACAAATTTTAGGTGTTGTGGAACAATTTGAAATTGATGAAGTTCTTTTTGCGGATACCGAAGATCAAAAAAATGCATTATGGAAAATGCGTAGAGGAGTAGCAGAAGCGGTAAAATCGAACTCAATATATAAAGAAGAAGATACCGTTGTTCCTCGTTATGAATTACCAACTTTGCTAAAAGGAATTAAAGAAATTGGTAAAAAATACGGATTTCAATCGGTTTGTTACGGTCATGCTGGAGATGGGAATTTACATGTAAATATTATCAAAGGTGACATGACTGATGAGAATTGGCAAATTGAAGTCCCAAAAGGTATTCGTGAAATTTTCAATTTAACAGTTTCTTTAAAAGGAACACTATCTGGTGAACACGGAATAGGTTTAGTGCAAAAGAACTATATGGATATTGCTTTCGGAAAAGTACATTTAGAATTAATGGAACGTATAAAAGCAGTTTTCGACCCAAATAATATTTTAAATCCAGGGAAAATTTTTCCTGATGAGTTATAAAAAAAATCCCGTCTTGTTAAATAAAACGAGACGGGATTTTTTTTATTTCTTCAAATATTCCAATAAAACGGGATCAGCATGTTTAAACGTATTGTTCATTTCTGATAGGGTAGCAGCACGTTTTTTGTTAAGCTTTATTAAAGTATCTTTTTCTGTAGTGAATAAAATAATCGTTAAAAACGGATTGTTGATGTATTGCATCATGATTTCTTTAGCTTCATCAATCGGTTTTATTTCAACAATTTCTTCATGAATATATCTAAAAGTTACATTGAACATCAATTCATCATTATCCACAACTGTTCGAAAAAAGATATTGGTTAATTCTGTTTTTCCAATTGTTTTTCCTAACGTTAGTTTAGCAAATGTTCCTTCTTCTAAACTGACTTTTAATTGTTCAAATATTACTGAGATGGGTTCTAAGTAGACCATGTTTATAAACCTAATTTTGTTAAAACTTCTTCACTTAAAACTTGTTTCATCATTGGGCTTTCACCATTATAATTAATGAATTTCCAAGTTCCTTTTGTTAATTCGTCAGATATAGCAATCATTTGAGCTTTGCCATCTAAAATGAATGTTTCTGTTTTTTCATCTATTGTGACTTTGTAATCAACCATTGTTTGTTTTAAGTTTTCCAAAATTAATTCTTTGTTTTCACCTAATTCTTCTTTGAATTTAATAGTAAAACTATTATTGTGTTCAACAATGCAGTATTTTCCATTGTTAATCGTGATGATTTCTGAAAATGTAAAATTTGGTTCCACTCTTACATATGAAATTTTCATTTGATCATTATCTAAAAGTTCATACATCATCTTTTTCATATCATCTTTAGAAACAATTTCGAATACTTTAGGATAGGTAGATTCTAAAACAATATCATATTTTTTTTCTATAGTTAAATCGTAAATTTTTTGAACATCTTTTTTCATCGTTTCTAAATTTTGAGAAAATCCGATTAAAGAAGTCAGGATAAATAATAATAATGTAAATTTTAATTTCATGTTTATTTTTTAGTTTTTGTAAATGTAGTAAAGATTAAACAAAAAATCCTTAATTAAAAAATTAAGGATTTTTGATTTTTGAAACTCTTCGATACTTCTACTATATCAGTACAGGCTTCTCAGTGTGACAATTATTCATTAACGATTACATACTCGCCAGAAGCCAACATAGGTTCTGCTTTTTTGTATTTCATTGTTTCACTTTTCCCACTCATTACATGTTTAATAGTAACGTTATCGTTTCTATTAATTTTTGGTTGATCACGAGTGATTGTTTCAGTTACAGCAGGACGTTGTTGCATATTGTTACCAGCCTCTCTGTTTCTTTCTGCTAATTCTTCAGAATTTAATACTTCATCTTTAGATTCTGTATAATTCGTTTTTTTAGCTTCTTCACGAGCTTCTTGAATATTGGTATTATTATTTTGGACTGGTAATTCACCTTTAAATAAGAATGAAATAACATCTCTATTTACTTGTTCGATCATTGCTTTAAATAATTTGAAAGCTTCGAATTTGTAAATTAATAATGGATCTTTTTGCTCATGTACAGCTAATTGAACCGATTGTTTCATTTCGTCCATTTTACGTAAATGTTTCTTCCAAGACTCATCTACAATGGCTAAAGTGATATTCTTTTCAAAATCTGTAATTAACGATTTTCCTTCAGTTTCATATGCTTTCGTTAAATTCGTTACTACATTTAACGTTTTAATTCCATCTGAAAAAGGCACTACGATTCTTTCAAACTGACCGTTATTATTTTCGTAAACATCCTTAATAACTGGGAAAGCTTGTTTTGCATCACGTACTACTTTTTCTTCGTAATAGGTATAAGCAGCTTTATATACTTGTGCAACAATTTGTTGTTGACTTAATTTGGCAAATTCAGCTTCTGTAACTGGAGAACTAATTGAGAAAGTTCTAATTAATTGGAATTCGAAGTTTTTGAAATCATTTACAACTTTGTTGTTTTCTACAATTACTTCACACGTATCATAAATCATGTTTACGATATCTAATTTCAATCTTTCTCCTTCTAATGCGTGACGACGACGTTTGTAAACAACTTCACGTTGTGAGTTCATAACATCATCATATTCTAATAAACGCTTACGAGTTCCAAAGTTGTTTTCCTCTACTTTTTTCTGAGCACGTTCGATAGATTTAGTCATCATTGAATGTTGAATAACTTCACCTTCTTTTAATCCCATTCTATCCATAACTTTCGCTACTCTTTCAGAACCGAATAAACGCATTAAGTTATCTTCTAACGACACATAAAATTGTGAACTTCCGACATCTCCTTGACGACCTGCACGACCACGTAACTGACGGTCAACACGACGAGAGTCATGACGCTCTGTACCGATAATTGCTAAACCACCAGCTGCTTTAACTTCTGGAGATAATTTAATATCCGTACCACGACCAGCCATATTAGTTGCAATGGTTACAACTCCAGGTTTACCTGCTTCTGCAACAATTTCAGCTTCACTTTTATGCATTTTAGCATTCAATACATTATGATTGATACCACGCATTTTAAGCATTCTACTTAATAATTCTGAAATTTCTACAGAAGTAGTTCCAATTAATACAGGTCTTCCAGCATTTGAAAGTTCCACTACATCTTCAATAACCGCATTAAATTTCTCACGTACTGAACGATAAATTAAATCTTCTCTATCAATACGAGCAATTGGTCTATTTGTTGGAATTTCAACAACATCTAATTTATAGATTTCGAAGAATTCTCCAGCTTCCGTAATTGCAGTTCCCGTCATACCCGCTAATTTGTTGTACATACGGAAATAGTTTTGTAATGTAATCGTAGCAAAAGTTTGAGTAGCTGCTTCGATTTTTACATTTTCTTTTGCTTCAATCGCTTGGTGTAATCCGTCAGAATAACGACGACCATCCATAATACGACCAGTAGATTCGTCTACGATTAAAACTTTATTATCCATGATAACATATTCTGTATCTTTTTCAAATACAGCATATGCTTTTAATAATTGTGTTAAAGTGTGAATTCTTTCTGATTTAACTGAGAATTCTCTGTATAAATCTTCTTTTAATTCTGCTTCAGCATCTTTATCTAAATTTTGTTTTTCAATTGCTGCAATTCCAGTTGATAAATCAGGTAAAACGAAGAAGTTTTCATCTGTATCTTGAGATAAGAATTTGATTCCGTTATCTGTTAATTCAACTTGATTGTTTTTTTCTTCGATAACAAAGTATAAAGCCTCATCTACTTTTGGCATTTCTCTATTGTTATCTTGCATGTGAGCATTTTCAGTTTTTTGAAGAATTTGTTTTACACCTTCTTCAGATAAAAACTTAATTAATGCTTTATTTTTTGGATAAGCTCTGTAAGTTCTTAATAATTGGAAACCACCTTCTTTAGTATTTCCTTCTTTTAATAAACGTTTTGCTTCTGTTAAACAGTCAGTAGCTATTTTCTTTTGTAAGTTGAATAAGTTTTCAACTTTTGGTTTTAATTCTAAAAATTCATGTCTGTCACCATCTTCAACCGGACCAGAAATGATTAATGGAGTTCTAGCATCATCAACTAATACAGAATCGACTTCATCGACAATAGCGAAATTGTGTTTTCTTTGAACTAAATCTTCTGGAGAATTAGCCATATTATCACGTAAATAATCGAAACCAAATTCGTTATTGGTACCGTAAGTAATATCAGCGTTATATGCTTTTCTTCTAGCTTCTGTATTTGGTTGGTGATTGTCTATACAATCAACCGTTAAACCATGGAATTCGAATAATGGAGCTTTCCATGTACTATCACGTTTTGCTAAGTAGTCGTTTACCGTTACTAAGTGAACACCGTTTCCAGTTAAGGCATTTAAGTATAAAGCTAAAGTTGCAACCAACGTTTTACCTTCTCCCGTTTGCATTTCGGCAATTTTACCTTGGTGTAATACAATACCACCCATCATTTGAACATCATAATGAATCATGTCCCAAGTAATCTCTTTTCCAGCAGCATCCCAAGAATTTGCCCAATTTGATTCATCACCTACAATAGTAATGTATGGTTTTGTAGCAGAAAGTTCTCTGTCTTTTGCAGTTGCAGTAACAGTAATTGTTGTGTTTTCTTTAAAACGACGAGCAGTTTCTCTTAATACTGCAAACGCTTCAGGTAAAATTTCATTTAAAACTTTTTCTGAAATTTCGTAAGCTTCTTTTTCAAGTTTATCAATTTCAATATAAATGTTTTCTCTAGCATCAACATCTACTGTATTTTCAGCTTCAATTTTTAACGCTTCAATTTTGCTGTCTTTTTCAGCACGAGCTTGTTTAATTTTATCTTTAAAGAATGTTGTTTTTGCTCTTAATTCATTGTGCGAAATCGATTTTAATCCTTCTTGAAAAGAATTAATTTTAGCTACAATAGGCTGAATGGCTTTGATATCGTTTGCAGATTTATCACCTACAAATACTTTTAATATCGAATTTATAATACTCATAATTTGTTTTTTATATGTGTTGAACCTAGGTTCATTTTTTTTCGTTTACAAAGATAACCAAAAAAAAAGCCTCATCGAAGAGACTTTTTATTTGTGCTATTTATTTTTAATATTCATCCTCGTTCCAAAGATAATCTTCGTCTGTTGGATAATCTGGCCATATTTCTTCCATAGACTCATATATTTCCCCTTCATCTTCAATAGACTGTAAATTTTCTACAACTTCTAGTGGAGCTCCAGTTCTAATTGCATAATCAATTAATTCGTCTTTTGTAGCTGGCCAAGGTGCATCACTTAAATACGACGCCAATTCTAATGTCCAATACATCTTTTTAGATTTTTTAGTTTAATGCAAAAATAAATTTTAAACTCAAATTGTCAAGTTTTTTTTGAATTATTTTTTAATAAATTTTAAGAACTTATTTATAGTTTTTAAATTTCAGTTTATAAATGCCTGATAATTTGATAACTAAACACCTTTTTTGTTAAAAGAATACTATTTTCTAGGTATCCATTTTACTTCATCAGCGTTCAAGTCATGAGACAACTTTCGTGCCAATACAAATAAGTAGTCAGAAAGTCGGTTTAAGTATGTCAAAACTTGCGAATCTAATG
The DNA here is from genome assembly GCF_900110615.1 of Flavobacterium urocaniciphilum. GTDB lineage: Bacteria > Bacteroidota > Bacteroidia > Flavobacteriales > Flavobacteriaceae > Flavobacterium > Flavobacterium urocaniciphilum. The sequence goes on from NZ_FOEI01000001.1 coordinate 474,087, forward strand.
CTTCTAATTCGTTTAAATGTGTCGCTAAACGCTCTGCTCTGCGACAAACACAACGTGCAATATGACAATATGACACTGTTGTATGACCGCCTGGTAAAACAAAATGTGTCATTTGTGGTAATTCTGTGTCCATACTATCAATTTGATTTTCTAATAATTCAATATCTTCATTAGAAATTCGATTGATATTTAAACGTTGTTTTCCATTTTTCAAGACTTCTTTTTCGGGAGGAGTCGCCATAATGGCACCAACTGTAAAAAGTCGGTCTTGAACTTCAATTAATATATTTTTATATATAGGATTGATATCTTGATCGCGAATTAATCCGATATATGAATTCAGTTCATCTACTGTGCCGTATGTTTCAATTCGGATATGATGTTTCGGAACTCTTGTGCCGCCAAATAATGCAGTTGTTCCTTTGTCGCCAGTTTTAGTATATACTTTCATTATTTGTTTTTATTTTTTTGAAGAGAAATAACAACTCCAGCAGTTAATGCAATAGCAATAAATCCTAATGAAACCCATTCTGGAAATTTAAAATGATGTACTAATAACATTTTAATTCCGACAAAAGTTAAAATTGCAATTAAACTGTATTCGATATAACTGAATTTTTCAAGCATATTGGCTAAGAAGAAATACATCGAACGCAATCCTAAAATAGCAAAAATATTAGAACTGAATACTAAAAATGGATCTGCAGTAATTGCTAAAATCGCAGGAACACTATCTACAGCAAAAAGTACATCCATTAATTCAATAACTATAAGTGCAATAAATAAAGGTGTGACATAATTAATTCCGTTTTCACGAATAAAGAATTTTTGTCCGTGAATTTCATGTTTAACTGGAAAGATTTTTCCAATAAACTTATATACTTTAGAATCTTTTGGATCAAAATCAGATTCTTCATTTGTAAATAGCATTTTAATAGCTGTAAAAATTAAGAATCCTCCAAAAACATAAGTAATCCAATCAAATTTATTTATTAATGCCACTCCTAAGAAAATCATTAAGCCTCTAAAGAAAATAGCGCCTAATATTCCCCAAAATAATACTCTGTGTTGGAATTTTTGCGGAATTTTAAATGATGAAAATATTATAGCAATAACAAATATATTATCTGCACTTAAAGATAGTTCAATTAGATAACCTGTAATGTATTTTATTGAAGCTTGATAGGGAGTTAAATTTGTAGGGTTAGCAATATATTGGTGTTTGTATAATAAATATAAAACTCCTGAAAAAAGAAAAGATAATGTAACCCATAAAACCGTCCATTGAGAGGCTTCTTTGGAGCTAATTACATGTGGATTTTTATTAAAAACTCCTAAATCTAAGGCTAAAAAAATGGTAATTGCTGCAAGAAAAATAATCCAAACTGTCATAATAATTTATTTTAAGCAAATATAATTTAAAAATCAGAATTAAGAAGTTTAGTAAGACTTAAATAACCAACATGTAATTGGTCTTCTTTATATGTTTCTGTTTCAGTAATTTGTAAAGAATACTTTTCTTTAAATTCTGGAAGTAAAATGTCTTCAATTTCAAAAATCTCATCAATATCAACACCGTATTGATCGTCTATATGAGATGCGGCTCCTTTAAAGCTAAATTTTTTATAGAATTCTGTTTGTTTTACTTTTTTAATTGCTTCCGATTTCGACTTTGCAATTAATAATGTTTTGAAATGATATTCTTCCATATCGTTGGGTAAATAGCCACCTAAATTGATAAAGAAGATTTTTTCTTCTCCTTTAAATGTGTTTTTATTTACGACTTCAATTTTATAATTTTCAATATATTCCACTTTTCGCCATGAATCGATATGGAAAACGCCATTACATTCTGGCCAAAAGTTATTGATAAATGGTACTAAATCTTTAAACTGATTTGCCATTCCGAAAAACACATCATGTTGTTCAATTAATCTATTTTTTGGTGTACACCCTATTATTGTAAAGTAAAAATTCATAAAATTTAAATTATTTTAGAAACACCCCTAAAAAAATAGGGGTAAATTTTTTTATTTGTGAATTATTCGTATTTTTGCATCATAAAATTAAGGATATAATTTTTAAAACACAACTTTTATGGCTACACTTCGTTTTCAAGCTTTAGATAAAGCTACAAGTAGAAAACCAGTTTCATTTGAAGAAACAGGTAGAAAATCAGAAATTTTTGGTTCAAATGTTTTTAACGATAAAGCAATGCGTCAGTTTTTAACGCCAGATGCATATAAAGCGGTTAAAAGTGCTATTGAATTAGGAACAAAAATTGATCGTAAAATTGCTGATTATGTAGCAATGGGAATGAAAGAGTGGGCGTTATCTAAAAATGTAACGCACTATACACACTGGTTTCAACCATTAACTGGAACAACTGCTGAAAAGCATGATGCTTTCTTTGAAACATCAATGGATGGTTCTGATCCAGTTGAGAAATTCGGTGGTAGTCAATTAGTACAACAAGAGCCAGATGCTTCTTCTTTCCCAAATGGTGGAATTAGAAACACATTTGAAGCTCGTGGATATACAGCTTGGGATCCAACTTCTCCGGCATTTATTTTTGGTAGTACATTATGTATTCCAACAGTATTCGTTTCTTATACGGGTGAGGCTTTAGATAATAAAACACCTTTATTAAGAGCTTTAAGTGCTATCGATACTGCTGCAACAGAAGTAGCTAAATATTTCGATAAAAACGTTAAAAAAATTACACCAACTTTAGGTTGGGAACAAGAATATTTCTTAATTGATGCGGCTTTAGCAGCTTCAAGACCAGACATCATCGCTACAGGTAGAACATTATTAGGACACACTTCTTCAAAAGGTCAACAATTAGACGACCATTATTTTGGATCAATTCCAACTCGTGTATTACAATATATGAGAGAATTAGAATATGAGTGTATGTTATTAGGAATTCCTGTAAAAACGCGTCACAATGAGGTTGCACCAGGACAATTTGAATTAGCTCCAATTTTTGAAGAAACTAACTTAGCAGTTGACCACAACTCTTTATTAATGGACGTAATGGAAAAAGTGGCTGAGCGCCATGATTTCAAAGTATTATTCCATGAAAAACCATTTAAAGGAGTTAACGGTTCTGGAAAACACAATAACTGGTCGTTAGCTACAGATACGGGTGTGAATTTATTATCACCAGGTAAAACACCAATGAGTAACTTACAATTCTTAACGTTCTTCATCAATACGATTAAAGCGGTTCACGATAACGAAGAATTATTAAGAGCATCAATTGCATCTGCAAGTAACGATCACCGTTTAGGAGCAAACGAAGCGCCACCTGCAATTATTTCAGTTTTCATCGGACAACAATTAACAAAAGTGTTAGCGGAATTAGAAGGTGTTACGCAAGGGAAATTATCTCCAGAAGAAAAAACAGATTTAAAATTAAACGTTGTTGGGAAATTACCAGACGTATTATTAGATAACACAGATAGAAACAGAACTTCTCCATTTGCTTTTACTGGAAATAAATTCGAGTTTAGAGCAGTAGGTTCAACAGCTAACTGTGCCGTTTCTATGACAACTTTAAATTCAATTGTTGCAAAACAATTAATCGATTTCAAAAAAGAAGTAGATGCTTTAATTGAGAAAAAAGATTTAAAGAAAGACGAAGCAATTTTCAATATTTTAAGAGAATACATCAAACAAACTAAAAACATCTTATTTGAAGGAGATGGTTATAGTGAAGCTTGGGCTAAAGAAGCTAAAAAACGTGGTTTAAGTAATCATAAAACAACTCCAGAAGCTTTAAAAGCTAAAGTTTCTAAAAAAGCATTCGATTTATTTGCTGAATTAGGAGTTATGAATCATGTGGAAGTAGAATCTCGTTACGAAATTGAATTAGAAGAATACGTTAAGAAAATTCAAATTGAAGGAAGAGTTTTAGGTGATATCGCTAGAAACCACGTAATTCCAACAGCAATTAAATATCAAAATACGTTAATTGAAAACGTTAGAGGTTTAAAAGAAATTTTCGGGAAAGATTTTGAAAAAATCGCAAAAGAACAAATTGCTTTAATTAAAGATATTTCAACGCACATTGAAGAAATCCACCGTAATATTGACGAAATGATTTCTGAGCGTAAAAAGGCAAATAATTTAGATAATACTGAGAAAATGGCTGCTGCTTATTGTAATAAGGTAAAACCTTATTTTGAAATCATCAGAGAGCATTCAGATAAATTAGAATTATTAGTTGACGACGAAATGTGGACATTAACTAAATACAGAGAATTATTTTTTATAAAATAATCTATTGATTTAGAAACAGTTATAAAAAAGCTTATCAGAAATGATAAGCTTTTTTTTGTAGATAAAATAAAAAACCATACTTTTCAACTATTCTAAATCGATACATTTATGCGTTATCTAATTTTAATGCTAACCCTTTCATATTCTGCGTACTCACAAGAAAAGTTTACGGTATATTTTGATACCGATAAATATGTTTTAAATGAAAATCAAAATAAAATCTTTAATTCATTTCTTGAAAAGAAAGATATTAAAGTAAAAAAAGTTACTGGTTTTTGCGACTTCAGAGCAAGTAATGCCTATAACTATCAATTAGGTTTAAATCGTGCGAATTCTATTTTAAGTTTATTGGATATTTCAAACAAATCAGATGTAGAAGTAATTTCAAAAGGTGAAGAATTTAAACAAAAATCGGATCTTTCTTTAAATAGAAAAGTTGAAATTGAATACGAACTTAACAAAGTGGTTGTTGAAACTATTCCAACAAAAGAAATTGATATTATAACAGAGCCAGCAAAAACAGAACTTGTTGTAGATGAATATCCAACAGAATTACAAAAGCGCATTATTGATAGTAAAGTTGGAGATAAAATTTTATTAAATAATTTAAATTTCTTTGTGCGTACAGCTGAATTTTATCCAGAATCGATTCCGTATCTAGAAGATTTGTATGAGGTTTTAGAAAAAAATCCAAATATTAAAATCGAAATTCAAGGTCATATTTGTTGTACACCAGGACGTGATGTTGAAGAATTTTCATTAAGAAGATGTATTGCAGTTTATGATTTCTTAGTAGATTATGGAATTTCAGAAGATAGAATGACTTATGTTGGTTTTGATGCTACACAACCATTGTATCCGATTCCTGAAAAAAATGAAGAAGAAAGAAAAGCAAACAGAAGAGTTGAAATTTTGATTTTAGAAAAATAATTTGTTACAATTTCAATAATTTTCATACTTATTAAAGTGATATAAAAATTCTAATTTTTATGAAATACATTTTAATAAGTATTTTATCTTTTTTCTATTTAAATTCTTATTCTCAAAAAAGAATCACTTTATATTTTGATGTTAATTCATATGAATTAAACAAAACAGAATTTAAAAAATTTAGTGTTTTCATGAAAACCAAAGACTTAAAAATTCAGAAAGTAATTGGTTATTGTGATTTGCGTTCCTTTGATGTTTATAATGATACATTGGCTTTAAAAAGAGCGAATTTTGTATCCAGTTTAATTAAGTTAATAGATGTAAATTCAAATTTTGAAATTGAATATAAAGGTCAGAATTTCAATCAAGATAAAGTTTCCGAATTAACTCGAAAAGTGGAAATTTATTTTAAAATTGAGAAAACATTACCCATCAATATTACCAAAGATAATGAACTTGCTGAAGTGGTTAAAAAATCTAAAATTGGCGATAAATTAGTGTTGAAAAATTTAAGCTTTTACGACAGAACAGATATTTTATATCCAGAATCGTACAAAATTAGAGAAGAGCTTCTACAAGTTTTAAAAGATAATCCGAAAATAAAAATTGAAATTCAAGGACATATTTGTTGCACACCTGGAAAAGATGAAGAAGAAATCGCTTTAAAAAGATGTTTAGGAACCATTGAATATTTGGTGATAAATGGAATTGATAAATCGCGACTTAAATACAAAAGTTTTGATGCAACACAACCGATTTATCCTATTCCTGAAAAAAATGAAGAGCAAAAAAAAGCGAATCGTAGAGTAGAAATTTTAATTTTAGATAAATAATAATTCCTTAAATGTTTCGTTAAATACAAATGAAACAAATTTATTCCCTACTTTTTTTATTTATTTTTTCAAGTGTTTATGCTCAGAAAAAATTCACGGTTTATTTTGATACCGATTCTCATCAACTGAATTTAACGGAATTGAATCGATTGGATGCAAATTTTAAAAACAAAACGATTGAAATTATTTCTGTAACCGGTTTTTGCGATTTTCGCGCAACCAATTCATATAACGATAGTTTGTCGTTAAATAGAGCCAATTTTGTTGGTGGATTATTAAATAAATTGGTAAATGCTACAGATTTTCAAATTTCTGGGAAAGGTGAAAATTTCAAGCAAAATTCAAACTTATCAAAAAATAGAAAGGTTGAAATAGTATATAATGAATTAAGTACTATTAAAGATTCTGATACTAGTTATATAAAAAATGAATTAACCGAAAAAATTCAAAATTCAAAAATTGGCGATAAGTTAGTTTTGAAAAAAATGAATTTTTATAATAGATCGGATATATTATTGCCAAATTCTAGTCCAATTCGAGATGAACTTTTACAAGTTTTAGAAGACAATCCGAAATTGAAAATTGAAATTCAAGGTCATATTTGTTGTACGCCAGGTGTTGATAAAGAGGAAATTGCATTAAAAAGATGTAAAGCGATTTACAATTATTTGATTACTAATGGAATTGATAAAACGCGTTTGAGTTATAAAAGTTTTGATGCTACGCAACCAATTTATTCCATTCCAGAAAAAAACGAAGAACAAAGAATTGCTAATCGTAGAGTAGAAATTTTAATTAAGGATAAATAATGGCATGGTTTTTAATCTTATATTTGTAAAAACCATTTACATGAAATCTATTTTAGCTGTTGCCTTTTTTCTATTACCTTTTGCTTTTTTCGGTCAAGAGAGTGTTTCCTTTTATTTTGATAATAATAAGTCAGAATTAAATAAAGTCGAATTGGCTAAATTAAACACATGGATTTTAGCGAATAAAAAATCTAAAATTCTTTCTATAACGGGTTCTACAGATGAAGTAGGTTCTTCAGGTTATAATGATACCTTATCTCAAAAACGTGTCGATTATATTTTTAATAAGGTTAAAGTTGCGGTTAAAATTAGAGAAGATTTTAAATCGATTTCTTTAGGTGAAAAAGGTGCAAAATCGAAAAATAAAGCTGAAAATAGAAGAGCAATTATCGTTTTTTTGCAAGAAAAGGATTTGGCGAAAGAAGCCGAGTTAATTAAACCTAAAGTAGTTGAAGTGCCAAAAACTACAGAAATTATTCCTATTGAAGAAAAAGATATGAATTTCCCTGAAGGTGCTACTTTAGAAGAAAAAGTAGAGTTGTCTCGACCAGGAACGCTAATTGTTTTACCTGAAATTCAGTTTTATAAAAATTCATTCGGAATCATGCCTTCATCAAAACCATCTATTGATGAGTTGATATATATCTTGGATAAAAATCCAAATCTTCGAATTGAAATCCAAGGTCATATTTGTTGTGTTACACAAGATCATAATAATTTATCTTTAGAAAGAGCGAAACAAATTCGTAGAGTTTTAGTTTCGAATAGTATCAGACAAGATAGGTTAGTTGTAAAAGGATTTGGTGTTTCGAAACCAAAATTTGCTATTCCAGAAGCCAACGAAGAACAAGCTTTAGCCAATAGACGTGTTGAAATTATGATTTTACAGAAGTAGTTAATTTAATAATTTACCGATTCGTCAATAAGTCAATTTTTAAATAATTTATGCAATGAAAATTGCCACATTGTCTAATTGTTAATTGGCATATTTAAAAAATTGTCTAATTGACAAATTTTCATTACTTTTGCGAAACAAAACAACAACACAGCATAATGAGTTCTGAAACGAGTCAACGCTACAACCTTAGAGGTGTTTCTGCTTCTAAAGAAGATGTGCATAATGCCATCAAAAACATTGATAAAGGTTTATTTCCAAAAGCCTTCTGTAAAATCATCCCTGATTATTTAACTAACGACGAAAAGTATTGTATCATCATGCATGCTGATGGAGCAGGAACAAAATCTGCTTTAGCTTATATGTATTGGAAAGAAACAGGCGATATTTCGGTTTGGAAAGGTATTGCTCAGGATGCTTTAATTATGAATATCGACGATTTATTATGTGTAGGTGCTACAGATAATATTTTGCTTTCTTCAACAATTGGTCGTAATAAAAATTTAATTCCAGCGGAAGTTATTTCTGCTATCATCAACGGAACAGAAGAGTTAATCGCTGAGTTGAAAAAACACGGTGTAACGATCCATTCTACTGGTGGAGAAACAGCTGATGTGGGCGATTTAGTACGTACGATTATTGTAGATTCTACAGTAACCGCTCGTATGGAAAGAAGTAATGTTATTGATAATGCTAACATTCAAGCTGGCGACGTAATTGTTGGTTTGGCTTCATTTGGTCAAGCAACTTACGAAACAGAATACAATGGCGGAATGGGAAGTAATGGTTTAACTTCTGCGCGTCATGATGTTTTTGCGAAATATTTAGCGGAGAAATATCCTGAAAGTTTTGATGCTGCGGTTCCTAATGAATTAGTGTATTCTGGACAAACAAAACTAACAGATGCTGTTGAAAATAGTCCAATTGACGCTGGTAAATTAGTATTGTCTCCAACAAGAACTTATGCACCAGTTATCAAAAAAATATTAGATACATATACACCAAACGAAATTCACGGAATGGTACATTGTAGTGGTGGTGCGCAAACTAAAGTGTTACACTTTGTAAATAATGTACATGTAATTAAAGATAATTTATTTCCAGTTCCACCATTATTCAAATTGATTCAAGAGAATTCTAAAACAGATTGGAAAGAAATGTATCAAGTATTCAATTGTGGTCATAGAATGGAATTATATGTTCCTGCTGCAATTGCAAATGATATTATCGAAATTTCTAAATCTTTCAATATCGATGCGCAAATTGTAGGAAGAGTAGAAGCTTCAGAGAATAATAAATTAACAATCAATTCCGAATACGGAACTTTTGAATATTAATTAAATTGTCAAACTGAGCTTGTCGAAGTGTCTTTTAAAGATTCTTCCTTCGTTAGAATGACAAAAAAACAAATAAAAAAAACACAACTCAACATAATGAACAACGTATTAATTTTAGATTTCGGTTCGCAATACACACAATTAATTGCCCGTAGAGTAAGAGAATTAAATATTTTCTGCGAAATTTTTCCTTTCGATAAAATTCCAGCAGATTTATCATCATATAAAGCTGTAATTTTAGGAGGAAGTCCTTGTTCTGTTCGTTCAGAAGAAGCTTTACATCCAGATTTATCAGAAATTAGAGGAAAAAAACCATTATTAGCGGTTTGTTATGGAGCACAATATTTAGCCCATTTTTCAGGTGGAGAAGTTGCGGCTTCGAATACTAGAGAATACGGTAGAGCAAATCTTTCATTTATTCAAGAAAATGAAGTGTTTTTAGAAGGTGTTAGTCCTAATAGTCAAGTTTGGATGTCACATTCAGATTCTATAAAAGTTTTACCTACAAATGGAGTTAAAATTGCCAGCACAAAAGATGTAGAAAATGCAGCTTATAAAATTGAAGGTGAAACTACTTACGCGATTCAATTTCACCCAGAAGTTTACCATTCTGTAGATGGAAAACAAATGTTAGAAAACTTTTTAGTAAAAATTGCTAAAGTAGAACAAACCTTTACACCAAATGCATTCGTAGAAGAAGTAATTGCTGATATGAAAGCTAAAATTGGAAACGATAAAGTAGTTTTAGGTTTATCTGGTGGAGTAGATTCTACTGTTGCGGCAGTTATTTTAAATAAAGCAATTGGAGATAATTTATATTGTATTTTCGTTAATAACGGACTTTTACGTAAAAATGAATTCGAAAATGTATTGAATCAATACAAAGGAATGGGATTAAACGTAAAAGGTGTAGATGCTTCTCAACGTTTTTATGATGCGTTAGCAGGTTTAGATGATCCGGAAGCTAAACGTAAAGCAATCGGAAACGCATTTATTGAAGTTTTCGATGATGAAGCACATCAATTAACAGATGTAAAATTCTTAGGTCAAGGTACTATTTACCCAGATGTAATTGAATCAGTTTCTGCAACGGGTGGACCTTCTGCTACCATTAAATCGCATCACAATGTTGGTGGTTTACCTGATTTTATGAAATTACAAATTGTTGAACCTTTACGTATGTTATTCAAAGATGAAGTGCGTAGAGTAGGAAGATCTTTAGGAATTGATGAAGAATTATTAGGTCGTCATCCATTCCCAGGTCCAGGTTTAGCAATTCGTATTTTAGGAGATATTACTCCAGAAAAAGTAGCTATTTTGCAAGAAGTAGACGCTGTTTTCATCAACGGATTAAAAGAACACGGATTATATGATAAAGTATGGCAAGCAGGTGCTATTTTATTACCTGTTAATAGTGTGGGTGTAATGGGAGATGAGCGTACTTATGAAAAAGTAGTTGCGCTTAGAGCCGTTGAATCTACTGATGGTATGACTGCTGATTGGGTACACTTACCATATGAATTCTTAATGAAAATCTCGAATGAAATTATTAATAATGTTCGTGGTGTAAATAGAGTAGTTTACGATATTAGTTCAAAACCACCAGCAACAATTGAGTGGGAATAAAATAGAAATAACAATCCCGAAACTTCGGGACAAATTTCAATGGCAATGTCAATTTTTATTATAATTTTGTATTTGCCATTTTTTTTGGCATTGATTTTTGTAATTGCAATTGTAATTGTATATCTTGGCATTATAATTGTTTCATTTTTGGAAGCAATTTTAAAAACAATAAATTCTCATTATGAAAAAAGCATATTTATATATTATCTTATTTTTTGTAGGTTTCGTAGGTTTTTCTCAAAGTAAACACACCGTTGTTAAAGGAGAAACTTTATATAGTATTTCAAAAAAATATAATGTAAAACCAGATGATATTATAAAACTTAATCCAGATGTAAAAGATGGTGTTAAGGAAAATACGGTTTTAACTTTACCTTCAAATGTGAAAACTACTGTAACTTCAACAGCAAGTTTAAATAAATATGAATATCAAGTTCAACAAGGTGAAACGTTATATGCTATTTCTAAAAAGTTAGGAATTTCTGTTGATGAAATGATTAAAAATAACCCAACATCTAAAGAAGGTGTAGCGGTTGGACAATCATTAACGTATTATGCTGCTAAAAAGTATGTTCCGTCTCAAGTTGTAAAAACAGAAACAAATACAGTATCTAAAGAAACGGTAAATATTCATACTATTCAAGCAGAAGAAACAAAATATAGTGTTTCTAAAAAATACGGAATTTCAATTGCAGAATTAGAAGAATTAAATCCACACATTAAAAATGTATTTGAAATTGGAATGCAAATTCGTTTGAATAAAAATACTTTTTTACCAAAAGTTTCTACTGTTGATGTGTTGCCAACAGCAACAAAAACTATGTTTTATACGGTTCAACAAGGAGAAACATTATATTCGATTTCTAGAAAGTTCGGAATTTCAGTTGATGAAATTACCAAAAAAAATCCAGCCGTTGCTAGTGGTTTAACTGTCGGTATGGAACTTTTGCTCCCTGAGAAAAAGGAAATTGATGCAACCATTCAGAGTGATTCTGCAAATGGGCTAAAAAAAAAATTGAACTTACTAGAGACAGCGAATAAGTCTAAACAAAGAAATCTAGTTTTATTAATGCCTTTCAATATTAACAGAATTGAAAAAGATTCTGCTAAAACAAAAATTGAATATTTAAAAACAGATAAATTCTTAAACATTACCCTTGATTTTTATGCAGGTGCATTAAAAGCAATTGATTCGGCAAAAGTATTAGGTTTGCCAATTAATGCTAAGGTTTTTGATGCAGAAACTTCGAAATATTCATCAAACGTTGCGACAATTATTAAAAACAATAATTTCTCCAATGTTGATGTAGTAATCGGACCATTTACCAATAATTTTGTAGAAACCGTTGGTCAGTTATTAGATAAAAATACGGCAGTAATTTCACCATTAACCAATGAAGTTGGTAAAGGCGGTAACAATGTGTTTTATGCCATGCCAAACGAAAACATTCAAAAGCAACAATTGATGTTGTATTTGAAATCGAAATCAGATGCGATTTTCTCAATTCATTCTTCTGCTAAAACAAGTTTAAGTAGTTATTTTACTTCAAATTATCCAGAAGTGGTTCAGTCTAGTTTTAATGACAAAGGACTTTTCGATTATACTATTTTCAAAACTACTTTACAAAAAGGAAAAAAGAACTTTGTGATTTTAGATTCAGATAAAATTATGCAAGTAATTTCTGTTGTGAATAATTTATTGAAATTGAAAAAAGAATTTGATATTCAATTAGTAGTAATAGAACGAAATGATGCTCTAGATTTTGAAGAAATTCCATCGAAAAACTTAGCGGCTTTACAAATGTTATATCCTTCAGCTATTCGTGAAAATGAATCGAAAGAAGCTTCTAATTTCGCTAAAGCATTCCGAAAAGATAACAAAGTGCAACCTAATCAATATGCAACTCGTGGTTTTGATGTAACATTTGATGCAATTTTAAGAATGTGTCAAGAAGAAGGATTTATAAAATCTGCAGAAATGCAAGGTTCAGAACAAATTGAAAGTCAATTTAACTATTCAAATGGAAACAATTACGGAGTGTATATGATGTATTATAATTCCGATTTAACTATAAAACAAGCACAATAATGGCAACATCTAAAGTAACTTATTTAGGAGATTTAAGAACTTCATCAATACATTTAGCATCGGGTTCAGAAATTATTTCTGATGCTCCAGTTGACAATCATGGTAGAGGAGAAGCCTTTTCGCCAACCGATACAGTAGCAAATGCATTAGCAAGTTGTATGTTTACGGTTATGGGAATTAAAGCTCGTGATATGGATATTGATTTTTCAAATGCAACAGCAGAAGTTACTAAAATTATGGGAACAGATCCTAGGAGAATTACAGAGATTCATGTAACTTTCGATATGAATATTGCAGTTTCTGAAAAAGATAAAACCATTTTAGAAAGAACTGCAATGACTTGTCCGGTATTCAATAGTTTACATCCAGATATTAAAAAAGAAGTGGTTTTTAATTGGAAGTAATCAAAAAATGTTAATAACTTAAAAAAAACACTATAAATTTTTGTAGTGTTTTTTTTATTTTTGAAAGTATACTAAATAACTAAAACTTAAAAATTATGTTTAAAAACCCTTTTTCCTTTGATGGTAGAATTCGTAGATTAGAATATGGAATTTCTTATTTGGCATATCTTACATTAATTTATGGATCTGTTGCAGTAAGTGAAACTCTTGGAGCATCTACATCTACAATTGTATTATTGTTGTATATTCCAGCAATTTGGTTTTTGTTAGCTCAAGGTGCTAAAAGATGTCATGACAGAGATAATTCTGGTTGGTATCAAATTATACCATTTTACAGTTTATGGATGTTATTTGCTGATGGTTTTCCTGGAAAGAATGAATATGGACCAAATCCAAAAGGAATTGGAAATAATGACGAAATCCAAGAAATTGGTGTTCCACAAGAATAATGATATCTCAACAAGAACAACTCATTAAACTAGCTCATACAAAAATGCCCTTTGGTAAATACCAAGGGCGTTTTCTTATAGACTTACCTGAATATTACATTGTTTGGTATAGAAATAAAGGATTTCCAACGGGAACTTTAGGCGAACAATTAAAATTAGTTTACGAACTTAAATTAAACGGATTAGAAGAATTAATCCGAAATATTCAAAAAAAATACCCAAAACCATAACTTCTTTAAGGAAAGTATTAACTTATCGTTATCATTTGAATCGACACATTGAATTAATTGAAAATTGGCTAATTAGAATTGGCACATTGACTAATTAATATTATCTTTGCACGTTTTTTAAAAACAACGAACAACAACAACTAACATTTATCCTGAAGTATCTTCAGGAAAAAAAAAACAACATGAATCAGACAAAATACATTTTCGTTACAGGTGGTGTTACTTCTTCATTAGGAAAAGGAATTATAGCAGCATCTTTAGCAAAATTATTACAAGCAAGAGGTTACAGAACAACTATTCAAAAATTCGATCCGTATATTAATGTGGATCCAGGAACTTTAAATCCTTACGAACATGGAGAATGTTATGTAACTGATGATGGAGCAGAAACAGATTTAGATTTAGGACATTATGAGCGTTTCTTAAATGTTCCAACATCACAAGCCAACAACGTTACAACCGGTAGAATTTATTTATCTGTAATTGAAAAAGAACGTCGTGGCGAATTCTTAGGAAAAACGGTTCAAGTTGTTCCTCATATTACAAATGAGATTAAAGAACGCATGCAATTGCTAGGTAATTCTGGCGATTACGATATTGTTATAACTGAAATTGGTGGAACAGTTGGTGATATTGAATCTTTACCATACATTGAATCTGTTCGTCAATTATTATGGGATTTAGGGGAAGATAATGGAATCGTTATTCATTTAACTTTAGTTCCTTATTTATCAGCTGCTGGTGAATTAAAAACAAAACCAACGCAACATTCTGTTAAAACATTAATGGAAAGTGGAATCAAAGCTGATATTTTAGTTTGTAGAACAGAGCACGAATTATCTCAAGATTTACGTCAAAAATTAGCGCAATTCTGTAATGTAAAACGTGAGGCTGTAATTCAATCAATTGATGCTTCAACGATTTATGATGTTCCAAACTTAATGTTAGAAGAAGGACTTGATAAAGTTGCTTTAAAGAAATTAAACTTACCAGAAAAATCATCTCCAGATTTAAAACAATGGAATGAATTTTTACAAAAACATAAAAATCCTAAGCACGAAGTAAATATCGGTTTAGTAGGTAAATATGTTGAATTACAAGATTCTTACAAATCTATTTTAGAAGCTTTTATTCATGCGGGTGCAGCTCAAGAAACAAAAGTAAATGTTGTAAGTATTCATTCAGAATTTTTAGATCCTTCAAATGTTGCTGAAAAATTAAAAGGTTTAGATGCCATTTTAGTTGCTCCTGGATTTGGCGAAAGAGGAATTGAAGGTAAAATTGAAGCAATTAAATACGTTCGTGAAAATAATATTCCATTTTTAGGAATTTGTTTAGGAATGCAAATGGCTTCAATTGAATTTGCACGTAATGTTTTAGGTAAAAAAGATGCAAATTCAACTGAAATGAACGCAAATACAAGTTATCCAATTATCAGTTTAATGGAAGAACAAAAAACCGTTACTGAAAAAGGAGGAACAATGCGTTTAGGTGCTTGGAAATGTGCTTTAACAGAAAATACTTTAGCTCATAAAATTTATGGTAAATCAGATATTTTAGAGCGTCACCGTCATCGTTATGAATTTAATGGTGATTATTTAAATGAAATGGTTGCTGCTGGTTTAGTAGCTTCAGGTGTGAATCCAGATACAGGATTAGTTGAAGTGGTAGAATTACCAAATCATCCATTCTTTATTGGAGTTCAATACCATCCAGAATATAAAAGTACCGTGCAAAATCCACATCCATTATTTTTAGGATTGATTGGAGCTGCCGTTAAAAATAAATAGTTTTAGTTGGGTTTTTGTAACATTTTTTCTAAAACCGGACTAATTCTTAGTAATTAATATCAAATTCAACTCATCAAAAGAGTTGCACAATTAAAAATGGAAGAAAAAAAGTTCGACATTAAGTCGTTTATTGGTTTCACATTAATTTTCGGAATTTTAATGTGGATGATGTATTCTAATCAACAAACAGAAGCAGAGAAAAAAGCCCAACAACAAAAAGAACAAGCTGAAAAAGAAGCAAAATCTGTAACGAAAGTTACTCCAACTGTTGCCAAAACTACTATCGATAGTACTGGTAAAATTTCTCCAGAAGCTGTTGCGAAATTAGGTGCATTTGCCTATTCAGAAACATTGCCTTCTGCTAAAGAAACTACAACTGTATTAGCTAATAACTTATTAAGCTTAAAAGTTTCTAATAAAGGTGGTTACATTTCTGAAGCAACTATTTTAAATGAAGAACAATTTAAAAAAGGTTCAGGAAAAGCTATCCAAATTATTAAAGATAACAATGCAAATTTCAATTTAACTTTAACTACAAAAGATGGTAAAGTTATCAATACTAAAGATTTGTATTTTGAACCTAAACTTACAAAAGAAGGAAGAAATCAGGTTTTAACAATGCAATTAAAAACGGGTGAAAATCAGTTTTTAGAGTATCGTTATGTGATTAAAGAAAATAATCATATGTTAGATTTTTCTATCCGTACTCAAGGATTAGAAAATGTTTTAAATACTTCAAAACCATCTGATTTAGAATGGGGATTAAAAGCATATCGTAATGAAAAAAGTGTAACATATGAAAACCGTTATACTGAATTAATTTATGAATTTGACGGTGGAAAAGACGATTATTTAAATGCTGCTTCTGATAAAGAAGATACGGCTGAAGAAGTTACTTATGTAGCTTTTAAACAACACTTTTTTACTTCAGTTTTATTAACAGATACACCTTTTAAAACAGCAAGTTTTAAATCGGATAACTTAGTTGACGACGATAAAAAAGACACTATTTTTACTAAAAACTTTACTGCAAAAATGCCTTTAGAGTTTAAAAATGGTGCGTTAAACTATAACATGAATATGTATTATGGTCCAACAGATTATGATACATTAACTAAATATGACAGAAACTTAGATGAATTAATTTCATTAGGTTGGGGAATATTTGGATGGATTAACAAATTTGTTTTCATTCCTTTATTTGGATTATTATCAGGATTTTTACCATACGGTATTGCGATCATCATCTTTACTATTTTAATCAAAGTGGCGATGTCGCCAATTACATACAAATCATTCTTGTCGCAAGCAAAAATGAAAGTATTGAAACCTGAAATTGCAGAAATTGGTGAGAAATTCAAAAACAATCCAATGAAAAAGCAACAAGAAACAATGGCGTTGTATTCTAAAGCAGGTGTTAACCCAATGGCGGGTTGTATTCCAGCATTAATTCAATTACCATTTATGTATGCTTCTTTTCAATTCTTCCCATCAGCTTTTGATTTAAGACAAAAAAGTTTCTTATGGGCAGATGATTTATCTTCATACGATTCAATTTTAAAATTACCATTTAACATTCCGTTATATGGAGATCACGTAAGTTTATTCCCAATTTTAGCGGCTATTGCGATTTTCTTCTACATGAAAATGACAACTGGAGATCAAGCGATGCAAGCGCCTCAACAAGAAGGAATGCCTGATATGGGTAAAATCATGAAAATTATGATTTACATTTCTCCAATTATGATGTTAATTTTCTTCAATAACTATGGTTCTGGATTGAGTTTATACAACTTTATCTCTAACTTAATTACTATCGGAATCATGTTAGTAATCAAAAACTACGTAGTAAACGAAGAAAAAATTCATGCTCAAATTCAAGAGAATAAATCGAAACCCAAAACAGAATCGAAATTTCAAAAGAAAATGCGTGAAATAATGGAACAGCAAGAAGCGCAAAAAGCATTAAATCAAAAGAGAAAATAATTTCTTTATATTAATAATTTAAGCCTGTTCAGTATATGAACAGGCTTTTTTAATTCAATACAATTATGAAAATAGCAATTATCGGATATGGGAATATGGGACAAACTTACGCAAGTAGTTTTGTAAGTTCAGGTTTTATTAAGCCAGAAGATATTTTTGTATTAACTAGAAATATATCTTCGGTTTCAAATAAATATTCTATTCCAGATGAAAATTTTTATACTGAAATTTCAGATTCATTTTTATCTGTAGACATTGTTATAATAGCAGTAAAACCACAAGATTTTGGAGATTTATGTTTTCAAATAAAAGATTGTATTACTGAAAATCATTTGATATTATCGGTAATGGCTGGTATTTCAATTCAAAATATACAACAAAAATTACAAGTCAAAAAAATCATTCGTTCTATGCCAAATATTCCAACACAAATAGGGCAGGGAATGACTGTTTTTACTGCTTCACAAGATGTAGATAGAAAAGATTTATTCATCATTCAAAATTTAATTAATACCACTGGAAAATCATTATTTATTGAAAATGAAGAAATGATTAATGCAGCAACGGCAATTTCTGGTAGTGGTCCGGCTTATGTGTATTATTTCATGAATGCCATGGTAAATGCTGCGATTGATTTAGGTTTTTCTAAATCGGAAGCCGAGTTTTTAGTACAACAAACATTTTTAGGTTCTACGCAATTACAAAATAGAAGTAACCTTTCGAATTTAGAATGGATTGAAAAAGTTGCTTCAAAAGGAGGAACTACAGAAGCAGCTTTACATGTATTCCAATCATTTGATTTAAATGATACAATAAATCAAGGAATTCAACATGCTAATAATCGTGCAAAAGAACTTGGCAAAGTAATTGATAAGTAAAATATTATTACATATTTTTACCAAACAATTTTTTTAAAATTTCGACGTTAAAAGATAAAATTCAAAACAATGAAAAACATAGTAATTATAGCTTTTTTAGCCATTTCTAATTTTATTTCAGCTCAAGATAAATTAAACCAATTTGATGAAAAAGGTTTACGTCATGGTCTTTGGAAAGGGTATCATGAAGAAAGTAAGCGTCCTCGTTATGAAGGAACTTTTGAGCATGGAAAAGAAACGGGAACATTTAAATATTTTGACGACACAAAAGCTGGAACTGTAATTGCAACTCGTGATTTTTCAAAAGGTGATGGTTCTTGTTATACGATTTTCTATGATCAAAAAAATAATAAAGTAAGTGAAGGTTTAGTCAAAAATAAACTTTTTGAAGGAGAATGGAAATATTATCATAAAGAATCAAAAGATATTATGACTATTGAATATTATAAAAATGGAAAATTAAATGGTTTAAGAAAAGTTTTCTATAAAAATAATAAATTAGCAGAAGAAGTTAATTATGTTGATGGATTGAAAAATGGTAAAGCAAAAACATTTGCAGAAAATGGTAATCTAATTGATGAACATAATTATGTAAATGATAACTTTGAAGGTTTAGCAGTGTATTATGATGGAAATGGAAAGAAAATGTATGAAGGAACCTATAAAAATAATGCAAAAGTTGGCTCTTGGAAATTTTATGAAAATGGAAAAGTAGTAAAACAAGTAAAAGCAGACAAATTCTCTAAAGAATTAATTAAATACGAAGAGAAAATCGCTAAGAAATCTGCTAAAACTAAAACAATTGAACAACAAATAAAAGAGAATAAAGCAGAACAAAATAAAACAGAGGAGAAAAAAACTGAAGAGAAAAAAACTGAAGAGAAAAAAACTGAAGAGAAAAAATAATTTTTTATGGATTTTATAGAACTAGCAAGTCGTTTTTTATTATTTCTGATTTCAGCGATAATTTTATATTTTTTTTCAAATAGAAACGATAATGTTACTATAAATCCATTTATCATTATCGTAGGATTTTGTACTTTTTCTTTATCTTATTTATTTACTAGAATTGATTTAGGACTTGGTGTTGGTTTTGGTTTATTTGCAATTTTTTCAATTTTACGATTTCGTGCACAAACGTTTTCCTTGAAAGCAATTGTGTTTTTATTTGCAATAATTACACTTTCCATTTTAGATATGTTGTATCCAATGGATAAAGTTGGGTATTTATTGTTTTTTCAGAGTATAATTATCGGATTCTATATTGTAGCTTCAATTTTAGTAGATAAAAGTCCAAGAAAACACTTTCAATCTACCACAATCATTATTCCTTTTTATGAAGAAATAGTTCTAAAAGACGATAAAATAAAAGAAATTATTGCTTCTAAAATTGCATTAGAACATTTTGAATACAATATTGTTTCCATCAATACCATTTCAAAAGAAGTGCATATTAAAGTTAATTATTAAACGGTCGAACTTGTTTAATATAAATTGTTCTTTCTTTACCAATAATTTTAAATTCAATATCTACCGGTTTGTTGGTTAAATTGTTCCAACAACGATTCATTTTTCTTTCTATTTTTTTACAAACTTCATATAAAGAATTGATTTCCTCTTTATTCATTAGATTTTGATTGTTGTTTAAATTCGAATGAGATATATAATCTACTTCGTATTCATGTTTGCGAGTGTTGAATTCATTAAAATCATAAATGGTAAATTGCTCACAAACTTCTCCTTTTGCTGGTTTTACAACCGAATTTTCTCCATGTTGAATATTTACAGTAATTCCTGGTAAATCTGTTCTGTGTAAGTTTTTCGTAATTATTACACCATTTGCAATTTCATCAGGAAAAGCACGATGGACTAAAACACCCATGGCAATCGAATTCTGGTCAATTCCAAATAACTCACGTTCCCAATACGAACTTTCATTCCAAACACTTGCCCAAACTTGTTTTATTGCTTTTTCAAATGTTTTAACAGTATCACCTAAAATTCCTGTTTTCGATTCATATAATCCAGCGCCATTAAAATCGTCAATATCTTCTGCATTGGTTGAAGAACGAAAGCGGAAGTTTTTAAAATCAGTTTGACTCGAAATTCGAGAAGTAACAAGTTTAATTAATTTCTGATTTATAGGTTGTTTTTTTATTTCCGATCGGATTTTTTTCAATTGATTATTGATTAATTGAGTCGAATCTTTATGAATATCCTTCAGTTTCGAAATTAAACCGTCTATTTTTTTATGTTTCACATGTTCTTTGTAATAATGAAACGGAATTGCAAACGCATTTTCTGGTGTTTTAATCTTTAACTCTTTAGAAATGTCAATTAAGTAAGCTAAATTCTGTGCTTTTGCTCCTATACTATTGCTATTGTTTTTGGAAGAATTTGATAAATCCACCAACTCTTTTACAGTTAAATCGGATTTTAATTTGATTAAATTAGATTGGTTTTTATAAGTGATTTTTTTATCAGATTTTGCAATGTAAAAAGTATCAACCAATATTTTTAATTCTACTTTTTCATTGTTTAGGTTTTTTAAACGGTAATCAGTTTGTGCTTTTTTATAAGCCATAATTGGAATTTTTCTGTTTTTTCCAAGAATGACTAGGTGACTTAAAGGTGTTTGTAATTCATTGACAATGATTCCTTTCACATTTGGTAATAAATCTGGAGTTCCATCTAAAACAATTATTTCATCTTTTTTAGGTTGAATAGAATCTAATTGTTTTAAAGTATAATATTTCAAAATACCAACACAACTTCCAGCCGAAACTTCTTGGTATTCTAATTCATTAAAAATATAATCCGATTTAACACAAGGAATATTGAATTCCTTTTTTTCAAAAGCTTCAATTTTTACTTGATTGTTTAAGTAGAATTTGAGTTTATTTCCAATAAAACTACTTTTTTCAACTTCTTTATATAAAAATTCGATGAGTTTTATAGGCATATGATCGGAAGCCGCTAATTCTAAAACCCATTTGTCTTTTCCTTTAATATGATTGATGTTTCCCAATAAAAAATCTCTAGCCTTTTCATTATCACTATAATTCTCTCTATTAAATTGTTCAATATCTCCAGAATAGGATAAATAATTCACTACAAAATCAAAATGTAATTTCGATTGAATACTGTTGAAATAATATAGTTTTCTAGTTTTCAAATCATAAACAATTTTTAAAGATTCAATATTAGAAAACTTATCGGTTAATGGTTTACCTTTTAAAATATCAAAAGTTTTTTTGTCTTTTAAAGTTGAAACATAATTTTGAGCCGTTCCTAAAACAGTAAAAAAGAATACTAGTAAAACTAAATTTTTCTTCATTTTTGAAATTTTTTCATCCAGTTAAAAGTAGAAAATATTATTAATTTATTCTATACTATTATTGATTCTTTTGATTATTGATATTGTTGAAATTACATTAACTTTGCACAAATATTTTAAAAAAATGAAGCGAGTAGTAGTTGGACTTTCAGGTGGAGTAGATTCAAGCGTTGCAGCCTATCTTTTAAAAGAGCAAGGTTACGATGTAATTGGCCTTTTTATGAAAAATTGGCACGATGATTCGGTTACCATTTCTAATGAATGTCCGTGGTTAGAAGACAGTAATGATGCTTTATTAGTTGCAGAAAAATTAGGAATTCCTTTTCAAACTATAGATTTATCAGAACAATATCAGGAGAAAATTGTCGATTACATGTTCAAAGAATATGAAAACGGTAGAACTCCAAATCCTGATGTGTTATGTAATAGAGAAATTAAATTTGATGTTTTCATGAAAATCGCCCTTTCATTAGGCGCAGATTATGTGGCAACAGGTCATTATTGTCGTAAAGATACAATTATGGTTGATGGCAAAGAAGTTCATCAATTATTAGCGGGTAAAGATGATAATAAAGATCAATCGTATTTCTTATGTCAATTATCGCAAGAACAATTAGCAAAAGCTTTATTTCCAATTGGTGAATTAACAAAACCAGAAGTAAGAGAAATTGCGACTAAAATGGAATTAGTTACTGCTGAGAAAAAAGATTCTCAGGGACTTTGTTTCATTGGAAAAGTTCGTTTGCCTGAATTTTTACAACAAAAATTACAACCTAAAGAAGGAATTATTGTAGAGATTAAAGAAACGAATGAAATCTATCATAATCCAAAACCACGTTTTGAAAATTTAGAATCAGAATTAGCTTATGAGGCTCAAAATAAAGATTACACTAATTCAAACGGAATTGTAAAAGGCAAACATCAAGGAGCGCATTATTTTACGAATGGTCAACGTCGTGGATTAAATGTTGGTGGAACAAAAGAAGGTTTGTTTGTAATTCAAACAGATGTAGAAAATAATATTATTTATGTGGGTGAAGGTCCAAATCATCCAGGTTTATTTAAAAATACTTTATTTATTAAAGCTGAAGAAGTACATTGGATTCGTGAGGATTTACAATTAGCTCCAGGTGAAAAAATGGAGGTAATGGCCAGAATTAGATACCGTCAACCTTTGCAAAAAGCAACATTACATCAATTCGAAAGTGGTATGTATGTTCATTTTGAAAATCCACAGTCTGCAATTACTGAAGGTCAATTTGTGGCATGGTATCATGATGATGAATTACAAGGAAGTGGCGTAATTTCTTAAGTAGAAATTTGTTATATTTGGTAAAACTTTATCGTTATGAAGAAATTTTACTTTATACTTTTGTTAGTTGTTGCCAATTTTGGATATTCTCAAATAGAAGATGCTTGGGTTTATTTTAGCAATAAGCCTAACTCTGCTACTTTTTTAGCGAATCCATTAACAATGTTAACTCAGCGTTCTTTAGATCGAAGAGCAGCTCAAAATATTCCATTAGATATTACAGATGTTCCTATTGAACAAACGTATATTGACCAAGTTACTAATGCTAATGGAATTATAATTATGGCTTCTTCAAAATGGATGAATGCTTTGCATATTCGAGGGACTTTAACAGATATTCAAGCATTATCAAGTTTACCATTTGTAAGTACAATCAAATATGCAAATCATTCTTTAAATCCAGGTGGAAGAATTGCTCAAAAATCATCTGAAATAAGACCTGTAAATAAGCAATTAGACACGCAAACCACTTATAATTATGGTGGTTCTCAAAATCAAATTGAAATGCTTAATGGGCATTTGTTGCACCAACAAAATTATACGGGACAAGGTAAAATTATAGCGGTTTTAGATTCAGGTTTTATTGGAGTTAATACAGCTGCACCATTTCAAAACTTAATTACAAATAACCAAATAATTAATGGATATAATTTTCCAGATAGAAATTTTAACTACTATACTAGACACAATCATGGAACAATGGTTTTGTCTACTATGGGTGGATTTGTAGATGGACAGTTAGTAGGAACTGCTCCTAGTTCTAGATATTATTTATTTATTACGGAAGATGTAAATTCTGAAAACCCTGTTGAAGAATCATATTGGGTGGAAGCAGCAGAATTAGCCGATTATTATGGTGCGGATGTAATCAATTCGTCTTTAGGTTATTCGGTTTATGATAATCCAAATTATTCGCATCAATATGATGACATGATTGGAAATAAAACGTTTGCTTCAAAAGGTGCAAATATGGCTTTCAGCAAAGGTATTGTAGTTGTAGTAAGTGCTGGTAATTCTGGAACAACTGGAGAGCCACATATTTCAACACCGGCAGATGCTATAGGTGCTTTAACTATAGGAGCTGTAGATAGTGCAGAAGCCTATGCAACTTTTAGTTCAATTGGTCCTTCATATGATAATAGAGTTAAACCAGATGTTTGTGCAAAAGGATTAAATGCAACAGTTAGTAATACTTCTGGAACCATTATTACTGCAAGTGGAACATCTTTTTCTGGGCCAATTTTAGCTGGTA
This sequence comes from Flavobacterium urocaniciphilum, assembly GCF_900110615.1. GTDB lineage: Bacteria > Bacteroidota > Bacteroidia > Flavobacteriales > Flavobacteriaceae > Flavobacterium > Flavobacterium urocaniciphilum. Next base: position 498,531 of record NZ_FOEI01000001.1, read on the forward strand.
TGGCTGCTACATTTTGGTCGGCTATACCTAATTTGACTGCTCAACAAGTTGTAAATTATATCAGACAATCTGCAGACTTATACGCAACTCCAACCATTTATAAAGGATATGGAATTCCAGATTTTCAATTGGCTTTAAATTCAGCATTAAGTTTAGAAGAAATAAATAACGATAATGCTTTTTCAGTTTATCCAAACCCTGCAGAAAATCAAATTTCTTTTCATTTACAATATAATCAAAAAGGAACCGTTTATTTATACAATACTTTAGGTCAAAATATTTTAAGTAAAGAAATTTCATCAGAAAACAATTCTATTGATATTCAAAATTTGTCAAACGGAATTTATTATTATAATTTTGATGCAGATAAATCCTTTCAAGGAAAAATAATTAAAAAATAAAATTTCTGATATAAAATCAGATTAATGATAATGAATAGAATAACACAATTATTTGGAATACAATATCCAATTGTTCAAGGTGGAATGATTTGGAACAGTGGATATAAATTAGCAAGTGCAGTTAGTAATGCTGGAGGTTTAGGTTTAATTGGAGCAGGTTCTATGTATCCTGAAGTGTTGAGAGAACACATCCAAAAATGTAAAAAAGCAACTGACAAACCTTTTGGAGTAAATGTTCCAATGTTGTATCCAAATATTGAGGAAATCATACAGATTATTGTAGATGAAGGCGTTAAAATCGTTTTTACTTCTGCAGGAAATCCAAAAACTTGGACCACTTTTCTTAAAGAAAAAGGAATTACAGTTGTACATGTAGTTAGTAGTTCAAAATTTGCTTTAAAAGCACAAGAAGCTGGTGTTGATGCAGTTGTAGCAGAAGGCTTTGAAGCAGGTGGTCATAATGGTCGTGAAGAAACCACAACGTTAACATTAATTCCGATGGTTAAGGAAAATGTTACAATACCATTAATTGCCGCTGGAGGAATTGCAACAGGAAAAGGAATGTTAGCAGCAATGGTTTTAGGAGCTGATGGTGTTCAAATGGGAAGTCGTTTTGCAGCCTCAACCGAATCAAGTGCTCACGATGATTTTAAGAAAACTATTTTAGAAACTCAAGAAGGAGAAACGTTAGTTACTTTGAAAGAATTAGCTCCGGTTCGATTGATTAAAAATAAATTCTTTTATGATGTTCAAGAAGCTTATGCTAATTGTGCATCGGTTGATGATTTGAAAACTTTATTGGGTAGAGCTAGAGCAAAACGCGGTATGTTTGAAGGTGATTTAGTAGAAGGCGAATTAGAAATTGGACAAATTGCAGGTTTAATTCATGATATTTTACCTGTTGAAACAATAATTGGCAATATTATTGCAGAGTTTAATGAAGCTAAAAACGAAGTAAATAAATTATAAATTTTATTAAAATGAAAAAATTAGTTGCGATCTTATTTTTTGTGTTTTTCTGTCAATTAGGATTTTCACAAACGTATGAATTTAAAACTACTGGTTATTCAGTTTCATTGAAAAATCCAAATAACGAACAATGGACAAAATGGTCGAAAACACAACCGACAGAAATTTTAATTACATTGGATAGAAACAAACATCGTTTTGTAATTTATTCTGAAATTATTCAACTTTTTAATATCTACAAATATGAAGATAAAGTTGAAAATGCTGAAGGTACTTCTAACAAATATTTATGTGTCGACAATCAGGGTGTAGAAACAGTTATCACTATCATTTCACCGAAAGATGCTGGTCCGAACAAACAAATTTATATTACTAATGAAGAAATGATTATCGAATACGATATCGTTTACATGGGTGAAAAAAAATAAAATCTTTGCGTACAAATATTTCAAAATACATAACTAATGTTGCTCTTTTTAAAGAGCAACTTTTGTATTGGAGCAAACAGTTTCGAGAAGTTATCGTATTAGATAGTAATATCGAAAACAATGAAAATCAATTGTATAAATCATATGATTTTGTTGTGGCTGTTGAAGCATTTACTTCTATTCAAACAGATTTTGAAAAAGCTTTCGAAGATTTGTATCAATACCAATCTAAAGCAAACGATTGGCTTTTTGGATATTTATCTTACGACTTAAAAAATGATGTTGAACATTTGAATTCTCAAAATTTTGACGGATTACATTTTCCAGATTTGTATTTTTTTCAACCTAAAAAGATCTTTTTTATCAAAGGGAATGAAGTTGAAATTCAATATCTAAATATGTGCGATGATGAAGTTGAATATGATTTTGATGAAATTCAAAATGTAATAATACAATCAAATATTTCAAGTCAAAATATTGAAATTAATCAACGAATTTCAAAAGAAAATTACTTAAAAAAGGTTGAAAAAATGTTGTCTCATATTCATCGTGGTGATATTTATGAAGCGAATTTTTGTATGGAATTTTTTGCTGAAGATAGAAGTGTTGAACCATTTGAAATTTATCAAAAATTGAATCAGATTTCTAATCCGCCTTTTGCTGTATTTTTCAAAAAGAATCAACATTATTTACTTTCTGCTTCACCAGAACGCTATTTAAAAAAAGAAGGTGAAAAAGTAATTTCTCAGCCGATTAAAGGTACTGCAAAACGTAGTTTCGATATTGAAATTGACGATCAAAATAAAATTGAATTAGAGAATAATCCGAAAGAACGTTCTGAAAATATTATGATTGTTGATTTAGTTCGAAATGATTTATCTCATACCGCAACTAAAGGAAGTGTACAAGTTGAAGAATTATGTAAAATATATTCATTCAAACAAGTACATCAAATGATTTCAACTATTACTTCAACTGTAAATCATACCACTTCACCAATTGAAATTTTAAGAACTACATTTCCAATGGGCAGTATGACTGGTGCGCCAAAAATTTCAGCCATGCAAATTATTGAAGAATTAGAAGAAACAAAACGTGGATTATATAGCGGTGCAGTAGGGTATTTTACACCTAATGGTGATTTCGATTTTAATGTTGTTATTCGAAGTATTTTATATAATTCTGACAATCAATATTTGAGTTTTTCAGTAGGAAGTGCTATTACATCTGAAGCCATTCCAGAAAAAGAATATGAGGAATGTTTACTGAAAGCCAAAGCAATGTTTGAGGTTCTTCAAGCTAATTAATTAACTTAAAAATGGAAAAAAAATTTCAAAATCATATTATTTCAAACTTTAGCTTCCTAAAAGACAAGAAACTTCTTTTAGCAACAAGTGGTGGAATAGATAGTATGGTTATGACTTATTTATTTCATAAATTAAACTTAAATTTTGCTCTTGCACATTGTAATTTTCAATTGCGCGGAACTGAAAGTAACGATGATGAAACTTTTGTAAAGCAATTTGCTAAAGAAAATAAAATAGAATGTTTTACCATTCAATTTAATACGGAAAATTATTCAAAAGAATATAAATTATCTACTCAAATAGCTGCCAGAAAATTACGTTACGATTGGTTTCATGAATTAATTGAAAAAGAAAAATTTGATTATGTTGCAACTGCACATCACTTAGATGATCAAGTAGAAACATTTTTAATTAACTTTTCAAGAGGTACAGGTTTAGATGGATTTACAGGAATTCCTTCTGTAAATGGTAACATCATCCGACCATTATTAATTTTTTCAAGAGAAGAAATTGAAGAATATGCAAAAGAAAATCAGATTCAGTGGAGAGAAGATAGTAGTAATGCTTCAGATAAATATGTTAGAAATAAAATCAGACATCAAGTGGTTCCGGTTTTTAAGGAATTAAATCCATCTTTTTTATCGTCATTTCAAAACACGTTAGAAAATTTAAAACAAGAGCAATCTTTAATTAATGATGCTGTTCAAAATGCTTATCAGAATGTAGTTATTGAAGAAAATAATCAATTAAAAATTACAATTTCTACATTACTTTCATATACAAATTACAAAGCATATTTATATCAATGGTTACACAAATATGGTTTTTCGGCTTGGGATGATTTGTTTGATTTGGTACATTCACAATCGGGAAAACAAATTTTTTCGGATGAATATGTTTTGCTAAAAGATAGAGCATTTTTAATTCTTTCTAAAATAGAAAAAAAAGAAAATGAAGAATATATTATCAATTCTATAACAGAAAAACCTAATTTTCCGTTAAATTTTGAATTGTGTAACCTAAGTGACATTTCAAATTCATTGAAGAACATTATATTTGTGGATGAAAGTAAAATCCAATTTCCAATAAAAATAAGAAAATGGAAAGAAGGAGATTATTTTTATCCTTCTGGAATGCAAGGAAAAAAGAAAGTTAGTAAGTTTTTTAAAGATGAAAAATTTACACTTTTTCAAAAACAAGATACTTGGATTTTAGAAAGCAAAAATGAAATTGTTTGGATTATTGGTTATAGAGCTGATGATCGATTTAAAATAGATAACACAACCCAACACACCATAAAAATTACTTTTACTAATGAAAAAAATATTTAGTTTATTAGCCTTACTAATTACTCTTTTTGGAACTGCACAAATAGTTGAACCTGTAAAATGGAGTTCAAATGTAGTGAAAGTTTCTGATACTGAATTAGATTTAATAATCACTGCCGATATTGATGATGAATGGCATTTATATTCTCAATTTACTCCAGAAGGTGGACCAATCCCTTTAGTTTTTACGTATAAAAATCAAAAAGGAAATTATCAATTAATTGGTAAAACAAAGGAAGGAAAATACAAAAAATCATATAATGATATTTTTGAATTAGATGAATACTATTTTCTTGGTGTTGCAAAATTTACACAACGCGTTAAAATTTTAAATCCGAAATTAAAAACGATTGATGTTTTAGCTGACGGGCAAGCTTGTATTGATGGAAAATGTACGCAAACTACTTCCAATTTGAAATTTAAGTTGCCTGAACTTAAAATTGCTGAAACAGTAGATGCAGCTGCAGTAGATACTTCTTCCACATCAACGGATTCTGTAGCTCCAACAAATACAGATACTGTAAAAAAAGCTGCTGCTCCAATCAAAGATACTAATGTAGATAAACCAGAAGATAAAAAAGATAAAAGTTTATGGACTTTATTCATTTTATCATTTTTAGGAGGATTTGCAGCTATTTTAATGCCTTGTATTTTTCCAATGATTCCGATGACAGTTTCTTTCTTTACAAAGCAAAGTAAATCGAGAGCAGAAGGAATTAAAAATGCCATTATTTATGGTTTATCTATTATTGTAATATACGTTTTATTAGGTTCTTTAATTACAGCTATTTTTGGGGCTGAAGCTTTAAATGAATTATCTACTAGTGCTACTTTCAATTTAATTTTCTTCGGATTATTAGTTGTTTTTGCAATGTCGTTTTTAGGTGCATTTGAAATTATGTTACCAAGTTCATGGGCTACAAAATTAGATTCACAGGCCGATAAAGGCGGAATGATTGGAATCATTTTTATGGCATTAGCTTTAGCAGTTGTTTCATTTTCATGTACTGGACCAATTGTGGGAACGCTGCTAGTTGAATCTTCAAGAAATGGAGGAATTGCTCCAGTTGTTGGAATGTTCGGATTTTCATTAGCCATTGCATTACCTTTTATGTTATTTGCCATGTTCCCTGGATGGTTAAATTCTATGCCTAAATCGGGTGGTTGGTTAAATACAGTAAAAGTTTCATTAGGATTTTTAGAATTGGCATTTGCTTTTAAATTTTTATCAAATGCTGATTTAGCTTACCAAAAACATTTATTAGAAAGAGAATTATTTATTGCTATTTGGATTGCCATTTTTGCAGCTTGGGCTTTATATTTATTTGGTAAGTATATGTTACCTCACGATTATGAAAAAGCAGATAAAATAGGAGTGGGTCGTTTAATTATGGCAATTTTAGTTACCACTTTTACTTTATATATGATTCCAGGTTTATGGGGTGCGCCATTAAAAATATTAAGTGGATTAACACCACCTTCAACTTATAGTGAAATTCCTAACGGAATTGGAGGAAATCATTCAAATGCAAAAATTGATTTACCAGAACATGCACACCAAGGTCCACATGGAATCATTGCTTTTGATGATTATGAAATTGGACTAGCTTATGCTAAAAAAGTAAACAAACCAGTATTGTTAGATTTTACAGGAGATAATTGTGCAAATTGTAGATTGATGGAAGATAAAGTTTGGTCTGATTCTAAAATTCTGCCAATCATTAAAGAAAAAGTTGTTTTAATTTCTTTATATTGTGATAGAAAAATTGAATTACCTAAAGAGCAACAATATGTGTCTAAAACAGGTAAAGAAATAGTTACAATTGGAAATAAATGGACGGATTTTCAAATTACAAGATACAATAGTAATTCACAACCGTTATATGTAATCTTAAATAATGATGGTGAAGATGCTTCTAAACCAATTGCATATACTACGGATATTCAAGAATATAAAAAATGGTTAGAAGACGGTATTGCCGCTGCTACAAAAAAATAAATACTTAAATTTAATTTCTGAAAACCTGTAAGTTAATTTCTTACAGGTTTTTTTATTTTAAATAATTTCCTACATTTGTTCCATTATAAGCCATTTAAAAAGTATATGCCATGTTAGTAAAAGTCTTCGGTAGCGCCGTATTCGGTGTAGATGCTACAACCATAACTGTAGAAGTAAATATCGATAAAGGTATTGGATACCATTTAGTTGGATTGCCAGATTCAGCGATAAAAGAAAGTAGTTACAGAATAGCTGCTGCTCTAAAAAACAATAATTATAATCTTCCAGGAAAAAAAATCACCATAAATATGGCTCCTGCCGATTTAAGGAAAGAAGGTTCTGCTTATGATTTAACACTAGCTATTGGAATTTTAGCCGCTTCCAATCAAATACAATCAGAAGAAGTTGGCAATTATATAATTATGGGTGAAATGTCTTTAGATGGTAGTTTACAACCTATAAAAGGTGCTTTGTCTATTGCTATTAAAGCTAAGGAAGAAGGGTTTAAAGGGGTAATTTTGCCCATACAAAATGTAAAAGAAGCTGCTATTGTAGATGAGTTAGATGTTTACGGAGTTGATAATGTTTTGCAAGTCATCAATTTTTTTGAAGGAAAAGAAACGTTACTTCCTACAAAAATTGATACAAAAGAAGAATTTGCCAAAAATTTAGAATTTCCCGAGTTTGATTTTGCAGATGTAAAAGGACAGGAATCAATTAAAAGATGCATGGAAATCGCTGCTGCAGGTGGGCATAATATTATTTTGATAGGGCCTCCTGGCGCTGGAAAAACAATGCTTGCGAAACGATTACCTAGTATTTTGCCACCAATGAGTATGCAAGAAGCTTTGGAAACAACTAAAATTCATTCGGTAACTGGTAGAATTAAAGAAGCTGGATTGTTAACACAACGTCCGTTTCGAGCGCCACATCATACTTCAAGTTCGGTGAGTTTAGTAGGAGGTGGAAGCTATCCGCAACCGGGTGAGATTTCTTTAGCACATAATGGTGTTTTGTTTTTAGATGAATTGCCAGAATTCAAAAGAGAAGTATTGGAAGTTATGCGTCAACCTTTAGAAGATAGAGAAGTTACTATTGCTCGAGCAAAATTTACCATTACTTATCCTTCTTCATTTATGTTAGTAGCAAGTATGAATCCGAGTCCTGGTGGTTTTTTCATCGATTCGAATACTTCAACTACCGCTTCACAAATGGAAATGCAACGTTATATGAGTAAAATTTCTGGACCACTTTTAGATAGAATCGATATACATATTGAAGTTACACCAGTACCTTTTGAAAAACTATCGGAAACTCGAAAAGCAGAAAGTAGTGATGAAATTAGAAAACGCGTTACAACTGCAAGAAACATTCAAACTTATCGATTTGAAAAGTATACATCCGTTCATTATAATGCACAAATGAGTAGCAAATTAATTCGCGAATATTGTGCTTTAGATGAAGTTTCTTTGCAATTATTAAAAACGGCTATGGAACGTTTGAATTTATCCGCAAGAGCTTATGATCGAATTTTAAAAGTATCAAGAACGATTGCCGATTTAGATAATTCTGAAAATGTGTATTCACATCATATTGCTGAAGCCATTCAATATAGAAGTTTAGATAGAGAAGGTTGGTTAGGATAGTAGTTAAATTTTTGATAATTAAAAATTACCCTTATTAATTTGATTATTTTTGTAAAAACTAAATTGTATAAATGAGACATAAATCACGGTATAAAGTATTTCAGAAATTAACGCTAGTTTCCGTTTTAATTGGTTTTTTAGCAGCTTTTTTAGCAGTTTCTTTAAAAAGAATTACGGAACATTATGAAGATATATTTTTCTTAAAAGCGAATCAACTTAATTTTTTATACTTTTTATTTCCGTTATTCGGACTAACAATTATTTATTTTCTACGTAAGTATATGTTCAAGAATAAAGAGAATAAAGGAATCAAGGAAATCTTTGAATGTACCGAAAGCTCGAATAAAAACTTACCAGTTTATAAAATTCCATCGCATTTTATCAATGGATTTTTTACAGTTATTTTTGGAGGTTCTACAGGAATTGAAGTATCTACCGTAGTGTCTTCTGCAACGATTGGATCAGTAGCACAACAAAAAGCTAATTTTTTACAAGAGTATAAAACGGAATTAATTTGTGCCGGAATTGCTGCTGGAATTACCGCTTTATTTAGCAGTCCGATTGCTGGAATTTTGTTTGCAGTAGAAGTGATTTCAAGAAAAGTCAATAGAACTTTATTGTTTACAAATTTAATAGCTGTTTTTGTAGCTTCATTATTGGTTTATATTTTAGACGAACCAACATTGTTTTTAATTAAAGTGAATACATGGAATTTTCATGCGATTCCATATTTTATGATTTTAGGAGTTTTGGCTGGATTGAATTCTGTTTTCCTAACGAAAAGCGTATTGTACTTTAAATCGCAATTCGTTAAAATTGAAAAAAATCAGAATAAAGTTTTAGTCGGAACGATAATTATTGGTTGTGCGATTTTGTTATTACCAATTTTATATGGAGATAGTTATCACGGAATTAAAGAAATATTAGCAGAACCAAATACTGTTTTTTCACTGAAATTTTTCCTATCTATTTTCGGAATTTTATTATTGAAACCTATAATTACTGCTATTACATTAGCTTCTGGTGGTGATGGTGGCGTTTTTGCTCCAAGTTTAGTCATCGGTGCATTTTTAGGGTTTTTCGTTGCGACATTTTTAAACACATTTTTTAATGCGAATGTGTTGCCGATTAATTTTATAATTATTGGAATGGCTGCCTTATTGAGCGCTAGTATCCATGCGCCTTTTACCTCTTTGTTTTTAGTTTGTAGTATTGTCAACGATTACACATTGTTTATTCCGATATTATTGGTTTGTTTGATTTCAAAATATACAGCTAAATATATTTTTCCTCATACGGTTTATAGTTATAGTTTGAATCCAATTAAAGCGTAAATATGCCCATTCAAAAGATAAAAAGAGGTTACAGAAAAACGAGATATATCTTTTATAAAGAAACACTAATCGATTTTAAAGAACATTTTTGGTCATTTATTGGTTCGTTTTTTGGCATCGGAATTATTGCTTATTTACAGTCACAAACTTTACCAACTTCGGATTTAGTTTTCTTAATTGGTTCTTTTGGTGCCTCGAGTGTGTTGGTTTATGGGGTTATTCAAAGTCCGTTAGCACAACCGCGAAATTTAGTTGGAGGTCATTTAGTTTCTGCGATAATCGGAGTAACTATTCAAAAGCTTGTTCCTGATATTTTATGGATTTCTGCACCGTTAGCGGTTTCGTTATCTATTGTTTTAATGCAAATTACAAAAACCTTACATCCGCCTGGCGGAGCAACTGCTTTGATTGCCGTTACAGGTTCGGAAACGATTAAAAAGTTGGGATATTTTTATGTGATTTCTCCTGTTTTAAGCGGTGTTTTAATTTTACTTTTTGTGGCGATTATTTTTAACAATATGACTTCAAACAGAATTTATCCAGTCAATAAAAAATTTGAAGTTTTAAGAAATAAACTTATTCTTTTTCCGAAATATTCTAGGAAGAAATAAAAAAAAATCCCTGCATTAAAATTACAGGGACTTTCCATTAAAAAGAGTCGTGAATTATTTCATTTTTACGATTATAAATTCGCTTCGTCTATTCATTTGGTGTTCTTCCTCAGTACAAGGTACATTATCTGCACATTTATTTACTAACTGAGTTTCACCATATCCTTTAGCCGTTAATCTATTTCTAGCAATTTTGTTTTTAACAATATATTCTAAAGTAGATTTTGCTCTTCTGTCAGATAAAGCTTCATTATATTTATGTGTTTGACGACTATCTGTATGCGAACGAATATCAATCGTCATGTTTGGATATTGTTTCAGCACTTCGATAATTTTTTGTAAATGTACTTCTGCATCCGGACGAATATTAGATTTGTCTAAATCGAAGTAAATTTTACTGATGTTAAATAGTTTTGCTAAATCAGTTCCTTCATCAATTGGAATTTGTTTTTTAGAAAGAAATAAATCGTTTTTATTTACTTTTTCATGAACTGCATTTGTGATTAATTTAACTTCAGCTGGCTCGTATTCTTCTTTTAAACCTCGGATGTAATATTTTTTACTACAATCAACATTAAAAGTGTAAAAACCTTTGTCGTCAGAACTTATTTTTTCAACTTCTTTCATATCATCATCAAACAAAATAACTGTAGCTCCTGCTATTGGTAAATTTGTTTGAGCATCATATACAATTCCTTCCGCTTTTTGTTTACAAATATTTTCTCTGAAATAATAGATGTCGTCAAAACCTTTTCCATTATCTCTGTTTGAAGTAAAAAAACCCGAAATCTTATCATAAAAGGTTGCTGCAAAATCGTCTTTCGGACTATTGATTTTCTCACCTAAATTCACTGGGTTTTGAAAACTTCCATCGCTATTAATTTTTGCAATAAATAAATCTAAACCACCTAATCCTAAATGCCCATCAGATGCAAAATATAAATTACCTTCTTTATCAACTGAGGGAAATGATTCTCTCCCAGTAGTATTGATGTGCTTCCCTAAATTTTCTGGACTTCCGAAACTTCCATCTGCATTTATTTTTACTTTATAAATGTCGGAATAACCATTAGTTCCAGCCATATCTGAAGCAAAATACATGGTTTTTTCATCTAAAGAAAGTGCTGGATGCGCAAAACTTGATTGATTATTATTAAAAGGTAATTCAGTAATATTTCCCCATTCACCTTCAACTAAAGTGGCTTTGTAAATTTTTACGAAAGTACTTTTGTCTTCACTTTTTCCTTTTTTACCATTTAAGAAATTATTTCTTGTGAAATACATTGTTTTTCCATCTTTAGTAAAAATAGGAGAGGATTCATTAAATTTAGTATTTACTTTTTTAGAAAAATTTCCGGAATAACTTAGAGTTGTATCTTTATTTACATTAGCAACATAAATATCTGTGAAATTCTGTCCAGTCCATTCATGTATTTTCTTTTTTACTGCAGCAGTATCAATTGCAGAAGTAAAATAAACCTTATTTGCATAATACGACGGACCATAATCTGAAAATTCAGAATTGATATCTGTTGGTTTAATGATATAATCTCTAGAATTATTTCTAATTTCAGTTAAATAAGAATCTAATTCTTTTTTACTTCCCGTGTTAGAGGTTTTGTCATAATAAATACTCATCATTTTATTTGCTTCATCATATTTGCCTAAAGCCTTTAAACAATGTGAATATTTAAAATATATTTCTGGATCAATTTCAGTATTATATTCAATAAGTGATTTGTAGCAATTTGCAGCTTTTTCACTTTCTCCATTTAAATAATACGAATTACCAAGTTTTTCATACAATTCTGGTGATTTATAACCATTTTGTAAGACTTTTTCATAAACTTCTATGGCGTCAACATAAGCAAATGAATTAAATTCTTTATCTGCTTTATTTAATTTAGCTTGTTGAGCTTGACTGAAGCATGAAACAAATAATAGGAGTACGATAATTTTTTTCATAATTCAAAAGTTTAGAAGAATCTTGGTGTTGAAATTCTAGTATTTTTAAAGATTTCATATCTTAAAAATATCTCATGTGAACCAGAATTATAATTAGATAATTTGGTAGTTTCTAAATCATATCCATATCCCAAGAACCATGAATTTGAGAATTGGAATCCAACTAATGCACTCACAGCAGATTCTAATCTGTAGGATGCACCAACCACGAATTTTTCGTTAAACATAAAGTTTGCATTAATATCTGCTTGAAAAGGTGAACCTTCGCTAAATTTAGTTATAAAAGAAGGTTTAAACTTAATTGAAGGACTTAAATCAAAAACATAACCTGAAATTAAGTAATAGTGAACTTCTTTAGAATTTATTGAAACTTCATTTGCATCGTAATATTTCGTTCTGTTAAAGTTTGGTACAGATGCTCCGACATAAAATTTATCAGAATAATAATAAACACCTGTACCAAAATTTGGTGAAATTTTACCATTTAAATTTTGAAATTCTGGGTCACCTTGTTGAAAAATAGTTAATTTGTTAACATCAAGACTGTAAAAATTTGCAGTACCTTTTATACCAAAAGCTAATTTATATTCTCCGTTTAAAGGAATGATATAAGATATGTCTGCAGAAATAGCATTTTCTTGAGTTGGACCAATGTTATCATTCACAAATGAAACTCCAAGTCCGAATTTACTATCGCCTAAATTTGTATTTACAGATGCGGTATTGGTAACAGGAGCTCCGTCTAATCCAACCCATTGATTTCTATGTAGAACAAACGCATTAAATGTTTCTCTTGTTCCAGCATAAGCTGGGTTAACATTAATGGTATTATACATATACTGTGTATATTGTGAGTCTTGCTGAGCGTAACTCCAAACACAGAAAAAGAACAGCAGTTTGTATATATAATTTTTCATAGACTAGTATTTAATGTATAAATATCCTGTTTTCTCATGAGAGTTGTTTTCTGAATCTTTATATTTTAAAACATAAAAATAAGTATCTCCAGGCGATTTGTCGCTACCAAGTGTCAATTTATTTTCAGAATCTCCTTTAAATGAAACTGATCCATTGTTATAGCCGTTTTCATCATAAATTTTCACTCCCCATCTGTTGTAGATTTGTACATTATTGTTTGGATAACAAGTAATACCATCTATCATAAATATTTCATTTAATCCATCACCATTTGGCGACATTGCATTATAAACTACAATATCACAGGCTGCTAATACTTCACAATCTACATGTATATATACTTCGTAAATTAAAGGACAGTCATTGTCTTCTAAATCAACAATATATCTTATTGTGTAATAGTTGCCTAAAATTAGATTTGCGGGATTAAAAATACTTCCTGTAAGTGCTCCAGTAGAGTTTACTTCAACCCAAGTACCATTTAATTGTGCTAAATTTTGAGGTAATCCAGGAATAGTGAATAAATCGACTGTTTCTGTATTACATATAGTATAAGGAATAGCGTCAAATGGATCTTCTACACTAACGTTTAATGTTTGCGTAAATGTAGCCTCATTTCCACAATTATCACTTACTGTCCATTCTCTTACAATTACATATTGATAAATAGAAATTGTTGTTGAAGTTTCGTTGTAAATAATATTCGGATTCACTCCAGAACAATTATCAATAAATTCTAATTGAGGAACAGCTGGAATTTCAGAACAAAGAACATTTTGATTTGTTATTAATTCAGTTACTAAAGTTGGAGCTGTATTATCATATACTGAAATTGTTTGAGTATATGATTGATCGTTTCCACAACTATCAGTAATTGTCCATGTTCTTAATAAAGTGTATTGTCCTGCACATCCATCTTCATCTACTAAAATTTCATCATTTGAAACAATTGTTATTTCACTACTACAATTATCTGAACCAGTTAATGTTTGTGGTTGTGGAATTGCGTCACACGAAACACTTATGTTTTGTGGTAATTCTGAAGTAAATACAGGATCAGTTGTATCTTGTATAACAAAAGAACCACTTGTAGTAGAAGAATTTCCACAAGCATCAGTTGCAGTAAATGTTACTGAAACAGAACCTGTTGTTCCACAATCATCAGACATATTATGACCGTAATTATTTGACCAAGTTACACCAGAACAAGTATCCGAAGCAGAAGCCCCTCCGTTTGAAGCTAACCAAGCATTTAATTGTTGAGTATTTCCTTGACCGTCACATTCAACAGTTAAGTTACTAGCTTGAATATCAATTACTGGATCAGTTGTATCTTGAATTGTGAAAGTTGCAGAAGAAGTAGAATCATTTCCACAAGCATCAGTTGCAGTGAAAATAACTGTTACAGAACCTGTTAATCCACAATCGTCAGATAAGTTTTGATCAAAATTATTCGACCAAGTTACTCCAGAACAAGTATCCGAAGCTGAAGCCCCACCATTTGAAGCTAACCAAGCAGCTAATTGTTGAGTATTTCCTTGACCGTCACATTCAACAGTTAAGTTACTAGCTTGAATATCAATTACTGGATCAGTTGTATCTTGAATTGTGAAAGTTGCAGAAGAAGTAGAATCATTTCCACAAGCATCAGTAGCTGTAAAAGTTACCGTTACAGAACCTGTTAATCCACAATCGTCAGATAAGTTTTGATCAAAATTATTCGACCAAGTTACTCCAGAACAAGTATCCGAAGCAGAAGCACCACCATTTGAAGCTAACCAAGCAGCTAATTGTTGAGTATTTCCTTGTCCGTCACATTCAACAGTTAAGTTACTTGCTTGAATATCTATAATTGGATCAGTAGTATCTTGAATTGTGAAAGTTGCAGAAGAAGTAGAATCATTTCCACAAGCATCAGTAGCTGTAAAAGTTACCGTTACAGAACCTGTTAATCCACAATCGTCAGATAAGTTTTGATCAAAATTATTCGACCAAGTTACTCCAGAACAAGTATCCGAAGCAGAAGCACCACCATTTGAAGCTAACCAAGCAGCTAATTGTTGAGTATTTCCTTGTCCGTCACATTCAACAGTTAAGTTACTTGCTTGAATATCTATAATTGGATCAGTAGTATCTTGAATTGTGAACGTTGCAGAAGAAGTAGAATCATTTCCACAAGCATCAGTTGCAGTAAATGTTACTGTTACAGAACCTGTTAATCCACAATCGTCAGATAAGTTTTGATTAAAATTATTCGACCAAGTTACTCCAGAACAAGTATCCGAAGCAGAAGCCCCACCGTTAGAAGCTAACCAAGCAGCTAATTGTTGTGTATTTCCTTGTCCATCACATTCAACAGTTAAGTTACTTGCTTGAATATCAATTACTGGATCAGTTGTATCTTGAATTGTGAACGTTGCAGAAGAAGTAGAATCATTTCCACAAGCATCAGTTGCAGTGAAAATAACAGTTACAGAACCTGTTAATCCACAATTATCAGATAAATTATTATCAAAGTTATTAGACCAAGTTACGCCAGAACAAGTATCCGAAGCAGAAGCCCCTCCGTTTGAAGCTAACCAAGCATTTAATTGTTGAGTATTTCCTTGACCGTCACATTCAACTGTTAAATTACTAGCCTGAATATCAATTACTGGATCAGTTATATCTTGGATAATGAATGTTCCAGAAGTTATAGAATCGTTTCCACATGCATCAATAGCTGTAAAAGTTACCGTTACTGAACCAGTTAATCCACAATCGTCAGATAAGTTTTGATTGAAATTATTAGACCAAGTTACCACAGAACAATTATCTGAAGCAGAAGCACCACCGTTTGAAGCTAACCAAGCTGCTAATTGTTGAGTATTTCCTTGACCGTCACATTCAACTGTTAAGTTACTAGCTTGAATATCTATCACAGGATCTGTTGTATCATGAATAGTAAAAGTAGCTGTTGTGCTAGTTGGATTTCCACAAGCATCAGTTGCAGTGAAAGTCACTGTTGCGCTACCAGTTGCTCCACATAAATCAGATAATGAACCCGAATAGTTATTCGACCAAGTCACACCAGAACAAGTATCTGAAGCAGTTGCTCCTCCGTTAGAAGCAATCCAAGCCGCAAGTGCAGCAGCATTTCCACTACCATCACATTCTACAGTTTGAGAAGCTGCTTGTAAAGTAATACTTGGCGGAGTTGTGTCTTGAATAGTGAAAGTAGCTGTTGTGCTAGAAGGATTTCCACAAGCATCAGTTGCAGTGAAAGTCACCGTTGCACTACCAGTTGCACCACATAAATCAGAAAGCGAGCCTGAATAATTATTAGACCAAGTCACACCAGAACAAGTATCTGAAGCAGTTGCTCCTCCGTTAGAAGCGATCCAAGCCGCAAGCTCAGCAGCGTTTCCACTACCGTTACATTCAACAGTTTGAGAAGCTGCTTGTAAAGTTATGCTTGGCGGAGTTGTATCTTGAATAGTGAAAGTAGCTGTTGTGCTAGAAGGATTTCCACAAGCATCAGTTGCAGTGAAAGTCACCGTTGCACTACCAGTCGCACCACATAAATCAGAAAGTGAACCCGAATAGTTATTAGACCAAGTCACACCAGAACAAGTATCTGAAGCAGTTGCTCCTCCGTTAGAAGCAATCCAAGCCGCAAGTGCAGCAGCGTTTCCACTACCGTCACATTCAACAGTTTGAGAAGCTGCTTGTAAAGTAATACTTGGCGGAGTTGTATCTTGAATAGTGAACGTAGCTGTTGTGCTAGAAGGATTTCCACAAGCATCAGTTGCAGTGAAAGTCACCGTTGCGCTACCCGTTGCTCCACATAAATCAGATAATGAACCTGAATAGTTATTCGACCAAGTCACACCAGAACAAGTATCTGAAGCAGTTGCACCACCGTTAGAAGCAATCCAAGCCGCAAGTGCAGCAGCGTTTCCACTACCATCACATTCTACAGTTTGAGAAGCTGCTTGTAAAGTAATACTTGGTGGAGTTGTGTCTTGAATAGTGAAAGTAGCTGTTGTGCTAGAAGGATTTCCACAAGCATCAGTTGCAGTGAAAGTCACCGTTGCACTACCAGTTGCTCCTCCGTTAGAAGCAATCCAAGCCGCAAGTGCAGCAGCGTTTCCACTACCATCACATTCAACAGTTTGAGAAGCTGCTTGTAAAGTAATACTTGGTGGAGTTGTATCTTGAATAGTGAAAGTAGCTGTTGTGCTAGAAGGATTTCCACAAGCATCAGTTGCAGTGAAAGTTACCGTTGCACTACCAGTTGCACCACATAAATCAGATAATGAACCTGAATAGTTATTAGACCAAGTTACACCAGAACAAGTATCTGAAGCAGTTGCACCTCCGTTAGAAGCGATCCAAGCCGCAAGTGCAGCAGCGTTTCCACTACCATCGCATTCAACAGTTTGAGAAGCTGCTTGTAAAGTAATACTTGGCGGAGTTGTATCTTGAATAGTGAAAGTAGCTGTTGTGCTAGAAGGATTTCCACAAGCATCAGTTGCAGTGAAAGTCACCGTTGCACTACCAGTTGCACCACATAAATCAGAAAGAGATCCTGAATAGTTATTAGACCAAGTCACACCAGAACAAGTATCTGAAGCAGTTGCTCCACCGTTAGAAGCAATCCAAGCCGCAAGTGCAACAGCATTTCCACTACCGTTACATTCAACAGTTTGAGAATCTGCTTGTAAGGTAATACTTGGTGGAGTTGTATCTTGGATAGTAATTGTTTGTGTTACCTGTGTAGAATTATTACATGCATCAGTAATTGTAAATAATCTAGATACAACTTTAGGACAAGTTCCTGAAACTGTATCTACATATGTTACACTAGATATTGCTGAAGCATCATTTATAGTTCCACCAGCTAAAACAAATTGAGCTTGAGTTATAATTGAAATAGTTGAAGAATAAGGAAAATAACCGTTTAAGCCTAAAATTGAAGTATTACATCCTTCAATAGTAAGATTAGCAGGTGCAGTAACAATTGGAGGGATTACATCTCCACCAGAAATAACAAAGGTTTTTTGGGCTGTACAACCAACAGAATCAGTAAAAGTAACTGTATAAGTGCCATTAGCTAATCCGGTTACATCTTGAGAAGTTGCACCATTGCTCCATAAATAAGTATAACCAGGAGTCCCTCCAGCAACACTAATATCAATAGCACCAACGCTTCCTGATGAACAAGGAGAAGACGTAACGCTTCCCGTAATGTTAATTGGAGCAATTAGATTGACTATTTGTGTACTAGTACTAACTTGTGGAGGAGTACCGGAATCTGTTACTTGAAGTGTAACTGTATATGGTCCACTAGGATAGGGATAAGTATGTGTTGGATTTTGGAGTGTAGATGTAGTTGAATCCCCAAAATTCCATAAATACGTATAAGGTGCATTACCACCATTTGTATCATCATCAAAATTTACTGTTGTTGAATTTCCAGTTGTACATTGAGTATAATCAAATTGTACTGCCATTGGAGCAGAAACAATCAAACTTGTAGGTAATTCACATTGCGATTTACTATATGTACCACAATCATATGATGAAAATTCTGGATCATTAATGTTCCCATTTGTTTTCCATACAACTAATAATTTAGATAATTCAAGTTGGTATCCACATACCCATGGAAATCCTGAAGGATAACCCGGAATGTTTAAAAGGTTTTGTCCACTACCAGGAGTAACATAACCTAAATAACTATTTATTTGTAATGTTTGCATCAAGTTTCCATTTGAATCTTTAACTAAAATGTCAGCAAAAATTCTAACTTGATTAATCGGACTATTTGAATTTGAAGTATAATTCAACCACAAAAATACATTTTGAATATTTGGAGGGGTACAAGGAGTCGTAATTGGTACTCCTGATGAATTAGAAATGCTCAAAAACACATCATCTAATGTGTAATTATTTGATGTACAATTGAAAAAATCCAAATAATAATTTGGTGCACTACCACAATCTCTCAAATCTGGTTTTTGAGGTGTAAACTGTCCGTAAAATTGATTTACCCATAAGCATATGAATAATATCAGAATGGTAGATTTTATTTTCATAAAACACGATTTGTTTAATTTACAATCTTCTTAATGGTCTTTAAAATATTCTTTCTTTAGGTTGTGATGATTTTACCATTAGAAAAATATTTTATGCAAAGTCAACAATTACCTTATGACATAAGGTGACAAACTCTTTACAGTTTAGTATGATTAAACTGCATTTTAATGGATTAATACTTAGTTGATGTTTTTATCTCTGTAACTCGTTAAAAAACATATTTGTAGATTCTGTTTTTTAAGATTAGCTGAGAATTGGATTAAGTGATGTTGCTAATTTGGGGTAGGCAATTAATATTTTATTTAAAGTTTATGTATCGAAGTTAATTGATTTGAATTCTAATTTGCAAAAAAATAACATAAAAATCGTTAAGCGGTTCTATATAATCTTTTAATTGCAACTTATTAAAAATGAACTGATTAAAATTTGTAAGTTAAATCTTTAATTGAGCTAAATTACAAGTGAGGTTTTTTTTGAAAAAGATTTGAGAGAATACTTTTATATTTCTTAATGCAATTATTTCTTTAATAATTTAAGAAAATACTCATGAAGTAACTTGTTGTTTTTCAATTGTTAAAATCGAATCACTTTTCAAAATTACAGCATAATTTTATTAATTTAATCGTACTTATCTAAAAAATCGTTAAATGGTTTTATAAAATCTTTAAATTGCAACTTATTGATAAGTAGATACTTAATTTTTTTTTATAATTTTATTTTTAACTAAAAAACTAATTCTAATGAAAAATTTAATTTTAATCAGACACGCAAAATCAAGTTGGGATTTGCCGTTAAGTGATATTGACAGACCATTATCTCAAAGAGGAATAAATGATGCTTTATTAATTTCTTCTAAAATCAATAAATTATTACCTAATAAGTTTGTGGTTTGGAGTAGCATAGCGAAACGAACTCAAGAAACTTGCTATATTTTTGCACAGAATTTGTTAATTCCTATCGAAAATGTTATCTTTAGAAAAGATTTATATACTTTTGATTATAAAGATTTATACGACAAAATTAAATTGTGTGATAATCGTTATGAAAACATTATTCTTTTTGGTCATAATGATGCTATTACAAAATTTGTAAATAAATTTGGAGATAAGTATATAGATAATGTTCCAACATCTGGAGTTGTTCAATTAGAATTTAACGAAGAAAGTTGGTTAAACATTAAAAAAGGGACAATTAAAAATGTTCTGTTTCCAAAAGTAATAAGAAGTAAGTTAAAAAATGAATCCATACATTGATAGAGAAAAAAGTTGGTTAACTTTTAATGCCAGAGTTTTACAAGAAGCCGCAGACCAAAATGTACCATTATTAGACAGATTAAGATTTTTAGGAATTTTTTCAAATAATTTAGACGAGTTTTTTAGAGTAAGATATGCAGCCATAAGACGAATGAGCTTAGAAGGCATTGATACTAAAAATATTTTAGGCAACATTAGTGCCGAACAACTTCTTAAAGATATTACAGAAATTGTAATTGAACAACAATCGGAAAGTTTACGAATTCTTAATGATATTGAAAAACGACTTGAAAAAGAAGGAATTTTCATTATCAATGAGAAAGAATTAAATAAAGATCAAAAAACTTTTATTAAAGATTTTTTCATACAGAAAGTAAGTCCAGAATTGGTAACTATCATGTTAGATGACTTGGTAGAATTTCCATTAATTAAAGACACTTCAGGTTATTTAGCAGTGAAGCTAATCATGAAAAAAAACAAATCGGGAATTATTTCTAAAATATTAAACGATAAAGAAATTCGTTACGCAATTGTAGAAATTCCAAAAACGGTGAACCGATTTGTAGTGCTTCCTTCCAATTCAGAAAAACAACACATAATATTATTAGATGATGTTATTCGCTATAATTTAGATAACATTTTCAATATTTTCGATTATGAAAGTATTTCGGCTCACATGGTTAAAATTACTCGTGATGCACAGTTAGAATTTGATTCTGATTTAAGTAAAAGTTTTATCGAAAAAATTTCCTACAGTGTTAAAGAACGTAGAGTAGGTGAGCCAGTTCGTTTTGTTTATGATCAAGCTATTGATAAAGATACTTTAGAGTTTTTCTTGAACAGAATGAAAATTGATAGTACAGATTCAATAATTCCAGGTGGACGTTACCATAATCGAAGAGATTATATGGATTTTCCGAATTTAGGTAGATATGATTTGTTATATAAACAAAATTCACCTTTACCAATTTCCGGATTAAAATTCGACGGAAGTATGCTTTCAAGTATTAAAGAGAAGGATTATTTGTTACATGCACCATATCAATCTTTTTCTTATATCATACGTTTTTTACGTGAAGCCGCTTTAGATCCGAATGTTCAATCGATAAAAATTACGCTTTATAGATTATCCAAAAACTCACAAATTGTAAGTTCCTTAATCAATGCTGCTAAAAACGGAAAAAAAGTTACGGTTCAAATTGAATTACAAGCACGATTCGATGAAGCCAGTAACATTTCTTATGCCGAGCAAATGCAGGAAGAAGGTGTGAATTTGATTTTCGGTGTAAAAGGATTGAAAGTCCACAGTAAAATTTGTGTTGTGGAACGTGTTGAAAATGAAGAAGTAGTTCGTTACGGATTTATTTCTACTGGAAATTTCAGTGAATCTTCTGCTAAAGTTTATACTGATTTGACATTATTTACAAGTGATTCAAGAATTTTAAAAGATACATCTAAAGTTTTCGAATTTTTTGAAGTTAACTATAGAGTGCACAGATACAAGCATTTAATTGTGTCGCCACATTACACACGATCTCGTTTTGTAAAATTAATTGATAGAGAAATTAAAAATGCTTTAGATGGCAAACCTGCTTACATTAAGTTAAAAATGAATAGTATGTCGGATTACAAAATGATCGATAAGCTATATGAAGCGAGTAGAGCAGGAGTAAAAATTCAATTAGTGGTTCGTGGTATTTGTTGTTTAATTCCTGGAGTGAAAAAACTAAGTGAAAATATTGAAGCAATTAGTATTGTTGATAATTATTTAGAGCATTCTCGTTTGTATATTTTCTGTAATGATAATGAACCAGAAGTTTTTATTTCTTCAGCCGATTTTATGACGCGTAATTTAGATGCTCGTGTAGAAGTGACTTGTCCAATATATGATGATGGAATAAAACAAGAATTAATGGAAACGTTTGAAATTTCTTGGAAAGCAAATGTAAAAGCTCGTTTACATTCTAATACTTTTGAAAATGTTTACAGAAAAAATGGTAATGAAAAACCATTTAGAGCGCAACAAGAAATGTATAAATATTACCAGAATAAACTAGAAGTAGTTACTGAAATTATATAAACCAGAATGATTCAAATTAAAAAATATGCTGCAATAGATATTGGTTCAAATGCCATGCGTTTGTTAATCATGAATATTATTGAGCAAAAAGGAAAAGAAGCCCAATTTAATAAAAGTGCCTTAATTCGTGTACCTATTCGTTTAGGACAGGATGTCTTTACTGTTGGTGAAATTTCTGAAGAAAATATAGACCGAATGATTGATGCCATGAAAGCATTCAAATTATTAATGAAGGTTTATAAAATTGAAAAATACATGGCTTGTGCTACTTCTGCTATGCGTGAAGCCTATAACGGAAAAGAAGTTACTGAAATCATTAAGAAAAAAGCAGATATTAAAATTGACATTATTGATGGTAAAAAAGAAGCGGCAATTATTGCTTCGTCCGACTTACATCAATTTATAAGAACCAATGAAAATTATCTTTATGTAGATGTTGGTGGTGGTAGCACCGAGTTTTCATTGTTTTCTGATGGAAAAATGATTGCTTCAAAATCTTTCAAAAACGGAACAGTTCGTTTATTAAATAATATGGTAAATGATATAGTTTGGCATGAAATTGAAAAATGGATTAAAACGAATACCGAAGGATTAGAAGATATTATCATGATTGGTTCGGGTGGAAACATTAATAAAACCTTTAAACTTACCGGAAAATCGCAAGATAAACCGCTTTCGTATAAATATTTAAAAGGTCAATTTGATAAATTAAACGCGTTAACGTATGAACAACGTATTGCAGAATTAGCTTTAAATACCGACCGTGCCGATGTAATCATTCCAGCACTAACTATATATTTGAGAGCAATGAGATGGAGTGGTGCGAAAAATATTTATGTTCCAAAAATTGGATTATCAGATGGTATCGTAAAAGCGATGTATTACGATAGGATATAAATGAAATATAGTTTTCTAATTTTTCTTTTTTACTTTTCTTTTGGATTTTCTCAAACTAAAATTCCAAATATTTCTTCTGTAACTTATTTCAAATTATTTGATAGTTATGATGATGGACCATGTAATCCATTTGAAGATAAATTGGGCATGATTGTAGAAAAAAATATTAAAAATTGTGATGATTTTGTTTTTAAACTTATCGAATTTAAAGAAAAATCTTTAAAATGGAAAAAAAAAGAAACATGTTGTGTGCCAGGAAGAATTGGTTGTGGTGAAATTGAAAATAAAATAGTATATCAAATTAATGGTTTTAAAGATTCTATTTATTTTAATGTTTATGAAGATAACAGTGCTGAAATTTTTAATCTGAAAGAATATTTTGTTTTTACTGATAAAGAAAATCAAATATTAAAAACGATTACTTCACAAAAAGATATTATAGATTTTTATAATTTTCCACATAGAAAGGTATATAGTGATTGTTCGAACACTAAAAATGATTCTATTAATAATTTTGATGTAAAAATTTTAGGAAATATAATTCAGAATAAAACTTTCGATGAACTTTCAAAAGTATTTAATGGATTTGAATTTATAACAATTGTTAAGGATAAATATAATTTTTTCAAACCAGAGTATAAAGCTGAATTTTTAGGGGATTATTTTTATACAATTGGATTTGATTCAGATGAAAAAGCTTCATTGTTAGAAGTAAAAGAAAAATATGTTGGCAATGAAGAAGAGCAAATTTATTCTGATGAATTTTCAATTCAAGGTATTAAAATTGGAGATAACGAAAGTATATTAATTGAGAAATATCCAAATTCAACAAAATATTTATATGAAAATAAAAAATACTTTATAAATGATGATAAATCTTATTCAGTATTTGTAAATTTTAATAGTACTATAACTTCCAACAATCCAGATAGCATAAGAAAAATTGAATTTATAATTGAAAATGAAATTATTAAAGAAATTACAATAATATTCTAAAACCCAAAACACTTAATGGTATCCATAAAATAAGTATCTGGAGTTGTTTTTGTTTTAAAAATTTCAGATTCTAATTGTGGTTTTATTACAAAATTGATATCACCTGTGCTAGCTGTAATTTTTATTAAATACACTTTTTCTGTTTTTAATAAATCGAAATTTTCAGGAGTAAAATAGAAGTAACCATCTAAAATTCTAATGTTATTTTTATTTACTTCATCATATAAAATTTCATTACAAACTTCAATGTCTTGAGAGTTAATCAATTTAACTTGTTTTCCACTTGATAAATCTAAGTACATTTTTGTGTCTTTATCAATACAACTTGGAGTAATTAAATCTTTGCTTTTTTGCAAATATTGAAAAAACAAACCAAATTGACCGTTTACACTAAATAATTTGAATGTTAAGGCTGAAGTTGTATTTCCAAAAATCATTTCATCAACTACTCGTTCTTTTGTAATTATAGTATATGTTGTGTCGTTTTTTGATTCGTTTACTTCATAATCGCAATTTTTATCTTGTGAAAATGCAATATTTGAAATAAAAAGTAATGCAACGAGTTTAAGGAATTTATTCATTTTGATTTTTATATTTTGGTGCAAATTAAAACAATTTTTTCATCATTACTGTTTGTTGTAAAAAAAGTATAAACGTTTCCTCCTTCAGAAATTTTGTATTTCTTTCTAATTTCTTCAACACTTAATGGGAAATTTCGAGTGGTTACATTCATTTTTTTACCTTCTATGTGTTTTTTCAACTCCTCTTTTTTAAATGGAATAGAAGTTTCAATTAAAAAACGTCTTCCAGAAAAGGATATCAATTTGTTATTGGTAAACAAATGAGAATGGGGATGTAGTTTGTTTATTTTTAAGCTATTACTTAACGTATCAACTAACCCCGATTTTAAAATAGCGGCATTAGGTTCGTAAAGAAATAATTCTGGTAAACCAAAAGTTGCAGGTAAATGATTTCCTAAAATAAAACTATTAGTATCTGTTTTTTCTTTTTGAATATTAGAAGAAATAATTTCAATATTTCCTGAATAATTCTTTTCTAATATCCATAAAAGTTCTTTTACTTCATTTTCAATGGCTACAATATGAATCGATTTGATGTATTTTAATTCATTAATTCCAGCTGTGATGTCCAGAATTGGAGCAGTTTTAATTAAAATATTGTTACTTTTTGTAAAATAGAAATCTATGTTTGCTGGAACATTTGGTAAACAATCTTTTAATAAAAATACTTTTCCTTTCACATCACTTCTTCGACTCGGATCGATATATATCCAATCAAAAAAAGTATCGTTATTTTCTAAATATTCAGTACTGTTTTTATCAATACAATTAATATTATTGACATTTAGTTTTTCGTAATTATATTTTACAATTTCTGAAAGTTCAGCACTTTTTTCACAATGCGTGACGTTTTCAAAATTTTTGGAAAAATAATAACAATCTACTCCAAATCCTCCAGTTAAATCAATAATTGATTTGCCTGAAATTAAATCAGCTTTATATTTTGCGGTAATTTCAGATGAAGTTTGTTCAATTGAAATACTTGGTGGGTAATAAATTTGTTCTGTAGTAAACCAAGTTGGGAGTTTACTTTTCGATTTATTTTTTGAAACAATTTGATTGATGATTTCTTTCCAATCTACATCAGGAAAAGGGTTTTTCGACAAGGCTAATTTTGAAATATTAGCTTGCAATGAATTATCTATAAATTCCTGTATTTCTTTATTTAGTATAGATAGATTCATTATAAACTTCTAGTTAAAACCTGAATGAATTTATTTTTAGGATAAAATTCTTTTAAAATTACCTTTATAGAAGTATAAAGTGGAATGGCTATAATCATACCTACAATTCCTAATAAAGTACCTGAAATAATAGTAACTAAGAAAATTTCTAAAGGATGTGAATTGGTGCTTTTTGAAAAAATTATGGGCTGACTAATATTATTGTCAATAGCTTGCACAATTAAGTAACCAACTATTACATATAAAGTTGTTGGTAAAATTACGGTTTGAAAATCTTGATTGATATGTCCTAACATTGTTAAAAAAGCAGTCATGATACAAGCGATTATTGGACCTACATAAGGAATGATGTTTAATATTGCACCCAATAATGCAATAACAAATGCATTTTCAACTCCAAATATTAATAAAACTACTAAGTATAAAATAAAAACTGTTAGTAATTGCAAAAATAACCCAATTGTATATTTAGCTAACATGCTTTTTATTCTTAATAAAGAAGCTAATATTCTCCATTTTTGCTTAGCTGGTAAAACTGATTTTAAATTTTGTGTTACTAATTTTTGATCTTTTAATAAAAAGAAGCATATAAAAAACACAGAGAAAAATGCCATTCCGAAATTACCAATGGAACTAATTATGGTGTTTACTATATCGGCAATGAAATTAAAATTTAACGATTTAGATATTTTTTCAATATTAATATAGTTTCTATAATTGATATTATGACCTTGCAGCCAAGTATCAACATTATTAACAAATAAAATATAATTTGATTCTAATGAATTTACATCCAATAAAGAAAGATTTTTACTTTGATTTAAAAGCAATGGAATAAATAACATAATTATTCCAAAAGCCAATAAAATAAAAAAGGATAAAGAAATTATTATAGCTAAAATAGGTTTTATTTTTAATTTTTTTTGTAGAAAATTAGAAATTGGTTCTGCCATGAAACTTAATAATACTGCACAAACTACATATATAATTATAGTAGAAATGGAATAAAGTAAATAACCACTAACAGCAATACTTAAAAGTATAAAAATTGTTCTAAGTAATGCGTTTGAAATTTCTTTAGTTTGCATAGTCTATTTTTAACAAATATAAAAAATCCCGAAAAGCTTTTCAACTATTCGGGATTAATTTAATTATTTATTTATTCAATTATCTGAAAGAAGCTCTAGAACCTCCAACAGCAAAAATTGCTAACATTCTAGATTTTTGTCCGTTTGAGAACATATACATACCTCTATCGTCTGTGTAATCCATGTAGTTCATATACATTTCAAGTGGTGTACCTGAACAAGTACTTCTGTGTCCAACAGCTGGAACTCCATAGTTTGCAGTATTGTGTACTGGTGTATCAGAAACTAAATCTGAACCACAAGTAGCATCTCCCCAAATGTGACGTAAGTTCATCCAGTGTCCAACTTCGTGAGTAGCTGTTCTACCTAAGTTAAATGGATAAGTTGCAGTACCAGTTGTTCCTAAATACTTAGAATCAATTACAACACCATCAGTTGCAGATGAACCACCAGGGAATTGAGCATATCCTAAAATTCCACCTCCAATTGTACAAACCCATAAGTTTAATTTAGTAGTTGGAGAAGTAGGATTTAATCCTCCTTGAGTTGATTTTTTCATTGCGTCATTAGTTCCCCAAGAAGTCTTAGTAGTAGATTTTCTGATTACTTGGTCTAATACGAAACGAATTCCAACATTAGCTCTTACACTGCTGTAAGGGTTGTTTGCTGTATTATAATCTGAGTTTTGAGCATTAAAATCTTTGTTTAATACATCAATTTGAGATTGTAATTGAGCTAATGAAATGTTTTCAGCTGTAGTTCTATATAATACATTAAATACAACTGGAATTTCTAAAACTCCATTTACAATTCTACCTTGCTCAATAGCTTGAGCCGCTTTTAATTCAAAATCTTCCATTCTTCTTGCTAAAGAAGGGTCTGCTGCTAATTGTTCTTTTAAATGTTCGTCAGAGTAGCAACCTCTTTTTCCAGCAACTTCACTTGTAGTTAATTCTGTAGTAGCGTCTTCTTGTTTGTTACAAGAAAATAATAAACTTACAATTGCAAGTGATAAAATGATTTTTTTCATAAATAAAAATGTTTGTTGGTTAGTGATGCAATATTATATATTTTTATTGATATTTTAAAATTTTAAACATTTCGTTGACTATTTGTTACAAAAATATATTATTATTTGTCATATTCTTTTTTATTTTCTTTATTTAATAAAGTCTTTATTTATAGGCTTTTGATGAATTTATTTTTTATTTTTTGTAAGTATTGATAAGTCTGAAAATTATTAAATTTTAACAAAACTTTAACATTTGTAGAAATGAAAATGCAGCATTATTTGTAATTGTAAATTGATAAATCATCAAAATAAAACGCTATTTTTTAATAATTAGCTAAAAAAAACAAAAAATGATTGATTTTTAAGGTTTTAGTTAAATTGTATTTTTAGAACTAAAAACAATTTAATTTTTGTAAGATTAATTAGAGAAAACGTAGTTGATAATATTTGCTCCCATTTTAAGTGCTTTTTCTCTAACAGCTAATGGATCATTGTGAACTTCAGGACTTTCCCAACCATCACCTAAATCACATTCATAAGTATATAAAAGCGCTAATCTATTTTCGATAAAAATTCCAAAGGCTTGAGGTTGTTTATTATCGTGTTCATGGATTTTTGGTAATCCATTTGGAAAAGAATACGGAGTTTGAAATATCTGATGTGTTTTTGGAATTTCAACTAATTCATTATCAGGATATAATTTTTTAATCTCTTTTCTTATGTATTCATCCATACCGTAATTATCATCAATATGTAAAAATCCACCAGCGTTTAAATAATTTCTTAAATTTTGTACATCATTATTATTGAAAATAACATTTCCATGTCCGGTCATGTGTACAAATGGGTACAAGAATAATTCAGCGCTTCCCACATCAACCGAATTTACTTTAGTGTTTAATTTAGTATTGATATTCTGATTACAAAATTTAACCAAATTAGGTAATGAAGTTGGATTGGCATACCAATCGCCACCGCCTGAATATTTCAACACAGCAATTTCTTGGCTAAATCCAAAATTGAAAATCAATAAAAAAATAATGACTTTAAGTTTATTCATTTTTTAGTACGATTGTATGGCAAGCAACTAATGCAGCTGTTTCTGTTCTTAATCTTGTGTTACCCAAAGTTACAGGAATAAATCCATTTTCTAATGCTAATTTAATTTCTTTTGAAGAAAAATCGCCTTCCGGACCAATTAATATAGTAACCGCTTCATTTTTTTGAATTTCATTTGAAAAAGATTTTTTATCTGTTTCTTCACAATGTGCAATGAATTTCTGTCCAGTTCTATTTCTCTTTACGAATTCTGAAAAATGTATGGGTTCATTTATGATTGGTAAATAATATTGATTCGATTGTTTTACTGCCGATTGAATAATTTTTTCAGCACGATCTATTTTATATACTTTTCGTTCTGAATGATCACATATAATAGGTGTGATTTCATGAAGTCCAATTTCAGTAGCTTTTTCTAAAAACCATTCTAAACGATCATTCATTTTAGTGGGTGCAACCACAATATGAGTTCTGAAAGTGTTTGGTTCAAAAAATTGTTCATCTATAATTTTAACTTCACATTTCTTTTCTAAAGCCAATGAAATTTCGGAAACAAATAAATAACCTATACCATTTGTAATGTGAATTTTATCACCTTCTTGTTTACGTAATACTTTAATTATATGTTTGCTTTCTTCTTTATCAAAAGTAAACGATTTATCTCCAGATTTTATGTCAGAATTATAGAATAATTGCATAGTATTAAAATTCAATTCGTGCTTTAGAAACCACTTCAGATGTACTGAAATTTTTCTCTAAAAAGTTATAATATCCAACAATACCAATCATTGCTGCGTTGTCTGTGGTGTATTCGAATTTAGGAATATATGTTTTCCATCCGTATTTTGTTTCGGCTTCTTTCAATGTATTTCGAATACCAGAATTGGCAGAAACACCACCTCCAATTGTTATTTGTTTAATTCCTGTTTCAGCAACAGCTAACTTCAATTTATCCATTAAAATTTGAATAATGGTATATTGTATCGAAGCACAAATATCATTAATGTTTTCTTCAATGAAATTCGGATTCTCAGCTACATTTTTCTGAATAAAATATAAAATTTGCGTTTTTAATCCGCTAAAACTAAAATTCAACCCATCCACTTTTGGTTTGGTAAATGGAAAGGCTTTCGGATTTCCTAATTGTGCATATTTGTCAATTAGTGGCCCGCCAGGATAGGGAAGTCCTAATATTTTAGCACTTTTATCAAAAGCTTCACCAACTGCATCATCGGTAGTTTCTCCAATAATTTCTAAATCAAAAAAACTCGAAACTTTAATAATTTGTGTATGACCACCTGAAATAGTTAAAGCAATAAAAGGAAAAGTTGGTTTATCGTAACCTTCTTCATCAATGAAATGTGCTAAAACATGCGCTTTCATATGATTCACTGCAATCAATGGAATATTTAAACCTAAGCTCAACGATTTTGCAAAACTGCCACCTACTAATAATGAACCCATTAAACCAGGGCCTTGAGTAAATGCAATATTTGATAAATCACTTTTAGAAATTCCAGCTTTTTTAATTGCCATTTCCACAACAGGAACAATATTTTGTTGATGTGCTCTTGAAGCTAACTCAGGAACAACACCACCATATTCTTCATGAACTTTTTGTCCAGCAACAATATTTGACAATACTTTATCGTTGCATAAAACTGCTGCAGAAGTATCGTCGCAAGAGCTTTCTATCGCTAAAGTGTAAATATTTGTGGTTTTCATAATATTAGGCATGAAATTTGGTGTGTAACTATTGTAAATGTCCTACAAAATTGCTTATTTTTGTTTCTATAAGCAAATAATTTTACATTTTGTTTTAAAATTAAATAACTACGCCTATTAAATCGGTAAAGAAAATATTAGTTCGTTCCTTAATCGGAATACTACTTTTGTTGCTTATAGTAGCCATACTATTGGCCTTACCTTTCGTACAAACAAAACTTGGGAAATATGCTACAGATGAACTGAAGAAAGAATTTGGTGTAGATATTACTGTTGAACAAGTTGCTGTAAATCCGTTTGGTGGTGTAAAACTGAAAGGAATTTTAGTTCGAGATCATCATCAAGATACTTTAGTTCATTTTAATAGAATAAATACTTCGATTTTAAGTTTCAAAAAATTATACGAAAATGGACATCCGTATTTTGGTGATTTACAAGCAGATGAATTAAATTTAAAAATCAGACATTATAAAGGCGAAAAGGAAACTAATCTGGATAAGTTTGTTGCTGCTTTTGATGATGGGAAAAAATCTTCGGGTAAATTTAGATTGAAAATCAATTCAATTGCTTTAAAAAATAGTAGATTCAGATATATCGATGAAAATTTAAAAAATCCGAGATTATTAGATTTTACAAATTTAAACGGACAATTAGACGATTTTTATGTTAAAGGTTCAAATGTATACGCCTACGTTTATAAAATGTCGTTTAAAGACCATAGAGGTTTGGAAATGAAAAATCTGACTTCTGATTTCACGTATACTAAAAAGAATATTCTTCTTAATGAATTGGTTTTAGAAACGACTAATTCTTCTTTCAAAGGAAAAACAGAATTACGTTACGATAGAAAAGACTTCAAAGATTTTAATAATAAAGTAGTTTTCGATTTAGATATTAAAGAAGGAAAAATATCAAGTAATGATTTAAATTTCTTTTATCCTGAATTCGGAAAAAATCAAAAATTCTATATCGATTCTCACATCATTGGAACATTAAACGATTTAAAGTTTAATAATTTAAAATTTAATGATTTAAATGATAATGAAGTTGTAGGTAAATTACAATTGAAAAATCTTTTCGGTAAAGGTGATCAAAAGTTTTACATGAAAGGAAATTTCGATCATTTAACGGCTAGTCAAGCAAGTGTAAGTAAAGTACTTCCTAATCTATTAGGTAAAAATTTACCAAAGCAATTGCAGAAATTAGGTCGCGTTGATTTAAAAGGTGATGTAGAATTAACTCAAAAATGGATTATTGCTGATGTAGACATGTTCTCTAAATTAGGTCATGTTATTGCCGATTTTAAAATGGATAAAATCGATAATATTGATCGAGCAACTTATGTTGGAAATTTCCAATTGGATCAATTTGATTTAGGAGCCTTTTTAGATGAAAAAGATTTAGGAAAGTCAACAGTTTCAATGGATATCGATGGAACCGGATTTTCTAAAAAATATCTGAATACAAAAATGAAAGGTTCTATCCAGCAATTCAGATATAATGGATATACTTACCAAAACGTTTTAGTAGATGGAACTATGAAAATGCCCTATTTTAAAGGTTTTTTTGATAGTAATGATCCTAATTTAAAAATGACGTTTGATGGATTAGTCGACTTAAGTAAAAAGAAAAAAGAATACGATTTTGATGCGCAAATTGAATATGCAAATCTGAGAAAAATAAATCTATACACTAAAGATGCTAAATCTATTTTGTCAGGAAGTATAAAAATGAAAGCTAAAGGAAATACTTTAGATGATTTAGCAGGAGTTGTCGATTTGGAAAACATTTCTTATTCTAATCAAAAAGACGATTATTATTTTGATAATGCTTATATAACTTCATCTTTTGATGCGGATAATGTTCGTACAATTACTTTAAATTCATCAGACATGATTGATGGTAAGGTAGTTGGAAAATATCAAACGAAACAAATTAGAAAAATTTTAGAAAACGCTGTTGGTAGTTTATATGCTAATTATTCTCCGCATAAATTATCTAAAAATCAGTTTTTAGATTTCGATTTTACTATTTATAATAAAATTTTAGAAGTATTTTATCCGGATGTTTCAATTGCTGAAAACACTCACGCAAAAGGAAAAATTAATGCAGATGAAGGTTTGTTTCAATTCGATTTTAATTCTCCTTTAGTAAATGCTTTTGAAAATAGATTTAGCGGAATTAAAATAGATATTGATAATAAAAATCCTTTATATAATGCATATATCGAATTGGATAGTATCAATACCAAAAATTATAAGGTTCAAGAATTTAGTTTAATTAATCTTACATTAAATGATACACTTTTTGCTAGAACGGAGTTTAAAGGAGGGAAAAAAGGTGAAGATACATTCGATTTAAACTTGTTTCACACTATTGATAAAGACAAACAATCGGTTGTTGGGTTTAAAAAATCGGATATTACGTTTAAAAATTATCAATGGTATATTAATGAAAATGAAACCGCTGGTAATACGATTGTATTTGATAAAGGTTTTAAAAATTTCAATTTTAATCAGTTGAAATTATCTCATAACGAGCAATTTATCGATTTTAATGGTGTCATGAATGGTTCAACGTATAAAGATTTTAATTTTAAATTTAATGATGTTGATATTTCTAAAGTTACACCAGAAGTCAAAAATCTAACTTTAGGTGGAAAATTAAATGGTGAAATAAAATACAAACAAGATAAAGATATTTATGAGCCTTCAACTAGTTTGACTATTGATGGTTTACAAGTAAATTCAATCGATTTAGGATTATTGAAATTAGATGTTTCAGGAGATCAAAGTTTTAGAAAATTCAATGTTGATGCAACTATATCACAAGATGATGATGAAACTTTCTTTACTGCTGGAATTGTAGAATTTGTAAATCAAAAACCAATTTTAACGCTTGATGCTGGTTTTGAAAAATTTAATATCAAACCAGTAGGTGGATTTTTAACAGGTATAATTGATAATGTTAGAGGTTTTGCTTCTGGAAGAGCACATATTGTTGGACCATTAGAAAATCCAGAAATTGATGGTGTATTATATTTAAATGAGGCAGGTTTAAAAATTCCATATATTAATGTGGATTATAATTTTGATAAAAATTCGATTTTAGATTTAACGGAAGAAAAATTCATTTTTAGAAATATTGATATTTCAGATGTAAACGAAAAAACAAAAGGTATTTTAAGCGGAAGTATTTCTCATGAAAAATTAGGTAATTGGGAAATGGATTTAAAAGTAACTTCTGATAGATTGTTAGTTTTAGATACTAAAGATAGTGACGATGCTTATTATTTTGGAAAAGCTTATTTTGATGGATATGCAACTATTGAAGGTCCAGTTGAAGCACTAGTTGTTAATGCCGTTGGAAAATCTGCAAATGGAACTTCAATTAAAATTCCAGTTAATGATTCTGAAACGGTTGGTGATAATAATTCGGTACATTTTGTTACACCAGAAGAAAAATACGGAACCACTAAAAAAGATACGAAACAAACAAAAACCTATCAAGGAATTGACTTAAATTTCGATTTTGATATTACTCCAAATGCTGAAATAGAAGTTATTCTTAACAGAGAAACTGGGCATTCTATGAAAGGAACTGGAAATGGTTCGATGTTTATGAATATTAATACTTTAGGTAAATTCCAAATGAATGGAAATTACATTGTTGATAAAGGTGAATATTTATTTAGATACGGAAGTTTAATAGATAAAAAATTCTTAGTTAAAAAGGGTGGAACAATCGACTGGGATGGCGATCCTCTTGGAGCTAAGTTAAATTTAGAAGCAGTTTATAATACGCAAACAAATCCAGGTATTTTATTGGATAATGCAACTTTTAATAAAAAGGTGCAAACTGAAGTTGCTATTGCAATTACTGGAGAATTAAACGCACCTCAATCGGATTTTAATATTAATTTCCCAACGGTTAGTTCTGTTTTAAAAAGTGATATCGATTATCGTTTACAAGATAAAGATTTCAGACAAAGACAAGCATTTGCTTTAATGGCAACTGGTAGTTTTGTTACACCAACAAATTCTGCTTGGTATGGATCTTTATTTGAGAAAGCGGGAAGTTTATTTGGTGAAGTATTATCGGATGGTGAAAATAAATTACAATTAGGTTTAGATTACCAAATTGGAGATAGTAAAAATGATATTTCAGATCGCGCATTAGTTACTTTAACAACTCAAATTAATGATAAAATCAGTATCAATGGAAATGTTGGAGTTCCTGTTGGTGGTGTCAATCAATCGTATGTTGTTGGTAATGTTGAAGTGGAAATGAAATTAAATTCTGACGGAACACTTACTGCTCATGTTTTCAATAAAGAAAACGATGTAAATTACAATACTTTGGGCCAAAATATCGGTTATACTCAAGGTGTCGGATTGTCGTATAGTGTCGATTTTGACGATTTTAAAGAGTTATTCCATAAACTTTTCAAAGCACAAAAAGCTAAAGATTTAAACAATAATCCTATTGACGAAATTCCTGATTCTGAGATTAATCCAGAATTATTCGACTTCATAGAAGAAACTAAAAAACGTCAAGTTAAAGAGGAAAGAAAAGAACCAAAACAACGTGTTCCACAAATAGAAGATTAGTAAAGCTTCTGTTTGTTTATCTGTTAAATTAGTAAAGAAATTGCAAAATCTTTTGCATATTCGGAAAATAACTCGTTTTTTAGCAGGCTGGTTTTTTCCTATTTAAAATACAAATTAATATAACGTAAAATATGTCATCAACCATAAAGAAAATAGGGGTTTTAACTTCTGGTGGAGATTCGCCAGGTATGAATGCAGCCATTAGAGCCGTAGTTCGTGCTTGTTCGTATTATAATGTAGAATGTGTTGGAATTTATAGAGGATATCAAGGAATGATTGAAGGCGACTTCAAAGCAATGGGTCCTCGTGATGTTAAAAATATAATTAATAAAGGTGGTACGATTTTAAAATCGGCACGTTCAAAAGACTTCATGACCAAAGAAGGTCGTGAAAAATCCTTTCATAATTTAAAAAATAGTGGAGTAGATGCATTAGTCTTAATTGGTGGCGATGGAACATTTACAGGTGCTGAAATTTTTAATGCAGAATTTAATTTCCCTGTAATTGGAATTCCTGGAACTATTGATAATGATATTTTCGGAACCACAAATACTTTAGGGTACGATACAGCATTAAATACTGTAGTTGATGCCATCGATAAAATTAGAGATACAGCCAATTCACATAATCGCTTATTTTTTGTAGAAGTTATGGGTAGAGATGCAGGTCATATCGCATTAAATGCTGGTATTGGTGCTGGTGCCGAAGAAATTCTTATTCCTGAAGAAGCTTTTGGATTAGATCGATTGGTTGAATCTTTAAATAGGAGTAAAGAATCTGGAAAAACATCTAGTATTGTTGTCGTTTCTGAAGGAGATAAAATAGGTAAAAATGTTTTCGAATTAAAAGATTATGTTGAAGAGAACATGCCTGAATATGATGTACGTGTTTCGGTTTTAGGACACATGCAACGTGGTGGTTCGCCTTCATGTTTCGATAGGGTTTTAGCTTCTCGTTTAGGAGTAAAAGCTGTTGAAAGTTTATTAGAAGGAAAATCCAATTTTATGGTAGGATTAATTGAAGATAAAATTGCATTAACACCACTAGAACAAGCAATTAAAGGTAGTAGCAAAATGGATATGGAATTAGTAAAAGTTTCTGATATCGTTTCTTCTTAATAAGAGCCAAGTTGAAAGTTAAAAGGGATAAGGCAAAAGGCAAAAGACATAAGGGTTAACGGAAAAGGATTTTGGATAAAGTGTCTTTGAAATTCTCAATCTTTTCGCTTGAAGTGTCGAATGACACATTTAAAAAAGTATATAAATAGAGTAATAATAAGTGCTTTTAACACGCTGTTAAAAGTTAGTAGAAAAATGTAAATTAAAAATGAAATTAGGAATTAATGGATTCGGAAGAATTGGAAGAATTGTATTTAGAGAAACTTTCAACCGAGAAAATGTAGAAGTAGTTGCCATTAACGATTTGTTATCGGTAGATCATTTAGCTTATTTGCTTAAATATGATTCGGTTCATGGTCGTTTTAATGGTAAAGTAGACGTTAAAGACGGAAAATTATTTGTAAACGATAAATATATTCGTGTTACAGCCGAAAAAGACCCAACATTAATTAAATGGGATGATGCAGAAGTTGACGTTGATGTTGTTGCAGAATGTACAG
The DNA here is from genome assembly GCF_900110615.1 of Flavobacterium urocaniciphilum. Lineage (GTDB taxonomy): Bacteria > Bacteroidota > Bacteroidia > Flavobacteriales > Flavobacteriaceae > Flavobacterium > Flavobacterium urocaniciphilum. Next base: position 535,621 of record NZ_FOEI01000001.1, read on the forward strand.
GTATTTTTACCACTTTAGAAACGGCAAATGCTCACATTAAAGGCGGTGCTAAAAAGGTAGTAATTTCTGCTCCATCAGCAGATGCACCAATGTTTGTTATGGGTGTTAATCATGATAAAGTAACACCAGCAGATACCATTGTTTCAAATGCCTCATGTACTACAAATTGTTTAGCACCTTTAGCAAAAGTAATACACGATAATTTCGGAATTGTAGAAGGTTTAATGACCACAATTCATGCTACAACGGCTACACAATTAACAGTAGACGGACCTTCGAAAAAAGATTTTCGTGGAGGTCGTTCGGCTTTAAACAATATTATTCCATCTTCAACGGGTGCGGCGGTAGCGGTTACAAAAGTAATTCCGGAATTGAAAGGTAGATTAACAGGTATGTCAATGAGAGTACCAGTTGCCGATGTTTCTGTAGTTGATTTAACAGTTAAAGTGGCTAAAGAAACGACTTATGAAGAAATTATGAAAGTACTTAAAAATGCTTCTGAAACTTCAATGAAAGGTATTGTAGGCTTTACAGAAGATGATGTGGTTTCTCAAGATTTTGTATCGGATACACACACATCTATTATTGATGCTAAAGCTGGAATTGGTTTGAACTCTACATTCTTCAAACTAGTTTCTTGGTATGATAACGAATATGGTTATTCAAGTAAATTAATTGATTTAGCCGTACATATCAATTCTGTAAAATAAAAAGACTTAAAAGCATTCATTTTTTGGATGCTTTTTTTTATTTTTCATTTTCGAATGTTGAAAAATAGAAGTACTTTCGAAAACTAATTACTACAAACCAACAAAAATGAAATTACTAGTTGATAGCGGTTCTACTAAAGCCGATTGGATTGCCATTGATGATAATGGTAAAATTCTTTTTACAACTCAATCTTTAGGTTTAAATCCGGAAGTATTAACAAAAGAAGAAATTATCAATCGTTTAAACGATAAATTCGATATTTCTCAAAATAAAGATAAAGCTTCTCATTTATTTTTTTACGGTGCAGGATGTGGTACTGATAGAATGAAAATTTTTCTAGCCAATATCTTTAAAGAATATTTTACTAATGCAGCCATTACAGTTCATGAAGATACGTATGCAGCTGTTTTTGCAACTACTCCAAAAAACGAAAAGGCTATCGTTTGTATTTTAGGAACAGGTTCAAATTGCAGTTATTTTGACGGAACTATATTGCATCAAAAAGTACAATCGTTAGGATATATTGCTATGGATGATGCTAGTGGGAATCGATTTGGTCGTCATTTAATTAGAGCGTATTATTTCAATAAAATGCCGAAACATTTATCGGAAGCTTTTGAAAAAGAATACGATTTAGATGCTGATGTTATCAAGCAAAATTTTTATAAAGAACCTAATCCAAATGCTTATTTAGCAACCTTTGCTGAATTTTTAATTAAGAATAAAGACGAACAAATTTGTCAAGAATTTATTCGTGAAGAAATGGTAGCTTTTGTGGAAAATTATATCATGCAGTTTGAAAATTGTAAAGAAGTTCCAGTTCATTTTATTGGTTCTATTGCTTTTTATTTAAGAGATGAATTAGAAGCAATTTTAAAAGAATACGGAATACAAATTGGAAATGTATTACGCAGACCAATAGATGGTTTAATCGAATTTCATATGCAAGCTTAATATTACTAAAAACCCTGTTAACCTTAATTTAACAGGGTTTTTTGTTAGTCGAATTTGCATAATCGGTCTTTTTTTCGTAATTTGAAAAAAATAAAAAAATATTTAGAATGGAGTTTTTTGAAAGATTTAGTATACAAAAAGAAAAAGAAGATTATGACAAAGTAATCGAAACGATTGATCAAGGAGTAGTTTTTAAAGGTACCAACTTATGGATTTTAATATTTGCCATTTTTATTGCTTCACTTGGTTTAAATGTCAATTCAACAGCAGTTATTATTGGTGCCATGCTTGTATCGCCATTAATGGGTCCAATTATGGGAATTGGTTTAGCGATGGGAATAAACGACTTGATTTTATTAAAAAAATCTGCTAAAAATTTCCTTTTTGCAGTTGGAGTAAGTTTATTTACTTCTACGTTCTATTTTTATATTTCACCTTTAAATGAAGCCCATTCTGAAATTTTAGCACGAACAACTCCAAATATTTATGATGTATTAATTGCATTTTTTGGTGGTTTAGCCGGAATTTTAGCAACTTCAAGTAAATTAAAAGGAAATGTAATACCAGGTGTTGCTATTGCAACCGCTTTAATGCCGCCATTATGTACTGCAGGTTATGGATTAGCAAGTGGTAATTTGCAATTTTTTTCTGGAGCTATTTATTTGTTTTTGATTAATACTGTTTTTATTGCTTTATCCACTTTTGTAACGGTTCGTTTTTTACGTTTTCCAAATAAAGAAATTATTGATGTTAAAACTAAAAAGAGGGTACATAATTGGGTGGGATTCATTGTTGTTCTAACTTTAGTTCCTAGTATTTATTTTGGATACGAATTCATTAAAGAAATGAAATTTAAAACCCAAGCTAATAAGTTTATTACCGAACAAGTGAATTTGAAAAATAACTTTATTATTTCAAAAAAAGTTGAATATAAAGATAAAACAATTGAATTGGTAATTGGTGGTAAAAAAGTAGATTCAGTTGAAATAAATGCATTAAAGAAAAGTTTAAAATCCTACAATTTGGATGAAACTAATTTATTAATCAAAGAAGGATTTTCATTTTCAGATGTTATAGATAATAAAACAAATAATTCTCAAGATGCTATAATAAATGAATATCAAAATAAATTAAACGAAGAAGAAAATTTTAAAATTAAAAATGAGGAAGTATTTAAACAAATAAAAGTATTATTTCCTGAAATAACTTCTTTTGTAATGACAACAGGAGATAGTTATAATAAAGAAAATTATGAAAATTTGTATCTTTGCATCATTCAATTGGAAAAAGAACCAAAATCATCCTTTTCAGAAGAAAAATTCCAAGACTGGATTAAAACTTCCTACAAAATCGAAAACATTAAATTTATTATATTATGACAATTTTAGTACTCGCCATTTTTATTATAGGCTATTTATTAATTGCTTTTGAACATCCTTTAAAACTTAACAAAGCAGCTTCTGCATTATTAACAGGTGTTTTATGTTGGACAATCTATATTTTTTCGCAAACTCAAAAAGAAGTTGTTGTAGAAGAGTTATTACATCATTTAGGTGAAATAGCCTCAATATTATTTTTCTTACTTGGTGCTATGACAATTGTAGAATTAATTGATAGTCATGATGGATTTAAAATTATTACTAACAAAATTAAAACGAGAAGTAAGTCAAGATTGTTGTGGATTATAGCAATAATTACTTTCTTCTTATCCGCTTTATTAGATAACTTGACAACGGCAATTGTTATGACTTCTTTGATTACTAAGTTATTAAAAGAAAAAGAAGATCGTTTATGGTTTGTTGGTTTAATCATTATAGCAGCTAATGCTGGTGGAGCATTTTCACCATTAGGAGATGTAACAACAACTATGTTATGGATTGGAAATCAAATAACAGCATTAAATATTATTAAAGAATTATTCATCCCAAGTATTTTTGTATGTTTAATTCCACTTTTAATTTTATCGTATAAGTTTAGAAAACAGACCTTTATATTTGAAAATGTAAAAGATGATAATTTTAATGAAAAAGAAGCAAATTTGGTTTTAATTGTTGGAATTGCAATGTTATTATTTGTTCCAATTTTTAAAATGATTACACATTTACCTCCATTTATGGGTGTCATGTTAGCTTTGAGTATATTATGGGTTTTTGTTTCAATTATTCATAAAGATAAACCTGAAGATGTGAAAAATAAATACATGGTAACACATGCTTTACAAAAAGTGGATAGTCCGAGTATTTTATTCTTTTTAGGAATATTATTAGCGGTTTCTTCCTTACAATCTTTTGGAATTTTAGGGACAATGGCTGAAAGTTTAACAAGCACATTAAAAGACGAATATTTAATTGGAACAGTACTTGGATTATTATCAGCGGTAGTAGATAATGTACCTTTAGTAGCTGCAGTACAAGGAATGTTCAGTTTAGAACAATATCCAACAGATCATCATTTTTGGGAATTTTTAGCTTTAACAACAGGTACAGGAGGTAGTGCAATAATTATTGGTTCTGCTGCAGGAGTTGCTGCAATGGGTATCGAAAATGTTGATTTTATGTGGTATTTAAAGAAAATAAGTTGGCTAGCATTAATAGGTTTTTTTGCAGGAATACTAGTCTTTTTAGGAGAATCTTATTTATTTAATTTTTAAAAAAATTCAAAATTAATGACCAAAAAATATGAAATAGCTGTAATTGCTCACGATGGCAAAAAGGCTGATATGGTTCAATTTTTAAATAAGAATCACAATATTTTATTAACGGAAAACGTTAAGATAATTGCAACAGGAACAACGGGTGGGAAAGTAGAAGCGGCCGGAATAAAAGTGAAGAAAATGCTAAGCGGACCCCTAGGTGGTGATGCACAAATAGCAGCACGAGTTGCCGAAGGAAAATGCAAAATGGTGTTGTTTTTTAAAGATCCAATGAGCAGTCATCCACACGAACCGGATATTAATATGTTAATTCGTATTTGTGATGTTCATAATGTGCCTTTAGCAACTAACGAAGCAACAGCTCAATTGTTATTAAATGCATTACTAATAGAAAATTAATTAATTAGACCTGAGAGATTTTATCTTTTAGGTCTTTTTTTTGAATTTACTTATAAGGATTTATTACTTACCAACAATTGTTTAGTGTTTTTCTATTAGAATTTAGAACAATACTAGTAAATTTGAATATTCCAATACAATAATCGTGTCATACAATACGTTAAATGACTTTAAAAGTATAAGTTTTAGAAATAGTAATATAGTTTATGCAATATTTTGTTGAAGAAAATTCAGTTGTCCGAAAAATTTGGGGTAAAAGTGATACCATACTTTTTATTTTTGCTCGAGCTTCAGCCGAATTTGCACTAAACAAAGCAGTTGATTGGTTATATTTTACTGGAAAATTGCCTTCTGATCCTTTGGGAAGATTATTTTCAACGGTTCGATATGCGAGAATGATAGTTTTTGCTCCATTAGAACAAGCCAATCAATCTATAGATACACTGCGAAAAATACATGGTTCAGTAGAGGAAAGTCGAGGAGCATTAATTCCCGATTGGGCGTATCGTGATGTTTTATTTATGCTGATTCATTATTCGATTTCTGCATACGAACTACTAGAAAACAAATTGACTCAAGCTGAAAAAGAAGAAGTGTATGATGTTTTTTATCGAGTTGGAATTCGAATGGGATTAAAAGAATTACCAAATAATTATAGAGATTGGTTACCCGTTCGAGAATCACATTTAAAAGAAAATTTACAAAAAAGTGAATTTACTTTAGATTTATTTAAACAATATAAAAAACATTTAGGAGCAATTCGTTACTTTGTATTAATTGAAGGTCAAAAACTAGTAGTTCCTAAAATTGTAATTCGTTTATTAAACTTCAATCGTTTTTCAGCGATTCAACCAATTGTACCAATATATAAATTCAGCAGAGTGATAAAATTAGATAAAATGATTAAAAACATATTATTGCCTTCTTATTATAAAACTCAAATTGAAGAATTGGATGTGTATGGGAAATAATTTAATTAAGATTCTACAATGAGTATAATGTGAATTTTACCATTTTCGGTTTTATATACTTCAATAGAACTTAAATCTAAATCACCAATATCGTGACCCCAAATACCATATTTACCATCCGTTTGATTTCTATTAATCACACCTTTTCTTTGTTCAATTGGGATAGTTTTAATATTAGAAGTATTTTCTTCTACGTTATATATTTCGTAGTATAACTTGCTAATTTCGAGTATAAGTTCTCTTTTTGTAAATCCATTTGTTGAACTTTTTAAAACAAAACTCGCTGGATTATTTAATGGATAGTCAATATTTAGAATAATTTCCGAAAATGGAACAACTATTTCATCAGAACCAATTAATCTATCAATTTCACTTTCAGGATTTTCGATACTAATCCACGGAATAACACCATCTTCAAAATCTTTTATATCTTCACCGGTTGCTTTTATTCCAAATTCAATAGTAGATATTAAAGTACCAATATTTTCATATTTTTTATGAAGTTGTAATCTTTCTTTTTTATCTAAAATTTTATCGTAATTATCATTCTGTATAGTTGAATTATTTAAATTACAACTAGTTAAAATTAATATAAGAATTGATAAGCTTGTTTTAATTTTCATGAAATCATTTTGACTTTAATAAACTAAGAATAAAATAATTTTAAATTTTATTGAAATAGTATAGTGTTTTTTTTACTTAGTTAGTATCAACGTATCCTGATAATCGAAAGATTCATTTTTAGGACGACCTGACCAAAATCCATATAATGTTTTTTCAATTGTTAAATTATTTTCTTTGATACAATTGAAAATAAATTTTTCTTCAAAAGCAATATTAGCTTCTTTAACGTCTTTATCCATCAAACTATAGTCGCCAAAATTGTATTGAAAATTAAAATCTGAATTTGATTTCATATAGTTTTTACTTTCCTCATTCAAAATAAAAAAAGTAACCAAACATTTTCCATTTGGTTTTAATACTCGATTGATTTCTTTGATATAATTAACAACATCATCAGGCATCATATGCGTGAAAACAGAAGTTAAAACCACTAAATCAAAGCTAGAATCTTGATAAGGAAAAACAAAATTATTAGCTGTTTGTTCTGTTTTTAAATTGTATAAATCGTTTTTTAAATCAATATGGGTAAACTTAAAATTGGGATTTTTTTGGGTTATGTTTTTTTGACACCAATCAATTCCATTTTTTACAATATCAAATCCTTCGTAAGATCCTTCTTTATTGAGATAATTGGTTAAAGGAATAGCAATTCTACCAATTCCACAGCCCACATCTAAAACGCGATGATTTGGTAACAAATTACATTGTTCTTTGAAAATATTAAGATAATGTTCACCAATTCTTTTGAAATCACCAGGCCCAATAAAAATCAATCCTTTTGGCGGAATAGTTTTATCTCTTTTTCCAGAAATTAAATCCCAAAAATCAGAAGGAAAATAATATATTTTTCTAATGCTGTATCTCATCGAAGGAGATAAAAGGTAGTATAGTTTTCGTTTTGATATCATTGTTACTTTTTAAGTAGTATTTACTCAATCACCAATTCTTTTAATTGTTCTCGATATTTTTCTAAAATGTCTGCTTTAGCAATAAAACCAATAAATTTTTTGTGTTTTAAAACAGGTAAAATGACTTGATGTGTTCTTTCAAATGTATTTAAAATATGTTCTACAGAATCATCAATATTAACAGCATCTTTTTCTTTAACTGGTTGTACAATTTCCGTAATTGATGTATATTTTATTTTAAAGGAAGAAAATATAATTGGTCGAATATCATCTAAATAGATTAATCCAATGAAAGTATTACTTTCATCAAAAACCGGAAAAATGGTGTCGTCTGATTCCTTAATTTTTTCAATTAACGCTTCTAATGTTTTAGATTCTTTAACCGGACTAAAATTAGTGTTAATTATTTTTTTGATTTCAATCGATTGTAAAATATTTTTGTCTTTATCGTCTGTAAAAACTTCTCCTTTATCGGCTAAGTTTTTAATATCAAAAGAATACGGCTCAAAGTGTTTTGAAATGGCAAAACTTATTGAAGAAACAATCATAAGTGGTACCATTAAACTATAACCACCAGTAATCTCAGCAATTAAGAATATTGCGGTTAAAGGAGAATGAAATAATCCACTTAAAACTCCAGACATACCCACTAATGTGAAATTACTAATCGGTAAGTTCGTAATTTTTAAAATATTGAATAAATAAGCTGTAGAAAATCCTAAATACGAACCAACAAAAAGAGAAGGAGCGAAGTTACCTCCATTACCACCTGCACCAAGTGTAATACCCGTTGCAAAAACCTTAATTAGTAATGTTGCAGAAATGAATAATAATAAAATCCATTTTTTATCGCTAAAATTTTCTAATAAGGTATTTTCTGCTAATTTCTCAGGTTGATTATCGGCAAGTAGTTTAATACTTTCATACCCTTCACCAAAAAGTGTTGGGAAAACGAAAATTAAAATACCTAAAATACTGGCGCCAAAAAGAGCTTTTCGATACATGTTTTTACTTCTTCTAGAGAAAAAGTGTTCAATTTTTCTAAAACTTCTAGCATAATAGATGGAAACAAACCCAGATAATACGCCTAATAAAATATAAAATGGAAGGTTTTTAGAATCAAAATCTTGAATCGATTTGAAACTAAACAAAACTTCTTCATTCATCAATAACATTGAAACAATTGAACCAGTAGCTGCGCTAATAATCAAAGGTGTAAATGCAGTTATACTGATTTCCGCCAAAACAACTTCTATAGCAAATAAAACACCTGCAATAGGCGCATTAAAAGCAGCTGCAATTCCTGCAGCCACGCCACAAGCCAAAAGTAAGGTTCTATCTTTATAACTTAAACGATATTTTAAAGCATAGTTACTTCCGAAAGCTGCACCAGTAATAGTAATTGGCGACTCCAAACCGGCACTACCACCCATACCAACGGTTAATGAACTGGTTAAGATTTGTGCATACATTTGCTTGTCCGGAATTACACTTCTTTTTTTGGCAACCGCATACATAATTTGAGATGTGCCTTTTTCAATACTTCCACTTAAAACTCTTTTAATAATAAATACTGTTAATAAAATTCCAAGAATAGGTAACGTACTATTACTATATGGTAAGTGAAGTTTTGAATCTAAAAATTGAGAAAAACGAAAAACACTATGGGCAAATGTTTTTAAAACAATAACGGCTAAAGCGGCAGATAATCCAACTAAAACACTAGAAACATATAAAAATTGTCTAGGTTCTAAAATGGATTTTAATTTGGCAAAATAATTTTCAAATTTTCGGGCTATGTTGCGTATTATTCTTAACACTAAAGTAATTTTTATCGGAATGGCTAAAATACACCAAAATTAATTCCTAAACAAGATATTTGGCATTCTGAATTTAAGTAATTAAATCAATTTTCTAATCGCTTCTTTTTTACTTAAGGGTTTTAAATTTGCCGTTTTAACATATTCTAATACTGCATTTGGATTAACCGATCCATATTCACGTAAAGCCCAACCAATTGCTTTTTGTATAAAAAATTCTTTAGAATGTTTGTGCTTTTCACATTCGGAAACTAAAAGCTCAAAATCAGTTTTAGATTTGTATCCTAATTGAAAAATGATAGCTGTTCTATTTAACCACATATTTTCTGAATTTGAAAATTCATCAATTATTGAATATGTTTTTTCTGGGAATTTTTTTAAATAACCACCAACAGCATATTTTGCCAAGGTATCCACACTATCCCACCATGAATGATTTAGTATTAGTTTTTCAATAAAAGCAATATCATCAATTCGGAAATCTTTCTTTATTTCTTTTAGGAAAATATCAATGGCAGTTTGATGCATTTCTCTGTGTGGAAATTGATATAATTCCCAACAAATAGTTCTGAAATCAATTTTAATTTCTTCAGCATATTCTACAGAACAATTTTTTAAAATCTCTCGTCTATTTTGAGTTGGAATACCATAACAAGGAAAATTATTTTTTAAATAATCGCTTTGTTTTTGTCCGTAAATAATATCTTGATTGGCTTCAAAAGCTTTTTTAATTGTAGTAACGAAACGCATTGATTTTTAATTTTTTGGATAAGAGAATTCAATTCTTAATTTTTCTAATTCTAGTTTTGATTTTTCTTGTAATTCGTTGAAAAATATAAAAAATTCATTTTCAATTTCCACATAATATTTTTTTAAATCTTCCATGGCATTTGGCATATTTACGCGATTATGCGTTCTATAATCCATTTGAAATAAAATCAATTCCAAACCGGCTAAAGATTTATAAGATACTAGCCAATTATTATCAATCATATAGGGTAACGAATTCTGCGTTTTCTCGGTTAGAATTTCATAATTAGTTTGTAATAAATTGTAGAAATTATCTGCGTAATCTTCTAATTCGATAGTAGAAAATTGGCTCCAATTTTTAGCTAAAAAATGATCATAAATAATATCCATTATTACACCTGCATAATGTCCGTATTTTTCATGTAAACGGTGTTTGCTTTGTCTGTAAACAGGATGTGAATCGGTAAAACTATCAATAAAACGATGCAATTTTATTCCGACTTGAATTCCAACAGAATATTGATCATAATGATTCCCTTTTACAGCGTCTGCCATAAAATTTCCAATTTTAATATGATCATCTTCATCTGAAAGATAAATGTGTGCGAGATAGTTCAAGTTCGTTGTTTATTGTTTTTAGTTTGTTTTTCAAATTTCAATTCAAAATTCCAAAATCGTAAATCGTAAATCGAAAGTTGATATCGTAAATATATAAAAATCTTTTCTTTCTTTTATTGAAATAGAAAGGCTAACTTTTTATATTTGTAATAAAGAACTAAAAATTAAATAAATGACTTTAATAAAATCAATTTCAGGAATTCGTGGTACTATCGGTGGAAAAGTAGGGGATAACTTAACTCCTGTTGATGCAGTAAAATTTGCTTCAGCATACGGAACTTTCTTGAAAAATAATAGTACAGTAACAGATAGAAAACTAAAGGTAGTTATTGGTAGAGATGCACGTATTTCTGGACCAATGATTCATAATTTAGTAGTAAATACATTAGTTGGATTAGGAATTGATGTGATCGATTTAGGTTTGTCAACTACACCAACTGTTGAAGTGGCAGTTCCTTTAGAACAAGCTGATGGAGGAATTATTTTAACAGCTTCTCATAATCCAAAACAATGGAATGCTTTGAAATTATTAAATGCAAAAGGTGAATTTTTAAGTGGTGCCGATGGTGCTAAAATTTTAGAAATTGCAGAAGCTGAAGCATTTGATTTTGTTGATGTGGATACTTTAGGAGAAGTTACTGAAAACCATGCTTACATGGATATTCATATTGATGAAGTATTGGAATTGCCTTTGGTAGATGCCGATTTAGTAAAGACTAAAAAATATAAAGTTGTAGTAGACGGAGTTAATTCTTCTGGTGGAATTATTATCCCGAATTTACTAGAACAAATGGGCGTAGAAGTTGTAAAATTATATTGCGAACCAAACGGACATTTTCCTCACAATCCAGAACCTTTAAAAGAACATTTAGGTGATATCTGTAAATTAGTGGTAGATGAAAAAGCCGATTTCGGAATAGTAGTTGATCCAGATGTTGACCGTTTAGCATTTATTTCTAACGATGGTGAAATGTTTGGTGAAGAATATACGTTAGTTGCTGTTGCGGATTATGTATTAAGTAAAACACCAGGAAATACCGTTTCAAATATGAGTTCGTCTCGTGCTTTACGTGACATTACTGAAAAACATAACGGAAGTTACCAAGCAAGTGCAGTAGGAGAGGTGAATGTGGTAGAATTAATGAAAGCAACCAATGCGATTATTGGTGGGGAAGGAAATGGAGGAATTATTTATCCAGAATTACATTACGGAAGAGATAGTTTGGTTGGAGTAGCTTTATTCTTAACGTATTTAGCGGGTCAAGATAAAACGGTTGCCGAATTAAGAGCTTCTTATCCTCAATATTTTATGAGTAAGAATAAAATTGAATTAACGCCTCAAATTGATGTTGATTCGATTTTAGCAACCTTAACAGAAACGTATAAAAACGAACAAATTTCTACGATTGATGGTGTGAAAATTGATTTTGCAACAGAATGGGTTCATTTAAGAAAATCGAATACAGAACCAATTATTCGTATTTATACGGAAGCGCCAACACAACAGGAAGCAGATGTTTTAGCAGAGCGTTTTGTAAATGAATTGAAAGTTATTGCTGGTATTTAATGAATAAACTTTTTTCAATTTTATTATTTTTATTTCTGTTTATTGGATGTAAATCACAAAAAGAAGTTCTTCCAGAATCTTTAGATTCAATTTATATTCAAAAAGCAACTGAATTTGCAAAGGCGCAATTTGAATGTTGTATGACACAAAAATATGTTCCAATCACAAATGATATTGCAACTCCCTATTTGGTTAGATCATGGAATGAAAAGGAATCACGTTTAGTTTGTCAAGAAATAAATGAACAATATGGTAATTTGCTTGAACTTAAAATTACACAGACATTATTTTATAATGAAAGTTATATTTATAGATTTAAAGCGAAATATTCTAAGTTGAAAGATTATTCTGAAATAAGAGTTTCAACAAATATGAAACATAAATTTAATAGTTATATTTTTAAACCCGTTTGGCTAGATAAGTATACTAAATTTAAACCTAGAATTTAAAATGAAAGAGCGGAAATAAATTCCGCTCTTTTTTATTTCTCTGCAAACTTTTTAAAACCATCCATATATTTCATGGATTGTTTTTTAAACATTCCAGACATAAAAAAGCCCATGATTTTCATGGCACCTTTAAGTTGAAAATAATTATTAGTAGTTTGTTTGGTTACATTTTCAGAAATTTCTTCAAAAAGTAATTCCACTTCATTGTAGCCAATACCACTAGTATATGAAAACTTAATTTGATGAGGAAGATTTTCTTCTAAAATGGTTTCTAATAATTTCATTTCTTTTCCTTTGTGTGAAAAATGAAAATAACAAGTTGAACCTTTTTTACCTGGTACTCCAGAAACGGGTTCAATTTTATGCAAACCTTCCATCCATTCTTTAGCGCCTTCAGTATCTTTAAATTTTTCAGTTACTACAGAAATAGGTTTGTTAATGGTATTTGATAATGTATATCTCATTTTAAATTATCCTTTTGGCATTTCATCAAAATTTACCATCCAATTGATTCCGAATTTATCGGTAAACATTCCGAAATAAGCTCCCCAAAATGTATTTTCCATTGGCATTGTAACTGTTCCACCAACTGAAAGTCCAGCAAATAATTTATCAGCTTCAGCTCTGCTTTCAGCATTTATAGATATTGAGAAATTTGTTCCAGGAACTACTTTACCACTAAAACTAGTTGCGTCACTACCCATTAATACGGTTTCTTTACTAATTGGTAAACTAACATGCATAATTAATTCTCCTTCTTCTGCACTTGGTGGTGGACAATTTTCATCTGCAGGCATATCTTTAAATTTACCAATGTATGTAAATTCACCTCCGAAAACTGATTTATAAAAGTTAAAAGCTTCTTCTGTATTACCATTGAAGGTAAGATACGTGTTTACTGTTGCCATACTATTTAATTTTTTAGTTTAAGTTAATATAGTAAATATAAAAAAAATCCGACTTTAAAAGTAAAGCCGGATTAAAAATTATTTGTTTTTCTCTTCGTTTTTGGTATCCATCATTTCCATTAATTTCATACCTAATAAACCACTGATTCCCCCTTCAGAACCATTGTTTCCTGAGATTAACACATCAGGAATAACTTTAATTTTTCCTTTAGCAATTTCTTCTGTAATTTTATATTTAGTAAAATTATCACCACCCATTGCTGAAACTTGTAATTGATATGCTTCAGCAGTAGATTTACCAATTGCCATAATTTTTTCAGCTTCAGCTAAACCTGTTTTAGAGATTTTTTCTGCTTCAGCACTTGCATTTAATTTAGTTGCTTCAGCTTGTGCTCCAGCTCTTGCTTTTGTAGCTTCAGCTTCCGCATTTGCTCTCATTTTAGTAGCTTCTGCTTCAGCATTTACATTTAATTTTAAACTTGTTGCATCTCCTTCAGCTTTTTTAACGGTTGCATCAGCAGTACGTTGAGCAATTTCAACACTTTGAGAAGCACGTACAATTTCTTTTTGCATATCTGCAATAGCTGTTTCTTTCTCTACACCTTGACGTTGTTCTTGCGCCATTTTTTGTGTTTGATATGTTTTTTGCTCTTCTTCAGCAATTTTTCTATCCGTTAATGTTTTCATTAATGAATCTGGAGGAACGATGTCTCCAATTAATGTGTCAACGGCATTAACATTATATTCATCTAAAACCGTTTTAATATGGTTTTTAGCTGATTCTTGTCTTTCTTTACGTGTACTTAAGAATGAAATAACATCACTATCTTGAGCCGAGTTTCTAAAATAGTTACCAATAGTTGGTTCTAAAACTTGTGAAACTAAGTTGGTCATACTTCCAAAACGAGCAATTACTTTTGGTGCTTCATTGGCAGGAACGTGAATGATTTGTGCTACATCTAAATTAAATGGGAAACCATCTTTAGAACGAACTGTAATTGTTGATAAATTTTTATCTAAATCATGAGATTCACTTCTAGCATTTGCCCAATTTAATACTAAGTTTGTAGTTGGAACAGGCTCTAATTTAGTTGTATATTTATTTAAAGCATATTTACCTGGCCCAAGAGGTTCCATCCAAACTCCACGTTGACCTTTAGAAACAATGTTTCCGTGTTTAAATGTTTCTCCAGTTACATCTTGTCCGTCTTCACCAATATAAGAAATTACTACACCTACATATCCAATTGGAACATCTGTCATAGGATTTTGTTCAATTTGAATTGCCCAAGTATTAATATAATATGAACCGGCTAACATTACTTGTGGTTGTAAACCTCTATTTCCTCCATCTTCTAAGAATCTATCAAAATCTTGGAAATTATTATGACCGTCTACATATTTACCAGCAATTTGTCCTTGTGTAATGGGTTCACCGTCTAAAGCAGTAACAATTCCTACCATGTTTTCATATATTTTTACTTGATCAGTTATCATTACTTCAAATAAATACGTATTGATACGGTAAGATCCACTTGTAATAAAAGCCGTTTGACGACCTTTTTGTCCACCATTATTTAAAAAGGCAGTTGCATCTTGGAAATTATCTGATTCAACTTTTCTAGCTAAAATTCTACCAGTTGGAATTTCTTTTCCATCTTTACTTAACACTAATCCAATTTTTCCTTCTGGAATAATTGTGAAAGGTGTCATGTCTACAGAATATTGCCAAATCCACATACCCCAATATAAACCAGGTGCTAATGATTGTGCTTGAAAACCAGCTTCACCTTTAGTAGCAATAATTCTACTATCGGGTAAAGATTTGTCGGCTCCGAAAAGCACGAATTTTTTGGTTACTAAACCAATTTTATCTTCTGGAACGATAACCATTCCAAAAAATACACGTAATACAAACTTGTAAAACACTAAGGTTAATACTATTAAAAGTACCCACCAAAAATCGATAATTGATGTCATATTAAAATATTATAGTTGATTAAAAAATATTTGATTTTTATTATGAAAAGAGATTAAATGTTGTTAATCTGTAATTTTGTGGTTTCAAAATTCTAAACTAAGAATGAATTGAAAGGAAGAATTAACACCTATGTGCCATTTGAAATTCGTTTAAAATAAAAATCTATTATTATACGTAAGTGTAAAAAATAAGTTACAATTTTTTTAATAAATATTTTATAAATCAATTTAATGTTTTGAATATGAAATGATTATGGTAATAAAAAAAACTGCTGAAATATCAGCAGTTTTTTGAGTTAATGTTTTCCGTGGCCTTTTCCATGGCCTTTATGTTTATTACCATGTCCGTTTCCTTGATCATTGTCGTTGTCATTATGATGATGATGTTCATCAATAACAATAACTTTTTTAGGTTTATGTTTTTTAACTTTTACCACTTTATATCTAGTACAGTGATCATTATTAAAATAATATGGATAATTTCCATAATAGTCTAATTGAATTTGAGTTGCTCCACCTAAATTAATACTAATAAAAGGAGCAGGAATTGAAACACTTACAGACCAAGTTCCATTATTCAAATAAAAGTACACTCTTTTTTGAATATCATAATAGAAATTGTGTTGTGGAAAATAAATGTGTCGTGTTTTTGCTCTATAGCCTTTTGCAGGTGCCCATGGTGGTGGTCCTTGACTAAACATTTCTGTTGGTGAAAAAAATAATCCAACTAATGTAATAATAACTAATGCCTTAATTGATTTTTTTACGATTGCTCTCATCTCTCTTGGTTTTAAGTTAATAATTATGGTTATATCCAAATATAAACATTTTTTGTAGAATATCTTTACAAAAAATGTTCCAAAGTTGTTTTTATAACGTTGAATTTTAGTTTTTTAGTATGTAAATCAACAAAAAAACCGCCAAGTTTTGTAACAAGGCGGTTTTGTATTTATTATTAGATTGCTTCGTACCTCGCAATGACTAAATATGAATTACTTCATCATAAGCAGCAGCAACAGCTTCCATAACTGCTTCACTCATTGTTGGGTGAGGGTGAACTGCTTTTAAAATTTCATGACCAGTAGTTTCTAATTTACGAGCTACAACTGCTTCAGCAATCATATCTGTTACACCAGCACCAATCATGTGGCATCCTAACCATTCACCATATTTTGCATCGAAAATAACTTTTACGAATCCGTCAGTATTTCCACCAGCTGTAGCTTTTCCTGAAGCAGAGAATGGGAATTTACCAACTTTAATTTCGTATCCTTTTTCTTTTGCTGCTTTTTCAGTTAAACCAACAGATGCAATTTCTGGAGTTGCATATGTACAACCTGGAATGTTACCATAATCTAATGGTTCAACATGTAAACCAGCGATTTTTTCCACACATAAAATTCCTTCTGCAGAAGCAACGTGCGCTAAAGCTTGACCAGGAACAACGTCACCAATTGCATAATATCCTGGAACATTAGTTTGGTAATAATCGTTTACTAAAATTTTATCTCTATCAGTAGCAATTCCTACTTCTTCTAAACCAATATTTTCAATGTTCGATTTGATACCAACTGCAGAAAGTAAAACATCAGCTTCTAAGATTTCTTCTCCTTTTGCAGTTTTTACAGTAGCTTTTACTCCATTTCCAGAAGTATCTACTTTTTCTACAGAAGAATTAGTCATGATAGTAATTCCTGATTTTTTCAAAGAACGCTCAAATTGTTTTGATACATCTTCATCTTCAACAGGAACAATGTTTGGCATAAATTCTACGATCGTTACATCTGTACCCATTGAGTTATAGAAGTGTGCAAATTCCACTCCAATTGCTCCAGAACCAACAACGATTAATTTTTTTGGTTGCTCTGGTAAAACCATTGCTTGACGGTAACCAATTACTTTTTTACCATCTTGTGGTAAGTTTGGTAATTCACGTGAACGAGCTCCAGTTGCAATAATAATATGGTCTGCACTATATTCAGTAACTTTTCCATCTGCTGCAGTAACGTCAATTTTTTTACCTGGTTTGATTTTTCCAAAACCATCGATAACGTCAATTTTGTTTTTCTTCATTAAGAACTGAACACCTTTACTCATTCCGCTTGCAACGTTTCTTGAACGAGCAATTACAGCACCAAAATCTTTATCAACATTATCAACTTTTAATCCGTAATCAGATGCATGTTTTAAATAATCGAAAACTTGAGCAGATTTTAATAATGCTTTCGTTGGGATACATCCCCAATTTAAACAGATACCACCTAAATTTTCTTTTTCAATAACAGCTACTTTAAATCCTAATTGAGAAGCTCTAATTGCAGTTACATAACCACCAGGACCACTTCCTAAAACTATAACGTCGTATTTCATTTTATATATTTTTTTATTTTTTTGAATAAAATGCAGTCGCTTACGCTTGTGTCATTTTTTTAAATTGTATTGTTTTTTTCTGATTGCGAAATTAATAAATATTTATTTATTTTTACGATAGAACTTCAGGTTTTTCGAATTGTGCTTCGTATAATTTTTTATAGAAACCATTTTCCAATTTTAGTAGTTCGTTATGATTTCCTTGTTCTACAATTAATCCTTTATCCATTACTATAATTTTATCTGCATTTACAATGGTTGCTAATCGATGCGCGATAATAATTGAAGTTCTTCCTTCCGTTAATTTTTTAGTTGCATTTTGAATTAATTCTTCCGAATACGAATCGATAGAAGAAGTAGCTTCATCTAAAATTAATATACTTGGATTACTAATAAATGCTCTTAAAAAGGCTATAAGCTGACGTTGACCTGATGATAACATAACGCCACGTTCTTTAACATCATAATCGTAACCATTGGGAAGAGACATTAAAAAGTCGTGAATACCAATCTTTTTGGCAGCTTCATAAACTTCTTCTTTTTTAATGTTTTCATCAAAAAGAGTAATGTTATTGTAGATTGAATCGGCAAACAAGAAAACATCTTGTAAAACCATAGCTATTTCTTTTCGAAGTGTTTCTAAAGAATAATCATTGATATTGATATCGTCAATTAAAATTCTTCCAGAGTCAATTTCATAAAAACGATTTAATAAATTAATTATCGTCGATTTTCCAGCACCAGTTGCACCAACAATAGCAATAGTTTCACCTTGTTTGACTTCTAAATTCAGTCCTTTTAAAATTTCTTCACCTTTAATATAACTGAATTTTACATTTTCAATTTTAATATTACCCTGTAATTTTTCAGAATGAATGGTGCCATTATCTTGAACTTCTTCATGGGTTTCTAAAATTTCAAAAACTCTATCAGCAGCCACAATACCCATTTGCATGACATTAAATTTATCAGCAATTTGACGTAATGGATTGTATAACATTGAAATGTACATATTGAAGGAAATCAATTGACCAACACTTGTTTGAGTATCACCATTAATAATAAATAAGGCTCCGAAATAAACTACTAAACCTAAGGTAATACTGGAAATAATATCGGCAATAGGGAAGAAGATACTGTTATATAAAATGTTTTTTAACCAAGCTTTATTGTGCTTTTCATTGATTTCTTTGAATTTTTCTAATTCAATTTTTTCACGATTAAACAATTGAACAATCTTCATTCCTGTTAATCGTTCTTGTATAAACGTGTTTAAATTGGCAACTTCATTTCGTACTTCATTAAAAGCTACTTTCATTTTTTTATTGAAAATATTTGTAGCAATTAATATTAAAGGTAAAATCAATAAAACAATGCAAGTAATTTTCCAATTGATGATTAACATAAAAGCCAAAACAATAATCATTTTTAGAAAATCACTGACAATCATAAATAAACCTTGACTGAAAATACTGGCAATGTTTTCCATATCGGAAACACAACGAGTGATTAGTTTTCCTACAGGTTCATTATCGAAATATCGCATTTTAAAACTCGCTAAATGAGAGAATAGTTTTTCACGAATTACTTTTACAATATCTTGCCCTAACCAACTTGAAACATATACGAAGAAATATTGTGCAACTACCTCTAAAATAAGGATAATAAGCATTAAAGCAACCAATATTTTTATGTTGTAAGCGTTGTTGCCATCTTCTAATATGAAACTCATTAAGTTTAGAAAATAGTCCTGAATTACATTGGTTTCTTTACCAGAGTTTACGAAGTATTTGTCGATTGTGATGTTTAAAACCAACGGGCGAAGTGCTGCAACAATAGCTAAAAAAATAGCCCAAAATGCAACGCTAAAAAGCTTGCTTTTAAATGGCTTCGCGTATTGTAAGACTTTTTTAAAAGAGGATGATTTTAAAACACTCATTTGGCTTATAAAATTTTAAAGGCTAAATATACGGATATTTTACTTTTGTAAGATACAATCCGTGTGCGGGAACAGAAAATCCGGCTTTACTTCTGTTTTTGCTTTCGATGATGTTTCTAAAATCTTCTAATGAAGTTTTGTGAATACCAACATTAACAAGCGTTCCAACAATTGCTCGAACCATATTTCTTAAAAATCTATCGGCAGAAATTGTGAAAATAATTTGATTTTCATTTTGTTGCCAATACGCTTCAGTAATTTTACAATTAAATGTTCTTACATCGGTGTGAACTTTTGAAAAACATTCAAAATCGATATATTCAAAAAGTATTTTGCAAGCTTCATTCATTAAATCTAAATCCAATTTATGATTCACTTTCCAACTACCATTTATATTAAAAACATCTTTAAATGTGGTTATGTGATATTCATAAGTTCTGCTCGTTGCATCAAAGCGTGCATGTGCATCAGCATGAACTGGAATGATTCTGAAAATGGCAATATCTTTTGGTAAAAAGGAGTTTAATTTCTGAATTGTAGCTTGTACATCAAATTCGACTTCAGTATCAAAATGAGCGTACATTTGTTTGGCATGAACGCCAGAATCTGTTCTTCCTGCGCCCACAATTTCAATTGAATCACGAAGTAAAAGAGATAAGGATTTATCTAAAGTTTCCTGAATTGAAATGGCATTCGGTTGTACTTGAAACCCAAAATAATCTTTTCCGTTATATGCAAATTCAATGAAGTATCTCAATTGTTATATTAAGTTTCTATGTTTAAGAGTTGCAAAGTTACTAAGAATTTGAATTATTTTATTTAATGTTTTCTTAAAAATAAATAATAAACTATATTTTTTTGCCAACTTTGTAACTTAGTTACTCAGTCACTTTGAAACTTTATTAAATGAAAAAAATATTACTCCTTTCCGATACTCATAGTCATATTGATGAGTCGATTTTAAAATATGTTAGATTGGCTGATGAAGTTTGGCATGCTGGAGATATTGGCGATTTGAAAGTGACGGATACAATTAAAAAGTTAAAGCCATTACGAGCTGTTTTTGGTAATATTGATAATCATGAAGCGCGAATGGAATTTCCATTAAACAATCGATTTTTTTGTGAAGATGTAGAAGTTTTGATTACGCATATTGGAGGTTATCCTGGAAAATATAGTCCAGCAATTAGAGAAGAAATTACTAAAAATCCACCTAAGTTATTTATTTGCGGACATTCACATATTTTAAAAGTGATGTATGATAATAAATTGAATTGTTTGCATATGAATCCGGGTGCGGCAGGAATTTCTGGATTTCATCAAAAACGAACAATGTTACGTTTTGAAATTGACGGTGATAAAATTCAGAGCTTAGAAATTATAGAAATAGGAGATAAATAAGAGAAAAAGTTAAAAGGCAAAAGTTAAAAGTAAAAAGTAAAAAGATAAAAGGAATTAGTTTAGAATGTTTCTTGTTTGAGTCTCTTAAAACAAAAAAAAATCCGTAAAGTTTTCACTAAACGGATTTTCATAACGCACTAATAAGCTAAGATGATAGGTTTATCGTATTCTATCCACAGATTTTACGAGATCTTCGTCCCTTTTGATTGCTCTATTGGCAAGAGCAAGAAAAACGATAGAAAAAATTGGTAGAAGCATCCCAATACCCTTCTCTGAAACTTGCGCCTCTCCGGATAACGTTAGCGAATGATATACAAATAATCCTATTAAAATAAAGTTTAATATCATGTTCAATCTGTTAATCACAAATTGATTTTGTCTGTTTTTGTAACTAAAAATACTAACTGCAGCTAATAAAGCACTTGAAGCAAACAATATTACATATGCAATATAATCTGTAAACATTACTTCAATTTTAGCTTTGTTTGTCCACAAGTTTAAAAACAAAGGTAAAGCACCTGCTGTAATGACGCAGATGAATAAATATACCGATTGAATTCTTTGTAACATCTTTAGTTTTTATAGTGACAAAAATATGTTTTCTTTTTAAAAAAAACTATTGTTTTATAATAAAAAATTTGTAATATTGCATAGAATAATCGTAAGTACTTCATTATACGATACTTTGGAATATCAAAAAAATCTCATCACAGTTTTTTTATTTTATTAAGATTAAAAAATCCATAAACATTTATGTTTGATACATCTACATTAAAGGAGATGAAACTCTCTGATTTGCAAGAAATTGCTAAAGTGGCTAAGATTCAAAAATTCAAAACACTAAAAAAAGACGATTTAATTGCTCAAATTTTAGAATTGCAGAATGAATCATCTGAAGAAAAGCCTAAAGCAGCTAAAGCTTCTAAAAAAGCAGCAGAAAAACCAGTTGTTGAAGAGCAGGTTTCTGAAGTTGTTGTAAAAGAGGGAAAATCTCAACGTGCTCGAATTAAAAAAGGGAGTACGCCTGAAAAAGTAGCAGCTCAAGAAACATTAAGTTTTGATGATGTTGTTCAAGTTGCTCAAGAAGTTGAAATTGAAAAAACAGAAACGCCTATCTCTGAAAGTGTAGAGGAAATAAAATCTGAAACTTCTGATCAAGATAAATCCAACCAAAATTTCAAAAAGAATACGAACAATCCAAAATTTAATAAGAACCAAAATAAAAATTTCCGTGAATCGGATTTTGAATTTGATGGAATTATTGAAAGTGAAGGTGTATTAGAAATGATGCCTGACGGATATGGATTCTTACGTTCTTCAGATTATAATTATTTAGCGTCTCCAGATGATATTTATTTATCACAATCGCAAATTCGTTTATTCGGATTGAAAACTGGAGATACTGTAAAAGGTGTGGTTCGCCCGCCAAAAGAAGGAGAAAAGTTTTTCCCATTAGTTAAAGTGTTGAAAATTAACGGACATGATCCGCAAGTTATTCGTGATAGAATTGCTTTTGAACATTTAACGCCACTTTTCCCAGAAGAAAAATTTAACCTTGCGGATAAAAATTCTTCTATTTCTACAAGAATTATCGATTTGTTTTCACCAATTGGAAAAGGGCAACGTGCTATGATTGTAGCACAACCTAAAACGGGTAAAACAATGTTATTAAAAGATATTGCTAATTCAATCGCGGCAAATCATCCTGAAGCTTACTTAATCGTATTATTAATTGATGAAAGACCTGAAGAGGTAACCGATATGCAACGTAGTGTGCGTGGAGAAGTTATTGCTTCAACGTTTGATGAACCAGCAGATAGACACGTAAAAGTGGCGAATATTGTGTTGGAAAAAGCAAAACGTTTAGTAGAATGTGGTCATGATGTAGTTATTTTATTAGATTCGATTACACGTTTAGCAAGAGCTTATAATACAGTTCAACCAGCATCAGGTAAGGTGTTGAGTGGAGGAGTAGATGCCAATGCGTTACAAAAACCAAAACGTTTCTTTGGAGCGGCTCGTAACATTGAAAATGGTGGTTCATTAAGTATTATCGCAACAGCGTTAACTGAAACAGGTTCTAAAATGGACGAAGTTATCTTTGAAGAATTTAAAGGAACAGGTAACATGGAATTACAATTGGATAGAAAAATTGCGAACAAACGTATTTTCCCAGCTATCGATTTGGTTTCTTCAAGTACGCGTCGTGATGATTTATTATTAGACGAAAAAACCATTCAACATATGTGGATTATGCGTAAATATTTAGCGGATATGAACCCAGTTGAAGCGATGGAGTTTTTAGAATCTCGTATTAAGCGAACTAGAAACAACGAAGAGTTTTTAATTTCTATGAATGATTAAGTGGATATATAATAATAAAAGAAAAGCGACAGATTTGTCGCTTTTTTTGTTTTTAAGTAGTTAAGGATTTTCTTTTAGTAGATAATAAATCTAAATCGGAAAGTTCTATATCTATATCGGAATGTTCTAAAATTATATTGGAATGTTCTATATCTAAATCGGAATGTTCTAAATTTAAATTGGAATGTTCTAAATCTAAATCGGAATGTTCTAAATCTAAATCGGAATGTTCTAAATTTAAATCGGAATGTTCTATAACTAAATCGGAATGTTCTAAATTTAAATTGGAATGTTCTAAATCTAAAAGTAGTTGAGTCATTTATGTTTTCTAATTCGGATTACACACAAGGCTTCAGCAGTACTTAAGAAGTAAATTAACACTATATTGAACTTATTCTAACTTAGTTGTATTCAATATTTTTACAATTTTATTGTATTCAACTTCATTATGATATCTATAAATTAGTATAAAATTAAAACAGCCATAGTTTTTTAAAGCAGCAATTATATATTCAATTTTTCCATCGCTTCTTCGGTTACATGTTTTTATGCTTGGTATTTTTACAGTATTAAAATTTAAAGAAGTATTTACTTTTATACCTTTTTTATTGTAATTATCTACTTCTTTGTCATTTGTAATTAACATTTCAAATTGCTTACATATATCTTCAATATCTTTATTTTCATCTTCATATTTTGAGTGAATAATTGCAAATTGTATTTCACTTGGATAATTTACTTCTATGGGTTTCGAATCATATATTGTAAATATTTCACTCATATCTAAAGAACCTCTTCTTAAATTAAAATTTGATTTTATTTTAATGGTATCATATTTAAAGATGTTTTGAGGAACTTTATTTTCCATAGAAATAAATTGTTTATTTTTTAGTTTTTTTACTTCTATAAACCAATCTTTTGGTAATTGTAATTTAAGACCTAATTCTTTATTTATATATTCCCAATTTTCATTGATTTTCCCTTTACTAATTACTTTTTCATCGCAAGATTTTTTGCAACCGATAACAATAATAATTACTATTAATAATGATAAAGTTTTCTTCATTTTTCTGATTTTTATCAAATTTACTCAATCCAAATTGTGCCCATAAAATAAGTTCTAGCTTGTCCGCTAATAATTACACGTTCGTTTTTATTAGTACAATTTAAATGTCCTACTCTTTCTGAAATTTGCATTGCAGTTAATTCATTTTTTTTCAAACGATTTGCCCAAAAGGGTATAAGTGAACAATGTGCAGAGCCTGTTACTGGATCTTCTAAGATAGTTGATTGTGGAGTGAAAAATCGTGAAACAAAATCGCAATTTTCACCTTTTGCAGTTACAATTACACCTCCTGGATCTAAATTTATTTGATCGAAAAAATGACGGTTAATTTGAATATTTTTAATTTCTTCTTCTGAATTATAAACTAAAACATAATCTCTCGATTTATAAATTTCGTTAGGTTGAATATTTAAAGATTTAGAAATTTCAATAGGTAAACTTGCTTCTATAGGCATTCTTGAAGGAAAATCTAATAAATAGAAGTCATTTTCTGCAATAACAGTTAAATTGCCACTTAACGTTTCAAAAATAATTGTATTGTTTTCATACCCTAAAATAGTTTTCAAACAATGAGCAGTTGCCAACGTAGCATGTCCACATAAATCCATTTCAATTTCTGGAGTAAACCAACGTAAATGAAATTTATCTTCTTTTTTTACAAAGAATGCTGTTTCAGCAACTGCATTTTCTTTTGTAATTTTCAAAAGTAATTCATCGGGTAACCAACTATCTAAAGGAACAACACAGGCCGGATTTCCGCTGAATATTTTATTTGTGAAAGCGTCTAATTGATAGAGTTCTAATTTCATTAGAATAAGAATTAAAGGAATATAAAAATAGCGCATATTCTTTAATAATATGCGCTATAATATGTTTATTTAATATTTATTATAATTCCTCAGCAAACGTATCATGTCGTTTAAAATCTCCGGTTTGGAAACCTCTAGTAAACCATTTTTTGCGTTGTTCTGAAGTTCCGTGAGTAAATTTTTCCGGTTGTACATAGCCTTGCATTTTACTTTGAATAGCATCATCTCCAACAGCATGAGCCGCATCGATTGCTTCTTCTAAATCTCCCACTTCAATACGATCTTGGTTGTATTTTGCCCATAATCCAGCATAGAAATCGGCTTGTAATTCTTGGCAAACAGAAAGTTTATTTCCGTCTTCTTCACTTAATTGTTGTTGTCTTTGACGAACTTTTGCAGAAGTTCCTAAAACGGTTTGTACATGGTGACCTACTTCGTGAGCAATTACATATGCAATGGCAAAATCGCCACCTTTTGCACCAAAACGAGATTTTAATTCTTCAAAAAAGTCTAAATCCATATACACTTTTTTGTCACCAGGACAATAAAATGGTCCAGAAGCAGAAGTAGCGCTACCGCAAGCTGTTTCAACAGATCCAGTAAATAATACCATTTCAGGTTTTGGATAATTCCCTAAACCTTCTTCTTGAAAAATTTTGGTCCAAGTATCTTCTGTCATTGCAAAAACGGCATTGGCAAAATCTCCAATTTCTTTCTGTTCTGGTGTTAATTCTGTAGCACCTTGAACTTGTGTTTCTTGTTGTGCTGGCTGCATTTGTTTGATAACATTACCAATTTGTTGACCTTGTTCGCCACCAAATGTCATTAACAAAAATGCAATAATTCCAATCAGACCACCGCCTCCTAAAACTGCTTTACCAGTTCCACTCATACCGCGTCTATCATCAACATTATCACTTCTTCTGTAATCTTTCCATTTCATAATATATACTTTTATGGTTTATTAAAAGAAATATGTTATCGCTATAGTATTTATAAATCAGAAATTTAAATTTCAAATGGCGATTTCATAAAGTATGTTTTTATTCTAATCCAATTTCATCTAACGGATTTTTATTTTCAATTGGAATAATATTATCATATAAAGTATAAAGCATACTATAAAAATATCCAATTGTAAAAATAATTCCAATACAAATAGCTACAATTCCTAATACAGCAATTAAAAAAGCAAATAGCATAGATAAAATAATTGCAACAGGATTTCTAATGGCAATTTTAGCACTATAATTAATTGCTTCAGAAGCATTTTGATTTTCAAAAATGATTAATGGCACTCCAAAAATCAATAAGAATCCAATGATTAATTGAAAAATAGCTGCCATTGTAATCATATCTAAGTATGTTAAGCCTAACGAAATTACATTTGTAATAAGTGCAACTAATACACCATAAACAATTAATTCTTTAGTGTAACTTGATGAATAATAATCAAATAAAGTACCTACACTAAAATCTTGATTAGTTTTTGCTAAATGGTTGATTTTATAAAAACCTGCTGTAATTGGTGCCATTAATCCAGCCATAACAATTCCTAAACCAGCATTTACTAATAAATAAGTTGTATCATGTTGTAAATAAGGACTGTCTTGCACAAATTGCTCTAAAGAAGTAATTCCTAAAGTAAAGCTGAAAACTAGCATAGAAAGAATACCACCAACAACGGCTAATAATATCATTCCAACACCCATTATCCATACTGTTTTTTTAAAAGTTGCTAAACTTTCGTCTATAATTCTTCCAATATCAGGTGAAATGTTTTGATTAAATTTTTGAAAAAAATTTGGACTCATAATAGTTATTTAGTTTTTAGTTATATTCAAATTTAGACTATTTATGTTAAATTCCAAATCTAAAACCTAAATAAACATCTGCTTGTTTTGAATTGTTTAATGCTGCAGAAATAATTGAACCCGATCCTAAATAAAATCCAAATGCTCTAAATCCGAAACCACTTGTAAATCCAGAAATTTCATTTGAAGCTAAAGGAGCAAATAATTCAAAAGATTTGAAAGCAATTCTAGGAATTAATGAATAGGTATTTTGAGTTGTAGCTAAATCATTTTCAGAATCATCAACTACTTTTTGAAGTATACTTGCTGTAACATAAAATTTGTTTTTAACTTTTATATCTGCATAGGCATTAATTGTTGTAGGCAATTTTACTTTAAAAGATTGATTTGTTTTTGTTTTTTGAAAAAAAGCCGCATTTGCAGGATCATCAATAATTTGTTCTATTTCTGTTAGACTGTTAACATTTTGAAACTGATTTAAATCCAAACTTTCTAAGCCACTTACATCTAAATTATAATCAATAGAAGTATTGTTTTCTTCTTTAAAAGTCATAGAACCAATATTTTTAATTGCTAAACCAGCAGTAATAATATATTTGTTTGAATCTGCTTCTTTGTAAGTATACGTTCCTCCAATATCTGCAGCAACACCGTTAATTCCTTGTTTAAAGAAATTTGAATAGTTAGATGTATTATTAAAATCGTTGCCTAAAAAGCCTGAATATGCTAAATTAACTTGTGCTGTTGCATTTACTAATTCAATATCACCTAATGTGTTGTTTATTGTTCCTTGTAAATTACTGGCAGAAAAATTGGCATAAGCACTTGGGAATAAAAGTTTTAAAGTTGCACCTGCATTAACTTGATGACGAGATATTTCAATTAATTTTCTAGATAATGATAAATCTATTTCTCCCCAAGTTGTAGCATTTATTCTTTGATTTTCTGTAGATGAAATTGTATTTTGAGAAATAATTCCACTTAAATTTCCATTTTGAATGGCGTTTCCTAAAGCTACATCAACATTGATAATATTAGCTTTTATATTGGCAACGGTGCTTATTGCATAGGTCCAATTTCCATTTTTATAAGCCAAACCCGGACCATAAATTAAGGCATCAATTCTTACATTAGAAGATTCAGTACCGCTAAAAAATTTGTCTTCTAAATTATCTCCACTTACTAAGTCGCTAAATGTTAATTTATTATTTGAATAATTAATACTTGTATTGAATAAATTAACATCAAACTTCATGTTCATGTTTGAAAGTTCAGCCGGATTCATACTTCCGTTTAACAATCCACCTCGATTAGAAGTTGTAATTCCAGAAAAGTGTTCTTGAGAAAATCCGAATAAAGAAATAGTTAAAGTTGTCAGTGTTAAATAGATTCGATTTTTCATAGTTTATGGATTAGAAGTTAATAAACTAACGTAGTAAATTTAAAAATTATTGTCATAAAGTTAGTAAAAAAGTCTTTCAAATTATTGTAGAAATAAATAATAGAATTATCTTTGAACAGAATTCACAAATAAAATTCCGGAAACATGTTTGAATTTCAACAGTATTTAGGCTTTATTCTTTTCTTAACCATTTTAACTATTGGTTTTTGGTTAATGTTTTTCTTGGTAGGTTTCGTACAATATTGGATTGGCGGTTCTATCATTGAATTAATCAAAGAAAAGAAAGCAAAAAAATTGGCTGAACAAGAAAAATAATTTTCTTAACAGTAAATAAAAAATCCCGATTAGTACTAATCGGGATTTTTTTATTTTAACCACATTCCAACCTTCTCAAAAGAGAGAAGGGGAATAGGATTTTATTTTTTAGAACTCACCACCATTTTCTTCTTGTGGTTCTCGTTTTGGTTGTTTTTCTCTTTCGTTTTTCTGTTTGTTGAAACGGTATGTAAATGAAAAACTGATTTGTCTTACTCTCCATTGCATTTCGCTGTAAGAGTTAACTGTTGGTAAATTTAAATCTTGAATTCTTTTTCTAGAATTGAATACATCATTAACATTAAACGAAATAGTTCCTTTTTCTTTTAATATATCTCTACTGAAAGCTAAATTCATACTTGCAACTCCTTTAGATTTACCTTGGGCTGTTTTTTGTCCAGCATTGTAAGTAGCATTAGTTTGCCAATCGATTTTATATGGTAAATTAATTTTAGAAGTTAATCTTGTTGTCCAAGTACTCGATTTGTAATCGAAATTTTGAACTACTAAATTGTTACTAGTGTTGTAGTATTGGTAATCACCTTTAGTTTCATTATAAAAGAAATTAACATTAGAATTTAATTTCCACCATTTTTTCAAAGTATAGTTTACAGTAACTTCCATTCCTAATCTGTTATCTTCACCTAAGTTAAAAGGCGTATTGATAATAACTGGAATTCCGTTAATTAAATCTCCACGTTCTTTTCTAACAAATTGAAATGCATCAGTTGAATGATTATAATAAGCAGAAGTACTTAAAGTTACATCTTTCCATTTTCTTAAAAATCCAATATCAAATGCATCTGTTAATGAAGGATTTAGATATGGATTACCAACCATTAAGTTGATATTACTGGTGTATGAAGAGAAAGGATTAATAAAACGATCTCTTGGACGACTAATTCTTTTGCTATAGTTTAACGAGATATTAGCATCATCATTTAATTCATACGTTAAGAAGAAACTTGGAAATAAATTATTATAGTTTCTTTTGTTGAAATCATTCGTTAATAATTGGTTGATTTCTAAGTTTGTATTTTCAAAACGTAAACCAGCTAAAACTGATAATTTATTAAAAAATTTTGTTCCGAATTGTGTATAAAAAGCACTTACGTTTTCAATGTATTCGAAGTTGTTTGTAAACTCAGCAATATTCGTATAAGGATCAAATTGATTTACTCTTTCTTGTACTTGATAATCACTTGAAGACTTTGTATAACTACCACGGTATCCCGCTTCAAATTGCGTATTTTCTTTTATAGGTAACACATAATCAGTTTGGAATAAATTTCTATTTTGTCTTCCTAATTTTGAAGTTCTTTCATCCGATACAAACGAATTTGTTTCCAAAATACTTCCGTAAATATTAGTAAAATCATCTTCTTTATTTAATGAAATCGAAGCGTCGATAGTAAGTTTGTGTCCACTCTTTTTGAAGTTTTTCAAGAAATTTGAACTAAATTCAATTGCTTCATTTTTAGAATCAGAATTGTTATCACGAAGTCTAGTATTTACAAAATCTCTATTATTATCGAAATTAAAATACTTTACATCTTCATAGTTATTACCGTTATTTTTTCTGTAATTAAGACTGTTTGTCCAAGTAGTTTTTTTGTCTTCGCTTAAGAAAAATTCCATTCCGAAGTTTGCATTTACACCTTTAGAGTAACGATCATTATTTCTTCTTTCTTCAACATAAGAAACTAAATCACCATTTGAATCAAAATTTTCTTGATTAATTTTTGTTCTTCCAGGATTGTTTCTATCGTTATAACCAATAGTAGTAAATAAATTGTAATGATCTGTTTTTGAATTGATATTAGCTGAAAGTCCATTATTTTTTGGGTCACCAGCTGTAGCAATTACAGTTCCGTTTAAACCTTTGTTTTTTCCTTTTTTAAGGATGATGTTTACAATTCCACCACCACCTTCAGCATCATAACGAGCAGATGGATTGGTAATTACCTCTACTTTATCAATAGCATCAGCAGGAAGAATTCTTAATGCATCTGCCACACTAATTGCATTGGAAGGTTTTCCGTCAATTAAAACTCTAACATTTTCGTTTCCACGTAAACTTACATTTCCTTCAGCATCAACGGCTACACTAGGAATGTTATCTAATACATCACTAACTGTTCCGCCTTTTACCATTAAATCCTGACCAACATTATAAACTTTTTTGTCTAGTTTAATGTCAACTGTTGTTTTTTCTGTGCGAATCACAACTTCTTCAATTACTTTAGCATCTTCTTGTAATAGGATATTTCCTAAATTCGTATCAGAAGAAATATTTTGATTTAATTTTTCAACAGTAGTATATCCAGAATATTCAAATTTTATATCATAATTCCCTGAATTTAAATCAATTGAAAAATCACCATTAGCATCTGAAGTTCCTCCAGTTACTATTTCTATTGTTCCTGTTTTTAAAATTGTAATAACCGCATATTCAATTGGAGCAGTTGATTTCTTATCTAAAACTTTACCAGAAAGTTTAACTTTTTTAAAATTGGCTTGTGAGAAAACACTTGTGGTTGCTAGTAAAAAAGCAAAAAATAAAATAGATTTTTTTATTGACATAATTGTATAACATTTTACAGTACAAATGTAGTGTTACAGAAACCAATTAATTATTAAAAGTATGTTAAATGATTTTAAGATTTTTTTGAGAAAAATTTATTTTTTGTTATAATTTTCTTTCAAATTAAATAAACAAATTAAAATTAATATATTTGAGATATGAGTCAACTTACCAAAATATCAAATTAAGTAACAACATTAACTAAATATAATTATGAAAAAAATCTTAATCTTATTATTATTTTCTGGTCACCTATCTTTTTCACAAAATAAAGAATCAGCTGAAAAATTAGTTGAAGAAGGTATTGAATTGCATGATAAAGGCGAATATAATGGAGCCATTGAAAAATATAATAAAGCATTAGAACTTGATAAAGATAATGCATTTGCTTTGGTAGAGAAATCTTATACTTTATTGACATTGAATAAGTCAGAAGAAACAATTGAAGTATGTAAACTAGCCATAAAAAAACATCCAAAAGCAACTATTTTAAAAACAGTTTATGTGAATTATGGGAATTCATTGGATGCCATAAATAAAAGCAAAGAAGCTATTGAAATTTATGATGAAGGATTGAAACTTTTTCCAGATTATTACCAATTGTATTTTAATAAAGGAGTTACATATTCAATTTTAAAAAAATTTGATGAATCAATTGTATGTTTTCAAAAAGCATTAACCTTTAATCCAAATCATGCTAGTTCACATAATGGAATTGGAAGAATTGAAAATATCAAAGAAAGAAGAATTCCTTCTATTATGGCGCTTTGTAGATTTTTAGTTGTAGAACCACAATCTAAAAGAGCAGCTGAAAATTTAGGTTTATTAAAAGAGTTGATGACAGCTAATGTTGAAAAAACGGGAGATAATAATATCAATATTAATTTAAATTTAAATGTAGTTTCAGATTCTTCAAGAAAAGGGAAAGTTGTTGAAAATGATTTTTCTTCAACAGATTTAATTTCAACTATGGATATTGCTTTAGATTTTGATGATAAATATAAAGACAAAACTGAAGTAGAAAAGTTTATTCGAAAAATAGGAACGATTTGTTCTTCTTTAAATGAAACTAAAAAGAAAAACAAAGGATTTTATTGGGAATTTTATGCTCCTTATTTTATTGAATTACAAAAAAACAATTTTATAGAAACATTTTCATATTTAGTATATGCTTCATCTGAAGAAGAATATGTTATTAATTGGTTGGATAGTCATGAAAAAGAATTGAATAGTTTTTATGATTGGTCAAATAATTATAAGTGGAATAATTAATTGAATTTTTAAAAATAAAAATTATTCAAAATAAAATTATAAACAAAAAACGTGTGAATTTATTTTCACACGTTTTTTTTATAATATATCGTTAATTTTTTCAGTTGGTCTTGCAATAACCGCTTTATTTCCGTTGATTACAATAGGTCTTTCAATTAATTTAGGAAAGTTAATCATCGCTTCAATAATTTCTTTATCCGATAAATTTTTTCCTTTAAAATTTTCTGTCCAATCTTTTTCTTTAATTCTCACTAATTCAATTGGTTTAATATTTAGTTTTTTTATAATGCTTTCCAATTCACTATAAGTTGGAACTTTATCTAAATAATTAATAATTTCAAAAGGCTGATTTAAAGCTTCGATAAAACAAAGTCCTTCTCTAGATTTCGAACAACGATTATTGTGTAAAATGGTTATCATATAAATATTTTTTTTGCAAATGTAATAATTGTACTTTAGTCGAGTCAAATAAAATAAGAATATGTACATCGAACAACTTCAAAAATATAAATTAAACTTATTGTCTTATTTGCCAATTCCTCTTGCTTTTTTAGGATTAATGGCATATAATTACGTTGCTACAAAAGGCGCTGATACCGATGCCATGTTAGAAGAAATGATTGCTAAAATGGGTGCAAATACTGCCTTTTTTATATTGGTTGCCCCTTTAGCGTTAATGTTCGGAATTGTATTATTTTATAATAAGTATATTCAAAATAACACCACAAGAATTTTAACAACATCTCGACCAAAAATTGATTGGAATAGAATTTTCTTTTCATTTTTTATTTGGTCAATCATAACTATTATTACAACTTTAATTAGTTATTATTCGGCTCCAAGTGATTTTGTTTGGAATTTCAAACCAAAAGAATTTATTATTTTCTTTGTTTTAGCCCTTTTATTAATTCCATTTCAAACAAGTTTCGAAGAATATTTGTTTCGAGGACATATGATGCAAGGCCTAGGTTTAGCGACAAAAACCAAATGGATTCCATTATTTTTAACGTCTATTTTATTCGGTATTATGCATATTGCAAATCCGGAAGTAGAAAAACTAGGAATGATTATTATGGTGTATTATATAGGAACTGGATTGTTTTTAGGAATTTTAACCTTAATGGATGACGGGATGGAATTAGCATTAGGATTTCATGCCGCAAATAATTTAGTTGGCGCTTTATTAGTAACTTCAGATTGGTCGGCTTTTCAAACACATTCTGTATTAAAAGATGTTTCAGAACCAAATGCTAGTTTTCAAATTTTTATTCCAGTTTTAATTGTGTTTCCTATTTTGTTATTCATTTTTGCTAAAAAATACAATTGGAACAATTGGAAAGAAAAATTATTTGGAAAAGTGAAACCTTACCAGTTAGAAGAACTTGAATCCATAGGAAAATAAATGACACCAATTATTCATCCAGATTTTAAATTAAATGGTAAAAGTTTTACGTATGTAGAACTTTTAGCAGAAGCTATATTTCTTAAAAACAACGGTTCTCTTTTTGAAAAGTCTATTGGTAAATTCTTGATTGACTGGTTAAGTAACGAATCCTTTATTTTAGTAAAAACTTCTGGTTCTACAGGTAAACCAAAACAAATTGTTTTGCAAAAAGACGCCATGATAGCTTCTGCAAAAGCAACGGTGAACTTTTTTAAGTTACAACCTAAAAGTACAGCTTTATTGTGTTTATCTGCCGATTATATTGCGGGAAAAATGATGTTGGTTAGGGCAATCACTTTTGGATTGCATTTAGATACCGTAGAACCTTCATCAAATCCTTTAAATGAAATAAATAAATCGTATGATTTTGTGGCGATGGTTCCAATGCAAATAAAAGAATCATTAGAGAAATTGAATCAAATTAAAACATTAATTATAGGTGGAGCAAAAGTTGATTATCAATTATCTAAAGAAATCTTAAAAACAAATTGTAACGCTTATGAAACGTATGGTATGACAGAAACCATCTCGCATATAGCCGTTAAAAAAATAGGAGAGAAGTCATTTTCAATTTTACCAAATATTGTTATTTCAAAAGATGAAAGAAATTGTTTAGTTATTGAAGCAAAAGAACTTTCTGATGAAAAAATAATTACTAATGATATTGTAGAATTAATTTCAAATGAAGAGTTTATTTTTAAAGGTCGCTTTGATCATGTGATTAATTCTGGTGGTGTAAAAATTTTTCCAGAAGAAATTGAAGAGAAGTTAGCCAAACATATTTTCAATCGTTTTTTTATTAGTTCATTACCGGATGAAAAGTTTGGCGAAAAAGTAATTTTGGTAATCGAAGGATCATCATTTCAAATTGATACAACCATTTTTTCGGAACTATCCAAATATGAGATTCCAAAAGAAATTCTGTTTATTTCTCAATTTACAGAAACAGAAACCAATAAGATAAATCGAAAGAAAACCCTAGAAAATAGAGCATAAAAAAAGTGTCACTCTAATAAAAAATCTTAGTTGTAATTAAATTCTCTTTTTGTAGATTTTTTTCCAGAATGACACTCAATAATAACTTTATAACTAACTAATAGTATAAGTTGTTTCGAAAAGATAAGCTAAGTTATTAAAAATAAATTAATTACACAATTTTTTTTTTAATTTTTTTATTGTTCCATTTTCATGTTATAATCAACAGAATGTTTTCCACTTCCATAAAATGAGAAAAACAAGCATAACATAAATGCAATACTGGCTTGTAAGAAATTTGAGAGGTTAAATTCTCCAAAAAAGTTAATTAAAACCGCTGAAAGAATTATAGGTAATTGTGCATAAATTGACCATCTTGTAAAAAAGCCAATCACAATTAGAAAACCACCAATCATGTGCGCAAAACCTACATAATGAATTAATAACATTTCACCACCAAATCCATTGAAGGTGTTTAGTACTTCATTTAAATAATGTCTGTCGCTAACGAATGAAACCCCTTTTAAAAATAAAAAAACTCCTAATGCTATTCTAAGCATATCTATAGGATAAGAAGTATGAGCATTTGCCCATTTGTTCAATTGTTTAATACTAGTAGCCATAGAAAATAGATTTTAAATTATAGTCTAAGTTACTAAAAATTAATGAATTAAGATGATTTTGTAATTATTTTTTTTCAACTCTAACGAAAAATTGTTTGGTTTTAACCTCTACATTTTCTAATTCTACTTTTCGTTCAACTTTTAATTCTTGTTTAAAGGTCGTTGCATTTAACCGTATCGTTTTTTCATTAATCATAATATCAATAGGCATTTTGAAATTTGGAATAACATTTTCCCATTGATAATTTAGTTTATTACCTGACTTAGATAATACTAAACGCGGAATATTTGTAGTTGTTAAATATTGATTAAATACAGAAGTTAAATCGATTCCACTTTCTTTATTAAAATAATCTACAACAGTTTTAGTATCAATAATTTGTTTTTTAAAGGTTTCAGAATAGTTGTATAATAATTTCCACCATTTTACATCATCATTTATGATATGGCGAATTGTATTTAATAGGAGTGAACCTTTATAATACATATCACCACTTCCTTCTCGATTTACACCAAATTGAGCAATTATTGGTTTGTCATTTCGAACATTATTTGCTTGACCGTTTATATATTTCATAGCTTGGTCGTAACCTTTCATACATTCAATAAAAACAGTTTCAGTATAGGTTGTAAATCCTTCATGAATCCACATATCGGCAATATCTTTACTGGTGATACTGTTTCCAAACCATTCGTGACCCGTTTCGTGAATCGTAATATAATCGAAAAACATTCCAGCACCTGTACCCGATAAATCCATTCCTAAATACCCTTTTTTGTATTTATTTCCGTATGCAACAGCACTTTGATGTTCCATTCCTAAATAGGGAGTTTCCACTAATTTATATCCGTCTTCATAAAAGGGGTATTTTCCAAATTTACTTTGAAAACAATTCATCATTGGTTTTACATCATTATCAAAATGTTTACGCGCTTTTTCTTCATTTTCTCTCAATACGTAATAATCTAAATCCAATCCTTCATAATGATCATGAATATGAACATAATCGGCAATATTTACTGTAATATCATAATTGTTAATTGGGTTTTTCACTTCCCAATCCCAACGCGTATATCCATCTTTTAGATCGGTTGAACTTATAAATCTTCCGTTAGAAACATTCATTAATCCGTTTGGAACGGCGACTTTTATAGTAGCACCATTGTCGGGTTCATCGGATTGTGAATCTTTACAAGGATACCATAAACTTGCGCCTGTTCCTTGAACTGCAACTCCAATCCATGGATTTCCTTTTTTATCTTTATTGAAAACAAAGCCACCATCCCAAGGTGCATTTTTTGCTACTAGTGGATTTCCAGAATAGTTGAAAGTAATTGTATGTGTGGTTCCTTTTTTTAATACTTCAGAAAAATCAATAAATACAGCGTGAAATTCTCTTTTGTAGTTCAACTTTTTATTGTTCCAAACAATAGATTCAATTTTCATATTATCGAATAAATCCACTTGAATTTTTTGAGTATCATCATCAATTTTGAATTTAATTTCATTATATCCAACAACTGATTTTTCAGTTGGATTTATTTTGATATTTAAATCGTATCTCAAAACATCGTAACAAGTACGTTCTTCACGTAAACCACCTTGTAAAGAATCTTTACGTGTAAAATTTTGAGCTTGAATTTGCTGAAAACCAAAAAATATTGAGGCAATAAAAAGTGCTTTTTTCATATAATTGTAAAAAAAAAATCTACTAATAAGTAGTAGATTTTTGTGTTTTGTTACGAAAGTAAAATTATTCTTCTAATAATCCTTTTTCTTTAAGTTTTTTTAATGCTTTTTCACCAATTTCTTCACCCCATCTTTGACCTACTTCCATAGATTCTTGCATGATTTCAGGTAATTTTGAAATCATTTTTTTTCCAACAGGTGTATTGTAAAATTTGATTAAATCGTCAATTTCACTTTCTGTAAAATGTTTATCATAAATTGGAACTACTAAATTCACTAAATCATCTGGTTTGATTTCTTTTTTAAATTCATTCCAAAATTGATCTTCTATATTTGGTGCATTTTTTTTAAAAATTTCAATCATGTTATCGGCAATTGAAACCCCTAAATTTCCAGATCCAGTTAACACCACTAGTTGTTTAATTTTTTCTTTTTTTGTATTTGTATTGTTTTGAGAATATGTAAAAACTGAAAAAACAATTAATACAATTGAAAATATTTTTTTCATTAATTTAATTTTTTAAAAATGTAAAATTCTATTATTGATTTCAATTAAACTTGAATTACTCCTAAATTAAATGGTTTTTGAATAGGAGCGTGGTTTGCCGCTTCAATTCCCATTGAAATCCATGTTCTTGTATCTATAGGATCTATAATAGCATCTGTCCATAAACGAGATGCGGCATAATATGGAGAAACTTGCGCATCATATTTTGCTTTTATCTTTTCGAATAATTCTGCTTCTTTTACTTCATCAACTACTTCACCTTTACTTTTTAAAGATGCTGCTTCTATTTGTGCTAAAACTTTTGCAGCTTGAGTTCCACCCATTACCGCTAATTCAGCACTTGGCCATGCGAAAATTAATCGTGGATCGTAAGCTTTTCCACACATTGCATAATTTCCAGCTCCGTATGAATTTCCAATAACAACTGTAAATTTAGGCACAACTGAATTTGAAACTGCATTTACCATTTTCGCACCATCTTTAATGATTCCACCATGTTCCGATTTACTTCCAACCATAAATCCGGTAACGTCTTGTAAAAACACTAATGGAATTTTCTTTTGGTTACAGTTCGCAATAAAACGTGTGGCTTTATCTGCAGAATCAGAATAAATTACTCCACCAAACTGTATTTCTCCTTTTTTAGTTTTAGAAACTAAACGTTGATTGGCTACGATTCCAACAGCCCAACCATCAATTCTTGCATAACCAGTAATGATTGTTTGTCCGTAACCTGCTTTATATTCATCAAATTCAGAATTATCAACTAAACGCTTAATGATTTCCATCATGTCGTATTGTTCAGTTCTTAGTTTTGGTAAGATTCCGTAAATATCTTTTTGTTCTAAAGCTGGTTTTACTGGTTTTTCTCTGTTGAATCCTGCTTTGTCAAAATCGCCCATTTTAGATACAATATTTTTAATTCTATCTAAAGCTGCTTTATCGTCTTTTGCTTTGAAATCCGTTACACCAGAAATTTCACAATGTGTAGTGGCACCACCTAAAGTTTCATTGTCAATCGTTTCACCAATGGCAGCTTTTACTAAATAACTTCCTGCTAAGAAAATACTTCCTGTTTTATCTACAATTAATGCTTCGTCACTCATAATTGGTAAATACGCACCACCAGCTACACAACTTCCCATTACGGCAGCAATTTGAGTAATTCCCATACTGCTCATTATGGCATTGTTACGGAAAATTCGTCCGAAATGTTCCTTATCAGGGAAAATTTCATCTTGCATTGGTAAATAAACACCTGCAGAATCTACCAAGTAGATAATTGGTAAACGATTTTCCATTGCAATTTCTTGCGCTCTTAAATTCTTTTTAGCTGTAATTGGAAACCAAGCTCCTGCTTTTACAGTAGCATCATTTGCAACAACAATACATTGTTTTCCTTTGATGTAACCCATTTTTACAACAACACCACCAGAAGGACAACCACCGTGTTCTTCATACATTCCATCTCCAACAAAACCACCAATTTCAATATTGTTAGCTTTTTCATCTAATAAATAATCAATACGTTCACGTGCTGTCATTTTACCTTCAGCATGTAATTTATCAATACGTTTTTGTCCACCACCTAATTTGACTTTCGCAAATTTTTGTAGCATGTCTGAAACTAATAATTTGTTATGATCTTCGTTTTTGTTGAAATTAATGTCCATGTTGTTATGTTATAAGTCTAATTCAAATGTTTGTCTAAATAATTCTATTGTAGGATTTAACTCCTTAAAATGTTTGTATTTTTCTTCGTTGGTATAAATTACTTTTGGTTTGTAGGTTTCAATAACCGTAATTTTTATTTTGATATCGTAATTTCGAAGGTTCGTTTTTAAATAACTTAATAAGTCTGAATTGGTATTTTCAAAATCTTCTTTAGAACCTTCGTTTGGGAATTCTAACAAAATATTCGTTCCCATTAATATAGGTTTACTCAATCGCATATAACTA
Source organism: Flavobacterium urocaniciphilum (assembly GCF_900110615.1). Classification (GTDB taxonomy): domain Bacteria; phylum Bacteroidota; class Bacteroidia; order Flavobacteriales; family Flavobacteriaceae; genus Flavobacterium; species Flavobacterium urocaniciphilum. The sequence continues at coordinate 575,468 of NZ_FOEI01000001.1, forward strand.
GCGAAAAGTTTTCGACCTTTATTTTCTAAAATTTCGATATAATCGTTCCAATGTTTTACGGCATCTTCTTGAGTGAAAGGATCTGCTAAATGTTCACCAACTGGTAAATGCTCAACTTTGGATTGATTAGAAATTTCTGCTTTTTGTTTTAATCCTTTAATTGAAAGCGAAGAAACTCTTTTGCTTAAATCGATTGCAGGAGTAGGCTTTTGTTGGATTTGTTCGATTTTTGTTTCAACTTCAATTTTTGGTTCAACTTGTTGAATAGTTTCAGTTGTTACTGTTTCTGTAACTGAATTAGAAATTATTTCGGGTTGAATTGAAGGTGTTACAGACTGAATTTCTTTTCCTTTTTGAAAGAAATTAGAAGGTATTATAAAGTATTTAGCTTTTTTTTTTCGGCATCATGTGTTAATGAAGCCAATTGCATAAGTGTTAATTCAACAAATAATCGTTGATTTTGACTTACTTTATATTTTAAATCACATTCGTTTGCGATTTCAATTCCTGCTAATAAAAACTCTTGAGATGCTTTTTGAGCTTGAACTAAAAATTGTTGTTGTGTTTGTTCGCTAACTTCTAAAAGTGAAAGAGTAGCAGGGTTTTTACAAACTAATAAATCTCTAAAATGAGAAGCTAAACCAGCAATAAAATGATGTCCGTCAAATCCTTTTGCTAAAATATCATTATAGGTTAACAGTAATTCTGGAATATTATTCTCCAAAATTAAATCGGTTACCTTAATGTAGTAATCGTAATCTAAAACGTTTAAGTTTTCAGCAACAGCCTGACGTGTTAAGTTATTTCCACAATAAGAAACTACACGGTCAAAAATTGATAAGGCATCACGCATGGCACCATCAGCTTTTTGAGAAATGATACGTAACGCTTCTTCTTCGAACTGCACATTTTGATTTTGTGCAATATCCATAAGATATTCTTTCGTGTCATTAATCGTAATTCTTTTGAAATCGAAAATTTGACAGCGAGATAAAATAGTTGGAAGAATTTTGTGTTTTTCCGTAGTAGCTAAAATGAAAATAGCATGCTTTGGTGGTTCTTCTAAAGTTTTCAAAAACGCATTAAATGCAGAAGTTGAAAGCATGTGAACCTCGTCAATTATATAAACTTTATATTTTCCTGTTTGTGGTGGGATTCGAACTTGATCGATAATACTTCTGATATCATCTACACCATTATTAGAGGCAGCATCTAGTTCGAAAACATTGAAAGAAAAATCTTCATTCGGATCATCATAACCTTCTTGATTAATTTTTCTAGCTAAGATTCTAGCACAAGTAGTTTTACCTACACCACGTGGTCCTGTAAAAAGTAAAGCTTGTGCTAAATGATTATTTTCAATGGCATGTAATAAAGTATTTGTAATAGCCTGTTGCCCAATTACATCTTTAAATGTTTGGGGTCTGTATTTACGGGCTGATACTATAAATTGTTCCATAGGTAATAATCGAAAGCAAATATATATGTTTAAATATCAAAATGCAAATCCCAAATTCCAAAATAACATCCAAGTTTAAATCTTAATTTAAATAAATAAAAATTTCGAACTTCTAGCTTCCAACTTCTAACTTCTAACTATATTTGCACCGCAGACCGCCTTATCGTCGTCTCGATTCATCGGGAGGGAGGAAAGTCCGGACACCATAGAGAAGCATAGCGGGTAACGCCCGTCGCTCGATTTTTCGGGAAGGACAAGTGCAACAGAAAGTATGTACAGGTAATGCTGTAGTGAAACCAGGTAAACTCTATGCGGTGAAATTTCAAGTATATCAGTATTTAAGGGTTTCTCGTCCGTTGCTGAAGGGTAGAAAGATTGATTCCGAGAGTAATTTCGGAACTAGATAAATGATAAGGGTCTCGTCTCATAGGACGAGATACAGAATCCGGCTTATAGGTCTGCATTTTTTTCTTCACAAAAAATTAAACTTCTGTTAACATTTAATCTACTATTGTTAATTACTTAACATTAACTTAACATTGGAGATATACTTTTGCACCGTAATTTATAAATAACTAACAAAATGGCTTTAAAGAACATTTTAAATTTTTTCTCTCCAAAGGATAAAACTTTTTTTCCTCTATTTGAACAAGCAACAAATAAATTAACAAAGTTATCTGAAGCGTTACATGAAGGTGTAAATGCGTCTAAAGGTGAAAGAGAAGTATATTTTAAGAAAATTGATGAATTAGCTGAAAGTATTGAAACTATTTCTCATAAGATGAATATCGAATTGAGTAAAAACTTCATTACTCCTTTTGATAGAGAAGATATTCATGCTTTAATGTCTACTATTGAAGACGTATCAAGTAATTTACAAGAAGCATCTAATAGAATTAGAATGTATCAAGTTGAAAAAATTACAAAATCAATTAGAAAACTTACTGAAATTAATTTAGAAGCTTGTAATCACATTTCAAAATCTGTAAAAGAATTGAAAGAGATGAAAAACTTTAAAAATGTATTTGATTCAGTTAAAAAGATAAATAAATTAGATAGAAAATCTGATTCAGTTTTTGAAAAAGCGGTTACAGATATTTTCGAAAATGAAACTGATGCTAAAAATATTATCCGTTACAAAGATGTATTAGGATCATTAGATAAAGTTTCTGATAAATGTAAATCAGTTGCTAGAGTTTTAGAAGCAGTTGCTGTTAAACATTCTTAATTAATATTTTATGTTTACATTATTAATAGTAATTATAGTAATTGCTTTATTGTTTGATTTGGTAAACGGATTTCATGATGCGGCCAATTCAATTGCAACAGTAGTTTCTACAAAAGTATTATCACCAACTCAAGCTGTAATTTGGGCTGCCTTTTTCAACTTTGTGGCTTATTGGGTTTTTGATATGAGTGTTGGTAATACAGTTGCTAAAACCGTTGATAATTCAGCCATTAATTTATGGGTTATTTTAGCTGGTTTACTTGCAGCTACTGTTTGGAATTTATTAACCTGGAAATTAGGTATTCCATCTTCATCTTCACATACTCTTATTGGAGGTTTTGGTGGAGCTGCGATTGCTCATGCTGGATTTGGAGTATTAAATTCTTCTGAAATTCTTAAAACAGTATTATTTATTTTCTTAGCACCATTTATTGGTGGATTGATATCCTTTTTTATTGCTTTAGTAACTATTCAGAGAAACTTTATTAAAAAGATAGTTATCTCAATTTTAGCATCTGTTGCTACTGTTTATGTTACATATAGTTTAAAAGATACTTTAGATATTAAGCCAATTATGATTTGGATTATCGCAATTCTATTAGGTCTTTTTATCATTGTATATTTTGGTTATCAAATTGTACATGGAAAAAATCCTTCGCATACTAAAGAAGGAAATATGTATAAAAAACTACAATTATTATCTTCAGCTGCATTTTCATTAGGTCATGGTGGTGCTGATTCTCAAAAAGTAATGGGTATTATTTGTGCAGCATGTATTGTTTATGCTAATTCTTATAGAAATGGTGTAGATACAGATATGCCAGATTTCATCAAAGAAAATAATTTATTACATACAACTGAAATTTTACAAATTAAATACAATAATGATGAAGGTAAGGTGAAAAAATTCAAACCTTCTGTTGGAGTATTTGGTACTGACACTATTTATTTAGATGGTAAGAAAATTATCGATTTAACTACTGGTGAAAAAATTTATGAAGATGAGAAATTAAATAAGGAAGTTGCGAAAACAAATCCATTTTTAGTTGCATTAGCTAAAGAAAAAGTAGATGTAAATAACTTTGAAAAAGCTACTAAAGAGTTAACAAAGCTTGAAGTTTATTCGGATAAGAAAGACGTAAAAGATGTTAAAACAAACGAAGTTATTTTTAAAGATAAAGAAATCAATCCAAATTATAGATACGCGAAAATTTTCGGAAAGTATTTAGACAAAGAAGGTAAACTTTTAGAGGGTCATAAAATCGAAACAAAAGTAACTAAAGATACAATGCCAACTTGGATTGCATTTGGATGTTATTTAATGATTGGTTTAGGAACTTTAATGGGTGGTTGGAAAATTGTTAAAACCATGGGAACAAAAATTACTAAAGTAACACCTTTAGAAGGAGTTTGTTCTGAAACTGCAGGAGCTTTAACTTTATTTACAGTATCTCAAATGGGTGTACCAGTTTCTACAACACATACCATAACAGGTTCTATTATTGGAGTTGGAGCTACAAAACGTTTAAGTGCTGTTCGTTGGGGAGTTACCATTAGCTTATTATGGGCTTGGATTTTAACGATTCCAGTATCTGCAATTATGGGTGCAATTTTATATTACATCACTACTTTGTTCATTTAAGAAAGAAATTACTTCTATATATGAATCCGCCTTGAATTTTCAAGGCGGATTTTTTTTTAAAACCTCTTTATTGTTAAGAAATTGTAAAATTAAACCCAAATAACTTAAAGATAACTTAATATAAAATATAGTATTCGTCAAGTTGTTAACATTAATTTTGCACTATCAAAACAAAACAACAACTAATTCTTAACACAACAACACAAGCACAAATGAAAAAATTAATTTATCTTAACCTATTTGTTTTTTTTACAATTTTTAATCTTTCTGCTCAAACTAATAAAGTAGATCAATTTAATGGATGGATTTTTTATACAGGAAATCATAAACTGTCAGATAAATGGGGACTTCATACGGAATATCAATTTAGAAGAAATGATGGGTTTTCTAGTCCAATGCAAAATCAAGTTAGATTAGGTATCGATTATAATATAAATAAGAGTTATTCTACTTCTATTGGTTGGTCTTACATTGAAACATTTGCATACGGCGATTTTGCAGAAGAAATACCTTCTAAGTATAATAATTACAAATTCAATGAACAACGAATCTGGGAACAATTTATTATTAAACATGAGCATGTTGGAAGGTTTCATTATGATAGTAGATTTAGACTAGAACAAAGATGGATTGCATCTTTTAAAAATTTTGGAACAGCTTCTGAACCAAGTTTTTTTAGATATGATGATCCTGCTGAAGGATTATGGAAATACAGAAACAGAGCTAGATATAGATTTAGAATGCAAGTTCCATTAACTAAATCTGAAATGAAAGATAATACTTTGTTTTTAGTTGCAGCAGATGAAATTTTTGTGAATTTAGGTGGTCATGTTACTTCTAATGTATTTGATCAAAATAGATTGTATTTAGCATTAGGTTGGAGATTTACTAAAGATACAAATATTCAATTAGGATATATGAATCAATTTATTGAAAAAGGTGATGGTTTACACAAAGAAAATAATCATACAATGCAAGTGGCTTTAACACATAATATTGATTTTTCAAAACTTTTTAAAAAATAAGAAATAACCATGTTAAATAAAATAAAAACTATTTTAATATTTTTTCTTGTAGTAAACTTTAGTTTAAAAGCTCAAGACAATAAAGATTCTAATAATGATCTAAAATTATCAACTTTACCATATTTCAGTACAGGTAAAGGAATTGGAATAACTTCACCAGATAGTTTATATCAATTGAACCTTAGATTCAGAATGCAAAACCGTGTAACTTACATAGATAATGAAGGTGAAAACGGAACTTATGATGGTCAAATTAGACGTTTACGTTTACGTTTTGATGGTTATGTTGGAAACCCGAAATTCTTATATGCTGTACAATTGTCTTTTGCTCCTGGAGATGTAGGTGAAATTAAAGAAGGTGAAAATATTAACATAATTAGAGATGCGGTATTTATGTATCGTCCAAATAAAAAATGGAATTTCAGTTTCGGACAAACAAAATTACCAGGAAACAGACAACGTGTTAATTCATCTGGAGGTTTACAACTAACAGATCGCTCAATTAATAATGCACGTTTTACAATTGATAGAGATTTTGGATTTCAAATTCATAATTTAAATGAGAAAAAAGATAAATTCTCCTACAATTTCAAAGGAGCCGTTTCAACAGGAGAAGGAAGAAATTCAACAGAAAAACCTGATGATGGTGTTGCAGTTACTGGAAAAATTGAAATATTGCCATTAGGTTCTTTTACTAAAGATGGTACTTATTTTGAAGGAGATATTATGAGAGAAAAGAAACCTAAATTAATGTTTTCAGGTGCTTTTCAACAAAATAATCATGCGAGAAGAACGCAAGGTCAATTAGGTAACGACTTATATGAAAAAAGAACGATGCGTTCAGTTATGTTAGATGCGATGTTTAAATATAATGGTTGGGCTGCAATGTCGAGTTTCATGTCGAGAACCACAACTGAAAATGCAGTTACTTTTGATCCAACTGATATTACAAAATCAAATTATGCCTATGTAGGTAATGGTTTTGATTATCAATTAAGTTATAATACAACTTCAAACTATGAGTTTATTACAAGATATTCGATTCAAAAAGTAGGAGAAGATATTAAAAATTATGCGCCAAATTCTAAACAATTATCATTTGGTATCACTAAATATATTTGGGAACATACATTTAAATTACAAAGTGAAGTTACATTCGATACTTTAGAATATATTAACGGAACTACAAAAAACAATTGGTATTTACGTTTCCAAGTTGAAATTGGAATATAATAGTTAGCTAAGTTAATTAAAAAGCCGATTTCAATTTGAAGTCGGTTTTTTTTTGTTAAATGTTAAAATTACCTTAAAAAAACTAAAATCAAGTAACATAAAATTTTTTTTCAGACAGATTAGTTAATAATTAACTAAACTTTATTTTATGCTTAAAAAATCATTGCAGATTCTTTTATGTGTTTTTCTTCTAACAAGTGCAGAAAGTATCGCACAAAAGAAAAACAAAAAGAACAAAAATGCTCCACAACCAGTTGCCGCTGATGTAAAAAAGCCAGACGGTAAAAAAGAACCAAAACCTTACAAGAAAGTAATTGATTCTACTGCGGTTACTCAAAAAGGACTTATCGATGTACACAAAGTTGGCGATAAGTATTTATTTGAAGTTTCTGATGCTTTAATTGGAAAAGAAATTATGACTATCACTAGATATTCTAAAACACCAGCTGGTGGAGGAATTTTTGGTGGAGAAGAAATTAACCGTCAAGTTGTTCGTTTCGAAAAAGGTCAAAACAACACCATTATCTTACGTTCTATCACGTATGTAATTATGTCGCCAGATGAAAACAAACCTATTACTAAATCGGTTAAAAATTCAAGTGCTGATCCTATTATCGGAATCTATGATATTTTAGCATATAAAAAAGATGAAAACGGAAAAGAAAATGTAGGTAGTGTAATTGATATGACTGCTGCTTTCGATTCAGATTTACAAACGTTTTCTTTGAATCCAATCAATAAACAATTATTAAGTATTCAAGCTTTTCAAAAAGATAAATCGTTTATTCAGTTTATAAAAAGTTTCCCAATTAACACGGAAATTAGAACTACCAAAACATTTACAACTCAAGCGCCTCAAATTTCAAGAACTCCAATGCCTAAAATTGGAACTGATTTTCCAGCTGCTCTTGATGCAGGTGTAATAACAATGGAGTTAAATACTTCATTCATCTTATTACCAGAAAATCCAATGCGTAAACGTACTTTTGATAAAAGAGTAGGTTATTTTGCGAATGGTTATGATGTGTTTGAAGAAGATTCTCAAAAATCAGATACAGATATTTTTGCAGTAAGATGGCGTTTAGAACCAAAGAATGCTGAAGATGCAGAAAGACAAAAAAGAGGTGAATTAATTGAGCCTAAAAAACCAATTGTATATTATTTAGATCCAGCAACTCCAGACAAATGGAAACCTTTCATTAAACAAGGTATTGATGATTGGCAAGAAGCTTTTGAATTTGCAGGTTGGAAAAATGCAATTCGTGGTGAATATTGGCCAGAAAATGATCCTTCTATGAGTTTAGAAGATGCACGTTTTTCAGTTTTAAGATATTTCGCTGCAGAAATTCAAAATGCGTACGGACCAAATGTTCACGATCCAAGAACAGGTGAAATTATGGAATCTCACATTGGTTGGTACCATAATATCATGAGTTTATTACGCGATTGGTATTTAATTCAAACGGCTGCTGTTGATCCAAAAGCTAGAAATAAAAAGTTTGACGATAAATTAATGGGTGAATTAATCCGATTTGTTGCGGCTCACGAAGTTGGACATACATTAGGATTACGTCATAATATGGGAGCAAGTTTTGCTACTCCAGTTGAAATGTTAAGAAATCCAGAATTCCAAAAGAAAAATGGTCACACTTCTTCAATCATGGATTATGCTCGTTTTAATTATGTTGCGCAGCCAGAAGATAATGTAAAAGATTTATTCCCAAGAATTGGTGATTACGACAAATGGGCTATCAAATGGGGTTATTCTTATTTTAATGGTGCGAAATCTGAAGAAGAAGAAAAAGCATTATTAAATGAAATGACTAAAGATGCTTATAAAAACCGTAGATTATGGTTCGGAACAGAAACTAGTCCTTACGATCCTCGCTATCAAACAGAAGATTTAGGTGATAACGCTATGAAAGCTTCTGAATATGGTATCAAAAACTTAAAAAGAATTTTACCAAACTTAATTGAGTGGAGTAAAGAAAAAGGAGAAGATTATTCTGAATTAGAAGGTTTATATAATTCGTTAGTGGGACAATTCCGTAGATATATGGGTCACGTTACTAAAAACGTTGGTGGTATTTATGAAACTCCAAAAACTTACGATATGGAAGGAAATGAATATGAAATCGTTCCTTCTTCAATTCAAAATGAAGCGGTTGCTTTCTTAAATGAGCAATTATTTAAAACGCCAACTTGGTTATTAGATCAAAACATTATTGCGAAAATTAATCCAGATAATGGTGTCGAATTAATGAAAGGTATCCAAGATGGAACTTTATCAAGTTTATTATCTTACGATAGAATGGCTCGTTTAATGGAAACTTCATCATTAAATAAAGCAAATTATTCTATTGATGAATTATTAAGCGATTTAAAGAAAGGTATTTTCTCAGAATTAAGAACAAATACTGCAATTGACGTTTACAGAAGAAATTTACAAAAAGCATTTGTTTCTAAATTGATTGATGCTATAAGTGTAGATAAAAATGTTTCTGCTAATTTTAACGGAAGAAGAATCGTTATTGCAGATACAGATTTACCTTCAATTTCTCGTGGACATTTAATTGAATTAAGAAGTCAATTAAGAGCAGCTAATGCATTAGCAACTGATAGATTAAGTAAGTTTCATATATCTGATTTAGTTGCAAGAATTGATAAAGCATTAAACCCAAATAGATAATTAAATTTATTACAATTTATTACAATGAAAAAGCCTTCCAATTTGGAAGGCTTTTTTTATTTTTTACTTTTGTCAACTTGAATTTATTCCTCTTCTTTTTGTCCCATCATCATCAAATAAGCTTTTAAGAAACCATCAATTTCTCCATTTAAAACCGCATCTGAATCGGACGTTTCAAAACCTGTTCGAACATCTTTAATCAATTTATAAGGATGTAAAACGTAGTTTCTAATTTGTGAACCCCATTCAATTTTCATTTTGTTGGCTTCAATATCAGCACGCATTTCCATTTTTTTCTTTAACTCAATTTCATACAATTGCGAACGTAACATTTGCATAGCTCTGTCGCGGTTGTCATGCTGTGAGCGTGTTTCCGAACATTGAATTTGAATTCCAGTTGGTTTGTGATATAATTGAACTTTTGTTTCTACTTTATTTACATTTTGACCACCAGCACCGCTTGAACGAGCAGTAGTGATTTCAATATCTGCAGGGTTAATTTCAATTTCAATCGTATCATCAACTAAAGGATAAACATAAACAGATACGAACGAAGTATGACGTTTTGCATTACTATCAAATGGAGAAATACGAACTAAGCGATGTACGCCATTTTCACCTTTTAAATATCCGAATGCAAAATCACCTTCAATTTCTAATGTTACGGTTTTAATTCCTGCAGCATCACCTTCTTGGTAATTCAGTTCTTTAACTTTATAACCTTGTTTTTCGGCCCACATTAAATACATACGCATCATCATGCTTGCCCAATCGCAACTTTCTGTACCTCCAGCTCCAGCGGTAATTTGAAGTACAGCACTTAAATTATCACCTTCTTCCGAAAGCATATTTCTAAACTCTAAGTCTTCAATATTGGAAATGGTTTTCTCAAAAATAGCATCTAACTCTTCTTCAGAAACTGCTTCTTCTTTATAGAAATCGTATGTAAGTTGTAATTCTTCTGCTAACTCTTCGCAATGTTTATAATCATCTACCCATTTCTTTTTAGAACGTAGGTTTCTTACAACTATTTCCGCTTGTTTAGCGTTGTTCCAAAAGTCTGGTGCAAAGGTTTTTTCCTCTTCGTTAGCAATTTCAATTAGTTTGGCATCAACGTCAAAGATACCTCCTTAACGCTCCAAGGCGATTAATAATGTCCTTAATTTGTTCGGTATTTACCATTTTATTTGTAGTTTTACACAACAAAAATAGACTATTCAAACGATTTATGGAAATTAATTTATTCAGCGATACTGTTACCAAGCCTACTCAAGAAATGTTGCAATTTATGTTTAATGCAAAAGTAGGGGATGATGTGTTTAAGCTTGATCCGACAGTCAATGAGTTAGAAGAAACTTTAGCGGATTTATTTGGTAAAGAAGCAGCGCTGTTTTTTCCTTCAGGAACTATGGCTAATCAAACGGCTATAAAATTACATACCAATCCTGGTGATGAATTAATTTGTGATAAATGGGCACATGTATTTTTATATGAAGCTGGTGGTGTTTCGTTTAATAGTGGTGTTTCTTGTAATTTGATTGATGGAAATCGCGGAATGATTACAGCAGAACAAGTTGAAAGAGCGATTAATGATCCAGAATTTTATCATGCTCCAATGACCAAGTTAGTTTGTGTTGAAAATACAACAAATAAAGGTGGTGGTGCGTGTTATGATATTGAAGATTTACGTAAAATTAAAGATGTTTGTACGAAACATAATTTAAAATTTCATTTGGATGGAGCGCGTTTGTGGAATGCTTTAGTGGCTAAAAAACAACATCCAAGAATTTACGGCGAATTGTTTGATACAATTTCAGTTTGTTTATCGAAAGGATTAGGTGCACCAATTGGTTCGGTATTAATTGGATCGAAAGAAGATATGAAACGTGCGCTTCGTATTCGTAAAATATTTGGTGGCGGAATGCGTCAAGCTGGATATTTAGCGGCTGCAGGAATGTATGCGTTACAAAATAATATTTCTCGTTTAGAAGAAGATCATCGAAAAGCGAAAGAGTTAGGAAAAATTCTTGAAACTTTACCTTTCATATATAAAGTAGAACCTATAGAAACGAATATTGTTATTTTTACATTGAAATCGGGTATTACTGAAACTCAATTTATGGATAAATTGAAAGAAAAGAATATCAATATTAGCAATATGGGACAAGGTAAATTACGAATGGTTACTCACTTGGATTACAAGCAAGTTATGCATGATTATGTAATGGAAACGTTGAGTAAGATAAGTTTTTAATTAGTTTCGATTTCCAAAGCAAAACAACTTTTTCCTTCTTTTGTAATTAAGAATGAACTCTCGGTATGATGAATTTCAATTGCATCTTTATAATTTAATTCTTGAATGTAATTTAAGTTTATCGCTTTGATGTGATTATTTAAAACCAATCTTATATCTGTCACATCCAAACACCATTCTAAATATTTGACATTATTAGCATGATTTACAATATCAATATCTGATAATTGAATTGTTTTCTCATTTTTAAAAGTAAATTCTTCAGGAATAGTTATTTTTTGAATTGGATTTGAAATGCTATCGGTATCAAATTTTTCAAAGTGTTCATGTGGTAAGGCCAAACTATCTGGTCTTCTGGTTTTAGTATTAATGACTACCCAAAATGTTTCGCAACCGACCAATTTTTCATCATTTAAATACATTTCCAAGCAACGAATGGAACGAGAATTCTCTAAGGTTTTAATCCAAGTTTTAATCGTTACAACATCATTCCATTTTGGTAATTTCGTAATTTCAACACGCATTCTACTCAAAACCCAAGCTTGATGATGTTCTTGCATGTCTAAATAGCTAATTCCGCCTAAATCGGCATGAATTCCTGCTACAATCTGAAATAAATTACAGATTTCGGTATGTTTTAAAAATCCATTTGGATAACAATGCTGAAATCCGATTTCGAAATTGTGTTGGTATTTTGAGGTAAAATTTGGAGAAACGGGCATGTTTAAAATTTAATACCTAATGAAATATTTAAAGCATTTGATTTATTAAAATAGTTTATATATTCAGGTATGGTTTGGACTTTAAAGGTATAAAAATTATATCCAATTGATGTAAAAAAAGCAAATTTTCGAGAAATATTATAGTCAAATTCTCCACAAATCCCCCAATAATCTCCATTGTTTCGGGCATAATATCCTGGAGCTCTTTGTTTTGTTTTTACATCTCCAACTAATAATTTTGGGATTATAGTAAATTTATAATCATTAAAATTATACTTGTACGATAAACTTACAGCATATTGGTTAAGGCTGATAGAATTAAAATTTCCAACAATTTCTGGTTTTTCAACTTCTGAAACATTTGTTTCATAAATTCCACCAAATACAAAGTTTTTGTATTCTACAAAATTCAATTCAGAATGAAAACCAAAATAAGTGGCTTCATGTCCATCGCTTAAAAAATTATTTCCTGTGAAAATTTTCATATTCGGAGCCATTTGAAAATCTGAAAATATTTTTACTTTTTCTTTTTCTACATTTTTTTCATCTATATTTTTTTCCTGACCCAATGAAACATTAGAAATAAGTACAAATAAAATTGATAATTTTAAAAAAGTTGCTTTCATTTTAAAAAATGATTGTATGGTAAATATTTTCTGAATTGCCTATGATAATAAATTCTGAAAAGATTGTACTCGTTTGAGTGGCATAATTATAAACTTTATATTTGACTTCGATTGTCTGATTTTTTTTGACTTTTTTTAGATATTCATTTGAGGGCATTTCATCTTCAAATGTAATCCATTCGTTTGCAATTTCTCCAATAAATTGCACTTCTTCTAAAGACTTTTGTGAAGTTGTATTATTAAAAGTCAAGTTTAGATTCGATAAGTTCGCTTTTAAAAATAGTTTTGCTGTAGGTAGTTGCATGCTATAATTTAAAATGGAAATATTTTTAATATTAACAAACGTAGTATTTGTTAATTCTGAAGTTGAAGTCACTTCTTCATTAATATAAACATTATAATGACCATCATGTTTAGATTGAGGAATTAAAATGGAATAATTACCATTTGAATCAGTATTTCCTATTCCTATTCTATCTATTTCTGTATAATTATCATCATACGAACTATAGACTTTAATAGATTGATTGGCTAGAGGTTGATTAAATTCGTTAATAATTTTACCTTTAAATTGTATTCTGTTTTCGCCATCATATTCTCTATCACATGAAAGAAATAGTATAGATAAAAATAACAGAAAAGATAAAAGATACTTCATGATTTTTATTTTATTATTGTATGTTTAAATTTTCAACTATTTCTTAATTATTTTTACAATTTTATTTTTAATTCCATAAAAATTTAGAAAATACACTCCACTTGAAAGACTTTCTAAATTAATAGTTTCATTTTCAGAAATTCCAATATTTTGAGAATAAAGTTTCTGACTTAAAACATTATAAATTGTAACACTATGAAAATTTTCTTTACTATTATCAAAATAAACTGAATTAAAAGTAGGGTTAGGGTAAATTTCAAATGAATCATTTGAAATATCATCATTAAACAAATTATTATTTACTGATATTAGTGCTGTTGCTGTATCATTTGTACAATTTCCAACCGTATTTATTTTATAATTAAAGGAGTAGTTTCCTGGAACTGTATTGGATGGAATACTTATTTGTCCTAAATTATTAATGGTTGCACCAGATAAAGGAATTGGTGGAATTAAAGTAAATGTAACAGCTGAAATACTAGATTGGTTATTTAATATTTCATTATAATAATCATTATTAAAAACACTTAATGTCAATCCACCATTCGTTGCATTAATAGGAGAATTTGTAAAATCATCATTAATTGCATTCAAATAATTAGTTGAATATACTTCCACTAACTTTACATTATCTAAATAATAATATGCTTCTGAACTATTAGAAACAGCTACATTATTACAATCAATATTTGTAATTGATTCTATTTGACTTGAAATATTATTTAATGCACCTAAATGTAAATATTTTAAATTAGGATTGCTGCCAGTGGTAAAAGTGAAACTTATTGTTTCCCATCCGTTACTGCTTGACGAAAGTACATTTGAAAATGTTGAATTGGTTAAAAAAACTACATTGCTAGTTATAAAATTATTAGGAATAATACCTCCTGTTGTTAATTGCAAATCAGTATCAGTAATTAAAGCTTGAAATTTTATAGGTCTTTGTCTGTTTTTTTCTGCAAGAGAAACATCAAAAGTTAAAGTATATGTTGTGTTTGGTTTTAAAGAACTAACTAATTCAGTTTTAATAGATTCTGAGTAAACGTTTTGTAAAACATAAGCTCTACCTGTAGCAATAACCATTCCTACATATGCGTGATTACCAGGAATTTTATCTAATTGAAAACCTTTAAAATTACATGGAATATTATAAAATTCACTTGTAGAATCTGAATTAAAATAATCTGCAGTTGCATGATAACTTGAATTATTCCATCCACAAGCTTTATACACTTGACTATTATAAGTAGGTGGATAATTATGTGATTCAAAGTCTCCATTTCTTACCAAACTACATATATCATTTTGTATGCAGTTATTTAATACATTTACAAATATATATGTTATATTTCCTCTTTTACCTGTGCTAATATCATAAGGTACGTATCGTAATAAATGTAAACCAGGAACAAATGATTTTAATGTAAAAGATTGATTATTTGCACCAGTAGTTTGAGAAAAAATAGCATTTAAATCAAATAAATCTTGTACAAATTCGTATCTCATGTTTGACGGTTGACCATTTGTATAATCATTATTTAGTATTCCGCTAATCGTAATAGGAGTACCTGAAAGACCTTCATATAAAAAACTACCCGTACTACTTAACCCATCATTTACACCTCCAATTCCAATTCCATTACAAACAGATGTATTATAATTTACATAAGTATGATTGGCATTATTTCCAAAAGTTGCTTTTAAACTATATCCAATATCACATAAAGTTAATCGCTCTTCAGATTTTAAATATCGTTTAGCAAAAGTTCCACTTGCTCTATCACTCATCATAAAATATTGATCATTTGTATTACCATTATAACAAGCATCTTCAAAATGACTTAAACTACTTCCTGGTTCATAACATGGTGGAGTATAAACAGGTATATTTACACTACCTGAGTAAACTATTGATGTTGAACAATTAAATAGTCCAGTATTACCTTGAAATGTTGATCCCGATGAACATTGAGGATAGATTACAGAATTTGAAACATTTGGATTAAAGACATAATCATACATTTGACAATTGGAAGAACCAGAGTATGTATTACTTAACAAAGATACATTTGAAGAGGATTTCAAAAATTTATCATAACGAGAATAATACCAACCTAATATATTCATATTTGAAGTATATGTTAATATACTATACCCATTTGAATCAATTAATGTGTTGAATCCTAACATATGTGTCAATTCATGAATCACAACTGTATAAAAATCAACACTATTAGTTACATAACCTGTACTTGAGTCGAATTTATTTAAATCTAAATTCCAATTTATTGTACTATTAAAGTTAAAACAAACATAACCATGGTAAAAATCAGGATTCTGTTGTGTAGTTGAAAAAGGAAACATAGTATTTGAATAAGAATTTACTCCTGACTGTATAGTCTTCCAAATTTCATTATCAACAATTCCTCTAGTTGGATTATCTTGGGATGGAATTATGGAATTTAGTTGTGGAATATTATAAAAAGAAGAAGCAGCTCCAGCAGCTTGAGTTGGTAATCCCAATGCAGTAGGGCTTCTTACCCAAATTTTAACTTTATTAGTGTTTCCAGTATTATTTAAAGGTGTGTTAATAAAATCAGACATATCGCTAAATGCTTGGCATATGATTGCTCTTCTTTGATCTTGAATTGGATTTCCAACAATTTCCATACCTGATCCAGTTTCAAAATACAATTCAAAAATACCAGACGTACATAATAAAGAAGAATTATTTGTTTTTCCTACACCATCATTTTTTGAATGTTCAACAATAATATCAGACAAATTATATTTATTTCCTTTATCATCAAAGACTACATCAAAAATTCCATTAGGTGAAAATTTTGTTTCGTTTTTTTGAGAAAAACTTGAAATACTAATTAATATCAACAAAATTGAAAAGTATTTATTATTTAAAATTGATTTTTTTAAAAGGAAAGAGAATTTTAAAAACATATTGAAAATAATTTTATGTAATAAAAGGGTTTATTTATAGAAGATGAATAAAGCCTTAAAAGGTTGCGTTTTTATGTGTTAAATTTTCAACAACTTTAATAATTTCATTTCTATCCGTTTCAAAATCAAACCAAGTGGCATTTTCAGTTCTTTTAAACCATGTCATTTGACGTTTTGCAAAACGGCGCGTATTCATTTTAATTTGTTCAATAGCTTCGTTTAAAGAAATTTTCTCATTGAAATAATCGAACAATTCTCGGTAACCAACCGTTTGTAAAGCATTTAAGTGCTGATTTGGTAATAAAGATTTCACTTCTTCAACTAAACCTTCATTTACCATTATATCAACACGTTGGTTAATTCGACCATACATAATTTCTCTGTCGGCTTCTAAACCAATAACAATAGGAGTGAAGTTGCGTTCGATTTTACGTTTACCTATAAAACTAGAATAGGGAAGTCCCGAACCTAAACAAACCTCTACAAAACGTTTCATGCGTTGTGGATTCTGTAAGGTTTGCGGATTTTCAGTTTGGATTTTTTGATAATATTCAGGATCTAATTCTTGTAATTTATCTTGAAGAAATTCGATTCCAAATTCATCGTATTTTGCATTTATTTCAGTACGAACACTTTCATCAATATCAGGAAATTCATCGAAACCTTTTAATACCGCATCTACATATAAACCTGAACCACCAACCATAATTTGGATGTTATTTTTTGTAAATAACTCTTCTAATTTTTCTAATGCTTCTTTTTCAAAATCACCTACAGAATAATTCTCAAATATCGATTTATTTTGAATAAAATGATGTGGTGCTGCTGCTAATTCCTCTTTGGTCGGAACTGCGGTTCCAATATTCATTTCTTTAAAAAACTGTCGACTATCGCATGAAATAATATCACAACCAAAATGTTGCGCTAAAGCAATGCTTAAGGAAGTTTTCCCTATGGCTGTAGGTCCGATGATTGTGATGAGAATATTTTGTTTCAAGTTTATAGTTTATAGTTTGTTATTCTGTCTTAAATTTAGGCCATTGATTATATCCAATTTTAGGATTGTTAGAATTGAATTTTAGGATTAACTCAACTTCTTTTTTATTTATTGTTGAAATATCTTCGGATTCAAAAAGTATTTCTTTGGTAATTGTAAAAGACTTTCTTTCTTGTTCAGAAAAATCTAATTCAATTAATTTTGAATTTGCACTACCAAAATAGTTTATAGAATTAGTTAAATCTTTTCCGATATAAATTTTACCATTTGGATAGGTAATTTTATAAATTACTTTTTTCATTTTTTGAAAATTCTAAAACTTCAAAACACGCAATACCTTATGTTTCTTCAAATACATTTGAATAATGGTTTTCGTATCGCGATTATTTTGCATTGGAATGATGATATTTCTCAATACCTCAACATTGGTAATTTGATAGTTTAAATCGAAAAAACAATAGCCTTTATAAATGCCATTTTCAATTAAAACAGCACTGCGCTCTTCAATACTTCTGCCTTTATCTACAACCACCATATTATTGCTTTCAAAGTGCATGTTTTGAATGAAATTTTCTACGCGAGCATTATATTCTTCTGGTGCTTCTTTTTGAACACAAGCACCAAAACATTCTTTTATTTTGTATTGAAAACAAGCGGTTTTTGTTTCGTATAAACCGTTGATTTTCTGACATAAATTATAATCAGATGTGATTTTAAAAAGCATATTTTTGCCTTCTTGTAAACTTGTAAAAGAAGTAATTTCCTTTTTTCTACCATCCGATTTTTCAACAGTTAAAGCCAAATATCCGTGTTCATCAACATGTGAATACATTGCATAATTGAACAAAGTTTTGCGTTGTGCTCTGTTATAAATTGGTTTATTGATTTTTATTTCTTCTGATTCTTTTAATAATGCAATTAATTCTGAACCTGTTTCTTCAAAAGTTACAGCATATACATCGCGTTGAATTTTTTTACTTTTCGAATTCGAACCTGTAAAATGTTGATTCACACGTTTTTTGATGTTTTTACTTTTTCCAATATAAATTAAATCACCTTTTTCATTGTGGATATAATAAATTCCGGTTTTAGAAGGTAATTTTTCAACGATGTCTAATAATTTAGGTGATAATCCGGCTTTGATTTCTGTTTTTACGAAACTCTTTACAATTTCTTTTTCCAAATCTTTTGCCAATAGCATTTTGAATAATTTCACAGTGGCTAAGGCATCACCACTCGCTCTATGTCTATCTGCCATTGGAATACCTAAAGAACGCACCAATTTTCCTAAACTATAGGATGGTAAATTCGGAATAATTTTTTTGGCTAATTCAACCGTACAAAGCGTTGGTTTTTTAAAATCGTAACCTAATCTTCTGAATTCTGTTTGTAAAATACGGTAATCGAAACTCGAGTTATGAGCCACAACAATTGTGCCTTCAGTAATTTCAATAATGCGTTTTGCCACTTCATAAAACTTTGGTGCGCTACGAAGCATGGCACTATTAATACCCGTTAATTTTACAACAAAAGGTTGAATAGGTTTTTCTGGATTAACTAAACTAATAAATTGATCTACCACTTCGTGACCATCAAATTTATAGATAGCAATTTCCGTAATACCTTCTTCGTTGTATTGTCCGCCTGTGGTTTCTATGTCGATTATTGAGTACAAATCAGTTTGCAGTGTTCAGTTTTTAGTATTAATTTTTAAATTATTGGCACATTGAAAATTGGCTAATTGATAATTATCTTCCTCCAAATATACTACTTCCAATTCGAACCATCGTACTTCCGCATGAAATTGCCAGTTGAAAATCGCCCGACATTCCCATAGAAAGCGTTTGAAGTAGGGAGTTTGAAACTTGAAGTTTATCAAAAATAGCTTTCAATAGTTTGAATTCTTTTTCAATTAGTGATTGATTATCTGTAAATGTTGCCATTCCCATTAAACCAACAATTTTGATATTTCCTAAATTTTTAAAATTTTCAGAAGTAAAAATCTCTTTTAATTCCTCTTCATTCAATCCAAACTTCGTTTCTTCTTCTGCGATATGAACTTGTAACAAACAATCAATAATTCGATTGTGTTTTTTCGCTTGTTTGTTGATTTCTTCTAACAATTTCAAACTATCCACACCATGAATCAAACTTACAAAAGGAGCAATCAATTTTGCCTTACGAGATTGTAAATGCCCAATAAAATGCCATTGAATATCTTTTGGCATTTGCTCATATTTATCTACTAATTCTTGAACATAGTTTTCTCCAAAAATACGCTGCCCAGCATTATAGGCTTCCATTAAATCGCTAACGGGTTTGGTTTTAGAAACCGCTACCAATGTAACGTGAGCAGGAAGTTGAGATTTTATTTCGGTAAGGTTTTGAGCTATTGACATGATTTAATTATTAAAATCTAAAATTTCAGAATTAAAATTATGAATTATATCATTTAGATTGTATCCAAGAATATTTTTTACGTTTTTAATTTTTGATTTTTTATCTATTTTAAATTCAAAATTTTCAGTAATTGTATCTTTATTCGGTATCGATTTTAAAAGTGAAATTTTCACATAAAATAATTCACTTTTAGAATAATATAATTCACAATAAATTGAAGATTCTTCTAAATTTGTTCGAAATACATTGGAAACATATATTGCTTTAATTAGTTTGTTGTTTTTTATTTCTTTAATTACATCGTCACTAGTAGGTTTATAATTAAATGTATTGTCATTTTTTGGATAGATAAATGTTTTTATCTCATATTGACCTTTTCCAATATTTTCTTTTTTATCATTTTCCATTTCAAAATGACCAATTTTATATCCATAATTTTCATTCACAGAACAAATGCTGTCAATTTGAGCAACAGTTAATTCTTTCTCTTGAGAAAAACTTAAGGTTGTAACTAATAAAATTAATAGCATTTTTTTCATGGTAAAAATTTATGAGATTCTGAAACAAGTTCAGAATGACAAGATTGAGGTTAAATTTCGTAAATCGTAAATCGTAAATCCCAAATCGAAAATTACAACTCATACACCACCAAACCACTTCTGAACTTAGGTTCAATATACGTTGATTTTGGAGGCATAATTAAATTATTGTCGGCTAAAAGTTTAATTTCTGAAATGTCTGAAGGAAATAACATAAATCCAACCGCAAATTCTCCATCATCAATCTTTTCTTTCATGTGTAAAATAGATTGTTTTCCAGGAATATAGTCGATACGTTCATCGTTACGTAAATCGCCAATTCCTAAAATAGGATGTAAAACCGTGTCGTATAAAATTTGAGCATCTAAATTCTCTAAAATACTTTTCGATTTATCTTTGAATTTATATTCTAATGCATAAAATTTTTCATCGAGATACATACCAAATTCATATTTGCTTTTTGGCTGATACAATTCTCTTTGTTTATCCGTAATAATAAAGTTTTTAGCCACTAATTTGATAAAATCTTCTTTAGAATGACCATTTAAATCATGAATTACTCGATTGAATTCATAAATTTTCACATTGCTTTCTGCAATTAAAAAGCTCATGAAATATTTTAAATTCGGATTTCCTAAACCTTTATCTTCTTCATATAATAATTCTGCAGAAGCTGAACGATGATGTCCGTCTGCTATATATAAATTCGGAATTTTTTCAAAATGTTGTTGTAACCAATCTATTTCCGACTCCGTATCAATTTTCCAAAGAGTATGAATTTCTTTGTTTGGAGTCGCAAAAGCATAAATTGGTTCACTTTTTTTACGCAAAGAAATAAACGTATTAATTTCTACAGAATCTGGATAAGTAATTAAAACAGGTTCGGTATTAAATCCCGTTTGATGTAAATAATCTTTAAATAATTCTACTCGAAATTGTAACGTATCTTCATGTTTTTTGATGATATTGTTTTGATAATCTTCAACAGAAGTTCCAGCAATAATTCCGGTAAACGTCTGATTCTTTGTCTGAATTTCGTATAAATAAAACACAGGATGTTCTTCGGAAATAAGAATATTTTCGTTTTTAAAATCCTGATATTTATGTAAAACACCTTTAAAACGCTTGTCGATTGTGATTTTTTGAGTATTCGCATACGCAGGATGAATCACGTGTAAAAACGAATACGGATTAAAGTTTAACCAAGCTGCAAGCTCCGCTGAACTATAATCGTCATACGTTCTACAAGTAACCAAAGCAACTTTATCTGCTGTGGGACGAACCGCTTTAAAAGGGATTATTTTACTCATTTATATCAATTGATAATTGACAATTGACAATTAATAATTTGTGTAAAAAATTATCAATTATCAATTATCCATTGTTAATTATTTTGAAAATTGAGAAGAAACTTTCTCAGCTTTTTTACTTTCTGAATAGTCGTAGAAACCTTCACCAGATTTTACTCCTAATTTTCCAGCCATTACCATGTTTACTAATAACGGACAAGGAGCATATTTTGGATTTTTGAATCCGTCGTACATTACGTTTAAGATAGATAAACAAACGTCAAGTCCGATAAAATCTGCTAATTGTAATGGTCCCATTGGATGTGCCATACCTAATTTCATTACAGTATCAATTTCTGCAACACCAGCAACACCATTGTATAACGTTTCGATCGATTCGTTAATCATTGGCATTAAAATTCTGTTAGCTACGAAACCTGGATAATCGTTTACTTCGGTTGGAGTTTTACCTAATTTTACAGATAAATCCATGATAATTTTAGTTACTTCATCAGAAGTAGAATATCCACGGATGATTTCAACCAATTTCATAATCGGCACCGGATTCATAAAGTGCATACCAATTACTCTTTCTGGATGAACTACTTGAGCAGCAATTTGAGTAATAGAAATAGAAGATGTATTACTTGCTAAAATTACATTATGATCACATAAATCGCTTAATTGCTTGAAGATATTTAATTTTAATTGAACATTTTCTGTAGCTGCTTCCACTACTAAATCACATCCAACAACACCATCTTTAATATCTGTGTACGTAATAATGTTTGAAATTGTTTTGTGTTTATCTTCTTCAGTAATACTTCCTTTAGCAACCATTCTGTCTAAGTTAGCAGCAATTGTTGCCATTCCTTTTTCTAATGATTTTTCAGAAATATCAATTAATTTAACTGTAAATCCTGATTGTGCAAATGTATGAGCAATTCCATTACCCATTGTTCCTGATCCTATTACGGCTATTTGTTTCATTTTTGAGTTTATATGTTAGTTGTTATTTAGTCTAATTTTTATTTCCCAATACAATCTATTATTTGATAGGCTACACGTAATGCTTCTGTTCCATCTTCTAATGTTACAATAGGAGTAGTGTTATTATTGATTGCATCTGCAAATGTTTCCAATTCGTCTAAAATAGCATTATTAGGATTCACATTCGGATTATCGAAATAGATTTGTTTTTTTACGCCTTCTGCATTTTGTAAAATCATATCAAAATCACCTGGAACTTCTGGAGCATCTTGCATACGAACTACTTCACAAATTTTATCTAAATAATCAACAGAAATGTAGGCATCTTTTTGGAAGAATC
Organism: Flavobacterium urocaniciphilum; assembly: GCF_900110615.1. Taxonomy (GTDB): domain Bacteria; phylum Bacteroidota; class Bacteroidia; order Flavobacteriales; family Flavobacteriaceae; genus Flavobacterium; species Flavobacterium urocaniciphilum. The sequence goes on from NZ_FOEI01000001.1 coordinate 598,514, forward strand.
TCGATTTACGCATATTCTTCATAGAAATTCTACTTGCTGTAATGTTTGCTACACAACCGTTTTCAAATTCTAAACGGGCATTCGTAATATCTGGAGAATCAGAAATAACGGCAACACTACTGGCGTTAACCGTTTTTACTTTTGATTTTACCACACTTAAAATTGCATCTATATCGTGAATCATTAAATCTAAAACCACAGGAACATCTGTACCGCGTGGATTAAACTCAGCTAAACGATGCGTTTCGATAAACATAGGATTATTGATTTTGTCTTTAACAGCAGTAAAAGCAGGATTAAAACGTTCAACGTGTCCAACTTGTCCTTTAACCTTGTATTTATTTGCTAATGCTACTATTTCTTCTGCTTCTTCAACGGTAGTTGCGATTGGTTTTTCAATGAAAATATGTTTTCCTGCTTCAATAACCATTTTTGCACATTCGAAATGTTGAATAGTTGGAGTTACGATATCTACAACATCTACAGCTTCAATTAAACTTTCAATTGAGTCGAATTTAGTATAGCCGAATTCTGCTGCGACTTTTACTGCATTTTCTTCAAAAGGATCGAAGAAACCAACTAATTCAAATTTTTCAGATTGATTTAGTAATCGTAAATGTATTTTTCCTAGATGACCTGCACCTAAAACTCCAACTTTTAGCATAAAAAAAAATTTCATCAAAAATACAAATTTAGTTTAAAGTTAAAAGGTTAAAAGTTCAAAAGTTTTTGTAAAGGAAATCTGAAAAAACATGGCGCGATTTTTGAAATTTTAAAATCAAATTGATATCTTATTTTTTTGCATTTTGACAAAATTCCATCTACATTTACGAAAAAAATTACTCACCAAATTGAAAGATACGGCCAAACATCAAGGACTAAGAAATCAACTTGTTAAACAATTAGAAGACAAAGGAATTAAAGATATCAACGTGTTAAATGCAATTAAAAAAATTCCACGTCATTTATTTTTAAATTCCAGTTTTGAAGATTTTGCTTATCAAGACAAGGCATTTCCTATTGGAGCTGGTCAAACTATATCACAACCATACACTGTTGCTTTTCAATCGGAACTTTTACAAGTTGAGAAAGATCATAAAATACTTGAAATAGGAACGGGTAGTGGATATCAAACAGCTGTTTTGGTAACTTTAGGCGCCAAAGTATATTCAATTGAAAGGCAAAACGAATTATTTAAAACAACTAAATTATTATTACCAAAATTAGGAATTCGACCTTCTCATTTAACCTTTGGTGATGGTTATAAAGGATTGCCACAATTTGCTCCTTTTGATAGTATTATAGTTACAGCTGGTGCACCAATTATTCCACAAGCCTTATTATCTCAATTAAAAATAGGAGGAAGGCTAGTAATTCCTTTAGGAGATGATGTGCAAGTAATGACTTTATTAGTTAGAAAAAACGAAACACAATTTGAAAAAACTGAATTTGGTGATTTTAGATTTGTTCCTCTATTAGAAAATAAAAATTAATTAACTTTTTAACCCCGATTATTTAAATGAAAAAACTGATTTTAGGATTTTTATTTGTCACTAATTTTATTTTTGCTCAACAGAATTATTCTGGAGTAGTAGATTTATTAGTTAGTAACAAAAGAGAAGAAGCAAGAAAATTGTTTGATAAACAATTTGGCAAAACAAAAAATACAAGTATTGATTTATTGTTTTTAGACGCTTTAATTGATGTACAAAATGGTAAATTGTATTTTGATGAAAGCCTTTTAAAAGGAATTGAAAATTTACCAAATTCTCAATATTATATTGATCCTTTTATCAATGAAAATTATGTTCTAACAAACATAAATGATTCGGGTTATGATGATTTAACCTATAAAAAGATTGATTTTTTAGCGAACTCACCAAAATTCAAAGACAAACCAATTGTAATTTATAGAAAAGCTGTTGCTGATAGAAATAGATATAAATTTAATGAAGCAACTGCAGGAATTGATAAATTAAATGTAATTACAAATTGGCAGTTTTGTGGAGTTTTTGAAAACTTAAATGGAAGTGGTATTAATACAGAATACGAGCCAGAAGTTTATGCTAAAAACGATAAATTATTTGATGCCAATAGTAATGGAATGGTAGGTTGGTACGTGCCAACAAAATACACAAATGAAGGTTACCATTTTTTTTATAATGAAGCTGAATACGGTGATGGAATAGATTATGCACAAACTTTTGTAACGGTTCCAGAATCTAAGACTTACATTTTAAGTTTTGGTTGCTCTTCTGCAATTAAAATTTTTGTAAATGATGTTGAAGTTATTCAAAAAGAAGAAACAGGAAAAACGAATTTAGATGCATTTAACATAAAAGTGAATCTAAAAAAAGGGGTTAATAGAATTTTAGTTAAAATTGAACAATCGGGTTCTTCTTATTTTTCTGTAAACTTAAAAAATACAGATTACTCTAAAACAAATTTCACGTATTCTAACAGTTATTTACCTTACAATACTTCTACTATAGAAGAATTAGCTGTTGAAGAAATTAATTTAGATTTTGAAAATTATTTTCAAAACTTAGTAAAACAAAACCCAGATAATTTATTATATAAATTTTATTTGTTTAAAGCATATACTGCTAATGAAAAGAAAGATCTAGCTTTAGATGTTATTGATGGTTTAGATAAAAAATATCCAAACAGTACTTTTATCCAAGAACTATTCGTACTTTATTATGGATTAGATGGTGATTCTCAAAAAATTGAAGAAATCAATAAAAACATTGAAAGTGTTGATAAAGATTATTTTGGTGTAACACTTGGAAAAATTAATGATCAAGATTGGTTAAGTAATTCTGATATTAAAGTTTTAGAAGAATACAGTAAAAAATCTGAAAAATATTTATCTCCATTTTGTAAAATTATGTTCGATTTCTTAATCGCTTCAAGAAAATCAGACAAAAATGGCATGGTGACTTTAATTGAAAAATTATCAAAAGAATCTTATGGTAATCAAAAGTTTAATTTATTATGTACTTCAATAAAATATAGACTTAACAACGATAAAGATACTTATATTTCTGAGTTGTTAAATATGACTAAGAACTATGAAAATTTAGAAGCAGAAAATTTATTAGTTGAATATTACGAAGAAATTAATGATAAAGAAAAAATTAAAGAATACGCTTTAAGTCAAATTAATAGATATTATTTTATCAACTCACTTAGAAGTGGTTATATCAATACGCTTTTAAAAGATAATAAATATGATGAGGCATTAAAATTTGTTGATGAAAACTTAGGTTATTTCCCATATTCTTATAAAAATTTCGAAGAAAAAGCGACGATTTATTCGTTACAAAAGAAAAATGCTGAAGCTGAAAAATTCTATTTAAAAGCGCTTTCTCATGATTCTGCAAATTCTAGTTTAAGAAAGAAATTACATGACTTAACAAACAAAAAAGATGAGATCGAATTAATTGAAACAACAAATATTTATGATTTCATCAAGAAAAAAAGAAACATTACTCAATTAAAAGGAGATTATGGTGTTCAACTTTTATTAGATGAATATTTAGTTAACATTTTAGATTCTGGTTCTCGTAAAACTAAAATTAGATTAATTTATGAAGTTCTTACAGAAAGTGGAATTGAAAGTTTAAAAGAATATAGTTTAAATACTTATGGAGTTAACTTAGTTAAATCTGAAATTGTTAAGAAAAATGGTTCTTTAGTTCCTGCTGAAGATAGTGGAGATACTTTAGTGTTTTCTAATCTTGAAGTGGGTGATGTAATTTATATTGAGTACGATTATTTCTCTAATTCATACGGTAGATTTTATAAAGATTTCTATATCGATTATGCATTTAATGGAGCGTATCCAGCTTTAGAATCAATCTTTTCTATTATCCATACTCCAGATTTAAAATATCAAGTTGATATTAAAAACGGAAATGTACCTATGACTGAGAAAAAGTTAGGTAATAAAGTGGTAAGAACTTGGAAAAGATCAAATACTCCTGCAATTCCTACTTATGAATCAGTTGCACCAAACTATTCTGATGTAACTAATGTAATCACATTAGGAACAATTTCTTCATGGAAAGATATTGCAAATTGGTATTCTGATTTAGTAAAAAAGAATATTAAATTCGACAAGGTTACTCAAAATGCTTATAACCAAATTTTCCCTAATGGAACTACTGGTTTAACAGAAACACAACGTGCAGAAAAAATTTACAGATACATTTGTGATAATATTACTTATAGTTTCTTAGATTTTAGACAAAGTGGATATGTTCCTCAAAAACCATCAAAAACGATAACTTCTAAATTAGGAGATTGTAAAGATTTATCTACTTTATTTGTTACTCTAGCTGAAAAAGCAGGTTTAAAAGCGAATTTAGTACTTGTTTTAACTAATGATAATGGATTAAAAACATTGCCATTACCTTCTAAAGAATTCAATCATTGTATTGCTAAAGTTATGTTAGAAGGTAAAGAGCATTATTTAGAAATGACAGATAAGTTTTTACCATTTAAAGCGATTCCTCCAACTTTATATAAAGCAAATGCTTTAGTAATTTCGTTTGATAAAGCTCAAAATGAAAATGTAAAATTAATTAGCATTCCTGCAGATAATGCAATTAAAAATGTTAGAAGTGTAAAAACAGTTGTTGATATTCAAGACGACAAAAAATTATATACAAATACACATTATATTAAAGGTGCTGGAAAATCATATATCAATGAATTATTTTCATCTTCAACAACTGAAGAGGTTAGAAAAGGTGAATTTGAAGAAAACTATAATCAAAGATTAAATAAAACGATTTCATTCCAAGAAGCAAAATGTGCATCTACAGATAAATTCTCTGATTCAGTTGAGTTTTCAACTAAGTTTCAAGTAAACGAAAAATTACAACAATTAGGTAGTTTAAAAGTTGTTTCTGTTCCATTTATTGAAGTTTCTTATACTAAAGATTTAGTAAATAGTGATACTAGAAATTATGATATTTATTATGCTAGTTATGAAACAACTAACGAATATCAATCTGAAATTTTAATGAATATTGCTGAAGGAAAGAAATTTATAGAAATTCCAGAAAGTAAAACGTTATCGTTTAAAAATCACAAATACGTAATTGAATATAATTTATTAAAAAATAATCAATTACAAGTTAAACGTAATGTACAATTAGATTGGTCAGATATTTCTAAAACAGATTATTTAGAATTTAAAAAATATGTTGAAGATATTTTAGCCATTGAAGAACAGATTATCGGATTCAAATAATAGTAAAAGCCTCTTTTTAGAGGCTTTTTTTATGTTTATACTTTCTTTCATTTTTAGTTATATTTGCATAAAACATATATAATGAAATACAATCGCTTTTTATTTTTAGCCCTTTTTAGTGCTTTTTTAAATGCTCAAGATAAACCAAAATTAGTAGTTGGAATTGTTGTTGATCAAATGAAAATGGAATATTTATATCGTTTTTCAAATGATTTTTCAGATAATGGTTTTAAACGATTAATGAATCAAGGGTATACTTTTCATAATGCACATTATAACTATATGCCAACATATACAGCTCCCGGACATGCTTCTGTTTATACAGGAACCACACCGTCAGTTCATGGAATAGTTGGGAACGAATGGTTCAATAAAGAAACGGGTAAAGAAATGTATTGTACAGATGACGAATCGGTAACTTTACTTGGAAACGGAGTAGAAAGTGAAGGAAAAATGTCGCCTAAAAATTTACAAGCTACAACCATTACAGATGAATTAAAATTAGCGACTAATTTTAAAGGTAAAGTAATTGGAATGAGTATTAAAGATAGAGGCGCTATTTTACCTGCAGGTCATTTTGCCGATTGGGCTTTTTGGTATAGCAAAACGGGTGAATTTGTTTCAAGTACTTTTTATGGTACTGAATTACCAGCTTGGGCAACACAATTTAATAGTGAAAAAAACTATTTGAAGTATATCGAAAAAGGATGGGATTTATATAAACCAAAAGAAACTTATAATGAAAGTTTAACAGATGATAATCCTTATGAAGGGAAATTGTATAAAAAAACTCCATTTTTTCCATATAACTTAAAAGATATGTATGCTGCTAACGATGCAGGAATATTAAGAACAAATCCTTATGGAAATAATTTATTAGCCGATTTCGCTAAAAAAGCTATTGTATCTGAAAATTTAGGGAAAGATGATGTAACCGATTTTTTAGCTATTAGTTTCTCTTCTACAGATTATGTCGGACATATTTTAGGTCCACGTTCAATAGAATTACAAGACACTTATTTACGTTTAGATGCAACTGTTGCCGATTTATTAAATTATTTAGATAGCACGGTTGGAAAAGGAAAATACTTAGTATTCTTAACGGCAGATCATGCTGGAGCAGAAAATGTAACGTATTTAAAAGACAATAAATACAATGTAAATAATTTAAATACTTCAAACATTAAGCAATCAATTGTGGAATATACTACAAAGACATTTGGTGATAATTATTTGTTAGATTATTCAAATTATAATGTGTTTTTAGATAAAGCAAAAATTAAAGCAAAAGGTTTGGATGTTGAGAAAGTAAAGGCTTCAGTTAAAGAATTTTTATTGACTCAAGATTTTATTAAAAATGTATATACTGAAGAACAAATTCAAGAATCTTCGCCAACAGATTTTAATTTACAAGCTATAAATAGAGGTTATGATGTAAAACAAAATGGAGAATTAATTATTTTGTTTAAACCTGCTTATGTAGAATATTCTATGACCGGAACAACGCATGGTTCACCATATTCATATGATACACATGTTCCTGTTTTGTTTTATGGATGGAAAATCAAAAAAGGGGAATCTCATGCCAAAAAATACATCACTCAAATTGCGCCAACTTTAGCTCAGAAACTTAAAATTACGATGCCAAATGGTACACAATCGGAAGTGTTAGAAGAAATATTAAAATAAAGAAAAAGCTCATCAAAATGATGAGCTTTTCCGCAACATAACAAAAAATATTTAATGAAAAAAAATTAAATTTCTACTTCAATTTGGTTTCTAATAATGTCTTCGAAAGTTTCTCTTTCTCTTATTAAAATACCTTTACCATTATACCATAATACTTCTGCTGGTTTTGTTCTCGAATTATAATTTGATGACATTGAAAAGCAATACGCTCCAGCATTTCTAAAACATAAAATATCACCTTCGTGAATTTCTTGAATTCTTCTGTTGCTAGCGAAAGTATCTGTTTCACATATATAACCAACAACTGAATAGTATCTTTCTTTTCCTTTTGGATTAGAAATGTTTTCGATATAATGTTCCGAACCATAAAACATTGGTCGGATTAAATGATTGAATCCTGTGTCTACGAAAGCAAAAACAGTAGAAGTAGTTTGTTTAACTACATTTACTTTTGCTAAAAAGAAACCTGCTTCACTTACCAAGAATTTACCTGGTTCAAAAGCTAAAGTCAAGGTTCTACCATACTCTTTTTCGAAGGCTAAAAATCGTTTTGTTAATTTTCTACCAAACTCCTCAACATTCGTTTCAATATCTCCTTTTTTGTATGGAACTTTAAATCCACTTCCAAAATCGATAAAATCTAATGATTTGAAATGAATTGCTGTGTCAAATAAAATTTCAGCAGCATATAAGAATACATCAATATCTAATATATCTGAACCAGTGTGCATATGAATTCCGTTGATATGCATTTTTGTGTTTTCAATGATTCTTAATATATGAGGTAATTGATGAATTGAAATTCCGAATTTACTATCAATATGACCAACAGAAATATTTGCATTTCCACCTGCCATAACATGTGGATTAATTCTAATACAAACTGGAATTTCTGGATGTTTAGTTCCGAATTGCTCTAAAATAGATAAGTTATCGATATTAATTTGAACACCTAATTGAGCCACAGTTTCTAATTCTTGCATAGAAACTCCGTTTGGAGTATAAATAATATCTTTCGGATTAAATCCTGCATGTAACCCAAGATGAACTTCTTGAATAGAAACCGTATCCAATCCACTTCCTTGGTTTTTCAAAAGTTTTAGTACATTTACATTCGATAATGCTTTAACCGCATAATGAACCTTAAAATTTTCAACCTTACTAAAAGCTTTTGTTAAGCGATTATACTGACTGATAATTTTCTCAGCATCGTACACATATAATGGTGTTCCGAATTCTTGTGCTAATTGTACTAAATCTTGATTTTGCATATTTAATTTTTCTGCAAATATATCTACTAGAATGATTCGAGTAAAATAAATAACAAAATATAACAATAAATAACAAAATGTGATATTTTAATTGTATTTGTTTTAAAAATTAAAATATATCAATTAAAAATATGATTAAATATTAGTCCAATATAAATTAGTTTGTTATTTTTGTGCCACAAAATAAACAAGATTAACTCATTCATATTATGAACTTACACGAATATCAAGGTAAAAGTATATTAGCTAGTTATGGAGTTCGCGTTCAACGTGGCTATGTAGCGAACAATGCTGAAGAAGCTGTTGAAAAAGCTAAACAATTAACTGCAGAAACTGGTACAGGTTGGCATGTAATCAAAGCTCAAATCCACGCAGGAGGAAGAGGAAAAGGCGGTGGTGTTAAGTTAGCTAAAAACTTAGACCAAGTTAGAGAGATTTCAGGTCAAATTATTGGAATGGATTTGATTACACCTCAAACTCCACCAGAAGGTAAAAAAGTACACAAAGTTTTAGTTGCTGAAGATGTATACTATCCAGGTGAATCTGAAACGAAAGAGTTTTACATGTCTGTTTTATTAAACAGAGGTAAAGGTCGTAATATGATTATGTATTCTACTGAAGGTGGAATGGATATTGAAGAAGTTGCAGAACACACTCCAGAAAAAATCTTTACAGAAGAAATTGATCCATCTGTAGGATTACAAGGTTTCCAAGCTAGACAAATTGCTTTCAATTTAGGTTTATCAGGTGAAGCTTTCAAAGAAATGGTAAAATTTGTTGATGCTTTATATAAAGCATATATTGGTTCTGATTCATCTATGTTTGAAATCAACCCAGTATTAAAAACTTCAGATAATAAAATTATGGCTGTTGATGCTAAAGTTACTTTAGACGACAACGCTTTATACCGTCATACTGATTTAGCTGAAATGAGAGACGTTACTGAAGAAAGACCAATCGAAGTTGAAGCTAAAGAAGCTGGATTAAACTATGTTGATTTAGATGGAACTGTAGGTTGTATGGTAAACGGAGCTGGATTAGCAATGGCTACTATGGATTTAATTAAGTATGCAGGTTTCGAACCAGCTAACTTCTTAGACGTAGGTGGTACTGCTGATGCTAAACGTGTTGAAACAGCTTTCCGTATTATCTTAAAAGATCCAAACGTAAAAGCAATTTTAATCAACATTTTTGGAGGAATCGTTCGTTGTGACCGTGTTGCTCAAGGTGTAGTTGATGCTTATAAAAATATGGGTGATGCTATAAAAGTGCCAATCATCGTTCGTTTACAAGGTACAAATGCTGAAATTGCAAAAGAATTAATCGATAATTCAGGTATGCCAATTTTATCAGCTGTACAATTCCAAGAAGCTGCTGATCAAGTACAAAAAGCTTTATCTTAATAAGAAATTATTATTTTATATATTTGAATCCCGACTTAGTTCGGGATTTTTTTTGTCTCTTTTTTAAATTTGTTTAAATTAAATGTATTCTCTTACAAAAACACTAACTAATTGATATTCAATACAATAAAATGTTAAAATTTAGTGTATTTCATCGATTTTATTTGCAGTTAATCTGAAAAAACGTACTTTTGTCGAGTAAATTAATCATTTAGTCGATAAATTATGAATAAGAAATTGTTTTTAAGAAGTATTTTAATTTTATGTTTTTCTTTTACTTTATTATCATGTTCAAGTGAAGATGTTAAACAAGAAGATACTACTCAACCAGCAATTACATTAAGAGCATATACACAATCTTCATTTGAAATTGAATTATTAGATTTAATTAATCAAGATAGAGTTTCTAAAGGTTTAAATGCGTTAAGTATTATTAATGAAATTTCTTATGTAGGTTCTACTCATAATGATTATATGATTGCTGCAGGGGCTATCAATCATGATAACTTTTCACAAAGAGCAGAATCTTTACAAGCTGGATTAGGTGCATTATCTGTTGGAGAAAATGTTGCATCTGGTTTTAATACAGCGCAAGGTGTTTTAAATGGTTGGAACAACAGTCCGGCACACAAAGCAAATTTAGAAGGAAATTATACACATTTTGGAGTAGCTGTAAAAGCTGATTCAACAGGTAAAAAATATTATACTTTATTGTTAATCAGAAAATGATTTCATAAAAGTTTAATTATTTAGTTTTTAGTTACAAAAAAGTCCTGATGCAAATCAGGACTTTTTTTATTCAGTTTCATCTGTTTCAAATTCATCGTCATCATAATCGTCATCATCTTCAGTTACCTCATCTATTTCGTCTTCATCACTTAAAAGTTCAAAAAATGTAAATGTGGTTCCACCATAGGTTCTTGCAAACGAAAAATTATCCAAATGTTCTAATTTAGTGTCTTTAGAATGTTCTATAACTAACATTCCTACTTCATCTAATAATTCATTTTCGAAAATTAATTTTGGAATATTTTCGAAATCTTTTTGATCTAAATGATACGGAGGATCAGCAAAAATGATATCATAGCTTCCTTTGTGTTTTTGTAAAAAAGAAAACACATCGCTTTTTATGGCTGAAATATCGAAGTCGAATTCTGCTGCAATTTTTTTAATATAATTCACACAGCCAAAATCGGCATCAACACAAACAATTGGTTGTGAACCTCTAGAAGCAAATTCATAAGAAATGTTACCTGTTCCAGCAAAAAGATCTAATATTTTTAATTCTCCAAAATTGAAATGATTGTTCAAAATATTAAACAATGCTTCTTTTGCCATATCGGTAGTAGGACGAACGGGTAAGTTTTTCGGAGCTTGTAAACGTCGCCCTTTATATTTTCCTGAAATTATTCTCATGAATGAAATAAAATAAAATGCTTTAACATGTCTTTTTCTTCCACATTAAAGGCAGTTTTTAATTGAAATACATCTAAAATATCGCAATTTCGAATGTATTTATAGGCAATTTTAAAATAATCACTTTCTTTATTAATATCTCCAATAAATTGAACTGGAACTATTTCCGGATTCAATTGTAATTGCTCATAAGTGAACAATAAATAGTAGATAAAATCTTCTAATGTATTGTAAATAAATGTATTGAATAAAAGTAAATGTTGGTTTTTGGTAACTACAATTTCAAAACGATCTTCCTGAAAATGTACCCAAACTTGTTTACTATCTTTATTTTTAGAAAAATCTAATGCTTTCTTTACAAATATCGAATTACAATTTTTATAATCAAACGAATCGTAATGGTCTAATAAATAGTTATTAATATTTGTATGCGGAATAAACACATTGTTTAAATCGTACGTATCTATATAATCGTAAGCAAAGTAATCAGTTTCAAAAACTTTAGAATTATATTGAATATAGCTTCCTAAATAATTCGGATCAAATAATGAAGACGGCACAAAACTATTTAAATTGGAATTGTGTAGTACAATTACATCATCATATCGTTCAGCTAAAATTGGGTTTTCAACAAACACTTTCCATAATTCTTCTTCAATAACATTATTAACGTTGATTTTATACGATTTATGAGAAACTATTTTGTTGCTTATCAAATCCATAACACAAAAAGAGAAGTTGTTTGGAGCAACTTCAAAGCATAATTTTTTATATGTTTTTTGAGTGATATCTTGATGCATCTTTTTTATTTGATTGACAAATTTACATTTTTTGAGAGAATTTAAAACCTTCAAATCAAATTATATTTAAAAACCTTGCTATATTTGAGGTTCATAAATAAAAACTACATGTCGCCATCGCAATTTTATAAAATTTTAATGGATAATTTTCCTTTTGAGCCTACCGCAAATCAGGATATTTTCTTTCAAAAAATTGCCGGTTACATTTTACATTCCAAAGACGATTTATTTGTTTTAAAAGGTTATGCCGGAACAGGTAAAACCACTGTTATTTCTACTTTAGTTAATTTATTACAAGAAGCTAATAAAAAGGCGGTTATGTTAGCGCCTACAGGTAGAGCTGCGAAAGTTATGTCGGCCTATTCTGAAAAACCGGCTTTCACAATTCATAAGCGAATTTATTTTCCTAAAAAGAATAAAAATGGTGGTATGGGATTTGTCATGCAAGCCAATAAATTTAAGGATACAATTTTTATTGTAGATGAATCGTCTATGATTTCAGACCAATCAAACGAAACAAGTTTGTATGAAAATGGTTCTTTATTGGATGATTTATTGTTTTATGTAGATGCAGGTCAAAATTGCAAATTAATTTTAGTTGGAGATACGGCTCAGTTGCCTCCGGTAAATTCAGATATTAGTCCGGCTTTAGATATTCATTCCTTAAATGTGCATTACGATAAAGAAGTACAGCATATTGAATTGGATGAAGTTATGAGACAAGCTGTAAATTCTGGAATTTTGTATAATGCTACAGAATTACGAGAATTATTAAAATCACATTTTGTAGACGATTTTAAATTCAGTTTGAAACGCTTCAAAGATATTATCCGATTAGAAGATGGATATGATATTGAAAATGCCATTCATGAATCGTTTCGAAATTATAGTACAGAAGATACTGCTTTTATTGTACGTTCGAACAAAAGAGCCAATCAATACAATCAGCAAATTAGAAATCGAATTTTAGGAAGAGAAAGTGAATTAGCAGCTGGCGATTTATTAATGGTTGTAAAGAATAATTATTTCTGGTTGAATGACACGTCGCAAGCTGGATTTATAGCGAATGGCGATATTATTGAAGTGTTGAAAATTAGAAATATTCAGGAATTATACGGATTCAAATTCGCGAATGTTACCATCAGAATGATTGATTATCCGAATGAGCCTTCATTTGAAACCGTTTTGCTTTTGGATACAATTGAAAGTGAAGCTGCATCTTTAACTTATGAAGAATCGAACTTATTATACCAGGAAGTTTCTAAAGATTACGAAGACGAAATTCATAAATACAAAAAGCTTTTAAAAGTTAAGAACAATCCCTATTTCAATGCCTTGCAGGTAAAATTTTCATACGCGATTACGTGTCATAAATCGCAAGGCGGACAGTGGAGTAGTGTGTTCGTTGAAAAACCATATCTGCCAAACGGAATAGATAGAGATTACATTCGTTGGTTATACACAGCAATTACTCGTGCCCAAGAAAAGTTGTATTTAATTGGTTTTAAAGACGAAGATTTTAATTAAATTTATAATAAAAATTTGACCATGACAGAAACAATAATAAGTATTTTATTGGGAATTGGATTAGCAGCTTCTTCTGGATTTAGAGTATTTGTGCCTTTATTTGTGTTGAGTTTAGCGACACATTTTGGTTTTGTACCGGTTGGAGAATCCTTTGTTTGGATTGGAAGTTCAACAGCTATAATTTGTTTAGGAGTAGCCACTTTTGCAGAGATTTTAGGTTATTATATTCCATTTGTAGATAATTTATTGGATACGATTTCTCTTCCATTAGCCGGAATAGCCGGTACTATTGCTATGGCATCAACCATGTTGCATTTAGACCCGATGATTACTTGGGGATTAGCAATTATTGCTGGAGGCGGAACAGCTGTAGCAATTTCCACATCAACTGCTGCTACAAGAGCGGCTTCTAGTGTGAAAACGGCTGGAATTGGAAATCCAATTGTTTCAACTGTCGAAACTACAACTGCTTCAATTTTATCTTTGTTTGCTGTTTTTTTTCCTATAATTGCTTTTATATTTGTACTTATAATACTATTTATCGGATTTAAATTATTCAAACGATTTTTTTAGTTCAAAATCATAAATCATTAACTCATTGAAAATGAAAATTATTGCTGTCATTCCTGCGCGTTATGCATCTACACGATTTCCTGCTAAACTAATGCAAGATTTAGGTGGAAAAACGGTTATTTTAAGAACGTATGAAGCTGCTGTAGCAACCAATTTATTTGATGATGTTTTTGTAGTTACCGATTCGGATTTGATTTTTAATGAAATAATTTCGAATAATGGAAAAGCGATTATGAGTATCAAAGAACACGAAAGTGGGAGCGATCGTATTGCAGAAGCAGTAGAAAATATTGATGCGGATATAGTAATAAATGTACAAGGTGATGAGCCTTTTATCAATAAAGAACCTTTAGAACAAATTATAGAGGCTTTCAAACAAGATGTAGAAAAGAAAATTGATTTAGCTTCGTTAATGTTTGAAATTAAAGATAAAACAGATATTGAAAATCCGAATAATGTAAAAGTAATTACTGATCAACAAGGATTTGCCTTGTATTTTTCTCGTTCTGTAATTCCTTATCCACGTGAAGAAAATGTAGGTGTACGATACATGAAACACATTGGAATTTACGCTTTTAGAAAACAAGCTTTAATTGATTTTTATCGTTTACCAATGCTTTCTTTAGAAGCTTCAGAAAAATTAGAACAATTACGTTATTTAGAATACGGAAAACGTATCAAAATGATAGAAACTTCTCATGGAAGTATCGGAATTGACACAAAAGAAGATTTAGAAAAAGCAAGGTTGATTATTAGTAATACAATCTAAAATCTAACAGTTTACATAATTCGTATTTTTTTTGAAAAAGGGTTTCAACTACTTCAGTAATATCATCATCTTCTTGGTATAATTGAAAAAAGAGTTGATCTAAAGGATAACTTTTCAAATTATTAAATTTTGCGCCATAACCTGAAATGGCTTTAGCACCAGTTACATCAAGAAAAAACTGTGCTTCATCTTGCGTTAAATCAAGTATTTTAGTATTCGCAAAATGAATAATTTTTCCTTTCATTTTTCCTTCAAAAAGTTCGGCAATTTCATCCAGACTATAGAAAAAATCATGAATGCAAATGTTGTTATTTTCACCTTGCATTACTAAATATATGATTTCATAGTTCTTAAAATTATGATCGTCATAAAGAAGCGTATTTAAACTTTCTTCCAATCCTTCTATAGTATCGCAAGTCTTATAAATATTTGAAATTCCGTTATTTAAAGCAGCATTTACCAGATGTTTTTCAACTTCAGTAGTATCTAAAATTTCAACATCTGGAACTGCTTCTAAACAGAAAATAAATTGATCATTTTCCATATTTTAATGTAATGGACGTTTTTTAATCATACCGCCTCGAGTATCTTTTACACTATTCATCACGACAAAAGCTGATGGAGAAATTTTATCAATTTCTGTCATTAATTTATTCAATTCTAATCGAGTAATAACAGTATAAACAATATCTGTTTCTTTAGTTTCACCGCTTTTGCCATAACCTTTTCTTCCACTATAAACTGTAACACCTCGACCCATTTGATTGATAATCATTTTTCTAATTTCTTCATTATGAGAGGAAACAATCGTTACACCAATATATTCTTCAATACCTTCAACTATAAAATCTAAAGTTTTAGATGCTGCTAAATAAGTTATCATAGAGTATAAAGCGATTTCAATACTTAAAAAATAAGCGGCAGTTCCGAAAATGATTACGTTAATAATGATGATAATATCACCAATAGTGGCTCCAAATTTTCGACTCAAATAAATGGCCAAAACTTCGGTTCCATCTATTACTGCGCCACCTCTAATGGCAAATCCAATTCCAGCACCTAAGAAAAAACCACCAAAAACAGCTACTAATAAATTATCATTAGTAATATTTGGAAAAGTTAATGTTGCTAAAGCAAGAGATAATCCGCCAATGGCAAAGGCTGTTTTTATGGCAAATTGTCGGCCAATAACATTGAAACCTAAGAATACAAAAGGTAAATTAACACAAATGATCAATATGTATAAGGGAACTTTTGTAAGCGAAGCTACAAGTAATGAAATACCTGTAGCACCGCCATCAATAAAATGATTCGTTAATAAAAAAGCTTTAAATCCGAATGCAGCTGATAATATTCCTAAAATAATAAAAAAAACATCTTTTATATTATGTTTTATAGTAACTTTTAGTTTTCTATAAGCTTTTGCAGTAATATAATTCGACGTGTTTTTTAAATCTGATTTATTAGTGTAATGGATTAATTTTAATAGTATATTTTTCCAAAATAAATTCATTCTATAGCTTATAAAGTAATTATGTTGTGATTTTTAATAGTTTATGCCACTTTTGAATTAGTTCCAATTCGTTGATAATAATTCTGCTTACTTTGATATTGAAAAACTCTAAAACGATTGTAGGTTTATCGGCGAATTTTAATTCTAATTCTAGTTTTTCAATAGCTTTATGATTGCTTACAGTTTTTTCAATAGAACAACTGTGCAAGTCAGAAATATTTACTGATATAAATTTATCAAATTCATCTGAACTTTTAGAAAAAAATAGCATTTTATTTTTATTGTCAATACCAATTATCGATTGATTCCAAATATCTTTTTCATGAATAACTGCATTGTTTTGATTAGCGATTTTTTCTAAATTTAAAAATCTGATTTTACGTTTTTTATTATTCTTTAAACTATATAATAGGAATGGTAATACGCACACAACAAATAATGTTATGGCAATACTTATAAATGAAAAGTCCATGTTTATTTTTATTTTAATTAATTGTACATTTTGAGATTAGTAAAAAAATCTCCGATTTGTGTTTTAAAATGCAACAATAATTACCAAAAATAATGAAAGGGAAAAATGATATCCGTTGGCGAAAAACCAATAGAAATAAGGTTATAAGTATAATGATTTTTAGCTAAAACCGATTTGTTCTCGCTTTTCTTTGAAATCGGTTTTAAGATTTGAATACCGAAAAATGATTTTGCAATTTTAGTTTTTGCAAATGAAAAAGTAATAGAATAATTTCTGCTTAAATTATCACTTAAAAGGGTAGGAGAATCAACAGTATGTAATTCTTTTGTATCAGAATTATCCTGATGAGAATAATATTCAGTTTTTGTAATTAACTGTTTTTCATTACCATATGACCAGTAACTAATTACAGAACATAAAACTATAAATATTATTTGAATCGATTTTCTCATTTTGTCAAAAGTAAGTCTAATCGTCTTAATTAACTAATGAGGTTACGTTTTTTAGGATAATTTTAATATTTATAATTCACTTTCATGATCAAAGTATCCTTTGCTTTTTACTTTCGATGAAAAGAAATTTAAAAATAAAACTAAGAATGATAAAAAGAACATAGCCTGAATACTTACTAATACTTTTGCAAAAAGTGTAACCGGATAATAATCTCCATATCCAATTGAATTGGAAGTGATTATACTAAAATATATTGAATCAAACCAATGAACAAAGGGCTTATTCATGTTGTCGCCTAAAGTATAAAATACCGCAAAAGCACATACTATTTCCAAATAATTTAAGAATAAAAGCATCATTGATCGCTTATAAGAACGTGGTCTTGATAGCATATCTGAAGCAAATATTAAAGTAGGAATATATAATACAGTTTCAAAAAGTAAATATGTCATTATTATTATAAGCAAGTTCTGTTCTTGCCAATGATTTTTTAAAATTAATATTGGGAATAATAATTTTAAAAGTATATAAAGATCCATCGAAATATCTTGATATTCAAAATTCCTTTTTGAAGTAAAATATTTAATATAAATTCCAGGAAATAAAAGTTGAGAAATAGATAAAAACAATCTGAAAATCTTTTCAATACCATTATCATCTTGATGGTCATTATTCCAAATTGCTCTTATATTTAAAATTCTTTTTTGAATCGGATTGATATGTAATCTAGGTTTATCTTTTGAGGTAATTTTACCTAGTAGTAGTTTTTTAACAAATCTTTTCATAATTCTAAAGTTTACTTTTTAACACTATGAATGATAATTAAATCATTAAATCGTTCTACGTTTTTGATTACTTTCATCACATATTCATTTTCTTCAAAGTGATTAAAATAATTTTCGGAAATGATCTTTTTTTGAATTTTAGAATCCATTATGTTGAATAAAATATATCCCTTTTTTTGAAGTAAATTTTTAGTATTGTGAATGAAATCATTTTCAAATAAAAAAGCAGGCATCACTTTATCATTGAAAATATCAATAATAATTAAATCGTATTTATTGGGAGTTTCTTCTACAAAATTTTGAGCATCGTCAATTACACATTCAAAATTTTGAAATGTATTCAGATTAAAATATTTATTCGCAATATCAATAACATGTTGGTCTAATTCTACACCAGTAATTTTATTAGAAAAGTTAAAATCATTGACCAAAGTTTTAACAACACTTCCACCAGCAACGCCTAAAATTAAGATATGCTTCATTTCAGAAATATTATTTTTTCCAATTTCTAATAGTCCTTTTTTTAAAACAGTTTGTAAACTTCCGTATGAATAATTGGTATTTTTAGTGTTTAAAAGATATTTTCCATTGTATAATGTAACTTCTAAAGTTTCACTTATACTTGACTTTTCTTTATATAAAGTAATCGGGTAGAGGTAACTAAGTATTTTTTTCAGCATAATCATAAGAAACTATGTAAATATAAATTAAATTTGCCGACTTTAATAACTATTTTAAATGAAACGAATTCTTTATCGCTTTATATTTTTTAAATTAATGGGTTGGAAAGTTGAAGGAACTTTTGATGAAAGCATAAAAAAATGTGTAATCATTGTAATTCCTCATACTAGTTGGCACGATTTTTTTATTGGGATTTTTTTTCGAGGAACTTTTCCATTAGAAATTAATTTTTTAGCGAAAAAAGAATTATTCAAATTTCCTTTAGGCATCTATTTAAAATGGGTTGGAGGAACAGCTTTAAACAGACAAAAAACGGAAAATAAAGTAGATACTATTTCTAAGATTTTCGAAACGAAAGATGTATTTCGTTTAGCGCTATCTCCTGAAGGAACTAGAAAGAAAGTTTCTGAACTAAAATCAGGTTATTATTATATTGCACAAAAAGCAAATGTGCCAATTATTCCTATTGCCTTTGATTATGAACATAAAAAAGTAATCATTTTCAATACTTTCAATATTACCAATGATTATGAAAAAGATTCAAAATATCTAGAATCGTTATTTAAAAATATCAAAGGAAAAGTTCCAGAAAATAGTTTTAATTAAAATTTTTAAAACCATAATTAAAAGTATTACGTATATGAAACAATAACGTAAAAACTTTTAAATATGAAAACATTCTTTTATTCAATTACAGCTGTAACAGCTTTATTGTTAACATCGTGTTCAGATAATGACGATATGTCGATGTCGGTTAGTAATCCAGAGTTAAAACTAGTAACTACAAGTAATACAACTGGAAAAGTATCTTATGTGAATCTATTGGAAAGTATGCCAACTGCCAAAACTTTAACAATTGGAAGTTTAGATTCTGATGGTGCCTATTTTAATAGTGAAACGGATGAGTTAATTGTAGCTTCTAGAACAAATAATAAATTAGAATTGTATTCAGGATTAAACGGCTCGATTTTAAATAATGTCGATAATTTAATGTTGAAATTTTCAAGTAATTCTGATTTCAATAATCCGAGAGAAATTGCTGTTTCAGGAGATAAAGTTATTGTAACACAAGATCAAAATACTGCAAATGGTAATGTAAGTAAACTATTGGTTTACCAAAAAACAACAACTGGATTTAATTTATTAAATACGTACACAGTAAATTTTAAAGCGTGGGGAATTCATATTGAGGGTACTACTTTATATGCAATTGCTGATTCTACAAGTGATTTATTGTCATTTGATAATTTCTTTTCAAATGCTGATGGTAGTATTTTGCCAACAAAAAGAGTTACAATTGAAGGTTTAGTAAGAACTCACGGTATTACTTATTCTGCAATGGATAATAGAATGATTTTAACCGATGTTGGAAGTGCTACAGTAGATTCTGATGGTGGTATTATCGTTATCAATAATTTTTCAAGTGTTTTTGGAAGTACTACAAATATGGGAACAATTGCTATGACTAATCAAGTTCGAATTTACGGTCCAAACTCAACGTTAGGAAATCCATTAGATGTTGCTTTCGATTATGTAACAGATAAAATTTATATCGCAGAAAGATTAAATGGTGGAGGTAAAGTGTTAACTTTTGCTTTACCAACTGCAACTGGAGATGCTACACCAACTAATAGCAGATTGGAAGCTGGAGTTTCTTCTGTTTATTTAGTTAGAAAATAGGGTTACGTTTTAAAGTTAGTTTTTATTAAAATCCCAATTTGAATTATTTCGAATTGGGATTTTTTTGTTTATACGAACTAAATGTTCCATTAGTATAAAAAATCACAATTTTTTCAATTTCCAATTGATCACTATTTGTGTCAAAATTTGTAGTCGTCAAAACTTCCGTATTTGAAAAATTTTTAAAATCATTTTCATTTACGCGATTTTTTTCAATTTCAATTTTTTCATGAATAGGAGTAGAAAATAAATCTGCTTGTAAATTTGTAAATGAATTTTCATTTGAATCAGCAATTTTCTCTTCAGTTTCCAATTTAATTTCAGTTGATGAAATTGTTTGAATTGGATTTTCACTTTTTGGAAATTTACCTGTTCCATTTAAAATCCATATCAAATCTACTTCAGGAAATGTTTCTATTAATTTCATGATAAAATCTAAACTCGGTTTATTTCTTCCTGAAAGTAGGTGAGAAATGCTAGAGCGCTGAACGTTAATTTTATCGGCAAAAGAAGAAGCCGTTAAACCATAATAGTCGAAAATGATTTCTAATCGTTTTACAAATTCATCAATATTTAGCATTAGAAAATAGTATTAAAATTGTTGTTTACAAATGTAATAAATTTTTAGTTCACAAATAAATTTACAAATGTTAAATGATAATTAAACAAGCAATAAAGTATTAACTACAAATTTAAATAATAAGATGTAACTAATTGGAAAATAAGTATTTAAAATATATTAATTAACACTATTTACAATTGTCAATTTCAATAAAATTCTAATGTTTACAATTGTTTACAAAGGAATTAAAACGATAGTTTACAAATGTAAAATCAAATATATTTACATTTGTAATATGATAGACAATTTACAATTAGCAACTCAATATTTATATAAAGATATTACTGGTCGATATGTAACAATGGAATATGTTGATACATTTCTAAACAGTTTAAATTCTAATTTTAAAATCTCAGAAATTGGATTTTCAATTCAGAATAGAGTTATTAAATCGATTCAATTCGGACACGGAACAACTAAAATTTTGATGTGGTCTCAAATGCACGGAAACGAGTCGACGACTACAAAAGGATTACTTGATTATTTAAATTATTTAAATAACGATGTAAAAGAATTTGAAAACATATCTAAAAACTTCACCTTTTATATCATTCCAATTTTAAATCCAGATGGTGCGATTCTTTATACAAGAGAGAATGCTGATGGAGTAGATTTGAATAGAGATGCTTTTAATTGTACACAGCCAGAAAGTAAAGTATTAAGAACAATATTAGAAGAATTTAATCCGGATTTTTGTTTTAATCTACACGATCAACGTACCATTTTTGGATTGTTAGAGTCAAAAAAACCGGCAACTATGTCGTTTTTAACAGCTGCTTATGATGAAAATAGAGATTTTAATGAAGTTCGTAAAATTGCGGCTAATGTAATAGTAGGGATAAATGAAGAATTGCAAAAATTCATTCCTAATCAGGTAGGTCGTTTTGATGATTCGTTTAATGTGAATTGTACAGGAGATTATTTCACTCAAAAAGGTTATCCAACCATTTTATTTGAAGCTGGGCATTTTGATACTGATTATCAGAGAGATAATGTAAGAAAATATGTTTTTATTTCTTTAAAATCAGCAATTTACACTATTTTAAATTTAACTTCTGAAACTGATGAAATTCAAAATTATTTGAACATTTATCAAAATAATAAATGTTTTTTTGATTTTATTTTCAAAAATGTGAAAATTATTGATAATAATGTAGAAAAAATAACTAAATTTGCAGTTCAATATAAAGAAGTGTTATCTGGAAACAAAATTGAGTTTAAACCAGAAATTATTCAAATAGAAAATTTAGAACAAATCTTTTCGCATCATACTATTGATTTTCACAACAAATTATATGAATATGATGGTAGAAACTTCCCTGTAATTGGAGACATTGTTCAGGTTTAATTAAATTTTTAACCGATAACATAAATCAAAAAAATATAAAAAAAAATTTATGAGTAAGTTTAGGTTAGATGAAGTGGATCATCAGATTTTAGACATGTTAATTGACAATACTAGAATTCCATTTACAGACATTGCAAAAAAATTATTAATTTCTGCAGGAACTGTACATGTAAGAGTTAAAAAAATGGAGGATGCTGGAATTATTCAAGGTTCTTCGTTAACTTTAGATTATGAAAAGTTGGGTTATTCTTTTATTGCATACGTTGGTATATTTTTACAAAGTACTTCTCAAACAAAATTTGTTTTAGAAAGAATTAATGAAATTCCATTTGTTACTGTAGCTTCTGTAACAACAGGTAAATTTAATATTTTCTGTAAAATTAGAGCAAAAGATACTGCACATGCTAAAGATGTAATTTTTAAAATTGACGACATCGATGGTGTATACAGAACAGAAACAATGATTTCTTTAGATGAAAGCATCAACGATAAAAAACGTTTAATGCATACAATTTTTAAAGAATTATAATATAATTAGGCTTTCAATTTGAGAGCCTTTTTTTTTAATAGATTATGAAAAATATTGAAAGAAGTGAGTATTCTGATTATTTTGAATATTATATCAATTTAAATCCGAATGATACAATTATTGAAGGATTAGAAAATCAATTAAAAGCAACAACTGATTTTTTTAAAAACATCCCATCTGAAAAATTAGAATATCAATACGAAGTAGGGAAGTGGACGCCTAAAGATATCTTACAACATCTTATCGATACGGAAAGAGTTTTTTCTTATCGCGCATTACGATTTGCAAGATTTGATGAAACTCCGTTATCAGGTTATGAAGAAAATGATTTTGCAGCCAGTGCAAATGCAAATTTAAGAAGTATTGAAGAACTTATTGAAGAATATGTTATTGCTAGAAAATCTACTATATTATTATTTAAAAGTTTTAGTGATATTATGTTAGAAAGTGTTGGAGTAGCAAGTGGTGCGAGTAATTCCGTAAGAGCAATTGGTTATGTTATAACAGGTCATGACATTCATCATATAAATGTTATAAAGGAAAGATATTTGTAATAAAAAAGCCTGTTTATTAAAACAGGCTTTTTTTATGATTAATCTTCGTCGTCTTCGTCTGAATCATCTGAACTTGAGCTTTCGCCGTCTTCATCTTCATCGTCTAATTCGATTTTTTCTTCTTTTTCATCTTCATCGTCATCAGCATTGTCGATTTCTAACTCTTTTAAAGCATCTAATCCTTCTTCTGGAGTATCGAAATCTTCATCTTCGTCGAAGTTTTCAATTCTATCTGCTAATTTCGTACTTACTTTAACTAAATAAATGGTGTCTTCAGTTCTTACTTCAACCGCTTCAACTGTTTCGTTTTTAGCGTTTTTAAAGCGAATAATATCTGAATCATCATATCCATCAGGAAACTTCTCCACTAATAAGTTTAGAATTTCATTTGTTAACTTTGCGTACTCTACAATTATTCTTTTCATTTGTTGTGCCTTATTCTATTTCTTTTGTCAAATGTAATATTGAAATTTTAAATTTTAAATTTTTTTAAAATATTTTTTTTACTTATTACCAACCTAAGATATATGCGAAAATTAATGGAGCTAC
Source organism: Flavobacterium urocaniciphilum (assembly GCF_900110615.1). GTDB lineage: Bacteria > Bacteroidota > Bacteroidia > Flavobacteriales > Flavobacteriaceae > Flavobacterium > Flavobacterium urocaniciphilum. Next base: position 622,411 of record NZ_FOEI01000001.1, read on the forward strand.
AATTGTAGCGTCAGATTCTACAATAAATTTAGGTGTAGTAATATCTAATTTGCCCCAAGTAATTTTTTCATTTGGAACAGCTCCAGAATACGATCCGTAACTTGTTGTTGAATCGGAAATCTGACAGAAATAGGCCCAAAAAGGAACATCATGCATTTCCATATCTTGATATAGCATTGGTACAACACAAATTGGGAAATCTCCAGCGATACCACCACCAATTTGGAAGAAACCAATTCCTTTTCCAGCACAATTGTCTTTATACCAATCTGCTAACCACATCATGTATTCAATTCCACTTTTCATTGTTGTAGCTTTGAATTGACCTTTAATACAGTAAGAAGCAAAAATATTACCCATTGTACTATCTTCCCATCCTGGAACTACAATTGGTAAATTCTTTTCAGCTGCAGCAACCATCCAAGAATCTTTAGGATCAATTTCATAATATTGTTCTAACACTCCAGAATTGATCATTTGGTACATAAATTCATGTGGAAAATATCTTTCTCCTTTAGAATCAGCATTGTTCCAAATATCAAATAAATGTTGTTGTAATCTTCTAAAAGCTTCTTCTTCAGGAATACAAGTATCTGTAACACGATTGTAATGGTTTTCCAATAAATCCCATTCTTCTTGTGGAGATAAATCTCTGTAATTTGGTACTCTTTTGTATGAATTATGAGCCACTAAGTTCATAATATCTTCTTCTAAATTGGCACCCGTACAAGAAATGATGTGAATTTTATCTTGACGAATCATTTCAGCTAATGATTTTCCTAATTCAGCAGTACTCATCGCACCTGCTAAAGTAACCATCATTTTACCGTTATCTAATAAATGTTCTTCGTATCCTTTTGCAGCGTCTACTAAAGCAGCTGCATTAAAATGTAAATAATGTTTCTCTACAAACTGACTTATTGGTCCTTTACTCATTGTATTATTTATTTTCGTTTTTTGTATATCCTAAAATCTCTAGTACTTGTTCGGCATTTTGCTGTTCAGAAAAAACTTCTGTTGCAAAAATTCCGTTTTTGTCTTTATCAATTAAAATGTGTTTTGGTTGTGGTAAAATGCAGTGACTTAATCCTCCAAAACCACCAATTGTTTCTTGATATGCTCCTGTATTGAAAAATCCAATATATAATGGTTTTTCTTTATTGTATTTTGGTAAATAAACAGCATTCATGTGTTGTTCAGAGTTGTAATAATCGTCTCCATCACAGGTTAATCCACCTAATAATACACGTTCATAAGTATCATTCCATCTATTTACAGCCATCATTACAAAACGTTTGTTGATAGCCCAAGTGTCTGGTAATGTTGTGATAAATGAAGAGTCAATCATGTTCCAATTTTCTCTATCATTTTGTTTCTTTTGATATAAAACTTGGTATAAAGCTCCACCTGATTCTCCAACTGTAAATGATCCGAATTCAGTAAAAATGTGCGGAACATCTACTTCAGCTTCGTCACAAGCAATTTTAATTTGATTTAAAATTTCATCAACCATGTATTGGTAATCATAATCAAAGGCTAATGAATTTTTAATAGGGAAACCACCTCCAATATTTAAACTGTCTAAAGTTGGACATTCCTTTTTTAAAGCAATGTAAACTTTCATACATTTTAATAACTCATTCCAATAATAAGCGGTATCACGAATACCAGCATTAATAAAGAAGTGAAGCATTTTTAATTCCACTTTTTTATTTTCTGCGATTTGTTTTCTATAAAAAGGAACGATGTCTTTATATCCAATTCCTAAACGAGAAGTATAAAACTCGAATTTAGGTTCTTCTTCGGCAGCAATTCTAATTCCGATTTTAAATTTACCTTCAATTTGTTCTTGAAGTAGATCTAACTCTTCATAATTATCAATTACTGGAATAGTGTTTTTGTGTCCGTTATTAATTAAACGAGCAATATTTGTAATGTATTGATCGCGTTTAAAACCGTTACAAACAACAAATGAATTTTTATTGATTTTTCCTTTCTCCATTAAATTTTCAACAATGTTAATGTCGAAAGCAGAAGAAGTTTCAATATGAATGTTGTTTTTTAAAGCTTCATTTAAAATGAATTCAAAATGCGAACTTTTGGTACAATAGCAATAAAAATACTTAGCTTCATAGCCATGTTTTTCCATTGAATTTCTAAACCACATTTTGGCTTTGTTGATATTTTCTGAAATTTTAGGTAAATATGTAAATTTCAGTGGAGTACCGTATTGTTCAACCAGCTTCATTAAATCAATTCCGTGAAATTGTAAATTATCTTTGTTTAAAGTAAATTCTTCCTGCGGAAAATAGAAAGTCTGATTAATAAGATCGGAATATTTTGTATTCATTTAAATAAAAATAGGTTTAATTGAAAAAATTAGTACAAAAACGATTAGCAAAAGTAAAAATAATATTGCTAAAAATGTAAGTAATTTTAAAAAATATTAAATATGAGAATAATCTTCGAAAGCCAACAAAATCAGAGAGTTATCTACAGTTTGGTTGATTTTAATTTCTCCTATTTTATTTAGTAAAGCAAATTGCACTTTTCCAAACTCATTTTTTTTGTCGAAAATCAACAAATCAAGGATGTTTTTTATGTCGTTTTCAGTGAATTCAATCTTTTCAAAAATGTCGGTTATGATGTATTTAATTTCAGCGTATTCTTCTTTTGAAATTAAATTCAAACTTAAAGATAAATGACTTTCTAAAATCATTCCAACAGCAATTGCTTCACCATGAAGTAATGTTTTTTTGTCTTCAGATTCTAAAAAATAACTTTCAATTGCATGTCCTAAAGTATGTCCGAAATTTAAAGCTTTTCTGATTCCGTTTTCGGTTAAATCTTGGGAAACGATAGTGTTTTTTATTTCAATAGATTCTTTAATTAAAGTATCTAAATCATTTGTGCTTAAATTGTTTAAGTTTTTTAATTTATCCCAATACTTTTTATCGTAAATTAATCCGTGTTTTAACATTTCTGCTAAGCCAGAACGCATTTCATTTGCTGGTAATGTTTCTAGAAACTTAGTTAAAATTAAAACCGATTTTGGTTCTGAAATCACTCCAATTTGATTTTTTAAATTCCCTAAGTCGACACCGTTTTTTCCACCAATTGATGCATCAACCATAGCCAATAAAGTGGTTGGGATATTAATAAAATCTATTCCTCTTTTAAAAGTGCTTGCCACAAATCCGCCTAAATCGGTAATTACACCACCACCAATATTTAATACAATACTTTTTCTATCACCGCCAAAATCAATCATAGTGTGCCAAAGGTCTAAACATGTATAAATGTTTTTACTTTCTTCACCAACTTCAATTTCAATAATTTCGATTTCAACTTCTGTTGCTAAATTCGATAGAATATAAGGCAAGCAATTTTCATTAGTGTTTTCGTCAACTAAAATAAAAATTTTAGAATAGCTTTCTTTTTTAAGTTGATTTTCAAGATATGAAAAACAATCTTCATTAAAATATATAGAATAAGTATTTGCTTGTATTGGAGTCATCGGTTTTTGTGAATTTCTTGCAAAATAAATTAAAAAATATGAGAAAACATTACATCAATAAGTATATTTGCATTCCTAAAATTTGCATTCATTAAATATGGAAAAAATATTCAACAACACAGAAAACGCATTTTCGTTAAAATCAAACACTGAATTAAATAGAGCTCATTTTTTATTTAAAATGATTGGAAATCCTACATTAGTTAAAATGGGGACTAGTTTGACAAATTTTGCATTACAATTACATTTACCAGTTGAAAGCATTATTAGAAAGACAGTTTTCGATCATTTTTGTGGAGGTGTAAATGAACAAGATTGTTTGAAAGTTGTAGAAAAAATGTACACTAAAGGTGTGTCTTCTGTATTGGATTATTCGGTTGAGGGTAAAGAAGAAGAAGAGCAATTTGATGCTTGTTTAAAAATGACTTTAAAAACGATCGATTTTGCAAAAGAAAATAAAGCGATTCCTTTTGCAGTTTTCAAGCCAACCGGATTGGGAAGAATTGATTTATATGAAAAAGTTGGTGCAAAATTACCATTGAGTTCTAGTGAGCAAAATGAATGGAATAGAGTAGTGGCTCGTTTTGAACAAATTTGTCAATATGCATTTGATCAAGATGTGCAAATTTTAATTGATGGTGAAGAAACTTGGATGCAAGATGCTGCTGATGATTTAGTTGAAAAAATGATGGAAAAATTCAACAAAGAAAAAGCGTTGATTTTTAATACATTACAATTGTATCGTTGGGATAGAGTTGACTATTTAAAAGAATTGCATAAAAGAGCACAAATAAAAGGATATCATATAGGAATGAAATTGGTTCGAGGAGCTTACATGGAAAAAGAAGCGAAACGAGCTGAAGAAAAAGGAACTAAAAATCCAATATGCATTAATAAACAAGCTACTGATGATAATTTCAATGCTGGTTTGTCGTATATGTTAGACCATATTAATGAAATGGCTGTTTTTGCAGGAACTCATAATGAAGAAAGTTCTTATTTATTAATGAATTTAATGGAGCAAAAAGGCATTTCTAAAAACGATAATCGAATTTGGTTCGGACAATTATATGGTATGAGTGATAATATTAGCTATAACTTAGCAGCTCATGGTTATAATGTTGCTAAATACTTGCCTTTCGGTCCTGTTAGGGACGTTATGCCATACTTAATTAGAAGAGCACAAGAAAACACTTCAGTGGCTGGACAAACAGGAAGGGAATTATCTTTGTTAATTGCAGAAAGAAATAGAAGAAAAGTAAAATAAATTTATTTTTATAACATTTTTTATTACATTTGTGAGATTAATTATAAATAAATAAATATGAGAAAATTATTACTTTTATCTGGAATGTTATTATCTATGAATTCATTCGGTCAAATATTGTCTGAAACATTTGAAGGAGGAACTTTCCCACCAACTGGTTGGGCGATTGACAATCAAGTTGCTGGTGGTTTTTGGAAACCAACTTCTGGTCTTTCAGCAGCTTTACAAGGTGACTTTTTAATTGCTGGTTCAAATTCAGCTTTTATGAATTATATTACTGCTGCTAATACGGCTAATTTAATATCTCCGTCATTTAGTTTACAAAATTATACTTCAGCTACTTTTACTTTTAAAGCTGTTGTTGGATGGAGTTATATGATAGATGGTGATTTTGGAGATTTGTTCGCAAAAGTTTCTACTGATGGTGGAACAACATGGACTCAAGTTTGGGTTGAAGAAGATTCTTCAGAATTTGTTGATGATGGTGACAATGATCCAAATACTGATTTGTACAATAGTTCAATAGCTAACGTTTCAATTAATATGGCTCCATATTTAGGACAATCTAACGTTAAAATTAAATTTGAATATGTTGGTGAAGATGCTGATAGTGTTTCTGTTGATAATATTTTAGTTTCTGGAGTTTTATCTTCTGATTCATTTACTTTATCTGGTGTTAAAATGTATCCAAATCCAGTAAAAGATATGTTGAACATTGTTTCTGAAAAAGAAGAATTAACTAAAGTTACTATCACTGATTTAAATGGAAGAATCGTTAAAGAAGTAACTAATAATTTATCTCAAATTTCAGTTCAAGATTTATCTAAAGGTATTTATATGGTAACAATTGAATCTGCAACTGCTAAAAAAGTTGAGAAATTAATTGTAGAATAATTTAGTAAAATTTAGAATACTATAAGCCTCAATTTATTGAGGCTTTTTTTTTAACAATTTTATAATAATTAGTATTTTTTTTTTTGTTAATTTTGTAATTATCAAATAAAAAACTTAAACACTTTAATTATGATGAAAAAACTACTTATGATTGCTTTTGTGTCTCCAATTTTCACATTTGCTCAAAGTTTACAAGCTGATCAATTTACAACATTAACTCCTGGAAATATCAGTACTACTATTACTGGAACTCCTGCTGGTCAAGATAATTGGTTTACTTTTGCAAGTAATGGTGCTGCTCCAACTACATCTACAAATGCTGCTGTTACAAATTTTCAAGCTACTGCAACTGGAAATCCAGCTAATGGAATTGTAATTACTGGTCCAAATGGAGATAAAGGTTCACGTTACATGTGGAAGATGGATTACCAACTACTTGGGCTACAAGAACTGTTGGTAATAATATTATTGAAGTTGAAGTAGATATTAACACAGGTGTAGCTTCTACAAGTAGAAATACTTTTGGAGTTTATATCTTTGATGGAACTGGTTCTAAAGTATTAGTTGGGTTTTCTGTTAGAGCAGCAACAAAAGAAATTTTCTTAACATGTTATTCTACACCAACTGGAAATCCAGTTGGAAACTATACTTATAATTTAGCAGCTGCTCCTGGAATTCAATTACCAGAAAATGCTTGGTCTAGAATTGGTATTTCTTTTAATACTGTTACTGGAAGAGCAATGATTAAAGGGCCTGGTATTGATCCTGCAGGTTTATTCCTTGATGGAAGTGCGCCAGGAACTGATCCAGGTGAAGTAGATATGGTTTCGTTTTCTGGACATGCTACAGCGACTCCAAATACTACAAGTGCTGCAATGACGTTTGATAATTTAGTAGTTAGAGCTACTGCTACAGATTCATTATTAGGAACTTCTGATTTTAATACTTTACCATCTTCTGTTTCAAATGTATATCCAAATCCAGTAGTTGATTATGCTTCAATTAGTATTGTTGATGCTCAAATTAACGCTATTACAGTAATGGATATCAATGGAAGAGTTGTTAAGCAAGGAAATTCAAACGAAATTCAAAATGCAAAAATTGATTTATCTGATTTAAATGCAGGTATCTATTTAATGACAATTGATACTGATAAAGGAATTTCAACTGAGAAAATCGTTAAGAACTAATTTTAGTTTTATATAATAAAAAATCCCAATCGAAAAATTGGGATTTTTTTATACAATAAATTTTCTTTTAATTTCTTCCGTTGGAATCATACAACTCTCTTTTTTACCATACCAATTGTATCTGTTTTTAGCAATAATATCATAAAAGATATTTTTAATACTTGTCGGAATAAAATTAAATAACAACAATACTTTAGCTGAAGAAGATAAGTGTTTTATTATTTTAAATACGGCTTCGGATTTTATATAATAGGCAAAACCTGGTTCGTATAAAATGATACTATCAATAGTTTTGTTTATTCCTAAATAGTTAATGATTTCTTGTCCTTTTTCACTTTGTAGTGGTACAAATCTGAAAATATCTTGCTTGTCATTTTTTATGATGTAATTAATTTTGTTATTACAATAATTGCAAACACCATCAAAAAGTATGATTTTTTTATCTTTTGGTAATTCCATTTTAATTTAATTAAATCGTAAATCTATATTCGTAATTCTTAAATTAAACCGGTTGTACGTACTCTAATTCATCAAGATTCACTTTTGACATGAACAATCCGTAATTAACAGAAACTTTATTTTTCTCAATTTTTTCTATTGTTCCAATTGCTTTTCCGTCTTTCATTCGGACTCTGTCGCCAACTTTTAAAATTACAGCAGGTTGTATAGTTTCAAGTTTAGCTTTAATTTTCTTTTCTTTTTTCTCGATACGAATTTCTTCTACCTTAATTTTAACTTCTTCAATTACTTGTTTTTGAACAACTTCTTGTTTCTTTTTCTCTTTTGCAGAAATTTTCTTTCTTTTCGAATTTTCAATTTCTACCATTTTTAGAAATTCACCAATTAAAGATTTCTTATCCTTATTGTTAAAGTATTTTTCTGATATATCATCAATCTTTTGACCCATGTATATCAATCGCTGATTGGCATCGTATAATTCTTGATAACGTTCTAATTTATCTTGAATTTTACTATTAATACTCTCCATTTTTTTGCTTTCTTCACGCGCTTTGGTTTCTTCTTCTTTTAATGTTAAAGAAGTTTTTTCCATTTTTGAACGCTCTTTTTGTAAGGTGGCAATGGTTTTATCAAATCGGACTTTTGTATTTTCAATTTTCTTTTTCGCACGATTAATCAATCCATAAGGAATGCCATTTTTCTGTGCGACTTCAAACGTAAAGGAACTTCCAGGTTGACCTAAATGCAATTTGTACATTGGTTCTAGCGATTTTTCATCGAATAACATATTGGCATTACTGGCAAATGGTAATTCGTTCGCTAATATTTTTAAATTCGTATAATGTGTAGTAATAATTCCGTAAGCTTCACGATTATAGAATTCTTCTAAAAAGGTTTCTGCTAAAGCTCCTCCTAATTCAGGATCAGAACCCGTTCCAAATTCATCAATTAAGAAAAGTGTTTTATCGTTACATTTTTTCAAGAAATAATTCATATTTTTTAAACGATAACTATACGTACTTAAATGATTTTCAATAGATTGATTATCGCCAATATCAGTTAGAATTCGATCAAATAAAAAGGTTTCACTTCTTTCATGAACCGGAATTAACATACCAGATTGTAGCATTAATTGCAACAAACCGATTGTTTTTAACGAAATGGTTTTTCCTCCAGCATTCGGACCAGAAATTACAATAATTCGGTTATTGTTTTCTAATTCAATTGTTTGTGGATAGGTTGGCTTATTTTCTGTTTTGTTATTTAATAAAAGAATAGGATGAAAGGCTTCTCTAAAAAACAATCGTTTTTCTTCATTTATTTTAGGAAGTATTCCGTTAATTCTATTAGCGTATTTTGCTTTTGCCGCAATTACATCAATATCGGATAGAAAATCTTGATATTCAGATAATAAAGAAGTGTATGGTCGTAAATTAGCTGATAATCTTCTTAATATTTTAATGATTTCTTCTCGTTCTTCAAATTCTAAATTGTTTAATTCTCGAGAATACTTCAAAGTTGTTTCTGGTTCGATATAGGCAATACTTCCAGTTTTTGAATTTCCTAAAATTGAACCTTTGACTTTCTTACGATACATAGCTTGAACCGCTAAAACTCTACGATTATCAACTACTGTTTCTTTAATATCATCTAAATAACCTAAAGAATTGTAATGTGTTAAAGCCATTCCAAAACTCTGATTGATTTTACCGCGAACTAAATTGATGTTTCTTCTGATTTCTACTAAATCTGGAGATGCATCATTCTTAATTTCACCATATTTATCTACAATTTCTTCAATAGATTTATTGATAAAATTAGTAAATTCTAATTCAGCAGATTTTTTATAAAGTTCTGGATAATAGGTTGCAAATTTTTTAAGAAACTTTAAATAATCATTTGCAGTTAAACTTAAATCATGAATTTTCTTAATCGCAATTAATTCTAAAAAACTATCTTCAATAGCTAAAAGTTTTAAATCGGAAGTAACCGTTTCAAATCCATGATTGGGTAAAGCGTTGTTATTCGTAAACGAAGAAACATATTCATTCGTATAAGCTAATTCTGAAAATAAGATTTCTTTATTTTTAATTGGCTGAATTTGAAGTGCTTTTTCTGTTCCGATTTCAGTATTACAGTTAGCTGAAATGGTTTCCAAAATGGTATTAAATTCTAAATCTTTTAAAGTCTTTTCGGTTATTGAAATCATAATTTTATTAAAATCTACACAAAAATACAAAGATTAAAAGTTTTTATATTTGTAAAAATTATAAATATGATTGATTCTGCTGTAAATTCTTCTTGGCAACCTTTTTTCGAACAAGAGAAAAGTAAAAAATATTATGCTGAACTGATGCTATCAGTAGAAGAGGAATATCAAAACTTTATATGTTTTCCGCCAAAAGATTTAATTTTTAGCGCATTTAATAAGTGTGCGTTAAATGATATAAAAGTTGTAATCATTGGTCAAGATCCCTATCATGGAGAAGGTGAGGCAAATGGGTTGTGTTTTTCTGTAAATGATGGTGTTAAAATTCCACCTTCTTTAAAAAATATTTTTGCTGAAATTAATACTGATTTCGATTCTATATTTCTGCCAACTAATGGAAATTTAGAACGTTGGGCAGAACAAGGTGTGTTACTTTTAAATGCTAGTTTAACGGTTAGAAAAGACGAAGCGAATAGTCATAAACACTTAAAGTGGAACTTATTTACAGATAGTTTAATTAGTTATATTTCAGATAATTGTAAAAATATAATATTTTTATTATGGGGAAGTTTTGCTCAAAAAAAAGGTTCAAAAATTAACAGAGAAAAACACTTCGTTTTAGAAGCTGGACATCCATCACCGTTAAGTGCTAATAGAGGATTTTGGTTTGGAAACAAACACTTTAGTCAAGCAAACGACTATCTAAAATCTATTGGAAAAAAGCCGATTGATTGGTAGGCTCTTGAAGATTTAAAACACTTAAAACTTCTTCACCTAAAAATGGTCCGCCAGGATAACGAGCAGTATAATCTAAATTCAACCAAATTTTTCCTTTTTCATCTCTGTGGAAATAAATGGTTTTGTTTTTAGATTCTTCTGGAAATAATTCTTTGTTAATTAAATAGATTGCCGTTTCTAAATCTTTGTCATTACCAATTAAAAGTTCTGGATACATGTGTCTTCCAGTATGTATTAATCGCATACTTCCGCCAATTGATTTTATGGCTGCACACATCAAAATGGCATGATCATCGCAATCTCCAGAAAAATAAAGTAAACTTTCGCTTCCACTTGCAAAATATTCTTGTCCTTTTGGATCATTTACGTAGTTCCAACGTTTGTTTATTTCTTTAAAAACTGCAAAATATTGAATAAATTTTCTATTAATTGCGTAATTTGGAGTTTTTGTAAAGTGTTTATTTACGGCGTATAGAGCGAAATTTCGAACTTTAGGATTAATAAAATCTACACTTTCATAAACTAAATCTTTATTCGGAAATGGTTTTAATGTTTTTTGCTCTAAAACAGCTTCTTCTTTTTGCATTTGTTCGCTAAAAAAAATGACTTTATAAGCATTTATAACTTGAAACAAATTATAATTTCCTTCAATTGTAGCGATGATAAAAATTAAAATATATGTTATAATTGAATAAATCAATTTTGTTCTGAATTTCTTCAAAAACAGAAAAAAAACTCCGAAAATGGATAAAAAAAGTAATGTTTTAAATAAATCTGATTCAAAATGATAGATATTCTTTCTGAAAAAGACAAAAATTGGAATCGCGATTAAAAAGGATAAAATAAATATAATGACATTTTCTCTTAACTTACTTTCGATAAGTTTAGCTTGAATTTTATTTAAAAATTGATTCTGAGAAAATGTCATGTATGGTCTAACGCAATTTTGAATATTTTATTGAATTCAAAAGTAGTTAAAATTGTAGCAAGAACTTAATTTGTAAGCTATTTTATATTTTTTTTACAATTTGATTGAAATCAGCTTTGTTGGAAATAATATTTAATTCTGAAAGTTTATTTTGAACATTGTTAAATGTTTTTTCATCTAAATTTTTCTGACTCCATTGTGTTTGTGCTAACCATTGTTGGATATCTTCTAATTTTTGATGATATCTAGTAGCTAAAGTTCTGTCGATACTTGGAATATGTTTGAATTCTTCGGTAGTTGCATTAATGATATCTAAAATTAAAGCAAGTACCGATTTGTTTTCATTTAAAAACTCATTTCTAACTGCAATAACAAAACAAGGCCATGGAGTAGGGCATTCGCCAACTCTTTTAAATGTTCCTTTATCCACTAATGGTTTTGTGGTATATTTTTCCCACATGAAATAATCTGATTTGCCTTCAGAAAGACTTGTAATTGCGCCCTCTAAATTGTTAACTATTTCAAATTGTATATTTGATGTATTCCAATTGTTTTTTTCAGCATTTACAAAACTCATCAAATGCGATCCTGAACCAATTCGACTAATTGCTGAAATTTTGTTTTCTAAATCGGAAATTGAATTATAATTGGCTTTTCCATCTACGTGGATCCCCCAAATTAATGGCGATTTAACAAAAACTTGTACGATTGAACTGTGTTTGTTTTCGGTTAAATCTTTGATAATTCCTTCTGTTAAAATAATGGCAATGTCTGTTTCATTATTACGAAGCATCTGACACATTTTTCCAGTTCCTTCCGGAACATCTGTCCATTGTAAATCAATTCCAGCATCATCAAATTCTCCATTTTCAATACACAAATGCCAAGGTAAATTAAAATGTTCTGGAACTCCAGCTATTCTTACTAGTTTCATTTTTTATTTTAAATTAGGATTAATCATTTGCCACCATTTCCACTTAGCTCCATCTTCATCGAAGTAATCTTCCATAAATTTCATACCATGTTTTTCTAATACACGATTTGAAGCGCCATTGTCTGCATGTGTATAAGCATGCATAGCGTCAATTTTCATTTCATTGAAACCATAATCTAACCATGCTTTTGTAGCTTCTGAAGCATATCCTTTATTCCAAAACTTTTCATTTAAACGATAACCATAATCATAAAAATTAGTATTTCCGTTTTCAACATGATCATTTACGAATTTAATACCTGTCCAACCAATTAATTCGCCTGTTTCCTTTAATATTGTTGAAAATCTGCCAATTCCTCTTTCTTCATATTGCTTTTGAACCATTTCAATATAAGCGAATACTTCATCAATAGTTGAAACAGGTGTTTGCCATAAATACGTATGAACATTCGGATTTTTATCCATATCAAATAATTCATCTGCATCTGATTTTTCAAATGGACGAAGTATAAGTCGTGGTGTTTCTAATATTAAATTCATTAATGAAAATTTATCCTACTAATTTATCTAAAGTATATTTAATTAATTCTTCTACAGTTTGCTCTGGTTTTGAACTAAATTCACCAACAGCTCTGTTTGCAATAATAGCGTTTAAAGACAAGCAATTATGACCTAATAATTTCCCTAAACCATAAATAGCAGAAGTTTCCATTTCAAGATTTGTCATTCGTGTTCCATTATAATTGAAAGCATCCATTTTATTGTTTAATTGAGGATCTTGAATGTTCAAACGCACAACACGACCTTGAGGGCCATAAAATCCACCAGCTGTTCCGGTAAATCCTTTATGGAATTTTTCAGAAAAGATTTTGTTTTCTAATACCTCTGCGCATGGTACTACTGTTGGACGACCTTTTCTTAAATCCCAATTTGTTTGAGCAATAAAAGCGTCTTCTAATTCGCTAACTGAATGTTCTTCAATTAAATAGGAGCGAAGCATGTTGTCTAAACCAATTGCATATTTACTCATAACCCAACTATCAACCGGAATATCAGCTTGAAGTGAACCAGAAGTTCCAATACGTACAATATTTAACGCTGTATGATTTGGTTTGATTTCTCTTGTATTTAAATCGACATTAACTAAAGCATCTAATTCATTGAAAACGATGTCAATATTATCTGGTCCGATTCCAGTAGATTGCACAGTTAAACGTTTTCCTTTGTACATACCAGTTTCTGTTTTGAATTCTCTTTTTTGAGTGGAAAATTCAATACTATCAAAGTGTTTTGTAATTTTTGATACACGTTCTTGATCACCCACGAAAATAATATCGTGAGCAATATTTTCCGGACGAAGGTTTAAGTGATACACACTTCCATCTGGATTTAATATTAATTCTGATGATTTTATCATAATTTTTATTGTTAATGGTTTGTGGTTTATTGTTTATGGTTTTTTAATAAATATTTGAAACAATAAACAACAATCAGTTTATCCTCCAACACGTTTGGTTTTAAAGCCTTTATCTTGAAGCATTTTCATTATTTTATCTCTATAATCGCCTTGTAGAATGATTGCGCCATCTTTAAAACTACCTCCGACACTCAGTTTTGTTTTGATTTCTTTGGCTAAAATTTTAAAATCTTCATCGCTACCTTCATAACCTTCAATTATAGTAGTTGCTTTTCCTTTCCTTTTTTCATACTTACAAATCATTGGTTCTTTTTGAACATATAATTCGTGAGCTATTTCTTCAGTTTCTTCAGGTTCGTTTGAAGGAACATGATCTGGGAAAAGGTTTTTTAATTGATCTTGTAAATCCATTTTTTTTATAAAATTACAAAAAACAAATTCCAAATTCCAGAACAATAATGCTAGGAATTTGGAATAAGTTATATAAAATTAATTTCTATTTCTTAATCAATCCTAATTCTACTAATCTTTCATGCAAAAATTCTCCTGCAGTGATGTCTTCGTATAATTTTGGATTTTTCTCATCGATACATTCTGGCAAACAATTTAAGCTCATATCGCTAACTGGATGCATAAAGAATGGAATAGAAAAACGAGATGTTCCCCATAATTCTCTTGGAGGATTCACAACTTGGTGAATAGTAGATTTTAATCTGTTATTTGTATGTCTTGATAACATATCACCAACGTTAATCATTAATTCATCTGGTTCAGCCATAGCATCAATCCATTGACCATCATGATTTTGAACTTGTAATCCTTTTCCTTGAGCACCCATTAATAAAGTAATCAAGTTTATATCTCCATGAGCTGCAGCACGAACGGCTCCATCTTTTGGTTCATCTGTAATTGGTGGGTAATGAATTGGACGTAAAATACTGTTTCCGTCTTTGATGTAATTATCAAAATAAAACTCATCTAAACCAATGAATAAAGCTAAAGCACGTAAAACGTAAACTCCAGTTTTTTCAAGCATTTGATACGCTTCTTTTCCAACTTCATTAAAATGAGGTAATTCTGTAACGGTTACGTTATCAGGATATTCTCCTGCGTATTTTGACCCTTCAGAAACGTATTGTCCGAAATGCCAAAACTCTTTTAAATCCCCAGCTGAACGACCTTTAGCATGTTCTTTTCCAAAAGATACATAACCTCTTTGTCCTCCAATTCCTGGAATTTCATATTTTGATTTTGTTTCAACAGGTAAGTTGAAGAAATTTCTAACTTCACCATACAAGTCTTCTACTAATTTGTCATCTAAAAAATGACCTTTTAATGCTACGAAACCTATTTCTTCGTACGCTTTGCCGATTTCATTTACAAATTTTTGTTTACGTGCCGGATCATCCGACAGGAAATCACGTAAGTCTACACTTGGAATTTTTTGCATTATAAAAAATTATTTGTTTTCCAACTCAGATATTGAGTTGAATTCTTACTAATACAAATATAAAAATATTTTATGTATTATATTAAATTGGTGAAAATTTAATTAGAAAACTAATAAATTAATGTCTCTATGATCTAAATTAAACCAATCTGCAATAGATTTGTTAGTTAAGATACCATGATAAAAATAGATTCCGTTTTTCAATCCTTTATTGCATCGGATTGCAGCTTCAATTCCGCCGTCTTCAGCAATTTGAATTAAGATAGGAGATAAGATATTACTAATTGAGATACTTGCTGTTTTAGAATATCTTGAAGGAATATTAGGTACGCAATAATGAATTACGTTATTTTTTATAAATGTTGGATTTTCGTGTGTTGTAATTTCTGAAGTTTCAAAACAACCACCTGTGTCTATACTTACATCAACAATAATGGCTCCACGTTTCATGTGTTCAACCATAGTTTCAGTAACTACAATTGGAGTTCGGTTTTTTCCACGTAACGCTCCAATAGCAACATCACAACGGCGAATGGCTTTTAATAAAGCTTTATCGTGAATAGTTGAAGTAAAGATTCTTTGATTTAAAGTATTTTGAAGTCTTCTTAATTTTGTAATAGAATTATCAAATACTTTAACATTTGCTCCTAAACTTAATGCCGTTCTTACTGCATATTCAGCAACTGTTCCTGCTCCTAAAATAACAACTTCAGTAGGTGGTACACCAGTAATATTTCCAAATAATAATCCTTTTCCATCGTTATTGTTAATCATTAATTCGGCAGCAATTAAAACGGATGCAGTACCAGCAATTTCACTTAATGATTTTACTGCAGGATAAGAACCATCACTATCTTTTATGAATTCGAAAGCTAATGAAGTTATTTTTTTCTTCGTAATGGCTTCGAAATATTCTTTTTTCTGAGTTTTTAATTGAATGGCTGAAATTAAAATCGCTTCAATATTCATCATTTCAATTTCTTCCAAAGTTGGTGGTTCAACTTTTAAAATAATAGGGCAAGTAAATACTTTTTTGGTATCATGTGTTACTTCAGCTCCAGCATCGCTATAATCTTTGTCTGAATAACTTGAGTTTTTTCCAGCACCACTTTCAATCATAACTCTATGTCCGTGACTCACCAATGAACTTACGGCATCTGGAGTTAAGCAAATTCTACGTTCTTGGTAAGAAGTTTCTTTTGGAATACCAATAAATAACTGACTTTTATGTTTGGCAATTTCCAATTTTTCTTCTTGTGGAAGTAATTGTTTAGCAGAAAATGGACTATAGATTGACATGATTATCTAAAATTTGTAGCCAAATTAGTTAATTTTTGGAACTTATGAAATGATATTTAATCATTTTTTAGTAATATTTCTCTTTTTCCATTAAGTAATGGTCGGATTACAATAGAAGCATGATCTAATGGTAACAAATGAGGAATTTTCTCTGGCCATTCTATGAAACACCAATTATCAGAATAAAAATATTCATCAATTCCCATATCATAAGCTTCTAATTCGTCATTAATACGGTATAAATCAAAATGATAAATGATTTCACCTGAATCAGATTGATATTCGTTTACCAATGAAAAAGTGGGACTACTAGAATTTCCTGTAACACCTAATTCTTTTACTAATTCTTTAATTAAAGTTGTTTTTCCAGCTCCCATTGTAGCATGAAAAGTTATCACTTTTTTTAAATTTGGCGTACTTAGAATTTGTTTGGCAATTTTGTTTATTTCTTCTAAAGAGTAAGTTTCTATCATATTTTTTGAAATGGTGACTTGCAATTACAAGTCACCATATTTTAAATTTTACTTCGGATTTAATACAATACAAGGAATAATCATTTCTTCTAATGAAATTCCACCATGTTGATACGTATTTCTATAATAACTTACGTAATGATTAAAGTTGTTTACATAAGCCAAAAAGAAATCGCTTTTAGCAAAAATAAAAGAACTTGTCATATTAATCGAAGGTAATCCAATTTTTTTCGGGTCTTTTACAGCGTAAACATCTTTATCTTCATAAGTTAAACTTCTACCTGTTTTATAACGTAAGTTTAAACTAGTGTTTTTATCACCAATTACTTTTGATGGATTTTTACAATTGATCGTTCCGTGATCTGTAGTAATTACCAGCTTGAATCCCATTTGTTGTGCCATTTGTATAATTTCTAACAAAGGAGAATTTTTAAACCAACTTAATGTTAAAGAACGATACGCTTTATCATTAGAAGCTAATTCTTTTACAACATCCATTTCTGTTTTTGCATGTGACAACATATCAACGAAGTTGTAAACAATTGTAGTTAAATCGTTGTTTTTACATGCTTTAAAATTGTCTACTAATTTTTTACCATCACGTAAGTTGGTAATTTTATAATATTCACTTTTAATGTTTAATCCTAATCGTTTTAATTGTTCGTTTAAAAAATCAGCTTCATGTAAATTTTTTCCACCTTCATCAGTATCATTTTTCCAATATTGAGGTAATTTTTTCTCCATTTCAGCAGGCAACATTCCAGAAAAAATTGCATTTCTAGCATATTGAGTAGCAGTTGGTAAAATAGAGTAGTAGTTAACTTCTTTTTCAGGTTTATAATGGTTATATACAATACTTTCGAATGCTTTCCATTGATCGTAACGTAAATTATCAATAACAATAAATAGAATTGGTTTCTCTTTTTTACGAATTTCTGGAGCTACTAATTCACCAAATAATTTATGAGAAAGAATTGGTTTATCTGCTTTTTCATCGAACCAATCTTCATAATTACGTTCAATGAATTTACCAAATTGTAAATTAGCTTCCGATTTTTGACTTTCTAAGATTTGAATTAAATTCTGATCTTCAATATTTTCTAATTCAATTTCCCAATACACTAGTTTTTTATAGAATTCTGCCCATTCTTCAAAAGAATTTATCATAGACATTTCCATGGCAATTTTTCTAAATTCTTTTTGATAATCTAATGTAGTTTTCTCTGAAATTAAACGTGAATGGTCTAAGTTTTTCTTCAAACTCAATAAAATCTGATTCGGATTTACTGGTTTTATAAGGTAATCGGCAATTTTACTACCAATAGCTTCTTCCATAATATATTCTTCTTCACTTTTTGTAATCATGATTACAGGTGTGGAAGACTTAAATTCTTTCATTTCTGAAAGTGTTTCTAATCCAGATAATCCAGGCATATTTTCATCTAAAAAAACTACATCATAAGCATTTTCTTTAAATAAATCTATAGCGTCTTGTCCGTTATTACAAGTAGTTACATCGTAATTCTTCTTTTCTAAAAATAAAATATGAGGCTTTAATAAATCAATTTCGTCGTCTACCCAAAGTATTTTTATGTTGTTCATGGTTTGTTAATTTTATTAGTTGCAAGTTACTATAAGTTAAACGTAAATTTTCTTAAAAATTGTGTAAATTTGATAATAATATCAAAAATAATGTGTTTTAGTTATAAACAAAAAAAAGAAGGATTAGTTCTCGAAAAACAATTTAAAGTTTCAAAGAAATCGGGTGTGATAATTGAACCTGTAAAAATTGTTAATGGTTTCGATCACCCAGAAACAGCAATAATAACTAATACAGAAAACGAACTTTTACAAACTGGAATTTGGGGATTATTACCAAATTGGGCTCAAGATAAAAAACATCAAAATTTTACTTTAAATGCTAGAATTGAAGATGTTACAACAACTAGTTCTTTTAAGGATTCAATTCAAAATAGATGTTTGGTTTTGGCAAATGGATTTTACGAATGGCAATGGCTTAATTCGAAAGGAACCAACAAAAAGAAATTTGAAATTGGATTGAAAAATGATGAAACATTTGCTTTTGCGGGTATTTACGAATTTAATAAATCATTGAATAACATCACTTTTAGTATTTTAACCACACAAGCCAATGATTTGATGAGTCAAATTCACAATACTAAAAAAAGAATGCCTGTTATTTTAAAAAGGGAAGACGAGACAAATTGGTTACAAGGTGCAAATTATAACGAGTTTTCATTTCCTTATGAAGTCGACTTAATTGCAAATGAAATTGAAGATAATCAATTGCGTTTATTTTAAAATGTTGTTTATTAAAATATCAATTTACAAATTCGTTTTTTTTAATTAGTTTTACCTTACAAAAATTAATATTATGAGTAAAGCAGTATTAAGAGATAAAAATACTTGTGAAAACTGCGGGAATGTAGTTGATGTCAGATTTTGTTCTTATTGCGGACAAGAGAATGTTGAGACAAAGAAATCATTTCATTATTTATTCACTCATTTTATTGAAGATTTAGTTCATTATGATAATGGCTTTTGGAAGGCAATCAAACATTTATTGTTTTCACCTTATATTCTTACCATTGAATATTTAAAAGGGAAAAGAAAGAAATATGTTGCTCCAGTTAAGTTATTCATTTTTATGAACTTTTTATGTTTCTTTTTGACTGGAATGTTAAGTTATGAAACAAGTTCAGTGCTAAAAGTAAATGAAACTCCTAATAAACCTAATGAAATTCAAGTTGATCAAGACGCAATTTCAAATGCTAATTTTTTTACAAAAAAGATTTCTGATTTAGATAAAAAATACACTACTCAAGAAATTTTTGAAAAAATTGGAGAAAAAATTAAGTACTATTTTCCTAAAGTAGTTTTTGCATACATGCCTTTATTTGCTTTCTTTTTATGGTTGTTTCATAATAAGAAAAAATGGTGGTATTTTGATCATGGAATTTTTACGTTTCACTTTTTTTCATCCGTAATGTTGTTAATCAGCATACATGCAATTGTTGATTTTCTTCTTTTTAAATTAGGTTTATCAACCATTCAAGATTTACTAAATTTTGCCTTAGTAGTTTATATTATTTATTTGTTTTATAAATCTCATAAACAGTTATTCTACGAAACAAAAATGATGTCTTTCTTTAAAGCAAGTGCAATTTTGTTTGTAAATTCTATAACTATGGCAATATTTGCACTTTTATTATTAATAATTTCAATCATGTATATAAAATAAATATGTCTAAAGTAATACTTATCACTGGTGGTTCATCAGGAATTGGAAAAGCCATCGGAGAATTTTTATTAGAAAAAGGTTTCATCGTTTATGGAACAAGTCGAAATCCATCAACAGTTGAAAATTCAAAAATTAAACTTTTAGCTTTAGATGTTCGAAATTCAGAATCGATAAAAACTTGCATTTCAACAATAATAGAAAAAGAAGGAAAAATTGATGTTTTAATTAATAATGCTGGTGTTGGAATAACTGGACCATTAGAAGAAATTCCGTTAGAAGAAATAAAAAATAATTTCGACACGAATTTATTCGGACCAATTGAAACCATGAAAGCGGTTTTACCTCAAATGCGACAACAAAAAAGTGGCTTAATAATAAATGTTACTTCTATTGCAGGTTATATGGGATTGCCTTTTAGAAGTATTTACTCTTCTTCAAAAGGAGCTTTAGAATTGATTACAGAATCGATTCGAATGGAAACTAAATCGTTCGGAATTAACATTGTTAATGTTGCTCCAGGAGATTTTGCTACTGATATTGCATCAAGAAGGTTTCATGCTCCTGTAATTAAAGGTTCTGCGTATGAAAATGTGTATCAAACACAATTGAATATGATGAACGAACACGTTTCTTGCGGAAGTAATCCAATTGAAATGGCTATAGCAATTCATAAAATTATTGATACTAAAAATCCGAAAATTCATTATAAAGTTGGAGCTTTCATGCAGAAATTTTCAATTGTTTTGAAAAGAATATTACCCGACAAAATGTATGAGAAAATCTTAATGAATCATTATAAGCTCTAGATTTAAGAATTGAATGATTTAAAGATTAAAAGATTTGGAATTTAGGATTTGGAATTTGATTTTTATATTGAAGTTTTAAATCGTAATTTTGTAAAAAAATAAAATACAACTTAATTAAATATACAAAAAATGAAATTTTTTATTGATACAGCAAATTTAAAAGATATTGCAGAAGCTCAAGCGTTAGGAATTTTAGATGGAGTTACTACAAACCCATCTTTAATGGCAAAAGAAGGTATTACTGGGAAAAACAATATCTTAAAACACTATGTAGATATTTGTAACTTAGTAGATGGTGATGTAAGTGCTGAAGTAAATGCCTTAGATTTAGAAGGTATGATTAAAGAAGGTGAGGAGTTAGCAGATTTACATGAGCAAATTGTTGTTAAATTACCAATGACAAAAGAAGGAATTAAAGCATGTAAATATTTTTCTGACAGAGGAATTAAAACAAACGTAACTTTAATCTTTTCTCCAGGACAAGCTTTATTAGCGGCTAAAGCAGGTGCAACTTATTGTTCTCCGTTTTTAGGACGTTTAGATGATGTTTCAACTGATGGTTTAAACTTAATTGATGAAATTCGTCAAATTTATGACAACTATGGTTTTGAAACTCAAATTTTAGCGGCTTCAGTTCGTCATACTATGCACGTTGTTAATTGTGCTAAGATTGGAGCTGATGTTATGACAGGACCATTATCTTCAATTACAGGTTTATTGAAACATCCATTAACGGATATTGGAATTGCTCAATTCGTTGCAGATTTCGAAAAAGGAAATAAATAATATTTTTCCATATAAACTAAAAAGGCTCTCGATTTATTGAGAGCCTTTTTTATTTATGTTATACTGATTTTAAGAAGTACTTATTTTAAATGATTCTCAAAATTGGCATCAAACAAACTCACAAATGCATTGTCAATTGTTCCGTCAGCATTAATAATCATTGTTCTGTAAACTCTATTAATTACCCATTTTTGCTTGATTTCATTAAAATCAGTGGCACGTAATTCAATTGAATTAGTGTAATTATTTGTTTTAATTTCTTTTAGCCAATCTTCTTGTGAATTTATGAAGTTAATAGAAATAAACTGAATATCTGGGTATTTAGCTTTTAATTCATCTACTTTTTTATGTGAATAAATCGCATGTGAACCTGATTGTTTTGTCCAAAAATAGATTATCGTTTTCTTTTTTAATAAATCTTTGATTTTAACAGGTTTGTTGTTTTTGTCAACTAATGAAACTTCTGGTAAAACGTGATTGCATTTTAAATTCTTAACACATTCTGCCGTTTTCATTATTTCGTCTTTTAGTTTTTTATCGGTAACTATTTTAGAATATAAATTGAAAAAAGTAGAATTGTTATGTGAACATTGATCTGATAATAAATACATATTGGCAATGCTGTTTATTACCAAATTCTTAGCATGTGAATTTTTAATTAAGGTATCAGCAATTTTTAATTTGGTAATATTAGTTTCTAAAGACATTTCATCTAAATTATCTTTAGATTTAGTTAATGCCATATTATTCAACATATTCGACATATAATGCAAATAGGGATAATAATAAACTAAAGAAGTATCGTTAACATCAATTTTTTCTCTATAATTATAATAATTTGGTTGTAAATTATTTTTGATGTTTTTACCCGTTTTAAATTCATGTACAATTGGGAAAATCTCTTTCTTATTTGCAAAATTTAATTCGATACTAGATTTTGCCACTTTATCGAAATCTTCAGACCAATTTATAAATGATTTTCTTTTATCGTAAAGCTTTGTTGTGCTTGTGTAAGCAGAATCAATATATTTTGTAAATGTTTTTTCGTCTTTTGCAAAAACTTCAAACATGTTATTTTTTAAATTCATGTCTTGTAAAAATAATTCCATCATAAAATTATTTTTTTCGTCACCACGACCACAAAACATTAATGTATTATCAAAATCATTTGTATTTAAACGAATCATAATACTGTCGTTTTTATCAAAAAATACATATTGATATTCCGGATCGTGTTTAAAGCTATATAATCCTGGAGTTAAAGAATCGAATTTGTGGAAAAATCTGTTGTTTTTATCTAAATAAAAAGTATCAATTACTTTATCATCTTTCATAAATACAACATACTTACTTTTGGGGTTTTCAATTTCACCTCCAAAATAAGCCACATTATTCCCACCAATTATTCCATCTTTACAAGAAACTAAAGATGCAATTAAAAAGGATAAAATAAATAGTTTACTATATATGTAATTTTTATGCATAGAATGTTTGTATAATACGAAACAAATATATTTCTTTCAAATTCGTAATGATGTTAATGTAGCGTTAAAAAAGCCTAACATAATTATAAAATAAAAAAATAGCAAAAACTCGTTCATTTTTGTTAATTTTGCCGCAATTTAAAAAATAATTTGATACATGCTTACAATTTCTAATTTATCTGTTCAATTTGGTAAAAGAGTCTTATTTGATGAAGTAAACACGACTTTCACTCAAGGAAACTGCTACGGAATTATTGGTGCTAATGGTGCCGGAAAATCTACATTTTTAAAAATAATTGCTGGTGATATTGATCCAACTTCTGGAAGAGTTATTTTAGAACCAGGAAAACGTATGTCGGTTTTAAACCAAAATCACAATATGTTTGATGAATACACGGTTTTAGATACGGTGTTAATGGGTAACAAAGTTTTACACGCTGTTAAACAAGAAATGGATGCTTTGTATGCAGATTATGATGATAAAAATGCAGATAGAATAGGTGAGTTGCAATTGCAATTTGACGAAATGAATGGATGGAATGCCGATAGTGATGCAGCAACTTTATTATCAAATTTAGAAATTGGAGCCGAACATCATTACACTTTAATGGGTGAAATGGATGGTAAATTAAAAGTACGTGTATTATTAGCACAAGCTTTATTTGGTAATCCAGATGTATTAATTATGGATGAGCCTACCAACGACTTGGATTTCGAAACAATTGGTTGGTTAGAGAATTTCTTAGCAAATTATGAAAATACAGTATTAGTAGTTTCTCACGACCGTCACTTTTTAGATGCGGTTTGTACGCATATTTCAGATATCGATTTCGGAAAAATTACACATTATTCTGGTAACTATACTTTCTGGTATGAATCTTCTCAATTAGCAGCACGTCAGAAAGCACAACAAAACAAAAAAGCAGAAGAGAAAAAAGCTGAATTAGAGGAATTTATCCGTCGTTTTAGTGCAAACGTTGCAAAATCAAAACAAGCAACTTCACGTAAGAAAATGATTGAAAAATTAAACTTAGATGAAATCAAACCATCTAGTAGAAGATATCCTGCAATTATTTTTGAAACGGAACGTGAAGCTGGTGATCAAATCTTAAACGTTCAAAATTTATCTGCTTCTATTGATGGCGAATTGTTATTCAAAGATGTAGATTTAAATATGGCAAAAGGAGATAAAATTGTAGTTTTCTCTAAAGATTCTCGTGCTACAACTGCTTTTTATGATATTTTAAATGGATTGAAAACGGCTGATTCTGGAACGTTTGATTGGGGAATTACTACTACACAATCGTATTTACCTGTTGAAAACCACGATTTCTTTGATAATGTAGATTTAAACTTAGTAGATTGGTTACGTCAATGGGCGAAAACAGAAGAAGAAAGAGATGAAGTTTATGTTCGTGGATTCTTAGGAAAAATGATTTTCTCTGGAGAAGAAGCGTTGAAAAAATGTAACGTTCTTTCTGGAGGAGAAAAAGTGCGTTGTATGTTATCTCGTATGATGATGATTAGAGCGAACGTTTTAATGTTAGATGAGCCAACGAATCACCTTGACTTAGAATCGATTACTGCTTTCAATAATTCATTAAAGAATTTTAAAGGTTCGGTTTTATTCACAACTCATGACCACGAATTTGCACAAACGGTTGGAAATAGAATTTTAGAATTAACTCCAAAAGGTGTTATCGATCGTTATATGACGTTTGATGAATATTTAGATGATGCAAAAATTGCTGAATTAAGAAAACAAATGTATTCGTAATTTACGATTTCAGATTTTAGATTTACGAATTAATATATATAGAAAATCCCGAGTAAAACTTGGGATTTTTTTATACATTTATCCGAAATATTATAATATTATGTTTAGAAAAATCTGTTTTATATTTTGTTTAGTAGCATGTTCTAGTTTTGCTCAGACCAAAAATTGTGAAGAATACAAAATTGGAGAATTTGTGTATCCAGACAACCCAAATAAAGTAAGTGTTAGAAAAAATACCATTCAAGAAAGTTATAATAACGGAAAATTAGAAATGCAGTGGAAAATAACTTGGATAAATGATTGTACCTATGAAATGGTTTGTCAGAAAGTTTTTAATCCAAGTATTCCAATTAAAATTGGAGATAGAATTGTAACCACAATTATTGAAACAGATGCTAAATGTTATAAATTCACATATGTAGTTTATAATGAGTTTTATCCAAATGGATTTGTTTCGCCTGAACCAGGAAAAATGTGTAGAAAATAAGTATAACTTCTAAATATAAAAAATCCCGAGATAAAGCTCGTGATTTTTTCGTAAATCGTAAATCTAAAATCGTAAATGATTTATTCTTCCAACAAATCTGGTCGTCTTTCTTTAGTATGTTCGTAGGCTTTTTGTTCGCGCCATTTTTCAATTTCAGGAAAATTACCACTCAATAAAATATCTGGTACTTTCATGCCTTTATATTCTGCAGGTCTTGTATAAATAGGAGGCGATAATAAATTATCTTGAAAACTATCGGTTAAGGCAGAAGTTTCGTTACTTAATACACCAGGAATCAAACGGAATAAGGCATCGCATAAAATTATTGCACCCATTTCACCACCCGATAATACATAATCACCAATAGAAATTTCTTTGGTAATGTGCATATCTCGTACACGTTGATCTACACCTTTATAATGTCCGCAAAGAATAATTAAATTCCCTAACATCGACATTTTATTTGCCATTTTCTGATTCAGCGTTTCACCATCTGGTGTCATGTAAATCACTTCATCATAATCACGTTCGCTTTTTAATTTCGTTATGCAATCATCAATAGGTTGAATATTCATAACCATTCCAGCACCACCACCAAATTGATAATCGTCCACACTTTTTTGTTTATTCGTACTATAATCGCGTAAATTATGAAAATGAACTTCTACAAATCCTTTGTCTATGGCTCTTTTCATCATTGAGCCTTCAAACGGACTTTTCATTATTTCAGGTAAAACAGTAATTATATCTACGCGCATATTTTTATATTTTGAAATGCAAAGTTAGTTAACAAATAAAATATTGCAATTGGATTTTGTAAAAAACATTTTATATTCGTAATTCTTATATATAAAAATGGAAATAAAAGAAAATTTAAAGTTAGGTCAAGGGTACATCAGTGGATATATCTCAATATTTTTAGGCATCAGTGCTTTTCTTGGTGTAATTTGTTTTAAATATCCTGAATGGTTGACAACGCCAGAATTTAGAGAAGTATACACAGGTGAAAGTATGAAAATATTATTAACATCTGGTTTAGTCGCTGCCATGTTTTTTGCAGTAATAAGTTTGATTTTTGCAAAAATAAAAAATGGGCAATTATTGGATTGGTTTTTATCTTATTAACAATTTTTATTGGTGGTTTTGACGTTGACCCAAGGGCTGTAAATAAAACAAACTGGCATTTAGGTTTAGATTGGCTGTTATTAGATTTATTTTTAATGACCTTAATTTTTATTCCAATAGAAATGTTTTTTCCTAAACGAAAAGAACAAAGTACATTTCATGAAGAATGGAGGACTGATTTGATGTATTTTACGGTTAGTCATTTATTAATTCAGTTTTTCGGAATTATTACACAACAACCAGCAAAACTATTTTTTGGGTGGATGGGATTATCAGAATTTCAAAATTGGGTAAATTCATTACCATTTGCAATCGAATTGTTTTTAGCATTTTTTGTTGCTGATTTATTTCAATATTGGACACATAGAATTTTTCATACGCACCATTTTTTATGGCGTTTCCATTCGATTCATCATTCCACAGAGAATATGGATTGGTTAGCGGGTTCAAGAACGCATTTTGTTGATATTTTTGTAACCAGATCTATGGCTTTTATTCCGTTATATGTTTTCGGGTTTTCAACAATTACATTTAATGTATATGTAATATTTATGGCAATTCATGCAGTTTTAATTCATGCCAATACAAGAATTAATTTCGGATTTTTAAAATATATAATCGCCACTCCACAATATCATCATTGGCACCATTGTAAGAATCCTAAATTTTATGGTAAAAATTTCGCAACAGTTTTTCCTTTTATCGATAAGCTTTTTGGAACTTATTTTTTACCAAAAGATGAATGGCCAGAAGACACTGGGCTTTTAGAGGCGAATTTCCCTAAAGGATATGTAAAACAAGCCGTATATCCATTCACAAAAAGTCCATTTGATAAAGACTTAAATATGGAAGATTATTCCAAAAGATAATAAAAAAGCGCTACAATTTTGTAGCGCTTTTTTATTAAACTCCAAATTGTCTTAAATGATGATCAACGTGTTTCCATTGTAAATTATTCCAATCGTTGGCATTCATTTTTCCCCAAAATGGATGATTTACACATTTTATTGCTTGTTCACCTTGTTGAAATCTAGAAAAATTTGTAATTAAATCGTTTTTAACGACGCTAAAATCAAAATTTGTATCGTATTTAAATTCTTTAGCTGTTGGACTGTTTTTGCCAAATTCAGGTTGTTTTAATACAGAACTTTTCATCATTCTTCCTAAAATTCTAAAAATAAAAGGAACGTTTAATTCTTTTTCATTAAATGAAACTAAAATAGCATCATTAAGATGTTTAAGCATTTGATCTACACTCATTTTTCCCCATAACGCTTTTGTTTCAGGCGTTAATTGATTAATTCTTGATATAATTTCTTGATTATCAGTTTGATTAAAAATAGATTTCATTTATTTAATATTTAGTTTTATTATTTTTTTATACCAATAATACTGTACATCATTGGGATTTTATTTCCGAATTTTTGAATACGATATTTACCCGTTTCAAATTCTTCCATATCATTGAAGCATTTATAATTTGAAAAGTCAAATTCTTCAAAATGTTCTATGGAAATATTTTGCTTTAAAATTGCTTGAAAAACTTCACTTAAACTATGATTCCAGGAAATAGTTTTGTTTACAATTTCAGATTCTTTATTCGCATAAGTACCTGTATATTCTTCTTTTATTGGTTCCGACTTAAAGTAATTATAGAATACTTCGTTAAAATTATCATCATACATCCAAATCACTGGATGAAATTCAAAAAAAACAAATTTTCCATTTGGTTTTAAGGCATTTGCAATCACATTTGCCCATTTATCAACATCTGGAAGCCAACCAATTGTGCCGTAACTAGTATAAACAATATCGTATTTTTCGGTAATATGATTAAGTGTTTCATATACATCGCAACAAATAAACTCGGCATCTAAACCTAATTGATTATTCAATTCTTTTGCTTTTGCAATTGCTTTATCTGAAAAATCTATTCCAGTTACTTTCGCTCCTAATCGAGCTAAAGACAAAGAATCTTGACCAAAATGACATTGTAAATGTAAAATTCGTTTTCCTTTTACATCGCCAAGAGCTAGCATATCAGTTTGAGGTAGTGAGTTTTTTCCGTTTATGAAACTTTCTTGCTCATAAAAATCGGAGTCAATATGTACATCCACTTTATTGTTCCATGTTTGTTTATTTAAATCGATATAGTTTTCCATAGTTATAAAATTAATTCCATTTGAATATCTGCCCGATCATAATCGGTTTCATCCATTGGGACTTCCACAAAATTGTATTTTAAATATAAATGTAATGCCGTTTTTAAAATTCGATTGGAAACTAAAAACAACTTTTCAGCATTTTGTTTCTTTACGAAATCTATCGAGGCTTCCATTAGTAAATTACTTAATTTTAATCCTTGATAATTCTCGTCAACAGCCATTTTCGCTAATTCGTACAATTTATCGTTGACTTTAATAACAGCAACGGTTCCTACTGGTTTGTCATCTATTATGCAAAAGAAAATTTCACCACCATTATTAATAATGTCAGATTCAATAGTGTTAAATGTTTCTAAATCATGAGGTTCCACATAAAAATATTTCTCCAACCAAGCTTTATTTAATCGAATAAAATCTTCTTTATATTGTGGAGAATATGATATGATTTTTGTGTTCATAAAATAAGTAAAATATTGTACTTTTGCATTTCAAATATAAATATTAAAACAATGCAAGACGGAATTTACGCAAAATTTAATACAGCAAAAGGTTCAATTTTAGTAAAATTAACGCACGATAAAACTCCAGGAACAGTTGGTAACTTTGTTGGTTTAGCTGAAGGACAATTAGAAAACAATGCAAAACCAATGGGAAAACCATATTATGATGGATTAAAATTCCATAGAGTTATTCCTGATTTTATGATTCAAGGTGGATGTCCTCAAGGAATTGGAACAGGTGGTCCGGGTTACCAATTTGATGATGAATTTCATCCAGAATTAAAACATGATAAACCAGGTGTTTTATCTATGGCAAATGCAGGTCCTGGAACTAACGGTTCTCAATTTTTCATTACTCATGTACCAACCAATTGGTTAGATGGAAAACATACAGTTTTTGGACATGTAGTTGAAGGACAAGATGTTGTTGATGCAGTTGAAGGAAACGATTCATTAGATTCAATTGAAATTATTAGAGTTGGAGCTGAGGCTGAAAAATGGAATGCTATTGAAGCTTTCAGAACTTTTGAAGGTTCAAGAGAAAAAAGAATCGCTGAACAAAAAAGATTAGCAGAAGAAGCTATGGAAAAATTAGCAGTTGGTTTTCAAAAAACAGAAAGCGGTTTACGTTACCAAATTATTCAAAAGGGTAGTGGTAAACAAGCTGAAAAAGGTAAAAAAGTTTCTGTTCACTATCAAGGTGCTTTAGATAACGGAATGGTTTTCGATTCATCTTATAAAAGAAAACAACCAATTGAATTTACACTAGGAATTGGACAAGTTATTGAAGGATGGGACGAAGGTATTGCTTTGTTACAAGTTGGAGATAAAGCTCGTTTTGTAATTCCTTCATATTTAGGATATGGTAGTCAAGGTGCAGGTGGTGTAATTCCAGGTGATGCAACTTTAGTATTCGATGTTGAATTAATGGATGTAAAATAAGCATTAAGCTTACCAAATAAAAAAATATTTGTTAAAATCCGTTCTGATTTTTTATCGGAACGGATTTTTTTTATATTTGAATAAACTAAAACGAAACATTATGAAAACTAAAATTGTTATAGGATTATTTTCTTTGGCATTTGCAATAGGATGTTCTACTGCAAATAAATTACCTAATACGGAAGTAATTACAAATACTGCTCAAACAATTGATTTGGCACAAGGAAAAATTTTATATGAAGGAAAGTGTGGAAGATGCCATGGTTTATATGAGCCTACAAAATTTTCTGCTGCAGAATGGAAGCCTATTGTTGAAAGAATGGCACCAAAAGCTAAACTTACTGATGAGCAAAAAGATATGGTTTATGCTTATTTAACAACACCTTAAGTGAAATAATTTTGCTATCAATATAATATCAAGTAACTTTGGCTCGTAATTTGCGAGCCATTTTTATTATGAAAAAGTTTTTATTTTTATTATTATTTTCTGCATTTTGTTTTTCACAAGATGGCTTACCTCATTGTGGCTTCGATTTTACAACGTATTTAGTTGCCAATCCGATTGATGCTACAACCAAAAAAACAATTGATAGTTTAACAATTACTCTAATTGATGCTTCTGGTAATGAAGTAGTAAATTTAAATAATCAATATAGTTTTATTAATAAAGATAAGACCATGAATTTTGTTAAGAACCATAAAGTAAAATTAGAAAATTCTGAAGAAAAATGGTTTTATAATATTTGTGAAGATCAGTATTTACTACAATTAAAAGCCGATTTTATTCCAGAAGAAAAAGGCTATTCTATAAAAATTACTGATCCATTGAATCGCTATTACGCGACTATTGTTCCTGTTTTCAATAACAATCTATTTGTTTTGTGTACGACTAAAGTTAAAAGTTTCGGACCAAAAATGACCAACAATATGATTGTAGTTGAATTAAATAAATAAATTATTCTTTTGGTTCTGTTTCTGAAGTGGTAGTTGTTGCCGTACTATCTTTTTCTACTTTTCTTCTTTGAGGTTTTTTCTTTACAATAGGAATATAAACTTCAGTTTCCCATTTAGAAGGTTCTTTAACTTCTGGTAACGATTTTTTATAAATTCCCATATAAATTGATGCTCTGTCTTCTGCAAATTTATTTTTATAAATAAAGTTTCTAGATTTAGACCAAGCTTCTTTCATATGAGAATAATCTCCTGTTAAGGTAGTTTTTACGGCTAAAAAGGATTCAAAACTATTTCCTTGAATTTGACTTTCTGGCGTAGTTAAAATTTCATCTTTTACAGGAACACACATAGAATATTTCATCATGTTTCCATTTGGAGTATTATGAAAAATTACAAACGGTACACCTAATGTTTCTATATTATTTGTTTTAATGAATGATTTAATTGACTTTAATAAAATTTTAGATTTTTTAGGGAAATCTTTTACTAAACAGGAATCTTTTTGTTCTATAAAATTTGTTTCAGGACGATTTACTAATCCTTGAACAGAAATTTTATAACTTCCCAATTCGTTAACTAAATAATTATTAATTTTTGCTAAACTTTCTTCAATTTGTGGACCTACATAACTCGTAATTCCACCATTTAAAACAGAATAGATTTTTTCTTTAAAAGTTAAATCTCCTTTAATTGTTACTAAAGCTAAAGTTCCCGTTTTAGTTTTTTTAAATTTCCAATGTAGGCTTTGTTTGTTACTACTTTCAATATAATCTTGAACGATAGAATCTTTTTCAGAAAATGTAGTGATAATTTTATTGTCGGAATCCCATTTTACAAATGATTTTTCACCTATTGTGTTTTCAGAAGTGGTAAAAGTAAAATCTTCATCTTTATTAAATTGCTGCCATTCACCCCAATTGGTAAAGTCATTTACATATTCGTAAACTAAATTGGAAGGCATTTTTATCTCTTTTTTCTTTGTGATTTGGTACGTTGCAGGTTGTGTGGCTACAAATACTACAAATGCCAGTAAAAAAAGTAAAAATAATAAGGTTAAATATTTAGCAATTCTCATGTATTCCGATGTCTAAGAAATCAAATATAAAAAAATTAATCCATTATAAATGTTTTTATCAAAAATAAGAAGACAATAAATAATAAAAATCCTAATAAAATCCATTTTGCTCCTTTGTATTGTTGACGGTGTATTTTTTTGTCTTTCAAATACATAAATACTATAATTATAATAAAAGTAATTGCAAATAAAATGGCGAAAATGGTTTGTCCTTTTGAAAACATGTTGATAAATTTTTAAACAAATTTAAGGATTACATTATTTAAAATATAATTTTATAGAATTAAAATTTTGATGATATGCAAAAACAATTAGACGCTGTAAAATTATTTCATACTACTTATGGATTAGGAGTAAGTGCTGAAATGAAAGGAGATTTAGGAGAACAAAAAAACATGCTTCGTTTTGAATTAATGAAAGAAGAAAATGAAGAGTATTTAGAAGCTGTAAAAAATAACGATATTGTTGAAATTGCTGATGCTTTAGGTGATATGTTGTATATTTTATGTGGAACTATTTTAGAACACGGTTTACAACATAAAATAGAATCTGTTTTTGATGAAATTCAGAGAAGTAATATGAGTAAATTAGGTGAAGACGGAAAACCAATTTATAGAGAAGATGGTAAAGTAATGAAAGGTCCGAATTACTTTAAACCAAATTTTGAAGAAATATTGAAATAGTTTTCAGTTTTCATTCACAGTCTCAAGATTCAGGATTGCGAGTTAAAATAAAAAAAGTCTCAGTTTTCATTTCTTTAAACTGAGACTTTTTTACTGTTATTTTAAACTGAGACTGAACACTAAACCTTCACCGTCCAACCAAAAGTGTCTTCGGCTAATTTGTATTGAATATTATTTAATTTTTCTTTAATATCTAAAGCAAATGAATTTTCTAATTTTGGTAATTCAAAATATTCGTCTCTGAAAGAGAAACCAACAATTGGATTAATAACAGCAGCAGTTCCAGCTCCAAAAATTTCTTTTAAAGTTCCGTTTTTAGCAGCAGCTACAAGTTCTTCAACTAAAACAGGACGAACTTCAGTTGCAATTCCATCTCTTTTTGCAATATCCAAAACAGATTTTCTAGTTACACCATCCAAAATTCTTTCTGAAGTAGGTGCAGTTAATAAAGTATCTCCAATTCTGAAGAAAACATTCATTGTTCCTGCTTCTTCTAATTTTGTATGTGTAGCATCATCTGTCCAAATAATTTGTTGAAATCCTTGGTCATTCGCTAATTTAGTTGGATAAAATTGTGCTGAATAGTTTCCAGCTGCTTTTGCGGCACCAATTCCACCATTAGCGGCACGACTGAAATGTTCTGCAATTACAACTTTTACTTCTCCAGAATAATATGATTTTGCTGGCGATAAAATAATCATGAAACGATATTGAGTAGAAGGTTGTGCAATAACACCGCTTCCAATAGCTATCATAAATGGTCTAATATATAAAGCGTTTCCTTTACCAAATTTAACCCATTCTTTTTCTAATTGTAATAATGCTTTTAAACCTCCAATAAATACTTCTTCCGGTACTTCTGGCATTGCCATTCTAACAGCACTTTTATTGAAACGTTCATGATTTTGATCAGGACGAAATAACCAAATATCTTCGTTGGCATCTTTATATGCTTTCATTCCTTCAAAAATAGCTTGTCCGTAATGGAAAACTTTTGCAGAAGGATCAATCATAAAAGGTTCGTAAGGTTTTATTACAGGTTGTTCCCAAGCGCCATTTCTAAAATCACAAATTAACATGTGATCCGTAAAAGTATTGCCGAAAGTTATGTTTTCAAAATCAACTTCATTTATTTTAGAAGTCTGTGCTTTAATTATTTTAATGTCGCTTAATAAACTATTCATTATAGGTAAAAAATTGTATTGTTTTATTTTGATTTTTTACAAATTTATTAAAATAAATACTTTTTTAATTTCATTTTACGAATAATTATTAACAAAGTATACTATAAATAATTAAATTTGTTTTTTTGTAACAATAAAAATCAAAATATGAAAAAAATTATTATTGCATCTTTTGTTTTATTAGGAGCTTTCTCATGTAAAAAAGAACAAATAGAGCCAAAAGCAGAAACTAAAGTTACTTATGCTTCTTTTGGAGATAAAATTGTAGCTGATAATGCTTTAACAAAAGAACAAGTTTTAGAAAAATACAACTCTTTAAAAGAAGGAGATACGATTAATTTAAAATTTGCTACTAAGATTAATGAAATTTGTCAAAACAAAGGATGTTGGATGACATTAGATTTAGGAAATGATCAGAAATCATTTGTAAAATTTAAAGATTATGCTTTTTTCGTTCCAATGAATGCTCAAAATAGAGATGCTGTAGTGGAAGGTAAGGCTTTTATTGAAGAAACTTCAGTGGCAGAATTGAAACATTATGCTGAAGATGAAGGAAAATCTCAAGCTTCAATTGATAGTATTAAAGAGCCAAAAAAAGAGTTGAAATTTTTAGCTCATGGCGTTTTAATTGCTAAATAATTATGAGAATTCTATTATTTGCACTTTCTGTTTTATTTGTAAGTTGTACGAATAAATCAGAAGAAAAAGAAGCTCAGCCAAAAGAAGAGTTTGAGATGTATGAAATCTCTGAAATGGCAGGGTTAATGGAACAAATGTATGTTGAGAATACTAGATTAAAAGAAAGAATTATGAATAATGATTCTTTAGGAAAGTTTCCAGAATATTTTAATAAAATAGAAAAAGCTACTTTTACAAAAGGGAAGGAGCGAGACGATTTTTTTAATACGAATGCTCAAACTTTTTTACAATTACAAGCTGAAATTTATACTGCTAAAGATTCTAAAAAAGCTTTTAATGAAATGGTAGATCAATGTATTACTTGTCATGAAGTAAAATGTGGCGGACCAATAATGCGAATTAAGAAATTGTATATCAAATAATTAAAAAATCCAGAATTTTCATTCTGGATTTTTTTATATCAATTTTTTGATAACTCTTAATTTGTGGGTATGTCTGCCAGTTTCAGCATTATAAATTCCTAAGTGATCAATTCGATCAATTCGTACTTTTCCTGAAGCATGAATGATGTAGTTATTTTCCATCATAATTCCAACATGGATAATATTACCTTCATCATTGTCAAAAAAAGCTAAATCACCTGGTTCGCTTTCTTCAATAAAACTTAAAGGCTCACCTTGTGTGGCTTGTTGAGAAGCATCTCGTAATAATTTATAACCATTAATTTTATAAACCATTTGAGTAAATCCAGAACAATCAATTCCAAAAGGTGTTTTTCCGCCCCATAAATAAGGAGCATTTAAATAAAGAAAGGCAGTTTTTAATAAATTGCTTTTGTCTTTAACGCCGCATTCTTTTAAACCTTCAAATTGAAAATTGGAAACATTAATTTCATTAATGTCTAAAAAAGAAAGTGAGCTACCTAAAGGAATTGGCATTAATTGATTATTTGCATATGAGATAAAGTCAATTAATTCACCATTGTAGATGTTTTCAGAATTCTCTAATATTTGAAACTGATTTTCATTAATTGTTTGGTATTGCTTACTGTCAATCCAACCTTCATAATTATCGAAAGCGGCTTTAATTTTAATCCATTTTGGTGTAGATTCTAAAATAGTAAAATAATCACCGAAAAGTAATTGTGAAATCATTTCACTTTTATCACTGGCTTCGGCTCTTACAGGTACAATAGCTAAATTACAAATTCCAAACATTCAGTTATAATTGATAATTAACAATTGATAATTAAAGATGTAATTATCAATTGTTAATTTTAAAATTTTTAATTATTTAGGCTCTTTCAATAACAATTGCAGAAGCACCACCACCACCATTACAAATAGCTGCAGCACCTAATTTTGCATTGTTTTGTTCTAAAACATTAATTAATGTAACGATAATTCTTGCTCCAGAACATCCAAGAGGATGACCTAAAGAAACTGCACCACCATTTACATTTACTTTATTATTATCTAAACCTAAAATTTTAGCATTTGCTAATCCAACTACTGAAAAAGCTTCGTTAAATTCAAAGAATTCAATATCAGAAACTGCTAAACCTGCTTTGTTTAACGCTTTTGGTAAAGCTTTTGCAGGAGCAGTTGTAAACCATTTTGGTTCTTGAGCAGCATCTGCGTACGATTTAATATAAGCTAATGGTTTTAATCCTAATTCGTTTGCTTTTTCTTCACTCATTAATACTAATGCAGCAGCACCATCATTAATAGTAGAAGCGTTTGCAGCAGTTACAGTTCCTTCTTTTGTAAATACAGCTCCTAAAGTTGGGATTTTATCTAATTTAACATTAGTGTATTCTTCATCTTTAGAAACAATAATTGGATCTCCTTTTCTTTGAGGAACTTCTACTGGAACAATTTCAGCATCAAATTTACCAGCATCCCATGCGTTTGCAGAACGAGTATATGATTGAATAGCGAAATTATCTTGATCTTCACGAGTAATTTTGTGTTCAGTTGCACATAAATCTGCAGCTACACCCATTGCGTTACCATCATAAGCATCAGTTAATCCATCTTTTTGCATTCCGTCTACAAATGTAGTTGGACCAAATTTTACTCCATTTCTTAAGTGTGCATAATGAGGAATTAAACTCATGTTTTCCATACCACCAGCAACAACGATTTCAGCGTCGCCAGCCATAATTGCTTGTGCACCTTGCATAACAGCTTTCATTCCAGAAGCACAAACTTTATTTACAGTTGTACAAGCTACTTCATTCGATAATCCAGCATATAAAGCTGCTTGACGAGCTGGAGCCTGACCGTTTCCTGCTTGAACAACATTACCCATTAATACTTCGTCAACTAAAGAAGGATTTAAATTTAATTTTTTTAAAGCGCCTTTGATAGCTGCTGCTCCTAATTTTGTTGCAGGTACACTTGATAATGCCCCCATAAAACTTCCAATTGGAGTTCTAACAGCTGATACGATAACTACTTTTTTATTCATTGTGTTTTTGATTTATTTTTTGCGAAAGTAACTAAATAAAGTGAATTTATAAAGCAATTTATATATATTTTATCGTTTGATTTCTCCTTATAATTGGAATATATATAGAAAATTTGAATTTTTTTTTAAATGTATCCTGTTGATATTTAGATGATTTATTTTTTATTTGAAAATAATCGAAAATAATAGTTGGAAATAATATAATGTTGTTATATATTTGCAACCGCAAAAAAGATAAGTTCTTTGTTAAACAAATAGGAGAGGTGCCGGAGTGGTAACGGAGCAGATTGCTAATCTGTCGACGGGTAACTGTCGCCAGGGTTCGAGTCCCTGTCTCTCCGCTTTTTTGTCCTACGGGGTGTAGCGTAGCCCGGTTATCGCGCCTGCTTTGGGAGCAGGAGGCCGCAGGTTCGAATCCTGCCACCCCGACAACTTTTAGTTGTCAACTAAAATAAAAATTTAGGTTGCGTAGCTCAGCTGGATAGAGCAACTGCCTTCTAAGCAGTAGGTCCCAGGTTCGAATCCTGGCGCGATCACAAATAAAGCCTTGCATTTGCGAGGCTTTTTTGTTTTTTGTAATTTGTTATCGAAAAATAAATCCTAACAAATTGGAAATAATTCAATTAGTTAAAATTGAAAATTCTTAACTTTTTATTACATTTGTTAATCAAAAATTGTTTCTGTGAGCCAAATCAATAAATTAAAAATCCTTAATGACCCAATTTATGGTTTTATAACCATTCCAAATACATTAATTTACGATTTAATTCAGCATCCTTATTTTCAACGACTTCGTAGAATTTCGCAAATGGGTATGTCTTATTTGGTTTATCCTGGCGCTCATCATACTCGATTCCATCATGCTTTAGGTTGTTTGCATATTATGCAAAAGGCTGTTCAAACTTTAAAATTTAAAGGTGTTGCAATTTCAAATGAAGAAGAAAACGCACTTTATATTACTATTTTATTGCACGATATTGGTCACGGTCCTTTTAGTCATGCCTTAGAGCACAGTGTAGTAGAAGAAGTACATCATGAAGAATTATCGTTGCTTTTTATGCAACAATTGAATGTGGAATTTGACGGAAAATTATCATTAGCCATTCAAATATTTAAAGGAGAATACCATAGAAAATTCATGTTGCAATTGATTTCAAGTCAATTGGATATGGATCGTATGGATTATTTGAAAAGAGATAGTTTTTATACAGGTGTTAATGAAGGAAATATCAATTCTGAGCGTTTAATTCAAATGTTAAATGTACAAGATGATGTTTTAGTTATGGAAGAAAAAGGTATTTATTCGATTGAAAAATTCCTTATGGCTAGAAGATTGATGTATTGGCAAGCATATTTGCATAAAACAAGTGTGGTTGCGGAACTTACATTGACTAAAATATTAAAACGTGCTAAAGAATTAGCTAATAAAAATGTAGAATTATTCGGTAGTCCAAATTTATTATTCTTTTTAAATAACAAAATTGAATTGTCTCATATAGATAAAAACATATTGGATAAATTTTCATTTTTAGATGATTATGATGTTTTGGGTGCTATTAAACAATGGCAATTTCATTCTGATTTTGTATTGAGTAATTTAAGTAAAATGATCATAAATAGAAATCTACTAAAGATTGAAGTAAGTGAAGATAAGATTGATAAAATCAAGTTATTAGATTTAAAACAAAAGTTTTCAAAGCAACTTAATTTATCCGAAAAAGATATTGAGTATTTTGTTTTCAAAGGAAAAATAAAAAATGAAGCGTATAGCAAATTAAGCGAACCAATAAGAATTCTAAAAAAAGATAGAACAGTAGAAGATGTAGTTGAAGCATCAGATCAATTACATTTAAAAGCTTTATCTAAAACGGTTACCAAATATTTTATTTGTTATCCTAAAGTAATAGATTAAAAGTAATTTTATATTTTTGCATACTATGAAACGAGCAAAAATATATTTTTGTTAATGAAATAGATAAATATTAGCGAGTTCCATCTTATTCCGATGGAAATTAAAGCGTATAAGATGAAATTTACAGCAGAACAAATTGCAGGCATTTTAGATGGAGAAGTTGTTGGAAATCCAAATGCTGAAGTATATAAATTAGCTAAAATTGAAGAAGGAACAGATGGTTCTTTAACTTTTTTAGCAAACCCTAAATACAATAACTATATTTATTCTACACAAGCTACAATAACTATAGTTAATAAGTCATTTGTATCCGAACAAGAAGTTAAAACAACATTAATAAAAGTAGAAGACGCTTACCAAGCCTTTTCAAAATTATTAGAATATTATAATCAAATAAAGTTAATGAAATCAGGTATCGAACAACCTTCTGTTATTTCAGATGGTGTTACGTATGGTTCTGACTTATATTTAGGAAGTTTCTGTTATGTTGGACAAAATGTTCAAATTGGTGAAAACGTAAAAATTTATCCAAATAGTTTCATTGGCGACAATGTTGTTATTGGTGATAATTGTGTGTTGTTTGCTGGAGTTAGAATTTATTCTGAAACTATAATCGGTAATAATGTTACTATTCATTCAGGAACTATTATTGGATCTGATGGTTTTGGTTTTGCTCCACAAGAAGATGGAACATTTAAAAAAGTACCACAAATTGGAAATGTAATTATTGAAGATAATGTTGAAGTTGGTTCTTGTTCAACTATTGATAGAGCAACTTTAGGTTCAACTATCATTAGAAAAGGAGTAAAGTTAGACAATCAAATTCAAATTGCTCATAATGTCGAAATTGGTGAAAACACTGTAATAGCTTCACAAACAGGTATTGCAGGTTCAACAAAAGTAGGTAAAAATTGTATGATTGGCGGACAAGTTGGAATTGTTGGACATATTACTATTGGTGATAATGTAAAGATTCAAGCTCAATCTGGAATTGCTAAAAGCTTAAAAGAAGGTGAAGTTGTGCAAGGAAGTCCAGCATATAATTATTCAGATTTTAGCAAATCTTTCGTGCATTTTAGAAACTTGCCAAAAATCGTAAACGAATTAGAAGAATTAAAAAAATCAAATAAATAATCATGGTTAAGCAAACTACCATTACAAAGGAAATTTCATTAACAGGTGTAGGTTTACATACTGGTCAAGAAGTTACAATGACTTTCAAACCAGCACCAATTAACAACGGATTTACTTTTATTCGTGTTGATTTAGAAGGCGCTCCAATTATTGAAGCAGACGCTAATTATGTTGTAAACACGCAAAGAGGAACTAATTTAGAAAAACTTGGAGTGATGATTCAAACTCCAGAGCACGTTTTAGCGGCTTTAGTGGGTTCTAATTTAGATAATGTAATTATTGAATTAAATTCTTCTGAATTACCAATCATGGATGGTTCTTCAAAATATTTTGTGGAAGCTATCGAACAAGCTGGTATAACGGAACAAGATGCTGAAAGAAAAGTTTATGTTGTAAAAGACGTAATTACTTATTCAGACGAAACAACAGGAAGTGAAATTACAATTATTCCTAGTGACACATATAGTGTTACAGCAATGGTAGATTTTGGTACGAAAGTATTAGGAACTCAAAATGCTAACTTAAAAAATATTTCAGATTTTAAATCGGAAATTTCAGAATGTAGAACTTTTAGTTTCTTACATGAATTAGAAGCTTTATTAAATAACGGATTGATTAAAGGTGGCGATTTAAATAACGCTATTGTTTATGTTGATAAAGAAATATCAGAAGAAACAATGACAAACCTTAAGAAAGCGTTTAATAAAGATAAATTATCTGTAAAAGAAAATGGTATTTTAGATAACTTAACATTACATTTTCCAAACGAGGCGGCTCGTCATAAATTATTAGATATAGTTGGTGATTTAGCTTTAATCGGAACAAGAATTCAAGGAAAAGTAATTGCAAATAAACCAGGTCATTTTGTAAATACTCAATTCGCAAAAAAATTATCTAAAATCATTAAACTAGAAGAAAAAAACAATATTCCAGTTTACGATTTACATAAAGAACCAATCTTAGATATTCACGGAATTATGGATTTGTTACCACACAGACCACCGTTTTTATTAGTAGATAAGATTTTAGAATTGTCAGATTCTCATGTGGTTGGATTGAAAAATGTTACCATGAATGAACCATTTTTCGTTGGACATTTTCCAGGTGCACCAGTAATGCCAGGTGTTCTTCAAATTGAAGCGATGGCTCAAACAGGGGGAATCTTAATTTTAAGTACGGTTCCAGATCCAGAAAATTATCTAACATATTTCATGAAGATAGATAATGTTAAATTTAAACATAAAGTTTTACCAGGTGATACATTAATTTTTAAATGTGATTTAATTTCTCCAATTAGAAGAGGAATTTGTCATATGCAAGCTTACGCTTATGCTAATGGAAAATTAGTTTCTGAAGCAGAATTAATGGCTCAAATTGTAAAAGTTAAAAACGATTAATATATGAATCAACCGTTAGCATACGTACATCCAGGGGCAAAAATTGCAAGAAATGTAGTTATTGATCCGTTTACTACTATTCATAATAATGTAGAAATTGGTGAAGGAACTTGGATAGGTTCAAACGTAACAATCATGGAAGGTGCCAGAATTGGTAAAAATTGCAATATTTTTCCAGGTGCAGTAATTTCTGCAGTACCTCAAGATTTAAAATTTGGTGGTGAAGAATCATTAGCAATAATTGGTGATAATACAACAATTAGAGAATGTGTTACTATAAATAGAGGTACAGTAGCTTCAGGTAAAACTGTAGTTGGAAAAAACTGCTTAATTATGGCTACAGCTCATATTGCACACGATTGTCATATTGGAG
This sequence comes from Flavobacterium urocaniciphilum, assembly GCF_900110615.1. Classification (GTDB taxonomy): domain Bacteria; phylum Bacteroidota; class Bacteroidia; order Flavobacteriales; family Flavobacteriaceae; genus Flavobacterium; species Flavobacterium urocaniciphilum. Next base: position 664,343 of record NZ_FOEI01000001.1, read on the forward strand.
ATAATGCAATTATTGTAAATGGAGTAGCACTTGCTGGACACGTAACTGTTGGTAAATATGCCGTTATTGGTGGTTTAGCAGCTGTTCATCAATTTATTTCAATTGGTGATCATGCTATGGTTTCTGGTGGAAGTTTAGTAAGAAAAGACGTTCCTCCGTTTTCTAAAGCAGCTAAAGAACCTTTATCATATGTAGGTATTAATTCAGTTGGATTAAGAAGAAGAGGTTTTTCAACAGAAACTATCAGAGAAATTCAAGATATTTACAGAATTTTATATCAAAAAAATTATAATACTTCTCAAGCTATGAGTATTATTGAAGCAGAAATGGAAGCAACTCCAGAAAGGGATGAAATATTAGATTTCATCAAAAATTCTTCTCGTGGAATCATGAAAGGATATTCAGGAAGTGCATCTTAATTAATAATTGAAAAATAAATAATAAATTAAAATAAAATGGCAAATACATCAGATATTAAAAATGGTTTATGTATTAAATTTAATCACGATATTTATAAAATTATCGAATTTTTACACGTTAAACCAGGAAAAGGACCAGCGTTTGTAAGAACTAAATTAAAATCATTAACAAACGGGAAAGTTTTAGATAATACTTTTTCAGCTGGACATAAAATTGATGTGGTTAGAGTTGAAACACATACTTTTCAATATCTTTATGCAGAAGGAAATGATTTCCATTTCATGAATAATGAAACTTTTGAACAAATTACATTAAACAGAGATGTATTAGATGCTCCAGATTTATTAAAAGAAGGAGAAAATGTAATGATTCAAATTAATACTGAAACAGATTTACCATTATCTGTAGATATGGCTGCTTCTGTAATTTTAGAAGTTACTTATACTGAACCTGGTTTAAAAGGAAATACGGCAACTAATGCAACTAAACCGGCTACTGTTGAAACAGGAGCTTCTGTAAACGTACCATTATTTATCAACGAAGGGGATAAAATTAAAATTGATACTGCTACAGGTAAATACATGGAAAGAGTATAATTTGAGTATTCAGTGTTCAGATTTTAAATCTTAAAAATTTAAACTGAATTTCAAACTAATTAAATGAAGTTTTACAAAAGACATACTTTAAAACAAATCGCAGAAATCATCAATTCCAGTTATATTGGAACTGATGATTTTCCTGTTGATGGCATGAACGAAATTCATGTTGTTGAACCAGGAGATATCGTATTTGTTGATCATCCTAAATATTACGATAAAGCATTACAATCTGCTGCGACAATCATTCTTATTAACAAAGAAGTAGAATGTCCGGAAGGTAAAGCGTTGTTGATTTCTGATGATCCTTTCAGGGATTTTAATGTTTTAACGAGACATTTTAAGCCTTTTCAATTTTCTAATATTGCCATATCCGATTCTGCAAAAATAGGAGAGGGAACAGTAATTCAACCCAATTGCTTTATTGGTCATAATGTACAAATCGGAAAGAATTGTTTGATTCACTCTAATGTATCTATTTATGATAATACCATCATTGGTGATAATGTAATTATTCATGCTGGAACCATTCTAGGAGCAGATGCTTTTTATTACAAAAAACGTCCAGAAGGATTTGATCAATTATTATCAGGAGGTAGAGTTGTAATTGAAGATAATGTGGGAATTGGAGCACTTTGTACTATTGATAAAGGAGTTACTGGTGATACTACTATCGGTGAAGGAACCAAAATAGACAATCAAGTTCATGTTGGACACGATACTATAATTGGTAAAAAATGTTTAATCGCTTCTCAAACCGGAATTGCAGGTTGTGTAGTAATTGAAGATGAAGTTACACTTTGGGGTCAAGTTGGTACTACAAGTGGTATTACTATTGGATCTAAAGCAGTAATTATGGGGCAAACAGGTGTTACTAAATCTGTTGAAGGTGGTAAAACGTATTTTGGAACTCCAATTGAAGAATCGAGAGAAAAATTGAAACAATTAGCCAATATTAAAAAAATTCCAGAAATAATAGAAAAATTAAAATAATGAGTCCAAAAGAAATTGTATTAGAATTATATTCAAACGATGGTATAAGAAATGCTGCTTTTTTAAATGAAGTTCTTCATGATAATTTTATTTTAGAATGGCAAAGTTCGACAGGTTTATTAACTAAGGATAAAAATTCTTACATTGAATTTGCCCATGAATTGAAAGATAATTTTGCCACTTTCTCAACGGATATTCTGTATAGTATTGCAGAAAATAATTTAGTTTCTGTAGCTTGTAATCATTTTGGTGCAAGTATTGAAAATCCAAAACATTTTATTTTAATTGGCCGATTTATTAGTGTTTGGGAGTTTGAAGATGATAAAATTATTAAATCATATCAAATAAGTAAACCAGAATAAAAAAATATAAAAAAAAATTAATTTATTTCTTGCAAAAAACTTACTTTTGCTCAACTTAAAAAATAAACAATAACATCATGAGTGTTTTAGTAAATAAAAATTCAAAAATAATCGTACAAGGTTTTACTGGTAGCGAAGGAACTTTCCACGCTTCTCAAATGATTGAATATGGAACTAACGTAGTTGGTGGAGTTACACCAGGTAAAGGTGGTTCTTTACATTTAGATAAACCAGTTTTCAATACTGTAAAAGATGCTGTAACTCAAGTTGGAGCTGATACTTCTATCATCTTCGTTCCGCCAGCATTTGCTGCAGATGCAATTATGGAAGCTGCTGATGCAGGTATCAAAGTAATCATTTGTATTACTGAAGGTATTCCAGTTGCAGATATGATTAAAGCTTACGATTTTATTAAAGATAGAGATTGCCGTTTAGTTGGTCCTAACTGTCCTGGTGTTATTACTCCAGAAGAAGCTAAAGTTGGTATTATGCCAGGTTTCGTATTCAAAAAAGGAAAAGTTGGTATCGTTTCTAAATCAGGAACTTTAACGTATGAAGCAGCTGATCAAGTTGTACGTCAAGGTTTCGGAATTACTACAGCTATCGGAATTGGTGGAGATCCAATTATTGGAACTACAACTAAAGAAGCTGTTGAATTATTAATGAACGACCCAGAAACAGAATGTATCATTATGATTGGTGAAATCGGTGGTCAATTAGAAGCTGATGCTGCTAAATGGATTAAAGCTGATGGTAACCGTAAACCAGTAGTTGGTTTCATCGCTGGTGAAACTGCTCCAAAAGGTAGAACTATGGGTCATGCTGGTGCTATCGTTGGTGGTGCTGATGATACTGCTGAAGCTAAGAAAAGAATCATGAGAGAAAACGGAATTCATGTTGTTGATTCTCCAGCTGAAATCGGTAAAAAAGTTAAAGAAGTATTGGGATAATCCCTTTAATGTAACACTGAGTTTTTTTAGTGTCACATAATATAAAGTAAAGCTCCATGAAAATGGAGCTTTCTTATTATAATAATCTAGTACACTTTAGTTTGTTAGCTTTTGTGTCAAAATATAAATTATGGAAAAAGAATTAAAGAAATATAAATCAACGAATAGTTTTTTATTTACTACTGATTTAAATTTAGAAGAAGTTTGTAACGCTCCTGATGGTGCTAGTGGTGTCTTTTTAGTATTTGATATTAGTAATGATAACAAACAATTAATTATGGTTGGTTCTACAGGAACTGTACATAACGACGGAACGTTAAAAGTAAAGAGTGGTGGTTTATATGATAAAATTGTAAACGGTCATCAATTTGCTAAAACAGGAAGAAAATATTCTTGGCCAGCGCAAATGATAAAAGAAGGAATTGATTCTTTAGAAGTAGTTTGGTATGAAACTTTCAATTCTAAAGTGAAAGGAATTCCAACTTTTGTTGAAGCAACAGTTTTACAAATTTATTTAGACGAAAATGGAACATTACCTAAATGGAATGTAGCTTTCTAATTATAAATAAAAAAATCCCGTTCAGATATTCTAAACGGGATTTTTATTTAATTAAATGGATCAGACCATTTCGGATTGGTATAAACATCTGTTCCTGATAAGGTTTTCAAAAAGGCAATTACAGCATTGACTTCAGTAGCAGTTAAATTCAATTGTTGTCCAATTCCGTTCGGTTTTAATCTCGGATCTAAATTCGGATTATTAATCGCTTGATTGGTTAAATTTCCATAATGCCCAATCGATGCTTGTAAGCTAGTAATTACTCCAGTATGCATCATGGGTCCGTTTAAAACATCATTCGTTTGGATTAAATTTCTTAAAGACGGAGCGCGAGTATTAGTAAAATCAGCTCCTCCGTTAATTGAGCCACCAATTCCATTACTTAAAGTATTTGGGTCAATATCAAATTCTGGTGCTCTATGACAACCAGCACATCCTAATCCGCCACCCGTTCGTACGCTTGAAGCATTAAAAGTTGGTGGCATTAAAAATAAATTTTTACCTTGATTTTCTTGAGCTGTAAAATTTGAAAATGGTGCGCCATCATTTGGAGCACTTGCTCTTCCAGTATCGTATTTCGAATCAAAAGATTGTATACTTCTAATAAATTGCGCTAATGCAAATTGAATTTTGGATTCTGTAATTTCTTCTGTTCCATATACAAACTTGAATAATTCTTTATAATAATCAACTGCACTTAATTTTACAATTAAATCATTAAATGATAAATCACCATTTGCACCGCTAAAACCCATTTCTGCATGATCTTTAATCGGCATTGTGGTTTGCATTTCTAAACTAGAAGCTCTTTCGTCCCAAAAGAATTTCGTTTCTGTAGCAAATCGAGTATTGATTAATCGCATCGAATGTCTGCCCGTAGTTCCATTAACACCAGTACTCGCAACATTTGTATCACTAAAAGCAAAAGCTTGTTTATGACAACTAGCACAAGAAACCGAATTGTCAACTGATAATTTTTTATCATAAAACAATACTCGTCCTAATGTGGCACCTTTATCCGTAATCGGATTTAAACCACTATTATCTTTAGTGATATATGATGGGATGTTTTGATTCGCATAATTGGCTAAATTATTCAAATCGACTGACGATCCGAATTCTGCTTCAACTGCTGGATAAGATTGCGTAATTGACGTGTATGATTCTGGATCATCATTATTACATGAAATAGCAATAATTCCAATGGCAAAAATTAAAAAGGGCTTTAGTAACTTCATAATAAATAGTTTAGGTTGGTAGTAGTAAGACTCATAAAAAACAAAAAGGTTTAATGATAAAGATGTTTTTATTACTTTAAATTATTATTATATTTGACTTTTATTAGAAACTAAAAATTTAAATAATATAACAATGAAATTATTAGAAGGAAAAGTTGCCATTATTACTGGTGCTAGTAGAGGAATTGGTAGTGGTATTGCAAAAGTATTTGCTCAAAATGGTGCAAATGTTGCTTTTACATATAGTTCGTCTGCTGAATCAGCTTTAGCGTTAGAAAATGAATTGAAAGCATTAGGAATTCAAGCAAAAGGATATAAATCAAATGCAGCTGATTTTAATGAAGCACATAAATTAGTTGATGATGTAATGGCAGATTTCGGTAATATCGATATTTTAATTAATAATGCCGGAATTACTAAAGATAATTTATTGATGAGAATGTCTGAAGAAGATTACGATGCAGTTATGCAAATTAACTTAAAATCGGTTTTCAACATGACAAAAGCAGTTCAAAAAATTATGCTTAAAAACCGTAAAGGTTCTATTGTAAATATGAGTTCTGTTGTAGGTGTAAAAGGAAATGCTGGACAAGCAAACTACGCGGCTTCTAAAGCAGGTATGATCGGATTTACTAAATCTATTGCGTTAGAATTAGGTTCTCGTAATATTCGTTGCAATGCAATTGCACCAGGATTTATTGAAACGGAAATGACTGCAAAATTAAACGAAGATGTAGTTAAAGGTTGGAGAGAATCTATTCCATTAAAACGTGGAGGTTCTCCAGAAGATGTTGCTAATGTTTGTGTTTTCTTAAGCTCTGATATGAGTGCTTATGTAACCGGACAAGTTATTAATGTTGATGGTGGAATGTTAACTTAAAAAAGTCTACAGTCACAGTTTTTAGTTTTCAGAAATGCTGAAACTGTAAACTGAGACTGAAACTATAAACTAAATATATGACTACAAGCACAGTTCTACTAATTATACTTTCAGTTATTATTTCTGGAGCTGTTGCCTTTTATCAATATTTATTTAAAGCTGATAACCAAAATAAAACAAATTGGTTATTGGCTTTTTTACGTTTTATTTCTGTTTTTTCTTTGTTATTATTATTGATTAATCCAGTAATTTCAAGAAAATCAATAGAAACTAACAAAATTCCTTTAGCTATTGTTGCTGATAATTCAAGTTCTATTTCAGAATTAAAAGCAAATACTTTAGAAAAAGAATTAATTGAAAAATTTAATTCAAACAAAGAATTAAAAGATAAATTCGAAATTCAGAATTATTCTTTCGATGAAGATTTTTATTCAGGTAAACCACTCGATTTTAAAGGAAATCATTCGAATATCGATAATGTTGCTTCAAATCTAAAACAACTTAATAAAAATACTTTTTATCCAATTGTTTTATTAACAGATGGAAATCAGACTATTGGAAATGATTATGTGTATAGTTTTCAAGAAACGGCAACTGTTTACCCTGTAGTTTTAGGTGATACAACTACAACTTTCGATTTAAAAATTAATCAGCTTAACGCGAATAAATATGCGTTTCTAAAAAATAAATTTCCAGTTGAAGTGTTTTTACAATACAATGGAAATAAACCAATTTCTACTAATTTTTCAATTGAAAAAGGCGGGAAGAAAATTAGTAGTCAGACTATAAATTTTGATAAAAAAAATAAAGTACAATCGTTACAAATTTTATTGGAAGCAGATAGGGTAGGTATTCAAAAATATAAAGCAATACTTTCTTCTTCAATTAAAGAAAAAAACACGTATAATAACGTGAAGAATTTTGCGGTTGAAGTTATTGATCAAAGAAAAGAAATAGCTATTATTTCAGATATTTCGCACCCTGATTTAGGTGCTTTAAAACGAGCAATTGAATCTAATGCTCAACGTAAAGTAACTATTCTTAAAACAAAAGAAATCAGTAATTTAAATAAATTTAATTTATTGGTTTTGTATCAACCAAATGCAGCTTTCAGAAAGGTTTTCGATGCGAATAAAAACCTAAGAATCAATACATTTATTATTACCGGAATGGCAACTGATTTTAATTTATTAAATCAAATGCAATCCGATTTAGATTTTAAAATGACTAACAAAAAAGAAGATTTTACTTCTTCATTTGTTACTGGTTTTAATTTGTTTGCTCAAAATGATATTCAATTTGAACAATTTCCACCATTAGAAAATCCATTTGGAAAAATTACTGAAAAAGGAAGTTTAAATACTTTACTTACCGCAACAGTGAATGGTATTGAAGTTGGAAATCCAATCTTAACCTTTTCTGAAAAAGGTAACAATAGAAATGCTTATTTATTGGGTGAAAACTCTTGGAAATGGCGAATGGAGAGTTTCGTTATGAATCAATCCTATGAAAAATATGATCAATTTATAGATAAGATTATTCAATATTTATCGACTAACTCAGCTAAAAAATCACTTTTAGTAGAACATGAAAGTTTTTATAATTCTGGTGAAACAATTGAAATTTTTGCGCAGTTTTTCAACAAGAGTTTTGAATTAGAAGAAAATGCAAATTTGTCAATCAACTTAACGAATAAGAATACAAAATCGACCAAAAACTATAATTTTTCAAAAGCTAATAATGGTTATCAAGTTATTTTTGATGGTTTAGAGCCAGGTAATTATGCTTTTCAAGTAAAAGAAGCGAGTAGCAATGCTATTTATAATGGAACTTTTGAAGTTTTAGATTTCGATGTTGAAAAACAATTTGTAAACCCAGATGTATCTAAATTACAGCAATTAGCCAATCAAAATAAAGGCGAAGTGATTCATCCAAATCAAATGGATAAATTAATTCAACTTTTATTAAAAAAAGACACTTATTTACCAATAGAAAAATCTCTTGTTAAAAATTCTCCGTTAATTGATTGGATTAATTTATTAATAATTTTAGCTATTTCATTAGCATCAGAATGGTTTATAAGAAAATATAACGGATTATTATAATTCTTATATTTTTTGTAAATTTAATTTTCAAAAACTTTAATTATGAATGAAGCACATTTACACATGGTTGTAAACCATTTTCCAATTATTGGTTTATTTTTCGGATTTTTCATTTTATTATTTGGGATTATCAAAAAGAATTCTTCTTTAAAATCAACTGCGTACATTATTTTTATTTCATGTATGATATTAGGTAAAATCTCAATGATGACAGGCGATAAAGCAGAACATGCAGTTGAAGAAATGGCTGGATTTTCTCATGATTATATTCATGAACACGAAGAAGCTGCAGAACTATTTATGAAACCAATTTATCTTTTAGGATTGTTGTCTATTTTTGGATTAGTTGGAATATCAAAAAATAGAAAATCAGAAAAAATTGTTTCCTTTTGTGTACTTGGAATTGCGGCAATTTGCTTGTTTTTATCAAAAGAAGTTGGAACTTCAGGTGGAGAAATTCGTCATACTGAAATTAGAGAAAACGCACAAAACTATTTAAAATCAACTGATTCAGAGCACACTGAAGAACAAGAAAATGAAAAAGATTAAATTTATTTTCAAATTTATTTGTTTATTCAAATCTTATTACTTTAACTTTGCAACATCAAAATAAACAAAAAATGTTTTTAAATCAATTACATCATCATCATCATCATTTTTTCCACGCTCAAGCGAGGTAGTGATGCTATGATTGTAATCTAAATATTAACTACGAACCCGTTTGAGTACATCAAACGGGTTTTTTGTTTATAACTATTTCCTCGTATTGGTGTACTCATTTAAAAATCAAACAAATGAACACCTTAAAAATTGCCATTCAAAAATCTGGACGTCTTAACGAAGACAGTTTAAAAATCTTAAAAGATTGTGGGATTTCCGTTGATAATGGAAACGATCAATTAAAAGCAACTGCGTCAAATTTTCCTTTGGAGATTTTATTCTTACGCAATTCTGATATTCCTCAATATTTAATTGATGGTGTGGCAGATATTGCAATTGTAGGCGATAATCTTTTGGTAGAAAAAGGCTATGGTTTAGAAATTGTTGAAAAATTAGGTTTTTCAAAATGTAAAGTTTCTATCGCAGTACCTAAATCGTTTAATTACAATTCAATAGCTGATTTAAACGGATTGAAAATCGCCACTTCATATCCAAATACTGTTTCCAATTATTTTAATTCAAAAAATGTAAATGTAGATATTCATGAAATATCTGGATCTGTAGAAATAGCTCCAAATATCGGACTATCAGATGCCATTGTAGATATAGTTTCAACAGGAAGTACACTGTTTAAAAACAATTTAAAAGAAGTTGAAGTTATTTTAAAAAGTGAAGCGGTTTTAACTGTCGCACCAAATTTATCAAAAGAAAAAAATGAGATTCTTAATAAGTTACGTTTTCGAATTCAATCCGTTTTAAAAGCTAGAAGATCCAAATATATTCTCATGAATGTACCTAATGAAAAAATTGATGAAATCAGTAGAATATTACCCGTTTTGAAAAGTCCAACTGTTTTGCCCTTAGCTGAAGAGGGCTGGAGTAGTTTACATTCTGTAATAAATGATGATCAGTTTTGGGAAGTGATTGATCAACTGAAATTTGCAGGAGCAGAAGGAATTTTAATCTGCCCAATTGAAAAAATGGTATTATAATAACACAACAAAATAATTATGAAAATGTATTCCAATCCTAACAGAAAAGAATGGTTAAATTTAACCGAAAGACCAACAGAATCTTTGGCAGATTTACAAAATACAGTTTTAGATATTTTTAAAGAAATTAAGCAAAAAGGAGATGTTGCCATTCAAAAATATACGAGTTTATTTGATGGAGTTCAATTAGAAAATAATTGTGTTTCCATTCAAGAAATTAATGAAGCCAAAGATTTAGTTCCAACCGAATTAAAAGAAGCAATTTTAGTGGCTAAAAATAATATTGAAAAATTTCATACCGCTCAAAAAACTGCAAAAGTTGAAGTGGAAACAACAGTAGGAGTGACTTGTTGGCAAGAAAAAAGACCAATTCAAAAAATAGGATTGTATATTCCCGGAGGATTAGCACCCCTGTTTTCAACTGTATTAATGTTAGCAATTCCAGCTAATATTGCAGGGTGTAATGAAATAATTTTATGTTCACCACCAAATAAAGAAGGAAAAATGAATCCAGTAATTTTATATACAGCTGCTCTTTGCGGAGTAACTAAAATTTTCAAATGTGGTGGAATTCAAGCTATTGCAGGTATGACGTTTGGTACAGAATCGATTTCTAAAGTTTATAAAATTTTCGGACCAGGAAATCAGTATGTTACTGTGGCTAAACAAGTTGCAACTAATTTTGGAATTGCAATTGATATGCCAGCAGGACCATCAGAATTATTGGTTTTAGCAGATGAAACATGTGTTCCAAAATATGTAGCATCTGATTTATTAAGTCAAGCTGAACACGGAGCTGATAGTCAAGTTGTTTTAGTTGCAACAAATAAATCTATAATTGAACCCATTCAAAAGGAAATAGCAAAACAAATAAAATCATTACCCAGAAAATCAATAGCAGAAAAAGCCATTTCGAATTCTAGAATGATTTTAATAGAAAACAAAATTGAAGCTATTGAATTTGTTAATGAATATGCACCAGAACATTTAATTATAGTTGCAAAAGAAGAAGCCTTTTATTTAGAAAATATTCAAAATGCAGGATCGGTATTTGTTGGAAATTATACACCAGAAAGTGCTGGAGATTATGCTTCTGGTACTAATCATACTTTGCCTACAAATGGTTTTTCTAAAAATTATAGTGGTGTAAATTTAGATAGTTTTATGAAAGCTATTTCGTTTCAAAAAATAACTTCTAAAGGGATAAAAAATATAGGAAAAGCAATTGAAATACTTGCAGAAGCAGAAGGTTTACAAGCACACAAAAATGCAGTTTCACTAAGATTAAATGATTTAATATGACATTTGAAGTAAATAATTTTATACGGCCAAATATCTTAAAAATGAATTCGTATTCTTCAGCAAGAGATGAGTTTAAAGATATTCAAAAAAAGATGGTTTTCTTAGATGCTAATGAAAATCCATTTGAAAATGGAATCAATAGATATCCTGATCCTCAACAAAATGAATTGAAAAATGTAATTTCAAAAATAAAATCAATCAATAAAGATAAAATCTTAATTGGAAACGGTAGTGACGAAGTTTTAGATTTAGTTTTTAGAGTATTTTGTGAGCCTAATAAAGATAATATCATCACATTACCGCCAACGTATGGAATGTATGGAGTTTTGGCAAATTTAAATGCAATTGAAAATAGAGAAGTTCCACTAACAAGAAATTTTGAATTAGATGTTGAAGCAATTGTAAATCAAATAGATAATAATACTAAAATAATTTTTATTTGTTCACCAAATAATCCAACTGGAAACTCATTTTCTGATGAAAAAATAATAACTTTATTAAAGCAATTCTCTGGAATTGTGCTAATTGATGAAGCTTATATTGATTTTTCAAATAAGGAAAGTTGGTTAAAATGGTTACAAGAATTTCCAAATTTAATAATAACACAAACGCTTTCTAAAGCATATGGAATGGCGGGATTGAGAATCGGATTATTGTTTGCTTCTAAAGATATTATTGCAATTTTAAATAAAATTAAGTCACCCTATAATATTAATATTTTATCGCAAAAAAATGCAATAAAAGTATTAGAAGATACAGTTTATACTAGTAGTCAAATTAATTCAATTAAAGTAAATAGAAGAGATTTAATTAAAGAATTACTTCAAATATATTTTATTTATAAAGTATATGAATCTGATGCAAATTTTATTCTCATTAAAGTTGATAATGCCAATTGGCGATACGATCAATTACTGAAAAATAATATTGTAGTAAGAAATAGAAGTAATGAGATTTTATGCGATAATTGTTTACGAATATCTATCGGAACTTTTGAAGAAAACGAAAAATTAATTTCAGTATTAAAAACATTAAAATGAGTAAAAAGATATTATTTATAGATAGAGATGGAACAATTATTAAAGAAACTATTGATGAAAAAATTGATGGTTTTGAAAAAATGATCTTCTATCCTAAATGTTTAACGTATTTAGGAAAAATTGCTCGTGAATTGGATTTCGAATTAGTAATGATTACCAATCAAGATGGTTTAGGAACCGAACAATTTCCTGAAGAAAACTTTTGGCCAGTTCATAATTTTATCTTGCAAACCTATGAAAATGAGGGAGTTGTTTTTAGTAAAGTTTTCATTGATAAATCGTTTCCTTATGAAAATAAAAATACTAGAAAACCTGGAACCGGATTATTAACCGAATATTTTTCAGATGAATATGATTTAAAAAATTCATTTGTTATTGGAGATCGATTAACCGATGTTGAATTAGCTAAAAATCTTGGTTCAAAAGCTATTTTTATTAATGATAATACACGTTTAGGAACGAGTGAAATTGCTTCGAAAGAAGAAGAATTACAATCGATAATTGCACTTGAATCAAACGATTGGCAAAAAATCTATGAGTTTTTAAAATTAGAAAACAGATCAGCATCTATAAATCGAAAAACAAATGAAACAGATATAGCAATTGCTCTAAATTTAGACGGAACTGGAATGTCCAACATTCAAACTGGAATAGCATTTTTTGATCATATGTTAGAACAAATTGCGCGTCATGGTCAAATGGATTTGGATATACAAGTTAAAGGTGATTTGGAAGTAGACGAACACCACACTATTGAAGATACGGCAATTGCTTTGGGTGAAGTTTTTTCAAAAGCGTTAGGGAATAAATTAGGCATTGAACGTTATGGGTTTTGTTTGCCTATGGACGATTGTTTTGCTCAAGTGGCAATTGATTTTGGTGGTAGAAATTGGATTGTTTGGGAAGCCGATTTCAAACGTGAAAAAATTGGTGAAATGCCAACAGAAATGTTTTTCCACTTTTTCAAATCTTTTACAGATGGTGCTAAAGCTAATTTAAATATCAAAGCGGGAGGAACTAATGAACACCATAAAATTGAAGCCATTTTTAAAGCTTTTGCAAAAGCTATAAAAGCTGCTGTAAAAAGGGATTCTGAAAAAATGATTTTACCAAGTACTAAAGGAATGTTATAATGCAAATAGCAATTATAGATTACGGCGCCGGAAATGTTCAAAGTGTATTGTTTGCCTTAGAAAGATTAGGTTATAGCGGAATAGTTACAGCTAATAAAAAATTAATTGAATCAGCTGATAAAGTCATTTTTCCTGGTGTAGGCGAGGCGAGTAGCGCCATGAAAATGATCAGAGAAAAGCAATTAGATGAAATAATAAGAAATCTGAAGCAACCGGTTTTAGGGATTTGTTTGGGAATGCAATTGCTTTGTAAATCTTCTGAAGAAGGAAATGCAACCGGAATTGGAATATTTGATATTGAAATCAAAAGGTTTTCAAATGAGTTAAAAGTGCCGCAAATGGGATGGAATACAATTACAAATTTGAAATCAAAATTGTTTAATACTATCAAAGATGAAGAATTCATGTATTTAGTTCACAGCTATTATGCGCCAGATAATGAATTTGCAATTGCTACAACTAATTATGGTTTTCATTATGCTTCTGCAATACAAAAAGATAATTTTTATGGTGTCCAATTTCATCCTGAAAAAAGCGGTTCAGCAGGTGAACAAATTTTAAAAAACTTTTTAGAATTATAAATTGGGCGTTGCCTTGTTGCTGACGTTTATTTTAAAACATCAAATTTTCGTTAACAACAAGGTCGGGTTTTCGTTACAATCTTTTTTTGCCTTCAACACTTCGACATGCTCAGTGTGACATTTCAGGCAATAAAAGGATTTTCACTTCAATCCCTAACGCAAACAAAACAATAAACCAAAAAACAACAAACAATAAATGAGAATCATACCAGCCATAGATATTATTGAAGGAAAATGTGTCCGACTTTCAAAAGGCGATTATGCCACCAAAAAAATATACAATGAAAACCCATTAGAAGTAGCCATAGCATTTGAAGCTCACGGTATAGAATATTTACATTTAGTCGACCTAGATGGAGCCAAATCCAATCGTATTATTAATTATAAAATTTTAGATCAAATAGCTTCCAAAACTTCTTTAAAAATTGATTTTGGAGGCGGATTAAAATCGGATGCCGATTTAAAAATCGCTTTCGAATCAGGTGCAAATCAAATTACTGGAGGAAGTATTGCCGTTAAAAACCCATCAATATTTGAAAATTGGATACAAGTTTATGGTTCCCAAAAAATCATTTTAGGTGCCGATGTAAATAATAAAAAAATTGCTATTTCTGGTTGGTTAGAAAATTCAAATCAAGAAGTTATTCCGTTTATTCAAAACTATCAAACTAAAGGAATTGAATATGTTATTTGCACTGATATTTCAAAAGATGGTATGTTGCAAGGTCCGAGTTTCGATTTATACCAAGAAATTTTAGAAAACACTTCCAATTGTAAACTAATTGCTTCTGGTGGTATTTCAACTTTTGATGAATTACCAAAATTAGCCGAATTAGGTTGTGAAGGTGTAATTATTGGAAAAGCCATTTATGAAAATCGGATTTCATTAAAACAATTAGAAAGTTACATTTTAAAAAAATAATAACTTAAAGATTCACAATAAACCACAAAAAATATTTAGAAAAACTCTGTTTAAACTTTGTGAATCTCTACGAAACAAACAAAAAAATGCTTACGAAAAGAATAATACCTTGTTTAGATATAAAAGACGGAAGAACAGTAAAAGGTGTCAATTTTTTAGAACTAAAAGATGCCGGAGATCCTGTAGAATTAGCAAAAAAATATGCCGTAACAGGTGCAGATGAATTGGTGTTTTTGGATATTTCCGCAACTGAAGAAAGAAGAAAAACCTTACTTGAATTAGTCCGAAAAGTAGCTGCAACCATAAATATTCCTTTTACTGTTGGTGGTGGAATTTCGTCTGTTGCAGATGTGGATTTATTATTAAGAAATGGAGCCGATAAAGTTTCTATTAACTCTTCTGCAGTTAAAAATCCAGATTTAATAAATGAAATTGCGAAAAAATATGGTAGTCAATGTACCGTAGTGGCAATAGATGCCAAACAAATTGATGGTGAATGGATGGTTCATTTAGTGGGAGGAAAAGTAGCAACAGAACTCAGCCTTTTCGATTGGGCACTTGAAGTTGAAAAAAGGGGCGCAGGCGAAATTTTGTTTACTTCTATGAATAATGATGGAACCAAAAATGGTTTTGCAAATGGGGCTTTAGCTAAATTATCAGAATTGGTAAACATTCCAATAATTGCTTCTGGAGGCGCTGGTTCTATGGAACATTTTGCAGATACATTTATCAAAGGAAAAGCAGATGCTGCCTTAGCTGCCAGTGTATTTCATTACAATGAAATTGAAATTCCTAAACTCAAACACTATTTAAAACAACAAAACATTGCAATAAGAATATAATTATGAATATAGATTTCTCAAAAAACTCAGACGGTTTAATTCCAGCTATCATTCAAGACAATGAAACAAAAAATGTTTTGATGTTAGGATATATGAATCAAGATGCGTTGGATACAACTTTAGCCACTAAAAAAGTGACTTTCTTTAGTAGAACTAAAAACCGATTATGGACGAAAGGTGAGGAGAGTGGTAGCTTTTTAAACTTAGTTTCTTTTGCACTAGATTGTGATAACGATACGTTGTTAATTCAAGTCAAGCCAGCTGGACCAACATGCCACAAAGGAACGGATACATGTTGGAATAAAGATAATACTCAAAATTTCGGATTCTTATCACAATTAGAACAAATAATTCAACAACGTAAAGAACAAGCAACTTCAGAAACAAGTTATGTAGCTTCTTTATTCGAAAAAGGAATCAATAAAATTGCTCAAAAAGTTGGGGAAGAAGCGGTAGAAGTTGTCATTGAAGCCAAAGATTCTAACGATAATTTGTTTTTATCAGAAAGCGCCGATTTATTGTTTCACTATCTTATTCTTCTTCAAGCGAAAGGATTTCAATTGAATGATGTGGTAAATGTTTTGAAAAATAGAGATAAGTAATTAATTAAATAAAAATTCTAAAATGCCTCCAAGAATTACTAACATTCCAATTCCAAAAAAAATAAAACTCCACATTCTATTTGAAATAAAAAAGAAATGATGATTTAATTCTAAATATTCTTTTTTGATTTTAACATTTATATAATCAAAACTAGTTAAATACGTCCAAATAGATGATATTATAAGACCGAAACCAATAAAAATTTGAGAACAATATTCTGTATCGAATGAACCTCCAAATTTTCTTGCTAATTCTACTTTTAACATTAAAACACCAATAAATGGAATAATTACAAAAACTGGAATTAGAATTCCTCTGTTATTATATTTAAAAAAAATCATTTATTGTTTTTGAAAACGGTGTTTGTGATATTCTTCAATTTCTTTTTGTAATTCCATATTGTTGGGATCATCAACTTTTTTCAAATAAAGTTCTTTTAATTCAGGTTCATTTTGAAAAGACATATTTATTATTGATTTTTCTGGAATTAATAAAGTAATTAAGCTAACAATAAAAATTACAAGCGTTCTAGTTAGTAAGTTTTTATGATAATATTTTGTTTCTTCAGTATTTGCTTTTTTATACATTCCATATGCAATAACTAGAAATATTGCTGCAGTTAATATTCCAATTACTAACATCGGATGATAAGCAGGCCAATACATAAATTTAAATTGAACACCAATAATTGCAACCGGTAAAAGCCAACCGAATAAAATTGATGTTCCTAGTTTTTGCTTGAAAACGTTCTTTTCATTCAAAAAATAAAATCCAAAAGGAAAATAACAAAATGTAAGTGACATTAATGATATAATTAATATAGCACTACCTCCTGGCCAACCAAAAAATTTAAATATTAAAGAGATAATAAAAATAATGGATAGTATTTTTTCCGTTTTCATAAGTAGTTTTTTTTCAAATATAATCACTAAATTTAACTTTCAAAACTATTAATATGAGATTTCATACAAGAAAATGGGTGAAACCAGAAGATTTAAATGCCAACGGAACCTTATTTGGAGGACAATTATTAGCATGGATAGATGAAGAAGCCGCATTGTATTCAATTGTTCAGTTAGAAAATCCGAAAGTGGTAACAAAATTTATGAGTGAAATTAATTTTATGAGTGCTGCCAAACAAGGTGATATTGTAGAAATTGGAATTGATGTTGTAAAATTTGGAACTTCTTCATTGGTGCTACGTTCAGAAGTTAGAAACATGATGACACGTGAAAAAATCATAACAATTGATAATATTACCATGGTTAATTTAGATGAAGATGGCAAGCCAAAACCACATGGCAAAACACAAATTGAATTCGTTGAAGATCGTTTAGGAAAATAAGTTTCTAACATTTCTAAATTCTAACTTCTGATTTCTTAATTTTATATGCAAGCAAAACTTCATCATTATAATTTAAAATTAAAGGACAATTTTAAAATTTCACGATTATCGTTCGATATCAAACCATCATTAGTAGTTGAACTTATTAGCGATGGTTTTTCCGGATATGGAGAAGCTACTGAAAATGCTTATTATCATTTAGATACCTTTCAAATTGCTGAAGACATTCATAGAAATGTTCAATTTATTGAAACCTTAGACCATTTAAAACCAGAAGAATTTTGGTCAAAATTACACCCACTTTTTGAAGATAATCATTTTGCTTTATGTGCATTAGATGAAGCATACCACGATTTATATACTAAAAAAATAGGAGTTAAATTATATGATTATTGGAAGTTGCAACCTGAAAATTTACCCTTAACGAATTACACAATTGGTATTGCTGAAATCCCGAAAATGATTGAAAAAATGAAAGCCATGCCTTGGCCTTTGTATAAAATCAAATTAGGAACATCTAATGATATTGAAATCATTAAAGCGTTACGAAAAGAAACCAATTCTATTTTTCGTGTGGATGCCAATTGTGGTTGGACAGTGGATGAAACCATTGAAAACGCAAAGATTTTTAAAGAGTTGGGTGTCGAATTTATCGAACAACCTTTAAAAGCGGATGATTGGGATGGTTGTAAAGAAGTTATGAAGCATTCGGTTTTGCCAATTATTGCAGATGAAAGTTGTATTGAAGAAGAAGATGTAGCAAAATGTTTTAATCATTTTCATGGAGTGAATATCAAACTGATGAAATGTGGCGGATTAACTCCTGGTTTACGCATGATTCATAAAGCTAAAGCATTAGGATTAAAAACAATGGTAGGCTGTATGACCGAATCGACGGTTGGTATTTCAGCTATTGCACATTTATTACCACTTTTAGATTATGTCGATATGGATGGCGCGTTGTTATTAGAAAAAGACATTGCGACTGGTGTTTCCATCGATTTTGGAAAAACGATTTACAGTAATGAAAATGGAACAGGAGCGAGGTTGATATAATTAAAAAAATAAACTATTTTTATATTTCAAATATACTTAAAACATGCTAACAAAATCTACTTTCGAATATTTAAACGATTTGAAACAAAACAACAATCGTGAATGGTTTACAGAAAATAAAAAACGTTTTGATGCTGAAAATAAAAATTCAAAAGCATTTTTTACAGAAGTCTTAACCGATTTGGAAAAAATGGATAGTATTGAGAAAATGCAAGTTTTTAGAATTTATCGTGATGTTCGATTTTCAAAAGATAAAACACCTTATAAAAATCATTTTTCTGTAAGTTTTCATAGAACAAAACCGATGCTTCGTGGCGGGATGTATTTACATATTGAAAATGATGCCAGTTTTGTTGGTGGTGGATTTTGGGAACCTAATAATGAAGATTTATTACGTATTCGAAAAGAATTAGAACAAGACGCTTCTGAATTTAGAGCAATTATTACTGATGCTAATTTTAAAAAATTCTTTGGAGAATTATCTGGTGAAGAATTAAAAACAGCACCCAAAAACTTTGATAAATCGCACCCTGATATGGATTTAATCAAGAAAAAACAATTTCTTTTGGGTCGAAAATTCACCAATAAAGAAGTATTATCACTAAATTTTAAAGATGAAGTTATCGCAACTTTTGCAGCAATGCGACCTTTCTTCAATTACATGAGTGAAGTATTAACTACCGATTTAAACGGAGAGAGCCTTTATTAATGTGCCAAATTAATTTTAAAATTGTCTAATTACTATTGACTAATTGTCAAATTGACTTATTGACTAATTATCATAACTTGACTTTTCAAACGTTCAATCAATAAATTCATCATTCTTTTATTTAAGTTTGATGAATTTTGAATATAGTCATTATATTCTTCCACGCTAAATAAACCAATAATCATTCCTTTCAAAGAGTTTCTGAATTTTAAATCTTTTTGAATGGCGTTTTCAATATATTTTTCTTTCTTATCTGGAGTAAGATCAAAAAATGTATTTTTTTGTTTGACAGCATAATTCTTAAATACTTCAATCAGTAAATCGTTTTGTAATTTAAGAATTGGTCGTAATGTATTATTCTGAAAATATTCTTCACTTAGTGATTCAACATTTTCATCCCCAAACTTTACAGTCTTTAAAGGCAAAAGAAATTGGCTACGATCTATCATTTTTTATTTTAAATTTACAAAAAATAAAATCATGTCTAAATACGTTTCAAAAATTTTTGTAACAGTTGATGTATTAGTTATTAACAATTTAACTAATGAAATTTTACTCATAAAAAGGCTAAATAAACCATTTAAAGATTGTTGGGCTTTGCCTGGCGGATTTGTAGATGAGAATGAAGACTTAGAACAAGCGGCTAGGAGAGAGCTCTTCGAAGAAACGAATATTGAAACGGGGAAAATGACTCAAATTGGCGCTTTTGGAAAACCTGGTCGAGATCCGCGAGGACATATGATTTCCGTTGCTTACAAAACCGATTTAATTTCCAATCAAATTATTAAAGCAAAAGATGATGCTAAAGAAGTTAAGTGGTTTAATTTAAGTGAATTACCAAATTTAGCTTTTGATCATTTGGAAATAATCAACACTATTAAATAAGTGTTGATTATTCAATATCTAATAAGTTCAATTTATCAGCTTTAACGTGTTGAACTTCAAATAATTCTAAATCGAAATACGGAATCGAAGCGATTACATGATCGAATATATCTGCCATAATATATTCGTAGTTTTCCCATTTTTTATCTTTACTAAAACAGTAAATTTCTAATGGAATTCCTTTTTCTGTTGGTTGCAAATGACGTACCATAAATTGCATATCCTTATTAATTCCAGGATGTGATTCAATATATCGTTGAATATATTTCCTGAAAAGTCCTAAATTAGTTAGGTTTCTACCATTAACATTCAACGATTTATCAATGTTATTAGCAATATTATATTTGTCGATATCTGCTTTTCTTCGATCTATATAACTGGCAATATTTTGAATTCTTTTAAATGATTCTAATTCATCGTTATTTATAAATCTAACCGTAGCACCTTTAATTAAAATATGTCTTTTAATTCTTCTACCATCAGAATTAATCATGCCTCGCCAGTTTCTAAAACTGTCTGAAATCAAGCTATACGTAGGAATAGTAGAAGTAGTGTTGTCGAAATTTCTAACTTTTACTGTCGCTAAATTAATTTCTTCCACTTCACCATCAGCACCAAATTTATCTACTGTAATCCAATCGCCAATACGAACCATATCGTTTACAGTTACCTGAATACTAGCTACAAATCCTAAAATAGTATCTCTAAAAACTAAGATAATTAAGGCCGAAATAGAACCGAAAGTTGTTAATAAAACACCTTTTTTAGTATCAAAAAGAAGTAAAATAATCGAAACTAATGCATAAATCCATAAAACAATCATGATAACCTGAATGTAGCTATCAATTGGTTTATCGTTATATTTTGGTTGCGTTTTTAGATAATCTTTAAGCGAATTAAAAATACTTCGTACAATAAATAATGAAAGTACAATGATGAAGATTTTTACACTTTTTCCAAATAAATTTTCCCAATAAACAAAGTCATCCAGAACAATTGGAATCTTTTTGCTGATATAATAAAGCGGAACTAAATGCGCAATATATTTAGCCGTTTTATTAGCAACTAGAAAATCATCAAAAGTCGATTTAGTATATGTTGCAACAATAGCTAATCCGATAATTAAAACTTTTTTAGCTAAATAATCTATAGCATATGCAATTATGGCTAATACAATTAAGTTAACCAACAAATTTCCATATAAGACAAAATTTTGTCCTAAATCAAGTTTTTTTAATAAAGGCTCAACTAAGTCGAAAACTTTCATATTTAGAAAATTTTATTTTTTATTTTGAAATACGCGATTTTTTAGAATCTTAATTTAAGTATTTTTTATCAACCCAAAAAGTTCCAAAAGGAATTATTGAAGCAGCTAATATTAATGTAAAATTTTTACCATTCCATTTTTTTTCTTCTTTAAGTAAAAATGCCATGATAACATATAGTATGAATAAAATTCCGTGAACCATTCCAGTATATTTTACAAAAATTGGTAATCCTGCAAAATATTTTAAAGGCATAGCAACAAATAATAAAATTAAAAGTGATAATCCTTCTAATAAAGTAATTTTCTTAAACCAGTTTAACATTGTGTAATTTTTTAAAGTCTTACAAAACTAAAGAATGTTTGCGACAAATACTCAATAAATAACGTATTTTTAATATTATATTTTTGAACTATAATA
Source organism: Flavobacterium urocaniciphilum (assembly GCF_900110615.1). Lineage (GTDB taxonomy): Bacteria > Bacteroidota > Bacteroidia > Flavobacteriales > Flavobacteriaceae > Flavobacterium > Flavobacterium urocaniciphilum. Next base: position 686,201 of record NZ_FOEI01000001.1, read on the forward strand.
TATATTATGTAAAATAGAATATTTTTAGAATAGTTTTTATACTATACATTTTATTGCTTAAATTTGGATTGTAATTCTACTCCAACTATGAAAAATACTTTTGCTGAAAATATTGTAGACTTTTTACAACAATATGATCCGTTCAAAAATGTACAGTACAATGATTTATATGATATTGCAGCGCAAACAGAAATTATTTATTTAGAAAAATCAAAACGATTATTTAAAATTAATGATGCTTTGCATCAGAATTTTTACATAGTTAATGCTGGTGTAATTCATTTAACCAAGATTATAGATGCTCAGGAAACGTTGGTTTCTAAATGTTATGTTGGATCGATATTTGGTTTACGACCATTTTTCGCAAAAAACAATTACGCTTTAAATTCAATTGCCAATGAAGATGCAGTTGTATATGCGATCCCTATCGTACTTTTCAAACCATTATTAGCAAAATATGCTGGTGTTATGGATTACTTTTTGGAAAGCTTTACACATCAATCTAAATCAACTGGTGAGAATTACCAGACCTTAAAAGCAATTTCAGAAGCAAGTTCCGAATCTGAATTAACCGATTTTTCATACTTTCAAGAATTAGATTACGATAAAACACCACTTTTAATTCCAGTCCATACTTCAATATCAACCGTTGCAAAAAAAATGGTTGATTCTAATAAATCGTATGCATTGATTACCAATAATGCTAGATTGAATGGAATTATAACTGATGCTGAATTTAAAAAGAAAATAGCTTTTGGAACAATTAATTTAGATGCCGATTGTGAAACCATTATGCAACATAATGTAACAATTGTTGAAGAATCAATATCTGTTGCTGAAGCACAATTATTACTTCTAAAAAACGAAACGCAATACTTATGTGTTACGGAAGATGGAACTGAAAATACACGAATTAAGGGTATTATTTCAGAACGAGATATAATTAAATCACAATCTAATAACCCTGGTGTTTTAGTTGATGAAATTAGAAATGCTAAAAACTTTGAAGAATTAAAATATGTACATTCAAAGTATTTATTCGTTATACAAAATTCATTCACAAAGAATATTCCTTTATTTCATATTAACAATACAACTGGTGAAATTTTACATAGTATTATTCAACAATGTATTAAATTATGTATTGATAGTTTAGGCTCACCTCCTGCTCGATTTGTTTGGCTTTCTTTAGGAAGTCAGGCTCGAAAAGAACAGTTAGTTTTGAGCGATCAAGATAACATGATTATCTATGAAGATGTATCTGCTGAAAAACACAGAGATGTTAAATTCTATTTTGTACAATTAGCTAAGTTAGTAATTTCCAACATGCAAACTTTAGGCTACAAACCTTGTCCGTTTGAACATTTAGCAAGTAATATTAAATGGTGTAAATCTTTATCTGATTTTACTGCCATTTATACGAATTGTATTAAATCGCCAGGTGAAAACATGTCTGATTTTAGTGGTATTTTCTTTGATTTTGAATACATCTACGGAGAAACGAAAATTAAAGATGGTTTAGAAATCGCAATTTTTCAAAATTTAGCCAATAATAAAATTTTCTTCGATTATGTTGGAAATCAATTATTGAAATTACCACAACCACTTACCTTCTTTAAGAAATTTGCAGTTGAAGAAAATGGTACTCACAAAGATTTATTTAATTTAAAACAAAAAGGATTACAGTTTTATATTGATGCAGCTCGAATTTTTGCTTTAAGTCATAATTTAAAAGGAATCAATAATACGTATTTACGTTTTAAACAAATGGCTATTATTGATAGTAAAAATGCCGATTTATATTTAGATTTCGCAGAAAATTTCTTGAAATTACAAGGATTCAGAACCAATGAAGGAATTATTAATGATAACGACGGTGCTTTTATTGATACCAGTAAACTATCAAAAATTGATAAAGAAGAATTGAAAAAATCATTAAATGTAATAGACGACATTATTGATTTAATTAAAGATAAATATCACTTAACTAGATTTTCATAAACACCATGCTTTCAAGAATTTTTAATAAAGAATATCCAGAATTTTGGAAAAAATACACCGATTCATTTAAAAATCCGGCAACGAAATATGTTGTTTTGAGTTTAGAAACATCTGGTTTAGATACTGAAAAAGATGTTATTATGTCTATTGCTGCAACTTCAGTTATTGGTAATAGAATAATAATAAAAGATTCTTTTGAAATATTTGTACAACATACTAAACAAGAAGTACCTGGTTTAGATAATGAATTTATTATAGTAACTAAAATTGTAAAAGAATTTGAACCAAAAGCTATTGAAATTTTATTGAATTATATTGGTAATTCTGTAATTGTAGGACACCGTGTAGATTTTGACATAGAAATGTTGAATGAAGCATTGAGCCGAATGAAATTAGGTAAAATTAGAAACGAAGCTTTTGACATTGAAGCAATGTTCAATAAATTGGCAGAAACAAACACTAAAAAATATTCATTAGAAGAAATGAGTAAAAAGTTGAATATTACGTCAAGTGACAGAAATTCAGTTGCGGATGATGTTTATAATATCGCTTTATTGTTCTTAAAAATGAAAGATCGCTTAGGAATTCATTAATTGTTTTTCGTAATAAAGTTGTTTTTGATAATCTGTATCAATTGAAAAACAGCTAATCCTAAAAAGATCAGCCAAATATTATTAGCAAAAAAGTTTTGTGAAATATAGTTGTTGTTTTGTGCAGAATCAATTGAGAATATTATGGCTAACATTCCAAAGTATGTTCCTGAAATAGTACCTAAAACATATAATAAACTCATTTTCTTACTTGTAACTATATAATTTTCATTCGTTAAATATAAATTCCAACTCATCCAAAATGGAATTTGAGCAAAATTAATACTGCTTAAAATAATTCCAGAAATAAAAGCAGAATAACTTAAAGAGGAATTGTATTTTTCTAATGAATTTTCTTGTGAAGAAGTCGAGTTATAGGTCAGAAATGCGATACCAATCAAAAAAATAAAAGAAAAAATAGAAATCATATTTTTCCATTTTGGATTCATCGCAACTTTTGATGAAAGTTTTAAAGTGGTATAAATTACAACTGCTTCAATAAGTAAAACTCCAATCAAATATAAATTTAATTGATTCAAATTAGAAGTTGAATATATTTGAAAGCCAATTAAATTGAGATAACCTAAAGGAATAGAACCAATAAAGCTGACCGCAAATCCAACTAATATGTTTTTTAAAGCTTTCAAAATTAAATGGTTACAATTTTAGCCAAACATTCATTGTGTTCTCTATATTCTTTCATTCCTTCTTTATGATTTAAGAATTTGAAACCTCTATTGTGATTATGTTGTCCGATTTTGTACATATAACCAATATGTCGGGCTAACTCTTTCCATGCAAAAAAGATTGAATGTTTTGGATCGTAAATGTGTGTAGGTTCACTCCCACTTCCATTTAGTTCTACAATTGAAAAATTCTGACCATTTTCTAATTCTTCAAAAGTATTGTACATGATGTCGAATCTTCCAAAATAAAATTCAGATATATTTGAACTAATTTCTTCAATTACTTGCGTTAATTTATCTGAAATTAAATGACTGGCATCAATAAATTTAGCACCACGAGCGTGATTTCCATAAGGAACCAAATTTAATTTTTCACCTTGAAGTAATACTTTAAGTAATTTTTCTTTATACTCTTTTTTTAAAGCACTTAACTGTAATTCAAACCTTGGGTTTTTCTTAATCAATTCTTCGATGGTGCTCTTTCCGTCACCTTCTACAATTAAAAATTCTTTGGCTACAATTCCGGTAATTTTACCTTTTGATTCGTTCGGTAATTTCACATAAAAAATTCCTACTTCATTCTCGTAAGGAATAACATCTTGTATTAAAAAATCAAAATCAGCTTTTTCATGATAACTTTTTAATTCCTCAATTGAATTTACTTTTTTAACCGCATTTCCTCGTAAACCCATATCAGGCTTAGCTATTAAAGGAAATTGTTGTCCGCTTTCATTTAGTTTATTAATAACTAAATCGAAACTAGATTTTCCTTTTACAAATAATGTTTTAGGATAATATTGTTGTGGAATCAAATCATAAATTTCGATTTTGCTCTCATTAATAAATCCGCCATTTTTAATTTTAGGATTGGCAGCATTGAAGAAAAATATCGTTTTTGCTTTTATGGCATAATAAGTCCAAAGAAAAAAGATGGGAAAATATACTAAACCAAATGGCCAATATTCCCAATTAAACACTTTATGTATGAATAATCTCAATGGTTTTTGATTTAAAAAGTGATAGAATATTCTTCATTCTGAACTAAATCTGAATGATTAACCTGTATAGAAGTAGTCGAAATTACTGCTTGTGTCACGCTTAATGTTTTATATAAGTTATCACGATTAATAATCAATCCGTTTTTAGAATCTGCTGGCTCTGTATGTTTATGAAAAAACTTCATACTTTCGGCAGAAATAGTTTCATTTTCAGACATGAATTTAAAAAACCAATCCGCACGTTGTTGCTGAATTTCAGGAGAATATAATGTTGATGAAGACCAAATATAAGTTTGGTTTGCATTTAATTCAAGAGTTGATTTTTCTTCGCCAGACCATTGCAATTGAAAAGGCTTTTTATCTTCTAAAACTAATAAAGTAAAAGGTTCGATATCTGTTAAATCTATGGTTTTCCAAGTTGAAACGATCGCATTAGATTCCATTAATTCAAGTACAATTAAACCACGACTCATCCTATATTTATCTTTGGCAATATGTTTGGTTTTACCACCATTAAGTAAAATAATAGTATTTCCGAATTCATCTACTACAAACCAAGTTCCACCTGCTTTTGCATCTTTTGGATAAATAATTTTTTTGGTTGTTGATTGATAAATTTTTGGTTCTATTGCTGAAGGACGCGTTATTTTTTCATCTCTATTGGAAGTTAATAAAAATGAATTATTGGCATAAACAAAGCTTACTGTGCACATTGATTTCTATAAACAATTGTAGATGGTGCCACACCAAAATTTTCATTCACATTTAAATATTCAAATTCAAAAACCGCAACTTTTATAAGGGCTTGATGATGAATACAATGTTCTAAATTATAAATCACTTCTCTGAAATAATTTGTATTCATACGAGAAATTTCATTGAAAAAATTACTTTCTAAAATAAGTTCTTTGTTTTCTTTTTCTATTCCATTACAAATTTCATCTATTTTCTCAATAGCGAAAGAAGGATTGGTTTGTATGAATAGATTTCTTTCTCTGTTATCGTAATTTAAAAGTCCTATTTCATAAGAATTTAAAACACATTGAAACAATTCAATAATATGGCGAGTATGTTCACCAATAGAAGCATTGCTTAAATATTGTATTGGCTTTGAAAAATCTTCTTCAGAAATCTGATTTAATAAATGTTGAAGTTCTGAAAGCGTTTGTTTTACAAGTGTAAAATTCATAGATACTATTTTGATTGATGCTTTAATTTGAGACAAAAATAAATATTTAAGACTTAAGAATATGTAAAATACCTTACAATTTTAATATTTATAGTTAATAATTTTTTTGCAGTTTTTACATAGTGCTAATTTTTCGTGATCAATGGTTGATAATTTCTCCGCAGCACTTGTCATTACACAGTTTTTATCAGGGCAATGATCTAACCCTAAATTATGACCAAACTCATGAACAGCTACTTTCCTTAATCTAGTCATTTCTATTTTATGATTTTTAGATTGAATTCTAAAATTGGAAACAATGGCGCTTTTTCCTGGTTTATAGGCTAAACCCATAATTCCAAAATCACAATATTTCCATTTAGGTTTTGCAATTTGACCATCATTATCAGTTTTTGTTACAGAAATATCTTCATTTGTAAGTCCTAAAATATAATCTACTCCTTTTGGAAAATTCCTATTTTGAAATTTGATAATACTATCTGCTCTATAACGAGGCGATTTCACATTGATAAATGCTTTTTTTGACAATTCTTTTGAAGGCAATATTTTTGTTTCAAAACGATAAAAACTATCAATAACATTTGCAATTATTTGCGCGTCATTTTTAGAGAAATCGCCATACGGTTGTATTCCAATAATCGTTTTATTATTAGTAGGTGCTGCAGATTTTTCTTTAGAACACGAAAGAAATAAGATTAAAATCGATAGAAAGTATTTCATAAAAAAAGAGGTGTAATTTTTACACCTCTAAAATATATATTTGAATTAATATTTAAACCTTTTCATTTTTAATTTTATCCACAATTTCAGGATTTAATAAAGTAGAAATATCTCCAAAATTATCCATATCGCCTTCTGCAATTTTTCTTAAAATACGGCGCATAATTTTTCCTGAACGTGTTTTTGGTAAACCAGATACAAACTGAATTTTGTCTAACTTAGCAATTGGTCCTACTTGATCTGAAATTAGTTGATTAATTTCAATTGCTAAATTATCTTTATCTCTGCTTTCTCCAGTTTCTTTTAAAATTACATATCCATATAATGCATTTCCTTTAATATCATGAGGGAAACCTACAATTGCACTTTCAGCTACCGCAGGATGTTCGTTAATAGCATCTTCAATTGGTGCTGTTCCTAAATTATGTCCAGAAACAATAATAACATCATCTACTCTACCTGTAATTCTATAGTAACCAACTTCGTCACGTAAAGCGCCATCTCCTGTAAAATATTTACCAGGGAAAGCTGTAAAATATGTTTCTTTATAACGCTGATGATCACCCCAAATTGTTCTCGCTATTGATGGCCATGGAAACTTAATACATAAACTACCTGTTACTTGATTACCTTCAATTTCATTACGTAATTCATCCATTAAAACTGGTTGAATTCCAGGTAATGGTAAAGATGCATAAGTAGGTTTTGTTGGAGTTACAAAAGGAATTGGAGAAATCATAATTCCGCCTGTTTCAGTTTGCCACCAAGTATCAACTAAAGGACAACGTTTGCCACCAACATGATCGTTATACCAATGCCAAGCTTCTTCATTAATTGGCTCACCTACAGATCCAATAACTTTTAAAGATTTTAAAGGAAAACGTTGTACGAAATCTAAACTTTCTTTAGCTAAAGCTCTAATTGCAGTTGGAGCTGTATAAAACTGTGTAACTTTATGCTTTTCAATAACTTCCCAAAAACGACTAGAATCTGGATAGGAAGGTACTCCTTCAAAAATTACAGTAGTAGCCCCATTTAATAAAGGACCATATAAAATGTACGAATGTCCGGTTATCCAACCAATATCAGCAGTACACCAAAAAATATCATTATCTTCATAATTAAATACATTTTTAAATGTATAAGCTGTATAAACCATATATCCAGCTGTAGTATGCAACATTCCTTTTGGTTTTCCTGTTGAACCCGAAGTATATAAAATAAACAAAGGATCTTCTGCATCCATTATTTCAGCAACATTATTCCCAATAGCTGCATCTAAAAGAGGTTGTAACCAAAGATCTCTACCTTCTTTCATGTGAATTGCAGTATTTGTTCTTTTAGTAACTAATACTTTTTCAACACAAGGACATTTTTCTAATGCTTCATCAATTATTCCCTTTAAATCAATTGATTTATTTCCTCTAAATGCTCCATCAGAAGTAATTACCATTTTACATTCAGAATCATTAATTCTAGCAGCAACTGCAGAGGCAGAAAAACCTGCAAAAACAACAGAATGAATGGCGCCAATTCTTGCACATGCTAATATAGAAACTGCTAATTCAGGAATCATTGGTAAATAAATACAAACGCGATCACCTTTTTTAATGCCTTGTTCTCTAAGAACATTAGCCATTTTAGCTACTCTTTCGTATAATTCATTATAAGAAATATGTAAAGCTTCTTCTTTCGGATCATTTGGTTCAAAAATAATTGCAGTTTTGTCACCTTTTTTTGCTAAATGTCTATCAATACAATTTTTAGTGATATTTACTTTAGCATTTAAAAACCATTTAAAATTAGCTTCTTGCATATCAACTTCAAAAACTTTATCCCATTTTTGGTACCAAGTGAAGTTTTCATCTGCCACTTTATCCCAAAATTTTCTTGGTTCTCGAACAGATTTCTTATACATTTTAAAGTAATTTTCTAAATCTTTGATTTTATAGTAACTCATTTTGCTTATTTTTTTGGTATGTAAATATATTAAATCTTGTATTAACATGAATAAAAAAAAGCGCCACAAGTGCGCTTTTATAATATATTTAACAGATTTAAAACTGTAATAATTCTTTCAATTCTGATTCAAATCTTCCCTTTGGTAAATATTGATCTTCTATTGCTTTAACAAATGGAATTGGTGATTCTAAACTTCCTACTCGTTTTACTGGGGCATCTAAATATTTGAAGCAGTTTTCCATAATCATGGCTGAAATATCACTTGAAATTCCACCAAATAAAGTGTCTTCTTGTAAAATGATACATCTACCTGTTTTTTGTACAGAGGCATAAATAGCTTCAGTATCTAAAGGTTGCAAGCTTCTTAAATCTAATAAATCCGCTGAAATTTCTGGATTATTTTTTAATGTTTCTAAAGCCCAATGTACACCCGCTCCAAAAGAAATTATGGTTACATCATTACCTTCTTTAATTAATGATGCTTTTCCTAAAGGAATAGTGTAATAATCCGTTGGAACATCTTGATAAACACTTCTGTATAATTGTTTGTGTTCAAAATACATAACTGGATTCGGATCATTAATAGCGGTATTTAATAATCCTTTCGCATCATAAGGAAATGCTGGATAAACCACTTTTAACCCTGGTGTTTTTGTAAACCAAGCTTCGTTAGTTTGTGAATGGAAAGGTCCGGCTTGCGTTCCTCCACCACATGGCATTCGAACAACTACGTCTGAATTTTCTCCCCAACGATAATGTTGTTTGGCTAATAAATTTACAATCGGATTGAATCCTGTTGAAACGAAATCAGCAAATTGCATTTCTACAACTGCTTTATGACCATTTATAGATAATCCGTTAGCAGCAGAAACAACTGCACTTTCACAAATTGGTGTATTTCTTACTCGATCTTTACCAAATTTCTCTACGAAACCATCAGTTATTTTAAAAGCGCCACCGTATTCAGCTATATCTTGTCCCATGATTACTAAATTTTCATGGCGTTCCATAGATTGACTTAATGATGAAGAAATGGCATCAATAACACGAATGTTTTCAGTAGCATCAGAATGATTGAAAACTTCATGAGTATAAGGACGGTAAACATCATTTAATTCTTCATCTAAATCAGCTACAACTTCTGGTGCAGCTTGTGTAATTGCCCAATGTTCGTCAATTTCAGCTTTTATTTCAGCACGAATTTGTTCGTCAACTTCTTCAGATAAAACATCAGTTATTTTAAGATATTTTCTATAATTTTCAATTGGGTCTTTTTCAGCCCACATGTCCATTAATTCTTGAGGAACATATTTTGTACCACTCGCCTCTTCATGTCCACGCATTCTGAATGTTTTAAATTCTAATAATACTGGACGAGGATTTTCAATCATTGAAGCTTTTAATTGAGCAATTTTAGTATAAACTTCTAAAATGTTATTTCCATCAATAATATGGCTTTCCATTCCGTAACCCACGCCTTTATCGGCTAAGTTTTCACAACGGTATTGTTCGTTAGTTGGAGTTGAAAGTCCGTAACCGTTATTTTCAATAACAAATAAAACAGGTAATTCCCAAACAGAAGCAATGTTTAAAGCTTCGTGGAAATCTCCTTCTGAAGTTGCACCTTCACCTGTAAACACAGCTGTTACTTTTCCGTTTTGTTTTAATTTATTAGCTAAAGCGATTCCGTCAGCCACACCCATTTGTGGACCTAAATGCGAAATCATTCCAATAATTTTGAATTCTTGAGTTCCGAAATGGAAACTTCTATCGCGACCTTTTGTAAAACCTGTTTTTTTACCTTGCCATTGAGAAAATAATCTATGTAATGGAATTTCACGAGTAGTAAAAACTCCTAAATTACGGTGCATTGGTAAAATATATTCGTCTTTATCTAATGCTGAAGTAATACCAACAGAAATTGCTTCCTGACCAATACCTGAAAACCATTTTGATACTTTACCTTGACGTAAAAGAATCAACATTTTCTCTTCAATAAGTCTTGGTTTTACTAATTTCTTATATAAATTAATTAACTCTTCATTAGTTAAATTCTGTCTTTCAAAAGTCATAATTGTAGTTGTATAATTTTGGCTCAAAAGTAGTGAAAATAACATTTTAAATGAATTTTGTTATATAATTATTTTCTTGAAATATTAAATTATTTCATAAGCATTTCAAAACCATAAATTTGCACTTGAATTTTATAGTCTATATCATTTAAAATTAAACCATTGAATAATTATTTTATAGTATTAATAGCTTTGTCTTAAGTTAAAATTTGATAAAAAGTTCCATCATCTAACTTTTAACATCCAACTTTACATTATCTTTGCCAAAAATAATTTTATAGCAATGTCATTACGTTTTAGATTAGTATTTTATTTATTTGGATTATTTATTGGATTATATTTTGTGGGTGAATTTTTAACAGCCAAAGCAAAATCTAAAGGAGTTGAATTCTGTTATTTTCCAAATTGTAGAGTTATTAAGGATATTAGAAGCAAAGCATTTACTACATCACCTGCAGTTGATAGTATTTTTGCTAAAAAAATAACAACCAAAACGGAAATTAATGAAGCAATTTCTAGTGGTGATGTAGATTTTTCAAAAAGTAATATTCCTTATAAAAAAGGAAAAAAATACATTATCGATTCTCAAATATCTGGAAATAAAAAAGTTACCTTAACAATAATAAATTATACAGATCGAGTAATTTTAGAAGAAATAAAATTTAATTAATTATTTTTCATTTTTACTTGTAAATATAAAAATTGGGTGTATATTTGCACTCGCAATACGGAAGTAGCGCGATTTATTGGGGCAATTAGCTCAGTTGGTTCAGAGCACCTCGTTTACACCGAGGGGGTCAGGGGTTCGAATCCCTTATTGCCCACCACATTTTAAAGCATCCTTTTAGGGTGCTTTTTTTATTTCTATATACTTGCAAACAAAAAAAAAACACCTTATTGTATTACAAGGTGTTTTTCTTTTATATAAATAATTCCATTAGTAATTTCTATAAACCTTATCCATCAAAGTAAAATCAACCAATACCATTGCAGCCAAAGCTTCTACAATTGGCACTGCTCTTGGGACTACACATGGATCATGTCGACCTTTACCTTGTTGTTCTATAATTTTACCATCATTAGTTAAAACGTCTTGTTTTTGTAGTAATGTAGCAACAGGTTTAAAAGCAACACGGAAATAAATATCCATTCCGTTGCTAATTCCACCTTGAATACCGCCAGAAAGGTTTGTTTTAGTAGTTCCGTCTTCGTTAAATAAATCATTATGTTCACTTCCTTTCATTTTGGTTGATGAAAATCCGCCACCAAATTCAAAACCTTTAACAGCATTAATTGACAGCATTGCTTTACCTAATTGTGCATGTAATTTATCAAATATGGGCTCACCTAAACCAATCGGAACATTTTGAATAACGCAAGTAATTATACCGCCAACTGTATCACCGTCTTTTTTGATTTTTGTAATATAGTCTTCCATTTTCGCTGCCATTTCAACATCTGGACATCTAACAGGATTCGATTCTATTAAATTAAAATCTACTTCTTGATATGGTTTATCAATTTCTAATTCACCAACTGACGAAACATAAGCATTGATTTTAATTTCTGGGATAATTTGTTTAGCGATAGCTCCTGCTACAACCCAATTAACTGTTTCTCTTGCTGAAGTTCTACCTCCTCCTCTATAATCTCTATTTCCGTATTTTTGATCGTAAGTAAAATCGGCATGACTTGGTCGGAAGGTATCTTTTAAATGGTCGTAATCGTTAGATTTTTGATTTTCATTTTCAATGATAAAACCAATTGAAGTTCCGGTTGTTTTGCCTTCAAAAATTCCAGATAAAAACTTTACTTCATCACTTTCTTTACGTTGTGTAACGATTTTTGATTGTCCTGGTTTTCTTCTATCCAATTCAGATTGAACAAAATCTAAATCAATTTTTATATTTGAAGGACAACCATCAATAATTCCGCCTAAAGCTAAACCATGTGATTCTCCGAAAGTTGTAAGTTTAAAAAGCTTTCCAATAGAATTTCCCATAAAGATAATTTTAAACAAAAATATTGAATGTTTTTATTATATTAGCAAAAAAACCAACAAACTAAAAGAATATTATTAATTTTAAAACAACTCAAAAACTACTAAAATGAAAAAACTTTTACTATTTATTACTGGGATTGCTCTTTTTTCTTGTTCTAATGACGAAGCTTCTCCAGAAACCGAAAATAGTGTATTTACAGACGCACTTCCATTGCATACAGGGAATTATTGGACATATGATGTTGAAGGAACAACAACTACAAGAGATTCATTATATATTTCAGGTGATACTTTAATAGAGTCGATTTCATATAAAAAATTTAAAAATAGAGACAATATTTCTACAGGTTTCTATCCTACTTCTTTAAATAATAATGGTGTTAGAAAAAGTGGAGGTAAATTATTAATGAGTGGTGAGTTTTCTTTAGGACAAGGATTCACATTGCCAGTTGGTTTAGATTTGACATTAAGAGATTTTATAATTTTTAATGAAAATGCTTCAAATGGTACTGTTTTAAATGAAAAAGCAGGGTCTTTTCAACAAGATTTTAACGGAATACCATTAAATGTAGTTTATTCTTTAAAATCAATTGCAGGAAATGATTTGCCCAATTATACTTCTCCAAATAATGATGTTTATTCAAATGTTAAATCAACTAAAATAGTTTTAAATTTAAAAGTTACAACCACACAAACTGTGGCAGGAATTCCGTTTACAGTTACAGTTTTAGCACCTCAAGATGTTGTAGTTTCTACTCAATATCTGTCTAAAAATATTGGAGTGGTACATACAAATACAATTACAAGCTATAATATTGATGCTCAAATTGCAAGTAATTTAGGTATTCCAGCAAGTAATACTCAAACTCAAAATGAATTTTTAGACACATTTAACATAGATTAACATACTTTTTTCTTGTTAAAATCGTTATCTTTGTGAATAACTAAATTTATATACACGTATGAAAAAAACACTTTTATTCGCATTTCTACTGTTAGGAACAGTATTTGCTCAGGCTCAGGACATTTCTAAAAATGCTTTAGGTTTAAGATTAGGTGACAACGACGGTTTTGGTGGTGAAATTTCATACCAAAGAGGATTATCAAAAAACAATCGCTTAGAATTTGATTTAGGATGGAGAAATAGTAACCATGTTGACGCAATAAAATTAGCTGGACTTTATCAATGGGTTTGGAATATTGATGGAGGATTCAATTGGTATGCTGGTTTAGGTGGAGGAATTGGATCTTGGAGTGCAGAAGATTATTATATTGGAAATGATAAATATAAAGGAGATTCTGAAACTGTAATTTTTGCAGCTGGTGATATTGGTATTGAATATAATTTTGATATTCCATTACAATTATCATTAGATTTTAGACCAGAATTTTATTTTAATGATGGAATAAATGACGATTTCGGTCCAGATATCGCTTTAGGAATTAGATACAGATGGAATTAATAATTTCATTATAATAAAAAAAGCCTTTCATTTTGAAAGGCTTTTTTTTTATTTAAGTATTATTTCTTTGTTCTTAGGAACAGCAACAAAAATATAAGGTGATGTAAATGCCATTGTTACCATAGCTCCTTTTTCAGGTACTATTTCTTTAAATCCAACTTCTACTTTGGTAGGAAAAAAAGTTACTTTATCTATATCAATATCATAACCGCCAGTATTTTTTTCACCCATAAAGGCAGCTATTAAATTGTGTTTTTCCAAATCTATAGAAAGAAGTTTGCCATACTCTTCTTCATCTATTGTTAAGGTTGCTATTAAAGAATTAAATTCTTCATAATTTGTTATGATAATCGTAGATTTTTCTTTTTTACCACCGTTTTGATTTTTATACATTACGGTATAAACGTCATTTACATCTGTATGTTTTTGAGTTTTGCAAAATTGAAACAATCCTGAAAAACAAATAATTAGAGCTGATAATTTAAATAGTTTATTCATGTTAATTATCTAATTTTAAAGCCTTTTCGTATAATTCTTCATACAAAGGAAGAATATTTTTTATATCAAATTTTTTAGCCACTTCAAATGCATTTAACTTAAATTGAGCTAAAGTTGCATCATCTTTCAATATATGAATAGCATTTTTACTCATATTTTCGGTATCTCCTACATTACTTAAATACCCAGAAATTCCCTCTTCATTTACTTCAGGAATTCCACCTGAATTACTAGAAATAACAGGAACATTAAATGCCATCGCTTCTAAAGCTGCTAATCCGAAACTTTCTGTTTCTGATGGTAATAAAAATAAATCGGAATATTTCAATATTTGATTGATGTCATTACTGTTACCGAAGAAAATTACTTTATCAGAAATTCCTAATTCCTCACACATTTTTTCAGCAATTGCTTTTTCTGGACCTTCACCAACCATCATTAATTTTGATGGGACTTCTTTTTGTAAATTGTAGAAAATCTTAACGACATCCGGAATTCTTTTTACTTTTCTAAAATTGGAAATATGCGTTACAATTCTTTCATTTTCTTTTGCTAAAACAGAACGTTGACAAATTGTAATTTTATCCATTTCTTTTTGTTCTGTGATTTCAATGAAGTTTGGTATTACGCAAATTTGTTTATTCAATTCAAATAATCTATAAGTATCTTCACGCAAACTATTTGAAACACTAGTTACAAAATCGGATTTATTAATACTAAATGTTACCGCACTTTTATAAAATGGATGATTCCCTACAAGTGTAATATCAGTTCCGTGCAATGTAGTAATCATAGGTAATTTAATTCCTTCTTCTGCTAACATTTGTTTAGCCATATAACCGGCATAGGCATGTGGAATAGCATAATGTACGTGTAATACATCTATTTTATGCAATTTTACCATGTCTACTAGTTTACTAGACAAAGCTAATTCGTAGGGTTGATAATGAAATAGTGGATAATTTGGAACATTTACTTCATGAAAATAAATATTTGGATTTAACAACGATAAACGAACAGGTTGCTTATATGTGATGAAATGAATTTCATGACCTTTTTTTGCAAGCTCTAAACCTAACTCAGTTGCTACTACTCCACTCCCACCAAATGTAGGATAACAAACCATGGCTATTTTCATTGTCTTTTTTTTTATTTTTTATTAAAAGCTGATTCGTAAGTTTCAATCCAATTTTCTACTGAAACTTTTGTTACTAATTCGCCAATTAAATCAAACGGAATTTCTTCAAATTTTTTAAATCGAATACAACTTTTTCCCATATCTAATTTCCTAGAGGAATGTTTAGGATATTCACTAACAAACCAATCGTGTAAATCTTTATTAGCATAAATTCCCATGTGATAAAAATTAATGCTGTTTTTTTGCGAAGCCAATCCCATAAAAGGTAAAGGATCCGTTGGTTTACAATGATACCCTTTCGGATAAATTGAATGAGGTACAGAATAACCCATCATACCATAACCCATTCCTTCTTGAAATCCTTTAGGAAGATTTTCAATGATAACATCTCGCAATTTTTGAACAAATAATTTTCTGTCATCTGGTAATGAATCTATATATTCTTGAACAGTTTTAGCTTCTGAAGTCATATTAATCTGTTAATGATTCGTAAATTATTTTCTGAATATTTTCTCTAATACTTAATTTAGATAATTTATTTGCTGCGTTACTATCAGGATATGTTCTATTTGATAAAAACACATAAACTAATTCTTTTTCTGGATCTGCCCAAACCATTGTTCCAGTAAAACCAGTATGTCCGAAACTAGCTTTAGTTGTACATCCACAAGTTGGACCTTCACTTCCTAATTGTGGTTTATCAAAACCAGCTCCTCTTCTATTACCAATTTTACAAAAATAACAAGTATTAAAGGTATCAAAAGTTTCTGGAGTAAAAAACTCATAACCACCATAAGTTCCTTTTTGCAAATACATTTGCATAATTTTAGCAACATCTAAAGAATTAGAAAACAAACCCGCATGTCCTCCAACCCCACCTTGCATAGCCGCAGCCATATCATGAACATATCCTTGAATGGTTTCGTATCTAAAATACTTATCAATTTCAGTAGGAATAATTCTATCCAATTCAAATTTATCTAATGGATTGTATGTTGTAGTATAAGCTCCTAAAATCTTATAAAAGTTTTCGTCCGATAATTTGTCTAAACTTTTATGATGTGTTTTTTCTAAATATTCTTTGAATAAAATAAATGAATAATCACTGTATTTATATTGTTTATAAGGTAATAAAGCTGTTTCCTTGATGAAATTGATAATCGTATCGTTGTAATCTTTTCTCAAATATAAATTGTTAGAAACTTTATAGGGAAAATCTTTTGATTTGAAATTTCTATAATATAACTCACTTGGTTTTTTTAAGGTATCTAAAGTTTTAGCGTAAAAAGGTGTCCAAGCAGGTAACTTAGCTTGATGCGTTAACATGTCTAAAATATTGATATCTGCCTTGTTTGAATGCTTGTAACTTGGAATTAATTCTCCTAAAGTAGATTTGAAATTGATTTTACCTTTTTCATAATCTTGCATGATATTAGGTAACGTACTCAATACTTTTGTTAACGATGCTAAATCATAAATATCTGAATTTTGCACTTTCTGAATGGTGTCATACGTGTGATATCCAAATGATTTTTTGTAAACAATTTGTCCTCTTCTTGCCACTAAAATTTGCATTCCAGGAGTTACTTTGTTTTTAATTGCATAGTTAGCAATAGAATCAATTTTTGCTAAAACATCAGCATTCATATTCACTTTTTCAGGAAACGAATATCCTAATCTTTTAGCGCTTTTAGTGTTTAATCCGTCATTTGCACTAAAGTTTTTTTTTAAAGAAACGGGTAATTTTCCCTTTGCTTCTTTAGCTCCGAAAATAATTTCAGCAGTAACCAATTGCGCATATTCGTGATTTTGATACGCTTCAATTAATCCTTTAGATTCATCAAATGAAGGAATTTTTAATAATGAATAAGGTTTTGTAAAAAAGGCTAAAATAGCATTACTCTTTTTGCAAATTTTATCAATCCAGTTAATTTCTTTGAAAGTCATTTCATTTTTCTTCCAAATACCTTCTGGTTTATGATAACCCACAATTACTTTAGTATAATCATCAATTTCAACTAAAAGCGAATCTAAATTGTTAGTAGTTAAGATTTTAACATCAGCATATTCTCTTAATTTCTCCACAAAAACACTAGAATCACCATCGCCAATTTTTACATAAGCGATTTTCTCTGTATCTAATCTTTTTATTGGTAAAATTTCATTTTCATTTTTTAATACTGTTACAGCATTTTCAAACAATTCTAAGTTTAATGCTTTATATTCTGGTAAGTTTAAATCAGAATATAAGTTTATCATTTCAATTGGACAGTAATTGTTTAATCCTACTTTGTATTTATATTTTAAAATTTTCTTTACAGAATAAGCTAGTCTTTCATCTGTTAGAATTTTTGAATTATATGCTTCTTTGAATTTTTCTAATGCTTTTGGAACATTTTCAGCAAATAACAATACATCATTTCCTGCTAAAAATGCAGCTAAATCAATATCTCCAGGCTGTTTAAAATTGCTAGCACCTTTCATATTTAAAGCGTCAGTAAAAATTAAACCTTCAAATTTTAATTCATTTTTTAATAAATCTGTTACTACTTTTGGTGAAATTGAAGTTGGCAAATTTTCAGTTGGTTCTAAGCTTGGTACATTTAAATGCGCCACCATAACACTTGATAAACCATTCTTAATTAGTTCTTTATAAGGATAAAGTTCTATTTCATCAATACGTTCTCTTGTAAAATTAACCATTGGTAAGGCGTGATGCGAATCAGTTGATGTATCACCATGTCCAGGAAAATGTTTAGCAGTTGCGAAAACACCTAATGATTGTAAACCATTCATATAGGCAACTGATTTTTCAGCAACATTTTCTTTAGTTTCACCAAAAGAACGATTACCAATAATCGGATTTAAAGGATTTGTATTGATATCTACAACTGGAGCAAAGGTAAAATGAATACCTAATCGTTTAGATTGAGCAGCCATTTGTTTACCCATTTTTTCGATTAATGAATTATCTTGAACAGCACCTAAAGTCATATTCCATGGATACGAATGAGTAGAATCAATACGCATGCTTAATCCCCATTCGGCATCAATTCCAATTAGCATTGGGATTTTAGATTTTGCTTGAAAACGATTGGTTAATTTAGCCTGACGATTCGGTCCACCTTGAAAAAAGATTAAACCACCAATTTTATATTTTGTAATTAATTTTTCTAAATCTTGAGCATGATCTTCTTTTTTGTTTGAATAAGCGGCAATCATAAACAATTGTCCCACTTTCTCATCAAAAGACATTGAATTATACGTGCTATCTACCCAAACTTGTTCAGATTGAGTATTGATTTTATTTTGACTTATAATGGTTTGGCTAAAAACTAGAAATAAAATTAGTAATCGCTTCATGTAAAATTTTTAAAATGAAAAATCATCAAAAGTTGGTGAACTAATGATGATTCCAAAGTTAGTTATTTTTTTTAGAAAAATCTACTGTGCCAACTCTCGCTAGCAGGAATCTCCCAAAAATCTTGCCATTCTTCAATAGTATTAACTAAATTATTAAAAACTATCGTATTGGCAGTTACGGCTCTTTCTTTTGCCATTTTTTTAAAATCAATCAGCGTCTTATGAGCGATGTGTTCTCCTACTCTATAAGTAACATTCATTTTATCTAATAATTCAATTTGAAATTCTTGTTCCAATTTTTGAATAAAATGAACGGAAGCATCAATAGAACAACCAGTAGCCGCATGAAAATCTTGATTGATAGCAAATATGATAAAACGATTATATTTTGTAATAAAAGAAGCTTCTAAGCTTGTTCCATGAGCCGACCAATTTTCAACAAATTCACGGCATTGTGTTTCAATTGAATGTACTTCTTCATCAGATAATTTTCTGTTTGATTGGTAAATCCAGATTCTAGAATCTTCTGGTAATGTTTCAAATGGTACGTACATTATTATAAATCTTGAGCGTTGGCAATTATTTCAGCGATATCTAAAACTTGAATTGAACTTTCTTTTTCACTGAACTTCACTCCGTCTGACATCATTGTATTACAATACGGACATCCTGTTGCGATAATATTAGGTTGCGTTTCTAAAGCATCTTGAGTTCGTAACACATTTATATCCATATTACCTTTTTCAGGTTCTTTAAACATTTGTGCACCACCAGCTCCACAACATAATGCTGTGTTTTTGCTACGCTTCATTTCTACAATATCAGCATTAGTTTTATTTAAAATATCTCTTGGTGCTTGATATTCATTGTTAGCTCTTCCTAAATAACAAGGGTCGTGAAAAGTAATTCTTTTTCCTTTGTAAACAGAATCGTTAAAACTAATTTTTCCTTCGTTTAATAATTGTTTTAAAAATTGAGTATGATGTAAAACCTCAAAATTTCCACCTAAACTAGGATATTCATTTTTTAAACAATTGAATGAATGTGGATCACATGTTACAATTTTTTTAATTTCATATGCATTTAATAATTCAATATTCATTAAAGCTTGCATTTGAAATAAAAACTCATTTCCAGCTCTTTTAGCTACATCGCCAGTACAACTTTCTTCAGTTCCTAAAACCGCAAAATTTACATTTGCTTTATTTAAAATTTTAACAAAAGCTCTTGTGATTTTTTTGGCTCTATCATCATAACTACCTGCAGAACCAACCCAAAATAAAATTTCTGGAGTTTGTCCTTGTGCCATCATTTCGGCCATTGTTGGTACTACTAAATTTTCAGACATACTATAATGTTTATGAATTATTTTTTCAATTATTTAAAATAAAATCTATTTTTCATCGTCAAAAACCTGAATCGTTACATCTTTTTCAATTAAATCTGTAAACTTTCCATTATAACGTGTTGCTTTCACTAAATGGTTATCTATCCAATGATAATTTCCACCTCTAGGCTTACCCATTACCATACCATGATATTTAAAACCATGTTGTTTTAACCAAGTTTCTGTTACTTCTCTATGTGCTTCAGTTCTTGATGTAAAAAAGTAAATTACATGTCCTTCGTCATACCACTTGTTAAGCGTTTCTAATGCATCTGGATATACATTTGCAGTAGCCATTCTTTCTGGTTCTTCGTTAGGAATATCGTCACAAATAGTTCCGTCAATATCAATAAGATAATTTTTAATTCCTTCAGGCAATACCGGACTTAAATGTTCGCCGTTGACTTTTAAGGCTTGTAATTTTCCTTCAATTTCTTCTTGTTTCATTTTTGTTGTGTTGTTGTTTGTTGTTGTCGTTGTTGTAGTTAGTTTTTATTCATTTTTCCAATTCAATCTATCTTGTTGATTATATGGCCATGGCGCTCCATTGTTTTCAATGTTTGTCATCATGTTATTTAATTCCATTGGAGCTGCACTTTGTTCCATAACTAAATAACGTCTCATATCCATAATAATTGATAACGGACTAATGTTAACTGGACATTCTTCAACACAAGCATTACAAGTTGTACAAGCCCATAATTCTTCAGGTGTGATATAATCGTTTAATAAAGATTTGTTATCCGGTACAAAAACGCCATTATTAGCATCAATATTTTTTCCAACCTCTTCTAAACGGTCTCTTGTATCCATCATGATTTTACGAGGAGAAAGTTTTTTACCCGTTAAATTCGCAGGACAAGAAGAAGAACATCTACCACATTCTGTACATGTGTATGCATTTAATAATTGTACCCAATTTAAATCTTGAACATCTGAAGCTCCGAATTTAGCTGGAGCAGCATCTGGATTAGCTGGAGCTGCAAATGGATCAGCATTTGGATCCATCATTAATTTCACTTCATTTGTAACACTTTCTAAGTTGTTAAATTGCCCTTTAGGATTTAAATCAGCAAAGTAAGTATTAGGAAAAGCTAAAATGATGTGTAAATGTTTAGAATAGTATAAATAGTTTAAGAAAGCCATTACCATCATTAAGTGACCCCACCATCCTACTCTTTCTAATAAGTGTAAGGTACCTTCACTCATTCCACCAAATAAAGCAGGTCCTAAATGTTGAGAAACTGCAAAATTAAATGAACCCATTCCTTCATAATGAGATTTTCCTAATGAATATAAAACTTCATCTGTTCCATTCATTGTGAAAATACACGTTACTAAAATGATTTCCATAATAAGAATTAAGTTAGCGTCTTTTTTAGGCCATCCTAATAATTCAGCTTTATTTAATCGAGGTAATTTTAAAAGATTTCTTCTAGCTAAGAAAGTAACAGTTGCCACTAAAGCTAAAACTGAAAGAATTTCAATAAAACTAATTATGAATGTATAAAAACCACCTAATCCAGTTTTAAAGAAACGATGTGTTCCAAATAAACCATCCACAACAATTTCTAATAATTCAATTTGTGTGATGATGAACGCAGCATATAACATAAAATGTAAAATTGCTGGAATTGGTCGAGTAAACATTTTTTTCTGACCTAAAGCTACTAAAGCCATATTTTTCCATCGTGCAGAAGAGTTGTCTGTACGATTTACATCTTGTCCAAGTTTAATGTTTCTAATTATTTTTTTTACATTTTTTGCAAAAAAGCCAACGCCTATAATAAGGACAATTGCAAAAATAATATTTGGTAAAAAATTCATAAGTAGTTGGTTTATAGTTTGTTTTTATTCTTTAGTTGAAGTTTCAGTTGGAGCTACATATGGTTTGTTTTTCTTTCCAAAAACAGACACATTTACATAACGAGTTGGATTTAATCTTAAATCTTGTAATAGTAATTCTAACTCTTTAGATGTTTTTGTTAAGTTGTTATACATCGCATCATCATTTAATAATTTACCCATAGAACCTTTTCCTTGTTCTAAATTAGTCATGATGCTATTCACATTCGTTAATGTAGTTTCTAATTTTTTTACCGTTCCTGCTAAATTTGCTTTAGCTAGTGAATCCGTAAGTTTTGTGATATTTGCTGAAGACTTTTCAAAGTTACCAATTGTTGAACTTAATTTTGATTTGTTTTCAACAATTAAACCATTAACGTTTTTAGTCGTTACGCTTAATTCTGATAAAGTCTTTTCTAACGAAGCAATACTATTTTTAATATTATTTTGAGTTTGAGCATCTAAAGTATTATTTAATCCTTTTACTAAAACATCAATATCATCAAGCATAATTTCGACCTTTTGCTTTACAGGAACAAATTCTTTCGCTAATTTATCTGTAAATCCAAGTGTGTTTGATGCTTTTAAAGTATCTCCAGAATTTGTATAATTTTGATCTGAAAAATTATTTAGAATAGCAATTTCTCTACCACCCATTACTCCCATTCCTTGAATTTCAGCTACACTTGATTTAGAAATTTTCACATCATCATTAGTAATAGCCATTTCAATTTTCATTTTTCCATCAGGAAGAATTTCAATTTTATTGATCTTACCAATAACTAAACCATTTAATGTAATTGGTGAAGATGGTGCTAAACCTGCAACATTATCGTAAAAAACATATAGTTTATTACTGTTATCAAATAAATTTTTACCCTTTAAAAAAGCAAAACCCCAGTAAAATAATACTATGGATAAAATAACTAATACCGCAACTTTAATTTCTCTACTTATTTTCATATATGATTTATATATTTCTAAGAATCTTTTAAATGATTACCAAAATGAGGTAATTTCAATTTTACAAATTAATTAAAAACAAAAATAGGAATATTTATTTGATTGCCTCGCTTAATTTAATTTTTTTGCCATTTTTTGAAGGTACTATAAAAGAAGAAGTGTAACCTTTAGCTTTTGCTTCTTCTAATAGTTGTTTGGCAGTAGAATATGATTCAGTTTGACCATAAAAATATTTATAAATTGAATTTTCTTTTTCAATTGTAATATTTTTTAATCCTTTAAAGTTTTGAGGTAACGTTTCTAATTTCTTACCACTTGCAGAAATTTGAATTTTAAAAGTCACACCATCAATTGCTGTTTTATTATCATTATTAACAACTTTATTTTCTGTTTTTTTAGGTGTTTCTTTTTTTGGCTCTTCTTTTTTAGGAGTTGTTACTGCTTCATTTTTAAAAAACTCATCTCTATATCCTAAAATAGCTGTTGATATTGCTTGTGCTAATTTATCTTGACCATCTTCAGAATTTAAAAAAGCACCTTCGTTTTTATTTGAAACGAATCCCATTTCAATAAGCACTCTCGGCATGATAATTTTTCTCAAAACTAGAAATCCAGCTTGTTTTACTCCTCTATTTTTATTGGGTGTGAATTTTGTAAAAGCTTGTTGTACTTTACCTGCAATATCGATACTTTGTTGCAAGTTTTCTTCTTGCATAATTGAAATTCCAATTACTGATTCTGGTTTATTTGGATCGAAACCGTCGTATTTAATTTTATAATCACTTTCTAAAGTAACAACAGCATTTTCCTTTTTAGCAACTTCTAAATTAGCCGCATTTTTGGTAATACCCATTACATACGTTTCATTACCAGAAGCGCCTTCATTAGCATTAGCATTACAATGCATTGAAACAAATAAATGCCCTTTAGAACGATTAGCTATGTTGGCTCTTTCATCTAATTCTACAAAAACATCAGTTTTTCTGGTATATACTACTTCTATATTAGATTCTTTCGATAAAATTTCACCAACTTTTAAAACTGTATTTAAGGAGATTTTCTTTTCGATATTTCCATGATACGTAGCACCATAGTCTTTTCCACCATGACCCGCATCTAAAACAACTTTAAATTTTTTGGTTTGAGATTGAACTGAAATTGAAAATATTATAAATAAAAATACCTGTGCTACTCTAATCATTTGCATTATTTTGATTCTACTATAAAAGCAGATTTATATCCTTTTAACTTGGCTTCGGCTAATAGTTTTTTACAATTTTCCATACTTCCTTCACCATAATAATATTTATATCCACCGTTAATTTCGGCAACTGTAATATTACTTAATCCGTTGAAGTTTTCTGGTAATAATTCTAATTTTTTAGTACTAAAACTAATTTGTACTTTATATTTTGGACCTACAATAGTATCTTTAATTACAGTATCATTAGTAATAGTAGTAGCTGTAGAATCTTTTGAAACTTCCACAATAGGTTTAACTATTACAGGTTCTTCAATTTTAGGTTCTTTAATATCTAAAGGAAAAATCTCAGTTGTTGTTTCTTTAATTTGATCTTTATATTCTATAATTGATTTTGCAATAATTTGAGAATAATTACTCTTTCCTTCTTCCGATTTCATATATCTTGATTCGGCATAATTAGATAAAAATCCTAATTCAATAAGGACACCAGGCATAACTGTTGCGTCTAAAACCCATAATGGCTGTTGATGCATCCCTAAATCTTTTCTTTTCAAATTATTTTTAAAACCACTTTGAACTTTACTAGCAAAATCGATACTTTGTAATAATGATTCTTCTTGTAAAATTTTTAAACCAATTTGTGTTTGAGGATTATTTGGATCAAATCCTTGATAGGTCTTTTTATAATCTTCTTCTTGAAAAATTACAGCATTCTCTGTTTTAGCAATTTCAAAATTCATATTCGAACGAGACAAACCCATAACAAGCGTCATAGAGCCATATGGTGTAGCTGAAACAGATGAATTACAGTGAACCGAAACGAATAAATCTGCTTCAAAATCATTAGCAATTTTCGCTCTATCTTTTAAAGGAATAAATACATCCGTAGTTCGAGTATATTTAATATCGAAATCTGGATATTTTTCTAATAATTTTCCAATCCTTAATATTACATCTAAGGCAATTTCTTTTTCAATACAACCATTTTTTTGTGCTCCAGGATCTTTTCCTCCATGGCCAGCATCTAATACAATTTTAAATTTCTTTTCCTGAGAAAAAGAAATCATTGATATAGAGAATATTAATAATATTAAAATTTTTTTCATTTGGGCTGAATTTATTTATTCAGAATTTTATTCAAATCTAGTGTACGTATAAATAGTTATAATTTTATTAAATACTTATTTTTAACAAAAAATATACGTAAGTTTGACCCATCAAAAATCAAACCATTTTTTACAAAAATAGTATTTATAGATTTGAGTACAAAGATTAATCATATCGTTTTTTTTATTTTTTTTCTAATTGCGTGTAATTCAGAAATTTACTCACAAAACACTAAACCTAAAGACAGTGCAGAAGTGAATGTAAAAGAAATCATTGCAAATAAAAAAACCATCCAAAACGACTCCAATAAAAAACCTCTTTTAGAAGGAATTGTTAAAAGGTCTGCAAAAGATTACGAAAAACTTGACCAACGCAAGAAAAAATTAACGTTATATAATCAAGCTGAATTATATTATCAAGATTTTGAATTAAAATCGGGTATAATTGTTTTAGACTATGAAAAAAGCGAAGTGTATGCTGGTAGATTAAAAGACAGTACAGGAAAATATATTCAATATCCAGTTTTTAAGCAAGGCCAAAATGTTATTGAACCAGATTCAATTCGTTTTAATACTAAAACAGGGAAAGCCTTAATTTGGAATACAAAAACAAAACAAGGGGAAATGAATATTATGTCTGAAATTTCTAAAAGAGAAAATGATTCGGTATTATTTTTCCAAAAGGCACGTTTTACAACTTCTACAAATTTAGAAGATCCAGAATATTATTTTCTTGCCTACAAAGCTAAAATGGTTCCGAAAAAGAAATTCGTAACCGGATTAACTCATATGTATATTGCAAATGTCCCTACTCCTATTGGTGTACCTTTTGCATTTTTTCCAATGACTGATAAAAATACTTCTGGAATTATTATTCCAACACCAGGTCAAAATAATGATAGAGGTTATTTCCTTCAAAATGGTGGGTATTATTTTGCTTTGAGTGATTATTATGATTTAGCTATTTTAGGAGATTATTATACGAATGGTAGTTATGCATTAAGAACAGAATCTGCTTATGCAAAGCGATACAAATTCAATGGAAATGTTCAATTTAGATATGAAAATCAGGTTTTAGGAGAAAAAGGATTTCCTGGATATTTAAGATCTAATCAATACAATATTCAGTGGACTCATAATCAAGATGCTAAAGCTTCTGCTAATTCAAGATTTTCATCTTCCGTAAACTTTGGTAGTAGCAAATATTTTAGACAATCGATAAATATGCTAAATGTTGGTTCGAATTTAACTAATACTATGAGTTCGTCTATTAGTTATTCTAAAACAATACCTTCTTTACCATCAATAAATTTTTCTGTTGCTTTAACTCACAATCAAAACACAAATAATGAAGTTGTTAATTTAACATTGCCTTCATTTAATGCAAGTGTTGATAATATTTTTCCTTTTGCAAAACAAGATGATATCAAAAAAGGTTTTTTTCAAAATATTAATTTTCAGTACAATATAAAAGGTGAAAACAAAATAAAAACTACTGAAGATGCAATGTTCAAATCACAAATGTTTGAAAATGCTTTATCAGGAATTTCACATTCAATTCCACTTACCACAAATTTTAAGTTATTCAGATATTTTAGTGTAACAACAGGTACTAATTATACTGAAAATTGGGTTTTTAATACAACTGAAAAATCATATAATTCTTCAACTGATTTAATTGAAGATAAAAGAATTAATGGGTTTGAATCTTTTAGAACGTATAATTTTACTTCAAGTATTGGAACTACAATTTATGGTACTTATACTTTTAAAGAAACAAGTAAAATAAAAGGAATTAGACATTTGATGAAACCTTCTATCGGTTATGGATATGCGCCAAGTTTTGACAAATACTACAATACCTTTTTAAATAAATTAGGTCAATTCGAAAGTTATTCAAGATTTGAAAATTCATTGTATAACGCACCAGTATTAGGAATTAATAATTCTATTAATTTTAGATTAGAAAACTCTTTAGAAGCAAAAGTAATTGATAAAAAAAGTACTAAAGGAGAAACTAAAAAAATATCCTTATTAAACCAATTTAACTTAGATGTTGGGTATAACTTTGCAGCAGAAGAATTTAAAATGACTAATATTGGATTAATTGGTGGTACAACTTTATTAGATAATAAGTTACAAATTAATTTCAATGCAACTTTTGATCCATATGATTTAGATGAAAACAATAATAAAATAAATGAATTTGCTATAAGCAATGGAAATGGATTAGCAAGAATGGTTAATTCTGGAATTAATTTAATTTACTCTGTCTCAAATAATGATTTTAGTAATTCAAAAGAATCAAAACAAACAGTTCAAAATGGAGGAAGAAGTGATGATTTATTTGGAACTGCAAAAGATTTAAGCAACCAAAATGAAAGTCTATTTAAAAAAGATGATGCGCAAAATAAATTAACTGAATTATATAATTATAAATTTCCTTGGGATTTACGAATAGGTTATACATTGACATTTTCAAACAATGAAAATAATAGAAAAATAGAAAACAATTCCTTAATGTTTTCTGGAAATATCGATTTAGCTGTTAGATGGAAATTTAATTTTAATTCAGGATACGATTTTGCTCAAAAAGGTATCATTTTTACAAACCTTGGTTTTGAAAGAGACTTAGAAAGCTGGAGAATGAGCTTTAATATTGTACCTATTGGTATTTATTCGTATTGGAATTTCTTTATCGGAATTAAATCTTCTATGTTAAGCGATATTAAGTGGGATAAACGAAAATTACCAGATCCAAGGTTGAGATAGTATCTGAAATTAGAATTTAGAATTTAGAAAAAAACAATATATTTTATGAAAAAAATCATTTTTACTGACAAAGCTCCAGCTCCAATCGGACCTTATAATCAAGCTGTTTTATTTGGAAATACTTTATATACTTCTGGACAAATTGCTATAAATCCAGCTAATGGTGAATTAGTTTTAGATACGATTGAAGATGAAACTAAATTAGTAATGGAAAACTTAAAAGCGGTATTAGAAGCAGCTGATATGACTTTTGAAAACGTGGTTAAAGTTTCAATTTTCATTAGCGATATGAATAATTTCGCGAAGATTAATGCTGTTTACGGTTCGTATTTTAATGAAGCGACTGCACCAGCTAGAGAAACTGTTCAAGTAGCTTGTTTACCTAAAAATGTGAATGTAGAAATTTCTGCAATAGCGATTAAATAAACACTTTAATAGAAATATAAGAATCCTCATTTTAGTTATAGAATGAGGATTTTTTTATATTTACAAATGAACTAATAATTCCATAAATGATAACTCCAACCCTATCTAAAGTTTCGGTTAATGATTTAATTGCTTTACAAAAAATTAGCAAGCAAACGTTTTATGAAACTTTTTCAGCATTTAATTCTGAAGAAAATATGAAGGATTATTTAGATAATAGTTTTTCATTGGAAAAATTAACGGATGAATTCAACAATCCGAATTCGGAGTTTTATTTTGCTAATTTAAATAATGAAGTTATTGGTTATTTGAAAATTAATTTTGCAGATTCACAAACAGAATTACAAGATAATAATTCACTTGAAATTGAACGCATATATGTTTCTCAAGAATTTCATGGGAAAAATATTGGCAAATTATTGTTTGATAAATCTTTAGAAATTGCAAAAGAAAAAAAGGTGTCTTATGTTTGGTTAGGTGTTTGGGAAGAAAATCCTAGAGCCATTAGTTTTTACAAGAAAAATGGATTTATAGAATTCGATAAACATATCTTTAAACTTGGAGATGATGAACAAACCGATTTAATGATGAAATTAATTTTATAAAAAAAGGAACATATCTATCATGTTCCTTTTTTTATTATTGTTCTTCATCAAATTGAACGGCTTTACTGTAGTTTCTCCATTTTTCTATACATTGTAGCATATCTTCTGGAATGTCACTTGTAAAACGTAAAAATTCGCCCGTTTTAGGATGTTCAAAACCTAATGTTCTAGCATGTAGCGCTTGTCTTGGTAGGGTTTTAAAACAATTATCTACAAACTGCTTGTATTTTGTAAAAGTTGTTCCTTTTAAAATTTTATCGCCACCATAACGTTCGTCATTAAATAAGGTGTGACCGATATATTTCATGTGTACACGAATTTGGTGTGTTCTACCTGTTTCCAACTGACATGAAACCACAGTTACATAACCAAATCGTTCTAAAACTTTAAAATGTGTAATAGCTGGTTTACCTTGTTCTCCTTCAGGAAAAACATGCATTTGCATTCTGTTTATAGGATGACGATCGATGTTTCCTTCTATTGTTCCTTCGTCTTCTTCAATATTCCCCCAAACTATAGCAAAATATTCACGCTCAGAAGTTTTAGCTGCAAATTGACTCGTTAAATGCAACATCGCATCTTCTGTTTTGGCAACTACTAGTAGTCCTGAAGTATCCTTATCGATTCTATGAACTAATCCTGGTCTTTCGCTGCTGTTCATTGGTAAATTATCAAAATGATAAGCCAATGCATTAACTAAAGTACCAGAATAATTTCCATGACCTGGATGCACAACCATTCCTGCTGGTTTGTTTACCACAATAACCTGATCGTCTTCATAAACAATATCCAAAGGAATATTTTCACCTTTTAATAGATGTTCATATGGAGGATGTTCTAGCATTACGCGAACAACATCACCTGGTTTTACTTTATAATTCGATTTTACAGCAACATCATTCACAAATATATTTTCTGAATCGGCTGCTTTTTGAATTTTACTTCGAGTAGTATTTTCGATAACATTCATCAAGAATTTATCGATGCGTAAGGCTTGTTGACCTTTCGCTATTTCAAACCGATGGTGTTCGTATAAATCATCTTCGGCATTTTCATTATCTTCAAAAAACTCTTGCATTAGTGTGTCGTATCTTTTTCAATTTCTTGTTGATCCATATTTAAAGAATCTAATTCTTCTTCTTTAAATAAGTCTTTTCCATCACCTAATACAAAATCAATTTTAGAATTTTTCATAAGCTTATCTCCTGCTTTCACTGGTTTTCCATTACATGAAACTTCTAAAACAATATCTTTAGCTATGTTTGGAACATATTTTAATTCACCTTCTACTAAACCTAAAGCTCTTAATGTATTTGTAGCCTGACGGAATGTTTTATCTTTTAAATCAGGGAAAGTTACCATGGCAAATCCACCAGCATTTAATTTTACATATATTTTTCTTCCGTCTTTTACTTTTGAACCTGCAATTGGATCTTGTTCAACAATTGAATAAGGAGGAAATTCTGGTCTAAAATCTACCGTGTCTAATAAGAAAACTTCCAAACCTTCATCGTCTAATTTTTCTTCTGCAACTTCTAATTTCATTTTAGACAAATTCGGAACTGTAATTTCCTCACCGTGATTAGTACTAAAATCTAGAAATTTTACAAATGCAACTAAAAACAACACTACAATAATAAGTGCGATAAATAAATTCTTGAAAAACGTAAAACTGAATAAAAACTTTTTGAAGCTCATTGAAATAAATTTTAGCAAATATACTAAAAGTAATACATTTTATAATAATTTTGTATAAAACCGATTTAATTAAAATTTTATGAACATAGCAGTTGTAATGGGCGGATATTCAGATGAATCTGTCATTTCATTAAGAAGCGGACAACTTATTTTAAACAATTTAAATAAAGATAAATACCAAATTTTCGAAGTACATATTCTAAATGAAGGCTGGTTTGTAATAATTAACGGTGAAAAATTCGACATCAATAAAGCTGATTTTTCATTTAACTATAATGGAAAACACATTAAATTTGATGTTGCAGTAAACACAATTCATGGAACTCCAGGTGAAGACGGACATATGCAAGCGTATTGGGAATTGTTAGAATTACCGTATACAGGTTGTAGTTTTTACCAAAGTGCGTTAACTTTTAGCAAAAGAGATACTTTATCAGTTTTAGGGAAATTTGATATTCCTAAAGCTAATTCTGTTTATTTAACTAAAGGTCAGGAGATTAACGGAGAAAAAATTGCATCAGCTTTAGGCTTTCCTTTTTTCGTAAAGCCAAACCAATCTGGAAGTAGTTTAGGGGTTTCTATGGTTAAAGATTTATCTGATTTTGATAAAGCTTTAGAATTTGCTTTTGCAGAAGACAACGATATTTTAATAGAATCGCAACTAAAAGGAACTGAAATTTCTGTTGGTGTGATGAAATTAAATGGAGTAACGAGAGTTTTAGGTACAACTGAAATTATTTCTGAAAATGACTTTTTCGATTACGAAGCTAAATATTTAGGAAAATCAAATGAGATCACTCCTGCCCGACTTTCAGCTAATGTTGAAAAAACAGTTTACGAGACGGCTGCTAAAATATATGAAGCTTTAGGAATGCAAGGATTTTCAAGAATCGATTTTATTGTAATGAATGATGTACCTCATTTTATTGAAATCAACACAAATCCAGGATTAAGTCCGCAAAGTATATTCCCTCAACAAGCAGCGTATGCGAATTTAAATTTTTCTGATTTATTAGAAAACGAAATTAAATTGGCTTTAGAAAGAAAACCAATTTGGAAGAAATAATGAAGTTTATAGTTTGTTGTTAATGGTTTTTATTAAAAACTTCAAACAATAAACAATCAACCATTAACAATAAACATAAAAACAATGAGAAGAGCAATATTTCCAGGTTCATTTGATCCAATAACAAACGGACATTATGATATAATTAAGCGTGGTGTTTCATTATTTGATGAAGTCATTGTTGCTATTGGTGTAAATGCCGAAAAAAAATATATGTTTTCTCTAGAAGACAGAAAACGTTTTATTGAAGAAGCTTTTAAAGACGAACCAAAAGTTCGTGTAATAACTTATGCCGGTTTAACTATCGATTTGTGTAAAAAAGAAGATGCGCAATTTATCCTTAGAGGTTTAAGAAATCCAGCTGATTTCGAATTTGAAAAAGCTATCGCTCACACGAACAGACGTTTATCTAAAATAGAAACAGTGTTTTTATTAACTGCAGCAAATACTTCTTATATTTCTTCAAGTATTGTACGAGACGTATTACGTAACGGTGGTGATGCTTCAGATTTTGTTCCTAATTCGGTTCCGAGTAAGTTGTAATTAACTTTCAAAAACAATCACATCACTATAAATTTTAACCTTCTGAAAATGAAGGTTTTTTTGTATCCAATCCAAAGTTTCTTTTTGATAAATAAAAACATGTGTTGGGTCGTCTTTATAATACCAATTTTCAAATGGTTTCTGATTTTGAAACACGTTGGTTTTACAGTATAATTTTCCTTTTGGTACTAATAAATTTCTTAGTAATTGAAATTCTTGCAACGGATTTTTAAAATGTTCCATGACTTCGCAACAACTAACATAATTGTATTTTTTCTCTAGTAAAGTCAAGTCATTTGCAAAATACAAGTCGTAATTTGAAACCTGAAATCCTTTATCAGTAAGCATTTTAGCAATTACTGGTCCGGTTCCACTGCCAAAATCTAATCCAATATCAGATGAAGAAAAATCTTTTAAAATTTCATTTACAATCGGTGATACAAAGTTTTGATATCGAACATCATTTACATCGTTAATATGTTTTTCATAATGTTCTTTTTCTTCAACTGCACTTAAATAAGTTTCTTTAGGGCGAAAAATTCCTTTACAATTAGTACATTCATAAAAAATATGATTTACTTTTTCGCAAAACAATTTCGCATCATTATTACATAAAGGACACTTATTTTCCAACATAAATTACTCAATTTCTTTTTTAATGACATTTCTCGCAACGGCAATTTTATACTTCTTGCCTTTCATTTTTTCGTCTTTAATATTTTTTAGTAAATCATTGATTTTATTATATTTAACCGCTACGAATGAAATAAAATCTTTAACTTCAATGATTCCAATATCGCCTTTTTCTAATTTCCCTTTTTGGAAGAAAAAACCAACAATATCCATTTTACTAACTTTATTTTTCTTTCCGCCACTAATATAAATCGTTTGAAATTCTGGCGGTTTTGGTAATGCTTTAACCTCAGAAACATTTAATTTAGATATTTCATAATCTAAATATTCAGCTTTCTTTTCACTTTCGTGAAATAAGATATATGCTGTTCCGCTTGCTTGCATTCTGGCTGTTCTACCATTTCTATGCGTAAATTCTTCTTCTTTTAATGGTAAATGATAATGAATTACGTGTTTCATTTCCGGTATATCCAAACCACGAGCTGCTAAATCTGTAGTAACTAAATAACTAATACTTCCATTTCTAAACTGAATTAAAGCTCGCTCCCGCTCTTCTTGGTCCATACCACCATGATAAAACGTGGCGAAAATTCCTTTTTCCGATAAATAATCTGAAATTCGTTCAACAGCATCTCTATGGTTACAAAATATAATGGCCGCTTCCGATTTTAAAGAACAAACCAATTGAAATAGTGTATGGATTTTATCTTTTTCTCTTGAAGGTACTAATTTCATTGATAAATTAGAATTCTTTTCTTCTTCTTGAATAAAATCTAAAACAGTCGGATTAACAACATTTGTATATTTTGGAATTTCAATTCCGGAAGTCGCAGAAACTAAAATTCGCTTGTTTAATTTTGGTAATCTTTTGATAATGAACGACATTTCTTCATGAAAACCTAATTGTAAAGATTTATCAAACTCATCTAAAACCAAAGTTTTTATAGTATCAACTTTAAATGTTCCTCTATCTAAATGATCCGCAATTCTTCCAGGAGTTCCAATTATAATGGCTGGAGGATTGCTTAAATTCTTTATTTCAGTATCTATAGAATGGCCGCCATAACAAATATTGACTTTGTAATTGGTACCCATTTTTTTCCAAACTTGCTCAATTTGCAAGCCTAATTCACGAGAAGGGACTAAAATTAAACATTGCACACCATTAATTTCTTCGTCTAATAATTGAAAAATGGGTAATAAAAAAGCTAGCGTTTTACCAGAACCTGTTGGTGATAACAATAATACATTAGCATCATTTAATATAGTTGATTCTGCAACTTCTTGCATTTCATTTAAACTTTCAATACCAAGATTTAAAAGTAAATTAGTGGAATGTGGATTTCTGTTCATGTGGCAAAGGTAGATTTAATTTGCCGATTTTCAATTTGTCAATGTTCAATTATACTTTGCGACGAGTTTTGAAATTGATATTTAAAATCCTTACTTTTGAGATTCAAACAACTAATTATGCGATTAATTCTTCTATTCTTGTTTACTTCAATATTTGTAGACGCACAAAATAACTTGCTAACACCTTTCGAAAAAGGTAATAAAAATCAATCCACCACTTATGAAGAATGTATTGAATTTTATCAGGAATTAGATAAAAAATATGCTTCAATATTAATGATTGAACAAGGTTTGACAGATAGTGGAAAACCCTTACATCTTGTTTTTTATTCGAGTGATAATGTATTTTTAAATACTACAAAAAAGACTGTCCTATTAATAAATAACGGAATTCATCCTGGAGAACCAGACGGAATTGACGCAACCATGATGTTAATGCGCGATTTAGCATCAGGTAAAATCAAAACACCTAAAAATACTTTAATTGCAGCTATACCAGTGTATAATATTGGTGGAATGTTGAATCGAAATTCAAGTTCAAGAGCCAATCAAAACGGTCCAGAGGAATACGGTTTTAGAGGAAATGGAAGAAATTATGATTTAAATCGTGACTTCATAAAATCGGACACTAAAAATTCAAGAAGTTTTCAAAAACTATTTACTGAATTAAATCCAGATATTTTTTTAGACAATCATGTTTCTAATGGTGCCGATTACCAATATACTTTTACTTGTATAGCCACTCAACATGAAAAATTAGGTTCTACGCTTGGAAATTACTTTAAAAATGAATTATATCCTTCGATTGTGAAAGATATGAATAAGAAAAAGATAGACGTTGTTCCTTATGTAAATGTGCATAGTACAACGCCAGATAAAGGTTTTGAACAGTTTACGGATACTCCAAGATACGCAACTGGCTATACAACATTATTTCATACTTTAGGATTTGTTCCTGAAACACATATGTTAAAAGCGTATAAAGACAGAGTTCACGTTACGTATGAATTTATGGTTAGTACCATTAATTTTGCGGATGCGAATTGGGAAAAAATTAAACAAATGCGAAATGTTGCTATTGAAGAATTTACTCCAGGAAAACAATATCCATTGCAATGGGCATTAGATTCTACAAAAGTCTCTTATATTGATTTTAAAGGATATGAAGGCGGCTATAAACCAAGTGATATTTCTGGAAAAAACAGATTGTATTACGACAGAAGTAAGCCTTTTACCAAGAAAATACCTTTTTACGGAAACTATAAACCAACCCAATTTGTTACGATTCCGAAAGCATATATCATACCGCAATCGCAATGGCAAGTTTTAGATATTTTAAAATTAAATGGAATCGCTTATACACAACTTCAAAAAGACACCATAATTGAGATAGAATCTTATAAAATTGAAAGTTATCAAACTTCTAAATCACCTTATGAAGGTCATTACGGACATTATAATACTAAGATTTCAAAATCAATTCAAAAGGTAAAATTTTTTAAAGGAGATTATGTGTACAATACAAATCAAACAAGTGTAAAATATTTAGTAGAAACCTTAGAACCAGAAGCTGTTGATTCGTTTTTTAATTGGAATTTCTTCGATACAATATTACAACAAAAAGAAGGATATTCTGCTTATGTATTTGAAGATATGGCAACACAAATTTTAGCTGAAAACCCAACATTAAAACAAGAATTTGAAGCTAAAAAACAATCCGACAAAGCTTTTGCTGAAAACGGGGGCGATCAATTGTATTGGGTATACAAACATTCTAAATACTTTGAAAAAGCGTTTATGCAATATCCGGTTTATAGAGTGAATTGATTTACGATTTTAGATTTGGGATTTACGAAGTTGAAACTATAAAAATACAATATTATGAAGAGAATAATTTTAATTATAATATTTTTAAATTCTATATTGATTTATGGGCAAACCGATTGCGGTTTTAAAATTGATGAACAAAAAATTTTAAAAAACGAAAACCTAGATTTTTTTCTTGATAAAATGAAAACAGAAAAATTCAAGGTAACCAATAAAAAAGAAAAAATACCAAAGCAAGTTTTAAAACAATTAAAATGTTTAACAAGAGGATTTACAATAGCAAATCCGGGTGAAGAGTATCAAGATAGTGATATTATAGATACAAATAAAATTTTGCCTGGAAGAAGATTAATATTTTTAGCAAAAAGTAAACATAATTTAATTATGGTTTATGAAGTTTCTCAAGGAGCTAGAATAGTGTTTATAAATTTTGATAAAACTACAATTAAAGATTTTTGGTGTGGCGTCTGTATGGGAAAACCAAAAATTAAATCCATAAAACAAGTTATTGATCATATTCAATATTATAGAGATAAAGCTTGGGGTTTAAATACTAACATAATTACATTTTAAAAAAACAAAAAAGTCATCTTTTCAGATGACTTTTTTTAATAATAACTCAAAATAATTCTAATTAATTCCAACCTCCACCAAGTGCTTTGTAAAGATTAATTACATTAAGCATTTGGTTTTTTCTAGTTTCAATTAAATCTCTTCTTGCTTCTAATGCATCGCGTTGTGTTAATAAAACTTCCATATAATCTGCTCTTGCAGAAAGGAATAATTGATTAGCAATTTCAATCGATTCATTTAAAGCTGTAACTTGATCATTCTTTAATTTAAAAGAATTTTGCAAGTTGTCTATTTTTGATAATTGATTTACAACTTCTGTATAAGCTTTTAAAACCGTTTGTTCGTATTCGTAAACCAATTGAATTTGTTTTGCTGAAGCCGTTTTATATTCTGCTTTTATTGCATTTCTATTTACTAAAGGCATAATAGCTTCTCCAACCATATTATATAATAATGATTCTGGTGTACTTAATAAATATTTAGGATTGAAAGCTTCATATCCAATTCCGGCTTTTAAACCAAATTGAGGATAGAAATTAGCTTTAGCTACTTTAATATTTAATTTTGCAGCTTCTAATTCTAATTGCGCTTGTTTTATATCTGGTCTGTTTTCTAATAATTCAGATGGTAATCCCATACTCATTAATTTAGGTTGAGTATTAATGAAATTATCTGAATTTCGAACAATCTTTTGTGGAGTTCTACCAACTAAAAAGTTAATTTTATTCTCTGTTTCAACAATTTCTTGTTTAAGATTAAAAATTTCACTTTGATTTTTCTGAACTTCCGCTTCAAAACGTTTAACAGCTAACTGAGTTGTTCTTGCAGATTCTTTCAATAATTGAACAATTTTCAATGCGTTTTTTTGCACTTCTATATTTTGTTCCATCGTTTTTAATTCTGCTTCTAAAGCAATCAATTCGTAATAAGAATTTGCCACTTCAGCTACTAAATTAGTCACCAAGTAATTTTTACCTTCTTGAGTTGCCATGTATTCCATTACAGCAACTTTTTTAGCATTACGGAGTTTTTTCCAAACGTCTAATTCCCAAGAACTGTATAATCCAAATTTGTAGTTTGTTAAAGGTTCTGGAAATTTTTCATCTTCACGAATGTTTAGATTTTTCTCCACAGCTCCATTACGGGTAAACTCTCCTACTTTATCTAAATCAGCACCAGCACCAAATCCAACGCTAGGAAGGTATTCCCCTTTCCTAGCTTGAATTTCATTTTGAGCCATATTTACTTTTTGCATTAATATGTTCAATTCTTTATTATTTACTAATGCCGAATCTATTAATACTTGTAAATTTTTATCTTCAAAAAAATCTTTCCATTTTACCTTACCAGCACTATTTTTATCAGCGGTTGAACCTTTATAGTTTTCAGGTAAAGTCAGTTTACTTTCTTGAACTGTTACTTTAGGAATTCCGCAAGAATTCAACATTAAAATCAATCCAAAAGCAATTAGAATATTTATTTTACTTTGTTTCATCTTCATCATTTTCATTTTTATTATCATAATAATTGAAATCTTCTGATAATGGGTTAAATTCTTGATCTTTAATTAATTTTCTTCCGTTAGCTAACGAACCAAAAATGTAATATAATCCAGGAACTATAATAACTCCGAATACCGTTCCGAACAACATTCCGCCTAGTGCTGCAGAACCAAGCGTTTTATTACCAATGGCTCCAGCTCCTGTTGCTAACATTAAAGGAATTAACCCCGCAATAAAGGCAAAAGATGTCATTAAAATTGGACGGAAACGTACTTTTGCACCTTCAATGGCTGCTTCTAAAATAGATAACCCTTCTTGGTTTTTCTGGACGGCAAATTCTACTATTAATACGGCATTTTTACCTAAAAGTCCAACTAGCATAATTAATCCAATTTGTGCATAAATATCGTTTTGTAATCCCATCATTTTTAATAATAAGAACGATCCGAAAACTCCAACTGGTAAAGAAAACACTACCGATAAAGGAATGATAAAACTTTCGTATTGAGCGGCTAATACTAAATAAACGAATGCTAATACAATTAAGAAAATATAAACTGATTCATTTCCTCTATTAGCTTCATCGTATGATAATCCTTCCCAAGCGATGTCGTATCCTTTAGGCAACGTTTGTTTAGCAACTTCTTGAACTGCTTCAATAGCTTCAGCAGTAGTATAGCCTTTTGCTGGTAATCCTTGAATCGCAGCAGAATTATACATGTTGAAACGTGTAATTTCATTTGGTCCTTGCGTTTTTACTAATTTCATAAAAGCCGAATACGGAACCATTTCATCTCTATCGTTTTTAATGTATAAGTTTAAAATGTCAGATGGTAATCTTCTAAATTTAGGATCAGACTGAACATATACTTTAAAGAAACGTTCGAATTTAATAAATCCTTGTTCGTATGTACTACCAATCAAAATATCTAGATTTTCCATGGCTTTACCAATAGAAACTCCTTTTTGCATGGCCAATTCGTTATCAATTTCCAATTCGTATTGAGGATAATTAGCAGCGAAGAATGTGAATAAACCAGAAAGTTCTTTACGTTTTTCTAGATTCTCCATGAATTGCTTGTTGATTTTATCGAAATCTTTATAATCAACTGTTGTACTCTTATCTAATAAACGCATTGAAAATCCACCAGAAGAACCAAAACCAGGAATTGCAGGTGGTTCGAAATATTCGATTTTAGCACCTAAATTTTTCGATTTTTCTTCTAATTCTTCCATGATTTCGGTAACATTATGTTCTCTATCCGACCATGGTTTTAAGTTGATCAAACAAGTTCCCGCGTTAGAACCACGACCTTCCGTCATAATTTCATAACCCGCTAAAGACGAAACCGATTCTACTCCTTCTACATGTTCACAAACTTTTTGAAGTCTTTGAGAAACCTCATTTGTGGTTTCTAATGTTGAACCAGGAGGTGTTTGAATAATAGCATAAATAGTTCCTTGATCTTCACTTGGAATAAATCCAGATGGTAAAATCTTATTTACAAAAAACGTTGCAATACAGAATCCAATTAAAACAAAAAATGTTAACCATCTTCTACTAACAATAGATTTAAGTAAATCGATATATCTTCCTGTCAATTTGTCGAATACACGATTAAAACTATCTAAAAACTTAGTTAATATATTTTGTTTATGTTCATGATTTGCATGATGGTTTTTTAACATCATCGCACATAAAACAGGGGTTAAAGTTAAAGCGATAATTGCCGAAATTACAATTGAACTCGCCATTGTAATAGAGAACTGACGGTAGAACGTTCCAACCGGACCAGACATAAATGAAATAGGAATAAATACCGAAACCATTACCGCAGTAATTGCAATAATTGCTCCTCCAATTTCACCTAATACTAATTTAACAGCTTTGTAAGGAGTAATATCGGGGAATTCGTCAAACTTGGCGTGGACGGCCTCTACAACAACGATGGCATCGTCGACAACAATTCCAATAGCTAATACGAGGGCAAAAAGGGTAACTAAATTGATTGATATTCCGAAAAACTGAATAACAAAAAATGCTCCAATTAAGGAAACAGGAACCGCTAAAATTGGAATTAACGTAGAGCGCCAATCGCCAAGAAAGATGAATACTACTAAAGCTACTAATAAAAAGGCGTCACGTAGGGTATGCACAACCTGTTCTATCGATGCATCTAAGAATTTAGAAACGTCGTAGCTTATTTTATAATCTAAACCAGGAGGAAAAGTTGTTTTCATTTCCTCTAATTTTGCTTTTACTTTTGCAATTACTTCATTGGCATTACTACCATAATTTTGTTTTAATACGATTGAAGCAGAAGGATGACCATCTAAATTAGAATAAATATCAAAGAATTCACTTCCTAATTCGGCCTTACCAATATCTTTTAAGCGAAGAATCTCACCATTTGCATTTGCACGAATAATTACATTTTCATATTGCTCTGGCTCACTATATCTTCCTTTGTAGGTTAATACATATTCTAAAGATTGTGCTTTAATACCAGAACTTTGTCCGATACGACCAGGACGCCCAACAATACTTTGTTCTTGTAACGCTTCCATTACTTCGTTAGTAGAAACATTATAGGCTCTCATACGTTCCGGATTTAACC
The DNA here is from genome assembly GCF_900110615.1 of Flavobacterium urocaniciphilum. GTDB lineage: Bacteria > Bacteroidota > Bacteroidia > Flavobacteriales > Flavobacteriaceae > Flavobacterium > Flavobacterium urocaniciphilum. The sequence continues at coordinate 727,004 of NZ_FOEI01000001.1, forward strand.
AAACACGCATTGCATACGTTCTACTTCCTAAAATTTGAGATCTAGCAACACCTTTAATACGGTTAATTTCTGGTAACATTTTTACATTGGCATAATTGTACAAGAATTTTTCATCCATACTTTTATCCTTTGCATACAAGTTAACATACATCAACATACTTGGCTGAATTGGCGTAATTACAACTCCTTCACGTTGAACTAATTCTGGTAAAAGAGGCATAACTTGGTCGACCCTAGTTTTTACTCTAATTACAGCCTGATTCGGATCCGTTCCAGGTTCAAAAATAATTCTTAGAGTTGCTTCACCCGCACTGGTAGCATCGGTAGCCATATAACGCATACCTTCTACTCCATTGATTGAGTTTTCTAAAGTAATAAGTGTCGATTTTACTAATACATCCGCACTTGATCCAGGATAAGCGATGAATATATTAACTGTAGTTGGTGCAATATCCGGAAACTGCGACGTAGGCAATTTGAATATTGAAAGTATACCCATGAAAACAATAACAATCGAAATTACTATCGCAAAAACGGGTCTATGTATAAATTTACTAAACATGTTTTTTTATATTTAAGTTATTCGATTACTCTGCGTAAAGATCTAAGTGAGAAATAACGTATTCTGGTTTTTCTAATTTGAAATGAACTTTTTCATTTTCTTTTACTAAACGAATTCCTTCTAACAGAATTTTATCCGTTTCTTGTAAACCAGATTTAACAATGAATAGATGTTGTAATTCAGCTGCAATTACAATTTCTCTAGATTTAACTTCATTGTTCTTATCGATAACATAAACATATTTTTTATCTAATACTTCAAACGTTGCTTTTTGTGGAATTAGCATCGCGTTTTTATAAGGTAAAGTAATGTGAATATTTCCTGTTTCTCCATGGCGTAAAAGGGCTTTCGGATTTGGGAAAGTTGCTCTGAAAGAAATATTTCCGGTTTCGTTATTGAAATCAGCTTCAATAGTTTCAACCACACCAGGATATTCAAAATATTTATTATTTGCCATTAAAAGATTCACGTTTGTATGAATCCCTTTATTTTGATTTTCTTTAAAATCTAAATATTCTGCTTCAGGAACATTGTAGTATACCCACATTTTACTATTATCAGAAAGATTAGTTAATAAATCACCTTCATCAACTAAACTTCCTAATTTTACTTGGAAACGGTCGATATAACCATCAAATGGCGCTCTGATTTCAGTAAATTTTAAATGTACATTTGCTAACGATAATTCGGCATTTGCTTTATCTAATTTAGCTTTTGCCATTAATAATTCATTAGGAGCAACTACATTACTTTCAGCAAGTTTTTTTGTATTTAAATATTCAATTCTTGCAAAACTAGCCTCTGCTTTTGCTCTTTGCATTTCTGCTTGATACAGATTAGGCATAATTTGAAACAAAATTTGACCTTTTCTTACAAATTGTCCCTCATCTACAAATATTTTTTGCAAATAACCTTTTTCTAAAGCTCTTACTTCAATATGGCGAAACGACTGAATTTGAGATACATAATCTCTTGTTACAGTTGTATCTTTAACAATTGGATTGGTTGCTAAAAATGTAGCGTTTTCGTGTTTTTCATGTTCTTTGTGACCACAACTAGTTAATACAATTGCACTAGTTAAACTTAACAGCATAAAAATTCTTTTAGCCATAATATTTTTATTTAATAATTAATTTTGGAATACGTTTGAGTGATAGGAAATTATCCTATTTAAATTCTAAAAATTAAGTATTAAATCACAGTCGATAAACGCAAAAAAGTACGTTAAAGGAATGAATAGAAGATAAATAATTATCGAAAAAGCAATCTTTCAACCCGTTTTTAACAGAATGTAATTGATTAATAGATAAATTATTTTCTAAAAATTTTGAAAAGAATGAATCGTCTAACGAAGATTCAGAATCGGTTTCATCAACTTCTGTTTCACAAACATTAAAGTTTTCATATTCAACTTCATAAGCTAAAGATGATTGTGATAATTGATGTTTTCTTTCGGAATTGAATTCAGCATGTTGAACATGGTATGGAGAAAATATTTTACCCGTATTCTGAATTGATTTAGTGTAAATACCTAAACAACTAACTATAGAAATTAAAAGTAAAAAGATGTATTTAAAACTTATTTTCTTCATTTAATATTCGCTTTTATGCAAATTCTGGAACAAATGTAAATTATTTATTTTGATTTATTTGTAAATGACTTGTTAATGGAGTTAAACTTTCTCAGTTTCAAACAACAATTTAATGTTTTCGTAAGAATTACCTAATGCTGCTTCTACTTCTGAAGGTTTTAACCAAACAGCTTTTTCAATTCCTTCATCTTCTTGTGGAGCTGTATCTCCAGTGAAGTCGGTTTGCATTTTATACCAATAGGTAATTTTTAATTTATATCTACCATTTCTTTTAAAAATATGGTAGGTTTTAGGAAGTTTATCGGTTATTTTTAAGCCTGTTACGCCTGTTTCTTCTTCTACTTCACGAACAGCTGTATCTTCAATAGCTTCGTTTTTTTCAATTCCACCTTTTGGCAAATCCCATTTTCCATTTCGATAAATAAATAAGATTTCACCTTTTGTATTATATACCAATCCGCCTCCAGCTTTCGCAACGGGAATTTTAGATTTCAAAGTCTTCATGATTAACTTTTCATCTGGGTGATAAAGGTATGCGCTTTCAATTTTGTTTAAAAACAATTCTGAAATGACTTTCCTTATATTTACCGTTTCCAATAAATAAATCCTAAAATTTGTTTCCTTTTCGAACTTATTTGTTAGAAAAAGTGGTTTCTCGTTGACAAAAACTTTATACATTTGCAGTATGATATTTAATAACAACACAGCACAACAAACAGCCGAATTGCTTTTACAAATTAATGCAATTAAATTGAATTCTAAAAATCATTTTACATGGGCTTCAGGCTGGAAAAGTCCAATTTATTGTGATAACCGCATAATCCTTTCATTCCCAGCGGTTAGAAACTATGTAAGAGATGAATTTGTTAAACAGATTGAAGAAAAATTTGGTAGACCAGATGTTATTGCCGGAGTAGCAACAGGAGCCATTGGTATCGGAATTTTAGTTGCCGAAGCGATGGGATTACCTTTTGTTTATGTTCGTCCAGAAGCAAAAAAACACGGAAGACAAAATCAGGTTGAAGGATTTTTACAAAAAGGGCAACGAGTAGTTGTAGTAGAAGATTTAATTTCAACAGGTGGAAGTAGTTTATTAGCCGTTGAAGCTTTACGTAATGAAGGCGCTGAAGTAAAAGGAATGGCAGCTATTTTTACATATGGTTTTCCTATTTCTAAAGAAAAAATTGAAGCAGCAAATATTGAAGTTTACACATTAAGTAATTATGAAAACTTAATTGCAAAAGCTGTTGAAAAACAATATGTTTCTGAAGAAGAATTAGAGACTTTACAATCTTGGAATAGCAATCCGAGTGAGTGGGGAAAATAATATCTTGATTTACGATATACGAATTTAGATTTACGAATAAAAAATAATTAAAATAAAAAAAAACGTCTCGATTGTTCGGGACGTTTTTGTTTATGATTTATACCAATTGAATTCCTTCGTTATTGATATCAATTAGTTTTTGTTTGTATAAACTTCCAATGGCTTTTTTGAATGTTTTTTTACTCATTTTTAAAACCGATTTAATTTCTTCGGGATGACTGTTATCATTCAATTTTAAAGAACCGTCATTTTGTTTTAAAGCATCTAATATTTGTTGTGCCGAATCGTCAATTGCTTCAAAACCTAATTTACGGAAAGACACATCAATTTTTCCATCAGGACGAATGGTTTTAATATAACCTTTCGTTTTATAACCTGGAGAAATAGTGTCAAACACTTCATTTTTATAAGCTAAACCTTTAAATTTTCCATTAATAATTACATTAATTCCAATATCGGTAATATGAGTAACCATTAAATCAACTTCCTGATTCGGTTCAACATCTAGTGGTTCAATATCTAAAAACTGGTTAATTTTACTTGAAGCCACTAACCTATTTGTTTTGCTGTCTTTATATAAATGAACAACATAGCGTTTGTCTTTTTCCATTGGACGTGCTTGTTCTTTAAAAGGAACAAACAAATCTTTTTCCAATCCCCAATCTAAAAAAGCACCAAATTTATTAATGTAATTAACTTTCAATACTCCAAAATTATTTACAGTAATATAAGGTTTTAAAGTTGTAGCAACTGGTCTTTCTTCATGATCTAAATAAACAAAAACAGTAATATCATCACCAATTTTAAAATCAGCAGGAACATATTTATTTGGAAGTAATACTTCGTCTTTTTCATTTACAAGAAACAATCCTACTTTAGTTTCTCTGTCAATTTTTAAGGTATGATAAACGCCTATTTCTAGCATATTATGGTTTTATAATTAAAAGTGATGGTGTATTGTTTAACCAAACACTTCTTGTATCGATAAGTTTTTTCCAACTATCCATACTCATGATTAATAAATCTTGTTCTTTTAAGAAATCTTTCTCTAGTTTAGACGAATGAATCACTTTTACATTTTCATGTGTGATTTTATTTCCTTCGTTCATTACTTCATAGGTATCAAAAATAGATATCTTAGCTTGAGAGTTTTTCTTTAATAATTTTACATAATTCAACAAAAACTGATCTTCTTTATTGAATAAAATGACCGAAATGTTTTCGGTTTTAGTTAAATCTTTATCAACATAAATCCCTAAAGGAACTTCTGTTTTATTGATAATGGCTTGTGTTTTATCGTCAAAATAATTCGACTCAAACAAGTTTTCTTTACCTGTAAATGTATTTAATAAATTTTCAGGATTAATAATTTTTGAAGTAATTCCTAATACTTTTCCTAAAAGCGTTCCTTCAAATATAGATGAACCAATATTGATTAATACCAAATTGAATTCTCCTTTATTACTTACATCAACAATATCAGAATCAATATCTCGAGAAGCTTTAAAAAGCGTTTCCACTTTACGATTTAACTTATTCGCTTCCTTTAAAATAGGTTTAAAACTTTCATTTTCGTATTCTTCAATTTTATACGGATTAATTTCATTAGTTGAAGAAATATACATAGCTGTAATAGACTGTTTATCATCTTCATTACTAATAAAATTATTAGCAACTTTAATTAATGGCTTACCTTCATCTGGATTTTCAAATGAAACTAAAACTTTATAATTTAAATTATCATGACTCGGAATATCGAATGATTTACGTTTTTTGAAAATTAAATCAATCAAATTTAAAGCTGGACCTGTCATAAAAGTTGTAGCCAAAGCCATAATTACCATCATGGCAAATATCTGAGGCGATAAAACTCCTAATTCTAAACCAATATTTAAAACTATAAGTTCCATCAAACCACGTGTGTTCATTAAGGCACCTAAAGTTAAACTATCACGCCAATTTTGCCCCACAAATTTAGCCGTTAAGGTACTACTTAAAAATTTTGCCCCAACTGCTACTAAAACAATAATACCTGTAGTTTTCCAAAGATATTCATTGTTTAATAAACCAATTTTAGTATTTAACCCCGTAACTACAAAAAACAATGGCAATAATATAACTAAAGAAACATCTTCAACTTTTTCGATAAAAATATTTCTAAATTTCATGTTTTCTGGCATAATTACTCCAGCTACAAATGCACCAACTAAAGCATGAATACCAATAATTTCAGTCAAATAAGATGAAATTAAAAGTGTTAAAAAGAATATAGCAACTACTGGTTTAGTAATTTTTTCTGCACTATTGTATAGTTCACCTATATGTTTTAAAAAAGGTCGAACTAAAAACAACATAATTGCAATATAGGCAATTGCCATAGCTATTATATACAATGAACTAGCTACAGTTCCTGCTTTTACAATTGCAATTACTCCTGCTAATAAACACCAAGCAGTTATATCGTCAATTGCAGCACAAGTAATAACCAATGCGCCAATTTTTGTTTTTTGTAATCCTCTTTCTTGAACAATTCGAGCTAAAACAGGGAATGCGGCTATACTCATAGCTACTCCCATAAATAATCCAAAAGAAAGAAAATGTACATTTTTAGGAGCAAACTCAGTATATAAAAATGTTGCTAGTCCTAATCCTAATGCATAAGATACAATAATACTAGTATGACTGATAATAAAAGCTTCTCTTACTTTTGTTCGAAGCACTTTTAAATCTAATTCCATACCAACAACAAACATAAATAATATTAAACCAATTTGGCTTAAAAATTTAAGGTTTACTATTGATTCTTTCGGGAATAAAATTGGAAATACATCAGGAAAATACGCACCAAATAATGATGGTCCTAAAGCAATTCCTGCCAACATCTCTCCTATTACTGTTGGTTGACCTATTTTTCTACAAACCCATCCAAAAAAACGAGCAACAAATATAATTGTAACTATTTGAGCTAATAAAATTGCTAAAGGATGAAAAATATTATGTAAGATAGAATCTATAAATTCTTTTAAATAGTGATGTTTAACAACTACTTCTTTTGTTACTTTTCCAACTTCAAGAGTTTTACCTCTTAAAATAATTCCATAAATAATAGATGAAAAAACAACTATTATAAAAATATAAAAAAAAGAGTTTTTAAACTTCTTCATGTATTTACAAGATATTAATTCTCAACAGGTCCTTCCCATTGAGATATTCCTCCAACTAGGTTGTACACTTTTTCAAAACCTAATTGTTTCATGATACCGCAAGCCTGAGCACTTCTTCCGCCAGCTAAACAATATACAAAGTATGTTTTGTTTTTATCAAGTTCTTCTATTTGATATATAAAACCTTGACCTTTATAAATATCAATATTAATAGCTTCAGGAATAATTCCGTTAGCAACTTCCTCTTCTGTTCTAACATCTAAAATAACAGCATCTTCAGTTGTTAAAAATCCTTCCCACCAATCTTTTTGTTCTAAATTCATATTCAATTCTTTAATTTATAGTTAGAATTACAAAATAGTTTTTAATTTATCTTATATATCAAACCATTTTATATTCTCAAAATTTCATCAAATTTACAACAAGAATTCAGATATAAAAATTTATTTTTCATACACCTTATTGAAAGTAAAATCATTAAAATCCCCTATTTAAAAAAATTAACAAAAAATTAATAACATTTGTATATACAAATAAAAATATTGTTATACATTTGTACCTACAAATAAGGACTATTATGAAAATAGAAGACGAAATAAAAAGTACCGTTGAATTATCATTAGCAAAAAAAGTATTATTGAATTTATCATTTACAAGAAATGTAGTTAGTGATAAATTTTTAGAAATATTAAAACCTTTTGATTTATCTGGCGAACAATATAATGTGCTTCGAATTTTAAGAGGTCAGAAAGGAAAACCCGCTAACATGAGCATTATCCAAGAAAGAATGATCTCTAAAAATAGTAATACAACTCGTTTGGTAGATAAATTATTATTGAAAGAATTAGTAATCAGAAATATTTGTCCGACTAACAAAAGAAAAATGGAAATAACCATTACTGAAAAAGGCCTAGAAGTATTGGAAAAACTTGATCCTATTGTTATAGAACATGAAAATATTCTTGCTAATAATTTAACTACAGAAGAATTAGAACAATTGAATTATTTATTAGAGAAATATAGAAATTAATTATGAGTAAATTTATAGAAAATCAGAATTGGCGTTATGCAACTAAAAAATTTAACGCTGATAAAAAAATATCTGAAACTGATTTAGATATATTAAAAGAAGCTATTCGTTTAGCAACTTCTTCTTACGGATTACAACCTTATAAAGTTTTTTTCATTGAAAACCCATCAGTAAGAGAACAATTACAACCAGCGTCTTGGGGACAATCTCAAATTGTAGATGCTTCACATTTGATAGTTTTTGCAAACTTTACAAAAGTTGATGAAACTCATATTGATGAGTACATTCAAAATATTGCTGAAACAAGAAGTATTCCAGCTGAAAACCTACAAGGTTATGGAGATTTCATGAAATCTAAAATCATTGCCTTACCTACTGATGTACAATCAATTTGGACAGCAAAACAAACGTATTTAGCATTAGGTAACTTAATTAATGCTGCAGCTGAATTAAAAATTGATGTGACTCCAATGGAAGGTTTTGAACCACAAAAATATAATGAAATATTAGGTTTAACTGAAAAAGGATTAAACGCATCATTAGTAGCTACAATCGGTTACAGACATGAAGAAGATGCTACGCAACACTTACCAAAAGTAAGAAAATCAATTAACGACTTATTTGAAACAATTTAATTTAATAACTAAATATTTATAACATGAGAAATTTAAAATCAATTGCATTAGCTTTAGTAGCTTTAGCATCATTCACTGTTAACGCTCAAACTAAGAAAATTGACGTTGCAAAAAGTGGAATCGTTTGGACAGGTAAAAAAGTAACTGGTTCACATACTGGAACAATTAAATTAGAAAGCGGAAACTTAGTTTTCAAGAAAAAATTAGTTAAAGGTGGAACTTTTGTAGTTGATATGACAACTATCAATACAACAGATTTATCTGGAAAAGGTAAAGAAAGTTTAGATGGACATTTAAAAGCTGACGATTTCTTCGGAGTTGATAAATTTAAAACAGCTACTTTAACATTTACAAACATCAGTACAAAAAATAAAAACAACTATACAATTACTGCAGATTTAACAATCAAAGGAATTACAAAACCAGTTACTTTTGATTTAGTAGTTAATGGAAATACAGCTACAGCTACAGTAAAAGTTGACAGAACTAAATATGGAATTAAATATGGTTCAGGTTCGTTTTTCTCTGATTTAGGAGACAAAACTATCAGTGACGAATTTGAATTAGAAGTAAAATTAGCTTGGTAATTGCAAACAACTTAATTTCACAAAAAAACCGCTCAATGAGCGGTTTTTTTATATCTTTTTTTTTATTGTTCTTTTTTAATCACATACGTATAAAACCAAGTAATTGTAAAGGTTGGAATTACATCAATAAAAGGAAACAACTCTTCTATTGTTCCGAATAATCCGGCTACTTTACCAACAGTTCCTTTATACATAATAATAAGTAACAAACCAGAAATTGGAGCCCAAGCAATATCAATAATTTCTCCAAAAATTGGTGCTGCAAAGGATAACATTCCTATCGCGTCAAAAATTAAGCTTAAAATTAATTTCAGTTTTTTATCACTTTTTACTACAACTGGTTGTTGTTGCACTTCTTCTGTCATGTTGATTATATTAATTGTTTTCTGAAAACTAATTTACAAATTAAATGCCAATTATTTCAACATACTTTTATAATACTTTCTAAGCTTATCTAATTTTGGTGCGATTATATACTGACAATAGCCTTGTTCTTTATTTTGGTTGTAATAATTTTGATGATAATCTTCTGCAGAATAAAATACTCCAGCTTCTTCAACTTGTGTAACAATTGGACTAGAATACAATTTTTCTTGTTCAATAAGTTTTATGTATTTTTCCGCTTTTTCTTTTTGTTCGGGAGAATGATAAAAAATGGCACTTCTATATTGTGTACCAATATCATTTCCTTGTTTGTTTAAAGTTGTTGGATCATGCGTTGCAAAAAAGATTTCTAATAAATCTTCATAAGCTACTTCTTTCGGATTAAATGTTATTTGAATTCCTTCAGCATGCCCTGTTGTTCCATTGCAAACTTCTCTATATGCAGGATTTTTGATAAATCCACCTGTATAACCTGAAACTACTTTTTCAACTCCTTTAACTTCTAAAAATACGGCTTCAGTACACCAAAAACAACCACCAGCAAATGTGGCAATTTGAACAGAATCATTCATAACAACTTTTTTATTTAAATCTTTATTTTCATTTTTACTTTCTACAACTTGTGTTTTGTTGCCACACGAAATCAAACTTAAAAATGAGATCAATATTCCTAAATTTTTCATCATCTTTTTTATCAAAATTAGTTAATTTATATGATTTGATATACGATTTAACTTTACTTTTGGATTTGTATTCGTTTAGATTTTAATTTTCACTATTTCTTTGTTTCTTTGTACAAATTGATGTTATGATTAAAGCGACAAACATAAATAAACATTATGGTGATTTACATGTATTAAAAAATGTAAGTCTGCAAATTAATAAAGGTGAAATTGTTTCTATTGTTGGTGCTTCAGGTGCTGGAAAAACAACTTTACTTCAAATTTTAGGAACCTTAGATTTATTAGATAGAAAAGATAATATAAATAGCTCTTTAGACATTAATGAAACATCAATTATTGATTTAAAGGACAAAGAGTTATCTAAATTCAGAAACTTAAATTTGGGCTTTATATTTCAATTTCATCAATTATTACCGGAGTTTACAGCATTAGAAAATGTTTGTATTCCAGCATTCATAGCTAATAAACCAAAAAAAGAAACAGAAGCTGAAGCTAAAAAATTATTAGATTATTTAGGACTTTCGCACAGAATTAATCATAAACCAGGTGAACTTTCTGGAGGTGAACAACAACGTGTTGCAGTTGCAAGAGCTTTAATTAATAAGCCTGCTGTAATTTTTGCCGATGAACCATCTGGTAATTTAGATCATGTTACTGCTGAAAATTTACATCAGTTGTTTTTTAAATTACGTGATGAATTCGGTCAAACTTTCGTAATTGTTACGCATAACGAAGAATTAGCTAATATGGCTGATCGAAAATTAGTTATGGTTGATGGTGAAATAATTAGTCATTAATAGTTCTTTTAATGAATCAAACTGAACTAAAGGAATTTCTAGATGAAAAAGTTATTTTATACAATAACAAAAATTTCATAGAAACGGACCCTGTTCAAATTCCGCATTTATATTCCAACAAAGAAGATATTGAAATTGCAGGATTTCTTGCCGCAACAATAGCTTGGGGAAATAGGAAAATGATCATTAATAATGCTCACAAATTAATGGAATTAATGGGTAATTCTCCCTATGATTTCGTAATGCATCATAAAGAAAAAGATTTAGAAAATTTAGAAAATTTTGTGCATCGAACTTTTAATGGAACAGATGCTGTAACTTTTGTAAAAGCATTAAAACATATTTACACCTTTCATAATGGTTTAGAAACCATTTTTTCTAAACATATTGAACAAAATTCTACTCAAAAAAGCATTTCTGAATTTAAAAAAGCTTTTTTCGAAATTCCACATCCAATTCGTTCACAAAAACATATTTCTGATCCTTTAAATGGTTCTGCAGCTAAAAGAATCAATATGTATTTACGTTGGATGGTTAGAAACGATAATAATAGTGTGGATTTAGGAATTTGGAAAAACATACCCACTTCTGCCCTTTCTTGTCCGTTGGATGTTCATAGCGGAAATGTAGCTCGAAAATTAGATTTATTATCTCGTAAACAAAACGATGCAAAAGCCTTATTCGAATTAGACACTAACTTAAGACAACTTGATCCGATTGACCCTGTAAAATATGATTTCGCATTATTTGGTTTAGGCGTTTTTGAAGGTTTTTAATAAAAAAAAAGTCCTGATTTACATCAGGACTTTTCATTGTAACTAAAAACTAAACAATTAAACTATTATGAAAATCATTTTCTGATTAACATTAATGTATAATATTTTTTTCCTAATGAATCAGATTTTACTGCTAATCCATAGTGTGAATAAACTCCTTCTAAGTTTGCTTTGTGAGCTGGACTACTTAACCAACCATTTAATACACCTTCAGCAGTACTAAATCCTGATGCAACATTTTCACCAACCATTACAGCGCCTAATTGGTTAATTAAAGTAGCTTTTCTCGTTTCGAAATTATCATGACTTGCAGCTCCAGCAGAGATCATATAATCATCATGTGTAGAACCTAAGTATGAAATTTCTTCAATAATAGATAAAGCATTTAAACCTTTGCTTACTCTATATTGATTAACTAAATCTAAAACTTGAATTTCAAAAGATGAATTTACATATTTTTGTAAAGCTATTGTTGTTGTAGTTGATTCTGCTTCTGTGTTTTCAGTTGGGGAACATGACACTAAAGAAGTTAGTAAACTTAAAACTAAAACTACTTTTAAAAATGTGATATTTTTCATAACTAATCGATTAAGTGATTGATTTACAGGACAAATGTATGACATTTTAGATTAACAGCAAATAAAATCGATGAAATGCACTAAATTTTAACATTTTAACTTATTTATTATCAAATAGTTACGTTGTTTGTAAGAGAAAACATAAAAAAAATCCTAAGTGATTAACTTAGGATTAGAAATTGTTATATGTTTTTGATTATCAAGGAGATAGTCTTTCAATTTTCCAACTAAAATCTTCATTTAATTGATAGCGAATTCTATCATGCAAACGATTGGCTCTTCCTTGCCAAAATTCTACTTCAACAGGTTTAACTAAAAAGCCACCCCAATTTTCGGGACGTTTAATTTCTGAACCAGATAATTCAGTTTCTAATGTTTTTAGTTTTTCATCCAAAAATTCTCTAGAAGGAATGACTTCACTTTGATTAGAAACAATAGCGCCTAACTTACTTCCTTCAGGTCGAGAATCAAAATAATTATCTGAAACTACAGCAGTTGTTTTTTCAGCAATACCTTTAATTATTACTTGGCGTTCTAATATTGGCCAAAAGAATGATAAACAAATGTTTGGGTTTTGTTGAATAGCCTTTCCTTTTTCAGAATTATAATTGGTATAAAAAATAAATCCTTCTTCATTAAATTTTTTCAACAGAACTACTCTACTCTTTGGAAAACCGTCTAAACCAATTGAAGAAACAGTCATCGCATTAACTTCACCATCTTCTTGTTCTTCAGCTTCATAAAACCATTTATGAAACAATTGAATAGCATCTTCTGGAATTGTATTTTCTAACAATTCGCTTTTTTCGTATGATTTTCTATAATCGGATAAGTCTTTCATATTTTTTAAACGTGAAGTTTTTAATTAAAGTGAAAAAAATCTATAATGAATTAAAGCGCATTAGCTAAAAACGTTTCTATTCTTCTCATAATGTAATTGTTATTAAAATTCAAATTCTAAACCATCATCAGCTAATAAAACAGTATCAAAAATTTCATTGGCTTCTGTTCTGAATAATTCAATATTTCCGTAGCGTGTCGAATAATGACCTAATAATAAATTTTTAACTTCTGCTAATTTAGCAATATTCGCAGCTTGTTTAGCTGTAGTATGCATCGTTTTTTCCGCTAAATGACTTTCCGTTTCTAAAAAGGTGCTTTCATGATATAAAACAGTCACATTTTTAATAATCGGAACAATTTCTTCATCATAAATGGTATCGGAACAAAAGGCATAACTTTTGGCAACTTCTGGATCAAAAGATAATTCAGAATTAGGAATTACTCTTCCATCTTCCAAAGTAATATCGCCACCATATTTAATTTTATTATAATATACTTTGTCAATATCATAATTTAAAATGGCGTTAATATTCAGTTTTCGTTCTTTGTTTATTTCTTCAAACAAATAACCATTGGTATAAACTCTATGTTTTAATGGAATAGTTGTAACGCGAACTTTTTCATCTTCAAAAATAACTTCACTTTCTTTAGAAGTTAATTCATGAAAAAATAAATTATATGAAGTATAAGCGTTTCCGAGTTTTAAAAGCAATAAAATTGCTTCTTTAATGCCTTTCGGACCATAAATATGTAAATCTTTTTCTCTTCCTAAAAGCATGAAAGTAGAAATAAGTCCGATTAATCCAAAGAAATGATCGCCGTGTAAGTGAGAAATAAAAACATGTTCTATTTGAGAAAACTTAATTTTATGCTTACGAAGTTGCACTTGAGTTCCTTCTCCACAATCAATTAAGAACATTTTATTTTTAATTTCTAAAACTTGTGAAGTCGGATTTGTTATTGTTCTTGGAGTTGCAGCGTAACAGCCTAAAATTTTTACTTTCATTTTATGTTTGTGGTTTGTGATTTGTGGTTAGTTGTAAACGATTTTAACAATAAACAAAAAACTACAAACTGTAAAAATTTTAGAATCCTAAATCGCGTTCAATTTCTTCCATTTCAATAATATCTTGCGCTTCTAATAGTGAAGGTACAATATTTAAAGAAGCTGGAGCGTTATTAAAATCAACATTTTCAGCAACAATCACGAAAGACTTTTTGTTTTTTTTATGTGTTTTAGATAAGTCAGAAAATTTCTTTAAACAACTCAAATCAAATGACTTATCATGTGTTACATCAATAATTAAATTAACTGACTTATAAGAATTATATTGCGTAGTTAGTTTTTCTAAAAACGCATCGAAAGTACTTTCAGTATCTTTTATTGTTGTTGTATGTCCTTTTTGTTCTACTTTCATATTCTAATTCTTTTTATGTTCAAATTTTGAATTTACTAAAAATACAAAATTCCATTTAAACTTTAAGTTACAATCTATTCTTAATCTTACTCGCTAATAAATATATTACCGCCATTCTTACCGCTACTCCATTTTCTACCTGATCTAAAATTACAGAATGGTTTCCATCGGCAACATCTGAAGTAATTTCAACACCACGGTTAATTGGACCCGGATGCATTACCACAATTTCTTTATTCAGGTTGTTTAATATTTCATTTGTTAACCCGAATTGTTGTGTGTATTCGCGAGTATTTGGAAAATAACTTACATCTAATCTTTCATTTTGAACACGTAACATATTAGCTACATCACACCATTCTAACGCTTTAATTAAATTTGGTTCGTAAGTTACTCCTAAAGAATTAATGTATTTTGGAATCAATGTTTTTGGTCCGCAAACCTTAACTTCAGCACCTTGCATTTGTAGTGCGAAAATATTAGAAAGCGCTACTCTACTGTGTAAAATATCTCCAACAATAACAATCTTTTTTCCAGCAACTTCTCCTAATTTTTCTCTTATTGTATAACTATCTAATAATGCTTGTGTTGGATGTTCATGAGCACCATCTCCAGCATTTACAATACTTGCGTTTACATGTTGTGACAAAAAATGAGCTGCACCTGGCGAGCTATGTCTCATAACCACCATATCCACTTTCATGGCTAAGATATTGTTAACCGTATCAATTAAAGTTTCTCCTTTTTTAACAGACGATTGCGCAGAAGAAAAACTCATTACATCTGCAGAAAGTCTTTTTTGAGCTAATTCGAAAGATAACTTAGTTCTTGTACTGTTTTCAAAAAAGATATTTGCAATAGTTATATCACTAAGCGAAGGAACTTTTTTTATGGGTCTATTAATTACTTCTTTGAACTGATCGGCAGTTTCAAGAATTAAATTAATATCGTTCTTGTTAATGTATTTTATTCCTAGTAAATGATTGACGCTTAATTCTTTCATTTTAGTGTTGTGTTGTTGTTGTTTCTTATTTTTTTATGTCAATGTAAACGGCATCTTCTCCATCATTTTCCGCCCATTTCACCAATACTTTCTCATTGTTAATGGCATCAACTTGTCGACCTCTATAATCGGGTTGAATCGGTAAATCACGACTAAAACGTCTATCTATTAAAGTTAAAAGTTCAATAGATTTTGGTCTTCCAAACGATTGAATTGCTGTTAAAGCTGCACGAATACTTCTACCAGTATATAATACATCATCAATAAATACGACATTTTTATCTTCTACTAAAAAATCGATTTGTGTTTGATTGGCTTCGAATGGTTTTTCACTTCTTCTAAAGTCGTCTCTAAAGAATGTGATGTCTAATAATCCTAATTTTAAATCGGAAATATTATATTCTTCTTTAAGAATTTTAGTTAATCTATTGGCTAAAAAAGTACCTCTTGGTTGAATTCCTATAAGAATTGTATTTGAAAAATCGAGGTGTTTTTCGATTAATTGACAAGCTAATCGATGTAAAATGATATTGACTTCTTTGGTATTGAGCAATATTTTTTGACTCATATTTCTTATGTGTTGTGTTGACAAATATACATCAAAAATTCCAATTTTTTACAACTTAGAATTTCATTAATTCTTGATATAGTTTATGTGTGGGTAATCCTACTACATTTGCATAACTTCCTTCTATTTTTTCAATAGCTACTAATCCAATCCATTCTTGTATTCCGTAAGAACCCGCTTTATCGTATGGTTTATAATTATCCAAATAATATTTAATTTCTTCTGAAGATAAATTTGCAAAAGTTACCAACGTTTCATCAAAGAAAACGACTTCTTTTTCAATCGTTTTGATACAAACTGAAGTAATTACTTTATGTGTTTTTCCAGACATTTCTGTAATCATATCAAAAGCATCATTAAAATCTTTTGGTTTTCCTAATGCTTTATCATTCAACCAAACTATAGTATCTGAAGTAATTAAAATATCATTTTGTTTTAAATCATCTGTAAATGCTGAAGCTTTTAATTTTGCTAAGAAATTAGTAATTTCAGAATCTTTTAAATGTTCAGGATAAATTTCTTCAATATCTTTTAATTGAATTTCGAAATCTACATCTAATTCCTTAAGAAATTGCTGCCTTCTAGGCGAACCCGAAGCTAATATAATACGATGATTTTTAAACTTTTCTTTAAGCATATTTCATTGAAACTAAAATTACAACTAACGATAAAATAGTTGTAAGCATAATTAATTTTAACAGTTTACTTAAAAATGTAAAATCTTGTTTTGCTTCAGCTTTCCATAATTTAAATGCACAAAACAATAATGGCGCAATCATGAATACAATGAAATAACCAAATGCATAATTATTATGAGTTAAATTAGCGAAAATATAATATGATAAAAACACGATTAAACCAGCAATAGCAACTAAAGACACATATTTTGCAATATTGGTTCCATAAGAAGTTGCAACTGTTGTTATACCGTATTCATTATCACCTTCAAAATCTTCAATAGTTTTAATAATTTCTCTAGCAAAATGAAGTATGAAAGCAAATATTGCATAATCTAAAAGTATAGAATAAATTCTTTTCATAGTATCTGCATTACCATCATACATTGAAGGATATAAATCGAAAAAGATAATGATGATGATACTAAACGCAGCCAATAATCCAATAACGGCATTTCCTAAAAATGGAATTTGTTTTAAACCATTTGAATACGCATATAATAATACCGAACAAATGATAAAAGCACCTGCAAATGAAGGATGTTGAATTACGCGACTTAAATAAAACCCGATTCCAACACCAATAATATTTAATGCAAAATACAGATTATAAGCTGTTTTTTCTGTGATGTAAGTTCCAACAACAACATTTTCTGGTTTATTAACCAAATCGATATCTCTATCAAAAATATTATTAATAACATAACCACCAGCCATAATACAAATTGTTGCTAATACCATTAATCCATATTGCCAGTCGGCTAAAGATTGCCAATTCGACAACGATTGTTGTTCACCCATGGCATCTCTAAAATCAATATGATTTAAAAATCCGTATCTAACAATTAATTGCATAAAAGCAACCATTAAAATATTCTCTATGCGTATAAGTTTTAAGTAATGTTTCATTTTTTTGTCATTGCGAGGAACAAAGCAATCTTTCTTCCTCTTATTATTTTTTATTAATATTCTTTTTTCTTAAAAAAACTTAGCGTCAAAATCGTCCATCCAAGTTCCTTGTACTTTCATAACTTGTTCAATAACATCGCGAACGGCTCCTTTTCCACCATTTGCATGCGAAATATATTTACTGATTCCTTTTATTTCTGGAACGGCATCTTGAGGACAAGTTGGTAATCCTACTTTTTGCATGACTAAATAATCCGGAATATCATCACCCATGTATAACACTTCATCATGTTTGATTTGGTAACCGTCACAAAATTCATAAAACTTTTCTACTTTATCTGGAGCGGCTAAATATATATCTTTAATACCTAAATTTTGTAAACGAACGCGAACACCTTCATTACTTCCACCTGAAATAATACAAACCGGATACCCTTTATCTACTGCAGCTTTCATGGCATAACCGTCTTTAATATTCATTTGACGAAGCAATTGACCGTCTTCAGAAATATGTACGGTTCCGTCAGTTAAAACACCATCTATATCAAAGATAAATGCTTTAACATCATTCATTAATTCTTTATAACTTTTCGACATTTTGTATGGAATTAGTCAAGATTTTATATATTTCTTTTTGAGTTGAATCGGTTAGAAAATCGATATGTTTTTCAATTGTTTTTGAATCTTTTCTTAAAGCTGGTCCAGTTTGCGCTTCTTCTGGAGAAAGCGTTTTGATTTTTTCTGCCGTTTCTTCAATTAAAGGTTGCAAGATATGAAATGGAATGTTGTTTTCTTTGCAAATTTCTGAACCTATATGATACAAATGATTCACGAAATTACACACAAAAACAGCCGAAACATGTAACGCTTTACGTTGATTTCCATCAATTTTATTTACTGATTTGGAAATGGTTTTGGCTAATTTTTCTAAAATTTCATAATCAGTTTCCTTTTCTGTTTCTAAACAAATTGGAATTTCATTAAAATCAACTTCTTTATGTTTAGAAAATGTTTGTAGAGGATAAAAAACGCCACGTTTATTTTTAGCGTTAAGTACATCAAAATTAGTACTTCCAGAAGTATGAACCACTAACCTATTTTCAAAAGGCAATTGATCTGATACAGAAGCAATAGCGTTATCTGACACACAAATGATATATACATCAGCTTCTGAAATTTGAGTAAAATCAGAAATTTGAATATTCGATGGAAAATCATTTGAAAAAGTTCTTGAAAAAACCTGAACCACTTCTACATCAGGAACTTTGGAAAAAGCCTGAAATAAATGTGTTGACACGTTTCCGGAACCAATCAGCATTACTTTTATCATGTTGCGAAGTTAAACATTACCATTGGCAATAACAATATCATAATTTAAATTTTTTATAATTAAGTATACTTTAAATCCAAGCTATTGTTTTATTTTTGAAAAAAATCTGAAACACAAATGAAAATCGTAATATCGCCTGCCAAATCTTTAAATTTAGAAAAAGAAATCCCAACTCAATTATATACGGAATCTAACTTTTTAAATAAAGCAGAAACCATTCAAAAGACTTTAAAAAAGAAAAAGCCAAAACAATTAATGGAATTAATGGATATTTCTGAAAAGTTAGGCGATTTAAATTGGCAACGCAATCAGGATTGGCAATTACCCTTTACACCTGAAAATGCTAGACCTGCCGTTTATACTTTTGATGGCGATGTATATTTAGGTTTAGATGTTTATTCGTTACCTTTAGAAAAACTAGACGATTTACAAGATAAATTGCGAATTCTTTCGGGTTTATACGGCTTATTAAAACCATTAGATTTAATGCAAGCGTATCGTTTGGAAATGGGAACTTCGATAAAAATTGGAACCAAGAAAAACTTATATGAATTTTGGAAAAAAACAATTACTGATGCTTTAAATTCTGAATTGGAAAAAGATGAATTATTTGTGAATTTAGCAAGTAACGAATATTTTTCAGTCGTTGATGTAAAAAAATTAAAAGTTCCTGTAATTACTCCAGAATTCAAAGATTATAAAGACGGAAAATTAAAAATGATTTCGTTTTTTGCTAAAAAAGCGAGAGGTTTAATGGTTCGTTATATTATTGATACCAACGCCAAAACTATAGAAGATTTAAAAGGATTCAATTACGAAGGTTATGCTTTTGACAGTAATTTATCAGAAGGAAATAAATTAGTATTTACAAGATAAAAAAAATCCCAATCGAATGATTGGGATTTTTTTGAATATATTTTTTAGTGCATGGCTTCACTAATATTGACTTTATTCTTATTGTTTTTGATTAAAAGTATTACGGGAATACAAACTAAAAACAACACACCCAAATACAAGAATATATCCATATATGACAAGACTGTACTTTGTTTCATTACACTCATATCTAAAACTTTATGAGCTTTATCCAATGCTTCATTAGCACTAAAACCTTTAGCCATAAATCCGTGTTGCATTTGTGTAATCCTGTCTTGAACTTGCGTTTTCGTAGCATCAATATTTGCAATTAAATTTACACGATGCTCTTGTGTAAAACGGGCAATAAATGTGGTGATAATTGCAATACCAAATGAACCACCTAATTGTCGCATCATTCCAGTAAATGCAGCACCTTCACCTATACTCTTCCCTTTTAAAGTTGATAAGGATAACGTTGTAATAGGTACGAATAACAAACCTAAACCTAATCCTCTAATAATTAAAGGCCAATACATGTATTCTTCTCCTGTATCTGGTGTCATAACGTTATACATCCAAAACGTAAAGAAAAAGAACATTAAAAATCCAATTGCTACTAAATATTTTTGCGGCACACCTTTTTGTAATAATTGTCCAATTATAGGCATCATGAAAGCAGTCATCAATGAACTTGGAATTAAAAGTAAACCTGCATCAGTAGCGGTCCAACCTAAAATCGATTGCGTATAAATTGGGATGATAAATGTAGAACCGTACAATCCGAATCCCATAATGAAACTCAAAATAGTTCCCACTCGTAAATTCGTATCTTTTAAAACTTTCAGATTAACAACTGGATATTTATAAGTTAATTGTCGCCAAACAAAGAAAAACAAACTGAAGAAACTTATTGTACTTAATGTAATAATTGTTCCATCGTTAAACCAATCATCTTGCTGACCGTGTTCTAAAACATATTGTAACGATCCAATAAATCCGGCTAAAGAAATAATACCAAACCAATCTACTTGATTAGCGCTTAATTTTTCTCCGTATTTCGGACTTTTAACATATCTCAACGTTAATAAGGCCGCAATAATTCCAATTGGTATATTGATATAAAATATATAAGGCCAAGAATACGTATCTACTAAATAACCTCCTAATGGCGGACCTAAAGTTGGACCTACAATTACTCCCATTCCGTAAATTGCTTGTGCCATTCCGCGTTTTGCCACAGGATAACTTTCTGTAATTATGGTTTGAGAAGTTACCAATAATGCTCCGCCACCTAAACCTTGAATAAATCTAAAGATGATTAATTCCCATATATCTGTTGCATTTCCACATAAGAAAGAAGCAACTGTAAAGATGATAATGGATGCCGCAAAATAATTTCTTCTTCCAAATTGTTGAGACAACCAACTAGTCATTGGAATTACAATAACATTTGCAATTGCGTAAGCGGTAATAACCCAAGCAACATCTGTTAAAGTAGCACCAAGACTTCCACGCATATCATTTAAAGCAACATTTACAATTGTAGTATCAACAATTTCTAAAAGCGCACATAAGACTGCCGTGATAGTGATTATGACTCTGTTAAAGCCATATTCAACTAAGCTATCATCTTGCGTATTTGTTGTAGTTGCACTCATAATTAATTTAAATGTACATCAACTTCTACATTCATTCCTGAACGTAGTAATTTGATTTTATCTTGAGCATTTTTAGCTGTTAATGTTATTTTTACAGGTAAACGTTGAACTGTTTTAACGAAGTTACCAGTTGCATTATCTGGTGGTAATAAAGAAAAACGAGAACCAGTTGCTGGAGAAAATGAAGCAATTGAACCTTCAAATTTATCATCAGGAAAAGCATCAGCTTTAATTTCTACAATCTGACCTAATTTCATTTTATTTAATTGCGTTTCTTTAAAATTTGCAACAACCCAAACTTCTTCTGAATTAATAATATAAAATAAAGATTGACCTGGTTGAACTAATTGTCCAGGTTGTAAATCAATGGCAGAAACTTGTCCGTTTGTTGCAGCTGTAACAACTGTATATTTTAAATTTAATTGTGCGGCTTCTAAAGCAGCTTTTGCTCTTTCAATATTTGCAGCTGCAACTGAAGTTTGTTTTTGAGAAACATTTGTTCTAGTAACTGCAACATTTTTTTGATAATCGTTAGCGCTTTTTTGTTGCTTCATCATTTTTAATTGAGTTTCAGCTTCTTGTTTTGCCGCTAAAGCTTGCTCATATTGTTGTTTTGTAATCGATTTGTTTTTGTATAAATTTTCAAATCTTTCGAAATCATTTGTGGCTCTCCATAATCTGATTTGAGCTGATTCGATATTATTAATTGATGATTTTGCATTAGCATCACTTACTGCCACTGTTCCCTGAGCAGTTCCAACATCTGCTTTAGATACTTCAAAAGAACTTTCAGCTGCTAATAAAGCTGCTTTAGCTTCTTCAACTTTAACTAAATAATCGCTATTGTCAATTACAAACAAAGTATCTCCTTTTTTAACTTGCTGATTATCTTTTACATAAACTTTATTTATATAACCTGTAACTCTTGGAATAATTGGAGTCATGTTTTGCTCTATTTGCGCATCGTCTGTAGTTTCATGTGAAAGTGAATGCATGTATTTATATCCGCCATATATTCCACCTAAAGTAACTAATCCTATTAGTAAGAATGTGAATTTTTTATTGGTTTTCTTTTTTTCCATGATATTGTATATTTTTTAATTTAATGATTGTGTTAATTTTCCTTTTTGAAATTCTAATTCATAATATTTCTGTAATATTTCCGAAGTAGAAATAGCATAATTTATTTTCGCTTGTAATTGTTCAACGTTCGCTTCTAAAAGATCGTTTGTGTTTGATAAACCGTTATTGTATTTATCTAAAACAATTCTATAATTCTCTTCTGCTTGAAATTGTGCCTTTTGATAAACTGCTTTTTGTTTGATGGCTAAATTGTAATTCTCTGTAGCTTCTTGAACTTCTTCCGTAATTTTTTCGTTTAAAATTGCAATTTGATTTTCAACTTCTAAAGCTTGACTTTTAGCCTTTTCTACATTTTTTTTGTTTTTGAAAATAGAAGAAAGATCATATGAGATTCCTGCTCCAAAATTCATGGCATTGGTAACAGTCAACGCATTTTTAACATCTAAAGCGATATAACCTCCAATTAAATTAAAAGATGGATAGTAATTCCCTTTTGCAATTTTAATGTTGGTTTGAGCTGCTTGCTGATGAAAACTTAAGGCTTCTAAATCCTTTCTTTGAACTGAATTATCGGTAGCAACTTTTAAAGAAGAAAAATCTTCTTCTGAAATTTTAATTTTTGTTCCTTCCGCTAATTGTAAAAAGTTGACTAATTGAAAATTTAATACTGCATTATTTTTTTTAATAGTTTCAAGCGATAATTCAATATTCGATTCTTGCAATTGAGCTTTTAATAAATCGTTATGTGCTAACAAGCCGTTATCTTCCAAAGCTTGAAAATCGACAACTCGTTGGTGAGCACTTTTCAAATTATCTTCCGTTAACACAATCATTTGTTGTGTTTTATACAATCCGAAATACAATTGAGTCACATATAAAGCAATTTGTTCTTTAGTATGTTGCGCATTACTCACTTCTGCAAAATTTAAATTTTGAGAAGCTTTAATTCCGTTTTGAATTTTAAAACCATTAAAAACAGGAACAGTAACATTTGCCTGACCAATCATTAATTGATTAATGTCTACTCCTCCACCAGACCCTTGAATTAAATTACCTTTTACATCTGCTTTAGTTAGTTTGAAAAACTGTCCAGAAACTGAAGCACTTGGCAATTGATTATTTTTAACTGTTTTAACATCCCATTCAGAAGTTTTTACCTTTGTATCTGCTAAAATAGCCTGATTACTTTTAGTAATTCCGATGTTGATTGCTTCCTTTAATGAAAGCGTTTTATTTTCTTGAGCGTAATTAAACCCAAAAGAAAATAAGGCGAAAATTATAAATTTATTGATATTCATTTTTATTTGATTAACATTCCTAATACTACATTTGTTATTTCTTCTTTGAAATCATTAAGCATGTATTTTTCAAATTCTACTTCATCTTTCAAATTCATCATTTCGATATAAAACTTTTTATTATTATGAATTTGAGAGAATGTTCCAATCACTAATGCTGGAATTAATAATGAATTACAGTTGGCTTTAAAAACACCAGCTTTTTGGCCTTCAGCAATAATGTTTTCAAGAAGTAATAAGTTTTTCTTTTTTATTTCAGAGAAAGCGGAGAAGTCGCAAGCGCGTTTCTGATTTACAATTTCAAAATGTATGATTTGATAAAAATCTTTGTTTTGAAATAATTTCGTAACATATAATGCTACAAATTTTTTAATTTTTTCTATTGGAGTAATTTCTTCAAACTGTAAGTTTTCCAAAATCATTCTAAAACCAGAAACACGATAAAGTACAATTGCTTCCAGTAATTTTTCTTTTGAACCAAAATAATAAGAAACCATAGCAACATTAATATCTGCAGCTTTAGCAATATCTCTAATTGATGTACCATCAAAGCCTTTTTCAGCAAAAAGTTTTAAGGAAACATTTAAGATTTCTATTTGTTTTGAATTATAGTCCATAATCTTAACTTTTAAATTCTGGACAAAATTAAACAATCGTTTAATTTAAACAATCGTTTAATTTAATTTTAACATTCTATTAACAAAACAAAAAACAAACTATAGAAATAAAAAAAACCTGACAAAGCCAGGTTTTACAACTAAACATAAAAAATTTATATAATAAAATTAATAAAGTTGGGGATCTTTTCAATTGAATTATCTTTTAAGAATTTTATAAAAGCACTACCAATTATTGCTCCTTTTTGATGTAAAGTTGCTTGCTTAAAAGTTTCTTTGTTAGAAATTCCAAAACCAACAATTTGTGGATTCTTTAAATTTAGATTTGAAATTCTTTTGAAGTAATTTAGTTGCTCTTCTCCAAAACCAGATTGACTTCCAGTAACAGCAGCAGTACTTACCATATAAATAAAACTATCGGAAATTGAATCAATTTCTGTGATTCGCTCGTTTGAAGTTTGTGGGGTGATCAAAAACACGTTTTTTAGATTATGCTTTACGAAAATCGATTGGTATTCAGAAAGGTATTCATCTATAGGTAAATCTGGGATAATTAAGCCATCAATGCCAATTTCATTACATTTTTTACAAAACTCTTCTACTCCAAATTGCATAATCGGATTAAAATATCCCATAATCAATAAAGGAATTTTTACAGTATTCCGAATATTTGTTAATTGTTCGAACAGTAATTGGGTTGTCATACCATTTTGTATCGCAATAGTTGAACTTTCTTGAATTGTTGGTCCATCTGCTAACGGATCGGAAAAAGGCAAACCAATTTCAATCATATCTACTCCGCTTTTTTCTAATTGTTCTATTATTGAAACAGTATCGTTTACATTTGGATATCCAGCTGTAAAATAAATCGATAGCAATTTTTTATTTTCTTGTAATTTTTGATTGATTCTATTCATGTTTATATTTTTTTTTACCGCAAAGACGCGATGTTTTGCACAAGGTTCGCAAAGATTAAAAATCATTTAAAAGTCATAGCGAGCTTTGCGACTCACTTTGCGTGCCTTGCGGTTAAATTAAAAATTAAAGTAATTGATATAGGTATTCAAATCTTTATCACCACGCCCCGATAAATTAATTACCACAATATCTGTTGGATTGAATTGCTTTTTATCCAAAACAGCAAAAGCGTGAGCCGTTTCTATCGCTGGAATAATGCCTTCAAGATTACAAATTTCCAATCCGGCTTTCATAGCATCCTCATCAGTAATTGCAATAAATTCGGCACGTCCAACATCATTCAAATGAGCATGTAATGGCCCAACTCCAGGATAATCTAATCCCGCAGAAATAGAATATGGTTCAGTTATTTGTCCGTCATCTGTTTGCATCAATAACGTTTTACTTCCATGTATAATTCCGATTTTTCCTAAAACAGAAGTTGCGGCACTTTCACCAGAATCAACACCATGTCCGGCTGCTTCAACAGCAATTAAACCAACATGTTCATCATCTAAAAATTCATAAAAAGCACCAGCAGCATTACTTCCTCCACCCACACAAGCAATTACATAATTTGGAAATTTAGTTCCTTCTTGAGTATGTAATTGTGATTTTATCTCTTTTGAAATTATACTTTGAAATTTAGCAACCATGTCAGGATAAGGATGAGGTCCGACTACAGAACCAATAATATAAAATGTATCTGTTGGGTTGTTAATCCAATCTCGAATGGCCTCATTTGTAGCGTCTTTTAAGGTTTTTGAACCTGATATAGCTGGACGAACTTCCGCTCCTAACATTTTCATACGCGCTACATTTGGCGCTTGTCGTTCAATGTCAATTTCGCCCATATATACAATACATTTTAATCCCATTAAAGCACAAACAGTTGCAGTTGCCACACCATGCTGCCCTGCTCCTGTTTCAGCGATGATTCTAGTTTTTCCTAATCGTTTTGCTAATAAAATTTGACCAATAGTATTGTTTATTTTATGAGCACCAGTGTGACATAAATCTTCTCTTTTCAAATAGATTTTTGCATTGTATTTTTCAGATAATCGTTTAGCAAAATATAATGGAGTTGGCCTTCCCACATATTGCTCCAACAAATTCAGGTATTCTTCCTGAAAGCTTGATTCTGCTATAATTGAAAGATATTGAATGCGCAATTCTTCCACATTTGGATATAACATTTCTGGTATAAATGCGCCTCCAAATTTTCCATAAAACCCTTTTTCAGAAACTTTAAACTGACTCATATAGTTGTGTTTTAAATTGTTGTAATTTTTCTTTGTTTTTAAATCCTGCTTCAAGTTCAAATTGACTATTCACATCAATTCCATAACAATATTGCGATACTGGTTGTTCTAAAAATGCTATGATATTAGAAACATCCTCTAAACCAATTCCACCACTTAAAAAATAGGGTTTGTTTAGATGATATTTATCTAGAATTTTCCAATTGAATTTTATACCATTACCACCTAATAATTTTCCTTTCGTATCAAATAAAAAATAATCAACAAATTGAAAATCATTCAGTAAAGAAAAATCAAATAAATCATCAATTGAAAATGATTTTATTATTTTTATATTTAATTGATTTTCTGATAGTTGATTGTTTAAATCTAAACAATAACTTTTAGATTCGTTTCCGTGTAATTGAATGAAATTCAAATTGAATTTACTTATCTTTTTAATGATTTCTTCAGGACTTTCATTCACAAAAACACCCACTTTTTGAATCGATTTTGGAATAAGAATTATAGTATCTTCTAAATAATTTCTAACGGAATTATCATAGAAAATGAATCCTAAAAAATCGGGTTCCAAATGAGCAATTTCCTGAATGTTTTCTGAAAACTTCATACCACATATTTTGAGTTTTAAATTGGAGTTTTTCATGACAATTGCTTTATAAAATTATTCACTGCTAAACCAGGATTATCTGTTTTCATAAAGTTTTCCCCAATTAAAAATCCTTGATAACCAAATTGTTGCAATTCTTGCACATCAGAAACAGTTGAAATACCACTTTCAGAAACTTTAATAAATTCTTTTGGTATTAATTCGGCTAGTTCTTTACTATAATTTAAACTGACATCAAAGGTTTTTAAATTTCTATTGTTTACACCAATCATATTCAAACTAGGCATTATGGCTTTTTGCAATTCTTCTTCGTTATGTACTTCTAACAACACTTCCAACCCTAATGATTGTGCAAATTCTGATAAATGTTTAATTTCTTGTCGACTTAATACCGCAGCTATTAAAAGAATTACATCTGCTCCATGAGCTTTAGCTTCCAATAATTGGTATTCATCTATAATAAATTCTTTTCGTAATAATGGAATCGAAACGGATGCTCGCGCTAATAATAAATCGTCTAAACTTCCACCGAAATATTTCATATCCGTTAAAACCGAAATCCCACAAACTCCAGCATTTTGATAGCCTTTTACCACTTCTTCAACCGCAAATGAAGAATTAATTGTTTGCTTTGAAGGCGACTTTCTTTTATGCTCTGCAATAATTCCGGATGATGAATTTTGCAATAATTTGCTTAACGAATTGGTTCTAGAATTAAATAAACCTGTATTTTCTAATTGAGAAATAGTTACAATTGATTTTTTCAATGCTACTTCTCTCCTTTTATCTGATATAATTTTATCTAAAATTGTCATTAGTTACTTAATTTAATTAGTGTGTTTAATTTTGCAAGTGCCTGTTTTCCATATAAACTTTCTTTTGCTTTTTCCAATGAATCGGAATAACTCAATTCTGAAATCGTTTGAATAGCTAGTGCAGAATTAACCAATACCACATTATTTTGAGCTTCTGAGCCTTCGCCTTTTAATATTTTATGGAATATTTTAGCAGAATCTTCTACTGTATTTCCTCCTTTTATTTCAGATAAATGTATTTTGTTAAATTGAAAATCTATAGGAAAATTAATGGTTTCGGTATCGTTTGTGATGATTTTGACAGTATCTGTTAATGAAACCTCGTCGAAACCTTCCAAACCATGAAGAATTGCATATTTTGTATTCGTTTTTTGATATAAATATGCATACATACGGGCCAATTCCAAACTAAAAACACCTACCATTTGAAATTTAGGAAAAGATGGATTAACCATTGGTCCGAGCATATTGAAAAAAGTTTTTACACCTAAATCTTTTCGAACTGGCGCTACATTTTTCATTGCTGGATGAAATAAAGGCGCATGAAGAATAGCAATATTAGCATCTTCCAAACATTGAGTTAAAAAGTCTTGATTATTGGAAAATTTCACACCCATTTGTTCCATTACATTACTAGAACCAGAAATTGAAGAAACGCCATAGTTACCATGTTTTGCGACTTTATATCCTGCACCTGCAACAATAAAAGATGATAAAGTTGAAATATTAAAAGTATCCTTACCATCACCACCTGTTCCGCACAAATCGATAGTATCATAGGCTGAAAAATCGACTGGAACACAAAGTTCTTGTAAGGCTTCACGGAAACCTGAAAGTTCATCAATAGTTATGTTTCGCATCATGTATACAGTTAAAAAAGCTGCAATTTGATGCGAATTACAAGTTCCGTTAGAGATTTCAATTAATGTATTTTTAGCTTCTTCTTTGGAAAGAATTTCGTGATTGATTAATCGGTTTATTATATTTTTCATGTTATTATATTTTTAAAATTAGACATAAGTTGGGCTGTACTTCACTGATTTATAATCAATAAAGCAACTTAATTAGCGAATATGTAGTTGATTGCTAGTGGCTAAGCCAATTTTCTAGAATTTTTTTCCCGTGTGGAGTCAATACGCTTTCTGGATGATATTGCACACCTCGAACATCGTAAACACTATGCTTTATCGACATAATTTCTCCATTTTCATCTGTAGAAGTGATGATTAAATTTTGAGGAAAATTTTCGTTTGAAATAACCCAAGAATGGTAACGACCTACTTCCATTTCATTTGGTAAATCATTGAAAATAAAATCATCTTCAGTTTTAGTAACTTTTGTTGCAACACCATGATAGACTTTATCCAAATTAGTTAAAGTTCCTCCAAAAACTTCACCAATTGCTTGCAATCCTAAACAAACACCAAAAATACTTTTTGATTTTGCATAGGTTTTAATCACATCTTTTAATAAACCAGCTTCATCTGGAATTCCTGGACCGGGAGATAAAAGGATTTTTTCAAATGATTCTAATTCTTTTAATTCAAATTCATCATTTCTAAAAACAGTAACTTCTGCTCCTAAATCTTCCAAATAGTGAACTAAATTGTATGTAAAACTATCGTAATTATCTATAACTGCTATTTTCATGTTTTTTAAATAAAGACACTTCGACAAGCTCAGTGTGACATTAAATTAATTATTTTCTTTTGAAATTAAATTGTTTCTGCTAAATCTAATGCTTTTTGTAAAGCTCCTAACTTATTATAAACTTCTTGCATTTCATTTTCTTCTGAAGAACTTTCTACAATTCCAGCTCCAGCCTGAAAATATAATTTATGGTTTTTACTCAAAAAAGAACGAATCATAATGGCGTGATTGAAATTCCCATTAAAGTCCATAAAACCAATTGCTCCGCCATAAAAACTTCTGTTCGTTTGTTCGATTTCTTCAATTAATTCCATGGCTTTAACTTTCGGAGCACCTGTTAAAGTTCCAGCAGGAAACGTATTGGCGACTAAGTTCATAAAATTATTAGAATTTTTCAATTTTCCTGTCACTTTTGAAACCAAATGAATCACATGAGAAAAAAATTGTACTTCTTTATATTTTTGTACTTGAACTTCATTACAATTTCGACTCAAATCGTTTCGAGCTAAATCTACCAACATCACATGTTCACTATTTTCTTTAGCATCTTCTGCAAGTTTTTTAGCTAATAAAGCATCTTCTTCGTCATTTCCTGTACGTTTAAAAGTTCCAGCTATTGGATGAATTTCAGCCATATTATCATTTATAACAATTTGAGCTTCAGGTGATGAACCAAATATTTTATAATTTCCATAATCAAAATAAAACAAATAGGGAGACGGATTAATACTACGTAACGCTCTATAAACATTGAACTCATCACCTTTAAATTCTTGAGAAAAACGTCTAGACAAAACCAATTGAAACACATCACCCCGCATACAATGTTTTTTCGCTAACGCTACATTTTCTTTGAATTGATCATCTGTTAAATTGGAAACAACTTCATTTTCCTTTTTAAAATTATAAGAAGCAAAGTTTTTACTTTGTAATAACAATTCAATTTCAGCAATATTATTTTCATCATTTAAAGAATTACAGAAAATATAAGCTTCATTATTAAAATGGTTTATTGCAATTACATTTTGATACACAGCATATTGAATCAACGGAATTTCGTTTTCTTTTGACTTTTCTTTAATATTGATTTTCTCGAAATATTGAATAGCATCGTAAGAAATATACCCAAATAGTCCGTTATGAATAAATTTAAACGTATCCGATTCTACTAAGAATTGTTGTGAAAATTGAGATAATTCATTTACAACATTAGTATTGTTGATTTCAGTCTTTACAATAGTATTATCGGGATATTGTTTGACAATACAATTGTTTTCAATACTAAAATGAGCAATTGGATTAAAACAGATATATGAAAAACTATTATCATTCGCATGATAATCAGAACTTTCTAATAATATACTATTAGGAAATTTATCTCTTATTTTTAAATAAACACTAACTGGCGTAAAAGTGTCGGCTAGTATTTTTTTAGATTTTGTATGTAATTGATATTTGTTCATTTTGTTGAGTTTAGAAAATAAAAAAAGGCTTGTCGTGATTGACAAGCCTTTTAAGTATATGGTTATATTAATACTATAGAGGATCTGCTCACGACGTTTGACGTAAGTTAATCCACCACCAAGTATTTTGAATTCTGTTCTTCATTATGGGACAAATGTATATAGTTGTATTTTAATTACCAAATTAAATTTGAATTATTTAATTTTGAACCCGATTTAAATTAGAAAGAATAAATGAATATAGGAGACGTTGTACAAGTATTAGACGACAATTTGGAAGGCAAAATTGTGGAAATAAAAAACGATAAAATTTTTATTGAAACAGTTGATGGTTTTCATCTATCCTATTCTCCAAAAGAACTAATTGTTATTTCATCCGATGCTCCTAAAATCAACTTTGATGTTAGTGTTTCTAGGGTTTTAGCTGAAAAAGAAATTCCTAAAAAGAAGACTTCCGTTTTAACAAAAATCAGCAAAAAAGAACAAATGGTTTTTGAAGTTGATTTACATCTTGAAAAAATAATTACTGGAAGAAATCAGAATTTAACTAACTTCGATAAATTAAACATTCAATTAGAAGAAGCAAAACGCGCTATGGATTTTGCTATTTCAAAACGATACAACCGAGTGGTTTTAATACATGGTGTTGGCGATGGTGTCTTAAAATCGGAATTAGAATATCTATTAAAAAGATACGAAAATATTGTAATTCAAGAAGCAAAATATAGTCGATACGGATTAGGAGCTATGGAGATTTACATCAAACAAAATTAATTAAAAAAAATAACTTAGTAATTTATTAAAGATTGCTTCGTTCCTCACAATGATACATGAAAAAAATATATTTAGATAACGCCGCAACTACACCTTTACGCCCTGAAGTTATTCAAACGATTATCAATACGTTAGAAAATGATTTTGGAAATCCATCTTCAACACATAGTTTTGGAAGAAGCGGAAAAACAAATGTTGAAACAGCAAGAAAAACAATCGCAAAACATTTAAATTGTTCGGCACAAGAAATCATTTTTACTGCTAATGCTACAGAAGCTACCAATTGGATTTTAAGAGAAATGGTTAAAAACCATAACATAAAAAAAATCATTACAAGTAAAATTGAGCATCACGCTACTTTATATACTGTTTTAAACTTACAGAAAGAATTTGGAATCGATGTTGAGTATGTAAAAGTATTACCAAATGGAACATTAGATTTATTCGATTTAGAAAGAAAATTAGATAGTGAAATTCCAACTTTAGTAACTTTAATGCATGTGAATAATGAAATTGGAACAGTATTAGATTTAGATCGCGTGACTTCTATTTGCCAGAAGTATCAAGCAGTTTTTCATTGTGATACCGTACAATCTATTGGAAAAGTAAAAATAGATTTAGATAAAACACCTATTGATTTTTTAGTGGCAAGCGCACATAAATTTCACGGTCCGAAAGGAATTGGTTTTGCCTTTATCAGAAAAAATAGAATCATGCAACCAATGTTATTTGGGGGTGAACAAGAAAAAGGATTACGAGCAGGAACTGAAGCCGTTCATCAAATTGCCGGAATGGCAAAAGCCTTTGATTTAGCGCATGAATTTTTAACTGAAGAAACAGATTATATAACTGATTTAAAAAGATATTGTATTGAACAATTACACAATAATTTTGAAGGAATTGTTATTAATGGAGAAAATACGTTTTATAATATTTTAAATGTGTTATTACCTTTTTCAGAAGAAAAAACAGCAATGATATTATTCAATTTAGACATGAAAGGAATTGCGGTATCAAGAGGAAGTGCTTGTCAGAGTGGTAGTGTAAAACCTTCACATGTATTAGCCGAATTTTTATCGGAAGAAAACACAAAGAAACCTTCTTTAAGAATATCGTTTAGTCATTATAACACAAAAGAAGAAATTGATATTTTTATTGAAAGTTTAAAAACTATATAAAAAAAAAGAGTTCAAAATTGAACTCTTTTTTTATGTTTTACAAAAATCAGGCTGTCTAAAGAGTCTCGAAAACCTCCATTCTGAAGTAAATTCAGAACTTCTAACCATTGGTTTTCCTATTAATTAGACAGCCCTATTTTTTATTAGTATAAAGTTACGAATTATTTTTTAGACCACAATTCGATACTGTCTTTATTTTGCTTGATATAATCTTCATTTTTTTCAGCTGTTGCGCCTTCTAATGAAATTTTAGCACTTTCAATAGCACCTTTTTTATCACCTAATTTGTATTGAATTAACGATTTCAATCTGTAGTACCAAAATGGTGCCTTATCACCTGAAATAGCAATTCCTTGATTAATCCAAGTTAATGCTTTGTTTAAGTCGGTATTCGATTGGTAATAATATTGTGAACATGTGAAATATTCATTAGCTGAAGGACCATTCATTGTATCTTCAATCGTTTTTAGAACTACTTTTTGAGTAGGAACTTCAATTTTTAATGATACTAAAGTTTTTTCCCAAGACAATTCTAAATTAGCTGATTCTGTAGTAACATTGTTTATTGAAATAGTAAATGTTTCCACTAATCTGTTTAAACTTTCTGGTTTTACAGTCGTTCTTAAAGCTACCTTTTCTTCTGTCCAAACTTCTGGCAATCCCCAATTGTTGGTATCTTTATAAAATATAATATCCCAAGAATCTGCTTTTGGAGTAGTATATAAAGCATAAGTACCTTTTGGCAACACTTTTGAATCAATAGTTACATCTTGAGAAAAAGTAATAGTTGTGTTTTCATTGGCACCTGTTCTCCAATTTTTTCCGTAAGGAACTAATTCTCCATACACTGCTCTACCTTTAGCACTTGGTCGATGATAATTGATTCCAATTTGGGTTAAACCAACTGTTTGATCAACTTTAGAAACCGGACTTGCTTGAGGAATTGTAATCTGAGCCGAAGAAATTCCTGTAATCAATAATAAACAATATATAAATACTCTAATCATAATGTATAATTTTTTGCTAAGTTAACTTAAAAATAAGAACGTAAAGTTAATAAAATTTTAAATTTTAAAATATATTTTGTTTAATATTATTGAAAAAAGATTAAACAATTGTATCTTTGTAAAGTTAATAATACATAAGATGATTTACAAAATTCATACCAAACAATCGTTACCTATTTCAAAAAAAGAGGCTTGGGAATTTTTATCTGACCCTAACAATTTAAAGGAAATTACACCGAATTCAATGAAATTTGAAGTATTAAGTGGCGCCGATAAAAAAATGTATGCTGGTCAAATAATTGAGTATTTTGTTAGTCCGCTTTTAGGGATTAAAATGAAATGGGTTACAGAAATTACACATGTAATTCAAGATGAGTATTTTGTAGACGAACAACGATTTGGACCTTATACTTTCTGGCATCATAAGCATTTTATTAAAGAAATTCCAGGTGGCATTGAAATGGAAGATATAGTTCATTATAAACTTCCTTTTGGTTTTTTAGGTAAATTAGCTCATGCTGTTTTTGTAAAATCAGAATTACAAAAAATATTTACATTTAGAAGAGAAAAATTAAATCAACTTTTTGGAGAAATTAAATAGTTATGACAATATTTTGGATTAGAAGAGATTTACGTTTTGAAGATAATGCCGCTTTATTTCATGCTTTACATGAAAACGAAGAAGTATTGCCTATTTTTATTTTTGATTCAAATATTTTGCAATATTTAGATAAAAACGATGCTCGCGTTACTTTTATTCATAATCAATTAGCTACAATACAATCTCAACTAAATCAAATTGGAAAGAAACTAGCGGTATTTCACGGAAAACCTCTAGAAGTTTACAGAAAATTGCTTTCTGAAAATAATATAACAGCAGTATATACAAATCAGGATTACGAACCTTATGCTAGAAAAAGGGATTTAGAATTGAATCAACTTTTTAAAGAAAATGCAGTTCAATTTAAAACTTCTAAAGACCAAGTAATATTTGAGAAATCTGAAATTACCAAAGATGACGGTTCTCCGTATGTGGTGTATACGCCTTATTCCAATAAATGGAAAAATGCATTAACTCAAAATCACCTACAAAATTACCCTTCAGAAACTTTATTGCATAAATTTACTGATCACTCCTACCCTTTTTTGAATTTAAATGAAATCGGATTTGAGAAAACTAAGATAGCTTTACCTGAATTTAATATTTCAGAAAAATTAGTATCTAATTACGAAAACACTAGAAATTTTCCAGCAATTGAAGGAACTTCTTTAATTGGTATTCATTTAAGATTTGGAACAATTAGCATCAGAAAACTAGTTAAATACGCTTCAGAATTTCAAAATAAAACATTTTTAAACGAACTCATTTGGCGCGAATTTTTCATGCAAATTTTATGGCATTTCCCTCATACAATTAATCAAAGTTTTAAACCAAAATACGATGCTATAAAATGGGACAATAATGAAATATTATTTCAAAAATGGTGTGAAGGAAAAACCGGTTATCCTTTTGTAGATGCTGGCATGCGCGAATTAAATGCAACCGGACATATGCATAATCGTGTTAGAATGATTGTAGCAAGTTTTTTATGCAAACATCTATTAATCGATTGGCGTTGGGGCGAAACCTATTTTGCTTCAAAACTTTTAGATTATGAAATGGCAAGTAATGTTGGAAATTGGCAATGGGCAGCGGGTTCAGGTGTAGATGCAGCACCTTATTTCAGAATATTCAATCCAACTGAACAAATCAAAAAATTTGATAAAGATTTACAATATATCAAAAAATGGATTCCAGAATTCGGTACTACAAAATACCCAGAACCCATTGTAGATCACAAAGAAGCTCGAGAAAAATGTTTACGTGTTTATAAAGATGCAGTTGGATAAATTATTTTAATAGATTTAAAAAATCTAATTCTTCAAATTTATCAATTACAATATTTGCTAAGCTATAATCTTGTTTTTTAGTATTTGCACTTTTATATCCAACGCAAAATACTTCGGCGGCATGAGCTGCTTTAATTCCGTTAGTACTGTCTTCAATTATGATGCAATTTTCTTTTGGAGAAGTAGACAATCTTACTGCTTCATTAAAAATAGCTGGATTGGGTTTTGATTGTGGAAAATCTTCACCAGAAACAATATGCGAAAAATACTGATGTAAATTAAAACGCTTAAAAACTCTGTCTATCGTAACTTTAGAAGCAGAAGAAGCTAAAATTAATTGAATTCCGTTTTGATGTAAATTTTTAATTAAATCTTCAACACCTTCCAATAAAAATAAATCTTCTTTTGTATCAAAAGCATCATTAAAAATGCTTCTTTTTTTATTCACTAAAACTTCTACTTCTTCTTCAACGCCAAAATGGTCTTTAATTTTTTGAAAAACATTTTTTGTGGAATTACCTGTAAATGTAGCAAACATTTCAGGTGAAACTTCAATACCTAATAATTTAAAATGTTCATAATAAGCATAATGATGTACAGGTTCTGTATCCACAATTACACCATCCATATCAAAAATAACCGTTTGTAACATAGCTATAATTTTTTTGCGAAATTAAAAAAATAAGTTCTTAATTAAACCTTTTTACTTAAATTTAGTCTAACTATTAAAATCCATTGTAATTTTGCAAGAAGAGAAAATATTTATAGAGACTTTAACCAATCCGAAAACGCAAAATGAAGCGTTTAAAAGGCTGATACAACACTATCAGAAACCTTTGTATTTTCATATTCGAAACATTGTTTTGAATCATGATGATGCCGATGATGTGTTACAGAACACTTTTATTAAAGTCTTTTCGAATATTTCAAATTTTAAAGGTGAAAGCAAATTATATTCTTGGATTTACAGAATTGCTACTAATGAATCGCTAACATTTATTGAACAAAGAGCTAGAAAACAAGGTGTTTCAAATGAAGATGTTCAGCAAAAAGCCATTCAGAAATTAGAAAGTGATGTGTATTTTGAAGGTGATGCGATACAAATTAAATTACAAAAAGCCATTGCTACTCTTCCTGAAAAGCAACAATTAGTATTTAAAATGAAATATTTCGAAGAAATGAAATATGAAAATATGAGTGAGATTTTAGATACATCGGTTGGTGCATTGAAAGCAAGTTATCATCATGCTGTAAAAAAAATTGAAGAATATTTAAAAACGAATTAAACCTTTTTAGGTAAAATGAGTCCTATATATAATGAAAACTGATTTAGAAAATAACAAATTAAAAAGCGGATTTAAAACTCCAGATGACTATTTTGATAATTTAAGCGACACTATTTTATCTAAATGGAATGGAACGTATAATTCTGAAATTATACCCAAAAACACTGGCTTTAGTATTCCTGATGATTATTTTTCAAATAACGAAAGCAAACTAATTGATACGATTCTTCCGCAAAAAACGAAAGTTATATCATTAAAAGCAACTATTTTGAAAGTTACTAGTATTGCAGCTGTATTGTTAATCACCATTATTTCTCCATTGTTCTATAATGCATCAGAAACGAAAAAAACAGAATTGGCTGCTATGAATTATTTAGAGTTAAATTCGGAAGAATTAAGTGTTTATGAAATTGGTCAGCTTTTGGAAAACGAAGATATATCAGAATTAGAAAATGAACTTATTTACAATGATTTAGATTAATATATTTAAACTAAATATTTAATAAATAAAACTAAAATTATGAAAACGAAACTTACATATTTTATATTGTTTTTGATGTCAATTCAATTCGGATTTGGGCAAGAAAACGATACTCGAAAAGAAAAAATAAAGTCTTTAAAAATTGCATTTATTTCGCAAAAGCTTTCTTTAACTTCTGAAGAAGCAGAAAAATTTTGGCCGATTTATAATAAATACGACGAAAAAATTATGCTTTTAAAAGAAGAACAATTGAAATTGAAGATTCAAAACAGAAATTTAACAGGTGAAGAAGCTTTAAAAAAGATTGAAGAAGCCGAACAGAAAGAAGCTGAAATAATGGCTTTAAAAAAGAAAATGCGCGCCGAATTAATTCCAGTAATTACAGCCGAAAAAGTTCTTAAATTAGAGCAATTAGAACATGAATTTCATAGAAAATTGTTAGAAAAACTAAAAGACAGAAGAAATCCTCCTCCAAGAAGAAGATAACTATTCAATAACAAGTTTGGTAATTTTATTTTTACCAGCCAAATACAACGTATTAGAATCCTTGAAACGTAGCGTATAAAAGTCTACATCTTCAAGGATTTTTTTCCATGTATTACCTCCGTTTTTAGAATAAAAAACACCAGTAGCCCCACAAGAAAACAATACTTTCCCTTTACTTTCTGGCATAAATTGCACACATGAAGCATATCCAAAACCTTCATTTTGAGCCATTAATTTCCATGTTTTTCCGCCATCAAACGTCATGGCTTTATTATTAAAATTTTCAGTTGGTTTTTCATAGTTCCCACCTGCAATAATCCCAATTTTATCATTATAAAAATCCATTGTGAAAGCTCCGGTCATCGCTTCTCCTTGAACAATTGGAGTTTCATATACTTGCCAGGTTTTACCTTTATCAATACTTTTAAATAATCTCGATTTTTTTCCACCAGAAACTACAAAAATGGTCTTACCAATAACTTTTACATTGGTATTACTAGCTGCAAAAGCGGCTTCTCCTTCTACTATTTTTGGCAAATTATCACACGGAATTTTAACCCAATTATCTCCTTTGTTTTCAGTAATAATAACCGACAAACAATCTTCTGTAGGATCTCCAATTGCTACCCCAAAATCATCGTTTTTAAAAATCATACTATCATAAAAAACTTTTTCATTTTTTTCTTTATAAACAACTTCTAACATATTCGTTTGTTTATTGATTTTAATGAGTCTGGCCGGATTTTCAATACTTAATATAAAAAAATTATTTGTTGTAATTGCAGAGCTTCTATATTCTGTTTTAGAATCATCAATTTGAATAATTTCCAAACTATCGTTTTCAAATGAAATTTTTCCAAACTTACTTCCACTACCTGTAAACCACAGATTATCCAAATCCATATTTAAGGTTCTAATACTCATCTTATCAATGTTTTTTGTTGCAACTGAAATAACCTTGTAATCAGATTTACAACTAAAAAACAAAAAAGAACAAACAATAATTAAATTCTTCATAGCGTTAGTATTTATAGCTAATTTACAATTTTAATCGAAAACTTTAAAGCATAAAATAAAAACTTGGCACAATAATTGGAAATAATACTAAAAGAGAAAAATATTAACTTAATACCTAATATTATGAGAACAAGAATATTCGCAACGGTTATTGGCTCACTACTACTTGCCCTACCCACATTTGCACAAGACAAAACTACTGTCACGGCTAATAGCACTGATATTAGTGATAACTTAGATTTAAAAGCAGTTGCATCTATTTTTGGAGATGCTTCAAACTTAGAAGATTTTGAAAGACGTTTAAATGATCCCAAATCGCAAATAACTAATTTAGATTTAAATAATGATAATTTAGTTGATTATTTACGTGTAGTTGAATCTGTTGAAGGAAATTCTCATATTATTGTTATTCAAGCAGTATTAGAAAAAGATGTATATCAAGATGTAGCTACAGTTGAAGTACAAAAAGACAGCAACAATAAAGTACAAGTTCAAGTTGTTGGAGATGTTTATATGTATGGAGATAATTATATCTATGAACCAATTTACGTTCATACACCTGTAATTTATACAACATTTTGGGTAAATTATTATCGTCCATATTGTTCGTCTTGGTATTGGAATTATTATCCAAGTTACTACCATTGCTGGAATCCGTTCCCGATTTTTAGATATAGAAATCATATTTCAGTTTATATCAATTTCGGACACACCTACAACTATGTATCGTATAGAAGATGTCACACTGCCTATTATGCTTATTACGGTAGAAGATGTAATGGTTATGAAAGAAGTCATCCAAATTATTCATTCTCTCACAGAAATAGAGGCTATTCTAACAGATATGAAATGGATAATCATAGAGAAATAAAAACGCGAGTTCCAGGTTCTAGAGAATTAAATACAAATCAAGGCGGACCAAGAAACAATGCTCAACCTAGAGAAAATAATGCAATTGCATCAAACCCTAGAGGAGAATCTAATCCAAGAGGAAATGTAAATACTGGTTCTCCTAGAAATGAAGGACAACCTAGAACAAATAATCCAAGAGAAATAAATACTCCTAGAGATGTAAATAGCCCAAGAGGAAACGGTTCAACTGATTCTCCAAAAATAGAATCACAACCTAGAACTTATAATCCTAGAGGAAATAGTTCACCAAAAGAAATATCTAGTCCAAGAGGACATGCAAATATCGATAATCCAAGAAGTGAATCACCAAGAATTGAATCACAACCTAGAACTTCTAATCCACGAGTAAATGCTCAACCAAGATTAGAATCACCTAGATCGAATGCACCAAGAAGTGAATCACCTAGAATCCAATCACAACCTAGAATGGAATCTCCAAGAGGTGGTGGTTCATCTCCTAGAATGGAAGCTCCACGAGGCGGAGGCTCTTCACCAAGAATGGAAGCGCCAAGAGGTGGTGGTTCACCAACTAGAGGTGGACATGGAAACTCAGGTAGAGGAAGATAACAAATTAAAAGCCGATAAAATTATCGGCTTTTTTTATTTTTTTACAATATTGATTTACTAAAAATTATTTGGTACATTAAACACTTTTTGCATGCATAAAATTACTATCTTTGCAGGCATTTTTTATTTTTAAAATCCATGAGATTTCACAGAAACATCAGTTTTGCAGTTATAGACGGTTTAATGGCTATTTTCAATGAAGGAGAATATGCTGATAAAGTTGTAGCAAGAGCCTTAAAATTAGACAAAAGATGGGGAAGCAACGATAGAAAGTTTGTTGCTGAAACTATTTACGATATTGTACGTTGGAAACGTTTATATGCAGAAATTGCAGAAGTAAAAAAATTCCCAATAGAAAGAGATAATGTATGGAGAATGTTTGCTGTTTGGGCAACTTTAAAAGGATATACGTTACCTGATTGGAAATATTTTGAAGGAACTCCAGTTAGAAGAATTAAAGGGAAATTTGACGAATTATCTAAAGATAGAAAATTCAAAGAATCTATTCCGGATTGGATGGATGAAATTGGTGTGAAAGAATTAGGTGAAGAAATTTGGACAAAAGAAATTGCTGCTCAAAATGAACAAGCCAAAGTTATTTTAAGAGTTAATACTTTAAAAACTACAAAGGAAAAATTGCAATCAATTTTATTAGAAAGTAATATTGAAACGTTAACTTTAAAAGAATACCCATCAGCATTAGTATTAAAAGAACGTGCAAATGTATTTTTAACGAATGCTTTTAAAGATGGATTATTTGAAGTTCAAGATGCTTCTTCTCAATTAGTCGCAGAATTATTAGATATTAAACCTGGTATGCGCGTAGTAGATACTTGTGCTGGTGCAGGTGGAAAATCATTACATATTGCTAGTTTGTTAGAAAACAAAGGACAAATTATTGCGATGGATTTATACGAAAGTAAATTAAAACAATTAAAACAAAGAGCTAAAAGAAACGGTGTTCATAACATCGAAACACGTGTAATTGAAAGTACCAAAACCATCAAAAAATTACATGAAAAAGCAGATAGAGTTTTAATTGACGCACCTTGTAGTGGTTTAGGAGTTTTAAAAAGAAACCCAGATAGTAAATGGAAATTACAACCGGAATTTATCGATAACATTCGTAAAGTTCAGGCTGAGGTTTTAGAAAACTATGCAAAAATTGTAAAACCAGGCGGAAAGTTAGTGTATGCAACATGCAGTGTCTTACCGTCTGAGAATCAGGAACAAGTAAAGAAATTTTTAACTACAGAAACAGGAAAAAACTTTACCTTTGTAGTAGACAAAAAAGTTCTAGCTCATGAATCTGGTTTTGACGGATTTTACATGGCTTTATTAGAAAGAAAAAATTAATCCCAAATAATATGAAAAAATTTTACTCTTTAATTGTACTACTGAGTACATTTGTTGGCTTTGCACAAAATGGAGCGCCAGCAAGTCCATACTATAATGGTATGAATTGGTCATTAACTGGAATGGCTTTGAAAAGCGCCTTAGAAACTAAAATCACTACAACACATACTAAATTTTTAACTTATTCAGAAGTTTGGAATGCATGTCAAGCAACAGATTTGGATCCTACAAACTCATCAAATGTATTATTGGTATATGGATTTAGTAATAATACTTGTCCTTCTTCACCAAGTGATGATAATGACCATAGAAGTAGAGATAAATTTAGCAATGGTGGTGCAACTTCTTGTGAATGGAACAGAGAACACGTTTACGCAAAATCATTAGGTACTCCTGCTTTAGATGACGGCGGAGCAAGTGATGCTGGTGAAGATGCTCACCACCTTAGATCAAGTGATGTAGATAGAAATAATGATAGAGCTAGTGAAAAATTTGTTGCTGGGTCTGGAAATTCTCATGATGTAACAGCTTCTACATGGTATCCTGGTGATGAATGGAAAGGTGATATTGCCAGAATGATGATGTATATGTATTTAAGATATCCAACACAATGTTTACCAATAAATGTTGGAAATGGAAATCCAGTTGCTAATGACTCAAATATGATTGATTTATTTTTGCAATGGAATGCTGAAGATCCAGTATCTCAATATGAAGATAATAGAAATACATATCATGGAAATACTGCAAATACATATGCACAAGGTAACAGAAATCCTTTTATTGATAATCCATATTTAGCAACAGTTATTTGGGGAGGACCAGCAGCACAAAACAGATGGCCAAGTGTATTTTTATCATCAGAATCTTTCTTGGCTGATTCTGCAGTAAGCATCTACCCTAACCCAACTAATACCAACGAAGTTGAAGTTTATACTGTAGAAACTATTACAAAATTAACTTTAGTTAATGTAAATGGACAAGTAATTAAAAATATTGAAAATCCAATTTTCAATCAA
This sequence comes from Flavobacterium urocaniciphilum, assembly GCF_900110615.1. Lineage (GTDB taxonomy): Bacteria > Bacteroidota > Bacteroidia > Flavobacteriales > Flavobacteriaceae > Flavobacterium > Flavobacterium urocaniciphilum. The sequence continues at coordinate 770,111 of NZ_FOEI01000001.1, forward strand.
AATACTTATAAATTAAATAATTTACCACAAGGATTTTATTTCTTACAAATTGAATCTGAAAACGGTAATTTAACGAAGAAAGTAATTGTAAATTAATTTTACAAAATCAATATTCTAAATCCTCAATTATAGCTATAGTTGAGGATTTTTTTACCAAATAGGTTTTCAAACCTGTCTGGTATAAAAACAAAAAAGCGACATTTCTGTCGCTTTTCTTTTTATACTCTTACGATATTCGCACCTAATGCTCTTAATCGTTCATCAATTCTTTCGTAACCTCTATCAATTTGCTCGATATTCTGAATGGTACTCGTTCCTTTTGCAGATAAAGCCGCAATTAATAATGAAATTCCCGCTCTAATATCTGGTGAACTCATTGTAGTAGCTTTTAATTGTGATTGGAAATCATGCCCCATAACTACTGCTCTATGCGGATCACACAACATAATTTTTGCTCCCATATCAATTAATTTATCTACGAAGAACAAACGGCTTTCAAACATTTTTTGGTGAATTAACACATCTCCTTTTGCTTGCGTTGCCACAACTAAAACGATACTTAATAAATCTGGAGTAAATCCTGGCCAAGGCGCATCTGCAACCGTTAAAATTGAACCATCAATATCGGTTTTAATTTCATAACCGTCTTTATGAGCAGGAATATAAATATCATCTCCTTTTTGCTCTACTGTAATTCCTAATTTTCTAAATACATTCGGAATTTGACCTAAATTATCCCAACTAACATTCTTAATTGTAATTTCACTCTTTGTCATAGCCGCTAAACCAATCCAAGAACCTATTTCAATCATATCAGGTAAAATTCTATGCTCACAACCACCTAAAGAATCGACTCCTTCAATCGTTAATAAGTTAGAACCAATACCTGTAATTTTAGCTCCCATTGAATTCAACATTTTACACAATTGTTGTAAATAAGGTTCACAAGCTGCGTTATAAATTGTGGTAGTTCCTTCCGCTAAAACAGCAGCCATTACAATATTTGCAGTACCTGTAACTGAAGCTTCATCTAAAAGCATGTACGCACCTTTTAACTTCCCTTCCGATTCTACACCATAAAAATGTTCTTCTCTTACATATCTAAATTTCGCACCTAAATTGATAAATCCTTCAAAGTGCGTATCTAATCTTCTTCTTCCTATTTTATCACCACCTGGTTTCGGAATAAATCCTTTACCAAAACGCGCTAATAACGGTCCAACAATCATAATAGAACCACGTAAACTTCCGCCCTCTTTTTTGAAAGCTTCTGTTTCTAAGTAATTTACATTTACTTCATCTGCTTGAAAAGTATAATCACCAGGTCCGTTTTTCTGAATTTTTACACCTAAATTACCTAATAAAGTAATTAATTTATTAACATCAATAATATCCGGAATATTTGTTACTCTTACTTTTTCTGAAGTTAACAAAACTGGACATAAAACTTGTAATGCTTCGTTTTTTGCACCTTGAGGTTGTACATTCCCTTTTAATGGCTTTCCGCCTTCAATTTTGAAAGTTCCCATTTAGATATTATTATTTCTGTTATTATTTTTTGAATTTTGATTTTGATTTCTATTTCCTTTATAATTAGGGTTATTCATATTTGCCTTATTATTATTCGGATTAGAATTATTGTTATTGTTATTGTTATTTTTAGAATTCTGATTTCTGTTTGAATTTTGATTTCCTTGATTAGAATTCTTATTGAAAAATTGTGTTTTATTCGACTGTTTTTTATTGACTTTCATTAAGTTTTGAGATGTCGATAATTCTTCAGTTGTAGCTGTTAAATTCAATTTTCCGTTAGATAATTCTAATAAATGCTGAAAGATAACTTCATCCGTAACGGTATCTTTATTCCAACTTAAAAAACACTTTTTCATGTGATTAGCAATCACAATAATTAAAGCATTTTTCAATTCTCCATCTTCCCATTTACACGCTACATCAATCATGTATTTGATATTGTTTCCGTAAAAACGATATTTTGGAAAATTCTGTGGATAATTTAATCGCTCTGGTTTTAAAGCAATTACATCACGTGTAGGAATTGGATAGGGAGAATCGATGTCTAATTTAAAATCAGACATAATAAATAATTGATCCCATAATTTATGCTGAAAATCTGGAACATCTCTCAAATGTGGATTCAAATTTCCTAAAACTGAAATAACATAGCGAGCACCTTTGTTGCGCTTTTCTCTGTCTTCAATTACTGTAATTTGATCAATTAATTTCTGAACATATCTTCCATATTCAGGAATAATTAGATGTGGTCTTTGAGAGTTATACTCTAAATATTCTATAGCATCGTCTGTTTTATATGACATATTATAACGAAATTATTCCTTCTATTGTTGATAATTCCTGATATTTCTCGATAACTTTATCAGGATTTTGCATTGTTACATTTACAGAAATACTAGTGTATTTACCTGTTTTAGAAGAATGTGTTTTTATTACAGCCCCCATATTGTTAAACGTATTTTCTACTGTATTTACATTCGTAGCATTTGTTGGAACAATAAATTTATATAAATAAACAGCAGGCCAAGTAGTTGATTCTTCTAATTCTGATTTAAGTCTAATATAAAAATCTTCTGTTTTTTTATCCATGTTATATTAAAGTAATAAACAACAAATATACATTTATAATGTTTGATTTAAAAATATAAATAATTAAGATTTTCAAAATAAAAAAAATGATAGTACATTTGGCTTTTTTAAGGATAAAATGAATAAGAAAATAATTCTATTAATAGGCGGACCAAGTTCTGGTAAAACTACGTTAATTAACCATTTAGAAAAAGAAGGACACGTTTGTTATCCTGAAATTTCAAGAGAAGTTATTTTACAAGCTAGAGAAAAAGGAATCGACTATTTATTTTTAGAAAACCCGATGTTGTTTAGTGAAATGCTTTTAGAAGGCAGAATTAAACAATATGAAAAGGCTATTACTGAAGAAAAACCTGTTTTTATCGATAGAGGAATTCCGGATGTAATTGCTTATATGGACTTTATTGGTGATTCTTACCCTCAAAATTTCATAGAAGCTTGCGAAAAATATAAGTACGACAAGATTTTCTTATTACCTCCTTGGGAAGAAATTTATACTAGCGATGAAACTCGTTATGAAACATATGAAGAAGCTAGTAAAATTCACAACTTTTTAGTAGATACTTATAAAAAATACGGATACGATTTACACGAAGTTCCAAAAACAACTGTAGAAAATAGATATCAGTTTATTTTAGAGCATTTAAAAGACTAATACTATCTAAATGAGTAAACCCTTAGATATTTTAAAATCTTATTGGAAACATGAGTCGTTTAGACCTGCCCAAGAAGAAATTATTGAAAATATCTTACAAGGTAACGATACATTCGCGCTTTTGCCAACTGGTGGCGGAAAATCAATTTGTTTTCAAATACCAGCATTACTCAAACCCGGACTTTGTTTGGTTATTTCTCCTCTTGTCGCTTTAATGAAAGATCAAGTTGAGAATTTAAAATCTAAAAACATAAAAGCGATTGCTTTAACTGGGAATATTTCTTTTGAAGAAACCAATAACTTACTAGATAATTGTGCTTATGGCGATTATAAGTTTTTATATGTTTCCCCAGAACGATTGCAACAAGATTGGGTTTTGGAAAGAATTAAAAACCTAAACATCAATTTAGTAGCAATAGACGAAGCCCATTGTATCAGTCAGTGGGGACACGATTTTCGTCCGGCTTATTTAAAAATATCATCTCTTAAAGAATATTTTACCGTTCCGTTTGTAGCCTTAACTGCTTCTGCTACAACTCGTGTTCAAAATGATATTTGTACTTTGCTTCAATTAACAAATCCGAAGCTTTTTAAAAATTCCTTTTATAGAGAAAATTTAGGGTATCATATAATCAAAACGGAAGATAAATTAAACAAGCTAAGACAAATTTATTATAAAAATCCTGAGCCTTCTATTGTATATGTTCGCAATAGAAAAATGTGCTTAGAATTTAGTCAAACTTTAAACGATTTAGGTTTTACCGCAACTTATTATCATGGTGGTTTATCTACAAAAGAAAAAGATAAAAACATGAATATATGGCTTTGCGAACAAGCTAAAATTATGGTTGCCACGAATGCTTTCGGAATGGGAATTGACAAACCCAATGTGAAAACGGTTATTCATTTACAAATTCCGGAAAACTTAGAAAGTTATTATCAAGAAGCTGGAAGAGCTGGTAGAAATGGCAATAAAGCATTTGCCTTACTTTTAACTCCAGAAATAAATCCAGATAATTTTAAAAAATACTTTATTGATAATTTACCGCATAAAGATTTTTTAACTTTAGTTTATAGAGATTTAAACAATCATTTTCAAATTGCTTATGGCGATGGATTTCAGGAAACTTTCTACCTAAATCTTAATCAATTTTGCATCAAGTATAATTTATCGGTTACTAAAACATTTGCTTGCTTACAATTTTTAGACCGACAAGGAGTAATTACTTTAAGTAATTCAATAAGTAATAAAGCTACTTTACAGTTTTTATTAGAAAGTCGAGAAGTCATTAGATACTGTAGTTTAAACCCAAATGATGCAGAAATTATCAATGTCATTTTAAGAAATTATACAGGTATTTTTGAACAAGTTACTAATATCAATACCTCTTTAATTGCAACTAAATCTAATACTACTGAAGAAAAAGTAATTGATGTTCTTAAGAAATTAGAATCGCAAGAAATTATCGAGTTGAAATTACAGAGTAACGACATTACTATTATATATAACGAACCACGAGAAGATAATTATACTATTAATAGGATTGTAAAACATCTTGAAACTCAAAATCAAATCAAAATTGAGCAATATGAAAGTATGCTTCATTTTGTAACGGATACTACTACTTGTAAATCCGTTTTAATTTCGAATTATTTCGGAGAAGAACAAAAAGAAGATTGCGGAATTTGTTCGTATTGTAATTCAAAAAGTAAAACAGAAGTAAAATCGGTTTCGGACAGTATCATCAATTTATTAAAAAATGGTGCGAAATCCTCAAATGAAATTGAAAATTTGTTATCATTTACAACAGAAGAAATTATCTTTGCAATTCAAAACTTATTAGAAAACGACAGTATCTTTTTGAATTCTAATAATCAATATCAAATTAAATAAACATTAAACAACATAGCAATTCATCTTGCTTTGCATCTTACAATATCATGGAAAAATTAAGAATTGTTTTTATGGGAACACCCGACTTTGCTGTTGGTATTCTTGATAAAATTTATAATAGTCATTTTGAAATAGCCGCCGTAATTACAGCTCCAGACAAACCAGCTGGTAGAGGTCAGAAAGTATCTGTAAGTGCCGTAAAGACTTATGCATTAGAAAAAAACTTACCAATATTACAACCAACTAATTTAAAAAACGAAGAATTTTTAGCTGAATTAGCAAGTTATAATGCTAATTTACAAATTGTTGTAGCATTTAGAATGTTACCAGAAGTGGTTTGGAAAATGCCAAAATTTGGTACGTTTAATCTACACGCTTCTTTATTACCTAATTATAGAGGAGCCGCTCCTATTAACTGGGCGATTATTAATGGAGAAACAGAAACTGGAGTGACAACGTTCTTTATCGATGATAAAATTGATACTGGCGCTATGATTTTAAGTAAGAAGACAAACATAGAACCAAATGAAAATGTAGGTCAGTTACACGATAGATTAATGCACATTGGAAGTGATACGGTTATTGAAACTTTAAAGTTGATTGAAAGTGGAAATGTAACTACTACCATTCAAACTGAAACAGCCGATTTAAAAACAGCATACAAATTAAATAAAGACAATTGTAAAATTGATTGGTCGAAATCTGGAAATGAAATTTACAATCATATTAGAGGACTATGCCCTTACCCTACTGCTTGGACCTTTTTTAAAGATGGCGATAATGAATGGAATGTAAAATTATATGACACTAGATTCATTTCTGAAAATCATAGTTTAAAAGCAGGAACTATTATTACAACCAAGAAAGAAATGAAGATTGCTGTAGCGGATGGATTTATTCAGATAGAAAGTTTACAATTTCCTGGAAAAAAGAAAATGCAAACGCATGAATTATTAAACGGAATCCAATTAAGCGCTGAAGCCTTTGTTTACTAAGATTTTCGCTGAAATACGTAAAAATAAACCTACGTTATTAACAATTGATGTTATTTATTAACATTTTTATATAAAATACACGTAAATACTTGCACAATTCAATGATACGTATAAATTTGTAAAAGAAATTAAGTTTAACCAATTAAATAACTAATTAATTATGAACAAATCAGAATTAATCGATGCAATGGCAGCTTCTGCTGGTATTACAAAAGCGGCTGCTAAATTAGCTTTAGAATCTTTTTTAGAAAGCGTTGAAGGAACATTAAAAAAAGGTGGTAGAGTATCATTAGTAGGTTTCGGATCTTGGTCAATCTCTAAAAGAGCTGCAAGAGATGGTAGAAATCCACAAACTGGAAAAACTATCAAAATTGCTGCTAAAAATGTAGTAAAATTCAAAGCTGGTGCTGAATTAGACGGAGCAGTTAACAAATAAGAATCATATTTGATTATTTATAAAGAGCCTTTCTGATTTAGAAAGGCTTTTTTATTAACATATTCTATAAAATTTAGAATTAATAAAATCATTTACTGATTTTTTAAGCTTTTTGTCGATTTTATTTTCTTTAAATTTAATTTTTTGTTAAATTCAGTATAAAATTAGTTGCTTATGATTTCAATGTTACCTAAAAAAGGTTGTTTACTCGTAGCAGAACCAACTATTTCAAACGACGTGTCTTTTAACAGAGCAGTTGTGCTTTTAACAGAACACACTAAAGAAGGAAGTGTAGGGTTTATTTTAAACAAACCTCTATCCTATTCTATTAATGATTTAATTCCAGAAATTGAAGCTAACTTTATGGTTTATAATGGCGGTCCGGTTGAACAAGATAATTTATATTTCTTGCACAATGTACCAGATTTAATCCCAAATAGTATTGAAATTTCTTATGGATTGTATTGGGGTGGCGACTTTGAAAGCGCAAAAACCTTAATTAACGATGGAAAAATCACTAAAGAGAACATTCGATTCTTTCTAGGTTATAGTGGCTGGGATACTAATCAATTAGAAGATGAATTAGAGGAAAACTCTTGGATAATTCTAGAGAATGAACTTCAAAATAAAGTCATCAGTAAGAACAGTCAAAACTTCTGGAAAGAAAAATTAAATGAAATTGGAGGCGAATATGTTTATTTTTCAAATTCGCCCGAAAATCCATCTCTTAACTAATAGTGTTATTTAGCTGAACAACAAGTTCACTAGATAACACTGTTAAAAATTCTTTCTTTCTATATTTTGTAATTGGCTGAATACCAATAATTACATTCGTTAAGAACAACTCATCTGCTTTTTGTAAATCGAAAGGTGAAATGCTTTTTTCAACCAATTCAATGTTTTCCATTTTATTTACAATAGCTATAATTTGTTTACGCATAATTCCGTTTAAACAACCATCAGTGATAGGTGGCGTAATCAATTGATTACCCATTTTCATGAAAATATTGCCATTAATGGCTTCTACAACATTTTTATCATCATTAATTAAAAGACAATTCGCAAAGTCGTTTTCTTTTGCAAAAATACTTGCAACTACATTTGTCATTTTATTATTTGATTTTAATGTAGATAACAAATGTTTTGAAACATGAAAATCTTTAAATAATTCAACTTCATAATTAGATGAATTGAAAATATAATTTTCTGAAGATAAATTTGAACAAGTGATAATAAACTGAATTTCATTTGAATTCGGATTATACAATCCTTCAGCATTTCTAAAAACAGTAAAACGCACTCTATTACTTGTTTTATTTTCTTGAACATTTATAAGTTTCAGAATTTCTTCTTCCATAAATTCCATGGTGAATGGCATTGGGATTTCCATTCTACAAATTCTCATAGATGCCATTAATCTTAAATAATGTTCTTCTAAAAATAAAATTTTTGAACCATTTACTTTTAAAGTTTCAAATATTGAATCGCCAAAAAGAAATCCTCTATTGTTTTCAATAGAAATTTGGCTATTGTCTTGTAAGTTTCCGTTAAAATTAATCATAAAAAAATCCCGATAAAATCGGGACAAATATACTTCAAATCTTAGATTAAACCGAACCAATTACATGTTTTAAATCAGAAACTAGGTTTTCCCATAATAATTTCGATTCATGTATTTCTTCTTCTTCGGAAAAATCGGTAACAATTAATGAAACGTCTTGTGTTATTTCGTCTACTTGTATTTTTAATTCGAAAAAGTAATCTGTTTCTTTACCATCATCATCTAACCACTTAAATTTAACTTTCTCACCTGCTTTTTTAGAAGCTAATTTTGCCTTTTCTTCAGAATCATCCCAAATGAAAGTATAAAACTCACCTCTTGAATTTACATTATCAGCAAACCATTCAGATAAACCTGATGGCGTTAACATATATTGATATAATAATTGTGGCGAAGAGTGTATAGGAAATTCTAGCTCGTACTTAATTTTCTGTTTCATAGTCTTTAGTAAATTTTCAGCAAAATAGAAAAAAAATTGATATAACAACTACATTTTGCGATAAATTTTTTAACGTAAAATTTATTAGTATTTTTTATTATTTTTTTTTGGAATAAAATAAAATAGTTCTATATTTGCACCCGCATTGAGACACATGCAAGACCAATAAAATGGCGAGGTAGCTCAGTTGGTTAGAGCGCAGGATTCATACCCCTGAGGTCGGCAGTTCGACCCTGCCTCTCGCTACTAAAACCCTAACAATTCAAAATGAATTAGTTAGGGTTTTTTATTTTAAAAATGATTCTAAAAAAAAAGCCTAAACTTTACAGTTTAGGCTTTTATATTTTGCTATAATTGATTTATTTCAACCCAGCGATACTTTGTTCTAACGTTGCGATTTTCGCTAAAGCATCTGCTTCTTTTTTGCGTTCGTTTGCAATTACTTGTTCTGGAGCACCAGAAACAAATTTTTCATTTGATAATTTTCCTTGTACCGAACGTAAGAATCCTTTAGTGTAATTCAATTCTTCTGTTAATTTAGCGATTTCAGCTTCAATATCCACATTACCCGTAACAGGAATGAAATATTCGTTAGATTTAACTCTATACGATAAAGCGCCATCAACTTTTTCAGAAACGTACATTAAATCAACAATGTTTCCTAATTTCATAATGATTGAATCGAAATAGGTAGTCGCTTTTTCATTATTTACAACTTTCAATTCAATTACATCCTTAAATGGAATATTTTTATCTTTTCTAATCGTTCTAATACCAGAAATTACTTCTGTAGCCAATTCAAACTGCGCAATTAATTCAGTATTAACTTCTTTAACTTTTGGATATTCAGCAATAATTAAAGCTTGTTCTGGAGTTCTTTCTGCAATATGTTGCCAAATTTCTTCCGTTAAGAACGGCATAAATGGATGCAATAATTTTAAATTATTTTCCAACATTTCAATTGCTTTCTCGAAAGTAACTTTATCAATTGGTTGTTGGTATCCTGGTTTAATCATTTCTAAGAACCAAGAACAGAAATCGTCCCAAACTAATTTGTAAATTCCCATTAAAGCTTCAGATAATCTGTATTTATCAAAATTATCTTCAATTTCAGCTAAAACTTGTTGGAATTTCGCTTCATACCATTCAATTGCTACTTTAGATGATTCTGGTTGTGCAATTGTTTCAGATACTTCCCAACCTTTAATTAATTTGAAAGCATTCCAAATTTTATTCGCGAAAGCTTTACCTTGATTACATAATTCTTCATCAAATAAAATATCATTTCCTGCTGAAGCACTTAACAATAATCCTACACGAACACCATCAGCTCCAAATTTCTCAATTAAACCTAGTGGTTCTGGCGAATTCCCTAATGACTTAGACATTTTACGTCCTTGATTATCACGAACTAAACCTGTTAAATAAACATTTTTGAATGGTTTTGCATCAGCATATTCGTATCCTGCAATAATCATACGAGCAACCCAGAAGAATAAAATATCCGGACCAGTTACTAAATCATTAGTAGGATAATAGTATTTGAATTCTTCATTTTCTGGATCCATAATTCCTCCAAAAACTGACATTGGCCATAACCAAGAAGAAAACCAAGTATCTAAAGCATCAGCATCTTGTTTTAAGTCTGAAGCCTGAAGATTAGGATTAGAAGTTCTTTCTTGAGCTAATTTTACTGCGTCTTCAATATTTTCAGCAACAACAAAATCTTCTTTACCATCACCATAATAATATGCAGGAATTTGTTGTCCCCACCATAATTGACGAGAAATATTCCAATCACGAATATTTTCTAACCAATGACGGTAAGTATTATTAAAACGACTTGGATATAATTTAATTTCATCTGATTCTAAAACGGCATGAATAGCAGGTTTAACTAATTCATCCATCTTTAAGAACCATTGATCTGATAAACGTGGTTCGATTACACATTTTGTTCTTTCTGAAGTACCAACATTATTAGTATATGGTTCTACTTTACTTAAAGCGTTAATTGAAGTTAATTCTGCTTCAATTTCTGTACGAACAACAAAACGATCTTTACCTTCATAATGCAATCCAAATGAGTTTAAAGTGGCATCTTCATTGAAAATATCGATAATTTCTAAATTATGTTTATCTCCTAAAACTTTATCGTTTACATCATGTGCAGGGGTTACTTTTAAACAACCAGTACCAAATTCTAAATCAACATATTCATCTTCAATAATAGGAATCACTCTTCCAGAAATAGGAATAATCGCTTTTTTACCCTTTAAATTGAAATGTCTTTCGTCGTTAGGATTGATACAAATTGCAGTATCACCAAAAATTGTTTCTGGACGCGTTGTAGCAACAACTAAATAATCATTTGAATTTTCAATTTGATATTTGATATAAAATAATTTTCCTTGACGTTCTTCAAAAATTACTTCTTCATCTGATAACGTTGTTTTAGCTTCCGGATCCCAATTAACCATTCGGTAACCACGATAAATCATTCCTTTGTTATATAAATCTACAAAAGAGCGAATAACTGATGCCGACATATCTGGATCCATTGTAAACTTCGTTCTATCCCAATCACAAGAACAACCTAATTGTTTTAATTGTTCTAAAATTGTTCCACCATATTTATCGGTCCAATCGTAGGCATGCTTTAAAAACTCTTCACGAGTTAAATCGGCTTTATTAATTCCTTCTGATTTTAATTTCGCAACAACTTTTGCTTCAGTAGCAATAGAAGCATGATCCGTTCCAGGAACCCAACATGCATTAAATCCTTTTAAACGTGCACGACGAATTAAAACATCCTGAATGGTATTATTCAACATATGTCCCATGTGTAATACTCCCGTTACGTTTGGTGGAGGAATTACAATTGTATAAGGTGTACGTTGATCTGGTTTAGAATGAAAATAATTATTTTTCATCCAGTAATTGTACCATTTTTGTTCTACAGATTTAGCATCAAATTGGGCTGGTATCATATTGCAAATAATTTTATATAAATATTGACTGTTTGGTATAATTTTTGAAATGTATTTGCAAAAGTAATTATATAATATAGAATAAAAAAAATGTATTTACTTTTTGTTAATTAGTTCAAAAAAACATATTTTTACAAATATCAAAATCTAATAAAATGAAACGATTATTATTTATATTAGTCTTAATAGTGTCTGGATTTTCAACATATGCACAAACTGGTGCTAAGATTGAATTTAAAGAAGAAACTATTAATTATGGAAATGTTTTTAAAGGAGAAGATTCTGGAAAAAGAGTTTTTGAATTTAAAAATACAGGAGACGCACCTTTAATTATAAAAGATGTAAAAAGTAGTTGCGGATGTACTGTTCCAACCAAACCAAAAGATCCAATCTTACCAGGAAAAACAGGGATAATTGAAGTACAATACAATATGAATCCAGGACCAATAAGTAAAACAATTACAGTTGAAAGCAACGCTGTTAATAAAGAAAACGGAATGGTAGCCTTAAGGATTAAAGGTACTGTAATGGTTAAAGAAGAAAAAAAGTAATTTAAAAAAATATCAATAAAAAATCCCGAGTAACTTCGGGATTTTTTTGTTTTATATTTCTTCTTTTAACAATAATTCAAAAGTATAGAACATACCATCTCTTTCAATTTCAATAGTTATAATTTCATCAATGTTTTTATGAAAAATTTCACTTAATTCTTGTAATTTATAATTTGAAGCTTTTTTTCCATTTACCGAAATAATCTTATCATCCACCATCAAACCTACTTTTTCAGCAATTGAATTTTTTCTAATATAAACAATCTCTACTCCAGGTTTTATAGAGTATTTTACAGAATATTTATTTTCATCAAGAGCATTTCCCGTATAATTAATTGTGGTGAATTTCATATCCACATTTTTTTCTTCAATGATTTCAATACCATTATGATGAATATCAATTCCTGCAACATTGTAATAAAATCTATCTTTAAAATTACTATTTTTCTTTAGATACATTACTTGTTTACTGTAATCGAAAATTACATTAAATCGTTTCAGAATTTCACCACCAAAGGAACCATCTCTACTTGTTAATAAATTCTTTTTAGCAAATGAAATGGTATCTGGCAAAGAAATTATTGGTTGATCGAACTCAAAATCTGAAAATTTAATGTTTTTAAATCGTACTCGTTTTCCAAATATATTTCCACCAATTCCAGAACCTAAATAATCTACGATAAAAGTTTTATTAATTTCTTGAAGTTCTTTTTCAAATATCCATAAACCATCTGAAAGTCCAGTATCTACAAGTAATTCTAATTGTTTTAATTTGTATTCATCAATATTGATTTCTACGGGTATGTAAGGCTTATTATCTTTTAAAACAAAAGGTAATTTATTATGATTTGATATTTTTCTTTTATATCCTTCTGTTTCTTTTCGATAAACTATTATTTTTTTGGTATCATACTGAATTTCTATTTTATTATTATTAAAAAAATCAGCACCTAGAATACCATGAATGGGTATACCCATATTAGTAGAAAAATCATATTTCTCTTCCAACATTAAAATAACATCTAATTTTTTAGAAGATAAATTCTTGAATTCAATTCTATTATTTCGTGAAATATAAGCATCAATAGGAGCTTCAGTTCCTGGACCAGTGATTTTTATTTTAAAAGTATCATAAAAGGCAATACTATCTTTAGAAGGAAATGCAAAAAGAACATTATATGCAGAACCTGTATCTAAAATAAGATTAAGTTTTACATTATTTAATTTTGGCTGTAAAATAATAGTATTATTGAGCAATTGAAAAGGTATCGTAATTTTATTCTTATTTTCGGAAAAATCCCAAATATTTTGTGAATAAACATTAACGCAAAAGAGTAAAAGTGATAAAAATCTACAATACGTGAACATAACCATAATTATTTAACTAAATGTACGATTTTTTTTACTCATTAAATATTTTTTAACGAAATATTATTATGGAATCCGTATTTTTTTGCACTTTTGCAAAGCAAAAATTTAAGTTATGCCAAAAATCTCACACAAAGGGCAACAAATGCCTGAATCGCCAATTAGAAAATTAGTTCCATACGCTGAAGGAGCTAAAAAAAGAGGTACAAAAGTTTACCATTTAAATATTGGACAACCAGATATTAAAACTCCAGAAGTTGCTTTACAAGCGGTTAAAAATTTTGATATTAATGTATTAGAATACAGCCATAGTGCTGGATTTGAAAGTTATAGAAATAAACTTTCTGCTTATTACAAAAATCAAGGTTTACCTGTTGAAACAAAAGATATTATTATTACAACTGGAGGTTCTGAAGCTTTATTGTTTGCTTTAGGTTCTACTTTAGATCAAGGAGATGAAATTATTATTCCTGAGCCGTTTTACGCAAATTATAATGGATTTTCTACTGCAAGTGGCGTAAAAGTTGTACCAGTAATTTCTGGAATTGAAACAGGATTTGCTTTACCACCAATGGAAGATTTTGAAAAATTAATTACTCCTAGAACTAAAGCAATTTTAATTTGTAATCCTGGTAATCCAACTGGTTATTTATATTCTAAAGAAGAAATTGAAAAATTAGCAGAAATTGTTAAGAAACACGATTTATTCTTAATTGCGGATGAAGTTTATAGAGAATTTGCTTATGATGGATTAAAACATTATTCTGTATTAAATGTTCCTGGATTAGAACAACATGCCATCATGATTGATTCTGTTTCTAAGAGATTTAGTATGTGTGGAGCAAGAATTGGATGTGTAGTTTCTAAAAATGAAGAATTTATGGCTACTGCTATGAAATTCGCTCAAGCAAGATTAAGTCCTCCAACATATGCTCAAGTTGCAAGTGAAGCTGCGTTAGACACTCCACAAAGTTACTTTGATGAAGTTATTACTGAATATGTAGACAGAAGAAATACTTTAGTTGAAGAAATGCAAAAAATTGAAGGTGTTACAATTGCTAATCCAAAAGGAGCCTTTTATTGCATTGCTAAATTACCTGTAAAAAATGCAGATGATTTTGCACAATGGTTATTAGAAGAATTCAATTTAAATGGAGAAACTGTTATGGTTGCGCCAGCAGCAGGCTTTTACTCTACTCCTGGAGTTGGTTTAGATGAAATCAGAATTGCTTATGTATTGAAAAAAGAAGATTTAATTAAATCGGTTCAAATATTAAAAGAAGCATTAAGAGTTTACAACTCATAATATATTTTCCAACAAATATAAAAATCGGGATTATTTATTAATTCCGATTTTTTTTTACATATATACAAAAAAAACAACCCTTAAATCATTAAGGGTTGTTTTAGTTTATACGACTCTATTTGCGGAGGAAGAGGGATTCGAACCCCCGGACCTGTTACAGTCAACAGTTTTCAAGACTGCCGCATTCGACCACTCTGCCATTCCTCCTATATGATAATAGAATTTAGTCGTACAATAAATAATTTTCGCGGAGAAAGAGGGATTCGAACCCCCGGACCTGTTACAGTCAACAGTTTTCAAGACTGCCGCATTCGACCACTCTGCCATTTCTCCAATAATCTCTTTCGATTATTACGGGTGCAAATATAGCCTCTTTTTTATAATCTCCAAACGAATTATGTAACTTTTTTTTATTAATTTTTAATCATCTGATACTCTTTACGTTAAAAAAACCTAAATAAAAACATTCAATTCATTCAGTTCAAACATTATTTCCATCCATTAGTCGATTTTATTTATTTTAAAAAAACATTTAAGATAAATTTATCAAGAATTTAGTCGCCTATCCTAAATACTACAAATTCCTACTATACAATTTTCATACATTTTTAAATAATGTTTTTGGGTTTTTAAAGCCTAAAAATGATTCGTAACCCTAACAAATAATCGTATGAATGTAATTTACAACTTAAGAATAAAATATTTAGGATTAATATTTTTATTTTCTTTATTTACTTTTAGCTATGGACAATCATTAACATCTGATAAAGATGATTATTATCCTGGAGAATTAGCAACTTTTACAGGTAGTGGTTTTGCACCAAACGAAACAATTGAATTGGTTGTACTTCATTCTGATGAAACTCCAAATACAGGTGAAAATCACGAACATTGGGAAGTACAAGCTGATAGTTCTGGTACATTTGTTACCACATGGATTGTTTGTACAGATGATTGCTTAGGATCTACACTTAGAGCTTATGCAACGGGGTTATCTAGTGGATTTCAAGCTTGGGTTGATTTTAAAGATGCCAATTCGAGTATAAATTTAACTAGTCCGACAAATGCATTTCAAGGAGATACTGTAAATGTAGTTGCAAAATTAACTAGTAATCCTGGTAACGTTTTAGTTATTGGCAGAGTTATAAAGTTTTATTTAAATGGTGTCTTATTAGGACAAAGTTCCACAAATTCATCAGCTGAAGCTTCATTTAGTTTTATTTGTTCACAAGCGGTAGGAAATTATAATGGTTCAAATGGAATTAAAGCAGAATTTGAAGGTGATCCTTCAAACAATCCATATGCTGGTTCAAGCAAAGCTAATAACTTTGAAATAAAGGCTCCAATCTGTATGTCACCAACCATAACTTGTCCGCAAAATATAACCGTAAGTAGTGAAATCAATTCTTGTGGAAAATTGGTTTCTTTTCAAGCGACTGCAACCGGTACATCGCCAACAATTTCATACAAAATAGGTACTATAACTATTACTTCACCATACCTATTCCCTAAAGGAACTTCATCTGTAACAGCAACAGCAACTAATTCATGTGGTAGTTCTAATTGTGTATTTACTGTTACTGTTAACGATACTACTCCACCAATACTAACAAGTACAGGATCAAATCAAACAATTAGTTGCTCTAATCAATTAGAATTTAACATCCCAACAGCAATAGATAATTGTGATACAAATCCTCAAATAATTGAAGTTTCAGATATCACAACGCCAGGTAATTGCAATAATACTTACACAAGAGTAAAAACTTGGAAAGCTCAAGATGCGAGTGGAAACCAAAGTGCAACTGTAAGTCAAACTATTAATGTAATTGATGATATTGATCCTGTTCCTCCTGCTGCTCCAGCTACTGCTACTTATCAATGTTTAGATGATGTTCCTGCGGCTGAAAGTTTATCCGCTCAAGATAATTGTTCGGGTGTGATTGTTGGAATTAGTCAAGATACAGTTGATTCAAGTAATCCGTGTCATGTGGTAATTACAAGAACTTGGACCTTTACTGATGCTTGTCAAAATTCAAGTAGTGTGGTTCAAACTATTAATGTAATTGATGATGTTGATCCTGTTCCTCCTGCTGCTCCTGCTGCTGCTTCTTACCAATGCTTAAATGATGTTCCTGCGGCTGAAAGTTTATCCGCTCAAGATAATTGTTCGGGGGTGATTTTTGGAATTAGTCAAGATAGTGTAAATTCAAGCAATCCTTGTCATGTGGTAATTACTAGAACTTGGACGTTTACTGATGCTTGTCAAAATTCAAGTAGTGTGGTACAAACTATTAATGTAATTGATGATGTTGATCCTGTTCCTCCTGCTGCTCCTGCAACTGCTTCTTACCAATGCTTAAATGATGTTCCTGCGGCTGAAAGTTTATCCGCTCAAGATAATTGTTCAGGTATGATTGTTGGAATTAGTCAAGATACAGTTGATTCAAGCAATCCTTGTCATGTGGTAATTACAAGAACTTGGACATTTACCGATGCTTGTCAAAATTCAAGTAGTGTGGTACAAACTATAAATGTAATTGATGATGTTGATCCTGTTCCTCCTGCTGCTCCTGCTACTGCTTCTTATCAATGTTTAAATGATGTTCCTGCGGCTGAAAGTTTATCCGCTCAAGATAATTGTTCGGGTGTGATTGTTGGAATTAGTCAAGATACTGTTGATTCAAGCAATCCTTGTCATGTGGTAATTACTAGAACTTGGACCTTTACTGATGCTTGTCAAAATTCAAGTAGTGTGGTACAAACTATTAATGTAATTGATGATGTAGACCCTGTTCCTCCTGCTGCTCCTGCTGCTGCTTCTTATCAATGTTTAAATGATGTTCCTGCGGCTGAAAGTTTATCCGCTCAAGATAATTGTTCGGGTGTGATTGTTGGAATTAGTCAAGATAGTGTAGATGCAAGTAATCCGTGTCATGTGGTAATTACAAGAACTTGGACCTTTACCGATGCATGTCAAAATTCAAGTAGTGTAATTCAAATTATTAATGTAATTGATGATGTTGATCCTGTTCCTCCTTCTGCTCCAGCTACTGCTTCTTACCAATGCTTAAATGATGTTCCTGCGGCTGAAAGTTTATCCGCTCAAGATAATTGTTCGGGTGTGATTGCTGGAATTAGTCAAGATTCTGTTGATTCAAGCAATCCGTGTCATGTGGTAATTACAAGAACTTGGACGTTTACTGATGCTTGTCAAAATTCAAGTAGTGTGGTTCAAACTATTAATGTAATTGATGATGTAGATCCTGTTCCTCCTGCTGCTCCTGCTGCTGCTTCTTACCAATGCTTAAATGATGTTCCTGCGGCTGAAAGTTTATCCGCTCAAGATAATTGTTCAGGTGTGATTGTTGGAATTAGTCAAGATAGTGTAGATGCAAGCAATCCTTGTCATGTGGTAATTACTAGAACTTGGACGTTTACCGATGCATGTCAAAATTCAAGTAGTGTGGTTCAAACTATTAATGTGATTGATGATGTTGATCCTGTTCCTCCTGCTGGTCCTGCTACTGCTTCTTATCAATGTTTAGATGATGTTCCTGCGGCTGAAAGTTTATCCGCTCAAGATAATTGTTCAGGTGTGATTGTTGGAATTAGTCAAGATACTGTTGATGCAAGCAATCCTTGTCATGTGGTAATTACAAGAACTTGGACCTTTACTGATGCATGTCAAAATTCAAGTAGTGTGGTTCAAACTATTAATGTAATTGATACATCTTCACCATCATTTTCAAAACCAGCTGATATAACAATTTATACCAATAGTTCATGTGGATATAATGCTAATGTATCTGTAACTGGTGATGTTTTTAACGAAAGTGATAATTGCTCAACTGGATTAGAAGCAACTTATTCAGATTCAACAGCAGATGGTGTTTGTCAAGGTTCTAAAATAATTACAAGAACTTGGTCATTAGTAGACAATTGTGGAAATCATGCTGCAATTCAAACACAAATAATTACTGTTCTAGATAATTCAGCACCATCATTTTCAAAACCAGCTGATATCACAATTTATACCAATAGTTCATGTGGATATAATGCAAATGTTTCTATAACTGGTGATGTTATTAACGAAAGTGATAATTGCTCAACTGGATTAGAAGCAGCTTATTCAGATTCAACAGCAGATGGTGTTTGTCAAGGTTCTAAAATAATTACAAGAACTTGGTCTTTAGTAGACAATTGTGGAAATCATGCTGCAAATCAAACACAAATAATTACTGTTTTAGATAATACTCCACCAACAATTTCATGTCCATTAAATAAAACTAATTTAATTACTGACACTGGAGTTTGTACTAAAACATTAACAGCTGCTCAAATTGGATATCCAACATTTAATGATAATTGCAGTATTCCAGATATTTCATTTGTTAGAAGTGATAATAAAAATTCATTAACAGATTCATTCTCATTAGGAATTACAACGATAACTTGGACAGCTACAGATAAATGTAATAATCAAACATCATGTAATCAAACCATTGAAGTTAATAAAATACAACCTTCAATTGTTGTAAGTACTAATGTTAACTCTCAACAATATAGCGATTTAGTGACTTTTTCAGCGCAATTAACAACTTGTACCGATTATTCAATTTGTGGTACAGTAACCTTTAAGTTAGGAACAACTGTTTTAGGAATTGCCAATGTAAATAGTTCTGGCTTAGCTGAGTTGCCAAATATCCCAATGCTATTTGCACCAAATAGTTATACAATTACGGCAGAATACAGTGGATGTTCTTCATATTTAAGTGCTTCAAGTGCATCAAACTTAATTATTACTTGTGAAGATGCGCTTGCTTATTACACCGGAAGTACTTATGTTTCAACAAGTTCTGCAACAAGTTCAAATGCAACAGTTACACTAAGTGCCACAATTAAAGATATTTCTGCTGAAACTAATTCAGATATAAATTTTGGAAACATTACCAATGCAAAAGTCACTTTTGTAAATAGAGATAATAATAATGCCATAATTGCTGCTAATGTTCCAATTGGCTTAGTTAATGCTGGTGACACAAAAGTTGGTACCGCAACTTATAATTGGAATACAAGTATCTCGGGAGATTCACAAACAATAACAATTGGAATTATTGTAACAGGTTATTATTGTAGAAATTCTTCAGATGAAAATGCTTTAGTCACTATTTCTAAACCATTAGGAGATTTATTTATTACAGGTGGTGGATATTTAACCTTAGCCAATTCATCTGGTATAAAAGCTGGAACAATTGGCACTAAAAACAATTATGGTTTCAATGTAAAATACAACAAAAATAAAACTAGTTTACAAGGTAATATCAACACAATTATAAGAAGAATAGAAAATGATGGATTACATGTTTATCAAGTTAAAGGCAACTCTATGACTTCGTTAAGTGTTACTACAAATTGCCCGAAAAAAGCAGTTTTTGTTGGAAAAGCAAATATTCAAGACATAACAAATCCATTGAATGTAATTGCAGTTGACGGTAATGCTACTTTACAAGTTACAATGACAGATTATGGAGAACCAGGCAATAATGATCAAATAGCCATTACTGTTTGGAATAAAAATGGTGGTTTATGGTATGCTAGCAATTGGAATGGCACTACTACTGTTGAACAAAAAATTGGTGGAGGCAATTTAAAAGTTCATGGTGGACAAGTTTGTGATACTTCATCACTTATTACAAAAATAATGTCAGATGAAATAATAATTGAAGAAAGCATTAAACCAGAATTCAAAATTTGGCCAAACCCATCAGCAAATGAATTCAATTTAGATATTTCTAATAAAATAGAAAACGAACCAACTTTAATTGAAGTTTTTGATCAAAGTGGTCGATTAATACAAAAATTCAAAACGGACAATGAACAATTCCAATTTGGAACAAACTTAAAAAGTGGAATGTACTTTATTCAAATAACTAATGGAACATTCAAAGAAACTAAACAAATAATCAAACAATAATAATCAAATCGGAATTGATTATAATTAAAAAGGGCTTTTCAGCCCTTTTTTAATTATTAGAATTCTAAATAATCTGTAATTTCTAAACCGTATCCAATCATACCCACTCTGCGTTGTTGAAACGAATTGGTCATCAATTTTATTTTAGTAATATCAATATCGTGTAAAATTTGAGCTCCAATTCCAAAATCTTTAGTATCGATTTTTATTTTTGGTGCTTCCATTGTTCCTTGTTCTTGTAGCTTTTTTAATTCTGTTAATCTATCTAATAAATCTGTAGATTGTAATTCTTGATTAATGAATAAAATAGCGGCATTATCTTCATTTTCAATTTTATCGAAAATGCGTTTCAAATGCTGATCTTCATTAAACGTTAAATTACCTAGAATATCATTTGTAATTTGAGTTGAATTGATTCTCGTTAACACTTCATCACCTTTTTTCCAACTTCCTTTTGTTAAAGCAATATGTACTTTTTTATTGGTAACTTGTAAATATGCTCTTAATCGGAATTTTCCGAATTTAGTTTGAATTTCAAAATCTTCTTTTTTCTTTATCAAACTATCATGTTGCATTCTGTAACGTACTAAATCTTCAATTGAAACTAATTTCAAATCGAATTTTTTAGCCACTTCAACTAATTCCGGTAAACGAGCCATTGTTCCATCATCATTCATGATTTCACAAATTACACCTGCGGGAGAAAATCCAGCTAATCTTGCAAAATCAATAGCTGCTTCGGTATGCCCTGTTCTTCTTAAAACCCCACCTTGTCTTGCAATTAATGGAAAAATATGTCCTGGACGACCTAATTCATAAGGTTTAGTTTCAGGATTTACTAAAGCTTCAATTGTTTTAGATCTGTCTGAAGCAGAAATACCTGTTGTTACTCCATTACCTTTTAAATCTACAGAAACTGTAAATGCAGTTTCCATATTATCGGTATTGTTTGTAACCATTGAATGTAATTCTAAATCTTTACATCTCGATTCGGTTAAAGGAACACAAATTAATCCTTTTCCATGTTTCGCCATAAAGTTGATCATTTCTGGCGTTACTTTATCGGCTGCTGCTAAAAAATCACCTTCATTTTCTCTATCTTCATCATCAACTACAATTATTATTTTACCTTGACGAATATCTTCAATTGCTTCTTCAATTGTGTTGAGTTGTATTGTATTACTCATTAGTTTGTGTGTTTTGTTGTTGTCCGTTGTTTATTATTTTATTAATGATATTTTTTATCGGATTAATTAACCAATCTAAATCAATTGTTAATCCCATATCATTTGTAGCTCTATACGTAAATAAAATTGCAAATGGAGTTAGTATTATCGCTCCTGCTGCAACACCAATAAATGGATGTAAGGCATCTTGCCCAGCTAATTTTTTCCCAAAAGTATTGGCGAAGTTAAACGTAATAAAAATTAATACTGCAAATACAATTGGCAATCCAATTCCTCCTTTTCTAATAATAGCTCCTAATGGTGCACCAATAAAAAACATTAAAAGACAAGAATACGCAATAATAATTTTATCATAATAGGCAATCCAGAAGTCATTGATATACTTCTTTTTCATTTCTAAATCAGTATAATAATTGTCTAAAGAAAAAATGGTATTTGAAACATTGCTTTTAGCTACATCTAATAAAATTCCTTGGTTTTCTTTTGGAAAAAGAGATAACAAGTCTTCAGTTGCTCCATTTTTTGTTTCAGTTACCATTGGTGTTGGTTGACTTAATTGAAGTGCATCTGTTAAACTTTGAGTTTTTTGATCAATATTATCACTATAGGAAACCACATCTTTATTGTAATTTCTTTGTAATGAATCTATGGTATATTTTAATTCGCCCATTGGTAACATGTTATGAGCGTTCACAATTTCTCCACCACCTTCTTCAGTAGATCCATTTAATTTTGCTAAATCAATATTGATTGTATATTTTTTAAAACTACTTTTTGCAAAAGGCATTTTAGCACGTTCTTCAATTTTTTGAGGTTGAATGTCTTCGTAATAATTACCATCTAACAAATCAAGCTGAAGTAAATTAGTGTCTTCTTGACTTTTTAACACTCCTTTTTTAGCTTTAATGATAGTAGTTACAGGTGAATATTCACCTTTTTTCATATGCATGGTAATCCCTTCCAAAAACTCTCCGTTATCACCCGTTTTTTTATCAACTTTTATGGTTGTGGTTTCTCCTATTTCATTAAACTGACCTTCTCCAATTGCCATTGCTGGTTTGGTTTGAAGTATGTTTTTTCTTAAATTGATAAAACGATATTGTGCTTCTGGAATGATATTATTTGCGAATAAAAAGCCAATTGAACTGAAAATTAAAGTACAAAATATTAAATATTTCATAGCTCTATTTAAAGAAATTCCACCCGATTTCATAGCTGCAAACTCGTAATTTTCGGCAAAACTTCCGAAAGTCATGATTGAGGCTAATAAAATTGATAAGGGTAAAACCAAAGGAACCATAATTGGTGAGTAGTAAAGAATAAATTTAAAAATGGTAATAAAATCTAAATCTTTACCCGCTAATTCGGCTATAAACAACCAAATACTTTGTAAAACGAATATAAAAAAAAGAATTACGAATACAGAAGTAAACGTAACTAAGAAAGATTTTAATAAATATTTATCTATAATTTTCATTTAATGAAAAATTTAAAAAGTGGTTAAAATACTATTAACCACTTATTTAATTTATTTTTTTAATTATTAATCTGCTTTATTGATATAATAATTTGGATATTTTGATTTTACAAAGGTAAAATGATTTTTTGCTAAAGCTTGGTTAAATTTAAACGTAGAAACTGTTAAAGTTGTTTTTGTTCCGTTTTTACCTGTTTCAATTAAGTTATAAATGTGATTCGTTTTAGTATCAATTCCAATTAAAATTTCTTTTCTAGTATCTGTTACACTTGATGGTGTTAATTTTACATACTGAATCGTTTTACCTGGAATGGTTTGTTTAATATCCATAGAATATTTAAATCCTTTTTTGAAAAAAGTAAATATTTTGTTTGGAGTAATGGCATTTTTATCACTTTCATCATTATTCGTAACAGTAACTTCTTCATCTTCAGGTACAATAGTATAGATTTTCTTCCCATCGTAAATTTTTGTAATTCCCATGAAGTTTAACACATACTTATTTCCTTCCATAGCAACATTTCCGTTACTATCTTGATTGATTTTCTCTTTCGCATTATAAATGGAATATTTAAAATCAATAACAATATTTTTATATGACTTAGCTTTAGAAACCACTTTATCTAATAATGCTTTTGCTTTATTATTATCTTTTGCTGGTGCTGTAGTTCCTGCTGTTAATGTTATTAAAAATAAAAAAATTGTTGCCGTTTTTAATAAATTTCTCATGCTCCTATTATAAATTATTTTGTTCATTATTAAAAAATTGCTCTAATGAAGTTAAATCTGGAATTAAAACTTGTCTGGCTTTACTTCCTTCAAAAGGTCCAACTATACCAGCTGCTTCCAATTGATCGATTAATCTTCCCGCTCTATTATATCCTAATTTAAGTTTTCTTTGAATTAAAGATGCCGAACCTTGTTGCGCAGTAACTACAACTTCTGCAGCATCTCTAAATAAAGAATCTCTTTCGGAAATATCTATATCAAGACTTATGCCACTTTCTTCTCCAACATACTCAGGAAGTAAATAAGCATTAGAATAAGCCTTTTGCGAACCAATAAATTCACATATTTTTTCTACTTCAGGTGTATCAACAAATGCACATTGTACACGAATTAAATCGTTACCTTGAGTGTATAATAAATCTCCACGTCCTATTAATTGATCGGCTCCGCCAGAATCTAAAATCGTTCTTGAGTCAATTTTTGAAGTTACTCTAAAAGCAATTCTAGCTGGGAAATTGGCTTTAATCATACCTGTAATTACATTTACAGACGGACGTTGTGTAGCAATAATTAAGTGAATTCCAATGGCACGCGCTAATTGAGCTAAACGAGCTATTGGTGTTTCTACTTCTTTACCAGCTGTCATAATTAAATCGGCAAACTCATCCACAACTAATACAATATAAGGTAAAAATCGGTGACCGTTTTCTGGATTTAATCTTCTATTTTTAAACTTTTCGTTATATTCTTTAATATTTCGAACCATCGCATCCTTTAATAAAGAATAACGATTGTCCATTTCTAAACATAATGAATTTAACGTATTAATTACTTTAGCGTTATCAGTAATGATTGCTTCATCAGTATCCGGAAGTTTCGCTAAATAATGTCTTTCAATTTTATTGAAAAGCGTTAATTCAACTTTTTTCGGATCTACTAAAACAAATTTTACTTCAGCAGGATGTTTTTTGTATAATAACGATGTTAAAACGGCATTTAATCCTACCGATTTACCTTGTCCAGTTGCTCCAGCCATTAATAAGTGTGGCATTTTAGCTAAATCGACAACTAACGTTTCATTTGAAATAGTTTTACCTAAAGCGATTGGTAATTCCATTTCTGCTTGTTGAAATTTAGGAGAAGCAATAGCGCTTTTCATAGAAACCATTGACGGATTGGCGTTTGGAACTTCTATACCGATAGTTCCTTTTCCTGGAATTGGTGCAATAATACGAATTCCTAATGCCGCTAAAGAAAGAGCAATATCATCTTCTAAACTTTTTATTTTAGAAATACGAATACCTGCTTCTGGAACGATTTCGTATAAAGTAACCGTTGGACCAACAGTAGCTTTTATACTCGCAATATCTATTTTGTAGTTTTTTAAAGTTTCTACAATTCTATTTTTATTTTCTTCTAATTCGGTTTGATTGATAGTAATTCCAACTCCTGAATAATCTTTTAATAATTCAATTGAAGGCATTTTAAAATTAGACAACTCTAAGGTTGGATCAAATTCACCAAAATCTTGCACTAATTTTTGAGCTAAACTTTCTTCAACGATATCTTCTTCTTCTGGTTTTTCAATAACAAATGAAGCATCTTCAGTTTCAATAATTTGAGCTTCTTTGTGAGGAACTTCTTCCACAACCGGTTTGGGTTGTGAATCTAAATGAATTTCCGAAGGATGTTGAATAGTTGGCTTTAAAGCTTCTTTATCCACTTCAAAGGAAGTAGTTTCAGGTCTTTTAACCACTTGCATGTTTTTCCATTCTTCATCATCTTCATCTTCCTCAATAATTGGCTTTTTATAAGTCGTTGGTTGAAGTACTGGATTTTCAATAAATTCATCTACAACAGGCTCATCAATAGTTTCTGTAATATCTTCTTTTATTTCTTCTATAGTATCTGCTTCTGCTTTTTCAGCAGCTTTTGCATCTAAATAATCTTTAATTTTATCTGGTGACATTTTAATTTTAAAAATTAAAAATATTACCGTGGTGAAAACTAATAATAATATAGTTCCAATTTTACCGGCATAATCTTGAATTAAATCGTTGATTTCAAAACCAATAATTCCTGACAAATGAGGAACAAAATCCCATAATAATCCAAATAAAATTGAAATGGTAATAATTAAATATATGTCCCAAAAAATGATTTTTCTTAATTTAGATAAAGGCAAATCAACAATTAAATACGCTCCAATTAAAAAGAAAATCTTAACGAATAAAAAGGAAGAAACTCCAAATCCTTGATGTAAGAATAAATTAGCTAACCAAGCGCCAATTTTTCCTAACCAATTTTCTACTACTACATCTCTATTTGCTAATTCTGTAATCTGACTTTGGTCGTTATTACCAGAAATGTAATAAGAAACAAACGATAATAATAAAATGATAGCAATAATAACAAACAAAACACCCACTACGAACTTTTGTCCTCTGGATGTTTTAAAAATTGTATTACTCAATTTATTTTCGGATGTATTTGATGTTTCCTTTTTTGCCATTAATTGAACAATATTAAAATTTTAGGAAGATAAATAATAAAACCTATTGCAATAGCACTACTAGCAGCAAACATAACGGCTCCAGCAGCAATATCTTTTATAAAACCTATTTTTTCATTAAATTCAGGATGAATAAAATCGGCAATTTTTTCCACAGCTGTATTTAAACCTTCAATTGCTAAAACTAAACCGAATGCTAATATTTGTAACATCCATTCTTCTCTAGAAATATGAAAGTAAAAACCTGCAATAACCATTAAGATCATTATGGAAAATTGCACCATTACACTATGCTCTGTAGTAACTAATTTATAAGCACCTTTTACAGCAAAGCCAACACTTTTAATTCTTCCAGAAACAAATCTTTTGTCTTGAATCATAAATTACAATACTTTTAAAGCAGCTTCGTAATTTGGTTCGTTTGCAATTTCACTTACTAATTCTGTATGTGCAACGATACCATTTTCATCAACTACAACAATTGCTCTAGCATGTAAATCTGTTAATTTACCATCAATTAATGTTAAACCATATTCTTTTCCAAAATCTCCATTTCTAAAATCAGATAAATTTATTACATTTTCTAATCCTTCTGAACCACAAAAACGTTTTTGAGCAAAAGGTAAATCTCTAGAAATACATAATACTTTTGTATTTTCTAATTCGCTAGCCATTTTGTTAAAAGTTCTAACTGATGTAGCGCATGTTGGAGTATCAATACTCGGGAATACATTTAATATAACTCTCTGACCTTTAAAGTCTTGTAAAGAAACTTCAGATAAATCGTTTCCTACTAATTTGAAATGTGGAGCAGCAGAACCAACAGTTGGTAAAGATGCATTTGTATTTACTGGATTTCCTCCTAAAGTTACTTTAGCCATTTTTTATTTATTTTTAAGCGTCAAAAATACGAAATTAATTATTATAAAATTACACTAATTTCCAAACTGTTTCATCTGGAACTGGCGCAATAATTTCTAATGTTTCTTTTGTTACGGGATGTGTTAATATTAGTTTTCTAGCATGAAGATGAATACCACCATTTGCATTACTTCTATCAAATCCATATTTTAAATCACCTTTTATAGGGCAACCAATTGCCGTTAATTGTGATCGAATTTGATGATGACGACCTGTATGCAAATCGATTTCCAGCGCATAATAATTATCCAGTTTTTTAATAACCTTATAGGATAATTTAGCTTGTTTTGAATCGGGAACTTCTTTTGAAAAAGCTTTTGAGGTATTATTTTTAGTATTTCGCTTTAAATAATGCACTAAAGTATCTTCCTGTTTTGGCGGTGCATTTTTAACAACAGCCCAATATGTTTTTTGAGTTTCTCTATTTTTAAATGTCTCATTCAAACGCGTTAAGGCTTTTGACGTTTTTGCAAAAACTACAATTCCAGTTGTTGGTCTATCCAAACGATGAACCACGCCTAAAAACACTTCTCCTGGCTTGCTATATTTTTCCTTGATATATTCTTTTACAACATCTGAAAGCGGTTTGTCACCGGTTTTATCACCTTGAACAATATCACCCACACGTTTATTGATGACAATAATATGATTGTCTTCGTGAAGAATTTGGAGGTTATTTTTATTGGAAACGATTTTCATTTTGGATATTAGACTTCTTAGAACTTAGACTTTTTAGATTTTTTTTTAAAAGTTACAAAATATTTTAATTATTATAATTTTAACGATGAACGAAATCTTGAAGTCATTTTTATTATTTCTTCTAACAATTCCGTTAATTCTTTAACTTTCTCTTCATTTATAAAACCTAAATCTGCTGAAATTAATAGTTGTGTTTCAACTTCATAAGCTGAACCAATTGCTATTTCTAAAAATCTTGCAAAATCTTTATTAGAACTTCTTGAAGAACCCTCAGCAATATTAGATGGAATAGAAACGGATGCACGTCTTAATTGATTTATTATTCCGAATTTTTCATCTTGTGGAAAAATTGAAGTTTCATTGTAAATTTTAGAACAAAACAATCTACTTTTTTTCCAAATTTCTAATTCTTTAAATCTGTGCATGCAAATAATTTTATATTATATCTAAGATTCTATAACTCTATGAAGTCTAATTAATATTGCTCATTTGCATTTGGAAAATCTTTCGATTTCACGTCAGCAGCATATTGTCCGATTGCTTTTGTCATGTCATCGAATAAATTCATATAGCGACGTAAAAATCTTGGACTAAACTCGTGTGTCATACCAATCATGTCATGTAATACCAAAACCTGACCGTCTACTCCACCACCAGCTCCAATTCCGATTACGGGAATCGAAATACTTTCAGAAACTTTTTGTGCTAATGCTGCAGGAATTTTCTCCAACACTAAAGCAAAACAACCAATTTTTTCAAGCAATTTGGCATCCTCAATTAATTTTTCAGCTTCAGCATCTTCTTTTGCTCTTACTGTATAAGTTCCGAATTTATAAATTGATTGTGGTGTTAAACCCAAATGTCCCATTACTGGAATTCCAGCTTGAAGTATTTTCTTTATAGAATCTTTAATTTCTTTTCCACCTTCTAATTTTACTGCATGTCCGCCGCTTTCTTTCATAACACGAATAGCAGAACGCAACGCTTCTTTTGAATCCGATTGGTAACTTCCAAAAGGTAAATCTACAACTACTAATGCTCTTTCAGCGGCTCTTACAACTGAAGAAGCATGATAAATCATTTGATCTAACGTAATTGGTAAAGTCGTTTCATGTCCGGCCATAACATTACTTGCCGAATCACCTACTAAAATTACATCAATACCAGCAGTATCTACAATTTTAGCCATGGTGTAATCATATGCGGTCAACATAGAAATTTTTTCACCTTTTTGTTTCATATCAAAAAGAGACTTTGTAGTAACTCTTTTATAATCGCTTTTCGCTACAGACATCTTTTATAAATTAGAAGTCAGAAGTTAGAAGTTAGAAATTTTTCGAGCTAACCTCTTTTCTGAAAATTATCATACAAAATTAATATAAAGTTATGGATTGTAACAATTTTTCTACAAATAATACCAATATTAAAAATTCAATATTATGAAAAAGTTTTTTGCATTATTATTATTCGGAATGTGTCTATTTGTTTCTGCTCAAGAGAAAAATCCAAACCAAAAGGAACAGGAGAATCAAATTAAACAATCTATTTCAGTATTTTTTGAAGGATTGCAAACTGGAGATACGTTAAAAATCCAAACCATTTGTCATAAAGACATGAAATTACAATCGATAATGGAGAAAAATGCAGTTGGTAAATTAACGTTTGAAACCAATGAAGAATTTTATAAATCAATTTCATCTATTCCTAAAAACATGAAATTGGAAGAAAGACTTTTGAGTTACAACATACAAATTGATGGAACTATGGCTCAAGTGTGGACGCCTTACGAATTTTATATTGACGGAAAATTGAGTCACATTGGAACAAATTCCTTTACTTTGTTATTAGAAAATAATATCTGGAAAATTGTTCATATCATTGACACCAGAAGAAAAAAGTAAATTTTGAATCTTTCGAAAATATATACCATTAAAAAGGAAAAACAATATTTATGGGTATTGCTTACATTGGTTGTATTTGTTTTAGGCTGTTTTTTCTTTAAAGAATTTATTAATTATAAAATTGTTGCATTAATATTATTATTAGTTGTATCGATACATGCTATGTTTTTCGATATAAAACCAACAATTTTATCAGCAGTAATTAGCGCACTTTCGTGGAACTTTTTATTCATTCCACCCGTATTTACTTTTCACATTTCAAACCCTGAAGACTTTTTAATGTTCATCATGTATTTTGCTGTTGCATTAATAAATGCTGTATTACTTTTTAAAGTCAAAAAGTTTGAAGAAAAAGCTAGAGAAAAAGAAGAAAAAGAAAAAACTTTACAACTTTACAATACTTTATTAAACTCATTATCACATGAGTTACGTACTCCTATTTCAACAATTATTGGAAGTACAGATATCTTAAACGAATACCATGATAAAATTTCTTTAGAGAACAAAAATTTATTACTTCAAGAAATTCAAATCGCAGGAATAAAACTAAATCATCATGTTGAAAATCTATTAAACATGAGTCGTTTAGAATCGGAATTACTTATCCCAAAATTAGAATGGTGCGATTTAAATGAAGAATTATTTCGAATCATAAAAAACAATTTTCAAAACAATCCTAGAATAGAATTTCATATTAACGACTCCTTACCTATTTGTAAAATTGATATTGGCTTTTTAGAACAAATTGTGATTAACATTATTAAAAACGCATTAATCTATACTCCGGAAAACAAAAAAATACATATTGACATAAATCAAACAAATAATATACTTCAATTATCCTTTCAAGATTTTGGAAATGGTATCCCAGAAGAGCATTTACCTAATATTTTCGATAAATTTTTCAGAGTGCCTCAAACAATTACTGGTGGAACTGGACTTGGATTATCAATCGTAAAAGGATTTGTTGACGCTTTAAATGGAAAAATTGAAGTCAAAAACACAACCCCAAACGGATTAAAATTTGATATTTTTGTACCTGTAGAGACTACATTCATAAATAATTTAAAAAATGAGTAAAGCAGATATTCTTATCATTGACGATGAGCCACAAATTAGAAAACTCCTTGAAATTACTTTGGAAAGCAATGACTATAAAGTTATTCAAGCTGAGAATGGCAAACAAGGAATTTTATTAGCTGCAAATCATACTCCTGAAGTTATTATTTTAGATTTAGGTTTACCTGATAAAAGTGGTCATGAAGTGCTAAAAGAACTTAGAACTTGGTACAATAAATCGATTATTATTCTATCCGTTTTAAATCAAGAAGAAGACATAGTAAAAGCCCTAGATAATGGTGCAACAGATTACTTAACCAAACCATTTCGAAATGCTGAATTAATGGCGAGAATTAGAGCATCAGTTCGAAGAAATACCATTGACAATAAAGAAACAATCTACCATTACGGTACTATTTGTATCGATTTAATATCTCATACGGTTAAAAAAAACAACGAAATCATAAAACTAACAGCAACAGAATTTAATTTATTATCATTGTTTGTTAAAAATGAAGGTAGAGTATTAACACATCAGTATATTTTAAAAGAAATTTGGGGTGTTGGCGCTCAAACAGAAACACAATATTTAAGAGTATTCGTAGGAACTTTACGTAAAAAAATTGAAGACAATCCAAATGCTCCAGAACACATTATTACAGAAAGTGGTGTAGGATATCGTTTCCAATAAATCTTTATATTTTCTTTATACTTCACATATCATTCTTTATCTTTTACCAATAGGATAAGGCCGAAATTTGTACCATAATATTTTTACAAATCAATATGGAAACAAAACACGGCTTTTCGAAGAAAGTCACAGCAGCTAGTTTACTCGTTGCATTAGGAATAATTTATGGTGATATTGGTACGAGTCCATTATACGCCTTAAAAGCAGTTATAGGCAACCGAAAAATAGAAGAAATTTTAGTTTACGGTGGTGTATCAGCTATTTTTTGGACATTAATTATTCAAACTTCAATTAAATACATTTGGCTAACACTTAAAGCAGATAATAATGGTGAAGGTGGAATTTTTTCACTTTATGCTTTAGTTAGACGATACGGAAAAAAATTAGTTATTCCAGCGGTTTTAGGCGCAACTACTTTATTAGCTGATGGAATTATAACACCTCCTATTTCTGTAGCTTCAGCCATAGAAGGTTTAGGCATGGTTGATGGTTTAAAAGATACTATTATTGCAGGAAACAATGTAACAGTCGGTTTAGTAGTTTTAATTTTATCTATTCTTTTCTTTTTTCAACGATTTGGAACACAAGTAATTGGTAAGTTTTTCGGACCTATCATGGCAATTTGGTTCAGCATGTTATTATTAGTTGGAATTAGTCAAATCTTTTTACATCCTGATATTATCAATGCTTTAAATCCTTATTATGCTTATGAAATGCTTTCTCAATATCCAAATGGTTTTTGGCTTTTAGGCTCAGTGTTTCTTTGTACTACTGGTGCTGAAGCACTATATTCCGACTTAGGGCATTGTGGCATAAAAAACATTAGAATTAGCTGGATTTTTGTAAAAACAAGCTTAGTTATGTGTTATTTAGGTCAAGCTGCTTGGCTTATGCATCAAACGGAAGATTTTTTAAATGGTAGAAATCCTTTTTTTGAAATAATGCCCGATTGGTTTTTATTACCAAGTATCATAATAGCAACTTTAGCTACAATTATCGCCTCTCAAGCCTTAATTAGTGGAAGTTACACATTAATAAGTGAAGCAATAAACTTAAATTTCTGGCCAAGAGTTGCAGTTCGTCAACCTTCAGAAACAAAAGGACAAATTTATATTCCGAGTGTAAATTATGTACTTTGGTTTGGATGTGTTTTAATGATTTTATATTTCCGCTCTTCAGAACACATGGAAGCTGCTTATGGTTTTTCCATAACTATAACCATGATGATGACTACCCTATTATTAGGTTATTTTTTAAGATACCGATTAAAATGGAACAAATTTGCGGTTTGGGGAATTGTTGGATTATTTGCAATTGTAGAATCTTCATTTTTCATTGCTAACGTAGCTAAAATTAAAGAAAGATGGATGTTTTTATTCTTTGAATTAGGAATATTTATGGTAATGTATGTTTGGTACGAAGCTAGAAAAATTCATAATCGATATACCAATTTTACTGAATTAGGAAAATATAGTCAAAAATTAGCCGAATTGAGTGAAGACGATTCAATTCCAAAATTTGCAACACATTTAATTTACTTGTCAAAAGCCGATAGAAGACATCATATAGAGTCTAAAATCATCAAATCCATATTTTCTAAAAAACCGAAACGAGCAGATGTTTATTGGTTTTTACACTTAAACAGAACTAATGAACCTTACACTTTAAGCTATAATGTTTCGGAATTAATTGATGATAAAGTTATAAAAATCAATATTAATGTTGGATTTAGAATTCAGCCAAAAACAGAATTGTACTTTAAAAAAATCGTACAAGAATTAGTCGCAAATAAAGAATTGAATCTACACATTAGACCTGATGGTTCAACGAAATATAA
Source organism: Flavobacterium urocaniciphilum (assembly GCF_900110615.1). Taxonomy (GTDB): domain Bacteria; phylum Bacteroidota; class Bacteroidia; order Flavobacteriales; family Flavobacteriaceae; genus Flavobacterium; species Flavobacterium urocaniciphilum. The sequence continues at coordinate 803,918 of NZ_FOEI01000001.1, forward strand.
TAATGAACCTGATTTCAAATTTGTTGTATTAGAAAAATATTTATCGGTTGAAAATGATTTTACTATCAAAGACAACTTATTATTAAACGGATATAAATACTTGAAAAACATGGGTATTTCAGACGAAAAAGCTTTTGGTTTAGATAAAAGTGATGTAATAACAGAACAAGTTCCTCTTATCTATCAACCCATAACAAATATTGAATTAAAACGTGAAGATTATGAAATCGCAAATAAATAAAAGTTTGTGTAACAATCACCAATAAATAAATGCGATAACTTATCAGACCTTAGAAAAATAAAATTTAAATATATGAAACTAGATAAAACCAAAATTATTTATGAAAAATGGGAACAACTAAGTAATAAAAAAGTAAAATTATTACTTAAAGATGGTTCTGAAAAAATAGGAAACATTGAGAGTTTTACCCATGGAACCAATTCATTTATTGAATATTGGATATTAAACAAAACTAATAAACCTTTCAATCTATTAATTGAAGATGGAGAATGGATAAAAAGTAGCGACTTACTAGAAATCTATTTTTACGAAGATCATTCCATAATTATTTTATAACTAAAAACATGATTAAAAAATTAATTTTTATAACGCTAATAACTCAATTTGTATGGGCGCAAAACGATACAATAATCAATAAAATTCCTTTTGAAAATTACAATTTAAATTGGGTAAATGGTCAAAACAGACAAAAAGATTTTCACTTACAATTAAAAGACAGTAAAGGAGAAACAATATTAACTGGGGTTGTATATTTAGATGGGCATTTTAATTATAATTTTTCACATCCAAAAGACAATACTCAAACCATTTCTGCAGTTACAGCAAGAAGTAATGAATTTAGTTTAGCATTAGCGAGTATTGGTATCGAATCAAATTATAAAAATACTATTGGACGTTTATGGCTGCAAACAGGTAGTATGTTGAATATTATTCAAGAAACTGATGGATCAATTTATAGAGGAAGAAATACAAGTACCGGTAATTTGAAATTTATTAGAGAAGCTGCTGCAGGTTATCATTTCAATGTAAATTACGGATTAAATGTTGAAATGGGTATCTTTATGAGTTATATAGGCTTAGAAAGTTATTTAACACAAGAAAACTGGAGTTATCAAAGAAGCATGGTTTGTGATTTTACTCCATTTTATTTTCAAGGGGCAAGAGTTCAATATTTACCAACAAAAAACTATAAAACTGAAGTTTGGTTATTAAACGGATGGCAATCCTATAACAGCTGGAATAAAAATCCAGGAATTGGTAATTCAAATTACTATAGACCTACTGAAAACATTCAGTTAGTAGCAAATTTTTATTATGGAAAAGATAGCAAAAGTGGTTCTCCTGAATTATCTAATATTATGCGTTTTCACCATGATAACAGCATTGTTTACCGTTATTTTAAAAATGAAACAAAAAAACACGGATTATCACAAGCAGCATTTAGTTTGAATAATCATTACGGATTTCAACAGGGAGATGGATTAAAATCAAAAGAAAATTTTATGATGGGATCTTCATTAGTTAATCGTCTTTGGTTCAATCAAAATAAAATTGGCTGGACAAGTAGAATAGATTATGTAACTAATCCAGGTGGATATCTTGCTTTCACTCCTGCTCAATCAGGCGCAATTCCAAACGATTACGAAATCGCAATTGCTAATGGAAAGGATTTAAAAATGTGTCAATTCAGCACAACTTTTGATTTTATGCCAAACGACATTGTAACATTTAGGTTAGAATATGCTTATAGAAATGCAAATGTTCCATATTTTACAGGTTCTGGTGGAACTACATCTCAAACAGGATTTTCAAATGACACTTTAGACCCAAATTGGAAAGCCGACTTAAAAAAATTCGAAAACAGAATAATTTTAGCTGTAAATTTTAGACTATAGTTAATTCTTCTTATAATTTATAAAAGGTAAAAATCAATAGATTTTTGCCTTTTTTTATTTTTAAATATTACGTTACATTTGGCAAAAAATAATACATGCGAAAAGTTGTTATATTTATATTTCTTTTAAAAATAATTTTTGTTAATGCTCAAGACAGTATTTCAAAAATAAAAATTGAAGTATCAGGTTATATTGACACTTATTATTCATATGATTTTGACCAACCTGAAACAAAGTACAAACAATCTTTTTTATACAATTACAACCGAAATAATAGCTTTAATATAAACATCGCATTATTAAGAGCAACAATAAGTTATGAAAATGTATATGCTAAAATTTCTGTACATTCTGGAACCTATGTTGAAGATAATTATGCGGCTGAAAATATCAAATATTTAAACGAAGCCTATTTAGGAGTATATTTAAATCAAAGTAAAAAAACTACTCTTGAAGTTGGAATTATGCCAAGTTATATTGGATTTGAATCAGCAACTACTCATTCTAATTTAACTGCTACTAGATCCTTATTAGCAGAAAATTCACCTTACTATATGACTGGCGCAAAAATAAATCATCAATTTAATGACAAATGGAGTTTTGCAGGTTTAATTACAAATGGTTGGCAACACATTGAAAAACCTAAAAGTGATATTATTCCGTCTTTTGGAACACAATTAGTATATAAGCCAAACAGTAAAAACACTATCAATTGGAGTACGTTTTTAGGAAAAGAAACTTACGCTGGTGATTTTAACATGCGTTATTTCAGTAATTTATATTGGGATTCAACTTGGAATTCGAAATGGCATTCTATTTTTGGATTTGATTATGGATATCAAGATCTTTCCACTTTAAATAATGAAAGTACAACTTGGTATAGCCCTGTTATGATAACACAATATTCGATCAATTCTAAATGGCAAATGGCTCATAGAATTGAATATTATCAAGATGATAAAAATGCAATTATTTCTAGTTTATTACCTTTCGAAACTATTGGCAATTCTATCAATTTCGACTTTTTACCAAATTCAAAATGCAAATTAAGAACAGAAGGAAAATGGTATCATGTAACAAATAACATTTTTGATGATGGAAAAAAGAAAGATAATTTCTCTATAACTACAACTTTGAGTTTTGAATTTTAATTTTACAATAATGATTCAAAAAATTTCCTTAATTAAAAGATTCATTCGATATTTATTCGACTTAAAATCAACTCAAGAAGACGAACATAAAACCTATTTAGAAATTAAAGAAGGTGTTGATTTCAAAGGTAAAAACCTTTGGTTATTAGCCTTTGCTATATTTATTGCTTGCATTGGATTAAACATCAATTCTAAAAGTGCGGTAATTGGAGCCATGATACTTTCTCCTGTAATGGGACCTGTTTTTGGAATCGGATTTTCGCTTGGAACATCAAATACAGAATTATTTAAATTAAGCTTGAAAAATGCTTTCAGAATTATTTTGGTAAGTATATTTTTCTCGACGTTGTATTATTTAATTAATCCTTATTCTATTGAAACTGCAGAATTAATAAGTTTTTCTAAACCCACTTTTTTTGATGTTTTATTAGCATTTATTGGTGGATTAGCTGCAATGTTAGCCATTTCTAGAGAAAGTGGAACTCAAGTAATTATTGCCGTTGCAGTAGCCACATCTTGTATTCCACCATTATGCACAGCTGGCTTTGGATTAGCTAATTTAAATTTAGAATATTTTTTAGGCGGATTGTACACCTATAGCATCAATTCAATATTTATTGGATTTGGAACTTTATTGATGACAAAATATTTGAAATTTAAAAAACATTCTGATCAAAACATTAAAAATGTAAATGGATGGTTTATTGGGATTGCTATAGCTGCATTAACTCCTGCTATTTATTTCGCGTACAATCTTGCCATTCAAAATATGTTTCAAGCAAAAGTAGAACAAGTGATTACGAATGAAATTGAAAATAAATATCACATCATAAATTATGATATCAATTCGGAATTACAAACTGTTGAATTAGATGTTTCCTCTCCTATTTTTGATTCACAAATAGAGCAAAACATAAAATCATATTTTATGAAAAATAACATTAAATGTACCCAAATAACAATTCATCAAAGCATTGAAGAAAATCAGGATTTAGCAAAAGAAATCAAGAAATTACAATTAGAAGTTAAGCAATTGAAAAACAAAAAGTAAATTAACAATCTGCTAATCCAACACCAATAGCTAAACCACCTTCTGAAGTTTCTTTATATTTAGAGTTCATATCTTTAGCGGTTTCCCACATGGTAGCAACTACTTTATCTAAAGGAACTTTAGCGTTTTTAGCATCTGTTTCTAAAGCTAATTCAGCAGCATTTATTGCTTTAATAGCACCCATTGTATTTCTTTCGATACACGGGATTTGAACCAACCCACCAATCGGATCACAAGTTAATCCTAAATGATGTTCCATGGCAATTTCAGCAGCCATTAATACTTGTTCTGGAGTTCCACCCATCATTTCACACAAAGCTCCAGCTGCCATGGCACTAGAAACACCAATTTCTGCCTGACATCCACCCATTGCAGCAGAAATAGTTGCACCTTTTTTGAAGATACTACCAATTTCACCAGCAACCATTAAAAATTGCTTAATATGTTCTTCGTTCGCATCATGGTTTTCAATAACCATATAATACATTAAAACAGCTGGAATTACTCCCGCACTACCATTCGTAGGCGCTGTAACAACTCGACCTAAAGAAGCATTAACTTCATTAACTGATAAAGCAAAACAAGAAACCCATTTTAATATTTGTCGGAATTTAACTTCAGTCTGACGAATAATTTGCAACCAAGAATGCGGATCTTCATAAGGTAAAACACCAATTAAGTTTTTATGCATGTCATACGCACGACGTCTTACATTCAATCCACCAGGTAAAGTACCTTCCGTATGACAACCAATATACATACATTCTAACATGGTATCCCAAATACGAAGTAATTCATTGTGAATTTCTTCTTCAGAACGCATTGATTTTTCATTTTCAAAAACGATTTCAGAAATCTTTTTATTTTCTTTCTGACAGTATTCTAATAATTCAGTGGCTTTATCAATTGGAAAAGGAAAAGCATTTTTACTTTCACTTTTCTGATTATCTTCATTTTCTTTTACTACAAATCCACCACCAATAGAATAGAAAGTCGACGTATATTCTTCAGAATCCGTAAACGCAGTAAATGTTAAACCATTAGCATGAAAAGGTAAAAAATTTCGATTGAAAACAATATCGGTTTCAACGTGAAAAGGAATGATAATTTCGTTACCTAAGAAAATTTCATTTTTATTCTTGATAGCAGAAATAATAACATCAATACTTTCAACTGGAATATATTCTGGATCAGCACCACTTAAACCTAACATTACTGCTAAATCTGTAGCGTGACCTTTTCCTGTTAATGATAAAGAACCATACAAATCAACCTTTACACGATTGATATTGTCCATCATGTTTTTTGCTCTTACTTCAGCTAAAAATTTTTCAGCAGCACGCCAAGGTCCAAGAGTATGAGAACTTGATGGTCCTACTCCTATTTTTAACATATCAAAAACCGAAATACATTCCATAATAGTAATTGTTTATATAGCAAAGGTAGAATTTAGAATTTAGAATTCAGAATTTAGAAAGATATTTTTTGAAGTAATTTTATAAAATTTTGTTACAAAAAAAGGAACAAATTCAACTCTGAACTCATTCCTTCATCCTTTTAACTTGTTACTTTTTACTTGGCTCTTTTAACTTACCTTTTGCCTTACAACTAATTAATACCAACGCTTCTTATTCTTCTTTGCGCCTTCTGATTTTCTAGAATTAGAATTATTATCAGATTTATTTGTTTTTGCTTTTGGTTTATTAGTATGTTTACTAGCTTCTTTTTTAGGATTTCTTCTATCGTTTTGTTTAGCTGTTTTTTCTTCTTCTGTATATTCTCTAAATGGAAACGGATTATCTTTCACAACCTTAATTTGTTGACGTGTAAGCTTTTCAATATCTTTCCAATATGTCAATTCATCTTTACCACAAAAAGAAATGGCTAAACCGCTATTCCCTGCTCTTCCCGTTCTTCCAATACGATGCACATACGTTTCCGGAATATTCGGAATATCAAAATTGATAACATAAGGTAATAAATCGATATCAATTCCACGAGCAGCAATATCAGTTGCTACTAAAACTGAAATTTCTTTATTTTTAAATCCATCTAAAACTCTTAATCGAGCCGATTGTGATTTATCTCCGTGAATGGCTTCAGCTGAAATTTCATGCTTTTTCAAGGCTTTAACTACATTATCAGCACTATGTTTCGTACGAACAAAAACCAATACATTTTCAATTTTTTCTTCTTGAAGTAAATGGATTAATAGCTTTCTCTTGTCTTCTTTTTGAACCATATATACTTTTTGGTTCACTTTTTCTGCTGTACTTGAAACTGGAGTAACCGAAACAAATTTTGGTTTTTTCAAAAATTGATCCGCTAATTCTCTAATTGCAACAGGCATAGTTGCTGAAAACAATAATGTTTGTCTGTTTTCTGGAAGTAATTTTATAATTTTCTTTACATCATTAATAAAACCCATATCTAACATTTGATCGGCTTCATCAATTACCAAATGATGTAAATGATTCATGTCTAAAAATCTTTGCTTGTGTAAATCTAAAAAACGACCAGGAGTTGCAATTAAGATATCCACACCTTCTTTTAACAGTTGAACTTGAGGCACTTGATTTACACCACCATAAATTACCATTGCTTTGGTATTCATGTATTTTCCATACGTATCAAAACTATCTAAAATTTGATGTGCTAATTCACGTGTTGGTGCTAAAACTAAAGTTCTAATTACTTTTCTCTTATTTTTAGAACCTACAATTGGATGTAAATAATTTAAAATTGGAATGGCAAATGCAGCTGTTTTTCCAGTTCCTGTTTGTGCACAACCTACTAAATCATCTTCTTCTAAAATAATTGGAATAGCTTGTTGTTGAATAGGTGTTGGTTCTGTATAATTTTCTTCTGCTAAAACCTGAAGTATATTTCTATGTAAATTTAAATCTTGAAATGTCATATTTGTATTTTGTATGGCAAAGATAGTCTATTTTTGTTTGATGTGATTTATTAACAGAATTTTGGCACATTGACACATCGATGTATTGGCACATTTATCTATATCTTTGCAAAAAATATTGAAATGAAGTTTAATAAATATTATGCAGCGGCTTTAATTGCTTTTATTATTTGGGGATTTTTTAGTTTAGCTATAAAACCTTTACATAATTATCCTTCTTTAGATATTTTATTTTATCGTGTGTTTTTCTCTACTACTTTATTATTGATAATTAATTTATTTTTTAGAAGTGAATTATTAAAAAGTAGCTTGAAATTATTCCAATCGTTTTCCAATAAAAAGAAACGAAACACACTATTGCTCACCATTTCTGGAGGCTTTTTATTAGTCTTCAATTGGTTTTTATTTATGTATGCTGTAAATCATGTAAGTTTACAATCGGCTTCCCTAGCCTATTTAATTTGTCCGATCATTACAACTGTTTTAGCTTATATCATATTAAAAGAAAAACTAGACACTTGGCAATGGATTGCAGTAGCTATTTGCGTAGTAAGTTGTGCCATTTTATCTTATGGTCATGCTACAGAATTGATTTACAGTTTTGTAATTGCAACTAGTTTTGCCATGTATTTGATTAGTCAAAGACGAAATAACGAGTTTGATAAATTTTTAATTTTAACCATTCAGTTAGCAATTGCAAGTTTGGTTCTACTACCTTTCTATCCTACATATGGTTCAGCCATACCAACTGAAAGTTTATTCTATATGATGATGGGATTAATAGTGGTTTTATTTACCATTATTCCTTTATTTTTAAACTTATTTGCTTTAAAAGGAATGAATTCATCAGCAGTTGGAATATTAATGTATACTAATCCATTAATTAATTTCGTTTTAGCTTTATTCTATTTTAAAGAAGACATACAATTTTCGCAATTGATTGCCTATAGTTTAATTGGAATTTCAATAATTGTTTTCAATAAAAAAATATTGTTTAAAACGTATTCTTAATGTTTCAATTTAATTTAAAATACTTTCTTGTTTTCATTTCAATTTTTATAGTAGAAGTTTGTATTGCTCTATTTATTAAGGATAATTTTATCAGGCCCTACTTTGGCGACTACTTAGTAATATTCTTAGTGCATTTCTTTTGTTTGAGTTTAATTAAAGCAGATAAAAACAAAATTGCACTAGCGGTTTTATTATTCGCTTTCTTTGTTGAAATCGTTCAGTATTTTCAAGTTTTATCTTATTTCAAATTAGAAAAAAATAAGATTTTAAGAGTTGTTGCAGGTAACACTTTCTCTTTTGAAGATTTATTAATCTACACTTTGGCATTTTTTACGATTGTCATCTTTAATAAAAAGTCAGTTTCTGACAGTAAATCAACGCTTTAAAGATTAAAAAAAATGACAGTTTGTCAGAAATAATAAATAACAAAAAGAATAACTGACAATTTCTACTGGTATTTTATATTGGCACAATACTTGACTTTTACATTTTCGAGTTTAAAAAACCGAATAAAAATTAAATACATAATAAAATGAGTAAGATTATTGGAATCGATTTAGGTACAACCAATTCTTGTGTTTCTGTAATGGAAGGTGGAGAACCAGTTGTAATTGCGAATGCAGAAGGAAAAAGAACAACACCATCTGTAATTGCATTTGTAGAAGGTGGCGAGATTAAAATTGGTGATGCTGCAAAAAGACAAGCAGTAACAAACCCAACTAAAACTATCGCTTCTATTAAGAGATTTATGGGTAACAAATATACTGAAAGCGCTAAAGAAGCTTCAACAGTTGCTTATAAAGTAGTTAAAGGTGATAACGACACACCACGTGTAGATATTGATGGACGTTTATATACGCCACAAGAGTTATCAGCGATGACTTTACAAAAAATGAAAAAAACAGCTGAAGACTATTTAGGTCATTCAGTTTCAGAAGCAGTTATTACTGTTCCTGCATACTTTAACGATGCACAACGTCAAGCTACTAAAGAAGCTGGAGAAATTGCTGGTTTAAAAGTAATGAGAATTATCAATGAGCCAACTGCTGCGGCATTAGCTTATGGATTAGACAAACAAGGTCACGATCAAAAAATCGCAGTATTCGACTTAGGTGGTGGTACATTTGATATTTCTATCTTAGAATTAGGAGACGGAGTTTTCGAAGTATTATCTACTAATGGAGATACTCACTTAGGTGGAGATGATTTCGACCAAGTAATTATCGATTGGTTAGCAAATGAATTTAATGCTGCTGAAGGAATCGATTTAAGACAAGACGCAACAGCTTTACAAAGATTAAAAGAAGCTGCTGAAAAAGCTAAAATTGAATTATCTGCTTCAACGCAAACTGAAATTAATTTACCATACATCACAGCTAACGCTTCAGGACCTAAACACTTAGTTCAAACGTTAACGCGTGCTAAATTCGAGCAATTAGCAGATTCTTTAGTAAAACGTTCTATGGAGCCAGTTGCTAAAGCTTTAAAAGATGCTGGTTTATCAGTTTCTGATATTGATGAAGTTATTTTAGTTGGTGGTTCTACTCGTATCCCAGTAATTCAAGAACAAGTAGAAAAATTCTTCAACAAAAAACCATCTAAAGGTGTAAATCCTGATGAAGTAGTTGCTATTGGTGCTGCTATTCAAGGTGGAGTTTTAACTGGAGATGTAAAAGACGTATTATTATTAGACGTTACGCCTTTATCATTAGGTATTGAAACTATGGGTAATGTTATGACTAAATTAATTGAGGCTAACACAACAATCCCAACTAAAAAATCACAAGTTTTCTCTACAGCTGCTGATAACCAACCAAGTGTTGAAATCCACGTATTACAAGGAGAAAGAACTATGGCTGCAGATAACAAAACTATTGGTCGTTTCCATTTAGATGGTATTCCACCAGCAGCTAGAGGTATTCCTCAAATTGAAGTTACTTTTGATATCGATGCTAACGGAATTATTAAAGTTTCTGCTACTGATAAAGGAACAGGAAAATCTCACGATATCCGTATCGAAGCTTCTTCAGGTTTAACTCCAGAAGAAATCGAAAGAATGAAAAAAGATGCAGAATTAAATGCTGAAGCTGATAAAAAAGCGAAAGAAACTGCAGATAAAATCAACGAAGCTGATTCTATGATTTTCCAAACAGAAAAACAATTAACAGAATTTGGTGATAAATTATCTGATGCTAACAAAACAGCAATTAATGATGCTTTAACAGAATTAAAAGCTGCTTTTGAAGCAAAAGATGTTGCAGCGATTACTCCAGCTTTAGAGAAAATCAATACTGCTTGGACAAACGCATCTCAAGAAATGTATAACGCTCAAGGTGGTGCTGAAGGTGCTCCTGCAGAACCAACAGCTCAAGATTCTGGAGATACAACTCAAGATGTTGAATTCGAAGAAGTGAAATAATTTATGTTGTAAGATTTACGAAGTACGAATTTAACTAGTAAATTTTACCAAATATTTTCAAAACCGTGTTAATTTTTTTAGCACGGTTTTTTTATTGAAAATAATTTGTACATTGGGAACACCAAAAACCATAAAAAAAACATTTCATGAAAAATTTAATCCTTGCATTCTTATTAGTATCTACTACTATAGGTTTCGCACAAAAGCCAAAAGCTAAAACTACTGCTAGCTCAAATGTTTTAGCGACTTTTGAAAATTTAAAAGCTGAAATTATTACTGAAGGTGGCAAACAAAAACTTGCTATAATAATTGACACAGACGGAAAAAAAGAAAATATAATATTAAAAGAACTAACTACAAAAGATAAAGCTCAACAACCCACAAACTTTAAAATAAAATCATTTACAGTTTCTGGTGTAAAACTTTATCACTTCAGTTATACCGAAAATATTATCACTGAAACTAAAGTAAAAAAAGAAAATGCCTTAATTACTTCTAACGAAATTTGGGATCTATCTGCAACGAAAGTGAAAATTCTTGGAAATATTCAAACGGTTTCTCAGATTAAAGAAATTAAAAAATTAGGAAAATCTGAAGCTACTGAAACTGTTGAAAAAACACGTCGTGAAGGATTTGAATTCACATTAACTAAAGATTACGAAGTGTTATTATCTACTAAAACGCAAACTAATAAATATAAATTTAACGCTTCTACTAGACGTTACGATCCTAAAAAATAATTTTTTTACTTAAAAAAAAATTAAAGAGTTCCACAAAATGGAACTCTTTTTTTGTATGCATGCATAATATTTTTTATTATATTTGAAAAAACATTTAGAATATGCAAAAGCAACATCTTACAGAAATTTTAAATATAAAGCATCCCATAATCATGGCTCCAATGTTTTTAGTGTCTAATACCAAAATGGTTATTGAAGGCATGAAGAACGGTATTGCTGGATGTATTCCTGCGCTAAATTATAGAACATTAGAGGAATTACGAAATGCTATAAAAGAATTGAAAAATGCAAAAGTGGATGGTGGAAGTTTTGGTTTCAATTTAATCGTGAACAAATCAAATGTAAAATACAAAGAGCAATTACGAATTTTATGTGAAGAAAAAGTAGATTTCATCATTACTTCATTAGGTTCTCCAGAAGAAACAATTAATGAAGCTCATATAGTGGGCATTAAAGTGTTTTGCGATGTAACTGATTTAAATTTTGCAAAAAAAGTTGAAAGTTTAGGCGCTGATGCTTTAATAGCTGTAAACAACTTGGCTGGTGGACATAGAGGAGAATTAAGTCCAGAAGAATTGACCAAACAATTAAATGAAGGCACTACTCTACCCGTAATTTCAGCTGGTGGCGTAGGTAAAAAATCGGATGTAGACAAAATGCTTTCCTATGGTGCTATTGGTGTTTCAGTTGGTAGTCCGTTTATTGCTTCAAATGAATCTGGAGTTTCTCAAGAATACAAACAAGCTTGTGTTGATTATGGTGAAAAAGATATTGTAATGACCGAACGTATTTCTGGAACACCATGTACAGTTATTAATACGCCTTATGTTCAAAAAGTTGGAACTAAAACTAGTTGGTTAGAACAAATTCTAAACAAAAACAAAAAACTTAAAAAATGGGTTAAAATGATTCGTTTTTATATTGGTATGAAAGCAACTGAAAAAGCGGCTACAGAAGTAACCTATAAAACCGTTTGGGTTGCCGGACCTAGTATAGAAGACACTCATGCGATTTTACCTGTTGCAGAAATCGTGAAGAAATTGATTTAAGATGTACGACAAACTATTTACATTATTAAATAGATATTTTAAAAAAGCAACACTTTTCAGAGTAATGTTTAATATCTCTCCAATGTACAAAAGAAGTTGTGGGAAAATTATTTTTGTTTCTGAAGATTTACACATCGTAAAAATTAAAATTCCGTTATCGTATAAAAACAAAAATTATGTAGGATCCATTTTTGGCGGAAGTTTATTTTCTGCAACAGATCCAATTTATATGATTCAACTAATGCAAATTTTAGGAAAGGAATATGTAGTTTGGGATAAAAAAACAGACATAAAATTCAAACGACCTGCTTATGAAAATGCTTTTGCCACATTTGAATTTACCAATCTTGAAATTGAAGAAATCATAACAAAAGTACAAGAAGAAAACGAAATTGATTTCACCAAAATTCTACACATAACTGATAAAAACGGAACTATTTTTACCGAATTAGACAAAACCTTATATATTTCTACAAAAACATTTTACAAACAAAAAAGAAGTTTAAAAAGTAAATAGTGTATCTTTAATAAAAATTATTATTAATTGGATTACTTACTTTATTTTATACTTTTGGCTCTATTAGCTGAAATAATCGGAACGGTCGGAGGCTTTGGCTCTTCTATGTTATTTGTTCCAATAGCTGGTTATTTTCTCGATTTTCATTCGGTTTTAGGAGTTACAGCTTTATATCATTTATCGAGTAATATTTCTAAAATTTATTTTTTTCGAGAAGGTTTTGATAAAAAACTAATCATAAATATGGGGTTAGCATCCGTAATATTTGTAATAATTGGTGCTTTATTGAGTAAATATTTTCCATCGAAAACATTAGAAATTTTATTAGCCATATTTTTAATTTCATTAAGTTTAGTTCTATTAATTTTCAAATCCATAAAAGTAAAGCCAACACAATCAAATTCTATTGTTGGCGGAATGTTATCTGGATTTGTCGCTGGACTATTAGGTACTGGTGGTGCAATTAGAGGAATAACAATGGCTGCTTTTAATTTAAAAACAACTGTATTTATTGCCACTTCTGCAGTAATTGATTTAGCGATTGATTTAAGCAGAAGTGTAGTGTACTCTTATAACGGATTCGTACATAAAGATGATTTGTACCTTATTCCGATTTTATTGGTTGTAAGTATTATTGGAACGTTTATTGGGAAAAAAATTCTAGAAAAACTTTCTGAAGAACAATTTAAATCTACCGTTTTAGTCTTAATATTACTAACTGGTTGTATTACTTTAGGAAAATTTATGTTTTAATTACCTAAACCAATTTCCTATTTTCTGAAATGTTCTTCCGAAAAAAGTGCGTTTTTTAATTATATAAATACCTATTGTATGTATTTCATTACTTGATGGCATCATTATAACATCAAAAGTGTAATTGTCTTTTATAATTTGAAATTCAATTGTCTCAAATTCTAAATAACTAAAAGTTAATGTATCTCCTATACTAGCTTTGATATTATACTTACCCAATTCATCAGATTGAACACCTTTATTCGTCCCCTTAATAATTACGGAAGTTCCTTGTAAAGGTCTACCATCTATATCCTTAACTATACCACTAACAGTTATCTCCTTAATTGTATCGGTAGGTTTGTATTGATATTTATAGTCAGTTTGTTCTTGTATTGGTTTTACTTGAGCAACCACATTACTTGTTCCAAATCCTAAAAATGCTAAAACAGATGTTGCGAAATAACCAAAATAATTAGAAGTTCTTTTCGTTTCGATTAAATTTCTATCTAATTGATTAGCAGTAAATCGACCGCATAAATTTTCTTTTTTATTGATAATGTTAGCAATTTCATTATCCGATAAATGAGTAAAATCTAAAACCGTTTTCTGGCAAGACATACAAAAACGCCCTTTTTCTACAGGTGTCATATTTTGCCAACCTTCCTGACAAGGTTTTGGTATCGATATTTGAATTTTTTGCTTCATTAGATAAATATAGAAAATTACACAGAGATTCGCAAAATTTTCACAGAGAAGCACAAAGAAATAATTTGAATCCGTTTAATTTAAAATAAGATTGCTTCGTACCTCGCAATGACAATTCATCAAAACTATGTACTAATCAGAAATAAAAAAGCCTACTAAAACTAGTAGGCTTCATATCTTTAGTTGAAAAGAATTAAGCTAAAACTGCTTTTAAATCACCGTTCATTGCTCTAACTGCATCAGCAGATTTTGCAAATAACGCTTTTTCTGCATCGTTTAATTTGATGTCAACAATTTCTTCTAAACCGTTTTTACCAATAATACATGGAACTCCCATACAAATATCAGTTTGTCCGTACTCACCTTCTAACATTACTGAACAAGGAATCATTCTTTTTTGATCGTTTAAGATAGAATCAACTAAATACGCTACAGAAGCTCCTGGCGCATACCAAGCTGAAGTTCCTAATAAACCTGTTAAAGTTGCACCACCAACCATAGTATCTGCAGCTACTTTATCCATTTCTTCTTGAGATAAGAATTGAGAAACTGGTAATCCGTTGTATGAAGCTAAACGCGTTAATGGAATCATAGTTGTATCACCGTGACCACCAATAACCATTCCTTGAACATCATTAGAATGATTGTTTAAAGCTTTTGATAAATAATATTTGAAACGAGAACTATCTAAAGCTCCACCCATTCCAATAATTCTATTTTTAGGTAAACCTGTTGCTTTTAAAGTTAAATATGTCATAGTGTCCATTGGATTAGAAACTACTACAATAATTGTATTTGGAGAGAATTTTAAGATGTTTTCTGCAACCGATTTTACAATTCCAGCGTTAATTCCGATTAACTCTTCACGAGTCATACCTGGTTTTCTTGGAATTCCAGAAGTAATTACTACTACATCTGAATTAGCTGTTTTAGAATAATCATTTGTTACTCCAGAAACTTTTGTGTTAAATCCTGTTGTTGTAGCACATTGCATAATGTCCATTGCTTTACCTTCAGCAAATCCTTCTTTAATGTCTAATAATACTACTTCACTTGCAATTCCTCTGTACGAAATTACGTCTGCACAAGTAGCTCCTACGTTACCTGCTCCTACTATTGTTACTTTCATTTTTAAAATATAATTATAATTGAGTTGTATTTTCTACAAAAATATTGATAATGAAACAATTTTATGTTATTTCACGATTATTTTTTTTACAATTTGTTTTTCTTCATTAGAAACTTTTACAAAATACATTCCTGATTCAAAATTAATTGGAAGCATTTGATCAGTATTTATAGTAGTTTCTAATACTTTAGCACCTGAAATAGAGAAAATTTGAACATTTGAAGTCCCTGTTAAACCAGAAACAAAAATATGTTCAGAAGCTGGATTAGGAAATACTTTAATTTCAGCCGCATCAAATGACTCCGAAGCTAAAGCCGCAAACCAAGGTTGACCGTAATTAGCACCAAAAATATAATCCGCTAATAATGGGTAATCAATAAATGGGTTTCTGTTATTTTGCCATGTATACACATAATTGTTTCTGTTCATTTCGTAATCATCCCTTTTATCAGAAACATTCCAAGATAATAAAGTCGCTAAATCGCCAATATTTCCTGAAGGATTTGCACCTGTAGTTTCACTAGGATCACCATTAACCACATTTAATCCGTTAAAACGAACTGCCATATAAAATAACGATCTTGCTACATCTCCATGCCAAGAACCCTGAGTACCTACTGGCCCTGCATAAACTGTAGAAGAATTTACAGGTCCGTAATTTTTATTATTTCGAGATGAATTTTCTTGTCCGTTTTCAGCTCTAATATGATGTGCATCAGAAACTCCATCCACTGTTGAAGCAGCACTTGTAGTATTCCAAACATTTATTCCTTCTGCATAATCTCCATCGGCAACTACAAAACCACCTCTAGATTGACAAAATATATGTTCTCTATTCCATTTTCCAACAATACTACTCCCTTGTTGTTGATCTATTTTCGACATAGGAACTTCTAAATACATATCCCAAATTTGTCCACTATTCAAAGGATTAGTATCTGCAACGCGAATAATATCCCAAATATCAGCATAACTATGCAAATGAACTACTGAAGGATTCGCAATAATATCTTGTAAAGCTTGTTTCAAAGCCGCACCCGACAATCCTTCCAAAGAAGCATAATAACCAGCTGGCGCAGTACTAGAAACTTGTCCGTATGTTGGAGCTAAAGGCGTTCCAAAATTTGCCACTTGAAAATCAGTATCCGCAACTCGTCTTACAATGGAATTATTATTTAATTCAACATCAGTTGGCAATCCCGAAACAACTAAAATAAATTCTTCATCTCCTTCTTCTAAAACATCATCAATTAATGTAATGGTTTTTGTAGCAGTATTTGAGCCCGAATTTATTGTTACTTGATTATTGGTATCAAAAGTAAAATCAGAACTATTAAAATTTCCATTTTCTAATGCAATTGTAAAAGTTGTATTTGAAGTTACTGGTGAAGAAGTTGTAAATGTAATTATTGCATTTTGACCTTCAGTATAACTAGACGAGTTAAATGATGTAGTAATATAATTTATTGGAGTACCAGAACCATCATTATTAGCTTTTGGAGTTGGTGGATTAACTGCGTAAGTTCCATTTGATAATCTTTGGATAGATTTACTAATTGACCCCATGGGTTGAACATCAACATAACATGTACTTATACCTAAAATTCCCATTAATGAGGAAGGACTTGTTGTTGTTGCATTTGAATAAGCAACAGCATCAATCAAATTTGTAGCTGTAGCAAGTGTTCCGACTGGAAAATCAGTGGCATTTCCAGAATATAAAGCTACCACATCTGGACCAATTTGTATTGCTGCATTATTGATTAATAAAGAAGGTGAAGGTGTTACACTAACATTCCCTGCTAAGAAATTACCATTAATATCAGTTGTTTTCCCATCTAAATCAATTGATAAATAACTTGCTGTACCGGTTCCAGTAGTTCCATTAAAAAAAACTAAAACATAACCATCTAAAGAAGAATTTGGCAATGGAGTTTTTAGTTCAATAAATTGAAAATCATTTGCACCTGGATTATCTGCATCTATTTCATTAATTACAACTTGGGAGTAACTTAATGAAGAAAACACTAAAAATATCGTAAAAAGTAATTTTATTTTCATCTTAATTTCATTTGGGGTGAAAAACAAATGTACTCAACTTAGTCTTAATTAATTACTAAATTTTCATTTATTTTTAGTAATATTGAAGGCTATTAAGAAAAAGATGACAAAACTTAAAATATTTTTATTTTTCATGTTTACAATAGTTTCATTTGCGCAAAATGAAATTAAAATAAACGCCAAAATTCATGAAAATGGTAAACGAATTGAAGTGTTTCAAGAAGTTAAAATTACCAATACTTCCAATACTACATTAAAAGAAATCACTTTCAATGATTGGAATAATGCTTTTTCGAGTAAAAAATCTGCACTAGCCAAAAAATTTTCAGATGAATACAACCGTTCGTTTCATTTGTCTAAAAAAAATGAAAGAGGGGAAACTGAAATATTTTCTATTGTTAATGAAAATGCAAACAATTTAGAATATTACAGAAATGGAAATCAAGTTGACATATTAAAAATAAAGCTTTCGCAACCACTTAACATTAATGAAAGCACAATTTTAAAAATCAAATACCAAATAATATTACCTGATTCAAAATTCACTAAATACGGGTATTCAGAAAGTAAAACTTTATTAAAAAATTGTTTTTTAACCCTTGCTTCATTTTATTCAGGATCTCAAAGTGAAGAAAATAGCGATGATTTAACTTCTGAAATTTCAAATTATAATATTGACATTCAGCATGATAATTTAATTCTTACAACCGATTTAGATGTTGAAGTTTCAAATGAAAACTTTTCAAGAATTAAAGGTAATGGAAGAAACAATTTCTTTATTGCTTTAGAAAAAAAAGCGAGTTATGAAGAGTTCAAAAACAAACACATCAACGCTATTTGCAACATTAAAACAAAAGATGTTAATGAATATCAAAAGGTATTAATTATAGATAAAATAACGGATTATGTTGCTGAAAAATTAGGGAAATCAAACCAAGAAAAAATTATGGTTTCTCAAGAAGATTACGACCGAGAAGCATTTTATGGTTTAAACGAATTACCTTCTTTTATTTCGCCTTTTAATGACGATTTTGTTTTCGAATTAAAATTTCTAAAAACATATTTGAATAATTATTTAGCCGCTAATTTGAAAATAAATTTCAGAAATGATCATTGGATTATTGAAGGAATTCAGCATTATTACATTAAAAAATACATTGATGAAAATTATCCAGACACTAAAGCTTTTGGAAAATTATCTCGCTTAAAAATTTTAAAAGGCTACAAAATAATCAACATGAATTTTACCGAGCAATTCATGTATAATTATTTATTAATGGCTAGAAAAAATTTAGATCAACCTGTTGGAGGTCCAAAAAACACTCAAATAAAATTCAATGAAAAAATTGCTGGAAAATTCAAATCCGGACTATCCTTAAACTATCTAAATGAATTTTTAGGCAATGAATATTTGGAAAAATCAATTAAACAATATATTGAATTAAATAAAGACAAAAACACTGATAATAAAGATTTTAAATCTATTTTAGAAAACAATTCAAATCAAAATTTAGATTGGTTTTTTAATGAATTAATTTACTCAAGAAATAAAATTGATTACAAAATAACTCATGCTAAAAAAATCAATGATTCTATTGAAGTTACTATAAAAAATATTGGCGATGCAAAAGTCCCAGTTTCACTTTATGCTTTTAACAACAAAGAAATTGTTTCAAAAAATTGGGTTGAAAACAATTCCAAAACATTTAAAGTAACTATTAAAAACGACAGCATAAACAAACTTGCTATAAATTATAACACTGAAATTCCCGAATACTTTATTGGAAACAATTTCTATAAATTGAATAATAAATTATTTGGAAACAAACCTATAAAATTTACGTTTTTTAAAGACATTGAAAATCCAAAATACAATCAAGTATTCTTTGTCCCTACTGCAGAATTTAATCTTTATGATGGCGTTTTATTGGGGATGAAAATTAACAATCGCTCAATAATTGACAAACCTTTTAATTTTGATTTCACTCCGAATTACTCAACTAAAACGAGTACCATTGCTGGTCACGGGAATATCTCTTACAACAAACAAAATCGTTTTAATAATCAATACAACACAAAATACACCTTTGGAGGAACGCATTTACATTATGCACCAGACGCTTTTTACACTAAAATAACTCCAAGTATTAATTTCCGATTTAGAAATCCGAATCTTCGAAAAAATGAAGGAGAAGGTTTTTTAATTAGACAAGTTTATGTAAATCGTGAAAAATCGAATGTTGTTTTTGTTGAAAATAGTGAAAATTATTCTGTATTCAATGCTCGTTACGCTTTTGCAAATACCGAATTAATTAAACAATTTTCTTACGGAACTGATTTACAAGTTTCCAATTCTTTTAGCAAACTTTCAGGGCAAATTCAATATAGAAAATTATTTGAAAGTAATCGATACATCAACTTAAGAGCTTTTGGTGGTTTCTTTGTTTATAATGACGATAGAAAAGATTTTTTCAGTTTCGGAATCGACAGACCATCCGATTATTTATTTGATTACAACTTAATTGGACGTAGTGAAAGTACGGGATTATTTAGTCGCCAATTCGTAAATGCAGAAGGTGGTTTTAAATCGATGTTTGATACACGTTATGCCAATCAATACATCTTTACTACAAATGTAAGTTTTAACATTTGGAATTGGATTGAAATTTATGGAGATGCCGGAACATTTAAAAATAGAGGTTTTAACGCTAAATACATCTACGACAGTGGCATACATTTAAACTTAGTACAAGATTACTTTGAATTATTTTTCCCAGTTTATTCTTCAAATGGTTTTGAATTGAATGATAAAAATTATGGAGAAAAAATTAGATTCGTTATAACTTTAAGTCCGAAAACTTTGACATCTTTATTCACTAGAAGATGGTTTTAGCAATCAATAAATTTACATTATTGATAAATTATTATTAGTAATTTGAAATTTTACTGAACTATTTTTACTTAAAAGTCGATAAAATTATACATTATTCATAAAAATCACTTTCAAATGAAAATATTGCAATAAAATATATAAATTTGTATCAAAGCATTTTTCAATTATGAACAAATCAAAAACTGTAGAAACATTATCTTTTGAAGATTTCAAAAAAGAAGTTTTAAACGATTATAAAATCGCCTCAATTAGCCGTGAATGTAGCCTTTTAGGAAGAAAAGAAGTTCTGACTGGTAAAGCTAAATTTGGAATTTTTGGTGATGGAAAAGAAGTTCCACAATTAGCTTTAGCAAAAGCGTTTCAAAATGGTGATTTCCGTTCTGGATATTATCGTGATCAAACGTTTATGATGGCTATTGGTGAATTATCAATTGTTCAATTTTTTGCAGGATTATACGGTCATGCTGATATTAATTTTGATCCAATGAGTGCAGGTCGTCAAATGGGTGGTCATTTTGCTACACATTCTCTTGACGAAAATGGAAATTGGAAAAATTTAACAAAACAAAAGAATTCAAGTGCCGATATCTCTCCTACTGCTGGGCAAATGCCACGTTTATTAGGGTTAGCTCAGGCATCTAAAATATATAGAAATGTAGCTGAAATTCCTGCTGAAAATAACTTTTCAGTAAAAGGAAATGAAGTTGCATGGGGAACAATCGGAAATGCATCCTCTTCTGAAGGATTATTCTTCGAAACGATTAATGCTGCGGGAGTATTACAAGTTCCTATGGTTATGAGTGTTTGGGATGACGAATACGGAATCTCAGTTCATGCTAAATACCAAACTACAAAAGAAAATATCTCTGAAATTTTAAAAGGTTTCCAAAGAGATGAAGAAAATAACGGTTACGAAATTTTCCGTGTTAAAGGTTGGGATTACCCTGCTTTAGTGGATACATACCAAAAAGCTTCTGAAGTTGCAAGAACAGAACATGTTCCTGTATTAATTCACGTTGACGAATTAACACAACCTCAAGGTCACTCTACTTCTGGTTCTCATGAGCGTTACAAAAATGCAGAGCGTTTAGCTTGGGAAGCTGAATTCGATTGTATTGCGCAAATGAAAAAATGGATGATTGAAAACAATATCGCTTTAGCGGAAGAGTTAGAGGAAATTGAATCGGCATCTAAAAAAGAAGTATTAGAAGGTAAAAAAGTAGCTTGGGCTAATTATTTAGCTGGAATCAAAGAAGATCAAGCTGCAACTGTTGCCATCTTAAACCAAGTAGCACAAAACTCTGAAAATAAAGTTTTCATTGAAAAATATGCCAACGATTTAGCTGCAGCAAAAGAACCAATTAGAAAAGATTTATTAGTTGTTGCCCGTAAAGTTTTAAGAATGTTATCGGGTTCAGATAGAGCCACTTTAGCAACTTGGATTACTAATTTTATTGAAAGAATTCAACCAAAATATAGTTCGCATTTATTCTCTGAATCAAATTTAAATATTGCTTCAACAACAGAAATTAAACCAACTTTTGATGAAACATCAGAAGAAGTTGATGCTCGTTTAATTTTAAGAGATAATTTCGATAAAATTTTCGCAAAATATCCTGAAACTTTAGTTTTCGGTGAAGATGCTGGAAATATTGGTGACGTAAACCAGGGTTTAGAAGGAATGCAAGAGAAATACGGTGAATTACGTGTTTCTGATGCTGGAATTCGTGAAGCTACCATTTTAGGTCAAGGTATTGGTATGGCAATGCGTGGATTACGTCCGATTGCTGAAATTCAATATTTAGATTATTTGTTGTACGCTATTCAAATTATGAGTGACGATTTAGCAACATTACAATACAGAACGCATGGTCGTCAAAAATCACCATTAATTATTAGAACACGCGGACACCGTTTAGAAGGTATTTGGCATTCTGGTTCTCCAATGGGTATGATTATCAATGCAATTCGTGGAATTCACGTTTTAGTACCAAGAAACATGACAAAAGCGGCAGGTTTCTATAATACGTTATTAAAAACTGACGAGCCTGCATTAGTCGTTGAATGTTTAAATGGATACCGTTTAAAAGAAAAAATGCCAACGAATTTAGGTGAATTCCAAACTCCAA
The DNA here is from genome assembly GCF_900110615.1 of Flavobacterium urocaniciphilum. Classification (GTDB taxonomy): domain Bacteria; phylum Bacteroidota; class Bacteroidia; order Flavobacteriales; family Flavobacteriaceae; genus Flavobacterium; species Flavobacterium urocaniciphilum. The sequence goes on from NZ_FOEI01000001.1 coordinate 826,342, forward strand.
TTGGTGTTGTTGAAACGATTAAAGAAGGAAAAGATATTACTTTAGTTTCTTATGGTTCAACGTTACGTTTAGTTGAACAAGCAGCTAAAGAATTATTAGAAATTGGTATTGATGCTGAAATTATTGATATTCAATCGTTATTACCATTCGATTTAAATAAAGACATTGTAAAATCTGTAGCGAAAACAAATCGTTTATTAGTAATCGATGAAGACGTTCCTGGTGGAGCAAGTGCATATATTTTACAAGAAATTATCGAAAATCAAAATGCTTACAAACATTTAGATAGTGCACCTCAAACATTAACAGCTAAGGCACACCGCCCAAGTTACGGAACAGATGGTGATTACTTCTCTAAACCAAGTACAGAAGATATCTTTGAAAAAGTTTACGAAATAATGAACGAGGCTAATCCGAATAAGTTTCCAAAACTTTATTAAATAAAAATACAAATATTAAAATAGGAAGTAGTAATTTTGCTTCCTATTTTTTTATGACTAAAAGTATACAAAATGTCAAATATTTACATCGCATATCATTTTACAATTGAGCCAAAAGACTCGAGCAATAGCGAACAGGCGAAGCAAGTTGGTTCAGATATTTTAATTGCTCAATTAGAAGAAACAGCTTTTGAAAGTTTTGAAGAAACCGAAACAGGTATTTCCGCTTATGTTCAAAAGGATTTTTGTTCAGATGATATTTTAGAAAATATTAAAATTCTTTCGGATGAAAATTTCAAAATTTCTTATGAAACAAATGAAATTGAGCCTGTAAATTGGAATGAAGAATGGGAAAAAAACTTCACTCCTATTGATGTTGATGGAATTTGTCATGTTCGTGCACCTTTTCACCCAGAAACTGATGCGAAATACGAAATCGTTATCGAACCAAAAATGAGCTTCGGAACAGGTCATCACGAAACAACACACATGATGATTCAACATTTGTTAGAACTAGATGTAACAAACAAGAAAACTATTGATATGGGTTGCGGAACTGCTATTTTAGCCATCTTAGCTGAAATGAAAGGCGCTCAACCAATTGATGCTGTTGATATTGACAATTGGTGTTATTTAAACTCCATTGAAAATGCTGAACGTAATAATTGTAAACATATTTCTGTTTATGAAGGTGATGCTTCTTGGTTAAATGACGGACAAAAATACGATGTATTCATTGCTAATATTAATAGAAATATATTATTAAATGATATGGCGACATACGTTAATTGCATGAACGACAATTCCATTTTATTATTAAGTGGATTTTACACGGAAGATTTTGATGCTATTAACGAATGTTGCGAAAAATTAGGACTAACTTTTGAATCTAAAAAAGAAAGAAACAATTGGTTAGGTTTGAAATATTCAAAAAAATAGTAAATTTGTATTAGAATAAATCATTAGTTATGAGCACATTAATAGAAACATTAGAAGAAGTATTAGTTGAGGAAGCTGTTGGTGTAAACAATGAAATTGTTTTATATAATGATGATGTAAACACTTTTGATCATGTCATTGAAACATTGGTACGTGTTTGTGACCATACTTGGGAACAAGCAGAACAATGTGCTATTTTAGTTCATTACAAAGGTCAATGTACCGTAAAAACGGGAGAATTACCAAAATTAAAACCACAGTGTGCCTCTTTACAAGATGCCGGGCTAAGTGCTGTTATCATATAAAAAAACCGACCAGTTGGTCGGTTTTTTTTTAATTTATAAATCTACTGAAAGCGCAACTAACGTAGGATTTTACTTTTGAAGAGAAACTATTTGATTTTCCTTCTTCTGGATACCCAATTTCAGATAACGTATTTGTAACCAATTCAATTGTATGAGGATCTGAATATTCAAAAGTTACTGAACCATACTCTGCTTCTACTCTAACATCTGAAACATCATCTAAAGCATTTAATGTTTTGAAAACGGTATTTACACAACCATCACTTAAATTTTGTATATGAACAATTGTTTTCATATATTACACATTTTGCTCTATAAATTTACGAAAACTTTAATTGTAAATATTTAATAATCAAATAATTAACAAATAATTAATGTGGTAATTTGTTCTTTAGAATACCATACACATAAGTTCCTAATAAAGCCCCTAGCAATACAATGCAAATTGATAATACTCCATTTCCAATTAAGATAAATATTGGTCCAGGACAACATCCTACTAATCCCCAACCCATTCCAAACATCGTTCCACCAATAATGTATCTTGAAATAGAAAACTCTTTATCTTGAATATTTATTTCGGCCCCTTTAAAACCTTGAATATCTTTCTTTTTTATTAAATAAATCCCTGTTACACCAACGAAAATTGCAGTTGCAATAATTCCATACATATGGAAACTTTGAAACATAAACATTTCATAAATTCTATACCAAGATACCGCTTCAGCTTTTGTTAAAACAATTCCAAAAACCACACCTACTAAAAAAAACTTTATCAACTTCATTATCCGAAAATTAAAGGAATTAAAAAATGAGCGGAAATTAACCCACCAACGAAAAACCCAATTACCGCAATTAAAGAGGGTATTTGTAAATTACTTAGTCCAGATATAGCATGACCTGAAGTACATCCTCCAGCATAAGGAGTTCCAAAACCAATTAAAAAACCACCAATTAATAAAATAAAAAATCCTTTTACAGTAAATAAGTTTTCCAAACTAAATAAAGCGTCTGGGCCAATTTTACCATTTGGTGCATCAATATTTAAATGATTTAAATTTTCAATTGTTTTCGGATTTAATTTAAGTATTTCTGTGGAGTCCATTAAGAAATAAGATGCTATAAAACCACCAGCAATAGCTCCTAAAGCAACGGCTAAATTCCATTTTTGAGCTCTCCAATCAAAGTCAAAATACTCAATTTTCTTTTTAGCAAAGGTCATGCTGCAAATATTTCTTAAGTTAGAGGACATCCCGAAAGTTTTACCAAAATAGGTCAAAACTAACATGATAACACCAATTAAAAAACCAGAAACAGACCAGTGCCAAGTATTATGTATAACTTCCATTTACCAAGTTTAAAGTAATATAGTTTATTTATTATATTTGTTTTCGATTTTCCAAATATAAGCAAAATGAACAAATTTAAAATAGAATTTAGGTGGGCAATTTATTATACATTCTTAAGTATATTATGGTTTCAGCTAGAAAAATCACTAGGTTATCACAATCAAAATATTGACAATCAACCATATATAACCAACTTATTTTACGTAATTATCTTTTTTATCTACATTTTACAATTATCAGATAAGAAAAAAAATTATTTTAAAGGAATCATGACTTGGCAACAAGGCTTAATTTCAGGAGTTGTTCTATCTGTTTTTGCGATGATTTTGTCACCATTTGCTTTTTATTTCAAACTAAAGTATGTAAATCCTGAGTTTTTCCAGCAAATGATAAACGCTTCAACTTCAAGAGGTATCAAATTAGAAAATGCAGAAGCGGTGTTTAATTTGAAAGCTTATATCACTCTAGGAATTGTAGATTGTTTGTCGTTTGGTATAATCTTTGCAGCTTTGGCATCAGCAATCATTAAATCAAAAAACACTAAGTAATCATGAAAAAAATAATTTTATTAGCGTCATTTACTCTACTTTCTTCTTGTATTAGTACAAAAAACACTATTCAAAATATTGATCAAACGGCAGCATATCCGGAAATATATGAAAACCAATTCATTATTATAGAATATGCTACCGATATGAAATATGGATACAGTCAATATTATCCTGTAAATATTGGATTTTCTGTTTATGAAAATAGTAATAATAAAAATGTAGAACGTTATTTCAATGGTTTAGCCGGTCCGAATGGTGAAAAGTTAAGTTATAAACTAATCGAAACATGTTGCCCATTTCCTTCAAAAAATAATAAAATGGGTGCGGGAACTTTAGATCTTTACGAAGTATCCTTTGAAGGTATTTCTGAAACCAAAAAAATATACATCGACACCTATGAAAGAGGTAAAGTAATGTGTCCTAAAGGATTCACTACAAAAAAAATAGACAGAACCACAAAAAAGTAATAAAATCTAACCTTTTAAACCTACGTTTGAAAGGTTTTATTTTTTATCTTTGCACCACTAAAAAACAAGATATGAACATCAACAACATACCTCAAATAAAACATACCGATTCTGGAAATTTCTTTGTATTAGCTGGACCTTGCGCTATTGAAGGTGAAGAAATGGCTTTACGAATTGCAGAACGATTAGTAACTATAACAAACGACTTAAAGATTCCTTTCGTATTTAAAGGAAGTTTTAAAAAAGCGAATCGTTCTCGTGTTGATAGTTTCACTGGTATTGGTGATGAAAAAGCATTGAAAATTCTACAAAAAGTTTCCAAAGAATTTGGAGTTCCAACTGTTACTGATATTCATACTAACGAAGATGCTACTATGGCTGCAGAATATGTAGATGTATTACAAATACCTGCCTTTTTAGTTCGTCAAACTGATTTAGTTGTTGCTGCTGCAAATACTGGTAAAACAGTAAACTTGAAAAAAGGACAATTTATGAGTCCGGAAAGCATGAAACACGCTGCACAAAAAGTTTTAGATTGCGGTAATGAAAACTTCATGATTACAGATAGAGGAACTATGTTTGGGTATCAAGACATGATTGTGGACTTTAGAGGAATTCCTACTATGAAAGAATTCGGAACAACAGTTTTAGACGTTACACATTCATTACAACAACCAAATCAAACTAGTGGTGTTACAGGTGGAAGACCAGATATGATTGAAACTATTGCTAAAGCTGGAATTGTAACTGGAGTTGACGGGATTTTCATTGAAACTCATTTTGATCCTGCAAATGCTAAAAGTGATGGTGCTAATATGTTACACTTAGATTATTTCGAAGGTTTAATGAAAAAATTAGTAGCTATCAGACAAACCATAAATCAATTTTAATTTTTTTAATACTATAATGAAACAATCATTTTTAATGGTTGTACTATCTTTTTGTGTTTTTTCACAGTACACCTTTTCGCAAGAAACTGTAATTTCTCCTGAAAAATACACAGCTCATAACAAAGGAAAGTTATTTTTCTTTTGGGGTGGAAACAGAGAAACGTATACTAAATCTGATATCCATTTCTATGGTGAAAATTACGATTTTGTAGTCCATAATGCCGAAGCTCAAGACAAACCTAAAGGATTACATATTGACTATATCAATCCTGAGAGAATGACAATTCCTCAAACAAATTTTAAATTAGGGTATTTTATTTCTGATCATTATAATATTGCTATTGGATTTGACCATATGAAGTATGTGTTTTCACAACATCAGACTGCAAATGTTAGCGGATATGTTAATTTACCTGCTTCAGATAATGGCTCTTTGTATAATGGAACATATAATAATACACCTATCGATTTCAGTACAAATTATAGTACAGACGATAATGACACTCCTCCTCCATTTTTAACTTTTGAACATACTGATGGATTAAATTACATTCATACAGAATTTTCAAGAGTTGATGATATATCTTCTAAAATTTTCAAAACTTGGAATAGCGATAAAGTTCAAATCAATTTAACAGAAGGTTTAGGGGCTGGAATCTTATTACCAAAAACAAATACGCGTTTATTAGGAAAAGACAGATACGATGAATTTCATGTTGCAGGATATGGAATTTCTGCTAAAGCTGGATTAAATGTAACTTTCTTTAAACATTTCTTTGTTCAAGCTGAATTAAAAGGCGGTTACATTGATATGAACGACATTAGAACTACTCAATACAAGTCAGATAAAGCCGAACAACATTTTTGGTTTTTTCAAAGTATTTTAGCTTTTGGAGGAATATTCAGAATATAAATTCAGATAAAAATTATACTAAAACGTGATAAGAACTTACTTATCACGTTTTTTTATTGAAATATTTGGATGATTCAAAATTATTTTTAACTTTGCAATTCAAAGTACTTTAAAATACACTTGATTATGATTACAAAATCTCAGAAAAATATTGGACTATTAATACTTGTTTTATTATTAATTCCTTTAGTTGCCATGCAATTTACAAATGAAGTAAATTGGTCTGTTTTTGATTTTATTATAATGGGAGGATTATTATCCATAATTGGATTTTCATGTGAATTCATGTATCGAAAAATTACCAATCCAAAAATTAAAATTTCGTTAATAATAAGCTTACTAATTTTGTTTTTATTAATTTGGGCAGAATTAGCCATAGGAATTTTCAATAGTCCAATCGCTGGATCATAATTTAATACATCTAAACAGAAACTAATGGAAAATAAAGATTATTTAGAAGATTTAAAAGAAATTAAAAACATGATGAGTAAATCATCAACGTTTTTATCTTTAAGTGGATTATCTGGTGTGTTAGCAGGCTGTTATGCCTTAATTGGTGCTTTAGTTGCACATTTATTAATTCGTGATAATGATTATATTTATATTACATTAGAAAGTAAAACTTTTCAATTTTTATTAATTGATGCATTATGTATTTTACTTGCTTCAACAATCACTGGAATTGTACTTTCACATAATAAAGCTAAAAAAAATAATGAGAATTTATGGAATGCTACTTCTATAAGATTACTAACCAATTTTATGGTTCCATTAATTACAGGAGCTCTATTAATTCTTTTACTTTTAAATGAACAAGTTTATGGATTAGTTGCTCCACTATCTTTAATATTTTATGGTTTAGCATGTTTTAATGCAAGCAAATATACTTTTAGAGATGTTCGATTTTTAGGAATTACTCAAATTATTTTAGGATTAATAGCAGTGAAATTTTCTGGATTTGGATTATATTTTTGGGTTTTAGGGTTTGGATTATGTCATATTTTTTATGGAGCTATGATGTGGTTTAAATATGAGAGAAAATAATTTTATATCTATGAAAAAAGTAATTCTATTTACAATTACAATTTGTGCAACATTTCTAATTTCATGTGGAAATACAATTAGTCCGGAAATTCAATTTCAAAACGGAGATGTGATTTTTCAAACTTCAGAATCAGAACAATGTGAAGCCGTAAGAATTGCGACAAATTCAAAATTTTCGCATTGTGGTATTATTTTTATTGAAAACGGTAAAACCTATGTCTATGAAGCGGTTCAACCCGTAAAAATTACACCCATTGAAGAATGGATTACACACGGAAAAAGTGCAAAATATGCAGTGAAAAGATTAAAGAATTCAGAAAATCAATTAACTACAAATCAAATTAATGCCATGAAAAAATATGGTGAAGGAATGTTGAACAAAAATTATGACATTTATTTCAATTGGTCGGATGCTGAAATTTATTGTTCTGAATTAGTATGGAAAATTTATAAAAACGGAGCGAATATTGAATTATGCAATACTAAAGAACTTAAAGATTTTAATTTAGATAATCCTTTAGTCAAAAAAATAATGTACCAACGATATGGTTCACAAATTCCGTATCATGAAAAAGTTGTAGCACCATCACAATTACACGATTCTGAATTATTAGAAACGGTTTATGATAATTATTAATATTTTTGCAAAACTTTAAAATGAGATTGCTTCGTGCCTCGCAATGACTATGAAAAACATCATCCAAAATATCAACAAAGCTTTTGATCATAGAATCCGACTTGGAATTATGTCGGTTCTTATGGTGAATGAGTCTGTCGATTTTAATTCGATGAAAGAATTTCTGGGTGTTACCGATGGAAATTTAGCCAGTCACATTAAAGCATTAGAATCGGATGAATTTATCTCTGTAGAAAAACAATTTATTGGAAAAAAACCAAACACCAAATACAGCATCACTCCTATTGGAAAAAAAGCATTCCAGGATCATATTGCTGCATTGGAAAAATTATTACAATCGAAATAACACTATTTTTTTATCCATGCACTTTGAATTTCAAAGTACTTTAAAAATTAAAATATGAAAGATTTAATCATTGAAACCCTTTACAAAATCATTAAAGTTCCATATGAATACTTTTTTAAAACAAAAGCAAAAGCATGGAATTTAACCATTGAAGATTACATGAAAAATGACACAAATTCTTTAGGCTATCAATTAGGTAGTTTCTTATTGAATCATAATTATTCGATACAAGAAAAATTGGAAGAACACGATGTATATCATGTACTTACAAATACAGGAATAACTGTTTTAAATGAAATAGAAATGCAGTTTTATTTATTAGGAAATGGTAAAAGAAGTCCGTTTGTATTTATTGTTATTTCAACTGGAATTGTATTCTATCCTTATGAATACAAAAAATTTTATACCGCTTTTAAAAAAGGAAAACAAGCACATCAATTCTATCATTTAGACTTTTCAAAGGTATTACACATGCCATTAACTGAAGTTCAATACATCTTTAATATTAAAAACTAAATTCTATGAGAACACTAACTGAAATGCATTACCACGACATGAAAACCATTTGTCAATATTGTGCTGTAATATCCTTTAGTTATATAACAAGTAAATCTGATGGTTTAATAATCCTTGGATTATACTTTACTCTTTTTGCAGCCTTAATAAATTTCTTATTATTTGCTATCAATACTATCTGCGCATTTTATTCAAAAACATATTGGAAAAAATACCTGCTTAATTCAGGATTATTACTCTTAAACATACCTGTAGTTCCATTATACATTTATTTAGTATTAGAAATATCAGGATTTTAAACTATATATTATGAACAGAATCATCTCTATTTACATCTTAAATCGCAAACAAGATACAGCGGTTTGGCTAACATCATTTGTAGCAATTGCTTTATTATTACTTAGAGTAAAAATTACACATTCCATGTATTTGCTTTTTCTAATTTGGAATCTATTCTTAGCAATTATTCCCTATATGCTTTCCACTAGTATTTATGCTAATTTCTTCCATAAAGAGAAAAAAATTCAAAATACTATTTATGTTCTAATTTGGATTTTATTCATTCCAAATACCTTTTATATTCTTACTGATTTTACTCATTTACATTTCAAAAACACATTTCAGTTTGGCTTAGATATGCTTATTATTTCAAGTTTTAGTATCGCAGGATTTTATATGGGTTTACATTCCTTATTTCATATTCATCAATTAACACTTGCAAAATACGGTAACAAATTGGGGAACTTTTTCATGCTTTCCATTAGCTTTTTAAGTGCTTTTGGAATATACATGGGTCGTGTACTCCGATTTAATAGTTGGGATATTATTAGCAAACCATTTGAATTGGTTTACACATCGATTTATGCGTTTTTTACATACGATACCATCCTTTATACCATACAATTGGGTTCATTAATTCTGATCAGTTATATCTTTTTTTATCATTGGAAACAAAACAATATCAATAAATAATCATTAATCAATTAACTTAAAATTAAACATCATGGAAATCAACATTAAAACACCAGAACAAACAGAAAACAAATCGTTTTTTCAATCTTCTACAGCCAAAATGATGATGGTTGGAATTCTAACATTAGTATTATTAATCCCGCTTTTCTTCGTTCAAGATTTAATTACCGAGCGAAGCATCAGACAAAAAGAAGTCGTTAGTGAAACAACATCAAAATGGGGCGGTTCCGTGTATGTTTACGGTCCGATTTTAAAAATTCCTTATAAAAATCCCGTTTCAGGAAGATCAGATTTTGCGTATTTCTTTCCAGATGAATTGAAAAATACAGTTTCTGCAAAAATGGAAAAACCATTAGAACGTGGCATTTTCAAATCGAATGTATTTTCAACTAAAATGAATTTTACAGGTTCTTATTCTAAACCAAATTTTCAAATAAGAAATATTCCAAATGAAAATGTATATTGGAATCAAGCTAAAATCATCATCAGAACTACCAATTTGAAAAGCTTAAAAGATGAAGTTAAAATCAATTTTGGAAGTCAAAGTTTTAAATTCGAACCAGGAAATTCAGAAGAAAAAGACAGTACACAAACTTTAGAATCAACTACTTTCGATTATAATTCTATTGCTAATTCAAGATATTTTACTTTTGATATTTCTTTCAACGGAAGCAAACAAATTAAAATTGTACCTATTGGAAAAACAACTGATTGCAAAATGACATCTGATTGGAATTCTCCAAATTTCAATGGCAACTTCTCTCCTATTTCTCGTGAAGTTACCAAAAATGGATTTATAGCCAATTGGAAGATTTTACATTTCAACAGACCATTTGCACAACAGTACTTCGAATCGTTACCAGAATTATCGAACTATGCTTTTGCAACAGATTTTATCACTCCAGTTGACGAATACCAACAAAATGAACGCGCTAGTAAATATGGATTTTTAGTTATTGGATTAACGTTTTTGATTTTCTTTTTAATTCAATCGATCAGTAAAATCAACATTCATATTTTTCAATACTCAATGATTGGAATTGCGTTAGTAATGTTTTACACTTTATTGATTTCAATTACCGAACACAGTAGTTTTTCACTAGCTTATATAATTGCAGCCATAGCCGTAATTGCCTTGATTTCTTTGTATTCGATTTCCATTTTGAAGAATAAGAAATTCCCAGCTTTTATTGCTATTTCATTGAGTGTATTATATTCATTTATCTATGTAATTATTCAATTAGAAGACTATGCTTTATTAGTAGGAAGTATCGGATTGTTTGCCATTTTAGCTGCTGTAATGTACTTTTCTAGAAAGATTGATTGGAAGTAAAATAAAAAACCTGACAGATTTAATTATCTGTCAGGTTTAATTTATAAACTGTTATAAACAACTAATTAATGACTTCCTTCAGCCTCAATTGTATCTACATCAATATTTTGTTTTTTCAGAATTCCTTTCACCAAAATAGCAAATAAAGTTAAGTATGCAAAACAAACAACGGCTACAATATACGATTGGTGAATTCCAATGATATCTGATAATTTTCCTTGAATTGGAGGAATAATTCCACCACCTAAAATCATCATAATTAAAAAGGCTGAACCTTGAGAAGTATATTTTCCTAAACCAATAATAGATAAACTAAAAATAGCTGGCCACATGATACTACAGGCTAATCCACCAGCTAAAAACGCATAAATTGCCATTGTTCCTGATGAAAACAAACCAATTAACATGGCTAACATTCCGAAACTTCCAAAAATCATTAATGTTCTTGCTGGTTTATCTTTACTTAAGAAGAAAGCTGCGATTTGAACTAAAATACAAATTACATAAAAATAAAGAGGTTGCATATCTTTTCCAGAGATAATATTTACACCTAAAATTACTCCAAAAGCAAGTAATGGAATGATTATTAAAGCTAATGTTTTCTTTATTCCTTCTAAATGAAATACTGAAATTGCACCAGCCCAACGACCAATCATTAAACTTCCCCAATACATTGAAACATAAGGCGCAATATCTGAAGATTGCATACTTCCGAATTCTTTCAATTTTAATAATTCTCCTAAATTACTTCCAATAGCAACTTCTACTCCAACATACACAAAAATAGCCAACATCCCTAAAACCAATTGAGGATATTGCATTGCTCCCCAACCATTTACATTTTTCTTAGCTGATAAATAAGAATATAAAATTCCACCTAAAACAACTACTAAAGCGCCTGAAAGCCATAGCATTCTATAATGTTCTAAATCTGACATTTCAGAAGCACTAAAACTTGCTGTATCTAATTGATATGTTTTAAAAATTGGCACAAAACAAGCAGCTAATAAAACTGTCATAATTACTAAAGTTCTTAGCGCTTTATTAGCTTTTTCCATTGGTTCATTAGCTAAACCAGCAGGAACTTTTTTAGAAAAATAGAATAAAGCAGCTGAAGCAATAAAAAGTAATCCAACTCCTAAATATAAAATGACAACTTTATCTAATGGTAAGCTTTGAATTTGCTCTTCAGAAACCGCTTTTGCACTTCCAAATAAAGCAAAAGCAACTAAAATTGGACCAATTGTAGTTCCTAATGAATTAATTCCACCTCCTAAATTTACTCTATCTGCTCCTGTTTTAGGGTTTCCTAACAAAATAGCAAAAGGATTAGCAGCGGTTTGTTGCAATGAAAAACCTAAGGCTACAATAAATAATCCGACTAACATTCCGGCATAAATACTTGCTTCAACGGCAATAATCATGGCACCTGCACCTAAAGCAGAAAATAATAATCCGTAAACAATACTCTTTTTGTATCCCCAAGTACCTACAATATCTTTACCAGTGCTATTTCCCATAGCAAATAATAATAATGCTCCAATATAATAAGCAGTATAAAAGGCAAAATCAATTAATTGGGATTGAAATTGATCTAATTCAAAATAACTTTTACAAAATGGAATAAAAATACTGTTACCAGCTGCGATAAATCCCCAAAAGAAAAACACCGTAATTAGTGTATATAATGCAGGATAATTAGTTTGATTTTGGTTTGAATTCATAATTTAGTTTGGTTAGTAGTTTAGTTTTTTATTAGTTAATTGCTAAATAACAAAAATTTGAGGAATTATAAATGAAAATGAATTTAAAATATCTACATTTTATAAACATTTAAAATCAAAAAAAATACCTTCAAAACAGTACATTTTGAAGGTATTTTTATTTCGTATTTTTTTTTAGTTTCCGTCTACGTAATTCTGTAAATAAGCAAATCTTGGTGTAAGTTTACCGTTTTCTGTAATTTTTGCTCGAGCTAAAACACCATTTGCATCATTATTGAAAAAGGCTGGCACAACATGTTGTAAAAACATTTCTCCAAAACCTTCACTAGCATCTTTTGGTAATTCACAAGGTAAATTATCCACTGCCATTACAACAATAGCTCCTGGATGAAAAACATCTACTTCTTTATGTTCACCAGGTAAATAACCATAAAGAGGTTCGGCAATAGTACTCGCTCTTAAAGTTGAAGCAATTGGACCATCAATATCACATGAAACATCTGCAATTACTTTTATTTTGCATTTTGGAGAAGCTAACATTTCTTTTGATAAAATTATTGGCGCGCCATTACCATAAAAATGACCTGCAATAAATATATCTGAAACTTCTGCAAAACGTTCAAAGTTTGAATTATAATTTTGAGGATTTGCATAAAAATCTTTCTTATCAAAAGCTAATCCGTCTTTATGAATATTATAATCCTGAACATCAATCATTGTATAAACTGGATACGTATAAGTTGTTGAAAGAAAATCATTTACTGATACTTCTTTTACTTTCATACCATCGAGCATTTCCTTTGCTCCCATTGCGACTTTACCTTTTCCAGATAAAACAATTTTAATAGGTGGCATGAAAGGCTTTTTCAGTTGTGAAATTAATTCTTGTTGATTGTGTAAAGTTTCTGCTTTTGGTAAATTGAATATTTCAAATTTTAAACCGAAAGCTCTAAAACCATTATATGCTCCAACAATTCCAGCATAACGTCCAAAACCAATTAAACGAGTATTATTTTCGTTAACTACTGTTTCATGATCGTATAATTCAATATTTTTATCAAGGCAAGCTTTAAGTAAATTTCTATTATAGGCTTGTTTTTTTATAGTATGAGAAAAGAAAAAATATTTTTTATTTGGTATTAAATTATCAATAGGCACTTCTTTTACTCCTAAAAGTACATCACAATCGTTTAAATTATCAACAATTTCAAATCCTTTTTCTTTATATTCCTCATCTTTAAAAACTCGAATATCTGAAGATTCTACCAAAATTTCAACACTTGGAAATTGATTTTTAAAATCCAAAAGCTCTGAAGGTGAGAACACTACTCTTCTGTCGGGTGGGTTTTTTCTTTCTTTTATTAGTCCGAATTTCATGTTTTTAAAACAATTATTGTGCATTAATTTACAAATATAACATTTTTGATTTTGAGTTGAAAGCTTTTTTCATTGAAATATTTGTATTATTTTTGGCAACACTTTTGTTGTAAACCTTTAGTATACTTAGTATATTAGTAATCAACAAATTAAATGGGGTCGACTGGTTTTGACAGCGAGTGGCATTGGTTAGTAAGCATGTCGAGCATTGTATTTTTGGCTCGTAAATATCAAGGATACGAACTTTTAAACGGCGAAAATAATTACGCTTTAGCTGCATAATCTGAATTATAGTAAGATACGCCTAGTTCCAACAAGGTTGGAAAGCTAGATTCTCCTCAAAAGCCTTGGTTTATGGCGGTTGATTCAGGAGAACCGTAAAAGTAAACCTAGGAATGGTAAAGCTTTAAATCCATTCTGACAATTATAAAGCTAAGCAAAGAGTGGCGGTTTTGGGCCAAGCTTTTTGTCGAAAATTTAATCCGAAACTAAACATGTAGAAAGCTTTTTGATGGCTTGTTTGGACGAGAGTTCGATTCTCTCCGACTCCACAAAAAACATTGATTATCAATGTTTTACAAAATTTACACCCAATTTTACACCCAGTTATGTAAGATTGGGTGATTTTTATTTTAGCAAATTTTAAAAATCTTTTTAATTAAATAATGTTAAAAAAACAACCACTTATTACGTCAAAAAAAACAGTTGTTACTTCAAAAACCTTTATGTTTATTTTAAAAGTAAATTTATACATAACTAACTGTATATTAATTATTTATTTTTAACTAAAATATAAAAGTCATGAAAAAAAAATTACTTTTTATTGTTTTTTATGCAATTTCATTAAATGCACAAGTAGGAATTGGAACTACAACTCCTAATGCCATATTAGACATTAATTCTTCATTACCATCTCCCTCTACTGACAAAGCTGGATTACTTCCTCCTGTAGTAGAATTAACGGCAACTAACTCAAATACAACAACAACAATTGGAGTAAATATAGTTAATCCTAATGGAGGTGGCGCACCTGCTCAAGGAACAATAGTATACAATACAAACACATCAGCTCCAGGACCATATCAAGTTACACCAGGATATTATTTTTATAACGGAACAATTTGGGAAAAAATTTCAAGCGGAACAAATACAAATTGGACTTTAATTGGAAACGCTGGAACAACTGCTGGAACAAACTTTATCGGCACAACAGATTCTCAAGACTTAAGATTTAAAACTGGTGGAATTAATCGATTTAACATTTCAAACACAAACGGACAATTACAATCTTATAACTTAGGAACAACTACAAATCCAACATATTCATTCCAAGGCGATCAAAACACAGGAATATGGAGTTCTGCTGCAGATAATTTAAATTTTTCTACTGATGGAACGCAGAGAATGATAATTGGTTCAAATGGTAATATTGGAGTATCAACTTCAGTACCTGCAACAACAAAAATGGAAGTTTTAAGCTCAGGAACAGATGATGCGGTTTTTGGACATACACCAAATGTAGGTGGTGTTTTAGGAAGAGAAACAGATATCATTATCGGAGTTCCACCTCAAACTATAAGCGGAGCAGGAGTTTTCGCGAGCAACCCAACTGCAGGCTATACAAGTTCATTTTCACAATCTACAGGCGCTGCAACTGTAGCAGCAAATATCAACTATTCTGATGTTTGGATGGCAAGCTATAATTATGTACAAAATGGAAGTGCTACTTATAATCCTTCCGCAAATTACAACCAATTAAATATCACTAACAATACTTTAGGAGGAACTCAAGTCGCTTTAAAAACATATTTAAACAGAGGAACTTTAACTGGAAATCCAGGATTTTCTGTTGGAATACAAGGTATTGCAAATAGTCAAAACCAAGATTCATTTGGCGTTCAAGGTTCTGCTTTTTGCAACACAAATACAAGAGCTGGCGGCTATTTTGAATCATTAAATTACGCTGGAACTTCGCAGGCATATGCTTATGTAGGAACAACTGCAACAACTGGAGTAGCAAGAAAAATTATGGGAACTAATTCAGTTAGTGAAATAGTTCCAACAGAAAAACATGGCCGTGTAACATTAACTTGCCCAGAATCACCTGAATATTGGTATCAAGATTATGGCACAGTTCAAATGACTAATGGAAAAGCTACAATTATTTTAGATGAAATATTATCTGATATTATAATTGTAGACGAAGAAAATCCAATAAGAGTTATTTGCACACCTGTTGGCATGCCATTTTTCAACGGTGTTACCATTATGAATCAAACCACAAATTCTGTTGAAATTTTAGAACTAAACGGAGGTAATCATTCAGGTAAACTACAATATCAAATCGTTGTAAAGCCTAAAACTGGATATGGAGAAGGAAGATTCCCTCAAGCACCTGGACCCGCATACTTAAAATCAGATAAAGAACCATTAGCTGCAAAAACTAAAAATCAACCAAATGATGGCAGAAAAATATTTCAATGGCCTGCTGACCATATTGTTTATAAATATAACCCTGAAGATTTTATTAAAATTGGAGATGTTGTTCCTGCCGGCCCCAATGCTGGTAAAATATTTTTAGGCAATGGAAAGTATAATGAAGGTAATCCTGCGACAGTAATTAATAAAAAATAATATGATTAAATACAAAAAAAACTCCAATTAAATTGGAGTTTTTTTTGTATTTAATTATTTAATATGTGATCAGTTTATTTATTTTAAACAATAAATCTTGAACAAATCCATTTTTAAGCTTTGAAATATCAACACTTTTATTTTTAAGAAGTATATTAAATTCTTCATGAATATATTTTTTTTCTGTACAAATAATTATTCTATCTTTAAATAAACTATTGAATTTAATAAAATCAATTGCATCAATAACATCATTTAAAACAAAAATACAAATATCATTATTATTTGTTGATTTAAAATTTAACATTTCACTTTCATTTATTCTTAATAGATTAAAGTCATTAATCAATCTTTTTCTTAAAAAGAAATAAAAGTATTTTTTTTTATCATAAACATAAACATTTCGCATAAAAATCATTTTATAAAAAAACATAGCCACCATTGGTAGCTATGTTTATCAACCCAAGACTATGTTTTTAATAACTTTTAAAAACAAATATTAATAAATTATTTACTTAAAAATAATAAAAAAAAATTATGAAAAACATTAAATGTAATAACTGTTTATATCAATGTAATATTCAGTAATATTTTAATTATTTTATAAAAAAAAGACAGTGAAAGTCCCCTGCAAATTATTTAGAAGATATTATTTGCCAATCACTGTCAAAAAAATGATTTAATAACTAAAAAACATTTTTTTATCATTATTTTTTAAGTTTAAACCCACACATATATTCAATTTCATTAAAATCAATAATTATTAAAAAACAAAGGCTGTGACACATTGCACAGCCTTTTAACACAAAACATTAATTCATTTTAACCAACAAATATGAATTAACAAAAAATTTATTTTTTATATGCAAGTAGTATAATCAAAAATATAAATTTATATGATTATTAAATAAACAATGTAATAAATGGTCAAAATAACGTAATCTTTACCCAAAAAATTAATATTTATTATTTTTTTTCATTAACGGTAATTTTAATAAAACTTTAGTTCCTTTTATATTTTTATTTTCATCTAATAAATTATCAATTTCATATTTATAATCTAAAGAATCTATTTTACTCATTATAATTAATCTTTCTTTAATTATTGAAATCCCATATGATTTTTTATTAGATTTTTCATTTTCAATTAACAGTCCAATACCATTATCAATTATCTCAATAAAAAGATAATTCTCATCTGTATTTATTTGTAATTTTATAAAAAAATTATTATTATTCTTAAAGCCATGAACAATACTATTTTCAATAATAGGTTGTAAAATCATATTTGGAATTAAAATATTATCTAAATCAATTTTGTTTATTACAATAAATTCAATTAAAATATTCCTTTTTAAACTTTCAAATTCAATACATTTATTTAAATACAAGACTTCATCTTTCAATGTTGAAAAATCATTATTTACATTTTCTAAAGTTGCTCTTAAAAGATTAGAAAATTTCAAAATATAATTATTCACACTTAACTCATCTTTTAAAAATATATAAGATTGAAGATTATTTATTGAATTAAATATAAAATGAGGATTCATTTGAGCTCTTAAACTTTTCATTTCCAAATTCGTTAACTTTAACTTCAATTTGTTTTTTTTTCTATTTAAATTCACAAAATAAAAAGAAATAAAAAATGTTGAAATTATTAATAAGAAAATAATTAAAATTTTAAACAAAAATGTTTCCCAAAAATAAGGTTTCACTTTAAAAATAATACTCTTATAGTCAATTGGAGTATTTATATTATTATTAGAAATTTTTAATTCTAATTTATATAAATTAGGCATTAAATTATTAAATGTGAGTTCATTGTTTTTCAATAAAACCCAATTTGTATCATTTATTTTATAAAAAATTTTATATTTTTTTAAATTATTAAAAGATTTAATTGATAAGTTAATATTCAAATCATTATCATTCCTGTCTAAAATAAAATTATTAACTAATTTATCTTTTATTTTTGAATTAATATTTAAAATATCAATTTTAGCATCATCATAAATTTCATCATTATAAAAACTCTTTTCAACTTTACTGAAGCCTTTATTCGTAAATAGATATGTTATATCATCTATCAAAATTAAATCGACTATTTTGCCCTCAATTAACCCGTTTTCAATAGTTAAAATTTTATCTAAAACAATTTTGTTATGAGAATTTAAATTAAAAACATAAAGTCCTCCATAAGTATATACTAAAATTTTATTATTTTTTTTATTATAAAATAATTTTATTATATTTTCATTAATAAAGAAATTACTTTTAATTTTTAAATCTTTATCTAATATCTGAATCTTTCCTTCATTTGATGCGACTATTAAGTTATAATCATTTATCTTTACTATAGAATTAATAAATTTAATATTCTTTTTAAGTGTTTGTTTTTTTAACAAATTATAATAAATTAATTCTTCTTCATTTGATAAAACAAAACCATCATTAAAACTAAAGAAATCATTAAATCTGATTGAATTTTCATTTGAAAAAATTTTACCTTTTTTTAACGAAAATAATCCTCTTCCTATTATACAATAATAATCCTCTTTAAAGTATAATAAAGTTTTTAAACCTTTTAATTCGAATTTAAATTTCTTTTTTAAATTATTCAAATCTGAATAATATACTTCTCCATTATTATAAAAATAAAACAATCTTTTTTTGATAATTTTAATATCCTTAATTTCATAATTGAATTTTACTGTATCAATTATTGATTTTTTTTTAATGTTATATATAAAAATTTTATTTTCAGATAATAAATAAAAAGCATCACTACTTGAAGTTACTTTCTTAATTTTAAAATTAAAATTAAAATTTAAAATATCTCTATAATTTTCAGGAATAAAAGTTAATTCCAAATTTTCCGATATAACCCAAACATTAAATTTTTTATCAATAAATAATTTATTTATGTCTTTTAAATTTATTGGTAAACTATTAATGTAATCAGTAATTTTTTTATTAAATATTCCATTATAATAAACTAATACCTTATTTTGATTATTTAATAATATTAGAAATTTATCGTCAATTCTTGAAATAATTTTAAAATTATAATTTGAGTCTAGACTTGGATCTATAATAAAATAATTTTGATTATTATATACTTTAAATTTATTAGGTATAAACCTATAAAAAGGGTTGTAATTACTAGATTGAGTATCGTAATAAGCAAAAGAATTTTTCATTAAAAAGTTAACAACTTGAACTTTTGATAATTTACTTTTCTTACTATTATTTTCTCTAATAATTACATCTTCTTTATCATATTGTAATTTTATTCGATTTCCATTTACATATTCAAATAAAGAATTCTTTCTTTTTAATGTTAAATTGTTTTTAGATAAATAATAAGTTTTTAATTTATATAGTGGATTAATAAAAAGAGTGTCTTTATTTTCAAAAAAACGAACTAAACCCTTAATTTCATTACTTTTTTTTATTTTATATACTATATTGTTTTGCACATAATAAAGACCTGAAAAATAACCACTTAACCAAACTCTATTTTTAGTATCTATATAAATATTAAAAATATCATTTGAAGGTAAACCTGAATTTAAATCAAACTTGACAAAAGTGTTTCCATTAAATTTTAACACACCGTTATCTGTTGCAATCCAAATATATCCATTGTTATCTTGTGTTAAAGTATAAACATTTTCTATTATTTTTCTTTGTGCAGAAAAAGACTTAATTGAATTATAAGTTTGTCCATAAACAAATTTTATATTCAAAATAAAAAAAACAAAAAAATATAGTATCTTCACAAAAGATTTTTTTTAATTAACAAATTTATGACAAAATATGATGCCATTTTAGTAGATGATGAAGAAAATAATATTGTTATCTTAGATTTTTTTATAAAAAAATTTTGTCCTTCTATAAATATAGTAAAAACATGTATTAATTTAGAAGAAACAATTTTAGCAATAAATAAATACAAACCTTCAATTGCTTTTTTAGACATCCAAATTAATGAAAATCAAATTTTTGAAGTATTAGACAAAATTGATATTAGTGAAATAGAAATTATTTTTGTAACTGCTTATGATGAATTTGCATTAAAAGCATTTAAATATAATGCTATTGATTATGTTTTAAAACCTATATCAATTGAAGATTTAATTTTAGCTACTAATAAAGCTATTCAAAGAATTGAAGAGAAAAAAATATTTGAAAATGAAATTTTTAAAAGAAATAAACTAAAAAGTAAAGATTTATTTTTAACTGTTCATTCTTTAGATAAAATTGACATAATTAATTTTGAAGAAATTATATTTTGTAAATCAGACGGTAGATATACTATATTCTTTTTAAGGAATAATGAACAAATAATGGCATGCAAAAACATAGGAGAATATGAAGAATTATTGACTTTTAACAACTTTTACAGAATACATCACTCATATATTGTAAACATATCATATATATTGAAAATAAACAAAAAAGCAGGATATTATTGTGAAATGAAAAATGGTGCAATGATTCCAATTTCAAGAAGAAAACAAGATGGTATTAACAAACTACTTAACATAAAATAATTGTGCTTATAATAATTTCAACTCTTTTATTTTTACTAACATATCATGATCTGTAGAATTATTTAAATTTAAATATTCTTTTATTTTTCTTTTTCTTTTTTCAATAGAACTTATACTAATTCCTAATTTATAAGAAATACTTTTATTTGACAAACCCATTGATAATAATTTTATTATCTCTCTATTTTTATAATCAAAAAAAATATTTTTATTATCATAATAGATTTTGTTAAGTTGCGTTAATACATTTTTGCTAAAAAATTGATTCCCATTTATGATTAATTGAAATGCTGAGATTAACTCATCAGAACTAAGATCTGATTTTATTATAATACCCTGAGGATTTATTTTACTTTTAATTTCAAAAAGTATAAAAGTTTCAATACTACTTGTAATAAAAACAATTTTGGCATAAGGTATTTTATTTAAAACTATTTTTGCTAAATCAATACCTGAATATATATTTTTTTCTTTATAAATTTGGATGCTATAATCTATTAATACTAGATTAAAAAGAGGATTATTATCTAAAATATCAAATGCTTCTTTACTATTATTTACAGTTATAACACTTTTTTCAAAATCAAATTCACAATAATCTAACAACAATTTATATCCTTCTATAATTAGTGGATGATCATCTATTATTAATATATTATATTTTAAATTTAATATCATAAAAAAAGAGGCAATAAAAATTGCCTCTGTATAATTTAATATTTAATCTACAATAAATTCACTTCTTCTGTTCAATTGATGTTCTTCCTCATTACAATCTACACCATCTTTACAATTGTTTAATAATTTATCTTCTCCAAAGCCAAATGAAACTAAACGATTTCTATTTATTCCTTTTGAAACTAAATACTCTAAAGTCGATTTAGCTCTTTTCTCAGATAATTTTCTATTATAAATATTACTACCTCTTGAGTCAGTATGTGATTTTATTATTACATTTATATCTGGGAATTGATTCATTACAATTAAGATTTTTTGTAAATCAACTTCAGCATCTCTTCTAATATTAAATTTATCAAAATCAAATTGTATATCTTTAATATTTAAGTATTTTGCTAAATCAGTTCCTTTTGTAATTTGATTTTTAATTCTCGGTAAAGCTAAAATAATTTTGTTTGAGTTATTTGGCGCACTAAGTTCAATTGTTTCATGATCTGTAGATTCAGCTTTTAAATATGCTAAAGGTTTATTCATCACATTATTAAAAGTAAATTCTCCTTTATCATTTGTAGTTACTTTTCCTATTTCATTATGTAATTTATCATAAATTGTTACTGTTGAATTTTGAAGTGGTTCGTTGTTTTCTTTATCAACTACTACACCTTCAAAAATTGTATTTGTTTCAAGCTTTTTAATTTCAATGAAACTGTATATATCATCTTTTCCTTTTCCGCCTTCTCGGTTTGAAGTAAAGAATCCATATTTTGAATTATTTAGTTTACAAAAAGAAAAATCATCAAATGAGCTATTAACAGGTTTACCTATGTTATTAATCTTATTATTAAAATTTTTATCATTAATACTTGTTACAAATACATCTAATCCTCCTAAACCTAAATGTCCATCAGATGAAAAATACAATTCATCTTCAATTATAAATGGAAAGGTTTCTTTACCTTGAGTATTAATATTATTTCCCAAATTATTAGGCAATCCAAAACCATTATCTTGAATATCTACATAATAAATATCTGAGTCTCCAAAACCTCCAGGCATATCTGACACAAAATAAAGTTTTGTTTCATCTGGGTTTAACATTGGATGTGCACAATTAAAATCGTTATTATTAAATGGTAATTCAGTTACATTAGTCCATTTGCCATTTACAAAATCCGCTTTAAAAATTTTCAATAAATTTACTTTTCCTGAGTTTATTTTTTTATTCTTTAAAACATTATTTCGAGTGAAATACATCGTTTTGCCATCTTTTGTGAACACTGGACTTGATTCATGAAAAAGTGATTGTATTTCTTCAGAAAAAAATCTAACATTACTTACCTTTCCATTTTCTTTACCAATTGTAGCACTATACAATGCAGAAAAATAATCTGAAGTCCAATCATCTCTTTTTGATTTACCTTTTTCAGGTAATCTTGAAGATGAGAAAACTAACGTATCTTTATTAATTGCGGCACCGTAATCTGAAAATTCCGTATTAATCCCTAGATTCTCAATTTTAAAACGATTCGAATTATTTTCAATTTCTAAAAGATAGTTTTTATTCTTATTAAATTCTTTAGATCTTGTATCATCTGCATTAGATTTAGCAAATTTAGTTAAATATTCATCTGCTAACTTTGTGTTTCCAACAGATTTTAAAGTTTGTGAATATCTGTAATAGTATATATTATCAACTTTTTCATTTAATTGAAATAATTCAGCATACCATTTATTTGCAGACAAAAAATCTGAATTAAAGAAATAAGAATCTCCTAGTTTCTGAAATAATTCTACAGATTTATAACCACTATTTGCTACTTTTTCATATACTTCGATTGATTTTATATAAGAAAGATTATTATATAATTTATCTCCTTTAGAAAGAACTCTATTGTCTTCCTGAGAAAATGCTGAACTAAATATAGTTAAAGCAATTATTGTAAGTTTAATTTTTTTAATCATAATTATATTATTAAAAGAAACGTGGATTATAAACAGATTGACTTCTTTTGAAGACTTCAAATCGTAAGAACAATTCATGTGAACCAGAATTATAATTTCCTAATTTTGTTGTATCTAAATCGTAAGCATAACCAGCCAATAATCCTGGAGAAATTTGAAACCCAACCATCCCACTAACAGCTGCATCCCACCTATATGCAGCTCCTAAAGTAAATTTTTCGTTAAACAAAAAATTAGCTGATAAATCTGCTTGCAAAGGAGCTCCACTAACCATTTTTGTTAATATTGCAGGCTTAAACTTAATATTATTTGATAATTCAAAAACATAACCTCCTATAAAGTAAAAATGCATTTTCTCTACAGCTTCAGAATTAGAAGAACTATTATAATGTTTAGTTTCTAACATAAAAGGTACTGATAATCCCAAATATCCTTTCTCTGAATGCAAATAAGCACCTGCTCCAACATTAGGAGAAAATTTGTTATCAACATTATTTTGAAATTTTGGATCTAAACTATTATATATATCTAATTTTGTATAATCAATATTTAGTATATTCGCAGATCCCTTTACTCCAAAAAACAAACGATAATTTCTTGAAAGTTGAATATTATATGACAAATCCGCAGATATGTTGTTTTCGTCAGATGGACCTATTTTGTCATTTATAACAGATAATCCTAATCCTATTTTTTCACTCACAGGGCTATGCAAAGCAAAAGTTGCTGTTTTTGGAGCTCCTTCTAAACCAACCCATTGTGTTCTATATAAACCTAAAACACTCAAAACATCTCTTGATCCAGCATAAGCAGGATTTACACTTATTGTGTTATACATATATTGTGTAAATTGAGACTCTTGTTGAGAGTAAGTATTATTTACTCCAAATGTTAACAAAAGAAGCAAAATTGTAAACTTAAATCCTGTTTTCATTTTATTATAATTTATCATTTTCTTCTAATTTTGAATATATAAATAACCTGTTTTTTCAATATTTTGTTTGTTGGTACCAAATAAATCATACTCATATTTCAAAATATAGAAGTAAGTACCTGTAGGTAATAACTCATTAGTATTTATTGTAGCTCTACCATCTGAGTAACCTTTGAAAACTTTAGTAGTATTATCATATCCTTTCGTTTCAAATACTTTAACTCCCCATCTATTATAAATTTCAACAGAGTTATTTGGATAACAATCAATTCCTTCTAAAAAGAATATATCATTAACTCCATCTCCATCAGGAGAAACTGCATTCCATATTTTAACATAACATGATAAAGAAATTGTTTGGGTATGAGTTGATGCATTTCCACAGTCATCAGTTGCCGTCCAAGTTCTGATTAATTTATATTGGCTAGAACAATCACCACTAACGTTTTGTTCGTCATAAGTAATAGTTACATTTCCACAATTATCTGTAGCTGTAAGTGTTGCAGCTGCAGGTATGTTGTCGCAATCTGCAAAACCATCTTGAGGCAAAATACCATTGAATATTGGAGCAGTAGTATCTTCAACTGTGATTGTTTGTGTATGAACCGTAGTTAATCCACATACATCAGTTGCTGTCCATGTTCTAGTAATTGTATAGTTATTAGGACAAGAGCCTGCAGTTGTAGTTTCATTAAAAGTAACCGTTGCAGTACTACAGTTGTCTGTTGCTGTTAAAGTAACTGCAGTTGGCACTACATCTGTACATTCTAAAATAAGATTGCTAGGAAGAGCTTCTAAAAAAGTAGGTGCAGTTGTATCCTGAACAGTAATAGTTTGTGTATGACTAGTTGTTAAACCACATAAATCAATTGCCGTCCATGTTCTTGTTAAAGTATAGTTATTAGGACAAGTACCCGCAGTTGCAGTTTCATTAAAAGTTACCGTTGCAGTTCCACAGTTGTCTGTAGCTGTTAAAGTAACAGCAGTTGGTAAAGCATTACATTCAATCGTTACATTAGCAGGAAGAGCTTCTACAAAAGTAGGCGCAGTAGTATCCTGAACAGTAATAGTTTGTGTATGACTAGTTGTTAAACCACATAAATCAGTTGCCGTCCATGTTCTTGTTAAAGTATAGTTATTAGGACAAGTACCCGCAGTTGTAGTTTCATTAAAAGTTACCGTTGCAGTTCCACAGTTGTCTGTAGCTGTTAAAGTAACAGCAGTTGGTAAAGCATTACATTCAATCGTTACATTAGCAGGAAGAGCTTCTACAAAAGTAGGCGCAGTAGTATCCTGAACAGTAATAGTTTGTGTATGACTAGTTGTTAAACCACATAAATCAGTTGCCGTCCATGTTCTTGTTAAAGTATAGTTATTAGGACAAGTACCCGCAGTTGTAGTTTCATTAAAAGTTACCGTTGCAGTTCCACAGTTGTCTGTAGCCGTTAAGGTAACAGCAGTTGGTACAGCATTACATTCAACCGTTACATTAGCTGGAAGAGCTTCTACAAAAGTAGGAGCAGTTGTATCCTGAACAGTAATAGTTTGTGTATGACTAGTTGTTAGACCACATGAATCTGTAGCTGTCCAAGTTCTCGTAATAGTATAATTAGCACAAGTTCCTGCAACAGCAGTTGAAGTTTGATTAAAAGTTACGTTTGCAGTTCCACAATTATCAGTAGCACCTATTACTAGAGGGGCATCCACAACTGAACATTCTATAGTATAATTTCCTGGATATGCATCTAAAACTGGAGGTATTGTATCTTGTACCGTAATAGCTTGTGTACAATTTACAGGCGTACCTATTACCGTATTTTCACCCAAATCTCTTACACCATTATTATTATCATCTACATATTCTGTAATGGTATATGTTCTTGTTACGGTTTGTATACATAAACCTGTGTTTGCACTATTTGTAGCAGTAATTTCAACAACTCCGCATGGATTACTAATTATTCCATCACCATTTCCAAGAGCTTGAAACTCTGCTATGGTATAGACTGTTTGAGAAGGTAAATTACTATAACATTGCACGCTTGTAGCAGGAAAAGTAGGACAAGTAACAGATAATGCACAACACACTCCTGCAGCACCATTAACATTTAATGTATTACAGCTATTAGCATCAGAAATATCAACATTGTAATTTACTCCTGAAGCAATTGATCCAGAAGTCCAAGTATTACCAACCCAACTACCAGGAGCTCCAGTTCCTGTAACCACAAATGGTGCAGTTCCTGTAACAGTAAGTGAAATTGTATAATTACTACCTGAACAACTTGGAGCTGAAACAGCACCTGATAAAGCCACATTTTCTGGTTGCGAATTTATTTGAATAGCTGGAGAAGATGATGCTGAAGTACAACCACTAGTACTAACTGTAAAAGTGTAACTTCCAGGACTTAAATTAGGAACTGTAAATGTACTACCTGTATTAAATCCGGTAGCTGGATATCTAACATTTCCAGGTGACATTATTATATACCATGGATGTGGAGGTAAATCGTTTAATACAATACTCCCTGTATTTGTCGTACAAGTAGTTTGTGTAACTGTACCTATTGTTGGTGCTAAAGGTTGAAAAATTGTAATTGTTTGATTGATTGTTGTACCACATTGATCTTGTGCCTGAACAACATAAGAATTACCATTAACTAAACCTGCGAATACACCACTTGTTTGATACGGAACAAGTATATTTCCTACAGTATCTTCTAATTGATATTGAGGATAATTTACTGAGTTTGCATCTGGATTAATCCATGAACCTCCAGAAGCATTTGCAGTAATTGTAGTAGCACAACTATTAATACTGCTAAAATAAAATGGAACAACATTTGGAGTTGTAAATGTGTATTGATAAATATGTCCGTCTGGATATCTTGGAATACCTACAAATTGATCATATACAGCTGGTAATCCTGAACTGAAATTTACCCCACCATATCTAATAATATAAGTTGTGTTTACTTCTAAATTGTTAAATGCTGCAGTAGATTTTGTAGCTGCAGTAGAATTAATATCCCATGCAGTTTGTCCACTTTGCACAACTGTAGTACCATCAGCTCTATATAAGGTATAATGAAATCTGTTATTAAAATTGATAGTATTCATTACAAAAGTAGCATCAATCGTACCTGCATTAAGTGAACAATTTGTGTATTGCATTTCAATAGCTCCTGTACTTTTAATAACATTACTACTAGAAGTACCAGCTAAAGTACCATCGTTTCTTATGTCAAATGTTGAATTTCTACCACAAGCATCTTCAACAGTAATATTATATGTTCCTGCTGGCCATGAACCTGGAAATTCACAACTTCCACTTATAGTATTAACATTTAAAACTCCACTTGATCCCATTGGTATATTATTATATACTAAAGGATATGGAATTGTATAATTAACAGTATTATCTCCATTTGTTCCACATTGTGAAGTATAATTTGGACCTGAATTTATTGTTGCTTTAAATGGTGGTGTAAAATTATGTGTTAAAGAAGATAAAGCAAAAAGTAATCGAGAAGTATCATCATAAAGTTCAGTATAATCATATTGTCTTGCCAAAACCCTACCTTTAAAAGTTACATCTACAGGAGCTGATGTATTAATGTCTTCCGTAAATGTTTCTCCACAAGCATCTGTATATGCAATTGTGTAGGCAGTATTAAAAGCAAGACCAGTAGGAAAAATTTCTGTTGGTGGTTCTGCATCATCTTCTCTATAACGATATGTTATATTTGTTGAAAAAGGGATAATAGGATTTCCATTCATATCATTACCACCAGTAATTGTAATTGTAACAGGATTAACTCCTGCACGTAATTTTCTTCTTGGTGTATATCCATTAGTACAAGCTGGTGCTGGATTAGAAATACTAAGCACTCCTTTATCTTCAATAAATATTTGATTAAGTGAATATGCAGATGGTATTGTATTATCTGGAAATGCAACAGTATTTGTTACTGCTCCACCAACATTATTTCCACAAGAATCTAACCCTGTTAAAACTATTCCAGTATTACCTGTAAAAAAAGATTCAGGTATATCAAATGTAACCAGTTGATTTGCTCCAGTTCCTGAAATTGGGCCTACAGTTAAAGTATTACCTAAACTGTTTGTGTAAGTAAAAACTGCGGTTGCACCTGTTGCAATAGTTGTTTGAAATTGATGCGTATAGGTATCACAACTTGGCATATTAATAATTCCAACTAACACATTCGATTCTGGTTGTAACGAAAATGGTGTAGCTGCAGGAACTACAACAGGAATGTTATTTGTATCTCCTGCTGCATTTACAAGTTCTAAAACATAACTTCCTGCTACTAAATTAGTAACAGTGTAAGTTGTTTGAGTATCTGGTGTTACTAAATAAAACCCAACTCCAGATGGTCCTGAAACAACATGGACAGATATTGGTCTAGCACCAGTAGTTCCAATATTAGTTACAACTATACGTCCATTATTTCCACCTGGACAGGTAGGAGCAAAAGGGGTATAAACCGGCTCATTAGGTATTTGAGCATAACTTTGATTAATGCTCAATAAAAATAATGAGAATGTAAAAAGTATTTTTATAATCTTCATATTTAAAAAAAATTTCACTGTTAAAATTTCATTGTTAAAAAATTCACTCTTGGTTTAGGTATAAATAACCTGATGTTTTAGTCATTTGCTCATTATATTTAAATTTAAGTATGTAAAAATAAGTTCCTGAAGGAAGCTTTTCGTTTGGAACTATTGTAACTCTACCTTTAGAAAATCCATTAAATACATTTCCATTTGTATCGTATGAATTTGTTTGAAATACTTTTACTCCCCATCTGTTGTAAATTTCAACTTCATTATCAGGACAATCTTGAATACCATCAATAATAAAGTAATCATTTAGTCCGTCATAATCTGGAGAGACTGCATTATAAATTACAATTCCTCTTCCTGCGCAATTAAGTATTTTATCTGTTTTAACTCTTGCTAATGTAAAAACACCATATTCTGTAAGTGGATTGACAATTGTAGTCACTTCTTTGTTAGAAGCATTAGCCACACCGCCTTCATCTACCCATAATTGTTGATCTGCATCCCATCTTACAATATGAATTTCTTCATAAGGTGCGGCATAAATTTCTGTAGGAGTGGTAGTTTCATTCCATGACAATGTTAAAAACACATCACTTGTACCTTCTGTTTTTTCAACAGTCCAATATTCAGTATTATTAATAAAAGCAATAACACCTGCCCTATTAGCATGTGGGTAACCTATATTTGAATTTTCATAATAATATTTCCCAGTAAAAGAAGCATTTAAATTATCTGGAGCGCTTATTTCAGCATAACGAAATAGATTATTATCCCCTATTGGATAAACAAAGGCATCGTTTCCTTTTTTTTCTACATATCCATCAACATGTGAAACATTACTAACATTTGTATGTGTAGCATTGTCTTCAAAAACAAGTAAACCTCCATAATTATCATCATTTACAATACCTTGTAAAAAAGCTACTTGGCCAAAAATATTCACTTGATTTGACAAATGAAAAGCTGGTTGTATATTGATATTATTAAACTCGGCATCAAACCATTCCATTGGAATAGAACCTGAAAGATTTTGAAAATTAAAACCTTTCATACGGGTTATTCCTGTAGTGCTTCCCGAAGTAAAAGAAACAAGTCCATCGTTATTATAATGGCTATAAACATACAAGTCTCCATCGTTTATAAAATCGCCCGATGCAGTATTATTAAGTTCCTGAACCGTACTTACAACCGTTTGAGGAGATATATTAAAAATCCCTGTATTAACAGTTTGTGATTGTGTTAAACTGAATGAAAAAAAGAATATGAATATGTTAAATTTTAAAGTTTTCATTTTTCAAAACTTTATAGTTTTATTCTTAATTCTCCAGTTGGAGTTTTATACATATCTCCAGTTACTAATCCACCAATAATTGCTGCCGACTCATCTAAGAAAGTAGGTAAACCAGTAAAATTCACATCTGTTGCTTTAATCTTACCTGCAACTTCTAATTTTGCGCTTGGAGTTGATGTTCCAATGCCTATATTTCCGGATGCAACTGCTCTAATTCTTTCATTTCCATTTCCGTCGGCTAGAATAATATTATCTACAGTACTTGGAGGTAAAGTAATATTATTACCAATTATTACATTCCCAGTTGCATTAACAACATTACTTGCAGAGCCAACATTATTACCCAACACTATATTGTTTTGTAAACCGTTTGGGACTAAATAAAAAGAATAACTTCCTATTATTACATTATTAGAAGAGTTTATTGAAGTAAAGGCAGCTCTTGTGCCAATAAACACATTTGCTTGACCAGTAATTTTTTTATATGCTGTTTGAAAACCAATACCTACATTATAATCATCATTATTATCATTCATACATTGACCTCCTAATGCTACATTATAACTACAAGTTGAACCACCACGCATTGCAGCATAACCCATTCCTAAATTTGCATTACCTGAAGTTATATTACCCAATGCGTCCATACCAATCGCTGCATTATATGTTCCTATTGTACAATTTTTTAGGCTTCGTGCTCCAATTGCTGTATTATAAAATCCAGAGCTAGTTAATTTTTCTAATGCTTGACTGCCAAAAGCAGCATTATTTGCACCTGGTAAAAATGTTGTTTGATAGTTTAAAGAATTAACTCCAAATGCTGTATTATCATTTCTTAAAAAACCAGCTGTTATTTGATTTCTTTTAAAAACTAAATCTTGATCATCATTAGTCCCTAAATAATTCATTAAATAATTTGTATTAGAATTTCCTGTTAATGACCAAAAGTTTTGATTTAAACTAACTGAAGAATCTAACAATCTTTCCCATTTATTTATTGGGAAATCTCTCCAATAATAATAACCAGGTTGAACAATATCACCACTTGGGGTAGGAACATAAACTAGTAAACTTTCAATATTTCCAGAAGTAATAGTTGTTTGATCAGAAGTATTAATAAGTTGAACATGTGGTATTTTGACTCCTTTATTAGACGCAATTATTTCTAACATTGCCGAATCTTTTGGCATATTTGTACCAATACCAACTTGTGAATAAATTTTCACTGAAAAAAATATTATAACATAAAATAGGTTTTTGTTCATAATTTTCATAAAAATGTTAAAACTTGAACAAATATTACCCTATTTTACTGATAATTAATCAGTTTTGTAATATCTGGTTATGATTTTGTAATATCTGGCTAAATAAAACAATATACCTACCTAATTTATAGCCAAATATTTAAAAATAAATGAAATATGATATAAGTATTTGTAGAATTGAAATAATATATAAATTATAAGAAGTCTAACTAAAATTTAAAAAAAAGGTATTAGAATAAAGTATTAATTATTACCACTTATTACATGCAATAAAAAAAGAATAAATAATATTCTAATTTTGAAATAGTTAGAAAGATGAAAAATGAAAAATTGGATTGTGATATTAATAATTTCAAGTATTACTAATTACTTAATAAATCTAAAACTATTAAAAAATGACATAATGGTTTATGATTCAATTAGTATTTATTTTAACATTAAATCATTAGAAGTATTAAGTGTTATTTTTTCTATATCTAATAGCATAATAATTACTTTTATTATTATATTTTTTTATATAATTAATAAAAACAAATTGATATTTGAAATTATTGATAAATACAATTTATATTTTGTTTTTACATTTTTTATCATTTCATTGATTTTAATTTATAAACTATTCTTACTAATAGAATCTATTTCCCTTATTTATTTAGATTTATTTTTTATGTCACTATTTTCTATTTGTATTTTTATAATAACAATAATTGTTTTAATTCTTATTTATAATCTTACAAAAAAAAAATCTTTTTATGAATTTTAAATTCCAAATTGAATTAAGTTTTTAAAATAAAAACACTTTCATAAAGTAATTATTACACCAAAAACACCATTTATTACTTGCTCCAAATAATACTTTTTTAATTTATTTAAATTTGAGTAATAAAATAATGTATTTATGGTAGATCAAAAAATTACCTTATCTTTTATTAATTATTTTGATTTTGAACTAATTTCTATTTTGAAAAAAAATTTTCCATTATTTCAATTTAGTCAATGCGAATCTTCTCAGTTACTAATCGATTTAAAGAAAAAAAAAATTACAAGTACTGGTTATATTTTCAATTATCAAGCTAAAGAATTTGATGAAATTATTTCTGAATTAAACAAAAATATGATTCCTTTTATTCTAATAATAAATAAACCAGCAGATGCGATATATGGTTTCAAAAACAATGCGATTTATTGCACTGAATCACCATTATCATTAGAAAAAACTTCATTTATTTTATTAAAATTGCAATTTTTTTTCTATAAAAATTCTATGATAAACCCATAATATAATCAATTTAAAAAAAATATAATCTGTAAATAAAAAAAAAGAATCATGTACATGATTCTTTTTTTTTAAAACTAGTAACCCTAAAATATACAATTAATTAATAAATAATTTTTTTTCGACAACTCATTATATAAAATAAACCCACAAAAAAACTAAAAAATATGAAACCAATGGGGTTAATAATATTTTCTTAGATCTTTCAATTTTAAATGAATTATTTACTTCATAAATACCAATAGTAATATACATAAAAGTAAATATCAAACCTATTTTAAATAAAATTGATGAATAATTAAATTGAAATAATTTTAGAAATGTCCCAATAATTATTATAACAAATGAAAGAATATAGGTAATTTTAAAAAAATTATATTTATTAACAATCATAATAATAGATTCATTATTTTTTAAATTTTTTGAAACTTTTGATTAGTAACTTGATTGTTTAAATCAATAATTTTCATAAGATATATACCTGATTTAAATTCCTTTATATTAATACCTTTATTATTATTTAGTTCTTCAATTGGAACCACTTTTATTTGTTTTCCAGTAAGATCATATATTTCAATTGTACTAATTTTTTCTTTATTAGTAACATTAATAAATTCATTTGAAGGATTTGGGAACAAACTATATTCTAAATCAGTTTTTTGATTAGCATTTTTTTCGTATTCAGTACAGCACTCTTCAAATGGCTCGTAAACTGGTAAATTATCAATTAGACACGCATTACACCCATTAGAATTTTCAATATTTACAAATAACTTAAATGATTTATAACAATTAGTCGAATTAAATACTGCTTTCGTAGTATTTAAATAAATATACTTTTTCTCATAATCTACAAATATTGCTCTATTTGCATCTGGTAAAAAAGTAGCAAAATAAAAATTCCCTTCTGTATAATTACATGTTCCTTTTACTTCAACAGAAACATTAGGTATTAAACCCAAACCAGTATTTCTTGGTTTTAAAATTTCAAAACCACAAGTTGAATTCCTTACAAGATCATCAATTTTTACCCTAATAAATTTAGTAGAACCTGAAGTAGGAAAAGTAAAAGTATTATAGCCATTAGCATTAGTATCTGGAATAATAGCTTTACTATTTTTAAAATCACTACAATTCTTAAAATAGAATTGATATACTGGAGTATATAAATCTACATTTGTTGAATAATTCATTTGTCCTCCTGAATTTAGACCAATTGGTGTGATTGTTGGTTTATAAACACCGTTTAACAAAACAAATACATTCATTTTATTTGTGTTGCATGCTTGCGACCATACAGAACCATTTTTAAAAAAACATCATATAAGTCTGCTCTAATTGCATTTGGAATTTCTTCTATTAATGTTAATTTAATACTTAATTGTACTGTTGAACAAAAATTTAGATCTGAATCATTTCTAATAATATTACTAAAACTATTTTTGATATTTAGTACAGGGGTATTTGCAACATAACTACCCATTGTAATATCCACATTATTTATTTTTTTGTTAATGTAAATTTATATTTAACATTAATAAGAGCAAAATCATCTGTTGCATTGGCACAATTCCAAATCAATCTTTTCATATTTATACTCGAACTTAAATCAATATTATTTTTAAATGGTTTTAATGGATTAGTTGTAAATAAATCACCATTAACTTCATCAAAATAAACAATATTTGAATCAAATCCTGGCCATGTACTTGTAGTAATATTTTCATAATATGAAACAGGATGTGTTTGTGGTAAAACTTGTTGTGAAAACAATGTATTCGAAAAAAAACAGATAAATAATATCATCAACACCTGAATATTACTTAAGAATTTTAAATTGTAAAATTCTTTTTTACTAGAAAAATAAATTAGTTTTTTCATAAATCATCTTTATTAAATTAAACATC
The DNA here is from genome assembly GCF_900110615.1 of Flavobacterium urocaniciphilum. Lineage (GTDB taxonomy): Bacteria > Bacteroidota > Bacteroidia > Flavobacteriales > Flavobacteriaceae > Flavobacterium > Flavobacterium urocaniciphilum. The sequence goes on from NZ_FOEI01000001.1 coordinate 861,238, forward strand.
TAAACTTATTTTTTTTTACAAAGCTCTCCACCCTGCATCACCTTGAGTTCCATCGCCATTTACATCATTTACATACATTTCACCTCTACCAATTGTACTATTATAACGTATTTGACCAAACTCTGGTGTTGAAGGCCTTTCTGCAGTTGTTCCTGAAGAAACCTTTACTGCTCCTGAACCTTTAAACTCTACTGTATTAATAGGGTAAGTTGTTGAGCCAACCATTAACTGATTAGTTGCTGTGTTTGTGCCATCTCGACCTATTGCTATTGAGTTTGAAAAACCACCTGTTGAAGTATCATCACCTAACAATATAGAATAATTACTATCATCATTAACAACACTATCATTATACCCAGAATTATTTCCTATAAATATTGATCTAGTAATATTATTGGAATTAGCACCCGCAGAATTACCTAATAATATAGCATTTTCACCAGTAGAACTTACACCTGAACTATGCCCAATAGATATTGAAGAACTTAATGTAGCATTAGCTCCTACTCCATTTCCTATTAAAACAGAAGATTCGCCTGAAAAATTTGATCCAGAATTACTTCCTAAAATCACAGAATAATTACTACTAGCAGCATTAATCCCTGCGTTGTGACCTATATTTACTGAATAATATGATTTGCTTGAATTACTACCTGAATTTGTACCAATTGCAATAAAATCATTAGAATATACAGAGTTAGCACCTGAATTTTCACCTATAAAGATAGAATTATTAGCTTCAGTGGCATTTCTACCAGCATCTTTACCAAAAAAGTTAGAATGAAATGCATTTGTTGCGTCATAACCAGCATACACTCCAATAAAATTTGAGCTATTAGCATTAATTGCTCGAACACCTGCATAAGCACCATGAAAATTAGAACTATGTGCATTTGTTGCACCACTACCTGATTCTTCTCCAATAAAATTAGAACTATGTGCAAAAGGAGAGTTAAGACCTGCTAAATAACCAATAAAATTAGATTTATTTGCTTGTACTGATGAATTTCCTGCATCATTTCCAATAAAATTTGATTGAAAAGCATCAATTGCGCCAGCCCCAGCACCCTCACCTATAAAAACAGAAGAATATGCATTTTCTGCTTCTTCACCAGCACTAGCACCTATAAAATTAGAATTATTTGCATTTGTAGCCTGATATCCTGCATAATTTCCTATAAAATTAGAATTATTTGCATTTGCAGCCTGATATCCAGCATAATTTCCTGAAAAATTTGATAAATTTGCATTTGTCGCTTGAAATCCAGCATTTGTTCCTGTAAAATTAGAATTATCTGCATTTATAGCTTCATTACCAGTATGATGTCCTATAAAATTTGAAAAATTTGCATTTTCAGCAAAATTTCCAGCATTTGTTCCAATAAAATTAGATTGAAATCCATATACAGCGCCCGACCCAGCACCATTACCAATAAAATTTGAGGAATATGCATTTTCACTGCCACTACCTGCTTCAACACCAATAAAATTTGAGGAATTTGCAAAATACGCACTCATTCCTGAGTCTGAACCTATAAAGTTAGAATGAAATGCATTATCTGCATAAGCACCAGCATTATTTCCAATAAAATTAGAAGAAATAGCATTTAAAGCGTTATATCCTGCACTTACCCCAATAAAATTAGTTAAATTTAGACTAGCATTTAAACCGGCATCTTTCCCTAATTGAATTGAAAAACCATTATTACTTATGTAACCAGTTCTTTCATTGTTTGTTCTAAAAGTTAATCCTTGATTATCAGTAGTTCCAACAAAATTAACATTATCATCTGTACCTGAATTTCCATCTAATTTCCAATTGTTTGAATTTTCAGTAGATAAACGATGCCATTTATCGGTGTGCCAATAGTAATATCCTGGTGTTACATCTGCAACTGTTGCAGTATTAAAAACTAACAAGCTATTTACATTACCATTTGTAATAGTTGTTGCGTCTAAAGTACTTGTTAAGGCAACTTGAGTAATTAAGATTCCAGTATTATTAGAATTAATATCTAACATAGAGGAAGGATTAGGAGATGTAGTATTAATTCCTACTTGGGAATAACCATAAAATCCAATAATAAAATAAATAAATAGATAAAAAAACCTCATAATTTTTTTTATTAAAGTTAACATTCATTATCTATTTTAGAATTGAAAAAGTAATATTTGGAGTTCCTAATGTAATAAATGGAAAAAAACATTTTAAAATATTGCTTCAAAAGTTTTAAATCTTCTTTAAAAAAGTTCGATTCTCTCCGACTCCACAAAAAACCCTGTAAAACACTTATTTTACAGGGGTTTTTATTTATTAATTGATAACAATTTAAATATCTCTTAATAATTTAGATTTAAACCTACTCCGAATCCCATATCGCTATCGTAATGGGTTCTTAAGCTTAGATTTCTTTTTAAAATATATCTCGCATCAATCATGTATTCCGTATCTGTATTTACCATGAATCCCATTCTTATTCGTTTAGAAACAGGAATATCTTCTCTCATAAACTGAAATCTAACATTTCCATCTTGAAACACTTCTGCTTGAGCAATAACTAACATTGGTAAAGTATAAGCAAGTCCGGCACTTAATACCGCTCTTTTATCTTTTGTATTTTGTTGTCCGAAAATGTTTTCTTCAACTTCTCCATGCATTTTTCTATACCGCCAATCGAATCCAACAAACGGCATTAACCATTGCATTTTACCAATATATCTACCCACATGAAATTCCGCTTCATAACCATGCATATCATTATAACCTAATCGCCATTCTGTTCCAAAGCTCCAACGTGTGTTTTGAACCATCGCCATACCGTCATTACCATTCGTAGCAAAGTCGTTTTCTACCATAAAATGAAAAGCTCTATCATCAGCAAATAATTTACGTTGAGCCAATTTAGGATTTGGAATTAAGGGATTTTCTGCTTGATTTTCATAGGTAAAAACCCTACCCATTCCTGCCATCATATGATATAAAATATGACAATGAAAAAACCAATCTCCTTCAGCATTTGCATTGAACTCAATTACATTGGTTTCCATAGGCATCAAATCCATTACATTTTTCAAAGGAGCATACTCACCTTGTCCGTTGATGATTCTGAAATCGTGTCCGTGTAAATGCATAGGATGACGCATCATAGAACCGTTATAAAGTGTAATTCTTACATTTTCACCTTTCTTTATTAAGATTTTATCCGTTTCAGAAACTACTTTATTATCTAAACTCCAAACATAACGATTCATATTTCCTGTAAGTTCAAAACGAAGTTCTTTCACAGGAGCATCTTTAGGTAATGTTGTTTTCTCAGTAGCTTTTAACATGGCATAATTGAGAGTCGTAATATTGGATAAGGCATTAGAATTGTATTGATTTTTGGTAGCATCATCATTCATTTCCATTTTATCATCACTTTTCTTTTTTGCTTCGCCAGTAATTTCAGGATACATAACCACATTCATATCCATTTGATTTAAGGACATTTGCATTCCCATATCATCCAGGTCGCCATTCATTTTCATCATACCATTCATCATTTTCATACCTTCAAAATATTTCAATTTTGGCATCGGAGAAATTAATTGTTTGATACCGTTTCCAATATATAATGAGGCTGACTTTGTTCTATCTTCTGGAGTAGCTAAAAATTCATAAGAAGTATTATCAGCAGGAATTGTTACTATTACATCATATGTTTCAGACACTGCAATTAGTAACCTATCTACTTCAACAGGTTCTACATCGTTACCATCAGTAGCCACAACAGTAATTTTACCACCAGCATACGTCAACCAAAAATAGGATGATGCACCGCCATTGGCAATACGAAGTCGGACTTTATCACCCGCTTTAAATTGAGACAACTGACTTTCATTTTTACCATTAATGAGAAACTTTTCATAATACACATCACTAACATCCATCGCATTCATACGTTTCCATTCGTTTGTGACTTTAGTTTTGAAATGTCCTTGTTGAATCGCTTCAGAATAACTTTGAGTTGTACCTTTTTTAATCGCAAACCAATCGGTAGCATTATGTAACATTCTATGAATATTTTCCGGCTTTAAATCGGTCCATTCACTTAAAATAACTGGAACTGTCGGCAAATCATCAATTCCTTTTCGAAAGGTAATATCATTTTGCTTTTTATTCATGATAAACATGCCGTACATTCCGATTTGTTCCTGTAAACCGGAATGACTATGATACCAATGTGTCCCGTTTTGAATGATTGGAAAAGTATATTTATGCGTAGTTCCAGGTTTAATTGGCATTTGCGTTAAATTAGGAACACCATCTTCCTTATTAGGTAAGAACAATCCGTGCCAATGTAAAGAAGTATCTTCTTGTAATTCGTTATGTACATAAATTTCGGCAATGTCACCTTCAGTAAATGTTAACGTTGGCATTGGAATTTGACCATTAACTGCAATAGCTCTTTTTTCTTTTCCCGCGAAATTCACAATAGTATCTCGAACATATAAATCATATCGGACAATATTTTGTGAAAAAAGTGATTGTGCTGAAAATAACACAACTACAATTATCAACAATTTCCTTGTAAAAACATTTAATATATCCATTTTATAAATTTCAATTTTTAGTTAGGCAATTTTTAATAATTCAAAATTACCTTTTTGTTAATTAGTACGTTTTTTTCAAACTACCACATGCTAACATTTCAGAACCATAATAAGGATTTTTTATTTCCTTAGTTTCACTAATCCAATAAGCTCCTTTTCCATCGTTATACATTGGGCAATAATCTTGATATAGTTTTTGTTTTGAACCAAACATTACAATCAAATCATTAACATTTTTACTAAGTTTTACAAAATGTTCTCTTTGATGATCAATTTTACCTGAATTATCTCCAATATGTTTTACATGAACTTTAGCGTCATTTACAATATTTAAATATTTGTTTTTCTGATTTGCAGCTAAACTATTTGTATTTGAACTAGCTATTATTTTATTTAATGCTTTTCCAACATTAGCAGCTGTTTTAGCATCATCATTTGCTAATGCATTTTTTATTTTCAAATAATTTACAACAATTTCATTGATAGAAAACGGAACAGTAGTAGTTTTTGCATCAACTACTTCTTTTTCAGTATCTTTTTTAGAAAAATTGGTTGTATCAATATTTTCATTTACTTCTACAATAGAATCCTTTTCTTGTTCAGTTTGTTCAACTGGTTCTGTTAATTCCATTCCGCATTTAGAACATTCTACTCCTTTTTTTCCAGTAACTTCTGGATGCATCGGACAAGAAAATATTTGTGTTGAATCTGATTGAGTTACATTTTCAGCTTCTTTAGTTTTATGATTACATGAAACTAAAGATACAGCAAAAAAAGCAGACATTATTATTGCTTTCATAATAGTATTTTTAAATTAATTTTTCTTTTTTAAGTCGAAAAAAGTATAGTACAAATTGAAATAAAATCCATTTGGAGCTGATCGTACCATTGAACTAACCAATTCTTGACGGTAGGCTAAATCTAATCGAGCTTGGCTATTAAAAATGAATTGAACTGCCGGCATAACATCTAAATACGATTTTCCATTTTCATTAATAGTTTGTCCAACAAATTCCATCATTAAATTAATATTCGTTTGTTTATAATTGGTATATTTTTTTGGATACATTAATTTACCAACTGACAACGTATAATTTGTGGCATTATCTCCAATATAATCTGGAAAAGGATTTTTACTTGTATTATCTAGTGCTTTTTCAAAACTTAAAGTTGAACTGATAGCTACTTTTTTAATCAATTTTGTTGCAACTAATCCGGTTTCAAAACCAGAATTATGTCCCATTATTTCTATTTGTTCTTGATGTATATCGGCATTATTAAAACTAAATCTTCCAAATGCTGCCATTCGGAAATGACTGTTTAAATCATCCGTAGAATAAAAACGATATTTTGTATAAAAACCTCCACCTTCAGTAACTAATTCGTTTCCGCGATTACTTACAAATGCAGATGCACGAAACATTAAATTTTTATTCAAACCATACGTTACTTCAGGCATAAAGTGATAATTATAACCCGATTTCATTTCTTCTTTAAACAAAGATTGCATCACATTTACAGCTAGTGAATTTGCTGGAACATTACTAGCCGGATCAGTAATAACAAATAATTCTTGACTAAATAGATTTTGACAATTTAATGCAACAAATAATAAAAGAATTTTTCTCATTAGTTTAAAATTTTAATGTGAAAATCATCTTCATTATTTGCACTATACGTTGCAATATCTTTGTATGATTTAGATAATTTTTTAAATTCTTTTTCCGTTACATAACCTTTATCTACAACTTGAAATTGAACTTCAGCAGCATCATTTTTCTTTTCGTTAACTACAATATACGGACTTTTATTAATCGTTTCAGCTTTGGCAGTTAATACTAATGAACCGATAAAAAAACCAGCTTTTTCAACTTTTTCTTTTAGTGTTTTTGGACTTAATTCATTTCCTTCTTTAAAAGTTACTGTAAAGGTATTTGTATTTAAATCTGTATCAACATTTGAAACTTCAGGTAAAGCTTTCAATTGTTTATTAATTGCATTGGAACACATTGAACATGTTAATCCAGTTGCTCTTATTTCTGCTTTAACAATTTGTGCATTACCTGTAATTGAAAACATCATAATCATAGATGCCACCATTAAATATATTTTTTTCATTTTAATTTTAAATTTTAGTTTTCGATTAATTTTAATAATTCTTCTTCTGTTGGATTTTTTGCAATTAAAATTCCTTCTTTATTAAATAAATATTTTGATGGAAGTTCATCCACTCCAAATTGAATCGCTGTTTCTGCATCAAAACCATTTGAATCTATTAATTGAGTGAACTTAATTTTATCTTTTACTATCGCTTTAAGCCATTTAGATGCATCTTTATCAATTGAAATTCCAACAATTTCAAATTTATCATGATTCGTTTCGTTGTATAACTTAACTAGCTTCTTATTTCCTAATCGACACGGAGCACACCAAGATGCCCAAAAATCGACTAGAATATATTTTCCTTTTAAAGTGGAAAGATTTACTTCTTTGTTGTCACTACTTTTTAACATAATAGAAGGAATTGAATCTCCTACTTTAATTTGTGCAGTAGCAAAATTGGTAATCAATAAAAACAATAAAACTATTTTTCTCATTTTGACTTATTTTATTGTTTCGACAGTTTTTCCACAGCTTAACATCATTGAACCATAGTATGGATTTTTAACTGCATTTTCTTTGCTTAACCAATTAGCTCCTTTTCCGTTATTATACATTGGACAGTATTGGAAATATACTGGAACATCATATTTAGCAACTTTTAATAATTCGTAAATATCTTTTGATAAGGTTACAAAATGATCACGTTGATGCTTAATATCTTTAGTATCTGCAATATGTTCTGCATCTTCTTTAATTTGATTTACAATTTTCATCCAAACCACATGAACATCCATTCCTAATTTGTCCATTTTAACATTGTTTATTGCTGTAAATAATTCTTTTGAAGCAACAGAAGTAGCCGTTCCGTCTGAACTAATCATTGCATCTTTTACAACAAAATAAGCATCAAAAACAGATTTTAATTGATCAACTTCTTGAACTTCAGGTTTCTGAGTTTCAGCATGATTACCGTGATTAGTATGATCTTGAGTAGTTGCATCAGCTTTTATTTCTTCTTTAACTGGAGTTTTTGCAACTCTTTCATACTGACAACATCCATGTAGATTTTCATATACATCATCAGGAGCAAGAAACTTATCACTATCATAACCTGCTAATGCAATTCTTTTTAAAATTTCGTCTTGATTCGTTTTCTTTGAATCATACGTAATTGTTGCCATTTGCGTTTCTTGATTCCAATCTACTTTAGCTACTTTTTTAATTGTACCTGCTTTTTCGATTTTAGTTTCGCACATTCCACAGTTTCCATAGATTTTAACGGTTTCTGTTTTAGAATTTTTTATTTGTGCATTTATTGTAGTTGATAACATTGTAAATAATGCTACCATTAATTTGAATGAATTTTTCATTTTAATAATGTATTTGTTTTCAAAGTTTATACTTTGACTGATTGATAAAATAAATTTGAATAAATAAACAGTTAGGAAAAAATAGAATAACAACACAACTATTGTGTAGCAATAATATCTATAAAAACTGTTAGAAAATGATAGCTTTTAGCTATGAATTTGACACACTACTAGCTGTCAAAAAAGGAATTTAGCCTATTTTTGGTATTAACCAAATAGAATGAAAACCATCTGATATTGATGGAGTTGTATATGAAAAATTAACTTTCTCTATTGAAGAATAGTGAAATACATTAATTTTAAAACTTATTTCTGGTAAAAAACTTATTGAAGTCGCAGGACAAGTTGATGAACAACCACATTTTGAATGACCACAATCGCCTTCACATCCTTTATCTTCCTTATCATTGTTATCATTATGACCACAACAACATTTTTTTTCAGTTTCAGAAGAAGAAACCTCTTTTTTACAAGAATGATTTGAATTAGTATCACCACATGCCATAGCACTATTAGACATAAAAAACATGCTTAAAAATAGTAATAATATGATGTGATATTTTTTCATTTATTTCTTTAAAACGCTACAAATGTAATAAAATCAAATTATTTTATAATTAAAATGATGTTAAAATGTTAAAATTGAATTATTTTCAATTCCAAAAAACATTTAAAAACACAACAACCTAAAGCATTAACTATAAATTACTTAATCAAAAAATGTTTCAATTTATAAGATCATTTCAAATTAAAACATCATTAATTAGTACAATTTTGATTAAGATTTCTTACTCATCATTTTATACATATTAATTCGCTAAATTTGTATATAATCAATTAAAATGATGAAATTATATATAAAAAATATGGTTTGCCAAAGATGCATAATGGCAGTTCAAACTATTCTTAAATCTTTACATTTAAAATACAATTATGTTATTTTAGGTGAAATTGAAATTGAAAACAATATAAATGAAACTGAAAAACAATCATTATCTACCAAATTACAAGAAATTGGTTTTGAATTAATTGACGATAAAAAACATCAAATCATTGAAAAAATCAAAAATTATGTAATCCAATTTATTCATCACGACAAAGAATCTTTAAAAATTAACTTATCAAATTTTTTATCTAGTGAATTGGGTTACGAATACAACTATTTAAGCAATCTGTTTTCTGAAGTAGAAGGTACAACAATAGAAAAATACGTAATCATTCAAAAAATTGAAAAAGTAAAAGAGTTAATTGTTTATGACGAACTTTCACTAAAAGAAATAGCTTTCCAAATGGGATATAGCAGCGTGGCTTATTTAAGTAATCAATTTAAAAAAGTGACGGGTTTAACGCCTTCACATTTCAAAACTATTGGACAACAAAAAAGAGTCTCTTTAGATTTTCTGTAAATTTTACAACTCACTATAGTAATACTGTAATACTTACTATTGTAATCTGAAGGAACTTTGTATCATCAAATTACAATAGTCATGGAAACATATAAAAAAATTACAATTCCGCTTGAAGGTGTTCATAGTGAACATTGCGCGTTTATTATTGACAATATTTTAGATAAAACAGAAGGAATTATACATCATAAAGTTGAATTAAATAATAATCAAGCTAAAATTGAGGTAGATTCTAAATTCAATCTTAAACAACTTACTGAGAATATCCGAAATTTAGGATATGATATTACTACAATAAAAAAAAACTATCCCGTTACTGGGATGACTTGTGCTTCTTGTGCAATAAGCGTTGAAAGTATACTTACTTTTGAAGAAGGTGTATTATTAGCTACAGTAAACTATGCCAATTCAACTGCAACGGTAGAATATATTCCTGGAATTGCTAATCCTGAAAATTTCAAAAAAGCAATTCAAAGTATAGGTTATGATTTAATTATTGAAGAATCTGAAAATCTAGAAGAGGAATTATCTAAACAACAAGCCAAACATCTTACAGAATTAAAAAGAAAAACCTTCGCTTCAGCCCTATTTACATTACCTGTTTTTATAATTGGTATGTTTTTTATGGATATGCCATATGCTAACTGGATCATGTGGATTTTTTCAACTCCTGTTTTATTTTGGTTCGGAAGAAGTTTTTTTATCAACGCTTGGAAACAAACTAAACATCGCAATGCTAATATGGACACATTAGTAGCATTAAGCACAGGTATTGCTTATATTTTTAGTGTGTTCAATACGTTATTTCCAGAATTCTGGCATCGTTACAGATTACATGCACACGTATATTTTGAAGCAGCAACAGTTGTTATCACTTTCATACTTCTTGGAAAATTATTAGAAGAACGAGCAAAAGGGAATACTGCTTCGGCCATAAAAAAATTAATTGGTTTACAACCAAAAACAGTAATTAGAATAACCGAAAATGGTCAACAAGAAGATATAAAAATTAGTGAGGTTTTAGTAGATAATATACTTTTAGCCAAACCAGGTGAAAAAATTGCTGTCGATGGAAAAGTTGTAATTGGTACTTCTTTCGTAGATGAAAGTATGATTTCAGGAGAACCGATTCCAGTAGCTAAAAACATAAACGATAAAGTATTTGCAGGAACCATTAATCAAAAAGGAAGTTTTCAATATAAAGCTGAAAAAATTGGTAGTGATACTTTATTATCACAAATCATTAAAATGGTACAAAATGCGCAAGGCAGTAAAGCGCCAGTTCAAAAAATGGTTGACAAAATTGCAGGAATTTTTGTTCCTATCGTAATTGGAATTTCAATTGTAACCTTAATTGCTTGGATTATTCTTGGTGGTGAAAACGGATTTACTCATGGACTTTTAGCTATGGTAACCGTTTTAGTAATCGCATGTCCATGTGCATTAGGTTTAGCAACACCAACTGCTATTATGGTTGGAGTTGGAAAAGGTGCGGAAAAAGGAATTTTAATTAAGGATGCTGAAAGTTTAGAATTAGCCAAAAAAATTGACACCATAATTTTCGATAAAACTGGAACTTTAACCGAAGGTAATCCATCAGTAATTGATGTTTTATGGAAAGAAGAAAATGATCATTTACTTAGTGTTTTAGTTTCAATTGAAGAAAAATCAGAACATCCTTTAGCTGATGCAATTACTAAACATTATTCTGAAATGTCTTTTAAAAATATTTCTGAATTTGAAAGTTTAACCGGTTTTGGAGTAAAAGCAAAAATTGAAAACGAATTTTACTATGTTGGAAACAGACGTCTTTTGGAAGAAAACAATGTCACAATTGATGAATCATTAAATGAATTTTCTAAAAATAATTCTGATTTAGGATTTAGTCTAGTTTATTTTTCAGATAGTAAAAACACATTGGCAGTTTTTGCAATTGCAGATAAAATAAAAAATACTTCAATTGAAGCTATCAAACATTTGGAAGAATTAGGAATAGAAGTTTACATGCTTACGGGCGACAATGAATCTACTGCAGCGGCAGTTGCTAAATCTGTTGGTTTAAATTATTACAAAGCAAATGTATTACCAGAAGACAAATTAAATTATGTAAAAAAACTTCAAGATGAAGGCAAAATTGTTGCGATGGTTGGAGATGGTATAAACGACAGTGCAGCCTTAGCTCAAGCAAATGTTAGTATTGCAATGGGAAAAGGTTCAGATATTGCAATGGATGTGGCGCATATGACCATCATTTCATCTGATTTATTAAAAGTTCCACAAACTATCAAATTATCAAAACAAACAGTACAAACAATCAAACAAAATCTGTTTTGGGCTTTTATTTATAATTTAATTGGTATTCCAATTGCTGCAGGTTTACTCTACCCTATTAATGGATTTTTATTAAATCCTATGATTGCCGGAGCAGCAATGGCAATGAGTTCTGTTAGTGTAGTAAGCAATAGTTTGTGGTTAAAATTTAAAAACTAAAAACTGTAAATCTTACAATTGTCTTCAATAAAAATACAATAATAATCTTTAGTTCTATAACGAACTTTGTATAAGTAATAACAATAAATTTATTTATAATGAAAACAAAACAATATAAAACTAATATCAACTGTTTGGGATGTGTTGAAAAAGTAACTCCAATTTTAAATCCATTAGTAGGAGAAAATAATTGGGAAGTTAATATTAGAGATAAAAATAAAATCTTAACCGTAACAAATGAAAATTTAAATGAGCCAACTTTAATTGAACAAATAAAGAAAGCTGGATTTAACATTGAAACTATTAAATAAAGATTTGAATTTTCATAAGTTTTAATTTTAAATCAATACAAAAAAAGCCTGCATTTTTCAATGCAGGCTTTTTGTTTTTATATGCTTTTTTTACATTATCTCTTTAAAGTAAAATGTGCTTTAAATTGTTTTTGTTGATCGTTTTCGGTATAATCCACACTGAACCAGTAGTCTGTTGATGGGATGTCTTGACCGTTGTATTTACCGTCCCAACCATTTCCTAATGGATCAATTTGCTTGATTAATTTTCCATATCGGTCATATATGTAAATTTTTGCGTTATGTTGTGCATTTAATCCAACAATATTCCATGTATCGTTAAATCCATCTCCATTTGGCGTGAAATATTTCATGTAATCTACCACTAATACTTCTTCTGAAAGGTTTGTACATCCTTCTAGATCCGACACTAAAACCGTATGCACTCCTGCTTCAACTCCTGTAAACACGTTACTAGTTTGCCAAGCTCCTCC
>NZ_FOEI01000013.1 GCF_900110615.1 Flavobacterium urocaniciphilum
GAACAACTTCTTGGCAATATTCATTTGCGCCGGCGCCTTACGGATTACCAACAGGAGCAGGTACAACTACGAATTCAAATACTGCAAACGTTGTTACGGGAATTCCAGGTATTGTTTACCAATATTATGTTAGAGCTGATTGTAATGATGGAAATTTCAGTACATGGGCTGGTCCGTTTACATTTACGTTACCTCAAGTTGCCACTCCATTAAATTTTGTTGATGGTTTTGAAACGTTAACAGGATGGACATTGTCTAATGGTACGCAGCCAAATAAATGGGCTGTTGGTACAGGTATTAACAATGGTGGAACTCATTCATTATATGTTACAGAAACTAATGGAGTTACAAATACCTATAACGTTGCAGGAACAACTGTTGTACATGCTTATAAAGATTTCGCAATTCCAGCAGGAGCAACTCAGTTAGATTTTACTTTTGATTGGCATAATAGTGGTGAAGCAGCGGATTATTTCAGAGTTTGGACAGTTCCAGCTTCATTTACTCCAACAGTTGGAACGCAAGTAACAGCTTTAGTAAATAGTAGAATTAAAATTGGAAATGATTTTTATTCTAATCCAAACTTTACTACAAACAATTATACGTTAAATGCTGTTCCTTATGCAGGTGGTACTATGCGTGTAATTTTCGAGTGGAGAAATAACAATACTGCAGGAAATCAACCACCAGCAGCTATTGATAACATCAAATTAGATTTAGTGACTTGTCCGAAACCAATGAATCCGACAATCTCTAATATTAACTATAATAATGCTCAAGTTAACTGGGCTAATGGCGCTACAGAAACAGAATGGGAAGTAATCGTTTTACCACAAGGTTCAGCGGCACCAACTGCTACTTCAACAGGGGTTCAAGCTTTAACAAATCCATTTATTGTAACAGGATTAACTTCAGTTACATGTTATGATGTGTACGTTAGAGCAGTATGTTCTCCAACAGAAAAAAGTTTCTGGTCTTCAGTAGCAACTTTCTGTACTACACCACATTTCTGTGCGGGAGATCATTTTTATGATACAGGAGGAGCAACAGGAGCTTATTCAAACAGTCAAAATATTGTAACAACAGTTTGTCCTGATAATGCAGGAAATGTTGTAACTGTTATATTTAATTCATTTAATGTAGCAGCAGGAGATAATTTAATTATCAGAGATGGTAACTTAATTACATCTCCAATTTTAGGAACGTATACAGGTACAAATTTACCACCTTCATTTACGGCTACTTCTGCAAGTGGATGTTTAACTTTTGTGTTTACATCAAACGCTGCTGGAACTGCTGCAGGATGGGATGCTTCAATTATTTGTACACCTCCAATTACGTGTCCAAAGCCTACAAACTTATTAACTTCAAATATTACTACGAACTCAGTTGATTTAGCTTGGACTGAAAACGGAACTGCTTCTCAATGGGAAATAATTGTATTGCCATTAGGTTCTCCAGTTCCTGCACCAGGTACAGTTGGAGTTATAGCAAATACAAATCCATTTACTTATAATGTTGGATTAACACCGGGAACTGCTTATACATATTTTGTAAGAGCAATCTGTTCTCCAACTGATGCTAGTTTTTATTCAAATGGAGCTAATTTTTACACAAGACCAGCGAATGATGAGTGTGCAGCTGCGATAAATGTTCCTGTAAATAATGATTTAAATTGTACTGTTGTAACTGCTGGTACAATTACAGGAGCAACAAATTCAGGATTACCTGGTTCAACGTGTGGTGGAACTGCAGATGATGATGTTTGGTTCTCATTTACTGCAACTTCATCAGCTCATATTATTAATTTAAATGATATTGTTGGATTTACAGATTTAAGTCATGCTGTATATTCAGGAACTTGTGGTGCCTTAACTTTAATGTACTGTGATATTAACAATTTTAGTTATAACAATACTTATGTTGCAGGTCAAACTTATTATTTAAGAGTTTGGACAGCAAGTTCAACTGCTAATCTAGTATCATCATTTAACGTTTGTATCAATAGAGTATTACCGCCAGTATTTGCTCAAAACTCTGTTGCAACTTCTACAACAGGTTCATATACCGTTCCTGAATTAGTTACAGACGTACTTGTAACTTCACCATGTGGAATTGTATCAAATATTACTTGGTCTACAGGTACAAATTTTGGACAACAAAATGGTATTGGATATTTTAATAAAAATGGTTCTTCTTTCGGTTTAGATGAAGGAATTATTTTAGCAACTCGTTCAGCAGATACTTGTGACGGACCTAATACAGCTGGTTCTGAAGGAACTGCTTCTTGGACTGGTGATGCACAATTACTTGCTTATATGCAATCTGTTGGTCAGTCGGTAACAAGTTATAACAACTCATCAAAAATAGAATTTGATTTTGTGCCTATTGCAGATCAAGTTAAATTTGATTTCATATTTGCTTCAGATGAGTACGGTACATTCCAATGTACATTCTCTGATGCCTTTGCTTTCTTCTTAACGAATTTGTCTACAGGTGTAACAACTAATTTAGCTGTTATTCCAGGAACAAATCCTCCAGTACCGGTAGCGGTAACAACAATTAGAAAAGCGGAATATAATGGTGGATGTTCTTCAGAAAACCCAACGTTTTTTGATAAATTCTATGGAACTGGAACACCACAAAATGGATTACCAGATGTAATTGCACCAACAAATTTTAAAGGATATACTATTCCTATGTCTGCTGTTGGAACTGTAATCCCAGGTCAAACATATCATATGAAATTCGTTGTAGGAGACAGAAATGACTCGTCTTTAGACAGTGCTGTATTCTTAAGTAAATTTGATATTGGAAATGTAGATTTAGGAAACGATTTAACAGTTTCTGGAAATAATGCATTATGTGTTGGTCAATCTTATATTATTGATAGTGGATTAACAAATCCTCCTTATGAATTTACATGGTATCACCAAGCACCAGGAGCAACTTCTTTTGTTGAACTTGTTGGTCAAACAGGCTCTACTTTAAATGTTACTGCACCAGGTGAATATAAATTAGTAGCTCATTACATTGGTTCTGCTTGTGTTGGTGAAGATACTGTTTTGGTTGAGTTTTATCCTGATTTGATTTTAAACACTCCAGAACCAAATGATTTATCAATTTGTACTTCTGCAACTACTACTGCATTTGATTTAACACAAAATACACCAGTTGTATTAGCTAATTTTGCTACTCCTTCTGATTATTTAGTTACATATTATTTATCACAAGCAGATGCTATTGCTGGAATTAATGCTATTCCAAATCCAGATACATACATGAATATTTCTTCTCCTCAAACAATTTGGATGAGAATATACAGTATTGTAACTTTCTGTTCAGGAATTAAGAGTTTTGATATTCAGATTCAAACACCTCCTACAGCAGATATTTCATTTAACAGTACTTATTGCTTCAATGCAAATACTGCAACTGCTACATTAACAGGAACTCCAGGTGGAACATATTCTATTATAGGTTCACCAGCTAATATTTCTGTAAACAATAGTGGAGTTGTAACTTGGAATGATCAAGTTGTACCAGGATCTTATACAATTTATTATGCAGTTGGTGTTGCGCCATGTAATTCTGATGATTCGTTTACTTTTGTAATCGAAGCTCCAATTACTGGTTCTTTTGCAAGTGCAAATTCAACAATTTGTCAAGGTGATACTTCTGTTATTTCATTTACAGGTACTCCATTAGCAACAATTACTTATAACGATGGAACTTCAAATCAAACGGTTGTTTTAGATGCTTCAGGTAACGGTTCAATTACTCATAATGGAGGAACAAAAACATATACTTTAGTAAATGTAATGTTAGGTAGCTGTACTCAAGTTATTTCAGGATCAGTAATGATTACTGTTTCACCTGTACCTCAATTTAATATTACAGGAGAGTGTGTTGGAAGTCAGTTTGTATTAACAGCTAATATTGCAAATCCTCAAGATTATAGTTTTGAATGGAGAAATAGTGCAAATATTGTTGTTGGTACTAATACTAATACTTTAGCAATAAGTGAACCAGGTAACTATTCATGTACAGTTACTAACTTAACAGGATTTGCTTGTACATCTGTAGAGATTGAATTATTTGACAATGTATTCTGTCAAATCCAAAAAGGTATTTCACCAAATGGAGATGGCTTAAATGATTACTTAAAATTGGTTGCGAATAAGGTTGAGATTTTCAATCGATATGGAAAATCAGTTTATGTTAAGAC
>NZ_FOEI01000015.1 GCF_900110615.1 Flavobacterium urocaniciphilum
CCACCCGATCCTGATGTTTGCGTCCAAGTTCCACCTGCTTGCTCTCCAGTGATTAAACTGAATAAATTAATTACAGCCACACTGTTATCACAAACTGTTGTCGCACCATCCGCTCCAGCATTAGGTTGTGGACTGATGTTAACAGTTGCAATACTTGTATCGTTAGTACAAGGTACTACTCCTGTTAATGTATATGTAAATGTACTTGTTGTTGCTCCTGGTGCTGGTGTATAAGTACCTGCTCCAGCATTAAACGTTCCACCAGTTCCCGAACTTCTTGTCCAAGTTCCACCTGCCTGCTCTCCAGTAATTAAACCGAATAAGTTGATAGCAGCTACACTGTTATCACAAACTGTTGTTGCTCCATCCGCTCCTGCATTTGGTTGTGGATTCACAACAACAGTACTTGAATTTGATATTGAAACACTACAACCAGGATTTGTAAATGTATATTGAACGCCATCTACCCAAACTGCACCACCAGTTCTAGTAATAGTTATTGTATTAGTTGTAGCTCCGGTTGTGAAGGTAATATATTGTAAAACGTCATTCGGACCTGCACTAAAAGCTAAATTAGCGGTTCCATCACTAATATTAACAACTCCAGCATTTGTATCTCTTGCAATACTAATTGTTATTGCTGTACCTGCTGGTACTGTATGCTGCAAAGTAATTGTTAATACATTATTTGTACCATTAACCAATGTACAGTTAGCAGCAGTTGCTGCTGTTCCAGAAGCTGAAATTGCACCAGCTGAATTTGCTGGTGTAGTACCCCCTGTAGCACTTAAACCGTTTCCGGTAATAGGCGCACTTGTAGAAGCAATTGACGTTGCATTAAAAGTTGTATTTGCTGAAACTCCAGTAACAGTTACTGATGCGGTTCCACCTGCATTTAATGCTACAGTTTGAGAAGCACCTCCATTAATATTATATGTTACTGTAGCATTTGGTGTACCTGTTAAATTAAATACAGCATTATTAACAGCACAAATTGGAGAATTATTAGTTATACTCGATAAAACAGGAGCAACTCCTCCAGATAAAACAACAGAAGAATATGCTGTAGTACATCCAGGAAAATTAGTAACGATATTAGTATAATTACCCGCATTTAAACCTGAAATAACAATATTACCAGAAGCGTTACTAGTTAAGGTAACTGAAACAGGAACTCCATCATCTAAGTAAGATACATTATAAGAAGTATTCGGATTTACAGTAGAAATTGTGATAGAACCATTTGAAGCCCCACAACTTGGATTAACACCAACTGCCGTTGGACATACAATGGTACAATCTGTTGAACCAGCCCCACCAGATCCTGCATTTGTTTGAGTCATTGTTATGTAGCCTGCAGCACCGTTAAAATTAGTGACTAATAACATATACACTTCACCCACTTGAGCACCAGTAATAGTTGCCGTTTCTGTCGCTGCAAAATTATAACTACAATCGACTACATTTCCGGTACAAGTGTGATCTGCGGTACAATCACCTTGGGTAAAATCCGCACATGCTGCAGAAGCATTAGGAAATGGTCCCCAAAGCGCATAATCTACATCTAAAGTTGTACCTGTACCACCTGGACCAGTTGTCTGTGAAATTGTAAAATTTAATGTTCCTGCTTGATCAATTTCAATAAAATACCAAGCTGGATTCGGTGCTGATCCCAAACAAGTTTGCGATACTACAACAGCTGGTGCATCTGGCACACAATCTGCATCAGTTACGTTTGGAAATTCTAATGGACCTGCATCGGCACAAAAAGGACTCGCACCACCACATACTGCATTAGGCGGAGGGGTTGGACCTCCAACAATTGGGTCTCCACCTGCATTTGTAGTACAACTCATAGTAGCAGCCCATCCTGCATATTGAACACTTGTATCTGATTGAAAAACAATTGTGATACAACCAGAAGCATGACTTGAAGCAATTTGATTTGTCATCGTATTACAACCAGAACCTGCAACCGGTGAAGTATCACCATATGTTCCAATAACAGTTCCACTAGTATTGGTACCATTATAAATGGTCATAAAATCAAATGGTTCTCCTTCTACATTCCATGAAGTAAAAACTAACTGCACATAAGTACCAGGAGTTGATGGACATATAGTCATTGTGTAGCTTTCACTGGCTGCATAATTTCCTGCATTTCCACCAGAATCATAAAAAGTTCCAGAGCATCTTGTAAATGAACCATTTTGCATGTTCAAATTTTGAGAAAACACTCCACAAGAAACCAATAAAATTAGTAGTAAAATTTTTTTCATAAGCGTTGTTTGGTATAATTGCTTTATTTAATTGGAAAAATTCTGATAATGTAATTTGTATTATCTATTCGATAAATTAAAATTTCATTAGAAGACATATTAAAATCATACTTTAATGGATTAAATGTACTTTGATTATAATATGTATCCAATTTAAGATCTGGGTTGTATTTTCTAATAATTGGAATTGAAGAAAGTAATTCAATTTTTTTACTACCTAAATTAGCATTTTCATAAATCTCAACTCGATTTAAAAATTCTGTAATAATTTCTAATCTTCTTGAATTTGAATTTAAAACTAATTCATCAGCTTTGTCTTTAAAAACTTCTCTCACAAAAGCTTCAATCTGAGATTTCGTATATTTATTTTCCCGAAATATTCCTAATTTAGGATTTTCCACATATTGATTACTTGAAAAAAAAGTAATACCAATTAGCGCAAACATAGCGGTAAGTAAGAGTTTTTTCATAACATTATAGTAGTTAGTTGTTATTTTTTCCGATCGCACAATATAAAAAATAATTTAACATCTTAACAATTTATTAATAGATTTTTTAACTGAATTGACAGATACCTTAAATTATTCTTAATATAGAACAATATTCTCCTTATTTTATTAATAATAACAAAAATATTAACAACTAAATATATCACAAAAATTACTCCTTTTTGAAATCATTGAAAATAAAAATTTATTTGATTTTTTATACAAAAAAAGCCTGCATTTTTCAATGCAGGCTTTTTGTTTTTATATGCTTTTTTTACATTATCTTTTTAACGTAAAATGTGCTTTAAATTGTTTTTGTTGATCGTTTTCGGTATAATCAACACTGAACCAGTAGTCTGTTGATGGGATGTCTTGTCCGTTGTATTTACCGTCCCAACCATTTCCTAATGGATCAATTTGCTTGATTAATTTTCCATATCGGTCATATATGTAAATTTTTGCGTTATGTTG
>NZ_FOEI01000011.1 GCF_900110615.1 Flavobacterium urocaniciphilum
GAACAACTTCTTGGCAATATTCATTTGCGCCGGCGCCTTACGGATTACCAACAGGAGCAGGTACAACTACGAATTCAAATACTGCAAACGTTGTTGCAGGTATACCTGGTATTGTTTACCAATATTATGTAAGAGCTGATTGTAATGATGGAAACTTCAGTACATGGGCTGGACCATTCACATATACTTTACCTCAAGTTGCCACTCCATTAAATTTTGTTGATGGTTTTGAAACATTAACAGGATGGACATTGTCTAACGGTACACAGCCAAATAAATGGGCTGTTGGTACAGGTATTAACAATGGTGGAACTCATGCTTTGTATATTACAGAAACTAATGGTGTTACAAACTCGTATAACGTAGCAGGTACTACAGTAGTACAAGCTTATAAAGATTTTGCAATTCCAGCTGGAGCAACTCAGTTAGATTTTACATTTGATTGGCGTTCTAGTGGTGAAGCAGCGGATTATTTCAGAGTTTGGACAGTTCCAGCAGCGTTTACACCAACAGTTGGTACGCAAATTACTGCTTTAGCAAATAGTAGAATTAAAATTGGAAATGATTTTACAGGTTCTACGAACTTTGTTACCAATAACTATACGTTAAATGCTGTTCCTTATGCAGGTGGTACTATGCGTGTAGTTTTCGAGTGGAGAAATAACAATACTGCAGGAAATCAACCACCAGCAGCAATTGATAATGTAAAAATTGATTTAGTGACTTGTCCGAAACCAATGAATCCGACAATCTCTAATATTAACTATAATAATGCGCAGGTAAACTGGGCAAATGGAGGGTCTGAAACTGCTTGGCAAGTATTAGTGTTACCACAGGGTTCACCTGCTCCTTCACCAACAACAACTGGTCAGCCAGCAACTTCAAATCCGTTTATCATTACAGGTTTAACTTCAGTTACTTGTTATGATGTATATGTAAGAGCAGTATGTTCTCCAACAGATATGAGTTTCTGGTCTTCAGTAGCAACTTTCTGTACTACACCACATTTCTGTGCGGGAGATCATTTTTATGATACAGGAGGTGCTTCTGGTGCATATGCAAACAGTCAAAATATTGTAACAACAGTATGTCCAGATAACGTTGGAGATGTTGTAACAGTAGTTTTCAATCAATTTAATGTAGCAGCAGGAGATAATTTAATTATTAGAGATGGTAACTTACCTACTTCTCCAATTGTAGGAACGTATACAGGTGCAAACTTACCACCTTCATTTACGGCTACATCTGCAAGTGGATGTTTAACATTTGTGTTTACTTCAAACGCTTCTGGAACTGCTGCAGGATGGGACGCTGTAATTTATTGTACGCCTCCAATTACATGTTTTAAACCTGTTACACCAACAGTAACAAATATTGGAGCTACTTCAGCTCAATTATCTTGGACAGAAACTGGAACTGCTACTCAGTGGGAAATTTTAGTTTTACCAGTTGGTTCACCAGTTCCTTCTGTGAGTCAATCTGGAATTCCAGTAAATTCAAATCCATATACTGTAAATGGATTATCAGCTTCAACAACTTATACTTTTTATGTAAAAGCAATTTGTTCAGCTACAAATTCAAGTTTCTGGTCTGATGGAATGACTTTTTCAACTACACCAGTAAATGATTTATGTGCTAATGCGACAAATGCGATCGTAAATGATGATTTAATTTGTTCTCAAGTTAATTCAGGTACTTTATTTGGTGCTACAAATTCTACAGGTGTACCAGCAGGTTGTTCACCAACAGTAAACGACGTTTGGTTTAAATTTGTTGCTACTAGAACTACTCATACCATGAGTATATTAAATATTACTCCTGCAGGAGATGCAGATTTTGCATTATATTCAGGTACAAACTGTACTGCTTTAACTCAAGTAGGATGTTATACAGCAGCTCAAAATGTAATTAATAATTTAGTAATTGGACAAACTTATTATATTAGAGTATTTTCTATTCAACAAGTTGAGTTTGATTTCTGTATTGGAGGTGTTCCATGTCCGGAATCAATTTCTTTATGTAATACACCTATTACTTATCCAAATACAACAAACGTAATTAACTTAGGAGATTATGCTTGTTTAGGTTCATCTCCAAATGCAAGTTTCTTTTTCTTAGAAGCGGCACAAAATGGAGTTTTAGCTTATACAATTTCTCAAACTTCTGGTGACGTAGATTACGCTTTATGGGGGCCTTTCCCAAATAGAAACTTTGGTTGTGGATTAATCCCAATGGAAGAATCTGGAAACGGAACAGCTTATCCAAACGATCCAGTACAATGTAGTTATTCTACAGCTGCTGTAGAAAACTTTAGTATTAATGTTTTACAAGGACAGGTTTATATTTTAATGGTTACAAACTTTGTTAATCAACCAGGAACTATTACAATTTCACCTAATCCAACAAATACGGCACAATCTTTCTGTTATCCTTATAATACATTTAATTATGATGATTTAACATATTGTAATAATTCACCAAATGAAACGCCAGTATTAATTGCTGGAGCTGTTGGTGGAACTTATACAGCTGTTAGAGTTGAAGATGGTTCTACAACTGCAATGAGTATTAATCCAACTACTGGAGAAATTAATTTTGCTGCAAGTTTACCAGGAACTTATACTGTAACAAGTACTTTAATTCCAAACTTACCTGCTCCTGCTTCAAATGCTCCAATCATTTGTACAAGAACAGTAATCATTACTCCAACGCCAAATGCAACAATTGCTTACAGTAATGCATCATTCTGTAAATCGACAACTACTTTACAACCGATCGGTATTACAGGAAACGGTGGAACAGGTGCAACATTCTCTTCTACACCAGCTGGTTTAGAAAATGCTTTAGATGCAAATACAGGAGGTATTATACCAGTATTAGCAAATGTTGGTGTGTATACAGTAACTATGACTGTTCCTGCTCAAGGAGGTTGTGCACAATATACTACAACTACACAAGTTGAAATTTTAGCATCACCGGTAATTCCTGCTCAAGTAGATGTAAATGGATGTAATAGTTATATGTTACCAGCTTTAACAGTTGGAAACTATTTTACAGCTACAGGTGGAACAGGAACTATGTTAAATGCAGGAGATTTAATTTCTGCTAACCAAACTATTTATGTATATGCTTCTAATGGTATTTGTTCATCTGAAGATGCGTTTAATGTAAATATTATTAATATCCCAACTCCTTCAATTTCGTTCTTAACGCAACCAACTTGTGCGGTTCAAACAGGATCTATTCAAGTGACTTCTCCAGTTGGTGCAGGTGGTACAGTACCAACGAATTTATTTATTTCTGAAGTTACTGATGCAAATACAGGTTCATTAACTTATGTAGAGTTATACAATGGAACAGGAGCTCCAATTAATCTTGCGGGATATAAATTAAGAATCTTTAATAATGGTAGTGCTACTGTAACAGGTGTTTGTGATAATACTTTATCTGGTACTTTAGCTAATAACTCAACATTCATCGTTAAGTATAGTTCAGATGCTAATATTCCTGGAGTTACTCCAAACTTAACATTTGCTACTTGTACTGCAATTAATGATAATGATAATATTAGATTAACAACTACTGCTAACGTTTTAGTAGATATTTGGGGATTAACGTCTAACACTTCATTTACACCTGCAGGACAACCTGGTTATACATATAGAAGATTAGCTAGTTCGCCAACTCTTCCTAATACAACTTGGAATCCAGCAGAATGGACAGCTTTAGATCCTGAAAACTATTCAAACTTAGGACAATATTCTCTTAACACATCGAGTTATGAGTATAGCGTTGATAATGGTACGTACCAAACTGGTACTACATTTACAGGATTAACTCCTGGAAATCATACTTTAATTGTTCATGATTTAGTAAATAACTGTTTCTCAGCACCGATTTCATTTACAATCGATCCTGTGCCTTATACAAACTCAGTTACTGATTTCACATATCCAACTCCAGTTTGTATTACAGATACAACTAATCCTATGCCTACACAAGCAGCTGGATTTACAAATGGAGGAACGTATAGTTATGTTGGAACTGGTTTAGATTTAAATACTACAACCGGTGAAATTAATTTAGCAACTTCAACAGCAGGAACATATACAGTTACGTATACTTTCCCAACAGATTTAACAAATTGTATCAATGGAAATTCTTCTAACTTTACAATTACAATTAATCCTGTTGTAACGGCTTCATTTACACAAATTAACAGTATTTGTCAAAATAGTACTGCTCCAACTTTACCATTAACATCTAATAATAATATTGATGGTACTTGGAGTCCAGCAACTATTAATACAGCAACAGTTGGTACAGTATTGTATACGTTTACGCCAAATGCTGGTCAATGTGGTTTAGGAACTACAATGAATATTACAATTGACGGAATTATTACTCCTACATTTTCTCCAATTGCAGCTATTTGTCAAAATGATACGGCTCCATCGTTACAATTAACTTCTAACAATAGTATTACTGGTACATGGAATCCATCTGTAATTAATACAACTGTTCCTGGAACAACTACTTATACATTTACACCTGATCCAGGACAATGTGCACAAGTGGAAACAAAAACGATTACTATTAATCCTAGAGTTACTCCAACTTTTAATCAAGTTGCAACATTATGTGCTGGTGATCCTGGAGTTACTTTACCAACAACATCATTAAATAACATTGATGGTTCATGGTCTCCTGCAGTAGTTGATACTTCTGCTGAAGGTGTAACGGTTTATACATTTACTCCTAATTCTGGGGTTTGTGCTAATTCAACTACAATGTCTATAGAAGTTGAATTCTGTCAAATCCAAAAAGGTATCTCACCAAATGGAGATGGCTTAAATGATTACTTAAAATTGGTTGCGAATAAGGTTGAGATTTTCAATCGATATGGAAAATCAGTTTATGTTAAGACGAATTACAACAACGATTGGCATGGTCAATTCCAAGGAGGAGGTCAAATGCCAGACGGAACATATTACTATGTTATTGAGTTAGCCTCTGGAGATATTAAAACAGGTTGGATTTATATTAACTACGAAAATTAAAAAGAAGATAAATCTGCTCTCTTGATTTTTTTTTGAGGGAGTAGATTTTATTAAACGACAACAATATGAGAAGAATATATTTAGGATTATTATTGGCTATTGGCTTTCTAAGCGAAGTATCGGCTCAGCAAGATCCGCACTACACTCAATACATGTACAACATGAGTGTAATGAACCCGGCATATGCGGGAAGCAAAGAGAGTTTGTCTATGGGATTATTGTACAGAAAGCAATGGGTCGAGATAGAAGATGCACCAACCACAGGTACTTTTTTTGGTCATAGTCCAGTGGGTAAGAATGTTGGATTAGGTTTATCTGTAGTTTCTGATAAAATAGGTCCTGTTGAGGAGAATAATGTGTATGCAGATTTCTCTTATACGTTAAAATTAGGAGGAGAACACAAATTAGCGTTAGGATTAAAATCGGGATTAACCTTTCATGATGTAGCCTTAAATACGGATATTTATAACACGTTACCCGATCCACAAGATGGTGCTTTCGGACAAGATGTAAGTAATAGTTACTTTAACTTTGGTACAGGAGCTTTTTATTATACGGATAAGTATTATTTAGGAGTTTCGGTTCCGAATATGTTAAAGGCAAAACACTTAGATTTTGATGGAAGAAGTTACGGAAACGAATCGAGCCATTATTTCTTTACCGGAGGTTATGTATTTGATATCAACCAAAGTGTAAAATTCAAACCATTTTTCATGGTTAAGTC
>NZ_FOEI01000016.1 GCF_900110615.1 Flavobacterium urocaniciphilum
CCACCCGATCCTGATGTTTGCGTCCAAGTTCCACCTGCTTGCTCTCCAGTGATTAAACTGAATAAATTAATTACAGCCACACTGTTATCACAAACAGTAGTATTTCCATCAGTACCAGCATTTGGTTGAGGATTAACTGTAATACTTACTGTTTGCGGTACCCCAATACATCCATCAGCAATTGAAGTAGGTGTCACTGTATATGTAACAATCTGTGGAACTAGAGTAGTATTTACTAACACATCAGTAATTGTAGCTCCTGATTGCAATGTAGTACTTTCCCCTGTAACATTTGCATTTGCTGTGGCAATCCATGTAAAAGTAGAAGGAATACTAGCAGTTAATGCAAAATTGGCACTTGTATTACTACAAATAGTACCTGAACCTAAGCTTGTCATTACAGGCTGAGTACAACACAATAAAGATGCAGGTCTAATATCCGGTAAATCTACTGTACAACCTAAGTTATTCCAAACACCAAATTCACCATCAGCAAAAGTCTTAATAGAAACTTGACAATTTGTATTTCCAGAGATACAATTTGCAGCCGGACCAGCAGTTAATGTAAAACGTAAAGTATAATCGAAAGTATTTGTTCCACATGCTGGGAAATTTCCATCTCCATATGTATTATCTGGATCAGTCGGATCTCCAGTACATGCTCCTGTAGCTGGATTATAAGAAGAAAGAAAATACCATCCAGCTGGCATTGCTGTACCAGCAGGATAATAACCTGCAACATTATAAGTTGCAGCTCCAGCTGGGAACCAGTTCCATGAACCAGCAGGTGTACCAACACATGCACTCCAAGCACAAGGTGGTCCAGGAGGACAAGGTTGAATAACTCCATTAACATTTAATGGTGTACCAATATTTACTGGCATTCCTTGTGCATTAAATGAAGCTGGATCCCAACAATTTCCAAATTCTGGTACAAAAGCACCTATATAATTACAATTGAATTGTTGAAAATTTGTTAACGTATATTGAAAAGTAACTTGTTCACCTGGCAAATAAGGACCAGCTAAAGGCGAACCCATAGAAGTTGAAGTAACCGTTAATGCACTTGTAGTGTTACAGGCACTATTGTCTGTATTTTGAGTCACACACAAATTAAAATTACCTTGACTTCCAGAAAAATTAGAAACAGCAATTATATATGTTGTATTTGCAGACACAGCAATATTTGTACCTGAAGCTGTTGTACCCGTTCCTTCTACACAACTAACGGTTGTAAAAGTCGAACAGTTTGTTGAGAACAAAACAAATTCAGGTGTTCCCATTGTTGAACTTGTAACTGAAATATCTAATGATGCTGTTGTAGCTCCTGTAGTAATAGAATACCAAACTGTTGGATTTGGCATATCTGCACAAACACTTCCAGTAAAATTAGGCCCAACATTAGCTCCATTGTTACAATCTGCCACACACGCAGCACCTCCACCTGGTGCATTCAAAGCTAAAGTAGCAGGTGCACTACAATTTTGATTATCTACACAACTTGCCACAACAGCAGGATTATTTACACAAACTGATAAATTTCCTGTTGTAACATCTCCATTACTTGAAACTATAATCCAATATTGAGTTCCAGTCGTCAATCCATTTATTGTTCCGTTTAAAGAGGTGTAATTACCTGATCCATCAAAACAACCTTCAATTGTAAACAACCCTCCACAAGTACCTGTACTTGATGAAGCAACAAAAAATTCCGGTCTAAAACCTCCAGTTGTACCAGTTACTGTTATTGTTGCGGAACCACCTTGTGCAGTAAACGTAAACCAAGTATCTAATACTCCTTCTTCACATCCTCCAGAACCAATATTATCAACAGTTCCAACAGTTGACGTAGCACAAACAGCACCTGTTAAATCAGTTACTACTGTAGCTGTTCCGCATGTTTCTTGAGCAAAAGTTAATGTTGTAAAAAACAAAAGTAAGACACCTACTAATGTTTTAAAATAAGTAATTTTTTTTATCATATAGAATCTATTTAATAACAACTTTAATTGGTTCTAATTTTTTGAACCCAATCGCATTAATTTTATTTTTAGAAGGTAAAAATAAATTGGAGTTTTCATCCAAAAATAAAATCACATCTTCATTTTCTTTTCTTGAAGATTGTATTTTATCATAGAGCGATTCTGAAATTGGAACTGTATAATCAGCTTTTGATATCTGAATTTGAAAAGTTCCTTGAATTTTTTTTAAGTTGTTTTTAAACATTTCATTTTCACTCATAAAACTTCCATCTTCATTTCTATTTAACGGAATCATTTCGTCATTATATGCCGGATTTTTTTGAGCAAACGAATTGGTAATAAATCCTAGTAACATCACGAGGATTAAAAGAATTTTTTTCGAATTAACATTTTTTTTCATCTTATAGTCTATTTTTGGGTTTGATTTTTTTAGAAATTTTCATCTTAAAAACATTACTTAGTAGTTATTTATTCATATAAATATTTTAATTAAAGATTATTTTTACGCCCAATATAAAAAATTTATATAACATATTAACAAATTTTTAAGACATATTTTAACAAATTTCTTTTAATTATTAAAATAAATAAATAATTACTTACATCATTAGGGTTTTATACTAAAAAAACTCATTTTTATATAATATTAAAAAAAAAAAATATTATATAAAAAAAGGCTGTCATTTCTGACAGCCTTTTTTATTGTTTATTATTTCAACTTATCGTTTCATTGAGAAGTGAGATTTGAATGTTCTTCTTTGATCGTTTTCTGTAAACTCAACTGTAAACCAGTAGTCTGTTGATGGTAATTGGTTTCCATTGTAGGTTCCATCCCATCCCATTCCTAATGGATCTAGTTGTTTGATTAGTTTTCCATATCTATCAAAGATGTAAAGCACTGCATCATTGTAATCTGATAATCCAATTATATTCCAAGTATCATGAATACCATCTCCATTTGGAGTGAAATATTTAGGGTAGTCAATTACAACTACATCAGCTGATAAATT
>NZ_FOEI01000017.1 GCF_900110615.1 Flavobacterium urocaniciphilum
CCTGCTTGCTCTCCAGTGATTAAACTGAATAAGTCAATTGGTGCTACACTTGAATCACAAACTGTAGTGTTTCCATCTACTCCAGCATTAGGCTGTGGATTAACAGTTACGTTTACTGTTGCACTTGTAACTGCACAACCTGGTATGTTAATTGTATAAGTATAAACTCCTGGAGTATCAACTGTAGGATTGAATACTCCTGTACCACTTGCTAAAGCTGGACTCCAAGTTCCTCCTATATCTGGTGAACCTCCTAATTGTGTAAATAAATCAATAGGTGCGCTTGTAGAACATAATACTGTTGTACCATTTGTTCCTGCAGTTGGTGCTGATGTTATTGTAACAGTAGCTATACTTGTATCATTCGTACAAGGAGCAGTTCCTGTTAACGTGTACGTAAATGTACTAGTTGTTGCTCCCATTGCAGGTGTATAGGTACCTGCTCCTGCATTAAACGTCCCACCTGTTCCTGATGTTTGTGTCCATGTTCCACCTGCTTGCTCTCCAGTGATTAAACTAAATAAGTTGATTGTAGCACCACTAGATTCACAAGTCGTTGTAGCTCCATCCGCTCCAGCATTAGGTTGTGGATTGATATTAATTGTTGCGAAACTTGTAACATCAACACATTGATCATCACCCAACAATGTATAAGCAAATGTACTAGTAGTTGCTCCTGGCGCTGGGGTAAAGGTACCCGCTCCTGCATTAAACGTACCACCTGTTCCTGAAGTTTGTGTCCATGTTCCTCCTGTATCTTCACCTGTTATTAAACTAAATAAATCTATTGAAGAATTACTTGTATCACATATTGTAGTATTTCCATCTGTTCCTGCAATAGGTTGTCTATTTACTGTAATTGTTACTAATGCCACATCATCTACACATGGTGATGCACCAGTTATTGTATATGCAAATACAGAAGTTGAAGCACTTGAACCTGAAGGTGGTGTAAAAATAGCAGACATAGGATTAAAATTTCCTATTGGACCAGAAATTTGTGTCCATGTTCCTCCAGGATCTGCATCTGTAATTAAATTTCCAACATGAATCGCAGAAGCCGTTTGTGGACAAACAACTAAAACTACATCAGTCCCTGCAAATGGCTGAGCGTTGATGTTAACAGTTGCAATACTTGTATCATTTGTACAAGGTGCCGTTCCAACTAAAGTATAGGTAAATGTAGAAGTTGTTGCACCTGGCGCTGGTGTATAAGTACCTGCTCCTGCATTAAACGTTCCTCCTGTTCCTGATGTTTGTGTCCATGTTCCTCCTGCTTGCTCTCCAGTGATTAAACTGAATAAGTCAATTGGTGCTACACTTGAATCACAAACTGTAGTGTTTCCGTCAGTACCTGCATTTGGCTGAGCGTTAATGTTAATCGTAGCCACACTTGTATCGTTAATACATGGTGCAGTTCCAACTAAAGTATACGTAAACGTAGAAGTTGTTGCTCCTGGTGCTGGTGTATAAGTACCCGCTCCAGCGTTAAACGTTCCTCCTGTTCCT
Source organism: Flavobacterium urocaniciphilum (assembly GCF_900110615.1). Classification (GTDB taxonomy): domain Bacteria; phylum Bacteroidota; class Bacteroidia; order Flavobacteriales; family Flavobacteriaceae; genus Flavobacterium; species Flavobacterium urocaniciphilum. The sequence continues at coordinate 1,510 of NZ_FOEI01000017.1, forward strand.
GATGTTTGTGTCCATGTTCCACCTGCTTGCTCTCCAGTGATTAAACTGAATAAGTTGATAGCTGCTACACTTGAGTCACAAACTGTAGTATTACCATCCGCTCCTGCATTTGGTTGTGGATTGATGTTAACTGTTGCAATACTTGTATCATTAGTACAAGGCGCAACTCCTGTTAATGTATAAGTAAACGTAGAAGTTGTTGCTCCTGGTGCTGGTGTATAAGTACCTGCTCCAGCGTTAAACGTTCCACCTGTTCCTGAAGTTCGCGTCCATGTTCCTCCTGCTTGCTCTCCAGTTATTAAACTGAACAAGTCAATTGGTGCTACACTTGAATCACAAACTGTAGTGTTTCCATCTACTCCAGCATTTGGCTGAGCGTTGATGTTAATCGTAGCTACACTTGTATCGTTAATACATGGTGCCGTTCCAACTAAAGTATACGTAAATGTAGAAGTTGTTGCTCCTGGCGCTGGAGTAAATGTTCCAGCTCCTGCATTAAACGTTCCACCCGTTCCTGATGTTTGTGTCCATGTTCCACCTGCTTGCTCTCCAGTAATTAAACTGAATAAGTCAATTGGTGCTACACTTGA
>NZ_FOEI01000020.1 GCF_900110615.1 Flavobacterium urocaniciphilum
GTAATTACTTGTGATAAAACTGGCGTTCCTACACATCCGTTTCTAATTGGAGTAAATTCAAACTGAATCGTTCCTATTGTGGTTGGACTATTTGTTGTCAATTGTAAGTTCAATGCTCCATTTGCTGAAGTTCCACTATATGTTCCACTTGTAATGATAACACCATTGTTATTTACAGCTGTCCAAGTATACGTTAATCCTGTTGGTTCTCCGTCTACATCAATATGAACTTGACTTCCTGAACAAATTTGCGCATCTTCAACAGTAATTGAACTAATTACCGGGTTTGGATTCACAACTAAATTAACTGTTACTGGATTTCCTGTACATCCGTTTGCTGATGGTAAAATTACCATAGTAATTGTTCCTCCAACCATTGGATTGGTTAAATGAACCACTTGATTAATATCTGCTTGCGTTCCTGAAGCATTAAATCCTGTTAATCCATTATTTGATGCATCCCAAGTATAAGTTGTTCCTGGAACATTGCTACTCAATACAAAGTTTAAGGCACTTCCATCACAAATTGGAGTAGTTACCGTGTACGTCATCACTGGTTTTGGAGTGATGGTAACATTCGTTTGAGTTTGTACCGGTAAACATGATGAACCAGCTGGAATGGTATACGTTACCACATAAGTTCCTGGTGTACTTGTGCTTGGAGTTATGGCTCCTGTTGTAGCGTTAATACTTAATCCAGTTGTTGAACTAAATGTTCCACCTGTATAGTTTCCTGTTCCTGTTAACGTAACATTTTGAGCTGATGTTGTGTTTACACAATATGGACCTGAGTAACTAATAGTTGCTGTTGGAGCCATATTTACATTAACCGTTGCCACACTAGAATCATTCACACATGGTGCAGTTCCTGTTAACGTATAGGTAAATGTAGAAGTGGTTGCACCCATTGCTGGAGTAAATGTTCCTGCTGCTGCATTAAACGTTCCACCCGTTCCTGATGTTTGTGTCCATGTTCCTCCTGCTTGTTCTCCAGTGATTAAACTGAATAAGTTGATAGTCGCTGGATTGTTCTCACAAGTTATAGTTGCTCCATCTGTTCCAGCATTTGGCTGAGCGTTGATGTTAATTGTAGCTACACTTGTATCGTTAATACATGGTGCTGTTCCAACTAAAGTATACGTAAACGTAGAAGTTGTTGCTCCTGGGGCTGGTGTATAAATACCTGCTCCGGCATTAAACGTTCCACCTGTTCCTGAAGTTTGTGTCCATGTTCCTCCTGCTTGCTCACCCGTAATTAAACTGAATAAGTCAATTGGTGCTACACTTGAATCACAAACTGTAGTATTACCATCTACTCCTGCATTTGGCTGAGCGTTGATGTTAATTGTAGCCACACTTGTATCGTTAATACATGGTGCTGTTCCAACTAAAGTATAGGCAAATGTAGAAGTTGTTGCTCCTGGAGCTGGGGTATAAGTACCTGCTCCAGCATTAAACGTTCCTCCTGCTCCTGATGTTTGTGTCCATGTTCCTCCTGCTTGCTC
>NZ_FOEI01000021.1 GCF_900110615.1 Flavobacterium urocaniciphilum
TTAAACGTTCCACCCGTTCCTGATGTTTGTGTCCATGTTCCACCTGCTTGCTCTCCAGTAATTAAACTGAATAAGTCAATTGGTGCTACACTTGAATCACATACTGTTGTGTTACCATCAGTACCTGCATTTGGCTGAGCGTTGATGTTAATCGTAGCTACACTTGTATCGTTAATACATGGTGCTGTTCCCACTAAAGTATACGTAAATGTAGAAGTTGTAGCTCCTGGTGCTGGTGTATAAGTACCTGCTCCGGCATTAAACGTTCCACCTGTTCCTGATGTTTGTATCCATATTCCTCCTGCTTGCTCTCCAGTGATTAAACTGAATAAGTTGATTGGTGCTACACTTGAATCACATACTGTAGTGTTACCATCAGTACCTGCATTTGGCTGTGGATTAACAGTTACGGTTACTGTTGCACTTGTAACTGCACAGCCTGGTATGTTAATGGTATAAGTATAAACTCCAGGTGTATCAACTGTAGGATTGAATACTCCTGTACCACTTGCTAAAGCTGGACTCCAAGTTCCTCCAGTATCTGGTGAACCTCCTAATTGTGTAAATAAATCAATAGGTGCGCTTGTAGAACATAATACTGTTGTACCATTTGTCCCTGCTGTTGGAGCTGCAGTAATATTAACTGTAGCAATACTTGTATCATTTGTACAAGGTGCTGTTCCAACTAAAGTATACGTGAATGTAGAAGTTGTTGCTCCTGGCGCTGGTGTATAGGTACCTGCTCCAGCATTAAACGTTCCACCTGTTCCTGATGTTTGTGTCCAAGTTCCTCCTGCTTGCTCTCCAGTGATTAAACTGAATAAGTTAATGGCTACTACGCTTGTTTCACAAGTTGTTGTACTTCCATCAGTTCCTGCGTTTGGTTGAGCATTGATGTTAATTGTTGCAACACTTGTATCGTTAACACATGGTGCTGTTCCAACTAATGTATACGTGAATGTAGAAGTTGTTGCTCCTGGCGCTGGTGTATAAGTACCTGCTCCAGCATTAAACGTCCCTCCTGTTCCTGATGTTTGTGTCCATGTTCCACCTGCTTGCTCTCCAGTGATTAAACTGAATAAGTTGATTGCAACCACACTGTTATCACAAACAGTTGTAGCTCCATCCACTCCAGCATTTGGTTGTGGATTGATGTTAACTGTTGCAATACTTGTATCATTCGTACAAGGCGCAACTCCTGTTAAAGTATAAATAAATGTAGAAGTTGTTGCTCCTGGCGCTGGTGTATAAGTACCTGCTCCGGCATTAAACGTTCCTCCTGTTCCTGAACTTCTTGTCCATGTTCCTCCTGCTTGCTCTCCAGTGATTAAACTGAATAAGTTGATTGCAACCACACTGTTATCACAAACAGTTGTTGCTCCATCCGCTCCTGCATTTGGTTGAG
>NZ_FOEI01000022.1 GCF_900110615.1 Flavobacterium urocaniciphilum
TGCTTGCTCTCCAGTGATTAAACTGAATAAGTTGATTGCAACCACACTGTTATCACAAACAGTTGTTGCTCCATCCGCTCCTGCATTTGGTTGAGCGTTGATGTTAATCGTAGCCACACTTGTATCGTTAATACATGGTGCAGTTCCAACTAAAGTATACGTAAATGTAGAAGTTGTAGCTCCTGGCGCTGGTGTGAATGTACCTGCTCCAGCGTTAAACGTTCCTCCTGTTCCAGATGTTTGTGTCCATGTTCCTCCTGCTTGCTCTCCAGTGATTAAACTGAATAAGTTGATGGCTGCAACACTGTTATCACAAACTGTTGTTGCTCCATCCGCTCCAGCATTTGGTTGAGCATTGATGTTAATTGTTGCAACACTTGTATCGTTAACACATGGTGCTGTTCCAACTAATGTATACGTAAATGTACTAGTTGTTGCTCCTGGGGCTGGTGTGAATGTTCCAGCTCCTGCATTAAACGTTCCTCCTGTTCCAGATGTTTGCGTCCATGTTCCACCTGCTTGCTCTCCAGTGATTAAACTGAATAAGTTGATTGGCGCTACACTTGAATCACAAACTGTAGTGTTACCGTCTACTCCAGCATTTGGCTGAGCGTTGATGTTTACTGTTGCAATACTTGTATCGTTAGTACAAGGCGCAACTCCTGTTAATGTATACGTAAATGTAGAAGTTGTTGCTCCTGGTGCTGGTGTATAAGTACCTGCTCCTGCATTAAACGTTCCACCTGTTCCTGAAGTTTGTGTCCATGTCCCTCCTGCTTGTTCTCCAGTGATTAAACTGAATAAGTTAATTGCAGCTACACTGTTATCACAAACTGTTGTTGCTCCATCTGCTCCAGCATTTGGTTGTGGATTGATATTCACGGTAGCGATACTTGTATCATTTGTACAAGGCGCTGTTCCAACTAATGTATACGTGAATGTAGAAGTTGTTGCTCCTGGCGCTGGTGTATAAGTACCAGCTCCAGCATTAAACGTTCCGCCTGTTCCTGATGTTTGTGTCCAAGTTCCTCCTGCTTGCTCTCCAGTGATTAAACTGAATAAGTTAATTGCAGCTACACTATTATCACAAACTGTTGTTGCTCCATCCGCTCCAGCATTAGGTTGAGGATTGATAGTAACAGTTGCAATACTTGTATCGTTAGTACAAGGTGCAGTTCCAACTAAAGTATAGGTAAATGTACTAGTTGTTGCTCC